>CAXXDR010000004.1:0-485284 GCA_963665885.2 Bacteroidales bacterium | reverse complement strand
AAAAGATTGAGGCATAATGTATGGTACTTCCTCCAAAGGAATGTCCGATTGGTAGCCTGCCAACGTTTAGTTAACAAAACCCCTTTTGGGTGTAGATCTTTTTAACTTAATATTTTATTATAATGGAAAAGATTAGAACAAATGTTGCTGGAATTGACGTGGGGGCAAAAAAAAGTATTTACCTCTGTTGAAGGACAACCCGTCGTAAGTCACCCTACCTTTACAGAAGATTTTTCTTCTGCTTCGGAATTATCTTTTTGAAACATAAGGTAAAAAACAGTAGCTATGGAGGCCACCGGGGTATACTGGGTTATCTTATATGAGATATTGGAAGCAGGCCGGTATTGATGTTTGGCTTGTCGATGGACACCAAACCAAACAGGTTCCCGGTCGAAAAAACCGATGTTAAAGATTGTCAATGGATACAAAGAACTTCATAGCTTTGGATTGCTAAATAGGTGCCTGGTTGTCGATGCCGATATAAAAGAACTAAGAAGTTATCTTCGCCTCAGAGAAGATCACATTCAAAGCTCGGCTATGCACATCAACCATATGCAAAAAAGCCTTAACATTGATGAATATCAGACTTAAGGAAGTGTTGAGCCAAATACACGGAGCAAGTGGTATGGCTATAATTGAAGCAATCCTCAAGGGAGAAAGGAATATAAACATGTTCTTGTGGGCTTTGTGCCATCAAAGTGTATTGAAAACCAAAAAAGACTTCGTATTGAAAGCTTTGGAGGGGAAATACACTCAAGCTGGGCTTTTTGGCATTAAAACAGGCATATGATGGATACATGTTCTATTTGCAACAAATTGCCGAATGTGACAAACAGATCAATACAGTGATCAATCGGATTGGACAATCAGGCAAGGGCCAGAATCTAAAAAAAAAAACGAAAAGCAATCCGTCATCATAGACCATGTGTTGAAAAACTGGAAGAAAACCTTTTAAACGTGTTCGAGGGCAAAGATGCAACAGTAATATCAGGCATTACCGATTACACATGGATGCAGCTATTGGCAGAAACAGGACCTGATCTGCAAAAAATGGCCCACAGAAAAAGCATTTTACAAGTTGGCTTGGTTTGGCCCCGGGCCAGCATAACTCTGGGAAAATGCACAAAAATGCCAAAAAGAAAGGGGCACCCGGCGCAGCAGGCCAGATTTTCCGGTACAATCGCACAAAGCCTGATAAACAGTAAAAACATTGCAATCGGCTCCTTTGGTCGAAGGCTAAGAGGACGGAAAGGTCCCCGTATTGCGATAAAAGCGATGGCTCGAAAATTAGCAATACTATATTGGCGCATGATGGTTAAAGGAGTCGATTTTTGTTGAACAAGGTGTCACCCATTATGAGGAACAATTGTTAGCCAATAAGATAAAAAACACTAAACAGACTTGTCAAAGAACTGAATGTTAAACTACCAGAAAATGTACCAGTTGCGTAAATCTGTCATTGGTAACGCAGTGAGGAAACTGCTACATCATCGCCAGTCGCTCGATTATTATAAACACCGACCCTTGGTTTAAACTTTCACCAATGTGCGAAAGCTTGCCGCAGCTCTCGTTTGGACTTTCACACTATGGTGAAAAGCTTTCCCGGAGGTTCGTTTTAATATTTGTAAAATGGCAAAAGCCTTTCCGGAGGTTCGTTTTAATATTTGCAAAATGGCAAAAGCTTTCCCGGAGATTCGTTTTAACATTTACAAAATAGCAAAAGTCTGTTTGGCTCCTCGTTTGAACTAAACAGATTCCTCCCTTCGGTCGGAATGACTGTCCACAAGATGATGGTAATGATGGGAGTGTGGGCGGCTGCGCCGCCCACACTCCCACCCCTCATTTCTTCAAGGACGACCGTCATTCCGACCGAAGGGAGGAATCTCTAACAGTGTGCCTCGTCCTGAAAAAGTTGCCGATATTTAACAAATCCTTTATGGGGTTGCCAATTTTTCTATTTTTTAGCGAAAAATTTCAGGAGAAGACACGGTAAAATCAATGAAGAGGAAGGGTAAAGCTGAAAGTGCTACCTTTGCCTTCTTCGCTTTCCGCCCATATCTGTCCGCCGTGTTTTTCCACAAATTCGCGGCAAAGGATGAGCCCCAAGCCGGTTCCCTGTTCTTTTTCGGTACCGGGAGTACTGTATTTGCTGTCTATTCTAAAAAGTTGTCCAATATTTTGTTTGGGAATGCCGATGCCATTGTCCTTCACCGAAAATTCGATATTACCGCTATGTTGGCGGCAGTTTATAATGATGCTACCGTTACGGGGAGTATATTTAATAGCGTTTGCAAGCAAGTTGCGCAAGATGGTATTCAGCATGTTTTTGTCGGCATAAACCAGGCAAGGCTCCTGAATATTATTGATAATTCGGATGTTTTTCTTGTCGGCAATGTTGCGGGCAATAGCAAGAGTGTCGCTGATGTCCTGAGATAAGGCAAACGTTTCGGGACGAAAATCAATTTTACCGGTTTGGGAGCGTGCCCAAACGAGGAGATTTTCGAGCAAATCATACGCCTGGCGCGAAGACTTCTTTATCATATTCAGGCTGTCCTCAATTTCCCTTTCGCTATACTCGCGATAGTTTTCCATCAGCAATTCCGAAAACCCGATGATGGAATTAAATGGGCTTTTCAGATCGTGGGCAATGATGGAGAAAAATTTATCTTTGGTGGCATTGCTTTCTTTTAGTTCTTCGGAATATTTCTGTAATTGCAACTCCGATTGCTTGCGTTCGGTGATATCGGTAAAGGAAGCAATGATCTTACGATGACTTTCAATCATTGCCACCGACATCAGCCCATGTTTAATTTTTCCGTTTTTATGATAGAACGTAAATTCGTACTTATCGGGAGCTTCTTTCGGATTACTAAGCCGTATCCGGTTATATTCCTTCAGCCGTTCAAGGTCTCCGGGAGGGATTTGCCGGGTCCAGCTCATTCCGATCACTTCCTCGCGGCTGTAGCCGCCCATCTGGCAATAAGCATCGTTGACCATCGAAATGGTAGTATCCGGCTCAATAATGGCAAGAGCCGAAGAATTATTTTCAAAAATGGCACGGAATTTTTCTTCGCTTTCGCGTAATGCTTTTTCGGCAAGAATACGTTTTTCTTCCTCTTTGTCGGCATTCCGGAAAATGATACGGGTAACATTAATAATGACAATGCTGGTTAAAATGACCAGAATGACGGTAAGCAGAGCCAAAAGCAGGGCCGGATTGATATGGAAATAGCTGGTGAGAAAATGTTGAAGAAAGCTGTCGAACAGAATTCCTGCCACGATGAGTGGCAAAATGGTTCGTAGCACTCTGGCGCTTGCCGTATTTCCACTGAAGTAACGCAGGACAAATGTCCGGCTTCCCGATATGGCAATCAGTCCGCATCCCAGAAACAGGAAACAAAAAGCGGTGGGCGCTGCCATAGGTATTAGTTTGCCTGAATATAAAAAAGGGGTTCCCAAAATATATCCTAATCCTGCCAGGAATCCGGCAAAAGCAATGATCAATCCCAAAGTGCCAACTACATTCAGCGATAAAATTTTGTTTTTGCCAAATAGTTTAACCAATATGGCGGTATTACTGATAAAGAATAACAGACCCGTATAAGGCGACATTCGGTTGATGGGAAAATTGTCTATTTTCCCCTGAACAGGAAATAAAAGATGATCAATGATAAGATTGGCATGAAAGAAAACACTGGCAAATTGCAAAAAACCATAGACAGCCATAATTATAACGACCCCGGTAATAACAATCTTGGTCGCTTTTTGGCATGAGTTGCAAATTCCTAAACATAAGATAAAACCTAGCAGAATAAAACAAATGGAGGAAGCAAAGGACATGGGAACATAACCATGACTAATTCCGGCCAGCGCCAGGTTTCCGCTTATCCAGCCGGTCAGCGCCACCAAACCTGTCAGTAGCACTATGGCACCCGATAGCAATACGATGTTTCGCAGATCGGTAAATTTCGCAAATTTCTTTTTTCCTGACATGGCAAATTCTGGTTTTATAAATATTTATTTAACGTTTTCAACAGAAGATTCCTATTCATGGGTTTGGGGATAAAATCGTTGCACCCGGCTTTAATGCACATCTCCTTGTCGTCGGGGAAAACGTAAGCCGTAAATGCAATTATCGGAATGTTTTTATTGAATTTCCGTATCTCACGGGTAGCTTCGTATCCGTTCATCACCGGCATTTGAATATCCATCAAAACCAAATCCACCGCCGGATTGTTTCTGCAAATGTCAAGAGCTTCTTTTCCATTATCAGCAAAAAGCAAAGAGGCATTGGTTTTTTTCAGATATACACTAATTAAATCGAGATTCACCTGCACATCATCGGCTGCCAAAATGGTTTTTCCGCTGAAATCGAAATCTTTTTTTTGATGGCTCTTTTCACGACTTGGTTCCGGTTTGGCTACGAAAGCAGTATCTGGAATGGTAAAATAGAAAGTCGAGCCTTTTCCTTCTTCCGAGCTAAGCCATATTTTACCCCCCATCAGTTCGACCAGCGCTTTGGAAATAGATAACCCTAAACCTGTACCCCCAAACTGCCGGGTATGGGTTTCTTCTTCTTGCCTAAAACGTTCAAAGATGATGGATTGTTTATCTTTGGCTATTCCTTTTCCTGTATCGCTAACAAAAAATTGCAGGTTGTTTTCCGAAAGGGAGTACCCAAAACGGATAGATCCGCTTTTGGTGAATTTAAGGCTATTGCTTATCAGATTGAACAGAATTTGCCGTAAGCGAATATTATCGGAAATAATTTGACTTTGTGCATCCGGTAACGTCTTGTCGAGTTGCAGGGTAATTTCCGTTTTTCCTTTCTGAACAATTTCGTTTTGATACGTAATGAATAATTCGTCGAGCAGATGGTTCAGGTTGAAATTTATGTTAGTTATTTTAAGCTGATTGCTGTCGATTTTTGAAATGTCAATGATGTCGTTGATGATGGAGAGAAGGTGTTGTCCATTAGTTTTGATAATATTAATAAAACGACGTTTTTCGTCAGGCTGAATGGAATCATCGTTCAACAGATCGGCAAAACCGAGAATCCCGTTCATGGGTGTACGTATTTCGTGCGACATATTTGCAAGAAAAGCCGACTTTAAACGATCGCTTTCTTCGGCTTTGGCGAGGGCTTCTTTTAAATCCTGCATAGCTTTGGTACGCTGAATAGCAATGCTGATTTGGTGTGAAACAAATTCAAGGGTATTTTTGTCTTTCTCACTGTAAGCATTGACATCGTCATAGCTTTGTACAACAAAGGCTCCTATTGCTTTACCTTCTACCTGTAATGGGACACCAAGCCAGATTTTAGAAGGTTCGCCGATAAGATTAATTTCCCCTTTTTTATTCATTTCAAGATATTCCTTATCGGTTATAAGCATTGACTTATTATATTTTATAATACAACCGGTAAGTGATTTTTCGGCAGGCCAGGTTTCAATGGAATCTTTCTCATCGCTATAATAAGGGGAAGAAAACATTCCTGTAGTTTCATCATAAAAAGCGACATAAAAGTTGCTTGTATCAAGGAGTGTACTAAGTTGCTGTTTTATTCTTTCAATTAGTTCTTTCAGGTTGTTGGTGGAGATTGCTGTATTCGAAATGTTGAACAGCACTTTTTGTAATTGTTCAGCATGTTTGCTTTCGGTAATGTCTTCTACTGTACCTTCATAATACACAGAGTTATTGTTTTCATCCCGGATAAGCCGGGAACTTTCGCGAATAAAGACATTTGTACCGTCTTTGCGTTTCCAGGTATATTCCAATCCGTGAATATATCCTTGTTTTTCAATGGTATCCTGAAAGGTTTTGCGTTGATAATCTAATGCGTAGCCTTCTTCGGAAATATTCCGTTTTTTCAAATCTTCCAGAGAGTCGAATCCGAGCATTTGAACCAGAGTAGGGTTTGCAAGTATAATCTGCCCGTCGGGAGTCGTCCGGTACAAACCAATGGTAGCGTTTTCGTAAAGGCTACGGAAGCGTTCTTCGCTTTCAATCAGGGCTTTTTCTGTTTTTTTTCGTTCGGTAATGTCGTGACCAATGCCTACCAATCCGATGATATCGCCTTTTTCATTTCGCAAAGGAATTTTAGAAGTAATAAGCCATCGTTGGACGCCTTTAGGGTCATAAAAATCTTCTTCGCGATTAATTATTGGGTTACCGGTTTGCAGGATGTTCATGTCGTCGGTATATCCCCGGATTCCAATTTCATTTCCAAAGATTTCCTTGTCGGTTTTTCCGATAATATCGGCTTCTGATGATTTGCCTATAATTTCCACATCGGCGCGATTGGCAACAATTTTGCGGGCTTCCTTATCTTTTACATAAATGGTATCCGGCAGGTTATCGATAAGCGTACGAAGCAGGATGCGTTCGCGCCTTACGTCTTCCTCCGCCTGCTTCCGTTCGGTGATGTCGGTGATGAATCCTTCAATATAAAGCAGGATGTCGCCGTCGTATATTCCGTGTCCGCGTTCCCATACATTTCGGATGGTGCCGTTTTTTGTAATAATACGGTATTCATCTTCGAAAGACAGATGTTCTTTAAGCGACAATTGCCATGTTTCCCATAAACGTTTTCTGTCGTCGGGAAAGATTATTTGGTTAAACGGGAGTCGTTTGTTGTTAAGGACATCTTCAGCGGAATATCCGGTGAGTTTCAGAAATCCGTCGCTAAGATATTCCATGGTCCAGTCTGGGTCGTTGGCACAACGGTAAATAAAACCGGGCAGGTTGCTGATGAGGTTTGCCAACGTTTTTTCGCTTTTTTCAAGAGCTTCCTGGTTCTTTTTGTTTTCGGTAATATCGCGGATGTATCCCCCAACTCCGAAAGTTCCATTTGGTAAAGGAACCCTGAATTTGTGTGTTTCATAAAATTTATCGCCGATTTGTTCTTCATTAACGACGACGGTATCGGAATCAAGAGCGGCAATATCGGAAACATGACACATTTTTGCAGCATCTTCAGTCATTAACTCGAAATCCGTTTTACCGATAATATCCTTTTTATTTTTTCCGAAAAACAGTGCATGGCTATTGTTTACGATCATGTATCGGGACTCACCATCCTTGAGAAAAGCCATATCCTGCGTAGAATTGATGAATATACGATATCGTTCCTCATTTTCGTGCAGGGATTTTTCGGCATGTTTGCGTTCCTGTCTTATTTTAGCCTCGGCGATTTCGCGTTTTATCACTGAACCGAGCCGGATAAGATTGCCCTTCATCAGGTAATCGTGAGCGCCGGCTTTCATCATTTCTACTGCCGTTTCTTCGCCAATGGTACCGGAGATAACAATAAACGGTATGTCTTTTCCGGAATTTTGCAGAAGTTTGAGCGCGGAAGGGGCGTCAAACTGTGGCAAGCTGTAATCAGCAATAATAATGTCCCATGATTTTGAGTCCAATGCTTCCTGCATTTCGGATGCTGTTTCCACCCGTTCGGATGCAATGGAGAAACCGGCTTTTTGAAGGTAACGGAAAATCAGTTGGGCATCGTTTTCTTTATCTTCAATGATGAGTAAACGCAAATGGAGTTCTTCCATAAATAAATTTAGATTAATGTATCGGGGGTGTTTCGTTAATAACTAACCAATAGAGGCCGAGATATCTTACTGCTTCGACAAATTGATTAAAATCAACGGGTTTGCAGATATAGCTGTTTACACCTAAGTTATATCCTTTTATCAGGTCTTGTTCTTCACGTGAAGAGGTGAGAATAACCACCAGTAATCTGCGTGTACGTTCGTCGGCTCTTATTTGTTTTAATACTTCAAGGCCGTCGACACGTGGTAGTTTTAGATCGAGCAGGATAAGGGTTGGCATTTGACTAAGGTCGCGACCAGAGTGTTTACCTGTTGCAAACAAATAATCGAGGGCTTCCTGTCCGTCCTCGGCAACGATAATTTCGTTAAGGATATGTTCTTTTTGCAGCGCCCTTTTGGTCAGTTCTACATCGCTGGGATTATCTTCCACCAGCAGGATAGTTTTTCGTTGGAATTCATGGCTTTATAGAGTTAGGTTATACATTGATGAAGGCAGAAAGCGGAAAGCAGTAGGCAGTAAGCGGAAAGCAGTAGGCGGTAGCCCGAAAGCGATGGACCGTATGTGTTTTGATATTTTTTTCATTTTCCAAAGTTATAAATTTAAATTAAATTTTTCGGGATGCTGAATCATACTACCAAGCATTCTTCCGACTTCTTCATAACCATTCAGTAAATATATTTTTTGATCTTTTGTTATATATTCACAATCAAAAGCACAATCAATCCATATTTGAGTCTCGCTTGCTTCACCATCAGCATCGGCGAGTTTGCTGACAAACATTTTTGAATATTGTCTTTTTCTAAACCCTTCCGCAATATTCACCGCAATACTTCTTGAAGACCGTCTGATTTGGTCGGTTAAAGAATATTTTTCTTCTTTTGGAAATGATTTCGAAATCTCGAATATTTCCATTGCCAGTTTGTAAGTAAGTTGATAAACCTTTAAATCTCTAAACCCCTTCATAATAAAACTTTCTTGTTATTTACCTACTGCCTATCCCGATGAAGAATCGCTAAGTCGTTCCTCCTAAGCGTTTCTATATTGGGATTTCGCTTCGCTCAGCTGCCTCCTGCTTACTGCCTACTGCTTTCCGCTTACTGCCTACTGCCTACCGCTTTCTGTCTTCTGTCTACTTCTTCCTTTCTTCATTTATGGTAAAATAAAACGTGCTTCCTTCATCTACCTGCGATTCCGCCCATATTTTACCGCCATGCCGGCGTATAATACGTTGCACGGTTGCCAAACCTATGCCTGTACCCGGAAATTCACTTTGCTTGTGCATCCGCTGAAAGGCGCCAAAGAGTTTGGAGGCATATTTCATATCGAAGCCGATGCCGTTATCGCGGATAAAATACGTTAGTTTGTCATCAATCAGGACTGTTCCAAACTCAATTTTTGCAACAGTTTGTCTTTTGGTAAACTTACATGCATTGTCGAGTAGGTTAGTGAGCGCAATTTCGAGCAATTGCGAATCACCCGTGATGGATAAACCGCTTTGAATAACAAAATCAAGTTTGCGGTTGGGGTTTGCCTCTTTCAAACGCTGGCTAATGGTATTGGCAAGAGCCGTTAAATCAACATTCACCAGTCGTAGTTCTGAGCGGGTAACCCGCGATAGTTTTAATATATCGTCGATTAATTGTCCCATCCGTTGGGTTTCACTACGGACGCGTCCCAGGTATATCTTTGCCTGATCGTCGAGTAGGTGCTCATAATCTTCCTGCAGGGCAAGGCTCCAACCATCAATACCACGAAGCGGGGCACGCAGATCGTGCGAAACGGAATAGCTGAATGCTTCCAGCTCTTTGTTGGCTGTTTCAAGTTGATGAGTGCGTTGAGCCACGCGATGTTCAAGTTCGTCGTACAGTCTTACATTTTCTATTGCCCGTGCCGCAGCGTCGGCAAGAGTTTGAAGAAGGTTTACTTCCATTTCAGAAGGCGTATACTTATTTGCCCAATAGTTTCCTATGGCGCCTATAGGTTCGGTAGTTGCAATGGGAACCATGGCAAGGCTTTTTACGAAAGTGGGTCGGTATGCATCGGCGGGAATGCGTACATCGGAATAAATGTCTTCGATAATTGCCTGTTTATTATTTAACATGACCCAGCCGCTGATGCAGTATTCCATAGGAAATTTTTGTCCTTTCCATAAAGGACTAATGGCATCTTCATCAGCGTAATAACATAATTCGTTTTCGCGATAAATAAAAGTAGCGCCATCGGCACCGGTTAATTCGCGGGCTGAAACTTTTACGGTATCCTGTATGGTTTGCAAATCGCGGGCAAAGGCAAGTTGTTTAATGGCATGAATAAGCTGATGAAGTTTGGAATTGAGCAGGCGAATTTCTTCTTCTGCCTGTTTGCGCTCAGTGATGTCGCGGGCAGTACCCTCGAACCCAACGACGGCACCAGTTTCGTCCCTTAAAGGAACAGCACTTGATGTGTGCCAACGCCATGACCCATTGATATGCTGTACACGGTACTCAACACCCTCTTGTCGTTGTTCTGTCTCGATCACTTTGTGTAACCATGTCATGCACCCTAGTATGTCATCGGGATGGACAAATGGTTGAAACGATTGCCCTGCTACCTGATTTACCGGATGTCCCAGCAGTGCAGTCCATGCAGGAGAAACAAAGGTGAATATTCCATTTGCAGTGAGTGTATAAATGATATCGTGACTATTCTCAATCAGGTGACGGTATCTTTCTTCGCTTTCTTTCAACGCTTCTTCAGCTCGTCTGCGATCAGTAATATCTTCGAAAAGAACGGCAAATTGTCCTTTATGATGACTAAAAGCGACCACGCGGTAGTACTGGTCGAGGTCTTTTGAATAATTTTCGAAAGTTACCGGTTCGCCAGTCAATGCTACTTTACCATAAGCTTCTATCCAATACGGTTCGGTTCCAGGTAAGACCTCCAGCACTGTTTTTCCTATTGATTCTTCGGCGCGAAGACCTGTCAGTTTTTCAAAAGAAGGATTTATCAGCAAAAAGCGATAATCAACGGGAATGCCCTGGTCATTACAAATAATTTCGTGAAGGGCAAAGCCTTCTATCATTTCATTAAACAATGAACGGTATTTTTCTTCGCTTTCTTTTAATGCTCCCTCTGCCAGTTTGCGTTCGGAAATTTCTTTGGCAAGTTGAATATTAGACAAACTAAGTCGTGATATCAATGAGGTGAATTTAACGAGGAAGCTCATAAACAGCATTACTCTTTCCCTGCTGAATCTCGGAATTTGCCGAAATTCGCGCATATAGTCTTCTACATTAAATCCATATTTTTTTGCCTGGTTGATGAATAAACTCTCGTCCACCACATCATCGTCGTAAAAAAACTGTCCCGTAAAAATATTACCAAAAAGTTTATCGCCGATGTATAAAGGGGTAACAATATCCCAGAGGTTATTTTTACAGCGATATTCCCTGGATTCACCGGGCTTCAGCTTTCCCGAAAGATGAAGGTCGCTTTCTGTGCAGTTTTTTGCACTCTCAGGATTCATGCGATGGAAATTCTTACAGATGTTTTGCCAGCCGGCGGATTCGATAATGTTTCCTTTCAGGTCGAGAATAGCCGTAACCATATTAGTTACCGGAGCTAAATCGTTCAATATGGATTGAAGCTCATCAACGGCGATAATGTTTTTAAGCTCAATATCTGAAATGTCGACATCGGGATTGAGGATAGTATCCAACTTAAGTTTAAGTTGTTCTTCACTTTTCTTCAGTTCTTCTTCTACCCGTTTGCGTTCGGTCAAATCGCGACCGATGGATTGGTGATACGTTTTTCCTTCAATTTTTATCAGCCGGGAGTTGAATTCTACCTGAAAAGTCGTTCCATCTTTGCGCTGGTGAACTGTTTCATAGAGGGCTGAATTATTTTGACGAATTTCTTTGACGATGTCCTGAAGTTGGCGTCGTGTTGATTCCGAACGAAGGCTGGCTAAATTTTTGCCGATAAGTTCCTGGCGGGTATATCCATAATAACGAACTGCACTGTCGTTACATTCGACAATGTTCAGTTTTTCATCTGAAAGCAAAACAATATCGTTGGCATATTTCACAATATAATCGAAATGCTGGGTAAGTGCCTGCCGTTCCAGTTCCAGTTTATATACCTGTCGTTTCCAGATCAGGTAAATAATAAGCGCTGCGATTAACACAAACAAAACGGTAAAACCGAGAATACCATACGACAGAATCCGAACTGGCCGGTAAATTTCATCCATATCTGCTTTTGCCACGATAAACCACGAAGTGCCGGGGATTTTTTTTATATCTGCCAGCACTTTTATTCCCCGGTAATCGATGCCTTCTGTTATTCCTGTTATCCCTAACGCTGCTTTTGTCGCAGGAAGAAGGGTATCGGTAATTGAAAATTTTAAACGTAGCGCTGTGTTTTTGCGATGGCGAAGTTCGTTAAGGAAAACAACGCTATCGTCTTCCCGTCGAACAAGCATGGTTTCGCTGTTCCGGCTGGGGGTAGGCCAGATTTGGATAAGTGGAAAGAGAAACTGAGAAGCATTGATACGGAGAAACAGTAGCCCTACTAAATCTTTTGCCGTTTCGGGTGAGGAATACAAAGGTATAGCCATATCCAGATGGGCTCCCATTTCGGAGGTAAAATGCAGGTCGGACAGAATTGGAGATTTTTTCTTTATGGCTTCTTTTGCTGTTTGTATTCCGTTTATCTGAAGATGATCGGTAGGGAAGAGGGATATTACTGGCTTCAGATTGGTATCCGTTACCATAAAAAGAGCATAACCGTAATTTTCCCGGATAATGGTTAACCAGTTGAAAGCCTCTTTATAATTTTGATTCCGATTGACACCACTGAGATATTGTTTAATATAATGGGCAAACGATTTATTATAAAAAATGGCATTGCCATCGCCCAGACGTTCGTTGCGCCAGTTGACAATCTGGTCAACTTTTAGCTGGCTGATGGCTGCCAGTTCATCATGCTTATCGCGGGTTATGCTTTTTTTCTGATAGCTGAAAAGCAAATAGCCCGCAGTAGCAAAGACTATGGTGAGCAAAATAAAAACAGCAATGAGCTTAACCGCTTGCCGATTTTTTGAAGAAACCTGTTTCATATTTCCTCCATAAAAAACAAAAATAATAAAGAAAGGGATACTGTATGAAAAAGAATGAGTATTTTTTTACTTAAAATCAAATAATATGCTAAAACCCCCAGAGTTTATCAAATTCTGGGGGTTTCTTTTAAAAAAACGGTATCCAGCATGGTGGAAGCCTTCAGTCGCGTGACAAACGCAATTGCGGCGGTGCACGACGAAGCCGCCGCTTTTCTGAGGTTGGTAAGTGATACCCGCCAGTCGCAGCAGGGGAAGGGTATTTCGCCGGATGCTGCCGCCACCGATCTGGACGCACAACAGGTATTGGTTTGTCAAACCCTTTATGGAAACCTGGGTTACCTGATGTATAAATACCAGGCAACTCCCGAAAAAATAGATGAGTTGTTCGATTTTTCGCTGCTTCGTCCCCGTAAACATGCCAAAGCGGTAACCGAAGGCGATGAAGAAAATTCACTGACACTTGCCGTGCCTCCGGCATCCAATGCCGTAGCCGAAATTTCGTTTACGGATGAAACAAAGTTCTCGTTTTACAATTCAGGAAGCGTAAATCTGGGGATATTTACGGCAAGCCAGGCTAATGCCGCAGTGCCTTCCGATGTACACATCCTCCCGCCCGACGAAGAGCTGGTGATAAAGGCAAGCCAGTTGGGTGCGGCAGGCAGTACCCTTTTGCTGGTAAACAATGCCCAGCCCACTACCGAAGGGGAACTGGAGATTGATATTGTGGAGTGATGATAAATCCAAACCAACCTGTCAGCGTGTAAAGCATCTGACAGCGTTGGTGCGATAAGCCTTAAAGTTCTTTATAGGTGCCGTCGAAAAAGTCAAAATGTTTATAGAATTTTAGTACGTCTTCAAGTTTTATACCTCGGTCTTTAAGAACGGAATCGCAAGCATACTTCAATGCTTCGAGCATGTTGTCAATATCATCAAAATTTTGATGTAAAGTGGTAACAATCCTTGCACCAGAATTATTAAAGGGAACTGCGGGATACTCTCCTCCCGTAAGATAAAAACCTCGTTTCATCAAATATACCCCGATATCAGAGGTCATATCCGGTTTGCCGGTAGCAATAAAAGTAATAGGCGTAGGCTGGCTTCCAATGATAGGCAAGCCTAATTCAAAAGCCTTTTTTCTGACATAAATGATACGTTGTTTAAGTTGTGCTTGCCTTTCTTTTATCTCATCGCTAAGGTGGATTTTGGCGGATTCGATGATGGCGCCTAACGTAGGAGGGGCAACAGGAGAAGTAAACATCAGGGGAGCGCCCAATATTTCAATTTGTTCTTTCAGTGTTTCATCAGGACAAATAATTACGCCGCCTCCACTGCCGAATCCTTTGCCTAAGGAAGAAAGCAGTACCAATTTTGGATGAAATTTGGTTTTGGTAAGGAAAAATCCTTTTCCGTTTTCACCCATCCAGCTCATTCCGTGAGCATCATCCACATAAAGATGAAACTTGGGATAACGGTCCAGCAAATCCATTACTTCGGCTACGGGTATCGTATCGCCAAACATGGAATAAATGCCATCGGCGAGATACCATATTTTGGAATAGGTAGCCGATAACTCTTTCAGGCGTTTTTCCAGCAAATCCATCCGGCTATGCCTGAGTATTTCCATTTTACTTCCTTGTGCAACCGCTATTTGTGCCCCAAGTTGAACGCTGGTATGCACCTGCTGGTCAAGTATGATAAGATCATCTTTATCAATAATTGCCGGTAATGCTGCAATGTGCCCAAGCGTAGTGCGGGGAACCACTAAACAAGGTTGATTAAAAATAGAGGTAATAATGTCTTCCGCCTCCTTATAAATACCTAATTTTACGAAACTCCGGGATACCGCAGTATATACGCCGTATTTCATACTTGCTTCGGCAGCAGCTTTTCTTAGCCTGACGTCAGTTGATAGTCCGAGATAATCGCATAAGGCGAAATTGACATATTGTCCAGTGTCAAATTCCATCATTCGTCCGTCAAATTCCTGATTAATTGTATTCTTCATTGCAACCCCATGCAACTTTCCATACCTTACTGTTTCCAGAGCTTTTTGTTTTATGCTTTCCATTATTAATTATGTTTTTCTAAACGAACTTGGTTATTATAGCTAAATTCTATGAAATGGCAAATATAAAATAGATATGCCATGGAATGTAAATTTTAATAAAATCTTAGTAACAAAAAAGCTTGCTTAAAAAATAAAAATATCGTTTAATCAAGATTTATTTTAATAAAACATTTATATTTGTCTAATTACAATTAAGTATTCCCGCTGAATATCATTAATGGACAAACATTTCTATTCAATAATTGTTGAATTAATCTAGAAGTAGTGTAAATAAAAAAAATGAAATACGGTGATAAAAAAAATTGCAAGAGAATTAATTATAATTTTAGATTTGTAGCCTCCAAGAGAGATTTTTTTGTACATTTATAGTTGTAATAAGTTAGAATGGTGAAAAAGAAAGATAAAGAAAATGATGGGTTTATAAATTTTGAAACAAAATTTATAAAATCCTTAAGCTTTGTTGCGGTTTCTATTGCATTATCAGGCGTTATTATTAATTTCTTTATTGGATTTGAGATTAATATGCTTATCATGCCTTTAATTGCAGCCGTTTTTTTTACAGGAACTTATTTTTGGGTAAAAAGTAATAAATCAATTGTTGTCCTGAAAACATTACTCACGCTCAGTAGTGTCATAATTTGTAATTACTTATGGTGGAAAAACTATGGCTCTCATGGTGGTGCACCTTATTTTTTTATTATCATTTCGAGCATTTTGGTTTTTATGTGGAATGGCAAACAATTGGTGATTATCTTTAGTGCCATACTTATTAACGTTTTGGTATTATTTTATATCGATTATTCAAATCCACAATTAATTAGCAACTACGAATCTGATAATGCTAGGATTATTGATGTATATACTGGTTTACTTATGTATGGCTCTTTTATTTTTGTTCTCGTTAATCAAGCCAAAAGGAACCTGATTGACGAATACAAAAAAGCCAAACGTTCGGATGATCTTAAAACGGCTTTTCTGGCCAACATGTCGCACGAAATCCGTACTCCGATGAACGGCATCCTCGGCTTTTCCGAACTTCTCGATGACGATGAGCTTACCCCGGAACAGCGTCGTGAATACATCAATATTATCAACGAAAGGGGAAGGCATCTGCTGGCTATAATCAATGATATACTCGATATTGCAAAAAATGACAGCAATCAGTTGGATGTTAGTAAAGTTACCTTTGATTTGCATCATTTGCTTGACGATATACTCCTTTCTTATAAAAATGAACAAAAACAAAATGACAAGGAACACATTAAAATAATTCTTGAGAAAGCCATAGATGAAGAAAAAAGCTATATAACGTCGGACGATCTTAGACTTCGGCAGATATTAAATAATTTACTAAGCAATGCCCTTAAATTTACCAAAACCGGTTTTATTAAATTCGGATATACTATCCAAGGTAATAAACTGGAATTTTTTGTTCAGGATACCGGTAAAGGAATAGCAAAAGAGAAACAACCCATCATTTTTGAGAGGTTCCGCCAGGAAGAAGAAACCTATACCCGCCAATTCGGAGGCACCGGCTTGGGCTTATCCATTTCCAGAGGATTGGTTGAATTATTAGGCGGCGATATTAGGTTTGATTCCGAGGAAGGCAAAGGTTCTACGTTCTTTTTTACCATACCGTATAATCCTTCGCGTGAAGTATCAGTTATGTATGAAAAAAAGGATCCGGTTAAAATAGAATATGATTTTAGCGATAAACTTGTATTAATAGTAGAAGATGAAGACTATAATTCAGAATTGCTTCGTTTTTATTTAAAAGAGACCAAAGCCCGGTTATTGTTTGCAAAAGATGGAAAAATAGCGGTAGATCTTTGCCGGTCGAATCCGTCTATCAACATTATCATCATGGATATTCAGTTACCGGTAATGAATGGCCTGGATGCAACCATGGAAATAAGAAAATTCCGAGGGGATATACCGATAGTAGCTCTATCTGCTTATGTTTATGAGGATGATAAAAAAAGATACTTTGACGCTGGTATCAACGATTTTTTAGCCAAACCGGTTAAATCGGAAAAATTAAAAGAAATTATGTCAAAATATTTATCCTGAAACTGTGGCTAAAAACGATTATTCAGTTGCTAATTCAGGGTTACCATATTGATAAAAAACGATTTAAAACAAAAAACCCGAGCCGAGGCTTGGGTTTTTTTATTTTTGAGTGGAGCTGCGGGGATTCGAACCCCGGTCCAAACAAGTAGCAAAAGTGCTTTCTACATGCTTATCCTTTCGTTGATTGTCGGACGCAAACCGGTAAAAGGCGAGCCAATCGGTGTCGTATTCTCTTTGATTTTCGTCCTGCCGCCGAGACTTCAGCAGGCTTATTCCGGCTTTTTCGATGCTTCTGACGGGACGCTGTCGGACAGAGCTTCCCGGGAAGCAATTAGGTGTTTAATCCTAGATTAAGCAGCTAATGCGTAGTTATAATTGTCGCCGTTTATAGGCTGTGAGCATTGGGTTTTACGAGCCACTTACACAACGCTCGGCATGCTTACAATCCCACTCCCTTGCTGTCAAATCCAGTCAGCCCCAAAATGGACTGCAAAGATACAATAATGATTTGAGATTTGAGATTTGAGATTTGAGAATTTTAGGAAATAACTCATTTCAGGTCATCAGAAGCTAACAGCCAAGAGCCAATAGCTAACAGCCATTTTTTCACTTCATCGGCTGTGCATATTTTAAAACATCATCGGCAGTAATCTCCCTGTCGCAAAGGATGGAAAGCCTTTCCACCACATTATGCAACTCGCGGATGTTGCCCGCCCATGGCATTTTCTGAAGTTTGGCCAGGGCTTCGTTGGTAAATGTCATAAGGGGCTTGCCTTCATTTTCGGAAATTTCCTTAATAAAATGATTGGCCAGGATCGGAATATCGTCCCGGCGTTCGTTGAGGGACGGAACATGAATAAGAATAACGCTGAGGCGATGGTAAAGGTCTTCGCGAAAATTTCGTTTTTCGATTTCTTCTTTCAAATCCTTGTTGGTAGCGGCAATAACCCTGACGTTGACTTCAATTTCCTTTTCACCGCCTACGCGCATGATTTTGTTTTCCTGAAGTACCCGTAATACTTTAGCCTGAGCCGAGAGACTCATATCACCTATTTCGTCAAGGAAAAGAGTTCCGCTATCGGCTTGTTCAAAATCGCCTTTGCGCTGCTTGATGGCTGAGGTGAATGAGCCTTTTTCGTGTCCGAAAAGGACACTTTCGATCAATTCGGAAGGTATGGCTGCACAATTCACTTCTACGAAAGGAGCAGCAGCACGGGGACTCAGCTCATGAAGCCAGCGGGCTACCAGTTCTTTTCCGGTTCCGTTATCGCCGGTAATCAGCACCCGGGCATCGGTAGGAGCTACCCGTTCAATCATATTTTTGATATCGTTGATGGCTGGTGATTCGCCTATCATATCATAGGTCTTGCTGATCTTGCGTTTCAGCACTTTTATTTCCGTAACATGGCTTGCTTTTTCTATGGCATTGCGCAGGGTAATAAGCAGGCGGTTCAGGTCGGGTGGTTTGGAAATATAGTCGAAGGCGCCTTTTTTGATGGCTTCCACGGCTGTTTCTATGGTTCCGTGTCCGGAAATCATTACCACAGGCGTTTCCGAGAGTTTTTGAATGGCTTCCAGTACTTCGATTCCGTCCATTTGCGGCATCTTGATATCGCAGAGAATAACATCATAATGACTGGCTTTGACCAATTCGATGGCAGTCATTCCGTCGGGAGCATCATCCACGGTATACTTTTCGTATTCCAAAATTTCACGTAAAGTATTGCGAATACTTATTTCATCATCAACAATCAGAATTTTTGGCATGATATCATCGGTTTATTGAATGGCTTGTTTATTGTCAGCCTTTATATTTTATCCATTTCCACAATTCTTTGTAGTCAACCTTTTTCCCGTATAATAATATTCCTGTCCTGTAAATTTTGGCAGCCAGCCAGGTGGCGCCAATAAAACCGAGCACCAGTAAAACCATGGAAAGAACCAGATCAAAAATAGGCACCCCGAAAGGTATCCTTATCATCATGATGATAGGTGAAGTTAAAGGAATGATAGATAGCCAAAAGGATAAGGGTCCGTCGGGATTATTGATGACATATTGTGCCATGACAATGGAAAAGATGAGAGGTATCGTAATGGGCAACATAAACTGTTGCGTATCCGCATCGTTGTCCACCGCCGATCCGATGGCTGCAAAGAATGCGGCGTAGAGCAGGTATCCGAAAAGGAAATAAAAAAGAAAGGAGCTAATCATAACTCCAAAATCAATAGAACCGATGGCTTCCAATATTCCCTGGTTTTCGTTTGCATTGTTTGCTTGTTGCTGATAAGTATTTGCTGTTGACGGATTAACGCGGTTGTCGGTCATCATCTGTTGGGGTTTGGAACCGGAGAATGTACTGGGATTGGAAATTTTAAATATTCCAACGATGGCAATGGTTAGCAAAACCCATAACAGAAACTGTGTTAATCCTACCAAAGCAACACCGATAATTTTCCCCATCATCAGTTGAAAAGGTTTTACCGACGAAATGATTACTTCCACGATGCGGCTGGTTTTTTCCTCTATCACACCGCGCATGACTTGTGCGCCAAAAAGGAAGATGAAAAAATAGATGAGAATGCCGGAAAACATACCTAAAATCATGCTCACTTCCACAAAACTTTTTTCTTCGTTTCCCTTTTCGCCCATTTTGATGGAAGCTAAGGATATATCCGATTTAATAGAATTCAGCACATCTTCGTTGATGCCGGAAGCCTGGAGTTTAAGTCGTTCCACTTCCTTTTCCATAGCCGATTTGATGTGCGATTTTATATTTATACCGGGTTGCTTGTCGGAATAAAGTATGGCTTTGGTGGGTACACTATAGGCGGGCTTGGGTATATAAAGGATGGCATACAATCCTTCCTTGTTCATGTTGTTTTTGGCAGTATTTATTTCTTCGGTTATGTACGTAAATTTCAGGTTGTCGGTATCGGGAATTTTTTTAAAGAAAATACCGCTTTCATCTACTACTCCAATTGTTCGGTCTTCGTCTGATTTTTGGGCAAAATAGGCTGGTAATATCATGAGCGCAGCCATCAAAATCGGACCTAAAATGGTCATAATGACAAACGAACGTTTACGAACCCTGGTTAAATATTCGCGCCTGATAATGAGAGAAATTTTGTTCATGGCAATAATTTTTGGTTTTTAACCTGCTTGATTGGTTTGCTGTTCAGCGGAACCGGAAACATAAGAATTTACGGTGGAGATAAAAATATCGTTCATCGTAGGAATGATTTCGTTAAAAGCATGAATACCTACCGTTGGAATCAGATTTTGAAGCAAATCATTCGGTGTGCACGAATTATTGATTTGGATGGTAGCTTTTGACGTTTCACCATCAGGAATAATTTTCTTGACTTCAAACGACGGATTAAGCAAAGTCCGCAGATCGCCCTCAAAATCGGAGAATTCAATTTCAAACAGATTTGACTTATAGGTTTTTTTGATGTCTTTCACCCTTCCGTCAAGTATTTTATGCGATTTATTGATAAGGGCAATATGGTCGCAAAGTTCTTCCACCGACGACATGTTGTGGGTGGAAAAAATGATAGTGGCGCCGTTTTTCCTGAGATTCAGGATTTCTTCCTTGAGCAGGTTGACATTGATGGGATCGAAGCCGCTGAAAGGCTCATCGAATATCAAAAGTTTGGGTTTATGGATAATGGTAACAATAAATTGAACTTTTTGCTGCATTCCCTTGGAAAGTTCTTCCACTTTCCGGTTCCACCAGCCCTGGATTTCAAATTTTTCGAACCAGTATTTTAAGGATTTAATAGCCTCGCTTTTGGTTAATCCTTTCAGTTGCGACAGGTATAACGCCTGTTCGCCGACTTTCATTTTTTTATAAAGGCCTCTTTCTTCGGGCAGGTAGCCAATTTGTTCTAAATGTGAAGGAATTAGTGGTTTGCCTTCAAAAAAAAGAGAGCCTTCGTCAGGCCCGGTTATCTGATTAATAATACGAATAAGTGTAGTTTTTCCGGCGCCATTTGGCCCAAGCAACCCGAAGATGCTTTGTTCGGGTACCGCAATGCTCACGTTGTCGAGAGCCGTATGATTGGCAAACCGTTTGGTGATGTTGTTGGCTGAAAATAAATCCATCAGGTTCAGAGATTAATGATTACTATAAATGTTCGATGGTTTTGTTTCCAATACCAAACATTTGTCAAACGAAATTACTGAAAATATTCTTTCATACGATCAAAAAAGTTGTGATCGCGGCTTGTCGGATTCGGACGGAAATTTTCGGCCGACATTAATTTTTCGAGCAATGCTTTTTCCTCGCGGCTGAGATTCCGAGGAGTCCAAACGTTAATACTTATTAGCAAATCGCCTTTTCCGTAGGAGTTTAACGTGGGCAAGCCTTTTCCCTTCAATCGTAAAACTTTCCCCGATTGAGTGCCGGGTTCGATTTTTATGCGTGCCTTGCCTTCAATGGTAGGGACTTCTATATTGGTACCCAGTGCAGCTTCGGGAAAACTGATAAAATGTTCGTAAAGCAAGTTGTTGCCGTCGCGCCTCAGCTCAGGATGTTTTATTTCTTCAATCAATACTATTAAATCGCCGGGAACTCCACCTCGCGCTGCTGCGTTACCTTTTCCGCTTAGGGATAGTTGCATGCCTTCCGAAACTCCGGCAGGAATAGCAACACTTATCACTTCTTCGCCTCTGATCACGCCATTGCCACCGCAGGAAGTACATTTTTCGATCACAACCTGGCCTTCGCCACCACAATGAGGGCATACAGAGCTGGTTTGCATTTGTCCGAGAAAGGTGTTGGTAACCCGTGTAACCTGGCCCGTACCATGGCAGGTAGAGCAGGTTTTGTAGGAAGAACCATCTTTAGCTCCGGTGCCTTTACAATTCTGGCAGCTTACCAGTTTATTGACTTTTAATTTTTTCTCAACTCCATTAGCTATTTCTTCGAGGGTAAGACTTACCTTTACGCGAAGATTGGAGCCTTTGTTTACTCTTCGGCGACGATCTCCTCCACCGAATGAACTGCCAAAATTACTGAAACCACCGCCAAAAGCACTTCCAAAAATATCGCCAAACTGGCTGAAAATGTCATCCATAGACATACCGCCACCACCAAATCCGGCACTTCCGCCCATTCCACGAACACCTTCGTGTCCAAACTGATCATAACGACCTTTCTTTTCCGGATTGCTCAGCACTTCGTAGGCTTCGGCAGCTTCTTTAAATTTATCTTCCGCTTCCTTGTTGTTGGGATTTTTATCAGGGTGATATTTTAATGCCATTTGCCGGTAAGCCTTCTTTATTTCCGCTTCGCTGGCATTCCGCGAAACACCTAATATTTCGTAATAATCTCTTTTAGCCACAATTAGTAACTTAGTTTTTAAAAATTTTTAATAGGCTAATTTTAATTTCCGATAACAACTTTGGCAAAACGAATCACTTTGCCGTTAAGCTGATAGCCTTTTTGAATTTCGTCCATTATTTTGTTCTTCATATCCTCCGAAGGGGCGGGAATTTGAGTAATGGCTTCGTGAAAATCGGTGTTAAATTCTTTACCAATGGATTCAATGGCTTCCAAACCTTTTGATCCCAAAATATTCATCAGTTTGGAATAAATTAATACCACGCCTTCTTTCATCGGTTTTAATTCTTCCGAATCGTTGAACGACTTAATGGCCCGTTCAAGATCGTCAATTACCGGTAGCAGGTTGGTTATAATGTCCTCCGAAGCGTTTTTACTCAACTCAATGCGCTCTTTCAGGGTGCGTTTACGGTAATTGTCAAATTCCGAATACAGACGTAAATATTTATCAGTCTGTTCGTCCAATTTTTGTTGAAGCTCTTCTTCCTTACTTTCTTTTTTCTTTTCGGATTTCAAATGTTTCTCCGATTTAGCTTCTTCTTTTTCAGGTTTTACTTCTTGTTTTTCCTCCGACGTTTCTTCCTGTTTTACATTATTCTGCTCCTGGCTATCAATAGTATTATCTTCATCTTCAGTTTTTGTCTTCTTTTTTCCAATCATTGTTTTGGTATATTATAATATTGTAAAGATTAGTATTAAAAAATTATCGAATATTGTCGGACAATCAAAGATTTTGCCAATTGTTTGCCTGCGTCAAATTGGCAGTGGTATATCTGTGTTTAAATAGTATAAAGATAAAAAACGGTGCAAAAAAGAACGGGATATAATGAAGTAGCCATTAATCAATTCTGTGGATTTGAGCGCCGAGCTTTTGTAATCTTTGGTCAATATTCTGGTAGCCGCGGTCAATTTGTTCAATATTATCAATAATACTTTTACCATCCGCCGAAAGAGCTGCAATTAAAAGGGCAACCCCGGCCCGGATATCAGGCGAACTCATACGTATGCTACGCAAACGATATTGATGGTTTAATCCAATCACGGTCGCACGGTGCGGGTCGCACAGTATAATCTGAGCTCCCATATCAATAAGCTTATCCACGAAAAATAACCGGCTTTCAAACATTTTTTGATGGATAAGGACACTTCCTTTAGCTTGAATGGCAACAACCAGGGCGATGCTGATGAGGTCGGGCGTAAAACCGGGCCATGGAGCATCGGCAATGGTCATGATGGAGCCGTCCATAAAAGTTTCCACTTCATAATGATCCTGAGCGGGAATATATAAATCGTCGCCATGCAATTCTATCTGGATACCCAGACGTTTAAAAACTTCGGGAATAATACCTAAAGCTTGATAATTAACATTTTTAATGGTGATTTCACTTTGCGTCATGGCGGCAAGTCCGATGAAACTACCCACTTCAATCATGTCGGGCAACAGGCGATGTTCTGTCCCGCCTAATTTTTCAACACCTTTGATGGTAAGCAGGTTGGAACCGGTACCTGAAATTTTTGCACCCATGCGGATAAGCATTTTACAAAGCTGAACAATGTAAGGTTCGCATGCGGCATTAAAAATAACCGTTTCGCCTTTGGCAAAAACGGACGCCATGATGATATTAGCTGTTCCTGTAACGGATGCTTCGTCCAAAAGGATATAACAACCTTTCAATGAAGTGGCATCCACTTTATAAAGACCTTCTTCGAGGGCGTAGTCAAATTTTGCACCCAGTTTTTGTAAGCCTATAAAATGCGTATCGAGTCTTCGTCTCCCAATTTTATCGCCGCCAGGCTGTGGAATATATCCTTTACCAAAACGGGCAAGTAATGGACCGAGTATCATAATGGATCCACGAAGGGAGGCTCCTTTTTCCCTGAACTGGGTAGTCTTCAGGTATTCAAGATTTATGTCATCGGCCTGAAAGGTAAACGTTTCGGGAGCAATTTTAGCGATTTTTACTCCAATATCACTCAACAGGTCGAGCAATTGATTTACATCGCGGATATTGGGAACATTGGAAATGGTAACCTTTTCGGAAGTCAGAATAACGGCACACATCACCTGCAGGGCTTCATTTTTTGCACCCTGGGGAATTATTTCACCTCGTAACGATTTTCCACCGATAATTTCAAATGAACTCATAATTAATATTATAGCAAAAGTTTGAAAAATGCAAAATTGGTATTTATGGTTTTTGCCTGCATTGGTTCTTTACTATCGCGTGAATTGCTGGTTTATTTTTTCCGGGGCCAGTTACGGTGACTTCTGGAATTGCTGGTTTCTTTTGTTTTTTCGATAAATTTTTTCTTTTTTGCCCGGGCAAGTATATCAAGCGTGTTGTTGAGCCGGATATCCTCGCTAAGCATTAATTTTCCTTCGGATAAGAAACTCAAATGCTGGCCGATAACTTCGTCGCTCACCGAATCGCGGTTCCATGTAAGATAAGATTTCTTCATGTGATTGGCAATTACTTTAATAAAAGCATTTTTAGCCGGACCGTCTTCCATCAGAATGGCTTTTTCGATAAGCAATTCAAGATTTTTTCCATAGTGTCTGAATTTAATATCTTTATATGGATAGGAAAGTTGCTGGGGTTTATCGAGTAAAATCTGCGGCGAAGGGGCAGGAAAAGGAGAATCGACATCCAATTTAAAATCGGACATGATGTACAGGTGATCCCAGAGTTTTCGTTTTACATCGCCCACTTCACGCATTTCGGGATGCAATTGTGCCATAATATTTACAAGAGAGTGCGCCATACGGTTGCGCTTTTCCCTGTCGGGTAAGTTAACGATGTATTCTATCATCATCTGGATGTTCCTGCCATATTCGGGAATGATCAGTTTTTCGAGTTGGGTGTAATATTCCATTGAGAAATAAAAAAGTTAATAATTATAGAATTTTTTAAAAATACGTAGTTTAAGGAAAATAGTGTAAATTTAATGATTATCAGTAGTGATAAATGGTTATAAATGAACACTTACATTATTTTGCACAAAGATAATGTATTTCTTGTTAAAAATCAATTGATGAACCAAAAGCGGTTGCAAAGTTAAAGATTTTTATTAAAAATAAAGGTGTTGGATAAGAATTTTCAATCCTATTCCCATTAATATCAATCCGCCGATGATTTCCATTTGTTTTCCGAATCGTCCGCCGGTTTTTTTGCCTACCAGAATGCCTGTCATGGAAATGATAAAGGTAATGGCTCCAATAATGAACGATGCAATAATAATATGGACTCCAAGAAGTGCAAAACTAAGTCCGACGGCCAATGCATCGATACTGGTGGCCAACGACATACCTATAAGCACATAGAAATTAAGGGGATTGAATTTTTTTTCTTTGCCATTTTTCCATGCTTTGATACTTTCGTATATCATTTTTATTCCCAGCAAAAATAACAAACCAAATGCTATCCAATGGTCAAAGGCGAGCATATAATTTTTTACCTGAGAACCAATAAACCAGCCAATAAGCGGCATCAACGCCTGAAAAAAAGACAAAGAAAAGGCTATTTTACAGGCGTTGAAAAAACTTATTTTATTCAGCGACAATCCGCTTGAAATAGATACTGCAAAAGAATCGAATGACAGTCCGATGGCAAGAATAAAAATGAAAAAAATGCCGTCCATTAAAATGGTTTACTTTTTTGCTTTTCCCTGGTTAGCAACTTGTTCCATTAGTTTTTTGATTTCTTCCGGGTCGCCGAGGAAATAATCTTTTTGCAGGTTGAGTTTATCGTCAAATTCAAAAACGTAGGGAACTCCTGTTGGAAGGTTCAGGTTTACAATGTCAGATTCGCTAATGTTTTTAAGATATTTTACGATGCCACGCAGACTGTTTCCGTGAGCAGCAACGATAATTTCGTTATGTTTTTCGAACGACTTTGAGATTTCATTTTTCCAGTATGGAACAATACGGTTAACGGTATCCTTAAGTGCTTCAGTTAATGGAATTTCATTGGGCATCAATTCTTTATAGCGGGGATCGAGTTTCGGATTGCGGGGGTCATCTATGTTTAAAGGGGCGGGGGGAATGTCGTAGCTGCGACGCCAGATAAGCACCTGATCATCTCCGTATTTTTCGGCTGTTTCGGCTTTGTTCAATCCCTGAAGATTGCCATAATGCTTTTCGTTGAGCCGCCAGGAATTTTTAACAGGTATCCACATCAAATCCATTTCTTCCAAAACTAACCAAAGTGTTTTAATGGCGCGTTTCAGATAAGAAGTGTATGCTAATTCAAAATTAAAACCATTTTCTTTTAGCAATTTACCGGCTTTTTTAGCTTCGGCAATACCTTTTTCGGAAAGAGGAACATCCGTCCAACCTGTGAAGCGGTTTTCCATATTCCATTGGCTTTCGCCATGACGTATCAATACTAAACGTTTCATCTTATTAAATTTTTTGCAAAGATAGGATGATTTTGAGTAAGTGCGTCAATTTTGCTTAAATTCGCGGGCTGATTTATCTGCATAAACAAATCACATAAAAATGAATATTTACAAAAAATTAAACAATCTTTTAGGATGGGTGGTATTTGCCTTTGCTTCATTGGTTTATATACTAACTTCCGAGCCAACGGCAAGTTTTTGGGATTGCGGTGAATATATCGCAACCGCAATGAAATTACAGGTAGGCCATCCTCCCGGAGCTCCTCTTTTCCAGATGATAGGCCGTTTCTTTTCGCTTTTCGCTTTTGGCGATGTGCAACATGTGGCTCGTATGGTTAATACCATGTCGGCATTATGCAGCGGATTTACCATATTATTTTTGTTTTGGTCCATTACCCACCTTGCCCGGAAGATCATTGTTAAACATGGCGAATTTTCCAAACCCAGAATGTATGCTGTTTTAGCCAGTGGTCTGGTTGGCGCTTTAGCTTATACCTTCAGCGATTCATTCTGGTTTTCGGCTGTGGAAGGTGAAGTATATGCTATGTCATCATTTTTTACCGCCATTGTTTTTTGGGCGATTTTAAAATGGGAAGATGAGGCAGACGAAAAATATGCCTTACGCTGGCTTATTCTTATCGCTTATCTTATGGGACTTTCCATTGGTGTTCACCTGCTCAATCTCCTTACGATACCTGCGATAACGTTTGTTTATTATTTCAAGAAATATAAGAATCATTCCTTCAAAAATATTGTTCTTGTTTTTATAATTTCCATCATTATCCTTGCCGGAATAATGAACGGTATCATACCCTGGATTGTAAAATTAGCTGGGTTGTTCGAACTGTTCTTTGTCAATTCGGTAGGATTACCATTCAACTGGGGTACAATTATTTATTTTATCCTTCTGATAGGCGGAATTGTATGGGGTTTAAAATACACACACAAGCATAAAAAAGTAGTTGCCAACACCATTATTCTTGCTTTTACTTTTATTCTGATCGGTTATTCTTCGTTCCTGATGCTAGTAATACGTTCCAACACCAACACACCGATCAACGAAAACAACCCTTCCAATGCCATTGGTTTGCTTTCGTATCTTAACCGTGAACAATACGGCGACTGGCCTTTGTTAACAGGACAGTATTTTAATGCTCCATCCATAGATGCCAAAGATGGAAAACCGGTGTACGAACGGGATGATGCCAAAGGAAAGTATGTAATAAGCAATGATAAAAAAGGCACCGTACCCGTTTATGATCCAAGATTCACTACGCTGTTCCCGCGTATGTGGAGCAGCTCGGAACAGTCACAGATAAATGAGTATAAAAGATGGGGAAAAATACAGGGAATACCTGTGCAGGTTGAAACTCCCGATGGAACTCAAACCATTAACAAACCAACCTTTACCGAAAATATGCGCTTTTTCTTCAGTTACCAGATAAAGCATATGTACTATCGCTATTTTATGTGGAATTTTGCCGGAAAACAAAATGATACTCAGGGATATGGTAACAATACCGACGGTAATTGGATTAGCGGCATATCTTTCATGGATAATGCACGCCTGGGACCTCAGGATAACCTTCCCGACAGCATGAAAAGCAAGGGAACCAATAAATTTTATTTTCTACCTCTCATTTTGGGACTTATAGGCTTGTACTATCATTATAAAACCCAGAAAAATGATACATGGGTGGTTGCATTGTTATTTGTGATGACCGGACTGGCTATTGTTGTTTATCTTAATCAATACTGCCCGCAGCCTCGTGAAAGGGATTATGCTTATGCCGGCTCCTTTTATGCTTTCGCCATTTGGATAGGGCTTGGAGTGCTTGCTTTATACGATTGGATAAGCCGCAAACTTAAGCCTATGCTTACCGTTATTCTGGTTACCTTTTTTACGCTTATCCTTGTTCCCGGAATTATGGGACAACAAGGTTGGGATGATCACGACCGTTCCGGACGATATTCGGTTCTTGAAATAGCGAAAAATTACCTGAATTCATGTGCTCCCAATGCCGTTTTATTTACGATAGGCGATAACGACACTTTTCCCCTTTGGTATGCCCAGGAAGTGGAAGGTATTCGTACTGATGTGCGCGTAGTAAATCTTAGTTTGCTTTCCGGTAGCTGGTATGTCGATCAGATGACCCGCAAAGCCTATGATTCGGAACCTGTGCCTTTTTCGATGAAACACGACCAGTACCGTGATGGCAATCGCGATTACGTTGTGCTTTATGACAGAAACACCAAAAATATTTCTGTTAGCGTTAAAGATATCATCAGTTTTATTGCCGACGATAATAATCGTCTCGAAGCTAACAGTGGCAAACTCATGAATTACATTCCTTCGAAAAAAATGTATATTCCTGTTGATTCAAACTTTGTGGTTGCCAATGGCACTGTTCCCAAAGCCTGGGCCGACTCCATTGTTCCGGTAAATTTCGAAGTAAAAGGCAACGGTCTTACAAAAAATTATCTGATGCTGCTCGATTTCCTTGCCACCAACAACTGGAAACGTCCGGTATATTTTTCGAGTCCTAATTTGGATGAAGCTTTTTCAGGACTTTCCGACTATTTGTATCTTGAAGGTATAGCTTATCACCTCATTCCTGTTAAAGTACAAAACGATGATGGTCAGGTTGGCGGAGTAAATTCCCAACCGATGTACGATAATTTTATGAATAAGTTTACATGGGGTAACATGAATAATCCCAAAGTGTACCTGGATGAAACCCATCGCCGGATGGCTCTGAATGTTCGTAATAACTTTGGCAGATTAGCCGATCAATTGGCTGTGGAAGGGGAAAAGGATAAAGCCATTGCCGTTTGCGACAGGTGTCAGAAGGAATTTCCTGATAATTGCCTGACGTATGATTATTATATGTTGCCGTTGGCAGAAGCTTATTATAAAGCAGGCGCCTTTGATAAAGGCAATAAGCTTTTTACCCGTTTATTGAGCATTTACCAGCAAAACTTGGCGTATTATTACAGTCTCGACCCTGTTTATTCCAGCCAGTTGAATATGGATAAACAACAGGCGCTTGCCGTAGTGCAACGCATTGGACAGGTGGCAAAGGCAAATAATCAAAAAGCGTTGGAAACAAAGGCTCTCGGCGTTTTTGAAAAATATTACGGTTTTTATGTGAAAGAAAATAAGAACCTGGGACAATAGAAGATGTATCTGGTCAAATCTCCATTTTTTTACCGGTGGCTTTTTGGTAATAAGCTGATTTGGCGGATACCTGTAACTGAGAAAATATTATTTTTAACTTTTGATGATGGTCCGGTGCCCGAAACGACACCGGACATCATTTCTATCCTCGGTCGTTACGGAATTAAAGCTACTTTTTTTTGCGTAGGCGAAAATATTAAGAAACATCCTGCCGAGTTTGAACGCTTGCTTAGCGCCGGGCATGCGGTAGGTTGCCATACATTTAATCATCTGAAAGGTTGGGATTATTCAACAACGGATTATGTGGAAAATGTTAAAAAGTGTAGTCAATATTTTCAGACTTCTCTTTTCCGTCCGCCATATGGCAGAATAAAATCATCGCAAATCGAAGCGCTTCGTCAGGAATACAATATCATTATGTGGTCGGTGCTTACCGGCGATTTCGACCGTAATACTACGCCGGAACAATGCCTGCAAAATTCCATCAGGTATACAAAAGCCGGTTCAATAGTAGTTTTCCACGACAACATCAAAGCTAAAAACAATCTGCAATTTGCACTTCCCAAGTTTATTGAACATTTTTTAGCTCAGGGATATCGCTTTGAGACGTTGACGGAAGAATTTTTGATTAACAAAAAAAATCATAGGAAATTTTGTTGCCAATAAGAATTGGCTATTTTTGTTTATTCTCATTCGCATCTTCAATAAAGAGTTAATTAATTTATTGGCAGATGGATAAAGTAAATGACAAGCATATTTTGCTATCAGGAAAATGTTAATTTATAATTGATAAAGAATCAAAAGGATAATTTTATGAGACAAACATTCCAATTATTCACTAAAAATAAAGCTGCGAAATCAGATGAGGTCAGCACCAGTGCTGCAACGAAAAATTGTTTTCCGACGAAAAATACAAACCTACGAAAGCTAAATGGCCTGTTGTTGATTTTGCTTGTTCTAATGCTTTCTTGTAACAAATCGAACGATAATGGATCTGATTCCAGTTCCGTAAAGCCGATTGACCAACTTGTGGTAAACAAGAATTTTAACTGGTCCACGGGTAAAAATATAACGTTCAACATTATTGCAAGTGATAATATGGATAATCCGTTATCTAATATCCGGTTTAATATTTATACTGCTTCACCCGATTCAGCAGGAGTATACATTTCCGGCGGGGTTACGGATGCTTCTGGCGTTTGGACGGTAATACAATCTTTGCCTTCCTATCTAACAACAGTTACCATAACTACCGATTATCTTGGGTTGATAAGGGAAAAGAATGTCAGCATTACGGGTAGTTCCATCAATGTTGCTTTCGGCGGAAAAGGGAAAAGTATTATGCATCAGAAATCTTCCGAAATACCTTTAAAAAAAGTCGCCGGAACGCAATGGGTATATATGGGCGCATATAATTCGAAAGGCGTTCCCAACTATTTGCTTTCGCCCAACGATCCGGTGGATGCTTCTCTTCTGAACGACCTGAATGCTACCCTGCCTGAACGCAAGTCCGTGCCGATATATCATCCCGAATTTATAGCTTCCACCGTCCCTAATAATCTCAATCTTATTGAGACCTGCGATGTGTGGATTACTTATATTACCGAAGGAGCTACCTGGTTAAACAGCCTTGGCTTTTTTGTTTTTAACACCGATCAGCCGCCGCAAAGTGCGGCCCAGATTGATACGATTCATATTATTTTTCCTAATCTTTCCAATTCAGGAAGCGGCGGAGGATTGTTCCCCGGAAACAAAGTATACCTGGGACGTTTCCCGGCCGGAAAATCGCTGGGCTGGGTAGTTGTTCCCAATGGTTGGAAAAATAATGGTGTTTCGGTAGGTAGTTATGTCCTTTATTCCATTCCGGAATTTAACCCGGAAAGCAGTCCAAGCCTGAAAAAACACATGCTTATTCTTCGTGATCCCACCCGTCTGGAATTTATGTACTCCTTCGAGGATTGGCGACGCGACGATCGATCCTGTGATAATGATTTTAACGACGGAGTTCTTTATGTGAAGGCTAATCCTGTTACTGCGGTTAATACCGATGGTATGCCAGTAATAGTAACTACACAGCCGGATACCGACGGTGACGGTATCCCCGACAATTTCGACGATTATCCCAACGATGCTTCCAAAGCGTTCAACAACTGGTATCCTTCCAAAACCACTTACGGAACCCTGGCCTTCGAAGACAACTGGCCTTCGAGAGGGGATTATGACTTTAACGATTTGGTGGTAGGATATCGTTTTAATCAAATTACCAATGCCCAGAATAAAGTAGTACAGGTTACGGCTACACTTATCACCGAAGCCATGGGCGCCAGTTTTCACAATGCCTTGGGATTTCAGCTTCCCGTGGCTCCGGCCGATGTGGCAAGTGTTACTGGCACCGATCTACGTCATGCTCTTGTGAATGTAGCTGCCAATCATACCGAAACCGGACAGTCCAAAGCCGTGATTTTTGCTTATGATGATGCTTACGACCGTCTTCCTTCCAACTGCGGCATCGGGGCAAATACTGAACTCGAATGTCCTTATGTTACTGCCGACACCATGCACCTGACCATTAATCTGACTAACCCGGTATCTTTATCTGTAATGGGAACGCCTCCATATAATCCCTTTATCGTCAAAAATCAAATCCGGGGCATGGAAATCCATCTTCCCGATTTTTCACCTACCGACAAAGCAGACGTTTCTTTGTTTGGAACAGATATCGACGATAGTCAGCCAGCCCTCGAAAGGTATTACAAAACCAAGACAAATCTGCCCTGGGCAATCAATATCCTCGATAAATTTAATTACGTTATCGAAAAAACACCGGTCAACGAAGGCTTTCTCAAATTTAACAGTTGGGCTGAAAGTGCAGGCGTTAATTTTCCTGATTGGTATAAACCTGTTTCGGGCTATCGCGATGATGCCAAAATCTATACTCATCCATAAGCAGGTGAGTTTTGTCTCGGGTTAACCGGCGATGGCTTAATTTAACCCCGGCTTATATTTTATGGCAGTCTCCTTTGCAGACAGGATAAAATATAAGCCCTGTTTGTTTCGTTAATTCTTTATTATCTTTGCATCATGGAAACAACCCGTCAACAAAAAATATCCCGCCTTATCCAGAAGGATTTGAGCGAAATTTTCCGGCTGGAATGCAGGGAACACTATGCTAATGCTATAATTACGGTAACCAAGGTAACGATAGCCAAGGATATGTCGCTGGCCAGGGTCTACCTGAGTATTTTTGCCGTAAATGATAAAGATCCCATATTCAAAAAAATTGTCAGCCGAACGAAAGAAATCCGCTTTCAGCTAAGTACACGCGTTAAACATCAACTGCGCGTTATTCCCGACCTGCTATTTTTTATTGATGATTCCCTCGATTATATCGAAAATATTGAAAATCTGTTGAAGGAAAGCTGAGGATTAGTTGATAGTTGATAGTCGTTCGTAATTTTAAATTCTAAATTGAAAACAACGTGAATTATGACCCCATAAAACGCAGTCTTGGCAAGGTGTTTAACCAATCGCCGTTTCTGCGGAAGTTATTCTACCATTTGCTCGATTGGCTGTTGCTGCGCACGTGGCATGTTAAAAAAGAAATCAGGCTGTGGGTTAAAGGAGCTGGTGAAAAAAAGGACGTTTGTTTGCTCGATGCCGGCTCGGGTTTCGGACAATATTCCTATTTCCTTTCGGGATTGAATAAAAACTGGAAGGTGAAGGGCGTGGATGTTAAAACCGAACAAATTGAAGATTGTAACCAGTTTTTCGGGCGTATTGGACGTCGTAATGTCGCTTTTGCCTATGCCGATCTTACCCAATTCGACGAAACCGCCGTTTACGATTTCATACTTTCGGTGGATGTGATGGAACATATCCTGGAAGATGTGCAGGTGTTTACAAATTTTTCGAGAGCGCTTAAAAAAGGAGGAATGTTACTGGTTTCCACTCCATCCGACAAGGGTGGTTCCGATGTGCACGAACATGAAGATGGCTCATTCATTGGCGAACATGTGCGCGATGGCTATAATATTGACGAAATCCAGCAGAAACTACGCAAGGCAGGTTTCTTGCGGACAGAAGCCTATTACCAGTATGGTTGTCCGGGGAAAATTTCGTGGAAACTTTCCATGAAATATCCCATCCAGCTTTTGGGCGTAACCAAGCTCTTTTTTATCCTTTTGCCGTTTTATTATATCATTACTTTTCCTGTTTCTCTGGTTTTAAACTGGTTCGACGTACATGGCCGGCATAAAACCGGAACCGGGCTGATTGTTAAAGCATGGATGTAGACGGAAATTAGTAAGAAGTAGGTAGTAAGGAGTAGGTAGTGAACAGAAAGCAGAAAGTAGAAAGCAGAAAGCAGAAAGTAGAAAGCAGAGGACCGTAAGATAAAAGAAAATTTGAATTCCTAATGTGCCTATTGTGGTTCAGAAAAAAGCAGAAAACAGCAACTAACAGCCAGAATATCCTGAAGTGGAAAGCCGAAACAATTAAACAATAGAAACAATTAAACCATTGAACAATTAAACCTTGAACTTCTCTCTTTTCATCGCCCGCCGTTATCTTTTTGCCCGCAAAAGCCATCATATCATCAATATCATATCCGGTGTTTCGGTGGCTGGCGTAACCATAGGAACCATGGCGCTTATTGTAGTCCTTTCGGTTTTCAATGGCTTTGAAAATATCGTTGTCTCTCTGTTCAACTCTTTTGATCCCGACCTGAAGATCACCGTGAACGAAGGCAAGACGTTTAACAATGTTGACCTCCCGGCTGCAGATATCAGGAAAATTCCCGGCGTAGTCCGTTATACCGAAGTGGTAGAAGAAAATGCTTTGCTTCGCTATGGCGAAAAACAATACATCGCCACCATCAAAGGGGTGGACGATGGTTTTATCAATAAAAATCCCATTGATAGCATGATAGCCGAAGGGGATTTTGTTTTAACCCGCGGTGAGAACAATTTTGCGGTGGTGGGTTACGGAGTGGCTTATTTTCTGGGAATCAACCTGAACAATGTGAATGAATTTCTTACCGTATATGTTCCTAAACGTGGCAGCAGTTTTTCTGTCAATCCCGAGGAAGCATTCAATACCCAGATGATTTATCCTTCGGGTATTTTCTCCATCCAGCAGGATTTTGATTCCAAATACGTGATCGTTCCCCTTCGTTTTGCCCGCGGACTGTTGGATTATAAAAATGAGGTTACTTCTGTAGAGATTGGATTGGCCAAAGGAGCAGATCTTGATAAAGTCCAATCAGAAGTGAAAAAACTGTCGGGCTTAAAATTTACCGTCAAAAACCGTTTCGAGCAGCAGGAGGTTCTGTATAAAATCATGAAATCGGAAAAATGGGCGGTTTTCCTTATCCTCGCCTTTATCCTGCTCATTGCTACGTTTAATGTTATCGGTTCGCTTTCGATGCTGATACTGGATAAAACGGAAGATATTGCCGTGCTTCGAAGCATGGGAGCCGACAACAAACTCATCCGAAAAATCTTCCTTACCGAAGGCTTATTTATTTCGCTCGGTGGCGCCCTGTTGGGATTAATCCTCGGGTTTATCATCTGTTTTATTCAGCAAAAGTTTGGCATCATACGCCTTCAGTCCGCCGATAGCTCTTTTGTGATTTCGGCTTATCCCGTCCAGATGAAAATACTCGATTTTGTGTATGTCTTTCTTACCGTTTTTGCCATCGGAATAGCCACAGCATGGTATCCCGTAAGGCAGATTTCGAAAAAACATCTCAAAGTAAAACTGTAATCCGTTTTTCTGTCGGATATTTGCATCGTTTTTTTGCCAATACTTTTTAAAAATGAACTACCAACAAACGCTTGAGTATATGTATAGCCAGTTGCCGATGTACCAACGCATTGGCGCTGCCGCCTACCGGGCAGATCTTGAAAATACCATCGCCATTTGTAATCTTCTGCATCATCCGTACCAAAATTTTAAAACAGTTCATATTGCAGGAACCAACGGAAAAGGCTCCACGGCGCATATGCTGGCTTCCATTCTCCAGTCCAAAGGCTTGAAAGTCGGACTTTACACCTCGCCTCACCTCAGGGATTTCAGGGAAAGAATACGCATCAACGGAAAGATGATTCCCAAAACCAGAGTTGCCGCCTTTGTAACTAAGTATAAAAAGGATTTTGAACGGATTAAACCTTCTTTTTTTGAGATGACGGTGGGTTTGGCGTTTCAATACTTCTCCGACGAAAAAGTCGACATCGCCGTTGTTGAGGTAGGAATGGGCGGCAGGCTCGATTCCACCAACGTGATTACACCGCTGGTTTCGGTAATTACCAATATTGGTTTGGATCATACGCAGTTTTTGGGCGATACCCTTGCCAAAATTGCCGCTGAAAAAGCCGGGATTATCAAACCGGGCATTCCGGTGGTGATAGGCGAAACGCAACCGGAAACTCGGGACGTTTTCCGGGAAAAGGCTGATGCCGGACAATCGCCGGTAGTGTTTGCCGACGAGGTGTATACTTCCGTTTTTAAAGGGTATAGCGGCAACCTCCGTCAATGGCTGACGCTGGATATTTACCGGAATGGAAAACTGTTTATCGAAAACCTCCGGTGTCCGCTTCGCGGGCTTTACCAGTCCAGGAATATTGCTGCCGTGCTTCAGACGGTAGCGGTTTTAAACCAGTCGGGATATGCCATAGATGAGAAAGATATTCGAAGCGGTATCCAAAAGGTGCTTGCGCAAACCGGCTTGCTCGGCCGCTGGCAAACGCTGTCGTGTAACCCTTTAACCATCTGCGATTGCGGCCATAATCCCGCCGGAATGACCGAAGTGGTTCGCCAGATCAACGATACCCCTCACCGTAAGCTCCATTTTGTCATTGGCATGGTGAACGACAAAGACATTGACGGCGTTCTTCAGCTTCTGCCCCCGGATGCAATATATTATTTCTGCAAAGCCGGCATTCCCCGTGGCCTCGATGCCCGGTTGCTTAAAGAAAAGGCGGACAAATTTCACCTTAAAGGCGATGTTTATGCTTCCGTAAAAAATGCCCTCGCCGCTGCCATTGCCACCGCCGCTACCGACGACCTGGTGTTTGTGGGTGGCAGTTGTTTTACCGTGGCAGAAGTGGTTTAGCTGTTGGGTTTTAGCTGTTGAGCCGAAGGCTTAGTCCTCCTGAGTACTCGGGATCGGCCATTCCGGTACGTTATAAACTTTTTTTGAAGAGGAAATTTTATTTTGTTCCGGGCATGCGGTTTAAATGAACAGATAACTCATTTACTTCCGGGTTGTTGATCCGGGTAAGCCATCCTCGGATGTTGTAAAGATAGTCGGTTTTTTGGACAAAATTATAATATGAGCGGCATTACAAATGCCGCTCATAGGTTTATGTAATGGCAGGGAATACTATTCCTTAATAATCTTCCACACACTCTGCTTACCTCCTGCCTTAAGCTTCAGGTAATAGATACCGGAAGGTTGGGTGGCAAGATTGATGGTTCCGCTTCCGTTTACCTGCAGGGGCGAAGCCGATAGCAATACTCCTGCCGGATTATACAGGGCGCTTTCCACCCTTGCTTCTTCCGGCAGGTTGCTGATGGCTACATTTACCTCGCCCCTGGTAGGGTTGGGCGATACCGTGATGGTAAGTTCTCCCAGGGTTTCTGTCAGTACCTCCCTTTCTCCGGGAGGGCTGGGGTGGGTGGTGTCTCCTGTTGTTTGTTTTAGTGTTGCCACATTGCGGGTATCACGGTTACCATTGTTGTCGTAGTGGTAGTTGATGGCTTGGGGAAATGCTTGCTGCAAACCAAAAAGAATTATTAAGAGTAATAGAAGGTTGATCTTTTTCATTTTTTAATATTAAAATATTATATACTAATTTAAAATAAATTTTATCTATTTGAGTGGCGTTGGCTCTTTATTTAATATTTTGTTTGTATGCCATTTATTGTAATTACAAAATTCATTATTCTTTATTGAAATACAATTTCAACAGTATTCTGAGCGGCATTGCAAATACCGCTCAGCTGGGAAATGCTTGCTACAAACCTAAAAAGGTTATAAATAGTAATAAAACATTGGTTTTTTTCATTTATATGTTTTTTATAGTAGAAATATTTTTAGTTTAAAATGATTTTTTTCTATTGATCCTTTTATTTGAAATTCTGTTGACAATTTTTACATTCATCTAGTATGTAACCAGAACAAGGGTATTTGCTATTTTTTGACTTTTCGGCTCTCATGTAAATCTTTCTTGTACCATCTCCTGTTATTGAACCATGCTTTAGTGCTATCAGGCTTTTGGTTTGTTGGATAAAAACCAAATATATTAGGTTTATTTATCAAATCATATTTAAACCAGAATGAGTAATCAGAATATAAAATGATGGTAGAATCATTCAATATTTTGCCAACCATTTCGTAAACCGAACGTGAACAAAATTCCATACCATTCCAACCAAATTTTTGCATCTTAATACTATCGCCATTTATGGTATAATTTCCCCAGGTTTCTTTTGAATTATAGTTCCAGAATGCTTTTAAATCATCGAAGCCTGTTTCAGGATTTTCCCAGAAATCTTTCCCCTCAGGATAATTTGAGGCTATCGTTTTCATAATGCCATTCGTATAAAAAGCCATTGAACCGCTACTATTTTGGGATACGTAAATACCGTCTGTTTTTATAGTATAATTACTTTTGCTGGTTATGATTGGTTCTTTAAATATATTGAATTGTTTTCTGCAAAAAAATAATCCACAACAAGATGGTAAAAATATAATAAATGATAGTAAGAATAAATTACATTGGAATTTTTTCATGATTAATTTAGATATAAAGAATATGGAAAGTAATAACCACTCTGATAAAATAATCTGGTTGGTGGCCCATAAGTAGTATTATAGTCGGGAGATTTAACAAAAGGTAAACGATGAATACCGTTTTGAAAAAAGGCCTGTACCAAAGGCGAATCAATACCTATTCTCGATACCCTGTTTCCAATTCGGTATCCCAAATACATTCCTGCATAAATCCTACTTCCACTCGAATATGTACCATGTGAATTTTTTCCCCAGAAACAAGATTTAAAATTCTTATCCTTTCCTATTTGTGGTGTTGAATTATATTCACTTTCAGGAGGTTCTGTTGTGTATAAATTCATTCCATATGAAAAATTGCCTATTCCAATTTCTGCAGCTGCAGTTCTAAATTTATCACCCCCAACTTTTACGTCATTTGTCATTGAAAAAGAAAAATCACCTTTTTTATATCCAACAAACCAATTGTTCTGAGCATTTTCACCTCCAAAATGTGTATATCCTACAGAAAAAGACTGTTTATTTACTTCGTCGTAATATGTCATTCCGCCGTAAAACCTTGAACTACCAGGAGTATAATTGTTACCAGAGCTATATCCGCCACCAAGGGTAAAAGTGAAGTCTCCGCTTTGATAAGTAAGGTTTATATCAAAATAAGCTTTTGATATACAGCTATATCCAGCAGACCCCTGAAAAGTAAAATCTCCTTCTCGGTGAGAGTAATCGGCTGATATTCCAAAATTAAATGGATCTATTCCAACTGTTGCTAAATTTTTATCATCATTATAAATCTGTATTCGAGCACAATTATTCATTCCATTAATAGTTGTTGTAGCATTTGTGTATGCTGTTCCTAAAGGGTCATGCCAACCGTTTATCAAATTACTAGCATAATCAGTAATAAATGCTAATGTAAGAGACAGCATCATAAAACTTTCTCCGCTCGGATCTGTATAAATCAATGGATTATTCAAGCAATAGCTATACCGGTTTAGGTTTTGGGTATTATCCGGTGCCTGCACATAGTTGTCGGGGCTTAGCATTCTGCCTAAAATGGGGTCATACACACGGCCGTTCATGTTGATGAGTCCAAAAACATAGAGGTGTTCGTGTCCGGTAAAACCACGGTCGGTTACCGCTTCGGGTGGGGTGCCGGTAAAGGGCTGCCAGGTATTAGGATTGCGGCGGTTGCCCCAGGCATCAAAACTCAATTCCTGTTTTACCGTACCGTCTTCGTTAAGCACATAGTTTACAGAACCTAAGTGGTCTTTTAAAATATAATTGGTTTCGCTGTGTTCATCGGCATAAATAGTGTAAGTGGCAAACCATCCGTCGGGTCCGCTGAGATAACAAACCTCACGGGTTCCGTTGGCGTCGGTTATCTTTTCATACATACCCCCAACATACACCTTGGATTGGTACAAACTGCCGTTATTGTTAATTACCTGGGTAATGCGTTCGTCGGAAGTATTGTAGGTAATATCTAAAGTATAAGGTATTTCCCCAATGTGTTTTGTCTTATTGAATGCTGTATATTCAATGCCTTGAGGCACGGTACTGATAATACCTCCCGTATTTTCTACAGATGTAACGGCATGAACCCGGTTAGGATCATAGGCGTATTCGCCTATCCCGGTTTTCGTATGAATATTTCCGGTTCCGTCGGGAGTATAGACCATAGTAAGAGTAGTAACGGGTGTGGTATTGGCATTACTGCTCCGGTTGACTGTTTCGAGCCGGTTCAGATCATCATAGCCAAATTGCTCTTTTACCCAAGTGCTTCTGTCGGAGGACAGGTATTTTTTCCTCCATTCCAGATTACCCGTATTTTTGTACCAGCCGTATTCGTAATCCTGTCTGACGATGCTGTTGTCTTGTTTAACGGTAGTATAATTAAGTAAATCTGTTTCCGTATCGTAGCCCTGTTCGGCGGAAAGATGTTCACCCATGTTATATTTGGTAAGCAGTCCCTTTTCGTTAACTTCAGTAGTTTGCCACATGGTTTTATTATCACTATTTCTGTATATCCGGGTTAAAAAGCCTTGCTGATCATACCCGTAATTCAGTGCAAACCTTTTAGCCGGATCCGTTGATGGATAAAGCATTGTTTTTAATCTCCCATACACATCATATTCCTGTGAAGTGGAATAATCGTGAAACTGGTTATCCAGTTCTTTGATATGTTCGGTAGTGCTGGCAAGCCTTCCCAAATCGTCGTAAGCGTATGATTGGGAATAGCCGTCGTTACGGCTTACGGAAGCAAGCATCCCTATGCCATGAGGCTGGGTGTCGTAATGCCAGGTTACCGTTTCATTAAGTGTATTATTAATATAAGTATTGCGGGTTGCCTGTCTTCCTAAGTTATCATAATAAAAATAAATTTCTTTATTGTCATTCTCTGACTGAATGGCTATTTCGCCGAATGGAGTACAATCATAGGCAATGGTTCCTGCATCGGGATCGGTAAGCTGGGTACAGAACCCATAAGCATCATACGTTTTTGTAATGGCTGTTTCCGGGTGTCCGTCAAGATATGTACTGGCAAGCAACCCATCACTACGATAGGTGTATTTTAATTTTCCGCCCATAACGTCTGCACTTTCTATAAGCCATCCAGCCGCATTTATGGTTTTAGATGTGGTTTGATCCCCTTTAGTTACAGAAGTAGTACATCCATTGTATAAGTATTGGGTCGGAGGTATGCTCGTTTCCGAATACGTTATAGATTGTATTCTATTTAAATTATCATACGCATTTTGCACATACGATTCGCGGTTCTGGCCATAATAATACGGATCATAAGTATATTCCAATCTACCTCTCGTATCATAAGTTTTATCATTATATACATCTTCGCCGTTCATGGCTACCGTTATGGTTCGCAACTCACGACCCTTGGCATCGTAATAAACAATAACCGGTTTATTTCCCGAACTGCATACCCAGGAGTAGTACATGGCATCGGCAGGTGCTTCCGTCTCACTGCCTTTCCAGTAGAGGTGCTTCATGGTAATATTTCCATCCGGTTCTATGGTTTTGTTTAACCGGCCAAAACTATCATAAAAGCAACTTGTTTCCAGGCCATTCATGTCGGTACTTTTGGTAATATTGCCGGTAAGCGCATCATATTCCTTTTCTTCATAATGCTGCTGCCCGCCAAAAGTTTTGATGGTTTTGGTACAAAAGCGATGATTATAATCAGGACTATATTCGAATGTAGTAGTCCCTGCTGCAATTGGGGGTGTATAATTTGGTGCCGATACGGTGGTTATTAGAATATTGCCATAATCATCGTAAGAAGAATATTCCGAAGTCAATGATTTTGATAAGCCCGGGAATACCGTCTCTCTCTTAAGCAAAGGAAAATGAGCCTCTCCTGAAAGATAATAATCATACGACACCGATTTACTTTGATCTGGTATATTTGTATCGGTTACATGACTTGTAGTGGTTTTGGTATGTACCTGTCCAATTATCCAATTAGCTTCATCAGCGGGATAATAGGTTGTGTTTACTATTTCCTTGAAATAAAAATCATCATCCGGCGAATCGAATGTTAGTAAATCAGGATTTTTCGTGTTATCAGAAAGTTTGATTTTCAAGTTGATATTACCATGACGAATATCTGATAGTAATGAAGCCATGAACTGAATCATTGTTGTTCCAATGTATGTACCGTTTATGTCCCAATTTTTTTATTAAGTTTTTTGACATAAACTGATATATTCGTTTGTTATCAAACTGTACAGGTATATATTCGCAAGTTTTTTGTGAAAGTAGTACATTATGAGGGAAGGTACTGGTTTGTTTCGAACCTACCGGAGAAAACATAAAAACATTATCAGAATATATTAATAAATTATACGAAGATTCATTTTTAATATGATTAGTTATATCCCATGATTGGATTCCTTTAAATCCAAGAAATCCTTTTCCCTCTAAATGAACTTTTGCCCCGGCATATGTATATAGAGTTTGAAAAGTTCTTCCACTCCCTTCCGTATGATTAATCGAACAGACAACATTCAAGGGACCTTGAAAATCCAGAAAAGGGTAGGTTTCCGTGTTTTCTTTAGTATAAAGAGTTGAGCCTGCCGAGGAAAGAGTATTATAGTTTATTTCTGTTACATTATTATATTGGTCTGTTATATCTTTTAATAGTAACGATTTATTATTTGGGAAAAAATTTAATTGATATAAAGGGAAAGCTGCATCAAGATATTTACAGATCATATCTGATTCTCCATCTCCATTAAAATCAACAGATTTAAGTGTACTTGGCAATATTTTTGATCGCCTTATTGCATACACAAAAGAATGTTCTGATTTAAAACTATTACCATTATAATAATAAAGATTAAAACTTGTTTTTTCATAATTGCTATTTATATAGATGTCATATGCTTCCAGGATATCACATTTGCCATCTCCATTAAAATCACTAAGGAAATATTTATTCTCTCCTGGATCAATTCCTGGTCCATGATTACTTTCTAATGGCGGGCATATGCATTCTTGGAAACCAGTGCCATCAAATAAATTAAGAGTCCAACCCCGGGGATTTTGTGATTGCCAATATAGGATATCTGCGATTCCGTCTCCATTAAAATCGCCCATAAAATACTGGCGATTTCTTGTATTGTATGCTTCATTCTGATAAGCTAAACTGATAATTCCTTCATTAAATTTATAAATAGATATTCCGTCTTTTGCCGGATCAGAATTATCATCGTTAAAAATTACTATTTCATTTCTGCCATCCCCGTTCATATCATTGCAAAATAATTGAAAATTACTACTGAATTGATGAGTATGCAAATCAAATGTTTGTATGCTGAAAGGCGAATCATTGATTTTATAAATAGTAAGACTGGGTTCTGCATCAGGATTTGCACAAGGATGAAACTGTAATACTTCACTTTTACCATCTCCGTCAAAGTCATCTACATAAAAACTGCAATGATTACTGGGATTAATGCCCATGTTATGAACTGAAAAATAACTTGCTGAGGTGGGATCAGATAAATAGATGCTTGGACTAACGTCTCCACTGCTTGTATTGCAAATTCGTAACAAATCTTGTTTACCGTCTCCATTAAAATCGCCCGGAATAAAATATAAAAATTGACTGTCAGTTAGATCTCCTTCTGATGTATAAGAGAAGCTGCTTCCGGAAGATAGGTATAATTTCCATGTTCGATAATTCTGTATGTTTCCGACGTAATACGGTACAATAACATCTGTTTTACCGTCACCGTTAAAATCTCCGTAAGTTTCGTATCCCATAATATAAATGTCATTTCCAATTGTATATTCTTTTGGAACATTAGGTATGTTGTTTGGAGTAAAGGATTGAGATTCTTCACCCCAAACAAATTTTACCGGATTAACCCCATTGCCATATTTATCTATTAATTGTATGCTTGTAATTTTGCTATACCTTTCATTAGGAACATAATGTATGAGATACTCCTTAATCCGATCATTATTGCTATAGTTTAGGATATCTATGGCACGTATTCTGGAATTCATACCGATTTTATTACCGGAGATATACGAAACATTATTGTCAGGTCTGGTTTCCGGATAAAAAAGAATTTTGCATGTTGGCAATTGATTGGTATGGTGGTTACCGGTATACTCTATACTTTGAGGATAAAAAATTCCATCAGTATGATTTTCATAATAATTAAATTTAATATAATTGCCTTTACGATCAACAATTTCGGTTAACAACCAAGTTAGAACAACATCTGAAGACCCGGAAGCTTCTATCCTTGAATCTTCAGTTGTCCCATAGTTCATTATTAAACCACTTTTGGTATAAACAATAAAACTTTCGGGGCCATTATAGGATGTCCTGTATGAAATAATTTTTGAGAACGTTTCATTTTCGGTTCGGTATTCAGTATTATTCTCACCATATCCGCCATTCACAGATATTAAACGGTTTCCGTCTAATGCAAACCGGTCCTCTGAATTAAACTTTATGCCTTGTTTATTTCCATCGTTATAAATGGTTGTCCCCGTCCTTGTGATGGAGGATAATCCACTTAATGACCATCCTAATCCTAAAAGACCATTACCCCCTTGGCTGTTATAGACTAATGCAAGATTGGGTTGCATCCCGGCTATTCCCGGAGGCACATCTATAGGAATAGAATAATTAGCTGCACCCGTAGCAGAAACATTAAATGTACCGTCGGTCGTTCCTACTACTCCGTTATCATTGGAGTTAGGCCCCCCATTAGTAATTCCATCTTCCGGTAGAAAAACCAAATAAGGATTAATGGTGGCGGTAAACTGGTTACTGCTGTTTTGCGGGGTATATTCAAAACCATTATTGAGTTCTACATAATTGCGAGCTTCATAGGTTTCATTTCCGGTAACCGGTTGGTTAAGCACAAAGTTAAGTTGCTGATGCACGTTTTGCTGCCCTGTAGCCAGTAGCCGGATAAAAAAACTGATTACGAGAAGAGGGATAAATCGTTTCATGATAAAAACGTTTAAATATATAAAAATAATAGAATTATTGGTTTAATAGTGTATTATTTTTTAAAAGAAGATATTTCCTTTTTCAATGTATCTATCTCCTTTTGTTGTTGAATAAGATACAACGTAAGCTCCTCTACTTTTTTCATCAGCAGGGTGTTCATTTCACCAAGCTCAATACCATTGTTTTTCACTTCCGTAGCCGAAGGAATATCAGGCAGGTGTTTATGAATGGAGATATAATCTTCTACCTCATTGAGCGACTGAAGTTTGTAGTTGTTATCCAATACATAATCGGGCCATTCGGTTTGCAATAACACTTTAACCTTTTGCGATAATATACCTGTTTCTACAAAGAGCTTATAATCACTTATTGGGGGATTGACGTAATTACCAACGATAACACTTCCATTAGAGAGGACTTTGAAACGGCTTGTTGCTTCAACATTCTGCAATTCAAATATAGTGCCAAATGTACTATATCCTGCTTTAACAAGCAATCCGTTTCCTGTTCCGTCAGAATTTTGTATAGTTGCTGCCCAAGCATTAGCTTTATTTTCACTTACTTCTAATTTACTTCCGGGAGTTGTTGTGCCTATACCTACATTCCCATTTGCGGCTATCCTCATTTTTTCAGCACCACCTATAGTGAAACCGATATCATCACCGGCAGTATGAAAAATCCCAGTTTGATCATGATTATACCATGTGTAATCGGGAGTTGTTGCTGTTGAATATGTGTTTAATCCTCTTATATATGCGGCCGTAGTTATGCTTTCTGTTGTTCCGGTAAAAACGCTGTTACCGACAACCTGAAATTTAGCATGTGGAGTTGTTGTACCTATCCCCACAGTTCCGCCATCAGTAGCTAAATAAGTATATTTCGAAGTTACAGTAGTATCAGAGCAAAATCCTATAAATTTACCAGGATTTTGGTAATCATAGAGTACCCTCCCATGTTCATAATAATGGTTAATTCTGAAATTACCTCCATCATGATTAATAGTCATATATGTAGCGTCATTGTCACCAGATATCCGTAAATCTCCTTGTACCTGAAGTTTACTTATAGGATTAGTTGTTCCTATACCCACTTTCCCAGATGAACTTATATTGATTATATCCTGACTGCTACCTGAACAATAGCTTCCTATTCTTAGGCCATTGCCATATATACTTTTAATATAATTGTTATTATCTCCTAAATTAAGAATAGCTTCATCACCATTGTTTTGAAAATTATTTGTACCCCTTATTAAAATATTACCTCCGTCTACTTGTAATCTATGAGAAGGAGATATTGTTCCAATACCAACATTTCCACTTGATTGAATTATCATTTTTAAATAAGATAAAATATTATCATCGGAATAATTCATTGTTGTTGTTGTTGTTGTTGTTGTACTGGTTCCTCTAATAATATTATTAGTAGGTATTGCTGCAAAGTACAAATTTCCTATATAATTAGACCAGATAACGCTGGCTCCATTGTTACTTCCATCTCCGTTTACTATCCATGGAACGCTACTTTCATCTGCTGATCTGCTTGCATTAAAACCAATATAACTTCTTCCATAACCAAGACTAGTACCATCTAATTTATCAAAAGACATTTTTTGTGTACCGCTATTTATATGTAATTTACTAATCGGACTGGTTGTTCCTATACCGATGTTAGAATTACCTTGATACATAACACTATTACCAATAGTTGAAGTCCCGGTAAATAGTGGAATATAATTTAATGTTCCGCTACCGTAAACAGCTGGTGGTGTCCCACTATCGGTTTGAGCATTTATTGTACCTGCAGCTGTCAATAATATGATAAGCATTATGCTACTTAATAAAAATTTCCCTTTCATAATCTGTTCTTTGTTAATTATTAATATTTAAAAAGATTTAATTGTGATATTCATAAAAACACGAAGCAAAGAAATATTACTTTAGGGTCAATACCTGTCCCCCAAAATAAATTTATTCATTTTTTTATCATATATTTATTTGCAATCCTGTCAAAATAGATTGCTATGCCCAAAAGTCGTAAATCAGTAATCATTCTTTTAATGGTCCTGTCGGATACCAAAAGTCTTTGGGAAAGTATGCCGGGGCTTTCAGCCATTCCTTTTTCTATTAATTCTTTTAAATACATCATTTTTTGCAGATAATCTAAATGGCTCATGGTATTTCAACGATATTATTTATGTAAATTATTTAATTTCCAGACAAAATAATAAAATGCAAATATTATTTTTTATTACGCTTCAGTGCCTATAAAACAAGTAACTATATAACCGACAAAACCAAAATGCAACACCCTGTTCATATAGCATATTCATCGTACAACAATACTAAAAATGTTTTTATCAATTATTACCCGATAGTAAAAAGTTATTAACAATATGGCCAAATAATAGATAAACGAAAGATTATCAATATTAAAATTGTTAATAACTTTTTTGCAAATGGCTTGCATTATAAAATAGTTTATTATCGGATTTTGTATCTTTGTTATTCAAATAACAACATTTTGTTTTAACATTAAAACCAAAAAATCATAAAAAAAACGTTGAAAAACTTTTTATACCGGAGAAAAAACCATTTTGTGCAGCCTTTTTCATGGAATGCCGGAGTAAATAATCCGGATACATTTATTAATTAATTTTTAACATTTAAAATCAATAGTATGACTACTAAACGAAATTATTCAGTAAGAGATGTGGTAATGCTTACCGTAGTATTGACCATCATTGATGCAGCCATTGCTCATCTGAGCGTATTAGTAAATGCCATGCCCGCATGGGCCGAACCTTTTTTCACCAATTTTCGCACCAGGGTTAATAATGCCTTTACGCAATACCTCGGTATCGACCCTAAGAAAGCGTTACGCGATGCCACCTCGGGTGTGCTATCCATTTTCGAACCGGCAAGTATTGCCCTTGCTAAACTGAAAACAAGACTTGTCGTGCAGTATGAGGACAATAAAGTACGTCTTCAGGAAATCCTTATTACCCTTGGCTACAACGACTACCTCAAAGCCGTTCAGCATCAAAGTCAGGAAGCGCTGGTGCAGTTTCTTTTTCGCTTTAAGACCAACCTTACCGACAGCCTGAAAGCCGAAATAATAGCCAAAGGCATAGCTCCCGATATTCTTACCGAAATTATGGGATATGCCGAACCTTTAAAAGATGCCGATGTAAGCCAGGAATCACAAAAAACCGGCAGCATAGAAATAACCGGAGAAGCAGTCAAAGAATTTAATGCCATTTATAAAATAGCCATCGGGATTTGTAAAGTGGCCACTCTGGAGCTTTCTTCCGACCCTGCGGCTAAGGCTCAGTTTAGTTTTTCGGCTTTAGCCCGCAAAGTCAGCGGCGATGGCAAAAACGTAAAACCGGAGACCAAACCGGCATAATATCTTAAAACCAAAACCCTCATTAAAACCCTTAATCAAAACCCTCAAGGTTTTTAAAACCTTGAGGGTTTATCTTGACCGCAGCGCATTTTTCCGAGATAGCAGGGCATTTTCCCGCGGTAGCAGGACATTTCCTCGCGATAGCAGGGTATTTTCCCGCGGCAGCAGGACATTTTCCCGCGGTAGCAGGACATTTCCCCGCGGTAGCAGGGCATTTTTCCGTGATAGCAGGACATTTTCCCGCGGCAGCAGGACATTTTCCCGCGGTAGCAGGACATTTCCCCGCGGCAGTTGGATATTTTAATGCGGCAGTCAGGCCTTAGAATAGGGCTGTAGCCCCTTGGGGTCAGATAAAAAAGAATACCTCCTGATTTTTACAATGCTGTTTTTGTGTGGTTACGCCTTTTCCCACGTTATGCAAATATATGCATATTGCAAATTTTCATATTTTGTTAAACCGTGTTGCCAAATTTTATATTTTTGTCATTCGTAATTTTTAATTCGTAATTCGTAATTCGTAATTCGTAATTGATAAAACCATGGATGCAAAGGAAAATCTGAAAGTACTGAAACAGTATAAATATACATGGGCTCCGATAGATAAAGGATACAACAACCGCACCTTATACGTAAATGTGGGCGACGGAACCATCAGTGAAAAGCCGGTAACCCAGCTGATGAAAGATAAATTTATCGGCGGCAAGGGTTTCGGGTTAAAACTCTTATGGGATGGAACCAAGCCCAATACAAAATGGAACGATCCCGACAATGAAATCGTTATTGCCGGAGGTCCCGTTTGTGGCATCACTCAATATTCAGGAACAGGTAAATCCATCGTGGTTTCCATTTCGCCGCAAACCGATTCAATTATGGATAGCAATGTAGGCGGTTTCTTTGGTCCTTTCTCCAAATTCTGTGGTTTCGATGCCGTGGAAGTTCAGGGTAAAGCCGATAAAGACGTCATTATTTTACTCGACGAAGCCCGCGAAGTGGTCGAGATTATGGAAGCACCGGAAGGCACGTCCGACAGCCATATTTTAGCCGAACAACTTACCGAAAGGTTTGCCGAAAACGAAAAAGACAAAGTTAATGTTGCGGTAGTCTCTGCCGGTACTGCCGCCGAACATACCCTTATCGGGATGCTTAATTTCAGTTTTTATGATGTACGCCGTAAGGTCGTCCGCCTGAAACAGGCCGGACGCGGAGGCATAGGAACGGTGCTTCGCGATAAAAAAATTAAAGCCATCGTTGCCAAGACCAAAGGCGTAACCGGCAACCGCAACAATGTGGTCGACCTGGCTGCCATACAGGAACGCGGCAAACGCTTCAACAAAGAAATGCGCGAACTGGACGATAAACAATGCGAAATGCGCAGCAAGGGTACCGCCCATCTTACCGGAATTATGAACGATTACGATCTGCTTCCTACCCATAATTTTAAATTCGGCACTCATCCCGATGCTGATAAAATAAAAGGCGATGTGTGGAAAACCTATTTTACACAAAACATCCCCGATGGTTGCTGGATAGGCTGCAACATGGCCTGCGCCAAAGGTGTGGATCAATATGAACTCCGCAGCGGTCCGTATAAAGGTCAGAAAGTGATTGTGGACGGACCGGAATACGAAACTACTTCATCCCTCGGCTCCATCATGGGCATCTTCAATCCCGACTTCACCATCGAAGCTAACTTTTATTGCGATACGTATGGCATCTGTACCATCTCCTGGGGAACCCTCATGGGATTCGTCATGGAATGCTACGAAAACGGTATCCTGAATGAAGAACGTACCGGAGGTTTAAAACTTAACTTTGGCAATGCCGATGATGCCATGGAATTGCTCCATCAGGCAGGCAGGGGAGAAGGCTTCGGGCTTATTGCCGGCATGGGCGTTCGTAAAATGAAAGAATTATTTGCCAATAAAGGCTGGGGCGATGCCCAGTTTCTTCAGGATATTGGTATGGAAAACAAAGGACTGGAATATTCGCAGTATATCAGCAAAGAATCGCTGGCACAACAGGGCGGCTATGCCATGACCAACAAAGGACCACAACACGACGAAGCCTGGCTTATTTTTATGGATATGGTCAACAACCAGATCCCGACATTTGAAAACAAAGCCGAAGCCCTGCATTATTTCCCGATGTTCCGTACCTGGTTTGGATTGATGGGTTTGTGTAAACTTCCATGGAACGACGTGGAACCCGAAAACAACAGCCAGTCGGGTGAACCGGCTAAGGTTCCCGAACACGTGGACAACTACGTTACCATTTTCAATGCCGTTACCGGACAACATATTACCCGGCAGGATATCATTCCCCAGAGCGAAAGAGTGTATAACTTCCAGCGTATTTTTAACCTCCGGCGCGGCTATGGCGTTCGCAAATGTGATGCCCAGCCCTATCGCGCCTGCGGTCCCGTTACCGGGGAAGAATACCTCAGTCGCCAGGAACGCTACGACAAACAACTGATCGAACTTCAGGGATTAGATCCGACGAAGATGACATTACAGGAAAAAATGACGGCAACCCGCAAATACCGCGAAAACCGCTACGAACAACTGCTCGATGCCGTGTACCAACGTCGTGGATGGAACAAAAACGGAGTGCCCACCATCCAGCACCTGAAAGATATTGGTATGGATTTGCCTCAGTTAATAGAAGTGATTACACCTTTCCAGTAGGTCAATATTTCTATATTGATAAAAAAGTCTGCCCTTGTTTTGGCGGGCTTTTTTTATGGGTATTAACGGAACTTAACCGTCCCGAGTAATTTATAATTTTCTAAGCCGTTGGTAGGGTGAAAGTGAAAATGCTGCCTATGCCGGGTGTGCTTTCAATATGTATGCTACCGCCGTTGCGTTCGACAAATTCTTTACAAAGGATAAGTCCGAGACCTGTTCCGGTTTCGTTATTGGTGCCTGTTCTTTTAAACGACTTATCAATCTGAAACAGAAGCTCGGCATCTTCCTGGCTGATCCCTACACCATTATCTTTTACGCTAATTTCGATGGTGTTTTCTTTATTTACGGATACTATTTTTACCTCTCCGCCCACAGGAGTAAATTTAATGGCGTTGGAAACCAGGTTACGCATCACCGTTTTAATCATGTTTTCATCGGCAAGGACCGTGGTATTAAATCCTATAGAAGAAGTTAGCTTTATATTTTTGCTATGGGCGAAGGAATGAAGTAACGATAGGGTTTCAACCACAATATTGCTTAAATCAATTCTTTTAGGATTAAATTCAATTTTTCCGGTTTGCATTCGAGCCCATTCGAGCAGGTTTTCGAGCAATTTAACGGCAGCCAGCGAAGCTTCGTTGATATTATGGGCAAAGGATTTTTTTTCTTCCATATCAAAGTTATCGAATTCATCGCTCAATAATTCTGAAAACCCGAGTATGGAGTTAAATGGTGATTTTAAATCATGGGCTATGATGCTAAAGAACTTATCCTTGCTTATATTGGCTTTGTGCAATTCTTCGTTGGTGATGGCCAGGTTTTTATTTTGCAGTTCTATTTTCTCTTTCTGCTTGACTATTTCATCCGTTCGTTCATCTATTTGTTTCGATAGTAATTTGTTGATTCTCTTTATCGACATAATGCGATAGCGGAAAATGCCCAAAACAACAATTACTGCTATAAATATAAGAAGCAGATAAAACCACCATGTTTTCCAATAGGGCGGCGAAATGGTAATATGCAGGATTAAAGGTTTTGCACTCCACTCGCCATCGTTGTTGGAAGCTTTTATTTGCAAAGTGTAATTGCCTTCCTTCAAACCGTTAAAAGTAATTTCGCGGCAGGTGCCCAACGGTATCCATTTGTTGCTGCCCCCTGAAATTTTGTATGCATATTCATTTTTATACGATTGAAAATAGCTTAGCGCCGAAAAACCTATGGTTATAATCTGTGTCTTGTACGAAAAATTTAAATCACGGATCATATATAAAGGCTTATCAAAAGCAATTTCTTCATTATCTATTTTTACGGATGAAAGAATTACGTCGGGTTTATAGAAATTAAAAAACAGATTTTCCGGCGAAAAAAATGTAATTCCATAGATTCCGCCAAAGAAAATAGTTCCTTGTGTGTCTTTAAAATAAGCAGATGTATTAAATTCATTTCCCTGAAGTCCGTCGGCTGCATCCCAGCATTTGATTTCTTTGGTCGTTGGGTTTAGCCGGCAAATTCCTTTGTTGGTGCTTATCCACATATTGCCTGTCCGGTCGGAAATGATGGCATATACCACATTATTTGGCAAACCATCCGTGGTAGTAAAGTGCGAAAATTTTTGTCTCTGGTTGTCTAATTTATTGATTCCGCCTCCGCTAGTTCCTATCCACAAGTTATTAGCATTGTCGGCAGCGATATAAAGTATTGCGTTTTTTGTTAAGCTGTTATTATTATTAGGCTGGTGCCTGTAATGAATAAACCGGCTGGTTTTTTCGTTGAGCATCGATACGCCGTCAATATCGGAACCTATCCACAACTTTCCGGCTTTGTCGCGGGTAACGGTCTTGATTGCACCCGACTGAAGGCTGTAGGGATCACCGGGTATATTCCAATATCGTATATTGCTTCCTGTAAGAGTATTATATTTAATTAGTTGATCACTTGTTCCTATCCATAGGATGTGATTTTTATCGGCATATATTGAAAGGATGTATGAACAATTAAGTTTGGTCTTTTCTAATTTATTAGTTTTTATGTTTAATCGCTTCAAAGGGTTTCCCATGGCTTCTTCGCCTATCCAAAAGTATTTTGAAGGTTCATCGGGATCCGGAGAGATGGTATAAGGGATAATTTCCATGCATATATTGGTAATATTACCCGTTTGCCTGTCGATGCGGTCGAATCCTTTATAGCCTCCTGCCCATATATAATCGTTTGTAGCGTAAATTCCGCGCACACTTTGAAAATTTATGGAATTGTAATGATTCTGGGAATTATTATAAACATAGGCTTCAATATCCTGAGACTTATACTTTCCCTTTACAAAACGGAATCCTTGCGTTATGGTGTGAAACGACCTGCCATAAGGATTCAGATAATAAATGCCATAACCGGTAGTGCCACACCACAATATACCGCTTTTATCAATAAATAACGAATTTATCCCCTTGGGGTTTATTCGCATTTCGGTAGATTGAGTAAACAATATCTGGTGGATTTTTTTCTGTTTTATATCAAAATAATAGAGGTAATCATTGAGGGTGCCAATAAATAAGTTTTCCCTTTTATCTTTGATCATACAAAAGATATTGCTATAGAATGATTTGGGAAGGGTTGGATTTAAATTATACCTGATTCCTTGTTTTCCTGTATTTGTGTTAACAAAACAAAATCCTTTATTGACGGTAGTTACACATAGTCTTTGGTTATCCATCTCAACAATCGAGGAAATCGGGATTTGTTCGCTGATGGTATATTGTTTGATGAATTTTTTTTGACTTTTGTCAAACAAAACGATAGTTCCCTGATTGGTTCCTATCCAGAATTGTCCCCGATAATTTTGAATGATTACGTTTGTGCATAAAGTGAAGGAGTCGGCTCCGTTAGCAGACCAATGGTTGTTTTTAGGAGCAGGCAATTTGAAATATTCACTTTTACCGGTTTTAGGGTTGAGACAGATAAGATAAGGGTCATCCTTGTATGAAAACCATATTATCCCCTCCTTATCAGCTATTAAATTATTAATATAAAAGTTTTTGGAAGTAGGGGTATGAATGAAATACCTTTTAAATTTACCCGTTTCCGGATCGTAACAATTTAAACCATCCATGGTACCTGCCCAGATGCATCCGTTGGGAGCAAGAGCCAATTTCCGTACCTGGTTGTTGCTTATGGAAGTGTTGTCAGTAAGGTTATTATAAAATGTTTTAAAAGTATAGCCATCATAGCAGTTGAGCCCGTCGTTGGTGCCAAACCACATGAATCCTGTTTTATCCTGAATAATTGAATGAATAAAACTTTGCGAAAGACCGTGCTCCATTCCCAACCGCAGATAATTATCCGAATTAATATCGTCGGCACGGACAACCAAAGTGGATAAAAACAATAAGATTAGAATGGCTTTGATTCTCATCTTTTTTAATGGGCTATGGTGAAAATACTTTATAAAATCTGTTTGATAAAAATCATCTGTCGAAAATCATTATCAAAATTAAATTCAAAGATACTCCTTTTATGAGTATAATGGGGAAAATTTAACAATAATCTTCTAATCCGTTCAGAGTTTTGAGATTAATTTTGATTTTAATGGTTATAATCAGTGTTTTATAATAGTATTAATTGGGGTTTAATGGATATTTTTGATATTATTTTGAATACTAATTGCCGGTTATGGATTTCGATAGCTGATTACAAAATTCAGCCCAATCCACATTGCCGTATTTTTTGCCTAATCTGACCATGATGAGTTTTTTGGCGGGATTTACCCATATGTATTGTCCCAGCAAACCTTTGGCAAAAATAGCGCCGTAGTCGGTAACCCGCCACTGGTAGGTATAATGGTAATTTTGTCCGTCGCGGGAATCATTCATCACCGTTTCCGAACGTTTTACCCATTCGGCAGGAACAATCTGTTTGCCATTCCAGTTGCCGCCATTCAGATAAAGTCTTCCGAATTTTGCAAAATCGCGGGCACGGGCATTGAGGCAGCAAAACGATTTGATGGTATTGTCCTTGCGACTGTCGATGTTCCAGCTTGCCGGATATTCCATGCCGCAGGGTTGCCATATTTTTTCTTCAAGGTATTGCGAAAGTTGTTTGCCGGTGGCGCGTTCAATGGCCATGCTCAGCAAAAGGGTGTTTACGCTGATGTATTCATAATTTTTATCGGGTTCCTCTTTGATTTTCAGCTTATGGATGTATTTGCTCAGGTTCAGTCCGTAATAGAATTTAGGAACCTGTGAAAAAGGATTCAGGTAGTTTTCGTCGAATTTAATTCCCGAACGCATGTTGAGCAGATGTTCCAGTGTAATTTTCTTAAATCCGGGGTCTTTCAGTTCGGGAAGGAAGTCGGTAATGGGCTGATGCACACTTTTGATATAACCTTCGCTGATGGCTATTCCGGTAAGCGCCGACACAAAAGCTTTGGCTGCCGAAAAGGCCGGACTGATGGATTCCTTTGAATAATCGGAAAAATACGATTCGTACAGGATGCTGTCGTTACGGATAATAAGAAACGCTACGGTTTTGTGATCCTTTAGGAATTTTTCAAAACTTATTTCCTGGTTTCCGCTTGTAAATTTCGCAGGCACTTTCATCGAAAGATTTTTTCCGCTTTCGCTAAAATGAAAAGAATCAGAATGTTTATGAATAATTTTCTGGGGAAACTTTTTATAATCTTTTATATCGGCATTGTTGTAATAAACAAAGCGGGCGACGTGGCACGATGTGAACGAGAACAATAATAAGCTTAGAAATAAAAATTTGCGCATCATTGATGTGATTAATTTGATTTGGTAAAAATAAAGAAAATTATATTTTGCGGTTTGATTAATTTATTTTTCTATTTTTGCCGCGTAATGGTGTGCAAAGCGATACTCTGTCGCCGAGCCATAATAGGGAATCGGGTGAAAATCCCGGACAGTTCCCGCTGCTGTAAGCTTCTTTGAAACTCTTTGAAAATCTTTGCCACTGTCCCGGGTACTCGGGATGGGAAGGCTTTCAGGGAGGAAGCGAGTCAGAAGACCTGCCATTATTTAACCAATTCAATGCTTTCGGGTTTAAAAGCTAAAGAATGATGAGAAAACTATTACTATTTTTATTTCTGTGTGTTATTACTGCTGTTCAGGCTCAGATGAAGCCCGATAGCGTTCATTCCCTGTCGCCGGTGAGCATACGCGCCCCCCGTTTGAAGGATTTTTCCATCGGGATGAAAGTCAATCACCTTGATTCGCTTACCCTGTCGCGTTACCAGTGGGCTTCCTTAGGCGAACTTCTCGGAACCCATACCTCCCTGTTCTTAAAAACCTACGGCGAAGGCAGTCTTACCACCGTTTCTTTCCGCGGTACATCGGCAAGCCATACCGGAGTGTTGTGGAACGGTTTCAGTATAAATTCGCCCAATATCGATCAGACCGACCTGTCACTGATTCCGGTTTATTTCTTCAATTCGGTGGAAATTTTGCATGGCGGCGCTAGTTCGCTCTTTGGCAGCGGCAACATCGGCGGAAGCATACATCTTAAGAACGATGCCGAATTCATTAAAAAACTTAATGTTACCGCTTCTGCAACAGCAGGAAGTTTCGGTAATTATTCATCCAGTTTCAGAGTCCTCGTTTCCAACGAAAAATGGCAAAGCATCAGCGGATTTCAATATAATAATTTTGAAAACAAATTCACTTACCACGGTTTTCATGGTGAAAAGCTGACGCAAACCAATGCCGGGTTGATTCAGTATGGTTATATTCAGGAGCTGAACCGTAAAATTTCGGACAGTCAGCTTCTGCGTGCCAGCTTCTGGTATCAGTACAGCGACCGCAACCTTCCGCCGTCGATGACATCTACGGTTCATACGCAATATCAGCTTGACAAGTCGCTGAGGACTTCGCTGCAATGGGAAAAAACCCTTGCACATGGCATCTTCAGGGCACGTACCGCTTTTGTCGACCAGAATCTTCATTATGTGGATACGTATGAAGAATACCTGAGCGGTATTGTATCAAACATACGCACCAAAAGCAGCATAACGGAAATAGAAGTCAAGAGATATTTCGGCGAAAATCTGAAGATCAGTTCCGGTGGCAATTTTGAATATACGGTTGCCGACATCAAAGCTTATAATGGCGAGCGCAGGCAAAACAGGGGAAGCGTTTTTGTTTCGGCGGTCAGGACATTTCCGAAGATAAACTGGACGGCTAATTTTAATCTGCGACAAGATGTGATCGAAGATTATCATGTTCCGTTGGCTCCGGCTTTGGGTATGGAAGGAAAAATATTGGGAAATTTATATGGAAAAATAAACCTGTCGCGCAACTTCCGTGTGCCTACGCTCAACGACCGTTACTGGCAGCCGGGCGGAAATCCTGATCTGAAACCCGAAAAGGGCTGGAGCCAGGAAGCCGGGCTGGTGTGGAAACTGGAAAAGAATCCGCAGAAGCATAGCTCTGAATTTTCCATTACTGTTTTCAGCTCGGTGATCGACCAGTGGATAATCTGGTTGCCTCAATCATCGGGTATCTGGACGCCGGATAACATCCAGAAGGTTTGGAGCCGCGGTATTGAATGGGAGGGAAACACTCATCTGATAGCCGGTGATTTTGTCTTTAATCTCAGCGAAAGCTATACCTATACGCTTTCCACCAATCAGAAAAAAACTTCTGTCCTCGACAACTCCTTTGAAAAACAATTGATCTATACGCCCCGCCATAATGCCAGCGGCGAGCTAAGAGTGGATTATAAGAGACTTTTTATTGCCATAACCCAGGGTTACACCGGCAAACGCTTTGTAACTACCGATAATTCCGCTTTTTTAAAAGGATATTCCCTTACGAACCTTAGCTTCGGTACGAACCTGAAATGTAAAAAACAGCTTTTTACCTTACAGCTTAACGCCAATAATATCTTTAACAAAGAATACCAGACGATACAATACCGGCCAATGCCGGGACGTGGGTTTAAGGTTTCTGTGATTTGGAACTTTGGTAAATGAATAATGATTAATGATTAATGAATAATGAAAAAACAATTTAAAAAATGAAACGAGTAGCAATTTTTTTTACAATCTTTACTGTTGCAGTAATCACTTTTTCGTCGTGTGTAAAGGACGATAAGAGCCAGCCGAAACCTTACGAATCGGGAGTATTTGTCGTTTGCCAGGGAAAATTTACCGACGGAACCGGAACCGTAAGTTTTTACGACCGGAATTCCAGAACTTCCGAAGATGATATTTTCGGGACAGCCAACAATTTCCCTTTGGGTAATGTGGCGCAATCCATGGAAATTTATAATGGTAAAGCATATATTGTAGTAAACAATTCCGGTAAAGTGGAGGTAGCCGATGCCGAAACTTTTAAATCCACCGGACTAATTACCGGGCTTACTTCGCCCAGGTATTTTATTGGAGTCAGCGCTACCAAAGGCTATATCAGCGATTGGTCGAACAACGTGGCTGTGGTGGATTTAACTTCCAACACCATAACTAAAACTATCCCCGTGAACCAGAGTGGTCCCGAAAAAATGCTGAAGAAAGATAATAAGGTGTTTGTGATTAACGGCGGTGGCTGGGGAATAGACAGTACGGTAACGGTAATTGACGTCGCCACCGATGCTGTGATCAAAACCATTGTGGTGGGCAAACGCCCTACGGGAATCCAGACGGATGGAAATAAAGTATGGATTATGTGTTCGGGTAAAGGCTTCAACGGATTCCCGGGCGCCGACGATACCGAAGGTCATCTTATCAGTATCAACCCGGCTACGCTAACTGTGGAAACGGATTTGCCTTTTCCCAATACCACGGAACATCCCGAGAACCTGCTCATCAACAACCCGAAAACCAAAATGTACTATCTGTACCGTTCGGGCATATACCAGTTCGATCTTAACCAAACCTCGCTCAGCAACCAGGCGCTGATTCAGCTAAACAAATATTTCCCGGGTATGGGACTCGATCCGGCTACCGGCTACATCTATGCCGCCGACCCCGTGGATTATGTACAGAATGGCTGGGTTTTCCGCTACAATCCCAATACCGCTGCCGTGGTTGATTCATTCAAGGTGGGAATTATACCTACGGAATTTTATTTCAAATGAGAATAGCTAATAGTTGTTAGTTGATGGTTGTTAGTTGATAGGAGAAAAGATAATTACGAATTACGAGGGACGGGTGACGGGCGACGAGTTACGAGAAAACATTCCATGTTTAAATGAATAATTTAAATTACCCTATGGCTGCGAAAGCCAAAAAAAATATTTTAGGGTTGAAACATGGAATGTTTATCAACTAATGGGGAATGGGAGAACGGGGCGACTTAGCGACAGGGTGACTCTGGAATTACGAATTACGAGGGACGAGTGACAGGTGGCGAGAAAAAACATTCCATGTTTAAACGAACAATTTAAAGTATCCTATGGCTGCAAAAGCCGAAAAAAATATTTTAAGGTTACGAAACATGGAATGTTTATCAACTAGAATAGTTGATAGTTGATAGGAGAAAAGACAATTGCGAATTACGAATTACGAAGGACGAGGGACGGATGACAATCAACTAACACTACTAACAACCAACAGCTATCTTCTGAATCGAAGGAAAACGCCCAGCGGCAGCCGTTTTCCGGCGTGGTCGGGGATAAAGAGTTCACCGTATTGTTTTTCGGCGATGTTGCCAAAATAGGATAGCGCCAGGTTGTCGGTGATGAGGGATGAAAAACCCATGGAATAGAGATTGAGGATAAAGAAGGAATTCTCCGGAAGCAACAACTGGCTGCATAGCTCCATCATTTCGCCGATATTGTCTTCCAGCACCCATTTTTCGCCATCAGCCCCGCGACCATAAGCCGGCGGATCGAGGATGATCCCATGGTAATGATTTCCCCGTTTGGCTTCGCGGCGAACAAACTTTAGCGCATCTTCCACCACCCAGCGGATGTTGGTAAGTCCGCTGGCTTCCATATTCTCCTTCGACCAGGTGATCACCGGCCTGACCGAATCCACATGCGTTACGTCGGCTCCGGCGGCTTTTGCCGCCAGCGAAGCGCCGCCGGTATAGGCAAACAGGTTAAGCACCTTCGGGCTTTTTACCGGAAGGGAAGTAAGGGTATCAAAAATATAGTCCCAGTTATCGCTCTGTTCCGGGAAAACGCCGATATGCCGGAATGCCGTCAGCCCCAAGCGCATTTTTATAGTCATTTCCTTGTATGCATAACCGATAAACCATTGTTCGGGCATTCCCTTCTTCAGCCGCCATTCGCCCTTTTCGGGATTTGATTTTTCTTTCACAAAATGAGCGTCGGCAAGCTTGCTCCATTCACTGTCGGGCAGGCTCTTCTTCCATACGGCCTGTGGTTCGGGACGGTTCAACACATATTTTCCGAACCGTTCCAGCTTTTCAAATGCTCCGGAATCAATCAGTTCATAATCTTTCCAGTGGGTGGGCGAAATCAGTTGCATAAGCGGTGTTTTATTTTAATGCAAAGATGAGAAATTATTTGATGTACGAAGTGAGAATTACGAGGGACAAAGGACGGGTGACGAGAAAAAACATTCCATGTTTAAACGAACAATTTAAAAGCATTCTATGGCTGTGAAAGCCGAAAAAAATATTTTAGGACTACGAAACATGGAATGTTTAAAAGGATTACTTGATTTGAGATTGCAGATTTGAGATTTAGGAATTTTGGAGCGGGGAGTTTGGAGAATGGGAGAATGGGCGATGGGGAGACTTAGCGTCAAGGTGATTGGCGACTTTGCGTCTTTGCGAGAGGGAGAAAGGGTGAAGGGAAGAATGGGTGATTCTGAAATTACGAATTATGAATTATGAATTATGAATGACAATCAACTAACAACTAACAACTAACAATAATTGCGAATTAATTTAGATTTCAGGTTTTTATTGATGGGAATGCTATGGGTGTATTACATATCAGGAAAAAAAATTTTATTTTTTTTAAAAAAACATTTGGTTAAGTAAATTTTTTTTATATTTGGGGCATCTTTTGGATATGCAAAGATAAACGGTTACGATAAAACGAGAAAGATAATTGTAAGTGGATGTTATGGAGAGAGGGTTTTAATAACCTAACAAAAATTTAAACGAGGCTATCCCCAAAAAGCCTGGAATACAATTATAAAATGAACCGGAACCGTTACCGGTTTTTGCTTGGCGGCCACGATCTTGAAATGAACGGGATCGGGGAGATGCTAAGGCAAAACCGGAAAATTGTTTATGATCTTCACCTAAGCTGGGGCGCCCGCCTCAGTAGCTATATCTATGTGCTTAACAGCGAGGATACCTTTGTGGGTATTAAACTGCCAGAAAATATTTCTTTGTCTACACATTCTTATTTTTTTGTTGCTATCATTTCCAAATTTAATTACAATAATAACTATAGTACAGTAAATTATTACATAAAATCAGCAATATGAATTATCTCTATGGTTTTACCATTTACAGTATCCAGGGCTATATTTTTCAAACCAACAAACTGAAAGAAATAGCCGGAGCCAGCGAACTGGTGGAGCAGATATGCACAACCAAATTCGCCGAAATGATCAAAAAGGATTTCGGAGGATTCAAAAACGATCTCTGTGCAATCCGAAACGCAGCTGGGAATATCCGCTATCTCTTTGACGAAACACTATTCGAACTTTGTAAGAGTGTTGTGCGTGAATTTCCTAAAAAAGTACTTGAACTCGCACCAGGAGTGCAAATAGGACAAGCGATTGTGGAAATATCAGTAACCGATTCACTGCCGCATAAGTTTGAAGAACTGGAGCAAAAACTAACTTTTCAGCGCAACAACCCAATCCGCCCGATTGATTTGGGATATATAGCGGTTAACAGATCACGAAGAACCGGATTACCCTCATGTGAGGGAAAGGATAAAGACGGTAAACCTTTGGACAAGGCAACATCTCTTAAATTAGCTGAAAAATCGTTGAGGGTTAGCGAACTGTTTTTCCGACACTATCTCGATCCTCATAGATTTACAACCAATGTGGAAGAAATTGTAGGTTCAAAAGGAAATAATTACAGTTGGCTGGCCGTAATCCATGCCGATGGGAACAATATGGGACAGGCACTAAAAAACTTGGAAAATGAAAAAATTGCTCAAGAAAATTATACCCACGCAGCAAAAAAGTTTTCTGAAGCGGTTGACTTCGCCACCAAAGCATCTGCTCAAAAAGCTTTTTATGCAATTTGTCCATTGAATGATGTTGAAAAAAATGAAATTTTCCCTTTCCGTCCAATCATTGTAGGAGGTGATGATCTTACAGTCGTTTGTCGTGCTGATCTTGCTTTGGATTTTACTCAAACATATCTGGATGAATTTAAAAAGCAGACAGAAATCAATTTCAAAAAAGCAGGTTTTACAAGTGACCTTAAAAACGGCCTTACCGCTTGTGCTGGGATTGCTTACATCAAAGTCAATTACCCGTTCCACTATGCAATTGATTTGGCAGAGATGCTTTGTACCCACGCAAAGAAAGATGCAAAAATGAAGATCAAGAATAATGAGCAGGTTTCCTCGTGTCTGATGTTCCACAAGGTGCAGGACAGCTTTGTTGAGAAATATGAAGATATTATCGAACGCGAATTAACGGCCAAAGCTTCTGATATAAGGTTTGATTATGGCCCCTACTACCTGAAAGCAAAAAACGGGGAACCAACCATTGATAAATTACTCGGACATATTCAACAGTTTAAAGGCAAAGACGGCAATGCCATTAAATCGGGATTGCGGCAGTGGCTTACGCTATTGCACGATGACAAAAAATTGGCAGGGCAACGCATGAAACGCCTAATTTCTGTCGCAAATGAAATCAATATTAAAGAATTAGGATTAAGAGGGAGCGAGGGTATTATTGAAGAAAAATCTCCTGTTTACGACTGGCTAACCATCTTATCCATTAACCAAAACGATAGCAACAATGACGACGATTAACTATTCCATACAGTTTTATTCCGAATGGCACGCGGGTTCGGGGCTCACTTCGGGAAGCGATTTAAGTGCGCTGGTGATTAAAGACAAGGACGGATTGTCCTACATTCCGGGACGAACGTTGAAAGGGCTGTTGCGCGAAGCTGCCGAAGATCTTAAAGAATTTGGCAAATGCGACCAAAAATTCATTGAAGATGTGTTTGGATTGCCTCCTACGAAAACAGAAATGGGAGAAGATGCTGAGGCAAAAAATTCAAATAAGGTCAGTACAAAAGGGAACTGCTTTTTCTCGAATGCAACATTGTCACCAGATATGAAATTGATTGCAAAAGAGAACCAGCTTTCAAAATTCTTCTATCGTTCTGTGGCATCCACTTCAATTGAGGAAAGTGGAGTTGCCCGGAAAGGCTCGTTACGCACTATGGAAACCATCATTCCATGTACGCTTTATGCCGAAATAACCGAGTTCCCTGATGACCCAAAATCAAAAGAACAAATTGAATATTGCTTTCAATGGATAAAACGATTGGGGCAAAACCGTCACCGGGGTTTGGGGCGTTGCCAGTTTTCATATATCTCAAAAGGACAGGAGGATTCGAAATGAAAACAGTAAAATTTAAATGCAGTTTGCTTTCGGACATCATCCTTAGCGAAAAAGCGGCAACCGAAGGCACACAACGAACACTTGATTACATTCCCGGGAACGTTTTCCTGGGCCTAATGGCTGGACAAATCTATTCTGAAATGGGCGATTTTAATAAAGCAACTTCAGAAGATAAAATGCGGGCTTTTGATTTGTTTCATGGGAAAAAAGTCCGCTTTGGCGATGCACATCCTTTAATTAATGAAACAAGAGCTGTAAGGATTCCTGTATCCTGGTATCTGAACAAAAGAGAAAAGTTAAGCGAAGGGAAAATATTCCTCTTTCCGGTCGACATCGAAGTGCCAAAAACACAATGCCGTTCAGAGTTTATCTTCAAAACCGACGATGCACATTTCGATCAGGTAAAACCGGAAACGAACTTCGCCATCAAATCGGCCTACGATAAAAATTTGCGCCGTTCGAAAGATGAAGCCATGTATGGCTACCAATCGCTCGAAGCAGGAATGGAATTTTGCTTTGAAGTTGAATTTGAGGATGCCATTTCGAACGAGTTGGTTATGCAGGTTACTCAATGCCTTGTTGGAAAGCGCACCATTGGTCGGTCAAAAACAGCGCAATATGGTCAAGTAAACATTGAGATAGTCCCCAATTACTCGATTGGTTTTAAGGAAGAGCAGGCTATCGAAAACAGCTGCACATACCTGTACGCCGAAAGCCGTTTGCTGTTCCTTGACGATAACGGGCAACCGGTTATTCACATGGACGGGGAAGCTTATGGTCTTAAAGGGGCAACAGTTGATTTGACGAGAAGTCAAATCCGCACCTTCCGTTATGCCCCGTACAATTTCAAACGGCAAAGCCGCGATGCCGATCGTTTTGGAATAGAAAAAGGAAGTGTGATTTGCCTGAACAGAGCTATTGAAGAGCAGGAAAAAGTCGAAATCAAAAATGGGATTGGGCTTTACCTGAACGAAGGATTTGGAAAGGTACTGGTTAACCCTGAGTTCTTGAAAGCGAAAGAAGTTGCAAAGTATCGCGAATCTCTTTTCGCTCATATCCCGCTCATTAAACGGAAGAACGATAAGCAAGACAAACGGAAATCGAATGAGATTGAAATCCCAGAGACACTTAAAGAGAAAACCGTTTTGCTGTACCTCAAAAAGTCGTTGGAAAAAGAAGAAGAGCAATCCCTGATTTTTGAAATAGTGGATAAATTTGTAACAGACAATGGCAAACTCTTTATTTCCGATGGAAATACATTTTCCTCACAATGGGGTACCATCCGAACAAAAGCAATACAAGCCAAAAGTTTCACCGATTTTAAAAACGAGCTCTTCTCGAATGAAGGATTTCTTCGTAGTGGATTACGAGCCTTAAAGTGGGATGAAAGAGGGCGTTTGCAAAAACTCGAAACATTCTGCAATGGTCTTAAAGACCCCATTGCATTAAAAACCGTGGTTAACTTATCATCTGAAATGGCCAAACTGTGCCAAAAGAAAGGAGGCAAACAATGACAACTTATACACACCGATCTTTGGTCCGCATAATAATGGAGGCCGAAACGCCGCTTGCTGTTGGCAGTGGCGAACGCGACGTATTAACCAATCAATTGGTGGCTATCGATTGTAATGGATTGCCCTATATTCCCGGGACCGCATTGACCGGAGTGTTGCGACATGCACTGGAAAAGGATTTGGGAGAGAAGATAGTTCAGCGACTTATGGGATTTCAGGGGGAGAAAAAAGAAAATGGTAATGATGAAGGTCTGGGTTCAAGACTTATTTTATCCCATGCCCAAATGGTTGGCAAAGATGGATTACCTGTTGACTGTTTGGTTGGAATAAATTGGAACGATGATTTTTATAAACCTTTTCAAAACCTTCCTTTACGGCAGCATGTACGTATTTCGCACCGTGGTACAGGCGAAGACAAAGGCAAATTTGATGAACAAGTGGTTTATAAAGGAACCCGCTTCTGTTTTGAACTGGAACTGGTTTCGGACGGAAATCGTGAAGATAATGAAGCCTGGGATAAAATGCTGGAACTATTCCAATCGTCGTTATTCCGTATTGGCAGTGGTACCAGGAAAGGTTTTGGTGAATTATTGGTACAAGAATGCAAAGTTGCGTTCATTAATTTATTACAGCCAGAACAATTGGATTTGTACCTTAATAAAACATCCGATTTGAATGATTTTTTCTGGAATGGTTATATTGATAGTAAGAAAGAACCCGCACAATCACCCGATTGGGTTAAATACGAACTCCGGCTAAAGCCCGATAACTTCTTCCTGTTCAGTAGTGGACTCGAAAGTACCGATGCCAAAATGATACCCGTTACCGAAAAGGTTATTGATTGGGATGATTCCGGGGCTCCTAAGTTTACCAAGGCGCAAATCCTGGTCCCTGCTACTTCAGTTAAAGGCGCATTGGCTCATCGGGTAGCTTTCCATTACAACAGGTTGACTGGAAATACCGCTGAAGTTATAGAACGGCAGGCAAAAGAAGAATGCATAACGTTTGCAGAAAAGGCAAAAGGAATTACCGGGGAAAATAATCCTGCCGTCCGCGCACTGTTTGGCTATTCTGCCAAAGGCGATGATGGGCAGTGTGGCAAGGTAGTTCTCTCTGATCTGTTTAATGGTGAAGTAGATTCTGCTAAAAAGAAAATCCTTAACCATGTATCTATTGACCGTTTTACTGGTGGTGCAATGGAAAGTGCATTATTTAATGAAGAAGTTGTTTATGGAAAAGAGACAACCTACGATCTCATAATTAAGGTTGTTAAGTCCACACTTTGTGGCGATATTGAAAAAGCTTTTGAAAAAGCGTTGGCTGATTTGGCAACAGGCATGCTTCCACTTGGTGGTGGCACTATGCGTGGTCACGGATGTTTTACAGGTACAATTTTAAAAGATGGAAAGGAGTTGAAAAATGAATCACAGAATTGAATTAAATAAAATGGACCCTACTGCAGATTACGAAGGTTATTTATGGTGGAGCAATGAAGAAAGCCCGGATATTTACAGGGGGGAACCTGTAAAAAGCCGGGACAAAAAAACAATATGGCCGACAAATACAGACAACCCATTTATAGTAGAAGGAAATTTATGGAATAAAAAAGAAGAAACTTCTTACTTGATTCGGTTTATTGATGGCGAATACCTGGTTTACGAGTTTGACATGAAAAATATTGACCCTAGCAAAATAACCAGACACAAGTATCTGCCGAACCGGATGCCGGGAATAGAAAAACTTATGTTTACTGAAGTTTGGGAAGAACAATCCGATCCTTATTGTAATAATTTTAATGTATTAAAACCAGCGTTTATCGCTTTTGTAGGATTTGAAAAACAGGAGGAAAAGCAATGACACAGTATATTAAAGCACCGTTCAATTTTGTGCCTGTCAGCGAAAAAGTATTCTTTCCTGATTGGGCTGACCAGATTTCGCACGACATCCCTTTTTCTGATGGCGAAAGCGGCGAACTGGAACTTACCATTACCGCCCACAGCCCCATCTTTGTTCGAAATGGGCATACAAAGAAAGATGCCGAAGGGAAAAATGAACAATACAAATCATTCAGCCATGTAGGCGAAGATGGCTATTTTATCCCGGCCACCAGCATCAAAGGGGCCATCCGAAATGTGTTGGAGATTATGTCGTTTGGAAAGATGAAGATTGATCGGCAGATGAAATTTGCAACGCGTGAGTGGGATAACTCAAGTATTTATGATTTAAAAGGAAGTCAAAAAAGCATTCATTGTGGATGGCTAACTCAATCGAATGGTCGGTATCAAATTAAAGATTGTGGAAAGCCCGATAGAATAAATCATAAACGGATAGATGAGTATTTGAAAAGCAAGAGTGTCCCAATTCAGTTCGAAACCAAATTCGCTGAAACATCTAGCTTTGATATAAACAAAGAAAAACCTTCCATAGGAGGAAAAGATTATGATCCAAAGACCGCTGTTTATAAATATGCTCTAATTAATAATGATATAAAACTCATTTCAGGTTTGTATTTTACAGAGGATGAGAAATACAAAGCAAAATATCAGGAAAATAGAGTAAAAGTTACTTCTTCTCGAACAGACCAGTTGGGAACAATCGTTTTTACAGGGTCTCCAAACCAATGGAAACACGATAGAGACAAGGATAGCGGTAAATTTTATGAATTTGTTTTCCCGGACATTGATGGTGGAAACCTCCCAATATCAGATGTGATTTTTAATTATTTCAAATTTATTTATGCCGATTCCGAAGATTGGAATTTTTGGAAAGATAAGGTTGAAAACGGGGGCAAAATGCCTGTCTTTTTTCGGTTGGATAGCTCAAGTGAAAATGTAAAAGATTTTGGGTTGGCTTTTTTGTATAAATTGCCTTTTGAAAAATCTCCTTATGAATTATTGCCTGAAAATCATAAAGAGAATAATAAACCTGATTTGCCAGAATGTATTTTTGGCTTTACTTCAAAAGAAAGGTCATTAAAAGGTCGCGTACAGTTTAGCCATGCATTTGTTGAGGGTAAAGCAAAAAAAGATAAAGAAGTCGAATTGGTACTGGGAAGCCCCAAGCCATCCTATTATCCTATTTATGTGGAACAAAAAGGTACTAATGGAAGAGTTACTGATTACAATGTATATTCTTCTGGGAAACACATTTCTGGTTGGAAGAGATATCCGATAAGAAAAGAAGTTTGGAATAACAAGTCTGAAGAAAATAAAGACTTGAATTCTATGTTCGTTCCTTTAGCAAAAGGCACTGCTTTTAAATCTGTTATCCGTTTTCATAACCTTCGAAAAGAAGAAATTGGAGCATTGCTTTCAGCAATTACATTTCATGGCAATACCGGAAATTATTTTCATCAAATAGGTCTCGCAAAACCTTATGGTTATGGAAAGGTTGTTATTTCTACCACGTTAAGCCCAACCTTGAGGCTTTCTGCTGATGAATACATGGAATCATTTGAAAAATCTATTGTTAATGATGAAGGTGTTTATAACGGTCAATTAAGATGGCATAATTCCGAACAGCTAAAACATCTTTTTACCATGGCCTATGATATGGAATCAGCAAAAGACAATTTGCTGGTTTATATGCATATGGATAATGATAAAGAAAAAAATGATTTTATAAAAGCCAAGGAATTTCATGAATACCTTACTAAGTATAATGCTTTGACTAATGAATCAAAGCCCCCATCTTCTATTTACAGTAAAACAAAAGAGCAGGAAGAAAAAGAAACCGAAGAACGAAGAATTGCTGAAGAGTTGGAAATAAAGGAAAGAAACGATTTGGCTAAGAAACGGGAACTTGAAAAACAGCAACAAATAAAAGAAGCTAACAAAATAGAGGCACTAAATAAGGGTTTTGTATCTTCAATTTCTGATTATTCTAAACGGGATGCCTGGGATGAATTAAAAAAAGAAGTTGAAAAATATATCTGTGTATTGCATGCCGACAATAATTACAAGAGGATTGTTTCAAAAAATCCAAATGGTGTTTTGCCCGAAAACGGCCATGAAACTATTGCCATGATAGTTCGTGAAATTTACTTGGCTTCTGATGCTAAAGTTAAACCAAAATGGGAAGCTCCATTTGACAAAAATTCTTATTTGAAAAAGGTTGCTGAATGGATAGGAAAGAAAAATACCAATAACATAATTAAACATTAAATCATATCACCATGAAAAAAATTATTACCATCGCCATCATTCTGCTGCTAAGTACAAGCGGATGGGCACGAGAAAATAAACAAAATTTATCCCTCAAGGTAGTTGAATTAGAAAATAGAATTAATGCCTTGGAAGGCCAGCAGAAGCTCTTTGATTCGGCAATAGAAGTTAATCGGAAAAATGCAGAGGCAGACTTCAATTCTAAACTAAATGAAATCAAAAAAGAAAACCGAGTAATGGAGGTTATTGCTAGTATTTTAGTCTTAATAGGCATTGCTGTTATAGTATCTGCCATTTATCAATTGTTTTGGGGTTTTAAAAAAGCAATAGAAAAGAAGACAACTGAGCTCAAGGACAAACTCCAAGTTGAATTTGAAAAACAAGCAGAAACAGCGAAGCAAGCCCTGAATGAAGCTATAAAAATGAGCGGGATAGAAATTGATCTAAAAAAGTGTTATCGCCTTAATATCCTATATAACGGTTCGACAAAAGAAAACCTAGAAAGACTATGCAATATGCTACAAGGTTTTGGATTTTCGTGCATAACACATAACCAGATTGAACCTTCATTGCTTAATAAATTTGATATTATTCTGTTTTATGATGATACAAACATCTCATTGACGAAAATTGACGATCAGGGGAAAGCTGTAGCAACAAACAGATCTAAATGGCTATCTGAACAATTAAGTAAAGATGAGATTTTAAAGCTTAGAGATTTGTGTGGTTTCTTTTTTATCAATAAAACTGGATTACTCCATAACTTTAAAGAAAAAGATATTGATTGTTTCAGTTCTGCAAATTCTTTTGCGACGATGTATGAGAATCTTATGTCTCTTTTACATTATAAACGTTACTTGAATAATAAATAATGTCAAACATAATCCATGTAATCCCGCAGCTCCGGCTGCTCTTTATATAACTTAATTACTAACTAAATTTTATTTATCATGAAAAATTTGATTAATGCGGTTCTTCCTGATGAAAAGAGGAATGAATTTTTGCAAACGTTGCTTATTCTGAGGGGTATGCTGCCCTTTCTGATTAAGCTTTCGAACGAAGAACGCGATGGTATGCAGATGATGAAGGACGGTCGTAAGCCCTTTACCAAAAAGGCGTTTGACTTTGCCGACAACGAACCGGAAGTCAGTCCCGGCGCTGCGCTTGTGGAGGGCGCACGCAAGGATTATGCGCTTTTCGAAGCATTGGAGATGATAGAGCTTGAACTTAACCGTTTAACCGAGATGGTGCACGACACCCGCCAGACGGCAGGTGCCGAAGCATATGCCGTAGCTCTTATTATTAAAAAGAAAGCCAATTTAGCCAACGATATGGGTGTTCCCGGCATGAAGACCATCGTTGATGAATTGGCTAAACTATTTAAAGTGCAGGGCGGAGGCGCTACCCCCGAAAATCCTGCTTAACAAACGTTCTTTCTATTGACCGGCGGGTAGTAGCTGTGCACGGACATGGCTTACCCGCCGAATGTATTTTCCCACTCAGGCGATGAGCCGTTGCACCTCCACAGTGCGACGACCCACCGCCACGGTGGAATTTCCACCAAAACGGTGAAACATTTCACTAAAACAGTGGAACGATCCACCGCCACGGTGCGACGTTTCACTGCCACGGTGGAATTTCCACCAAAACAGTGAAACTTTTCACTAAATCAGTGAAACGTTTCACCAAATCAGTGGAATTTTCACCGAAACGGTGGTTTTTTTGACGAAAATGGCGGAAAAACGCCGGAAATGAATCAAGCGGGCTGAAGTTTGGAGTGCCAAAGATGCTTTATCCTGTAGTAACCCTACCGTTGCTATTTATGAACAGTATACATTAAATTTTAAATTCATACTAGGAAACAATTAACAAATTCTAAAAACGTAACTAATGAATAATTTTGTACAAATTGAATTCAGCCCGGAACTGACACCCCTGTTTTGGACTTTGGCAAACATAGTAGGTGCCGATACTACTATTTTATATCGCTACATTGATAAAGAGGATGTGGAAATAAATGAACTGCTCGACCTGCTGAGTAAATCGGATATGGTCAGGGAAAAAGACGGTAAAACTTTTAACGATAAATTTTTTGAAGACGTAGTTAAAGATGAGATTCCAAATGAAAACGGTAAGTCGTTGAGAGATTTATTACAGGATTACGAGTCGGGAACATTAGACATATATTCTGATGTTAATAAAGAATGTTTAGAATTCCTTAAGGAACATATCCGGATTTTGCGTTTCAGTGAGTATGCTGAAAAAAATCCACAAAAAAGTATGTATAATTTCGACTATACAAAACGTCCGCAAAAATATCTTGTTTTGGATAATGATTTGCTCAAGGAGGAATATCATGTTAAAAAAGAGGGTACAAAGCAGATACTACATGAAGGTATAACTGCTTATTTTATGAGAGCACAGCATACCGCTGTATATAAAAATGCAGTTAATAAGGACATCGAAATGGATAGACGTTTTATTCTTGAATCTGATATTGAGAAAAATGATGCTCATAGCGATACAAGTAAGGATTCTACCGATTACAAAATATACGGACATAATGCAACATGGATTTTGATTACAGATAAAGAAAAAAGAAATGCTATAGGTTGCCTTCGCTTTGAGTTTAAAACGCAAAAAAAAGAAGTAAACAAAGATGGAAAGTCTATAAACGATATATTTAAGGAAATATTTACGGAAGAAACTATTGACTTAATAAACGATACGGTAGACGAGGTGCTTACAAAGCATGAAGAATCCAGCTATACCAAATTATATTCCTGCCTTGATCCTATACTTAAGCAATTGGTGGAAATTGATTGCTCGCTGAAAAAAGAATGTACTGAATTAGAAAGTAAAGAATTAGCACGGAAAATAGCAGAACTAACTAAAAAATCTGAAAAACTAACTAAAGAAATAGCAGGGTTACAAGGTCAAAAAGAAGAAAAAGAAACAGAAATAAAGACAGCAACAGAAGAAAGGGAAAAGGGAAAGAAAGCATGTTTGAATGGTAACAAACCCAACGCCTGTGAAGATGCCATATATAAAATCGGGGAAGCTAAAAAGGAAAAAGAAAAAATTGAACATGAAATCAAGGAAAAAGGGGACCTGTGGAAAGAATTAAATGGGGAAATTGATTACTTGCTGAAAAAAAAATATACTGAATTAGAGAGTAAAAAATTAGCACGGAAAATAGCAGAACTAACTAAAGAATCTGAAAAACTAACTAAAGAAATAGCAGAGTTACAAGGTCAAAAAGAAGAAAAAGAAACAGAAATAAAGACAGCAACAGAAGAAAGGGAAAAGGGAAAGAAAGCATGTTTGAATGGTGACAAACCCAACGCCTGTGAAGATGCCATATATAAAATCGGGGAAGCTAAAAAGGAAAAAGAAAAAATTGAACATGAAATCAAGGAAAAAGATGACCGGCAGAAAAAATTAGAGGCAGAAATTAATAGAAAAAAACAGAAGAACATTGATGTATGGAAAGAAATGGCTAATGCTGCTATAACCAATATAAGTAGTGAACAATTGAAGGAAGAAAAGTGGCAAAATTATAGGAATAATTTAAAATCGGAGTTGGCAAAATTTGATGATGCAATTAAAAATGTTACGGAAAATGGTAAAAAAATAAAAGAAATAATATTGCAAATAAAAGAAATAATATTGCAAATAGAAAAAGAAGAAGACCTTGTAGATATTGAAAAAGTTAAAAAAGAAAAAGTTGAGTATGATGAGTTATTGAAAATCCATAAGATCATCCAGCATCTCTTTTATGTTTTCAAACGCAATACCTATTATGGAGACTCAATTTATAAAAGAGTTAATAAATTTATAGAGGATTTGCTTAACCAACTGGGTTTGCCGGCCGATACATTTGCTCGGGTATGGGGTAGCCTTCAGAAACAGGAAGATTTGATGCTGTATGATTTGCAGGGTTACCGCGATCATTTTATGCACCAGTTTCATGTTTTTATCATGGGCTATATTTTTATTCATAAATATGGAATAGAAGAACTGAAGGAACAAATAGAATGTCTGCATTTAAACGACGGAAATAAAACCAAGGCAAAAGAAAAATTTAAAAATATTGATGTGCTCAGGATATGGGCGCTAACGGCTTTGTTTCACGATTGTGGTTATTCTTTTGAAAAGCTGTCCAACGGATTTGAAACGTTTACGAATAATACGATGCATGCCAAGTTGGAGTCTATTTTCAAATGGGACGAATTCTTTTTAAAAAACCAGGACATCGTTACCGGTCTTCAGAATGCAGCCGGTTATTTTAAGATTTGCCCCTGCAACGAAACCTCGTTCAGCCAGGCCGATGTGTTCAGAAGCATCCTTCAAAAAGGCATACTCGATAACGATCATGGGGTGATCAGCGCCCTGATCCTTTTGCAGCAGTTTAAAAAAGGAACTTTCGACAGTAAAAAAGATGAACACGATAGCAATTTTGAGCTGGCTCCGTTAATAAATCTGATCGTAAATATATCGGCTGTTTCTATTGCGGTTCATAACCGGGTTTATCTCGATATTCGCGATCAGGGGAATCCGCGTATTTGTTATTGTATCAATCCTTTTGCATTTATCCTGGTATATTGTGATTGCTTGCAGGAATGGGGCCGTCGCCGCAGTGCTTCTTCCGATAAATTATATGTGTCTCCCCGCTTGGAAAACATAATGTTTGAAAGTTTAAGCGAGTGGCGTGATAGAAAGAATAAAATGAATAATAAAGAGACCGAGGATCTGGTTAAAGAAAAAGATAAAAACAGGATATTCCGTGTAGAACTGTGTTACGACCCTGACAAAAAGCAGATATTACCATCCCAGCTTTGGATTCTTGATAAGGTAAATAAAGTCAGTCAGTCATTTTTCTCCAAGTCAGGTTTTACGGTTGATATCTCCTATAATATCGGAAATTCAGAATTTTTTAAAGCCAGAATAATGCAATGTTGCGGGAGTTGCGGGAAATGTATTTCATGTAAAGAGGACAAAACAGATGGCAATGGCCATCTTAACAATGCCAAAAGTAGTACAACTGAATGCGGTAACGGATCAGAAAGTGCACAGAATATCAATAAATAATTCATGTTGTACAGATATAGTGTAGCTCTTTACCAACTGCTTGCTGCATGCTTTAATGTGCTCTTGGAAGGTCTTATAATTTTATTAACATTAAAACCCTGTTAATCCTGTCTAAACCGAAAAATGATACCACTATCTACGTTACAAGCCATTCGTTTTATCCGTGTCCGTGCCGTTTTCGAGGCAATGGATACCGTAAACCTGCCGCCTTATAAAGGGTCGGCGTTCAGGGGTTGTCTGGGCGATGCGCTTCGCCGGATTGCCTGCCGCAAACCTGCCGGTATTTGCCGGAAGTGCAGGGATGTGCATACCTGTTCCGTAGCGCTCCTGTACGAAAGTCCTCTTCCCGATAACCATCCGCTGAAAGGAAAATACAACCGGAGTCCACATCCGTATATCATCGAACCCATGCCCGATACCACCGTGGAATTTACTGCCGGGCAAACCTTTTGGTTTGAAGTGGTGCTTATTGGCAATGCCATGCAATACCTGCCTTTGCTGGTACAGGGAATTTCGGTGATGGGGAGCCTGGGTATCGGTAAAAACCGCGGACATTTCCGCCCGGTAAGTCTTAGCAATGTATTGCCTGGTGGGCGGTTGGTTTCCCTTGCTGCTTTTGAGCAGCCGGAACCCCTTTCGCTCGAATCTTTAGCGTTGCCGGAAGTAAACGGTGAGTTAGGTTTACAGTTTGAAACGCCCCTGCGGATAAAAATTGCCGGCAAGCTGGCACAGGCTTCCGATGTCGGTTTTGCTTTGCTTGCCAACCGTTTAAGCGAACGCCTTGCTTTGCTGGCACATCTGCATTGCGGAGCGGGGTGGCAGATGCCCGTGTCGCTTGCGGATAATGGCATAGCAACTACCGGTTGCCGGCTTCAGTTTTTCGACTGGCAACGGTATTCCTCTACCCAGGACGACCACATGAACTTTGGCGGACTTACCGGAAGGGTAGGCTTTCGCGGCGATTTTTCGGCTTACCTGCCTATGCTTCTGCTGGGAGAGCAGTTACATGCCGGGAGCAATACCACCTTTGGACTGGGGAAATACCAGATCATAACATGAGCGACCATTTATATGAATTGCTTTGCCGCAAACAAACCCTCTTCATTGCCTGGCAACGGGTAAAGGAAAAAAATACGGCTGGCGGTATTGACCGTAGAACGGTGGAAGAGTATGCCAGGGCTGCCGATAAAAATATTGATGACCTTTTAGATCAGCTAAAATCGGGAAAATATATTCAGCAGCCCTATCATGAAGTGTTTATACCCAAAAACGAAACAGAAAAACGACGGCTTGGGCTGCTTACCGTTCACGATAAAATTGTACAAACTGCCGTTGGGTATCTTGTTACTCCCATCTTTGAAAAAGGATTTCTTAATGTAAGCTATGGTTACAGAAGTAAAAAAGGACCCGTAAAAGCCATTCATAAAGTACAACACCTGATTGCAAACGAACATTACACCTGGTTGGCCTCCTGCGATATTGATAATTTTTTCGATACCATACCTCACGATATTTTATTCAAACGTCTTGTGGCTTACCTCAAGAGTCCGGGTATTGTTGAGTTGATGAAAATGTTTGTACGCATGGGGCGGGTTAACCGGTCGTATCAATGGAAAAATACGGGAAAAGGTGTTCCGCAGGGAGGCGTTGTTTCGCCTTTGCTTGCAAACTTCTATCTGCATCCGCTCGATAAACTGATGGTGGAAAAAGGATATGGTTTTGTCCGTTATGCCGACGATTTTATCATTCTGGGTAAAACGGAAGCGATTGCACAGCAGGCTTTACAGGAAGCCATAGATATAATAACTAATCAGTTGAAACTTTCGTTAAACGAAGGTACCGAAGTAATACCCGTTGAAAATGGATTTGAATTTCTGGGAATCTATTTTAAAGGGCAGCAATTATCGCTCTCGGAACGGAAATACAAACGTTTGGTATCTAAACTCTACGATTCAGCTAAAACAGGAGAAGGTTTTATCACACATAAACTCGGCGAGACGATGCAGGGTATCCGTAATTTTTATGGTAAGCTGGTGCCGCAGGAAACATTAGGTATGCTCGACGACGAACTGATAACCATACTCAAAAATAAAATAGATTTCTTAAAACCAGGAAAGGAAAAACAGTATGCCCTGATACGTGAGGTGCAGAAACTCGATTTTTTCTGTAGTAAACATAATTTTCAACGGTCGGAATACGTACAGGAATATTTATCCGAAAACATCCACCATCACGCGGCAGGCAAAAATACAGGAAAGGTTATTATTGCTCCTGTAAAAAGCGAAAAAGCCGTAAAAAAGCGCAAGCACGAATACCAGAAACTGGAAGCCGCAGGATTCAGCCTTGTATTGTCAAAACCAGGATTATGGGTAGGCAAACGCGATAACTCTATCGTGGTAAAGAAAGATAAAACCATCATCCAGGAAGTAGCATTGATTAACCTTAAAAATGTTACCGTGATGAGTGAGGGAGTTGTTTTTTCTTCCAATGTTATTGAAGCCTGTGCGGCTAATAAAGTAGCCGTAAATTTTCTGAAAAGCGATGGCTTACCTTACGCTACATTGTACCAGCCGTCCCTTTTCGAAGCCGAAACAGGATTAGCACAACTGGAAGCCTATCGCAATGGAAAATGCTTTAACCTGATTAAGCAGATTATCTGGGGTAAAATCAACAACCAGGCGAACCTGCTGAAATATTACAGTAAGTATTACCTTAAACACAACAAAGATTTTGGACAGGCTTATGCCCCGGCTATCGACGCCATCGAATGCCGGGCTTCGGAAGCACTTAGCCTTGAGCATCCAGTATTGGACGAATTCCGGTTGAAAATGTTTGCCATCGAAGGGCAGGCATCAGCACGATACTGGGATACCATAGGTTTGCTTATCAACGCTCATATCCCTTTTAACGGACGCGAACGAAAGGGAGCCACCGATTTGGTAAACTGTATGCTTAACTATGGTTATGGTATATTGTATTCACGGGTTACCCAGGCGATCATCCGCGCAAAACTCAATCCTGCGCTCAGCTACCTGCATAAGCCCGAAAATAACCGCCCTTCGCTTATCTTTGATTTTATCGAAGAATTCCGCCAGCAGGCGGTTGACCGTGCTGTTTTTGCCGTTATCATGAAAAATAGAAATCTGAATGCAACGGATGGAAAATTAGACGAACATACCAAAAAATTAGTGGTGGAAAAAGTGATAGAACGGCTGAATACCGTAGAGGTATTTCGTGGACACGAAATGCGCTTGTTTGAAATTATACATTCCCAGGCAGAAAACATGGTTCTTTACCTGGAAGGCAAATCAAAAATATACCGTCCCTATATCCGAAAATGGTAAATAATATGGCAGCAAAACAATTTTTAGTGGTAGCTTACGACATCAGCGACGATCGCCGGAGGCAGAAAACAGCCAAAGCGCTTGAAACCTATGGTGTACGATGCAATTACAGCGTTTTTGAGTGTATGATTACGCCGTCGCAAATAAAGAAAATGCAAAAACAATTAAAAAAAATATGCGATGCTACGGAGGATAGTGTTTTATATTATTATCTTTGTAAAGCCTGTGTCGAAAAACGCGAAGGGCTTGGTCGTCTGCCCGAATGGGAACCCGAAACGGTGTATGTGTAAAAACATTTGCGAACCTTGTACTTTTGATATCATATAGCTTATTATTAACAGGATAAAGCAATATTGGTGTACGTTACTATAGAAGATGACTCGTTCTTTTTTTCGAAAATGCCTGATACTTTCGGGCGAAACCGGGTTTCTTGCGAACATTCACCTTTTGATGTGCAAAAGTAGTATTGGTTTTCAGTTCTTTGAAATCCTGTAAAACCCATCATTTTCGAAAATGGCGATTTAATGGGGAGGTATCCGGCATTTGCGAAGGTAAGTTGTCGGGTTAAGATAGCGATAATAAATGAAATAGGGATGAAAAATAATGCCGGGTAAGCAAAACACGGGAAAATAAATCAGCATTTTCGAACAAGAAGTGAAGAATGAATAAATAAGCTTGAAAAATAATGAATTATGACATCAAATGGAAAACTACTGAACGAAAAGATAAGGAGGAAAACACTGAAAATTATGGCCTTCCTTAAAAATAGAATCTACGGATGACTGAAACGTGCATAAAAGATTCGGACAGATACAGTTCATCGAACTTCCTTAAAAATAGAATCTACGGATGACTGAAACGTTGACTTTTTCGATTTTACACTTAATTATTTGTTCTTCCTTAAAAATAGAATCTACGGATGACTGAAACTTATAATGACATCGCTTTCGAAGATCCAGAGTTCTTCCTTAAAAATAGAATCTACGGATGACTGAAACAGATTCTATCAAAGGTTTTAGAGATATTTCCACTCTTCCTTAAAAATAGAATCTACGGATGACTGAAACATCTACGACTATTTTGTCGCCAACATTTGTCACTCTTCCTTAAAAATAGAATCTACGGATGACTGAAACTTTTCTTCCTATTTTCAGAAGAATTTTTTCGTTTGCTTCCTTAAAAATAGAATCTACGGATGACTGAAACGATAATAGTATACGTTGCATTCTCCAGCAGATACACTTCCTTAAAAATAGAATCTACGGATGACTGAAACACCCTCAAGGTTTTTAAAACCTTGAGGGTCTATTGAACTTCCTTTAAAAGAGAATCTATGGATGACTGAACCGTCGCTATTTTCAAATACCGCCACATCATAAAAACCTTGCGGTTGTTGGAATAGCTATTTAAGACTAAGGTCAGCCCCTCCTTTGGAGGGGTTGGGGAGGTCTAAGGTCATTGAAATGCCACCCCTTCCGACCTATTCTTTGCGGAGGCTGGGTGGGGCGGAGGCACCCCTGTAGTTCATGCAAATCCTGTAATCCTGTCCTTTTATTGACAGGGTTACAGGATTTACAGTTTTAACAGGATTTTATATTGTAATCCGTTCTTATCCGTTAAATCAGTGTCATCTGCACCCCCATAAAAGATTACGCTGTGCTCATACCCTGCCTGTACCGTAATATTTTTGTATCCGGAACTCTTAACCCCGACTTTATTTTACTTTTGCAACCATAAAAATACAATACGATGATGGAAGATAAAGTAAAACGATCTGTCGAAACATTCAGAAATGGTTACAATTGTGCACAGTCGGTTCTGACGGTTTTTGCCGTAGAGCTGGGCATGAATAAAGATTTGGGTTTAAAGCTGGCCAACCCTTTTGGTGCGGGCATCGCTTATATGCAGGAAACCTGCGGAGCCGTTTCCGGGGCGTTGATGGCCATAGGCCTGAAATATGGCAAAGGTGAAAACGGTACTGCGGAGGACAAGGAGCGGGCTTTTGATATGTCGCGCCATTTCCTGGCTGAATTCAAAAAGCTGCATGGCACCACTTGTTGCCGCGAGCTGCTTGACGGGATTAACATGAGCACGCCCGAAGGGATGGAAAAGATGAAGGAGCTTGACTGGTTCCGCCTGCGTTGTGCAAACTATGTGCAGGATGCGGTAAGGCTGGCAGATCAGATCGTGTCGAGGTAGGGTCCAACGGCAGGGAGAACATGAAGGTTTTAAATTACCGCAGGCAGTTACTGTTTTCGGGGCTGCTTTTTACGTTGCATAATATTGAGGAGTCCGTTGGATATGCTTATTTTAGCTATCCTTCCGGCCTTAAGTTGCCCTTTTCCCTTCCGGCGGTTGTTCCCATGGTATGGGCTATTGCGTTGATTACCCTTATTGCCTGGGCTGTGATTTTATGGGCCAACAATCAAAAGAAGGAGAATATCCGAAGGAATGTCCTTACTTTTTTTACAGCCATTTTTCTGCTTAATGCCTTTATTCCTCATATTGCCGGCGCAGTAGTATTGCAGCGTTATGTCCCGGCGGTGGTAACGTCGGTGGTGTTGTACCTGCCGTATTCGTTCTGGATTATTCCAAAGCTTTACCGTTCCTATCCGGTCGGGAGGCAGTTCTATGTCGTGGCTTTTTGGGGTGTGTTTATTTCCATTTTGCTGGTGGCGGTTTTGAAAGTAATAACCGTTGCCTTTTTCCGGTAAACGAACTTTTTGTAACAGAAATAAGTAACTGGCCAAATAGAATGTCGTATATCAAAAAAATAGGACGCGGATTCCGCGGGAAAAACAGATAGAAGTGTGCGGATTGAATGGATTGTGCGGATTGATATGATCCGTGTTCTATTCTTAATGTTTTCAAATTCAATGATACGACAATTTATAGTTTCTATTACTTAAATATTGATTAACATGGCTGAACAAAAACAAGCAGATAATAAATTGAAAAACATGAATATTTCCATTTGCGGGGATGTTTGTTCCGAATGTCCGCGTTATATCGCTACCCGGAGCAACGACATCGGCGAACTTGAGAAAGTGGCGGAACTATGGTTTCGCGTGGGTTTCAGGGATAGCGTGGTCAGTGCCGGAGAGATGCAATGCAACGGATGCAACCGGCAGAAACCCTGTGGCTACGGACTGAACCGTTGCGAACAGTCAGGGAAGGGAAACAACTGTGGCGAATGCCCGTCTTTTCCCTGTGCAAAGGTCGATGCGGTATTGGAGAAGACGGACAGGGTAGCGGAAGAGTGCAAAACCAAATGCAGCGCTACCGAATACGAGTTGTTGCGACGGGCTTTTTTCGGTAAACGGGAAATCCTTACAAAGATCAGCAGGACTGTAAAACCGGGAGAATGAAACGAGCCATGAGAATTCTCTCTCACACACAGGATGATTGTTTTGGTGAGTTTCATCTGATAAAAAAATTATAAACAGATAAAAAATTCTCAATGAAAAGTGTTGGTAACCGAAAATGGTTTTGTTAGAGATTCCTCCCTTTAGTCGGAATGACAGCCCACAAGATGGTGGTAATGGTGGAAGAGTGGGCGGCGTAGCCGCCCACTCTTCCACTTCTCTCTTTTTTTAAGGACGAGCGTCATTTCGACCGAAGGGAGAAATCTAAAAGGATGTGTCTTGTTCTAAAAAAAGTTGACAGCATTAAATAAATCTTGTATGGAGTTAACTAATTTTCTGTTTTTTCAACCTAAGACAGACTGATAAATAAAAAATCGAATTTAAAAAACAAAATTATAAACAGATGAACCGAGCCATGAGAATTCTTTCTCACACACAGGGATGATTGTTTTGGTGAGTTTCCGGGCTATCCGACAGATAAGAAACAAACGATGATATCCATAAGGGCTATGCTCATACCAACCGAGAATGATATTTTATGGATATTCCATTTGACCAATAAAAAATAAAATTAATAAGGAAAACATCATTATTTATCATACTGCCGACGGCAAAGCCAGGGTATCGCTTTATGCCAAAGACGGCACGGTGTGGATGAACCAGACCCAACTGGCAGAACTTTTTGACACCTCTGTGCCAAATATAAGCATGCATATATCAAATATACTGAAAGAAGGAGAGTTGAATCCAGATTCAGTTATTAAGGATTACTTAACAACTGCCGCCGATGGTAAGGAGTACATTTTATCCGCATCATTTGCGTCCCATAAATTAGCATCATCTTGCTTTGCTCAGCATTAGCACATTATCAAATTAGCACATTAACCCATTTTGCTTTATTTATGTTCCATTAAGGCTGTTACAGATTCTGGAATTGCGGATTGTACGGATTGAATGGATTGAAAAGATTGGTTTAGCCGGAAGTTGGGAGTATGGAGCGGTTTGGCAGGGAAAATAAATCCGTTTTTATCCGTTAAATCAGTGTCATTCGTGTTCTATCAAAAGCTCCAAACTCATCGCTTCCATCATCGGGGAATTTATTATTTTTGCACAAATCGCAACCATGTCCGAAAAAATAACCAGTGTACAGAATCCGGGAATAAAGAATATCCTGAAGCTTCAGCAGAAAAGCCGTGAGCGCCGCGAACAAAACCTTATGGTGATCGAAGGTTTTCGCGAAATTAACCTTGCCATGACTTCCGGCTTTGCGGTTCAGATGCTTTATGTATGTCCGGAGATTGCCCATGGTGAAGAATTGTCCGCCCTTACGGCTATTGCCGGAAGTTCTAAAATTACGGAAGTAAGCCCGGAAGTCTTTGAGAAGATAGCCTACCGCGAAGGTTCCGACGGGTTGCTGGCCTTAGCCATGCCGCTTTACCGCAGTCTGGATGAACTGCAACTTAGCGATAACCCTTTGATCGTGGTGCTGGAGGCGGTGGAAAAACCGGGTAACTTAGGCGCTATCCTGCGTACGGCCGATGCGGCAAAGGTGGATGCCGTGGTAATCTGCGATCCGCTGTGTGATATTTATAATCCCAACACCATACGGGCTTCCATCGGCTGTGTGTTCACCAACCAGGTGGTAACCTGCACTACCGGCGAGGCGCTGGATTATTTCCAAAGAAAAAAGATTAAAACCTTTGCTGCGGCGCTCACTGCGCAGAAGTTTTATCACGAAACCGATTTTACAATTCCCTGTGCCCTGGTGATGGGTACCGAAGCTTTTGGGCTGACCGGTAAATGGCTGGATGGCGCCACCGCACAGATCAAAATACCCATGCTTGGCCGCATAGATTCCCTCAATGTATCCACCTCCACTGCCATCCTCGTGTTTGAAGCGAAGCGGCAGCGGAAGTTTATACAATAGCAGAATTTTTATTTATAATCTTCGACGGGAGCACAGGTGCACATCAGGTTACGGTCGCCCCAGGCGTCGTCAATCTTGGTTACCGGGCACCAGTATTTATCGTTGTACAATGAAGCTACGGGATAGGCGGCTTGCTGGCGGCTGTAAGGATATTTCCATTCATCGGCTGTAACCATACGGGCGGTGTGCGGAGCATTTTTGATGACGTTGTTATCCTTGTCGGCATTGCCTTCGGCTATTTCGTCCATCTCTTTGCGGATGGCGATCATGGCTTCTACAAAACGGTTGAGTTCCGCTAAGGGTTCGCTTTCGGTTGGTTCAACCATCAGCGTACTGTGAACAGGGAAGGCTACCGTGGGAGCATGAAAACCATAATCCATCAGTCGTTTGGCGATGTCGATCACCGGAACGTTTGCCGTATGGTGGAACCCGTTGCAGTCGAGTATCATTTCATGCCCGACATGGCCTTTGCTTCCGGTATAAAGTATGGGATAATAATCCTTAAGGCAAGCCATTAGGTAATTGGCATTCAGTATGGCATAGCGGGTAGCTTCGGTAAGTCCGTCGCGGCCCAGCATTTTGATGTATCCGAAAGAAATAGGCAGTACCAGAGCGCTTCCGAAAGGAGAAGACGAAACGGCGGTGATGCCTTCGTTGCCGCCGGTTTTCACCTGGGTGTGGGTAGGAAGGAATTTAACCAGATGTTTGGCTACGGCTACGGGACCTACTCCTGGACCGCCACCACCGTGAGGAATTCCGAAGGTTTTGTGGAGGTTCAGATGGCAGACGTCGGCGCCTATGGTTCCCGGGTTGGTCAGTCCGACCTGGGCATTCATATTAGCTCCGTCCATATAAACCTGTCCGCCGTTCTGATGAATGATTTTCACCAATTCGAGTATGGCTTCTTCAAACACACCATGGGTGGAAGGATAGGTTACCATCACGGCAGCCAGCGTATCTTTGTATTGTTCGGCTTTTTCTTTCAGATCGGCCATATCAATGTTGCCGTGATCGTCGCATTTCACTACCACTACTTCCATGCCAGCCATGTGGGCGCTGGCAGGATTGGTGCCGTGTGCCGAAGCAGGAATAAGGCAGATGTGACGGTTTTTGTCGCCGCGGCTAAGATGGTAAGCGCGTATGATCATCAGTCCGGTATATTCGCCGGCGGCTCCGGAATTAGGCATTAACGTGATGCCTTCAAAACCGGTAATTTTGCATAAATCACTGCTCAGGTCGCTGATCAGTTCATGATAACCGGCAGCCTGATCGTCGGGAACAAAAGGATGTATGGCTCCGAATTCGGGGAAACTCAGCGAAAACATCCATGCTGCGGCATTCAGCTTCATGGTGCACGAACCTAATGGAATCATACAACGGTTAAGCGCCAGGTCTTTTTCTTCCAGTTTCTTGATGTAACGCATCATTTCGGTTTCCGAATGATAGGTATTGAACACCGGATGGGTAAGAAAAGCGCTTTGGCGTTCCAGCGTTCCGGGTATGGTTTTTATCTTTCCGCATTCTTCGGGGTCGCAAACAAAAGCAGTAAAATCTTTATGATTTGCTTTGGCTAAGATGCAAAGGATGGTGTTGATGTCGGTCAGCGCCGTGGTTTCGTCAATGCTGATGCCGATGGTTTTTCCGTCGATATAGCGGAAGTTCATTTCGTTTTCCAAAGCCATCTTGCGGATATCATCCATTTTTACATTTTCCGGCAAACGGATTTCGATAGTATCGAAGAAATGATCGTTCAGTTGGCAGTAGCCATATTTCTTCACTTCCTGCGAAAGCACGCCGGTGAGGATATTGATATGGCGAGCTATTTTTTTGATTCCTTCCTGTCCGTGATAAACGGCATACATTCCGGCCATGGTGGCTAAAAGAGCCTGGGCGGTGCAGATGTTGGAAGTTGCTTTATCGCGTTTGATGTGTTGTTCGCGGGTTTGCAGGGCAAGACGCAGGGCAGGATTTCCCTGGGCATCCACCGAAACGCCGATGATACGTCCGGGCATGGTGCGTTTGAAGGCTTCGGTAGTGGCAAAATAGCCGGCATGAGGTCCGCCGAATCCCATAGGAACGCCAAAACGTTGGGTGGAACCCACAACGACGTCGGCGCCCCATTCTCCCGGAGGGGTCAGCAAAGCAAGACTCAGCAAATCGGCGGCAACAGCTACGGTGATGCCTTTTTCATGGGCTTTGGCAACGAAATTTCCATAATCCAAAACGTTACCTTTCTGGGTAGGATACTGGATGATGGTTCCGAAAAATTGTTCACCAAAAGTGAACTCTTCGTTATTACCAAAGACTAATTCGATTCCCAGAGGGAACGAACGTGTTTTGAGTACATCGATGGTTTGTGGGAACACATCGTTGGAAACGAAGAAGCGGTTGGCTCCGCGTTTTACGGCGTCGCGGTTGCGTGAGTTAAACAACATGATCATGGCTTCGGCTGCCGAGGTGCCTTCGTCGAGCAGGGATGCATTCGTCAGCGGCATACCGGTCAGGTCGCAGATCATGGTCTGGAAATTGAGCAAAGCTTCGAGACGTCCCTGCGAAATTTCAGCCTGATAGGGAGTGTACGAAGTGTACCAGCCCGGATTTTCAAGGATGTTTCTCAGGATGACACCTGGCGTAATGGTATTGTAATATCCCAGTCCGATAAATGTTTTAAAGAGCTTGTTTTTGGAACCTATTTTTTTGATAAGGTTCAGGTATTCGTATTCGTTGATCCCGGAAGGCAGATCTAATGGCTTTTTCAGCCGGATGGAATCCGGAACGGTTTCGTTAATCAGTTCATCAAGCGAAGAAACACCAATTTTTTTAAGCATGGAATCCACTTCGGATGCGCGAGGCCCGTTATGACGGGATATGAAATTATTGGTAATCATTATAATGAGGTTTTAAATGTTTAATGGCAAAGGTAACAAGATTTATATTGTTTCAAATTGTTTTATATAGTTGATGGTTGGTCGTTGATAGTTGATTGTTGTTTGTTGTTAGACATTCCATGTTTCTGGAACTACTTCATATTTTATTGGTTTTAGCAAATCATGGTATTTCTTTGGTTTATACTTTTAAACATGGAATGTCTTTTTTGAGTATCAAATTGTTTTATATAGTTGATGGTTGATAGTTGATAGTTGTTTGTTGTTAGACATTCCATGTTTCTGGAACTACGTAATGTTTTATCGGTTTTTACAAATCGTGGTATTTCTTTGGTTTATACTTTTAAACATGGAATGTCTTTTTTGAGTATCAAATTGTTTTGTATGGTTGATAGTTGATAGTTGATAGTTGTTTGTTGTTAGACATTCCATGTTTCTATGGCTACTTCATATTTTATTGGTTTTAGCAAATCGTGGTGTGTCTTTGGTTTATACTTTTTAAACATGGAATGTCTTTTTTGATTACCAAATTGTTAAATTGTTGATTGTTGTTAGACATTCCATGTTTCTGGAACTACGTAATATTTTATTGGTTTTGCAAATCGTGGTATTTCTTTGGTTTATACTTTTAAACATGGAATGTCTTTTTTGAGTATCAAATTGTTTTATATAGTTGATGGTTGATAGTTGTTTGTTGTTAGACATTCCATGTTTCTGGAACTACGTAATGTTTTATCGGTTTTTACAAATCGTGGTGTGTCTTTTGTTTATACTTTTAAACATGGAATGTCTTTTAATTCGTAATTCGTAATTTGCAATTCGTAATTCGTAATTGATTAGTTCATTCCCCTTTGTTTTTTAATCTCGGAATACGCATTATTAAGTTTCTGGAATTTTTCCTGAGCGGCTTTTTGGATATCTTCGCCCAGATGGCTAACCTTATCGGGATGATAATGCTGAGCCATTCTGCGGTAAGCCGATTTAACTTCTTCGTCGGAAGCATCCGTAGATACTTCAAGGATTTTGTAAGCGCTTCCGTTATCTTTAAAAAACATGGCTTTGATGGAAGCAAAGTCGGTGGCAGAGATGCCAAGATCGTTGGAAATCTGCTGTATGGTATCGGTTTCGCTGGGGTGAAACTGGCCGTCGGCCGACGAAATTCCAAAGAGGTAATGGAGCAGTTGCAGCCGCGACGGATATTCCATGTATTGTTTTATCTGCGAACAGACTTCATAAAGGTTGATCTGTTGTTTGAGTATCTCGCGCAGGATCAGCAATTGCCTTTCCGCTTCATCGGGACCGAACTGTTGGATAAGGAATCGTTTTACATAATCAAGTTCTGCTTTCGCCACCTTGCCGTCGGCTCTCATCACGGCAGCCGAAAGAATCAGTAAACTGACGTTGAAGTCCCCGGTCTGGGTTTGCTGACCGTCTGCAAAACCGCCGAGCCGTTCTTTATATTCGTATTTTCCGCTTTGCATCCCATCGAACATCGAACCAAAGGCAAAACCAAGGAGCGCTCCGATGGGGCCACCAAGCACCCAGCCTAAACCTCCGCCTATCCATTTTCCGTATTTTGACATTATCTTTTCAAATTTGGCGGCAAAATTAATAGAATTCTATTCAAATTCATCTATGGCGATGGTCTTATCCAAATAAACAAGAAGCATTTTTGGAGCGGTGTAACCTAAATCCGACAACAGACAGGAGTAGTTTCGGAGTTGTTTGCGGTGTTTTTCAGCGGGTTTACCCGTTTTGTAATCAATGATTACGGCTTTGTTTCCGTTTAAAATTAACCGGTCGGGACGATAAAGCATTCCGTTTACGTCAAGTATATCCGCTTCGGTTTTAACTGTAACTTCCTGAGTAAAATAGCCGGCAAGCAAAGGATGAGTTATCACCTGTCGAATATTTTCGTTAAGCCGTGAACGTTCGTTATCATCTAAAATGCCCTGTAAATAATAATCATTGAGTACGTTGTCAATATCATCCGCCGTTTTTATTTTAGCCAGGCAGGCATGGAGCAAGATGCCCCATTCGCGGTTTTTATCGGGATTTTCCACATCCCAGGCTTCAGCTGCCAGTTGACTTATCAGCACTTTGGAATGCCATTCGTTGGAAATAAAAGAGGCTAAACGGTAATTGCCGGATAATGAACTCCTTTTTCCGGAAAGAAAAGCAACGGCTTCCCCAAAGGTATAGACTAATTTGTTATCGGACCAAACTCCTGAAGATTTCAGAAATTGCTGGAAAAACAGGGGAATAGAGTTTATTTCTTTAGCCTCGTTTGCCGGAAGCGATGTTAAAACATACAAGCGGTTGGAAGCGCGGGTGAGAACAACATACAAAATGTTGATCAGGTCGAGCAGCGATTTTCCTTTTTCTTCTTCATACAAATGAGCCAACGTTGTAGCCGTAAGGTCTTTGGTAACCGGCAGAAGAGCCGCCCTGAGCATGGAGATATTGGGATTATCAAAGTCAACCCATTGCGATTTTTTCGTCAGGCTGACTTTTTCGTCGGCGTAAGGATAAATGACCACCGGGAATTCAAGTCCCTTGGCTTTATGTATAGTCATAATTCTTACGGCATTGATTCCTTCGGGGACGATGATGGATTTGGTTTTTTTCTTCTCTTCCCACCACGAAAGAAAATCGCTGAGGTTTTGCCGGTTTGCCATCGAGAATTCCAGCACGGCATCGAGGAAAAACTGGATGTGAGGATTAACGTTATCGTTAAGTTTAAATATCCTGATAATTTTTTCGCAGAGGTCGTAGAGCGGAAGTTTGATCAGCGCGAATACATAAAAATCAAAAGCTAAGGTTTTTAAAGGTTTGTCTATTGCTTCGGCAGGAATCTTGCCTGTATTGACTAAGTATTGTTTCATGGCCCATTGCGAAATGGCGTCGGCGGGGTTGTTCAGGTACTGAAGGCAGGAAATCATAAAGTTGACTTCCGGCGAACCGGCAAGTAGCAACGACTGGGATGAAATGATGTCAATGCCCTGTTCAATCAGGTATTGGGCGATGTTGCTTGCCTTGGCGTTGCTCCGGCACAAGATAGCCATATCTTTCCACTCAAATCCGTCGTTAACGGCTTGGGCAATAATCTGATTTATCTTACTGAAGTTTTGTTCATCAAACGAGGATTCAGAGTTTTTTTTATCCAAAAATTCAATGCTGACCAATCCTCCGGTATTTTCCGGATTGTATTCCTGTTCCAATCCTTTGTAAATGGATTGATAATCCGGAGGCAGGTTGGACGAGATGCAACGGAAGAATTCGTTGTTAAACGTTATGATTTCGGCTTTGGAACGGAAGTTCTTGCCTAAGTTTTCCGCTTTGTAGTTCCGCACTAAGCTCAGTTCGCGTTCCAGGTTTACCGGATTGCCGTCATTTTTATAAATATAGGGCAGTTGGGCAAACTGCTCCACTTCGCCGCTGCGAAAACGGTAAATGGCCTGTTTGCCATCGCCCACTATCATGTTAAAACGATTGTAGGATAACGAATTGGTGATTAACGGCAACAGATTCTGCCATTGCAGTACGGAAGTATCCTGAAATTCATCAATCAAAAAATGATGGTATTTTTCGCCGAGACGTTCGTAAATAAATGGCACCGGTTCGTTTAGTACGATTTCGGCTATCCGTTTATTGAACTCCGAAATCGGAAGAATGTTATTGCGGGTTTTTATTTCATTCAACTCTTTGTCAAGCTCATTTAAAACGGCGATAGGGTAGATGTTTTTGGTGAGCAACTTCAACAAAAGGTATTCGTCGTAATGATCTTTTTTAAAATCTTCTATTTGCTGAAAAAAAGCGGCAAGCTGAGGTTTAATAGAATCAATAGCCATTTTATCGGCTAAATCCGGCTTGGCGGCGTACCATTTATCGTCGTTGATGGTGCTTACGACATAGGAATTGGGCAAAAGCTTATCAAAATTTCGTTTGCTGATGTTTTCAAAATATTTGCCTATTCCGCTGGAACCGTGGAAGAACGAATTGATGGAGATATTTTGATTTTGAATTAATTGAAAAGCTTCCGTACCAATTTTATGCACGGTGTTTTCAAATTGGGCGATAAGTGCATTCACACGGTTGTTGATTTCCATAAAATCGTCGAGCGAGAGATCCCGGAGTTTTTCGATAAAAACAATTCCGTCTTCATTCATCAGCGATTTGGCAAACTCCTGCAGATCCTTTTCAATATGCCAGCTTTTTTCATTCTCCGTCTTGGTTTCCAGAAAGCGGACGAGGATTTTGGTAAGCTGTTCGTTACTTCCAACCCTGCTTATCAACAAATCAACGGATTGAGCGATGAGTTTATCCATATCCAATTCCACTTCAAAGTTTACCGGCAGATGAAGATCGTGGGCAAAGGTCCGGATGATGCGGTGGACAAAGCTATCAATGGTAGTAATGGCAAAATCAGAATAATTGTGCAAAATCAATTTGAGCGTTTCGGCAGCCCGCTGACTGATTCCGGCATCGTCCAGGCCGGTAACTTGTTTTAAATCGGGCAATAAATGAATAATTGCCTGGGAAGGAACGCCGTTTTCTAATACAGACAATTGTTTTAAATTGTCAAGTATTCTTTCTTTCATTTCGTTGGCAGCCTTATTGGTAAAGGTAATTGCCAGGATATGCCGGAATTCCCCGGGTTTTTTCAGCACCATTTTCAGGTATTCCTTTACCAGGGTAAATGTTTTTCCCGAACCGGCCGATGATTTGTAAACGACGAAAGGCATTTGAAAGATATAAAAATTGACAATTACTATCCAGGGCTAAACGTAATTAGCCAATAAATTCAAAACTATTTTCTGAATGCCGGTACATAGGAGGCATTGGCATCACCATAAACCAAAGCGTGGAAATTCTGGCTGACATTGCTTCCGCTGATGGTAAACGGAACATTGTCGAAGAGCCAGTCTCCGGTGGGGAAGGAGGTGATGACGGCTCCGATACGTTTTTTGATTAAAAGCAAATCGGAAGCCGACAGGTTGCCGGAAGCATTTACATCGCCCGAAGTCAGAAATATTCCGGTAAGCTGAGTGATATTGGCAATGTGTTTTTTATACAAAAGCACATCGGTGGCGCTTACACCGCCCCAGGGTTTGCTTGTTGCAGGCGCTATTGTGTAATCCCCGTCTGCTATTCCCTCAAAAGAATAATTTCCCGAATTATCGGTAGTCGTTGTCGCCACGACATTTCCTCCGCTGTTTTTAAGCGATAATTCCACATTGCTCATGGGCGAACCGGCAGTATTGGCGTAAGTAACAGTGCCACTGACAGCATATCCCGATGGGTTTAAGTTTCTTGGTAAATCCCTGTAGGTTACCGTTGTTATCAGTCCCTCGCTGTTGATTTGCAAAAGCGGTATCCGTTGATTGGCGCCAAGCCATTTATATTCGGTAATATGCCTGTCGATGGCTGTCCCATAGTTCAGCGAATCTACATAAATGCTGTCGTGCGAATATACTTCCGATTTCACGCGCAGGGTTTGGAATGTTCCGAAAGGCGTAGTCAGCATGCCCCAGCCATCCACTACGTTGATGCGTTTGCGAACGGTGGAAATATATCCGAGATCGGGCACTCCGAAAGAAAAAGAAGAGAGGGAGGAGTCCATAGGATTACCGTAGGTTAGTGGGAATTTATAATAAATTTCCGGATTATCGTATTTTAAAGGGATGGGCGCACCGTTTACCGTAACTCCATAACCTAAATCGGAAAAAGAAGCCGTTGAACTTTTATAAAATTCAAATACATCGGTAATAGGCAAATTAGGGATAAGATTGATGTTGGGCTGGGGAGATGCGAGGGTGGCGTTGCTGAAATAAATCTGGTACAACAAAGGGGTTTGCGATTTGCTGACAAAAGAATCAATTTTTTGATTAAAGGGCTGCAAACTGAAAAAATCCCAAGTATAATTGGGACCAGTCAGCGTATAATCGTTCGTAATGGTATAGGTTATGCTGGTTCGCAGGGTATCTCCGGCAACAGGCATGTCATTTTTTGTGATGACAATCTGCGAAAAGGATATTCCGGAAAATAGGAAAAGAAAGCTGAAAAGGAAGTAAATTTTTTTCATAGCATACAACTTTTTAAAATAATTAGTTAATCACAGGTTTGTTTATGGTTTGTTTTTTAGTCCCGGGTACTCGGGATTGTTTCTTTTTACGACGGAATAAATCTCCGAAATGGTCAAAATCTTTACGGTAAAATACGCCAACACCCTGGGTATAGGGTGAATTATCGTTTATAATATCAAGCGTATTCGATTTGTTATACGCTTTTACGTGGAATTGTCCGTCTTTTGTGATTTTCCAGTCAATGTTAACGTCGCCAACAATATTATTTCCGGAATTGGAAGCCGCTTGTTGGGTAGAACTTGTATTGCCTTTTACGCCAAAGTTCCCATCTATCTGAACGCGATTGTTAAACAACTGGGTCGAAAGAGCCACTTCCAATTGTTCGTTGGATATTTTATCGCCAGGCCGGTAATTCACGCCAATATCAAAGTCCTTGTTGATTTGTGAAAGCCAGCCACTCAATTGGTTGGAAAGTAATTCAAAACTGGATGCTCCGACGCTATTGGTAAGATTTGTATTTTTACTGCTATAACTAAAACTGTTTAATACCAATAGCGAAATCATCTGTTTGTTCATTTCAGCCTGGTTGTTGGTGTCGATAACGCTAAAAACCTGCTGGCTGATTTGTTCATCCACATTGGGCAAACGAATTTTGAAGGCAATTTCCGGGTTGGTTAATTTATTTTTTAATGAAATAACGCAATTTACCGGAACCCGTTGTGAAATCAATGAAGAATCAATAGGTAAGCCGCTAAGGCTTGCTTTGATTGTGTAAATGGCGCTTAAATCTATATCGGCATCTTCAGCGCTGCCGTTCCATTTTATGGTACTGCCTTTGGAGATGTTAAACTGTTTGTTAATCATATTCTGCAAGGTAAACAAAAACGTTCCCTGGTTTATGATGTATTCGCCAAACATATTAAATTCTCCGCGGGTATTAACGCCCATGCGGATAAGTCCACTCCCATTAAATTTTAGTTTTCCCATTTGCATAGGTAACGAAAGATGTATGGTGGCTTCGGGAGTTACATTTAAATTAAAATCGAGTTTAAAATCAGATAAATCAACCAGGTATGGTAATTCTTTATTGACAACCATATCGGATGTGTTGATGAATTTGACATAGTCGTTACTCGATAAATCGGCAGAAATATTTAAAGGCAAATAGAAATCGGTTCCTTTTTCGGTGGATACATCCAGATTCATTTGCAAATTATCGGGCGGACCGGTGATTGATACCATGCCGCTTACCAGGGCATTTCCGTAAAAAATATTGTTTTGTGTATAATCGGTACCCAATCCGGCCAGCTTATTTGCCATGATATTGATGTCGAACTGAAAATCGTTAAAATACGTATGGCGAATTTTCCCGTTGCACAAACCTTTGTTACCATTGGCATCCGTAACTACTAAATTATCGAACCGGATGAGATTTTTTTCAAAGAAAACCTCGTGTGCAAAGGAATAGCTGACATTGGTATAATCGACTTTAAATTCGGTACGCATCAATTGAAGCTTTCCCAAAAGTTCAGGCTGGGCCGTGGTTCCTTTAAGCGCAAGATTTCCACTGGCATATCCGTGAATATCCGAAAATATATTTTTTACAAATGGTGATAGCGTTTGTAACTTCATATTCTGAAGGGTGATGGCAAAGTCAAAATTTTCCTTTTTATTGTCCGGATAATAATATCCTTTGCACGAAAATGGTTGATTTGTGCCGGATGTCCCTGAATAAATAATGTTTGCATCCACAACCAAGGCTTTCCGGTCATAGTCCCAGGTGGTGCTTGCTATCAAATCACCCATTTTTTCGTTATTAAATTCAAACCCGGCGATTTTTAGATTGGAAATGAAATTCGGGGTTTGATATAAACCAAAAATGCTGATATTTCCGCTGATAATTCCGTTAAAATCCAAACCGTTTTTTGGTAATAAAAAATCGAAATGGTTGATGTCGTAATTATTAATCAGAATATTAAGTTTATCAAGCGGATCGTGGGAAATGATACCATCCGCTTCAATTTTTTGTCCGTTGCCTTCAAAGGCAAGGTTGTGAATAGAAATGGCACTGGTGTCGAATGTTGTTTGATTACTGCGCGAAATGGTCCACAGGGAATCGTTGACAAGCATTTTGGCATCCGTTACTTTCATCGTGATTTTTGGACTGCCGGAAAAATCGAAATGCCCACGAATATCGCCTTTGTTATGAACGTGTTTACCAAAATCGTTCCAAACCAAATTATATTTAAGGCTGTCGCCATACATCTGTGTATTCAAATATAGGCTGTCCAACCCGATACTCACCGAATCATTCTCGGTTTTTTCTTTAAGGACTAAATATTTACAACCCGTATGGAGAATAAATTCTTTGTTCTGACTCTTCCCTTCGAGCGTCCAGTTTTTTAATTTAATGCCTTTATAAACAATTAGATCGGAACTTCCTGTAAGGCTTGCCATTTCATCGCCCGACTGATAGTTGCCGCTAAAATGGGTATTAGGAGCAATGGAAAGTCCGGGAACAAACAGATTGCATAATGCATCGGTATTTTTAAGGTTGAGTGTGCATGCAAAATTTTGTTCAGAACCTTGTCCGGTAATGGTATCGGAACGGAAAACAACGGACGGAAGGTAATGATTCAGCAATTTATTAAACGAATGGTAAAAATTTAAAAATGTAAATTTTCCCGTAACCTTCGCATCAATGTAATCGGATAAAATGGTCAGGTTTTTGGTATTCGTTTGATTGTTCTGGATATCGAGGCTGAAGTTTTTTAAATAATAGGTGCTATGATTTTCGGAATAGGATGTGTTTTCAATTTTTAATAATCCCTGAATGTTATCAATGGTATTACCTGTAAAATCACAACGAAGCGTTGTGCTCAGTTCCGAAAGCGAATCTCGTTTGGTTAAACGTAGCTTGGTAAGCCGGGCATTTTCAATGGTAGACGTGAAGTTAAATACAGGTAGTTCGTTGCTGAAATCGGCTAACCCAATAAAATTAAGACAAATATTTTTATCATCAATGGTGAGCATCCCGTTAAACTTCTTTTTCAGAAGAGATCCTTTTATTTCGAGGTTGTTATAATTTAAACCATTAAAACTAAGGGAATCAATTTTTCCATTCAATTGAATATCAAAATTGTCAAATTTATATCCACTGCCCGAAACCTCCAGATTGGCATTTAGTTTTCCGAAATATTTTTTGTCGGCAAGCAAAGTCCCTAATTTAAAATTCTGCGCTTTAAAATTTCCCTGATAATCAATGTTCTTTGTTTTTTTATTGTTTTTCAATGAAATATCCGTCGAAAAATTACCCATGTCCGATTTAAAACTGGCATAGGAAACAAAATCATTATAAAAACCAGTAAAAATTCCGGCAATGTTCACATTTCCAAGCTCGAGTAATTGTGATGGAATTTTGAGACGGTTGTTTTGTCCTGGTAATTTAAAGCTTTGTAAATCCTGAACACTGGAATATAATTCATTTATATTGAGATTAATAAATGTATTTTCGAGCGTTGGCAAACCGTTTAATGAAAAATTGCCATTAAAATGGGTTGTTTCCCCAAAGTTTGATCTGAAATTTTTGACTTTCAAATTGCTTACTGGTCCCTGAACCAGTCCCGACAGCATAACCTGGTCGTCCATTCCCCGCATTTCGGGAGCAAAAAAGGAAATATCGTTAAGATTGAGATCGGAAGGAAAAATTTCGGATTCAATTCGTACACTATCAATAAAATAATTGTACGCACTCCAGTTTGGGTATTTAAAATGAAGGTCAACCAGCAAATCTGATTCATTGGTCTGAACGATCAAATTTTCAACATTAAGTTCTACAGGACTTACCCTTGCTTTTCCCTGCAACTTTTTCAGTACAAGCCCGCAACGTTCCCGTGCATTTAAATTTAGTATGTTACCAAATATGGTATCGCCTAATACCCGCAATTTATTGGCAGAAAGATTAATGTTGAAAATATCAATGTTATTATAATCCATCCCTCTGGAAGTAAAGGCATGACTCTGATTCTGGTATAAAAAATGAGTATTTGAAATGTCTAAAGCCGAACACGTAACTTTCCATCCGGGCGAAGGTTTTGAGGGTTTTGAAGGTTTTGTTTTCGAGGCAGGCGAAAAATAATCAATCAGGAATTGTATATTTAAATCTTCTTCACCTTTGTAATACCTTATCTGAATATTTGCATCGTTAAATATCAGTTTGTCAATAGCTAACTTATGTTCACTCCGGCTAATTTTACCGATATCGGCAACCAGATTCCGGGCAGAAAACAACGTCTGATGATGTAAATCATTAATTAATACATCGGTGATTGAAATATTGAGAAACCACGTAATTTTTACTTTACTAATTTTTACATCCGTGTGCAGCTGTTCCGACAGATAATTGGCTGCTTTATTGGCTAACCAGGTTTGAATTCGTGGCGTTCGTATCAGCAAAAAAACAGCTATCAGAAATCCGAGAATTCCGAGCAGTGTATATGACAATATTTTAAGAAGCTTTTTTTTGATACTTTTGCCTTTTAAATTTTACTACAAAAATAGTATAAAATAAAATTAATGAGTGTCTATATTTTAGGAATTGAATCATCGTGTGACGATACTTCGGCAGCCATACTTAAAGACAACGTCATTCTTGCCAATGTTATTGCCAATCAGGATGTCCATCGTCAGTATGGTGGTGTAGTTCCTGAGCTGGCTTCCAGAGCACATCAACAAAATATTATTCCAGTCATCGAAAGTACGCTAAAAAAAGCAGAAATTGAAAAAAAACAAATTGATGCGGTAGCATTTACCCGCGGTCCCGGACTGTTAGGTTCATTGCTTGTGGGCGTTTCGTTTGCAAAATCGTTTGCTTTAGGTCTTGGGATACCCATCATCGAAGTTGACCATTTGCAGGCTCATATTTTAGCCCATTTTATACAGGAAAAGGAAAATCCTCAGCCGGTACCCGAGTTTCCGTTTCTATGCCTTACCGTTTCGGGAGGACATACTCAAATTGTGTTGGTTAAGGATTATTTTCAAATGGAAATTCTTGGCCGAACCATCGATGATGCTGCCGGAGAAGCCTTTGACAAAGCTTCGAAAATCATGGATCTGGGTTATCCTGGTGGTCCCTTGATCGATCAGTTTGCAAAGGAAGGAAACCCTGAGGCTTTTGAATTTTCCAAACCCAATATTCCCGGATTGGATTACAGTTTTAGCGGCTTAAAAACTTCATTTCTTTATTTTTTAAGAGACAGGCTAAAGGAAAATCCTGATTTTATTCTTCAGAATCGAAACGATTTATGTGCGTCCATCCAGAAAACTATCATAGATGTTTTGATGGAGAAACTTCAAAAGGCTTCGTTGCAAACGGGTATTAACCGGATTGCTATAGCCGGAGGTGTTTCGGCAAATTCGGCGTTGCATGCTGCCATGAGGGAAGCCAGCCAAAAGCTGGGCTGGGAGATTTTTATTCCACGGTTTGTTTACAGCACGGACAATGCCGCCATGATTGCCATAGCCGGGTATTACAAATTTCTTAAAAAGGATTTTTCTGACCAGACGGTTACTCCCTATTCGAGGAGTAGATTGCTATAAATCAGTTGTATAATGGAGTGAAACGATAATCGTAAGCGGGTTCTATCCTTCCGCTTTCGCGATCAAAATGCATGTATTTATAGGGTTGTGAGGAAGCGGGCAATTGTTTGCGGATTTCCAAATTCATAATATAATCGAAAATATAGGATGCGTATTTTTTGCCGGCAAAAGCCGCTAACTCATAAACATCGTTAAGCGCAATGGTATCAATGGTATATTGGTATGTAACTTCTTCTGTAAGAAGATTGAACTTAAATTTCCCATTAAAATAGTCGGCAGCCGTTTCGCTGGCGTATAACATTTTTTTTGTTTTTTGGGAATCGTTCATACCCGAAATTTCATACCAACTATTAAGATTCAGTGCATTAAGCCAAAAATCCTGATAAATCATTGAATCATGATATGCTGCTTCATCATAAACGGGTTTCAGGTATTCTTCCAGTTGTAACTGAGCAATATCAATAATATATCCTGAAGAATTATTGGTTAGAAAATCATCCGAATCAGCATCAAAATAAATTTTATACCCATAAAGTCTTAACTCATCGGAAAGACTGTTTATGTAAGTTTCTAAAAAAATGGAATCGGAAACGCGTTTTAGAAATTTGCTGTTTACAAACAATAAAGAATCAATAGTCGAAGGATCGGTATTGGATATTCCTTCTTTATTCAAGTTATCCTTATATACCATATCGGTTGGAAAAATAAGCAGGGCAATGTCATGTTTGCTTTTTGCGTATGATGTGGCAAGTTTGCGTTCGGGACTACAGGCCGAAAATAATACGAAGACTGCCATTACAGAGAACAGTAGTCTGTAATTTAATAATGTTTTAAGATTCAAATATTTTGGCATATCAAGCAATAAACGCAAAAACCATGAATTTATTCCGTTGTTACTAATTTTTTTCCAAATTTTTTGCCATATTCGAAGCAAAGTTCAAACTCCTGAATATGAGGAGTAAATTTGATAAAAACACTTTCGCCGAAAAAGGTAAGCTTTAAATTGGAAAGGTTGGTTTCAATAATTTTTTGGCCTTCGCCGCTCCATCCATAGGATCCAAAGGCTCCAGCCAATTTTCCTTTGTCTCTCAAAGGGTTAATCAGAGCAAAAATGTTATATATCTGTAAAAGAATGTTTTGGTTGATGGTCGGCGAACCGATGATGATGGCATTGGCCAAAGCTATTTTCTGATCAATTTCACCGAGGCTCATTTTTTCAATATCGCAAAGGTCGGTTTCGATATTGCCGACACTTTGTATTCCTTCTGCTATTTTTTGGGCTAAAAGAGCCGTGTTTTGATAAGCGGAAACATAGGGAATGAAAACACGGTTTTTCCCGGGTAATCCAACCGCTTGTCTGGCATATTCTTCTGATAAACCAACATAACGTTTCCAGTTTTTCTGCAAAATGGGGCCATGACCGGTGCAAATGGCAGCAATGTCGAGAGGCCTGATTTTTTCTATTGCCTTAAGCATGAATTTACTGTAAGGTTTCAGAATAACATCGAAGTAATATTTAAAGGCATCGTCCCAGTTGCCGCACTGTTCGTCGAGCATTTTTTCACAGCAAAAATGAGCTCCGAAGGAGTCGCAGGTAAACAACACTTTATCTTCTTCGAGGTAAGTATATATTGAATCGGGCCAGTGCAGATTGGGCGCGGAAATGAAACGGAGCGTTTTATTTCCCAGATTCAAAGTATCACCGTCTTTTACAATAAGATGTCTGAATTCTTCACCAAGCAGATCGTTCAAATAACGAATGGCATTACCACTTCCGACAACGGTTGCATTGGGAGCTATTTTTAGCAGATTTTTTAAATTTCCGCTATGGTCGGGTTCGGTATGATCTATAATAATATATTCAATTTCCTCAGGATTAACCACTTGTTTAATCTTGGAAAGATAAGTATCCCAAAATTTTTCTTTAGTGGTTTCGATAATGGTTTTTTTATGAGCATTGATAAAATAGGAGTTGTAAGTGGTTCCATACTTGGTTTCCATTACAATGTCGAAAGTTCTCAGATCGGGATCGAGTACCCCAATCCATTTTACGTCGTTGGTTACATTAATAATTTTTGTATCGGTCATCTTTTTTTGATTTTGGATAGTATAACAAAATTTACGAAAAATGGTTTTACCTCTATGTTTTTTGTTTTTTCTTTTTAGCAGCCGGGAAAAGTACATTATTCAAAATCAGCCGGTAGCCTGGAGAATTGGGATGGAGGCTTAGGTCGGTTGGCGGATCGCCAACCATGTGCTGGTAATCTTCAGGGTCATGGCCTCCGTAAAAAGTCCAGGTGCCTTTTCCAAATTCGCCATGGATATAGCGGGCTTCGTTCAGCATTTTGTTTTCTCCCATGATCAAAACATTGGGCTTGATACAGTCTTTGTTGAATGCTGTGGTTTGCCCCATAAATCCCTTGAGAATGCGCTCATGATCCTGGCAAAGCATGGTAGGAACAGGATCCCATTTGGCTGAAAAATCAAACAGGGAAAAGAAATCCTCGTTTTTGGACACTTTTCGTGTATCGGTTACGTCGATGGTGGAGATTTCGTAAACGTAGGGATTGGTGATCAGCTTAAAATTGGTGAATGCAAAGCAATTATCAAAATTAAGCTTCGACTGGGCGTCGGGATCCGGCGGATCGCCATCAAACATCACATCACAAATGTCAACATTGTCGGCAGCTAAAGCCACGTCATAACTATCGGGAGCCGAACACATCGAAAATAAATACCCGCCGCCGGCAACAAAATCACGGATTTTTTTGGCTACGGCTAATTTGCATTGGGACACTTTGTTAAAGCCCAGTTTACGGGCAATATCTTCCGAATTTTTTACATCTTCCTGATACCAGGCGGCATTTTTATAGGCAACCCAAAATTTTCCGAATTGGCCTGTAAAATCTTCATGATGCAAATGCAGCCAATCGTACATGGGCAATATTCCTGAGATGACTTCTTCATCATAAACCACATCGTAGGGTATTTCGGCGTAGGTCAGGGCAAGGGTTACCGCATCGTCCCACGGACGGTTATATTTGGGAGAATAAACGGCAATTTTGGGAGCTTTCTGAAGTTTCACTTCATCCATATTTGCCTGCGGATCGGCTATTTCCTGTAGAATGGCCGTAGATTGCACATCGGCAATCACCTGATAGCTCACGCCTCTGATAACACATTCGTTTTCAATTTCTTTGACATATTTGCACATGAAACTTCCGCCACGGTAATTGAGCAACCAGCTAACTTCCACCTCGTGCTGTAGCGACCAGAAGGCAATGCCATAAGCTTTCAGATGATTTTTTTGCGTTTCATCCATAGGGATAAGCAAATAAGCAGCCCAAAGCTGGAAACTTAAGGTTGTGAGAATAATAATCAGGCAGATGCGTTTCATTTTAATCGAGAAATCTTTAGTAAATGTATCAATAACCGGCTAAAATGGGTCTTCATCCATTTCATTCATTTTTGACGGGACGGTGTAACTATTTGAACCATTTTCAAATTGCTGATTTGGTTCAAGGGCGGTGGCATAATCGCCTCCGGAAGTTTCCAAATCTTCAAAACGGGCAAATTGTGACACAAAGCGTAGCTTAATATCTTTTAACGGGCCATTACGGTGCTTGGCCACGATGATTTCAGCCATTCCGGCGGTGGAATTTCCATCCTCGTCAGTGTCAATTTTGTAATATTCAGCACGATAGATAAAAATAACCATATCAGCATCCTGCTCGATAGCACCGGATTCACGTAAGTCGGATAAAATAGGGCGCCGGGAAGGACCTCGTTTTTCAACCTCGCGGCTTAACTGGGACAAAGCGATGATTGGAATATTCAATTCTTTGGCAAGAGCTTTCAACGAACGGGAAATGGTACTTATTTCCTGTTCCCTGTTTGTTCTTCCATCGGTGCTTGCCGACATTAATTGCAGATAGTCAATCACAACCAGCTGGATGTCGTGTTGTGCCTTTAGCCTGCGGCATTTGGCTCGTAATTCAAAAATGGAGAGCGCAGGCGTATCGTCAATATATAATGGAGCTTCTATCAGATTGCTGATTTTTGCATTAAGCTGCTCCCATTCGTAACTTTCAAGATTTCCTTTGCGGAGTTTTTCGGCAGGAAGATGAGTCTCGCTGGCGATCAAACGCGTAACAAGTTGAATAGACGACATTTCGAGCGAAAAGAAGGCGATTGGTTTTTTCAAATCGATAGCCACATTTCGAGCCATCGAAAGTACAAAAGCCGTTTTTCCCATACCTGGCCTGGCTGCAATAACGATAAGATCAGATTTTTGCCAGCCGGCGGTAACCCTGTCTAATTCAGTATATCCGGAGGCAACACCGCTAAAATGTCCTTCCTGGTTTTTAGCTGCTTCTATCTTTTTGATGGCTTCTTTTACCAGCGACTGCATGTCCTCGTAGCTACGGCGTAAATTATTTTCGCTTACCGCAAAAAGGTTTTTTTCAGCACTATCAAGTAAATCAAAGACATCTGTAGTGTCGTTGAAAGCATCGCGTATGGTATCGGATGAAATTCTGATTAATTCACGCTGAATATATTTTTGAAGGATGATATGAGCATGATATTCAACATTAGCGGCGGAAGCAATGCGGCTTGTGAGCTGAGCCACATAAAAGGGACCGCCGACGTCGTCCAGTTCTCCGTTTACTTTCAAATTATTAGTAACTGTTAGAATATCAACCGGCTGAGCTTGTCCGAACAATCGCTTTATTGCAGAAAAAATAATCTGGTTAGCCTTTTTGTAAAAGACTTCCGCTTTTAATACATCAATCACTGTTGATAAAGCATCTTTTTCGAGCATCATTGCACCAAGCACAGCTTCTTCGAGGTCAACGGCCTGGGGTGGAATTTTACCATGTTCATAAATCTCCTGATTTACAACTGGTTTCTTACTTCTTTTTCGTGAAGTCTCCGGAAATTGATTGGAGGAGATGGCTGTATTATTTTTTTCATCCATATTGCCAAAAGTAAAAAATAGAAGCTTCGCTTCACGAAAAATTCTGAAAAAAATTTATCAACAATTATAAAATGCAACCATTCAACCGGAAACAAATAATCGGCTATTGATCTTTACTTTTCGGTATAAATAGTATTTTTGCTGAAATTAAATTCTTACCCATGATTCGAACTTCCATAAAAACTCTGACACTTCTGCTTTTACTAATCGTAAATCAGGCATATTCGCAGGAGAAAAAAAATACCAATATATTAATTGATGGAAAATTAACGGGCGAAACGAATCAACGTATGATTTATCTTGAGGCGCTTACCACAACAGCCGAAATAATTGATTCGGCTAAAATTACGTCCAATGGTAAATTTTCAATCAAAACTTCGCTAAAGGAAACCGGTTTTTTTAAACTCCGGCTGGATAAGGAAAATTATCTGATACTTATTTTGCAACCTAAAGAAAAAGTACAAATTGAAGCAAGTGCATTGAAATTGAGTAATAATGTAAAAATTTCAGGTTCATGGCAAACGGAATTGATGTATAAAACGGTTGGAGTCCTGTCCCAATTTAACGGTCAGCTCGACAGCCTCAATAATATCTACTTGTCGGCCAGGGAATCTGGTACTTTGGATGCTGTAGTTCCAATGCTCAAGGAAAGGTTTGAAAAAATAGATAATCAACAAAAAAACATTTTAGCTGAAATGATGACTGCGACGCCAAACTCATTGAGTTGGTTGTTTTTTATTGACAAGCTGGATATTAATAAATATGCCGACATTTATATGAAGGTGGATAGCGCTTTAATGAAGCAATGTCCTGATAATTTGATTGTACATGATTTTCATGCTAAAGTTGAGGATTCTAAATTTCTATCGCCCGGCAGCACAGCTCCCGAAATTATGCTTCCCGATCAACAAGGGGCATTAAAAAAGCTTTCGTCTCTGCGGGGCAATATTGTGCTGATTGATTTTTGGGCTTCATGGTGCAGCCCCTGCCGCCAGGAAAATCCTAACGTGGTTAAAATGTTCAATAAATACCATTCAAAAGGTTTCGAAATTTTCAGTGTGTCGTTGGATAAAACGAAGGAAAACTGGCTAAAAGCGATTAATGACGATAAATTAACGTGGACTCAGGTTAGCGATTTATTGTATTGGAAGTCGGAAGCGGCGTTAAAATATCATGTAACAAGCATTCCTTTTACTGTTTTGATTGATAAAGATGGTAAGATTATTGCCAAGGGTTTGCGTGGCGAAAGCCTGGAAAAGAAATTATCGGAATTGCTGGATTAGGAAAGCGTTGACGTAAAAAAAGCCCGTTCAATTTGGACGGGCTTTTTTTTTATATCCGATTATTTTTTTGGTTTGATTGTTTTGACTTTTGCCGGAGTTTTGGTTGGTTCCTTTGCTGGAGCTACCTCAATGGGGGTAACCGTCTGAGGTTTTTCGGGAGTAACCTGAGTTTTTTCTGGGGCAGGAGGTGGTGGAGGGGCAATTGAAATCAGTTCAACTTCAAAAATTAATGCGGAACCGCCAGGAATAGTCGGAGTGGTGCGATCGCCATAGCCCAATTCAGAAGGAATGTATAAAATGGCTTTTCCACCGGGTTTCATCAACTGAAGTCCTTCGGTCCAGCCTTTAATTACGCGGTTGAGTTGGAAAGAAGCAGGTTGTCCTCTGTCGATGGAGGAATCAAAAACCTTACCGTCAATCAAAGTGCCTTTGTAATGAACCGTAACTTTGTCGGTAGGTTTGGGATTATCGCCGGTACCTTCTTTAACAACTTTATATTGTAAGCCGCTGGGAAGTGTTGTTACACCTTCTTTTTTAGCGTTTTCGGCCAAAAATGCAGAACCTGCTTTTTTGTTTTCATCGGCTATGAGTTTATTTTTTTCTTCCTGTTTTTTCATCAAATCTTGTTGAAAAGCTTTCATCAGACTGTCCGAAGCTGCCTGGGAGAAATACAAAGAATCGTTTCCTGATAATGCGTCAAGCAGTCCCTGGAGGAATATTTTAGGTGTTACTTCGATGGAATTTTTACTGAAACTTTTTCCAATGTCGCTGCCAATAAGGTAGCTTATGGTATCGGTTTTACTGGTAAAGCTAATCGCGTCTTTATCTTTTTTGTTTTTCTTTTGTGCAAAACTTTCCGTAGAAAATGCACATAATGTAAGAGCCAAAGCCCCTAAAAGAATGATTTTTTTCATGTTTTATGTGTTGATTTTTAATCGTAAAATGATAGTAATAATGGAATTTTTCCTTATAGTTAATAACAAGTTACAAAAGTAGGTAAATTTTAATATAAAGCCGATTATTTATATTTTCTTAACAAATAAGATCAGACAATTTTTATTTCTTCGGCTTTAAGCAGTGGCAGGTGTTTAAATCGACGGACAAGTTGTGCAATGGTAAGCACATCTTTTTGACAATAAGTGGCTATCCGTTGTAAATCATTATCCTGCCAATAAACCTGAGCGACATCGCTTCCGGCAATGTCGTCTTTAGGCGTAGGAATATTGAAAATGGTAGCCAGTAGTTCGAGGGACGTAAAGTTTTTATAATCACCAAATTTCCACATTTCCATGGTATCGAGATGGGGCACTTCCCAGGGTTTTTTTCCGGTGTAATCAAGAATTAATGGAATTTTTAATTCATTAATTAAGATGCGACGTGCAATATACGGAAAGTCAAACTCTTTACCGTTGTGAGCGCAAAGACGGTAATTGGGTTTATGGAAGTGATTGTTGAGAAGATCGATGAACCCGGATAAAAGTTTTTTTTCATCATCATCGAAAAAAGATTTGATACGGAAGAAATCTTCCCTGAAACAACCGACAGAAATACAGACAATTTTACCAAATTCGGCAAATATTCCGGCTTTACCGAACAGTGTTTCAGGGGTATCGTTTTCGGAAGATGCTATTCTTTCGGATTTCCTGTCCCATAATTTTTTGAAATGGTCTGGTAGTTCGTCATAGGCCGGTACCATAGGTACGGTTTCGATATCAAGAAACAGAATGTTTTTTAAATCAATGGAATCTAACATAATGTTGAATTTTAGACCTTGAAAATACAAATGTAAAGAATTCTTTATATTATTTTTACAAAAAATTTAAAAATGTTGCAAAACAAGCAAATTAAAATAATTATTACCGGCGATGGTTCCAGTTCAATCTACGTTCCGGATTTAGACGAGCATTACCATTCTACTTTTGGAGCCATTCAGGAGTCGGAACATATTTATATTGGGGCGGGTTTGTATTTGTTGGCTAATTTCCTGAAGAGCATTAATATCCTTGAGGTGGGCTTGGGTACAGGGCTGAATGCCTTGCTCACTTTTTGTGAAGCTTCCAAAAAGCATTTAAAGATTAATTACACGGGTATTGAAGTGTTTCCATTACCACCGGAGATTTATCAAAAAATAAATTATCCGGACATGCTTCCGAATTTTCAATGCAAACAGGCATTTTTGAATTTGCACCAGTTACCATGGAATTGTGTGCAAGATTTGTCCGATGATTTTAGCCTGTTAAAAATTCATGCAAAGTTGCAGGAGACAGATTTACAGGAAAATAAATTTGATTTGGTTTATTTTGATGCTTTTTCTCCTGATAGTCAGCCCGAAATGTGGGATATTGAAAATTTTAAAAAAATATATAAAGCGATGAAAAATGGAGGTGTGCTGGTAACGTATTGTGTGAAAGGTATAGTAAAACAATCGCTTAAGAAAGCTGGATTTACCATTGAAAAACTACCTGGACCGGAAGGCAAGCGGGAAATATTGAGGGCAACAAAAGCTTAATCTCTGCGCGTTACATTGAATTCGCTATAATTTTTTAGCTGACCTTCTTCAATTATAATATCTGTTACTCTTGAACCAGGCGAACCTCGTTTGCACCATAAAACAAACTGGTCAAGGTTTTCCTCTTCTCCTTCGGCTTCAATAATAACCTTGTCGTGTTCAGAATTATGTATTGTTCCATTAATGAGATATTTATAAGCGGCTTGCATAGTATAAAACCGAAACCCAACATGTTGTACCATGCCTGTAATTGTTATGCTCAGATTTTTTTTCATCCGTAAATAATTTGTTTTTTTAAGGTCGGATGGAACTCGCTGTGAATTTTTATTCGTATTTGCGTTTAGCGAACATGCTCGTTTCATAGCCTTAATAAAATAAAAGGCTAAGATACAAAAAATTTCTTAAAAATTAACGCATATCGATTACTTCTACACCCGGATAACTTGATGATTTAAATGTAAATTCAGAATCGGAGAACGATTGTCCGGTAAGATAACGTTTGATTTTATAGGAATAGGAACTGCCGTCTTTGTTAAAAACAGTAAAACTATAAACCTGCTGTTGAGCTTTATCAATTCCAAGCAGCACTTTAACAAGTTTTTTCCCTTTTTTAAGAGGTACAAGTTCGATAATCTGGATCGTTTTTCCATCCTGTATGGCTTCGCGACTAAATTTTGCCCGGTAATTATCTTTATATGAATTCAATAATTTAGTCGGAGTAAATGATTCTTCTTCAGAACCAACCGAATTTATTTGTACTTCATTAGCGTCTTTAATATAAGTCCATACAGTTTTTCCATCGCTAATAACCGTTTGACCGGAGATGTCCAAACGATATTTGTCACCTTTATTCAGGAGGCTACCTGTTCGGGTTTCTTTTTTTTTCTGACCTTTTTGTTCAAAGGTGTACGTAAAATCAATTTTTATGGTTTTATTAGCCTTGGTTTTAGCGCTCACTTCTTTTAAAATCAAATCGGCTTTTCTGTCCTGAGCATGGATAAATGGTGTAAATAGCAGAAATACAGTTAGAATTGCAATTATTTTATTCATTATTAGTATATTTTTCATTTTTCATTTCTAAGTCCTTCAAAAATTGTTCCAAAGCCGTTTCGGTGAAAACTTTAACTTCGCGGGCTTTGCTTCCTTCAAACGGCCCCACAATGCCTGCTGCTTCCAGTTGATCAATAATTCGTCCGGCACGGTTATAGCCCAATTTTAATTTGCGTTGTAACAATGAGGTGGATCCTTGTTGATTTAGAACAATAATACGGGCTGCATCTTCAAAAAGTTCATCCCGTTCACCAGGCTTAATTTCTTCCGTTTTTTGATCCAATTCGTCATTATATTCAGGAAGTTGGAAAGCAAGAGGGTAACCACGCTGAGAACCAATAAATTCGGTAACGCGTTCCACCTCATGAGTATCCACAAAAGCACATTGCAGGCGGATAAGATCGCTGCCGGTGGATAGAAGCATATCGCCCCGGCCTACCAATTGTTCGGCGCCGCCGGAATCGAGGATGGTGCGGCTGTCGATTTTTGAAATAACACGGAAAGCTAAGCGTGCCGGAAAATTTGCTTTGATGGAACCCGTGATAATGTTAACCGACGGGCGCTGGGTGGCAATGATGAGGTGTATACCAACAGCACGTGCCAACTGAGCCAGGCGGGTAAGCGGTATTTCAATTTCCTTACCGGCTTGCATTATAAGGTCGGCAAACTCATCTATTACCAGAATGATATAAGGCATAAAGTGATGGCCCTGGTTGGGGTTGAGTTTACGGGAAATGAATTTAATATTGTATTCCTTAATATTGCGTACCTGAGCGTCTTTAAGCAGGTCGTAACGATTATCCATTTCAATACCCAGAGAATTAAGCGTGCGGACTACCTGGTGGGTATCGGTGATGATGGCTTCTTCCGAATCGGGAAGTTTGGCAAGATAATGCCGTTCAATTTTTGAAAAAAGTGTCAGTTCAACCTTTTTGGGGTCAACCATCACAAATTTGAGCTGGGAAGGATGTTTTTTATATAGCAGCGAAGTGATAATGGCATTTAATCCTACAGATTTTCCTTGTCCGGTAGCTCCAGCCATCAGGATATGAGGCATTTTGGTGAGATCGGCTATAAAACATTCATTGGAAATCGTTTTCCCAAGTCCGAAGGGTAATTCATATTTGCAGTTTCTGAATTTTTCGTCTGCAAGTATAGATTTCATAGCCACAATTTCGGGATTCTGATTAGGAACTTCTATACCAATAGTTCCTTTTCCCGGAATAGGAGCGATGATGCGTATGCCTAAAGCCGAAAGACTCAGGGCTATATCGTCTTCCAGGTTTTTTATTTTTGAAATTCTTACGCCTGGTGAAGGAATAATTTCGTACAACGTAACCGTCGGGCCGATAGTTGCTTTTATTTTTTCAATGGAAATGGCGTAATGGCTAAGTGTTTCAACAATACGATTTTTGTTGGCCTCTAATTCTTCTTTTTGAACTTTAATGGTTCCATTGTTATAATCGTCAAGTAGCGAAAGCGCAGGAAACTGGAACGTTGGCAAATCAAGGGTTGGGTCGTAGGGAGTATCCACGGTGAAATGAGTTGGTGCTTCCGAAACTTCTTCCGGTTCCTGGATTATTTCTTCAACTACTTTTTCATTTTCAACGGTTAGTTCAATATTGCCATTTGATTTATCTTTCGGATGTTCACGAGGCTCAACTATTTTGTTTTTCTGGGGTTCAACGTCATGGAAAGTGGGCCGGGCTTCCTCGTCCTTTATCGAAAATTCAACAGTGTTATATCGATCTTCTTTAATCGGGTTATTGTTTGCAATAGCTTGATTTTTATTGATTAATGTTATTTCATCCAATTCTTCGTCAGTTTCTTCCTCATCATCCTTTTTCCTTTTTTTCCAATGGAACGACAGGTTGTAAACAATAATCAGGAAAGTGATGAAAAGAAAGAAAAGCATCAATGCCGTACCTGATTTTCCCAAAACACTTTCGAGCCATATAGCAGATTGATAACCAACCACGCCACCTAAGATAGAAAGATCCGTATTCTGAAATAAAAAACCAAGGGAAACCGAAATCCAGACAAGACCGAAAAACGAATATTTTAATGTCTTGCCGATAGGAAACAGGTTGATTTTGATGATTTTCCATCCCAAAGCAAAAATGGAAACAAGGATAAAAAAAGAGGAAATGCCAAAGCCCTGTTTAATAACAAGATAAGATAGAAGGGCGCCCAATTTTCCTGTCCAGTTATGGATTTGCTCGGGATAATCCTTGAAGATTTTTGAAAAAGTGATGTTATGGATAAATGCATCATCGGTGCCCCAGCTAAACCAGGATAAAAAATAAGAGGTAAAGGAGAGAAATAAATAGATGGAAAATAAGATTAAAAAAACACCAAAAACATTGTGCAGCCGTTCATCTTTGAGAAATTTACCAAAAGATTTGCCTTTTTTTGATGGCGCCTTTTTCTTTTTTGCGGGGGAAGTTACCTCATTTTTGACCGTATCTTTTTTCAGATAGTTTTTGGTAGCAGGCATTTATCTGTTTTTAACTTTGAAGGACAAAAGTATAAAAAAAAGTGTAAAAATAAAAAATCCTCCCCTGAAGGAGGATTTTAGGGTTTGCTATTTTTTTATTGTCCGCCACCAAACATGTTTTGAAGCTCTTCTTTGGTAACTTCTTTGTATCCTTCGGGAATTTCAAAGTCTTTATCCGTAACCTTTTGTTTTTTAACGCTTGTAGCTGTAAATTTCATTTTCATGCTATTGGCATCAATATTGTATTCCAGCGGTAGTCCGTTTAATCCGCGGAATAAGCCTTCGAAATTAAGCTTTTCGTTGCCAAGTTCTTCGCTATAATATACGGTAAAAGTAATTTCCTTATCGCCCTGGTCGGGATCCATGGTAGTGATTTCGGCTTTTTTACAGGTATATCCGGCTATTTCCTTGGTTTCGTCGCTTAGAACAATTTTAGGAGAAGGATTTTTTTCTATTTCTTTTTCTATTTCTTCTTTGGTTTTCTTTATCAACATTTTCTGGCCCATAATATCCATCAGGGTTACCGAAGTTTTAGTATTTGCATCCGTAATAGTGCTTTGGGAAAACATGCCGGCGTCCAATACAGTTTTTGACTGGGCTTCGCCAACGGTCATAATCATCAGTTTGGGAAGTTGGGCTAAAGTTGCGGCATCAAATTTATTGTCCGGAAATGATATCTCGAAGTTTATCACGCCTTTGAATACTTTTTCGCCTTTTTGTGCAAAAGTTTTACAGGTAAAAGTAAATAATAATGCAACTAATACAATGAAGGTCGTTTTTTTCATACTTTGTAAGATTTATAAGGTTTGTAAGGTTGAACAAATCGGATCGGGATTTGTAAAGTTTAAGGTTTGTAAAATTATAAATTAATGGATTACCCTGAGCATTTTTTTCCAGCGCAGTTTTCCGTCGAACAACGATTTATTTTTATCGAGTGAAAGCCATACAAAAGAAGCTTTACCCACAATATGATCTATGGGAACAAAACCCCAGAAACGGGAGTCGGCTGAATTGTGGCGGTTGTCGCCCATCATCCAGTAATAATCCATTTTAAAGGTATAGGAAGTGCTTTCTTTTCCATTGATGTAGATTTTGTCGCCTGCAATTTTTAGCTTGTTGTGTTCGTAAGGATCAATGATGCGGGCATACAGGCTGATATTTGATTTATTGATATTTACCGTAACTCCGGCTTTGGGGATGACCAAAGGTCCGAAATTATCAACATTCCAACGGTATGTGGAATCGAAAGGGAAGATATAAGGAAGCCATATGCCTTTGGGTTGCACGATTTTTTCCACACTTTTTACGTTGGTAAATGCTTTCAGTTGAGCTACATCATTGTCGGTAAGCGTCATCTGGAATTCATTTTCGCTCACTTGATTTATTTCCTCAGTGATGTCGAGTTTATCGAGAATTAGTGGGTTGATAGGAGAACCATCCGTTTTAACGATATAATGAAACTGACGTATTCCCGGATAGTTTACCGGTTTGTCGTTAACATAAACGATCTGATCGCGTATTTCAAGTTTGTCGCCAGGGATGGCGATGCAGCGTTTGATGTAATTTTCGCGTTTATCCACCGGGCGTGCAATAATATCACCAAAATTAAATTTATCGCTCCAAACCCGGTCGTATCCGTATTCCCTGCAAAGGGCATAATAACTCTGATTCTGAACTTTTAATGCTACGGTATCGCCATCAGGATAATTAAATACCACTACATCGCCATTTTTGATGGTTGATAAGCCCGGATAACGATAATATGGAAATTTGATCCATTCCACGAACGATTTGGTGAACTGTGTCAGCGGCAACGTATGATGTACAAAAGGAAATGCAATGGGGGTGTTGGGAATACGCGGACCATAAGCTACTTTGCTCACAAACAGATAGTCACCAATAAGTAACGACTTTTCCATAGAGGATGTAGGAATGGTGTAAGCTTCAAACAAAAAAGTGCGGATGATGGTAGCGGCAATAACGGCAAAAAGTAGAGCATCAACCCATTCACGCGTGGCCGATTTTTTAAATTTTTCGCGTTTATCGGGATCGATATATTTTTCTTTGGCTGAAAAACCGAGATAAGGAAGATAGGCAAACGCAAATACTACAGCCAGTGCCTGATTTCCCAAATCGAACTTGCGGAAGCATTTGGCTGTTTCTACAACCATCAGCATGACCATAAAAACATTCAGATAGGGAATAAGCAAAAAGATATACCACCACAAAGGTTTTTTAATCACTTTTAGCCAGATGTAATAATTGTAGAAAGGAATTAAGGTATTCCAGGCAGGAAAGCCGGCTTTTTCAAAAATTTTCCATAGGAAAACGGGGGAAAAGGTAAAAATAATCAGGGAGGTTATAAGCATAACTTTGAGTTTAGGAATTCAGATGCAAATATCAATTATGTTAACGACATAAGGTAACAAAAAAGTATAAAAGTTGTTAAAATTCAGTATGACTATCGGATACCGAATTCAAGTTTCATGGTAATGGAAACGCTTTTGCGTTTGGAACTGATGTTAAAAGCGCCTCCATAGGTAAAGTCTTCGGTCGAATTCTGGGCGGTAATCTGGAAGATACCCATGGTAGCTTTACGCAAATGGCCTAAGTTTCTGCCGGTATTTGAGGCTATTTTTTCGGCTCGCTGACGCCCGTCGGCAGTAGCTTCCGAAAGCATTTCAATTTTTAAACCGGCTAATTGGGTGTAATAATATTCGGGCGGATAGGAATACAATTCGATGCCCTGATCAATCAATTCGGTAACTTCGCGGGCGATGGCTTCAATTTTATTCACATCTTTTGATTCAATACGAAAATCCTGGTTAAGAACATAGCCGTTGAATTCCTGAACGGCGGCGCCAAAATTATTGTATGAAGTCTTGTAATCCTTGTTGATATTTATGGCGGGAAAGATAATCTCATCTTTTTTAATACCTTTCGAAACCAGGTAATTCCGGATGATATCAGCATCTTTCTTCAGACCGGTATAGGCTTCTTTGATGGATACCGATTTCCGGGAGAAATTGCCACGCCAGACGATAAGGTCGGAAGTAAAATCTTTTTTCGCCGATCCGGTAACACTGATGGTTTCGTTGCGCTGGTGCGATTTACTCCATGAACCGGCAAGAATAATGGCTGTAATAATCACCGATAAGCCAATAATGAGGCTGGGCAGCAGTTTTTGGATGTTTTTCATAGGAGAAAGTTTGAGATTTTTGCAAATATATGAAATAAAATTTCCCCTTCGTTTGTTCCAATATAATTAATGATTTACGATAAACTTGCCGGTACCGGCAAACCGGTAGTTGCCAAAGGAATCTATTACCGAAAGCCTGCATAGGTACATGCCGTTGCTCAACCCGTTAAGATTAATGGTAACACGATTCGTGTTATGATACGTTTTGGTGATGAGCGGCTTGCCCAGCAAATCGTAAACCGAAATCCGGTAAGCCAGCGTGTTAAAAATATCGGATAACGTAACACTAAGCTGATTGTCAGCCGGATTGGGATACAGGCTGATTGCAGATGTGGGAAAAATTTCTTTTTCGTCTATGCCCATGGGCGGAGGAGCAACACCTTTATAATATGCCAATCCGCCGGCATAGTTGCCTGCAATCATATCCGGATAGCCATCATTATCCAGATCGGCGATGGCAACTCCTGTTCGCCATCCCTCAGCAATGCCAAGCAATTTGGATTCTGCAAGGTTGAATGTGTCTGTAAGATGATTTTCAATATCGTTGTAATAAAAAATATTTCCAAATTCCGAACCGGCAAACAATTTTAGCTTACCGTTTGTAGCTTTAAAAAAACAAGGCACGCTGTATCCATAATAGGTTAGCATGGTATCGGTAACGCTTACGTTGCCTAAGTGGTCGGTTATCAGAGTAAAAACCGGATTGGATTTCGTTCCTGTATTTTTATAAAAATCCAGCGAGCCGTTTCTTTTACCAAAAATTAAATCGGAGAGCGAATCACCGTCGAGGTCGAAAAGTTGCGGAGTACAGAAATCTCCCGCATCAATATTTTGATAATTGGTCTGACGCAAATGATAATCAGGCAAATTACCAGGCGATGCCATATTTTCAAAATACAAAAGATTGCCATTGCTATTTCCTATCAGCATATCGGCATCGCCATCGCCGTCCAGGTCGGCAAAAGCGGGATAACAACCCACCAATTTCAATGCCGACAGATTTGCAAGATCATTAGTAATCAATTGAAATTCCGGATCATTAGGAGTTCCTGTATTTTTATAAAAAGCAATCTGCGACCGGTAACGGGTATGCAATATTCCGTAAGTTACCCATGAAGAATCGAGGATGCCATAATTACCTATAAACAGATCCTGAAGTCCGTCGCTATCGTAATCGAAAAGAACAGGATAAGCTCCGCTGCCAACATCTATCATTTTGGATTGCAAAAAATTATCCGTTTGGAATTCAAAAACCGGTGAAGAATTAGTTCCGGTATTTTTGTACAACCAAACACTATGCTGATTTTCGGCATTGGTAAGCGCGGGATCGAAAGGCGACACCAGCAGATCTTTAATGCCATCATTATCAATATCCACATAATCAGCGGCAGGGAAGGAGCAGAGATTGATTTTTATGGAATTGGCAGGGAAAACGGTATCCTGACTTACCATGCATGCCGAGTCCTTCGTGCCTCCGTTGTAAAGCATCATCAGTCCGTTATAACCCACATCTCCAATCAGTAAATCGCTCACCGAATCATCGTTGGCATCCAGGGCAAGCAAAGTGGAGCCGGTATGGCGGGGCGCATCTTCCAAGTTATTCTGAAAGGAATTCTGAGAACAGGTATACGGACATGAATCATTAAGAATAAGTTGGTTAGATACTGGACTTTCCTTGAAATGTCCCCAGCACATTTCGGTTAATTTATAGGTTAAACTGTTGGCATTCCCGTATTTTTCCATCGAAAGATTTTTATGATATTGCACATAAGTTCCCAGACTGAAGAAAGTCAGGATGTCTAAATCGCCGTCGCCGTCAATATCGGCTATAACCGGATAATCAGCCAGAGAAACATATAAATTGATAAATCCGTTGTATTGATAAGAGGTAAGCAGGGGCGTTACTAATTTGAATTTTAAAGCGCTATCCGAAATGTTGCGAAAAACTTTCATTCCACCCACGGTATACGTAAATATATCTTCTTTTCCATCGCCGTCATAATCAATCAGACGGACCCAATCGCTCATGACTGGGAATGCTGCCTGGTATTGAGGAGCATACTCGTAATCTATACTACCGGCCGTTCCATGATTAATAAATGTCAGCGTTCGGTTACCGTTACGGTCGAATACCATTAAATCCTTTATCCCGTCAAGGTTTAAATCAATTTGTGAGAACTGGCACGAATTCATTCCGCCTGCCCAGGCTAAAGGTACGACTGTTCCGGCGCTGTCGTATACCGGCACCGATAAATCTTTTTTAAATCCAAAATCATGAAAATTCTGAGCCGACAGCCCATTCGCAGCACAGACTAAAAGCACTGATAAAAAAATGTTTATGAAATATATTTTACTTTTCATCATGGTGAAACAAAGGTAAACAAAGCATCAATGATTAAGCCAGAAAATGAAATTTTAAAAACTTTAGCGCATAGATTGCTAAATTACAAGGAATATTCTATATTTGCAGGCTCAAAAAAAGTGTCGATTTATAATATAAAACAATAACAGTATGCAAAGTAAAGGTGCAATTAAATCGCTAGTTATAGCGTTTACTCTCGTTTGTATTTTTCAGCTTTCGTTCTCACTCGTTACACGTTTAGTGGAAAGAAACGCTAAGAAATACGCACTTAACGACCAGTCAAAAAATTTAGCGAAAAAATTAGCCAAGGGTGATGTTTCGAAAGAAATTTACCTGCTTGATTCCATTTCTAAAGCAAGAGAACAGTATTTTATTGATTCTGTTTCCAATAAGGTAGCTTATAACCTGTTGATCCGGAAATATACCTACAAGGAATGCAAGGAACGGGAAATTAATCTTGGTCTTGACCTTAAAGGAGGGATGAACGTTACGATGGAAGTTTCGGTTCCCGACATCGTGAAGGCATTATCCAACAATAGTACTAATCCGCTTTTTATCAAAGCTATGAATCTGGCACTGGAGCGTGAAAAAACAAGCCAGAAGGATTTCGTAACCCTTTTCAGCGAAGCCTTTCAGGAATCGGATCCCAATGCTAAATTGGCGGCTATTTTCAGCACCGTTGAATTAAAGGACAAGATCAATTACAATTCCACCAATGCTGAAGTACTGAAAGTGATACGCGCTGAGACCAATGGCGCAATTGACCGTACTTTTAATATTTTACGTACCCGTATCGACCGTTTCGGTGTAACCCAGCCTAACATTCAGAAATTATCTACCGCTGGCAGAATTTTGGTTGAATTGCCAGGTATCAAGGAACCGGAACGTGTACGTAAACTCCTCCAGGGAACAGCTCAGCTGGAATTCTGGGAAACTTATCAGTTTACCAATTTGTCCCCTTTCTTTACCGATGCCAATAAACGTCTTCAAAATTTAAGCAGTCTTGCTCCTGCCGATAGCTTGAAAATAAAAGCAGATTCTCTGACTACAGCCGACACGGCAGTAAAAGCAGTGCTGAAAGCAACTCCCGACAAAAAACAGGCGGCAAACAAGTCGAAAAAAGAAAATGTTGCTAAAAAAGATACGGCCAAATCAAAATCCGACCTTTTGTCAAAAATTGATTCTACCAAAGGCGGAAAAGATTCTTTAAATAAAGGAAAAGGCAAATCGTTTGAAAAATATGCCAAGGAAAATCCATTGTTTGCCTATTTGCGTCCCGCATACATTCAGAATCAGAAAGGACAGTTCTTTCCCAGCGAAGGCTCAACCGTTGGCTATGCTTCCATAAAAGATACAGCAATGGTTAATCACCTGCTGAAATTAGTTAAAAATATTTTTCCACGCGATTTGAAATTAGCTTGGGGTGTAAAACCGGAAGCCGAAATGCCCGATGTTTTACAACTTTATGCACTGAAGGTAACTTCACGCGATGGCACGGCTCCTTTGGGTGGCGATGTTATTGTTGATGCCCGTCAGGATTACGATCAGAATGGTAAGATTGAAATTTCGATGAATATGAACTCCGAAGGCGCCCGCATCTGGAAAAGGCTTACCGGCGAAAACGTAGGCAAACAGATAGCTATTGCGCTTGATGGTTATGTTTATTCTGCTCCGCGTGTTAACGACGAAATTCCTAACGGACGTTCATCCATCAGCGGCAATTTCAGCATTGATGAAGCCAAGGACTTAGCCAATATTCTTAAAGCTGGTAAACTTCCGGCTCCTGCCCGTATCGTTGAAGAAGCCGTTGTCGGCCCATCCTTAGGTAAAGAGGCTATCAATGCCGGTATGTACTCTTTCTTATTTGCATTCTTAGGTGTACTTTTGTACATGTCGTTATATTATAACGGAGCCGGTCACGTAGCTGACGTAGCTTTGTTTGCCAATGTATTCTTCCTGTTTGGTGTTCTTGCTTCTTTAGGCGCTGTATTGACACTCCCTGGTATTGCCGGTATCGTTCTTACCCTCGCCATGGCGGTGGACTCCAACGTAATTATCTACGAGCGTATGCGTGAAGAAATCCGAGCGGGGAAAGGCGCCCGTTTAGCCGTGAAAGACGGTTTCCATCACGCTTATTCCGCTATTATCGACGGACACGTTACCACCATCCTTACAGGTATTGTTTTGTACATCTTCGGTTCAGGTCCTGTTCAGGGATTTGCTACAACCTTAATCATTGGTTTGCTGCTTTCTTTGTTCACTTCTATTTTCATTGCCCGTTTGGTATTTGAATGGATGCTTGATCGCAACATGGAAATTACCGTTGGTAATAAATACACACTAAACGCTTTTACCAAAACTCATATTCCTTTTATTGAAATTCGTAAGATCATGTACATCGCTTCCGGAATTTTGATTGGTATAGGTATCATTTCGTTATTTGTCAGAGGATTAAGCTATGGCATTGATTTCACTGGAGGAAGAACCTATATTGTTCGCTTTGACGAAACGGTGAATACGGAAGATCTTCGAATGGCTTTAGCTAAACAATATGACGGAGAAGCTCCTGAAGTAAAAACCTTTGGATCGAGCAACCAGGTTAAAATCACTACCAAATACAGAATCAAAGACAACAACCTGGCTACCGATTCTATTGTTGAGCACAAACTATATGAAGGACTGAAGCCATTTTTCAAAACACCTATTGACTCGAAAACATTTACATCGCATGGAGTACAGCAATCCCAGAAAGTAGGACCTACCATAGCCAAGGATTTGGTGTATGCCGCTTTTATGGCTGTATTTTTCGCCCTTATCATTATTTTTATTTACATTGCAATACGTTTCAAAAACTGGCAGTACGGACTGGGAGGTGTCATCTCGCTGGCTCACGATACCATGGTTATTATTACCATGTTCACCTTGTTCCATGGTTTACTGCCATTTAACATGGAGGTTGACCAACAGTTTATCGCAGCCTTGCTGACGATCATCGGATATTCTATCATGGACTCTGTAATTATCTTCGACAGGATTCGTGAGTATACCCGCTTGTATCCTAAACGCGATCTGGCTTTCAACATTGATGCCGCTATCAACAGCACTTTAGGCCGAACCATCAATACTTCAGGTATTACCTTGGTTGTATTGATCATCATCTTCATCTTCGGCGGTGAAGTACTTCGTGGCTTTATCTTTGCTTTACTGATTGGGGTTGCTATCGGTACTTACTCCTCTGTGTTTAACGCTACTCCTATAGCCTATGATGTTATCATGTGGAGAAAAAGAGTAAAAGAACGCAAAGCATTAAAAAATAAAATTAAATAATAATCATATTATTTAATCACTTTAGAAGTCCCGTGTAACAGCGGGACTTTTTTTATTATTTTTGCTCAACGAAATTGTATATAAAATGGGAACCCCGGTTTTGCTGTTTTTGGACATCAGTTCTGGCGAGTTGTTGCTGATATTGATCGCCGTTTTTCTGGTTTTCGGGCCCTCAAAACTGCCGGAAGTTGCCCGTAAAATAGGCAAACTTTACAGTGAACTGAAAAAGGCATCCGATAATCTTACCAAAGAATTTAATCAGGAAACGGCCTCGTTGAAAGCCGAATTGGAAGATGCCCGGCAAACCATCGCCCGGCAAACGGATGAAATTAAAACGGAAATAGAAAAAACGAAAGATAATATCAATAATGAAATAAAAAACAGCGATATAAATACCAAGTTTACCCTTGACGACGTTTATAAAGAATCGGATAAACGAACAAGCGAACAATAAATTTTCTTATTTTGCAGCCTTAATCTAATTTGGAAATATGAACTTCTGTAAAACCATTTGCCTGACCCTCCTTTTTGGAATCCTTTTTTCTTTCACAGGAATTGCCCAGAACCGTTTGACCCAGAATGCTGATGATGCATTTAAAAACCAACGGTATACCGTAGCCATCGCTAAATATAAAAAAGCCTATTCCAAGGTTAAGAAAAATAAAGCCGAAAAAAACCGTATCTGGTTTCAGATAGCCGAATGCTATCGCCTGACCAACGATGTGAAAAAAGCGGAAGCCGCTTACCGGCGTCTGGTTAAACTTAATTATGAAGAACAAAAACCACAGGTTTTGCTGTATTATGCCGATGCATTGAAAACCAATGAAAAAACGGATGAAGCATTAGCAGAATACCAGGTATATCAGGAAAAAGTACCCGCCGATCCCCGAGGAGAAAACGGTGTCCGTTCCTGCAAGCTGACGAAGGACTGGAAAGATAACCCGTCCAAATATGAAGTGGCCAATGTGAAGAAAATTAATTCAAAATACGATGACTTTTCCCCCTGTTATTATGATCAAAACTTTAATTCGCTGATATTTACTTCTTCCCGCGAAGGAGCTACCGGTAAAGAAACCGATGACTGGACCAGCCAAAGTTTCAGTGATTTGTTCTATACCAAAAAAGATAGAAAAGAGGAATGGAGTACGCCCGTTTTGCTCGACAACCAGGGAAATGTAAATACCGAAGCCAACGAAGGCCAGCCGTTTATGAACAGCAAAAATACTTCCATGTATTTTACCCGTTGCGGCAACGACAAGAACCGCAAGTCAAACTGCCAGATTTATGTTTCCAAACGCACCGGAAGAACTTTTACCAAGGCGGAATTGGTTCCCATTGGGAAAGATACTATTTCTACTTTCGGACATCCCACCCTGAGCAGCGACGAACTGACTATCTATTTTGCTTCCGATAAAACAGGCGGTTTGGGTGGTAAAGATTTATGGATGGCCAAACGTGAAAAATTATCCGATCCCTTCGGACATCCGGTAAATCTGGGTCCCGAAATCAATACTCCGGGCGATGAAGTTTTCCCTTTTATGCGTAATGATAGTGTTTTATACTTTGCTTCCAACGGTTTACCCGGAATGGGAGGTCTTGATATCTATAAAAGCACTAAAATAGATAATAAATGGACGACGCCTGTCAACCTGAAATATCCTATCAACTCCAGCGCCGACGATTTTGGTATTGTATTTAATCCCGAAGAAGAAAGTGGTTATTTCAGTTCCTGCCGCGCGGGCGGTCGAGGGCTTTCGGATATTTATGCTTTTATCGAACCGCCTATTATTTTTACACTGTCGGGCGTGGTAAAGGACGACCGTACCCTGCAGTTTCTGCCCGGAGCGTCAGTTAAAATTGTCGGTTCCAACGGATCTTCTTTTGAGGTGAAAACCGACAGCAAAGGCGCTTATAATTTCACTAAAACACAGATTAAACCCAACGCCACTTACGAAATTACGCTTGCCAAGCCCAACTATTTCACCGAAAAAGGCCGTGAAACTACTGTTGGAATAGAACACAGCCGCGATTTTGTTCATAATTTCATACTGAAACCTATTCCCGAAAAGGCCATTCCTCTTCCCGACATTCTGTACGATCTCAATAAATGGGATTTGAAACCTCAATATCAGGATTCGTTGCAGGGTCTGATTAAAACGCTGGATGAAAATGAAACGCTTATCATTGAGCTGGCATCGCACACCGACAGCCGTAACACTTTTGAATACAATGATATTCTTTCGCAAAAACGTGCCGAATCGGTAGTGAATTATCTTATCGAACGTGGCATTGATCCTGACCGGTTGAAGGCTAAAGGTTATGGCAAACGGACTCCGCGTACTTTGGATAAGGATATTGTAAAGGACGGTTTCAAATTCAAAGCAGGAACAGTGATCACCGACCAGTTTATCGAATCTTTGGGTTCGACGCTGGAAAAAGAAGCTGCTCACTCGCTCAACCGCCGTACTGAATTTCGTGTACTAAGCCGTGATTTTGTTCCTAAACCCAAAAATGCTGCCATCGGTAATGAAAAAATTAATATTGCCATCAACCCCGAAGAAAACATCGTTAACTTTACCTTCGGTTCGGGTCGCGCTATCGAAATCCCTTGCATCATCAATGGCTTTAACCGTAAGGTTGTTTACGAAAAATCCGAAAAAATACTGAGTGTTTCGCTGGAACAGGCATTGAAACTCCTGCAGGAATCGGCCATCAGCAAAACCGATTTCAAGGGCGATCCCGAAAAAATATTAGCCAATGGAACCATAGCCGACAAGGCAGTGTTCATCATCAAGGAAATGCGCATAGGCAATAAAGTGGTTATCAATGTGGAAGCTACGGTTAACAGCAAGTTGAAAGTTCCGATGATGTTTGGCGATACAATACTTTCCGGATTTGGTCAGTTTTCGGTGAATGAAAACAAACAGCAATTGATTTTTACAAAATAATTCCACGTGTTCTTCATGCCCTAATTAATAATGTCAGGACATGAAGAACATTTTTTTTGGTTTAACCATGAACAACGATCTTAAATATAATCTCCGTGGTGTTTCAGCATCAAAAGAAGATGTGCACAATGCCATCAAAAACCTGGACAAAGGATTGTTTCCGCAGGCTTTCTGTAAAATAATTTCCGACATCCTGGCTGGCGATGCGGACTATTGCAACATCATGCATGCCGACGGAGCGGGAACCAAATCGTCCTTAGCCTATATTTACTGGAAGGAAACCGGCGATATATCGGTGTGGAAAGGCATTGCCCAGGATGCCATCGTGATGAATCTCGACGATCTGCTTTGCGTGGGAGCAACCGACAATATCCTTTTGTCATCAACCATAGGAAGGAACAAAAACCTGATCCCGGGTGAAGTGATTTCCGCCATCATCAACGGCACGGAGGAATTTCTGGAACAGATGCGTTCGCTAGATGTCAATATTTATTCCACCGGTGGCGAAACCGCCGACGTAGGCGACCTGGTACGTACCATTATTGTTGATTCTACCGTTACCTGCCGGATGAAACGTTCGGAAGTGATAACCAACCGCGATATCCGCCAGGGAGACGTCATCGTCGGACTGGCATCCTTCGGGCAGGCAACTTACGAAACGGAATACAACGGCGGAATGGGTTCCAACGGTCTGACTTCCGCCCGCCATGACGTGTTCAGTAAAATTTTTGCCGCCAAATATCCCGAAAGTTTTGATCCTGATCTTCCGGACGACCTGGTTTATACCGGTAGACTCAGTCTTACCCAATCTACCGAAGTTCCCGGAGTGGACGCCGGTAAATTAGTGCTTTCGCCTACCCGCACCTATGCCCCCGTCATCAGAAAAATGTTGCAGGACTATCGTCCGCAAATCCATGGCATGATACACTGTTCGGGCGGCGCACAAACCAAAGTGCTTAATTTTGTTGATCAATTGCACATAATCAAAGATAACCTCTTTCCTGTTCCTCCCTTGTTCCGCATGATAAAAGAACAATCGGACACGGCATGGAAGGAAATGTACAAGGTATTTAATATGGGACATCGCATGGAACTCTACGTTCCCGAAGAAGTTGCCGGCGATCTGATACGGATTTCCGAAGAATTCGGCGTGGAAGCCCGCGTGATTGGTCGTTGCGAAAAAGCAGAGTTCCGTTCGCTGACGATAGAATCGGAATACGGGGTGTTTACGTATTAGGTTTATAAAGTTTATAAAGTTCTTAAGGTTTATAAGGTTTTTAAGGTTTATAAAGCTGAACGAAGTGAAGTCCCGAGCGAAGCGATTCGGGATTTTTAAGGTTTATAAAGTTTATAAGGTTTGTAAGGTATGATTTGGTGTGATTAAAGTTAAGGCATTTTTTAGTATCTTTGATTTTATTTTTAACCCGATAAATAAAAAATTATGGAAAGTATTAAAGGATCACAAACAGAAAAAAACCTGCTGAAAGCCTTTGCCGGTGAGTCGCAGGCAAGCAACCGTTATACTTTTTTTGCTAAAGAAGCAAAAAAGGAAGGTTACGAACAAATCTCCGCTATTTTTTTAGAAACGGCTGAACAGGAACGCGCTCATGCCAAAGTGTTCTTCCGTTTTCTGGAGGGAGGTCCTGTTGAAATTACGGCAACTTATCCTGCCGGCAAAATAGGAACGACTACCGAAAACCTGCTGGAAGCCGCCGAAGGTGAACATGAAGAATGGGCTGAATTGTATGAAGAATTTGCCCGCGTAGCCGAAGAAGAAGGATTTAAACAAGTGGCTTCCAAATTCAAATTGATTAAAACAGTAGAAAAACGCCACGAGGAACGCTACCGCAAACTGCTGAAAAATATTGAGGACGGAACCGTTTTCAATAAAGGCAAGAAAGTAAAATGGGTATGCCGCCACTGCGGTTTTGTGTACGAAGGAGAAAAACCTCCGAAGAACTGTCCTGCCTGCGAACATCCCCAGGCTTATTTTGAAGAAATGGCAGAGAACTTTTAAACCTCTAAAGCCTGGCGGGATATCTTCCAGGCTTTTTTTATTTTTACGATAGAACACAAACCAACCCGTCAGCGTGCAAGGTGTTGAATTTCAGATGTGCCGTTTCTTTCCTTTCGTAATTCGTAATTGTTTTATGGAACACGGGTGGAATGGATAAAATGGATATTCTCATTTAATAATTCTTCATCAGACGAGATGCCGGAATTAAGATATCAAATGTATTCGCTCGAATTTTAGCTGCTATTTTAGACTAATAAATCGGATTTGCATTAGTTCTTATTGGATGTTGTTATTGTCTTTTAATAATTCATCAAAAGTATCTTTACAATTCTTATCGAAATCGTTAGCAAATAAACAAAAAAATCGCATTAATCTAAAAATATCACCTTGAGGTGGCAAATCATTATCTGTTTGGGCAAAAGTTTGAAATCTTTTACTAACTACAACCTCTTTTCGTTTACCTTCAACTGATATAGTGATTGATTCTGATATTTTTATCAAATATTCACCTTCTTTAGCAGGATTATTTGATAAAAATACTCCTCTTTGACCCCTTCTGTTTACATCGTATTTCCAATCGATAAGTCTTTGTTTAAATTCTTTTTTCATTTTAAATCGTATTAAGACCATTGCAAGGCAAAAATGCGTATAAAATATTAGATTAGTGTTATTTATAACAATGAATTTGTTATATTTGTAGCATGAAAAATGAGAAACACATAGGCTTTGCTGATTTAGCAGCAGAAAGAAGGAAAGTAAAGACAGAATTTTTTGATCAGGTAAATACATTGATCGATTGGCGACTTATTTCCAATATTATCAATAAGCACTATCAAAAAGGAGAAAGTGTAAGTGGACGTCCGGCTTATGAAGGGCTATTACTTTTTAAAATATGTCTTTTGGAGACCTGGTATAATTTGAGTGATTATGAAGTAGAAGACCAGGTAAATGACAGAATATCCTTCAGTCGTTTTGTAGGATTAAGTATAGATGACAAATGTCCCGATCATAGTGTTATCAGTCGTTTTCGTACCGAACTTACCCAAAAGAATGTGTACGAAAAATTATTCAAAGCGATGAATAAACAATTAGAGAAAAAGAAAATACTGGTTAAGGGAGGAGTCATTGTAGATGCGAGTATTACCGATAGTCCAAGAAAGCCAAAGGGGAAAACGGAATATGAAATAGTAGAAGATCGTCAGCAAGAGCCAAAGGAGGAAGAAAGAGAAAAAGAAGCCTCACAATTTAAATTGATAAAGAAGACCCAGCCAGGAGTTGATTCCGAAGGCAGATGGGTAAAAAAAGCCGGGAAGCTCCGGTTTGGATATAAAAAACATACGATTACTGATGTCAATGGGTTAATCTTGGGAGTACTTACCACCTCGGCTAATGTGAATGAAATAAGCAATTTGGAGCAGGTATTGGATACATGTGAATTAACGGAAAGGACTTGGGTAAAAGCAGACAAAGGATATAAAAGTAAAAAGAACGATACAATATTACAGCAGAAACGACTTCGTAATCATATAATGAATAAAGCAGCCAAAAATAGAAAGTTAACAGAAAGAGAAATACAATTCAACAAAATAGTGAGTAAAACCCGGTATAAAGTAGAACGGACATTTGGGTCAATAAAACGATGGTTTGGTGGAGGAGTAGCCCGTTATGTGGGGTTGTCAAAAATGCATACCCAACATCTGATGGAAGCTATTGCATACAACTTATACCGTTCACCTGGGATCATTATGTCCCAATGCTAAAAATGAGGAGAAAATTCCTCATTTACAGCAATATTATAGAGATAAGGAGAATAAAAAACGGCAAAAAAAACATTTTAATGGTATAAAACTAAATATCTTCAGTAAAAAAACAAGAAAATTCACTCTCGCTTTATTTTGCAACGGTCTTGTATTTTAAGTTTGTATAATTTAAATAGTAGAAAATATTGTTTTTCTTTATTTTTCTTCAGTTTTTTAAATTATTTTTTTTCAACAGAAATGATACCCTGGCGGTAGTTCAATTACTGCTTCCACCGGTAAGTTGCGCATAGTGAGTCTGAATTCATGAGGTGCAAATTGATTAGGGCATGATCGGTATGATGAAGCAACATTTCCCAATCTTCCAATCCAAAATCGTTTTATTAAACGGAAGGAATAGCATCCGAAGCCTGCAATTTCCTATGGGAAGGAGATTGTTGCCGGCAACAGCCACCTTCTAAGTGGCAACAACCGCCTTCGAAACGGCAACAACCACCTTCTAAGTGGCAACAATGTGCTTCGAGACGGCAACAGCCAGCTTCTAAGTGGCAACAACCACCTTCGAAACGGCAACAGCCAGCTTCTAAGCGGCAACAATGTGCTTCTAAATGGCAACAGTCATCTTCGAAACGGCAACAAGCATCTTTTAAATGGCAACAGTCGCCTTCACGACGACATCAGCCCTCTTCATGGTTCCGGGAGTAATTTTCAGACATTCCATGTTTTGTAACCCTTAGATATTACTTCGGTTTTCGCAGCCTTTTTAGTTGATTGTTGATTGTCACCCGTCCCTTGTCCCTCGTCCTTTGTCCTTTGTCCCTCGTCCCTTGTCCCTCGTAATTCGTAATTCTCGCATTGTAAATCTCAAATCTGCAATCTCAAATCAAATAATTCTTTCAAACATTCCATGTTTCGTAACCCTAAAATATTTCCATCGGCATTTGCAGCCTTTTTAGTTGATAGTTGATTGTTGATAGTTGATAGATAGTTGATTGTTGATTGTCCCTTGTAATTCGTAATTCTCGCATTTAACCATGGAATGTTTTTAATCGTCCTTTGTCCCTCGTCTCTCGTCCTTTGTCCCTCGTAATTCTCGCATTGTAAATCTCAAATCAATAAACATGTCCGTCTTCCTTCATTTCGTTGGCATCAATGCGCTTGTTGTTGATGGATTTCCAGGCATAGAAGATATAGGCTGCCACAAAGGGGATAAGCAACGACACATAACTCATCGCCGTAAGGGTATAGTGGCTCGACGAGGCATTTTCGATGGTTAGCGAGCTTTGCAGATCGTACACCGAAGGGTAAAAGCTGGTGTGGTTGTATCCGGCAAGCATCAGCAGCGACGTTACGGTGATGATGGTTCCCGCTCCCGAAAACCAGATGCAATCCCTGCATTGCCTTACTATGGAACGGATGATGGCAAAGAGTACCATGACCACTCCCAGGGCGAACAACGAAGCCACCGCCGGCAAGGCGATCAGATTATGGAGGTATTTATAGTGCTCCATATACACCACATGGTTTTCCGGCAGATAGGCAAAACCGTCGCCGGTTAACAAACGGAACACGAAGTACAGGAAAAATACCAGAAAAGGTACCGCATTGTATATTATTTGTTTTTTGGAACGGGCAAAGATATTTTTATCGCTGATGGTATTCATAAAATATTGGGCAGCCAGCAGGCGGGAGAGGAAAAATACGGCTAATCCCAGCGACACATTCTGCAGGTTGGCCACGGCTTCCAGTCCATGGAAGGGTGATTTCCACTGCGAGATGATCGGGTTTCCGATTTCGGTAAGATGATGTTTGTCCATCGAAAATTCTGAGCCGGTGAAAAAGGTGGAGACGGCCGTACCTAAAAGGATAGTTCCCAGCAAACCGTTGATGAAAAGAAACACATCATAGGTCTTTTTTCCCAGGAAATTGTTGGGTTTGGAACGGTATTCGTAGGAAACGGCCTGGATGATGAAACAGAAAAGGATAGCCATCCATACCCAGAAAGCTCCGCCGAAGCTGGTGGAATAGAACAGGGGAAAGGAAGCAAAGAAAGCTCCGCCAAAGGTTACGAGCGTGGTAAAGGTAAACTCCCATTTTCGGCCAAGGGAATTGACCAGCATGGTGCGTTCTATTTCGGTTTTTGCCAATTGGCAGAGAAGCGTCTGTCCGCCCTGGACAAAGAGCAGAAATACGAGTATCCCGCCAAGGAGTGAGATGATTGCCCACCAGTATTGTTGTAGTGCGAGGTGCGAAAGTGTTTCAAACATATTATTGTCCTCCGTCTTTAGGTCCGAGTTTTATTTGTTTGGTCATAATCTTTATTTCGGCGATCAGCAGGGTGGTAAACAGAACGGCAAACAGCCAGAAGGTAAGTTGTACCGAGCCTGCGTCGATATTGGAAACGGCAGCCATGGTCGGGAGCAAATCCTGTATAGTCCAAGGCTGGCGTCCCAGCTCTGCCACTATCCATCCCATCTGGCTTGCTAAATATGCCAGCGGTATGGAAAGAAGGGAAATCCACAGCAGCCATCGTTGCCGTTCAAGTTTTTTCTTTTGCAGGAAAAACAGGACAACGATAAACAGCAGGATAAAAAAGAATCCCAGGATTACCATGATGTGGAAACTGTAAAAGGTAAGCGGCACGTTGGGGACAAGGCTCGACGGGCTGTTGAGGTATCCATAGCCAAAATAGGCAAAGTTCTTATTCAGGATAATCAATTGCTGAGCTGCCAACAGGGTATCGCCGGCTTCTTTGGCGTTTTTATATTTTCCAAGGGCAGCGATGGCCGCTTTTCCTCTGGCTATTTTTTCTTCTGCCGGAAGGGCAATCTCTCCGCCCTTGTTTTCCATCGGATATCCGCCCTTGATAATATCATCGATACCCGGAACAAAGGCTTCGGAATTGCGGTAACTTAATATCGAAAGTAAACGGGGTGCTTCTATTTTAACTACATAGGGTTTCTGGTTGTCGTCCCATTTTTTTCCGGGAGTAACTATCCCTGCAAGAACCAATGGCGCTCCTTTCTGGCCATGGTATAAACCTTCCATGGCAGCCAATTTCATGGGTTGTTTCTGGGCTGCCTGAAAAGCCGAGCCATCGCCTGTCCAGGCTAACAACAGCGAAGAAACCAGCCCGAAAATGGCGGCTATTCTAATACTTTTTGTAGCAATATCGGTACTGCGTTTTTTCAGCAGCAACCATGAGCTTACGCCTATCACAAAGATAGCCGCCAGCACATAGGCCGAAGTTACGGTATGAAAAAATTTATTCATGGCTACCGGAGAAAACAGCACCTGCCAGAAATTGGTCATTTCGTTGCGGGCTGTATCGGGATTGAAGTGCATACCGGTAGGAAACTGCATCCAGGCGTTGGCAACCAAAATCCATAATGCCGAAAGGTTGGCTCCTGCGAACACCATCCAGGTGGAAAAAAGATGAAATTTCTTGCCGACTTTATTCCATCCGAAAAACATGACAGCGATAAACGTGGATTCGAGGAAAAAAGCCATGATGCCTTCGATGGCAAGCGGGGCGCCGAAAATATCGCCCACGAACCAGGAGTAGTTCGACCAGTTGGTGCCGAATTCAAATTCGAGGATGATGCCGGTGGCAACGCCGATAACGAAATTGATTCCAAACAAGGTCATCCAGAATTTGGTGATGTCCTTCCATTGCTGTTTGCCTGTTCGCACATACTGGGTTTCCATGATGGCGATAATGAAGGCGAGCCCGAGGGTAAGCGGCACAAACAGCCAGTGGTACATTGCCGTAAGCGCAAACTGCGCCCGCGACCAGTCAATGAGAGATAAGTCAATGTTTCCTGTCATTTTGTTGAGTTTTGGTTAATTGTTCGATCACGTAGTGGCTTCGTTCTTTATCGGTCTTGAAACGCGTTTTCAGAAAATCGGGAAAGAAAAGGAGTTTCAGCAGGACAAACATAATAAAAAGTTTGATAAAGAGTATCAAACCAAGGCTTTTCCCCAGCCGGTGTTTTTCACCGCCTGCCGTTGCAAAGCGATAGATTTTTTTAATCCACTGCATAGCAGCTTTTTTTACGATTATTTGATGTTTGTATAAAGCAAATATAGACTATAATTTTGAATCAGCTATAATTTTTCAGAGAAAAAAATATATTCAGCTCCAAAAATGAATTACTGACTGTTTCAACTCACGAACTTATAATTCGGGGCTAAAACCCGGTAATACCGGTGGTATCAATAACCACGACCTTACGATCGTGGTTAGGTAATGTTATTTAAATAAGGACTTTAGTCCGGATAATGAATCAAACAGGCTAAAATACATTATTGGCTCGGATTAGTTGAAATGGTAGGGATTATCGTATTGCCTGGTTTCGCCTCCCGGATAAAAGACGGTGAGTTTAGGCGCGTTTAATGCTTTACGGATGTTGTTTTCATTCGTTTTTGCTTTCACAAAATAAACCTTAAGCATAGCAACATTACCCTCCATCAGTGTTTGAAAGCGGACAATCCCTTCATCGTTCGATAGATGACTTTCTAAATACGGAAGCCAGTGTGCCTTGTCGGGATAAATCACTTCCGGAAAGGTAATTCCGTAAACAGCCACTTCGCCAGAAGGATAGCTATCATAATCATTAAAACTTTCGTCGAAAGGCTTGAACATCCGCTTGTAAAATTCCTCAACCGACAGGGTAGAAACAGCTAAATTCCCTTTGGCTATCCTGAAGTTGGTTTTTTCGGTAATACTTGTATTTTCAATAGTATATGCCACTTCAGGCGTTTCAATCAGTTTGTGTATTCCAGGCAAACCGATGGCGGAGGGATTGAAATATATCCTTGCCAGCACGGGTTCGCCAAATTCCGTTTCTATACCGAAGATAGCCTGGTTCTGCGAAAGCCGGGTGTTGAGAAAAAATTCATCGTTGGCGTCGAAAAAGTTGTTGATTCTCAATTCAACCACCGAAAGCTGCCTGATATTTTGTCCTGGTTCTTTCAGAATGGTGGCTACCGGTGTAAAAATAGCTTTTTTGATCTCGGAGGCATTGGTTTGCAGCGGATCGAAAAATATTTTAACAGAATGGTGCTTAACAAAGGTTTCCACGCCCAGCACGCCTTTCACATCCTTCATCTGTTCGGCAAAGGAAGTGGAACTGCCAAAGCATTTGATATTCTTTAATCCGGATTGCTGATAAACGGCGGCTTTGCCAAGCTGTGCAGGTGTGCCCCAGCGCAGGCTGATGGTTGGCACTTCGTGTGATGAGGAAATGATGATGGCAAGGGCGATAAGAATAATTACGGCCACGGGGGGAAGCCATTGCCAACGGTGATGATTGATGGTTAACCCATCCTTTTCGGGACAGGCCGTGATGCAATCGCCACATAAATGGCAATCCAAATGATTGACTTTGTCCGTTTGCGAAACGGAAATTGCCATCGGGCAGGCTTTGTCGCAACGGCGGCAATGGGTGCAGGTTTCATCATTTCGGGTTATTTTCACCGGAGGGAAAATCCATCCTTTCATCCGTATGGATTCCAATAAAAATCCACATAAACAAACCATCGCCAGATACCATGTCCAACCTATGGTTAGGCTGAAACCCAAAATGAGCAACAAATAAATCCCGGTTATGATCGCAAAAGCGATAAAATTGACAAAAATATTGGCGACAGCGCCAAGAGGGCAAAGATATTTACACCAGAACTGACGGATAAAAATCGAACCCGCGATGACGAAAAAAAGAGCAATGGCTGCATATAAAACGACTACATCGGCAGAGAAACCAGAAAAAGTTGCATAATATGGATCGAACTTTCGACAAAATAACTCGCTGGAACTGACGGTAAAATAAAAGGTGAGAAAAAGCAGAGCGTATTTCAGTATCCGCAATGCCCGGTCGGTATAGCCGGTAAGAGTGAAGTTGATTTTGAATCGCCTTCCTGCCTTGCCAAACCATTCGGTAAAAGTTCCGATGGGACAAATATAGCTGCAAAAGAGTTTTCCCAAAAGCAAAATGCCAAGCACCAGGGCGAGCCCCATGGCAATCTGGAGCGTGGTCATGGAGCAGGCAAGGGAGTTGTTTACAAAATAGCTTGACAACGCCTGCATCCCGCCAAAGGGACAATAAGCTTCAAAATCGGCGGTATAGCTTTTGTCGAAAAAGGGACGTACAAGTAAATAAATGAGCAGAATAAGAATGAACCATTGGATGGAAATACGGAAATAGTTGAACGGTGTACGTTTTGACGATTTAATCATTAGCCTGATTTTTTGTTTTGAATGTACAAACATAAATAAATTCTCTATTCAGGCAAGCTGGCGTGTATTATTTTAATATCTTTGTTTATCGGTTTATTATCTGTAAATTGTAATGAGGGTTTCTATTTATTTTTGTATTATTCTGGAAGCATTATCGGTTGGTTTTTCCTCTGCTCAGGAATCAGGAGAGAATCATCGTATTGTATTTTATAATACTGAAAATCTTTACGATCCGTTCGACGACAGCATTCAGACGATAACGACCGTTCCATTCCTGGGTTTCAACACCTGGAACTATTTCCGGTTTCAGAAGAAAATTCTGAATCTTTATAAAATAGTGATGGCTGCCGGAGAGTTATCGCCGCCGGATATGGTGGGTTTGTGTGAGGTTGAAAATCGTTTTGTACTCAATCAATTGGTGTATAATACGCCTTTAAAGCAATTTCAGTATGGAATAGTTCATTACCAATCGCCCGACCGGCGCGGGATAGACGTGGCTTTGATTTACCGTAAGCAAAATTTCCGGATTTTAACCGAGCAAGCCTTCGGAATATATTTTCCGGCAGATACCTCGTGGAGAACCCGCGATATCCTTTATGTGAAAGGAATAATAGCGGAAAAAGATACGCTGCATTTGTTTGTCAATCATTTTCCATCCAAACTCGGCGGGAGCTTAGCTTCGGAAGCCAAACGCAACTTTGTGGCTTCGGTTTTGCGTCAGAAAATTGATTCGTTATTGCTGGCAAACCCCGGTTCAAATATCATCACGATGGGCGATTTCAATGATGAACCGGAGAGCCGGTGTCTGAAAGAAATAGTAAAAGCGAGAACCGACAGCCTGGGAGGAATAGGGCAGGGCGAACTTTTTAATCTTTCGGCGGCTTTAACGAAAAATTCGGGGATAGGAACTCATAAATACCGTGGTCGCTGGTCGGTGATTGACCAGTTTATGGTTTCCCGGAATATGGTAGGAAATTCGACCATAAAGGCGGCTAAAGCCGGTATTTTTGCGCCCGGTTTTTTGCTTGAGGACGATCCTTCCGGATTGGGAAAGAAACCATTCCGGTCGTATTCCGGATACCGGTATACCGGAGGCTACAGCGACCATTTACCGGTTTACCTGGATTTGGTCGTAAAATAATGTCAGTTTTTATACCTTTGAAAAAAATATGCCATGCAACAATCGGATAGTGCCGGTAATCATCCAAAACTTCTGCTGTTAACAACCGGAGTTTCCTTGGTATGCTTTATCTTTTCGTACGTTGTCGTGTTGTTTCTCAACCGGTATGCTACGGTATATATTGCTACCGACTTTGGCATTCAATGGAAAATGGTACACGATCAGGTTGTTTTCCTGACGCCGGTGAAATCGGCGCTGTGGACTCGCGATGCTGTGATTTCGGTAGCCGTTGCCGGATCCATTTGTTGCCTGATGGTTGGAACCCTGGTTTTGTGGCTTGCCAATGTGATAAAGAAACCGGGCTTTGCGCTGAATCTGATCCTAGTTTGGCTTATTTTCCATGCCTTTAATCTTTCTTTTGGATGGATACCTTCCGTTTATTTATATGCTGCAATAACCGGAAATCAGCCAGTAATACCCATGGATCCGGGAATTGCTTTTGCACTAAGCATTATTGCCATTTATTTTTTAGTGCGAATCGGTTTCCATTCACGCACGTTGATTTTTCGCAATGCCGGTGAAGCGAGCTGTAATTCCGTAAAGGGAAAACGGACATTTTTGTTTTTTGCCGTGGTCGTTCCCTGGTTGATGGGGAGTATTTTCTGTATCTTTTTTATGGCTTCGGAGATTCGCTGGGAAATGGCGATTAATTTTTTGATAATGATATGCGTTGTTATTCCTGTATTTTTTAGATCGAAAAAGGAGCAGAGAGCAACGGCACAATAAATGGAAATAATTTTTGGATAGCCTGCCTTTGCCGTATAGCTATATTATTAACTTTATTTGCTTTACGGATGAGTGCGCTTCAGTGTATTACAAAATAATAAATAAAAAATTTTGCATTTATTAGGATATGCCAAAAGAAAGGTTATTTTTATAGCGTTTTTTTCAAAAAAATATTTATCAAGTAATTTATTCATATTCAATTAAAAAATAACTTATGAAAAAACAACTACTCTTATTTTTGACATTGTTTATAAGCCTGCTTGCTTTTTCGCAGGTTGAACAAAAGCCGTTATCCGATTATGTTGTAAGTCGTACAACGGATAAAAATGGTAAGGAAATTACCGGAATTAAGGTTCCCGGCATTCCGCCAAAGGATTATCGTGCACCCATAGCCGTGCCATCACGGAGCGCTGTGATATTAAACAATGTTCCGGCGTTTAGCTGGTCGTTTGGTTGTTCGGCAACTTCTGCTGCAATGATCGCAGGATATTACGACAATAACGGTTTCCCGGGTATGTACACTGGACCAACGAATGGCGGCGTGATGCCCATGAATAATAGCTCATGGGGTTCAGTTACCATTAACGGGGAAGTTCGCGACCAATGTCCGTTGAGCGCTACCCGGATGGATGTTGACGGACGAACCACGCGCGGGCATGTGGATGATTATTGGGTGGTTTATGGTAGCACTGCAAATGATCCATATATTACAAATGGCTGGACACAACACGCCTATGGAGATTGTACCGGCGATTATATGGGAACCAATCAGTCTGCTCTGGGCAGTTCCGACGGCTCAACTTTATTTTATTATTATAATGATGGGACTGCTTTGTATGATTATACAGGATGCGAACCCGCCAACATTGACGGCTGCCACGGCTTGTGCGATTTTTATACTTCGCGTGGTTATACCGTAACTCAAAATTATACCCAGCAAATTTACGGACTCAACGGGAATACGACTGGCTTTACCTTTGCTCAGTATAAACAGGAAATAGATGCCGGATTTCCGGTGCTTATTCAGGTTAACGGACATACCATGGTGGGTTATGGCTATGATGATACCGGAAATACCGTTTATATTCATGATACCTGGGACTATAACAACCACAGCATGACCTGGGGTGGCAGTTATTCCGGGTTGCAGCAATGGGGCGTAACGGTTGTTCGGTTGCAACCGGTTTTCAATACCATCCCTATTTCTCAAGCCAGAACGCTTCCCATTGGCGATACGGTTACCGTTCAGGGTATACTTACCGCCGACCGCATTGTTATGCGCTATACCGGTTATATGCAGGATGCTACGGCTGGAATTGCCATTTATGATGTTGCAGCCAATCATCTCATGGATAGCCTTAAGCCTGGTGATATTTTTGTTGTTTCCGGAGTATTAAAAAATTATAGTTCTCTCCTTGAAATTAGTCCGGTAACAGCCGTAACTATTCTTTCGAGGAATAATCCTATTCCGGCTCCGGTTGTAATTACGCTTCCGCAAATAAGCGATACGTATGAGTCCATGTTGGTAAAGTACGAAAATGTACATTTTGATGCTGCGCTGCAAGGTACTGCCTTCAGCGGTGGAACTTCAGGTAAAAATTATAATGTTACCGATGCAAACGGTATTGTTACCCAAATACGTATTTTGCCTGCCTCCAATATCGTTGGCAAAATAATACCTGCCGGAAACGTTAATGTTACCGGTTGCCTTAGCCAATACAGTTCGAATCCAGCTACCGGTTATCAGTTAATTCCCCGCTCAATTTCCGACATCGAAACCTTGCCAACGGTAATTGCCGATTATGAAACAGGAACTTCCCCGTTTGTGATGAACTGCATGTCGAACGGAAATCTTTGCGGCGATCCCAATACTTTGGCAGTGATTGATAATCCTTTCCCTTCGGGCATCAATACCAGTTCGAAAGTAGTACGCTTTACCCGTGCGTCGGATGGCGATCCCTGGGCAGGTTTTTTTGCCTCCCTCAACGATTCGCTAAACATTACTAACAAAAAGTATATTCATGTAAAAGTATATAAGCCACGCTTAAGTCCTGTTTATTTTAAACTCGAAAACGGGCCGGCAGGAATTCTTGAGATAGCTTCAAAGTACCCGCAAACGGAAATAAACGGATGGCAGGATATGGTTTTCGATTTCTCATCCAAGACCGGCAAATATTCTACCATCGTATTTATGCCCGACTTTGCCAACCCGGTAAATCTGAATCAGAACATTGAAATTTATTTTGACGATATTCTCCTGAGCGATGATTCGTTGCCTGCTGGCGGAATCAGTCAAACATTTGATGTGCCGTTTACCATTGTTGATAACACTCAAACGTACCAGAATATCAAAATTAAAGGTCTGATGACTCAATGGAATACGATGCCGATGTATGATGATGGCACCAACGGTGATGCTACTGCCGGCGACCACATCTGGACAGCTATTTTGCCGGTATTGCCGGGAACCTACGATTGGGGAGCCATAGAAGACGACGGTTCACAATGGGGTATCTGGCTGTTGCCTCCCGGACAAAATCAGGTATTTACTCTCGATAGCGCAGGAAATATTTCAGGACAAACATCGTATACCATCCCCGGCAATGCTACGGAATATCCGGTAGAATTTACGGTAACCGATGAAGGTAAAACCGAAACAGGACTCAAGCTACAAGTATCGTTTGACAATTGGGCAAATATGCCTATGCTGGAAACGCCTGCAGGCAGCGGTATCTGGAAAACAACCATTACCATTTCCGTTGGTGATACCAATCAATGGACGGTCATTAATGGCGTCGGCGAATATTTGATGGTTACCCATGGTTTACCCGGAAATAATCCGGAATTTGTTGTTAATCCCGATGGCTCTGTTACCGGGCAAACGCAACTTATTTTGCCTCCTGTTGACGGTTTATCACTGACCTTTAATGTGGATTTAACCGACCTTATCAATGCAGGAGGATTTGATCCAAATACCGATTTTGTAGATATTGCCGGATCTTTTAATGGTTGGCAAGGCTCTTCTGCGATGACTCCTCTATCGGGAAATATTTACACCATTTCCACTGGTGCCTGGTATCAACCGGGACAGGAAGTGGAATTTAAATTCCGTAAAAATTTTAATTGGAATACCTGCGAAACTCTTGGCGATGGCGCTGGGTATTTAAACCGGCATTACACGGTGGTAGAAGGTACCAATGTTTATAACTGTGTTTGGGGCGATAATTTTTATCATAATATCGGATACGTTCCCGTAAATGATACGATTCATACTACTGTTGGAACTTATTTTAACCAAATCGGTTTACCTGGAAGTGTTGAAGTAACTTTGGGAACACCCGATTCTCTGCTGAATAATGTTTATTTAAATGTTACCTGGGATTCAACTTCGTATAATCCAGGCGTTGCCGGAATCTATCCTGTGATGGGAACTCTTTCCCTTGTCAAAGACGGCATCACCTATTACAATGGATATGACATGATGGCTCGTATTGTGGTAGTTGTAGAAGCGCTTCCTATGCATTTCGTTTTTGAAGGCGGAAATCCGGCCGACCCGGTGTGGACGATTTATTTGTCAGGAGCTTCGGTTAACGGGACTAATTTACAATCTATGGATGAGATTGCAGTTTTTGACGGAACCACCATGGTAGGCGCCTGCCGTTTGACGGAATCCCTAACACCTGAAACGGCTCTCGATCATTTTATCAGCGTATTTAAAACGCTAACCAATGGCCCCGGCTATGTTCCCGGACATACATACACTTTAAAATGCTGGCTTGCAAATGAACAAACCGAAATGCAGTTTTCCAATGTTACCTTAAGCAATCCTTGGGGAGATGCCTATATGGGAACAACTTTCCCTGAAGGAGACGGAGAATACAGCATAGCCGATATAAGTTTTTATAATGCCGTTACTCATTCGTATAACCTGAATACCGGCTACCAGTTTATTTCATCCTATATTACACCACCTAACGCGGATATGACTGTTGTTTTGGCCGACCTGTTGAACAGCAACCTGAGTTTTGTCCGTAGTTCCACCGGCAATATGCTTCGCAAACTGGGACCAAGTTGGGTTAACAACATCGGAAATTGGGTAATTACCGAAGGCTATTTGGTAAAGATGAATGCCCCGGATGATTTCAGTATTGCCGGCACACCGGTTGATCCGCTCACACCTATCAACCTGAATACCGGTTACCAGTTTATCAGCTATTTTCACGATTATCCGATGGATGCTTCTGCTGCCTTTGCGGGAATTCTTAACAATAATCTGAGTTTTATCCGAAATTCGGCAGGCAATATGCTTCGAAAACTGGGACCCAACTGGGTAAATAATATCGGTAATGTTATCCCGGGTGAAGGTTATCTTGTAAAGATGAATGCTCCGTCAACGCTGATTTATCCTGCAGGAACCAAGTCCGAATCAATCAAAAACAATGTAGCAACTCAACACTTTAGTTTTGAAGGTGGAAATGCAGCCGATCCGGTATATACTATTTATATTTCGGATGCAACCATCAACGGTTATAGCTTACAAGCCGGTGATGAAATTGGTGTATTCGACGGACAGACGTTGGTTGGTACTTTGGCTTTAACCCAAACACCCACACCGGAAAACCAAACGGAGAATGCTATTCCGGTTTTTGCCACGCTGAACTCCGGTGAAGGCTTCACGGCCAATCATCAGGTAACATTCAAGCTATGGTCGCAGGGACAGGAATATGATGGAGTAAACGTTACGCTGAGCAATCCTTACGGAGATGCCTATACCGGTAATGTCTTCCCCAACAGCGATGGGGCGTATAGCATTGCTTCGTTAACGGCTACCCTAACCGGAATTAACAGTCTGGACGGAACGGAAGTGGCAGTTTATCCTAATCCTAACAATGGACAGTTTACCCTTCAACTCTTCAATAACTATGCTCAGGAGTATACGCTTAGCGTATTAAACAGCATAGGCATTGTAGTTTTTCAGAAGCAGCATCTTTTGATGGATAAGGGTAATAATATACTTACCTTCAACCTGAATAATTTAGCTGAAGGCGTATATACTTTATCTGTTCAGGGAGATAAAAATGTCATCAATCAGCGTTTAGTGATTAAAAAATAGCTAAGCCCGACTTGGCTGAAGGGTAAGTTTTCGTATAACCAAAAACCGGATTTCGACTGAAATCCGGTTTTTTAATAAATATACTACTCAATTTAAATGTCAATATTTTGATTAATAATGATATATGATTTAGAATCAAAAATATTGGTATTTGGAGAATATTGTTTGTGGGGAAAAATATTTTTTTAGACGTTTCCTGGGAATAAAGAATGGTAATAAAATATTGTAATTATAAGAAATATAGTATTTTATAATAGGTTTGTTGTTAAAATTAAAAGAAAAAAAGCGCGGCATTTAACAATTATATTATAAAAAAACAATTTTTTTAATAATAATTTTTGTTTTTATCAGAAAAAATTATTTTTTTTGATAAATATTTTTAATAGCAATTTTTTATATATCAAAATCTATATTAATCCAATATTAACTAAACACAAACAACAATGAGAAAATTTTTACTTTTAATTTTTGCGTCCTTAATCAGTACATGGCTGATAGGACAGACAACAGTAACTTTAGGAACAGGAACTTCTACCAATTCCTCATCAGGATATCCCTGTCCTTATGCTAATTATTACAAAAACTGCCGGACACAATATCTGGTAACAGCCGCAGAATTGACTGCGCTGGGTGTAACTTCAAGTAATATCACAGCTTTGGCATTTAATGTGAGTGCATTAAATGGAGTTTCAGCGCTGCCAAATTTTAGCATCAAGCTAAAAGCCACTACGGCTACGGTGCTAACGACAACCTTTGATAATATTGGTTTATCAGAAGTATTTCTTACTCCTTCCCTTACGGTAACTACCGGATGGAACACGCACGCATTTACTACCCCGTTTTTCTGGGATGGTACTTCCAATGTATTGATTGATATTTGTTATTCATTAACAACGTCATATACTAACAATCCTTCAGTTTATTATACTGCTACTACCGCTGTAACCTCAGCTTATTATAGAAACGATACTTATGTAGCCTGCGGTACGACCAGCGCAGCAACAACTTCAAGCAACCGCGCCAACATGCAAATAACCTATCAGGCAGTAAGCGGTCCTTTACCTCCATCCAACCTGATAACTACGGTCATCAGTGATTCACAGATTAATTTGGGATGGACAAAAAATGCAGCAGCTGATAATGTAATAGTTGCTTACAATACTACCAATACTTTCGGAACCCCGATAAGCGGTACGGCTTATACTGCCGGACAATCTATTTCCGGCGGCGGAACGGTTATTTACAACGGTTCAGATGTCGCTTTTAATCATACCGGTTTGTCAGCAGGCACTACCTATTATTACAAAGCATGGTCAGTCGATGGATCTGTGGCATATTCAAACGGTATAAGCACCAGCGCTACCACCATGTTTGCAGCGCCATATACCCAGAATTTTGAGAGCGGATTAACACTCCCCTTGGGATGGGGCGGTACTATGTCGGTAATAGCCAATCATGGTACTTCAGCTTCCAATGGACTAACGTATGAACTTTGGAGTTCTGCAACTTCAGGTAATGCGACTACTCCCTGTTTTGGAAATATTCCTTCTACCTGTTTTCTCGAATTTGACTATCGCATTGTAAACTGGAGTGGCTATCCCGCTACGGCAACCACATTGGGCGCTACTGATAAAATTGAAATTCAGATATCAACCGATAATGGCGCTACGTATACTACGATATATACCATCAATCAATCCAACCATGTTACAAGTACAAGTTTTGCGACCAAAAGCATTGATTTAAGCGCTTATGCCGGACAAAATGTAAAGCTTAAATATTTATTAACCTGGGGAGCAGGTGATTATTATGTGGATGTTGACAATTTCCATGTATATGTGCCTTCTCCTATGGCTTATGTGTCTTCCACCGCTGCCCAGGTAACCGGGATTCTTCCGCAGGGAGCTACCAACCAGTTAATAATTGGTTTACAGGTGGTAACATCAGGTTCATTGACTCCATTACCCATTAGTTCCTTTACATTCAACACTAATGGAACAACCAATGTTTCAGATATTGTTGATGCAAAATTATGGTCATCGGGAACCAATTCCAGCCCTTCATCAGCAACAATGATTGGCAATGTGATATTAAATCCTTCGGGAATAATGACTTTTGATGCCGGTACGGGTTTACCTATTACTTTAGCCAACGGAAACAATTATTTTTGGTTAACGTATGATGTTTCACCTTCAGCCATTCCTGGCGACGTGTTGGATGCTGAATGTAATTCATTTATTTTTGGTGGAATAAGTGAGACACCCACAATACAGGCTCCTGCCGGAAATTGCCTGGTAAGGACTCCTTTATCTGGAATTTATACCATAGATAATACGTTACCAACTGGGGGCGTAAACTATGCCAGCTTTGATGATGCCGTTAATGAACTCGATATTTTAGGTGTGAGCGGAGCAGTAACATTTAATGTTACTGCCGGACAAACATTCAATGTTACCTGTGGAGCATCGCCTTATAATTATGCTTACGCAATAACGAAATCGGGCACGGCTGCCAATCCTATCATTTTCCAGAAATACGGAGCCGACGATAATCCTATCGTTAACATTACCGGTACGTCTGCTACCAACGATATAGGATTTTTCCTCTATGGTTGCGATTATGTAACATTTGATGGAATAAAAGTGATGGATGCCGGCACTACTTCAAGCAATTACCTTGAACGGGGTTTCTATCTCCAGGGCCCTGCCGATAACAATTGCAATAATGTTACCATTAAAAATTGTATTGTGGATTTAACCAAAACCAATACCAGTTCAAATGGATTCTATTCGTATTCCTATGCTCCCGCCAGTCTGGCTCCCGCAAATAGTAATAATAAGTTTTTGAATAATACTGTACAGGATTGCTACAATGGATATTATTTCAGTGGCAATTCCACTTATCCCGACAACGGAAACGAAATCGGAACAGTATCCGGCGGAACGAGTACCATTACCAATATTGCCAATTATGGTATTTATTACACATGTCAAACCGGGCTGAAAATTTACGGGAATACTATTAATAATATAAGCAGTAGCAGTGGTGCAGTTTATGGTATTTACGAAAGCTCTGGTTCTACCAACACGGTTGATATTTATTCAAATACTATAAGCGCTCTTTCCAGCACCTCGTCTTATGCTTATGGTATATATATAACTACCGGAACGACTCACAATGTGTATTCAAATACCTTGTTTGATATTTCATCCAGTATTTCCGATGCTTATGGCTTTGCCATTTCTTCAGGTACCAACACAATTTACAAAAATAAAATTTATAATGTAAAATACACCGGAACATCTACTTATACGGCAAGCGGATTGGCAATTTCGGGTGGAGTCCTGAATAATGTTTATAATAATTATATTTTCGACATTAAAGCGGCTTCTTCCACTTCCAGTCCTGGAACCAAAGGAATGAATATCAGCGGAGGAACTACCGATAATGTTTTTTATAACACCGTATACCTTGATTACGCATCGGCAGTGGCTTCCAATTCCAGCGCAGCATTATATGTTTCGTCGCCTACTACGCTCGATTTGCGCAATAACATTTTTGTTAATAATAGTTTGATGACCACCGGTACCCGTGCAGTGGCATTTTATAAATCCAGTTCAGGATTTGGAATCATTTCGGCGAATACAAACAATAACTTGTATTATGCAGGAACTCCCGGAACCAAAAATCTTATTTATTATGATGGAACCAACAGCTATCAAACACTGGATGCTTATATGGCAGCTATTTCAACCAAAGATCAGCAGGCAAAAACCGAAAATGTTCCATTTGTAAGTACTACTTCACCTTACGATTTGCATGTCAATACGGCTGTGGCTACACAAGCGGAAAGCGGTGGAATGCAGGTAATAACGCCTTTTGCAGTTACCAATGATTTTGATGGTGATATTCGCTGGGGCGAAACGGGTTATACCGGTTCAGGTTCAAGTACCGACATTGGTGCCGATGAATTTAATGGAATAATTATGGATTTAACTCCTCCTTCCATAGTTTATACAGCTCTTACCGGAACAACTTCTACGTCCAACCGTACGTTAACCAATGTTACAATTACGGATGTTTTAAGTGGTGTCAATACGACTTCTGGTACCAAACCTCGTCTTTATTTTAAAAAATCTACCGACAACAATGCCTATGTAGGAAATACTTCGGCAGATAACGGCTGGAAATGGGTGGAAGCAACCGGTAACTCTTCGCCTTTCAACTTTATTATTGATTACTCCAAACTGAATGGCGGATTGGTTGCTGCTAATGATGTTATTCAGTATTTTGTGATAGCACAGGATTTAGCTACTATTCCGAATGTGGGAATCAATACAGGCTCGTTTGCAGTCAAACCCGCCAGTGTAGATTTAACCGCTACGGCCTTTCCTATTGGTGGTACTCCTTTTTCCTATGGAATTCTTTCTTCCATTGCCGGCAACATTAGCGTTGGAACCGGACAAACCATAACCAGCCTGACGGCTAACAGTGCTACGGGTTTGTTTTATGTGCTTAACAATTCTGTGGTAACCGGAAACCTTACGGTTAGTGTGGTTTCCGATTTAACGGAACCCGGAGCAACTGCTCTTAATCAGTGGGTAGAAGAGGGTGCAGGCAATTATACCCTGACCATTCAACCATCTGATGCAACAACTAAAACCATTTCAGGTGCATATGCCGGTAGTTTGATCCGAATTAATGGCGCTGACCGCACGACTATTAATGGAAATTTCAATGGCTTGGGCAAATATCTGACTTTTATTAATTCCAGTACAAGTTCTCCCAAAGTGTTTGAATTTTTGACTGGTTCAAGTAATAATGCTATCAAAAACTGCAATATTTCCACCGGAACCCTTACCAGCGGAGCCAATGGTATTTACGCAAGTGCCTCGGGTGTTAATAATCTGGTGATTGATAATAATGTGATTACCAAAACATATTACGGAGTTAATGTCAATGGCGTTTCCGGAGGTGTAAATTATAACAATCAGATTACAAATAATATCATTGGTTCGGCTACCGATGCCGAAGCCGTTGCTTACCGGCCTGTGGCTATCACTTATTCCGACAATATGCTTATCAGCAATAACGAATTAAAAGGAGCTCCCGCAGGCGCATCTGCATATTATCAATGTGGTGTGTATGTGGGAACAGGATCTACAAATACCAAGATCAAAAAGAATATTATTCATGATTTCTATTATACCGGAACCAGCGGTTATGGTAATTATGGTATCTGGTATGCTTCTGATGCTTCAACGGTTACGCAAATTCATAACAACGTTATTTATAATATAAAAGCAGATGGTGATCAGTCAGCAATAAATTATAATCCTATTGGAATTTATGTTTCTGCCGGAGGTAATTTGCAGATTTATTACAATTCTATTTACTTGTCGGGTAGTACTCTTGGCAGTTCCTATTCCGGTCAAGGTATTGGCGTTGGTATCGCCAGCGGTATCACTTTGGTTAATCTGCGCAATAACATTATCCAGAATTCCATGACTACTGCTGCCGGCACAGGAGCCAATAAAACGTATGCTGTTTATTGTCTTTCTCCCAATACCGCCTTCACCACCATCAACAATAACGACTATTTTGTGAACGGAATTAATCCTCAAATAGGTTATCAGGCTGGTGATTTTGCAACATTGGCAGCCTGGAGAGGCGCTACAGGGCAGGATATTGCTTCCATAAATGCCGATCCGTTATATACTTCTACATCTAATCTTACGCTGAGTACTTCACCGGCATCGCCTGCTATTGGATTTGCTACTCCACTTTCAGGCATCGTTGACGATGATATTCTTGGCAATCTTCGTAGTTTCAGTTTTCCAACGATGGGCGCCTATGAATATACAGCCGTTGTGCCGACAGTATTTAATGTTAGCGGCTCCGGTGCATATTGTCAGGGTTCTTCCGGTTTAACCGTTATTCTGAATGGCTCCGAAACCGGAGTTAATTATCAGTTGATGAAGGATGATGTAAATCAGGGCGATGTGGTTGCCGGAACGGGCGAAGCATTGAACTGGATTGATTTACTGGCCGGAACATATACCGTGAAAGCAAGCATGGCTGCAAGTGGCCTGTCAATCATGATGAATGGAAATGCAGTTATTACAGAAACTATTCCATTGCCTGTAAGTGTTGTTATTACATCTTCGGTTGATACTCTTTGTGCCGGTACAAATGTTACGTACACAGCTGAGCCAACTAACGGAGGTACACCAGCATACCAATGGTATAAAAATAATGAAGAGGTTGGATTAAATCAAAACACCTATGATGACGTTCCCCTTAACGGTGATCAGGTTTGGGTAATTATGACTTCTTCCGAAACGTGCGTTAGCGGAAACCCCGCAACTTCCAACATCATTGCTCCGGTGGTTAATCCGTTAATGCCGGTAAGTGTTTCCATTTCAGCTTCAGCTAATCCGGTATTTGAAGGAACGGCGGTTACCTTTACAGCTATTCCACAAAATTCAGGTTCAGCTCCGGTTTACAACTGGTTTGTAAATAATACTTTGCAAGTTGGATCAACATCTTACACCTATGAATATGTCCCAGCAAACGGCGATCAGGTGTATTGTACACTAACTTCAAATACTATTTGTGCAACCAATAATCCCGCTACTTCCAATACGGTGGATATGCAGGTAAATCCCAACACCATTACTCAAAACTATGAGTTAATTTCAGGTTATCAATTTATTTCTTCTTATGTCGTACCTACCGATCCGGATATGATGGAAATTATGACAGATCTTTTGAATAATAATCTGAGTTTCGTTCGAAATTCCAATGGAAATATGCTGCGGAAAATCGGTCAGAGTTGGGTAAATAATATTGGCGATTGGACTATAACAGAAGGGTATATTGTTAAGATGAATGCTCCCGATAATTTAAGCATCACCGGATTACCTGTTGACCCGCTTACGCCTATCAACCTGAATTCAGGTTATCAGTTTATCAGCTATTTCCACGATTATCCGATGGATGCCTCTGCTGCTTTTACGGAAATTCTTAATGATAATCTGAGCTTTATCCGCAATTCGACAGGTAACATGCTTCGCAAGATAGGTTTGTTCTGGGTAAATAATATCGGAAATGTTATCCCCGGCGAAGGCTATCTTGTAAAGATGAATACACCGGCAACACTGATTTATCCGGCAGGAACCAAGTCCGAATCAACCAAAAACAATGTAGCAATTCAACACTTCAACTTTGAAGGTGGCAATGCAGCCGACCCGGTATATACCGTTTATATTTCGGATGCAACCATAAATGGTTATAATCTGCAGGCTGGCGACGAAATCGGAGTTTATGACGGTGAAATCCTGGTAGGTGCATTAGCATTAACCCAGACGCCCAATGCGGAAAATCAGTTTGAAAATGCTATCCCTGTTTTTGCCACCCTGAATTCCGGTGAAGGTTTCACGGCCAATCATCCGGTTACATTCAAGCTATGGTCGCAGGGACAGGAATATGATGGAGTGAACGTTACGCTGAGCAATCCTTACGGAGATGCTTATACCGGAAAAGTATATCCCAACAGCGATGGGGCGTATAGCATTGCTTCGCTGAAGGCTACAACGAATGGTGTAGGAGAATTGAGTTTGACTTCCGTTCAGCTTTCCGTTTACCCCAATCCGAGCAATGGGAATTTTACCATTGAATTAAATTCAGCACAAAAACAGGAAGTTGATGTGAAGATTGCTAATTCATTAGGAGTAATTGTTTATCAAAAACTGATGGCTTTGCCAAATGAAAAACAAATTGTAGAAATTCATTTGAACAATTTACCGGACGGAATTTATACGATTAGTGCAAGGAATAAAGAAGGGATAATTAATAATCAATTGATAATTAATAGATAAACCTCTTTTAATCCTTTTTATCGAAAAACCTCGCCAATTATGGCGGGGTTTTTTTATTTTTTTATAATTTCAGAGTAAAATTTTTTACTTTTTTAGAAATAAATTTTTTATAAAAAGTGAAAATATTTATAATACACAGAAAAACAGAACAAAAAAATAATTTAAAAATTGTTTTATTTTAATAAAAAAATTGTAAATTTAAAGCGGATTTTATATATAGAAGCTATATGTTTCGCTTGCAAGCTTGATTTGATGTGCCAGCAATAGTAAAATTACAGACTTACAATATTTTGCTTTAAATTTCGACAATTACAGATTCTTAGATCTCAACAGATTTTTTCGTAAAGCAAAATATCAAACAACAAAATTTTTCAGATAATTTTTGCCCTTTCAACTTTTTGAAAGGTTGTAGCGCCAGTTGACTAAATATTATTATAAGTCGTTGTATTACAATGCTATTAATTTTGGTGAGGGATAATTATTTTCTGTATTTTAAAAGAATACCATTACTTTATAATAAACGCATTTACAAACCATAAATTAAAGAAAGGAGGTAATTTTCAGATAATTAATATATTATCTTTAAAATCATAAAACAAACAGAAAATTAGTTACTTAATTCTATGTAGATTTAAAAAGCAAAAATCAATAAATGTATTCGTGTATTGATAAGTAAACTTAATTATTCACTAAATTTAGTTATTATGAAATCAAAATTACAATTTCTTAAGGTTTTTCTGATCTTGATAGTTTTTTTGATAGGTAATTTATCTTTTGCCCAACAAAAAAACATGATCGAAAAAATGAATTCAGCCAAAGAGACGCTGATTAAATTGAAGACCCAACCAGCAGATAGTAAGCCGTATGTTTTCGTAAATCCTTTAAATATGAACATACCCATCTCCCACCCAACAAATTTTTCGGGAAATAACGCTATTGCTGGAATTTTAACGTATTGTGAAGCAACCGCCTCCACATGTGATGAATATGTCAGCAATGTAACATTCGGAACCATCAATAATTCGTCCGAATGTAGTTCCGGAGGGTATGCCGATTATTCCACTATTACTAATACTATTATTCCAGGGAATCCACAAATAATCACTGTTACAAATGGTAATCCTTATACATCAGATCAATGTGGAATATGGGTGGACTGGAATGGCAATACTGATTTTACCGATGATGCTCCAATTATCGTTAGCGGTAGTCCCGGTGGTGGTCCATATACCGCTACCATCTCAGTTCCAACGGGTACAAATCCCGGATCATACAGGATGAGAATCAGAGTTATGTATACTGGGAATCTGAGTCCTTGTGGAAATACAACCTATGGAGAAACAGAAGACTATACGGTTATTGTAGGCTTTCCGTTAGTATATTGTACGGTAAGTTCTTCTACTTGCAATGAATATATCAGTAATGTAACTTTTGGAACCATCAATAATACGACAGAGTGCACCACCGGAGGTTATGCCGATTATTCCAATCTTACCAATACTATTTACCCCGGAACTTCTCAAGCCATCACTATTACCAATGGAAATCCTTACTCCTCAGATCAATGTGGAGTATGGGTGGACTGGAACGGAAATGGTGATTTTTTGGATGATGTTCCTATTACCGTTAGCGGTAGTCCAGGTGGTGGTCCATATTCAGCTATTATTTCAGTTCCAACTGGTGTTCAGCCCGGTTCATACCGTTTGAGGACTCGTATTGTTTATTCTGAAACTCCTTCACCTTGCGGAAATTCTTCGTATGGTGAGGCTGAAGATTATACAGTTATCGTTAGTAGTGGTTCTGCCGTTCCTGTAATACAGGTTACTCCTTCAAGTTTAACTCAAACATTGTTTGAAGGCGAATCTGCTACTCAAATACTCACTATCAGTAATTTAGGAGCCGCTACGCTCGATTATAGTATTGATGTGAATTACCTGAAAAGAATAGTTAAAAGGAAAAAACTCACTAAGAATAACGAGCTTTCTGCTGTAATCAGTAAAAATAGCGCTGTAGGAGTAAAATATATTCCTGAATTTGGCAAAGCTACAATACTGTATAACCAAACCGGTAACCCTTCTGCCGAAGGAGCTATTGCCTCACAGACATTTAGCGACATGCCGGAATATTCATGTATGGGCGCTGATGATTTTGTGATCCCATCTGGTGCAACATGGAATATAAACGATATATATGTAAATGGTATTTACTGGAACGGAGGTTTTGAAGTGCCAGCAGCAGACGTAACATTTTATGCTGATGCAGCCGGAGTACCAGGAACCGCTTTATATACATATACAAATGTTCCTGTCTTATCTGATGCAACAGGAAACGTAAATGTTTTCTTACCCACTACTGCAACCTTAACAGAAGGTGCTTACTGGGTTTCTGTAGCAGCAGCTATGGATTATACTACACATTACCAATGGATGTGGGGTAAAGAAGCGGCGCCAATTATCTTGAACGAATTTAAGTGGGAAAATCCAGGTAATGGCTTTGGTACTGGTTTTACTACATGGACAAACGCTTCCATCGTATGGCCCGGATATTCTGATTATAACCTAAGTTTTGCCTTGTTTGACGATAATCCGTTCCCACAGGGATGGCTGACTGCCAATCCGATTTCGGGTTCAATTTCTGCCGGGGGTTCGGAGGAAATAACCGTCGGATTTGATGCTTCATCGTTAACTGCCGGCACGTATAATGGCAATATTTATGTGTCGAGTAATGATCCTGTTACTCCAGAAGTACAGATTCCCGCAACCTTAACGGTTAATACCGAAACTTCCACAAATTTACCTTTTATGGAAGATTGGGCTTCAGGTAGCTTTACAACCAATGGCTGGACTTTCATGAGCGGGCTACAAGGTAACTGGATGATTAGCACTTCCAATGGTAACCCTGTACCATCAGCGCAATTCAATTGGTCGCCATCTATTACCAATTATTATTATTCCTTGCAATCGCCATTTCTTGATGGTACGGGAAAAACAGGAAATATCACTCTTGATTTTGATATTTATTTATCCAATTATTCCACTTCCACGGTTGAAGGGCTTGATGTTTATATTTGGGATGGCAGCGCCTGGTATGTATTGCAATCATTTTCCAATCAAGGTGGTAGTATCCCATGGACACCTATTTCTATAGATGTTTCACCGTATGCTGTGGGTAATACGTTTATGGTATCCTTTGATGCCTGGGGAGCAAATTCATTTAATATCAACAATTGGAATATTGATAATGTGCATATTTATGATGGCGCTTTAGATCCACAAATAGTTGTAAACCCGATGAGTCTTACCCAAACGGTTGAACCTGGAGGAAATGCAATTCAGAATATGACCATTTACAATACGGGCTATTCTCCTCTCGATTTTAGTATTGCCATTGGCTACCCTGTAAAATCGGTTAAGATTAAATCCGAAGCACCTAAAAATGGTATCGTGGGCAAAAAAATGGAAAAACCTACTACTCTTGGTAAATCGCTAAAATTACAGAGATTAGCTACTCCTAAGTTTTCAAAAACAGCTCTTACTCAGCATAATCCATTGCTTAAAACCGGAAATGCGAATAATGCCGGATTAAAACCGGCAATTTCGGGTACATCGAAACAGGCTTTGCAGCAAGCTCCCAAATTTGGGAAATCCACCGTTTTGTACGACCAGACAGGTTACCAAACTACTAATGGCTATTCTTCACAGGCATTTTCTGATTCTCCTGATTATAACAGCTATTGTGCTGACGATTTTATAGTCCCATCTGGTGGAAACTGGAATATTGGCAGCTTATATATTGGTGGAGTGTTTTATAACGGTGGATATACCGTTCCTGGAGTAAATGTATATTTCTATCAGGATGCTCCGGGTATGCCGGGTTCTGAGATAGCTTCTTTCTTAAATATATCATGTACGGCGGATGCGTCAGGAAATGTTACTGTTACTTTACCAAGTTCGGTTACATTGTCTCCCGGTCATTACTGGTTATCTGTTCAGGCAGTGATGGATTTTACTACCTATGGACAATGGGGATGGTCAGTTGAATCTACTTCTACCATTCTTAATGAGTTCAACTGGCAGAATCCCGGCGGCGGTTTTGGAGGATGTACTTCCTGGTGCAACGGGTCAACGATGTGGTCTGGACTGGCCGGTTATAATCTGACGTTTGCCTTACTCGAAGGTGGAGGAACATATACCGTATGGTACGACCAGACTACCAATCCTTCTACGGATGCCTGGACTTCGCAGGAATTTTTTGATTATCCGGAATATACTGGTCAGGCTGCCGATGATTTTGTTATTCCTTCCGGGGATAACTGGGATATTGGCTATCTTTACGTCGGTGGCGGTTTTTGGAACGGAGGATATACTGTTCCTGCTGTCAATGTGTATTTTTATCAGGATGCCGGTATGCCGGGAACACTGATAACTTCATTTAGTGCTATTCCATGTGTATCAGATGCCACCGGTAATTTGGGTATTGCTTTACCCTCGACGGTTAACTTAGGTCCCGGACATTACTGGTTATCGGTACAAGCTGTTATGGATGTAACTAATTATGGACAATGGGGATGGAATACTCAACTTCCGCCTCCCGTTGGATATGAATTTTACTGGCAGAATCCGGGTGGCGGTTTCGGAAGTTGCACTTCATGGTGCCCCGGTTCCAGCGCTTTTAGTATAACTTCATGCGATCTTACTTTTGCTTTACTCAGCGGTGAGCCTGGCGGCGGAGAAGGTTGGCTTTCAGCTAATCCTTTGTCGGGAACCGTGCCTCCGGGCAGTTCGGTTAATGTTGAAGTTGGCTTTGATGCCACCGGACTGGATGAGGGTACCTATAATGCTAATCTTGCCATCACAAGCAACGATCCGATTACACCATTGCTGGACGTTCCTGTTACCATGAATGTACAAAATGTTCAAATAGTGGCATTACCCTTCCTCGAAGATTGGTATTCGGGAAGTTTTGCTACCAACGGCTGGACTTTCTGGAACGGTAATCAGGGTAACTGGCAGATATATGGCAGTAATGGAAATCCTGCGCCTACCGCCGGATTTGATTATTCGCCAGCAGCAACATTTTATGAATTTGATTTGTTATCGCCTATTTTTGACGGAACTTCCAAATTAGCCAATATTACCCTTGATTTTGATTTGTTTTTGGACAGCTATTCAACTGCAACTGCCGAAAATATGGCTGTAGCTATTAATAACGGAAGCGGATGGTATGTTATAGCAAATTACGATAATCAAAATGGCAGTTTCATCTGGACAACCAAATCATTTGATATTTCCTACTATGTTTTGGGAACTAATTTCCAGATAGCTTTTGCGGCTTGGGGTGATGATTCGTATAATATTAATGAATGGTATGTTGACAACATTCACCTGTATGAAAAACAAACCGGAAACCTCAATGGCATTGTTTATAAATTATCGGATTATTCACCTATTGATGGTGCAGAAATCGGAGTAACAGATCAGGCAGGAAACTATAATTCAACATATAGCAATCCTGATGGTTATTATGAATTTAATAACCTTGGTGTTGGCAGCTATAATATTGAAGTTTCAAAGCCAGGATTCAATGAATTTTTTGACCAGGTAGTAATAGCGCCCAACCAAACCGTGTCGAAAGATGTTGCCTTGACTGCACCGACGATGGAAATTACTCCTTCATCATTGAATGTTACCGTATTGGTTGGTGAAACGGATACAGAAACATTGCTGATGAGTAATAATGGCGATGGTATGCTTGATTGGAATAGCGCTTCGCAGTACTCGGCAAAGCAAATTCAGATACCAAAGAGCGATGGCAAGTTTCCTCGCGGGAAAGCTCCGGTTTCCATTGGACGCGCTCCGGTGATTAATCATCCGGATTTGCCTTCGATTCATGATTTGTTGAACGGTTCTACCGCATGGGCATTTGATATTTATCCGAATCAAAATTTCTTCTCGTTTAATACCGATGATCCGTCAACCCCTAATATTATCAGCCCGATTGCTATTGCTCCTTTTGGTGGTTCCTTTGATAATGTGGACACCAATTATATCTATGTAATTGATTATAACGACAGTTATATAAAGAAAGTAGAAGTGGCAACTGGCATTGTTTCCAATATCGGATTAGCCACACCAGTTTCTGGACAGTCGTGGACAGGTTTGACATGTGATAAAGCTACCGGACAGTTTTATGCTTCAACCACAGATATTAATGAATCGTATCTCTATTCTGTTGATATAACGACCGGAGCCACAACCGTTATCGGACCTATGGGCATACCAGCGTGTATTGATATTGCCGTGGATGGCAATGGTCAGATGTGGGGTATTGATATTGTTGGCGACAACTCTTACCAAATTAATAAAGCTACTGGTGTATCAACATTATTTGGATCAATAGGCTTTGATGCCAATTATGCCCAGGGTATGGGTTGGGATCCCATTCAGGATATCGTTTATCTTTCAGCGTATAACGCTTCAACGGGTTATCCTGAACTACGTACTCTTGACCGAGTTACCGGAAACACTGCCTTTATAGGCTATTTTGCTGGCGAAACGGATGCCTTGTCGTTCCCTGGCGGAGGAACTCCTCCCTGGTTTACGGTTAATCCTACTTCAGGTCAGTTGGCTCCGGGTACTTCGCAGGAAATTACGGTTACATTTAATGGAAGCTTTGTTCCTCCTGCGAAAAACTTTACGATGAACGGTGCCATTACTTACACTTCTGATCCTGATGTTGGTGTCGTACAGGTTCCGGTTAGTATGACCGTTGCCGATCTTCCGATGCATTTTGCTTTTGAAGGAGGTAATCCGGCTGATCCGGTGTGGACCATTTATCTTGCAAGTGCTATTTTTGAAGGAATGGATTTACAACCTCTCGATGAAATCGCCATTTTTGATGGCACGACCATGGTTGGAGCTTTCCGCCTTACAGAAGTGCTAACCAGCGGCAACTGGCAGAATAACTTCATAACGGCTTTCAGTACACTCACCAATGGACCCGGATATGTGCCGGGGCATCCGTACCAGTTTAAATGCTGGCTAAATGATCTGCAACAGGAAGTGAATTTTGCAAATGTAGAACTGGAGAATCCTTTTGGAGATGCCTATACCGGTATTGTCTTCCCAACCGGAGACGGACTTTACAGTATTGCCAACTTTGAATTCCTTTCTACCGTTGCTCACCAGTTTATGCTAAATCAGGGATATCAGTTTGTTTCGTCTTACATTATTCCACCCGATCCTGATATGATGGTTGTTCTGAATGAAATTCTCAACAATAATCTCGCCTTTGTCCGTAACTCTGCAGGTATTCAATTAAAAAAGATTGGACCTAATTGGGTGAATAACATTGGCGACTGGATTATTACTCAGGGTTACCTGTTTAAGATGAATGCAGCCGACGATTTTACCATTGTTGGAGCTCCTGTTGATCCGCAAACGCCAATTAATGTGAATACGGGCTATCAGTTTGTCAGCTATTTATATGACTTTCCGATGGATGCGCTCACTGCTTTTTCAAGTATTTTGGATAATCTCAGTCTCGTAAGAAATTCTTCAGGGGCTCAATTGCGGAAAATCGGACCCAACTGGGTAAACAACATTGGTAATGTTATCCCTGGCGAAGGCTATCTTGTTAAGATGAACGCCCCTGATATTTTAGTTTATCCTGCTGATAAAAAATCCATTGCAAATAATCTGAAATTATCGGCACAGCATTTTATCTTTGAAGGTGGTAATGCTGCCGATCCGGTATATACCATTTATGTATCTGATGCAAGTATAAATGGTTATGCTTTACAGGCTGGCGATGAAATTGGTGTATTTGATGGAGAAATTCTGGTCGGATCTCTCGCTTTGACTCAATCTCCGACTATCGAAAACCAATTTGATAATTCTATTGCGGTATTCTCGACACTGAATTTAGGACAAGGCTATATCGCTAATCATCTTATTTCGTTTAAGGTTTGGTCTGCGGCCCAAGGTATAGAATATGATGCAGTTTCATTTAGTTTCACTAATCCTTACGGTGATGCTTATACAGGAAATGTTTATCCGAATAGTGATGGAGTATACAGCATTGTTTCGTTAAGTGAATCGCTGACGGGTACAGGCAATACGGCATCATTATCAAATTTAATGAGCGTTTATCCTAACCCGTTTAGCAAAGTTACGACTATTGAATTCAATCTGACTTCTATTTCCAAGGTAAAACTATTGGTTTACAATGCCATTGGCGAACAAGTGGCAATAATAACCGACAGTGAGTGGGGTACAGGAAAACATGAATTATTGTTTGATGCTTCTATCTTACCGCAAGGTTTATATAATTTGCGTATGGATGTAAGTAATAACGCCACAACGTTGACACAACTCAAACGAATTGTCATTGTCAGGTAAAAATTGTTAGTGATTTTAAATCTCCCGCTCATCGTGGAGCGGGAGATTTTTTTAATCCAACAAGAATTATGAACTTTTTAATTTCTTTTGACTTAGTCTGATTTAATGTAATTTATTGATAACAAGAATTTTATATGTGGTTGAAGTCTTGTAACAAGTTCGTAAAGGATTTTTAAAAAATATATTAAAAAAAACATCGGGTATGTAATTTATTAAATGTTTTTTTATTATTTTTAAAAACTCATTAAGTGTGAGCTTGTTTGAGGGTTTTGGTATGTGCTATGTAATTGTAAATAAGTTAAGTAAAAATAAAATTCATTTAAAAATCATTGTTAATTTAAACGTAAATCTATGAAAAAAATTACATTTTTGTTGATTCGTAAATTTTTCGTCATTATTGTTCTGATGCTGATGTTTTCAAATGTAAGGGCTCAGCATTTTAGTTTCGAGGGTGGCAATCCTGCCGATCCCGTCTGGACCTTATATTTTTCAGGAGCAACTTTTGATGGGCAAAACCTGGTTTCCGGTGATGAAATTGCAATATTCGACGGTTCAAAAATGGTAGGTGCGTTTGTTCTTGATAAAATTTGTACTTCCGAAAATGCGTTTTCCAATGACCTAAGCGCATTTAAAACATTAACGAATGGTCCGGGGTGGGTTTCAGGGAACGCAGTTTCATTTAAATGTTGGGATGCAAGTACCGGAATAGAAAGTTCGGTATGTACCCCCACATATACCGATCCATACATTGATCCATGGTGCTGGACTCAAAATATCTTTCCTCCGGGCGATGGTTATTATAGTGTTGTTTCTGTCGCTTTTATCACCCAAAACATTCCGGTAACTGGCATAACAGTTGATCCTCATAGTTTGGGCTTAACGACAGGAGAAACGGGGCAGCTTACCGCTACTGTTACGCCGTCTAATGCAACCAATCAGAATGTTACATGGTCGTCGAATCACAATGAAATTGCGTCTGTAGATAACAATGGATTAGTTACAGCCATTGGCGCCGGTATGGCTACTATTAAAGCCACTACTGTTGATGGTGGTTTTAAGGATAGTTGTATGGTAACCGTTTCACCACTAATCATTCCTGTTACCGGAGTAACCGTTTCGCCACATACACTTACAATATATGTAGGACAAACCGGACAAGTTACTGCCACGGTTGTCCCTGCAAATGCTACCAATCAAAATGTTACATGGTATTCCCAAAATTCATCTATCGCAAGTATAAATACAACTGGCTTGGTTACAGCTATAACTCAGGGAGTTGCTAAAGTTTGGGTAAAAACAGAAGATGGTAATTTTACAGATACTTGTACCGTTACGGTCGCCAATCCACCGGCTCCCATATTGGTTAGCGCTACTCCGGGAATAGGTCAGATTGCTCTTGTCTGGACTCCGATTCAGCAAACCAAAAATCCGGGGCGGACTACCCATTTTAATTTCGAGGGCGGTAATCCTGCCGATCCCGTCTATACATTGTATATGTTTGGTGCAAAATTAGATGGAGTAGACTTGGTTGCCGGTGATGAAATTGGTGTTTATGATGGCGCTAAGCTGGTGGGAAGTATTGTTTTGTCTTCGGCTTGCTCGGTTGATAATTATAATAATGCCATTCCGGCTTTTAAAACGTTGACCAACGGACCGGGTTATGTGCCAGGTCATGCTGTTTCTTTTAGATGCTGGGATGCCAGTTTAAATCTGGAAATTTCTAATTTTCAGGTATCCTATATGAATTTATATGAAGGATGGACTCAAAATGTGTTTCCCGATGGAGATGGCATTTTCAGTTTTCCGGTAGTCGAATTTACTTCTTATGTTCCAACTTTTAACGTGTACTACACCGATGGAACATTAAGAGCTTCTAACATAACAGGAAACACGTATACTGATACCGGTTTGTCCAATGGAACGCAATATTGTTATTACATTAAACAAATAATGGCTGATGGTAGTTTGTCGGTACCATCCAATTCACTTTGTGCTACAACATTGAATCCATTACCCGGACCTGCAGGTACAATTTCTGGGTTAACAACGGTTTGCCAGGGACAGCAGGGGGTGGCGTACTCGGTTTTTCCAATAACGAATGCAACGGGCTATGTCTGGACTTTACCTGCCGGAGCGACCATAGCCACCGGAAGCAATACTAATTCAATTACAGTAAATTATTCCAATACTGCCGTATCCGGTAATATTTCTGTTTATGGAACAAATTCTTATGGTAATGGAACTCCTTCTTCTTTAACTATTACTGTTAACCCTTTACCCTCCGCAGCCGGAACGATCACCGGAACTTCTACGGTATGTCAGGGACAACAGGGCGTAGCTTATTCTGTTGGAACCATTACCGGCGCAACCGGTTATGTCTGGACTTTACCTGCCGGCGCAACGATAGCTACCGGAAATAATACCAATTCAATAACGGTAAATTATTCAAATACTGCTATATCCGGCGATATCACCGTTTACGGAACCAATAGTTGTGGCAACGGAACAGTTTCTCCGGCATTTGCGGTAACCGTAAATTCGGTACCCTCCGTAGCCGGAACGATCACCGGAATTTCTACGGTATGCCAGGGACAGCAAGGCATAGCCTATTCTGTTGAAACCATTACCGGCGCAACCGGTTATGTCTGGACTTTACCTGCCGGCGCAACGATAGCCACCGGAAATAATACCAATTCAATTACAGTAAATTATTCAAATACTGCTATATCCGGCGATATCACCGTTTACGGAACCAACACTTGTGGAAACGGCACCGTTTCTCCGGCATTTGCGGTAACCGTCAATTCAGTACCATCTGCTGCCGGAACGATCACCGGAACTTCTACGGTATGCCAGGGACAGCAAGGCGTAGCTTATTCTGTTGGAACCATTACCGGTGCAACCGGCTATGTCTGGACTTTACCTGCCGGCGCAACTATAGCTACCGGAAATAATACCAATTCAATTACAGTAAATTATTCAAATACTGCTATATCCGGCGATATCACCGTTTACGGAACCAACTCTTGCGGTAATGGTGCGGTTTCACCTGCCTTTGCGGTAACCGTTAATTCGGTACCAGTGGCAACCGGAACGATCACCGGAACTTCTACGGTATGCCAGGGACAGCAAGGCGTGGCTTATTCTGTTGGAATCATTACCGGCGCAACCGGCTATGTCTGGACTTTACCTGCCGGCGCTACGATTGCTACCGGAAATAATACCAATTCAATTACAGTAAATTATTCAAATACTGCTATATCCGGCGATATCACCGTTTACGGAACCAACACTTGTGGAAACGGCACGCTTTCTCCGGCATTTGCGGTAACCGTCAATTCGGTACCATCAGTAGCCGGAACGATCGCCGGAACTTCTACGGTATGTCAGGGACAACAGGGCGTAGCTTATTCTGTTGGAACCATCACCGGAGCAACCGGTTATATCTGGACTTTACCTGCCGGTGCAACGATAGCCACCGGAAGCAATACCAATTCAATAACGGTAAATTATTCCAATACTGCCATATCCGGCGATATCATCGTTTACGGAACCAACAGTTGCGGTAATGGTACTGTTTCTCCGGCATTTGCGGTAACCATAAACTCTGGACCATCTGCTGCCGGAACTATCAGTGGTTTGACTACGGTATATCAACGTCAAAACCGGATTGCGTATTCCGTTCCTTTGATTGAAAATGCAAGCGGTTATGTCTGGACTTTACCCACCGGAGCTACCATTGAATCCGGAGACAATACCAATTCAATTATTGTAAGTTTTTCAGCTTCGTCAGTTTCTGGTAACATAAGTGTTTATGGAACCAACAGTTGCGGTAACGGAACATCCTCTTCCCAGACAATAACTGTAGTTCCGTCGCATTTTGCATTTACTGGCGGAAATGCTTCCGATCCGACCTATACCATTTATTTACCAAGTGCACTTTTAGATGCTGTTGATTTGCAGTTTGGTGATGAAATTTCGGTATTTGACGGTACAACTATGGTTGGAGCGTTTACTTTATCAGAAGTTTTAACTCCGGCAAACCAGTTGGCGAATGTTATGGTTGCCTTTAGCACCTTGAATACGGGATCTGGCTATGTTGCTGGCGATCCGGTAACATTTAAATGTTTTGATGTAAGTGCAGGTGTGGAAATCTCCAATTTTGAAGCTGCTTATAGCGATCCGTTTGGCGGAGCCTGGACACAGCCGTATTTCCCATCGGCAGATGCAGAATATAGTTTTGCTTCTCTTAACTTCCATTCATTTCTTACCCAGAGTATTAATTTGAATGTTGCAGGATTCCAGTATGTATCTTCTTATTTGGTGCCCCAAAATCCGAATATGAAAACCATTTGTACCAACATTTTGAATAACCTTGATTATGTGAAAAATAATGCAGGATTGATGTTGCGGAAAATTGGTCCAAACTGGGTGAATGGTATTGGAAACTGGAATTCTGTCGAAAGCTATGTATTTAAAATGAAAGGACAGGCAACGCTCAATATTCATGGATTTAAAATTGATCCGCTGACTCCGTTTAATTTCGTTACCGGCTTCCAGTTTGTAAGTTATATTCATGATTATCCTATGGATGCCAAAGTTGCCTTTACCAGTATCCTTTCCAAATTAAATTATGTAAAGAATACCGCAGGGCTGATGTTGCGAAAAATAGGTCCAAATTGGGTTAACGGTATCGGAAACCTCAAGCCGGGCGAAGGTTACATTGTGAATATGAAAAATGCGTCAACCTTCACCTATCCTTTAGCTGACCTTACCAAAGCCAATAATGAATTTATGACTTCTCAACATTTTGTTTTTGAAGGTGGCGATGCTGCCAGTCCGGTTTATACCGTCTATATAGCTGATGCTAAAGTTAATGGCGTTGATTTACAAGTTGGTGATGAGATAGGCGTTTTTGATGGCGAAACATTGGTTGGCGCCCTTGCCATAACTCAGGTTCCGACTGCCGAAAATCAATTTGAAAACGCTATTCCGATATTTACGGTACTGAATTCAGGAACAGGTTATCAACCAGGAAACCCGGTTTCGTTTAAAATCTGGAAAGCGTCTGAAAATCTTGAATATGAATTTGCGACTTTTGATTTCAGTAACCCTTATGGCGATGCCCACACCTCGGCAATTTTCCCCGATGATGATGCAGCTTACAGTATTGCCTCTCTTAAGGTTTCGGCGACGGATATCATTGATTATAATAAACCCGTTTTTATTACTTCTGTTTTTCCCAATCCTTTTTCACAGCGTACGACTATCGAATATACTTTGCGTGATAATGCAATGGTAACTTTGTTGTTGTACAACTCTGTCGGACAAATAGTTAAGGCATTATCCGATAGCAGGGAATTACAAGGTAAGCATTCGATTGAATTAGATGGAACAACATTGCAACCCGGAGTTTATTATTTACGACTGGAGGCAATTACCAATTCTGATAAATTGACCGATCTTCGTAAAATTGTACTTGTTAAATAAATAGAATGCAATCTCCCGTTTTAATTTTTAAAACGGGAGATTTTTGATTAATATTGTAAAAATTGCATATAAACCAATGAAATATTGACTAAAACACAGAACGATGAGAAAAATTACACATTTTATGCAACTGATGATAATTGTTTTAATATCATTATTTGCAACAACAAACCTTAAAGCGCAGTCTCACTTTGTTTTTGAAGGTGGTAATCCTGCAGATCCCGTTTATACGATATATTTTTTCGGGGCAACGCTTAATGGGGTTGATCTTCAGGCTGGAGATGAGATTGCTGTTTATGATGGTACTAAAATGGTTGGCGCTGCCGTGCTAACATCTGTTTGTGCCTCTGAAAACTATAATAATTTTGTTTCTGCTTTTAAAACACTTACCAGTGGAACGGGATATGTTCCCGGACATCCGGTTACCTTCAAATGCTGGGATGTCAGCGCCGGTGTTGAAGCTACTGATTTTACCATTAATTACATAGATTTATATGGTGGCTGGATACAAAATATTTTCCCAAGCGAGGATGGAGTATTTAGTTTAACCGAGGTGGGTTTTACCCACGCGACTAATATTCCGGTTACCGGAGTTACGGTTAATCCTTCAACTTTAAATTTGATTGTTAACGAAACCGGTCAGCTTACGGCTACCGTATCCCCTGAAAATGCAACCAATCAGTTAGTCGCTTGGTCTACAACAAATAACAGCGTGGCAACTGTCGACCAGACAGGTCTGGTAACAGCTTCCGGCACAGGAACTGCAAAAATCGTTGTTACTACCGATGATGGCGGTTTTACAGATACCTGTTATGTTACTGTTTCGGCAGCAAGCATACCGGTCAGCGGAGTAACCATACAACCAACAACAATGAATTTGTACGTGGCGGAAACCGGTCAGCTTACCGAAACCGTAGTTCCTCCCGATGCTACCAATAAAAATGTAACATGGTCGTCGACCAATGAAGCCATTGCAACAGTAAATGCTACGGGGCTGGTTACGGCCGTGAGCGAAGGCGTGGCAAAAATAGCGGTAACCACTGTTGACGGAGGTTTCTCCGATACTTGTACCGTTACGGTAAGTCATGTGCCCATAGCTCCGGTTTTGGTGAGCGCCGTTGGTGGCGATCAACAGGTTACCCTGACCTGGACACCGGTTCCGGCTAAGAAAGGACGTACTACCACCCATTTTAGTTTTGAAGGTGGCAATGCCGCTGATCCGGTATATACCCTTTACTTTTTCGGAGCAACTCTCAATGGCATGAATCTGGAAGCCGGTGATGAAATTGCCGTTTATGATGGTACCAAAATGGTTGGCGCAACAGTGCTGGCTTCTGAATGTGCCCCTGAAAACTATAATAATTTTATTCCTGCTTTTGCCACACTTACCTCCGGTACCGGATATATTCCCGGCGACCCGGTTTCATTCAAATGCTGGGACGCAAGCGCCGGAATAGAATGTCCGGAATTTCAGGTAAATTACCTGGATATTTATGACGGATGGATCCAAAATGTTTTTCCCGGAGGAGATGGAATTTTCAGCTTCCCTGTGATTTCATTTTCAACCGTTGTGCCCTATCAGCCCACCTATAATGTTTACCATTCGGATGGAACACTAATTGCTTCCGGTATTTCGGAGACTACCTATACCGAAAGCGGACTAACCAACGGAACTGAGTATTGCTATTATGTAACTCAAATATTGGAAAACACCAACGAATCCGATCCTTCCAATACCCTGTGCGCTACTCCCGAAAGTTCAGTTATTCACGTTACAGGTGTTACCGTTTCGCCGGATACAATAACTTTATTGGCAGGGGCAACCGGGCAATTAACCGCTACCGTTCTTCCCGTCAATGCTACTAATCCAAGCGTTACATGGTCTTCAGCCAATCAGGCTATTGCTACGGTAAATGCTTCCGGGCTGGTTACAGCTGTTGCTGAAGGTTCAGTTTATATCAAAGCTACTACCGTAGATGGTGGTTTTGCCGATAGTACTTATGTTATTGTAAATCATGTTCTGGCGCCGGTTTTAGTCAATGCTGTTGCTGGTGATCAGCAGGTTGCTCTTACATGGACACCTGTTTCGGACAAGAAAGGACGTACAACTCACTTTAATTTTGAAGGCGGCAACGCCGCTGATCCGGTGTATACTTTTTACTTTTTCGGAGCCACCCTCAATGGTATGAATCTGGAATCCGGTGACGAAATTGCCGTTTATGATGGAACAACTATGGTGGGAGCCATTACTTTATCTTCCATTTGTGCACCCGATAATTTTGAAAATGATTTACCTGCCTTTGCCACCCTTAACTCCGGTTCCGGATATACACCCGGAAATCCGATATCGTTCAAATGCTGGGATGCAAGCGCCGGAATAGAATCTTCGGAATTTCAGGTTAATTATTTAGACATTTATGACGGTTGGACTCAAAATATTTTTCCTCAGGGAGATGGAGTCATAAGTTTCCCTCTGGTTTCATTTACCACAGTTACTCCTTATCAGCCAACATTTAACGTTTATCATTCTGATGGTACGGTGGTAGCTTCTGGTATTCCGGAAACTACGTATACCGAAAGCGGATTGACCAATGGTACAGAGTATTGTTATTATGTAACTCAGATAATGGAAGATGGCAGCGAATCGGCAGCATCCAATACCCTTTGTGCTACTCCATTTTCATCATATATTCCTGTAACCGGCATTTCGGTAGCCCCCGATACCCTGTCTGTAAATATTGGATTAACCGGACATCTTACCGCAACAATTCAGCCACTGAATGCAACCAATCAGAATGTTTCATGGTCGTCAGCCAATCAGTCTATTGCCACAGTGAACACTTCCGGTTTGGTTACAGCCATTGCTGAAGGTTCGGTTTACATTAAAGCGACTACCGAAGATGGTGGATTTGCCGACAGTACGTATGTTATCGTTACCAATCTTCCTGTGCCTGTTTTGATAAGTGCAGTCGCCGGCGATCAGCAGGTTAGCCTTACCTGGTTACCCATTGCAACCAAACAAGGACGGACTTCCCATTTCAATTTTGAAGGTGGCAATGCTGCCGACCCGGTATATACTTTCTATTTTTTCGGAGCCGCTCTTGATGGGTTAAATCTTGAACCTGGCGACGAAATAGCCGCTTACGATGGAACAACCATGGTTGGAGCCGTAACTTTAACTTCCATTTGTGCTCCTGAAAATTTTGATAATTCTCTTCCTGCTTTTGCAACACTGAATTCCGGGCCCGGATGGGTGTCGGGACATCCCGTTTCATTTAAATGCTGGGATGCAAGTACAGGAATTGAATCTTCCATTTTCAATGTTTCCTATAGTAATCCATATGCTGATCCATACTGTTTTATTGAAAATATTTTCCCTCCTGCAGACGGATATTATAGTCTGCCGGTTATCGATTTTACCGGGCAGGGATATCAGCCGACATTTAATGTTTATCATTCCGATGGCGCTGTAGTTGCTACCGGTGTGGCATCCACAAGCTATACAGAAACCGGATTGGCCAATGGAACAGAATATTGCTATTATGTAACTCAGGTATTGGATGATGGTACTGAATCGCCTGCATCGAATACGCTTTGTGCTACACCTCAGTTACCTGTTATTCCGGTTACCGGCATTTTAGTATTGCCGGATACTCTCAATTTAAACAGTGGCGAGACCGGTCAGATGACAGCCTATATAGATCCTCCCAATGCAACTAATCCGTCGGTAACATGGTCATCAGCCAATACAGGTATTGCTACGGTGGATGCTACTGGTTTAGTTAGTGCTATTGCCCAGGGAGAAGTATATATAAAAGCAACAGCCAATGACGGTGGTTTAGCAGATAGTAGTCTTGTTATTGTAAATCAGGTTATTATTGCACCAACTTTGGTTAGCGCTATTCCCGGATGTGAAAAAATTACGCTAACCTGGACTCCAGCCAATGTAACCAAAAAAGATTCCAAATTAGTGCACTTCAATTTCCAGAGCGGAGATCCATCGGATTATGTTTACACGTTCTATTTATTTGGAGCACAGCTAAATGGAATAAATCTGGAAGCTGGTGATGAAATTGCTGTTTTTGATGGCAATAAAATGGTTGGAGCCAAGGCGCTCACTTCTGTTTGTTCACCCGATAATTACAACAATTTTATTCCTGCCTTTAAAACCTTAACTTCAGAATCGGGTTATACTCCGGGAAATCCTGTTTCGTTCCGGTGCTGGGATGCCAGCGAAGGCATTGAATCATCCATTTTCCAGGTAAACTATACCGATAACGGAGATCCTTATTGCTTTACACAAAACGTTTTTCCTTCCGGCGATGGCTATTATTGCCTTTCCGACGTTTCGTTTACCGGCACTTCTTATAATCCCGTTTATAATCTTTATTATAGCAATGGGAATCTTGTTATTGGAGGACTTACCGATACAACCTTTGTTAATGAAGGTTTAGTTACGGGGACGGAATATTGCTATTATGTAACCCAGATTTTACCTGATGGTTCCGAATCGGTGGCTTCAAATATTTTATGTGCTACCCCCGGAATTGATTTACCGGGAGCTGCCGGAGCAATTACAGGAACATCAGTTGTATGCCAGGGTCAAACCAATGTTCAATATTCGGTGGCTGAAATTGTAAAAGCCGAAGGATATGACTGGATTTTGCCCGAAGGAGCATCTATTGTTTCGGGAGGAAATACGAATGTGATATTAGTAAATTATTCAAATTCAGCCTTATCTGGTAATATCACAGTCAGCGGAACCAATGGTTGCGGAAACGGACCCGAATCGCCTGCTTTTGCGGTAACGGTGAACCCGTTACCGGGAACTCCGGGTACAATAACCGGACAAGCCAATGTTTGCCTCGGACAAACCGGAGTTGTTTATACTGTGCCGCCTATTGCTAATGCTACCGGATATGTCTGGTCGGTTCCTGCCGGTGTTACCATCATTTCAGGATCCAATACCAATTCCATTACCGTTGACATTACCCAATCGGCTGTTTCTGGAAACATTACAGTATATGGAACCAATACTTGTGGTAATGGCGTCCTGTCTCAGGCATTTGCGCTAATGGTATCTACCGTGCCAGGGGCTGCCGGAAATATTACCGGACTTTCTTCCGTTTGCCAGGGACAGAATGCAGTGGTCTATTCAGTTCAAGCCATCGCTAATGCCACCGGTTATGTGTGGGCGATACCCACCGGTGCAACAATTGTATCCGGAGTAAATACAAATTCGATAATTGTCAATTTCTCAGCCAGCGCTGTTTCGGGTAACTTTACTGTTTATGGAACGAACGATTGTGGTAATGGACCGATATCTCCCGCTTATGCTGTTACGATAAATCCGACACCGGGTGCAGCCGGAAATATTACCGGACCGGCCACGGTTTGCCAGGTTCAAAATGCTGTAGCCTATTCCGTAGCTGCCATTGCCAACGCTACCGGTTATGTTTGGACAGTACCTGCGGGTGCAACCATCGTTTCTGGTGCCAATACCAATTCAATAATTGTCAATTTCTCAGCCAGCGCTGTTTCGGGTAACTTTACTGTTTATGGGACGAATGATTGTGGCAACGGAGCCATATCACCTGCATTTGCTGTTACCGTTAATCCATTGCCGGGAGCGGCCGGAAATATTACCGGACCGTCAATCGTCAATCAGGGACAAACCGGAGTGGTTTATTCCGTAGCTACCATTGCCAATGCTACCGGCTATGTTTGGACAGTACCTACGGGAGCTACCATTGTTTCCGGTGCCAATACCAATTCGATTACGGTTAATTTTTCTAATACTGCTGTTTCAGGCAATTTTACCGTATACGGAACCAATGGTTGCGGCAACGGTGCCGTGTCTCCACCGTATGCTGTAACGGTTAATCCGTTAAATAATCCTACGGTTACTATCGGTACCCTTACGAATGTGGTTGCCGGAGCCTTTGCTTTACCGGTTAATGCTGCCAATGTTAATAATATGGGCGCATTCCAGTTTACTATCGAATTTGATCCGGCTTTGATGGAATATGTCGGTACTTCTAACTGGTATTCTGGTATTGATGCCATTACGGTTGGGTATCCTTCACCCGGACATATTACTTTTGTTTGGGCTGCCGAACTTCAGGGAATTACAATTCTGGATAACAAATTTTTTGATATTAACTTTACCTGGTTAGGCTCAAGTTCTACTTCTCCTGTAATTTGGAGCGATAATCCCACCCCGCGTGAATTTTCTGACTGGGATGGTAATTTATTTGTACCGACTTACATCAACGGTTCTGTTACAGGCATAAGCTCTCAGCAACCTATTTTGAGTGTAACTCCGGATAATCAAAATGTAACTTCTCCTTCCGGCTCTACTTCATTCGCTGTTGCTAATGTTGGTACAGGTACGATGACTTATACTTCTGCTGTTACAACAGGTAACGATTGGCTTACAATAACCAGCGGAGGTTCAGGTGGAAACACAGGAACTATTGTTGTGGCATATACTCAGAATACTTCTTCTGCTCCACGTGTGGGAACCATTACCGTTACTGCCCCCGGAGCCATTGGAAGTCCCAAACAAGTTACCGTTACTCAGGAAGGATGTACACTTCCGGGCGCAGCCGGAAATATTACCGGACCGGCTACAGTTTGCCAGGGACAAAACGGTGTAGTTTATTCAGTAGCTACCATTGCCAATGCTACCGGCTATGTTTGGACGGTTCCATCGGGAGCAACCATTGTATCGGGAAATAATACGAATTCCATTACAGTGAATTTCTCCAACACGGCAACATCAGGTAATTTTACCGTTTATGGAACCAACGATTGCGGCAACGGAACAGTGTCTCCGCCATATGCTGTAACGGTTAATCCATTGCCAGGTGCAGCCGGAACCATTACCGGACCGGCTACCGTTTGTCAGGGACAAAATGGTGTAGTCTATTCAGTAGCTGCTATTGCCAATGCTACCGGCTATGTTTGGACGGTTCCATCAGGAGCAACCATTGTATCAGGAAATAATACGAATTCCATTACAGTGAATTTCTCCAACACAGCAACATCAGGCAGTTTCACCGTTTACGGAACTAACGGTTGTGGCAACGGAACAGTATCTCCGCCATATGCTGTAACGGTTAATCCATTGCCGGGTGCAGCCGGAACCATTACCGGACCGGCTACCGTTTGTCAGGGACAAAATGGTGCAGTTTATTCAGTAGCCACTATTGCCAATGCTACCGGCTATATTTGGACGGTTCCATCGGGAGCAACCATTGTATCGGGAAATAATACGAATTCCATTACGGTGAATTTCTCCAACACGGCAACATCAGGTAACTTTACAGTTTATGGAACCAATGGTTGCGGCAACGGATTAGTATCTCCTGCTTATACTGTAACGGTTGATTTATTACCAGACACCGCCGGAACACCAACCGGACCGGATTCTGTATGCTACAATCATACACCTACATCGGATTATACTACTTCCGGAGCTACAAATGCTACTTCATATCTGTGGTCGATTTCACCCGCAGCCGCCGGAACCATAACCGGCGCCGGATTAACAGCAACGGTTACATGGAATGAATGGACAGGCAATGCCTCTATTACCGTTACGGGCGTTAATGATTGTGGTGAAGGACCTGTATCGGCGCCCATGGTTGTCAATGTTGACCTTTGCCCGGGTATACCTGAGCAATTTATCAACAAGCTTCAGGTCAATGTATTTCCAAATCCGTCAGACGGAAGATTCAATATTGAGTTGACTTCGGATAAAAACATCACGTTTAACTTGTCTGTTCATAACATGATAGGGGAGACTGTGCTTGTTGAAAGGAATATACGTTTCACCGGATACTACCTGAAGACGATGGATCTCAATAACCTGAATAATGGTGTTTATTTTGTGTATCTTGAATCTAACGAAGGTTTAATCATTAAAAAAATTACTATTCAACATTAAATTTTATTAATGGCCGAAGCTTTTCCAATTTAATTTTAGAAAAGCTTCGGTCTCTTTAGCTTTTTTTAAATAAATTATTACATTTACTGGTTACTTAATTACTAACTCACTTAATTACTCATTTAAAATTAACTTTATGAAAAAACTACTATTATTAATTTTTTTGTTAAATGTCGGGCTATTCTGCTTTTCGCAGTATAGTCGTACAACTTTACCTAATGATCTAAAGAAAATTGCGATCAAAAAGGCGATGCCTGTTGATAACAATGCTGTTGCAGAACAGACAATGGTAACAAAACACCCAACCAAATCGGGTAGAGACATCAATGAAGAAGAAATTGGTCAAACCATTTATGATTTGCAATCCAATGCTTCTACTCCCTATGGCCGGTTTAATATTTTTGATGACGGAACCATGGATGCTGTTTGGACCAGAGGAACCGGACCTACTGCATATACCGACCGTGGTACGGGTTACAATTATTTTGATGGTACTTCCTGGGGCTCTGAACCAACGAGTCGTATTGAATCGCTTAGAACCGGCTGGCCAAGCATAGCTCCTTTGGGACTTAACGGTGAGATTGTTATTTCTCATCAAAGCGCTACAGCTCCCATGGTAATTAATCAACGGGCTACAAAAGGTACCGGCGCTTGGACGCAGTCAACCTATAACGGTCCTACGGGACATCAATGTATGTGGCCTCGTATGGTTACCAGTGGAACCGACCACAACATCATGCATGTTTTTGCATTAACAGCTCCTGTTGCTAATGGAGGTACTACTTATTTAGGCCAGGATGGCGCTTTGCTTTATTCCCGTTCTTCGGATGGAGGTTTAACTTGGGATAAAAACAACGTTCTAATAGATGGTATAGGCTCATCTGATTATGCAGCTTTTAGCGGTGATAACTATTCATGGGTTGCACCACAGGGCAATAATCTTGCTTTTATCGTATCGGATAACTCCAATGATTTTTTTGTTTTAAAATCTACCGATGGAGGTGATACCTGGCAGAAAACGATTATTTGGGAACATCCCTATCCTCATTGGAATGGACTTACGTTAACTGATACTTTCTATTGTCCCGATGGCTCGGCTCACGGTGTTTTCGATAATAACGGACTCCTTCATATTGCTTTTGGAGTTAATCGTGCAAAAGGCGAGGGTACTTCCAGCATTTGGTTTCCGTTTGTTGATGGTATAGCTTACTGGAATGAAAACCTTCCTACCTGGACTGGTGGTACGCAATTAGAACAGGAAAACTGTCTTTTCCCTGACCTTTTATTCGAGCAGGGCAGTCTTATTGGCTGGATGCAGGATATTAATGGTAATGGACAACTCGATCTTATCGGTACTGCAACTTCCATTTTGGGATTATATTATCTGAGTCCGTCAAGTATGCCTCAATTAGCAGTAGGTCAGGATAATATGTTGTATATGCTGTATTCAGGTGTTACCGAGACTTTTGACAACGGAACCCAACAATATCGTCATATCTGGGGACGCGGTTCAAGCGATGTCGGTCAAACCTGGGGAGTATTTAAAGATTTTACCGGCGATGTGTTACATGCTTATGACGAATGTGTATTCCCATCGATTGCTTCCAAAACTGATGACAATGTGCATAGTATTTATCAGGCAGATAATGAACCTGGCTTATGTATAAGAGGTGATGCTGATCCTCCTGGCGACAATTTTATCCGTCATCTTTTTGTATCCAAGAGCGAATTTGAACTTACTCCACCTATGGGATTTGAGGTGAGTGGAGTAGTTTCCTACCCAAAAACACCATCCCTTCCATTAAGCAATATTAACATTAGCCTGAAAGATTTCAGCGGCACAGTAGTAGGCACCACCACCACCGATGTTTCGGGAAACTATTTGTTCAGTAATGTTGTCAACGGAGATTATACTCTGGCACCCACCACCACCAAAGCGTGGGGCGGAGTAACAGCAGGCGACGTACTTTTGTACAAGAAACATATTGCAGGTATATCATCATTGTCGGGAATTTTCCTTGCCTCGGGTGATGTAAATGCAAGCGGCAGCCTCACCGCCGGTGATGTGCTTCTTATTAAAAAACGTATAGCAGGTATTATCAGTTCATTTACCGTAGGCGACTGGATTTTCAATAACGGACCAATTACCGTCAGCGGTAGCAATGTAATGCATGATTTCAACGGATTGGCTTATGGCGATGCCAATGCATCATACACACCTCCGGCTAAAGGAAATACACCGGCAGTAACTGAAAAGAGTTCGACCTCCTTTACCATCCAATCGGTAACATTACAACCCGGACAAATAAGCATACCGGTAATGGCAAACGATGTGCAGAATATGGGAGCTTTCCAGTTTACCATTACCTATGATCCGAACAAACTGGCATTTATTGGAGCAAACAATTGGTACAAAGGAATAAATGAGGTAACCGTAGGAAGCCAGATTCCAGGACAACTTACCTTTGTATGGGCAGCCGATGAAGGAGGCATATCTATTGCCAACGATAAACTTTTCGATTTACAATTCACCAATTTGAGCAACGAATCATCAACGATAGCCTGGAGCGATAGTCCGACGATGCGTGAATATACCGATTGGAACGGAACCGTTTACGAAGCAAGTTATTCCAATGGTTCTACCGATGTAACAACTTCTATCGGCAACCTTGAGAATGCTTCTGTAAATATTTATCCTAACCCGAACGATGGCAAATTTAATCTGTTGCTGGATAAAAATATTCGATCCGTTGATATCAGAATTTTCAATGCGATGGGCGCCTTGGTTTTCCAAAAACAATATACCAATGATAGCCACTCTTTTGAAATTAACCTGAGCGATTTGCCTAAAGGTATTTATCTGCTCAATGCCAATGGAAAAGATGTAAATTTTGTAAAGCAATTGGTTATTAAATAAAAATCGTATTTTTTCACTGTCAAAAACATCCCATTTTCCCAATGGGATGTTTTTTTTATAGTTTTAAGCATTGGTTTAAACTTTTTATTATCTTTGAATCGGATAATTTATCATTCTTTTTAATCATATAAAATTTGTCATTATGAAAAAATTACTACTTATCGGTATTTTTTTTAGCTTTTGTCTGTTGGGCTTTTCACAGGGTAATAGAACACCCGGGATGAAAAAACAAACCGGTTTGCTTGTGCCTACCGTAACTCTTCAAACCGTTACGGCCTCACCTGGCGCCGTTGTTTTGCCGGTTCATGCGAGTAATTTTGTGAATCTGGGCGCTTTTCAGTTTACCATATTGTATGATGCCTCCAAGCTCACTTATAATAGTATAGCTAATTGGTATACCGGAATTATAGGTGTTACTATCGGTACTCCGGCTCCCGGGCAGATTACTGTGGTTTGGGCTGCCGATGCTCAGGGAATTAATATTGCTGACAATACTTTTTTTGAAATCAATTTTACAGCAACAACCACCGGAACGTCAACGGTTACCTGGAATGACGATCCTACGCCCCGTGAATTTGCCGATTTCGGTGGAAATGTTTTTGTGCCGGCCTATGTTGATGGCGCAGTCCATATTCAATCGGTACCCACGCACTTTGCTTTTGAAGGTGGAAATCCTGCCGATCCCGTCTGGACCATTTACTTGTCGGAAGCCACCCTGGATGGGGTAGCCTTGCAACCTTCCGACGAAATTGCTATTTTCGATGGCAGCGTGATGGTTGGTGCATTTAAACTTACCGAAGTGCTTACTCCCGATAACTGGTCAAATAATTTTGTTACCGCTTTCCGTACCTTGACCAATGGTCCGGGATATACTCCCGGTCACACCTACACATTCAAAGCCTGGGATGCCAGCGCTCAACTGGAAGTGAATAATCCTGCCGTAACCTTGCTTAATCCTTACGGAGATGCATACACCGGAACCACTTTCCCCGATGGTGATGGAATTTACAGTATTGCCAACCTGCTCTATGCAACTACGGTTTCGCAGACCATCAACCTAAATACAGGTTTCCAGTTTATCTCATCTCATGTTATTCCGACCAATCCCTTGATGACCGTGGTTATGGCCGATATTTTGAACGATAATCTTGCTTTTGTCCGCAATTCTACAGGAAGTATGTTGCGCAAGGTAGGTCCCAACTGGGTTAATAATATCGGGAACTGGGCTGTTGCCGAAGGTTACCTTGTCAAAATGAATGCATCCGACAATTTTACCATACAGGGAACTGCCGTTGATCCGGTTTCTCCAATTAATCTCAATACCGGATTCCAGTTTGTGAGCTATTATCCCGCTGCTTCCATGGATGCTTTGACGGCTTTTGCAAGCATCATCAATAATAACCTTTCTTTTATCCGGAGTTCGTCAGGAGCGATGTTGCGGAAAATTGGGCCTAATTGGGTTAACGGAATCGGAAATGCAAACCCTGGTGAAGGGTATCTGATAAAAATGAATGCTCCCGGTGTTCTTGTGTATCCGGCAGCAAAATAATTGTTTTTAACATCTAACGTGTTTTTTAGCACATTGATGTATACCGGTTCTACGGATTCAGACTGTTAAAAAGTTTTAATCTTTGGCATTGGTTCTGTCAATGTGCTATTTTTGTGTCATCAATTTTCAAATATTTTGGCCATGGGTAAAATAAGATCGTTTATTTTAAGTGCACTGCTGATTTTAGCAGGTTTTCAGGTTTTTTCGCAAAATCATAACAAAAATAAAGTCCGTGGACTTGCCGATATGGTGGGCTATGCCTCTGAAAAATATCAAACCGATAGCATTGTCAATCGTATTGAGCGCACCTATGGCGCTTCCATCGCTAGGTATCACCGCAAGGCAGGTATAACCAAGGAAACACAGTGGAAAGTAGCTATTTGTCCGCATGATGACTATGCGTATGCCGGCCGGGTTTATCAATCGGTTCTGCCCAATGTGCAGTCGCCGGTAGTTTTTGTTTTTGGCGTAGCACACAAGGCTCGTCAGTTGGGAATACAGGATAAAATCGTTTTCGATTCGTATAAATACTGGCACGGACCTTACCGCAGAATTAAAGTTTCGCCGGTGAGGGAAGAAATACTGAAACTTTTGCCTAACCAAAATTATATCATTAGCGATACGCTTCAGCAAGTGGAGCATTCGGTGGAAGCGATATTGCCTTTTCTGCAACATCAGAATCGTAAAGTCCGTATTGTCTCTATCCTTGTGCCGGCAATGACGTTAAGCCAGATGCAACAGTCGGCGGATACCCTTGCCGGGATTATTGCCTCCATAGCTAATAAACATAAATGGGAGTGGGGCAAGGATTATTCCTTTGTTATCTCGTCGGATGCCGTGCATTACGGCGATCAGGGCTGGGGCGATAATAACTATGCCAGCTATGGTGTGGATACCGCCGGATACCGTAAAGCCGTGGAACATGAAATGAAAATCATGCAGAGCATAACGGGCAATCTTTCTGATATTCTGGTAAAAAACTTTTCGGGCTACACGGTGGACGATAACGATTACACCAAATACAAATGGACCTGGTGTGGACGCTACAGTATCCCTTATGGATTGTATGTTGCCATCAGGTTGCAAAACAAACTGGGACTTCCTCAACTCAGGGGCAAGATTTTAGGGTATGCCACCAGCCACGATCCTAAGCTCTTGCCGGTAAGCGATCTTAAGATGGGCGTAACTGCTCCACAGAGCCTTCGGCATTGGGTAGGTTATCCGGCGTTGGGGTTTAAGTAGGCAGAAAGCAGAAAGCAGTAGGCAGAAAGCGGAAAGCGGAAAGCAGTCTTCAGCTAACTGCCAATAGCTAATAGCCAACCGCCAATAGCCAGTCCTATTTCCAGTAGGCTTTTCTGCAAACATAGGTGTTTCCGTATTTGGTTATAACCTGTGCTTCAAACAGAATTTTTCCCGTTTTAAAATTAGGTTGCGACACCGAAAAAATCATCGTACCCACTCCGCTTTTGGATGCAATTTCCTGTCGTTTGACTTTGGAACCATCATCTTTTATGATAAAATATCTAACAGAGCCGGTATTATCCGACATCGTAAGCTGGAGGATGTATTTATGCTGGGTGGCCGTTTTGTCAATGGCTTTTATTTGGAGGGAAGAATTGTAGTTTACTAACTTTCCGTCTTCGGTATATTCTTTCAGCCCGGGTTCCACCTCGCCCTTGTCGTAGGGAGTTTCGGCGGCTATTTTACCGCTCCGGTAGTATCGTTTTCCTAATCCTTGCCGTTTGTCATTTTTATAGGGGGTGATGGTGCAGATTTTTCCATCGCTGAATAGCCATTTCACATCTCCTTCGCGTTTGTCGTTCACGTAGTAGAATTCGTAACTGACTTTACCACTTTCATAATAATTCTTTGCCGGCCCGTTACGTTTGTTATTTTTAATGGTGCATTCGGATAAAATTGTTCCGTTTTTACGAAAGGTTCTTTTTAGTATTGATCCGTCGGGATTGACGATGACCGGGCGGGTGTCTTTTGCTGTGTCTCCGGGTTGGTTGGTACATGCCCCGAAAAGCAGTAAAAGGGTGATGGCGATTAAATGGATAGTCCTCATAGCTTAGGTTATTATAGGGATTGATTATGCAAAACTAAATCGTTTTTTGATGGTATTTTATTATCAATGCAAAAAAATTATTTTCTTTCGGCAAATACATCAATAATTTTTTTCAGATAGGTGTTTTCAGTTTCCAGGCGGGCCAATTCTACTTTCAGCGTATTGCATTCCTGAGTCAGGGCAGCAAGCTCCTGTTCAATTTTTTCGTTTGCTGTTTTATCCGTTGCCGGTTCGGTAATTTGCAGCATGTTGGCTATTTCGCGGAAAAAATTGTATTGAAAAGCCCTGGAGATGCTTATAAGCTTTTCCACCGGCATGGACGAATTCCGAAGGGTGTAAGCGGCATTGGGAGCGGTCATTTTTATTTTACGGGCAAGCTGTGCTTTATTCAGGTGTTGATCTGCGACAACCCTTTCGAGCATCTTTCCGACATGAATTTCTGTTTCCATAGCATTTGGTATTGTTAAATTGATGCAAAAGTAATAAAAATTATTTGTTAAATTAAAATTATTATTTTAACAAAGAAAGGAAATCTTGTATCAATTAAGCTTTTTTTTGCATCAAGTATAGGAAATTTTATATTAATTTTAATTTTTGTTTTAACAATAATAATATTTATTGTTTCAATAATAAAATTTATTATTTCATCGGATTCAAGAGATTAGTGAATGAAACCCCATGAAATATCCATAATAGCAATGCCAATACAAACCGACATGATATTTTATGGATATTCCATCTGACCAATAAATTAAAAATTAATAACAGATGAAAAAGGCAAAGATTTTTCCGAAAAATTTTTAAGATGCCCGGTGATGAATTATTCGATAAAATGCAAGGGAAAGTGTTCCGGATTGCTTAACGCAGAAAGTTCAATGTCAATATCTAAGGCTTCCCATCGCATTTGGTTGGGCGAAATTATCTGCATCGAAAGTATCTGATCAATGGTGGCTTTTTTAAAAGAAGGATAATCGGAAAAGGGAACAAAGTATTCCTTTTCGCCTATCCAAATCCAAAAACCACTTTCTATAATATTGGTTACGCTACTGGTTAAAGTGCTTGTTCCATTCATCAATAAAGTCATTTTTATGATCCTCCACTATTTTTTGAATATCTTTTAATTCTGAAGACGAAAGTAAATAATAATCTGCAATGCTCACACTGGGTTCCAGCCAAAATTTAGCTGTTCCTGAAGGTGTAGCAATGTGGACATGTCTCCGCGTTTCTTCACGGCTGTTAAAGAAAAACCTATATTTCTTAAACCAAAAGACTGTTGGCGACATTTTAGTATCGTTTTCTTTTACAAAGATACAAAAAAATAGATTGGCAATTTAATCAGGAAAAACGAAATGTTGTTTACTCCATTTTACCGTCCAGATATGCCCGTTGACCGAATTTTTTTGCCGGATAAACGTTTTTAGACGTATTTCGCAATAATAATTTTGCATATCAAATAATAAAACATTTATAGCTGTAGTTATTAAAGAAACATAAATCGAAATGAAACAAATCGCTACATTATTCATTATGATGATAATCCTTTCCGGACTTACCACCGTAAAAGCCCAGACAAAAAAAGAAACCATCACAAAATACACCGTTTCCGGTGTAATTATGGACAGCATCACAAAACAACCGCTTCAGTTTGCCAATGTGGGACTGCTTAAAGAAAGCGATAAGACTTTTGCCCGTGGCACGACTACGGACGATAAAGGCAATTTTGAGATACAGGGCGTAAAAACCGGAAGCTATTTTATCCGTATATCATTTGTCGGTTACAGTTCGGAGTTGTTGCCCATCAAAGTAGAAGGCGATGAAAAACAAATTGACGTTAAAACTATTTTAGTGAAGCCGGTAACCCAAAGCCTGAATGCGGTGGAGGTTACGGCCAAAAAGCCTATTTATTCCTACAATTCCGATAAAAAGGTGTACAACGTTACCGAAGATGTCAGCGTGCAGTCTGGCGTGGCCAGCGATGCTTTGCAGAATGCTCCCGGTGTGGAAGTTGACATGGAAGGCAATATTACCCTGCGTGGCGTTTCCAATGTAGAGATATGGATCAACGATAAGCCTTCGCGACTGAGCGCCGATGGATTGAAAAGCTATCTGCAACAGCTTCCTGCCAATGCTTTGGAACGTATCGAAGTTATTACCAATCCTTCCGCCAAATATTCGGCAAGCGGCACGGGCGGCATCATCAATGTGATTACCAAACAAACCATCAAAAAGAATTTTTTCCTGAGCTTAGGGGCTTACGGAAGTACCCGCCCCAATGCTTCGCCCTGGATTTCCTTTATGTGGTCGAACGAAAAGTGGAAGTTCAACCTCTATGCTACCAATGGCTATTACGAAAGGAAAAGCAATTCCCGTTCCGAAAGCCTGATCAAAAGGGAAAATATTCCTTTGTATTCCTATCGCGAAAAAAGTAATAGCACTTCTACTAACGACTGGACATATCTCTACCTGAACACCGAATACCAGATCAGTAAACGCACTTCCATCGAAGTGTATGGCGGTAGCAGCTATAACTCCAGTAAATACTCCAGCAACGGCGAAACATTCAAAAAGGATTATTTTCCGCAGGGCACCGACAGCCTCGATAACATCCTTTATCATTCCGATAATAAATATTTTGGACTGAATAACTATTATGCTGGAACATCCTTTGTCAGCAATTTTAACGATAAAGGCCATAAACTGAGCGTTGACGTATACGGCTGGGGGTATGTATACAAAACCCATTCTAACTCCAGTGAAATACATAGCAATGAAAGCCAGACCGACAAATATCGTAAAACATATCCTGACTATAATACTTCATCCGTCGTATTAAATGCCGATTATACCTATCCCATCAACGACAGCACATCCATCGAAGCTGGTTTTAACGGAAGCCTGCCCTATGTTAAGAGCATGAGCAGGATTGACAGCCTCAATACTTCTGACTCGCTATGGTATTTTAATGAATTACTTAGCAACCGTTATAAAAACCAGAGTAAAAACTTTGATGCTTATCTTTCCTATAACGGTAAATTATGGGGAATAGGCTATAAGCTGGGTCTGCGTTCCGAATTCAAGGAATATTACATGAATTCCATCAGCACAAACAGAAAATTCACCCGCGATTTTTTCAGTCTCTATCCGTCCGTCCATTTGAGTTATGCTACCAAAAGCATGAACAATTTTACTTTGAGTTACAGCCGCCGGGTGGAATATCCCGATTACCAGTTGGACCCTTTTATTGATTATTCCAATGCGGAAGGAATTTCGGGTGGCAATCCCGACTTAAAAGCCGCTTATACCAATTCGTTTGAAGCCGGTTATGCCAAGTATTTCAAGAAGGGCGGCTCCTTCAGCCTGTCGGTTTACTACCGTTATACCGGAAAAGATATTACCGATATCACCGATGCCGTTTACGATACGGTGCTCCAACGCAACACCCTGTTTTCATCCTACACCAATTCCGGGAGCAATTCCTTTACGGGAGGTGAAATCACCGGCAACCTGCGCCCGGCTAAATTTATCAACATCACTGCCAATGCCAATCTGTATTATCTTAAAATAAAAGCGGATGTCGCCCCCATGAACCTCGAACCCTATAAGGTAAGACGCGAAAATCTGAACTGGGACGGCAAGCTGTCGGCTAATTTCACCATCCACAAAACCATTCAGTGGCAGGTTATGGGCATTTACCGTTCGGAAAGCAAAACCGTTCAGGGCTCCACCGATCCGGTATACTACATCAACTCCAGCCTGCGCTCCGACTTTTTCAACCGTAAACTTTCGGTCAATTTAGGCGTACAGGATCTTTTCGACTGGCAAAAAACCAAAGGAACCACCAATACTCCTACGTATTCGGGTAGCAACAATTCCAAATACATCACCCGCTACATGACCTTTGGCATTACCTTGCGTTTCGGAAAGATAGAAATGGAACAGGAAACAAAGACAGGGCAGGATAAAGGCGGAAAATAAGACCGGTCAGATTATTTTTTAGTCTGCATTTACCATGAGGGGTTCTTATTAAAAAACACTGTTGTCCGATAAAAGTATTCGGACTAAAGTCCTTGAAGTAGTTTCGATTTGTAACTCCAGGCTTAAGCCTGGAGTTAGTAAAATACAGTAAACATTGGGCTTTAGCCCTTCAAAGCAATTTTTTTATCGGACAATAGTGAAAAAATAGTATTTTTGTTAAAAAAATAGAACCAATGAAAGCTCCTGTAAACATCTTAGAGCAAGTAAAACGAATAGTTATTGAAAAAGAACCATCAGCAAAAATTTATTTATATGGTTCTCGGGTTCGGGAAAATTTCAGGAAAGATTCTGATTGGGATTTATTGATTCTGCTGAATAAGGATAAAATCACCTACGAAGATGAGAAAAATTTAACTGATTCACTTTATGATCTTGAGTTCGACTTTGGCGAGGTGATAAGTCCTATGATTTATTCTGAACAAGAATGGAATTCAAAATATAAAGTAACCCCTTTTTACCATAATGTAATGAATGAGGGAAGACTTTTATGACCGAATACAACCTTGATGATTATATATCCTACCGACTTCAACGATCCCAAGAAACACTCTCTGAAGTCCAAACCTTAATAGAACATGAATTTTGGAATACATCAATTAACAGAATGTATTATGCTGGTTTTTATGCCGTAAGTGCTTTGCTGATAAAAGAGGGTGTTGAAACGTCAAGCCATTCCGGAGTCCGGCAAAAATTTGGTGAACTATTTGTAAAAACTGGCCTTATAAGTCGAGATTTAGCCAAACATTATTCTGACTTATTTGAAAAGCGAAGCAAGGGCGATTATAATGATTTTTTTGATTTTGACAAAGAAACAGTATTGCGACTCTATCCATTAACCCAGGTATTAATTTCGCGAATTGAGGAGCTAATAAATGAATAGTAATGATGGGTAACAATAGGTAACAATAGGTTTGTTTAATAAATATTCACAAACTTCTATCCCTCATCATAAAATAGCCATCCGCAAAGTTCAAACAGGCATCCGCCACTTTCAAACTTCAATACTATTTTATCAAATAACCATCCGCAAAGTTCAGATAAGCATCCGCAAAGTTCAAGTAGCCATACGCAAAGTTCAAGTAATCATCCGTAAAGTTCAAATAACTATCCGTAAAGTTCAAGTAACCATACGCAAAGTTCAAGTAATCATACGCAAAATTCAAGTAGGCATCCGCCAAGTTCAAATAGCCATCCGCAAAGTTCAAACAGGCATACTCATTTATCAAATCGCCAACAGCCAATAGCCAACAGCCAACCGCCACTTGTAATCCTTTTAAAGTAGCCGTTCATAACTTCAACCTGTAATTTTACATCTTCCTTTCCATAGAAGACAAGCAGATTGACATATTTTTGTAACTTTGCCGGCGTTTTGATTCATAAATCATGATTCTGCTTTTGGAATCATGCATTTACCAATCTGAAATTATAATCCGAAACTACAATGACTGAAATTCCCAGCAAGTACGACCCTTCACTGACCGAAGACAAATGGTATCAATATTGGCTTCAACACGATTTTTTCCGTTCCATTCCCGATGACAGAAAAGCGTATTCCATCGTCATTCCGCCGCCCAACGTTACCGGCGTGTTGCACATGGGACACATGCTTAACAATACCATTCAGGATGTGCTTGTCCGCCGTGCCCGTATGCAGGGTTTTAATGCCTTATGGCTTCCCGGCACCGACCATGCAAGCATCGCTACCGAAGCAAAAGTCGTTGCCAAACTGAAAGAAGAAGGCATCAGCAAGAGCGACCTAAGCCGCGACGAATTCCTCGACCATGCCTGGAAATGGAAGGAAAAACACGGTGGCATTATCCTCGAACAACTTAAAAAATTAGGTGCTTCCTGCGACTGGAGCCGCACTCGTTTTACCATGGATGCTTCCATGTACGAATCGGTGATTGATGTTTTTATTGATTTATACAACAAAGGACTCATCTATCGCGGCGTTCGTATGGTGAACTGGGATCCCAAAGCATTGACGGCTTTATCCGACGAAGAAGTGATCCATAAAGAAATAAATTCCAAACTCTATTACCTCCGCTATCAGGTGGAAGGAACCAGCGACGAATGGGTAACCATCGCTACCACACGCCCCGAAACCATACTTGGCGATACGGCGGTTTGCTTTCATCCCGACGACGAACGTTTCCAGCATCTGAAAGGGAAACGCGTGCTGGTGCCACTGATCAACCGCAGCATCCCCATGATTATGGACGAATATGTGGATCGCGAATTCGGTACCGGATGTCTGAAGATTACTCCGGCTCACGACGTAAACGACTATAACATCGGCATCAAACATAAACTCCAGTCGATAGATATTTTCAACGACAACGGGACGCTCAACGAAAAAGCTCAGTTGTATGTTGGTGAAGATCGCTTTGTGGTTCGCAAAAAGATTGCTAAGGAACTCGAAGCAAAAGGCTATCTGGTAAAGGTGGAGGATTATGTAAACAATATCGGCTTTTCGGAACGCACCGACGAAGTGATCGAACCTAAGCTTTCGATGCAGTGGTTTGTCAGGATGGGCGAATTAGCCAAGCCAGCCCTCGATGTGGTGATGGACGACACTATCCGTTTTTATCCCGAAAAGTTTAAAAATACTTACCGCCACTGGATGGAAAACTGCCGCGACTGGTGCATCAGCCGACAGCTATGGTGGGGACAAAGGATACCGGTGTATTATCTTCCTAACGGCGAAATGGTAGTTGCCAAATCGAAAGAAGAAGCAGTTAAAATTGCAGAATTAAAATTTAAGATTGCAGATTTAAAAACAGAGGACATAAAACAGGATGAAGATGTGCTGGATACCTGGTTCTCATCCTGGCTGTGGCCTATTTCAACGCTCGATGGCATCCGCCATCCCGACAATCCGGATATTAGCTATTATTATCCGACCAATGTTTTGGTAACAGCTCCCGAAATTCTTTTCTTCTGGGTGGCGCGCATGATCATGGCCGGACTGGAATATCGCCACGAAATTCCTTTCCACGATGTGTATCTTACCGGAATCGTTCGTGATCATAAAGGCCGGAAGATGTCGAAATCTCTTGGCAACTCGCCCGATCCCATCCTGTTGATGGAAAAATACGGAGCCGATGGTGTGCGTATGGGCATGTTGCTTACCTCGCCGGCAGGCAACGATCTGCCTTTCGACGAAACGCTTTGCGAACAGGGTCGCAACTTCAGCAATAAAATCTGGAACGCCCTTCGACTGGTCAAAGGCTGGGAAGTGAACGAAACGCTGGAACAACCGCAGTATGCCAAAGCATCCATCGCCTGGTTTGAAGCCAAATTTAACGAAACACTGCTTACCATTGATGATCATTTTTCAAAATACCGCCTTTCAGAAGCCCTGATGACGGTTTACAAACTTATCTGGGACGACTTTTGCTCATGGTATCTTGAGATGATAAAACCGGCTTACCAACAGCCTGTTGATCGCCAAACGCTGGAAGCAACGCTTTCGTTTTTCGAAAAACTGATGAAGGTATTGCATCCGTTTATGCCGTTTATCACCGAAGAAATCTGGCACCAGTTGAGCGAACATACCGGAAAAGATTGCATCACGATTGCCGCTATGCCGGTGGCTGAGACTTATGACGAAAAAATATTAAAGAGCTTTGGCTTTGCCCAGGAAGCAATCATGGCGATACGCAACGTTCGTAAGGAAAAAAATATACCTTTCAAGGATGCCCTCCGCTTGCTGATAAAGAAAAACAACGGCGATACTCCCGACCTGACTTTTGACGATGTGGTGGTAAAACTCTGTAATCTGTCGGAGCTTACTTATACGGATGAAAAGTTGGACGGAGCCCTGAGTTTTATCGTTCGTTCCACCGAGTTTTATATTCCGCTTACCGCTTCGGTGGATGTGGAAGGTGAAATTCAAAAGATGGAGGACGAACTGAAATACACCCGCGGATTCCTGCAATCGGTTGCCAAAAAGCTAAGTAACGAGCGTTTTGTGAACAGCGCTCCCGAAAAGGTGGTGGCTATGGAACGTAAGAAACAATCCGATTCCGAAGCACGCATCAAAGTGCTGGAAGAACAGATTGCTTCGATGAAAAAATAGCAATAACCACAATAGGCACAATATTATATTAACCACAATAGGCACAATATTATATTAACCACAATAGACACAATATTATATTAACCACAATAGGCACAATAGGGCACAGTAGATTTTGATTAATGAAGACACAGAAATATTTAAACGAGCTGACGCAATTATATTAACCACAAATAGGCACAATAGGGCACAGTAGATTTTGATTGATGATAACACAGAAATATTTAAACGAGCTGACGCAATTATATTAACCACAATAGGCACAATAGGGCACAGGAGATTTTGATAGATGATGACCCAGAAATATTTAAACGATCTGACGCATACTATTATTGGTGCTGCTATTGAAGTCCATAGGGAATTGGGTCCGGGTTTGCTCGAAGGTATTTATGAAAAGTGCCTCATCTATTTACTAAAAGAAAAAGGACTTACGGTAATTTCCCAACAAAAAGTCCCTGTTAAATTTAGAGACCTTTATCTCGATTGTGATCTTCGGTTTGATTTATTAGTCGAAAATTCCATTATTGTAGAAATAAAAGCCGTCGCTGAGTTTTTGTCTATTCATGAGGCGCAGTTGCTGACATACCTTAAACTCATGGAAAAGCCGAAAGGAATTCTGATAAATTTTAACTGTACCAATATTTTTAAAGAAGGACAAGAAACAATAGTAACCGGGCTTTTTGCAAAACTACCCAAAGGTTACTAATATGCCCTATTGTGCTCTAATGTGTCTATTGTGGTTTTTAAAATGATCCTAATGTGTTCTAATGTGCCTATTGTGGTTCAGAAAAAATAGTAAGGAGTAGGTAGAAAGCAGTAAGGAGTAGATAGTACGCGAAACGAAGATATAAACTAATTTCTATGTGCCCTAATGTGTTCTAATGTGTCCTAATGTGCCTATTGTGGTTTTTAAAATGATCCTAATGTGTTCTAATGTGCCTAATGTGGTTTTTAAAATGATCCTAATGTGTTTTAATCTGCCTATTGTGGTTAATACCGTCTTATGAGAATATCCGAACCTCTGAAAGCCCTTAAGGAGCCTTTGTTTACAAAGCTTTATATTGCGCAGGCCATTAGTCTTCTGGGTGATGCTTTCACCTGGATAGGCATTGCGCTTCTGGCGTTTGAGTTTGGAGGCAACCAGTCGGCGAAAGTATTGGCTACCGCCTTAACCCTGAGGGTAGCGGCTTTTATCGTTTTTGGTTCGTATGCCGGCGTGCTTGCCGACCGTTTCAACCGTAAGAAGATTCTGATCATTACCAATCTATTCCGGATGGCAATTGTTTTTTCGTTGGTATTTGTTACCAGTGTCTGGCAATTGTATGCGCTGATTTTTCTGCTCAATGTGTTCAACGCATTTTTTACGCCAGCCTACAAAGCCTGTATTCCTCAACTTATTTCCCGGAAGGAAAATTATGGTAACGCCATTGCCTTATCCAACGGAACCTGGCAGCTACTGGGAATCCTCGGACCGGGCCTTGCCGGTGCATTGGCCGTAGTATGGGGTTCACGGCAAATATTTTTCTTCGATGCTTTTTCATTCGTCATTTCTTCCGTTTTGGTTTTAATGATACCTATGGTTTCGGTAAATAAAGAGGCAATTCAGGTGCGGTCGTCGTTTCTAAGCCTTTGGTACGACATTGTGAACGGAACGAAATTATTATTTAAAAATCCGCCTATCCGTTTTTCGTTATTGATAGAATTAGTTGCCGCCATAGCCGGTGCTCAAATCCTGGTGAATACCGTCGGGCATATTAAAGGCGATTTGTTGCTCACCGACAAAGAATACGGCTGGGCAATGACTGCTTTCGGGATAGGGGCGACCATTGCAGCCTTTACGGCAAATTCCATAGATAAATCGAAAGGAAAATCAATATTGCTGATGATGGGTGCATTCACGCTGGCTTTGGCCGTTTCGTTAGCGAATATGGTTTCGTTTGAGGCACTGATGATCCTTTGGATAATCGCCGGGCTGGGACAGAGCTTTGCCGATATGCCTTCGCAAATACTCATTGCCGAAAACATAAGCTTAGCGCAACAAGGCAAAGTGTATGGAAGCCATTTTGCATGGTCACATTTATGGTGGGCTATTGGCTACATCGTTGCCGGATTTGCAGGAACCTGGTTCAAAACGTACGACTTTTTGATCGGCGGACTATTGGCTTTGATATTGTTGGCTATCCTTTGCCTGCATCGTTTTTTAAAATAAAAGCAATATATTTTATCCGATAAAACAGCACACGTTGAAAACCCGGTTATTTTTTACGAAAAGGCTTTGTACCCGTTGAAACCCTAATTATTTTTTACGAAAAGATTTCGCACACATTGAAAATGCCATTATTTTTTACGAAAAGGCTTTGCACCCGTTGAAAACGCAATTATTTTTTATGCAAAAGCTTCGCACACGTTGAAAATGCAATTATTTTTTACGAAAAGGTTTTGCACACGTTGAAAATGCAATTATTTTTTATGCAAAGACTTCGCACACGTTGAAAATGCAATTATTTTTTACGAAAAGGCTTCGCACACATTGAAAACATAATTATTCTTTACGAAAAGGCTTTATACACGTTGAAAATGCCATTATTTTTTACGAAAAGGCTTTATACACGTTGAAAATGCCATTATTTTTTACGAAAAGGCTTTGCACACGTTGAAAACGCAATTATTTTTTACGAAAAGGCTTTGCACACATTGAAAATGCAATTATTGTTTTTGTTATTTGGTTTTAAACGAAAATATTCCCCCTGCTTACTATTATTTATCTAAAAAACAGTAAAATACATTATTTCGTAAAAAATTATAATTATTTTGTAAAAAATTTGCAAAATAAATTTATTATTCCTATGGATGATACAGAAAAAAATTGTTAATTTTGTGTTTATAACCAATAAACAACATCGTTATGAAAAAAACACACAATTTACTTAGCAATTTATTTCTGCGTATTTTTCTTTCCAGTCGTAAGAAGGGTTTAGCCGCATCCTCCGACCATCTGGAACGCCTCGTTGCCCATAAGGACGACGAAGACATCAATCGTCTTTGGCTGCGTACCGAACCCGTGGTAACACAGCTAAAGAATACCTATATCATTTACGAAGCCGCCCGCGACTTTTCGCGCGGCGAAACTAACCGCTGGCAGGCGGTTCTTGATCAGGAACGCGATGTAGTACGTCGTATTAATCATAAAATACTCGTGGTTTTTGATGAAAAATCACCTAATTATTTTAGCATTTTCCCTGACGGACTCAGCGGACTCTACCGGGGCTCTTACGAGCAGCGTATCACTCAATTAGGCGCTTTTGTTGAAAAGCTGCATACTTTTCCCGAACTTGCCGATATCTACACCGAGGCAAATATATTTTATCAATTAGTGCTGGATACTCGCAAAGCACAACAGGATAAGGGTATTTCGCTGGAAACGGCTTCTGATAATTTAAATATAATTCTTACAGAAGTAGCTCAGGTGATGTTTGGCAACCTGGGTTTCCTGATTTATAAATTTGCAAAGACTCCTGAAAAGATACAGGATTATTTCGATTTTGCATTGATGCGTCCGCGTGTGAAAGCAAAGGGCGATGAAACGGGGTTTGATGATGGGGAAACCCTGACTGTTCCTCCGGCTACTACCAAGGCTTCCGGTATAGTCTTTACCGGAGAAACCCGGTTTTCATTTTATAATTCGGGAAATGTTGCATTGGAAATTTATACGGCTACCGTTGCCAACGCACCCGTGCCGGCTAATGTTCACATCCTTCAGCCTGACGGCGAACTGAATATTACCGCTACTGAGTTGGGAGACGCCGGTAACAGTATTCTTTTGGTTAATAATCGCGATGCCATTACCGAAGGAGAGCTTGAAATAACGGTGATGGAATAAACCCATGGGGTTTTTAAAACCCCATAGGTTTGGGTTTAATAATGGATGGGTTTAAATCAAAAAAATATGGGAAATATACGAATACCTTTGGAACCCGATAGATATTACCATATTTTCAACCATGCCGTTGGAAAGGATATTTTATTTAAATGCGACGATAATTATTTGTTTTTTCTAAAAAGATATCAACAGCATATTTTACCCATTGCCGATACATTTGCATATTGTTTAATGCCCAATCATTTTCATCTGCTGGTAAGGATAAAACTATTAAAAGATTTAGTAAGCCCTCGGGGTTTTAAAAACCTAATAAACCCTCGGGGTTTTAAAAACCCCGGGGGTTTGGACTTTGGCTTAACCACAGGCTTAAGAGACTTAAAGGTGGAACATTTTTTATCTCATACTTTCGGAAGTCTGTTTAATTCCTATACAAAAGCTTTCAACAAACAACAAAACAGGAAAGGAAAATTGTTTTTGGAAAATTTTGAAAGAAAACTGATAAACGAGGAGAGCTATTTGCGAAATATTATTCAGTACATCCATTTCAATCCGGTATATCATGGTTTTGTTAATGATTTAAGGGATTGGAAATTTTCATCTTTCCAATGTTTTCTTACAACTAAAGCAACGGATGTAAAGAGAGATGAGGTAATAGAATGGTTTAATGGCAAAGAAAATTTTTTAGCTTTTCATCACCAGGAAATGGATGAAAAACTGATTTTAGAAATGGAATATATCTAAAATTCAGCCCATCAAACCCTCGGGGTTTTTAAAACCCCGAGGGTTTGTTTTTTTTATTTCATCCCGATTCGTTTTCCTTCTGCCGAAAGGCTTACCACTTCGTTTATTCTTCGCTGCAGCGTTTCTTCTTTCACGGCATTATTGATCCATGCAAGGCAAAGTTTTTGGTAGGAGGGAGGAAAAAGGTTAAATTGCCGCTGGGCATCCGCATTTTCCTGCAGAGCTTTCAGAAAAAGAGGATGCATCACCGGTTTGGCTTTCATGGGCGGCTCGGCTATGATTTTATGCGGATTGATTTCAGTTTCGTGGTATTTTTTTAGCCCGGCTTCGGTCATGCGCCCGCTTTTTATCAGCTTTTTTGCCCGTTCAATATTCAGCAACGACCATTGGCTGGAAGCGTTGCGCGGAGTATATTTCTGAGCATATTTTTCGTCGTCTATCCGTCTTATCGTGCTGTCGATCCAGCCAAAACAGATAGCTTCCTCCACGGCTTCCACATAGGGAATGCTTGGTTTACGGGTGTGCTTTTTATAATAAACCAGCCAGATTTCCTTACAACTATCGTGATGTTGCTCCAGCCAGGAACGCCATTCCCGGCTGGTGGCAACATACAACAAACGTTCATTCTCCATTATTTATTCACCTTCGATTCAAACCCTCGGGGTTTTAAAAACCCCGAGGGTTTGAATTTTCTTTATTTATTCACTCTAGTGCGGGCATCCTGTTTTAGTTTATCCGCCTCCGCCCTGGCTTTGTCAATCACGGACTGCGATTGTTTGCGGGCTTCGTCAACCAGTTTACCGGCTTTTACATCGGCTTCTTTTTTTACTTTATCGGCGGCTTTTTTGGCAGCAAAGCCGGCGATAGCGCCTTTTTTGTTTCCTTCGGCTATCAGTTGATCGGCTTGTTTGGCGGCTTCGGCTTTCACTTTATCGGCGGCAGCCTGAGCTGTTTTCGTAATGTTGTCGGCTTGTTTTTGCGCTTCGTCAATAAGCTTGGCTGCCCGGGCATCGGCGTCGGAGATGAGATTATTAACTTCGGTTTTTACCTTGGCTACCACTTCTTCCTTTTTCTTTTGCAATTCCTCTTTAGCCTGGTTTTTCAGATCTTCAACAGCCGAGGCCATCACACTTTTCAATCCGGTTTTTATGGTAGGATTGGTGATGGTGCCACCGATAATGAGCGCCACGGGTATGGTTTCTCCTGCTTTGATGTTGGAACCCACTTTTTTGTTGGCGTCCGAAATCAGGTTGTTGAGCACCCCATTGGCTTTGCCCCCGAATTCGCTGCGCGGGATATCAAGATTCATCGTATAGCCGATGGTTTTGTCGAAGGCTGTCCAGCCGGAGAGGTTGGTTTTGATGTTCCCGGTTTTTACGTCGAAAGGTTTAACGTACACTTTGCCATTGGTAAATTCGTACGAAAGATTGATCTTTTCGAGCGAAAGTTTACGGAATTTATCCATCTTCAGCACTTCGGCAATTTTGTTCAGTGTGCTTACATTTTCAATCTGAAGCAGGGGAGAAGTTAGCGTTCCGTTCCCGTTAAGGGTACTTAAAACAGGATTCATGTGTTCGTCGAGAGCCGTTTTAAGCACCATTTTTGTGGATATCCGTCCCGAAGTCTTTTCGGCAATAGGAACTAATTTTTGTACAGTATTAAAGGTTTTGAAAGCTTTTTTCACGTCCACCTGACTGATGTCGAAAGCAAAATCAACCAATGGTTTTTTAGGATTCAGCGTATTGTATTTGCCGTTCATGGTAATTTGTCCGTCGAGCATATTCAGTTTCAGTCCGTCGAGCAGCAGTTCGCGGTCTTTTATCCTGACGATACCGGCAACATGGGTCATTTCGTATTTGTCGTAGATAATCTTACCGAAGCTTGAATTCATCGTGAAATCAATGTTGGCAGGAATTTCAACTACGCTAAGGGTGGAAGCGGTGTCGCTCTTGGCCGATGTGGTGGTGGAGGCAGCCATGAAATCGGCAGCGTTGATCAGGCTTGAATTAGTAGTGAGTGTTCCCGTAAGGACTCCGTTTTTCTTCAGGAAATAAGCTAAATAATTCTGCAGTTTACCTTTGGCTGACAAGTCGCTTTTACCGGCTTTCAGGCTAAAGGCAGCCAGTTCGATGTATGCCGGGCTGAAGAGCAACTGGGCAGTCGGAAGTTGTATCGTTTGAGGTAAACCGGGCATTTTGTAAACAATATTACTTGCCGTGATATTGCCATTGGCTTTAAATTCGTCATATTTTTCTTTTTCGATGGACGATAATCTGCCGTTGAGGCTCACATCGGCTTTCACCATACCACTCATGGTGGTGCCTTTTTCCAACGGATAAATCTTAGCTATATCCGCCAGGTTAAACGCTCCCTTGATTTTGCCGGCGATCTGCGGATCGCTTACCGGGGTGCGAACCGAGAGTACAATATCCACCGGATTACCTGCCATTTCGAGGTGCATCTTCGGAACATCTATGGCGGTGGCATCGGGAACTCCCGTCGGATTATCAACTTTTGCATCAATATTGATGTTGGTAACGGCTGCCGGCAGGGACGGATATTTAAACATGGCATTGGCTACGTTGAGGTGGAGCCCGAAAGCAGGTATGCTTTTGTCGTTGTAAACACCTTTGGCATACCCGTCGAAAGCAAGACTTCCCTTGGTTTCTATCGAACTGAAATCCTTGCTGTAAACGGCAGGGATGAGCGACAGAAAAGCCTTGAACTCGTTTTGTTTTGCATTGAATTTAATATCCATACCATAGCCGTTGGCGGGCATGGAAAACCAGCCGGTAGCACCTAACAATAGATCATTCAGTCCGAGAGTTACGTCGGTAAAGGTAAATTTCATGTTCTTCAGGTCGGCATCCAGGGGCGCATTCAACACCACTTTTGTCCGGCTGAGGTAGCGTATGCCGCCATAGTCGAGGGTCAGTGCGGCTATTTCCGTTTTTGTTTTCAAACGGGTAAAGTCGGCGGTAAAATCCCCGCTAAGGGTATGGTTCAAATCTTTAACCTCTACCTTTGTGTTAAGCGTCGCATCTTCGTATACCACGTAAGCGTGGTTGATGGCGAGTTTATGAAGCGTCATCCTGAAGTTGGAAGGCTGTGAAGGTTCGGCCTGCGGTTTTTCCTCCGTTTTTTTCACGATATCCCAGTTAGCTTTACCGTTGGAAATCACCTTAAACAACAGCCGGGGATCGTCGATGATTATTTTTCTGATCTCATAATTGCTCCCCTTAATGACGCTTGCTATATTCACAACCACCTGTAGCGAAGGAATATTGGCGAGCGTATCGTCCTTAAATTCATCCTTGCCGACTATCGTCAGGTTTTTTAAATTAAGCGTAAAATTGGGAAAATGGCGGATGAGCGAAAGGCTTACTTTTTTGAAATCCATGGATGCATTTAAGCTGGACGAAGCTTCTTTTTTGACGGCTTCGGTAATTTTCCCTTTGAAAGCAAACGGGATGATGAGGGCTAAAATGAATAATGCTGCAATGACAATTGCACTGATTTTTAAGATTTTTCGTGCCATATGTTTAAGGTTTTAAGTTAAAGGATTCATCGTATAAAAATACAACTTTTTTAATTGCTGAACACTAAAAAAATTACTGTAAAAGTAGCTGCCACCACGGTATGTCTGAAAATTTTTTAATGAATTGATTTTTATACTCCGCAGAGCGTTTGTAGTACTCCGCAGAGCGTTTGTAGTACTCCGCAGAGCATTTGTAGTACTCCGCAGAGCGTTTGTAGTACTCCGCAGAGCGTTTGTAGTACTCCGCAGAGCGTTTGTAGTACTCCGCAGAGCGTTTGTAGTACTCCGCAGAGCGTTTGTAGTACTCCGCAGAGCGTTTGTAGTACTCCGCAGAGCGTTTGTAGTGCTCCGCAGAGCGTTTGTAGTACTCCGCAGAGCGTTTGTAGTACTCCGCAGAGCGTTTGTAATACTCCGCAGAGCGTTTGTAGTGCTCCGCAGAGCGTTTGTAGTACTCCGCAGAGCGTTTGTAGTGCTCCGGAGAGCGTTTGTAGTGCTCCGGAGGTCGTTTGCCGTGCTCCGTAGTGCAATTACGATATGAAATTGATTTCCGGGGCTGAAACAAACTTTTGGCCGGAATGACAACCATGGAACTGGTGATGCTTTGTGGCAGATTCCTCCCTTCGGTCGGAATGGCAGCCACAAGATAATGGTAATGAGGAAAATATGGGCGGCGCAGCCGCTCACACTTCCTCTCTTTCTTCTATATTAAGGAAGACAGTCATTCCGACTGAAGGGAGGAATCCAAAACAGTCTTCCACCGTTTCTGTTCCTTCTCTTTTTTCCAAGAGACGGGGGGATGAGTTGGTTTAACCAATCGTAAAAAACAGTAAGATTTACTTAGGTTTGACGGGCGTTTTTGTACTTCTGGCCGTTTTTGGGTCGTCCCTCGGACCCCTCAGATGGATCACCAGCCCGTTAAGGAAGTTTCGCAAAAGCTGGTCGCCGCATTCTTTATAGTTGGGGTGGTCCTCGCTTCTGAACACGGAACTCAGTTCACTTTTGGAAATAGTAAAATTGACCAATTTGAGTATTTCGATGATGTCGTCATCCCTGAGACTGAGGGCAACTCTTAATTTTTTGAATATATCGTTGTTTGTCATTGACCTGTTCTTAAATAAAATTTTAGCAAATGTAAACAAACCTTATTAAAAATCTTAGCTAATGCTTCCGAAAAATCGGGGTTGGCATATCTTTTTTCAGAAGTTCGTCGGCGGTTATTCATGGAATTGATAACTTTGCCGCTTCAAAAACGAAGTGTTTTTCCCGCTGAAAAACACGAGCCTTAGTTTGAAAGCATGTATAATTTTGATGAACTTATTCCCCGAAAGGGAACAGATAGTGTAAAGTATGACCTTCGCCGGGAAGTCTTTGGCGATGATGGGGTGATTCCGATGTGGGTTGCCGATATGGATTTCCGCACTCCCGATTTTATTGTTGATGCCGTAAAACGCCGTGCCGCTCACGAGATATATGGTTACAGCATACGCGGGAACGAATGGTACCAGGCGCTTATTCGCTGGTTGGATCGCCGTCATGGCTGGAAAACGGAGAAGGACTGGATTGTCTTTAGTCCGGGAATAGTGCCGGCAATCAATATGGCCGTTTTATCGTATACCCAACCCGGCGATTCCATCATTGTGCAACCGCCCGTTTATACTCCTTTTCTGGAAGCGGTGAAAAATCATGGGCGCACATTGGTTTATAACCCATTGAAAGCTGAAAACGGACGATTGAATATGGATCTGGACGATCTGGAACAAAAAGCGGCTATGGGCGCTAAGATGCTTATCCTGTCCAGTCCGCATAATCCCGGGGGAAGTGTGTGGACGCGCGATGAACTGACGGCAATGATGCAGGTTTGTCTCCGCTATGATATGATCGTTTTTTCGGATGAAATTCATTCCGACCTGATTTATCCTGAAAATAAACATACCGTTCTGGCAACGCTTTCTCCCGAAGTTGCCCATAAGGTGGTAACGGCTGTTGCTCCGAGCAAAACCTTTAATATTGCCGGCATGGCGACTTCGGCGCTGATTATTTCTGATGATGGGCTACGCCAGCGCTTCAGCAAAACCATCGAAAACCTGCATGTGGGGCTTGGCAATTTGTTTGGCAACATTGCGGCTCAGGCGGCTTATACGTATGGTGATCAATGGCTGGATGAACTGCTCAGTTACCTTAGCGGTAATCTTGATATAGCCGAAGCTTTTTTTAAAACGCAGATGCCGCAGATTAAGATGTTCAGGCCTCAGGGCACTTACCTTGTCTGGCTTGATTGTCGTGGACTGAACATGAACGACAATGAACTCCGCGATTTTATGATTCACAAAGCAGGACTCGGACTGAATGAAGGATGTAGTTTTGGTCCGGGTGGCGAAGGTTTTATGCGGATGAATGTTGCCTGCCCGCAGGCTACACTTAGGGAAGCGCTGGAAAAGCTGAAGAAAGCGGTAAAATAATTACGAATTACGAATTACGAATTACGATTTTAAGACATTCCATGTTTAAGCGAATAAATCAAAGGTGTTTTATCTGTTGCAAGAGCCAGTAGCAATATTTAATAGTTCCAAAACATGGAATGTTTACAAGATACGAATTACGATTTTAAGACATTCCATGTTTAAGTGAATAAATCAAAGGTATTCTATTGTTGTAAAAGCCAGCAACAATATTTAGTAGTTCCAAAACATGGAATGTCTACAAGATACGAATTACGAATTGCGATTTTAAGACATTCCATGTTTAAGTGAATAAATCAAAGGTATTCTATTGTTGTAAAAGCCAGCAGCAATATTTAATAGTTCCAAAACATGGAATGTTTACAAGATACGAATTACGATTTTAAGACATTCCATGTTTAAGCGAATAAATCAAAGGTATTCTATTGTTGTAAAAGCCAGCAACAATATTTAGTAGTTCCAAAACATGAAATGTTTACAAGATACAAATTACGATTTGCGAATGTCTATCAACTATCAACAAACAACTATCAACTAACCTAACCTACTGTCCAAAAACATACTGCACTAAGTTAGCACCCATTTGCAAGGCTTTAAGCCGGGTTGCCTGACTGTCGTGATGCACCGCCGGATCTTCCCACCCATCGCCCAGGTCGCATTCGTAGGTGTAAAAGCATACTAACCGTCCTTTCCATATCAGCCCGAATCCCTGAGCCGGTTTGCCGTCATGTTCGTGAATCTTAGGCAATCCGTTAGGAAAATTAAACTTCTGGTGATAGATCGGATGATTGGTGGGCAGTTCCACAAAATCGAGTTCGGGAAACACCTTCTTCATCTGGGGACGGATATATTGATCAAGACCGTAATTGTCATCTATATGCAGAAATCCTCCCGAGATAAGATAAGTGCGCAGGTTTTGGACTTCCTGATCGCTGAACATTACATTTCCATGTCCTGTCATGTGAATAAACGGATAGTTGAAAATCTCGTCGCTGCCTACATCCACCGTGGCATTGTCGGGATTGATGTTGGTTCCCAGGTTCTGATTACAGAATTTTATCAGGTTGGGTAATGAAGTAGGATTGGCATACCAGTCGCCGCCGCCGTTATATTTCAGCAATGCAATCTGCAAAGCAGGCGGAGGAGTGCCGGCAAAGGACAGTAAACCCAACAGGCAAATAAATACAATCTTTTTCATTATCTTATTTTTCAAAGCTCGTTCATTAAATTGATAGTCATACAGGTTGCCAGCGCTGCCGTTTCGGTGCGTAAACGGCTTTTGCCAAGGCTTACCGGAACAAAACCGTGGTCTTTGGCTAATTGCACTTCCGCCGGACTGAAATCACCTTCGGGTCCTATCAGAACGATAACATCTTTCCCTTTATGATAAAAATTTTTCAGATGCACGGCGGGTTCGGTATCACACCAGGCAATATATTTTTCATCTTCCGAGGTATGGGTAATGAAATCCTTAAACTTAACCGGTTCGTTCAACTGGGGATGATAGGCTTTGAGCGATTGTTTCATGGCAGCGGTAATCACCTTGTTGAGCCTTTCGGTTTTGATAACCACCCGTTCCGAATGTTCGCACAACAGTGGCGTAATTTCGTCTATGCCTATTTCGGTAGCTTTTTCGAGAAACCATTCCAATCGTACCATGTTTTTGGTGGGCGCTACGGCAAGGTGAAGCTTATAATCGCGCTTGCCATAATAATTCTGAACCGATACCACATTCACCATACAACGTTTGGGATTGTCATCAATAATGGAAGTTTGGCAAAGATTCCCTTTGCCGTCGGTCAGGTAAATGATGTCGCCTTTTTTTAACCTCAGCACACGTATACAATGCTTCGACTCTTCTTCGGTGAGTGTGTAAACGTTAGCTTCAATGTCGGGCGTATAAAACAGGTACATGCTTGTTGGTCTATTGGCGCAAAGGTAGCGTAAAATGGATTATTCCGGAGATTTTACTTACTTTTGCTCTTCATTTATTTTTACTTTATGATGGATTTTCCCGTTGCCAAGATTACATACAAACGATTTAATAGCATCGAAAACCCGGTTTTCTCCATACTTATCCCCACCTGGAATAATCTAAACTGCCTGAAATTTTGTGTGGAAAGCATCCGCAAAAATTCGCATTTTAATCATCAGATCATCCTTCATATCAACCAGGGTAATGATGGAACCATTGAATGGGCCGAGAAAAACGAGATTTCATATTCCCTGTCTGCTCAGAATGCAGGCGTATGTTATGGTTTTAATGCACCGGCAACGCTTGCACAGAGCGATTACCTGGTGTTGCTGAATGATGACATGTACCTTTGTCCCGATTGGGATTTCTATTTATGGCAGGAAATAGAAAAGATAGGACATCCCTATTTCGCCCTTTCATCAACCATGATTGAACATACCCACACCAAAAATAACTGTGCGATGGCTCCGCATGATTTTGGCAGTACACCCGAAACCTTCAACGAACAGGCGTTGCTTGCAGTGTTCGATAAGATAGCATTCCACGACTGGAACGGAAGCAAATGGTATCCTATGGTCATCCACCGTAAAATCTGGGAATTGGTAGGAGGACTGAGCATAGAATTTTCACCCGGCATGTATTCCGATCCCGATTTTATGATGAAGCTATGGCAGGCAGGGGTGCGTTATTTTAAAGGAGTCAGTAAAAGCCGAGCCTATCACCTGATGTCAAAATCGGTGAGCCGGATAAAAAAGAACAACGGCCGCAAACAGTTTCTTCTGAAATGGGGAATCACCAGTTCTACCTTTTCAAAATATTACCTGAGAATAGGCGAACCCTTTTCCGGAAATACCGGGGAACCTGCACTTACTCCCGGATTAAAAAGAAAGTTACTGCTCAATAAAATAAAACACCTGCTGCAATCCTGATCCTACCAGCCGCTTTTGATTACTTTGGCGATATAATCCACGTCTTCTTCCGTCATTTTGGTATGCAGCGGCAACACCATGTATTTATCTTCGATAGCATCCATATTGGGAAGGTCGTTTCTCCTTCCGCCAAAGATAGTATAGCGGTCGTTGCGGTAATGCACCTGACCCGTTTCTATCTTATACTCGCGAAGTTTTTTCATAAAATCCACCCGGCGTTCAACTTCCACGGTACACATCCATGCTGCGGAGACTCTGTCGGTATAGCCTGTTCCCAATACCTTAATGCCGGGGATGTTGGCTAATTTTTGTTCATATTGTTCCAACAGGAATCTTCGTAACAATAGCATCATATCAAATTCGTGAAGCCCGGCAAGTCCCATGGCTGCTGCAATATCGGTCATCTGGTATTTGTAACCAACTTCATAAATGTCGTTTTCCCATTTACCCATTTGTTTAGCCGAGCGGTCAATGCCAAACCAGCGTATACGTTTGGTTTTTTCCACCAGGTCTTTGTTTTTCAGGGTCAGCATTCCGCCGTCGCCGGTAGTAATGTGTTTGATAGCCTGGAACGAAAAAGTGGAGAAATCGGAGATGTCGCCAATATGCTTTCCTTTATAGGTAGCGCCCAAAGCATGGGCAGAATCTTCGATGATAGGAATGTTATATTGCTTGGCTATGGCAGATAATTCGTCCATATCGCAGGGCAATCCTCCGTAGTGGACACAAACAATGGCTTTGGTTTTTTCGTTTACCAGCCTTCATGATTTACGTCAATATTCAGTGTATTGGGCTCAATATCCGCAAAACGGATTTTGGCTCCCTGGTACAACAAAGGAATATTCGTTGCCGTACAGGTAAAAACAGGCACTATTACTTCGTCGCCGGGTTTGATGTCTGCGAGGATATAAGCAAGATGGAGAGCATCTGTTCCCGAACCTACGGCTAAGGCTGTATGTGTTGATAAAAACTTTTGCTGAAACTCCTTCTCAAACTGCAATACTTTTGGACCTTGCCCGATCCAGCGCGACTGCAAAACTTTAGAAACTTCTTCTACTGCCGTTTGAGGTACATTGGGATAAAACAACATGATACCTTCTCCTTCCTGCATCAACGGCATTTCATTCATCGGGATTTCTTTTCTCATTTTTTATTTGCCTTTGAAATTTTGTACTATACTTGTAAAAGATTGTCTGACAAGAAAACTCTTTGTAAATAATCATTTTACAATTTGCTTTTATGATTTTGACAAATTTAATTAAAATGTTCGATATGGTATTATTTTTAAGTTTATTAACAATTTTTAAGATGGAGTGGTATGTATGAAAATAGAAAAGATTGAATTTCACAAAGCAGAAGAAAAAGAGAAACCCGTTTTCTCTGTACTGATACCTTCATGGAATAATTTAGCCTGCCTTAAACTTTGCGTGGAGAGTATCCGGAAAAACTCATTTTTCCCTCATCAAATCATTGTTCATGCCAACGAAGCTACCGATGGAACTCTCGAATGGCTCAGGGAAAACCAGATCAGCTATACCTATTCCAGCGGTAATGTGGGCGTTTGTTATGGATTTAATGCTCCATATTCGCTGGCCAATGCCGATTATATTTGCCTGATTGATGACGACATGTATGTATGTCCCAACTGGGATAAACCCCTGTGGGAAGAAATACAACAACAAAAGGATGAATATTTCTGTATTTCCGGCACCCTGTTCGAGCATACGGTTTCACGGAATGCGTGTGTGCTTTCACCCTATGATTTCGGGAAAAGTCCGGCAACATTCGACGAAAAAGGCTTGCTCGCGAACTTTGATAAAATTCCTTTCCACGATTGGTATGGATGCAACTGGTATCCTATGGTTATTCATCGCCACATCTGGGACTTGATGGGTGGTTTAAGTGTGGAATTCAGTCCGGGTATGTATTCCGATCCCGATTTTATGATGAAACTCTGGCATGTGGGCGTACGCTACATCAAAGGTGTTTCGGCAAGCCGCGCCTATCATTTTATATCGCGGACTACCAGTCGTGTAAAGAAAAATAACGGGCATCAGCAATTCCTGTTGAAATGGGGTATCAGCAGTTCTACTTTTTTCAAATATTACCTCAGGATAGCAACGCCTTTTGACGGGCCACTGACCGATCCTCCGATGACTATGGGATTAAAGATGGCTTTGTTCAAAGATAAATTAAAGCGGATTTTTCTTGCCTGAAAACTGAAGCCGGTACGCTTTGGAATATTTCATATACGTTTCGTAAGCCGAAATGCGGCAGATGGTAAACCCTGACCTACCATCACGGAATCCTTGCTTAACAATATAATTCCGGATGAATTTAGCCGCCGGCTTGATAATGATTTTAACGCCAAGCATGAAGCGGTTAGTCCTTTTTACCTTAGCTGCTGCTATGGTACTGAATTTTTCGGCCTGGAGGTGATGCTCTTCGAGGGTGTAATACGAATAGTGCAGCAAGTCGCCTTTAAGATGTTTAATCGTTGCATTATTATCCATTTCAAAGCGGTCATGAGGATTGATACCTACCCAGAGTCCACGGTGCTTATCCCAAAGCCGCAGTTTTGTATCGGGATACCAGCCGCAGTGTCGTATCCATTGACCACAATAATTGGTAAGGCGGTTCATCGTATATCCGTCGGCATCCGGATTTTGCTTCACTCCCAGTATGGATTGTTTTAGCTCTTCCGACAGCGCTTCATCGGCATCCAGCGATAGCACAAAGGAATAATTGGCTTGGGCAAGGGCAAAATTTTTCTGTTCGATATATCCGAGAAAGGGCTGTTCAATAAATCGGGTACCTTCTGCCATACAGATATCCTTGGTCCGGTCGGTGGAAAGAGAATCCACTACAACCACCTCGTCGGCTATTCCTTTTACCGAATCAAGGCAACGCCCGATGTTTTTCTCTTCGTTATACGTGATAATTACTACCGAAAGTGGAATCATACCCTGATTTTAATCAGGCAAATGTATAAATATTTTGGAAATTGGCAGAAGATCGGAAGCAATGAACATAAAGCCGGGAATACAGACGGTCTTTTACTTCTGGCAATAGGGTTGTTCGGAAAATTGAAACGATGAATCCGGTAGCTTTTGCCCGAGGGCATTACGTATTGTAGAAATCATTTTTATACAGAACCCACTTTTATTTTTTTTGCTTTTATTTTAACTTTTGTAACTCGATACATTGCTACTGAAACACACTCGACTTTGTCTTGTTCAAATAAAAGAATATTTTTACCGCCATCATGCAACGAGCTATTAAATAGAATCCCATCTGGCTTTATTTTAGTAATATATCTGATAAACTCGCAAATAAATTGGGTCGGGATATATTCTAATTCAGAATCGTAGCGTCGTATTGGTTTTGATAAATCAATGCTAATATATTTTTTCAAAAGCATTTGTTTGGTGTATTCAACAATTTCATCTACTTTTGAGAAAGCACTAGCCGATTCAGCGAAGTCAACTAAAATAACCTTTGATTTATCTTTAATTTGGAAGGTGCCAACACTTACCTCATCAAGAAAAGTTGAACGAACCTCATACAAAGTTGTTTCAATATCTTTACTAAGGTATAAATATGGAATTCCCTGAGGATTTGCTCTTCCAGCGGGAGTTTTATCTTTATCAGGGCATCCCATTTCTCTTATATCAAATTCTTTTTGATCTCCGCTATAATGCAGCCGTGCCCTATATAATAACTCTGATTTAGGTAATTCTAATGTTTGTTTTAAATAAAGATGCCACCCCAATTCTTCTAATTTATCAGTATTGATTAGAAAACGCTTCTTCCATTTGATTTCTTCTTTTAAAATTTCCCAATAAGAAGTACATTCTATTATATCATCAATATAACTAACTGCTTCTTGAGGAGTGGTTATCGATGAATGTAAAGCCAAGAGAATATCAGAAAGAATATCATGACATTTTGTTTTTTTAGAAAAATGATTCCAGTCATTTTGAATTAATTGAATAAATGGAATTCCTTTCGGATCAACTTTGAAAATTCCAAAAAACTCAGCATAAAAATCTAATAATTCATTGAGGTCTAAAAGTTCTGAATCTATATCACCGGAACAATAGTCACATTTTCCCTTTCCATCTGAATTAGAAACAATGAATTGTTTTAGTTCTAAATCATTAAAACAATTAACGCAGACCTTCATAATTATTCAGCAGTTAGTATTCCATTGATTAATTCTAAGTGATTTTTTATTGAAATCTTTTTCAACATACCCAGTCCAGGATATGTTCCGCTATTATAATATTTCCTTAATTCCTCTGTTGCAAAATTATAAATATCTTTATAATTTAAAAATGTCACAGCTTTTTCTGCTGCTTCTGCAAATTTTCCTTGAATATTTGATCGGTCGTCATTAGTTACTGACACAAAATGCTTAATCCAAATTTCTTTGTTTTCTTTTTGATAAGTTAAATGAATAGCAACGGCATAAGGCGCTGCACCTCCCTCAGCAAATTCACTTACGAGTACTGTGTAATCTGAAAAACCGCTGTAGCCATCTTCTTTATAGAACATGTGCTCTTCGGAAAACTTTTCTTCCGGCATAATTAGATAATCACTATTGCGTTTTTGAGCTTTAAAGTTATCATCAAGCCGTATTAATTTTTTTCCTTTATTTGTCAAATTTCTTTTTAAAGTCCTATTCTCTTTTGATACAATATATTTAATATTTGGAGACGAGACAAGCCCATTGAAATTAATATCACTGCCATCTGTAATATCTGAACAGATTAACATTATATCTGTATGTTCGGATTCTTCTATTTGGCAAGTAATGGCTGCGTAATTATTAGTTAATATGTATGCTGGAATCCATTTTGATTTGTCGGACAATTCATCTTTTAATTCTTCTATTATGTTTTGTGTTTTATCTTTATTTTCGCCGACTTGAGGATTTAGGATTAATGCAAATTTAACATTACCTTCAATTAATTTAGGTAATGCTAACTTCATACTATTAAAGGTGCTTTTGACAGGCTCAATAATTGGGATAATATTATTTTTATCTCCATGTTGAAGTGCATATTCTCGTAAAGCAATTAGCTCAAATTGTCTTCCTCTCAGATATGGATAATACATAGCGTTATAATTTTATCGGTTTACTTAACATGTAATTTAGTTCTTGATACGATTTGGCATCAAGATTCATTGCCAAACACAATTGCCTTAATTCTTTGTTAAAAGTGTTAATTATATTAGTATTAGATTTTCGTTTTTTAAGTTCTTCGATAAAAAACAGATTCAACTGCTCGTTTGGTATCTTTTTTATTAAATTTCTGCAAATTTCAAACATATTGAAACTATTTATCTCGGGCAGTTCTCCATAATAATTTCTTACTATACTTTTATATTCAGATGTTCTAATTGACCGAATTAATGTGTCTGCATCTATACACTTATTTTCTTTTGCCGGTCTGACTTCTCGCATTGCAACAGACTTAGGTCGTTCAATTAACTCAATAATACCAATATTTTCATCTTCTTGTAGGTATTTTCCTACTAAAGATTCATGGGTAATGATATAGCATTCTTTAAATATCTTTGTGTAATCTGCTAATTGACCATACAAACGTTTGTTTGAATCAAGTTCTGTTTTAATTTCAAATGCCTTGCTTGTTCCATTAAACATAACAATATCGGCAATTGAATTTCCAACTCTAAATTCATTAATTACTATTGTGTCTTTTACACCATATTTTTTTAAAAGTAAATTGTTTATAAAAGTGTTTTTGTATACATATTCGTTTCTATAGGCTCCCCTTATCATCTTATAAACATATTGAATATAATCGTTATATGTATTAATATTTTTACCTAATTTGGATAAGTCGTATCTTTCAATTTTAGCATTAATAAAAGAATAATCATCATACTTCAACAGTTTAAAAAAAGATGTACTTGAGAATATCGAAGAGTAACTTCTCAGCTTTTCTAATCTCTTATGGTTATTTGTCAATGACATTATTTCCTTATGGTTTATTAAATTTATTCACAAAGATAATAATATTTCTTCCTTCTTTGTTTTTTATGAATCAATTTGTAATGCTATTTACTATTTTTTCAATCTTATCTTTAGCTCACAAATGCTATTTTTTTTACGCCATTTTTTATATTTTAAAAAGTTTCTTTCTAATTTTCACAGCTAAAGTACAAACATTTTAACTATCCAAATAAATTTCCATATAAAAACCCAAAGCCCTGCCGTCGTCTTGCCTCACGACCACAGGGCTTTGGTATTAGCTGTTAGCCATTAATCATTAATCATTAGTCATTAATCATTAGTCATTAGTCATTAGTCATTAGTCATTAGCCATTTTCTTCCGGTTTATCATGCCTTCCGCCCATATCGACGATGGTACGTGCATTCCTGTATTGTTCGTAAAAGGCAGGATTAGCCGGTTCGAGGGTAGCCACCAGGACATCTATCTTTTCCTTGAGCAATACACCTATTTCTTTCATCACTTTTTCAATATCCTGGGTAGCCTGGGCGCTTACGGCTACCGCTCCGCGTTTGCCGGGGATGGCTAATAGGAACTGTTGCTGCAACGTGCTCACTAATTCAATATCAGCTTCAGTAACAAGATAATCTGCAAGTTCTGTCTTCAGCGGAAGAGCCGTTTCGTAAACCAGTCGGGTAATGTCGGCAAGTTCATTGTCGCTGGCATGGGTCAGGTCGGAATGGGTGTAGTCAGTACGGGCAAGCAGTATCTGGTTGTCCGTTGCCACGGCTAAGGCTTTTGTACCCTTAGCCACTTTTTCCGTTTTCATTATCAACGTTCCTTTTAAAACTTTTTTCCGGGCGGTAATACCGGTAGTATCCGCTTCCTGTATCTGCCTAAGGTCGCGTACCAATTGCACCTTGGCTTTAAGTAGATCCACAAGGCCGCTCAGGACTGCAATCACACTCCACACGACCACATTGTCTGCCAATATCAGCAATACTGCTTCTACGGCATTTAAACGGTTTTCTGAATTTCTGTTCATAACTGTGTATTTAAATTTTGGTTCCCAAAGATAAAATATTTTTAAAACCTGTAAAAATATTTTTTCTCGTTGCAGTAACTTTTTCAGGTTTTTATATAAAATTTTTATCCTTTTATGCAGTTACGCTTTTCAGCGGTATTGGTTAACATTTCACGTACGACAGTTGGCATTTCACGTACACTTGTTATCAAATCACGTACAACAGTTATCAAATCACGTACAACAGTTATCAAATCACGTACGACTGTTATTATTTCACGGACACTTATTATCAAATCACGGACGACTGTTATCAAATCACGGACAATAATTATCAAATCACGGACTATTGTTATCATTTCACGCACACTTGTTCGCATTTCACGGGCTATTGTTTATAAATCACGTATAACATACAATTTCGCTCAGGGCGAATCAAACGCTGCTTTAAATGGTAATTCCTTTCCGTGTAGTAGTTATTATATTGTGATAATGGAAGTTGTAAATAATTTGCCGGGTGATTTGTTTATTTGTTTTTTTAGTAACTTTACGCCATGTTAATTCATCTTTTCTATGGAAACAAAAATCGGTTCCCTTATTAAAGAATATCTTTACCGGGAACACCTCAGCATAAAGGAACTTTCGGCTAAATCCGGCTTGTCCAAAAGCAATATTTATATGTATCTGCGGCGCAACGACATGCCGGTAAGCCTGCTTTACCGTATCTCCAAAGCGGTAAATCATAATTTTTTTCAGTATTTAACACCTGTATCCGGCGATATGGCGTCCACAGGCGACCTTGCCACCCTGAAAGGAGAAAACGCCCTCCTCGGACAGCGCATCGCCCTCCTCGAACAGGAAAACGCTTATCTTAAACAAATCAACCGGCTACTGGAAGGAAAATCAATTACGAATTAATAATTACGAATTACGAAATTACGAATTACGAAAGCCTTCCAGAATACGAAGCACCTGGAAGGTTTGATAATTTAACAATTTAACAATTCAACAATTCGTCAATCAACAATCAACAATCAACAATCAACTAACAACAATTCTCCGTATCTTTACAAAAAAAAACCATGACCACCGTGGATGAAAAGCAACATGAACACCGTTTGATATGGTCGGTAACCCGTTCGGTGCTCGAAAGCCAGCAGTACAAACAACGCCGTGGCGGAGGCAAGCACAAAAGCCACTGGCAGTTTTTCGAGCGTCTGCTTTCGGTATTTGAGTTGCTGTTAAAGCTTGTCGGTTTGCATCGTCGCGGTTTTCTTCATGCCACCCATATCCTTGTCCGTGAAGTTGAGTTGAATTATCCCGATCTTCCTCCGGCTTTTCATAACTACCGCATCCTTCATCTCACCGATCTGCATCTTGATGGTATGCCCGGTCTGGAGAAACTCATTGCCAAAACCATCGAAGGACTGAACTACGATCTGTGTGTGTTTACGGGCGATTATCGCAAGGAAACCCACGGACCTTTTAATCAGATAAAGGAGCCCATGCAGTTAATCGTATCCGTAATCAACGCTCCCGACGGCATCCTGGCAACGCTTGGCAATCACGATACGTTTATGATGGTTGACCTTTTGCAGGAAATGGGAATCAAAGTCCTTGCCAACGAAAGCCATCGGGTGGAACGCAACGGGCAATACCTTACCGTTACCGGTGTGGACGATCCTCATTATTATTTCACCGATCAGGCTTATCAATGTATTGAAGGCAAACATCAGGGATTTCCTGTTGCTTTGGTTCATTCGCCGGAACTGTTCGATTTAGCTGCCGGAAACGGCTACAAATTGTACCTCTGCGGACACACCCACGGCGGGCAGATTTGCCTTCCGGGCGGAATACCTGTTATCCGACATCTGTACAATGGTAAAAAATATTACCGGGGATTATGGCAGTACAATGGAATGAAAGGCTACACCAGCGAAGGTTGTGGTACCTCGGGTATTCCCATTCGCTATAACTCCCACAGCGAAGTAACCCTTTTCACCCTAAAACAAAGATAAACTAACAGCCTCCAAACGCTGTCAGGTTTTAGTCGCCAATCAACAATCGCCAATCAACAATCAACTAACAACAATCAACTAATCATACCACCTTAAGCCGCCATTTCCCTGTTCTCAGATACAGCATCGAGAGGCTTCCGAGGATGATAAAATAGATGTATTCGCAAAGCCATACCACTTCTATCCGCTGGTGGAATACCACGGCAAGGAGATAGGCTGCCAGCAGGTAAATGGCAATGGTAAAAAGCTCGATAGCCATGGCGATGTTGGTGTTGGCAGTGCCGGACACTCCGCTAAACATCATCATGGTTACCGAAAACAACATCATAGCACCCAATATCACATAAAGCGTAGGCACCGTGGCGCTGATTAGTCCGGGATCGGAAGTATAAATGCTGATGATGAGCCGTGGTATAAACAGTGATGCGGCAATCACGGCAAGGATACTGAGAAAACTCATTTTGGATGCTTTAATGATGATGGGTATTACCTTGTCGGGATGCTTTGCGCCAAGCGAATTGCTCACCAGGGTATTCACCGCCGAACTGAATCCCCAGATGGGGATCATCAGCACCATATAGATGCTTCGGATGATGTTGGAGATGGCAAGCGTGCGTTCGCCCATGTGTTCCACAATCATGAAAAACACAAACCACCCGCCGAGTGAAGCAAAGTTCTGCATCATCACATAAACGGATATTTCCAACGTCTTTTTCACTACTGCCAAATCGGGTTTGCCCCGTTTGAACAGGCCATATTTTCGGATGTCCACTGTCCGCAGGGTGAGAAAAAGAAAGAACAAGGCTGCCGAACCTTCGGCGATAGAAGAAGCGAGCCCTGCACCGGCGATACCCATTTTAGGGAAACCCCAGTTGCCGAAAATCAGCAGGTAATCGAGTATGATATTCACCACTGCCATCAGCACGGCGGCAAAGGTGAGCATGCGCGTTTTGGTGATACTGATGTAAAAAGCACGGAAAATCACATTCATAAAGGCAAAGAAGATGCCATAGATGCGGAAACGCAGAAACTCGTGAGTGGCGGCGTAAATGGCCGGTGAGGAGATGAAGCTTTTGAGAAAAACAGGTGAAAATATCTTTATGATAAAGAATAAAGCCAGCTCGAGGGCGAGCAGGAAGTAGATGCTGTTGTTGAAAATCTTACCGATGTCGTGGTAGTTGCTTTCGCCGTTACGGCGTGCCATCAGAATTTGGGCACCGGTTCCGAAACCAAAGCCAAGCATAAACAGGGAAATGTAAAACAGTCCCGCGTTCCACTTCGCCAACCCTTCCCAGGAAGGCGGTATCTATCACATTGATCAGGTTCTGGGCAACCAGACTGATAATGATAGGATAGGAGATATCCCAGATGTTGCGGTATGTAGGTATTCCCGTCTTCAATCAACCTCCGCTGATGAGATGAATTATGGCAACATTATCGCCGTCTTTCACGGTGGCGGTGGCATAATCTTCCTTTTTCACCAGTTTTTCATTGATTTTGATCACCAGCATTTTAAAACTAAAGTTTTTTACTTTTAGCAATTCGGCCACCGTCAGTTTTTCGATACTGGCCAAAGTTTCCGGCGTATTATTAAGGATGATTTTCATAATTTTATTGAAAAGTTTATTCCATTTTACTTATCCAAGCAAAAGTTCCATCACCTGGTTTGCTTCCATGTTGGCAACGATGCCAACGCGGGGACCCAGTGGGGGAAGGTCTTCCGAAACTTCCGTTTCCATATCGCCGCAAATATACAAATTATCAAACTTATGGGTGGTAAGCAGGTTATTCTTCCCCCAGCCGGCAAGTCCCATGCCCGAAACGATAGGCTTTCCGGGCATTTCGCCAAGAACAGTTTCTATGATCATCTGTTTCATCGCTGCCTGGTCAAAGGCTTCCACCACCACATCGCAGTTTTTAAAAAGTGATACAATGGAATCAGGATCAAGTTTTATGTCGTGAGCTTCTACTACTATTTTCGGGTCAATGCGGGCGATATTTTCTCTGAGAGCAAAAACCTTTTTCTGTCCAATCTGATCAGAAAAGAAATACTGGCGGTTGAGATTGCTTTCCGCTATCACATCAAAATCGGCGATATTCAGTTTGCCGATGCCTACTCTTGCCAAAGCAATGGCACAGTTCGAACCCAGCCCGCCGCAACCGGCAATGCCTACCGTTTTAGTTTTTAATATCTCGCGGTAATTTTTCATTTCGGGTTATTTACTGCCTACTGCCTACTGCTTACTGCTGCCTATTCCAGACTAAACCTGTCCCAATCCAAACCTACGGTAAAATCGTTGCGAAAATCTGTCAATTGGGAATATGAAAGTTCCTGGGTTATCATACATTCGGTATCAGGCTCAGCTTTTTTAAGTACATGCCCGCGGAAGTCAAGTATGACTGAATCGCCGGAATGGGGAATGCCCTGGTTATCGTTGCCAACACGGTTAACACCGGCAAGGTATGCCTGATTTTCGATGGCACGGGCTACCAAAAGCGATTTCCAGGCGAAATTTCTTCGGGCAGGCCAGTGTGCAACGTAAATAAGACAATCGTATTCGTAGTTGCCGTTTGAGAAAGTATTTTTGCTCCATACCGGGAAGCGGAGGTCGTAGCAAACCAGCGGACGTATTTTCCATCCTTTGAGTTCGACAACCAAATGATTGTTGCCACTGTTAAATTTCAGATGCTCGCCTCCAAGTCTGAATAAATGATGCTTGTCGTAACATTCATAATTACCGTCGGGACGCATCCAAACGAGGCGGTTATAAAATTTATCTTTTTCTTTGACGATGATACTTCCAGTGATTACTGCGTTTAATTTCGCAGCCATATCTTTTAACCAGTGAAATGTGGTTCCATCCATCGTTTCAGCCACCTTTTCGGGATGAATAGCAAATCCGGTACTGAACATTTCCGGAAGAACAATCAGATCAGGCTTATCGGCTAATGCCTTAAGCTTATTGCCGAAGTTGCCGAGATTCTCCTGAGGATTTTCCCAGGAGAGATCAGACTGAACGAGGGTGATTTTTAGATCTTGCATAAAATTTCCGCGGCTTTTTCGAGTGTTTTTTCTTCTTTGGCAAAGCAAAAACGAAGAAGCTTGTTATCTAACGCTTTATTGTAAAATGGCGAAACGGGTACCGAAGCAATGCCATATTCTGTAACCAGTCGTTTTGCAAAGTCCAGTTCTTTTTCTTCCGAAATGGCGCTATAGTCGAGCAACTGGAAATAAGTTCCATAGGAAGGAATAATTTTAAACCGGCTTCCTTTAATCAAATTGACGAACGCATCGCGTTTTTGCTGATAAAATTCTCCAAGGTTTTCATAATTAGCCTTGTTTTTCAGAAACTCAGCCATGGCATATTGGATGGGCGTATTTACGCAGAACACAACAAACTGATGTACCTTACGGAATTCGCTCATCAGGTTTTCGGGCGCCATCACATAGCCGATTTTCCAGCCGGTGGTATGGAATGTTTTTCCGAAAGAACCAATAACGAAACTCCGTTTTACTAATTCAGGATGACGGCAAATGCTTTCGTGTTGTTTTCCGTCGAAAATCAGATGTTCATACACTTCGTCGCTCAAAATGATGATATTGGTATTAGCAACAATTTTTTCGAGTTGTTTCATATCGTCAACTCCTAAAATGCTGCCGGTAGGATTATGTGGCGAATTAAGAATGATTAATCGTGTACGGTTGGAAATCATTTTTTTAACTTCATTCCAGTCAATGTGAAAATCAGGCAATTTGAGTTCTGCGTATTTCACTATTCCACCGTTAAGCACTACGGACGGAGCATAACTGTCGTAAGCCGGTTCAAATATTACAACTTCGTCATCTTGTTGTACTATGGCCGAAATAACGGAATTAATGGCTTGGGTAGCTCCGGCGGTGATATTAATTTCTTTAACAGGATCATAAATCGCGCCATAAGACCTATTAATCTTGGCGGCTAATTCTTCGCGCAAAGCCAGAACTCCCTGCATAGGAGCGTATTGATTAAAACCCTTTTGCATGTACTTATTTACTAACGAAATAAGCTCTTTGGAAATTGGAAAATCGGGAAATCCCTGGGAAAGATTGATCGCATTGTGTTCGTTAGCCAGTCCGGACATTACAGCAAAAATAGATGTTCCTGTACCAGGAAGCTTGGAAGTTAAAGAACCCTCAAAAATAGCCATTGTAAAATCATTAAATTTTGACTGGCAAAAGTACGAATTTAAATGATTGCAATTTTTCAAAATCAAATTTTCTGACGATAATAAAAAAGTTGTACATTTGATTTCTTATTTACGAAATATAATTCAGTATATTATGGGATTGAAGCTAAAATTGTTGGCATTATTGTTTATTATCATTGGTTTAGTAGCTATTTCATGCACTAAAAATAGTAAAAGCAATAATAGCGGAACCGAAGTATGGACAACGTATACTACTAAACAGGGGCTAAGCAGCAATGAAATATTTGCTTTAGCTATAGATAAACAAGGCGCCTTGTGGATAGGAACCGAATATGGGGTTACAAAATATGACGGTAGTACTTTTCAAAAGTTCCAGCAATCTTCTACCGGTTTGATTTACCACAGCGTTCATTCCATAGCTGTGGATTCCGATAACAACAAATGGTTTGGCACAAGCGAAGGGGTGTCAAAATTTGATGGTACAACGTGGTTCTCATATACCACCGATTTTGGGTTAGTGGATAATTACATCAATTCTATTGCTGTGGATGGTTACGGTAATATTTGGTTTGCCACACCCGAAGGTGTATCCCGGTTTGACGGGGTGAATTGGAAAACGTTTGTTAAACAAGGCGATTCGATATTAGTGAATAACAGAGTAAAAACGATTGGGGTGGATTCATCGAACAATTTGTGGTTTGGAACAGAATTTGGCATTTCCAGATTTGATGGTAGTCATTGGACTTATTATATCCAAAATGATAATTCGTTGTTGAATTATATTCTTTCATCTGCCACGGACCAGTCGAATAATGTGTGGTTTGGTACCCTTGCCGGAGTGAAAAAATTTGATGGATCAACATGGGAATATTATAACTACGATAATGGTGAATTGGCACATAATCAGGTATATGCCATTGCTATGGATTTAGAAGGCAATATCTGGTTTGGAACTCAATTGGGCGTTTCTAAATTCGATGGGACTACCTGGAAAAACTATACTAAAGATGATGGACTTGCCGAAAATTGGGTTACATCCATAGTCGTTGATAAACAGGGGAATATTTGGTTTGGAACCCTTTCCGGCGGCCTTTCCAGGCTGCATTATACAAGCCGCTGATTTACTGACCTTTCATTTTTTAAGCTCCGAAATATCTGCCGAAGAATAATTATGGCAAAAGTATATAACCAATAAATTAGCTGATCCTTTTTGGAAAAATCGTTGTAATGAGTGAACGATTTTTTCGAAGAAACGAGATGCTGTTCGTTTTACAACTATCCATGCAGTTGCCACAGGCAATACATTCTTTGTTATCAATGCTGCTATTTTCATTGCTGTCGATAATAGCATGGATTTTACAACATTTGCTGCATTGTGAGCATTTTTTGCAATCATTTTTCCAGCCTATGACAGAAGCTCCAGGAATTTTGCTTATCCATCCAAGTACTAATCCGATGGGACAAATTGTCCTGCAAAACGGTCGATAAATGAAAAGAGAAGTTAGCAACAGCAATCCTAACAAAAACCAGCCAATCCAATTCGGGGAAACGAGGTTAAAAGCAACTTTGAAAGGGTCGAACTGGCAAAAAACATTTACCCTCGTGATTATTAATTGAAGTACCAATGCGAAAAGTAAAATCATTCTGCACCATCGCAAAATACGTTGTGCTTTTATACTTTGTAACCAGCTAATCCTTCCCGGAAGGAAGAGGAACTCCTGGAGCGCTCCCAGATGACAAACCCAGCCACACCATACTTTTCCAAAAATATAGGTTAGCGGAATCAATCCCAAAAACCAGATCAGGTTTTGCCAGGAAATGTTAACACCTGAAATCAAAAGGAAAACGTCTTCAAAGCTGGAAATCGGACATGGGCAGGCGCCACGGTAAAATCCAAAGATTAGCATGGAAACCAGTAAAAATAAGCCTCTTAAATTTCTGGTTGATTTAAATCTTACCATTATTCCTGCCACAGCAGTTATTCCTAACGACAACAGCACCCACGGCAGTATTCCCGAATTCTGATTGGGACATCCGGCACAAGGATCATTGGCTGTTTTTGCAAATTGTTGAACATCTGTACTTTTTATTTCTTTAAATTCAGATGTATCTGTGGCAACAAATTCGGAAGCATCATCATTGTATGCAAAGGGAATCTTGGCAAAAAATATCAATAAAATAAAAAGAAGCCGAAAAATAATCTTGTTATGCATCCAGATTATTTCTTTTTCGGTGGTGCGCCTTTCAATTCCAGCTTACCCAAGCCTCCCTGTTTTGAACAGGTACGTTGAGCATATAAAACAAGTTTGCCATTTTTGTTTCCGGTAACTTTCACTTTAAGTTCCCTCGTAAAAATGCCGTTACCAGTTTCTTTCCATGGAGTAGCTGCCATTACCTTTAATCCGTCTCCCGAAAATTCAGTTGCATCTATTTCGGTTTCGCATCTGCGATGCGACTTCTCCACGATAACCCGAACAACTAATTCGTCGCCAACATTATATATGGTTTTCCCATTTTTAACGATTTGAAATTTTATTTCACATGCCTTTGCTTTTCCGTTACCGGCAATAAAGAAAAAAAATAATATCAGTGTGCTTAATTTTAATATCTTAAATGTATTTTTCATTATAAATTTGAGTTGAAACCTATGCTTATTTTGACCCCGGATAGGGAAAAAACTTGTGGTTTAATAATGCTTAAACAGACATAATTATTTTACGACAAGTATTCTTTTTGAATAAATTTTCTGAAAACATTATTGAAACTATTGAAAATTAATTTTGTAGTATTTTTATTTATATAAATTGAAGACTAACTTCCTTGAGAAATTTTTCTTCAAGCAATCGGGCAATACGTTTGGCTACTGTTCGGCGAATTTCCAACTCTATAGGTAAGCTTGGATCCTGGTGCGCAATATTAATACGAGTACCGATTACAAGATCAATTTCATCACTTTCAATCAGTAGTTTCACAATTTTATCGGCAGGACCCTTGGTGAGTTTGGTGCTGTTGTGATAATTTTTCAGAATTTCGGTAACTTTGCCCAGGGTAAGTATCCCTTCGGTAACTAAGTCAATTCCAGGCATAAATGAAATAGGAGGCAAGTCGGGATCTTCAAAATCGAAACTATCTTTAATTTCAAGGTTCAGTTCACGAGCTATGATATCGCCGGTGGTTGCTCCGCAAATGATTTTTTTACCCTCGAAGTTTTTAACTTTTTCGCCCAATTCGATATCTTTTGCTTCGTCAAAAGGCGGCCCTGTGCAAATCAATAATTTACGTGGTTGCCTAAAATATATGACGGCACAACTGCTGTCGTCTTTTGAATGATAGTCATCGTTGATATTGGCTAAATTAACTACTTTGGAAGCAAGCACAGGCGCAGAAATAAGCTTATCGTGGTTTACCAGCTCGAGTAAATATTCTTCCAGGTTTTCTCGTCCCCATCCAAAAAGATATTTTTTCCCTCCTAATCCTGACTGGGTGATGCCGTCGGAACAAATGATGAGCCGGTCTTCTTTTTGAGGAATAAAACTACATATTCTCAATTCTTTACCTGCATTTTTCTTGCTTTCAAGTATGATGCAATTCCATTCGGGATCATGAATTTTATTTCCACGCAAAATGATACTTTGTGGGTTATCATATTCCAAAATCTTCGTTTCACCATCATAATCTATATCTACGATAGTAAAAGTAGAATAGCTCATTTTCCGGTCGCTACATACCGGAAGAGTGTTCATGATTATTTCGGCTATTTTTTGAAAATCCTTGTGTTCTTCCGTAAAATTGAGAGCCATTGTAGCCGTTAGCGTTGAAAGCATATTGGCTTTTACGCCATGTCCCATTCCATCGGAGAGTACAGCAATGATCCGGTTTTCTTCTTTGATTTTTTTAGATAGAAATATATCTCCGCAAATTCTTTCACCATCGAAATTCTTTTGCTGGCAATTTACCTCAACGTAAAATGGATTGTTGGTCATTTCCTGTGAAAATTGTAGTTTAGTTAGTAATAACTATGTAATCATTAATTTATGTTTATCCTTTTTCGGAAGCTTTATGCGATTCAATGATGGAGTTAAGCATTTTTTCGGTTTTAGATGCTCCTTCTCCGAGAAGAAATGCTATTTTTTGAACTAATTCGAGATTCTGGTCAATGACTTCGCTTACCCGGTTAATCACTTCTTCTTTGCGAACTTCAGGCAGGTACATGTCGCGAATGATAGCTCCTACAATTTTATTCTTTTTTAAGGTAAAAACAGAAACATTTAACAGCTTGTTATCTAAATGTACATCACGATTTGTAACATTTTCATCATTATCAATAACATAAGAAAATAATTTATAAAATTGAAATGGCAGAAGTGTTTTTAAATCTGCACCTTTCAATCCGGGAATAATTTCATTTATTTCGCGGGCTTCATTGCCAAGAATTGTTATGAAACTTTCATTCGATTCAATAATCCGAAGTTTATCATCAACCAAAACCACAGCGGAAGGTAGTTTTTCCAGCATGGCAGAAGTTTGTTCCAGCGCTTCCTGTGTAGCCTGTTGCTCGCTTCGGGCTATGGATTCCGATTGACGGAGCGCTTCCTGGGTCTTCGCTAATTTTTCATTAGTAACTTTCAGTGTTTTAATGTATTCATGTTTACTTTTCAGAGAATAGGTTATACACATATCGGTTTTTGCAATACCTTGGGCTACGGCAATGGCAAAATCGCGGCAGGAAGCATAACCGCAAGCTCCACAGCCTGACGAATCTGTATTTTCTACTCTGCCAAGAATAGTCAGGACTTCTTTGATTTTTTCTTCGGGAGGAAAGGGAAGTCGCTGATCGTCTTCCGAAAAACTGCAAGTGTAATCGTTGGAAAGATTATCTGTCATGTAATGATTCCATGATTCTTTATCGAAATTTTTTAATCGTTTGTTTGCATAATCTGTTACCAGTCGCTTTCGAACAAACTTTTTACCGTTTTTACTCATTCCCGGCCCCATCAGGCAACCTTCGCAATAATAAATATTAAAATGTTCGCGGATAAATTCAAGATTGGTATCGAATTCTTTGACGGCTTCAAGCATATCGTTTTTGCCTTCCACCGTGATAATGTTACTGCTGAGAAGTTTTTCATCAATATCAACACATTGTAAAAATCCATTACTTATCGGATATAACATGCCTTTGTAACCGAGAGGCTGGTCGAAATCTGAAAATTCAAGAGTGCTTTCCTTTATGTTAAACTCTTCGAACAATTCGCGAAGTTCAATAAATGTAAGAACAGAATCAACTTTGCCGTCTCCTTCGTACCGCAAGGCTTCATCTTTTGCGGCAATACAAGGTCCGATAAACACGACTTTTATATTATTGTTATATAATTTTTTCACCACCTTGGCTGTCGCTATCATGGGTGATACGATGGGCGATAAATTATTAATTAATTGAGGATAAAATTTTTCGATGCAGGAAACAACTGCCGGGCAATTGGTTGTCAGATAATATTTCCCCTTGAAATCGTTTAATAATTCCGAAAATTTCTGCGCTGCCAAGTCAACTCCAAAAGCAACGTCATGGACATAATGAAATCCAAGCGACTGAAGCATTTTTACAAATTTTCGGTAATCGGTGATATCTCCAAATTCACTTGATATGGAGGGAGATACGATGGCAGCTACTTTTTCGCCCGAACTGAGAATAGCCTTGGTTTCTTCTTTTGAATCCCGGAAAAAAATGGCTTTAGGTGAACAGGCTAAATAGCAACTTCCACAGCCAATGCAACGATTATGAATGATATGTGGATATTCCTGGTTGGCTTTTACTCCTATAGCTTGTACCGGACATGCCCTGACACATGCATAACATATTTTGCATTTCTCGCGATGGATATTTATTATTGGGTCAACCATACATTATTATTTTTTTATGACCAAAATTACTTTAAAAGCTTTTTATCCAATAATTCAATGATGTTTTCGGTGTTCAGAAAATCAATAATCTCTTCATCTATTTTGAGGCTTGGACCCTTTTCACAATGTCCAAAGCAATGTCCGCCCTGGAAATGAACTTTATCGCTAAGTTTATGTTCTTTAATGTATTGCATGATGATGTTCACATTTTTTTTATTACCTCTTGCAAAACACGAACTGCCTAAACAAATTTTTATTTCTATACTGTCATTCATTTTATTAAAATTTTGCTCAAATCCTAAGTTACGTTGGTGTCCTTAAGACCGGAATTAACTATTATTTTATATTGAAACGAAATGTAGGCGTTCTTTTTCAGTATTTTATGAAATAATTGTTCCGATTTTACAAAAATTATTTTTTACAAAATTAGTATAAATAACTAAATATCAATAGCCAAATTAAGTTTATTTTTACAAAATTTGATTGTTACCGGGATAACACTGTTAATTTTTTAACAGATAATGTGCTGATATTAATTATTTTTTTTTAAATTTGTAGAGTGTATTATTTTTGTTAATTCTGTTTTTTATAAAAAAACATAGTGAGCGATGAGTCAAACAATTGATGAAATAATTCGGAAATATCTCAACACCCAACGTGATAGCCTTATTCCGATTCTGCAAGAAATACAGGAAGAGCTTGGATATCTGTCGGAAGAAGCGATTATAAAAGTTGGAGAGTATCTTAAATTACCTTCGAGTAAGATTTATAGCGTGGCTACTTTTTACGATCAGTTCAGGTTTGAGCCCAAAGGAAAGTTTAATATACGAATTTGCCGGGGAACGGCTTGCCATGTAATTGGTTCAGAGGCCGTTTTGCGTGAAGTGGAACGTCAGCTAAAGATTTCAGCCGGTCAAACCACCCGCGATGGAATGTTTAGCATCGAAGTGGTTAATTGTATTGGAGCTTGCGGGATAGCGCCGGTAATTGCCATCAATGGAGATTTTTATAGCAAAATTACTCCGGCAAACATCAAGGGAATTATTCAATCGTGTAAAGAAAAAAGCATTTAAAAAAATAGGCTATGCTTGAAACAGTAAATCAATCGTTGATAGACCATGTTCTGCTAAATATTACCTCTGAATATCCAAAGGACGTAGCCGAAAAATTAGCTTTGCTCAGAAGAGAGAAGGTGTTAAAGCCGGTAATCTACATCGGAGCAGGAACATGTGGCATGGTTGCCGGTGCGGGTGCCACCAGCAAAGCTGTTGAAAATTATTTAATTGAAAAATCAATTGCGGCAGATATCATACAGGTAGGTTGCATTGGACTTTGTTCCGCTGAACCCCTTTTAGATATCCAGATGCCAGGTAAAAACCGGATTTCCTTTGAAAACATTACAGCCGATAAAGTGGATGCCGTGCTCGACGGGGTGTTTAATTATTCAATTCCAGACGAATATGTCTTGGGTCAATTTAGAAATAGTAATCTTGAAGCCTGGGATGGCGTTAATTATGTTGATGAACTGCCTTTTTTTGCTTCACAGAAAAGGATAGTGCTGAAAAACTGCGGCCATATCAATCCTTTATCTATCGAAGAGTACATTGCCAGAGGCGGCTATCGGACATTTATAAAAACCATACGAAATTATACTGCTGAAAACGTATGTAACATAGTGGAGGAGAGTGGACTGAATGGACGTGGCGGAGGTGGTTTCCCGACGGGAAAAAAATGGAAAATTGCTCATTCCACAGCAAGCGATCAAAAATTTTTAATTTGTAATGCCGATGAAAGCGATCCGGGGGCATTTATGGACAGAGCTATTATTGAAGGAGATACTCATCGTTTGCTTGAAGGTATTGCTATTGCTGCATACGCCATAGGAGCCAGTAGAGCCTATGTGTATATACGTGCCGAATATACACAGGCACTCGAAAAATTAAAACATGCTATTGGTCAGGCTAAAATCTATGGCTTGCTTGGAGAAAATATATATAATAGCGGATTTAATCTATCAATAATTATTAAGCAGGGAGCCGGCGCTTTTGTTTGTGGCGAGGAAACCGCTCTCATTAACAGCATTGAAGGTAAGCGTGGCATGCCCCGAACCAAACCACCTTTTCCCGCCATCGAAGGATTATTTGGACATCCAACAGTAATAAATAATGTAGAAACGCTGGCTAATATTCCAGCCATTTTCGACTATGGTCCTCATTGGTTCAACTCCATTGGAACGTCAAAAAGCAAGGGAACCAAAGTCTTTGCACTCACCGGTAAAGTTCGCAATACAGGGTTGGTGGAAATTCCGATGGGAACTAAACTAAGAGACATTATTTTTACAATGGGCGGAGGCGTTAAAAATTTTAAGAAATTTAAAGCTGTTCAGATTGGCGGACCTTCGGGTACCTGTATTACGGAAGAAAATCTTGATATTGAAATAGATTACGAATCGCTTAAAACTGTTGGAGCCATTATGGGTTCGGGAGGAATGGTGATTATGGATGAAGATACATGCATGGTGGACATTGCCAAGTTTTTCATGAATTTTCTTCAAAAGGAAAGTTGCGGAAAATGTATACCATGCAGGGAAGGAACGCGGCGTATGCACGAAATTTTGGAACATATCACCAAACGTCCGACCAACGAAGGCGGGCATGAAACGCTGGAACGCTTTAAGGGTATTATGCAGCTCGAAAGTCTTGCCGAGGTAATTAAAACCACATCTTTGTGCGGACTGGGGCAAACGTCTCCCAATCCGCTGCTTAGTACGTTAAACTTGTTTCGTGAGGAATACGAAGAACATATTTTTGACAGAAAATGCAGGGCAAACGTATGTAGAGAATTAAGGACTTTTTATATAGATGTTGAAAAATGTACCGGATGTACACTTTGCCTTAAAAAATGTCCGGCTGAAGCAATTATCGGAACTCCCCGGAATCCTCATTTTATCATCGAAGACCGATGTACAGGTTGCGGGATATGTTTTGATATTTGTAAGTTTGTAGCAGTTACTGTAAAATGAAATGGACCAATAATAATATGCTGTTTTATGATTTTTAATATAGAAGTCAATAATAAAACCATTAAAGCCAAAAAAGGTGATACTATACTTATGGCTTTGAAGAGCAACGGAATAAAGGTGCCAACGTTGTGTCATATGGAAGATTTCAAGGCTACAGGTTCATGCCGTATGTGTGTGGTAGAAGTGGAAGGCAAACCCAACCTGATACCTGCTTGTTCCTATCCGGTGGAGGAATGGATGAGAATCTGGACGCATTCTCCAAAAGTAATTCATGCGCGCAAGACCATAGTGGAATTATTGCTTTCCAATCATCCTGACGACTGTTTATATTGCGAACGCAACGGTAACTGTGAGTTGCAAAAATTAGCCATTGAACTTAACGTGCGTGAACGGCGGTTCCCGGGCAAAAAAAATAAATACAAAACCGACCCTTCGAGTGCAAGCATTATTCGCGATCCGGCCAAATGTATTTTATGTGGCCGATGCGCCCGGATATGCGAAAAAACGATTGGCGTATCTGCTATCGATTTTATTGGCAAAGGAAGTAAGTCAATCATAGGACCGGCTTTTAATAAAGGGTTAAATATTTCAAGTTGTATTAATTGCGGCCAGTGTATTTTGGTTTGCCCTACGGGAGCTTTGTACGAAAAAGCCCATTTTGCTGAAATACAGGATGCGTTACATAAACCTGATTTACATGTTGTTATTCAGTATTCGCCCACGGTGCCCATCACTCTTGCCGAAGAATTTGGAATTAAACCCGGAAAAGATATCAATGGAATTCTGAATGCCGTTTTACGGAAAATTGGTTTTGAAAAAGTATTTGATACTGCTTTTGCTGTTGATCTTACGGTAATGGAAGAATCGGATGAATTGATTGACAGATTACAACATGGCGGTAAGCTGCCCATGTTTACCAGTTGTTGCCCAGGCTGGATTAAATATGTTGAACAATTCCGTCCCGATTTTATTGAAAACCTTTCATCCTGTAAATCGCCTCAGCAGATGATGGGAGCTGTCATCAACAGTTATTATTCACAGGCAAATAATATACCTTCGGAAAAAATTTATTCGGTTTCGGTTATGCCATGCACGGCAAAAAAGTTTGAAGCACAACGCGAACAAATGACTCACAAGGGGATAACGGATGTTGATGCCGTGCTCACCACCCGAGAATTGGCAAGGCTCATTCGCCTGAATGGCATTGATATCAACCAGTGCGAACCCGAAACCACCGATTTGCCTTTCCGCAACCATAGCAGTGCCGGCAAAATTGCCGGGGTAAGCGGCGGAATAATGGAGTCCATGATCCGGACGTTAAATTATAAACTTAGCGGAAAGGAATTACTGAATTATAAAATACAGGAAATAAGAGGTGTAAAAGGAAGGAAGGAAATTACGATTAAAATTGGCGAACAGAAATTGGTGATGGCTGTGATTAATGGCCTGGGAAATGTTCGCCATTTGCTCGATGAAATAGCTGCCGGCAGAAACGACATTCAGTTTGTTGAAGTCATGGCTTGCCCTGGCGGATGTATCAATGGCGGCGGACAACCATTAACCAAAGATGCTTCTATACTTAAAATCAGGGCAAAAGCTATTTATGAAATTGACGAAACGGAAGCTTTACGGGTTGCCCATAAAAATGCATCAGTTAATGAATTGTATGCTAACTTCCTTAATGTTGAAAAGGAAAATAATAATCACGAATTGCTTCATACCAGTTATAAAAAAAGAGAAGTGCTTTTATAAACAGATAATTCCATGAGTACATTACCTGAAAAAAAACATTTGGTTTATACGATTAAGGAAAAGTGCAGGGTGTGTTATACCTGTGTGAGAGAATGCCCAGCCAAAGCCATCAAAATCATCAATGGTCAGGCCGAAGTACTATCCGACCGCTGTATTGCCTGTGGCAATTGCATAAAAGTTTGCAGTCAGTATGCCAAGGTTTTTCAAAAAGAAATATCTCAGGTAAACGCTTTGCTAAAATCGGGCGAAAGGGTAGTTGCGATGGTTGCTCCGAGTTTTCCGGCCGAATTTTTAGAAGTAGATGATTACAGGTATGTTGTAGGAATGATTCGGGCGCTTGGTTTTGAAAAGGTTACAGAAGTCGCTTTTGGAGCCGATTTGGTTGCAGCACATTATAAGAAACTCCTTCTCGATGCCAATGCCCAGCCCCTGATTTCGTCGGATTGCCCGGCCATCGTAAAATATATAGAACATTACCATCCGGATTTAATTCCAAAACTGGCGCCTATCGTTTCTCCCATGATCGCCATGTCGAAGGTGGTGTACAAGGAATATGGTGAAGATGTAAAAATTGTGTTTATAGGTCCGTGTATTGCCAAAAAAGCAGAATGCGATACCATAGAAAATGTGTTAACATTCAGGGAACTGAAAGAAATTTTTGCCATCAGCCAAATTACGCCACAGAATGTTGAACCTTCGGAATTTGATCCGCCTCTCGGAGGAAAAGGCGCTATTTTCCCTGTCAACCGCGGGCTGTTACGCACCATTGATATTGAAGAAGATATTTTAGATGGCAACATCATCGTTGCCGAAGGACGGGTGAATTTTCAGGAAGCCATACGCGAATTTGAAGGCGGTCTGGTTACTCAGGAACATCTCGAACTGTTATGTTGCGATGGTTGCATCATGGGCCCCGGAATGTCGCCTTATCCGTTTTTTTCGGGGAATAGCCAGCGTTTTACAAAAAAATCCAACGTCAGAAAGTATGTACTGAATAAATTAAAAAACCTGAACACTGTCGAATGGGAATATAATCTTAAAAAGTTCGCTTCGCTCGATTTGTCCCAGACATTTACCAACCGCGATATGCGGATTAATCGCCCGTCGCCGGAAAAGATTCAGGAGATTTTACAAAAAATGGGTAAGTTTCAACCCCAGGATCTTTTGGATTGTGGCGTTTGCGGTTACGATTCGTGCGAGGAGCACGCCATTGCCATCATTAAAGGACTGGCCGAAAACGAAATGTGCCTTCCGTATGCGATTGAAAAACTTCACAAATCGGTGAAGGAGCTTAATATTTCCAACGAAAAACTTGCTTCAACGCAACAAGCGCTGCGGCAAAGCGAAAAACTGGCAAGCCTTGGACAACTTTCGGCAGGCATAGCCCACGAACTGAACAACCCCCTTGGGGTGATTACTATGTATAGCAATATATTAAAAGATGAATCTTCGGCAGAAGACCCCAAACGTCAGGATCTTGATTTAATCGTGGAACAAGCCGACCGTTGTAAAAAAATCGTCAGCGGATTGCTTAATTTTGCACGCAAAAATCAGGTTAATTTTGAAGAATTGGATGTTAATAAATTGATAGAACACAGTATCAACTCGGTGGTAGTGCCTTCTAACATAGAAGTTTCGCTGAATTCGGAAGTTAAAAATCCGTTGGCCATGCTCGACCGCGACCAGATGACTCAGGTTTTCACCAATCTGATTAAAAATGCCGTGGAAGCCATTGCCTCTGGTGGAAGAATAAGTATTGAAATTCATGATAATGACAACGAAATAATATTCAGCGTTAAAGATACAGGAGTCGGAATTGCTCCCGAAAACATGAACAAACTATTTACCCCGTTTTTTACAACCAAAGGAATAGGAAAAGGAACCGGGTTGGGTTTGCCTATCATTTATGGTATTGTAAAAATGCACAAAGGACAACTAAATGTTATTTCTAACGATAACCCGAAGAAAGGAGCTACCGGAACTACGTTTAAAATTACGGTTCCCCGTTCCCGACCTAACTAAAATTTTAATTTAAATATAAATAACCGATTTTTAACACTCAAAAATTATGGCAAAAAAAACAATTTTAATTGTTGACGATGATGCCGATTATCTCTTTCAGATGAAATTGAAAGTGCAGCAATTCGGATTTGATACCATTACAGCCGATAGTCAAAAGGAAGCCGAACAAATCATGGCCACCACCAAGCCCGATTTGGCTATCCTTGATCTGATGATGGAAAACGACGACAGCGGCTTTATTTTAAGCTATAAAATGAAAAAAAAGTATCCCGACGTGCCCATCATCATTGCTACTGCCGTTACCGCCGAAACGGGAATGACTTTTGACGTACGCACCGAAGAAGAACGTAAATGGATAAAAGCCGATTTATTTCTCGACAAGGGAATTCGTGCCGATCAGTTACAACGTGAAATCAACAAATTACTAAAAATATAACTATGGCAATTTTCAAATTACTGGTTGTGGATGATGAGCCCGGAATACGCTCGGGCATTTCACGCATATTGCGGAATTTCAAGGTCGATTATCCTTTTATGGACGAACATATTGAATATGAGATTTTGGAAGCCGCCAGTGGTGAAGAAGGCATCGAAATTATTGATTCGCAGATGCCCGACATTATTCTTCTCGATAATAAACTACCTGGCATACAAGGTGTGGAAGTGCTGGAATATGTTAAAAAGATGAAATACGACATCATTGTCGTCATGATCACTTCCTATGCTTCGCTCGAGCTGGCCGTGAAAGCTACACGCGATGGCGCTTATGATTTTATTCCCAAACCATTTACTCCCCAGGAACTCCGTTCGTCGCTCGAAAATATTACCAAACAGCTCTTCCTGAAACGAATGACCCAAAAGCTGAACAAAGCGGGCAAAGAAATCAGGTTCCAGTTTCTTTCGGTTTTATCGCACGAACTGAAGGCTCCGTTAAATGCTATTGAAGGTTATTGCCATATTATCAAGGAAAAACAATTGGGTAATGAGGTTGATTCGTACATAGATATGCTCGACCGTTCGCTTGTGCGGATTCAGGGTATGCGCAATCTTATCATGGATATGCTCGATCTGACCAAAATTGAATCCGGCAAACCCGTCCAGCATCTGTCCAAGGTTGACTTGTTGCAGATAGCTCGTACCGCTTTGGATACCATGCGTCCGTATGCCATCCAAAAAGATGTGGACATGTACCTGAATTCTAAGGATAAAATTGAAATTACTGCCGATCCGGGGGAAATGGAAATCATTTTCAATAACCTAATCTCCAATGCAGTGAAATACAATAAGCAGGGTGGAAGGGTAGACTGTTCCATCGTTGCCGAAAAAAATAATGTGAAAATTGAAATTACCGATACGGGAATTGGTATGGCAGAAGAAGATCAGTTGAATATTTTTCAGGATTTTGTCAGGATTAAAAACCCGGAGACCAAAAATATTACCGGAAGTGGTTTGGGATTATCCATCGTAAAAAAAATAGTGGATATGTATAAAGGAGAAATTACGCTTCATAGTATTCCCGGCAAGGGGTCCACTTTTATAATCACTATTCCAAATAATTAAATCATCAGAGAAAAAGAATTTTAATGAAGAAATTACCAGAAAAAACAGTAGAACGACTCAGCCAATACCGGCGTGCACTCCTTAACAGCCTTACGGAAGGAAAACATCATATTTTCTCGCACGAATTGGCCAATTTATTACACATTACGCCCGTTCAGGTTCGCCGCGACATCATGTTTATCAACTACTCAGGGAGTTTACGCCAGGGATATGATGTACATGATTTATCGGACACTATCGGTAAGATATTAGATACTAAGGATGGACAAAAAGTAGCCGTTGTCGGTGTTGGGAATCTGGGAAGGGCGCTTATCGGATATTTCGGCGGAAAACGTACCAAATTAACCATTGTCGCTGCTTTTGATAATAATCCCGAAAAAGTAAACCGGGTATATGCCGGGGTTCAATGTTACCCTGCCGAAAAACTGCCCGAGATCATAAAAACGATGAATATTTCTATGGCAATTCTGACCGTTCCGGCAACGGAAGCCGCTTCAGTAGCCGAAATATTGGTGGATGCTGGCATCAAAGGCATCTTAAACTACACTCCGCGCCCGATAAATGTGCCTTCTCACGTTTATCTGCAGGAATATGACATGATTACTTCCATCGAAAAAGTAGCCTATTTCATTAAATAAAACTTGCATTGTTTTCAAAGCCTGTAAAATGAAAATTTATCACGACCTGAACGAAATTGAAATGATAGTAAACCCTGTGGTAACCACGGGTTCTTTCGATGGCGTTCATGTCGGACATAAAATTATTTTAAACCGTCTTAAAAACCTTGCCCGCGAAATTGGGGGCGAATCCGTACTCATTACCTTTTACCCTCACCCGCGCAAAGTTCTTTATCCCGACACGGCCGGCAAAAACCTGCTGCTCATCAATTCGCAAAGAGAAAAAATTGAACTGCTTCGCAAAACCGGACTGGATCATTTGATCATCATCAACTTCACCCTCGAATTTTCCCAAATCTCTTCCATCGATTTTATCCGGAATATTCTGGTAAATAAGTTGCACGCCAAAAAAGTGGTCATCGGTTTTAACCATCATTTCGGGCATAACCGCGAGGGCGATTATTCCTATCTGTACGAATTGGGCAAGTTTTATGGTTTCGGTGTGGAGGAAATTCCTGAACAGGACATCCACAACGAAACGGTCAGTTCCACTCTTATCCGTAAAGCCTTGCTGGAAGGTAAGATTCAGCGGGCTAATGCCTACCTCGATCATCAATACATCATCATCGGCGACTTTTTTAAGGCGCAGGAATCGCTGGCTCTCCGCGAATTTCCCACCTTCAATCTTACCATTGAGGAGGAATTCAAGCTGGTTCCGCCCGATGGCGTGTATGCGGTGAACGTGGTGGTGGAAAATGAAAACTATAAGGGTGTCCTGAATATTAAAAACAATTCGGGCAATCCCGAACGAAAAGTTGCCGATATCGGCATCGAAATTCATTTATTCGATACAAGCAAGGACATGTGCGGGAAAACTGCCATGGTGCTTTTTGCAAAACGGATACGCGACGAAAAAGCATTTGCCGGGATGGATGAATTGAAACGACAGATTTTACTCGATAAAGCCGAGGTGGAAGAACTGATTTTTTAAAATAAATGGATAAACAGAAGATTAAATGCCGGATAGCACGATGACAATTACTTTTTTGGGGACAGGCACTTCCACCGGCGTACCGGTAGTGGCTTGCAATTGTGATGTCTGCAAGTCGAAGGATCCTCGCGATAAACGTTTCCGCACCTCGGTGATGGTAACTTCGGGCGATGAAAACATCGTGATTGATTGCGGTCCCGATTTCCGCTTCCAGATGCTGAAACAAAACGTGGAAAATATCGAAGCCATCATCTTTACCCATCAGCACCGCGACCATATCGCCGGGCTGGACGATATACGCGGATTTAATTATATCCTTAACAAAACCATCGACATCTATGGCTCACGGCAGGTGCTGGATGCCATCCATACCGAATTTCCATACATCTTCACCGAAAAACATTTCTTTGCCGCCCCGCAGATTTGTTTGCATACCATACAAAACGAACCCTTCCGGATTAACCAGACGCTTATCACCCCCATTGAGGTGATGCATAATAAGATGTCCATTTTTGGTTTTCGCATCGGCGATTTCACCTACATCACCGATGCCAGTTCCATTTCCGAAGTGGAGAAGGAAAAAATCAAAGGCTCGAAGGTGATTGTGATGAATGCCTTGCGCAATTCCAAGCATGTTTCGCATTTTTCGCTTGCCGAAGCGGTAGCCATCATCCAGGAATGTAACCCGGAGCAGGCTTATCTTACCCACATCAGCCATTTCCTCGGGCTGTACGAAGTGGTGGAGGAAAAGCTTCCTCCCAACATTCACCTGGCTTACGATAACCTGAAGATTGAAGTGTAATTTCCGCTTATTTGGGTTATCTACTCCGCTCAACCAGGAATTTTTATTTTAAAAATGTTTTATAAAATTAGCGTTTATGTTTAGTTTTTTCAAATCGCTTAAATACGATTTTATAAACGTTTTGCCCGATTCATCTTCCAACAAAATTTGGTACCGATTCCCATTAATGACAATAAAATTTTTTGAACCATCTCTTGACCGAGATCCTGTATAGAATATTTCCCATTCACGCAGTTTTCCATTATATCCTCCATAATAAAAATCTGTTTTTTCTATTATGGAATGTTCAAAAACTATTTTTTCTCCGTTAATGATAATCAGGATTTCTTCTGGTTTTAAGTCACAAGATCCTAATACATCGTATGTCTTTATAAAAAAACGATGGACTACCTCAATACCTAAAAGAAAAATCAAAATCCACTTGAAAAAGGCAGGCTCTGCAATATGCGATTTTAAATAAATACCTATAAAAATAAGGGCTGCATATATTAAAAATAATAGAATAATTCTGATTTGCCTGTTGTAATTGTATTTGATAAGTTTGAATTTCATGCTATCGTGCATTTATTTTATCAGGAATAATAAATATTGCCTGATCTATAATAATACTTAACAAACCCGCTGAGCGGAATTTGCAACTTCCGCTCAGCCGGGTTTACTATCTTATTGTCACCAATATAGGTTCTGAATAGAATAATTCTCTTAATTTTATATCGTAATATTCTGCCATAACATGGAATTCTTTTATGTTATCAATATTATGCCTCCAACACAATGTATTAAAGTCAATATGTGATGTTGTTGTAAAAACGGAGTACGATTTAAGTTTTATTTTAGAATTATCTCTTTTAATATGTAAAAATAGTTCACTCCCCTCTTCATCAAGAAGACAATCGGATAATGCTGTATCTATATTATTATAAACTACTAAAGAAATAAAATCAGTATAAATAAATATTGATTTTTTACTTTTATTTTCAATTTTTACTTTAATTTGAGCTTCTCTACCTTTTAAAATAACAGAATCACCCATTATCGTCAGTTTGATGTTGCTTACCGATTGCCCTTGAGCAAAAATTGAAACAAAAAGAGAAAGTAATATAATATATAGCTTATTCATATCAACAAAAATTTAATAACACATTCGCCGCTCAGCCGGACTCTGCCATTTATTCATTTTCTAAGACCATTGCAAGGCAAAAATGCGTATAAAATATTAGATTAGTGTTATTTATAACAATGAATTTGTTATATTTGTAGCATGAAAAATGAGAAACACATAGGCTTTGCTGATTTAGCAGCAGAAAGAAGGAAAGTAAAGACAGAATTTTTTGATCAGGTAAATACATTGATCGATTGGCGACTTATTTCCAATATTATCAATAAGCACTATCAAAAAGGAGAAAGTGTAAGTGGACGTCCGGCTTATGAAGGGCTATTACTTTTTAAAATATGTCTTTTGGAGACCTGGTATAATTTGAGTGATTATGAAGTAGAAGACCAGGTAAATGACAGAATATCCTTCAGTCGTTTTGTAGGATTAAGTATAGATGACAAATGTCCCGATCATAGTGTTATCAGTCGTTTTCGTACCGAACTTACCCAAAAGAATGTGTACGAAAAATTATTCAAAGCGATGAATAAACAATTAGAGAAAAAGAAAATACTGGTTAAGGGAGGAGTCATTGTAGATGCGAGTATTACCGATAGTCCAAGAAAGCCAAAGGGGAAAACGGAATATGAAATAGTAGAAGATCGTCAGCAAGAGCCAAAGGAGGAAGAAAGAGAAAAAGAAGCCTCACAATTTAAATTGATAAAGAAGACCCAGCCAGGAGTTGATTCCGAAGGCAGATGGGTAAAAAAAGCCGGGAAGCTCCGGTTTGGATATAAAAAACATACGATTACTGATGTCAATGGGTTAATCTTGGGAGTACTTACCACCTCGGCTAATGTGAATGAAATAAGCAATTTGGAGCAGGTATTGGATACATGTGAATTAACGGAAAGGACTTGGGTAAAAGCAGACAAAGGATATAAAAGTAAAAAGAACGATACAATATTACAGCAGAAACGACTTCGTAATCATATAATGAATAAAGCAGCCAAAAATAGAAAGTTAACAGAAAGAGAAATACAATTCAACAAAATAGTGAGTAAAACCCGGTATAAAGTAGAACGGACATTTGGGTCAATAAAACGATGGTTTGGTGGAGGAGTAGCCCGTTATGTGGGGTTGTCAAAAATGCATACCCAACATCTGATGGAAGCTATTGCATACAACTTATACCGTTCACCTGGGATCATTATGTCCCAATGCTAAAAATGAGGAGAAAATTCCTCATTTACAGCAATATTATAGAGATAAGGAGAATAAAAAACGGCAAAAAAAACATTTTAATGGTATAAAACTAAATATCTTCAGTAAAAAAACAAGAAAATTCACTCTCGCTTTATTTTGCAACGGTCTTTTTCTGTTTTTGCACCAAAACCATTTCTTGTTCTTTAACCAACAATTGGGACCTGGACGTACTTCAACAGGAATAAAAACAGCAGTATAACTGTCTTCTTTGTTTGTCATCTTTAAATTCATAACCGATTTATTCGGATTTTCTCTATCGTAGAATAACTGCCTGCCAGCAATGATTTTTATGGTTCCTTTATTAATTACTTTATACCATGTTTCATAAGCCATCCATGTATTTGTTAATCCCGGATAATTTATATATTGTGCTTTAATTGTATCTCTATATATTTTATAAATTCCATAAAAACGAGTATTTAATTTTTCATTTTTCTTATTTTTAACAAGCTTTTTGAAATATAATTGAATGTCTTTTCTATTTCTGTCTGGATCATTAAATTCATTTACAAAAATACCATCCTTATAAAACATAAGGTTTGTGCAAAGAGTATCTATTTTGTGTACCCATTGACCTTTTGTTGTATATCTTTCATCTCTTTCCCAGAGACGTGTTATTTTATAATACCCATCAATATTTATCAAAGTATCAATACCTGTATTTTGTCCGTCATAGCAATATGTAAAGTTTTGTTTGATATAATGAGGAACTCCGCAAGATGTCAATGTTGCTATAACAATCAATGCGATAATATTTTTTTTCATTTTAATTTGCATCTTAATATTATAAAGTGTACGGGTTGTAATAGCCGGAATAGCTATAAATGCCACCTCTGAAATGGTCATATTTATTATAAAAATTTTGGTAGTTTATGGAAAAGTCTCCTATTCCAAAGTTTTTATGTATAAAATTTTGCGTTCTATCCTGTATCCAAGGATCATTATAGCCCATGCATGTTACATTTTCTACCCGCTGAGCGGAATTTGCAATTCCGCTCCAAACTTTCTAAAGTTTGTAATTCCCTGTTTATAATCCATTTTCTCGTTTTTAATGGCATTGTTTTACGTTCAACATCCAATAGCCCTTACCCGGTTTTTTATCTGGCTTACAATGTTATCAAAATGAATTAATCATTTTAATTTATAATTTTTATATATCAAAATTCCTAATAAGGTCAACATTATTGGTGATAATATGACTAGTTCTATTTTTGTTTTTTTCTTTTGCTTTGTTATTTCTTTCTTTTTTGCGTCTATTTTTTCATTCGGTAGATTCTTTCCTTCAACTTTATAGTGTGTTTCAAGTAAATCAACCTCATATTTCTCACTTGTTAATAAATTATAATAAGCAAACCCATCTAATAATATTAGGGCAAATACTACAAAAGATATTATTTTTAATGTTTTCAAGTAATTATAAATTTGATATTTTATTTCACTATTGTCCGATTGATTTTTATATCATCCATACGGGATTCAGGTTAATTTATAAACATTCTTCTACCAATATTTTATCCCTACGGGATAGTTCCGTTAGGAACCCAATATCGGTAGAAAATGAAAGTAACCCCATCCATTCACAAGTCCCGTACGGGACGTTATATGTCAATGATTTTATAACGAATAAAGAATTTTTCTCGGACAACAATGATTTTATTTATTTTTAAAGAGTAACTTAAAAAGTAATCTTATTGTAGAGCTATTTGTGCATTAGCGGTAAATGCTTTCCCGTCGAGCAGCATTTGAAATGCCGCCCGTGGCTTTATAAACTTTGCAATCTTCTGTTTCCATAATCCATTTCCTTGTTTTCAATGGCATCGTTTTAAATTCAACATCCACTATTCCTTACCGATTTTTCATAATCTCCTTAGTATGAATTCGGGAAAATTAGTGTCGCAAATATATTTAAAAATCAAGACATGAATTACATTAATTATTACTAATTATTATAAACCCATTGTAAAACGCTGGATGTTAATTTTTAAAGCTTGCCAATTGTACAATGGTAAGTTTCTTTTTCTCTTTATTCAATCATCTGTTTCAAAAAATCACCGTCAATGATCATCAGTTTTACTCCTTCTTTTGATGTCGAACGATGCGAACTCAATTCATCTGACACCACATAAGTCATTCCTTTGGTCAGCTGGAATTCTTTATCATTTTGTAATTCGCTCACAAATTCACCTTCCAGACAATGGACAATATGCCCCTTTTTGCACCAATGGTCGGCCATATATCCTTTTGAATATTCAACTATTCTAATCCTTAATCCATGCAACTGAATCGTCTGCCAATATGCAGTTCCGCTTTCTCCTTTATGTTCTGTTTTAGGAATTAATTCCCAATCTATGGTTTGAAACGGGATGTTTTTATCACTAATCATTGGAATAAAATTTAAGTTATAAAATCACAAAACTATTAAAAATTAACAATTAAACATGTAGTCCTTACAAACTTTGTTTAGTGGTTCCGGGTATCCGGAATACAATTCCGCTCCGAATTTTATAAAATTTGTAATTTGATACAGTTCGTTTTACACTTCTATCAATTCTTTAGTGCATCACTCCATTTCACGGGTGATACGCTCCATTTCATGAGTGATACGCTCCATTTCACGGGTGATACACTCCATTTCACAGGTGATACGTTCCATTTCACGAGCGATACGCTCCATTTCACGGATGATACGCTCCATTTCACGGGTGATACGCTCCATTTCACGGGTGATACGTTCCATTTCACGAGCGATACGCTCCATTTCACGGGTGATACGCTCCATTTCACGAGCGAACCCATTTCTTTAGTATCCTTTTATTTAGCTGCGGCTTGCATAATAATTTCCTGGGTTGTCAAAAAACGCCATATATTTGCATTTTTTTAATCAAAAATATTACAACCTGATTTCTAATGGATAGTATTTTTTTGATAGCTATCATCGTTGCCTCTTTTCTTATTTTGCTTGTTCCCGGGCGAATCCGTTATTTTTATGCCTTATTGATTTCTCTTTTCATTGTCGCACTTACATCTATTCCGGCCATTGCCGTTTTTTGTTCGCCTTCGTTCAGCCCTGTAAGTTTCAGCGCCGGACTTCCGCAATATTCTCTCATCTTTACCATTGATGCACTCAGCGCTTTCTTTATCCTGATCACTAACCTTGTTTCCTTGGCGGGAATGCTCTATTCGAGGGGCTATCTTCAACCTTACCTCGCCCAAAAGAGCCGCTTCGAGCTGTCGTTGCATTATTTCTGCTTTGTGTGGCTCCATCTTTCCATGCTTGCAGTGCTTATGTTTCGCGATGGCTTAGCTTTCCTTGTCGCCTGGGAGTTGATGGCCGTATCGTCGTTTATGCTTGTTTTGTTTGAAGGTGAAAAACGCATCACCCTCAAAACAGCGGTAACTTACCTTATCCAGATGCATGTAGGTTTCTTTTTACTTGTAACAGCCTTTCTTATTTGTGGCACATCCACCGGCATCATGAGTTTTGACGCATTGAAAATCTATTTTGCCAACCACCGGAATTTCGGTTTGTTTTTGCTGTTCTTTGCTGGGTTTGGCATCAAGGCAGGCTTTATGCCAATGCACACCTGGTTGCCGGGAGCGCATCCTGCGGCTCCGTCGCATGTGTCGGGCGTGATGTCGGGTGTAATGATTAAGATGGGAATTTACGGTATCGTTCGTGTTCTTATGTATATACAATCCGATGTTTATGCCATCGGCGTATTTATCCTTGTGATCTCGGCCATATCGGGAGTTATGGGTGTGATGATGGCTATCGTGCAACACGATTTAAAGAAGCTCCTCGCTTATCACAGCATCGAGAATATCGGGATCATCGGTATGGGCATAGGTTTGGGAACTATGGGCCTAGGCGCACACAATCCCATGCTTGTTGTTCTGGGTTTTGGCGGAGGACTGTTGCATGTGCTTAATCATTCGTTGTTCAAGTCCCTGCTTTTCTTCAGCGCCGGTTCGGTTTACAAACGTTTTCACACCCGTAACATTGAGGATCTTGGCGGGATTATACATCAGATGCCCAAAACAGCTACTTTTTTCCTCATCGGTTCCGTTGCCATTTGCGGATTACCACCGCTGAACGGTTTTATTTCAGAAATACTTATTTATGCCGGTCTTTTCCGTGGGTTATCCGCCGGAGGATTTAACCAGTCGGTAGCATTGCTGTTAGCTATCATTGCCCTGGCGCTTATTGGCGGGTTAGCCATATTTTGTTTCACCAAAGCCTTCAGCGTAGTATTTCTGGGAAGTCCCCGCAAAATACATCCCGAAGTAAAAGAAGTGGATGGCGGCATGCTTTTCCCCCAGGCGATTTTGGCATTATTGATCATAGCTATCGGACTGTTCCCGGTGGTGTTTGTTATCCCGGTTACGCATATACTTTCGACCCTGTTTCCCCTGAGTTATCCTGATCTATCACCCATTACCGGTATGCTGACAAAAATCAGCCTGCTGAGTTTTATTCTGATTGCCGTTGTGTTGGTTCTTTTTTATGTTCGCTATCTTGTTCAGAAAAAAAGAATCATTCAACAGGGACCTACCTGGGGATGCGGCTATACTGCCGTTGACGCCCGCCAGCAATATACCGGAAGTTCGTATGCCGGAGTTATCAACGAACTGGCCGATCCGTTGCTTCACAGTCATACCGATTATCAGCCCATCGCCGAAGAAGAGATTTTCCCTTCCCCACGGAAATTTGAAACCCATCCTGTGGATGTTTTTGGCAAAGGACTCAACGTTATTACTGACTTTTTGATGATTATTCTTAAAAAATTAGCCCGTTTACAAACAGGGTATATTCAGCATTACATTCTTTATGCCTTTGTTTACATCCTTATTATCTTTGTTTTATTATATCTGAAGTTGTTATGACAGGATTGGTACTCGCTATATTGACGGCTGTATTTTTTCCGGGTGTAATCATCCGGGTGAAAAGTATTGCGAGTGGCCGCAAAGGACCGGGCATACTGCAACCGTGGAGAAATGTTTTTGTGCTGCTTCGCAAGGGAAGTGTCATCAGCGCCACCACCAGTTTTGTTTTCCGTATAGCTCCGGTGATTTATCTCGCTACCATCATTGTCGCCATCCTTATTTTACCTTTTCCCGGCAGGCAGTCGTGGCTTGGTTTCGAGGGCGATTTTGTATTTTTTGCCTATTTACTGGCGCTTGGTAAGTTCTTATTTATTATCGGAGCCATGGATACCGGCAGCAGTTTCGAAGGCATGGGCGCCAACCGCGAAGCCTTATATTCCATGTTGGTTGAACCGGCGTTTTTTATTCTGTTTGGAACCCTGGGTATGCTTACCGGACATACATCCATGCAGGAAATTTTCGAATATTTCAGGATGTCGGATTATAACTCGGTCATCATTGGCATTATTGCCGTTTATTTGCTTGTGCAGATTGCCATGGTCGAAAACAGCCGGGTGCCTGTGGACGATCCTAAGACACATCTCGAGCTTACCATGATACATGAAGTGATGGTGCTCGACCATAGCGGTTTTGATCTGGCATTAATTCATATTGGTACGGCGCTGAAGTTTGCCATGTACGGCACACTCATCGCCAACTGCCTGATTCCTGTTTCCTGGCCGGTGGCCGGACAGTTTACCTTGTATTTTGCAATTCAGCTTTTGTTTGCCGCCGCCATCGGTTTCATGGAATCGTTCAGGGCAAGGAAGAAACTGATGAAAAACCCTCAGTATATACTTACGCTGAGTTCCATCGCACTGATGGCATTTGTGTTTTGTCTTTTATTAATCAATCAAATGATCAGGTAAAATGGACGTATTGATAGTTGTTTTATTTGCCATAACGTTGATTTATCTTAGTGTAACCGAACGGTTCAGTATTTATACCAATCTTATCGGAATCCAGGGTTTGCTGTTGTTTTTTCTCGCTTTTTCGGAAATGGAAAAGATTACGCTGATGAATCTTTTGTTTATCACCACCGAAACGCTGGTGTTTAAAGTGCTGGTTGTGCCCTACCTGCTTTATCGCATCATTGGCAAGACGGGAATAGAAAAGGTGCATCAAAAATCCATGCCTGGATTGTATTCCTTGCTTTTTGTTAGCCTGGGACTCATCCTGAGTATCATCATTTCGCATTCGCTGCACACCACCACCATCAACATGATTTATTTCATCGTCGCCTTTTTTTCCATCTACACCGGATTGTTTCTGATTATAACCCATAAAAAGATATTTTCGCATCTTATCGGTTTTCTGGTTCTCGAGAATGCTGTTTTATTGCTCTCGCTGGCTATCGGAAGCCAAATGCCGATGCTGATCAACATCGGAATATTGCTCGATATTTTTGTCAGTGTACTGATCCTTGGAATTTTTATGATGCGTCTGAAACAAAGCGCACATCAGTTAACCATGTTAAAGGACGATTAAGAAATGATAAACATCCTGCTTATATTTTTTATTCTCTCGTTTGTAATCGGATTATCGGTAGCTTTTATCCGGAGCAAAGTGGTTATCCGGATGCTGGTGATGCTTTTTGCCGCCATGCACGTAGCTTTCACCGGCTGGTGCTGGATTCACAGGGGTGAAACTTTTCTGGATTATTTCACCCTCGACCCGGCGGGAATCACTTTGCTTAGCGTGCTTTCGTTGCTTACCATCACTACCATTTATCATGGTTTTATTTATTTAAAGAATGAGCAATTGAAGCGGTATGCTATTTACCATGTGGCATTGATTGCTTTGATTGTAGCCATGTCGGGAGCTTATTTAGCCAACAGCATGACGATGGTGTGGATATTTGTGGAAGCAACCACGCTGGCTGTCTCCGCCCTTATTTACCACGACCGTTCGGCCATTGCCCTGGAAGCTACCTGGAAGTATGTTTTTGTTTGTTCGGTCGGGATTGCCCTGGCTTATATCGGAATACTCTTCTTGGGATTTACCGTAAGCAACGGCACTTCGCCCGATCTTTCTTTTGCCACACTGCCTGCGATGGCAGCAAAGGCCAATTCTCTTTTTCTAAAAATCGCCTTTGTCTTTGTGATTGTTGGCTACAGCACCAAAATGGGTTTATTTCCCATGCACACCGTAACCGTTGATGCTCACACCGTGGCTCCGCCACCCGTAAGCGCCTTTATCTCCACCACGCTGATGAATGTCGGTTTTCTGGCTATCTTCCGTATCTATTCCGCTTTTGCCGCCACTACTATCTTTCCCTTTATGAATCATGTTTTGATACTTTCGGGTATGCTTTCGTTGCTGGTGGCTTCGGGTTATATGCTCAAAGCCAAGCACAACAAACGTATGCTTGCCTATTCGAGTCTCGAAAATATGGGAATCGTTGCTATTGCCTTAGGCGTTGGCGGGATAGGATATTATGCGGCTATATTGCACATCATCCTTCATTCATTCACCAAAGCCGGGCTTTTTTACCAGATGGGGCAGTCGTACAAAATAATGGGAACTTACGAACTGGATAATTCTGGCGGATACCTGAAATTATATCCTGCCGGAGCCGCCGTTCTTTTGCTGGGATTGATTTGCATCACAGCCATTCCGCCTTCGGGCATGTTTATTTCCGAATTCATGATGTTTAAGGCGATGGCAATTAATGGTGAATATTTCTATCTCATCCTTACCGCATTATTCCTGACGTTTGTGGCCTATGCTTTATTTACAAGAGTATTGCACATCGTCTATTCCCAGCCTCGCGATAAGAAAATGTATCTGCACGAAAGAGTCAATCCGGTGCAGACGATTTCGCAATTTGTGCTGTTTGGCTTAGTGATCTTTCTTTGCTTTGTACAACCGGCTCCTTTTAAAGAACTCATCGAATCAATAATCGGAGGACTGCCAAAATGATGCCGCTAAATAACTCCTGTTTGCAAACAAAAGAAAATCCTGCGGCAATACCTGTTGCTGATATTCCTGTGCTGGATTATTCTGCCTTTGCTGCCCACGTTGATGAACTGTTGCTGGATAAAGCCAACCATTGCCTTACCTATTTTGCCTATCCCTGTGCCGATATGTTCCGGTTTATCTGCTGCATGGCTTCGGACAAAAGCCATTCCATACTGATTTTTTCGCACGAGCAGCCCAACGGTAAGAACCTTGTTCTTGAATCGCTGACCGCCCGTCATTTTTCGTTTCATGTCTTTGAAAGAGATATTCATGAAAAATACGGTATTGGTTTTGTCGGTCATCCCTGGCTGAAGCCGTTGCGATTTCCAAAAGATTCCGGGCTAAAGCCTGCGGATTATCCGTTCTATTCCATCGAAAGCGACGAACTGCACGAGGTTGGCGTTGGTCCTATCCATGCCGGAATTATCGAACCCGGACATTTCCGCTTTATCTGTAATGGCGAAAAAGTATTGCATCTCGAAATTCAGCTCGGCTATCAGCATCGGGGCGTCGAAAAATTGTTTTCAGAATCGAACCACCTGCTTCAACGCTCGGTACTTTCCGAAAGCATAAGCGGCGACAGCGTTATCGGGCATGCTCTTTGCCATGCCACGCTTACCGAAGCGTTAGCCGGTAAAACAATCAATGATAATCTTGCTGCCGAACGGATTATTGCACTGGAAATGGAAAGGATTGCCATGCATATTGGCGATACTGCCGGTTTGTGCACCGACATTGCCTATCAGTTCGGACAAGTGGTAAACGAAGCCCTGCGTACTATTGTAATCAATACTACCCAGTTTTGGTGCGGAAACCGTTTTGGCAAAGGACTGATACGTCCTTTGGGAAATCATTATCCGCTCACCGCGGAAATTATTCAAAAAATACGGGACAACCTCGAAGAAGTAAAAGAACGTTATCTTCAGATCACCGACCGCATGTTTACTATGCCAAGCGTATTGTCCCGTTTCGAAGGCATTGGCAGAGTAAGCGCTCAACAGGCTTTACTTACCGGCGCTGTGGGGATGGCCGCACGCAGCGCTAATCTGAAAAGGGATATACGCTGGTCGCATCCATTCCAGTATTACAAAAACCTGGCTTATGAACCTGTACTATTTTCCAAAGGCGATGTCTGGTCGAGGGCCAAGTTGCGCGAAAAGGAAGTTGAACAGTCCATTGCTGTCATTAATCAGTTGTTAGATTTTATTAAAAATGAAAGTTTAATCGAAATTCCGGTTCAGGAATTGAATCTTCAACCCGGTACTTTTGCCATCTCGCTTACCGAAGGATGGCGTGGAGAAATTTGCCATGCCGCCATAACTGACGAAAAAGGGAGGATTGTTTATTACAAGGTAAAAGATCCGTCGTTGCACAACTGGATGTCGCTGGCATTAGCGCTGAGGGGCGTCGAGATTTCCGATTTTCCGATTAACAATAAAAGCTTTAACCTTTCATACTGCGGACACGATCTTTAATAATTTGAATATGCCAGTAAAAGAGTTTACTATATTTCGCCGCCATCGTTACCAGGCTATTCCTGATCTGAGATTGGTTACCTTGCCGTCAACTTTTCGCGGTCGTCCGGTCATCAGCAGCGAAATTACCGAACCCGAGACTGCACAGGTAGCAACGCTTTGTCCTGTGGGAGCCATTCAGGTTTCGCCCTGCCGTATCGATCTTGGACGCTGTGTGTATTGCAACGAATGCCATTTTGCCCTTCCGGGAAAAATAACCTTTACCAACGATTACCGGCTTGCCACCAACGTTCGCGAAAGCCTGATTGTTGAAGCCGGGATGGATATTCCCGTTAAACCCGATCCTGATAAAATCCGTAAAGAAATACGTTCCATTTTTCGCCATGCCCTGAAACTGCGACAGGTTTCTGCCGGTGGCGATAATTCGGCAGAGATGGAACTGAATGCCGCCGGTAATGTTAATTTTGATATGGGACGCTACGGTATCGAATTTGTAGCTTCGCCGCGCCATGCCGATGGTATCGTTATCACCGGACCCATCACCAACAACATGGCCGAAGCCCTGCAGATTTGCTATGACGCCATTCCCGAACCCAAATTGATCATCCTGGCGGGTACCGATGCTATCAGTGGTGGTATCTTTGCCGGTAGCCCCGAACTAAACAGGGAGTTTATCGCTAAACACCCTGCAGATTTGTTTGTCCCCGGCAACCCACCTCATCCGCTCACCTTTATCCATGGTGTAATGGAGATGATCGGACGAAAATTCTGAAATCCCTGTAAAAATATTTTCCCGGCAACCCACCTGAACATAAGGTAATGCATGGCATATTGGTCTTTTATTTGATAACCTACAGGTATATTTTTAGTTTTATGTAATCGCGGAAATGCAATTTTTGCTATGTCCGGGCAGAATTAAAAATCCCACTCAGCCGGGAGGTTTGTCGAATTAAAGGATATTTTTTTATAAGTACTTTGAGTGCCTAAAGTACTTAAAGTGAGCTAAAGTACTTCAAAAAAACCGATTCATTTCTCCCGGGACTTCGCTTAACTTTATAACCCTTACAACCTTTACGAACCTTATAACTTTACAAATCCCGAATCGCTTCGCTCGGGACTTCACTTCGTTCAGCTTTACAAACCTTATAACTTTATAAACCTTACAACTTTATAAACTTTACAAACCTTATGAACTTTACAAACTTTTTAGTCCACCGGGTGGTCGGCATAAAACCTCTTAAGCCTTTGTTCAAGTGCCGGGAACTGTTCCCGCTGAACCAGTGAAACGCATGCCCGTAAACCTTCGGTATGTACGCTTCCGGTAATGGATAATGCAATAGCACTTACTCCGTAATAAAGCAGTTCTTCGATCAGTTGCACGCCGGTGAAGCCCGGATAGGCAATGGTAAAGTAAAAACCATCGGCTATGGGTTTATCTTCATCCATGTCGTAAACAATTTTGAATCCGTTATCGGTAAACAACTTCTTCATGATATGGGCTTTTTCGCCGTATTCCTTTACCACCTTCACAAAGTCGTATTTACCATCGTTGGCGGCTTTAAGCATGGCTGCCAGCGCATATTGTGCCGAGTGTGCCGTTCCCGAACTTAACGCATACACGGTTCCGAATACCATAGCTTTACCAAAAGTGTCGGTATTGTAGAAACGGAGCAAATCGGGAAATTTACGATTGAAAAGCTTGTTGGATATCACCATCATCCCGATACGCTGTCCGGCATAACTGAATGCCTTGGAACTGGAGATAAAAAGGATATAGTTATCCGTATATTTTGCCACGGTAGGTTGGAAGGGCGGTTGTCCCGGTTTCGAATAATCCTTGCGGAAATCCATGGCAAAATAAGCCAGGTCTTCGGTAATAATCACATCGTATTGGGTAGCCAGTTCACCGATGATGCGGAGTTCTTTATCCGTAAAGCAAACCCACGAAGGATTGTTGGGGTTGGAATACAACACCGAATGGATATTGCCTTTTTTAAAATAAGATTCCAGCTTTTCGCGAAGTTTTTCGCCGCGGTAGTTATATACATCAAAACTTTCGAATTTCTGTCCGAGCACCTTGTGTTGCTGATGATGTACAGGAAATCCCGGATCGATCAGCAAGGTGGTGTCCCGTTCTTTATTGATTCTTGCCAGGGTAAGAAAACTGGCAAAACTTCCCTGCATGGAGCCGACGGTGGGGATACAACCCGTGGGGTCAACGTCAATATCGAGAAACATTTTAACAAAGCGGGAAATTTCTTTTTTAAGTTCTGGTGTGCCGTCAATATCGGGATAAATGGCAGCACATCCCTTACGCAATGCTTCTATCTCGGCTTCAACACCGATAGGGCAGGGCTCAAGACCGGGAACGCCCATTTCCATACGGACAAACTTTTCGCCCGAGGCTTTTTCGATGTTGTCAATCAACCGCTTTATTTCCCTGATAGAACCATTACCGACTATAGGTAATTTCATTTCCCTTATCTGCCGGCTTACAATTTCATAATTTATTGGAGTATCTTTCATAGCAAGTGTAAATTTGCGTTTAGTTGTAAATTAGAATTTTATGTTGTTTTAAATAGTAAAAAAACAACAAGTCAAACTTACATATTTTTTATGATGTGCAAACTTTTTCTAAAAAAAATACCATGAATTTTTACCGGGAAAAAGCTTTCATTCTTTTATGCGGGCAAAAGCAACCACATAGTTATGTCCGTACTTTTTGGCACAGCGCGGACAGGTGGTGTAATAGAAAAAGTAATCACCGGCAGTAAGCCCTTTTTCGGCAAGGTATACATTCATCTCTTTAATCCATTTGGGTACGGCGCTGTATGGTCCGTCGAAGACTTTGGAGATAAAGGTTCCGGAAAGTTTAACGTTAGTACTGTCGGGGATTTCTTTGTTTATCCCGAGATAATAATCGCACTTCCATTGGCTTGGGTCATTGGCTAACAAAAGGAAATCTTTTAATTCGGGAGCGGCTTCTGCCTGCTGGGCTTTATTCCACATGCTGGTGATCAGTTTGGATATCTTCCATGGAAATGGAACATGAAAGAAAACCGGCATGGAATCTTTCAGAAAAAGTTTGTCTTTCCATTGGTGGGTAATGCCGTCCCAGGGAGCAGGATCAAACTCCGGACAACATTGGGTAGTGTCTTCGTGTGCCATAATGTTTAATTTTAAATTTGATAAATAATCTGAAATGGTATTCTTTAGGCAAATGTAAAGAAAAATCATCAAACCCGGATGATATTCATTGAAAAATTCATTGTCGGAAAATATTTTTGGGAATGGGTTCAGAATAACGACCATGCGGGATAAAAAAAGAGGCTGCCCGATACGGACAACCTCTGGCAAATATGAGAAAATTTACCTGTTCAAATTAATTATTTACGGGGATGAGGAACCATGTCTTTAACGATTTGTTTGCATTTTGATCCTGCCCGGGTTGTCCCTGGGGATTACCACCTCTTGGACCCATATTTCCCGGACCACCAGGACCATCGCCGCCAGGCATATTTCCGCCGCCAGGGCCGCCCATTCCTCCTTCACCTCCTCCTGGTCTTCCACCACCCGGAGGTCCTCCCATTCTGTTTCCCATGTTGTTTCCGGATGCTTTACTTTCGAAACCAATAGCCAGATTTGTTTTCTTTTTATTGTTTTCAAAAAGTTGATTCAGGGGAAGGGTGATGCGATATGTTAATTGCTCCCTTTCATTTGTAACCATTTCTAATTTACAAGGATTAGAACTTTCGCGCCAGCGGAAAACCGTGGTTCCGTTTTTGTCCTTCCATTTTGCTTCGTCAGGAAACTTTTCCATCATCCCTTTAAAACCCTGGTGTTGTCGTGCGGCAAGTCTTTCATAGTCGTTTCGTGGTTCTGCATTTTTCATAAAATCACCTTCCATTTTTACCGGAAACATGAGCGTGTATTCTTTTTCCTTCTTTCCATGGGAATTAAAATATACGTTAAACCCGTTGCGCATCAGTTTAGCAGGAGCCCTTTTATCCAGAAAAACGATGCTGATATACACGTTTTGTGTGTCGCGCACCATCCCGAATTCTATTTGCCCATCATTGTCGGTATATTTACTGGTGCTTTCCGGAAATTCAGTTCCTGTAGTTTTTATCACATTGCATTTATAAACAGGAATACTGGCACATCCTGCTGTAAATATCAATCCTGCAAACCAGATATACTTCTTAATAAAACTGTTCATCCTTGTTTCGTTTAAGTTTTCTTTGTTAATCGGATTAAACTTAAAATTACTTTTAGATGGTAATTAGACTCTCGTTTTAAGTTTTTCCAGCGGCTAAATTTAAAAAAAATAAAATTTAAGAAAAGACTTTGATAATTAAATAGATATTCCAATTTTTCCGACGAAGTAATAGAAAAAACATTGTCATTGGGCTCCCAAAAAGTAAAGCGGGGATGAAAAAATGAACAGAAAAAGGTTAAAAACGGAAGAAAACGGCGGTAAGGGATAATTACTTAACTTTGCAAAATAAAAACCTCTTGAAATGAAAAAATATCTTTTAACTATAGTTGTTTCCTTATTCTTTTTGGGGAATAATCTTTTTTGCCAGATAACCACAATTCCGGAATATCCTTCGGACCAGGATTTGATTACGTTAACTTTTGATGCTACCGGAACTGCGCTCGAAAATTATACCGGCGAGGTTTATGCTCACACCGGCGTTATTCTTGAAGGGAGTCCAGCATGGACTCATGTGATTGGCGACTGGGGTAATAATACCAATCAGCCACATCTTACCAGTCTGGGAAGTCATAAATATCGACTTATCATTACGCCCAATATCCGGAGCTTTTATAGCGTAGCTACCGGTGAAGTGGTTAGCAAAATGGCTTTTGTTTTCCGTAGCGCTGATGCTACCACTCAAACGGCCGATCTTTTTGTAGATGTGTATGGCTCGGAACTTAGTATCAATATCACCCAGCCAACCCAGAAAGCTCTCGTTGCCCCCGAGAATTCGCAGATACCGGTGGCTGCCGCCAGCCCGCGGGCCGATTCTATGTTTTTGTATATTAATAATGAACAAATACTGGCGGTAAAAGATATTTCCATCAATTATACTATTGATGCGACAAATATTGCCGGCTACTGGACTAAAATACCTGTGGTGATTTCTGCAAAAAATACCACGGGAATGGTCGCAGATACATTTACTTATACTGTAATTCCTCTACCCCAGGTACAGGCTTTGCCTTCCGGAATTGAAGATGGAATAAATTACATCAACGACAGCACGGCAGTGCTTTGTTTGTATGCACCCAATAAAAATTACGTTTTTGCCATCGGCGATTTTAACAACTGGGAAGCTGATTCAGCGTATTACATGAACATTACTCCCGATGGTAAGCGATTCTGGGTACAACTGAACCATCTGGTTCCCGCCAGGGAATATATTTTTCAGTATTGGGTGGATGGAAGCATTAAAATAGGCGATCCCTATGCCGATAAGGTAAGTGATCCGTGGAACGATTCGTATATTGATGCCACTACTTATCCCAACATGCTCAGCTATCCTTCCGATAAAACCTCCGGCATTGCCACGGTTCTGCAAACGGCACAGCAACCGTATTCATGGCAAACTACTAATTTCACCCCTCCGGCAAAAACCGACCTGGTGATTTATGAATTGCTGATGCGCGATTTTACGGCATTACATAGCTATCAGTCGCTGATTGACACATTGGGTTATCTCCAACGTCTTGGCGTAAACGCCATCGAACTGATGCCCGTCAGCGAGTTTGAAGGCAACCTGAGCTGGGGATACAATCCCAACTATTACTTTGCTCCCGACAAATACTACGGAACCAAAAACGCCCTGAAACATTTTATTGATGAATGTCATAGCCGCGGAATAGCCGTTATCCAGGACATGGTGCTGAACCATTCCTTTGGCACTTCGCCTATGGTGATGCTTTACTGGGATGCGTTAAACAATCGTCCGGCAGCCAATAATCCCTGGTTCAATACCATTGCCAAACATGATTTTAATGTCGGTTACGATTTTAATCACGAAAGTGAAGCCACAAAATACTTAGTAAACCGCGTGGTTAAATACTGGATTAATGAATACCATGTGGATGGTTACCGTTTCGATTTGTCCAAAGGATTTACACAAACCAATACGCTTGGAAATACCACGGCATGGGCGCACTACGATCAAAGCCGGATCAATATCTGGCAGCGCATTTCCGATTCCATCTGGAGCGTAAAACCCAATGCCTATGTCATTCTGGAACATTTTGCCGATAATGATGAGGAAACGGTGCTATCCGGTATGGGAATGATGATTTGGGGAAATGCAAATAGTAACTATGGGCAAGCAAGTAAGGGCTTGAGTAGCGGCTGGGACTTTTCGTATGGTTCATATAAAGCCCGTGGCTGGAATGCTCCTAACCTTGTTACTTATATGGAAAGTCATGACGAAGAACGTCAGATGTTTTTTTGCATAGACAAAGGAAATAGTGGTACCAATTATAACATCAAGGATACAACTACTGCTTTGAAACGAATGGAATTGTCCGGTTTGTTTTTCTTTACCATTCCAGGCCCTAAGATGATATGGCAGTTCGGCGAATTAGGCTACGATTATTCCATTAAGTGGCCTTCAGGAAACGATTCCGATCGTCTTACGCCAAAACCTGCCCGCTGGGATTATAACCAGGATTACCGCCGGTATTATCTGAATAATTTCTGGTCGGAGCTGATTGATCTGAAAAAGACACAACCGGTATTTGAAACCACCGATTTCACTCTTTCGCTGGCTTCTGCCGGTAAGGCCATTCATCTGAATGATGCGTCGATGAATGCAACCATTCTTGGCAATTTTGGGGTTGTTTCCACTGATGTCGTTCCCAACTTCCAATCTACCGGTAAATGGTACGATTATTTCTCCGGCGATTCCATCACGGTAAATTATACTAATTCGGTGATTAATCTTCAACCTGGCGAATATCATCTTTATACCGATAAAAAATTAGCCAAACCGGAGTTAAACACAGGAATACCCGAAATAGTTCCCGGCAATGGGTCTGCTTTGGTTTACCCCAATCCTTCGAAGGATAGATTCTCAATTTCTGTTAATTTATCCCAGCCCGAAACCGTAAATCTCAGCATTTATTCCATGTTTGGACAGAAACTAAGCGTACTGTTCGACGGAAAGTCAGGTTCGGGAATTCATACGTTTTCGTGGGATGCTTCCAACGTTTCCAAAGGAATCTATTTCTATCGTTTGCAGGTTGGAAATAGTGTAGAGACGGGGAAATTAATCAGGAATTAATTATTAAAGTGATGGTGTGATGGAGTGATGGAACTCATCAATGATCGGTTAAAAACTCATCAGTGATCAGTTAAAAACTATGTTTAAGTGATGGAGTGATGGTGTGAACTCATCAGTGATCGGTTAAGAACTCATCGGTGATCAGTTTAAAACTATGTTTAAGTGATGGAGTAATGGTGTGATGGAGTGATTAAGAACCCGTCAGCGATCAGTTAAAAACCCGCCTGAGGAAAAACATAAAAAACGTCCTTGTTTAAAAATATAAAGCCCCGTCAATGATCATTGACGGGGCTTCTGTTTATTATCATTTGGCTCTCCGTTGCAGGTTAAGCAAAGCGAAGAGGAGGGGAGAGGCATTGTTATTTTGCGTAAGCGATAGCCCTCGTTTCGCGGATAACGGCAATTTTAATCTGACCCGGGTAGGTCATTTCGTTTTGAATCTTACGTGAAAGCTCCATCGAAAGTTGTGTAGCTTCATTGTCGGTAACTTTATCGGCGGCAACGATAACACGCAATTCTCTACCGGCTTGTATGGCATATGTTTTAACAACCCCGGGATAAGTCATGGCTAATTCTTCCAGATGGTTCAGTCGCTGGATATAAGCTTCCACCACTTCGCGGCGAGCGCCTGGGCGGGCGCCGGAAATAGCATCGCAAGCCTGGACGATAGGTGCGTATAACGAAAGCATTTCGGTTTCTTCATGATGGGCGCCAATGGCATTACAAATTTCTGGTTTTTCCTTAAACTTTTCAGCAAGCTTCATACCCAATAAAGCATGTGGTAATTCGGGTTCGTTGTCGGGCACCTTGCCGATATCGTGCAGCAATCCGGCACGTTTGGCTTTCTTGGGATTTAATCCTAATTCGGCAGCCATGGTGGCGCACAAATTGGCTACCTCTTTGGAATGCTGGAGCAGATTCTGGCCATAGGATGAACGGTATTTCATTTTACCAATCAAACGGATAAGCTCATTCGACATGCCGTGAATACCAAGGTCAATAGTAATACGGGTACCCGTATCAATAATTTCCTGTTCGATTTGTTTCTTGGTTTTGGCAACCACTTCCTCGATGCGTGCAGGATGGATGCGACCATCGGTAACTAATTTATGAAGTGCCAGCCGGGCAATTTCCCTGCGTACCGGATCGAAACCGGAAAGAATGATGGCATCGGGCGAATCGTCAATAATGACTTCCACACCCGTAAGTGCTTCGAGGGCACGTATGTTGCGGCCTTCGCGACCGATGATTCTTCCTTTTATTTCATCATTGTCGATGTTGAAAACAGAAACCGTATTTTCCACGGCATGTTCGGTAGCCGTGCGTTGGATGGTTTCGATGACTATTTTCCTCGATTCCTGATTGGCTGTAAGTTTTGCTTCTTCCACTATCTCTTTAATCTGCACTATCGCTTCGGCTTTAGCTTCTTCTTTCAGCGTTTCAATAAGTTGCCCCTTTGCTTCGTTAGCCGATAATCCTGAGATAATTTCGAGCTGTTCAACCTGCTTTTTATGAATCTTCTCTGTGTCGGTTTGTTTCTTTGTAATGATTTCGAGCTGGTTGGTCAGATTATCCTTTATTGTTTGAACTTCTTTTTGTTTACGTTGAAACTCTTCCATTTTCTGCGAAAGCAGCGTTTCTTTTTGTTTCAGACGGTTTTCGTTTTTAAGGATATTGTTGTTTTTTTCGTTAACAATTGCTTCATGTTCGGTTCGTAACTGCAAGAACTTTTCTTTTGCCTGAAGAATTTTTTCTTTTTTAAGTACTTCCGATTTTTCTTCGGCTTCGCGAAGTATGGTTGCGCTTTTGCGTTCCACGGCTTTGCGAAGCACGGTGCCGGTAATTATAAATCCGACAACTAAACCTGCCACTAATCCAATAATGATAAGAACTAATTGTTCCATTTGCTAATATATTTAAGTTGTTGAAAAAGGATTAATTAGGTAGGGAGGCTGGTAAATAAAAAACCCGCACTTAATTCTGGTGTTTTGGTAAACCCCAAATGAAATGAATAGAGCTGCCTGATTATGCAAACGTCCACTGCCTTTCTTGCGAAAGAACCCAGGGTTACCGGGTTGAGGCCTGTTTTTATAAACCAATAAGCTTTGCTCTAATAGTTGTAATGTTGAGTTTACAAACTAAGTTGAATTAAGTACGGGTTAAATCTTGTGGTGCTTTCAAAGAACGCAAACTTTTAAACTAAATTACTTCCGATAAAACATGGTCAATTTCCGATAATTTCGTCTCTAACTTATTCTCCGTAAAATCTATCTGGCTTTCAAAATTCAGCGAACTTGTCACGAACTGAAGAGCCACCATCGCCAATAAATCCTGTTTGTCCTTAAATGCATAATTAACAGAATATTCTTTCATCGTCTTTTCAATCAATTTGGCCGCCTTTCGTATCGTTTCTTCATCTGTCTTTTCTATCTTTAACCTATATGGTCTGTCAGCTATAGTAACTGATATTGAAAGCTCGTCCATGGATACTATCCTTATTTATAATGATTTTATTTGTTTAAAAGATCAATACATTTATCAATTTCCCGCACCAATTCATTTATCTTCAATCTTGAATCCAGTGTCTCCTTACCTTTGTCTAATGTTTTTGCTATTTTTATTGTTTTGTTCTTTTCTTCTAAATTTTTGATAACTTCTTTTTGTTCTTCTATCGTATGTTGTAACGACTTAATTTTTTCATTCAGCTGCGTTATTTCGTTTTGAATATCCTTGTACGAATTTACCAGTTTTCGAGTCTTAAATTCGATACCTGAAACCAATAAATTGATATTCTTCATTGAACTCAGTTTTCATTAAAAAATGCAATCGTTGTGCAAAATTAGTTTTTAATTACAATAATCCAAATTTAATTTCCTCCCTTGTTATTTTAATCTTAGTTCAAAGATAACAATTTTTTTCGACATAAACCATATTGTTTGTAATTTTAACAAAAAATTCTTTATGGACGAAAAATTTCTTCATTATCTATGGAAATACCGTCTGTTTATCCGGCAATTGCAGACTACTGATGGTGATTTAACGGAAATAAATAACCCCGGTGAACACAATACCGATGCGGGTCCCGATTTTTTTAATGCCCGTATCAAAATCGGGGATACCCTATGGGCGGGTAATGTGGAAATTCATGTGAATGCTTCCGACTGGATAAAACATGGACATCGGCAGGATAAAGCCTATAACAACATTATTTTACATGTGGTTTTGAATGCCGATGAAACGATTTGCCGTAAAAACGGAGAAACTATTCCGACGATAAACCTCAAAGGAAAATTTGATTATTCGCTTTACGAAAGATATTTGGATTTTATGAATAGCCGTAACTGGATTCCCTGCGAACATTCCATAGCCACAGCCGAACGATTTACGGTGGATGCCTGGCTGGAACGGCTACTCGTCGAACGTTTGGAAACGAAGACGCAAAGCATAGATGCGATATTCCGGCAAAACAGGAATAACTGGGAGGAGACTTTTTACCAGGCATTCGCCCGCAATTTCGGCTTCCGCCTAAACGCCCTTCCCTTCGAACTTTTAGCCAAATCGCTGCCCCTGAAATATCTGGGAAGGCATAAAAACAGTCTTTTGCAGGTTGAAGCCATGCTTTTTGGCCAGGCAGGCCTGCTCGGAGTTAATTTTATTGATGAATATCCACAATCGCTTCAAAAAGAATATTATTTCCTGCAATCGAAATATTCGCTCAAACCCATCGACGGGCATCTCTGGCGGTTTCTGCGTCTGCGTCCGTCCAATTTCCCGACGATAAGGCTGGCTCAGTTTGCCCAATTGATTGTTAAATCCTCGGCATTGTTTTCCAAGATCATCGAAAGCCACACCCTGAACCCGATCGTAAGCCTGCTTGAGGTGGAATGCGAGGATTACTGGCAACAACATTATGTTTTCGATAAACCGTCGGTGGGCAGGTTGAAGAAATTAGGAGCGGATGCTATTGATCTGTTGCTTATCAATACAGTGGTTCCCTTTTTATTCCTTTACGGAAAACAAATGGACAACCCGGAACTCAGGGATAAGGCGCTGGAATACCTGTACGAAATAGCGCCGGAACGCAATTCCGTAATTCAACACTTTGCCGGCGCAGGGTTAAAAGCCGGAAGCGCCTTGCAAACCCAGGGATTGCTTCAGCTTAAGGCGGAATATTGCGATAAAAAAAGATGCCTCGACTGTGCCATTGGCCATGCGTTGCTTAAAATGTAGAATATTCAGGGGCGAGGGGCAAAGGACGAAGGGGAGAAAAGGAGAAAGGGCGAGGGAGCGAAGAGGCGATGGGGCGCGAAGCGAAGCGGAGTCCCGATATAGAGTCGCTTAGGAGGAACAACTTAGCGACTCTTCATCGGGAAGATGGCGACTGGGCGATGAGGATAAAGGGAGAAAGGGAGAAAGGGCGACTGGGCAACAGAAAAGAAGAGGCGAGGGTAACGAAATCTTTGGCAAGGGCAATGCGTCCGGCGCTTACGGTAAAACTTCCGGTATTAAAGTTAAAGCATCCAGTTCTTAAGTTAATCTGTCCGGTTCTTAAGTTAAACTGTACTGTGCTTAAGTTAAACTGTACTGTGCTTAAGTTAAACTATACTGTTCTTAAGTTAAACTGTACTGTTCTTAAGTTAAAGATGCTTGTATTCAAGTTAAAGTTACTTGTATTCAAGTTAAAGTTGCTTGTATTAGAGTTAATACTGCTTGTATTAAAGTTAATACAGCTTGTATTCAAGTTAAAGATGCTTGTATCAAAGTTAAAGCTGCTTGTATTAAAGTTAAAAAGGGACAGGGGCGACTTAGTGGCTTTTTTTCACCGCAAAGACGCGAAGGCGCAAGGGCGCGAAGCTATTTTAGCGAACTTAGCGGCTTAGCGTCCTGGCGGTTTCCTTTTCTTTTTTTCACCGCGAAGGCGCAAGGACGCGAAGCTATTTTAGCGAACTTAGCGGCTTAGCGTCCTGGCGGTTTCCTTTTTCTTTTCTTTTTCACCGCGAAGCTTTATTACGAATTCTGGCGACTGGGAGAGGAGGAAAAGGACGATTGGATAAAAAAAGGACAAGCGGTTAACCCTTAATTACATCTTGCTTATAAAAGTTATTAACATGTTAGCGTGCACATTTATAATGGATTATACCAACTATGTATAAAATTGTTAATAACTTTGTTGGCAGGTTATTATTCTCAAATCTATAAATAAATTATTTTTGTATTAAAAGTACCTAAAGTACTTAAAGTGAGTGAAAGTTCTTAAAGTTTATAAGGTTTTTAAAGTTTATAAGGTTTATAAGGTTTTTAAAGTTTATAAGGTTTATAAGGTTTTTAAAGTTTATAAGGTTTATAAGGTTCTTAAAGTTTATAAGGTTTATAAGGTTTTTAAAGAGCCTAACGAATTTTAGGTGCTTCAAACTTCAGGCGCTTCAGTAAAAATTAACCCTAAAAAAATAGACTATGAAAAAGAATTATCCCTTTCCGCTCTATGTAACATTACAGGGCGAATTGATTATTATCAGAAACTACATGGAACTGCTGGCGTTTTTTACCGCCCGCAATCCGGAAATGACTGCCGGATACGGGCAGGGACTGGAAACGCGCATCAACCAGGCGATCATCAGTTTTACGACCGACAAAAGACTGGAACAGAAGGCGGCTACCCGCGACATCAAAGCCATCGTGGCCGATGGCAAAATCAAATTATCCGATTTGTTTACCGATATTTCAGTGGTGTATCGTAACGACAAACCGAGGGTTGCCATCCTTAAAAATGAGTTGGGCTATACCCAATTTAACAAAAAAGCCAACAACAATGTACAGGAAGCCATCATCCAGTATTTGTACACTTTTGCCGACAACCTGCCAACTTTCCGCGTCGAACTGGTTGGAAAGAAGATAGACGCTGCCCGGCTCGATGCGATTGCGCAGTTGGCCGAAGAATGTAAAAATGCCAACGTTACCCAGGAACTGAGCAAGAGTAAAAGCAAACGGCTTACCGCCGAACAGCAGACGGAGATGAATGCCCTGTATACCGAGGTGATGGCCATCTGCCGCTTAGGCAAATCCATTTTCCGCAAGGATAAAGAGAAATGGCAACTGTTTAACTTCCGGGCTTTGGTGAGGGCTTTTGGAGGAGCACGAACGAAAAAAGAAGAAGAAACTGTGCCGATTAGCTAATTTGAAGATTTGAAAATTAACGCGAAGCAAACGGAAGGTAAGTAAGATGATAGAACCCTGCCTGGTTTTATTGAGCGGGTGGGGTGCTATTTATAAAAATTATTAATTATTATCAGAAAGTTGATAAAATAATAATTAAAACTATATAATAGTTTTTGTATGCAATCATCAAGTAATCGTAAAAAAATAAATATGAAATAATTTCATTAATTTTAATAAAATGAAAAGTTTTAAAGGAAGACAAAATAAAAATTACAAAAAAGAATTATCAAGATTATTATCAATAGATAACATTATTCAAACAGCACTACCTATAAAAATAAATGATGACAAAGACGGTAAAATAGCTAGACTTGATTTTTGGGGATTATCTGGAACCTCTTTACTTGATATAAGTAAAACTTTTACAGATGGAATTATTGCAAATGAATTTGAAAATATTTTTACTCATCTGAATATCTTAAATGAGAAGGGAATTAATATTAAAGTTAGATTTTTATTTTCATATTTATTCTCAGATTTTGTCTTTAATATAATTGAAGCAGAAAAAACTCAAAATAGAGCTTCAATTAATGATACTATTCATAAAATAAACTTTAATATTGATTCAGAAATTTCGGAAGAGGAGTTTTATAGTTCAAATATTTTTAGGAATCAGAATAACTCATTGAAACAAATTCAAAGATTAATAGAAAAATATAATTTAATTTCTAGTCCTTATAATACAATTAGAGTTAGGTTTACACCAATACCTATTAATTTTTGCGGTCTTATAATTAATGAATTTGCAGTTTTTGATTCTTATTCATATTCAAAAAAAGAAAAATTAAGTGAACAATTATCATATTCTATGCCAATCTTGGCTGTAAATAAATATAAAGATGGTGAAGTCTTTAATGAAATTGAAGATCATTTTAGATATTTATGGAATCATGAAACAACAATATTTTGCGAAGATGCTACACATTTTGATATAAATAAACCGCTGTCTTTGACAAAATTTAGAAAACCAAATGAAATCAAACTAATAGCAAAGGCTAAAAAGATAATAGAAGTTTCAAAAAAATATGAAAAGGAAGATATTTCAGAAGATATTTCAGAAACTATTATTAATTCTTGGAATTTTCGGCTATTAAATAAAATAATCAGCAATACAAGAATTTTTCAGAAATTCCCTTCAAAAGAATCAATTTTTATCGCATGTTGCTGGGAAGAAACTGAGGATAAATCATTTAATCCAAATAGTATAGCAAAAACTATTTCCGAATTAACAAAGGAATGTTTCGAAAAAAGTTCCGACTCAATAGCAACCTTATTAGTAGAACCCAATCCTGGTAGTGAGCTTTCCGAAAAAATTTTTACTAGTTTAAAGCAAGCAACATTAGCTATAATAATTCTTACTAAGGACGTTGAAACAAAAAATGGTGAATTTTTTCCTAGCCTAAATGTGGTTCATGAGTTAGGATTTATGATGAATCATCTTAGGGCAAGAGAAACAGGACGAGTTCTCATTCTTAAAGAAAAGGGAGTTAAATTACCTTCAAATGTTGGAAATTATGAATTTGTTGAAATTGAAAAGGATAAATTTATTTTAAGATTCTTTGATATTATTGAATGGCTATATGCCAGATGTGGAACTTTAACAAATTCCAATATAATAAAGGCCTTGAATATTTATAAAAATAAACTTGAGACATTTAGAGATAAAGGAGTAATCTTACCAAAAGAGTTTAATGAAGTTACTAGAAAAATTTCCGCTCATCACAAGCAATATAACAAAAATAGTAAAAGTGTCTAATTGGGACGTTTTTGCCCGGCTAAACAGAAAATGATTTTCTGTTCGGAACATAGCGGAATTTGCAATTCAGCAAATGAAAAAGTGAAAAACAGAAAATAATTAATGACTATAAAACTTTTAAAAATAAATGTTTATAATAAAGTTAGTCAGAATAATAAAATGATTCAAAACAATTAAAAACATATTAAACATGGACATCGCTATCGTAATTGGGATAAGCAAATACACAGACACAAATAACAACTTACCTGGATGTAAGAATGATGCAGAAGCAATATATAAAACATTACAAAAGGCAGAAAAGTTTGATCCTATACTTTATATCAATGAAGATGAAACGAGTGCTAAAACAAAAGAACTAATTATAAAATTTATTTCTGAGCATCAAAACAAACAAATTAATGAGTTATTCTTTTACTATTCAGGGCACGGAGAATTTTCAAATGAACAGTTTTATTACCTTCTTTCAGACTATGATTCAAAAAAGAAAAACCAGACATCTTTACAGAATAATGAGATAGATGATTTAATAAGGACACTTTCCCCGAATCTAATTGTGAAAGTTATTGATGCTTGTCAATCCGGAGCTTCATATATAAAAGAAAATAATGTTTTGACTAAATATTTCGATGAGAGTAAAAAAGGGTTTAGAAAATGTTATTTTATGAACTCTTCTTTGAACAATCAATCATCTTATCAAGATAAAGAAATTAGTTATTTCACAAAAAGTTTTCTGAATGCTATAAAAGAACACATAACAGAAGAAATACGCTACAAAGACATTATTGATGTAATATCAGATGATTTTTCTAATAATCCTGAACAAACACCATTCTTTGTAACCCAAGCTGACTTCACAGAAATATTTTGTTCATTATCAAAAGGACTTAGAGAATATTTGAACTCTTTTAAAAGTTCCACATTAAATTCCATTCCTTCTGAACATAAATCAATATCTCTTGCCAGCCTTGTTAAGGAAGATGCTAAAGATTATATTGATAAAGAAGGAGTAATTAATTCACTTGAATTAATTCGTGAGCAATATTCTTCTTTTAAATTAGAAGGTGAATTAAATGATCTTTTTAAATCAGAGGTAGATTTTTTAGAGAGTTATAATTCAGTCAACAAAATGAAGGTTATTGTAGGTTGGATTAAGAAAAATCCAAATGAATATTTTGCAACACCAATATATGAGGAAAATTATGATGAATATGGAAATGAATTCATAACGTCAAATGAATTTGAATTAAAGGTGGATGTTCCTTACAAAGCAATTTCCATTATTCTTACCAATAATTTTCCGAATATTTTAAGTTACAATTGCAAAATAGTATTCTTGCTTTCACGAAAATCTATACGTTTCTTTTACTATATTACTAACTATGTTGAGGAAAGTTGGGATAGTAAATCAATAAATACATCAGATATTAAATGGACTACCTCTGAAACTAAAATTGCAGATAGTTCTGCAATTATTGATAAAATCAAACATATAAATAAAACGTTTCAGAATAGAATAGAAATGGATATAAAAGAGAAATTTAATATTTCAGATGATCCGGGAAAAAAGGATGAAGAATCAAAAACAGATACAACCGAATAGAAAGAATTACTGTTGCTAATAAATAGGACTTCAATTGGCACGAAGTGCCCAGATTAAAGTTTCGATTGAGCGGAAAATGTTTTTCCGCCCGGAACAAAGTAGAATTTATCATCCCGCACAATGAAAAGCAGTAGCAGAAATAATTTGAAATAAAACGATTGGAAAATGGAAGAACTAATCATCAAAAATAAAATTAAAAACAAATGAAAATGTTCAAAATTATTCTTTTTGCACAATTATTTCTAATTATTAGCTGCAAGCAGAATCGAGTAGATAAATTGATAAAATCTAAAGACAACCAGATTGTTTTCGATGTATCGCTTATTGATACATTGATAAAAAAAGATTTGCAGCCATTAGATTCCTCCGAGTTAATGAAGTATGTAGAATCAAATCATGTTATTAAAGGTGTTTATAGTGAAACTAATGATTATCAAGATGGATTTTGTTACAAACAGAGGTTGGACTCTATTCGAGAAGATTTAATTTTATACAAACTTCATAAATACAAATACTTTAAAGTGAATTATCAACTTCCAAAACCACTTTCCAGATCTATTTTAATTGCAGAGAAACATGAACCAGATGTCTTTATGTCGGATTATTTTGCTCTATATATTTTATTATTAGAAAAAGATGGGACAGAAAAATCTACGTTATTACTGACAGAAAAATATAGTAGTGGTGGATTTGGCTCTTTTGAAGAAAAATCTAAAAGCATCATAAATATAGATAAGCAAGAGATCGTAAAATGCATTATTAGAAAAACATGTGGTGATGTAATAGTAGATGGAAAAGGGAGTTGCATGTATGACACATGCTATGAATATTTTAAAATGCCGAAAGATGGATATTTTTACCCATTTAAAAGAACATATAGTTGGACAGAGAGGAACGAATAATTATAATCCTAGTTGAGGATTCCGAGTATTCGGGATGCTGCCCTGAACAAAGCTGAATTTATCATTCCGTACAATGAAAAACAGTAACAGAAATAGTTTGAAATAAAACGATTGAAAAATGGAAGAACTAATCATCAAAAACAAACAGAAGTATCTTGATGACAATTATCCGTTTAAGGGTATTCCTAAACTGACGGATAAGAAAAGATGTATCCATTGCAACAGTATTATTACCGTCGGCGATTATAAAGTTTTCAGGGACAAACAGGGGAATGAATTAATTTATTGTCCCAATGCACCGGATTGTAACGGGACTATTATTGACTGGCTTGACTTAGACTGACAACGGGCTCCTGCTTAAACTTTGGAACCGGTGGACAGCTTTATAGCCATGCTATCCCTTACGGTGCATAGTTTTAACTTTTACCGTTAATTAAAACAGAAGATATATGAAAGCAAAAAAGTATGGTTGCTAAATAATTGTACGGACTTAGCGTTACTTTTGATTGAAGAAAATTGACGAAGATCCCGTTGGGTTTTAGGGCGTAAATTGATTCTCCAGCATGAAGGTAATCCTAAAGGCTGTGAGTTGGAGCTTTGCATAAAAATTGAATTTTGATTATTTGTCTTCGGGGTCAATCTCTATTAATCCTTTGTTGATGGCATATTTCATAAGGCCTACTATTGACTTGGTTTTGGTTTTTATGAAAATATTACGCCGGTGAGCTTCAACTGTACGTTCGCTGATAAAAAGTTTTTCGGCAATTTGCTCATTACTGTATTCTTTAGCCACAAGATTAAGGACTTCAATTTCGCGGGAAGAAAGAGTGGGTTTGCTCTCTTCCTGGGGATCAAGTAGGTTGGCAGGAGTGCCCAGGTTATCCATAATTATATTCTGGGTATTAATGCTGAGATACTTGCCGTTATTATGAACGATTCTCAATGCTTCAATTACTTCGTTCATATTTGTTCGTTTAAGTATATATCCTGAAGCTCCGGCCTTAACCATTCTCGTAATAATGGAAATATCATCATGCATGGTCAGCGCAATGACTTTAATATTGGGATATAACGCTTTAATTTTTTCTGTTGTTTCAATCCCGGACCCATCCGGCATATTGATATCCATGAGTATTACATCAATGGAATGGTTGTTTTCCAGGAAACGGAGGGTCTCGGCCATGGAGTTGGTACCGGCAACGAAAGCGATATCCTCTTCATACTCCAGCAGCGATTTCAGTCCCTCAATCATAAGCTGATGATCATCAACTATTAAAACTTTAATAGGTTCCTTTGACATAATCTGATTATTATAAAGGTATAAATATACTTATAATGGTTCCTCTGTTCGGATTTGAGTCGATAAACATCGTACCTTTAAGGTTTTCGATTCGGGACTTCATGTGCGATAGTCCGTAACTTGAATGTTTTATTACCTCATCAAAATTAAAGCCTTTTCCGTTATCTTCGGCCATTAAGGATATTTCATTATTGCCCTGAGCAATTTGTATAAATAGTTTAGTTGCTTCGGCATGTTTAATGGTATTGTTAACAATCTCCTGAATAACGCGGAAGAGCGTATTTTCAATCAGATCATCCATTTTCCCGTTTAAACCAAATGTATTAAAACTCATTGTCAGTTTAGTGCTTTGGTTTACCTTATCGGAAATGCTTTTGAGAGCCCCTTTAAGACCTTGTTCTGAAAGCAGAGATGGAGCCAGATTGTGTGAGATATTCCGTACTTCGTCAAATGCATCATCAATACTTTTCATAAGCGATTCCAGCAGTTCTTCCTTTTTTTCTTCCGCAATATCTTTACGTTTATACAATACACTTGCATTCAGACCGGCTATGGAAAGTAAATGTCCAAGACTATCGTGCAATTCCTGACCAATCCGCTTCCGTTCCTGGATTTCTGCTTCAAGCGCAGCATTGGATTTTTTTTCTGTTAATTCAATTACGGTTTTCTGGAGTTTAACCTTTTGCCTGTGACGATGATTTAGATAAGCCAAATAAAGTCCGATCAACAATAATACAAATGTCAGGGATATAAAGAACAATAAATTGTTTTTTTTGCTGATTGCCAGCTCTTTTTTCTCAAGCTCCAGTTGTTGCATCTTGTTGAGCTGGTCAAGATGACTTAACTCAATATTGTATATCTGATGAATAACCGTTTGATTGACTGCTTCCTGCTGAACTTTTATGTATTCCCGGTAATGTTTTAAGCTGTTTTTATAATCTTTAACTTTTTCGTAAATATCGGAAAGTACCTGATGAGCTTCACTTTTTAATACCAGGCTGTTTCGTTCTTTTGTAATATCCATTACATCAAAAGCAATTTTAAAAGCTTCATCTGTCTTATTCAGTTTTAGTAATACTTTGGCCATTCCCAGTCTGGATACAGCACGTTGATATGATAAATTTGCTTTTTGAGCTATATCTACACTAACTGAATAGGCATCATAAGCTTTTTTTGATTGATTAAGTTCCAGATATAAATTGCCCATTAATTGATAGGAAATACATAATCCGTATTGATTGTTGATCTTTTCGGAAAGTTTGATGGCCCGGTTCAGATATTTGAGTGCAGGCTCGGATTTGTTTTCAGAAATATAGCATAATCCAACGTTGTTTAAAACAGAAACAATCAGAATTGAATCCTTGGGCTGTACCGAAGGGTTTAAAGCCTTTTCAAAATAGGTTAATGCTTTTTCGTAATTATTTAATTTAAGGAATATTAATCCGATATTATTGATGGCTCCGATTTTTTTATCTTTATTATCGGCTAAATCGTAATAGTTCAGAGCTTCAACCATATGAATATAGGCTGTTTTATAATTGCCGATTTCGTTGAATATCACTCCTATATTATTATTGATATGGGCTATTTCGGAATAAAGATTAATCTTTTCGGCTATTGATAGCGCCTTATTGTAATATTTCAGAGCTTCGGAATAGTTGGTTTCAAAAACGTATGACGAACCGATGTATTTTAATAATTTGATTTTAGAAATTTGATTGTCAGTACTTAAAGAATCAAGAAGATGAAATGCTTTTGCCCTGGCTGCGGAAGGATTTTCGTATATGCGTTTATGAATTTCTTTAAGAACTGTTTCACTGAGTTCTGGTGTGGCATGACCTTTAACTGATTTGTCGGCTGAGGATGAAGCGCCTGGTTTATTGCATGAACAGATGGTTAGGATAAGCAATAATAATGACAAAAACTTAATAATCTTTTTGCAATTCACGTTGTATTTTACAGTTTCAGTTACCATCAATTTCTACAAATATATCATTGCAAATGTAAAACTTTATTGATTAGTGTTTGGACTTTATTGCTTATAATGAATAAAATGCGTGCTGATACTAAAAGAATGATAGGTGTTAGCACTTAGAAATATTTAATACCAAAATAGCATCCAGTACCAATTGTAATGCGCTTACATTTTGATTTACTTTGTCGCTGTTGTATCATATAAATTATAAATCATGAAAAAACTGATTATTACACCGTTATTAATTTTATTTCTTTTTTTAAGCGTTGCTTTTTTAAGCATTTCTGCATTTGGGCAGGGAAGGGGTGATGGATTTACTGCTTCGGTAGACACAATTATGTATGAAGGATTTAACTATCCGGCAGGTCAATTGCCTCCAGGTTGGATTCTCGATGGTGCACAGGCTCCGTGGTCAGTGAACAATTCCCTAATGGCCGGTGGCTCGGCTCCCGAATTATATCTTGGTTATAGTTTTGCTTCGGGTAGCAGCCGTCTTATTTCCCCGGCAATCAATATCGAAAATATTCATGAACTGTGTCTTAAGTACAAACAATATTTGATTAACTATCAGGCTGATTATGGCGAAATCATTGGTTTGGATGTTACTTTTGATGGTGGACAAACCTGGCAGGCCGTTTGGGAACAACCGCTTGGACTTCTTGATATTCCTCAGGGCGAGTTTGAATACTATTTAAGTGTCCCGGAAGGAGCAACATCAATGCAATATGCTTTCCGTTACGAAGGCAACTCATATGCAATTAATATGTGGGTAATTGATGACGTTATCCTGGAAACAGTACCTGATAATGATCTTTTGTGTACTTCGTATTGCCATTTTGATGGGAACACTACCCCTAAAGCTGGAGAAATGACCATGTATTTTGCGGAGATTCTTAATGGAGGCAAGCAAACTCAAACTAATTATACTGTTAAGCTGATGAGAGAAGATGGTGTCGAATTGGCTTCTGCGCCAGGTGAATCTATTGCTTATGGTGAAAAAAAGTTTTATCTGTTACAATGGACTCCCGGAGCAGAGTATATTGGCAATCCTACTAATGTTTACGTGTATATTGACTTTGCTCAGGATGAAATCCCTGAAAATAACCATTCGAAAAATCTGATGATTAATGTTCAGCCGGTGAATACAGCGACTACTCAAATTGGTTCCGGTTCATGGCCAATGATTTATCTTCCCTACAATTTCTTTAATTTATACAGCCTTACACAATCCCTCTATTTTCCGGAAGAAATCGGCATGACCGGTGATTCTATAACCGGTATTCAGTATACCTGTCAGTTCGATGAGGACGTGCCAAACATTCCGATTCAGATATGGATGGGCGAAACCAATAAACATAACTTGTCGGAAGGTTGGATTGATCCAGCAACTTTGACTCCTGTATTTAACGGAACGGTAAATTTTGCCAAAGGTTTCAACAATATTTATATTCCTTTGGATAATGCCTATGAATATCATGGCGGAAATCTTGTGGTGTATTCAAACAAAGGTCATACCAAGATGGTTATCGGAACGCCCTTTATCAGTTCGATTGATACCGGCTCAAACCGTTCATATGCTTCAGAAAGAGATGATGCAGCTTTTGATCCGATGAATCCGCCGACGGGTTACTCTACTGACTATTATCCGAATATCACTCTGTTTTATTCAACAAGCCCCAATTCTATAACTGATATCCAAAAATCTGCTTCTGCTGTAAGCCTGTTTCCTAATCCGGCAAATAGTATACTGAGTGTTTGGACAGACGAAACAATTCTTGAAATAAAGATGTTTAATACGCTTGGACAAGTTGTGTATCAGAAGACGGTCGGAAACAAACAGCATGAAATAAATGTTAGCAACTTCAATCCGGGAGTCTATCTAGTGCAGATGCTTACCCCCAAAGGTTTAATCACTCAAAAGGTTCAGGTTGCTAAATAGCCTGAAATAAATACAAAGGAAAAGAAAAAGGCTGTCTCAAAAATATTGGGGCAGCCTTTTTAATAACTTGCCAGCTTGATCTCGTACCAGCCAATGTACAATGAATGGTATAAGCCATTAAAAATGCATTTTACCAGTTGGCTCAGACTTGCCCCGAACAACAAAATAAGTGGTGAAAAACCTCTGATTCCCAAAACACCTAAAGGAAGCAACTGCCTGAAAATTCCACTAAGAAACACAGTAAATGCAATTGGTAACTTAAAAGACACGCATCTGTCAAACTTCTTCAATAGGGTTTGTTACAGAAAGTGAAGAACAGTGGCCGTGAGTGCAACCGCAAGAAAACTTGCTGTTATACTATGGAATATGGTTGTGAAAAAACAGCCGTACAAGCCCCTCAACAGAATACTTATTTTTGGATGAAATATCCATAAGGGCTATGCTCATACCAACCGAGAATGATATTTTATGGATATTCCATTTGACCAATAAAAAATAAAATTAATAACAAATGAAAAAAGAAAACTAAAAATAGTAGCAAGAGTTAAAAAGCAAATTGCTAAATTTGCTCTGACAAACAAAAATGTCTGTTTTGTAACATATTGTATATAAGGTGTATTTTGAAACGTTGGTCAGAATTGTAAAGCGACGCCTCTGAATATTTATCTAATAATAAAATGACACATACTGAAAAACACTTAAAAAGTTCTGATTTTATAACCGATATTGTTATTGGAATGAGTGATGGATTAACCGTTCCTTTTGCCTTGGCTGCAGGATTAAGCGGTGCGGTAAGTAGTAATGCCATTGTTATTACTGCAGGTATAGCCGAGATAGTTGCAGGTTGTATTGCAATGGGTTTGGGTGGCTATTTGGCAGGAAAAACGGAGTTGGATCATTACCAAAGTGAGCTGAAAAGGGAATTTGCTGAAGTAGAAGATCTGCCGGAAAAAGAAATGCAGGAAGTTAAGGAAGTATTTGCAGAATACGGGATAGATGAAGAAGGTCAAACGCTTTTAGCCAAACAATTATCAAAAAATAAAACCAAGTGGGTGGACTTTATGATGAAGTTTGAACTGGGCTTGGACGAACCCAATCCCAACAGAGCGAGAAATTCTGCACTGACAATCGGACTTGCCTATTTTGTGGGTGGCTTGTTGCCACTGATGGCTTACTTTTTCACCCCAACACCTCACGAAGGGCTGTTTGTTTCGGCAATAATAACAACATTATGTTTATTCGTTTTTGGCTATTTCAAGAGTAAGATAACAGGCCAATCTCCATTTAAAGGAGCTTTAAAAGTTACTTCAATCGGACTTTTAGCCGCGGCTGCAGCATATTTTGTTGCGGTTGTTTTTAATACATTATTTCATTGAAAATAAAATATATCAGAAACAATTAAAAGTAATAACCAACAACTCTCAGTCATGGCTAAAAAGAATTTCCGTGGCTGCTGAATTTAAACAAAACAAACAGGCAATATAATAACAGATATATCGTTTGTAATCAAAATAAAAAGACCATGAAACGTTTAATTATCGTATTACTGATGGTAATGTCCATTCAGATATCAGCCCAAACGGGAGAGAAAAATTTTATCGACCAGAATTATATTGAAGTCAGCGGGAAAGCCGAAATGGAAATAGTTCCCGATATGATTTATCTTAAAATAATCCTTAGCGACAAGGATAATAAGAATAACATGAGCCTCGAAAAAATTGACAAGGCAATGATTAACAAACTTACAGAAATAGGGATAGATGTAGGTAAAGATTTGTCGGTTAAGGATCTTACGAGCAACTTCAGGCAATATTGGTTAAGCAAAAATGATATTGTTCTTACAAAGAAATATCAACTGATAGTCCATGATGCTAAAACTCTGGAAAAAGTGTATTCAGAATTTCAGCAACTTGGCATTTCAAATGTAAATATCGAAAAAATTGACCATTCGCGCATGGAGCAGTTCAGAAAAGAAGTGAAGGTTAATGCCATAAAAGCTGCAAAAGAAAAAGCCGAATCACTGGCTGCGGCAATAAATCAAAGCATCGGCAAGGCTATTTACATACAGGAAATGAATTATTTTAATCCTTACGTGATGTCGAACACTCTTCAGGACCAGGCTTCCGGAGTTTTTGGAAATAGTATGAAGGGTTCGGAAGATTATGTAAATGCTTTTGCGGTACCGGAGATCGAATTTGAAAAAATAAAGCTTGAATCCTCCATCTTAGTGAAGTTTGAGTTGAAATAATGTAGGGACTGATTCTGGTTCACTATAAAAAAGATTAAATTTACGCCATGAAAAAGAGTGAAACGAAGCATGGTGCTACTTTCATGGTTTTGCCTGGATGGAAAAAGATACTGGCTACTTTAGCCATTGTGGTTATTTACAGTCTGTTGAATTATTTTGTCAGGGTGCATCTTCCCGGGGTTTCCAATGTGGATATCCGCCCGCAGATTGTACTGATATTTGTCGCGGGATACCTGTACGGGCCTGTGTATGGCTTCCTGGCCGGATTTGCCGGAAATTTTTGTACCGATTTGCTGTTTGGCTATGGACTTACCTATCTGCCAAGCTGGACGATAGGCAATGGATTGATCGGTGCCCTGATGGGATTGTTTCCATACCGTAAACGTCAGCAACTCGACCGCATCGGGCAGTTGGTGCTCATGGTTTTGGTTCTGATACTGGTCAACGTATTGTCACTGGCTTATGCGGCAAGCATGGAGGGTATCCGGGGTAGTCATCTTACGTCGGCAATTAACTTTCATTATTTTTATGTGCCGGCCTTATTATCCAATGTGTTGGGAACGCTTATCCTGTTTCCGGCTATTTTGTTATTCCTGGGGCGGCTGAAGAAAAATTTCCCTGTCAAGATAGCCCTGGCTAATTATTACCTGACCATATTTCTTGTGGTTTCATCCTGGATCATTTTTGCTTTGAATTTTCAGGCGCTTCCTAAAAACCTGAGCTCTGCCGGGCTCGATATAAACCGGGGCAATGCGCTGGTGGATGCTTTTAACCACTGGTCGTTACTGATGGTAACGATGTCGATTATCAGTTTTTTTGTTTCAAGCTGGTTGTCAAAAACAGTGGTAACGCCGCTTAAGCAACTGGAAGAGACCGTTTATACCGTTTTAAAAGGCGACCCTGCTTCTGCCGACCGTCTGACCCGTTTGGCCAACCGGCAGGACGAGGTCGGAATTCTGAGCTACACGGTGAAGCTGTTGAGTGAAAAACTCTGGGAAACACAAAAACTTTTCCGGGACGAGATGGAGAAAAGAATGAAATTCATGGATTCGGGCGACTCGGGAACGGACGTTTTTATTGTTGCTCTCATTTCTTTGTTTGGAAAAGATGTGCTGGAAAATCCGGAAGGCGACGCATCCTGTTCGCAGACCGGAGAAATCAGCAACATCTCGGCAATTTCCCTGCTTGTTTCGGCCGGGGGATTGAGAGAACTGGCAGCCACCTATTCCGATGCCAAGATCGGGAAAAGCCTTGAAGGATTGTATCCTGGGTTTCTGGAAGCTGTGCCTTCGAAAGAAGAACGGCAGGCTCTGGCATTAGCCATTGACCTTAACCTCCTGTTCAAAGGAAGGCTGATGGTAATGAATTTGCATGCACCGCTTGATCATGACTTCGCCTTTCATCTGCTGGAAAAGATTCAGGCCTTCCGGCGAAGCGATAAAAAATACATTGGTTATGTTACGCAACACGATATCATCAGTAAGCTGCAGGACAGATGGGAAAAATCGGCAATGGTAAGCAGCGAAAAACTGGAACCGGTGATGAAACGGGCCGTAACCCAACAGATTATTAAAGGATACCAGATCAAGAACCTGGATGATCTGGCTCATTTTGACGAAGACCTGAAAATTACCTACAGCCATAGCAATTTCAAACATATTAAACAGTTAATAGGCCTTTTGGTCAGCGAGAATCTCCAGGCGAAAATCCAGCTCGAACCGAAACATTCCTCGTTTCTTTATCTGGACGAGTGGGTGAAGACTCCGGATTTGAATCTGGAAGCAATCGCCGGTGGCCTTTCCATTGCTCATAAGCACGAGTTCGATGTGGTGATGGAATTTGCCACGCGGGAACAACGCGACCGCTTCCGGGAAATCATCGAAGCCTTTGCCAAACGGGAGAGCGGCAGCCAGCAAAACCTCCTGTTCGACTCGTGGTATCAGCCGCTGTACTGCTCAGAAGTGCCCGTGGATGAATATTATCAGATAGCCAATCTTGCGCTTGGCGACCAGATGCACGTGGTTCATACCTACTGCAAAGAACAAGATGCAGAAACGGTTATGAACTGGTTACGGAAGGAATCTACGGATTTGAATTTGTCAGCTACGGCGCTCTGGGTCAACGATGCTTTCTACCGATACCTCGAAGGTAAATACGAATAAAATGCTATTACTTAAGTAAAAGCATAAAAACAAATGACAATTATTAAGCAGAATATAGGAATTATTTATTATGGATTTTTTAGAATTAGCAAAACAACGGTGTTCAATTCGTTCGTTTACTGATAAACCAGTCGAAAAAGAAAAACTTCAGCATATACTGGAAGCTGGACGTGTTGCCCCAACAGCTTGTAACAAGCAGCCTCAGCGCATTATTGTCGTTCAGAATCCGGAAAATATTAAAAAAGTTCAAAAAGCCTATAAGACATTTGGATCTCAGTGCATCCTGATTATCTGCAGAGATGAAAGAGAAGCACTGGTTAGAGCGTTTGATAACAAATGTTCCGGCGATTTGGATATTGGAATTGTAACAGACCATATGATGTTGGCGGCAAGGGAAATAGGCATTGGCAGCGTTATGGTTGGACTATTCGATCCCGGAATTATCAGAAAAGAATTTAATATTCCGGAATACATTCAACCAACAGCCCTTCTTATTTTAGGATATCCTAAAAATGGTTTTTTGGATCCAAATCGTCATTTTACAGAGCGTAAACCAATGAATGAAACTGTAATGATGGAAGGATATTTTGAATTTATACAGTAACCAATATCGAATAAAAAATACAATAGTTAAATATAAATTTGCCTTTTGAAATTTTATTGGTTGAAAATTCTAATTGGAATTAATAAAACAGAGCTATGAATAAAACAATTCTTTTATGCCTTGTTCTTGCAATCTTAACTGGTTGTTCTCCGCAGGAAATCAAATTACTTACCGCTAAACCGGAAAAGGTGGGCATGTCGTCAGAACGTTTAAATCGTATAAAGCCCGTCATGCAGAGATATGTTGACGAAAATAAACTGCCGGGCATGATCACAATGGTAGCCCGCCATGGCAAAGTTGTTCATTGTGAAAAATATGGGTGGATGGATGTGGACAAGCCAATGCAATTAAATACTATTTTCAGGATGGCATCGATGACAAAACCCGTAACAAGCGTTGCCGTAATGATGTTATATGAGGAAGGGTATTTTCAGTTGGATGATCCGGTGGCTGATTATATTCCTGAATTTAAGGACTTGAAAGTATTTTCGTCAATAGATAAAGATGGAATACATACGGTGGATCAAATACGTCCAATGACTATCCGCGATCTTCTGACCCACACATCCGGGCTTACTGGCGTGGGGGCAGATTCTCCTGTGGATTCGTTGTACAGGGAAGCAAATCTTTCGGAAGGAACCTTAAAAGATATGATTCAAAAACTTTCTAAAATTCCACTTTTATACCAACCTGGCACAAGATGGAATTATAGCAGATCATCAGATGTATTAGCTTATTTAGTGGAAGTTATTTCGGGTAAACCATTTGATGTGTTTTTAAAAGAGAGAATATTCAATCCTTTAAAGATGAAAGATACTGATTTTTATGTTCCTAAGGAAAAAATAGAACGGGTTGTTGCCGTGTATGCACCGGATTCCATTGGGATTAAAGTCATCATGAAGCCAGACACCAGTAATATTTCCATACCGGTAAAATTCCTATCGGGTAATGGAGGACTCGTTTCGACTGCCACGGATTATATGATATTTTCACAAATGTTACTGAATAAAGGGGAATATAATGGCGTGCGGCTTTTAGGGAGCAAAACCGTTGATTTAATGACATCTAATCAATTATCAAACGAATTTATGCCCAATGATGATTTCTTTGGTCCATTGCTATCAGGAATGGGATTTGGATTTGGTTTTGCCGTACTGCAGGATAATATTCAGTCAAAAATCATTGGCTCAAAAGGTTCATATTGGTGGTCAGGTTCTGGTAATACTTATTTTTACATTGATCCCAAAGAAGAATTAGTATTGATTTTAATGACACAGTTTGTTCCGAATTTTTATTATCCGGTTTATAAGCAATTTAGAGTATTGAGCTATCAGGCTATTATTGATTAACGGTATGATTGCCGTATTGGAAATTTTTTACAGCAAAGATATCTGGAATTGTAAAAAATTATAAATTGCAGGGCAAATTTGTGTAAAAGAACTCTTTCCCGTTGAAGAGGTTTTCGGGTTTGCATAACATAATTATATTTATAAAAAAAAATATTCAAGATGATGCATCGTAAGAGCGGATGGATGCTGGTGATTATATTTCTGACAGCTTTTTTTGCAGGCTGTGAGAAATATAAAACTGAAAAACCGGCTACGGAAGTTTCCGATTCTTTTGAGTCGGGAAGTATTGGCGAATTTACAAAAGTAACAGATAATGAGTGGAATCTATACATAGCCAACGACAATGATGATCCAACCCTTTCCGACCAATGGCGTAGCTGGTGGTATGTAAAAATGGAGAACCTCGTGCCGGATGCTCCGACTAAAATTACCATCAAAAACTCGGGATGGCCCTATTATTACCTGCCGGTATATTCCTACGATCAAAAAGAATGGAGCCATTTTGCTGAAGATGAGGTAACTCAGAACGAAGATAATGAATTGATTGTGCAGAAGCAGTTTGACCATAAAACGGTCTGGATAGCCCGGTTTTATCCCTACACTTTTACCGATTTGGAAAACTACATAAACAGCATCCAGAGCAGTCCGTACATTGATGTCAAGATACCTGGCTATTCTCAAAAGGGCAAACCCATCTATGTTTTTAAAATTACTGATTTTAATGTGCCTGCTTCCGGCAAAAAAAGAATCTTTATGCATGCGCGTACTCATTCGGCTGAAACGCCTTCCTCTTTTTTGATTGAAGGGATGATTAATTTTCTTTTATCCGGTACTCCGCAAGCTTCTGAAATATTATCCAAATTTGAGTTTTATATTTTTCCGATGCAGAACGTTGATGGAGTGATTGCCGGCAATTATCGTTCGACTCCGAAGTCGGAAAATCTTGAGATGATGTGGTATTATGATAGCAATAATCCGCTCAATTTAACCGCGGACGCGCCTCCGGAAGTAACAATAATTCATCAGTATGCTAAAAATCTGATGAGCGATGGGGGAGAGCCCATTTCAATTGCACTCAACCTGCATGCTTCAAACAGCGAACCAGATATTCGTCTTTTTTTCTACCCTCATTTCGGAACAGAATCTCATGGATATTCCGCTGTTGAAGCTTCATTATGGGAAAAACAGCTGCATTTTATCAGCAGTGTTGCAACACATTATGGGGTTGATATGATTGAACCCATTACGGAAGAAGGCGGCAGTAGTTTTGCAAGTAAAACGTATCCCGAAAGCTGGTGGTGGATTAATTTTCATGACCAGGTGATGGCCATGACCCTTGAAATGACTTATGGAAGAGCGGGTTACTCACCCAGATGGATTGAACCGGATGATTTGCGAAATTTCGGAGCATCGCTGATTTTAGGTATTCGTGATTATTACGATAAGTCCTTTACGCCAGTTATTTTGAAAGCGGGAACAAATGCCAGGAAAACCAATTTGAAATATCCCGAACTCTATCCTCCGGATGCAGCGGATGAATTAAAGGAATAATTGATTATTCCAACGAACCGGCACCTGTGATAGCGTTATAAACAGTACTGATTTTAGCCTGCAGATTTGTTAGAAAGAGTTGTAACTCTTTATTTTGGGGGTAATATTTTTTCCTTGGATATTTTTATTTTATTTATAATCAGTATATTGCAATAAAAAGAGCTGTTTTTATTTCCGTACCGGAAATTTTTTCTCGCAACTTGTGCAGGAATAAGAAAATAGTATAAATTGCAGGGGCAAATTTTTATGTAAAAAACTCCTATCCCTTGAAGAGATTTTCCGGTTTGCGTAACATAGGATTGGCAATACTCATATTGATTACAATCACCCTGATTGGAATCGCAGGATACTGTTTTATCGAAAATTATTCCTTGCTTGATGCCATTTACATGACGGTAATAACCATAGCCACTGTTGGTTATGAAGAAGTGCGTCCGCTAAGCGAAAATGGGAAAATCTTTACCATTCTTTTAATTGTATTTAGCTGGGGAACTTTTGCCTATGCCATTTCTGTGGTAACCAGCCATTTTATTTCGCTGAATTTACGCGATACATTTCACAGGTTAAAAACCATTTCAAGGATTAAAAAAATGAAAAACCATATCATTATTTGTGGTTACGGTCGCAATGGACAGCAAACCGTAAACGAACTGCTTGCCTATCATCAGGATTTTGTTGTTATTGAACAAAACAAAGTTCTTGTTGACGAAAGCAAAGAAAAGATTAATATCATTCAGGGAGATTCCACAACGGATGAAACGCTTATCGAAGCCGGAGTTCAACATGCAAGGGCGTTGATCACCGCATTACCTATTGATGCCGACAACTTATTTGTAGCTCTTACTGCCCGAGCCCTGAATCCGGATATTCTTATCGTAAGCAGGGCAAGTCACGAAAGTTCCGGAAAAAAACTGCGTATTGCAGGAGTAAACCATGTAATTTTCCCGGAAAAAGTGGGCGGAACACAAATGGCTGTGCTGGTATCTCATCCCGATGTGGTGGAATTCTTAAATCATTTATCCATTCACGGAAGTTCACCCACCAACCTGGAAGAAATAGATTGTGGAAGTCTCCACAAAGCTAATGAAACCTTAACTATTAAAGATTTAGGCTTCCGCAAAGCCATAGGAATAAACATCATCGGTTTTAAAACACCCAGCGGGGAATTTGTCATCAATCCCATGCCGGATACGATTTTAGTACCCGATTCCAAACTTTTTGTTTTGGGAACCAAAGAACAGGTGATGAAAATGAAAGAAATTTTAGCAAACTATAATTAGAACCCAATTTTAGAACCCTCAAAATAAAATAGCGATGTCGAATAAACTGTTTGCAACAAAACCCATGAGCCAGTTAATGTCCGAAGCTCAAGGGGAAAGCCATGGGCTGAAGCGCACCCTTACCCGGTTGAATCTTACCACACTTGGAGTAGGTGCAATTATCGGAGCGGGAATATTTGTCCTGACCGGGCAGGCTGCCGCCATGTATGCGGGGCCAGCCATCGTGATTTCCTTCATGATTTCCGGTTTAGCCTGTGCCTTTGCCGGACTATGTTATGCCGAATTTGCCTCCATGATACCCATCGCAGGCAGTGCTTATACTTATGGCTATGCTACACTGGGTGAGCTTTTTGCCTGGATTATCGGCTGGGATTTAATCCTCGAATATTTGTTTGCTGCCGCCACCGTTTCGGTAGGCTGGTCGGGGTATATGGTTAGCTTTTTAAAGGATTTTAATATCATCATTCCACCCGAATTTATCGCGGCAACGGGTACAAAACTCTATGATATCCCAAACATGGGCTGGACGGCTCTGACATCTTTGCCAAAAGAAACTATCGCCACCCTGAACCTGGCTTCCATTCCGCATGTTACAGCCATCATGAACCTTCCGGCTATGTTTATCATCGGTGCTTTGATGGTATTATTGGTTATTGGCATACGCGAATCGGCAAACTTCAACAACATCATGGTAATTGTAAAAGTGTCGGTTATTATTTTATTTATTTGTTTAGGCATAATGTTTATTAAAGCGGGCAACTGGCATCCGTTTATTCCAAAGAATACCGGAACCTGGGGGCACTTTGGATGGAGTGGAATATTGAGGGGAGCCGGCGTTATTTTCTTTGCTTATATTGGTTTTGATGCCGTTTCTACGGCAGCCCAGGAATCCAAAAATCCGCAGAAGGATATGCCATGGGGTATTTTGGGTTCGCTAACCATTTCTACCATTTTATACATTCTTGTTGCCATTGTTCTTACGGGTATCGTAAGTTATACCATGCTCAATGTGGCCGACCCGGTAGCCGTAGGCGTAAATGCCATGGGAAGCAGCATGTTTTGGTTGCGTCCGATTATAAAAATAGCTGCCATTGCAGGATTGAGTTCCGTAATTCTGGTGATGCTGATGGGACAGCCAAGGATTTTCTATTCCATGTCGAAAGATGGTTTGCTGCCGCCTGTTTTTTCGCATGTCCATCCAAAATTTAAAACCCCATATGTCAGCACAATTATTACCGGAGCCGTTGCCGTCGTCCTGGCGGGAATTTTACCTATCGGCATTTTAGGTGAACTGGTTTCCATTGGAACACTCATGGCATTTGTGATTGTTTGTGTTGGAATTATCTTTTTACGATATAAAAAACCTGAGCTTCACCGGCCATTTAAAACTCCTTGGGTTCCTGTAATCCCTGCTTTGGGGGCATTGATTTGTTTTGTCCAGATGGTTTCGTTGCCATTCGATACGTGGATGCGGCTGATCATATGGATGGCGCTGGGCTTTATAATCTATTTCACCTATAGTGTGCATCACAGCAAATTAAGAAAAGACAATTTGAATAAGACAGAATAAATCAATTAAATATAATGTGTGGTAATTAAAGCATTTCGAAGATGGCAAATCAACTTTTCCTTAAAAAGAGCCTGAATCTATTCGATTCCACGGCTTTGGTCATTGGATCCATGATAGGTTCGGGTATTTTTATTGTCAGTGCCGACATGTCGCGCACGTTGGGTGCTCCCGGCTGGCTGATGCTTACCTGGCTGATTACGGGTATCCTAACCATCATTGCGGCAGTAAGCTATGGCGAACTTGCCTCGCTTATGCCTCATGCCGGTGGTCAGTACGTCTATCTTCGTGAAGCTTATCATCCCATGTTTGGTTTCCTTTATGGCTGGACTTTTTTCTTAGTCATACAAACAGGAACCATCGCTGCTGTGGCTATGGCTTTCGCCAAATTTTCCGGCGTATTGTTTCCCTGGTTTTCCGAAAAAAATATCTGGTTGGACTTAGGTTTCATCAAATTTAATACGGTTCAGATACTGGCGATAAGCTGTATTATTTTTCTTACCTGGCTAAACACCAACGGGATAAAAACCGGCAAATATGTTCAAAACAGCTTTACCGTTGTAAAAGTCGGTGTTTTAATTCTTTTTATTTTGCTTGGCTTGGCTTTGGGAACCAATCATGAAACAGTAAAACTTAACATGTCCATATTTTGGGATGCGCAGCAATTTACAGGCGGTAAGATAATTCCACTTACCGGATTTGCCATCATCACAGCTATGGGCACGGCTATGGTAGGATCGCTTTTCACTTCCGTAACCTGGGAAAATCTCACATATACTGCCGGGGAAGTAAAAAATCCCAAACGTAATGTCCCGTTAGGACTTTTCTTTGGCACGCTGATCGTTACCATCATCTATCTGTTGGCCAATGTTGTCTATCTCAACACTCTTCCCCTTCGTGGAAATCCGGAGGGAAGCACCGTCATCGAGAGGGGAATACAGTTTGCAACTAACGACAGGCTTGCTACTGCCTCCATGGAAGGCGTGTTTGGCCAATATGCTGTGGTGATCATGGCTATTTTTATTGTGATCTCCACTTTTGGCTGCAACAACGGCCAGATACTATCCGGAGCCAGAGTATACTATGCCATGGCAAATCATGGTTTGTTTTTCAAAAGAGTAGCCAAACTGAACTCGCAGGGCGTTCCTGCTGCAGGACTCTGGGCACAGGGTATCTGGGCTGCTTTGCTTTGTTTTTCAGGGACGTATAGTCAACTACTCGATTATGTTGTTTTTGCGATATTAATTTTTTACGTGCTCACCATTGGGGCAATTTTTATTCTTCGCATCAAAAAGCCAGAAGCCGAACGATCCTACAAAGCCTTTGGTTACCCGGTGTTGCCTGCCATTTATTTGCTGGTTGCCAGTTTTGTAATGATCGACCTGCTGATTTACAAACCGGATTATACCTGGCCCGGACTGATTATTGTTTTGCTTGGTGTCCCTGTTTTCTTCCTTTGGAAAAGAAATGCAAAATAATTCATTCTGAATTTTTTTGAAGAATTTTCCTGATTTTACAGCATCCTGAATTTTTTTCTTCCATTGATAAAATTCGTATGAATTTTATTGGCCGGTTTAAGTGATTTTGTTGTATATTTGTATTGGTAAACCATGTTATCAACGGATGAATTCGGTAACCAGTTCAATTTTATTCAATTGATATGGGCAATTGGCTTAAGAACTTTTTCACTTTTAATAAATCGGAACGCAATGGAGCGATTGTCCTGTTGTTTATCATTGTGTTGGTATTACTCTCGCCTTTTTATCTGAAAATTTTTAGCAGAAAACAAAAAACCGATTTTTCATCTTTCCATAACGAAATCGCAGCATTTGAACATCAACGGAAGCAGTATAACGATTCAGCCGCCCAACGCAGAAACACCCATGATGTTGATTTTAATAATGTAGATCGTTCGGAAGCGGAAAGCAACATCCATCCTTTTCCGTTTAACCCCAATAATCTTTCGGTTGAAAAATGGAGAAAAATCGGATTAACGGACCGGCAGATACGTACGATAAAAAATTATGAAGCTAAAGGTGGAAAATTTTATAAAAAGGAAGACCTGAAGAAAATATATGGCCTTTCGGAGGACGAATATCTTGTTTTGGAACCGTTTATTACCTTGCCCGAATATAGGAATAAGCAGGATGAGTACAAAGTATATGATAAAATAAAGCCTAAGTTACCGCCCGTGGTAGTTGAAATTAACACTGCCGATTCGGCTGAGCTGATGAGATTGAATGGTATCGGAGCGTCTTTTTCGCGGCGTATCGTAAAATACCGTAACCTGCTCGGAGGATTTAGTTCCAAAGAACAGTTATTGGAAGTTTACGGTATGGATAGTGCACGTTTACTGCCCATTTTAGATAACCTTACCGTCAACCAGCAACTGATCAAAAAAATAAATCTCAACACCGTTGCTGTTAAAGATTTAAGCAGGCATCCATACCTCGACTATTATGTTGCCAAAGCCATTGTAACCTATCGCGACAAACACGGAAAGTATAAATCTGTTGAAGATTTAAAAAATGCCAAACTGATTTACATTGAACTTTTTGAAAAAATTAAACCTTATCTTGTAGTTGAATAACAGGAAGGTTTTTTAAAAAATGAGTAACAGATGAAAAAAAGATACCATAACAAAACAATGTACCGGATAACAGCCATGCCTCTGCTGTTATTCTGCATTTTTGTTTCTGCTGCCCGAATTTTTGCACAGGAAAAATCATGCACCGACAGGGATTTATTACTTGCCCCGGAGCAAAAAAAAGTGGAAATTCTGAATTGCCTTTCGGAAAATACACGAAATTCCGATCCTAAAAAGGCTATGAATTATGCCGAAAAGGCTTTAAACCTATCTAAAAAGTTGAATGATAAGATTGGGGAAGCCAATTCGCTGAGCAATATCGGGGTATGCTATTATTATACCGGCAATCCCAATCTTTCACAACAAAATCATCTTTCAGCCCTTCAGATTTTTACGGAACTGAGTGATATGCAAGGGATGTCGAACTGCTATAACAATTTGGCAATACTTTTTCAGGAAAAGGGGGAATATGATACATCCCTTGACTATAATCTTAAATCATTAAAAATTGAAGAAAAATCCGGAAACAAAAAAGGAATAGCCAAGAGTTTAAAAAATATCGGGGTTGTATATGGCTGCAAAGGTGATTATACGGAAGCCATGAATTATTTTAAGCAGGCATATAAAATTGAGAAAAAGTTGCGTGATAAAAACGGGATGATGAATTCGTGTATTAACATAGCCATAGTATATGAGTCGCAGCAAAAATTTGAAGAAGCCCTGTATCAATATAAAAGAGCGCTTACCTTAGCCAATGAATTAAACAATCTGAAAAGCAAGGCAATTTGTCTGGATGGTTTGGGTAATTTATATTATGATCTATCCGAATATCCGCTTGCGCTTCCGTATTTATACCAGTCTTTGGAAATTAACGAGGCATTGGGCGCAAAATCGGGAATGGCGGTTACGTTAAACACTATCGGAAGCATCTATCAGGAACAACAGGAATATGATAAGGCTAACGAAATATTATTTCAATCCTTAAAACTATATGAACAGCTTGATGATAAGCGGGGGAGTGCAAGTGCAATGACTTCTATCGGAGTGAATTTGATGCATAAGGAAAATTTTCAGAAAGCCAATGAATATTTTAATCAAAGCCTCGAAATTGCCAAATCCATTGGAGCCAAACCAGAGATAATGGAGAATTATCTTCAACTTCATTATTCCTATGCCGCTATCTGGGATTTTGACCGTGCTAAAAAATACCTTGAATGTTATGATGCCCTGAATGATTCAACGAAAATAAACGATGCTTTGCTCAACGAAACGGATAGTCTTTTGTCAGATAAAAAAAACTCGGTTACATCCGAACTCAAAACCTGGATCATCAAAGCGCCATTGGTTTTAAAGATCATTCTTATCCTTATCATCATTGTCATTTTTATTCTTTTATTTCTTCTTATCCGTAATAAGCAGCGATTTCTGGGACACACCTGAAATCCTCAGGGCCAGTCGTCAAATTCCTTTTTTAAGTTATCGGATCACTACTGATGCGTTAAAATTAATCACAAAATAAATCGTATTGTTCTTTCACATTTTGATTGACTTGTACCTCGGTAAGCAGTTCCTTAACTGAAGTTTTATCGAAAGCAGATATTCCCAAAATTTGCATTATTTCGTAAACCGACAAGTTGGTTTTGAGTGAATGCTTGATATATGCTACAATCAGATAAGTGCAGATAGCCACCCATATATGAATGTTTACTGCATTTTCTGAGTGCCCCCATAATCTTTTGATGGTGAGATTCTGCTTTATCCATTTGAAAAACACTTCTATTTGCCATCGATTTTTGTATAAACGTGCAACTTCAAGGGCTGATATGTCAAAATTGTTGGTTAAAAACACGAGCAATAAGGCTTTTTCTTGGTCGTAATATTCAACAAGCCGAAAGTTCTCCGGGTAAAGTTTTTTAGACTTATACCCATTAAGTTTGATGGTTTTATCACTTCTTAACCCCGATGAGTCATCAATATTGAAGTTTCTTTCGATTTCAATATAATTGAGCGATATTTTTGCTCTGGTTACAAAATATGCCCCTACTTTATGGATATTGTACAATGCGAGAAAATCGACATAAGCCTTATCCATCAAATAAATAGCATTAGGGATTGGAATGATCTCATCAAGTGCGTTGCTGTCATGGTATTTACCATCGGTAATAAGGATAAAGGTCGGTATGCTTCCCCGCAAATCAAGCAAGGTATGGACTTTTATTGCACCCCGTGAGTATTTTCCATGTGCCCATTGGAACAACTTGATGCTAAGCGATATCGTCGTCGAATCTAAAGCAAACACATCATTGTCAATATCGATATTGGGGATTGGGGTATCTTGATAAAGAGGTCTTACCAGTTTTATCAGATACTCTCCAAAATCAGCAAATATGTGCCAATTACGATTTTCATTTGCCCGCGATAAAGTTGATTGTTCAACATGTTGCTTAATACCCAAATGATAGAGCTTCTTCTTGTGAACTTTCAGACATAAACAAATATCACGTAATGAATTAAGAGAAGTCAGTTGACCAAAGAAAAGTTGTAAAAACTGGTTCCAACAATTCAAATTTCTGATCCTGTGATCACCATTATACCGATTTACACATTTTTCAAACTCATACCTGTTGACAAATTGTAAAAGCTGGGCAAATACATACTTACCTGAATTCATAATCATGCACTTAAAAAAGTGCAAAACTACAGGTCAATTCAAATCAAAAAATCAAAGAACGATTATATTTGTTTTTATATCAATTATTTACAACTAATTTTAAAAAGTTAACGCATCACTAGTGTTATCGGATAAGTAATTGGACAAGTAGAATGTCGCATATCAAAAAAAGAATAGAATGCAGATTCCACAAAAAAATAAACACCGATCATAATACAAACAGGTTTAACACTGATTTTATTCATGCATGCATGAATAACAAGAACGGATAGGTCTGAAAATCATTCCGGTTTGTCTTTTTTTATTCTTTAACAAACTTCACCGTTGAAACCTGCCGGTTTTGATAGATCATACGTACGAAATAAATTACTGAACTCAGTTTACCGGTATTGAATTGGGCTTCGCGCTGGCCGGGAGCAAGCGGTTGGATGCATTGCAATGTTCCGTTAATGGTATAGATTTCGAGGCGGGCATCTTTCTGGTAGTTACGGATGTAAACCGAAGCCTGCATGCCTCGCTGGGCATTACGGCTGACAAGATATTCGGGTAGCGATACCGTTAGCATATCCGACACGGGGTTGGGTGATACCTTGATTTCGGAGATGTCGGGCAAGCGTTCCAGTTCATCAATATCTACATAAACCCCGCAATCGGGATCGATGGTAAGAAGGGTGTCGACGCCACCCGGACAAGCCCAGTCATATGTATATGGTGCTGTATAAATACTATCATCTTCCAGGTCGGAATTAAGTTTGAACAATACGGTTCGGATAAAATCACCCTGCCATTTCGGAGCACAAGCTAATATTTTTTTATCCTGGGTAACTGCTAACCCTTCTATACTGTGAACACGTCCACTTGACCCATATATAAGGGGTCTTGTTTTTAACATATTACCCAATGTATCCAATTTATAAAGTCCGGTTTCTCCAATCGTTTTATCATTATAATTAAATCCATAAATCATTACGATAGTAGTATCAGAAATAAAATCCAATAAGCTGGTACCTCCATCCGAAACAAGTGCCGTATCAGCCAATAGTCTGGATTCGAGAATTTCTTTATTTGAGTTTGTTTTTAGGAAATAAGGATAAGGCCATGAATAAGGCGGATTTACATAAACACCACCGGTTGAGTAAAAGATACCGTTTGGTTTTTCTTTTGTTTGCCATGCAGTAGACCAAAGGGTATCTGAAACATCAAGAACCCCAAAATCTTTTAAGGTTCCATCCGGTTCTGTAAGGATAAACAAAGGCCTGGGTTGTTGATAGGGGCTTCCGGGTTTGATCACACTGGCTTCCCCTGTAACCATAATATCACCATCAGACCGCTGCATAAGGGTTCTGCCTTCCTCATTATAAGCGGAATCACTATGGTAGATATGTACCCATTGTACATTGCCGGTGTCATCTAACTTGGTCAATGCTATCCGTTGGGTAACATAGTCATACCCGTAGTACTCCATCAAACCCACATATCCATCGGCAACCTGGATGATATCAACCCCAAAATCCATATGGTTATCCGTTTTGAAATACTGGCACCATTCTAAGTTCCCGCAGACATTGAATTTAAGAAAAAGAGGATCCGGGCTGTTGCTATAGGGTTCCTTACTCCATGATCCGGGGATAATAAAACCTTTGTCGAAAGTTTCAATGACTTTTTCATAAACCGATTGATATCCTTCGTAGTCCCCGATAATTCTTTCCCATAGTTTATTCCCGTTAACGTCTGTTTTGATTAACCAGCCGGTATGTAAATTGTCCCCGTTTTTAAGAAAGTTAAAGACCATTGCAAGGCAAAAATGCGTATAAAATATTAGATTAGTGTTATTTATAACAATGAATTTGTTATATTTGTAGCATGAAAAATGAGAAACACATAGGCTTTGCTGATTTAGCAGCAGAAAGAAGGAAAGTAAAGACAGAATTTTTTGATCAGGTAAATACATTGATCGATTGGCGACTTATTTCCAATATTATCAATAAGCACTATCAAAAAGGAGAAAGTGTAAGTGGACGTCCGGCTTATGAAGGGCTATTACTTTTTAAAATATGTCTTTTGGAGACCTGGTATAATTTGAGTGATTATGAAGTAGAAGACCAGGTAAATGACAGAATATCCTTCAGTCGTTTTGTAGGATTAAGTATAGATGACAAATGTCCCGATCATAGTGTTATCAGTCGTTTTCGTACCGAACTTACCCAAAAGAATGTGTACGAAAAATTATTCAAAGCGATGAATAAACAATTAGAGAAAAAGAAAATACTGGTTAAGGGAGGAGTCATTGTAGATGCGAGTATTACCGATAGTCCAAGAAAGCCAAAGGGGAAAACGGAATATGAAATAGTAGAAGATCGTCAGCAAGAGCCAAAGGAGGAAGAAAGAGAAAAAGAAGCCTCACAATTTAAATTGATAAAGAAGACCCAGCCAGGAGTTGATTCCGAAGGCAGATGGGTAAAAAAAGCCGGGAAGCTCCGGTTTGGATATAAAAAACATACGATTACTGATGTCAATGGGTTAATCTTGGGAGTACTTACCACCTCGGCTAATGTGAATGAAATAAGCAATTTGGAGCAGGTATTGGATACATGTGAATTAACGGAAAGGACTTGGGTAAAAGCAGACAAAGGATATAAAAGTAAAAAGAACGATACAATATTACAGCAGAAACGACTTCGTAATCATATAATGAATAAAGCAGCCAAAAATAGAAAGTTAACAGAAAGAGAAATACAATTCAACAAAATAGTGAGTAAAACCCGGTATAAAGTAGAACGGACATTTGGGTCAATAAAACGATGGTTTGGTGGAGGAGTAGCCCGTTATGTGGGGTTGTCAAAAATGCATACCCAACATCTGATGGAAGCTATTGCATACAACTTATACCGTTCACCTGGGATCATTATGTCCCAATGCTAAAAATGAGGAGAAAATTCCTCATTTACAGCAATATTATAGAGATAAGGAGAATAAAAAACGGCAAAAAAAACATTTTAATGGTATAAAACTAAATATCTTCAGTAAAAAAACAAGAAAATTCACTCTCGCTTTATTTTGCAACGGTCTTAGTTAGATAAAAGTAATATGCCATGATCATATGATTCTGTAACTGAATAAGCTATTACATCGCGTTGAGGGTAGCTATAAGTTTTTTTCCAATTTTGAGAAAAGACAGGTATACTCAATACCAGAAACAAAAGGATGGCAATGGTAAAGAAGGTGTTTTTCATAGCGTTTGTTTTTTATGCAAATCAAGGGTTGAGGCCTTCTCTGTGCAACTCTGCGCTTCCTCTGTGTAGCTCCGTGAAACAAAATGTTAAATTACACGGAGAACCACGGAGAATTCACGGAGAACCACTGAGTTTACTGTTTATATTTTTATAAATCACAGGAACGGCAATTTGTCTTTCTGCTTTTATTTTTCAATTATCTGCCGGTTATTCCGTTTGTTTCCGCCACTAAATTACAAACATTTTAAATATCCAAATACTTTTTTATTTTTTTTCAATAGAAATGATACCCTGGCGGTAGTTCAATTACTGCTTCCACCGGTAAGTCGCGCATAGTGGTCTGAATTCATGAGGCATAAATTGATTAGGACAGGATTGGTATGATGAAGCAATGTTTTCCAGTTTTTCAATCCAAAATCATTTTATTAAACGGAAGGAATAGCATCCGAAGCCTGCAATTTCCTAAGGAAAGGAGATTGTTGCCGGCAACAGCCACCTTCTAACCGGCAACAACTACCTTCGAAACGGCAACAGCGAGCTTCGAAACGGCAACAGTGAGCTTCTAAACGGCAACAGCGAGCTTCTAAATGACAACCATCATCTTCGAAACGGCAACAACGAGCTTCTAAATGGCAACCGTTATCTTCGAACCGGCAACAGGCATTTTTTAAATGGCAACAGCCCCCTTCACGACGACATCAGCCCTCTTCACGGCTCCGGGAGTAATTTCCGGACATTCCATGTTTCGTAACCCTAAAATAGGGTTTGCTGAAAAAATCAGATTATATTATTTTTTAATAAGTTAAGTAATTGGACAAAAAGAATGTCGTATATCAAAAAAGAATAGGACGCGGATTCCGCGGAAAAAAACGGATAAATAGAATCATAATATAAACAGATTTAACGCTGATTTTATTCATGCAAGCATGAATAATAAGATTGGATATGTCTGAAAATCATTCCGGCTTGTCGGAATTAAAATCCGTTTTTAATCCGCTATTTTCAGCAAAAATCGGTGTTCTATTTTTAAGGTTTTCAAATTTAATGATACGACAATTTGTAGTTTTTATTACTTATTTGAAAATTATTTAAAAAAATCAGATAAAAGCAAACATCGTTCCGTTAATTTTACCTAATTTCGCTTCATCTTTTAAAACACATATTTAAGGACTCATAATAATATAAAAATGGCAAAAGTAAAAGGAAGCATTGTTATAGACATTGAGCGGTGTAAGGGTTGCGAAGTATGTACAACAGCTTGTCCGAATGATGTTATTGCAATGTCGAAGCAAGTGAATGGCAAGGGTTATCATTTCGCCGAAACGGTGAATGATGACTGTATTGGCTGCGCTAATTGCGCAGTGGTATGCCCCGATGGAGTAATTACTGTATACAGGGCAAAATTGAACGATTAAAAAATTAAAATACCAAAGGAATGAAAGAATTAAAATTAATGAAAGGCAACGAAGCGATAGCTGAAGCAGCTATTCGGGCCGGTGCCGACGGTTATTTTGGTTATCCTATCACTCCGCAGTCGGAAGTGATGGAATACCTGATGGTAGAAAGACCGGAAGAACGTACGGGAATGGTTGTTTTACAAGCCGAAAGTGAAGTTGCTTCCATCAATATGGTTTATGGCGGAGCTGCTTGTGGCAAAAGGTGTTTAACATCTTCGTCCAGTCCCGGAGTTAGCCTGATGCAGGAAGGAATTTCCTATATTGCAGGTGCCGAACTGCCTTGTTTAATTGTTAACGTGGTTCGCGGTGGTCCCGGATTAGGAACGATACAGCCTTCACAAGCCGATTATTTCCAATCGGTAAAAGGTGGCGGACATGGCGATTATAAATTAATTACCTTAGCCCCGGCTTCGGTGCAGGAAATGTACGATTTTGTAAAGATAGGTTTTGATCTGGCTTTCAAATATCGTAATCCGGCGTTGATACTTTCCGATGGCGCTATCGGACAAATGATGGAAAAAGTGGAATTGGATGAACAACGTCCTCGTTTCACCGATGAAGAAATACGCAAAAACACCCCATGGGCTACTTTCGGGAAACCCGATTATCGTAAACATAATATCATTACTTCCCTGGAACTTGACCCTGCAAAACAGGAAAAAGTAAACCTTCGTCTTCAGGCCAAGTATCGCGAAGTAGAAGCCAATGAAGTTCGCTACGAAAAGATTATGTGCGACGATGCTGAATACATTTTTGTAGCTTATGGTTCCAGCTCACGTATTTGCCAAAAGGCAATCCAACTGGGTCGGGACAAAGGTCTTAAACTCGGTTTGCTGCGTCCCATTACGCTTTATCCTTTCCCTGGCAAAGTCCTGAACGAACTTGCCGATCAGGTAAAAGGGATGCTTGCCGTGGAAATGAGCGCCGGACAAATGGTGGAAGACGTTCGCCTTTCGGTTAACGGTAAAGTAAAAGTAGAACATTATGGCCGGTTTGGCGGAATCATCCCCAGCCCATCCGAAGTGTTAAATGCTATTGAACAAAAAATTATTGGAGGTTGATCATCATGGCTGAAATATTAACAAAAGAAGACATCATCAAAGAAGAGAACCTGATTTACAAACGTACTCCGGTTCTTACGGATAACATCATGCACTATTGTCCGGGTTGTGGCCACGGAACCATACACCGCATCATCGCAGAGGTAGTGGAAGAAATGGGTATACAATCCCAAACCATTGCTATTGCACCGGTGGGTTGTTCGGTATTGGCATACAATTATTTTGAAATTGATATGCAGGAAGCCGCTCACGGTAGAGCTCCGGCCTTGGCAACGGCAGTAAAACGTTTAATGCCCGAAAAATTTGTTTTCACCTATCAGGGCGATGGAGATTTAGCTGCCATAGGCACGGCTGAAACTATTCATGCCTGCAACCGCGCCGAAAACATTACCATCTTTTTTGTAAATAATGGTATTTACGGAATGACCGGTGGACAAATGGCTCCAACCACACTTTTCGGTATGAAAACGGCTACATCGCCTTATGGAAGAGATTTGAAACATAATGGCAACCCATTAAAAATTACCGAATTGGTTGCTCAACTTCCGGGGACTATTTTTGTAACACGTCAATCTGTTCAAAATCCGGCAAGTGTACGCAAGGCTAAAAAAGCAGTTCGTAAAGCGCTCGAAAGCCAGAAACTCAACAAGGGAACTTCGTTTGTCGAATTTGTTTCCAATTGCAATTCCGGCTGGAAAATGACTCCTAACCAGGCTAATAAATGGATGGAAGAAAACATGTTTCCATTTTATCCTTTAGGCGACCTCAAGGACGAAATCGGCAAATAATTCTGGAATTATTTATAATGAATCAATTGAACAATTTAATATTTATCAAGATATGACTGAAGAAATGATCATTGCCGGTTTTGGAGGACAAGGTGTACTTTCGATGGGTAAAATCCTTGCCTATTCCGGCGTAATGCAAAATAAAGAAGTCAGTTGGATGCCGTCCTACGGTCCCGAAATGCGTGGCGGTACGGCCAATGTTACGGTTATCATCAGCGACGAACGCATCAGTTCACCTATTATCAATGCTTTTGATACCGCTATCATCCTTAACCAGCAATCTATGGATAAGTTTGAGAACAGCGTTAAACCCGGTGGTGTGTTGCTTTATGATCCTAACGGAATCACGCGCCATCCGCAACGCAAGGACATCAATATTTATTCCATCGAAGCTGCCGATGAAGCTGCCAAAGGTGGATTGATGAAGGTTTTTAATATGATTGTCTTAGGTGGTTTCCTTAAAATAAAACCATTGGTAGGTCCCGAATTTATTCATAAAGGCCTGGAAAAATCATTACCGGAAAGACATCATAAACTTATTCCCGAAAATGAAAAAGCTATTGAACGCGGTAAGGAAATCCTGAAAGCGGTTCATCTTGTGAATTAATAGCGTCTGAAGTTTGTAAGGTTTATAAAGTTTGTAAAGTTTATAAGGTTTGTAAAGTTTTTAAGGTTTATAAAGTTTTTAAGGTTTTTAAGGTTTATAAGGTTTTTAAAGCTGAACGAAGTGAAGTCCCGAGCGAAGCGATTCGGGATTTATAAAGTTTGTAAAGTTTATAAGGTGCGGATTAATCACAAAAAGTAAATTAATAAAAAAGCCCAGTCTATTGACCGGGCTTTTTTTATTTTATGAATCCCTAATTTAGCAATTTTTACGTGCCACCGATTTAAGGGCGGCATCTACAATATTTGAGGTATCCAAGCCGTATTTTACCATCAGTTCTTCCGGTTTACCGCTTTCGCCAAAGCGGTCGTTAACGGCTATCATTTCCACGGGTACGGGAAACTTACGCGAAAGAAACGAGGCGATGCTTTCGCCAAGTCCGCCGTTCATCTGATGTTCTTCGGCCGTAACCACGCATTTTGTCTTTTTCACCGATTTTAATACGGCAAAAACGTCCAGAGGTTTAATGGTATGGATGTTGATAATTTCAGCATCTATTCCTTTTTCGGCAAGAATTTCACCGGCTTCAATGGCTTTCCAAACCAGGTGCCCGGTAGCAAAAATGGTTACATCTTTTCCCTCGTTTAGCAACAGCGCCTTTCCGATGACAAATTTCTGATCTTCGGGAATGAAAACCGGAACCTTCGGACGGCCAAAGCGAAGATAAACCGGTCCTTCGTAATCGGCGATAGCTATTGTAGCCGCTTTGGTCTGGTTAAAATCGCAGGTATTGATAACTGTCATGTTGGGCAAGCCTTTCATCAAGCCAATATCTTCGAGTATCTGGTGAGTAGCTCCGTCTTCGCCAAGCGTCAGTCCGGCGTGGGAAGCACATATTTTTACATTTTTATTGGAATAGGCCACCGACTGGCGTATCTGGTCGTAAACCCTGCCGGTGGAAAAGTTGGCAAAAGTTCCGGTAAACGGTATCTTTCCTCCTATGGTTAATCCGGCAGCTATGCCTATCATGTTGGCTTCGGCTATTCCTACCTGGAAAAACCTTTCGGGAAACTCTTTTACGAAAGCATCCATTTTTAAAGAACCGATCAGGTCGGCACAAAGGGCAACTACGTTTTGATTTTTACGTCCGGCTTCCAGCAAGCCTTCACCAAAACCCGAACGGGTATCCTTTTGTCCGGTAACAGTATATTTTTTCATAATCAATGAATCTAAAATCTGAAATCTCAAATTAATAATCTCCCAGGGTTTCTTCCAATTGTGCCAGGGCTTTTTCAGTCTGTTCGTCATTAGGCGCGTTGCCATGCCATTTATGAGTTCCCATCATAAAATCGACACCAAATCCCATTTCCGTTTTCATCAGTATTACGATCGGTTTTCCATTACCGGTCATTTCTTTAGCTTTTTCCATCACCGAAAGAATTTCGGCAATGTTGTTACCGTTCATTTCGAGGACTAACCATCCAAAGGCTTCCCATTTTGCTTTCAGGTTGCCCAAAGGCATTACTTCATCCACCGGACCGTCAATCTGTTTACCGTTGTAATCCACCGTGGCGATGACATTATCCACTCTTTTTGCGGCAGCAAACATTGCGGCTTCCCAGTTCTGTCCTTCTTCCAGTTCGCCATCGCCGTGCAGCGAATAAACAATGGATTTATCGCCATTGAGTTTCTTTGCCAAGGCAGCGCCTATGGCAACCGAAAGGCCTTGTCCGAGTGATCCCGAAGCAATCCGTATTCCGGGCAAGCCCTCTGCCGTTGCCGGATGTCCCTGCAAACGGGTATTCAGTTTGCGGAAAGTGGCTAATTCCTTAACATCAAAATAGCCGGAACGGGCAAGAACGCTATACCATACCGCCGACAAATGACCGTTGGAAAGAAAAAATAAATCTTCGTTTTTGCCATCCATGGTGAAATTTTCGGGATGATGGTTCATGATTTGAAAATAAAGAGCCGTTATAAAATCAGCACAGCCCAATGCTCCTCCGGGATGACCGGAAGCGGCTCCGTGTATCATCCGCAGGACATCGCGCCTGATCTGGCTCGATATTTTTTGTAATTCGGAAGGTGTTGGCATTATATTAATGATTGAATGATTGATCGAATAAATGAAATTTTATGCGAAAATAAAAGACAAGGCAGCCGTCAATTCTATTTTCGTTTGTGACGGCAAAAGTACGGATTTCCGGATATGTGTAGCCAAAATATGAGTAATTTTGCCGGGATAAAATCAAATGACCTGATGTACAAAACAATATTTTTGCGGTATCTTACTTCCTTTCTGCTATTTATTCTGACGCTAATTCATTTTACTGCATATTCCAATACCTTTTTTTCTCCGAGTCCGGATTCCCTGTGGGTCGATTCTGTTTATCGTTCGATGAGTCCCGATGAGCGTATCGGACAACTATTTATGATACGTGCTTTTTCGGGGAGAGATAAAATTTACAACGATGAGCTAACCGAAATCATAAAAAGCAACCATGTTGGCGGAGTTTGTTTTTTTAAAGGAAGCCCGGTTAACCAGGCAAATCTTACCAATTACTGGCAGAGTATTTCCAAAGTACCACTTTTGATAGCCATTGATGGCGAATGGGGATTGGGCATGCGCCTTGATAGTACAATTTCATTTCCCCGTCAGATGACTCTTGGCGCTATTGCCGACGACAGTTTGATTTATAAAATGGGTACTGAAATTGCCCGCGAATGTCATCTGATGAATATTAATATGAATTTCGCTCCGGTGGTGGATATTAATTCCAATCCTGCCAATCCTGTGATCAACATTCGTTCGTTTGGTGAAAACAAATTCAATGTTACGCAAAAAAGCCTGATGTATATGAACGGGCTTCAGGATCACGGATTGCTGGCTACAGCCAAACACTTTCCCGGTCATGGCGACACCGATGCCGACTCGCATCTTACCTTGCCGTTAATCAGCCATTCTGCCAAAGAGATAGATACTTTAGACCTTTATCCGTTTAAACAATTAATAAATAATGGCTTGAGCAGCATCATGGTGGCTCATCTGTTTGTGCCTTCCCTTGATTCGGCAAAAAATGCGGCATCTTCTCTTTCCTATCCGGTAATTACCGGACTTTTGCGGAATAAATTAGGTTTTAACGGATTGGTTTTTACCGATGCGCTCGACATGAATGGCGTTACCAAGTATTCAGAACCAGGCAAAATTGAACTGAAAGCCCTTGAAGCCGGAAACGATATTCTGCTTCTCCCGCAGGATGTGCAGACGGCCATTTGCGAGATTGAACAAGCCATTGACAGCGGTAGACTATCGCGCAAACTGATTGAAGATAAATGTAAAAAAATATTGCATTACAAGTACATTGCCGGATTGGCAAATAATAAACGCATCGACACACAGAGTCTTTTCAAAGAACTTAACCTTCCGGAATCCCAGTTGTTGTGCCAGCATTTATACGAACCAGCCATTACATTGGTAAAAAATCAGAACGGATTTCTGCCTATTCAACGACCGGATACGCTTAAAATAGCTACGGTAATCATCGGTGATACGCTGTCTACCGTTTTTCAGCAGATGCTGGAAAACTATTCTCCGCTTACACATTTCAATCTTCCGGAAAATCCTTCCAGGGAAAAAACCGACAATCTTTTAGCCAAACTTTCGGATTTTAATCTGGTGATTGCAGGTATAGTAGATACACATCCTTCGCCGGTGAAGAATTTCGGCATCAGCCGGCAAACGATTGCTTTGATAGATACACTTCAAAAACATAAAAAATTAATTCTCGATATTTTTGCCATTCCTTATGCGCTGAATAGCTTTAAAGGTCTTTCTAATATCGAAGCCATCGCCGTTTCCTATCAGGACAATCCGGTAACGCAGAATCTTTCGGCTCAGGCTATCTTTGGAGGAATTCCTTTTCAGGGGAAATTACCCGTAACCGGTTCTCCTGAATTTCCGATAGGAACAGGATTAGTAACTACGGGAATCCAGCGATTTAAGTATACATTTCCCGAGGATGCCGGAATATCATCCCGCGATCTGGATGCCATTGACAGCATTGCCCTGAAGGGAATAGCGGCAAAGGCTTATCCGGGTTGCCGGGTACTGGTGGCCAAGGACGGTAAGGTGATTTATGATAAATCGTTCGGATATCATACCTACGACAATAAAACATCGGTACGCAATACCGACATCTATGATCTGGCTTCGGTTACCAAAATTGCAGCCACAACCCTTGCCGTGATGAAACTTTATGAAGAAGGCAAGATTGATCTGGATAAAAAATTAAGTAAATATCTTCCTTATCTGAAAAAAACCAATAAACGCAGTCTGATCTTACGCGATATTATGACCCACCAGGCAGGCTTGCAATCTTTTATTCCGGGATATCCGGCAACACTCAGGAATGGGCAACCCGATCCGGAAATCTATCATAAAACTTTTTCGGAAGCCTATCCGTACCGCGTAGCTGAAGGGATGTTTATGCGTAAGGATTATGCAAAAGTGATGTTCGACAGCATCGCCAAATCGCCGGTATCCAGAAAGAAAGAATACAAATACAGCGATCTTGGTTTTATGTTGCTTTGCCAGGTGGTGGAAAGTGTTACCGGAGAATCGTTGGATAAGTATGTGGATAGTGTTTATTACAAACCGTTGGGATTGTCAACCATGGGTTTTAATCCTCGCCATCGTTTTGATCTGACGAGGATACCACCTACGGAAAACGATACCATCTTCCGCCATCAGCTTGTCCATGGAGATGTGCATGATCCACGGGCGGCGATGTTGGGTGGCGTTTCCGGTCATGCCGGTTTGTTTTCCGATGCCGGCGACCTGGCTGTTTTAATGCAGATGCTGCTCAACAAAGGAAATTATGCGGGTGTACGTTATCTCGATACGGCCACGGTCGATCTGTTTACCAGCACCCAGTTTCTGCTTACCGGCAACCGCCGTGCCCTTGGCTTTGATAAACCCATGCTCGATATCAGCCAGCCCGGGCCAACCTGTCGCGATGCTTCGTACGAGAGTTTCGGACATACCGGTTTTACCGGAACTTATGCCTGGGCCGATCCTGAATATGGCATTGTGTATGTTTTTCTGTCGAATCGCATTTATCCCGATGCCGAAAACAAAAAACTCTCGGAAATGAATATACGTACCGATATTCAGCAGGTTATTTATGATGCGATAAAAAAACAACGCAGACAATAGCCTTTTGCCAACTACCATAACCAACCGCAGTTCTTTAAATTTCTTTTATTTTAAAACTAATATATTATCTTTGCACGCTCAAAGGCGGATATGTCGTAATTGGTAGCCGAGCCAGACTTAGGATCTGGTGCCGAGAGGCGTGGGGGTTCGAGTCCCCCTATCCGCACATCCCATATTTATTCTTATTTTATTCAACCATACGTTGTTTTACTATTCGATGTTAAAATACCGTCGTTAGTGTTCCATTCCTGCATTTTCCTTTTATCTTTGCGTATTCACTTTTTGAAAATAAACGCTGAGATTTTCACTTCGGTTTTTCTAAGATTTTGTAAACCCAGCTTAGTCTATCTTTACAAACTTTACAAACCTTATAAACTTTAAGAACTGTATTTATGGACAACGGAATAAACTACGACGACGAAGCTTTTAGCAATTATACCCATCTTAAAAAAAATATTGATGAGGCCCTTGATAAAGTAAAGCAGACAACCGACCTGCGTGAAGCCAAAGGATACCTGATTGATGCCCAAAACCATTTCAAAGGATTGAAACTTCATCAGGGCGACCGTGAACAACTTTATGAAAGATTACAGCAGGCTTTTGCCGAAATAAATAAAAAAATTGAGGACGAGCGTCTTGACTTTGAAAACGAAGCCGCACAAAACTATTTTCAACTTAAAACTAAAGTTGACGAAGCGGTTGCCGTTGCAAGCGATCCAAAGGATTTTCAACAGGCATGGAATTTTCTTATCGAAGTTCAGTCGCTTTTTAAGGGGAAGAAACTGTTGCATCAGCATCGCGAAGCCCTTTATGCCCGTCTTCAGCAGGCTTTCGACACGTTGAAATCTCTGAAAGAAGCTGAAAAAACTCTTTTTGAAAAAGAAGCAATTCAGAATTATACCCGTCTGAAAAAAAACATAGCGGATGTTATCGAACAGATAAAAGCCACTGAAAGCTTGAAATTATCGAGAGATCTTTTGATAAAAATTCAGGCCGAATTGCGCGAAGCCAGGCTCAGGAAAGAACAGCGCGACGAACTGCATGGCATTATTCAGCAAAATTTTGAAATACTAAACCAGCGTTTTAACGAAACCAGGCAATCGTTTGAAAAAGAAGCCTGCAAAAACTATGAACAATTAAAAACGCTGGTGAACAACGGACTTACCCAGGCACAGGAAACCTTTCAATATAAAGAGACAAGGGAATTTCTGAAAAAGATTCAGTCGGAATTTAAAGGGATAAGGCTTGCCGCAGAACAAAGGGAAGAACTTTACGGCCGCCTGCAAACGGCTTTCGATATTCTTAACCAACGTCTCGATGATTTCTTTCGCCAGAAAAAAAAGAACTGGGAGGTGAAAATGCAATATAAACTGGCGGAACTCTCGGCTGAGATTTCAACTACGGAGGAAAGCCTGGAAGATGAACGGGCTAACCTCCGTGAGCTGGAAGATCAGCTGGATATTGTGGTATCAGCCGGAAAAGAAAAAGACGCCGTCGCCGGATTAAAAGCCCGGATTGCTTCTGCGCGATTAAGCATCGAACGTAAAGAAAAACAGATTCAAAGCCTGGAAATTGAAACGGATGAACTGAAAAACCATCTTGAACCGGAAGAATAAAATATTATTTGTTCTTTACCCGACGGTAAACCGTTATAACCGATACGTTATCCAAAGCTGACCATCGGACAGCGGCTCGCATTTAATAAATTTCAGGTTTATGTTTTTGGTAAGATTGAGTTTGCCGAAAAGCGCCGGTTGAGCATTGCCGGTCAGCAGGGGCGCGACAATCAGACTTATTTCGTTTACCAATTCTTGTTGAATGAGAATGCTGACCAGCGTACCTCCGCTATCCACACGAAGCGTGCGGCAATGGTATTTTTCGTAAAGAATTTCCAATGCCTTGCGGTAATCCACATGATCGTTTCCGACGATAATGTAATCGTAATTTCTTTCCTGCATGTATTGCAGATGCGATTCGGGTGTAGTCGCCGACACCAGCACCACCACATCTTTGCAGTAATCGGCACGGCGAAACAAGTGCAGGTTGCGGCAAATACCCCGGCTGTCGACTACAACGCAATATCCTGCATGAGGACGGGTTGCCGGGTCGGGTTTTATAAAATCGGCCGGTTCTTCTGCCACATTTTCTTCGCCGGCACCGGCCATGGTTCCCGATCCGATAAGGCACATGTCGGCGCCAAATCCTGAGGCAACGGAATAATAAGTTTCCAGGTCGGCTTCAAAGCCGGTAAAACAACCGTCAACACTGATGAGGTTGTGAACAATTACTTTTGGTAACATTTTTTAGAGTTTTGGTTTCTATTGCTGCAAAAGTAGCTTCGGGCTGTGACAAGGGTATGTCAGCAGGAGGAAAAATATTTGATAATTAATCTGAACCGAAGGTTTTCAAATCCTTTGGGGTTTCTCTTAACGGTAATGATCAGCCAGATCGCGCGTCATTTCCTTCATTATTTCTTTTAACTCCGGAGGGGAAACGATATTGACCTGATCACCGAAACCGAGCAGATATTTACCAAAATAGAAATAATTGTCGACACGGAAAGTCAGTTCTATGGTATCGCCCAGGTCTTTTTCGTCCACCAGACAATAGCAAAGGCGGCGTTTGAGCGTTTCCCAGCCTGAATTTTTATGGAAATGGAGCGTAACCGGATGAACATAGTTTTGATCAAACATTTGTTCAAGCACTTCTATGTGACTTTGATGCTTTTCAGGAGAAAAAGTCTCATTTTCGAGGGTGAGATGGAGAATGCGGTCGAGGCGGAATTCCCGGTAATCGTTACGTAAACGACACCATGCAAAGAGATACCAGGCTCCTTCGGAAAAACTCAGGCTGATGGGTTCGACTACACGGGAAGCTGCTTTTTTTGCTTTCAGCGAATAATATTCCATACGAATCACGCGATGTTCGCCCAGTGCAGTCTGGATGTCGGTAAGCCAAGCCGGAGATTCGTCGGTATTGGGCTCCCATACTTCAATTTTTTTGCTCAGCGTTTCAAGATGCTCTTTAAGCGGCGGTTGTAAAACCGCTTTCACTTTAAACATCGCCGAATCGAAATGACGGCTAACGGTGGCATCAGAAAAACTATGGAAAAGAGCTCCGGCAAGCACCAGAGCAGAAGCTTCGTCGCGGGTAAACATTACGGGCGGTAATCGGTAACCGTCTACCAGAAAAAAACCTATTCCGGCTTCGGCGCCAACAGGAACACCCGCTTCTTCCAACGCCCGCAAATCGCGGTATACCGTGCGTAAACTGATTTTAAAACGACCTGCAATTTCAGAAGCTTTTACTACTTTTTTCGATTGCAGATGCGTTAAGATGGCGGTAAGGCGTTCGAGACGATTCATGGCGGTTGTTTTTGGTTTACATAATTTCAGTTTAAAAAATTAATTCCGGATTTCTATTCTTCATCATAATTAATCGGTGTCTGGAACATTATAAACCCTAAAAGTTTTCAAAACCTTCGGGGCTTTTCTGCTGGTTAGTTATTCTTCGTAAAATTCGCGAAGCGAGCCGAAATAGCTTTCATCCCATCCTTCCACCATGTCATCATATTCTTCATCCGGAATATTAGTCTGGGTCAGTTCAACGGAAGTGCCCTGTTTGTGGGCATGGAGCAGGATGGTAACGATGGAATCTTCGGGCTGATCGCCAAAATACCATTGCTGGACAATTTTGCGATCGTCCTCAAAAGCAATGTTCTTTCCGGTTATGCTTCCGTCCCATAACGAAAATTCAGAGCCGGGTTCCGTTGACATTTCTGCCGGATCGCCCGTCCACAGACGGATGGTCAAAGGATTGGTTAATGCCCGGTAGATGTCGGCAGGAGTTGCTGGTATAAGATAATATTTTTTAAAATCCTTCATAATGCATTATTTCTGGTTTCCGTTTGAATCATACCCTAAAATTACTATAAATTTTAGTTCACAGGCAAGATTAAATTCTTTGTTAAATATTGCTGATTTCAATTTGTACGATTTGGTGTCCCTTTCGTATTTCGCGGGCGGCAAATAACACGCCGATGAATACTGAAATCATGCCGGCCAGAAAAAGAATAATGGCCAGATCGGACACCCATTCGGCGGCAACCTGGTATTTGAGTCCGATCATCAGCGACGAAAGAATAAAAAAGGCTACGGCAATAGAATAGCTGAACACGGCATTTTTCACAAGCGTTACCCGGAAGGCAAACTTCTCAATCTGGAGGGTGATGCTTTCCAAACGGTGTTGTTCGTCGGGGTGAAGCGGCTCTACCCGTGGGTATTTGGTGAGTTTGCGTTCTTCGTCGGTGAGTTGCCGGATGCGGTTTACAACCAACGAATATTTATTATTTATGCCCAGGAGCAACAGACCACAGGCCGAAATCATTAAACCCGGTGCCAACATGGCCTGAATGATGTTTACAATTGAAAAGTCCATGATTATTATTTTTTTGCAAAGGTACATTACATAAGATAATCTGCCTGAATATTTTTTAATGATTTTACATGAATTATGTGTTTTTTTCGTAAACTTGCATATTAATTCTAAAAACGTAAAGCGATGAAACAATTTTTTAAATTTATGTTTGCTTCCATGCTTGGGACTTTCCTCACGCTGGTCATCATGTTTTTCATTTTTATGGGAATTGTCGTTTCGATAGTTTCCCTTTCTTCAAAAAATGAAGTTGTCATCTCTCCAAACAGCGTCCTGCAGATAAAACTGGATATGCCTATGGTGGAGCGTTCGTCCATGCAGTACATTAAATTCGGTTCTTTCCAGGCAGGCAACATGGGATTGGACGATGTACTTAAAAATATTAAAAAAGCTGCTAACGATCCAAATATTAAAGGCATTTATCTCGATCTGGATAATGTGGTTGCCGGTATGGCTTCGGTAGAAGAAATACGCAATGCACTGAAAGAGTTTAAAACTTCGGGCAAATTTATTGTCAGCTATTCGGAGGATTACACCCAAAAAGCCTATTATCTTGCCAGCATTTCGGATAAGATCTATCTCAATCCCGAGGGACAGTTGACTTTTAAAGGAATATCCGGTCAACTGATGTTTATGAAAGGTACGCTGAAAAAATTAGATGTGGATGTGCAGATTATCCGTCATGGAAAATTTAAGAGCGCCGTTGAACCGTTGATGCTCGATAAGATGAGCGAACCCAACCGCGAACAAACACTCACCTACCTTACCGCTTTGTGGGATCAGATACTGAAAGGTATTTCTGAAAGCAGGCATATAGAAACGGAACAACTTAACACCATTGCCAATTCACTGGGCGCTCAGACGGCTGAAGATGCCTTTAATCAAAAACTCGTTGATAAATTGATTTACAAAGACGAATTGATAGCGGAACTGAAAGCACGTTGCGGCAAAAAAGAAAGTCAGAAGCTAAGCCTGGTTTCGCTTACCAAATATATGGATGTTGCCGATAAAGCCAAACGTATTCGATCGAAGGACCGGATAGCCGTGATTTATGCCGCCGGTGATATTGTCAGCGGTGACGGTGATGACCAGACTGTTGGTTCGGAACCCGTTTCCAAAGCCATACGCGAAGCACGCCTCGACGATAGGGTAAAAGCCATCGTTTTGCGTGTTAATTCACCCGGTGGAAGCGCCTTGGCTTCCGAGGTTATTTATCGTGAGATCATATTGGCAAAAAAGGTTAAGCCGGTAGTTGTTTCCATGAGCGACCTGGCTGCTTCGGGCGGATACTGGATTTCGTGCGCTGCAAATAAAATCATCGCTCAGCCCAATACCATTACCGGTTCCATTGGCGTATTTGGTATGGTACCTAACTTTCAGAAATTTTTCAACAACAAACTGGGCATCACTTTCGATGGTGTAAAAACCAATACATATTCTGATTTTCCCAACGTAAACCGCGCATTGACTCCTTTCGAACAAAACGTTTTCCAAAAGGATGTAGAGCATATTTATTCTTTATTTCTGAAGCACGTTTCCGAAGGTCGTAATCTGACCATAGCCCAGGTCGACAGCATAGGGCAGGGCAGGGTCTGGAGCGGAGCCGATGCCAAAAAAATTAAGCTGATTGATGATTTCGGAGGATTGGATGTTGCTATCAAAACGGCAGCTAATCTTGCCAAAATAAGCGATTACCGTTTGTTGAATCTTCCCAAACAAAAAGATCCGTTTACCAAATTGTTTGAAGAATTAACCGGAGGCAACGAAGAAACAAGAATACAAAAGGAATTGGGCGATACCTACATTTATTACCAATACCTTAAATCCATCAAGCAGATGAAGGGCGTTCAGGCTCGTCTGCCTTACGAATTGATGATCGACTAAATTATTTATCCAAAAGATAAACCATAGAAGCCATAGCGGCGGCACCTAATTCCAGTTCACGGCAATTAACCTTGTCGAAGGTGTCGCTGGCTGCATGGTGATAATCAAAATAACGTTGTCCGTCGTTCATCAGACCCATCAGGGGAATACCTAATTCTTTCAGAGGGCCGACATCTACGCCGCTACCGCCTTTGATAAATTCGTGCATGTCGAACTCTTCGAAATATTTCTGAAAGGATTTGATGGTGGAAAAATTATCCGCCGAGGCATCAATCGAAAAACCTGTGGGCGTGAACCCTCCGCCATCCGACTCAATAGCCGCTATGTGTTTTTCATTTTTGCGTTTGACTTCTTCCAGGTATTTATGAGCGCCCCGCTGAGCCATTTCCTCATCCATATAGATGACTGCTCTTACGGTATGGCGTGGTTTTATTCCCATTTCGTTGAACAGCTGCAGTACTTCCATGCTTCGTACAACTCCTGAGCCATCATCGTGAGCGCCTTCGGTGATATCCCAACTATCAATATGCCCGCCGACCACAATGTATTGATCGGGAAAATCCGTCCCTTTCAGTTCACCTATCAGGTTGTACGAATCGGCTTCGGGCAGTTCGTGGCAGTTGGTTTGAAGAAATAATTTCAGTTTTGGATCACTTTTCAGCCAGGCGCTCAACAACTCGGCATCGAGCGTGCTTAAAGCGATGGAAGGAATCTTAGCAATGGTTTCATCGTAATGCATTACCCCGGTATGCGGAAACTCATCCCGGGCAAGGGTTACCGAACGTACAACGCTGGCCAAAGCGCCGTATTTTGCGGCTACCGATGCTCCGTGAACACGCTGGTCGACGGCGCTGCCGTAGGAATGTCCGGTATAATAAAATGCCGGATCGGCTGGCCGGTCGAAGAACACAATCTTGCCTTCAATTCCCTTTCTGCCTAATTTTTCCACTTCTTCAAAACTTTTTACCTCCACCACTTCGGCCGTAATGCCTTCTTTTCCGGTACCCACCGATCCGCCATAGGAACAAATGTTCAGATTTTTGCTGCCCCTGAGTGTTGAGGTTACGACTGCCGTTTCTTTGCCTCCGCGTTGCCAGTTGCGGACTTTGCAGGGTTGCAGATAAACCGTATCCAGATGCATCTGCTGCATTACCTGTTTAGCCCATTCCACGGCTGCAATGGATTGTGGTGAACCGGCAAGACGCGGTCCTATGGTTTGGGTAAGATAGCGCAGGTTTTCGTAAGCTGCATCCGATTTTAGAGATGTGATAAAAAGGTTATGAACGATAGCCGAATCGCTCTGCTGCGAGAACAGGGATGTCGAAAGTGAACAGGCAAAAAGAATGAAAGCAAGTTTCTTCATCATAAAATATTTGAGGCAAAAATAGAAAAATAATCAAGTGCCGTCCTTATTCAAATTTAACGATTTCCGGCCCGGTGTAATTCATATTGTCGAAACGGTAGGATTCCTCACCCGAAATCTGCAGGACGGAATGGCTGCTGCTGTAAGCCGCTTTGGGATACCATGCAAAACGTATCTGGAAGGTTTTGAAAATAAGATTCTCGTTGCGTATGCGTATGCCACAACCCAAGCCGGTGTACATGGGTTGAGAAAGTATAAATTTGGAGTTTGTCCCTATCCATCCCATATCCACAAATCCAAACACCGAAAAATGGAACCCGATAATTTCAAGTGGTGTAAACGCCACCGATTCGAGGTTAACCGACAAACGATGTTTGCCCTGAAGACTATCCTTGCTGAATCCCCTGATCCCGTTTAATCCGTTGAAACGGATAAAAGCATCCTCAGGCTGTTTTATCCCAATCATATAATTAATCGTGGCAAAATGACGGAATTTGATTCTGGTAAAATCGGATGAATAAAGATTGGTGAAATAATCCATATCCAATTTGAGCACGCCATTGTTCAATGCCGTGTTGTTCAGATAACCGCCAATATTTACTGTAGCATTATAATATCCCGAGGCATCGTCGAAAAAAGCCTTGCCTAATTTAAAACCGGTATAAAGTTGTTTGTTGTAGTCGTCAATATTCCTTCCCACGGAAACGGCAAAAAGATTTCCGTAAGGAATATCTTCCGTTCGGCCGAAATTATAGATCAGGTTTCCTGTATAATAATCCTGGCTGATCAATGCCAGACTGCCCAACATCATATTCCGGTTATAATAGTTTTCGTCGGCAGAAGCATATACCGGTGGTCTTTTAAAATATCTTTTGTTGATGTAACGGGCGGCAACCACCAGCCTGAGGCGGTTTTTAAAAAGTTCTCCTGACTTCAAAACAAAAGCCCTTCCTGCCCAGACATCCAACGAATCGTATCTCGCCTTGTAGTATGCCGAATCTCCCTTACTACTCATGAGGACACTTTTTGTTAACTCATTTTTTGAAAAATCCATGCCTCCGGCATACTTTGTAGCCGGCGTTACAAATGTTCTGGATAAATCAACGCTGTATTGCTTTTTATTATCCTTGTCGGAATATCGCAGATAGCCGGTAATAAAGCTTCCAAGAATGTTCTCGACCCTGTAAAGCCCTTCCTCGTATTGGAAACTGTTTTTTTTCCGGAAATTATTATTGAAGGTATGCCGTAAATATTGCCCCTGGCCGAAAAGATTAACATCATAGATGCTCATTTTACTCCTTTCTAAACCAAAAAATTTAGCATCGAAGGCCAGCGACCAAACATCCTTGGTTACCACAACCACATCCACCAAAGAAGTATCTATCAGGTCGGGCAAAACAAATATTTTGGCATCCTCGATAAACGGAAGCTGACGCAAAAGTCTTTCATTATCGGCAATAGTGTAGGGATTTATCGTATCGTTTGTTTTAAATAAAAGATTACTCCGGATGACGTAATCCTTGGTTTTTACATGAATATTATTTCCAAATTTTTCCAGGGAGGATCGGGCAACAAAGCCTGTATCGGTAATAAATTCACCAAAGACATCCAATTTTTGAATATGAATCGAACGGATGGTTTTGCCCGAAAATCCCAGGAATGGATATTCGCTTCGAAGGGCGTCGGTAGTATCGGGAAGATGAATAGAGGCAGAAGAGACAAATACCAGGTCGTATAATTCCTTTGAAAACTGTGTTTGGTAAGCTTTTTTCCTGAGCGAAACATAAAAACTGTCCTGCCGGTTTACCTGCCGGCTTTCAGCCCGTTTTATTTTATAAAACGAGGTGTCGGGAATAAAAATAACCGTATCGAAACGGATAAATGCAGTACGGTTGCCAATTACAATCAAGTCGCCGGTTTTTAGTTTTACCGTATCGTATTCGATTTTGGGAAGTTTTTGCTGAGCAAAGGCAAGGCAGGAAACAATTACGAAAAGCTGAGAAAAAAACATGAACTTCACAAACAATGTTTTATTCTGAAATCGTAACTGTTGCATAATAAAATAATAGGGATAACTTTCAACGTAAAAGTATGAAATTTTATTACAGGGCAAAAAAAATCCCGACCAAGGCCGGGATTAAATCTTTTTGAAGGAGATGATTTACATCTTTTTTTCTTTGATTCTGGATTTTTTTCCACGTAATCCACGAAGATAGAAAATACGGGCACGGCGTACAACGCCTCTTTTGTTGACTTCAATTTTATCAATAAACGGCGATACAACCGGGAAAATTCTTTCCACACCAATATTGCCGGAAATTTTACGAACGGTAAATGTAGCAGTTACTCCGCTTCCCGAACGTTGTAAAACAACTCCCTGGAATTGCTGGATACGTTCTTTGTTACCTTCTTTAATTTTATAATGTACGGTTATGGTATCACCAGACTTGAAAACTGGTAGTTCATTCTTAGTTACAAAGTTGTCTTCAACATATTGTAGTAATGCTTTCTTGCTCATTGGTCTCTGAATTAAAAGTTCACACACTCGAAAATCGGCTGCAAATATACAAGTATTTTTCGTTGAAACAACCTCTGTTTCATTTTTTTTAATAAATGATTTTTAAACCGGTTTCTGAAAATTATGTTGTTGTTTTTGAGATGTGTACTAATTTTTTGGTTTCAAAATACTCTTCCTCGAAGTACTGATGAAGTTCATAAATGGTTACCTGTTTAGCCATCGGCAGGATTTCTTTTTCAATTTCTCCGCCTTTTAAATACAAAATACCATTGGCAAGTTCATTAAATCCACAGCTTTTTATCTTTCCACCGACCGTTTTGTAAAACTCGGGCAATGAAGTTACTGCCCGGCTTACCACAAAATCAAATTTCTCGTTGATTTCTTCCATCCTTGCCTGACGGGCAATGGCATTTTTCAATCCAAGCTCTTCAATCACCGCATTCACAACTTTTATTTTCTTGCCGATGGAATCCACCAGCATAAACTGAACATCAGGAAAATAAATGGCAAGCGGTATCCCGGGGAAACCGCCGCCGGTACCAGCATCCATCACCCGGGTTCCTTCCTTAAACTGTATGATCCTGGCTATGCCTAACGAATTCAATACATGCCTTTCGTACAAATGATCAATATCCTTGCGCGAAATGACATTGATTTTGGCATTCCAGTCGTTGTATAGTTGTTGTAAAAGGCCAAACCTGTGAAGTTGTTCTGGCGTTAGATCACTGAAATATTTGGAAATTAATTGCACTTTATCAGGTACTATTTGGAGCAGGCAAAAGTAAGAAATAAGATGGCTGAAGCTTACAGAAAGTTTTCCGTAAAAAAAGAAGGTTTTCGTTTTTTTATTTTTATACATTTGTCCCATCCTAAATTCAAAATGTCCGGTTAAAAATGAAGAACCCTGGATTTCGCATCTTTTTATGTATTTTTCTTTTTAGCAATCTTTTTGCTTTCGCCCAGAAACCGGCAAAAAAGATAACGGTTTCCGACTATATTGCTACGTATAAGCATTATGCTATCAGGGAAATGAAAGAATACAAGATACCGGCAAGCATTATTCTTGCCCAGGGTATTTTGGAAACCAACTGTGGAAACAGTATGCTCACCCAGCAGTCGAACAATCATTTTGGAATAAAATGTCATAAAGATTGGACAGGCGATACCATACACGTAGATGATGATGCGCCGAATGAATGTTTCAGAAAATATCGCAATGCCGAGGAATCGTACCGCGATCATTCGCTGTTTCTGAAGTTGCGAAGCCGCTATGCCTTTCTGTTTTCGATTCCGGCAACCGATTACAAAGGTTGGGCTAACGGACTCCAGAAAGCCGGCTATGCTACCAACAAGCATTATGCCGAATCGCTGATAAGGGTTATCGAAGAGAATCATCTGTATGAATTTGACGGAGAAAGTGTCTCCTTAGCTCAACTGAAAGCCGTTAAGGAAAAACTGTTTTCCTGCGGACATTTCCTCCAGGGCTACGTTCAGCCTTCTCCCGATGCTTTTGAGTTGGTTAAAACGACTCCAAACGGCAGGAAAATATATAAAAACAACGGATTGAAATTCATTTTTGCCCAAAAGGACGATAATTATCTATCCCTTGCTAAAGAATTCAATATTTATGCCTTCCAGATACTCAAATACAACGATTTATCCAAAGAATATTGTCTTCAGGAAGGCCAGATGATTTATCTGGAACGGAAAAAACGTAAAGCTGCCGTGGAGTTCCATCAGGTGAAGCCGAATGAAAACTTATATTCTGTTTCGCAACTTTATGGAATAAAACTAAAGATTCTGAGCAAGAAGAACCGGCTGAATTCCGATGATGCTATACAGCCAGAACAAAAATTGTGGCTCAAATCGACTAAGCCAAGAAAAGATTAATTTTCTGCTGTTGTAGTTTTTTTATTGTATTTCCGCCTTTTTTTTGACGTCGCCGGTTAAAATACCTTCATAAACGATTTTGATGATGGCATTGAACTTTTCTACCGGCGAAGGTGGAAAATATTGACTGAAAGCCGAAGGCAATCTGTTCATGTAGACGGGATCAAGCATATTATCCATGGCACAAATAAAAATCAGGATGATGGTTTGGATGTTTACATCCTGATGAACAAAGCCTGCTTTTTTGCCTTCCTGGAGAAGTCCTGTAAAATGGCGTATGGTCGCATCCGTTTTATAGTCTACCCAATCCTGGTAAATTTCGGGCGCATAATGCTGAAGGTCTTCGGCGAAGCTGGTAGAGATGTCAGAAATCCTGAACGTGATAACCGAAAGGTTGCGTTTGAGTTTTTCGGGAATACTCAAGGTGTTGTCATTCAGAATGGCTTCAATATCCCGCGATAGGTCATCTTTAATCTGATCCACAATTTCCCTGAGTACTTCAAGCTTATTGGGATAATAATTATAAAATGTTTTTTTACTGATGCCAAGAGCTTTGGCAATGTCTTCGAGTTTCACACCGCTATACCCTTTGCGGTAAAACAACTCGCGACTGCATTCAAAGATTTTTTTTTTGATATCAGAATTATCCATTACGCCGGGAATTATATTTCAAAGTCAACCGAAGCCTTGGCTATGCTTTTATCTTTGTTAAAATTAATAAAATCAACGTGAGCAGAATGTACGGTGTATTTTTCCACATCTTCCAGGTTGTCGAAAGTAGAAGTCAGCACCAGGTCGTAAGCCGAAGGGAGATTACGAAGGTTGATGCCGACTTCCATCGAACGTATAAAATCTATCTTTGACGGCAATTTTTCTATCCTTGTTTTAAGTTGTTGCAGTATGGCTTGTTTTTCATCTTCCGAATCGAACTGCCGCAGTTTGAACATGACAATATGCCGTATCATAAGAGTGGGTTTGCGTTAGAAAATCGTTTTTAGTTGTTTATTTTTGAATTGACGATTCCGAGTATTTCCGTTTCCATCGCGATAGCCTTATCTTCAATAATCAGAGCTTTTGCAATAATATCATCAACAAAAGCCGTATCTTTCAGTCCCGCAGCGTTTATTTTTACGTTAAGGAAAGCGCCCATCACAGCCGAACGGGCACACAGGGCGCCGACTCCGGCGTCGGTAACCGAGTTAGGATTGCCTGTTTCCGCCATCGTTTTGATGATTTCCATGGTTTCGAAGGCTTTGTTCATCACCTTAAAGGGCACTTCGGTAGCGTATTTTGTGGCAGCCTGGATAGCGGCGGTGCGTGCGGCTTTTTCGGCATCGTTGCTTTTGGGCAGGCCGAAGGCATCCATAATTTTATTGAATGCATTGGTGTCTTCGTCCACCAGATGCAGCAGTTCGTCTTTTAGTACCTGACCTTTTTCGGCCCAAAGGCTGAATTCCTCCCAACGTTCGTCCCAGCCGGGCTTGTGCGACGACAGGTTGGCAACCATGGTGGCAAGGGATACGCCTAAAGCGCCCATATAGGCAGAAATGGAGCCGCCACCCGGAGCCGGCGATTCGCTTGCCGTTTCGTTGGCAAAGCCGGTGCAGCTTAAATCCACTAATTTCTTCTTGGTATTGTCGCGCAGGACGTATTCTATGATTTTTTCGTCGGGGTTGAAGGGCTTCAGGTCGTCGAGGCCTAAGGATTTGATGGCTATCTTGATCAGTTCGTCCTCCGAAACGCCTACAGAGCGTTGTTGTTTTCTTAGAAAATATTTTCCGGCGTCGGTAAGGGCTTTCAGGGGAAGTAATCCTATGATTTCGGAGCCGGTAACCCGTAATCCTCGTTCCTGTGCCTTCTGGCAGCATTCGTCGAAGGCAATGTGAACGGGGGTGATGCTGATGTTGGTCAGGTTGATGGAAACCTGGGCTATGCCGTATTCCTCTATAAACCAACCGATGGCTTTGCAGGCTTTGAGGCTTCCGGGAGTCCATATTTCTTTTCCGTTTTCGTCCTTTTTTATTTTCCCGGTAACGGGATTCCCTTCACGTACGGGGCGCCCTTTTTCGCGTATGTCGAAAGCCATGGCATTGGCGCGGCGGGTAGAGGTGGTATTGAGGTTTACATTATACGCAACCAGGAAATCTCTGGCTCCAACGGCGATGGCTCCGGTAGCGGGAAGAAATTCGGCGGGACCGAAATCGGGTTTCCATTCCGCATTTTTAAGTTTAGCAGCCAATCCTTCGTATTCGCCGCTGCGGCAGTGGGCGAGATTCCGGCGTTGAGGAGTAAAGGCGGCATTTTCGTAACAATAGACCGGAATTCCCAGCTCCTGCCCAACCCGTTGAGCAAGTTTGCGGGCATATTCCACCGTTTCTTCCATGCTTATGTTCGATACCGGAACCAAAGGACAGACGTCGGTGGCGCCAAAACGGGGGTGTGCGCCGTGATGTTTGCTCATGTCGATGAGTTCTTTTGCTTTTTTAATGCAACGGAAAGCGGCTTCCATTACCTGGTCGGGAGTGCCAACCAGTGTTACAACGGTGCGGTTAGTAGCTGCGCCCGGATCTACGTCAAGAAGTTTTACTCCTTCCACGGTTTCGGCCTGGGCTGTAATCTGGTTAATAATATTCATATCGCGTCCTTCGCTGAAGTTGGGAACGCATTCGATGAGTTGTATCATAATTTGATAGTGTTGGTTGGATATTGTTTTTCGTTTGCAAAATTAATAATTGCGGCGAAACATAAAGGAAAAGTTTATGCCGGAGAAAAGATGTTTGTAAGGCATAAAAAAGGCGGGATATCTTTTACGATACCCCGCCCGTTGCTGAAGTTTACTTAATCCACAAAAAAAAACGTACAAAAGGTAAACAAGCTTATCAGCGTCAGCCGTTTGCCTTTAGTTCAAAGTCGCAGGTAGTATCTTCATCTTCCATCACTTCCACATTTTCGCGTGTGGTGGTAGCATATCCGCCAAGGGTAGCCGTAACGGTGTAGCTCCCCACGGGTACTTCGGGCAAGGCATATTCTCCTTCGGCGTTGGTGGTGGCGGTAAGGGTAGCGCCTGCCACTTCCACCGTAACTACGGCATCCTTCAGCGGAAGGCCGGAGGAGGAAGCGGTAACGAGCCCGGTAATAACTCCGGTGGTGGTGCTTGCCGGTGGCTGCCCGTTAGGAGTATTGTAAATGATGTAGCGTTTCTGACGGGCATAGTCGTTTTTAAATACCTGTTTGCTGGCATCGCATATGTGCATTATTTTCTTCCATATCTTGTTCATCAGCAAAATGCGGTCGTCCACAATGACGGTACGCTGGCTTTTGAGTTTTTCCTGAAGAGTGTTCGCCGTATCCAACTGCCCGGTAAGGCTAAGTATTTCATCAGCTTTGGATTGGGTAAATCCAACCTGCAGAAGTGGAACGCTGTATTTTTTTACGGCATCGTTAAACTTCTTCAGAAACTGAAGCATCTTTGGTTGCGAATTATGAACACTTTCGTAAATGTCGAATCCGAATTCGTTGAGTATACGCGGAGGTTTTACCGCAATTTTTTCAATAAAATACTTGATGCTCTGTGTTTTTCCCTTTGCATCGTCCATCAATGCAAGCACTACATTGGTTTGGTTGGTAATGTCGTTTGTCAACTGGTTTGCGGTGGGCATATTCTGCAGTTTTTTAATGTCTGCAGCAAGCAGGTCTACGTATTCCTGGCTAAAATCGGCATCAAAGTCCTGGAACAATGCGAGGTCTTCGGTCAGAAACACTAAAATAAGTTGTACTTTTTCTAAAAAAATGGCGTCGGATAAATTAAAAATCCTTACCACAGCTTCAATTTTAGTCATTTTTAAAATCTCCTATGTTTTAAGGGTTTGTAATCAGTATTCTGCGCATAAAGATATAACCTTTTTTTTAATTGAAATAACAAAAACAATAAATTTTTTTCAAAAAAAAAGCTTTATTTAGATAAGTAGTTGTAAAATAGCTGCTTATTGTTAAAGATAAAGACAATATTTTTTTCAGAAGAGCTTATTCCTTAGCTTAAAACGGGTAAAATTCCGCATAACAAAAAAATACCGTTTGTTAACCGGGATTTGCTTCCGGAAGCCGGGAAGTGTGTACAACGTGAAAAAGAGCATTATCATTGATAAAAAGACTGTTATCCTTGCGAAGGCGGCTGTTGTCGTTTAGAAACTGACCGTTGCCGTTTAGAAGGCAATTGTTATTATTTCGAAGGCAATTGTTGCCACTTCGAAGGTGGTTGTTGCCATTTCGAAGGAGGCTGTTGCCGTTTAGAAGGAGGCTGTTGCCGTTTCGAAGGTGGTTGTTGCCGTTTCGAAGGTGGTTGTTGCCACTTAGAAGGTGATTGTTGCCGGCAAATTTGTCCTTCCAGAGAGGAATGGTGGGCTTTTATCACAGGAAAATGAACTGAACTGGCGGAAATAGAAGGAGTGTAAAACGAACCTAGGATATCCGATGGCTATTCCGGGAAATTGTGTTTCCGAAGGCTTCGTTAACAAACAGCGCTGCTACATCAGTCAACTGTATGATTTTTTCCACCTAATTTCTTTTTACTACTTGTTGTATGAATATTTTTTATGGTAAACGGTGATTTTAAAAAATTTTATACTTTAGTCGAAAATTTATAAAAAAGTAAACTTTATGGATAATCAGGTAAAAATGAAACAGCCGCCGGCGCTGTATATGCTGGCGTTGACTGCCTCGTGGGAGCGTTTCAGCTACTACGGAATGCGTGCATTTTTGATATTGTATATGGTAAGCGGCACCACCAATCGCCTGGGCGGAATGGGCTGGGACGATAGCAAGGCAGGGATTATTTATGGGATATTTACCGGTTTATGTTATCTTTTTCCCCTTTTGGGTGGATGGTTAGCCGACCGTTACCTGGGCGAAAGGCGTTCCATACTCATTGGCGCCATTTTGATTATGTTAGGGCATTTCACCTGTGCCATCGACGATAATATCATTGCCTTTGTAGCCGGATTAACGCTGCTGATTTTTGGTAATGGTTTCTTCAAACCCACCGTTGTTACGATGGTTGGCGACCTATATCAACAGGGAGACAAGCGCCGCGACAGTGCTTTTACCATTTATTATATGCTGTTTAATGCCGGGGTTTTTCTTGCGCCTATCCTTTGCGGCTATTTCAGTTCAAGTTACGGATACCGTTACGGTTTTATCACTGCCGGGACAGGAATGGCTATAGGAATACTTGCTTATGTGCTTACGGCTCCGAAATATCTGGGCGAAACCGGTAAAATTCCGAAACATCAGCAAAATAAATCCGTTCAAAAGGAAAACACTCCGCTTACCAAGGAAGAACGCGACCGCATTTCGGTAATCGTTGTTCTTTTGTTTATTGTTACTTTTTTCTGGGCTGGTTACGAGCAGGCCGGTTCTTCGATCAATTTGTATACCGAACGTTACATCAACAGGGTAGTTGCCGGATGGACCATACCGGCGGAATGGTTTCAATCGGTAAACCCTTTGTTTGTGGTATTGCTTTCCCCTTTATTTTCATGGTTATGGATGGCGCTTTCGCGAAAAGGCAAGAATCCTTCCACTCCGGTTAAAATGGGAATTGGAATGCTATTCCTCGGAGGCGGTTTTCTGTTTATGCTGGCAGCCGTGGCACAACGCGGGGGCGACACTACCGATACCACCGTTAAAGCCGGACTCATTTGGCTTATCGCAACCTATTTGTTCCATACCGTAGGCGAACTTTGCCTTTCGCCCATTGGCCTTTCGATGGTAACCAAACTGGCTCCGCTAAAGCTTGCTTCGTTGTTTATGGGTGTTTGGTTTTGTAGCAACTTCCTGGCAAATGTAATCAGCGGCTTCCTTGTCGGTTATGTTCAACGTTTGGGAGCAGGGACAATATTTGGCGCTATAGCCATCTTTATGGTGGTACTGGCTGTGCTTGTATTCTTTATTTCGCGCTGGCTACTGGTAAGGATGCACGGAAGGGATTAATTTAATTTTAGATTTCAGATTTCAGATTTTAGATTTTAGATTTTAGATTTTATTTATGGAGACATTCCATGTTTAAAATAATAAATCAAAGGCATACCATGATTTAAAAGAGCCAGCAACAATATTTAGCAGTTTTAAAACATGGAATGTCCGCCTTTCTCCCAATCTTCAATATCTCCTGCGATGATTCGGAACATGGGGTGTGGCGATAATTGGCTTAGCGTTACCAGTTCGTTATATTTTTCGGGGCAGCGTACGCTGAGTTTATTCAATAAATGACGGGTTTCGTATTTCAGTTGGCCATCGGTAACTTCGAGGGTTGCTTCTTCAAAATTCCAGTCAATTTTTGATTTATCGAAATGATAATTCCTCTTTTCCGCTTCGGCATACACTGCGGACAGATACTGATTGATGGCGTCCAAAGGTTTTTTAGCGTTGCGGAAACGCATCAGCTGGGGATGATTGCGGTAGCCTGTGGTCTTTTGATCCAGAACATGCTGGGCAAGCAAAACTTCCCTCCAGAGAGCCACAAGCCCTTTGGAGTCCAAATATTGGGGATGAACCGACCACAAACGCATGCCGACAATTATTTCATATCATCTCTGTGCACACTATCGGGCGAAAATGCCGGAAGACAAACGGCGACATATTCGGCTCCTTCGTTAAAAGGACTGCTGTACTGAATCCATTCCTTTGCCGGAATAAGTATGGCTTGCCCTTCGGTAACAAAAAAGACTTCTGTTTTGGTTGTTACTTTCAAGGTGCCTTTTAATACTACGGTATATTCGTCAAATTCGGGACATTGACCGGGCTCTTCCCATCCCTGGGGACTTATCATGCGTGCAATGCTTATTTCGGAAGTGTGGCTGTTGACTCTTCCGAAATATTCTTCAATAAGTTTGGTTTTGTTTCCGGCAGCTTTGATGATGCTGGGTGATTGTATGAGCGTTGGCATTTGAAAAAATATTTATTGATAAATGGTAAAAAGCCGTTGCAAAATTGTGTTTTATTTATCTTTTTTTGTCCGGCGGGGCTCAAAATGGCAATCCGTTAACCGGTTGTCAGACTGAGCGAAGCCGAAGCCTGAAAAGGTCTTTGCAACGGTCTCTGTATTTTTTACCAAAGATACAAAATTTAACAAAAAAAGAGAACCCTCGCGAGTTCTCTTTTTTGAACAATAAAATTGATTATTGGTAATCCTGATTATTTTTCAACAGCAATACTTTTGCTTATTTTACCATTTTTGGTTTCAATCTGGATGAAATAAATGCCTGATTTTAAATCTGAAGTGTTGATTTTAACATCCGTTGCATTTACTTTCTGTTCCATTGCTACCTGTCCGGTATAATTGATAACCTTAACCGAAAGTATTTCGTCAGCGTATTTAATGTTGACAAAATCTTTGGCAGGATTAGGATAGATCATCAACTGGCTGTTGCTTAAGCTTCCGATTCCGGTAATGGCTCCAACGGCTCCGTTGACGAATGAAGGATCATAAATATTTCCGTCATAGTCGGCAAATTCGCGGGCAGTAGGTACGTCGCTCCAGCTAATGGAAGAAGCATCGGCATTGAGTGCATTAAAGTGCAAGTCAAACAGCTTATCGTTGGATAATGATATAGCGTTGGCATCAGTAGCCCAGACAAAGGTTAATTTTCCAGCCACTGGATTGCCAATGGTAACGTCGCTTATACCTGCAAACCAGTTATCGGCTCCGGTAAATGTTAATTTGCTGGCGTCGTAGCTGATAGTAAACTGGAATGAACCCAGATTCTGAACATTGGTTGCATAAACCGGAACGGTAATTTTTCCGTTTTGTGAATCAACCGAAAGAATAGTTAAATCGCCGGAAGCAATTTTCTGTGGTTCGGCGGCAACATAACCTTTAGCCGGAGGAGCATATGAACCGTTGGCATCGCCAAAGCATAAACCGTTAAAGTTTTGTGTTGCATTACCTCCGTTGATGGTAACAGAAGTATTGTTAAACAGCCAGTCACCTACGGTAAATGAATTAATAACATAAGCAATACGTTTTTTGATTAACAAAACATCTGCAGCGGTGAGGCTGTTTGAAGCGTTTACATCGCCTGAAGCCAGGAAAATACCTGTGAGAAAACTAACGTTGGCAATATGTTTTTTGTATAAAAGCACATCGGCTGCCGATACTCCGCCCCAAGTTTTGGTCGTAGAAGGTTCAAGGGTATAGGTTCCGTTAACAAGGTTGGCAAAGGAATAGCTTCCGGAAGCATTGCTTGTGGCGGTAGCTATTACCGTTCCGCTCGAATTCTTTAGATTTAGAGTTATTCCGCTAAGTGGAGTTGAGGCAGTATTAGGATAAGTAATCGTACCGCTCAGGCTGAAAGTAGTGCCACCGCCTCCAAAAGTAACGGTTTGTGAAGGTACAGATTCGTGATTGGTATTATCAACAGTAGTTACATAAAACATGTAAGTTCCCGAAGCGGGTAAAGTATAGAAATACTGAACGCCAATTGTGCTTCCAAGCAGGTTGTACGATTGTCCGTTATTGTTCGACCAGTAAATGTTGAAATGATTAAAATCATTGATGTCAGGCTGGTTCCATGATAAAGTAATATCAAGTGAAGGAGCTTGGTTGTTTAGCGCTAAGCCATCGGGCGCCGGAGGAGTCTGATCAATATCACCAAAAGTAATCATACCGTAACCTGCGGGGTTGAAAACATTCATGTTTGTGCATGGCCAGTAACCGTCGTAGCTACTTGGATCGTCTAATACAAATGCAAAAATACCGCTTTGGTTTTGTTCGTTGAAATCGATTTTCCAGTTTTCGTCGCTTCCCATAGGAATAGCAAATTCGTATACTACATGACCCGAAGCATTGGAAACGGAAATTTCAGGATTAGAAAGATAAACAACAGTGCCTACTCCACCGTTATTGTAAAGCGGACGGTATTTGATAACATCGCCGCTGGCATAATGAGCAGCCCAGAAATTACCTTCCGAATCATCGCCTGAAGGAGGATAAGTGCCGTCATTGTTATCGTCTATATAAAGGGCGACTTCGTCGTGATCTTCGAGGACAACATCATTTTTGTCGTCAACAGCACAGTAGAGTTTTGTTTTGTCTGCATTTACTTTGAAATAGGCAGTTACACTTCCAATAGGATTGGGCGTATTGTCATTAGTTCCCATAAAATCGGAAATGTCAACTTTATAAGCATCTGCCCATTCGCTTTGATTGATAACACCGTCGATTACCGGGGCTGTTCCAACGTAAGCGCTGAGTTGATTAGCAATAAAGCCTGTAGCCAGCCAGCCTTCAGCATCATTGGAATAAGGTGATTGAAGGTTACCGGATAATACTGCGGAAACAGCATAAAAATAATGCTTCAATGGTAAAGCCGTTGTATCAGTAAAACTTACCTGTGAAGATGGAAGGGTAGCAATAGGTGTTTCTGGATAAGTATCGGGGGCGTATGATTTACGGAATACTTGATATCCTGTGATGTTTCCCGAAGCTGGAGCTTGCCAGGTAAGATGTATATTTAAGCCTGCACCTTGAGTTGCAACGAGGTTCGTTGGAGGTAAACCTGTAGAAACCATGGTAACATCTTTATTCGTAGTTTGTCCTTCGGCAATCACAATTCCGGGTATTTCCTGAGGAACATAACCTACGGCAGAATATTTTACAGTATACGTTCCTGCAGGAATGTAGGGAAGTGAATAATGAGAAGTGTCATTAGTATAAGTAAAATACTGGTTAAGGCCTATAATTTCTACCTTAACGCCTGCCTGGTTTGTGCTTCCCGATTTAACGGCATTTCCAGCCAGAATACCTCCGCCGAGGTCGGAATTGATGTTATAAAGTGTGCCACCCCATCCCATCTGACGGGCATGTACGGCTTTTCCACCGGCAATGCATGATTTTCCGTCTGTTGATAAATCAATACCATAAACGGATCCGGGAGTATTTACAGAAAAATACGGAGTACTGCTTTGTTTACGATACAGGAAAATATCGGGTTTGGAATTATCGATAGGCCCCCAGCTTCCGGCAGCAATAATTGAACCGTCGGAGCTCATATCTATAGCGTTTACTTCATCTTTAAAACCGGTGGCTATCCATAAGGGTACAGGTGAATAAGTATTGAAAACATATAGTTCTCCATCATAATCGTTGGTTAAAAAGATTAAAGAACCAACGGCAACGGTACTACCGTCGGCTGAAACAGACATGCCGGTAATCCATGAATTGGATCCGTTAACCTTGTAGTTCCATTTTTCAAAATAGGAATTATTAGCTTCACTATATTCATAAAGAAAAGCATAACCACTATAATTTCCACTTACTACATATTTTCCATCGTAAGAAATACTTGGCGGATTTTGATCGGCATAACCGGTTTCAAATAACTGGTCGCCATTAGCTCCGTCTAATATCCATAATTTATTTGTTGTTCCGCCATATTCACAAAAAACAACACGATTCCCGCTTTTACTTGCTGCTAAGGCTGTGGCATTGCCGGTATAGGATTTTGTCCAAAGCGGAGTATCCTGGCCTACTTGGTAGCAATATACATAAGAATCATTTTGTGTTGCGGAATTAAAAGAAGCAACAAATACTTTACCATCATTGGAAATCTGAATTCCTTTTACACAACTGTTAATCGAAACTTCCCAGATGGGATTACTGGATGATGCATTAAAAACCTGAACAGTACTATCGAAACCGCAGGCAATATAATTACCATCGTCTGTCATATCGGTTACTTCATCCCATGCAAAAATCTTACATGGCGATTCCCATATCGGAACATTGCTGTTGCCATAGGCTGATAAACGCTGAGCATTTAATCCCCAGGCACAAACTGATAAATCATTTTGACCCGAAATTTTAACGTACTGCCCAACAGCATAAGTATCGCTCGCCTGCCAGTTGATACTTGCAGACTTCCCTGAAGTTATTGTCTTCGCCGGGTTGTTTACAGGAACTGCCTGCGAACTGAATTCAACAATTTTCCCCTTCTCATAGTTTGTAATTGTCCGTTGAGAAAGTTTGCTTGAATTTTGGGATACAGCAAAATATCCCAAAAAAGCAAAGAGCACGGATAAAGCGTAAAACTTTTTCATAAGTTTTGATTAAATTAAATTAATTAATAAAGTAGTTTGAACGTGGCAAACATAAATAAATTTAATTCTCAAAAACAAAAAAAAATTGTTTTTTTTGGATAATTTTTTAAGTCTCCATTTGTGGAAAATATCTCCATTATCTAATCGCAGCATAGCCAGCATAATGAATGTGCTTTCTTAAAAAAGACAGAAAATGCTATTCCAACCTGTGAAAATGGAATTCCAGAAATTGTTATAAAAAGAAAGAGGAAACCGTAACCAATGGTAGATTATTTGTTGTTTTTTAGTTGCCGGATAATGTCTTCGAGATAGTCGGTTTGAAGTTCCTGTATTTCTATCAGCCGTTTGTTTTGGTGGGTTATCAGGTGATCAAGTTTTTCATTGAGCGTCCGTATCTCAATTTCCGCCTTCAGATTCACTTTAAAATCATTTTCGCTTCGTTTGCGGTCTTTATCTTCCTTACGATTCTGACTCATCATGATTACAGGAGCCTGTATGGCAGCCAAGCAGGAAAGGATAAGGTTTAAAAGGATAAAAGGGTAGGGGTCAAACGAACGGCTGACCAAAAACCATGTATTTACGCCTATCCAAACAGCAAGAATAAAGAAAAAGACAATAATAAAATTCCAGCTTCCTCCAAATTTAGCAATGCCGTCGGCGGTACGTTGTCCAAATGTTATATTAGTCTGCAGGTCGGTTTCGATGTTCTCGGTAATTACATCGTGGCGTGAGATGGCATCTACCACTTGGGCTTCCATATCGTTCAACTCTCCGTCTTCCTTTTTAATCAGGCTGGTGAGATACTGTTTGCGGTATTTGTTCAGTTGTTCGATACAGATATACGAATCGTGACCAAAGCCCGGATAATCTTTCGCAATTAGTGACACTATACCATTGCGAATCATATCGCCTTTATAAACTTCCTCCTGGGGAAATTTTTTATGCGTAATAAAACAGGTAAATTCTTTCATTTGCTATTTTTTTAGGATAACAAAGATAGCTTTTTTCAGAATACCTGAAGCCTCGTAACGATAAGATATGTTTCGTCGTTATTCGATGATGGAAATAACATTTTCGAGATTTTCAACCACTATTGCTTTCGACTGCCGTAGACGTTCGCGGGATTGATGCCCCTGGGAAACCAATATACACTGGCATCCCAATTCCTCAGCCACATCAAAATCATGCAAAGTATCGCCTACCAGCCATACCTCTTTGGGGTGTAATTTATACTGGTTCATCAGGTTTTGGGCATTGAATAATTTGCTGTCGGCATAATGATTTTCGATACCGGTAATATGATTGAAATATTTTTGGATGCCAAAGTCTTCCACAGCCTTTCTGAGAACCTCCTGCTCGGAAGCCGAAACAATGACCTGAAAATAATTCTGATTGTGAAAATATTGAAGCACTTCGCGTGTATTCAGATGCAAACCATAATTATTCAGGTTTTGATAATAAAGTTCGATAAACTCATTGGCGGCGTCGTCCCATGATTCTTTTTCAAAATCAAATCCTATCCTGAGGTAATAATCCTTTACCGGGAAACTGAATACCTGTTTATATTCCGGCAAACTTAGCGTTGGTAAAAAACGTTTTTTAAGCATTACATTGATTGAAAAAAGGGCAAGTTCTGCATCATTAAGCAATGTCCCGTTCCAATCCCAAATGATGGATTTTTTGGTTTTTATATTTTTCATCAAACTCCTTTAGTCAGTTAGGGGTAAAAAGTAATTATGATTTTGCAAAGATGGTAAATAACTAGTACGTAAAGTTCATAAGGTTCAAAAAGTTTATAAGGTTCTTAAGGTTCATAAGGTTTATAAAGCGAAGCAATTCGGGATGCCTAACGTACGTAAGGCGCTAATTAATAATTAAAACGTAAATTAATAATAATCCTCTGGAAACTTTCAAAAAACTTTTCAATACCTGCTTAACAAAGTTTTTGGCGGGCAATTTCCGGTGGATAAGTAAAAAACTGAACTTCCGATTCGGCGCATATTTCATTATTGGAATTAAAGATTTTAACATCAATAAAAGCGATGTTCCTCTTTAATTCTCTTACTCTTGCTTTAATAGTTAAAAGATGATCGAAGGTGGAAATGGCTTTACGGAAGCGGGATGTCATGCGGGAAGTAACGCCGTCGACGCCCAGCTTTGCCGATACCGCCCAGCTTGCCGTTTCATCCATCAGCGCTGCCTGTATACCTCCGTGAAGCGTATTATGCCATCCCTGGTAGTTTCCTTCGGGCTTCCAACGGCATATTACCTCATCGCCATCTTCTTCAAATGTCATTTTTAACCCGTAAGGGTTTTCGGGTGAACAACCGAAACAGTTATATCCTTTAAGCTTAGCATAAGGATTAACGATTTTTCGCATGTCTCTTTATTTTGCTATCCCTTTTTTGTATTTGGTTTCTTTTACTAATTTGCCGTCTTCAGCAAATTCCGACCATTTACCTTCCTTCAGTCCGTTAACATATTCGCCGCTTGCTTTTTTATTGCCATTATTATAGTATTCGGTGGAGGTGCCTTGCTGAACTCCGTTCACATAATTTTCTTCCGACTGAATCTTTCCGTCATCGAAATATGTGCGTTGTATCCCGTCGAATTCTCCGTTTTTATAGATATAGTCGGCTATTATTTTTTGATCGTTAGTATACCATTTGGAGGGGCCGTCCTTAATACCCATCGAATAGTTGGATTCTTCCAAAAGCTTGTTGGGATAATTTTCATAATAGGCTTTTTTAGCTCCGTTGAGTACTCCCATTTTATAATTGAGTATCAAAACGGGTACACCGTTGCTTATATATTTTTTGTTTACGCCATTCAATACGTCATTCTTGTAGTTTTTTTCGCTTACCACATAGCCATGACGGTCTATTTCCACAAAAATTCCGTTTTTTAAGCCGTTTTTATAATTTTCGATGCGGCTTACCATTCCCTCGGGATAATAACTTACCCAGGCGCCGTCCTTGGCATTATTCAAATAGCTGCCTCTGGAGACAATGTTGGCAACAGATTCTTCCCATAACCCCTGTTTCTGTTTATTCCTATCGGTAAGGTTTAGACTGTCGTCGTTACCAATGACTTTGTAACCCTGGGCAAAGGTCATCAATGATAGCCCGGTGATTAAAAAGATAATTAATGCTGACTTTTTCATACTGATTTTTTTAACTGATATCTGATAAATTTTACGACAGGCAAAAATAAAAAATAATGCGAATAAAGCATCGAAAAAATATAAAAGGATAGAAGGTAAGAATTTTCAGAGCAAGCCGGCCGGTACATAGTCTGACCCAAAATCTCTGAGATTTTGGGTCAGACAGAGAAGCATTATCTTTTAACAATTCTTTTCGCCACAACGCCTGTGCTATCCATAAACCTGACAACATAAACTCCTGCCGGATAACCGGAGATATCCACAGTTGTTGTGTTTCCGGTAACGGTAACGTTTTTCAACAGATTTCCATAAATATCGAACAATTCCAGCGTGGTGTGATTAACTGCCGAATACGTTGGGATGATTATCGTAAGATTATCGTTAGCCGGATTGGGATAAATACTGATTTCGCTTTCATTGGGATACTCAGGCACTGCGTTTGTGTTGTTACTAACAATATTAGAGCGGGCAGAGTTATAGTTTGTCTGTTTAAAAATTGAACAGGGATTGGGATTTACCGCCTCTATCTGGTAATACACATAACCCGCAGGGGGCGTTAAATCGGTATACGAATCAAGCGTACTTGAAATTACCGTAAGAAGCGTCATAATTGATGGGTTTGTTCCCCTGTAGATGTTATAGGTTGGATAAGTAAAACCTTCGTAATGACTCCACAGCAGATTATAGGTTGTTCCCATTCCCTGGCCGATAGATAAGTGTATGCTTTTATGAAAAGTGCTTAATCCTGATTCATTTCCACAGGTATCTACAACGGATATCTTATAACGGTATGCCTGCTGTGCCGGGTTGGATAAGGTATCGGTATAAATGCTGAATGAATTATAGGGTACCGTTCCTATTAATTCAAAAACACCTGCCTGGGTTCCCTCGGTATATACATTGAAATGATCGATGGCTTCCGTTACCGGTTTGTTCCAAACCACAATATTATTTCCTGTTATACTATCCATGCTGATGACACAGATATCGGGTGTAGGTTGAATAGTAACGACCGAAACGTTGGTTAAACCTGCCTCGCTTACACATCCGTTATTATCTGTTGCTATTACATGATATAATCCTGACATCCATGGTTGTGCATTATTGCTGACAACAGGATTTTGTTCGCTGGAAGTAAAACCATAAGGACCTGTCCAATGATAACTTGCATTGGGAATAGTGGAGGCATAAAGGGAAAGCATGGACCCAAGGCAAACCGGTCCGTTGTTTCCAGCCGTTGGTGTGTCGGGTAATAGATTTACAATAACATTGGTTGAATCCGAAAGACTGGTGCATCCGTTTACTGTTGCTGTCACATAATAAGTCCCCGACATTGCTATAGTAGAATTGTTGCTGACAACAGGATTCTGTTCAACAGAAGTAAACCCGTTGGGACCTGTCCACTGATAGCTTGCCCCCGTAACAGTGGATGCTGTTAATGAAAGGGTATTTCCCGAACATACGGGACTATTGTTACCGGCTTGCGGAGCGGAAGGTGTGGGTTTTACCGTAACCTGTGTTGAACTTACATCGCTTGTACATCCGTTACTAAATGATGTGGTAACAGAATAGGTCCCCGACATTGTTGCAGTGGAGCTATTACTTATGATAGGATTTTGTTCGGCAGAAGTAAATCCATTGGGACCCGTCCAAAGGTAAGTAGCATCCGGAACAGTAGAAGCCGTTAATGAAAGCTCGGAACCTTCACAAACCGGACTATTGTTACCTGCCATTGGTGTGGCTGGAGTTTCATTTACTATTACAGTAGTTGATCCCGCCGGACTGGTACAGCCGTTTACTGTTGCTGTTACATTATAGGTTCCCGACATTATTGTTGTAGCATTATTGCTGACTATAGGATTTTGTTCAGTAGAAGTAAATCCGTTGGGACCTGTCCACAGATAAGTAGCATCCGGAATGGTAGAAGCGGTTAATGACAGAACATTTCCTGAACATACCGGGCCATTATTGCCGGCTATAGGAGTGGAAGGCATAGGCTTTACCGTAACTTGGGTAGAACCTGTACCGCTCATTCCATTAAGGGTTACCGTTACATCATAAATTCCTGACATCGCTGTTGTGGCACTATTGCTTACAACAGGATTTTGTTCTGTAGAAGAAAAACCATTGGGGCCTGTCCATACAAAAGTTGCTTCCGGATTGGCAGAAACAGTTACGTTTAGGGGATAACTTTCACAAACCGGACCATTATTGCCAGCGCTTAAGTTTAACTTGGCAATAAAAATAGCAGTGTAATCATCTCCATAATTAGTTAAAGTAGTATTTCCAAAAGTGAGGATATGACTTATGAAGTATCCGGTAAGATAAATATTACCCGCTACATCAATGGTAATATCGGTACTATTATCAAAGCTGCTACCGCCAACATTTTTAGCCCAAATCACATTGCCATTGGGATCGTATTTGGCAATAAAAATATCATAATTTCCGACACTTGTTAAGGTAATATTACCAAAAGTAATGGTATTGCTGAAGATACCAGTATGATAAACATTACCTGTTGCATCAGTGGTTATACCGTTACCCTTATCGCTGCCACTACCACCAGCTTCTTTAGCCCAAAGCACACTACCATTAGAGCTATATTTGGCAATAAAAGCATCTTCTTCTCCTGCATTTGTTAAGGTTATATTACCAAAAGTGAGGGTAGGACTTTGAAAGTATCCGGTAAGATAAACATTATCTGCTGTATCTGTTGTTATACCTACGCCAAAATCATGGTTACTACCTTCAGCACTTTTAGCCCAAAGCACATTGCCATTGGGATTGTATTTAGCAATAAAAATATCGCTTTTCCCGGCATAAGTATTTGTTAATGTAATATTTCCTAAAGTGAGTGTAGGACTTTGAAAGTATCCGGTAATATAAAAATTACCTACTCCATCAGTAGTAATACTTTTACCTTCATCTAGATCATTACCTACGTCACTTTTAGCCCAAAGCACATTACCATTGGAATCATATTTGGCAATAAAAATGTCTCTACGTCCAGTATTGGTTAAGGTTGTAGTGCCAAAAGTGAGGGTTGGACTATCAAAGTACCCGGTAATATAGAGATTACCTGTTACATCGGCAGTAATGCTCATACCTGCATCATAGCCAATACCCTCAGCACTTTTTGCCCAGAGTACATTACCATCCGAATCGTATTTGGCAATAAAAATATTATTGCTGCCAGCGTTGATTAATGTAATATTTCCAAATGTTAAAGTAGAACTTTGGAAGTCTCCAGTAAGATAAACATTACCTATTTCATCTGTGGTAATACATCGTCCATTATCATTATAACTGCCACCAGCACTCTTTGCCCAAAGTACATTTCCGTTAGGACTATATTTGACAATAAAAATGTCATTACCCCCTGTATTATTTAGGGTGAAATTATCAAAGGTAACAGTAGCACTAGAGAACGTTCCAATGATATAGATGTTACCTGATGCATCAGTTGTGGCACTTTCAGCCCACTCATCTAGATTACCTTCGGCACTTTTCGCCCATGCCCAGTCGGGGGCTTGTTCCTGAGAAAAAGTTGCCATTCCGCATAAGAGCAGAATAAATAATGTGTAAAGTTTTAGTTTCATATTTTTTTATTTATAGGATGGTTACTAATTTTTAACTTACAAATATAAACATTCCCAATAAACAATTAAAAAAAGTATTATTTTTTTTAGATATCCATTTTACCTGGTTGTTGATCTCAGTTGAAGGGATGCAAATTCGGTGTAACTCGCTACCGCTACCATATATCTTGCTATCACTTTGGATTATCTCGCTATTGCTACGGATTATATTGTAACAACTACGGATTAAATTGCTATTGCTACGGGTTATCTTGCGATTACTATAAATTATTTAGCGATAGCTACGGATTATTTTGTGATCACTACAAATTAAATAGCTATTTCTACGGATTATCTTGCATTTGCTATGTGTTATCTTGCGATTGCTACGCGTTATCCCGCATCCGCTGTCTTATATCAACCTACAACTATAAAGATTGTACAATTGTACATCGTAATTTGTGATAGACATTCCATGTTTTTAAGCTGTTAAATATTTTTGTTGGTTACAAATCTAAGGTATGCCTTTGGTTTATTATTTTAAACATGGAATGTCTTTTCTTCTACATCGTACATCGTAATTGATTTCCATTTATAAACGCTGACAGGTACTTCGTACGCTGTCAGGTTTTGGGAGATTTTCGTAATTCGTAAATCGTAATTCGTAAATCGTAATTCGTAATTCGCCACTCGTCCCTCGTCACTTGTCCCTTTTCATTTTCCTCACCATCATCACTCCGTCGCGGAAAGGCAACAGCACATTTTCCACGCGGGGGTCGTTTTGTACAAAATCGTTGAATTCCATTATTCCCTTTGTCTCTTTATCGTTGGCCGGTACGGATAAAACTACCTTTCCGCTCCATAGCACATTGTCGGCAAGCAGGTAGCCGCCGGGTTTTAGTTTATCAATAAGCAGGCGGTAATAATTCAGATAGTTTTCCTTGTCGGCATCTATAAAAACCAGGTCGAAGGTTTCGTTTATGGCAGGAATTATAGTCAGTGCATCGCCGATGTATTGTTTAATTTTATGGATTACTCCCGCCCGGTTAAAATAATCGGTAGCCATTTCTTCCAGTTCGGGTTTAATTTCGATGGTATGCAGCAATCCTTCGTCTGCCAAACCTTCGGCAAGGCAAATGGCTGAATAACCGGTATACGTACCGATTTCAAGGATTTGTTTCGGGCGTATCATGCCGCTGATCATTTTCAGAAACTGGCCCAGGATATGTCCCGACAGCATCCGAGGATGCAGTATTTTGATGTTTGTTTCGCGGTTAAGCTTATGCAATACCTCCGTCTCGGGTGTAGTGTGAGCTTCGGCATATTCCTCTAATTCCAAATCTATATCCATACGATTCTCCAATAATATAAGATTTCTCTTCTAAAACTCTTATGCCACTAAAACACTAAAACTCCAAAACCCACCAAAATTTATTAACTTAATATCAGTTTTTTGTGCTATCTGCCGATAGGCAGGTAGGTTTAGTGTTTTAGAGATTTTGTGGCATTTTTTATCATTGTATTTTCAAAGCGAACTCAAATAATAACAATAAAACAATTCATCAATAAAACAATTAATCACTTCAAAGGATACTTTTTATCCAGATAAAGCCAGAACAACAGCATGCTCCCCTGCAATTCGCCGGTTTCGCTGTATTTGAGTATCATCGGAGCGATACCCACTACTTTCTTTTCTATTTCAAACGTCTTTTCATTTATATACCATTCCTCCAGGAAGCGTACTTTGGTAATATCCCTGAGTTGCAATTGTTGCTTCACAACCATAAGAGTGTCGTCGTAGGGCGGCTTGGGGCTTGGTCCAAGCACGGTATCGGTGCGGTTGCCGATAGCTTTCACCTGCTCCACGGTAAGCGGATTGTTGAATGCGTCGTACGCTTTTATCTTTCCCGAATAGGCTTCATCCAGAATCATTTTAATAAAAGCTTCCCTTTTTGAACCTTCCATATTCTGGACCCACCAATCCTGATCCGTATCAGGGTTTTTGATGGTTACGTCGTATTGAATACGCTCGGTAAGAACCTTTTTCTCCGGTTTGCGATGGCAGGATGTTATCAATACCAAAAATAACAATCCATAAAAAAGTGGTGATTTTTTCATTTTATCTGACCAAAGTGTGTTTCTGCAAAAGTAACACAAAATCGTTTTACGGAGTGTAGCAAAAAATCAGAAAGGTTGTTTTTCAGGCAGGTATTTCCAGAAGCGTTTAGGCAGGTGTTGCAGATGCAGTTTCCGGTTTATTCGCTCCTTGATGGTGAGCGACGTAAAATAATTCTTCCATAATTCGCGGAACTGCTGGTCGTCCTCAGCCCTGATTTCGTCGTCGATATTGCCGTTAACCGCGTTGATGTGTGAACTGGCAAAGGTAATTTCGGCAACCTTATCCAAATCGTAGAAATAGCCATATTTGCGGCGGGTATCAAAGATCACCCATTTCTGATCGGCAAAACGGTTTTTAAAATGATGGATGGTCAACGGCAGCACATTATATTTGGGATCGAACGAAGCATAGAATACCTCATCGGCCGTTTTCTGAAAACGGACAAACATAGACGTTCGCTGGGCTTCGCGTGCTACCTTTTTAAAGATATTGCTAACTTCCATCACGCAGGGTTCCGCAAAGTTGCTTTCGATGTTTTGAGGCGAGTTCAGCGCTTTATCTATGAATTGATAAAGTAGCAACTCGATGCCGGGCAATTCGGAAAGAAACACGGTGGAAAGCATACGGCAGGCATTTTCCGATAGTTTTTCGTGCAGGCGTTTCCATAATTCGTCCGATTTTTCCTTATCGGTTGCCACGTCGAACGTATCACAAAAGAATTCCGCCTGATAGTTGTCGGGTGCGGTTATCCGTTCGGGTTTTAAGCCCAGTTCGTAGGAATCGGAAACTAAGCTTAGGAAACCTTCAAAAGTCTTATCGTAAGTAAAATGTATCATGCTCAGGTTTTATTAATCGGTGAATAATTTATACTGATATTGTAATTTATGGTTTTGTTTATTTTTTGAATTCAGGAGAAATTGTTTAATGTATACCGGTTCCTCTTCGTTGACGGTAAGCGCCACCGGGAGTTCGTTGCAGGTGATGAAATATTTGGCGCGTTTCAGGACGACACCCATTTTTTTCAGGTTATCAAAGTTAAGTTTCCCGTAACGCCGTGAGGCGATGATGAGCTTTGCCGAATGCACGCCTATGCCGGGAACCCTGAGTATCGTTTCATAATCGGCCCGGTTGATATCCACCGGAAACATCTGGGGATTTCTCAGCGCATAGGCTAATTTGGGATCTATTTCCAGGTCGAGATCGGGATGGTTGTCGTTTACAATTTCGTCCACCTTAAAGAAATAGAAACGCATCAGCCAGTCGGCCTGGTAGAGACGGTTTTCCCTAACCAATGGCGGTTGAAGGATAGCCGGGAGCCGGCTGTCGGTATTGTTGATGTGGATATATCCCGAATAATAAACCCTTTTAAGCTGCTGTTGCTGATAAAGCTGGGAAGCGAGCGTCAGGATCTGGTTATCATTATCGGGAGTAGCGCCGATAATCATCTGGGTAGTCTGTCCCGCCGGCGAAAAACGGGGAGCCGAACGGAACTTCTTCCGTTCTTCCGTATTTTCCAATATTCCCTGCCGGATGTATTTCATAGGTTTGAAGATATTGTTGTAGTTTTTATCGGGAGCCAGGTATTTCAGATTATTCTCGGTAGAAATTTCTACGTTTACGCTAAGCCGGTCGGCATACAAGCCGGCTTTCTCGATAATCTCACTGCTTGCTCCGGGAATGCTCTTCAGATGTATATAGCCATGGTAATGATGCTGGGTGCGCAGGGTTTGTGCCACTTTCACCATCAGTTCCATCGTATAGTCGGGATTGCGAACGATGCCGGAACTCAAAAAAAGCCCTTCGATGTAATTGCGGCGATAAAATTCGATGGTCAGTTCCACCAGTTCATTTACGGTAAAAGCCGTACGCTGAACGTCGTTGCTCCGGCGATTCATGCAATAGGCACAGTCGTACATGCAATGGTTGGTCATCATAATTTTTAGCAGCGAAACACAGCGTCCGTCTTCGGTAAAGCTATGGCAAATGCCCCAGGGAGCCGCGTTACCTATGCCTTTACCGGTATTGGAACGGTTGCTGCCGCTGGATGCACACGATACATCGTATTTTGCTGCCGATGCTAATATTTTTAGTTTTTCGAGGGCGTCAGGATTCATGGTTTTCTATTTTAAGTGCCTAAAGTTTTAAGTGCCTAAAGTTTGGAGTACTTATCGTTTGAAGTGCTTAAAGTTTGAAGTATTTATAAAACTTTTAACTTCAGACATTCCGAATCGCTTCGCTTCCCGATGAAAAATCGCTAAGTCGTTCCTCCTAAGCGATTCTATATCGGGACTTCGCTCAGCTTTAAGAACCTTATAAACTTTAATAATCCCGAATCGCTTCGCTCGGGACTTCACTTCGTTCAGCTTTATAAACCTTAAGAACCTTATAAACTTTAATAACTTTATAAACTAATTGCTAATTTTACTTACATTTGCATTGCTAAAATTTTTAACAAAAATACTAATTAAATCAGAATTGTATACTGATTTAGCAAAAAATTTCGCATGAAAAACATTTTAGGAAATAATCTTAAGTACTTGCGTAAAAGTAAAGGACTTACCCAGGACCAGTTAGCAGATAAAATCGGAGTTAATCGTGCCATGATAGGCTCGTATGAAGAGGGTAGGGCTACTCCGCGCCTCAGTGTGATTCAAACGCTGGCACATTATTTCGGCTCCAGCCTCGATGAATTGATTGGACGGGATCTTTCTTCCGGCGAAAATCCATCGGGAAGCGCTTCAACCAAGGATATTGCAGGAAAAAATCTCCGCGTTATTTCCACCCTGGTCGACCGCGACGACAAAGAACTGATTACGCTGGTTCCCGCCAAGGCATCGGCGGGTTATCTTAACGGTTATGCCGATCCTGACTTCATCGAAACCCTTCCCCGTCTTGCCCTGCCTCTTCCCGAGCTTGGCAGCGAAAGGACTTACCGCGCCTTCCAGATCAATGGCGACAGCATGGAACCTATCCCTTCCGATTCCTACATCATCTGCGAATATGTTCATGACTGGCACGAAATACGAAGTGGCAAAGCTTATGTGGTGCTTACCCACGACGATGGATTGGTTTTCAAACGCCTTTTCCCCGATGCCAACGGCGAACTGCTGCTTAAATCCGATAATCCGCTGTATCATCCCTATGCGTTAAACATCAACACCGTTACCGAACTGTGGAAAGCCCTGGGCTACCTCTGTTTCAACCTGCCGCAACCCGACGAGGTAAGCCTGAACAAACTGTCGTCGGTAGTGTATGAAATGAAAAAAGAACTGGAGGAGTTGAAGAAAAATAAAATGGGTTAATGCGATAATGTGCTAATTTGTTAATGTGTTAATTTGCTAATGTATTAATGTGGTAACAGGCTGGTTAATTATTTTCGCCACTGAAACATAAAAATCCGAAATTGATTCCCGGGTTCATTTCATTCGTCGGATTTTGATATGTAATTTTTTCGTGTAATTTAGCGCTTTAGTGATTTTGTGGTTTCCACTCTTACCCAATCAAAGAAACGCTTCTAAATAATTTTACCCGAAAATCAAAGGGGGATGTTGCTTTTAATAAAAATAGTGTAAATTTGCAGCTCAATTTTAATTATTGTTTTTGTTGTTAATAGTAGTGTTCTAAGTTTTAGTTAAAGATCAGAAATCGGGGTGTGGCGCAGATGGCTAGCGTACTTGCATGGGGTGCAAGTGGTCGTGAGTTCGAGTCTCACCACTCCGACAAAAGGAGGTTCTTACCAAGAGCCTCCTTTTTTTATTTTACCTTCCTGAAAGCCCTTTAAACCCTCAGGGTTTCTAAAACCCTGAGGGTTTTTTTCTTGAAAAAACACAATCATTTCAGTAAATAACACAGCCGTTTTTGTAAATAACACAATTATTTTTGTAAATAACACAAATTGTTCAGTAAGTAACACAAACTGTTTTGTAAAAAACACATACTTTTTTGTAAAAAACACAAGTTGTTCAGTAGAAAACAAAAATTATTTTGTAAAAAACACAAATAATGTTTTATCTGAAATCAAAAAAATGATTATTTTTATCGAAAATTTTATTTCGGAACTAAAGAACAGGATGATGGATACGATTCAGGTAATGCCAATGGTAAAACGGGAGATGTTGCGGAAGCATCAAAACATTTCGGGCGTAGCCCGGAAACTAAATCTTAATCAGTCGTCGGTAAACGGGATGTTAAGGCGGTCGTCGATGCATGTGCAACGTCTGATCGAGTTTTCCGATGTACTGCAATACAACTTTTTCAGGGAAATTGCGGCGATGCTCCCCTATGCCGAGCCGGCAGATGAAACGCAGATCAAGGATCAGGAACGCATCAAAGAATTGGAAATGGAAGTGCGCATTCTGCGGCAAATGCTAAAGGATGCAACGAGTCGTTAACATAAAACGGATAGTCATGCATAAAACGAATGCTGCCCGTATGCTCGACAAGCAGGGCATATCTTATGAACTGGTGGAATACGAGGTGGACGAGGACGACCTAAGCGCAACCTCGGTAGCTTCCAAAATCGGTGAAAATATCGATCAGGTGTTTAAGACGCTGGTGCTCCGTGGCGATAAAACGGGTATTGTGGTTGCCGTGATACCCGGCGAAACCGAACTGAACCTGAAGACAACCGCCCGGATCACCGGCAATAAAAGCGTAGCTATGGTTCATGTAAAAGAACTTTTGGGACTCACCGGATATATCCGCGGGGGCTGCTCGCCTGTGGGGATGAAGAAAGTCTACCCGACGTATATCCATGAGAGTTGCCGGCAGTTCGGCTTTATTTACATAAGCGCCGGACAACGGGGACTGCAATTGAAAATAAATCCCGATGAACTGGCAAAAAGCTGCCGTGCGGTGGTTTGCGATTTGCTGTAGCAAGGTTGAGTTTTTGATTTATATTTTCAACTATTTTAGGACGAGACAATCTCTCCTGATTCCGGCAAATCTCTCAAAAATAAAACCCCTGACAAAGCTTGAAACTTTATCAGGGGTAATCAATCAACAATCGATCCCGAAAAGGTCGGGACTAAGCCTCCGGCTTAGCAATCAACAATCAATAATTAACAATCAACAATCAACTATCAACTATCAACTATTCTACCAGCTTCCTCCGGCACCGCCTCCGCCAAAACTTCCGCCGCCGAAGCCACCAAAGCCGCCACCGCCGCCAAAGCTTCCGCTTCCGCCCGAAAAGTCGCCCCAGCTACTGCCCGAGCCTCTGCCCATGCTTCCCAAAAGAAACAGTGAAGTCCAGAACGGAAGATTTTTACCTACAGAATGTGTACGGTTTCGTCCCGAACGCATGGTTAAAAACACAATCACCAGAACGATGAATGGAATAAGGAGTCCATAGGGTTTTGTCTGGGTACGTTTGTTATATTGGCTGGCCGTAAATTCTTTTTTGGTAAGGGAAATAAGTACGTTGGTTGCTTTTTCCAACCCGGCATAGTAATTATTGTTTTTAAACTCGGGTATCATTTCGTTTTCGACGATGCGTTTGGCTATCGCATCGGGTACAACGGGTTCCAGTCCATAACCTACGGCTATGTATGCTTCGCCTCTTTCGCTACCCGATTTGGGCTGAACCAGGACAATCATGCCATTGTTCTTCCCTTTTTGTCCGACGCCCCATTTTTCGCCAAGGCGTTGGGCATAATCGTATTTGTCGTATCCGTTAAGGCTTTTTACCAAAACAATAACGAGTTGGGTGGAGGTGGAATCGTTAAAATTCACCAGTTTTTGTTCCAGCGTAGCCACTTCATCCTGCTGCAGGGTACCCGAAAAGTCGTTTACCAGTCGGGGAGGCGAAGGGCGTTCGGGAATGTCCTGGGCAAAACCCGAAACCGAAAACAGGACAATAGCAATAAAAGCAATGACCCTGGTTAAGAATCCGGATTTAAAATTTCCCGTTCCGCTGTTACTATTTAGTTTTTTTAATTTCATTTTAAGGGTGTTATTCATCGTATTTATTCCTTTCCGAATGAAATTTCATCCGGAAGTTCGTTGACATCGTCGGTCAGACGCGGAAATTTTGTCTTTAACAAAACGCCGATCTGACTTATGGATTCGCATAATCCTTCGGTAAACTGATTTTCGCGAAAACGGTTCAGCATTCCCATTTTTATAGTATCCCAAAAATTATCAGGAACAACGGCATTGATACCTTTATCGCCTATGATGGCAAATTTTCGGTTCTCGATGGCCAAATAAATGAGTACGCCATTGCGTAGCAGAGTTTTGTGCATATCTATCTTTTCGAAAATATAAGCGGCGCGGTTCATCACATCGCCTTTGCAGGTATTTTCGATATGGACTCTGATTTCGCCGGACGTATCGAGTTCGGCATTCATAATAGCCTGTTTAATGGCGTCCTGTTGATCGTCTGTAAAGAAATTTTTGGCGGAAATGCTCATGATCTTTATCTGTTTGGTATACGGTTAAAATTGTACCTGTGGAGCTTTTTCGGCGCCCTGTTGTGCTTCGAAATATGCTTTTTTCTGGAACCCGAACATGCCGGAAAAGATGTTTTTCGGGAATTTGCGGATGTACGTATTGTATTCCTGCGCCGATTCATTAAACTTTTGCCGTTCAACGGTTATACGGTTTTCCGTACCTTCCAGCTGAGCCTGAAGTTCAAGGAAATTCTGATTGGCTTTCAGATCGGGATAACGTTCCACAACCACCATCAGTCGACCTAAAGCTGAACTTAATCCGTCCTGAGCCGATTGAAATTTCTGTAACGAAGCAGCGTCAAGATTTTTAGGGCTGATGTTTACGGCTGTTGCCTTGGAACGGGCTTCGATGACTGCCGTCAACGTAGATTTCTCGAAATTGGCATAGCCTTTTACGGTGTTTACTAAGTTTGGAATAAGATCGGCACGGCGTTGATAAACGTTTTCCACCTGCGACCATTGGGAATTTACGCCCTCTTCGCGACTAACCAGTCCGTTGTATATTCCTGTTGACCAGGATATGATAATTATGACGAATAAAACGATTACTCCGATAATTATCCAGTTTTTGTTTATTTTCATTTTTAAAGGTTTTAAATTTTTAGTAAAAGTAGGGTTTTATTTTTAATGATGTAATAATTGAGGGGAAAATTGATGATTATTTAATAATATCCACGCTTCGTTTGATGAAGTTTGTCAGGTCTTCGCCTTTGAGCATGCTTTGCGAAAGCAGGGCAAGGTCGGTTACCTGTTTGATGAGGTTTGTCCGAAGCGATTCGTCGGTTTCGTTCAGTATTTTGCCCATCACCGGATGATTGGTATTGATAACCATATTGTAATGGTCAGGAAGTTCGCCCATGTAGCTCATTCCTCCACCCATTGCCGACATGTCTTTCATCCGGCGCATGTATTCGGGCTGAGTGATGATGACCGGTTGGTCGGTTTCGCTCAGGCTTTCGAAAACGAGGCTGAATTTATCTTTGGAAATACTATTTTCGATGATGGGTTTCAGTTTGTCCTGCTCTTCCTGCGAAAGTTTGGATGGCAACGCATCTTCTTTCTGGATCAGCTTATCAATAACGTCGGCATCTACACGGGTAAACACCGTTTTTTCAAATTTATGTTCAATGGCATTAATAAAATGATTGTCCAGAACGCCATCCATCAGCAATACATCGTATCCGCGTTCTTTGGCTGCTTCGATGTAGCCGTATTGTTCCTCGGCATTATTGGCATAAAGGTAAACCAACTGTTTGTTTTTGTCGGTTTGGGTGTCAGCAATGTGTTTTTTATATTCTTCAAATGTGAAGTATTTGCCGTCGGTATTTTTAAACAGGCAGAATTTTTCGGCGCGTTCATAAAATTTTTCGTCCGAAATCATACCATATTCAATAAAGACTTTGATGTCGTCCCATTTTTTCTCAAAATCTTCGCGGTTGGTTTTGAAGATTTCTTCCAGCTTATCGGCAACTTTTTTAGTGATATGGCTCGATATTTTTTTAACGTTGGTGTCGCTCTGGAGATAACTCCTCGAAACATTCAATGGAATATCGGGTGAATCGAGAACGCCGTGAAGCAACATCAGGAAATCGGGTACTATGCCTTCCACCGAATCGGTTACAAAAACCTGGTTGCAATACAATTGGATCTTATCTTTCTGGATTTCCAGGTTTTTCTTAATCTTTGGAAAATAAAGTATACCGGTCAGATTAAATGGATAATCCACGTTGAGATGAATATTGAACAAGGGGTCATCAAAGGTATACGGATAGAGTTCGTGGTAAAAATCTTTGTAGTCCTCATCCTTCAGTTCGGATGGTTTACGTTTCCATGCAGGATTAATGTTGTTGATCATGCGTGGGTTTTCCACCTCTATTTCTTTATCTTTTCCGTCCTTGTCCTTTTCGCCTTCCACTTTTTCCCAGCGTTTTTCGGTTCCAAACTGAATGGGAACGGGCAGGAATTTACAGTATTTTTTCAGCAGATCGAGCAGTTTAAATTCTTCGAGAAAGTCTTTGCAATCGTCGGAGACATGAAGAACGATTTCCGTACCCCTGTCTTCTTTTTTTATCTCGTTGATGGTATATTCGGGGCTGCCGTCGCATTCCCATTTCACTGGTTTACTATCTTCTTTAAATGATTTGGTGATGATTTCCACGCGGTCGGCTACCATGAATGATGAATAAAAGCCTAAGCCGAAATGACCGATCAGGCCGTTGCCGTTTTCTTCTTTTCCTTTATATTTTTCAATGAATTCTTCGGCGCCCGAAAAGGCAATCTGATTGATGAATCTGTCAATTTCATCGGATGTCATACCAACTCCGCGGTCGGTTACCGTAATGGTTTTTTTCTTTTTATCAAAGGAAACCTGGACCGTAAGATCGCCTAATTCTCCTTTAAATTCACCTAAGGATGCCAGCGTTTTGAGTTTTTGAGTTGCATCCACTGCATTTGAAATCAGTTCTCTTAAAAAGATTTCGTGATCGGAATATAAAAATTTTTTGATTATCGGAAAGATGTTTTCCGTCTGGACATTAATTTTTCCTGTTTGCATAAATTAAATTATTTGTAAAGTACGAATTCGTGCTTTCAAAGTCTATGCCAACAGTGCCAGTCTGCCAAAATGTCGGGAAACCCGATTATTTTTTAGGCAAATACTGGTCTATCATCGTAAGAAGCAGGTCGGCTTTTATAGGTTTGGCAATGTAATCGTCACAGCCGGCAGCAAGCATTTTTTCACGGTCGTCTTCCAGCGCAAAAGCCGTTTGAGCAATCACGGGAATATCGCGTTGGATTTGTTTGATGATTTTTGTGGCTTCCAATCCATTAAGAATAGGCATTTGGATATCCATTAAAATAAAATCTATGGGTTGTTTTTCTATATGCTGTTTGAAAATTTCAACAGCTTCCTGGCCATTTTGTGCCCAGATAATTGTTGCATGGGTACGTTTGAGGACTTTTTCAAGAAACATGTAATTCGATTCCACATCTTCGGCTATGAGGAAAATTCTGTTTCCCCAGTCAGGAACAGGATTTTTGGGACGCGAAGCAATTGCCGTATTTGGAACGGTTTGTATTATTGATATGTTATAGGGAAGGGTAAAATAGAAGGTGGAACCTGAGCCGGGTGTGGATTCAACCCTGATTTTTCCGCCCATTAATTCAACAAGCTTGCGGGTTATCGTTAAGCCTAATCCGGTACCGCCATAGACTCTTGTATGTGAATCGTCGGCCTGGCGAAACCGGTCAAAAATCATTTCAAGTTTATCCCCGGGTATCCCGATGCCTGTATCTTTAACGGAAAATTCGATGGTTTGGTTGGGTTGTACCTGGTAGGAAATTTTAATAAAACCTTTATCAGTAAATTTAAGAGCATTACTTACCAGATTAGACATAACCTGTTTAAATCTAACAGGGTCGGATTGTATCAATGGAATCCTGATAGGCGGTTTTTCTATGATAATTTCTATATCGTCTTTTTCTTTTTCCTTCTTTTCCTTTTGGGAAAGAGTAAAAACCTCATCAATGATTTCTTCGGGATCGAAATCTTTGGTCTCAAAGTCCATTTGTCCTGCTTCAATTTTAGATAAATCAATGATATCGTTAATCAGGTTCATTAAAGCGTTTCCACTGCTTTTGATAAGCGTGATATATTCTTTTTTATCATTAATTGAAAGGGCAGGATCGGCAAGCATATCGGAGAATCCGATGATGGCATTCATCGGTGTGCGGATTTCATGGGAAAGGTTTGCCAAAAAAGCTGTTTTCAGGTTATCCGATTCTTCGGCTTTTATTTTTGCTTGCTGAAGTTTTTGTTCGTCAAATTTCCGTTCGGTAATATCTCGGGCAATAGTAAGTACTTCAGTTTCGTTAAGAGCTATGATACGAGCTTCATAGTAGCTCTTGATATTTTGATTTTCCAGTTCAAATTCGATGGTTTGTACTTTTTTTTGATCTATCGCCAATTGAAAATGTTTTAACATTTCCGTAAGGATGGCTTCGGGAAAACCAATATCCGTAAATTTTGCTCCGTAGATTTTATCGTAAGGTATTTTTAAAAAATCATAATTCTTTATTTTAAAGTCAATAATGGTGCCATCAGGTTTATGGATAAATAACATATCAGGCATGGCTTCCAGCATGGCATTATTGCGTTGTTCGCTCTCCAACAGCGCCTTGTCATTTTGTTTTTGTTCAGTAATATCGCGCAACATTAAAACGAGATAATTCTTTTGAGGAGAAAAAACATAGATGTAGAAATATTTATCCAGGTTTTTAAAGAATTGTTCTATACGGAGTTCATTTTTGTCAGCAACAACCTGATTCAGTAAACTTGCCCAATCAAAATCTTTTTCTTGTATATCGTTTTGAAGTTCTGTTGTTGTTTTTCCCACAAGTTCTGTCCGGGATTTTCCAACAAAGGATTCAAAAGCATTATTTACCTCAACAAAAACAGCATCAATAGGTTGATCGTTTTTATCCAAATTTATTTTTAGATAGGCAAAACCATCCATCATATTCGAAAACAGAGAAATGTATTTTTGCTCGCTTACATGTAAAGCTTCTTTTGTCAAATTAAGCATGTCTCTGAATAAGCGAATAATAAAATAAGAAATAAGATAGCCAATAAGTAAACATACACTACATGCAAAATAATACACGACGGATATTTCATGGTGTCCGAAGTAGTAATGAATGGCAAGGATTAGTAACGAAACCAGGGTGTAAATAATTAACTGGAAGTTTTTTAAGGCAAACAGTCCTAAAAATAAATATCCGATGATAATAAAAATTGATAAGGAAAATATACTTTCGATGGTGAAAGGATGGTTATTGCCCAAATTATTTAATACATGGTATGCTAATGTGGATAAGGGAAGTAAAATTATAAAAGTAGTGGCATAGTAAATTTTTTTCAGTTTTATGCTTGCCAAGGAAACAACCAGAAATGTTAAAATAAATAAATCACCAAAATAATGATATACAGATGATTTAACGGTAAGCCGAAAAATAAAAAGGAAAAAAAATGAGATGACACCAATAAAATCGAAAATGAATAATAAATTTAATCGTTTCTGTATTTCAATGGAGTGGTTTTTGTAACCGGCCAGGAAATAGTCATTAATTCTTTGGTATATATCCCATTTCATAAAACTCATTTAAGATAACAAACATACGGTTTTTTTAGCAAATTCTACCCAGATTAAATTTTTTTTTGCAGCCATTACAAAAATTAACTGGTAAAATTAAAATTCGGAAAATAAAAGTTTAGTTAAAAAAATGATTATCTACCAAATGCAAATTAATAAATAAAAGAAAGTAATAATTTTTAATAGAAAGGCGCCATATCAAATATTATATTTAATTTCGCTTCCGTATTTTACTGAAACAATAATAAAAACTCTTAAATATGACAGATTTAGATATAGAATGGGGTAAACTGCCCTTTGGTTACTTCAAAACTGATTACAACGTACGTTGCTATTTCCGTAATAATAAATGGGGTAAGTTGGAAATTTCATCTTCAGAGAGCATCAATATTCATATGGCTGCTGGCGGATTACACTACGGTCAGGAAGCCTTTGAGGGTTTAAAGGCTTTTCGTGGAAAAGACGGTAAAATTAGGATTTTCCGTCTTGAAGAAAATGCCAAGCGTATGGAAAGTTCAGCATTTGGCATCATGATGGCACCGGTACCCTTAGAAATTTTTAAAGAAGCTGTTTTATCTGTGGTTAAATTGAATGAAAAATTTATACCACCTTACGGTACTGGCGCTTCATTGTATATTCGTCCGTTGCTTTTTGGAACAGGTCCTTGTGTTGGTGTGAAACCAGCAGATGAATATTTATTCCTTGTTTTTGTAGGTCCTGTTGGCCCCTATTTCAAGGAAGGATTTAATCCAGTTAATATTCAGTTGGTTAAAGATGCTGACCGGGCAGCTCCTAAGGGAACAGGAATTTATAAAGTAGGCGGTAATTATGCAGCAAGTCTGCAATCAGGAGAAAGAGCTCATAAAGAAGGCTTTTCTGCAGCATTGTATGTGGATTCAGTTGAGCGTAAATATCTTGACGAATGCGGTCCTGCCAATTTCTTTGCAATAAAAAACAATACATACGTTACTCCAAAATCCGATTCTATTTTGCCTTCTATTACCAATAAAAGCTTGATGGCATTAGCTGAAGACATGGGGATGAAGGTGGAACGTCGCCATATTCCCATCGAAGAATTGGGTGAATTTGATGAAGTTGGAGCTTGTGGCACGGCAGCTGTTATTTCGGCAGTTAAAAAAATAGTCGACCGCGAAACGGGTAAAACATGGAAATATTGCAAAGACGGCAAGCCAGGACCCGTATCTACCAAATTATATAAACATCTTCAAGGGATTCAATATGGTGATGAAGCCGATAAATTTGGCTGGATTACCATTGTGGAATAAAAACCGAAGGAAATTAAAAGCAGAATTGTTTTTCTGCGGAAATTTTACAGAATGGAGTGTTTTCCAAGAAGACACTCCATTTGTTTTTGAATAGTCGTGGCTTCGTTGCGGGCTTTTTCAGCAAAATCGGTATTAGCTGAAGCATAAATAATATTCCGCGACGAATTTACTAATAAGCCACATTGCTTATTCATCCCATATTTAGCCACTTCCTCAAGACTGCCCCCCTGGGCTCCCACTCCCGGAACAAGCAAAAAATGATCGGGTATTATTTTACGAACATCGGCAAGGAGTTCGGCGCGGGTGGCTCCTACAACATACATCATATTTTCGTTGCTTCCCCATTGTTGAGACTTGGTAAGTACCTGCTCAAATATCCGTTGATTTTGCTGATTATCCGTTTTTATAAATTGAAAATCGTCAGCTCCTTTGTTTGAAGTTAAAGCCAAAAGAATTACCCATTTATCGCGGAATGTTAAAAATGGTGAAACCGAATCTTCGCCCATATAGGGTGCTACGGTTAAAGCATCGAAATCCAGGCCGTTTTTAGGATCAAAAAAAGCGTTGGCATACTGAAGAGATGTATTTCCAATATCTCCACGTTTGGCATCGGCAATTGTAAAAACCAATTCTTTGCGATGGTGAAGGTATTGCATGGTTTTTTCGAGACTTATCCAACCTTTCGATCCCCGCGATTCATAAAAAGCAAGGTTTGGTTTGTATGCGACTGCCAGATCAATTGTTGCATCAATAATTTGCCGGTTGAATTCAAAAACCGGATCATTTTCCTGCAAAAGATGACGGGGAATCTTCGTAATATCTGTATCAAGACCAATGCAAAGAAAAGACTTTTTGGATATTATCAGTTGGTAAAGTTCTTGTCGCGACATGGATGGAATTTTTTATTACCAATTAAAAAACAATTTTTTAGCTAACGCCTTCCTTCAACCGTTCGGCATTTTCGGCAAGTTGAAGGGCATCAATCATATTTTGAATATCGCCGTCCATAAAAACCTGAAGGTTATACACCGAAAGGCCTATCCGATGATCGGTAATTCTGCCTTGGGAATAGTTATATGTACGTATTTTAGCCGAACGGTCGCCGGTAGAAACCATGGTTTTACGTCTGGAAGAAATCTCATCAAGGTATTTTTTGTATTCTAATTCATAAATGCGAGTTCTTAAAACACCTAAAGCCTTGTCAAAATTTTTCATCTGTGATTTCTGATCCTGGCAGGTAACCACAATACCGGTAGGAATATGGGTTAGACGAACGGCAGAATAAGTGGTGTTAACCGATTGACCGCCTGGTCCGGAAGAGCAATAAGTATCTTTACGAATATCGGCTGGTTTTAAATCCACATCAAATTCATCGGCTTCAGGCAAAACGGCAACAGTAGCTGCTGAAGTATGCACGCGACCCTGAGTTTCGGTAGCCGGAACACGCTGAACGCGATGAACGCCCGATTCATATTTCATCTGTCCATAAACATTCTCGCCCGAAACGTTGAAAATCATTTCCTTGTAGCCACCCATCGTACCTTCGGTATAGTCAACGATTTCTGTTTTCCACCCTTTGGTTTCACAATATTTAAGATACATACGATATAAGTCGCCGGCAAAAATACTTGCTTCGTCGCCACCCGTGCCCGCTCTTATTTCCACCACGGCATTTTTATTGTCCTGAGGATCGGCGGGGATAAGCATAATCCGGATTTCTTCTTCCAGATCGTTTTGTTGCTTTACCAATTCATTAAGTTCCTCTTTGGCCATCGAACGAAACTCTTCATCTTTTTCGTTATAAATGATGTCCTTAGTCGACTTTATATTTTCAAGAATATTGTTGTATTTTTTATACGCTTCCACTACCGGTTGCAATTCCTTGAAATCCTTGCTGAGCTTGATATAATTCTTCATATCCGACATGATGCCGGGATCATTTATCTGAATTTCAATTTCAAGATACCGCTTATAAATGGCTTCTAATTTTTCTAACATCTTACTTTTCTGCTAAATTGGCTGCAAAAGTACATATTTTTAGCTTACATTGGCTAAAACGAAATCGCTTTGCTATGGAAATTGGAAAAGCATTCTTATGGGTAACGAAAAAATTATACCTTTGGGTAGTTTTAAAATAGTAGTAAAATGAAAAAAATAAATACGTTGACAGGATTTTGTATGTTGATTATCGTTTTGACAATAAATGCTTCATTGGAATCCTGTACCAAGCATTTCAAAAACGGTAAAAATAAAAATAAAATGCAATTATCAAAAAATCAGGAGCAAGTTACGGGTCCATCAACCATTATTTATAAAACGAGGAACGATTATTACGATCTGGTTCCGGTAACATTAAGCCCGGATAAAAAAAGCATAGTTTCATTTCCTGGTACGCGAGATGTTTTTTATAAAGGGAAATTAGCTTATCCCGAACGGCTGCATCAGGGATTCTTGCTTGATAACCGGGGAATCAACGAAAATGTCGCTTTTCTGACGATGGCCTACGATCTTTTCAGTAAGCTTCAAAAAGTATTTTCGGCAGATGAATTATTTAAAATGATTAAAGATGACGATCCGCTAACCGAAATGTACAATTGCGGCAACCGAAGCCAATGGGACATTGAAAAACTGAACCAGTTGATAGATTCGGGAAAATATAAAAAATTCAAGCGGTTAAAATAAATTGATTCGGGGAATCAATTATATACAGCTGTGATTATTTTGATATTTTTATTTTATAATCTACCTTCGCACCTGAAATTTTTAAATTATAAAATTTAATTAAAAAATTAGTTTTCAATGATTAATAAACAATTAATACGCCCCGAAAGCATTGTGGTTATTGGGGGATCCAACGATATTACCAAACCGGGAGGCAAGGTTATTAAAAATCTGATTGAACATAATTATCAGGGCAGGCTTTATATTGTAAACCCGAAAGAAGTTGAAGTGCAAGGTGTAAAATGTTATCACGATGTATCCCAACTTCCATTTGTTGACCTTGCAATTATTGCTATTGCCGCTAAATATTGCCCTTCGACGGTGGAGATTCTGGCACAACAGAAAAATACACGTGCATTTATCATCTTTTCTGCCGGTTTCAGCGAGGAAGGGGAAGAAGGGAAATTGCTTGAACAAAAAATTGTAGATTCTGTAAACAAGGTCAATGGCTGTCTGATCGGTCCAAACTGCATTGGCGTTTTGAATCAATTTCACACTTCTGTTTTTACGACGCCTATACCCAAATTGGATCCCAAAGGAGTTGATTTTATCTCGGGTTCAGGCTCAACGGCAGTTTTTATTATCGAATCGGGCATACCCAAAGGATTAACCTTTTCCAAAATTTACTCGGTAGGCAATAGCGCACAAATGGGCGTGGAAGATGTTTTGGAATACCTGGACGAAAGTTTTGATCCGGAAAAGAGTTCCCGGGTAAAATTATTGTATATCGAAGGAATCAGCCATCCGACACGGTTGCTCAAGCATGCTGCATCGCTGATTCGCAAGGGTTGCCATATAGCAGCTATTAAATCAGGAAGTTCCACGGCCGGTAGTATGGCTGCCACATCGCATACCGGTGCGCTGGCAAGTTCCGATGAAGCGGTGGAAGCCTTGTTCCGCAAAGCAGGCATTGTTCGTTGCAACGGCAGGGAAGAACTGACAACGGTGGCTTCCATTTTTATGCATCCAGAGTTGAAAGGCAATAACATAGCCATTATCACCCATGCGGGAGGTCCAGCGGTAATGCTCACCGATGTTTTGTCGGATGGCGGCATGAAAATTCCTCATCTCGAAAGCCCTGAATTGCTTGCCAAATTATATGCGGGTTCCACCGTATCGAATCCGATTGATTTTTTAGCTACCGGAACGGCAGAGCAATTGGGCGAAATAATTGATTTCGTTGAAAATAAATGTGATAATATTGATGGAATGGCTGTTATTTTTGGCAGTTCCGGATTATTTCCCGTTTACGATGTGTATAAATTGTTGAACGAAAAAATGAAAACCTGCCGGAAGCCCATCTTCCCCATCTTGCCTTCCGTTATTAATGTAAAGAAAGAAATTGAATATTTTCTGTCGGAAGGACGCATTAGTTTTCCGGATGAAGTAGTTTTTGGAAATGCGCTTTGCAAGGTATACAACACGCCACAACCTGCCATGGAAGTGCCATCTTTTGCTGTGAATGAAGAAAAAATCCGTCACATTATTGATAATGCCCAACCGGGGTATCTTTCACCTGCCGAAATTCAGGAATTGCTTGATGCTGCCGAAATTCCACATGCCGGTGAAGCTGTCGTCAGGACGAAGGACGAAGCTGTGGATGCAGCTCAGAAGTTAGGTTTCCCGGTGGTTATGAAAGTCGTAGGGCCGGTTCACAAATCGGATGTCGGAGGTGTGGCTCTGAACGTTAAAGATGCCGAATCGGTTGGACGTGAGTTTTATAGGATGATAACCATCAAAGATACTACAGCTATTTTGATTCAGCCGATGCTTTCGGGAATTGAACTTTTCGTTGGTGCAAAACAGGAGCCTAAATTCGGGCATCTGATTCTTTGCGGACTGGGTGGAATTTTTATCGAAGTGCTAAAAGATGTTAGCTCCGGATTAGTGCCCGTCTCCGAAAATGAAGCATTGTCGATGATCCGCCGGCTGAAAAGTTATAAAATTATTCAGGGAATACGCGGACAGGAAGGCGTAAATGAATATAGATTTGCAGAAATCATCACTAAACTATCGGCACTCTTAGAAGCAGCACCGGAAATTAAGGAACTTGACCTTAATCCTTTGCTTGGAAATGGCGATAAGATAATAGCAGTGGATGCACGCATCAGATTATAAAAATTCTTAAATTTCCGAAAGTTTTGCAATGTTGTGGTGTCAAAAGTAGTACCATTGCAAAATTTTAAAAATATCATTCAATATAATTTTTATGCTTTTTTCTTCTTTCGTCAGAAAGCTGACTTTCTTGTTGTTGCTGATTTTTCCGTTTTCCTTTTTTCTTTCCGCACAAACATCCCCTAAAAAGGCTCCTTTACCATCACAAGGTGGACCGGGCAAAATTACCGGGACACTGATTGATGCCACAACCTCTCAGCCTATAGAATATGGCAATGTAGTGATTCTTCGCGCAAAAGATTCCACCATGATAAATGGAGGTATTTCCAATCCCAATGGAAAATTTACGATCGACCAGCTTCCTTTTGGAAAGTATATGGTTAAAATACAGTTTATTGGATATAATACTAAGAGAATCAGGGATGTTTTAATAAATCAAAAAAAGACAACAGTTGATTTAGGAACCATCCAATTGGCAGTTAGCGCTAAAAACCTTAAAACAGTAGAAGTTACCGCTCAAAAGGAATTAATGGTAAATAATCTTGATAAGAAAGTTATAAATGTTGATAAAAACCTTGTTGCTATGGGCGGTTCGGCGGTGGATGTCATGCAAAATATTCCTGCTGTCTCGGTTGATGCCGATGGAAATGTGGCTTTGAGAGGAAATACTAATGTAACCATACTCATAGATGGCAAACCCTCGAGCCTTTCGGGGCTTAGCAGTTCCGATATTCTGAATCAAATTCCGGCAAGTTCTATTGAAAGTGTTGAACTGGTAACCAATCCTTCGGTAAAATACGATCCTGAAGGCACTTCAGGTATCATTAACATTGTGTTAAAAAAGAAAGTTAATCTTGGTATTAATGGCTTGATTACGGTAAATGCAGGCACCAAGGATAAATACAATGCTACTCTTAATTTAAATTATCGTAAAAACAGACTTAATTTGTTTGCAAATATCGATACCCGGTACAATAATTTTGATAGCTGGAGTACCTCTAACCGTAAATCTACCTACAACAATCTGACAAACTATCTTAATCAGAAAGAGAAGGATCACAACCGTATGCAGATGCAAAATTATAACCTTGGATTGGACTACAGTTTTGATTCCTGGAACAATGTTACGGTTTCGTGGCAACGTCGTGATATGCTTGGTTATGGAAATGATGTGTCGCTAAACAAATATCTGGATGATAATTACTCGCTTACCCGGGCTTTTGATCAGTCAACGGAAGGTCATAGGCATATGTATTCGTCCGATTATAATGTGAGCTATAAGCGAACGTATGAACAAAAGGGACGGGAACTAACGGCCGATTTTATTTACTCCGATAATATACGTAATAATAACGACGACATTACCCAACAATCCCTTGATTCAGTTTTTGAGCCCAGCGGACAACCTGCTTTTCAACAGTCGTATTCCAAAAATAAAGGAACGTCCTATATTGTTCAAGCCAATTATGTTCAGCCATTGGCAGAATGGGGACGACTTGAAACCGGTTTTAAGAGTTCTGTACGCAGCCAGGTTTCGGACAACGAAGTAAATAATTGGTTATATACTTCTTCTGAATGGGTCAACGCTACACTTAATCATTACACCTACGATGAGCAAATACACGCAGTTTATGGCATTTTTTCAGGACAGATCAAGACATTTAAATATCAGCTTGGTTTGCGGGCAGAACAGGTTTATACCGATTCCAAAGTAACACTTACCAGTGATAAATTTAATAAAGATTATTTCAGCCTGTATCCGTCTCTTCATTTTGTTCAGGATTTGGGTAAAGAACAGGAAATGGCTTTAAGTTACAGCCGTCGCGTCGACCGCCCTGGATTCCGCCAAATGAACCCCTTTATTGATTATGAAGATTCGCTCAATCTCAGCAAAGGTAATCCTAATTTAAAACCACAATATATCAACTCATTAGAATTAGGGTATTCAAAATTCTGGAAAAAATCATCGTTCACCGTCAATGTATTTTACAAACACACTGCCGATATGATTACCCAGATAGATTCAATGATAAACGAACGGGTGAAGATGAGTACTTATCTCAATCTTCAAACTTGGCAATCGTATGGAACCGAACTGATAGCTGCTGCCGATATTGCAAAATGGTGGAAATTGAATGCCAACTTTTCCTATTTCAGCACATCCTATGGTGGAAGCGACAAGTACAACATTGACAAAAGCTATAATTATAGCTGGACAGCTAAAGGAAATTCAATGTTTACACCCATTAAGGATTTTACATTACAACTTATGGGAAATTATAGCGCTCCGCAATATATGGCACAGGGGAAACGAAAATCCATGTTCACTTTAGATTTTGCTATGCGTAAGGATTTTTTCAAGAATAAACTTACGCTTAACTTCCGGCTGAGCGATATTTTCAAAAGCCGCCGGTATAACGGGGAAACCTGGGGCGATGGCTTTTACTCAACCAGCTCCCGTCACATGGATTCTCGTATCGCTTTCATAGGACTTACCTGGAAAATAAATAACTACAAGCAAAACCGTGATAAAAAAGATTTGCAAAACGGCGATAACGAAATGAATGATTTTTAGCATTATAAGAAAGGAGATATGCTAATTTCCAACCTGCCGTGATTCCAAAATCCGGCAGGTTTTTTCTTTTCAAAAAGCAAACTATTCCAACAATGAGTAAGCCGAATGGTTTTTTCTGTATTTTTACTGGAAATTTATTTTGTAAATGCGAACAGAATCTGACTTTTTAGGCAAAATAGATATTGAAGATGATGCGCTCTACGGCATCAATGCTTTACGGGCTAAAGAAAATTTTCCAGACTCAACTCCATTTTTCATCGAATGGTACAAAGCCGTAGCCCAGGTAAAATTAGCCTGTTATCTTACCTGCAAGAGCTATCAATCGGCTGTTATCAGTCGCTTTGGTAAAAAAGATTTACCAATACCCATTATCGGAGATGATATTTTGACTTGTCTTATCCGGTCTGCAGAGGAAATGGCTTCGGGTAAATACTTTGGGCAGTTTATCGTTCCGGCAGTTCAGGGTGGCGCCGGGACCAGCATCAATATGAATGTAAACGAAATCATTGCAAATGTTACCTTGCTGAAGCTCGGGAAGAAACCCGGTGATTATTCTGTGGTTGATCCCATTGAATATGCCAATATTTTTCAAAGCACCAACGATGTTATCCCTACCTCGCTGAAAGTGGCTACTATGCTTCTTTTAAACGAGTTGGAAACCGGCATTAATACCTTACGGCAAAAAGTGGAAGTGCTTGAAACCAGGCACCGGAACGATTTGCGCATTGCCTATACCCAAATGCAGGAAGCCGTTCCTACCAGTTTTGGCAAGCTTTTCAGCACATATAGCGAAGCCTTGTCGCGCGATTGGTGGCGGGTTAGCAAATGTTTTGAACGTATAAAGGTGGTAAATCTTAGCGGAAGCGCTGTCGGGACGGGCATAGCCGTACCGCGTTTCTTTATCATGGAAGTGGTGCAGACGCTTGCCCGTGTTACCGGACTGCCGGTTACCCGCAGCGAAAACCTTTCCGATGCTACCAGCAATCTTGATGCGCTGGTTGAAGTGCATGCCATCCTCAAGGCTCATGCCGTGAACCTCGAAAAAATGGTTTCCGATATTCGCTTGTTGGCTTCCGACCTGGTACATCAAAATCAACTGAGTATACCTCAACGACAGCTCGGCAGTTCCATCATGCCTGGTAAAGTCAATCCGGTTATCCCGGAATTTGTCATCAGCTCGGCTCATGTCATTTATGCCAACGACCAGCTTATCAGTTCGCTCTGTGCCAGCGGTTGCCTCGAACTCAATGCCTATCTCCCGGTTATCGGTCATGCCTTGCTGCAAAGTCTCAAACTTCTTATCGCATGCGACAATACGTTGCAAAATAACCTTTTCGATGGACTTATCGTCCACTCCGACATGAGTTCCGACAAACTTTTCCGCAGCCCGGCTGTTACAACTGCGCTAAGTCCGTATATCGGTTATCACAAGGCGGCATTGCTTGCCAACGAAATGAAAATTTCCGGTATCACGGTGTTTGAAGCCAATCAAAAGCTGAATTTGATAGATAATGATAAACTTAAAAATATCCTTAAGCCCGAAAACCTGCTTAAATTAGGATATTCGTTGAATGATTTAATAGAATAAAAAATTGAAAGGAAAAGACGCAAAACCACATATTGGTATTTTTGGAAGACGAAACAATGGTAAAAGCTCATTTATCAATGCCCTTTCGGGACAGGATATTGCCATCGTTTCCGAAATCGCCGGAACTACAACCGATCCGGTGAAAAAATCTATGGAAATAAACGGGCTGGGACCTGTAATACTCATTGATACAGCCGGAATTGATGATGCCGGCGAACTGGGAAACAAACGCATTGCCAAAACTCTCGATGCCCTGAAGACCATTGATCTGGCAATACTTATTATTACCGGCAACATCTTTGGCGAACACGAACACAAGCTAATCAGCGATTTTAATGATTATGCTATTCCCTTTTTAATAATTCACAGCAAATCGGATATTGAAAAGTGTAATCCGGTTACCCTTTCGGCAATAAAAAATGAACTGCAAACCGGTGTCATTGATTTTTCGGTTAAAAATCCTGAAAATCTCGAAATCATCATTTCTGAAATTCGCCGGCTAATGCCCGAAACGGCTTACCGTTCCAAATCGCTCATTGGTGATATTCTGCATTATGGCGATGTGGTAATGCTTATTACCCCCATTGATATAGAAGCTCCCGAAGGCAGGCTGATTTTGCCTCAGGTTCAGGTAATCAGGGATGTGCTTGATAATGATTGCGTGGCAGTGGTTGTAAAAGAGCGTGAAGCAGACGTTTATCTTCGGAAAATGAATCCCAAACCAGCTCTGGTGATTACCGACAGCCAGGTTTTCCTCAAAGCCGATGCGTTGGTTCCCCCAACTATTCCGCTGACCAGTTTCAGCATCATCCTTGCCAGGCAAAAAGGAGATTTTGCTAACTATCTGAAAGGAACGCCTCATTTATCAAAACTTCGCGACGGCGATCGCATTCTGATCCTCGAGTCGTGCACGCATCATGTATCGTGCGACGATATTGGTAGGGTGAAAATTCCGCGATGGATCAATAATTTTACGGGTAAAAAACTGGAATTCGATACCGTTGCCGGATTGGCCTCTCTTCCTCGAAAAATAGAAGAATATGCCATGGTAATTCAGTGTGGCGGCTGTATGCTTACGCGAAAACAGCTCATCAACCGGCTTAAACCTGCCGTTGATGCGGGGATTCCGGTTTCCAATTATGGAATGACCATCGCCTATATTCATGGTATCTATCAGCGGGCGGTAGCTCCCTTTGCCGATGCCGGACTTTCTGCAACCGATTATTTGTAATAAAATCAAATCCATAAGTCATGAGCAATACATTTGAACCCGCCAGCCGAAACGCCGCAATACGGAACATCATTGTTACCGGAGCCAGCAGAGGAATTGGTTACGAAACGGTTAAATCATTTAGCCAATTTGCGCAAAATCATATTATTGCCATTTCGAGGGACACCCTTGGCCTGGAGCGTCTTGTGGATGATTGTAAAAAGACGAATCCCGAAACAACCATTTATCCGCTTCCGTTTGATTTGGAAAACGATGATTATAACACACAACTTTTACCTTCTATTTTGAAACACTTCCAACAGGTTGATATCCTGATTAATAATGCGGGAAAGTTGATAAATAAACCGTTGGAATCGTTTTCGGTTTCGGATTTTGATTCTATTTTTAATGTTAATGTCAAAAGTGTTTTCCGGTTAATCCAGGTGCTGATTCCGTACATGTCTGAAAATTCGCACATTGTAAATATCTCAAGCATGGGTGGTTATCAGGGGAGTTCAAAATTTCCGGGATTGGCTTTGTACAGCGCAGCCAAAGGTGCCGTTGCCATATTCAGCGAATGCCTTGCCGAAGAGTTGAAAAACAGGAATATAAAAGTTAACTGTCTGGCTCCAGGGTCGGTCCGGACGAAGATGTTTTCGGAAGCATTCCCGGAATATAAAGCGCAACTTTCAGCCAAAGAAATGGCTGATTTTATCCGGTATTTTGCCATTAACGGTCATAACTATTTTAATGGTAAAATTTTACCTGTATCCGTTTCTACTCCGTAGTTTTCGCTATGGCGAAATTTATTTGCCGGTGTTTAATTAAAATGTTGAAGTTTGGGTTTTCAATTTTATCTTTGCCGATGTTAATTTTTTTCTTATAAATGTATATTTTAAAAATCAGCGGAAGTTTAAGTATTCCGGATTATATTCAAATTCGTGACCATAATTTTTTACTTGTTGCCTATTTTCGTTCGGGAAATTCAAACAGAGCTTTGTCAAAGTGCGGTCTTCAGGATCGTCAGAATGAAATACTTGATCTTGTTGATTCCCTTCCTTACGGGAAAATTCATAAACTAATATTCTAACCATGGAAGAAAATGATACGTTGCCGGAAGATGAGGCAAATACCGGGGAAAATACTGAAGATAATATTGATGCCAATGAATTACCTGTGAATGATGACAAAGGAATTCAGCCTCCTGCCATCGAAAATAAAGCCATAATCCGGCTCGAAAATGTTTCGGTGTATCAGAAAAATATCCTGATATTATCCGAAGTTAGCTTTTCCATCGAAAAGGGTGAATTCGTTTATCTTATCGGAAAGACAGGAACCGGCAAAAGCAGCCTTTTAAAAACATTGTATGCGGAGTTGCCAATAATACAGGGGGATGCTCATGTTGCTGAATATGACCTTAAAAATATAAAAATCAAAGAAATCCCCTTTCTCCGGCGAAAATTAGGAATCGTTTTCCAGGATTTTCAATTGCTGACCGATCGTAGCGTAAACGAAAATCTCGAATTTGTGATGAGGGCTACCGGATGGAAAGATGTTGACCTGATGAAAGACCGGATAAATAATGTGTTGGAGAAAGTCGGATTGGAAACCAAAGGTTTTAAAATGCCTCACCAACTTTCGGGTGGCGAACAGCAGCGGCTTTGCATTGCCCGCGCCCTGGTAAACGACCCGGAAATCATACTTGCCGATGAACCTACCGGTAATTTAGACCCGGAAACATCGGAAGGTATCATGCAGTTGCTGTTTACTATCAGCCAGAGTGGCAGAGCGATTTTTATGGCAACCCATAATTATACTCTTTTTGAAAATTTTCCTTCGCGCACGCTTAAATGTGAATACGGAAAAGTATTTGAAAATTAATCAATTTTTGGTCAATCCGAAACTGTCAGGCTGGAAAAATCAATTCTTTAAGTTTTGCCGCATTTGTTGTATTGGCATAGCTGATTTCGATTTTTCTCCGGCGTTCGTCAATCATGTAAGGATCAAATTCCTTTGAAAACAATTGATTTATCGATTTTTTCATTTCTTCAGCCGTGTTGGCAATGCTGCATAAGTCTTTTAAAGAAGTGCCCGCTGTCATGGCATCGTTGGCCAGGACAAACCTTCCGTTATACAGCGCATTCAGAAGCTTTAGCTTAAGCCCCGAAGCCTGAAAGGTTATCATAATATTTACCTGTGCATTTTCGATAAAATATTGCATTTTACTGTGAGATGGGCTGTTAACGAGTTCTATATTTTTTGCTCCTTCCGAGAGTTTTGTCAGAAATGATGGCGCATTTAATCCGGCAATCAACAGGGGAACATCCAAATCATTAAAAACTTTTTTTATCAGAAATTCAGCTACTCTGTAGTTTTCAGGTACCGAAAGTTTGCCATGATATAATGCAAATTTTCCTTTGCCTTCCTGGCACCTGAAATCGGAATTCGGATGAAAACTCGGCAGGTAAACGATTCTATTTTTGGGGAAATGATGATGTAAATAAATGGCATCCAATTGGGAAACCACCAGCATTAGCGATGCATTTTTTAAGATTCTTTGATACAATCGCAATTTCAGGCTCTCTGCAAGGAAAAAGCATTTTGCCGGCAGTTTTTTTTCTGCCTTGAAAAGCTGGTAATAATATTGATGTTCGATATTGCTTTCGCGATAGATTTTCATGCGGTTTTTCAACCGGGGATCATCAATCCAGTAGCAGGAATGAAGTCCTTCAAAAAGAATGGGATAATTATCTTTTAATAAATTGTGTATCAATTCTTCCGAACATCGGCTGGCGACAATGTAAGGTCTGATTTTCATTGCTTTTAAAAAACCGGTTTTCCGGGGATAATAATTTACGCTTTCACAAAGGGTTGCAAGAATAGGCGATGGCTCATTTTCGTATTCAAAACAATGAAGATGAATGCGGATGCCTAAATGATATAATGCCTTGATTTTATAAAATACATCAATTACTCCTCCATAGTTTGCCGGAAAGGGAATTGAAAAAGAAACGATATGCAAATGATTCTCAGGCATGTTTTTGAAATACTTCTATTAATATTTTTTTCTCATTTTCCCAGTTTAATTCTGAAGCTGCTTTTTTCAGGTTTTGTCTCCAGATAGCTGCAAGCTCTTTATTATGCAACATAAATTTCATTTTTTCAGCAATATGCTTGGGATTATGATTTTCGATGGTGCAGCCAATATTGTATTGCTCAATAATTTTTTGAATTTCCACCAGGGGTGAAGCTAAAACGGGGACTCCTGCCTGGATGTAATCGAATATTTTATTGGGCAGGCTGAAGTGATAATTGATGTTGGTATCTTTATCCAACGTCAGCCCGATATCGGCATAGATCGTAAAATTTAACAGTTTATTAAAAGGCTGTTTGGGGATGAACATAACTTTTTCGTTCAGTTCCAGATCGTCAACTTCTTTTTTAAGAAATTCAATCACATCGCCTCCGCCAATGATTACCAGTATGGCGTCGTCAACAAACTTCATGGCTTCCACGGCTTCTTCGGCGCCGCGCTGAATATTAATTCCGGCGCCCTGAAGCAGAATGATGGGTTTGTCTTCGGGCAGTCCCAATTCTTTTTTGCTTAATTTTTTTGTCAGTTCCCTTTTTGGCGAAATATTTCTGACCACTTTTATTTCGTTCCCGTAATCAGTCCGGTATAATTGTGCAATAGATTCATTTACAGTTATTACGTCTTTTAGCCTTGGGAAAATTGCTTTTTCTATACTTCTCCAAATTTTTTGTACAAATTTTCGGTTCACCAGTTCCGGAGTCTGGGTATAGTATTCGTGGCTATCGTAAACTATTGGAATTCTTCTTAGTATATGAACAAGATAATTAGGCAAAAGCGTATCCAGATCATTGGAAACTAAAAGATCGGCTTTCCGGAACAAAAGAAAGAAAAACAAACGGAGATTAAATTCAGCATAAAAGCAGGGACCTTTTTCAAAAAGAAGTCTCATGCGTTCCATCCGGTAACTTCGCTGGTCGGGACGCAGAATGCTGTCTTTTTTTTGTCGTCCAACCAGCAAAACCTCAAATCCCAGTTCAACAAGGGTTGAGCAGGTTTTATCCACCCGGCGATCGGTTACCAAATCATTTGTTACCGAGACAATAGCTATTTTCAATTTCTTTTCTATTTTTGCATTGCGAAGTTATAAAATTAAACATTTAGCAAACATTTTTATTTTAATATCGGAATATTAAATAACAAATCCATGGAATTCAAACAGAACGTTTCTTTAAAACCTTTCAATACTTTTGGTATTGACATTGCATCACGCTATTTCGCCGAAATTAATGGTGAGGATGACTACCAGAAATTGTTCTCCTCTCCATTGCTAAAAGAAAACCGGCTTTTGATCATTGGTGAAGGTAGCAACATTCTTTTTTCCAACGATTTTGAAGGCTTGGTTGTTAAAATCAATACCAAGGGAATTGAAATCCTGGCGGAAGACGCGGATGAAGTTACGATAAAAGTTCAGGCTGGCGAAAATTGGAACGATTTTGTTAAATTTTGCATTTCAAAAAAATATACTGGAATTGAAAACCTTTCGATGATCCCCGGAAACGTAGGCGGTAGTCCTGTTCAGAATATTGGCGCTTATGGTGTAGAAGTAAAAGATGCCATACAGGAAGTGGAAGCTCTGGAAATAGAAACCGGTAAAAAGACCATTTTCTCCAATGCGGAATGTAAGTTCGGCTATCGGAACAGTATTTTCAAAAACGAGTTGAAAAATAAATTCATCATAACTTCGGTTACGTTTAAACTTTCCAAAAAAGGATGCTTTTCCGTTAGCTATGGTTCTATAGCCAAGGAATTGCGGGCAATGTGTTTGAGAAAAGTTACACTCGAAAGCGTTGGCGAAGCGGTTTGCAACCTCCGCACCCAAAAACTGCCCGATCCAAAGGATTTAGGCAATGGTGGAAGCTTTTTTAAAAATCCCATCGTTTCTTCCGAAAAGTATGGAAAATTAAAGAGCCTTTTCCCAAATATTATTGCATACGAGGTGCCGGGTATTGGCTATAAATTAGCCGCAGGTTGGATGATCGAGCAATGTCAATGGAAGGGTAAACGTCTGGGTAACGTTGGCGTTTATGACAAACAGGCATTGATTATCGTAAATTATGGCGAAGCCAAAGGAACGGAAGTACTTGAATTTGCTGAAAAAATCAGGGAATCGGTTCAGCAAAAATTTGATATAAAACTGGATTTTGAAATCAATGTTATTTAGAAATTCAGGCATTTTTTCAATCGGATATCAAAGACAAACCGGCTGTGGCTTAGTCTGTGGCGGAAAAAAATTCCCGGAAAAGAGAAATAATTACTCCATATCGTTTGTTTGAATCAAAAAAAGACTATTTTTGCAGTTCCAAAATAGCAAGTTATGAAAAGGACATTTCAACCATCACAGCGCAAAAGAAGAAATAAACACGGATTCCGTGAAAGAATGGCCTCTGCTAATGGTCGCAGGGTATTAGCTGCCCGCAGGGCAAAAGGCAGAAAAAAACTGACTGTATCCGACGAAATGTAATTGATTATTCCGGTTTTTTCCGTAATGTCAATTGTTTTGTTTAATTATAGTTATAAAATATTCGGTTTAAAAGGAGGCAACGCCTCCTTTTTCTGTTTGTGCCAAAGGATAAAATTTAATTTTGCTGCTTTGCCAAATCTAAAATAATGTAACTTCGCATTTCAATAATATTGTCCTGTATCCTAAACCTTAATTCATTTTTTTAATGGACAGTTTTTTAAATTTTATATTCATTTTCATTCTGATAATTATTGCTATCCGGCTACTTTTCAGATTTTTATTCCCCATAATTTTAAAAAGCTTTGCCACCAGGCTCCAGCGGAAATTCCAGCAAAACATGGATTTTCAGGAACAGCCTCCGGCCAAAGAAGGAGAGGTGAAGATCGAATATGCTCCCGAAAAAGAAAATAAAATAATAAAAGACGACGAAGGCGAGTATGTGGATTACGAAGAAATCGAAAAATAAATTCAAATAAAATTCAAAACCTGAACAATGAAAAATCTTTCATTTAAAAAATTACTTCCTTTTGTAGCTGCGATAGCCGTGTTTTTCGTTCTGACGATGTCGTATTTCAATCCGTTGATCGAAGGCAAACGTTTGATGCAGGGTGATATCAGCCACTTTAGGGGAATGTCGAAAGAAATAGTTGACTATCGTGCCAAGACAGGGGAGGAGCCTTTGTGGACAAATTCCATGTTCGGCGGGATGCCTGCTTATCAGATTTCGGTTCAATACAAGGCAAACCTGATTAAACACATTGACCAGTTGTTGCAGTTGGGCTTACCCAATCCTGCCGGTTTCGTTTTTCTTTATTTTCTTGGTTTTTTCATTCTTCTGCTGGTCCTGGGTGTCGATCCCTGGCTTAGCCTTGCCGGAGCCATTGCCTACGCTTTTTCAAGCTATTTCTTCATCATCCTTTCGGCGGGACACAACAGCAAGGCGCATGCCATTGCCTATATGGCGCCGGTTCTCGCGGGTATTATTCTTACCTTCCGAAAGAAATACCTGATAGGAGGAGTGCTTACGGCCATTTTCCTGTCGCTCGAAATTAGCGCCAACCATCTTCAGATCACTTATTACCTGTTGCTTATTGTTGTTGCCTATGGCATCAATGAATTTATTTTTAAAATCCGTGAAAAAGAATCCGGTTCCTTTTTTAAAGCTTTCGGAATATTGCTGGTTGCCGTATTCCTTGCCATACTGACTAACATCACCACGCTGTGGGCTACGTATGATTATACGCCTTACACCACCCGTGGCAAGTCGGAACTGACTTCCAATAAAAAAGACCGTTCGTCGGGGCTCGACAGGGATTATGCTACGGGCTGGAGCTACGGTATACCGGAAACGATGACGCTGCTGATTCCCGACTTTAACGGAGGCGCTTCCGGCGTGGCTTTGGGAACCAAATCGGCTACGTATAAAGCGCTCCAGGCTAACAATATTCCCGAAGAACAGGCTCAGGGCTTCGTCAATCAGAAACTGCCCATGTACTGGGGCACTCAACCCAATACTTCAGGTCCGGTTTATGTGGGAGCCATTATATTTTTCCTGTTTATTTTCGGATTACTGATTGTAGAAAACAGGTACCGGTGGTGGATTTTAGGCATAACTGTCATTTCTATTATGCTTTCGTGGGGTAGGAACTTCATGCCATTTACCAATTTCTTCTTCGACTATATCCCGGGTTACAGTAAGTTCCGGGCAGTTTCGATGACACTTGTCATTGCCGAGCTAACCATCCCTCTCCTTGCGATATTCGCTTTAAAAAAGGTATTCCAGGAAGGAATCAATAAGCAGGTGGTGTTGAAAAAGCTTTTGTACACTTTCTACGTGGTCGGCGGCATTTGCCTTATTATTGCGCTTTTCGGAAGCAGCTTATTCAGCTTTGCCAATCCGAACGACGCTAATTATTTCAAGGGATTACCCGACTGGCTGGTGGCGGCTATCCGTCAGGACAGGGCAAGTATGCTAAGGTTTGACGCCTTCCGTTCACTGCTATTTATTGCTATTGCAACAGGCGCCATCTGGGCATTTTTGAAAAACAAACTGAAAAAGGAATGGGTTGTTGTTATTCTTGTTCTTGGCTTCCTTGTTGATGGCTGGGCGGTGAATAAACGCTATCTCAACAACGACGATTTTGCACGTAAGTCGGAAATAGAAAATCCTTTTCAGCCTTCGCAGGCCGATTTGATGATAATGAAAGACACCGACCCCAACTACCGGGTGCTAAACCTGATGGTGGATCCGTTTAACGATGCCAGCACAAGCTATTTCCATAAATCCATCGGAGGTTATCATGGAGCCAAGCTTCGCCGTTATCAGGAACTGATAGAACATCAGATCAGCAAGAACAATCAGAATGTGCTCAACATGCTTAACACTAAGTATTTTATCGGACGCGGACAGGATGGATCGCCTGTACCACAGCTAAACATGGCTGCTTTGGGGAATGCCTGGTTTGTGGATACTTACCGTTTGGTTCCCAATGCCGATTCCGAACTGGTGGCGCTATCGAAATTTGAACCCGCCAAAACAGCCATCGTGGATGTACGGTTTAAAGGCTTGGTGGAAAAATACAATGGTCAAAAGGATACTACCGCTTTCCTAAAACTGACAAACTATGCTCCCAATAAACTGGATTATGCCTATAAAGCCGGTTCCGATCAACTGGCGGTATTTTCGGAAATCTATTACGAAAAGGGCTGGAACGCTTATGTGGATGGCAAGCTGACGCCTCATTTCCGCGCCGATTATGTGCTGCGTTCGATGGTGTTGCCTGCCGGGGAACATAAGGTTGAATTCCGGTTTGAACCTAAGTTTTTCAAGACGGGCGAACGGGTTTCCTTTGCCAGTTCATTGCTGCTTATCGTGCTTTTGCTCGGCGGCGGTGGCTTTGAAATCTGGAATGGTAACCGGAAAAAACAATGATTTAATGCATCGAAGGTAAGGCATTGAACAAAACCCTTTGAGCCCTTTGTGTAACCCTTAGTGTTCTTTGTGGTTATTAATTTTAAGTAATTGTATCACAAAGTTACTCAACGTTTGCACAATGTTTTTCAGAAAAGGAAAACAAATAAATGTTTTTTAGTTGGTATTTTTTAATTGAAAAAGTTAAATTTCATCATGAAACGAGTCCCGATTTTCGGGATGAGTTCCATCCGACCTTAATTTAAAATTATTTACGGATGAAAAAAGCGCTTATCCTTACCTACTACTGGCCTCCGAGCGGGGGAGCCGGCGTGCAGCGATGGCTTAAGTTTGTAAAATATCTGCGACAGTTCGGTTGGGAACCCGTGGTGTACACGCCATTGAATCCCGAATTTCCCGAACATGATGAATCGTTATACAAGGACATTCCCGAAAACATCACCATACTGAAAACACCCATCAGCGAACCGTATTCGGCATACAAACGATTTATCGGACAGAAAAAGGAGGTGAAGATCAATGCAGGTTTCCTTTCGGAAAACAAAAAGAAACGGTTTACCGAAAACCTGGCGGTATGGATACGCGGCAACTTTTTCATCCCCGACGCCCGCAAATTCTGGATCAAGCCTTCGGTGAAATATCTGAGCGATTACCTGAAGAAACATCCGGTGGATGTCGTCATTTCTACGGGACCGCCCCACAGCCTTCATCTGATTGCTCTCCGGCTCAGCCGGCAGTTTTCCGTTCCCTGGCTTGCCGATTTTCGCGACCCGTGGACGAACATCGATTTCTATCACGATCTGATGCTAACCCGCCGTTCCGACCGCAAACATCACCGGCTGGAACGCGAAGTGCTTCAGAATGCTTCCGCCGTTACGGTGATCAGCCGCAGCATGGCCGAAGATTTTAATAAACTGTTTCCCAGGAATTACGAAGTGATAACCAACGGCTACGATACCGATGATGTGGAATTGAAACAGGAAATCCGTAAGGACGAAAAATTCAGTATCGCTCACATTGGTACCATGGCTAAGAGCAGGAACCCCCTGATGCTTTGGAAGGTTTTGTCGGAACTGGTGAAAGATGAGCCCGGCTTCGTTCACGATCTTGAGATAAAACTGGTAGGCAAAGCCGACTTTTCGGTATGGGATGCGCTGGATGAGTCCGGTTTACGACCGTTGGTATCCAAAGTGGATTACCTCCCTCATTCCGAGGTTACGCGTATGCAACAGAAATCGCAGGTGTTGTTGCTGCTTATCAACGATACGCCCAATGCTAAGGTCATACTTACCGGCAAGTTTTTCGAGTATTTAGCCGCCGCCCGCCCGATACTCTGCATAGGTCCCGTCGACGGCGATGCCGCCCAGATACTGAAAGAAACCCATTCGGGACTGATTTCCGGCTTTGAGGATAAGCAACAGCTAAAGCAGAATATCCTCGCCTTTTATCGCGAATATAAAAAGGGAAGCCTCGTTTCCGAAAGCCAAGACATTGAACGCTATTCGCGTAAAGCGCTTACCGGCAAGCTGTCGGAAGTGCTCGATACCTTAGCCGGGCGATAAAAAAACGCCACGGAGCTTTACAATGCAACGTCTTCTTAATACAAAATGATTCCGGGATATTACGATGCCCTGCCGGGATATTGCAAAGCCTTGCCGGGATATTACAATACACCACCGGGGTATTACGAAGCTTTGTCGGGATATTACGAAGCCTTACTGGGGTATTACAAAGCCTTGATGGGATATTACGAAGCCATTCCGGGGCGTTTCTATGCAATTCCGGGAAATGTATTTTTGCAAAACAATGCCCCGGGAAGCCTTCGCAGCGCCGGGGAACCTTGTTGCAGTCGCCGCCAGGCTTTTTGTACTAAAGAACAATGGCTTTGGAACCCCGCGGAATGATCACGAAACGGAACGTCGGGGCATAGAAGAGGGGCGGGGAGGCTTTGAAAAAGGGGAAAAGGCAAATGAATGCTGGCGGGAGCTTCGCGCACCGGATTTTTCATAAAATAACATCCCTTTATACGCCCGGATTAGCCGGAGGCAGGGTTTTGAAATAAACGAACAAACAAAATAGCTCTTCTAATCAGCGTTCGGGATAAGGTTTGCATTAATCTAAATTCGGGGTAAGATTTTATACAAACAGATCCACAACAATATTCATTTAAATTTTTATCCTGAATTCAGGTTTTAACTAATTTTGCGAATAGCAATATTGCATTTAACGCCTTAATTTAGCAAGGACAAAGCAACCTTAAGGATGTAAATTACACGATAAAACTGAAAATGAATAAATTTTAGTGAATTTTGGTGCTTTAGTGTTTTGGTAACAAAAAAATAGTAATAATAAAAAAGGATCAACCCCTATGAAAAAGTTATTGTTAATGATATTTTTAACCGGAATAACGGCATTGTTGTATTCCCAGAATTCGTTCAACGAAAGCATAAAAGATTATGATGATATATGCTTTTGCAATGTCGGATTAGCACATCCGAAAGAAATATTGGATTTGGATAATAACCTCGAAATATTGTTTGCATTAAAAAACGGACGGACACTTAACGAATTGAATCGTTTGGGAGTTAAATACAATCAAAGCCAGATCACTTTGCTGGAAACATCCGGATTGATTAAAGCGAAAGATTCAGTTTATTATGCAACGGTTCCGATTTTGCCCAAGGAGGAAACTTTTAAATTGCGTAAGCAGACCAAAGAAATAGCAAAAGATATGATCCCACGGTTTCAGAAGGATTATGAAATCTTGTTTCAAACATTAAAATCAAAGGGATTGCAGCAAAACGGCTATTCTTTATTCTTTGCATTTGTTTTGGATGGTATCGTATGGGATATGCTGGAAAAAAACGGAATAACAAAAGAAACAACAATTACCAAGGAAAAGCCTTTTTGGGATGGTGTGATGTGGATGATAGAACCTAAAAGAAAATTTTCGTGTGGAACAAATTGTTTGTCTTCGGGTAATTTAACGATTAGCGTAAACTGGAGCGATGAATCGGGTGTTTCGGTATCGAGCTATAAAATGCTGAGAAAAATGCTTAATGATTACAAAGAAAACGGGAAAATAACCACTCCGGAAGTTAGTAAAACATTTGGCAGCAATGGACTTTTTGATAACAATGGAATATTGCAGATTCCCATAATAAAAGCGGACAGTACAGATGTAATTTATAACCAATCGGAAAATATTGCAAAAATAATTGTGGGATATCTTAAAAACGATATTGATTATTCGAAAATTCTGGCAGGCTATCCCGATTTGGAAAAAGGTGATGCAATCACCATACTATACCACGAAATAATGTGGGACATCCTTGATATAATGGAAGAAAACGGACAGATAGAAAAACCGCGGGCATTCAGAACCCCAACCGAGGCAAAACCGGAAGACTTAAAAGATTTGATATTTATTGTAAGGGATTAAATTTGCCGGTGCACCGGATTTTGTAAGGTTTGTAATGTTTTACGGAATTATTACTTCTTTATCAATTGCAAAAGGTATAAAGTAACGGCGATTAAGAATAATTTTAATAAGATAATCTCAAAATAGAATATGCAATTTGAAAATTGTTTTAACAGCTCTGAATTTATATTGACCGAAGGAGCCATCGTAGAAAGATTGAAGAATGAATATGGGATAGCGATGGATAATTTTATTAATCATGCCGGTAAAATTTATGAATGTCCGGATGTTTTAGCAACTATTTATCAACAGTATATCGAAATAGCCCAACAGTATGATATCCCAATCATGCTTATGACTCCTACACGTAAAGTTAATTTTGAAACGGTAAAGCATTCAAAATTTAATGATAAAGATGTAATTGCCGATTCGTGTATATACCTTAAAAAGATAAGGGATGGATATCCTGATTTTATTTCTAAAATTTTCATTGGAGGTTTACTCGGATGCAAAGGGGATGCTTATCAGGCGGAAGATGCACTCGGAATAGAAGAATCGTATCAATTTCACAGGATACAGGTAGCTGAATTTAAAAAAGCGAAGGTTGACTTTTTATTTGCAGGCATAATGCCGGCCATAAGCGAAGCTATGGGGATGGCAAAAGCAATGGCTGAGTCAGGAATGCCTTATATTATTAGTTTTATGATCCGAAAGGATGGATGTTTGCTTGATGGAACAACTATTGCTGATGCCATTAAATTAATTGATAAAGCGGTAAATCCACAACCCATTTGCTATATGGCCAATTGTATTCATCCCATAAATCTGAAACTTGCTTTGAAAAAAGAGTTTAATTCGGAGGCGCAACAACTTAAAAGGTTTGTGGGAATTCAGGCAAATACTTCTTCGCTTGGTCCCGAAGAATTGAATAACTGTGGGCTTTTACAGCAGGATGATTTTGATGAAATGATAGATGAAATGATTTATTTAATTAAAAGATACAATTTTAAAATAGCAGGCGGTTGTTGCGGGACCAATGCTGTTTTTATTGAAAAATTAGCAGAAAAACTGAAAGAAACTATTTTGCACAATAATAAACCGGCGCTCGATAACTAAAACAAGTTTCCGGTTGCTTACAAAATATCAGGGCAAATCGAATGAAAATAGAGAATCGGCAATAAAGATGTTACTTTGTATTTTTAAATAAGGTTAACCATGAACAAAACGATTACTGAAGACAAAGCTTTTCAAAATATCAATTTTTCCAAGAAAGAATTTGCCAAAGGCGATTATGAAAATTGCAGGTTTGTCAATTGTATTTTCCAGGATTCGGATTTATCGGGAATAAATTTTGTGGAATGTAAATTTGATAATTGCGATTTAAGCATGGCGAAGATAAAACACACGGCTCTGAAAACGGTGAAGTTTAAAGGATGCAAACTTTTAGGTTTAAATTTCGGGGATTGTAATGCTTTCCTGTTATCTGTTTATTTTGAAGATTGTCTTTTAAATTTAGCTTCTTTTTATAAACTAAAATTAAAGGGAACAAAATTTATAAATTGCAGTCTTCAGGAAGTTGATTTTGCCGAAACCGATCTTACAGGTTCGGCATTCGAAAAATGTGATTTGTACCGGGCAATATTTGATAATACCAATTTAGAAAGAGCCGATTTTCGCTCGTCGGTTAATTATTCAATCAACCCGGAAACAAATCGGATTAAAAAGGCAAAGTTTTCAAGAATGGAAGTCATCGGATTGTTGGATAAATACGATATTGAAATAGAATAAAATACAGGCAACTTGGCATGTGCGGGCCTTGATTATCCAGGATTTATTTTTTGTAAAATAATATTTGCCCGTTTGTCGTAAAAGGTTTTTGAAAAAGTATTATATTTGGCTAAAATTCAAAAATTTGTTATCAGACAAAAAATACAACTATTCACAAATATTACAAAATATGAAGAATAATCTACACTCCTTAACCGTATTCAGCCGCATTATTTTCGTTTTATTATTGATGAATATACAAACCGGCAAAGTATTTTCCCAGTCTGTTCTTCCTGTTCCCGATCATATTGTTATTGTCGTGCTCGAAAATCATGCCTATGCACAGATTATTGGTTCCGTAGCAGCGCCAAACATCAATGCTTTAGCCAGTGATCCATACTCTGCATTGTTCACGCAATTCTATGCCATTGAACATCCCAGTCAACCGAATTATCTTGATTTATTTTCCGGTTGCAATCAGGGCGTAACTAATGATGATTTTCCGGAGATGAATCCGTTTACTACTGATAATCTTGGGAGACAACTGATTGATTCCGGGATGACGTTTGTTACTTATTCCGAAGATTTGCCATTCGTGGGTTATAATGGAGCAACATACGGCCATTATGTACGCAAACATAATCCTGCAGCTAACTGGATGGGAACGGGAATAAATCAAATTCCGGAAACAACCAATCAGCCGCTTACGGCTTTTACTTCCACCGATTTTACATTATTGCCTACTGTTTGTCTTGTCGTACCTAATCAAATCCATAATATGCACGACGGAACCGATCCTTCGCGCATCATCGTAAGCGATACCTGGATTTACGACAACCTGAACAATTATGTTGAGTGGGCTAAAACACACAATAGTTTATTTATCCTCACTTTTGATGAAGATGATTATCAGAGCGGCAATCGTATCGTAACAATCTTTACGGGACAAATGGTAGAGGCTGGTCAATATTCTGAAACGTATAATCTTTACGGCATCTTACGTACCATTGAAGATATATATGGATTACCCTATGCTTGTAATGCTGCCACAGCTACTGCTATCTCCGGTTGCTGGAATTCTTCAAGTGGAATCGCAGAAAACCCGGATCGTGATGTTTTTTCGGTCTTTCCTAATCCTGCTGACGGAGAGTTCTCTGTTCAAATCGAAAGTTCTGTATTTGGAAAGTCAGGAAATATTGAGGTATACAATGCCTTTGGTAAAAAAGTTTTTATGGAAAATTTTACAAGTCCGGCTTCAAGAGTAATTCGTCTAAAAAATATTTCTTCCGGAATTTATTTTGTGAAAATGAATGATGGGGAAAAATTATACACAAAAAAGGTAGTTATTGAATAACCGCTCCAGCCTGTATGGTTGAAAGCTTCAACCTACTTGCTTTGGCAAATATTGAATCGTGAAATTTAAATTGTTTATTATTAATGAGACGAATATCCACTTTGTTTGCAGTTCTTCTGTTTATTTTACTGTTTATTCCGAATCTGAACGCTCAGAATGTTCAGCATACTTTTGCTTTAGGCGACAGCACTTTTCTGTTAGATAACAAACCTTTTGTGATCATCTCCGGCGAGATGCATTATCCCCGCATTCCGCGCGAATGCTGGCGTGCCAGGATGAAAGCGGCAAAAGCTATGGGTTTAAATACCATCGGAACCTATGTTTTCTGGAACCTGCATGAATCTCAGAAAGGAAAATATGATTTTACAGGAAACAACGATGTGGCAGCTTTTGTAAAAACGGCTCAGGAAGAAGGGCTATGGGTTATTTTGCGTCCGAGTCCTTACGTTTGCGCCGAATGGGAATTTGGTGGCTATCCATATTGGTTGCTGAAAGAAAAAGGAATGGTGGTTCGCAGCACCAATCCCGAATATCTTTCTGCTTATCGTAATTACATCATGGAAATTGGCAGACAATTGGCTCCTTTGCAGGTAAATCATGGTGGCAACATTCTGATGGTTCAGGTAGAAAATGAATACGGACTTTACGGAAACGATAAGGAATATCTTGATACCAATCGTAAAATGTTTATTGAAGCCGGTTTTGATGGACTGCTTTATACTTGTGATCCTTTGTCGTCAACCCCAAACGGGCACATTGATGGTTTTTTGCCGGCAATTAATGGTTCCGATAACATTGCCGAAATAAAAAAGGTGGTAAATGAAAATCATAATGGTAAAGGCCCTTATTTTATTTCAGAATGGTATCCTGCCTGGTTCGATTGGTGGGGCGAGAAACATCATGAGGTCGATGCTGCCGATTATGCTGCCCATCTCGACTCGATACTGGCAGCAGGTATTTCCATTAACATGTATATGTTTCACGGCGGTACGACCCGCAGTTTTATGAATGGCGCAAATTATAATGATTATAGTGCTTTTGCTCCGCAAATCAGTAGTTATGACTACGATGCCCCTTTGAACGAGGCCGGGAATGTTACCGCTAAATACCTTGAATTCCGCAAGGCAATCATAAAACATTTGCCTAAAGACAAAAACATTCCCAATATTCCGGATCAGAGAGTGGCTGTTACCATTCCTCGCATTAATTTACCGCAGTCTGTCGGCTTGTTTGACATTTTACCATCGCCAAGAAGCAATTCCGTTCCGCTTACTTTTGAAGATATTGGCCAGGATTATGGTTTTGTGCTTTATCGCACTACATTAAAAAATGCAAAATCCGGTTTGCTGAAAATAAATGGTCTGAGAGATTACGGTATTATTTTTATTAATGGGAAACGTGCCGGCATTTTGGATCGGCGACTGAAACAGGATAGTCTGCCAATTGAAATCCCCAAAGGAAAAGTTATTCTCGATATCCTGGTGGAAAACCTGGGCAGGATAAATTATGGCCCGTATTTGCTGGATAACAAAAAGGGAATTACCGGAAATGTGATGCTAAACGGAAACGTTTTAAAAGACTGGCAGATGTTTAGTCTCCCCTTTAGTAGCGTAGATAAGATTGTGGCAAAAGAAGGAAATACTATTTCCGGAGATGTTCCAGTGATAAGAAAAGGAACATTCAGCATGGATAAACTCGGCGATACCTGGCTCGATATGCACCAGTGGGGCAAAGGTTGTGTATGGGTAAACGGCCATAATCTGGGCAGATATTGGGAAATTGGCCCGCAGCAAACCTTATACATACCTGCGGAATGGTTGAAAATAGGTCGAAACGAGATAACCATTCTGGAACTATTAAAGCCGGAATCTTCCTCCGTGAAAGGAATAGAAGGTCCGATACTTAATTGTCTTAAGAAATAAGTTTATAAACTTTATGAAGAAGATTATCATCGTTCAGCTACTGATTTTTCTGATCAGCTATAATTTAAAGGCGCAGACAGTCGCTTCCAATGCCGTAATTCCTACAGAAAATCAAATCCGGTACCAGCAGATGGAACTGATCGGTTTTATTCATTTCTCCATGAATACCTTTACCGGCAAAGAATGGGGCTATGGCGACGATGATCCCAAACTTTTTAACCCTACACAGCTTGATGCAGAACAATGGGTTGCTGCAGCAAAAGCAGGAGGGTTGAAAGAATTAATTCTTACGGCAAAACACCACGATGGTTTTTGTTTATGGCCCAGCAAATACACGGAATATTCCATCAAAAACAGTTCGTACAAAAATGGCAAGGGTGATATTGTAAAAGAATTTACGGATGCCTGCCATAAGAATGGGATCAACGTTGGACTTTACCTTTCTCCCTGGGATCGTAATCACAAAGATTATGGTAAACCGGAATACATTGCCTATTACCGGAATCAGTTGAAGGAGTTGCTTACCAACTATGGTGAAATCAATGAGATTTGGTTTGATGGAGCAAACGGAGGCGACGGCTATTATGGCGGTGCCAAAGAAAAAAGAATTATTGATAAACGAACGTATTACCAGTGGAAAGAAACCATTAAACTGGTGAAAAATCTTCAGCCCAACATCCTGGTTTTTTCCGATGCCGGACCCGATATTCGCTGGATTGGTAACGAAAATGGCGCTGCAGGGGAAACGTTCTGGTCAACCATTTCGGACCAAAATATTATTCCCGGTGAAGCAGATCAAACATATCTGAATACCGGCGAACCCGGCGGAAACCGATGGATGATTGGTCAGTGTGATGTTTCTGTCCGTCCGGGTTGGTTTTATCATGCTGAAGAAGATTCGCTGGTGAAAACGCCTCAGCAGTTAATGGATATTTACGAAAAATCTGTCGGACGAAATGCTGTTTTGTTGCTTAATATTCCACCTGATCGCAGAGGACTGATTTGCGAAAAAGACATTGCTGCCTTGAAAGCATTCCATAAAATGGTTCAAAAAACGTATAAAACAAACCTGGCGTTTCATAAACTGGTTAATGCAAGTAGTTACCGGTTGAACGATCAAAAATTTTCTCCGAAAAATATAACAGATGACAATCCGGAAACCTTTTGGACAACAGACGACGGAATTACCAATGTGGAATTAGAGATTGACCTTGGCGGTACAATAACTTTCGACAGAATTATGCTTCAGGAAGCAATAGCTCTGGGACAAAGAATCGGTGCTTTTGATGTTTCGGTTTTTCAGGACGGTGCCTGGAAGTTATTAATCTCGGGAACAACAATTGGTTACAAACGATTGCTGAAAATTCCCGTTACAATGGCATCAAAAATTAAAATACAAGTTAAAAAAGCCAATAATCCGCCGACGCTATCAGAATTCGGACTATTTCTGTCGCCAAAATGATTATTATTTGTTAGTAGTAAAGGATAGATGAGAAAGTCCGGCTGTTTTTACATTCATCGGTAACGACAATCCTGAGATCATTTTTCCCTTTGTGTAAACGGTCGTCGAAGCGATAAATCAGTTTATCACTTTTGGCATCGTATTCCATCAGTATCCATTGTCCGTTAAGTGTGCCACGGTAGGATTTGATACCGGATAAATTGTCTGTAATCAAAAATTCAAGATTTTTTTGTCTGGTGATATGATGTCTCCGCGGAATATTCAGTGGTTTAATCTGTGGGGGAACAGCATCTATGGTTACTGCATAATCTCCGAATGTATTCGTTTTTGCGATAATAAAACCATTTTCAAATGTACTGTTAACGGCGCTTTTGCTATGGTTTTCATTTATCCTGACCAATAAAGCCTTTTGCTGGTATTTTTCCGGCAATGCTTCCGTTTTCACTGAAACAGTCATGTTTTTCTGCAAAGCGGAAAATGGATTTTGTATATGATATAATTTTGAAAAACAGCCTTTCGGGATTTTATCGGAAGAATAGCTGAAAAGCAGGGTGTCGTACAATGCCCCGGCAGGAATGGTTATTTCAATGTCTTCGTTTTTAAAGGAATTTTTTCTGTCGGGATAAAAGATAAGCGTATCGTCGTTGCACCAGGGCTCGTTTACATAATCTTGGGGAAATGGAAAATTTCCTTTGGCATAAAATTGCAATACTCTTTTATTTCCTGAAAAATCGGATACTTCGTAACGGATAAGATGCAGCTTTGGTGCAGAAAAATCAAAAATGCCCTGATTGGCAACGTATCGGTATACCGGCAGTTTATTTCCAGGCGAAATGTATGTTTTTATGATTTTTCTGCCGGTATGCATCCAGTAATTGAAATCGATCATTGCATTTACATAGCGGGTTTCGTCAAAAGCAAAGCTATCTAAAGCTTGCGAAAAGCATAACGTTGAGTCAATAAAGAGTTCTACGGAATACACTCCGTTTTTATCCCGCTGATTGTACATTAAATCTTCCGTTTCGATGCCAAAATAAATTTTTCCGGCAAGGCAAATGGTATCTTCGGCTATAAGCGAGGGATGGAGGGTATCTGTTCCTTCCAACGGATATTGAACCGGAAAGTAATTTTTGTTTATGCTGGAAGAATCGCCGAAAGGATAAATAATCAGGCTGGAGATTATTGGTTTAAGCATATCTTTAATGTTGTAGCCGAAATGCAACGGATTGATAGGCCGTTCCGTTTTGGTGTCGCGCAATTCAAAATGCAGATGAGGCCCGAAGGATGTTCCGGAATTTCCGGCATATCCAATTGTATCTCCTTTTTTTATTCTGATTTGATCTTTACCCGGGAAAACATCTACGTCGAAGGATTCCCTTTCATATTGTTCCTTGCGGATATATTTTTGTATTTCGCTGCTAAACCGTTGTAAATGCCCATACACGGATGTGAATCCATTGGGATGATCGATGTATAATGCATTTCCAAACCCAACGGGGGAAACTTTTACCCGCACTACAAAACCATCGGCGACAGCAAGCACCGGCATACCTTCTTTTTCAAATACTTTAATATCGATGCCTGAATGCAGATGTCCGGCTCGTATTTCACCAAAGGAAGCACTTAAAAGCAAAACCGTATCCAGCGGTGAGCGGAAATAATCGTTAGGAATTACCATTTGAGCTGGTAACCTGAGAAAAGCGATTAAAAACAGTAAAGTTGCAAAGGCATTTTTCATGCCGGCTAAATTAGTTAAAAAATACCGGGGAGTATACCAGTCAAGTGTTTTATCTGCATCTGGGTTCCATGAATAATGCCAAGTTATGCGAAATCCGTAACTTGTATTTTAACCGATAATTTTAGCCTGTTATTTCTGAACCACCTTCAAAACCCAGACATGCTTTCCTGCTTTTTCTAACTTTTCAGGAATAGTTAGTTGAACACCTTGCGGTAATATGTTGTACTTCAAGGTTGCGTTGCTTCCCAGCATTTTTACTGTACATTTTTTATCTAAAGAAAGATTTTTAAGCGTTACCGGTTGTTTCGGGAAGCTGAAGAAGAAAATATACTGTGTGCGACCGTCCTTGCTTTGGGTGAAACGGATGTTATTGCCTTCGCCAAAGACTTTGTACATACGGGTTTTGTAAATGGCTTCTCCGTTTACTTTCATCCAGTTGCCGATTTCCTTCAAACGGTCGTAAGCCACCGGATCGAGTTCACCGTCGGGGCCGGGACCGATATTTAGTAAAAAGTTTCCGCCTTTGCTTACGATGTCCACCAGCTTTTTGATCAGTTCATCTGCCGGCTTGTAAATATCATTTGGAACATAACTCCAACTGGTTGCCATCGTCATACAGGTTTCCCAGGGATAAGGCAGACCATTTTCCGGTATTTCCTGTTCGGGCGTAAGATAATTCTGATACATCCCCGGCACAGCGCGGTCAACGACAATCAATCCCGGTTGTTTTTCCCGGGCTTTTTTAACGATTCCGGCAATGTCAACGTCCTGGCTTTGCGGATTGCGGAACCAGCGACTGTTTTCGCAGGTATCGGTTAGTTCTTTTATCAGAATGTCTCTCGTTTTCTTCTGCACCCAGCCACCATCCAGCCAGAGGATGTCCACCTTGCCATAATCATTCATGAGTTCATCAATCTGGTTATGGGTATAATCCACAAACTTTTGCCAGCGATCGGGATGTTTGGTAATGGAATAGTTGCAGTTCCGGTCAACGGCAGGGAAATATTTCCACCAATAATAGTCGCTGTGCCAATCGGGTTTGGAGAAATAAGCGCCTATCCAAAAGTTTTCTTTCCGGAAGGCAGAAAAGACTTCCTTCACCACGTTGCTACGCGGATTTACCGAAAAAGGCGTTTTTGGGTCGGTGATTTTATAATCGGTGTACTTGGAATCGAACATGCAAAAGCCGTCGTGATGTTTGGTGGTAAAAACCAAGTATTTCATTCCTGCTTCTTTGGCAGCAATGGCCCATTTTTCGGGATTAAATTTTACCGGATTAAAGGTCGTTTGTAGTTGTTCGTATTTTTTCACGTAATCGTTGTAATTGCCTGAAAATTCTTTTTTGCGTCCGCCGGCAGCCCAGCTTACATCTTCCGGACAGATACTCCAGCTTTCCACTATGCCCCATTGGCTATACGTTCCCCAGTGCATCAGTAAACCAAATTTCAGATCCTGCCAATCTTCGAGACGTTGCTGAATTGCCGGATCGGGATCGGGCACATATTCCTGATGCTGGGCGAATGAATGAGTCGTTAAAATAAACAACAGAATACCAATTAGCGAAAACTTCCACATACTATTATAATTAAAACGTTATTTTACTTCTATTCTTTCTCTTAAACGGATATCCTTGCTGGAGCTTCCGATCATGATCCGGAAAAAACCGGGTTCGGTTACTGTTTTCAGATTCTCGTCCAGCAGCGTAAACATTTCCGGAGTCAAAGAAAAGGAAATTTCTTTTTCCTCGCCTGCTTTCAGAAACACTCTTTGAAAAGCTTTCAGTTCTTTTACCGGTCGAACTACCGAAGCCAGTTCGTCGTAAAGATAAAGTTGTGCTACTTCCGTTCCGTTGAACTTTCCGGTATTTTTAATTTTAAATGAAATGCTGGCAGATTCTGTGGCGCTGATTTGTTTTTTGCTCAGAACGGCATTGGAATATTCGAAATCCGTATAGCTAAGCCCATATCCGAAGGGGAACAAAGGCTGGCCACTGCCGTCGGAATAATCGTCGCCCCGGCCGGTGGGCTTATGATTGTAAATCAGCGGAAGCTGACCTTCGGTGCGGGAAAAGGTAATGGGAAGTTTTCCCGAAGGATCATATCTGCCGGTTAATATCTCTGCCACGGCTTCGCCGCCTGCTTCGCCGGGATACCACACATCCACAATGGCATTGACTTTATCTATCCATCGATCCATCGTGATGGCACTACCGCCAACCAGCACCACAACCACCGGTTTTCCGGTAGCTGCCAGCCGGAGAATCATTTCTTCCTGCTTCCCGGGAAGGTTCAGCTTGCTCCGGTCTCTGAATTCTCCTTCCTCGATTCCTGCAACCACTATGGCAACGTTACTTTTTTCGGCAAGGCCAACGGCGTCCTGAATTTTTTCTTCCGTTTTATTATCCAAACCCACATTCCATACCAGCCGGAGCCAGGAATTTCCGGAAGGCTCTTTGTATTCTATTCTGATTTTATAATTTTTGCCCTTCACAAAATCAAAATCGGCAAGCGTAGTGTGATAGCTTTGCTGATTCCAGGTGTCGATGATGAGCTTTTCGTCTAAGTACAAACGGTAGCCGTCGTTTCCATCCACGCCGATTTTAAATTTTCCCGAAAGGGGAGAAACAATTTCACCATCCCAACGAACGGAAAAAAAATCGTAATTGATGGACGGATGTGGCGAAAACAAGGTCCACTGGAATTTAATTTCGTTATCAACCCTTGTCAAAACGGGCTTCCCACTTAAATCAATGTTGTTGAAGTATTCTCCCAGCAACCCACTTTCCGTTTTTCCATCTTTTGGATGAAACAGGCAGGAGGCATCCACAAATTTCCATTCCGCATCCGATCTTTCACTACCTTCGGAATAAACTACTTCGGCGTCTTTGCCCAGAGTTTGTTTTAATCCATTCAGAATGTTAATTTTATCATTTCCAGGTCCACTGTAACCGCCCAGCCGTGCCTCTGTGGCATCGGTTCCTATCACAGCTATGCTTTTGTATTTTCCCGACAAGGGCAATATTTTTTTTGCATCATTCTTCAGCAAAACGATGGATTCGAGGGAAGCTTCCTTTGCTATTTTCCGATGCTCCGCAAAATTTATTTCATTGGCAGAAGTATTTACATACGGCTGGTCGAATAAGCCGAGTTCAAATTTAACACGAAGTACCCTTGCCACGGCGCTGTCCATTTTGGTAGCATCCACATTCCCGTCGAGGAATGGCTTTTTAAACAAATCGTAACTGCCGAAACCCGACTGAAAGATAACATCCATACCGTTTTCGATGGCTTGCTTTCCGGCATCTTCATAATCTTTTGCTGTAAAATGCAGCACATTGGCGCCGCCGGTAGCTCCGGCATCGCTGATCACCATTCCGCGGAAGCCCCATTCTTTTTTCAGTTTTTCATTCAGAAGCCAGTTGTTTTGTGTGCAGGGACGTCCGTTCAGGGAGTTGTAAGCCGTCATGATGCTGCGTGCCCCGCCTTGTTTTACCACGGCTTTAAAAGGAATGAAATAGCTTTCTTCCAGCCCTCGTTTGCTCAGGTAAACCGGATAGCTGTCGCGGCCTCCGTCGCCATGATTTACCACAAAATGTTTTGGGGTGGTTACAATTCCTCTCTTTTCAAATGATTTTACGTAAGCAACGCCCATTTGAGAAGCAAGGTAAGGATCTTCGCCATAGGTTTCTTCCACCCGTCCCCAGCGGACATCGGTGGCAAGGTTTACCACCGGTGATAAAACCTGACGGATGCCCCAGGCTTTGCATTCTTCGGCAATAGCCACAGAGACTTTCGTCATCAAAGCAGTGTCGAAAGTAGCAGCCAGCGCAATGGACTGCGGGAAAGCCGTAGCGCCCGAACGCATCAGCCCATGCAGGGCTTCGTCGAAGAAAATGATGGGAATGCCCAACCTTGACTTCTCCACAAAATAATGCTGGATGGAGTTGTCCTTTTTCACTGCTTCCGGAATATCCTTGCCGGGATCATATCTCAACATCTGATTGGCAGCATTCTCTACTTGTTCAGAGGTATTTGTCTGAAATCCAAACAAGCCGGCATCGAAGCGGGAAGAATCGTTGCCCAGATCGCCGGGCACCATGAACAGTTGACGGAACTTTCCTTCGGGAGTCATCCGTCCGAGCAAATCTGCAATCCTTGCTTCTATTGGCAACTGAGGATTTTTGTATGGCAAAACCTGCTGGGCTTTCGCAAATAGCGTAAAAAAGAGTAGTAAGGCAAAAAATAGATGTTTCATTGTAAAATTCCCTGGCTGCTAAATTAAATTTTTTGCCAATGCGTTGCGATTATTTTATAAAAAAAACTGGCTAAACCGGGCGAATTGCCGGCTTAGCCAGTTTCTGATCGTTAAACAGTCAGTTTTTTACTGAATAATAATTGTTTTAGAAATACAATTTTTATCGGTAGTTACTGTCATCAGATAATAACCTTTAGGCTGATTCTGAAGGTTGAGATTGTAATTGTTCTGAGTGCCGGAGTATGTTTGTTCAAAAACAACTTTACCCAGTGAATTAACGACTTTTACGTTTACCTTTCCGGCATGGTTAACCGTGAAAGCAAATTTGCCGTTATTCGGATTAGGATAAATATTCAGGCTGTTTTGGCTGAGTTCACCGATACCGGTTATTGAACCAACGCTTCCGTTCATAAATTCGGGAGTGAATAAATTACCTTCATAATCGCTGAATTCAATTTTTGTAGGATTGCTTACGAACGATAGGGCAGAAGCATCAACCGAATTGGAAGTAAAGTGGATGTTGCATAATACATCATCAGAAATATTGATACCGTTTACGTCGGCAGCCCAAACAAATGTGATATATCCAGGAGCGGGTGAACCGATGGTAACGTCGTTAATTCCGGCAAACCAGTCGGTAACACCGGCTAACTGAAGTTTGGTAGCATCATATTGAACGGTGAACTGGAATGAACCCATATTTTGGATGTCAGAAACACGGATTGGAACAACTACATCGCCTTTGGTTGCATCAACGGTTCTGAGATTCATCAGACCTTGCTGAGCAGGGGTGGATTTGGTTTCGGTAGGTATGTATGAACCATTGGCATCGCCATAAACAATACCGTTGAAGTTTTGGGTGATGTTGCTGCTTCCAACAACGATTGGCATGTTGTTGAACAGCCAGTCGCCGGTTTGGAATGAATTGGTAACAAAAGCAATTCTTTTCCTGATCAGCAGGATATCGGAAGCGGTAAGACTACCCGAAGCGTTGACGTCGCCTGAAGCTAAATAAATACCATTCAGCATGGAAACGTTAGCCACATGTTTGCGATAAAGCAGTACATCGGTAGCGGTAACGCCGTCCCAGATTTTATTGGTAGTTACTCCGAGAGTATAATTACCTGCTGGAATGGCAGTAAACGCATAATTTCCGGTAGCATTGGTGGTTGATGTTCCCACGATATTTCCTCCAGCATTTTTCAGATTAACGGTTAACCCGCTTAATGGAGTATTATTCGTATTGGCGTACGTAATGGCGCCGCTAACGCTGGATCCCGAAGGTACTGCAGCAGGGAAGATGATATAATCTAACCATGCACAGTCGCTTCCGCCGGACTGGCTATTGTCTTTCATATATTCCCATTTAAAAGTATGATTTCCGGCGGTAACAGGAAATGCAACTTTGATCCAAGGAGTTTCGCCCGACCATTTATTAATCAATGAAGCATCAATGTAAAATTTAAGATAATCCCAATTGCCTTCGGAAGAAGTTTTTAGATAGAAAGAAATACTGTCTGCCACAGCCACATTCATCACCAGCGATAACTGGGATTTCTGACTGTTTGTAATCGTTCCTGATTTAGCGCTGTAAACCCCTTCGTAAGGATCGACATTGGTTATTGCCCAGGGTTGGTTTCCACCTTGTGTCCATGAAAAATGAGTAAAGTTGTTTGATTCGAAATCTTCGAGCACCAGCCCGATTTTAGGACCAAAAGTTTTATGAGCCGTATATCCTCCGGAAGTTACCGTATAATTAATATCGGCAATAGCTCCTATAGGGGCGCCGGCAGAAATCGTCAGATTGAACGTAGCCGTTGCCATTTCGTTTACCGAAAGGGTATCTAAGCTAAAGCTGCCGGAATTTATTGTAACATAAGGACTGTTGGTCGTAATATTGCTAATGGTATTTAGTGCATTGCTGTGTCCAAGGTTGCTGGTAGCAATTGAAAGAACAACGGTTTCACCCGGATCGAGCCTGCCGTTTCCACCCTGTCCGTCGTTTATGGATAAGCTTCCGACACTAAGCACCGGAGCATTAGCAATGATATTAAAATGCGAGTTCCATACGGTATCGCCGGTAATCCTAAGGTTGAAACTGATGTTATGCTGATCGGCGATGGTATCAGATACAGTAAATCCATAAGCATTATCCTTCGAAATGATTTCTCCGGCAGGGATGTTTCCGTAATTTTCGGTGCTGTCGCTAATATTGATGTTGCCATCGGAACTTCTGAGTGTGGCTACCACATTAGAGGCAGGCTGGGTTCCAAGATTCTTTAAACCAACCGTCAGACCTACCGTTTCACCGGGATCAAGCTGATTGTTGTTGTTTCCAAGATTATCAATTATCTGGTGCGACTGGTACATCACGTAGGGTTGATTGGATATAATAATTATGCTTCCCTGGTGACGGATACGGTTATGCCCGATGATGGAAACAGAAACAGGATTTACATCCGTAATGGCGTTGTTAAGCATAATGGTTGCATTGCCATTGGCATCAGCTACTCCTCTTCCGATGAGTGAGTCATTTTGCATGAGAGCTATACGGGCAAAAGGAGTATTGGTTTGGAAATCTATCTGGTTGATACCAACCGAAACACTTTCGGGATATGTAGCTGTAAGTTCCGAAGGGGTAGCCGTCCAGATATCCATAGATGGATCGCCGAACAGATTGGTTTCGTAGCCGCACCATTTAATTACTTCATCGGAAGTAATATTGGAAGCGTTATCATCTTTTGAATCGGCATTGATATCGCCAATGTTATAAATATTTTCGCCGAAGAGCGCATCAAAAAATTCGCGGTCGAAAAACTGAGAGGCTCCGTTGGTGCTTCCACCACTATACCATCCGTAACGCGAATTGGAAATGCAGGCGACTTCTCCGGTGGCAAGGGTTGTAATTTTTTCGGCAAAGCAATCTTCCGTACCAAAACCACCATTAACATCTCTGTTGTCGAACGAACCGTTATAGCATCCTTGCGAATAGCCGATGACAAATCCATGATTGATACCGTTGTTCTGGAAATTGGTAGTGGTAACGTCGGTATTGTACATTTTCATGTTATAATCCACGTTGGAATGTCCCAGGTGATTCAGCAAATGGGTTCCGGTATTGAATTTATTGAAAATATTTTCTTTTTCCCAGTTGCCCTGGCTTTCATAAAGACGGGATATGTCAAAACTTGCGGGGAAACCTGCTGTGGTGTATCCGTTGGATGTTGCTCCGTTGGCCACTTCTTCTTTATAGGTATCGCCGTAAGTTTGCGAATCTAATTGTTCGCCTACCATCAATCCTTTATTAATGTCGGCAATTACCGGGCTACTTTGATAAAGTGTGAGCTTATTGAGTACGTTTTGTATTTCTGTCTGGCTGTCCACACATAACCGGCCTACGCTTACTTCATGGTACAAATCTTCTTCGCCGGATTCTCCCCATTTGTTATTATTGTTGTTGTTCCATGTACCATCGAGGCAACCGTAATACATATCGGAAGGGATATCGTTGTCGGCATAACCGCTACCTGGGTCGGCAAAGAAACCGCGTTTAGGAACAATATTGTCGGTAGCGCTGTTGGGATCGGCATCGCCGGCAAGGATAACATAACCGATGCCATTGTTCTGATATAAATCAATGATGCAGTTTCGTATTTTCATGGGGTTATCGGTTCCCGTATACTGGCTGTAAATGTCTTCTACGGTTTTGCATATCACGGCGTAGCCGGTACTTTGTTTATAGGCAATGTAATCGCTGAAGTAGGGGAGGAAGCTGTTTTTGGTTATCAGCAGGATGTCGTAGGTTGGATTATCGCGTTTTGCCATTGCATTATACGTTTGAAGAAAATCGTGATGCTGGGCAATGGAGATGATGCGGTCGTTAACGCTTTTGTTGGAACGGAGCATATCTAATGCACGCGTAGCCTGTTCTGTCGTTTTTTCGTTGACTTCAATGGTAACGCTTTTGATAAATTTTGCCTTTAGCAGGGATGGAAAATACACTACCGGGCAAATATGGAAAGATCCCATGGCATGGCCACTTAGGAAACCTGTATAAATAGCAGATGTTTCTTCCGAAGGATAGGCGGCATCAGAGGAATAAATTTTTTGATCGGGAACCGCACGGTATCCTTTGGGCGCTCCTATCGAAATGGGAAATTGCCTTGATGCCGGACGGATAGCTATCCCATTTTCTTCGGTGTAATATTCCACACCGGTAACCTTAACGGACGAAATTTCGGTGCCCGGAGGTAAAAGCAGGTTTGCTGAGAATTGCGGAAGCAAGGGCGTTCCCTCTTTTCCCATGTTGATGCAGTTTTTGTACGAAATATCAGTATAGCCATCGGACGAAGCCTTGAGCTGAGGCTTATCGAACTGATAGGTGAATACCTGTTTTTGTGCCGACAGATAACTGCTCAGGAATATCAGCACAAACGCCGAAAAAAAAGTAATTTTTTTCATGTTTTTCTTGATTTTTAATAAATGATTAATGTTTGTTACTAAGGATTTCTATAATAATGCAGACTATATAAAAAGGCTTAAAAAATTTTCGCTAAAGTAGGAATAATTTATTATCAAACAACCGTTATGAAAAAAAATACACAACGGACAAAAAATGTTCATTGCGATAACTTTAAGTAATTACACAAGAAGAATGTCGTATAACAAAAAAGAATGGGACGCGGATTCCACGGAAAAAAACAGATAAACACTGATTATAATACAAACAGATTTAACGCTGAATTTATTCATGTAAGCATGAATAATAAGAACGGATATGTCTGAAAATCATTCCGGCTTGTCGGAATTAAAATCCGTTTTTAATCCGCTATTTTCAGCAAAAATCCGTGTTCTATTTTTAAGCTTTTCAAATTTAATTATACGACAATTTATAGGTCCTATTACTTATATGATAAAGGAAAATGAAAAGGGTAGGGTGTACGATGTACAATGTACGATATACGATGTACGATTTGGAATAGAAGAAAAATATTTTTCAATGGAAGGGAAATACTCATTGGCCGAAGGATAATGATGTATAACCTAAAAATTATACCCTGAGAAATAATCGTTAAGCTATCGTCGGGCATACTTACGATAATAGGTTCCGGCGGCGGAAGCCATTATCGTAATGGTGGAAGCTATCATCATAATGGCGGATAGGCTGATTGTAATACCTGAATGATACGTTCTACCTTAAAATTTATATATCAACCCTCAAGGTTTTCAAAACCTTGAGGGTTTGTTCTCACAATCAGGAATGGATTACTTTGATTTGTTTCCATTTTCCTTCGCGGAAACGCCGGAAAAACAGGGTGCAGAACAGCAAATAGAAAATAACCAGAATTAGCCAGCTATGTACGGTGGAAAAGTTCAGATATTTTATACAAAAGAAAAGTACCGGAACCAGCGACCAGTGTAATGCCACCGAAGCTATCATGGTGAAATGGGTATCGCCGGCACCGCGCAGTGCACCTACAATAGCTACCATAATTGCTTCCACCAATACATACAACGCTGCAATACGCACCATCGCTACAGCCATCGGCACGGCCTGTTCAAACACATTATTATAATGAGCAGGATGGAAAACCCTGACCAGTGTTTCGGGTATGAACAGGAATAACGCCAGTATCACCACCGAATAAAACAATCCGGTTTTGATCCCCGAAAGGGCTGCCCGGTGAGCTACCTGCGGCCTTTGTGCTCCCATATATCGTCCTACCAGGCTGGTAACGGCTATTTCCATACCAAGCAAAGGAATAAACGACACCATATCCCAGTTGAACATGATGGTACTTGCCGTAGCCTGCTGCTCGCCCTGCGAGTGGAATAAGGAAACTACGATGCTGAAAGCAAAAAAGTTCAGAAACATTTCGAGCCCGGCCGGCGAACCATAATAAAGCAGTTTTTTCATAATATCCAGGTTGAACCTGAACGATTGCATTACCTTAAATTCGATGCGGTTGGCTCGGTTCAGGTAAGCAATAATCAGAATCACCATGGCAAAAGCACCGCCGGCAACCGTAGCCAGTGCAGCACCCGTTACACCCATAGGGGCAAAGCCCAGTTTTCCGAAAATGAGAATATAATCCAGTACCACATTCACCAGCATAGCGGTGATGGTAGCTATCATCACAATTTTGGTTTTGCCAATACCCGTAAAATAACATCCCAGCGTATAGCGAAGCATGCTAAAGATAGCTCCCCAGGCCAGAACATTCAAATATTCCACCTGATAGCCCATTTGTGAAACCGGTATGTGTACCCATTCAAAATAGTAAATGGTAAGTGGTTTTAAAAGCAGGATTACCGGCCAGGCAAAGATGGTAACCAGTATTGCCTGAAATGCCGCTTTGGTGGAATTGAATTTCTGGCCGGCACCAAAATATTGGGCAACCAATGCTGTGGAATAACCGGTTAGGCCGACAAAGAAAAACATCAGCATCTGCATGGTAACACCGCCACCCATGGCAGCATTCATCTGCTCCGGTCCAACGCGGGCAAGGAACAAACGGTCGGTAAAAGTCATCACTCCGTCGCAGGCGGTAGAAATAACCATAGGCAAAGCTATGGTAAGCAGTTCTTTTATTCCGCCCTTTTTTCTGTAATCAGAGAAGTATTTTCTGAAAAAAGTCATAAATAAAATGTTTAATTTGAGTTTGTTTTAAGTAATTTATGGGATAGAATCCGCCGCAAAAATCTCCGGATTTAACCGGTGGAAACAATGCAACCCATCATCCGGACAATGATCGTTTATTTATTGAAATGTATTTAAATGCAATAAAGTATCCTGATTAAAGATACCTGCCCTTAGGCGGAAATTACCCCGTATTAATATGAAGCATTACCTGCAGAAACAGGATTTTAAGATACGAGGCTCAGGGCTTAAAAAATGATTTTCATGACGAACTCAAATTTTGCGCTGCAAAGGTAATAAATAAAAATAGAATCTGCCGCAAGATATTATAGTGTTTGTTTAAAATTTACGATTTATTGCTTATCGGTAAAATTCATTATTATCCGGGAAAAATTCTTTATTCGTTATGAGACCACTGATATATAATGTCCCGTACGGGACTTGTGAATGGATGGGTTTGCTTTTATTTTCTACCAATATTGAGTCCCGGGTACTCGGGACTATTCCGTAGGGATAAAATATGGGTAGAAGATTGTTTATAAATTAAAATTAACCTGAATCCCGTATGGGATGATATAAAAATTCGCCGGACAATAGTGAATACAATGGATGAATAATTCGGATTAATGCTAAGTCCTGTTAAGTAGGGGGATAGATAAGCGGTTCAGTTTTTATTTCCATTATTCCGGCGTTGTCTTACCCTTGAAATGGCTCCGTCGATGGAGTTGCGCATATAGCTTTCGATAAGACGCCAGCGTAGAACCACTAAGAACAAATACCCGACAATGAAAAACCCGATGATCGCAATTACGGAGTATTTCATGCTTCCCGTCAAGGCTTCAATAATGCCAAAACTAAAGGTTCCGGCAACGGTTGCAAATTTCTCCGTTACATCGTAAAAGCTGAAAAAAGAAGTGTGGTCAATCGTCTCGGGTATCATTTTCGAAAACGTGGAACGGGCAAGCGATTGGGAACCTCCCATAACTAATCCTACAAAAAAGGCAACAATGACAAAGCCTATGGCATTGGTAACAAAGAGAACACCCAGGCAAATAAATATCCATATCCCTATTGTGATCATCAATGCCCGGATATTACCAATCCTGGCCGAGAGTTTCGAGAACAATGTCGCGCCAAGCATACCCACCAACTGAATGACGAGGATAACCGGTATTAGAACCGTTTCTTTCAATCCAAGCTGCTTTTCGCCGTAGGTAGCCGCCATAAACATCACGGTAAGTATTCCCATCATCAGGAAAAAGAAGGCGAGAAGATAAATTTTGAGTTCAAACGATTTCTTTACCTGAATGTAAACCTTGCGTAGCTCGCGGTAACCGTTAAAAATAGGGTTTCCCTCTTTTTCGTGTCCCAAAGTGTATTTGGGCAGACGGCGAAAGGTAAGATGAGCAAAGCCTAACCACCACACACAAACCGAAAGAAATGATATTTTGGCAGGCAATTGCGGGTCGCTGATGCCGAACCATGCGGGGAAAAGGATGATGATTAAATTAATGACAAGCAAAATCACGCCTCCTAAATATCCCATCGAATAACCACGCGCGCTGATGCTATCGTGATATTCAGGATCGGCAATCACAGGCAGAAATGAATTGTAAAAAACAAGGCTGCCTCCGTAACCTATGGTTCCTAAAGCAAAGAAAATAATGCCCCATTCCACATTATGGCCGTTGAAGAAGTATAAAAGTCCACAGGAAATGGCGCCTATAAAAGTAAACACCTTCATAAATGTTTTTCGCCGGCCGGTGTAATCGGCTATGGACGAAAAGATGGGCGAGAAAAGGCCGACAATGAGGTAGGCGGCTGCTATTGCCCATGAATATAGAACCGTGTTTATGGCCGGATGCCCGAAAAAGGAAACCGTGGAGCCGTGAAAGGCCGCTTTGGTTGCCTGGTTGTAAAAAATCGGGAAAACAGCCGATGCAATGGTAAGTTGATATACGGAGTTGGCCCAGTCGTACATCACCCATCCACGGATGACTTTAGGGTCGTTTTTTTTAATTTCTTTTAAATTTTCCTTAATCATTCTCTTCAATCATTCAATCATTATATTCTTTATCCAATCGCACCCTGAATGCAATACCCAGATCGAAGAAGAAATTATCCTGTAACCGGTAAAAAGCGGGATGAGTATGTTCTACTTTATCAGAATTATTATATTGTTCAAAATAACGGAAACCCGAATAGCCAACGTCGCCGCAAAGAACAAGATTTTTAGTGAGATGGTAGTTATAAAAATTCATAATGCGCAAATCGCCCCAGAACTTCTCGCCTTCGCGTACATAATACTTTTCGTTGTTGTCGCTAATCCTGAATGAAGCGGTGATGTCGCGGTATGCCAGTCCGGTATACAATTTGGGACAAATCCTGTATTCGAGGTTGATGCTTCCGGGCAAGAGTCCGTAAACGTATATTCTGTCGGTAGCCTTCCATTCGATACCGGCTAAAGGCATGAAATAATTCCCGAAAAATTCCCGGTTATAATAAAGCCCCACTTTGTATTTCAGGCTATTTCGTACCTTATAGGTAAACACAGCCGCGCCGCCCATTTGCAAATGCTTGGAATTAAAATCCCGGAAGTCGGAATTAGCTTTGGGAAAAGCCATCAGCATCATGTTCCAGCGATCGGTAAGTTTAGTAATCATTCCCAATTGCAGGGAAGCTGAAATCAGACTGGCATTGTAGCCTTTTTCGGAAGAAGCTTTCATGGTAATCTGGTCATAACTTATGCCGCCCAAAAGAACATTATTGTTTTTTAATTGTATAGGTACAAAAAGATTGGCATTTGCTTCCCATGATTCATTGTTGGTGCCGGGAAGTTTTTGTGTATTGGTTTGAGGAAAACGGCTCAACTGCACATTAGCCACATCAATAAAAGGCTGAGCGCAATTGATTAACGGCAGTATGATAAACGACAGGATTGTAAGTAAAGTTTTGTTCATAAGGGTGATATTAGTTAATTATTATAGTATTAATCAATCTAAAACAATCTAAATTAGCAAAAAGCAAATATAAACTATTTTAGCAAAAACGCTTATTTTGAAAATTTACCGAAAATAATTTTAAAATTATTTTGTATAATCAAAAATTATGTAGGTTTGTAACCCAAACAAACACCATTATGGATAACAAAATCTTGAATTTACAACCCGAAAGAGTTTGGTATTATTTTAACGAAATCTGTAAGATTCCGCGTTCATCAAAACATGAAGAAAAAATCGCAAAGTATTTGATTTTGTTTGGCAAAGAACATTCGCTGGAGACTATTAAAGACGATGTGGGCAACATATTAATTAAAAAGCCAGCCTTCAGAGGAATGGAAAACCGGAAGACGGTGGTTTTGCAAAGCCATATTGATATGATTTGTGAAAAAAACAATGATGTGGTACACGATTTCGATTTCGACCCTATCGTTCCCGTCATTGAAAACGAATGGATAAAAGCAAAAGGAACTACCCTTGGTGCCGACGATGGAATAGGCATAGCAACTCAATTGGCTATTCTTGAGTCAACTACTATTGCTCACGGCCCCATCGAGTGTTTATTTACCATAGATGAAGAAACCGGACTTACCGGTGCAAAGGGTATAATGCCTGGATTTCTTAAAGGAACTATCCTTTTGAACCTTGATTCGGAGGATGAAGGACAAATATTTATAGGATGTGCCGGAGGAAAAGATACGATAGCCACATTGCCCTATTCAAAAATTCCTGTTCCCATTGATGTAGTAGCTTTTCAATTAAGCATTTCGGGGCTAAAAGGAGGACACTCGGGCGATGATATCAACAAACGGCTGGGGAATGCCAATAAAATCATGAATCGATTACTGTGGAATGCTAATCAAAAATATGAATTACGCATTTCGCGTTTTGATGGAGGAAATTTACGCAATTCCATTGCCCGCGAAGCGAGTGCGATAGTTACCGTTCCTAAACGTTTTCAAAATCAATTTCAAGAATATGTTCGTGATTTTGAGGCAATCATCATTAATGAATTGGAAATAAATGAACCGAATTTAGTCATTGCATGCAAGCAAACCGCTTTGCCCGATTCACTTATTGATATGGCAACTCAGGAAAAGCTACTTAATGCAATTTATGGCTGTCCCCATGGAGTAATTGCCATGTCGGCCACGATTGCCAATTTTGTTGAAACTTCAACTAACCTGGCTACTGTCAGGACACTGGATAATAAATTTGAAATAGCTACCAGCCAACGCAGCTCCGTTGAGTCGGCAAAAGAAGACATTTGTACGATGGTTGCCAGCGTTTTTCGTCTTGCCGGATGTAAAGTAATACATTCGGATGGATATCCCGGTTGGAATCCCAATCCTCAATCTCCGATTCTTGACCTTGCGGTCAGTTCTTATCAACAATTGTTTCACCAAAAACCTCTGGTACTTGCTGTTCATGCAGGTTTGGAATGTGGCATCATAGGCGAAAAAAATCCGGGAATGGATATGATATCCTTTGGACCAACTATTAAAGGCGCACATTCTCCGGATGAAAAGCTTGAAATTGCAACGGTAAAACGTTTTTGGGATTTTACGCTTGATATTCTTAAGAAAATACCGGAATAATCGCTCCTTATATAATTAAGGTATAAAAATGCTGAGGGTTCCCTAAAAACCCAGGTTAAAACCTATTCGTATTACAGGATTCTGGTAAGGCGATTCTAGCGATTCGTTGAGATTCCACAGCACTATCAGGTCAAAAGAGGCATTATCGGAGACATATTGCCTGTATCCACCGCCCAAAAATAAGCTTGAAACATCGCTTGATTCCATAAATTTGACTCCCGAAGCATCATAATTGTCGTGTTTAAAATGGAGAAACTCGTATTCTGCCTGTCCAAAAAGTTCTTCCATGAAGAAATATCTGCCAAAAATACTACCTCCAAAAACGTTGCTGGTGTAATCGTACCACTTATTATAAGTTGGATCGTAGTAAAATTTATTATATTTAAAGTACTTGTACGTAGCACTTATTCCGGCAGATATGTTTTCGGTAATCTTATAACCCAGCAAGGGAGAAACATCAATAAAGGTTTGATCACCAAATTGGAAGCCAAGATTTCCACCCGTAAACCAGCGGTTTTCGATAGTAGAAGAACGGTTTTGTTGGAATTTATCCTGTGCCTGGATAAAAGTTGAAACTGTGAGCAAAACAAACAAAATTAAAATATATTTTGATGATAATGTGTGCTTTAACATAATAAAATGCATTGATAAACAAGAATTAAATCAGCAAAATTAAGCTAACTTTATACAATTCCAAACAACGGTACTAAAAAATATTTTACCCGCAAATGATAGAAAATAAGTAGTTTGAAAAATTATTTAAAAATTTATAACCAAAGACTTGTTTAGGTGAAAAATATTATTCTATCTTTGCAGCCGCTTTCAGCAAATAAGTTCTTAGAAAAATTTTAAAAATAAATTTCAAAAATGTTGCAGAAGTAAAAATAAAGAGTACTTTTGCAGTCCCAATTCAAACGGGAAAACGTTCAGAAAAAAATTTTAAAAAAATATTTCAAAAATGTTGCAGAAGTAAAAATAAAGAGTACTTTTGCAGTCCCAATTCAAACGGGAAAACGTTCAGAAAAATTTTTTAAAAAAAATTACAAAAAAGTTTGTAATTTAAAAAAAAGAATTACTTTTGCAGTCCCAATTGAACGGGTACTTAGAGAGAGAAAACAGAACAAAAAAGTTCTTTGAAAATATTGAAGACAAGCCTATAGTAGCAAATATCCCAAAAATCAATTTTTTTGGAACTAGAATAAATCTGAGACATTTAAGATCAAATTTTACAATGGAGAGTTTGATCCTGGCTCAGGATGAACGCTAGCGGCAGGCTTAATACATGCAAGTCGAACGGTAACATGAGTAGCAATACTTGATGACGAGTGGCGCACGGGTGCGTAACGCGTATGCAACCTACCTTTAACAGGGACATAACTTAGAGAAATCTGGGCTAATATCCCATAACATTATGAAGAGACATCTCTTTATAATTAAAGCTCCGGCGGTTAAAGATGGGCATGCGTGACATTAGTTAGTTGGCGAGGTAACGGCTCACCAAGACCGCGATGTCTAGGGGTACTGAGAGGTTTCACCCCCACACTGGTACTGAGACACGGACCAGACTCCTACGGGAGGCAGCAGTAAGGAATATTGGGCAATGGACGCAAGTCTGACCCAGCCATGCCGCGTGCAGGATGACGGCCCTACGGGTTGTAAACTGCTTTTATACGGGAAAAAACTTTTGGTTTCGTACCAAAATTGATGGTACCGTAAGAATAAGGATCGGCTAACTCCGTGCCAGCAGCCGCGGTAATACGGAGGATCCAAGCGTTATCCGGATTTATTGGGTTTAAAGGGTGCGCAGGCGGAATAATAAGTCAGTGGTGAAATCCTACGGCTCAACTGTAGAACTGCCATTGATACTGTTATTCTTGAGTTTAGTTGAAGTGGGCGGAATGTGTCATGTAGCGGTGAAATGCTTAGATATGACACAGAACACCGATCGCGAAGGCAGCTCACTAAGCTAAAACTGACGCTCATGCACGAAAGCGTGGGGATCAAACAGGATTAGATACCCTGGTAGTCCACGCTGTAAACGATGATTACTCGATGTTGGCGATACACAGTCAGCGTCTGAACGAAAGTATTAAGTAATCCACCTGGGGAGTACGGTCGCAAGACTGAAACTCAAAGGAATTGACGGGGGCCCGCACAAGCGGAGGAGCATGTGGTTTAATTCGATGATACGCGAGGAACCTTACCTGGGCTAGAACGCTGGATGACCGTCCCGGAAACGGGATTTCCCTTCGGGGCAGCCAGCGAGGTGCTGCATGGTTGTCGTCAGCTCGTGCCGTGAGGTGTCGGGTTAAGTCCCATAACGAGCGCAACCCCTATCATTAGTTGCCATCAGGTAAAGCTGGGGACTCTAATGAAACTGCCTACGCAAGTAGTGAGGAAGGCGGGGATGACGTCAAATCAGCACGGCCCTTACGTCCAGGGCCACACACGTGCTACAATGGCCGGTACAGAGGGTCGCTACTTGGCAACAAGATGCTAATCTCAAAAACCGGTCTCAGTTCGGATCGAAGTCTGCAACTCGACTTCGTGAAGTTGGATTCGCTAGTAATCGCACATCAGCCATGGCGCGGTGAATACGTTCCCGGGCCTTGTACACACCGCCCGTCAAGCCATGGAAGTTGGGGGTACCTGAAGCCGATAACCGCAAGGAATCGCCTAGGGTAAAACCAATAACTGGGGCTAAGTCGTAACAAGGTAGCCGTACCGGAAGGTGCGGCTGGAATACCTCCTTTCTAGAGTGATTTATTCTTGACCCTGAATCTGAAATTCAGAATTAGGGACGATATTTGCTACTAAAGTTGTCTTCATATTATTAATATTTATCCCAAACGAGTTCTGTGAAGGGGCTCTTCCTTTCGAGCTAAAGGAACTTGTAAACGTTTACAGTCCCGTAGCTCAGTTGGTTAGAGCACTACACTGATAATGTAGGGGTCCGCAGTTCAAATCTGCGCGGGACTACACAGAAAAGACGCTTTGGGGGATTAGCTCAGCTGGCTAGAGCACCTGCCCTGCACGCAGGGGGTCAAGGGTTCGAATCCCTTATTCTCCACTTATTATATTGCAATTATATATTGCATTTTTTGTTAAAATTGTTCATTTTATAACGGTAAATAGCTCAAGGTTGAGCAATCTGAATTGAAAAATTTAGAAAGGATGGGTTCGATTCCTGTATTAATCACATCTGAAATAGATGGAAAGATACTTTTAATTAATAATTAGTATTAAATTATTAATTAATTGTTTGTCTGAAATCTAAAATCAGTAAAGTTCTTTGACATATTGAAAGAAAATACAATAGATAAGTTGATGTAAAACATCGAGAATAAAAAAATAATAAGAAAGTAAGAAAGAGCGTACGGTGGATGCCTAGGCTCTCAGAGGCGATGAAGGACGTGATAAGCTGCGATAAGCTTCGGGGAGGTGCAAATAACCTTCGATCCGGAGATTTCCGAATGGGGCAACCCTTCCGGCTGAAGGCCGGAAATCTTTATGAAGCTAACCCGGAGAACTGAAACATCTTAGTACCCGGAGGAAGAGAAAACAATAGTGATTCCCCAAGTAGTGGTGAGCGAACGGGGAACAGCCTAAACCGACATTGTTAAGGCAACGTCGGGGTTGTAGGACTGTAATGTGGAATATAAATTTATAGTAGAACATTTCTGGAAAGTTAGACCATAGAAGGTGATAGTCCTGTAAACGAAATGAATTTATTACCTAACAGTATCCTGAGTACCACGAAACCGGTGAAATTTTGTGGGAATCTGGCGGCACCATCCGCTAAGGCTAAATACTCCTGAGAGACCGATAGTGAACCAGTACCGTGAGGGAAAGGTGAAAAGAACCGCGAACAGCGGAGTGAAATAGTACCTGAAACCGTGCGCTTACAAACGGTCGGAGGTGAGGTATCAGCAATGATATAGTAACTGACGGCGTGCCTTTTGCATAATGAGCCTACGAGTTACTCCTCTCTAGCAAGGTTAAGCATGAAAACGTGTGTAGCCGAAGCGAAAGCAAGTCTGAATAGGGCGCTTAGTTAGAGGGGGTAGACGCGAAACTTTGTGATCTACCCATGATCAGGTTGAAGTCAGCGTAACAGTTGATGGAGGACCGAACCAGTTGACGTTGAAAAGTCTTTGGATGAATTGTGGGTAGGGGTGAAAGGCTAATCAAACTGAGAGATAGCTCGTACTCCCCGAAATGTTTTTAGGAACAGCCTCGAGGTAAGAGTGTCATAGAGGTAGAGCTACTGATTGGACTAGGGGGCTTCATCGCCTACCAAATCCTGACAAACTCCGAATGCTATGACATATACTCGGGAGTGAGGCGTTGGGTGCTAAGGTCCAGCGCCGAGAGGGAAAGAACCCAGACCATCAGCTAAGGTCCCCAAATATATGCTAAGTTGATCTAACGAAGTCTGATTGCTTTGACAGCTAGGATGTTGGCTTGGAAGCAGCCATTCATTTAAAGAGTGCGTAACAGCTCACTAGTCGAGCGATCGGGCGTGGATGATAATCGGGCATTAAGCATATTACCGAAGCTATGGATTGTTAATTAATTTTAACACTGGTAGGGGAGCATTCCAGTTGCACTGAAGGTGTGTTGTAAGACATGCTGGAGCGGCTGGAAAAGCAAATGTAGGCATAAGTAACGATAATCCCGGTGGGAAACCGGGACACCGAAAGACCAAGGTTTCCTGATCAACGCTAATCGGATCAGGGTTAGTCGGGTCCTAAGGCACATCCGAAAGGAGACGTCGATGGACAAAAGGTTAATATTCCTTTACTAGCAATTACTGCGATGGGAGGACGAAGGAGTGAAAGGTCTGCGTACTGACGGAATAGTACGTTGAAGAGTGTAGGTATATCTCTGGCTGGCAAATCCACCGGGGGTGCTGAAACTTGATAGTACCGTGAGTCTTCGGACAAGCGGATAATGACCCTAATCATACTTCCAAGAAAATTCCCTAAGCTTCAGGTAGTTGCTACCCGTACCGGAAACCGACACAGGTGGTCGAGGAGAGAATCCAAAGGTGCTCGAGTGATCCATGGCTAAGGAACTAGGCAAATTAGTCCTGTAACTTCGGGAAAAAGGACTCCTCCGAGTAATCGGAGGACGCAGAGAAATGGCCCAGGCGACTGTTTATCAAAAACACATGGCTATGCTAAATCGAAAGATGATGTATATGGCCTGACACCTGCCCGGTGCTGGAAGGTTAAGAGGAGAGGTTAGTCGCAAGGCGAAGCTTTGAATTGAAGCCCCAGTAAACGGCGGCCGTAACTATAACGGTCCTAAGGTAGCGAAATTCCTTGTCGGGTAAGTTCCGACCTGCACGAATGGTGTAACGATCTGGGCACTGTCTCAGCCATGAGCTCGGTGAAATTGTAGTTCCGGTGAAGATGCCGGATACCCGCAACGGGACGGAAAGACCCCGTGAACCTTCACTATAACTTAACATTGACTTTGGATAAACGATGTGTAGGATAGGTGGGAGACTGTGAAGCGGCTTCGCTAGGAGTCGTGGAGTCAACCTTGAAATACCACCCTTTGTTTATTTAGAGCCTAATTCCGATGTATCGGAAGACAGTGTTTGGTGGGTAGTTTGACTGGGGTGGTCGCCTCCAAAAGAGTAACGGAGGCTTTCAAAGGTACCCTCAGCACGCTTGGTAACCGTGCGTAGAGTGCAATAGCATAAGGGTGCTTGACTGTGAGACCAACAAGTCGAGCAGGGTCGAAAGACGGATATAGTGATCCGGTGGTTCCGCATGGAAGGGCCATCGCTCAAAGGATAAAAGGTACTCCGGGGATAACAGGCTGATCACTCCCAAGAGCTCATATCGACGGAGTGGTTTGGCACCTCGATGTCGGCTCGTCACATCCTGGGGCTGGAGAAGGTCCCAAGGGTTCGGCTGTTCGCCGATTAAAGTGGCACGTGAGCTGGGTTCAGAACGTCGCGAGACAGTTCGGTCCCTATCTGTTGTGGGCGTTGGAAGTTTGAGGGCACCTGACTCTAGTACGAGAGGACCGAGTCGGACACACCTCTAGTGTACCAGTTGTTGCGCCAGCTGCATAGCTGGGTAGCTACGTGTGGATGAGATAAGTGCTGAAAGCATCTAAGTACGAAACTCAGCTCAAGATGAGACTTCCTTTAAGGGTCGTCGTAGATTACGACGTTGATAGGTTGCAGGTGTAAAGTCAGTAATGGCAAAGCCGAGCAATACTAATTACCCGTAACTTTCTATTAACGCCCTGTTTTTTATCAATTCTTTTTATTGTATTTTCTTTCTTTAATATGTCATTTCTTTAAGATATTTAAGATCTTAAGGCGATTTTTGCGGTGGCGTCCACCTCTTCCCATTCCGAACAGAGAAGTTAAGCCCACCAGCGCAGATGGTACTGCAGTTAAATGTGGGAGAGTATGTCATCGCCAACTTTTATAAACCCGACCCAAAAGGTCGGGTTTTTTTTTGCCTTTTACTTGCTCACTTATCCCGTTTTTGCTTACTTTTGAACGCTAAATTTAAGCTTATGCCTAAAACAATAATCTTTATTACTCTTGTCCTGTTTCCTTTCTTTATATTCCCTACTGCTCAATCACAAACTTCCCCTAAGACAGCTCCTAAGCCTAAAACCGATTCCGCTTATCTCTATTATTTTTATGCCCAGTCCGACAGCGCCGGATTATATAACCATCTTTCCTTAGATACTTCAACGTACCGTTTCCAGCACTATGATCCTATTTACCAGAAAATTCCTTTTTCAGCTTCTTTGGGTAATATTGGACTGGCTCATCATAATCTTGTTTTTACACCCAAAACATCAACTGATTTTGACTTTGGCGTTCATTCGTTCGACGGATATCTCTTTACTGTTAACCAGTTAAAATATTTTGTTCCTTCAAGTCCTTTTACTGAGCTTTATTACGAAATGGGTTCCAAAAAGGAACAGGTTTTTAAAGCATCCCATTACCAACAGGTAAGAAGAGGATTAACTGTCGGCGCTGACCTTATGATTATTCATTCACTCGGTTATTATCCCAACCAGACTTCCAATGTTACTGATGTTAATCTTTCGGCTTCTTATTTTTCTAAAAACAATAAATATTCCATTATTGCAAGCTATATCAATAACCGGATAAAAGCTACCGAAAACGGCGGTATTCTTGCCGATAGTATCTTTGAACAAAATCTTTACACCGACCGTACTGCCTTTAATGTTTGGCTCAACAGCGCCCAAAACCAATACAAAGAATCGGGATTATACTTCAAACAATATCTATTTCTTACCAACAAGAAAAGCAAGGTTCAGGACGATAGCACGGCGCGGAGCAAATGGCATATTGATCTGGGAAAAATTACCCATACTTTTCAATACCTGAGGCAATCGCAGGTATATCGCGACGGCGATCCAATGTCGGGTTATTATTCGAATATTTATGCCGACTCCCTCAAGACTTTTGATACCACTTATATGGATAAATACGAAAACCAGTTTACGTGGACTAATGCTTCCAACAGTGGCAAACCAAGGTTCTTTGAGCTTTTTGTGAGTATTAAGCATGATTTTTTTAATGTTAAAGAAGATTCCATTAAATGGGACTTCTCACAGATTTTTCCTTCGGCGGGTATAAGTATTACTCCGTACCGTAACATGCGCCTGAATGGTAATGCAGGTTATACCAACGGAACTTATAACGGCGGCGATTATTACTTAAATGCTTCGTTACTTCAAATTGTGGGTGATAAACCCGGAAACCAGGCTTTTTTTATGGTGAAAGCCAATATTGCTAAGACGGAACCGGCTTGGTTTTACGAACATTATCATGCCAATAATTTCCGCTGGGATACTTCGTTCACCAAACAAAAAACCGCTGGCATCGGCTTTGATTTTAGTTATAAATATCTGAAAGCCGGTTTCAACTATTATATCTGCCGTAATTTTGTTTATCTCGACACGCTGGCTTTACCGGCTCAAATTACTAAGAATTTCAGAATAATGAACATGTTTGTTTCCAAAGATACGCGTATAGGCATTCTGGGCTTTGATAATAAGGTGGTTTTTCAGCAAATTTATGGTACCAATGCCATCCGCGTTCCCGATTATATCGTAAGCTCTTCGCTCTATTGCAATCTTCACCTTTTTAATAAAGCAATGTTCGCTCAGATAGGTGTTGACGGGTTCTACAACTCGTCCTATTATGCCGATGCATATATGCCTGCCTTACGCAGTTTTTATCAGCAGAACAGTAAAAAAATCGGAAATTACTATTACCTCGATTTCTTTATCAATATGCAGGTGAAACGTGCCCGGATGTTTGTAAAATACCAGCATTTCAACAGTTGGTTCGGCGATTACAGTTATTATATGACGCCGCATTATCCCATGCAGGATGCTTCGCTGAAATTCGGCGTTTCCTGGATATTTCATAATTAAACATTCCGGTCGAAGGCAGATATACGCTAAAAATTAGTATTGGTTAGTAAATTCGGTAAAAATGAAAAAAATAAAAACAGTTTATTGGATATGGTCAATTACGGTTTTGTTTACCCTTTTCTTTGCATATTATCAGCGGGCAACCGGACCTACTTATCCTGTGAAAGGTTCAGCTATAATTGGTGGCGATAAAATAAACTATAAACTAATCCGCTCCTGCACTTCCGGCAAAGGCGCCGAAATAAAAATATTGGCTAAAAACGATTTCGTTACGGGAAGGATATATTTTAAGGAATATAAGAGCCCGCAGCCAAGAAATGAATTCTGGATGAAGCGGCAGGGCGATTATTTGAGCTATACCTTACCTTCATTGCCTCCTTCCGGAAAAATGATGTATCAGGTACTGCTTCTCGATAATTATAAATCCGTTCCTCTTACCAAGAAGCCCATTATCCTGCGATATAAAGGCAGTGTTCCTGCCCTGATTTTGACACCTCATATTCTTTTAATGTTTTTAGCCATGTTGTTTTCAACACGGGCAGGCATCGAAGCCATACTTAAACGGAGCAAGACCTTTTTGTATTCCTGCCTTACGCTGGCATGTTTTGTTGCAGGAGGAATTATTATGGGGCCATTTGTTCAGAAATATGCTTTTGGCAGCTTCTGGACAGGTTTTCCTTTCGGGTACGATTTAACCGACAACAAAACCGCCTTTGCTTTGTTATTTTGGATAATCGCTGTAATCGTCCTGAATAAGCATCGTGAAAACAGAACCTGGCCCGTGATTGCTTCCGTAATGTTGATCATCGTATTCCTGATTCCTCACAGCCTCTTGGGATCTTGATTTTGTAGTAGGAAGTAGGAAGTAAGTAGTAATTAGTAGGTAGAAAGCAGTAGGCAGTAGGTAGTAGGCAGAAGCAAGAATATAAATGCCAATGGCTAATAGCTAACAGCTAACAACCAACAACAATCAACTAACAACTAACAACTAACAATGACCGTAGAAGAAATCTTAACCCGGGAAACTTTTAATAGAGACGACTTGATCCGTTTGCTTTCGGCTGATGAAACCGAACGTCGGCTTATTTACAAAAGGTCGTCGGATATAAAGGAAAAGTACGTTGGTAAAAAGGTATATTTCCGCGGATTGATAGAATATTCCAACATCTGCCGCAAGGATTGTTATTATTGCGGTGTACGTTCGGGTAATATGTCGGTGCAACGTTACCAGCTTACTGACGATGAAGTGGTGGAAGCTGCCCGTTTTGCCCTCGAAAATCATTTTGCGTCGTTGGTTATCCAATCGGGCGAGCGAAACGATAAAAAGTTTGTGGAAACCATCAGCCGTCTACTTACCAAGATCAAAGATCTTTCCGGCGGAAAACTGGGCATAACCCTTTCGATGGGCGAACAAACGGAAGAAACCTTCAGGGAATGGTTTGCCTGCGGCGCTCACCGGTATCTGCTACGCATCGAAACTTCCTCTGTCGACCTGTATCATAAACTTCATCCCAATAACATTACCCATAGCTACGAAAAACGCCTCGAGGCGCTTCATCTGTTAAAGAAAACCGGTTACCAGGTTGGAACCGGCGTGATGATAGGCCTTCCTTTCCAGACCATAGAAAACCTTGCCGACGACCTTTTGTTCTTTAAGAAATTGGATGTGGATATGGTGGGCATGGGCCCTTATATCGAACACGAAAGAACCCCTCTTTACCAGTATAAGGATGAGTTGCTTTCCACAACCGAACGCTTTAACCTTTCGCTAAAGATGGTGGCGCTGCTGCGTATACTGATGAAGGATATCAACATCGCCAGTACCACCGCCATGCAGACCCTTGATCCACAGGGACGCGAAAAAGCAATTAAGGTTGGCGCCAATGTGATCATGCCTAATCTTACTCCCGTGAAATACCGTGAAAATTATCTTCTTTACGAAAATAAACCCTGTCTTGATGAGGAAGCTTCCGAATGCCAGAACTGCCTCGAAGCCCGTATCCGTATTGCCGGAGGTGAAATTGGCTATGATGAATGGGGCGATTCACGGCACTTCTCACGGAGACAGCGGAATTGACGATTAAAATCTCATCCCTTATTCTTTAGATTAATGCCATTTGGTAATAAATAAGTATGCTTTTTCAGTTCTAATTTATTTGAAGCAAGCTAATGAATTTGTTTTTCTAAATTGTTTTTCCATTAGTCCTGATTTTCAATAATGGTTACTTGCTATTAAGCTCTCCCACTGATAAATTCAGATTAAATATTTTAATGCTATTTTTTGTTTATTTAAATAATATAGTTTTTATATTTGCAACGTATGAAAATTATAACAGCATGAAATGTCCATAAGGGCTATGCCGATATCAACGGAGAATGATAGTTTATGGATATTTCCCCGGGATATCGGGGCAGGCTATTTGACCAATAAATTATTAAATCAGTAACAACATGAAAAAAACATTACACTATTTTTTTATTTCAGTCTTATTTTTGATGTTATCGGCAGTTGCAAATTCACAGTCTGTTGTGCCCGATAGCTTAAATAAAGTCATTTACACTTCCGGTTTTAGTAAATATCCGGTAAACAGCCTGCGGGATGCTTCGCTACTGTATTCGGGTAATTATTATTTGAGCCCAAATTCAATTTATAATTCGGGAACATCCACCGATAATTACAGTACTTATCTTGACGGAATGCGATTGGAAAATGCTAACGGACTTTCTTTTCATAGTATTGGCAGCTTTTCTTATCTCAATAAAAATATGCCGCTGTCTTTTGGTTATTCTCCGGCAGGAATCATCCAATTAACAACTCCGGAATCGGACAAGCCTGTATTTAATTGCTTTGTGAACAGTAATGTTCCGTTTGTTGCCAGCAGGGGCGGTAATCAAAGATTTGAAAATTCAGCAATTAATTATCTGACTGTTGAAATGAATGTGAATAGGGCAATCAAACTGAAAGATAAAGCAAAAAACCTCTGGCCACGTATTTTTATTGCTGCCAATGTTTATTCTGGTAAAGATTCCGGACCTTCTTTTGCAAAAAAACAAAAGGTAAAAGGGAATATTTATGATGAGTTGGTTGCAAATCCATATTCGAATAATACTTTTTACCCCATCTTAAATTCTGAGACGATTGATAAAAATGGTGTAGAAGAAGTAAGTTTTGTACCGGGTACCAGCCAGAGAAACGGAAGTATTTATGGAAAAATCAGCATTCCGCTTACAAATACAATGAAAGTTGAAACAGGTCATTACTATTATTTAGATAAAAATAATGTGGACATTTTACAAAACAGAATGTTCAGCTATAACATGAACCCGGAAGAAATTACCCATCAATACAATGGGTTCATCCGTTTCAGTCATATACTTGCAGAAAAAAAGGATTTTAAATTAGAATATAAACTCCAGGCAGAATATTATACGTATAATTATACGCTTCAGGATAAAAACCATAAAGGCAATTTATTCGATTACGGATATATAGGAAAGTTTTCCTCCGAAAAAGTTCCAATGTATTCTTCTCAAACCTATTATGACCCGGTATTAGGGAAAAATGTATATCCAATGTATAACCTATATACTACAGGACTTACTTTTATTCCGGGAGATATAAACCCAATTGCTGCTAATTACACCTCTGCAGTCTTTAACTTATATCCTGGTGGGTTTAACAATACCAATGATCTTCTTTCCTATCGCGGATTGATAAACGGATATTCACCGTCGAGTGTGTATAGTTTGTATAACGGTCAGGGAACGGTTTACGACCAATATGTTAAACGCAATAATAACCGGCTTGATTTTTCCGGAACAGTAAATATGAGCATCGGAAAAAACAATATGGAACTGGGCTTTTCGTACGAAAAAAATACCCGGAGATATTATTCCATTTCCCCGGTAAGCATATACAAGTATATGGATCAATTAACCAATAACCAATTTGACGGTTTTAATACGAACGATCCAATTCAGGTGGTTATCAACGGAAGAGTTACCGACAGTGTGATGTATCATCGTGTATATAATGCCGAAGGACAAACCGTATTTGATAAAAATTTAAGACAGAAACTTGGATTAGCAGTAGACGGAACCGATTGGATTGATATTAATTCCTATGATGCTAAAAATCGCACTATAGATTACTATGATGAAAATTATGAAAAGCATACCATTAATTTTAAAGGTGATCTGTTTTCTCTCGACCTTTTTGGCGAGAATGAAGTCTCGGGTTTAATGACCGGATATGGTTATGATTATAAAGGTAATAAAATAAAATCAAGCAGTAATGATCTTTCTTATTTTGATACGTATATGAAACCTGCTTTTACTCCGGTGGATTATGCCGCCTGGTTTTCGTACAAAAGGGAAATTTTACCAAAATTAAAAGTGGAAGCCGGGTTGAGAGCCGAAGTTTATGATGCAGGGTTGAATGTTTTAAAAGATCCTTATACTTTTTCGCCAGCCAAAACGGTAGCTGAAGTAACAGCGTTTACGCATCCTGATAATATTGGCAAAAATTATGTGGTTTACGTTGACCGGTATGGAGATCCAACGATGGTTACCGGCTACCGGAATGGAGATACCTGGTACGATAATAATGGAAATATAGTTAGCAATCCCAATGAATTGGATCATGGAAATGGCGTAATTCCATATCTTAAAGAAGAGTCGGCGACAACAAGCAAAAATGCGTACCGTAAAAACGATAATGTATTCAATTTGCTGCCTAAATTAATGATAAGCTATAATATCACTCCTGGTTTTCTTTTGTACTTCGATTATTCATCTGCAACAAAACATCCGTATTATGATTTATTGGAGAATAGCATATCCGTTACTTCATCGTATAATTATTTTTATATAAATTGCTACATAAACGAATTAAAACCTATGCTTTTTGATAAATCAACGATAGGATTCAATACCGAATTATTTCCAAACTGGAAGTTGGGATTGAGTTTTGCAGAACAGCAAATCAGGAATCTCATTATACCACATTATTATTCGGCAGCATGGCCCGTACCCTATATCGGATACGAAAACAATAGCAAAACCATTAATAATGCTTTCCTTGATTTTAATACAAGTTATACCACGCCGGATCATTTTATTACGGCTGGAGCCAATTATACACGCGGTTGGTATGATAAAGCAATCAAAGAAGATGGTATGCAAAGTTATTATCTGACAACCTCTGAAAATATTGCCAATCTTTTTGCAATGATAAATTTTGACAAGTGGTTTAAAGGATCAAGTATTGCTTTTACGGAACATTACCGTTCGGGTATACCTTATGTAAAAACTTCAGATCACGGACTAATATCCGGTTATGCAAGAATGGATGATTTTTATTCTACCAATCTGAAAATTCAAAAATCAATCGTTTTATGTAAAGAAAATCCCATGAATCTTTCAGTTTATTTTCAGGTAAATAATGTTTTCAACAGGGAAAATATATTTAAGGTTTATTCAACTACCGGAAAAGCTAATGATGATGGTTATTTAACATATCCGCAAAATCAGGCACAGATTAATCAAAAAATATCGCCTGATACATACCGGTTGCTTTATTCAAGTGCTTTGGATAATCCTGCAAATTACGATTCTCCAAGGACTGTGAACTTAGGTGTCGTTTTGAATTTCTAAAAACATTAGGGCGTCCAAAAGGAGAAAGGAGGTCTGATTGAACTTCTTTCTCCTTTTGACTTTTATCAATTTTAAAGATTCTTATCAAAAATTCGGCATGGGTACTCGGAATAAAAATGTTCTGCAAACCAAATGTCAAAAGGTATTTTTTGGAAGTAAAATGCCATCCTTGCACCGTCAGATGCAATCTTTTTCATGTATGATGTCATCTTTACGCTGACAGATGCAATCTTTTTCATGTATGATGTCATCTATGCACTGACAGATGCAATCTTTTTCATGTATGACGCCTTCTATGTACTGACAGATGCAATCTTTTTCATGTATGATGCTTTCTATGCACTGACAGATGCAATCTTTTTCATGTATGATGTCATCTATGCACTGACAGATGCAATCTTTTTCATGTATGATGCCATCTATGCACTGACAGATGCAATCTTTTACATGTATGATGTCATCTATGCACTGACAGATGCAATCTTTTTCATGTATGATGCCATCTATGCACTGATAGATGCAATCTTTTACATGTATGATGCCTTCTATACGCTGACAGAAGCAATCTTTTACATGTATGATGATCTTTGCACCGACAGATGCTTTCCTTTGACAGCACGATGCAATCCTTGAGCTGACAGATGCAATCCTTAGGCTGACAGAAGCAATCTTTTACATGTATGATGCTATCCTTGCACCGCCAGATGCTTTCCTTTGACAGCACGATGCAATCCTTGCGCTGACAGATGCAATCTTTTACATGTATGACGCCATTTTTATAATGTTTTATGGCTAAAAGGGCCAGAACTGGTTGTCATACCAGATGCTTTCTTTAAGCTCCTCGTCTAATTGGTGAAGTATTTTATGATGCCCCTTTTCCCAGTTGGCTAACCAGTGGAAAAGTTCCTTCTCGTTAGGGTCAGTGGCTTCGTCAGCCCATTGGGTATAAACTTCTATTGCCTTTGTTTCCATGTCAATAGCCGATGATATGGCAGCGGCTTCAAATCCGGCGGCTGAGATGCTTTTCTTTATTTCGGGCGACAGAATCAGCTTAGCTGCAAGCTCGCTTCCGGGGCCTTTTAATTGTTCTTTCCCGAAAGATTTGTTTTTTGAAAAGGTGGCAAATTGTTTCGACAGAAAGTCAATGTGCGTTTGCTCTTCTTCAGCCATCAGCGTGAAAATTTTTTTCACCTCAGCATTAGGGGTGTTGCCTGCTACTTTTTCGTAAAAAGCTTTTCCGCGACGTTCCATCAGCAGGGCGGTTTTCAGAATATCGGTAGTCTTTTTTGTTTCCATGGTAATAATTTTTTGGTTTATTAATAATTCGATAGTTTTTTATTTATCATCAGCTTAACAGTAAAAAAGCGTAACACAAAGATAATTTTTTTTGAGCAATTAATAACTTCATGTTGTATTTTATTTTAAAATGAATATTTTTGTTCGCAGATTGATAATAGTTGATTGTTGTTAGTTGATAGTTGGTAGTTAAATTGAAGATTTAGTCCCGACTTTTTTCGGGATTGATAGGTTTATACTCAGAATTAGGATTGATGGCTTAATGTCGGTATTCCTGACACTAAATCGTTTGGATTTTAAAAATATAAATTTGAATAATCACTGTTTACACATTGAAAATCTCTTCCGGCAATGGTCGGGAACGCCTGCGGATACAATATTTCCTCTTCCGCTATCGGGTTCCAACCGAAAATATTTCAGGATACAATCAGCTACACATTTAGCCATCGGTGTTTATAATCCCGATAAAAAGGAAAATGCAGCTTTTATCGGGTTTACTAAACATTTTTATAGTAAAGGACTTAATGTTCCTCAGCTTTATGCCGCGGATCCGGCAAACGACGTTTATCTCATTCAGGATTTAGGCGACACTACCCTGTTTGCACTTCTTGCCGGGGAACGCAAAGGGAAACTGTTTTCCGATAAAATTATTCAATTATACCATAATGTTGTTGAAGAGCTTCCCCGTTTCCAGATTCCGGGTGGCGAAGGCTTAGGTTATTCATTGTGCTATCCGCGACAGGCTTTCGACCGCCAGTCCATGCAATGGGACCTGAATTATTTTAAATATTATTTTCTGAAATTAGCCCGGATTTCGTTCGACGAACAGTTGCTCGAGGATGATTTCCGCAATTTTACCAACTGGCTCCTTCAAGCCGACAGCCATTATTTCCTCTATCGCGACTTTCAGAGCCGTAATATCATGGTTCAGGATGATAAATTGTTTTTTATCGATTACCAGGGAGGTCGCCGGGGAGCGTTGCAATACGACTTGGCATCGCTGCTTTATGATGCCAAAGCTGATCTTTCATCTGAACTTAGAGAAGAACTGCTGGAACATTATCTGGAAGTTCTTACGCAATACATTCCGGTGAATGCTGATGAATTCAAGCGTTTTTTCTACGGTTTTGTTCTCATCCGCATCATGCAGGCCATGGGAGCTTACGGCTATCGTGGCTTCTACGAAAAGAAAGAACTATTCCTGCAAAGTATTCCTTATGCCGCTAACAACATAAAATGGATTATAGAAAACGGTAAACTTCCCGTGGAGTTTTCTGCATTGACCCATGTTTTGCATCAGATTGCCGGTTCGGAATATTTGCAGACTTTCGGAAAACCACTGTTAAAAGTGATGATCAACAGTTTTTCGTTCAAACGGGGCATCCCTGTTGACCTGAGCGGCAACGGTGGTGGTTTTGTGTTCGACTGCCGTGCCTTGCCCAATCCCGGAAGATATGAAGAATATAAAACGCTGACCGGAAACGACCAGTCTGTAATCGACTTCCTCGAGAGCAAACCCGGGATACAACCCTTCAAGGAAAATGTTTTCAGCCTCGTGGATCAAAGTGTGGATAACTATCTGGAACGCGGCTTCGCCAATCTGATGGTTAACTTTGGTTGCACTGGCGGTCAGCACCGTTCGGTGTATTTTGCCAATCAACTGACGAAACATCTTACGGAGAAATATCATATCAACATTGTATTGACCCATCGCGAACTAAGTAAATAGCACATCACATGGCAAAAAAAGACGAATACTTTTACCTTGGCAAAATAACACGCACCGTTGGCAATAAAGGTGAGTTGGCCATTTATCTTGATGTGGACGAACCTGAAAAATACCGCCAACTGGATGCCGTGTTTGTGGATATGAATGATGAATTTATTCCTTTTTTTATCGAAAAAATACGCATCCGTCATAACAGTACCGCCGTAGTTACAATTACAGATATCAACAGCATAGAACAAGCCCAGTTTTTAATCAATCGCAAGCTATACCTGCCTGTAGCCCTGTTGCCAAAGTTAAAAGGGAATAAGTTCTATTATCATGAAGTTACCGGTTTTGAAGTGATAGATAAAAACCACGGTTCCATCGGCACCATAGCCGAAATACTCGATTATCCTCATCAGGCCATTTTCCGTATTCTTTTTGGTAAAAAAGAGATATTGATCCCGGTGAGCGACGAAATCATCCGTAAGGTTGACCGAAACAAACACCAAATTCATATTGAAGCGCCTTCAGGTCTCATAGAAATTTATATCTAAATGGAACATCAACAAATGAAAACTCTTGAGTTAACGCTCGATGATTCGCTCAACAACAGTAGCGCTAACAATGCACCCAAATCAACCGCCGGAACACCTTCGGTAAGTAGTTTCCGTTTTAAGCAATTTGCTGTTCAGCATTTTCAAAGCACTATGAAAGTGGGCACCGATGCCGTTTTGTTAGGCGCTTGGGCAGAAGTTGAAAATGCAGGAAAAATACTCGATATCGGAACCGGTTGCGGCATTATCGCCTTGATGCTTGCCCAACGTTCCATGACAGAAATTGATGCTATAGAAGTAGATAACGCTTCCTGTGAAGAAGCCGGGCTGAATTTTGCAAATTCTCCCTGGTACGACAGGCTTCATTTGATAAACAAAAGCATACAGGAATATGCAACATCTGGTAATCCGGTTTATGATGCCATCGTCGCCAATCCGCCTTTTTTTATCAATTCTCTTAAATCGGCTGTGGCAAGCCGTAATCTTGCCCGGCACAACGATACCATGAACTCAACGGAACTCATTGCTGCCATTAAAAAACTACTGAAGCCTGAAGGTAGATTCAGCCTTATTCTTCCGGTGAATGAAAGCATGCTTTTTACTGAGGAAGCTGCCGAAAATGGATTATATTGTCATGTGTCTCTGCTGGTGCGTCCCAAACAAAACCTGTTACCCAACAGGGTATTGATGCAGTTTGGATTTCAGGATGTCCATTCGATAACCGACGAAATGAGCATTCGTAAGCCCACTGCCGAATTTACGGATGACTACCGTAAATTAACCCGTGATTTTTACCTTAGCTTTTAACCCTTGTAAAATCAGCGGCAAAGCTGAGCTATAATCTTTTTATGCCGGGAAAATTGTGTTTGTAAGTCTTCTTTTTTACCGGTTTCAAAATCCCTGAAGTCGAATCCGGGGGCTACCGTGCAACCAACAAGTGTAAACGTACCCGGAGATTTAACTTTGGCAGCAAACCAGCTTCCTTTTGGAACAACATGCTGAGGAAATTCATCCTTCCATGAATTGTTGCCAAGCAATGATTCCGATAAATTACCCTGAGCATCTATCGTATAAATTGTCAGGGTGTCTCCGGCATAAAAATGCCAGATTTCATCAGACTTAATGCGATGAAAAGCCGAAAAATCGGGCGATTCGAGCAAATAGTAAATGGCTGTTGAGATGTTACGATCGCCCTGGAATCCTTGTGGCAGATTCTCTGTTTTAATTATTTCTTCCGAACGGTATGGCTCATTGAACCAACCCCCTTCGGGATGAGGTTGCAGATTAAGGTATTCTATCCATCTGTTCATAAGCAATGATTTTTAATGCAAATATAATAATCATTATTTTGTCTTAACGTTTTCCAACTTTTCGTTAAAAATGTAAATCAGACGAAAACTGATATAATTGTTGTATTGCTTGCGATCCCAGGTGCGTGTGCCGTCAACATTCGTAAACTCTCGTTTACGAATTTCGGGTATGGAATAGGAATAGCGCAGGTTGAATTTTAATTTCTGATAGACTCTTATCCTGAGATCGAACAGCCAGTCGATATCGTTACGTTTATAGGGACCGCTCAGATCGGTAGCCGTTCGCCGGCCATGTTCCCATTCCTTAACTCCGACAAGCCTTCCCCACGAGAAACCCGTGCCTACGGTCATGGTATTGCGGTCTTCATAATGAATTAAAACCGGAATTTCCACATAGTTCAGTTTTAAATCGTAAGCGCCTGTGATTTTTTCACCAAGCAGCGACGAAGAATCGCTGTATTGTTTTTTTTGATGACTTCCTTTCTGATTGAAGATCGTTTCAAGGCTAACTGACCATTTACTGGTAAGCGGTATGATGGCCGAAGGCCCACCAACAAACCCAAACTTCTTGAATCCATATACTTCATCGCCATCCACCTGCGAGAGATTAAAACCGGCAATCAGGGCGCCTTTGATGCGCTGGGCATGCGCTGTATTTACCATCACAACCAGCGTAACCGCCAAAAACAATTTAAATAATATTCTAAATTTCATTAAACTTTGTATTAAATAATTTTATCCATCAACTCAGAACAATTCAACCTTCCAAAGATATATCCAGCAACAATCAACCATCAACTAACAACCATCAACCCTCCTTCATCGAAAGCTGAATCCGTTTCCGTTGCATATCCACTTCAAGCACTTTAACCATCACTTTCTGATTGAGTTTAACCACTTCTGCCGGATCTTTCACGTATCTGTCGGCTAACTGGCTAACGTGTACCAGTCCGTCCTGGTGAACGCCTATATCTACAAACGCTCCAAAGTTGGTAATATTGGTTACTATCCCTGGTAAAATCATCCCGGCTTTAACATCCTCGATAGAATGTATACCTTTTTCAAATTCAAAGAAGTCGAACTTAACGCGGGGATCACGGCCTGGCTTGGCTAATTCATTCATAATATCGGTAAGCGTAGGCATACCGACCGTAGGCGTAATAAATTCTTTCAGGTTGATTTTTCTGCGTAAATCTTCCTTTTCCATCAAATCGGCAATACCCGCTCCGGCTTTTTCGGCCATTTTATAAACCAGAGCATAACTTTCGGGATGAACAGCGCTGCGATCAAGTGGGTTGACAGCATCACGTATCCGAAGGAAACCGGCAGCCTGTTCAAAAGCTTTGTCGCCGAAACGGGGAATCTTCTTTAATTCTTCACGCGAGTTGAAAGGGCCGTTTTTAGAACGGTAATCCACAATATTCTTTGCCAGCGAATCGCCAAGTCCCGAAACATGCGAAAGCAGTTGCTTGCTTGCCGTGTTCACTTCAACGCCTACCGTGTTCACACAACTCACCACCACATCCTCGAGGCTTTTCTGCAACATTTTCTGATCCACATCGTGCTGATATTGTCCCACGCCTATGGATTTGGGATCGATTTTGACTAATTCGGCCAGCGGATCCATCAATCGCCGTCCGATGGAAACCGAGCCGCGGACGGTAATATCGTAATCGGGAAACTCTTCTCGGGCTACCGGGGATGCAGAATATACCGAAGCTCCGCTTTCATTTACCATGATGGCCATGATATCGGTGTCGAAGGGGATATGACGGACAAAGTTCTCGGTTTCCCTTCCGGCGGTACCGTTGCCAATGGCGATGGCTTCTATCTTGTATGCTTTTACCAGTGTCTGAATTTTATGGCTCGCCTGTTTTACTTCGCTCTGTGGCGGATGAGGATAGATGGTTTCGTTATGCAACAACGTTCCCTGCCTGTCGAGACAAACCACTTTACATCCGGTACGATAACCCGGATCAATGGCCAATACGTTTTTCTGACCCAAAGGAGGCGACAGCAAAAGCTGGCGCAGATTTTCGGCAAACACACGTATGGCTTCCCCGTCGGCTTTTTCTTTTGCCCATTGCCGCATTTCCGTTTCCATCGAAGGCTGAAGCAAACGTTTATAACCATCTTTTACGGCGACTTTTACTTGCGTAGAACATTCATTATTGTCTTTAACAAAAATCTTATTCAAAATATCTACAGCCTGTTCCTCATCGGGAGTGATGGAAATTTTGAGGATGCCTTCATTTTCGCCGCGCAACATAGCCAGGATGCGGTGGGAGGGAGCTTTGCTCAGGGATTCTTCCCATTTGAACCAGCTTTCGTATTTTACCCCTTCCATATCTTTGCCTTTGGACACCTTGGAATAAATCCGGGCATCCCTGGCGAAAAGATTACGCATACGCCGGCGGCTGATGGTATTTTCGTTTACCCATTCGGCAATGATATCGCGGGCTCCGGCTAAAGCTTGCTCGGCCGATTCCACCTGTTTTTCATCATCAACAAACTGCATGGCTTTTGTTTCAAGATCAATGGGACGCTGGGCCATGATAATTTTCGCTAAGGGTTCCAGCCCTTTGGCAATGGCAATGGTAGCCCGGGTTTTCCGTTTGGGGCGATAGGGAAGGTAAATATCTTCGAGTTCCGACAGGGTCAGCGCTTCGTTGATCTGTTTTTCAAGTTCCGGGGTTAGTTTATCCTGTTCGCGTATGGATTCGAGCACCACTTCCCGGCGTTTATCCAGCTCACGCAGTTGCTCCATGCGGTCGCGGATTTTGGAAATCTGCACCTCATCCAGGCTGTCGGTAGCCTCTTTACGGTAACGGGCTATGAAGGGAACCGTAGCTCCTCCGTCGAGCAAATGCATGGTGTTTTGTACCTGCGACTCGCTAATAGTTAATTCGGAAGCTATCTTTTGAAAATGGGATAACGGCATATGCTTAGTTTTATCAGAATGGCAACAAAAGTATAAAAAAGATGGCAAGATACATATCCCTCCGGCAAACAACATTGCAAGAGATTCAAAAAAATATTCCTTCAGGATAAAGGCGATTTTTTAAACCGGTTAGCGGAGAAGAGTTATCTTTGATCTACCTTGTGGCTTTCGGTTGTCCCTATTTCCTTTTTACCTCAATTTTTCGCTTCGGATTGTTACGCCGCTAAAGTTGATTGTTTTTGTAAGGTTTATGTATTTATAACTAAAATAAATGTATTTGTGATAAAAATTCCTTATCAAATTTCAATATTTTTACATAATGTGCTGAATATCTTAACAAAGATGTCAAATAAATAGACGAAAGTCTGAGACTTTTACCTAATAGTCTGAGAGTTTTAGGTAAAAGTACGAGACTTTTAGGTAAAAGTGAGAGAGTTTTAGGTAAAAGTGAGAGAGTTTTAGGTAAAAGTGAGAGAGTTTTAGGTAAAAGTATGAGACTTTTAGGTAAAGATACGGGACTTTTAGGTAAAGATGAGAGACCTTTAGGTAAAGATGCGAGACCTTTAGGTAAAGATACGAGACCTTTAGGTAAAGATGCGAGACCTTTAGGTAAAGATGCGAGACCTTTAGGTAAAGATGCGAGACCTTTAGGTAAAGATGAGAAACATTCAGGTAAAGAAGTTTAACAAACAGTTCATTTTGTATTAACAGGAATATTTTATTCCGGGTATCCGGGATAGAGTCAATAAATAAATGACGCTACTTGGATGAAGGAAATAGGGTAGCTAAGGAAAAGAGTAGCAAAAAGGAAAAGAAATTATATTTAATGGCCTCTTTATTGTACATTTGTAAAATATAAAAATCAGATTCTGACAAAGATATAATCGTCATAATAGGGGGTATACGGGAATAGACCACAATTGATAAAAAGCATGTTACCAGATTACGAAATAGTTTTAGGCGGGGGAATTGGAAAAATTCTTTTCGGGATAACAAAGGAAGAACTTGTCGAAATTCTTGGCGTTCCAGATGAAATTGAAAAACCGGATGATGTAAAAGGATTAAACTGGAAAATCTATAATTACGATTCTATCGGTTGTTCGTTTTCTTTTAACTCGGATTTTGAGGAAAGGCTTACTGAAATATCAATTGAAAACGGGTATTTTCATGTTCATAATTTAATCAGGGTTGGTTTAAAAAAGGAAGAATTACTTAAGGTGGGATCGAAGCTAAAACTTGGTAAAAAAGTTATTGAAGATCTAAGAAGCGAGGAATATCCTGCTCGCGAACTAATTTCCTATGCCCAGTCGGGTTTAGATTTTTATTTAGATGACGGAATCATTTCCGCCATCCGGATTTCGCCGCTTTACAGTAAGGAAGGTTTTGTTATTTGGCCCAATAATTCATAGCCAAATGCAAATACATCTCTAATTAATCTTAAAGATGCTTTCCGATATTTTATTATCAGATAATGATTAAGCGGCTAATGACTGCTCGTTTATTATCCAGGGAAAGTTTTACCAGATAAAACCCTTTTTGTATTCCCTCCGTGTGGTAACCATCACCGGAAGGAACGAATTTTTTAACCAACTTTCCCTGCAGATTAAATACTTCCACAGCAAAATAGGGCAGGCTATGGCAAATAAAAAATTTATTCTGTGCAGGATTAGGATAAAGATAGATTTCCTGTCCGGCAGGTAACTCCCCGGTTCCATTGTTTTCCTGGTATTCGCAGGCTCCAATGTCTACCCGGTTTCCCGAAAGCCGGGGTTGGGAAAAGAAATCCGTTTCGTTATACGGAAGTACAAAAGCACTGTCGCCGGCATTGATACATGGACTGTTATCCCTCAGATGAAAATCGGGAGTAAGAATGCTTTCGAAACGCAGCAAAGGATTGGCATAAAAAGAATGCTGATCAAAGCCGGTAGCATCGCGATAAGCCTGAAAAGATTGCAGCGTTTGTCCGCGCCAGTTAACCGTTGCAGCCAAAGGATTGTTGGAGGAAGCATACCAGCAGTTATAATCAAAACGATTATCGGTTTGGGGATCGATAGGATCGAAGGTTAAAAAGACATTATTGGCGGAAGCATAGACAATGTTATTGGTAAAGCTGCAATGCGAAGCCTTGGGCATATAAAACTCTCCTATATCGGAACTCCCGGAATTATTTTTGTATAACGTGTTGTTAGAAATAGTAGTATAAAGCACCTGTCCGGTGGTATTGGGATCGTAACCGCCCACACCTATACCCCAATCGAGGTTATCGAAGACAATGTTATCGCGGATGATGCAACTATCCACTATACCATCGTTTTCACATCCAATCTCGATGCCCACACCATTATGATATGAACTGTTACGTTCGATAAGTACTTTGCGTCCTCCATCCACATAAATGCCGGCGCTGGTAGCAGCCCTCGAGATGTTGTAATAGCAGCTATTGCCAACTATCTGCACGTTACGGGCATGATCAAGTAAAGCCGTGGAACAGGCACCATAGGTTCCGGCGATGTCAATGCCGATATTGGTATTATTATGGATGCGGTTGTTGGAGAGTATTGCACCATCCACATTGCCATTCAGGGTAAGGTTTTCGCTGTATCCGGTGATGTTATTGTAAATTTCGCAGCTATCCACCACAATGTTGGTAATGGCATTCCCGGTTTCGAGTCCGGTTCCGTAAAAAAGAAAAGGATTGGTATTATTGCCCGGCTGGGGAATGATGTTGAAATCGTTTGTCCAGTTAATGCCCGTGATGGTAAGTTTTTTAAAGCTAACATCAGTTACGCTTCCGGTGGGTGAAGCTTCCACCAATATTCCCATTCCAAAATTCTGTAAAAGATTTCGGATGATTAGGTTCTGAAGGCAGACATGGCTTTGATCAATAATGCTTATCATACAATTTTCCGTAAGACCTGTGCCATCAATAGCAACCATATCGCCGGGTGCGGCAGTAAAAAGGATAGGATTGCCGGGAGTTCCGCTGACATTTAGGATAAGTTGTTCGCGATAAATGCCTCCATGGATGGTTACCGTACTTCCCGGAATAGCCTGGTTGAAGGATTTCTGAATGGTTTTCCATGCTGTGGTCTCACTTAGTCCATCATTAGAATCATTACCTGTGGAGCCATTCACATAATAAAACATCTGAGCCTGGACGGAGGAAAAGTATCCCATCAGAAGAAAAAGCAGAAAAAAGGATTTTAAAGATTTTATCATTGCACAAACCTTTCGTATCGTTATTTTTTCTGCAAATATATTTATATTTTGTTTTGAAAATGGATTTTTCTCGTCGAATACATTTTCCGGGGCAGTATTTGCCGGGTATTGGAAGGAAATGGCGCTTTTCATCCGGCGACAGAAGTTCCTAAATTCTTAATCTAAACGTTGACGGCTCTGATTTTTTCAGGATGCGTATAAGTATTTCCAATCTTATATTTTTGTACATTTGTAAAAAATCATGTCAATGAATGATAAAGTAAAATACTGGATTGAATTATCGGATTACGACTATGATACAGCAACAGCCATGTTGCAAAGTGGTAGGTATTTGTACGTTGGATTCATGTGTCATCAGACAATAGAAAAAATATTGAAAGCATACTTCAATTCGATAAACGATGAACCGGCGCCTTATTCTCACAGTTTATCCTATTTGGCTAAAAAAGCTAATGTTTATGATAGCTTAACGAATGATTTCAAAGATTTTATTGATATTTTAGAGCCTTTGAATATTGAAGCTCGTTATCCATCGCATAAAGAACGATTAATGAAAAGTTTGACTAAAGAAAGATGCGAAACAATTTTGAAAAATACTAAAGAATTGCAACTATGGATAAAAGAGAAGTTATAAATAAATTATTAAATTATAAATTGCTCGTATCAAAGCATTTTGATATAGATAAGGTTGTGCTTTTTGGCTCATATGCCAAGGGTAATCCCAAGGAAGATAGCGATATTGATGTTGCAATAATTGTTAATTCAATCAGTAAGGATTATTTCTCGTATGCTCCGCTACTTTGGAAACTCAGAAGAGAAATAGATGATAGAATTGAGCCTATATTAATTGAAAAAAATCACGATGAAAGTGGTTTCCTAAGTGAAATATTAAATACAGGATTAATTATAGAATAAAAAACAATAACCAGATTTTCTGTATCTAATCTAAACCTGACAAGTTCTGACGGACGCTGTCAGGTCTTCAGTTTGTTTTTGCCCAAAGATAATGATCGGCTATGACTAAGGCAGCCATGGCTTCCACCACCGGAACGGCACGCGGAGCCACGCACACATCGTGTCTTCCCCTGGGATTAATCTTTATTTTTTCGCCCTGGCGGTTTATCATTTCCTGGGGTTGCATAAGGGTGGCTACCGGCTTAAAGGCAACGCGGAAATAAATGTCTTCGCCATTGGAAATGCCACCTTGTATTCCGCCCGAAAAGTTGGTTAGGGTAGTTATCTTACCATGCTCGTAGGCCCAGGGGTCGTTATGTTCCGAACCTTTCATTGAGACACCGGCAAAGCCGGAACCATATTCAAAACCTTTGGCGGCAGGGATGCTCAGCATGGCTTTGGCTAAGTTAGCCTGAAGTTTATCAAACACCGGCTTGCCCAATCCCGGAGGAACATGGCGGATGATGCAGGTAATGATACCGCCGGTGGTATCGCCGGCATTTTTTAATTTAGTAATCAAATCAACTATTTCTGATGAAACGGCTTCATCGGGACAACGGACAGGACTTTCTTCCGTTTTGTTTAAATCCAATTCGCCGTAAGGCCTTTCAAGTTTAACCGTTCCGATCTGGCTGACATAAGCATTAATGGTAATGCCTGTTTGTTTTAAAAATAATTTAGCAATGGCTCCTCCGGCAACGCGGGCCAGCGTTTCGCGGGCAGAAGCCCTTCCTCCGCCGCGATAATCGTAAATGCCGTACTTCTGTTCATAAGCAAATCCGGCATGCGACGGACGAAAGACATCTTTCATCTCATCATAATCGGCCGGATGCTGATCATGATTTTGTACCCAGAAAGCGATGGGCGCGCCGGTGGTTTTACCTTCAAAAATACCGGAAACGATTTGCAGTTCATCTTTTTCATTCCGTGAAGAAACAACATCCGACTGTCCGGGTCGGCGTCGGTTCAGTTCGCTCTGAATAAAATCCAGATCAAGAAGCAAACCGGCGGGGCAGCCGTCGAGTATTCCCCCGACGGCTTCTCCATGCGATTCGCCGAACGTTGTCAGCCGTAATAGTTGTCCGAATGAATTCCCGGCCATTGGTTTTAATTATTTGCTTTTATCCGGATCTTCCGGTATTTCTGGTAAAGGCTTATAGTTTTTCAGTTCATTTTTAATCACTTCGATAGCTTTATCAAGCTGTTGGTCGTCGCCCTGATATTCGATGGCAGGATCGTTGTCCACCACAATGTCGGGATCAACGCCATGTCCTTCGATGATCCATTTGCTTTCGTCGGCAGAATAGGTGCCAAATTCAGGTTTGTTCAGGCTGGTTCCATCAACAAAAGGAAGGCTGCCACGGATGCCGGTAACGCCGCCCCAGGTACGGACGCCGATAACTTTTCCTAATTTGTGTTTTTTGAAACCATAAGGGAACAAATCGCCGTCGGAAGCCGAATATTGATTAACGAGCAATACTTTGGGACCTAACATCATTTCGTGTGGCGTATGACTTACGGAAGTAACATTACGGGCAACATTAGAACGAGTAAGCTGACGGCTGAGACGCTCGATAATCATAGGCGAAACATTTCCACCACCGTTGCCACGGTCGTCAATAATCAAAGCTTTTTTATTCAACTGGGGATAGAAATATTTGGCAAACTCATTTAAGCCTTCCACACCCATATCGGGGATATGAATGTAACCAACTTCGCCGTTGGTGGCATCGCTGACTTTTTTAATATTATTCTGAACCCAGTTGTAATAATACAAATCTGATTCTTTACTGATGGGCAATACCAACGCTTTATGGCTTCCTTTTTCTTCAGGAACTTTGTTGATGGTAAGCTCCACCTGTTTTCCGGCAGTGTTTACCAATTGAGCATAAATATCGTTCATTTCCTTGGTTGAAGCGCCATTGATGGCAATGATATAATCGCCCTCATTGGCATCAACGCCCATTTCGGTTAGTGGTGAGCGAAGGTTTTTATTCCAGTTGGCTCCTTTTAGTATTTTATCAATTTTATAATAGCCGGAAGCATCGCGGCTGAGTTTAGCGCCTAAAAGTCCGGTGCTGATACGTTCGGGCATAGGACGGTCGCCACCGCCAACATAAGCATGACCGATGTTTAGTTCGCCGATCAGTTCACCGATCAGGTAATTCAGATCGTGACGGTTATTTACGTAAGGCAACAGCACAGCGTATTTATCGTGCATGGCTTTCCAGTCGGTGCCGTGCATGGTGGGACGGTAAAAGAAATCGCGCATCTGCCGCCAGGCTTCGTTATAAATCTGGTTCCATTCCTCGCGGTTGTTCACCCATATCTTCATTTCGCTGAGTTTTACGGCATCTTTCAGGGTAACGGGTGTTGAAGGCAAATCGACCACATAATAGCTCTGACTCTTGCGAATCATCATTTTCTTATTGTTTGCTGAAACGGTAAAACTCATATCCTTGCCCATTTCGGTTTCTTTTTTCTCTTTCAGGTCGAACATCTTAAAAGTCATTCCATCGTCGCCCTGTTTCATTTCATTGTAATATACTTTATCGTTGTTGCTGTATAGATTCCAATAGTTGGAAGCATCAATGGGCAGCGAAACAATACGGTCTTTCAGTCCGTCAAGGTCAATTTTTACATCAGGAGCATTAGCTGAGGCTGATTTTTCTTTCTTATCCTTGCCGCCTTTTTTATCGGTTTTTACTTTGTTTTCCGTATTAGCTTCATCTTTGGTCTTATTCTCATCTATTTTTACTTCATTATTTTCGGGAGCAAAAGGTGATGGAGTTGTTTTGGCCAGAGTTGCCAGATAAACTTTACCCATATTAATATATGCGTGGTTCCATTCGGTCTGACTATAGATCGGATTAAAATCGCGCTGGGAAACAAATAGCAGATATTTCCCGTCGGCGCTGAAAGCCGGGCTGTCGGAGCCATACCATTCGTCGGTAACATCTGTCTTGGTTTTTGACGAAAGTTCGTAAAGAATAATCTTCGACATGTCGTTTGTTTGGGGAGCAGTATACACTATCCATTTGCTGTCGGGCGACCAGTTGAAACTGGTAAATTCCCAAATGGTGGATTTGTCAACCAGCGTTACGGCTTTGCTGTCGATATCTACAAATTGGAGACGAAGCATTTTATCGTTCCAGAGTATTTTTTTGCTGTCGGGCGACCAGATCAAACCGAATTTATAGGTGTCGGCGCCAGTAGTTACTTGTATGGGAGCTTCACTACCATCCTGTTTCTGGATGTAAATTTCATATTCGCCGTTTTTATCCGACAGATAGGCTATCCATTTTCCGTCGGGCGACCATGAAGCGTCGCGGTCGTGAGCGCCGGGGCTCTGGGTCAGATTCCGTGTGATGCCGTCTTTATAAGGCAAGGTAAAAATATCGCCGCGGGCGCCCATCACCAGTCGGTTTCCGTCGGGCGAAATATCGGCGCTGTTGATGAACTTAGAGGCATCTTTCAACTTATCCCTTCCGGTAATAAAGTCGTCTTCAATCTTAATGCTTAGTTTGGTAACTTTTTGTGAAGCGAAATCAAATACCGAAAGGTATCCTGCGTTTTCGAAAATGATGCCGTTATCGCCAAGGGAAGGAAATTTGATGTCGTAATCGGTATAATTGGTCAGTTTGCGCGTTTCACCCGATTTCGTGTTATAGACAAAGAGATTCATGGTGCGGTCGCGGTCGGAGCAGAAATAAATATCGTCGCCATGCCACATCGGGAAAATATCCTGATTGTCGTTATTGGTGATGTCTGTAATTTTTTTGGTATCGAAATCATAAATCCGGATATCATCAGCCATACCGCCTTTGTAATATTTCCAGGTACGGAATTCGCGGAAAACGCGGTTGAAGGCTAATTTTTTGCCATCAGGCGAATAGGAACAAAAACCTCCGGTAGACAAAGGAAGTTCCTTGGATAAGCCGCCGTCCACCGGAACTATGAAAAGCTGTCCTACGAAGTCGTCCCAGGATTGTTTTCGCGAACGGTAAATAATGTTTTTACCATCGTTGGTCCATGCCATCACGATATTATTGGGACCCATACGGTCGGAAATATCATCCCGGCCCAAGGTTGCCGTAAAAGTTAAACGCTTGGGAGTACCGCCTTCGGCAGGTATCACATACACTTCGGTATTGCCATCATACTGAGCCGTGAAAGCGATATACTTTCCGTCGGGCGAAAAATGGGCAAACATTTCATAACCGATGTCGTTGGTTAACTTACGGGCTAATCCGCCGTTAAGGCTTACCGTGTATAAATCGCCGGCATAGGAAAAAACAACCTGATTGCCGTGCATGGTCGGAAAGCGTAAAAGCCGGGATTCTTCCTGCGAAAAAATATTCCCGGCCAAAAAGAGCGTTACGAAAAGAAATAAAATTTTTTTCATATTCTGATGAATTTTGAAATACAATTAATTAAAATTTAGAATAATATGCAAAAATAGAAATTACAGTAAAAAACAGCGTAAAATTAGTTAGATAAATGAGTAAAGCGTAATTTTGTCCAAAATTTTTTAATCAAAATCTATCACTGAATGGTGCAAGAACTTATTACCGGTGATTCGCAGCTTTTTACATGGGTAATTCTGCCCCTGTTAATTTTCTTTGCCCGTATTGCCGATCAAAGCATAGGTACGATGCGGCTTATTTTCCTGTCGAAAGGTTATAAATTTATCGCTCCTTTTCTCGGTTTTTTTGAAGTCATTATCTGGCTGCTTGCCATTGGGCAGATTATGGAGCATCTCGATAATTTCATGTGTTACATTGCTTATGGCCTGGGGTTTGCCATGGGGAATTTTATAGGAATCACACTTGAAGAACGTATTTCGATAGGCAATGTCATCATCAGAGTGATTACCGGCACCGAAGCAAATGCCTTGGTCGAACATTTACGCTCGCTCAATTTTGGAACAACAGTGGCTGATGCTACGGGAAGTAAAGGCCCGGTAAAGATATTGTTTACAATAATTAAAAGAAAAGATGTGCGAGAGGCGATAAAGATCATTCAGCAGTATAATCCCCATGCTTTTTATACTATTGAGGATGTAAAAGCACTTAACGAAGGAATTTTTCGTTCTACCAAACGAAAGACGATTTTTGATTCGTTCTCGTTTAAACTTAAAAAAGCAAAATAGTATTTAAACCGGATAATCATTGTGGTAATAAATCTAAAATCTGCAATCTAAAATCTAAAATTACAAGGTATGTTAATAAAAATAACTTTCGACGGCAACAAAAAAGTAAATGCCAATATCAACGGTCATGTAGTAAAAACTGACCAGCCGGTGCATCTGGGCGGCGAAGGAACGGCTCCTTCCCCTTTTGAAGTCTTTTTGGCTTCGCTGGGAACCTGTGCGGGGATTTATGTAAAGTCGTTCTGCGACCAGCGGGATATTCCAACAACTGATATGTACCTTACCCAGGAAGTAGAATACAACAAAGATCGCAAATTGCTGGAGAAAGTCAGCATTTATATTCATGTGCCTTCTCAGTTTCCTGAAAAATATGATGCGGCCATGATACATACGGCCAGTTTATGCTTAGTAAAGCGCCATCTGAAAGAAGATATTAAATTAGACGTTTCCGTCAAAAGGGATTCGTAAATTATCATTCGTAAGATCGTTATCAATCAACAATCAATCCCGATCCCGAGTACTCGGGAGGACTAAGCCTCAGGCTTAGCAATCAACAATCAACAATCAACTAACAACCAACAACAAATATATTACATCATGTCAAAAAAAGAAAATTTAGGCTTTAATTCAAAATTAGTCCACGGTGGCGGATTTGAAGATTCGTTAGGAAGCGCCGTAGTTCCCATTTATCAGACCTCCACTTTTGCATTTAAGAGTGCCGAACACGGAGCAAGCTGCTTTCTGGGTGAAGATGACGGATATATCTATACCCGTATTGGAAATCCAACCATCAATGCTCTTGAAAATTCCATCGCAGAGCTTGAGAACGGCTATCGCGGAATTTGTGTAAGTTCGGGTATGGCAGCCGTAAACACGGTTTATATGGCTATGCTCAATAAAGGCGACCATATGATAAGTTCGGCCGCCGTTTATGGTCCTTCACGTGGAGTGATGGAACAACACTGGAGCCGCTTTGGTGTGGAATCCACCTACGTAAATACGGCCAACATTGGTGAAATAGAAAAAGCTATTCGTCCAAACACCAAACTTATATACATCGAATCGCCTGCCAATCCTACGATGGACATGACGGATCTGGAAGCCGTAGTAAAACTCGCTAAAAAGCATAGGCTCGTTACGGTGGTTGATAATACGTTTTGCAGTCCTTACCTTCAGCGTCCGCTCGATTTTGGTATTGATATCGTTTTGCATTCCATGACCAAGTTCCTTAACGGACATGCCGACATTGTAGCCGGAGTAGTTGTAGCTAAAGATAAAGATTTGTACAACAAACTGCGGGCTATGATGGTGAACCTTGGCTGCAACATGGATCCGCACCAGGCATTTTTGGTTCACCGCGGACTAAAAACCCTTGGCATACGCATCGACCGTGCCCAGGCTAATGCTCAGAAAATAGCAGAATTCCTTGAAAAACATCCGAAAGTGGAATGGGTGAGATATCCCGGACTAAAATCATATCCGTATTACGAGTTAGCTAAGCGACAGATGCATGGCTCCGGCTCAATGATTAGTTTTGAATTAAAAGGCGGCGTGGAAGCCGGAAGAATTTTGATGAACAATGTAAAGGTAGCGCTTTTAGCCGTATCTTTGGGAGGCGTGGAAACCCTCGTTGAACATCCTGCTTCGATGACCCATTCCAAGGTATCGCACGAAGCTAAACTCAAAGCCGGAATCACCGATGGCTTGGTTAGGTATTCGGTAGGTATTGAAGATGTGGACGATTTGATTTGGGATTTAGACCAGGCATTAAGTAAAATTTAAGAATCATCCCTTTGCATGAACCAGTTTAAAACCATATATTGTAAGCTTTTTTGTGCAGTTTTATTGATTGTATTTACCCTTACCGCTTCCGCTCAGAAGGTTGCCCTTGTATTGAGCGGAGGCGGAGCCAAGGGCGTAACGCATATTGGCGTTTTAAAAGCGTTGGAAGAGCAGGGCATTCCTATTGATTACATTGCCGGTACTTCCATGGGCGCCGTTATCGGTGGCTTGTACGCCAGCGGTTATTCTCCTGATGAGATTCTACAACTCATCAGCTCTACCGATTTTCCCTATTGGGTTACCGGTAAGGTAGATAGCCGTTACACCTATTATTTTAAAAAATCGAGACCCAACGCTTCGTGGATAAATTTTAAATTCCGCCTCGATTCCATCTTTGAGACCAAACTTCCTACCAACATCGTCTCGCCTATTAACATGGATTTTGCATTTATGGAAATCTTTTCTTCGGCAAGCGCAGCTTCAGATTATGATTTCGACAGCCTGTATATCCCTTTCCGCTGCGTGGCTTCCGATATCGTATCCAACAAAGAAGTAGCCTTCCGAAAAGGAGACGTAGGCAAAGCCATCAGGGCTTCTATGTCCTTTCCCTTTTATTTTAAGCCTATACGCATTGATGGCAAATTGCTTTTCGACGGAGGTATGTATAATAATTTCCCTTCCAATGTTGTTTTCCAGGATTTCAATCCCGACATCATTATCGGAAGCAAGGCTGCATCTAACTATGGACCTCCCAATGAGGATGATGTTATCTCCCAGATACAAACCATGCTGATGGAAAAAACAGATTACGACGTCATCTGTGAAAACGGAATACTGATTGAGCCTAAGCTTAAAACCGTAAATGTTATTGATTTTAGTAATACCGAAGCTTTTATCGACAGCGGCTACGTGGCTGCCATGAGAAAAATTCCTGAAATACGCCGTTTTGTTACGGATACCATTAGCATGGAAGCCCGGAGTAAACAACGCCAGGCTTTCAACAGCAAGAAAAAACCATTGATGATTGAAAAGCTACAGATTAACGGATTAAATAAAAATCAGGAAATATACGTTAAAAGGCAACTGCTACATAAATCGCATAATATTTCGCTCGCCGAACTGAAATCCGAATACTTTAAATTGTTAGCCGACGATAAAATTGACTATGTTTATCCTTCGCTGCAATACGACAAGCTTACCAACTTCTACACCCTGAATCTCGATGTTCAGAAAGATAAAAATTTCAGCCTGCAATATGGGGGACAGGTATCATCGAGCCCCGTAAATGAAGCCTTTATCGAACTTCAGTACAAATATCTGGGACAACATGCCACCAGCATCTTTGCCAACACCTATATCGGACGGTTTTACAATTCCGTTCAGTTACGATCGCGCCTTGATTATCCGATGAAACTTCCTTTTTACATCGAGGCCGACCTGACTTACAACCAATGGAATTTCTTTAAAACGAGTAATTATTTTTATGAGGATAAAACGCCTTCTTACCTTATCGAAAATGAAGAACACGCCCGCGTCAGCGTGGGAATTCCGGCTTCCCGTCAGGGAAAGCTGATTTTTGATGCAGCTTACGGACACATACGCGACGATTATTACCAGACCAATATATTCGCCCGTCGTGATACCGTTGATAAAACGTTTTTCGACTTTTATACCAACGGGCTTTTATTCGAGAAAAACAGCCTTAATCAAAAACAGTTTGCCAAAAGCGGCGGTTACTTTTCCGCATCTTTCCGCCAGATTCTGGGTGAAGAAAAAAATGTCCCCGGATCAACATCGCTTACCCACGACGAATCGGTTCATTACCACCGTTATTATCAGTTGCGGATAAAATACGACAATTATTTCGAGAACATAAGAGGATTCAAGCTCGGGTATTATTCCGAAATATGCCTGTCGAACCAGCGCCTGTTGAGCAACTATACTTCCAGCCAGTTAGCCGCTCCAGCCTTTCAGCCCGTACCCGAAAGCAAATCGCTGTTTCAGCCTAAATATCGTGCATTTAACTTTGGCGGAGTCGGACTTAAGGTAATTTACAATATTTATAAAAACATCGATTATCGCCTCGAAGGTTATATGTTTCAGCCCTATCAGGAGATTTTGCGCAACGAACAAAACTACAAAGCCTATTACGGACCCACCTTCGACAAACGCTATTTTATAGCATCCACCTCGGTGGTTTACAGCAGCCCTTTAGGTCCGTTAAGCATCAGTCTCAATTACTACGACAAAAACTCAAAATCTTTTTCCTGCGTAGTCAGTTTCGGATACATCATCTTCAACTCCAAGGCTAACGAATAAATAGTTGCTTCCAGGGGTGTAAAAATGGGCTCTTCCAATAAATAGAAGGCATCATACATGAAAGAAATTGCATCTGTCAGCGCATAGAAGGCATCTTACATGAAAAAGATTGCATCTGTCAGCGCATAGAAAGCATCATACATGAAAAAGATTGCATCTGTCAGCGCATAGAAAGCATCATACATGAAAAAGATTGCATCTGTCAGCGCATAGAAAGCATCATACATGAAAAAGATTGCATCTGTCAGCGCATAGAAAGCATCATACATGAAAAAGATTGCATCTGTCAGCGCATAGAAAGCATCATACATGAAAAAGATTGCATCTGTCAGCGCATAGAAGGCGTCATACATGAAAAAGATTACATCTGTCAGCGTATAGAAGGCATCATACATGAAAAAGATTGCATCTGTCAGCGTATAGAAGGCGTCATACATAAAAAAGATTACATCTGTCAGCGTATAGAAGGTATCATACATGAAAAAGATTGCATCTGTCAGTGCATAGAAGGCATCATACATGTAACAGATGGCATCTGACAATGCAAGGATGGTCTCATCCATTAAAAAATATAGTTGTCAATAAAAAAAAAGGGTGTCTTCCAAAAAAAAAGATACCCCTTGCCATTTTATAAATCATGCTAACTATAGTGTAAGTGTCATACCTCATGGCAGTTGTCTTCACCGGAAATAAAAAAAATCGAGAGTTATTTCAAAATTACGAAAAAAGTTCAAAAAAAAATTAACGGAAATTTTCATAAAAAATATTGATACACAATTAGTTTTGTATTCTATCGAAAATAATATAACCAACCGGAGAAAAATTACTTACAAAGTTTTATAATTTGTATTATCTTTGAACAAAAAAATCCGGATTATGACCATAAGACAAATTAACAAATTAAACATGTGCCTGGCAGTGTTGATGGTATTGACACGCTTTCGCACGATCTGGGAAACCGTTGTTGCGTTTTCCAATGATGTAACTGCTCTCCGCAGCAATGTGGATACACTCAACGCCGAAAGGCAGAAACAAGAACGTACGAAGACGGGTGTGGCAAAGGACAAAAAAGGGAAGAAGCATCGGATGTCTTCGCTGGCTTTGCGTATAGGCGGGATTTTGCAATCGTATGCTACGGCTATCGGTGATTTTGTCCTTTACGAAAATGTGAACTATTCCATGACCGATCTTATGAATGCACGCGATACAGTAACCGCCGACCGTTGCCGTATCATCCTGACCGAAGCCCGGGCAGTAGAAAATCTGCTGGGCGATTACAACCTGACTCCGGCTATGGTTACCGAATTGTCCGGGGCTATTGATGAATATGTTGACGTATTAGCTGCCCCGCGGATAGCCATCACCGAGAGCAGCGTTTCCACCCGGAACATTGCCGGGCTGTTTCGTTCCAGCGACAATATCCTGAAAAATAAATTAGATAAGATGATGTTGAGCTACGAAACGACGAATCCCGATTTCTTCCAGGAGTATCAGAATGCCCGTATCATTGTTGACTTGGGCAAAGGACATACGGAAGGGGAGGAAGAGGTGAAGCCACAGTAAGAGGATGATAAAGTCCTGCCAGGTTTTCGAAACCTGGCAGGACTTTTAATTAAAAGCTAATTTCGGAATAAGTGCTATAATGGGGGTATACACTTGTTAGCGGGCATTTTTAAAAACAACGACTATGAATTTTTTTGACAATAATAGTATTGAAGAGGAACATCGTAGAGATGTTGCTTTTCAGGCACTTGTTGCAATGAGGGATGCTTTAAGTATTGCAACAAGAGCACAACAACCGCCAACTTATGAACAATCTCTAAGAATGTACCATGACTTAGATCCTGAGATTTACCAAGAGTTTGATAATCTTTTGTCTGAAAAAAATGATAATGATATTGTAAAACTTTATAAAGAGGAAGCTAAGCTTGAGAGTATTAGTCATAGAACAAAAATTGAGCCTTCTGATTTGATTGAAAAAGAAATTAAGCGTTACAACAACTTAAAACTTGAAACAGAAGCTCAGAAAGGGGATACTAAACATATTGATAGGAAGATTGCTCAACTTTATTCAGCATTAGAAAATCTAAAACCGAGATATATTACAGAGAATGCAATTTTGATGCAGGATACATTTCACGTTGAACGAGATTATTGTGGAGAAAAGATACTTTCTGATTGTAAATTTGTAGATTATGCTTTGCCCAGAAATCGTTTTCTTAGAATAAGGTTTCTTCACCCAGACCATGCCGAACAAGTTACAGGTGCTGACCTTATTTATGAGCAAGTGAACTTAGAAACAAATCAAATACGTTTTGTATTTCTTCAATACAAAACTTGGTCTGAAAATGCAATATATTTCTCACAACATAAGAATTTAACTCCTCAATTAGAAAAGCTTCAACAGACTTTATGTAATAATGGATATTGTCAACACCCAGAGACTATTGATAACAATTACAGATTTCCATATTGTTGTGGATTTCTCCGGCCAACGGATAAATTACAACATAAAAAGAGTAAAATGATTTCATCTGGTTTACATATTCCAGTTTGTGAAGCTTTAAAATCTAAAGATGAAGTTGGATTATTCAAGAAAGATTTAAAACATTTTTGCATTAGCCATAAGATTTTTGAAGAGATGTTCAATCTAAATTTGTTGGGTTCAAGATGGTTGGATGTGTCGGAAGTTGAGAAATTTTATAAGGACAAAAGCATAATAGAACCTTATGATACTGTGAAATTACATGCCAAAGAGATTATTTCTTCAAAATATATTGATGAATTTGAATAAAAAACGCCCGGCTGAGCGGTCCCGAGTACTCGGGATGCAATTCTACTTGAAATGTGGCGGAAATTGTATTTTCGCTATAACAATAGATTAAAACTATGCCGGCAGGTTTCAAATAAAATTAACAATTGAACAATCCAGCAATTTAACTAATTAATGAAATGAAACAGGGGCGCGGGACGCTCCTGCTGTTTAATATGACGGGCATAGGAATGATAAAATCGGCATTTAATGATTTGTGAAAAATAATTATTTACTTTTGAAAAAAATAATGAATGACAATAATCATACGTATCCGGACAAATAAGGACGTGATAGTATGATTTTGTCATAGGTATAAACGAGTTAGCGGCAAGCAAATCAAATCGCTCAATAGAACACGAAAATTTAACAAAATGAAAATAAATCCAAGAAATGAAAAATTGAAAGTTGTAAAAGTAATGTGTTTAAAAAATTTATATAAAATGAAAAAATATTTGACTATTCTTTCACTGACGATTTTGGCAGTAATTCTTTTTTCGTGTAACAACAGTAATCCTAAAAAGAATAACAATCAATCTCCTGCTGTAAGCTCTGATAAAATTGTTTCAACAGAAATACAAACTGACAAATTAGACAGTATCGTTAGTTTGATAATTGGTATTTCTGCAAACGACTTTTATAAAAATCAACAACCAGCACCTGTTGATTTCAAAAACGTTAAACTTAAATATATTAAAAAAACAAATGGAGAGGGGTTGTATATTCTTTGTGGTCAGTTTGTAACAAACGACAATCAAGAGACACAGTTTGCCACAGTTAAAAATATCGACTATGAACAATGGATAGGTAATAGTGCTCTAACATACTGTCAAGATTCAAAAGAGATACCTTACACAAAAGAATGCCTATCTTTAGCATTGAAGAAAAAATTTAAATCTCTAAAAAAATAATGAATAAAAAATGCCAGCCCATAACACGACGCTATAATTAATTGCCGTTTCCATGCGGACAACTTACTTTTCAGCCCGCAACAACGGTGGTGGGGTTCGACAGGGACGAAGCTCGCAATCGGCAACTAATCATAGCGCAAACATTGGGTAAACAACACCGCAGATAATCCGGCAAGGTTGAAATGCGAATATATAGAGGAAGAAAAGTTGAAAATCGATATTAAAAAAGAAAGGATCAGTCAATGGAGTTGAGAATCGAAAACCTATCCGAAAAGAAACTGGTAGGAAAACGATTGACAATGTCGTTAACCGACAATAAAACCTTTAGTCTTTGGCAAACTTTTATGCCAAGGCGAAAAGAAATCCATAATAGTGTTACAAATGAGCTGATTTCCATGCGGGTTTACAATGAACCTTTAAGATTGGGTGATTTAAATCAGGAATTTGAAAAGTGGGCTGCTATGGAGGTTTCTGATTTTGATAATGTGCCCGAAAAAATGGATTCTTATACGCTGAACGGAGGACTTTATGCCGTTTCCCATTATAAAGGACTCAGTACGGACAATAGTGTATTCGTTTATATTTTCGGAACATGGTTACCAAATTCCGACTATTTATTAGATGATAGACCGCACTTTGAAGTATTGGGAGATAAATACAAAAATGGAGACCCGGATTCAGAGGAAGAAATATGGATACCCGTCAAACAGAAAAAATAACGCCAGCAATCGTTAAGTCGTTCCTCCTAAGCGCTTCTATATCGGGACTTACGCTCATCCTTACAAATCCCGACGAAGAATCGCTAAGTCGTTTCTCCTAAGCAAATCTATATCGGGACTTCGCTACGCTCAGCTTTACAAATCCCGAATCGCTTCGCTCGGGACTTCGCTTCGCGCAACCTTATAAACTTTATAAACCTTACGAACTTTATAACTTTTACACCCCTGTCGAACAGCAAATATTTTTCCGTCTGGAGACAAAACAGAATTGCCCCCTTTTTCAAGAACAACAATAAATATTGCAAAGCAAAAAAAAATGTATAATCAAATGGTGTAATATTATTCTTTTAATATATTTGCGTAGCATTATTTTTATCATTTTATAAACGGTTTTTAATGAAAAAGAATACTATGAAAGGACATCGTAAGGTTATATTTCTATGGATAACAATGTTTTTCTCTCCGATTTTTGCAGTTGCTCAAAATACAAGATTAACCATTGGCTTTTCGGCAAATTATTCTATGATTAGCGATTTGCATGGAAAAGTAGAATCAAATATTCCGACGCCATCTTATTATAAGGATTATGTTTCCACAAACGAAAATTATAATGGGAAAAGTGGTGGAAAAATTTTCAGTAGCCTGGAGATAGATTTGCCCGGCCATTTTATTCAGAAACCGGTTTGGGCTTCAATTTACTCAGGTACGAAAGAAAAATGACATTTAATCATGTCGGAAATTCCGGCTCTACCATTCCCGATACAAGTTGGATTTTTCATGTCGGTTATCCTACCACTCCTTTTTTCCCTTATCCCGATACCGGATATTTAAGCATTGTTTATCCGGATTCCTATTCCTGGCCCGATAAAATTACGGTAATTTATATGGATATACCGTTGAAGGTAGGCTATAAATTATTGAAAGATAAATTATAGTAAATGCCGGCATTGTAGCATCTGTGCTTGTTTTTTCGTATCATTATTATTTCAATTTTGAAACCAATATGCGGGAAAATAAAACGGGTTGCAAAGATTTGAATAGTTTGCTTTTAAATTCGGAGTTTGGTCTGTCGTATCAGTTTACCAAAAAGATTGCTGTTACGGGAAACTATACTCGAAGTCTTACGCCAATTTATCAATCGGATTACCGCCTGGCGGGTAAAGCCAAATACCAGTACTTTTCGGTAGGGGTAACCTATAATATTGGTAGTTTAAAGCTTATCCGTAGTTTTGCAAAAAAATAATCCCGGCTGGGCGGTCCCGAGTACTCGGGATGCAATTTCGCTTGAAACATAGCGGAAATTGTGTTTCCGCAATTACAATAGATTAAAAATATGCCGGCAGGTTATCAATAAAATTAACAATTGAACAATCCAGCAATTTAATTAATGAAATGAAGCAGGGGCGCGGGACGCTCCTGCTGGAAAAACACAGAAAAAATGAATTGGATTTTAATAATTATAGCAGGTTTGTTTGAAGCAGCATTTGCCTTCTGCTTAGGAAAAGCAAAAGAAACCACAGGAAGCGAGATGTATTTATGGTATGCAGGTTTTCTGGTAGCACTCTTTATAAGTATGGGGCTCTTAATCAAAGTAACTCAAACTATACCAATTGGGACAGCTTATGCCGTTTGGACAGGAATAGGAGCTGTTGGAACTGTATTGGTCGGAATTCTTGTATTTAAAGAGCCGACAACATTTTTGCGTATATTTTTTCTTACTACTTTAATAATTTCAATTATTGGACTAAAAGTGGTATCACATTAAAATGGAAAGCATTTTGATAAAAATAGTAACAATAAACGACATTGACCAACTTCAAGAAATTGGCAGGTAAACGTTTTATTAAATCCCGGCTGAGCGGTTTCGGGTACTCGGGATGCAATTCCAACCGGAATGTAGCAGAATTTATAATTCCGCAGAATAAAAAGCATTGAGAGCAATACGAAATATAAAAAATCTGTAAATTGCAATTTTTTTTGAAGCTACAAGTTGCATTATCTGCCACTTTGCAGAGTTCTTATCTAATTGGAATTAAAGATTTAAATAAATTTAAAATTAAAAAAATGAAATATCCATAAGTGCTATGCTCATACCAACCGAGAATGATATTTTATGGATATTCCATGTGACCAATAAATTAAAAAATTAATAACACATGAAAACGACTATTTATTTATCAATTTTACTTATTTTTTTAATAAGCGCTGGTTGCAAAAAAGAGGATTCAGGTAGCTTTTTATCGGAATCTACGCCCCTTAATGCGATGATATACTTAACAAAAAAAATTGACACCTCAGGTACGTTAATAAACAATATTTCTGTTTGTATTTTAGGTACCAAAGAAGGCCCCCTTGAAATCAGGGATGGATGGATTAAGGTTAATAATATAAAAATGAATTTTGTAAAAGTAAAAGCAGAAGATGGCACGATATATAATACTTATAATGCTGATGGACTCATTGATCAAATAGAGGCAAACAAACAATACAATTTTGAGATAAAATTAAGTGATGGTACTATTTATAATTCTTCAATTACTACCCAGGAAACAGAATTAAACGAACTTAATGTACCAGCTAATCAGTCGCGAAATGAAGATATGAATATTAGCTGGAAAGAAACCCATCCGACGGAAAGAAGAGATGTTTATTTTAATGCATATTCATGCGATATTTTTATATACGGCTGGATGGATGAGGCTAACGAAACTGAAAGGAATAGCGGTGAATATTTTATTCCGAAAGAAAATTTTAAGGATAGACGATTAGATAAGGTAACAATAAAAATATCATCATATAAAAGTGGTACCTTGGATCCGGGATTAAGTGGAGACTTCTGTTCGACTTTTGAAATAGAAAAGGTTTGTGAAATACAATAATTTAAGTTGTTATACTGAGTTGTAAACGTTTTGCTGCTCGGAGAGTAGCTCCGAAACCCGGCTGAACGGTACTGATTCCCCAGAATGCAATTCTGCACGAAGCAATAAAAGCAAAGGAACCTGAAAAATGCTGTAGCAATATTGCTGAGGTAAAGCTACAATTCATCGGCAGGCAATTCCAGATCCATTTTTAACGAATCGATAGGAGCCACAAGAGTGTCGGCTTTCAAAAGCAGGTCTTTTGCCGGGCCGGTTAATATAACATCGGGAACGAGCAACGACTGGTCGGCTTCGGTGATGTATTCCTTATGGAGCATTTTCTGCGACATCAGGTTATAAAAACCGCCAAGGAATTCCTTAAGATGTCCGTCGGTTTCGAAGGAATACATAAACCATTTGGGATGCGGGATAATGCTTGCCATGTAAATGGCTTCGGCAAGCGTAAGCTGGGATGCATCTTTGCTGAAATAAAACTGCGATGCTTCCTGGGCACCATAAATCATCGGGCCCCATTCGATGATGTTAAGATATACTTCAAGCATCCGGTCCTTGGTGGAGAGACCGTTGTTTTCGATAAGCCATACAATCAAAACTTCTTCCAGCTTACGCGAAATGGTTTTATTGCGTGTAAGAAAAACATTTTTAACTAACTGCATGGAAATGGTGCTTCCTCCTCGGGCAAATCGCTTTTGCTTGATGTCGGCGGCAATAGCGTTTTTAAAGGCTTCGGGCAAAAAACCACGATGGCCATAAAAAGCGCCGTCTTCGGAAGTCATCACGGCGTCTTTCAGGTATGGCGAAATCTGATCAAGGGTATGGAAGTTGGGATTTTCCGGTCCAACCATGAATGTTCTTACAGGAACTCCGTGTTCGTAAGCCGTATAACTGAAAGGTGCATTGAAAAACGAAAGGTTTGTCCTGCCAAAATGATCGATATGAAACTTGTTTCTGTCGAGTGCTGATTCAAAAACAAGAGCATCGGGATGGGCAAAGTCAACGATAAATTTCAGATGATAACTTAATTCACCGGATGTCTGTATGCCTTGCAGGTTAGAGAATAAACCCTGAGGCAACGATTCAAATAAATTTTGAGATGGGAAATTGGGCTTGTTTATAATCAGCGTAATTTGTTTGCTCGGATGCGGACGGTATTTAATGTAGGGATTAATATCGAGCTTATTAATTGTAGCGGTCGACAGGCTGTCCAGCTCAAAATAATCCTTTCCCACATTTACCCGGTAGCTGAGTGCGGCTTTATTAAAGATAACTTTTTCGTTGGAAATGGCGGCATGTTGTATTTCGAGTCCTTTGATGGAAGCAAAACCATTAACGGAAAAAACGCCATGACTGTATTGACTTTCGGCAAGGTTAAACTGAATGGTGTCGAAAGCCACATCGGCTTTCCATTTGTATTGCAGATAGGGAAGCACAACTTTTTGATGCCCCGGGCAATACCATTTGACCACAGCCGTCCGGTTGTAAGCGTCGAGCTTGCCGTCAACAATCCATCGCCAGCTTTGGTTTTCTTCTTTTACCACCACCCACGATTTAAAAGCACGGTCGGTAATGTTGAAATGATCAACATGCAACGATAAAACATGACCGTTTACGGAAGAAGATGCATTAAAATTGGTGATTTTTAGTTGCGAGGGGATTTTATCAAAAATAGCATTGAAAAGCTGGTAGAATTTTTCGTTGTAATTGGGAATAGTATCTGATTCAACGGCATTTTGCTTCGATGTCTTTTTTAAAAGAAACGAATAGTTGTTTATGCTGTCCTGCTGTATTAATGAAATATAGGTATCGGAAAGTTCAAGATCGCGTAGTCCCACCCGTCGCAGAAGCAATTTCCATAGATTGATGCGGGCGTGGATAAACCGGGTTTTGATTAAGGTATCACCATTGACAGGTTTCAGGGAAAGTCCGTTTATCTCAAGCTGGCTGATTCCTTTCAGCTTAATATCCCCAATTCGCAGTTCAGCGTTATATTTTTGATTAAAATTTGTTATTTTCTTATTTACATACGATTGTAAAATAGGGTTGCGAAAAAAATAGAGCGTAATTGCAACCACAGCAACGATTGCCAGAATGATAAGAAACCATTGAAAGACCTTACGACGGTTAACCGTCAGGTAGATACGTTTTCCTGAAAGCCAGTTTTTCAAAATAAAGTAGAATTAAAAGCAAAAAAGTAAAAACGAATTTTGGCAGAAAATGTTATTGCAGCCTATGGAATTACTTTCCTTACAGCATCAATCACCGTTCCGTCAACCCATTTGATGATGGCAACAATTTCGTCGCTGAATTTTGGTTTGACAGGTTTCCCGCAGATGCGTTCTGCTTCATCCTTCAGCTCCTGTATGGTTCTGATTGGAAGGCTGGTATTTTTCATCTTTTCAATCAGATCGGTACGAAGGGGATTGATGGCAATTCCACGTTCGGTAACAATCACATCCACCAACTGACCGGGTCCGCAAAGAGTAGTAACTTCATCAATAATTACCGGGATACGGTCGCGGAAAAGAGGAACCGGCAAGATAACACATTTTGCATGCAGGCAATTTTGCCAGCCTCCGATGCCATGCAACAGGTAACCATCACTATGCGAAACTACATTGCCATTGAAATTCACATCAACTTCCGTAGCGCCCAGTATCATAATATCCGTCATGGAATTATAATTTCCTTTGCAATGGTAGTTGTAAGCATGCCATACCGATACATCGAGATGGTTGGGATTATCGCGGATGGAACGTACCGACTCCAAATCAAACGACTGTGCATCAAGGATGTAATCTAATACGCCCTCTTCCAGCATTTTGACCATGTACTTGGTACTGCCGCCAAAGGCAAAACGTGCTTTTTGGCCAAGAGCCTTCAATCTTTCGTGAAAATAAATTCCGATGGAAAGGGAAGTTCCGCCGGCGCCTGCCTGAAAACTACAGCCATCTTTCAGTAAGCCGGCTTCCTGACAAAACTGGGCCGTCATTTCGGCTATCAGCAAACGATCGGGGCTTTTGGTAACCTGGGTCGTGCCGGATACAATTTTTTCAGAAAGTCCTATTTTCTCAATAACTACTACATAATCAACATAATTTCCAAGTACCTGCATGGGAACGCATGGAAAAGGCACCAGGTTGTCGGTAACAATAATCACTTTATCGGCATACATCATATCGGGCAAGGCATAGCCCAGCAAACCGCAGGCCGAAGTGCCATCCACGCCGTTGGCATTGCCATAAGCGTCGGCCGTTGGAGCTGCAATTACTGCAATATCAATATGAACTTCTCCATCCTGAATTGCCTGCACTCTTCCGCCGTGCGAACGAAGCACAGCTACTCCTTTCATTTTTCCTTCGGAACAGAACCGGCCAAGCGGGCCGTTCATACTTCCTTCAATATGATTTATTGTGCCGTCTTCCAGGTATTTAATCAAAGGTTCGTTGCAAGGGAAGGATGCCGAAGGAAGCCATACCAGGTCTTTTATATTCATTTCCTTAGCAATGTCGAAAACCATGTTGCTCACAAAGTCGCCGTCGCGCAGGTGGTGATGGGTCGAAATGGTCATTCCATCCTTAAGTCCGCATTTGTGTAAAGCATCGGTTAGATTTTCTATAACTTTATTTCCATCTTCGGGATAATCAATGCAAGTGGGAATAGGGGAGGTGTATTTATTGCCTACCGGACGATGTTGCTTCAGCCCTTTAAATGGTATAACAGGCTTCCCGTTAACCTCAGTCGGAACTAAACGACCGGCAGCGTTTACTACTAAGTTGTCGTATTTTTTCATATTCTCTACAGGGGCTATTAAAAATTACGGCAGTAAATGTAGTCTTTATTTTGTAAATAGCAGGCATATGTTCCAAAAAAAAGGAGAAAGACTGTAAAAATCTTTCTCCTTAAGCTGCAAAACCCTTTTATTTATTAGGAAATTACTTTTCTAACAACATCAATAACCGTACCATCAACCCATTTGATAACAGCAATAATTTCGTCGCTAAAATTAGGTTTTTGTGGTTTACCACAAATACGTTCGGCTTCTTCTTTCAGTTCCTGTAATGTTTTGATGGGTAATGGACTGGTTTTCATTTTTTCCATCAAATCAGTACGTAACGGATTGATAGCTATGCCTCTTTCGGTAACGATAACATCAATAAATTCGCCTGGACCGCAGAGAGTGGTTACTTCATCCCGGATAACCGGAATTCGGTCGCGGAAAAGAGGAATAGGCAAAATAGTAACTTTACCCTGGATAGCACTTTGCCAGCCACCTATTCCGTGAAGTAGTAATCCATCGGAATGGGTAACAACGTTGCCGTTGAAATTAAGATCGACTTCGGTAGCTCCCAGGATGACAAGATCAACCAGGGTAGAATGGTTGCCTTTGGCATGGTAATTATACGATAGAAATGCCGAAACAGCAATATGGTTGGCATCTTCGCGCATGGAACGCACGGCATCGAGGTCAAAAGTTTGTCCGTCGAGAACATAATCAAGCGTGCCATCGTAAAGCATGTCGTCGAGATATTTGTTGGCGCCACCCACGGCAAAACGGGCTTTCCATCCGTTTTTCTTCAGAATTTCATGTATGAAAACACCTATGGATAAAGAAGTTCCGCCTGCTCCGGCCTGAAAAGAAAAGCCATCGCGGATAAGCCCCGCCTCAAGGCAAAATTCAGTAGTCATTTCAGCCAATCTGAGCCTATCGGGACTTTTAGTTATTTGAGTGGTACCCGACACAATTTTTTCGCGAATACCAATGGAATCAACCTTTACCACGTAATCTACAAAATTACCTTCAATTTGCATAGGCGCGCATGGAAAAGGAATCAGGTTATCGGTTACAACAATGGTTCTGTCGGCGTAATGGGTATCGGCAATACCAAATCCCAAACCGCCACAGGCTGATTTTCCGTATAATCCGTTGGCATTGCCAAAAGGATCGGCGGTAGGAGCAGCCATTACGGCAATATCAATATGCACTTCACCATCCTGTACAGCCTGATGCCGGCATCCGTGGGCACGCAAAACGGCTGTCCCTTTCATTCCGCCATGGGAAGTGAATCGGCCTAACGGTCCGTTCATACTTCCTTCAATACGATTTATTGTTCCGTCTTCCAGATATTTAATCATTGGTTCGTTGCACGGAAAGGAAGCAGAAGGAAACCATACCAGATTTTTTATACCCATCTCATGGGCAATATCAAATATCGTGTTGCTTACCAGATCGCCATCACGCATGTGGTGATGGGTGGAAATGGTCATTCCATCTTTTAAACCGCATTTGCGTAAAGCTTCAGCAAGAGAATCTACTAACTTATTGCCATCGAGCGGATAATCGGCGGTGGTTGGAATCGGTGGTGCGGCCATTTTACCCGTAGGTTTATATTTTCCTGCTCCCATAAAAGGGATCATCGGCTGGCCATTAACTTCTGTGGGAACCAAACGTCCCACGGCATTCATTACTAAATTATCATATTTTTTCATTCTTCTTCTTCTCTCCAGTTTTTTGAAAGTTTACCAGTATTAATTGCAAGTTCTATGGTACGTTGAGCGCGTTTTACCACCGGAGGATCAATCATTTTTGTTCCCAATGATACTACTCCGAGACCTTTTTCGGTAGCTTCGATAAAAGCATTCATTATTTTTTTAGCTTTTTCAATTTCAGCTTCGTTAGGTGCAAAATTTTCATGAATTACCTGAATTTGTCTGGGATGGATACAGCCCATTCCATCAAAGCCCAATGCTTTCGACCTGAGTACGTTCTGTTTAAGTGCTTCCATGTCTGCAACATCTGAAAATACAGAATCAATTGCTTGAATTCCTGCTGATTTACAAGCGTTCACCAAAAAGCTACGAGCGAAAAATGATTCCGTTCCTTCGTTGGTACGTTGTGTGCCAAGGTCGGCGGTATAATCTTCCAGCCCTATGGCCATAGCCACCACATTGTTAGCCGAATGTGCAATCTGAAGAGCATTCATCACACCCAGAGCACTTTCGATAATTGGCATTAGCCAAATTGGGTTTTCCTGATGATATTTCTTTTTTAATTCCTCTATTTTCTCGTTAACCGCAACAATTTGCGCAGCACTTTCGCACTTGGGTACTAAAATCAGGTTAACATTGTAAGGAATAATATACTCCAGATCGTCTAATCCTTTTGGAATCTGGTTAATACGAACCATATGCTCAGCACCATAAAAGTCTATCGCAAGTAAAGCATTGCGAACAAGATAACGGGCTTCATCTTTTTTTGCGTAAGCAACAGCATCTTCCAGATCGAGAATAATTCCATTTGGGCGATGAATACCAGCATTTAGCATCAGTTGTGGGCTGTTACCAGGCAGATAAAGACGCGAAAAACGATTCTGATCTTTTGCCGTGGCATAAAGGTTTTGCGGAAGCATTTCCGGCAAAAAACATTTGCCAGTATTGATTATCTGTTTGATAGCTGCTTCCATACGTGCAGCCAGGACTAAATCAAGAGCACCGGTATCTTCAATCAACAACTTACAATTGCTGATTCCAAAGAAATCCAGTATTTCTTTGGCTTTGGCTGTAATGGCTTGGCCATACAATGCTTTTACCTTGCTTTCGAGCTTAATATCTACTCCGCCCGAACTGGTTAATTCGAGGGTTACATGGCAATCGGAGCGGACGCCTTTACCCTTATTTCCTGCAATAGCTATAGGTTCCATATTAATAAACACCTTATTTTTAAGTTAGATAATGAATTAAATTGATTTTCCAAAATTACTCAAAACAATAAATTTACCAACATATTCTGAAAAAATTAAAAAAAAAGAGAGGCGTTAAGCCTCTCTTTTCAATTTTCTTAAAAAAACTCAGATTATTTTTTCTTTTTTTCTGGAGCTTTTTTCTCAGTAGCTGCTTTAGCAATGCTGTCTGCTTTTGCAACAGAATCTTGTTTTGCTTTTTCAATCAAAGCAATGCTGTCAACTTTTCTCATGCTATCAGCTTGTGCAATAGAATCTTGTTTTGCTTTTTCAGCAGCTTTTTCTTTTGCGCTGGGACCGCATGCAACAAATGCTACCATACCGGCAACAATAAATAATGCGAATAATTTTTTCATTGTGTTTGTTTTTTGATGGTTAATGAATTTGCAAAATTAAGTATTATTTCAATTGATGCAAGATTAAATAAATTTATTTCCGATATTTAATCAAATAAATATCAACAACGGATTGTTAATAACTTCTTTTTATTTCACCTTTGTTGCGCCTGGACGTTTAGATTTATCAACCTTTTTTTCTTCTTTTTTGGTTGTAACTTCCTTTTTTGCTTTTGTTTTGGTCTTTGTTACAGCTTTAGTTTTTTCAGCGTTAGCAATGCTGTCTGCTTTTGCAATAGAATCTTGTTTTGCTTTTTCAGCAATTTGAGCAATACTATCAGCTTTAGCAGTTTCCTTGGCAATGCTGTCGGCTATACGGATTGAATCCTGTTTTGCTGCTTCAGCTTTTTCTTTGGCACTTGGTCCACACGCTATGAATGATGCCATTCCAGCGATTAACAATAGAGTAAAGATTTTTTTCATGATTAAACAATTTTTATGGTTAACTTGCTGCAAAAATAAATTATTTTTAAATACACGATTGTTTTTTATTTTTTTTTATATTTGCAAGATATAATCATTTTATTAATTAAAATTTTAACAACATGAAAAAAATCGTTTTAGGAATTGCCTGTTTGGCATTGTTAGCTTTGAGTTCTGTCTTTACGGCATGTACAAAAGATTCTGATTCTACACCACCGGTTATTACTCTTACCGGAAGCAGTACTATTGAAATTGTACTTCATAGCGACTATACAGAGCCAGGATATACAGCAACCGATGACAAAGATGGTACCATTACTAATAGAGTAGTTGTAACAGGTTCTGTAGATAAAGATAAAATTGGCACATACACAATCACTTATTCTGTTTCTGATGACGCAGGAAATCTTACTCAGGTTACCCGAACAGTAGATGTTGTTGTTAACAGTGCAACGTATACAACAGGTGCTACAATATATCATGTATCTGATGTCGTTACGGGAACTGGCGCCGGAACATTAGAATATAATGTACCCGTAACAGCTTCAAGTACCGACCTAACAAAATTACTTTTTGCTAATTTTGGTGGATTTGGAACTCCGGTTGTAGCAAGTGTTAATTTTGCTAAAGATGGTACATTAACTATTCCGGCTCAGGATTTAACGGGTACTCCAGGTTATGAAGGACATCTTACGGGTACCGGTATTACTTCACCTGACGGCACAACATTGACTGTCAATTATACATATGTTTATGCTGATGGTAGCGGAACTGCCACTTGTGTTGCTACCTATACTAAACAAAAATAAAATTTGTTAAATGTAATTCTTTAAGAGGTATCATACTGATACCTCTTTTTTTATCTCTTATGGCGAAATTTTATACTTTTGCTCGCATGAAACGAGTATATTTTTATAGGGGCGGTTTATACCAGACATTTTTGCTTAAATTATTAATTGTCCTTTTATTACTTACTTTCTCAAGGTTATTTTTATACTTTTTTAACCCTTCTTTATTTGGAAATGTTTCTGTAAAGGATTTTCTAAAGATATTCTTTTATGGACTGCGTTTCGATGTGGCAACGTTAATAATGGTAAATGGTTTATTTGTTTTTTTAACAATTATTCCATTTTCGTTTCGAAAAAATTATGCATATCAACGGGTTAATGATGTTTTATTTTATATTTTTAACTCTATAGCTTTTGCGTCTAATTTTATAGATGTCATTTATTTCCGTTTTACTTTAAAACGGACAACAGCCGACTTTTTTAACTATCTTGGAACACAGGATAATATGAATGTGTTGATACCTCAGTTTATCAAGGATTTTTGGTATATTTTGGTACTATGGTTACTGTTCATTTTCCTGATGATTGTGTTTTGCCGAAAAATAAAAACCGAAATTAAATGGTCAAATTTTGGAATTCATTACTACATCAGACAAACACTGTTGTTTCTTGTTTTTTCCTTCCTTTCGATTATTGCTATCCGTGGAGGCTTTCAGCTAAAACCGATAAGTATTATTAATGCAGGCAATTATGTTGAATCGCAAAAAGTTCCTTTACTAATTAATACCCCGTTTGCTATTATTAAAACTTTTGGTCAAAAAGGTGTGAATGAAGTTCATTACTTTAAAGATAATTCAAGTTTGGAGACAATATATACTCCTTATCACTTTGCTCATCTCAAGCCGGATAGTTCATTTAAAAATTATAATGTAGTTATTTTGATTTTGGAAAGCTTTTCCAAAGAACATTTTGGGGTATTAAACCCTCAGTTAGAAGGTGGAAAATATAAAGGATATACTCCATTCCTTGATTCTTTAATTCGGGAAAGCCTGTGTTTTGATGGATTTGCCAATGGCAAACGTTCGATTGAAGCAATTCCGGCCGTAGTTGCAAGTATGCCATCTTTAATGGATATGGACTATATTACTTCAGCCTATGCCGGTGATAAAATTAATAGTATCGCCAATCTTTTAAAACAAAAAGGGTATACAACTTCATTTTTTCATGGCGGAACAAATGGTACGATGAATTTTGATTCATACGTTAAATCTGCTGGTTTTGATGAATATTACGGAAGGAAAGAATATAATAACGACAATGATTTTGATGGGAAATGGGGCATTTTCGATGAGCCGTTTCTGCAATTTTTTGCTAAAAAACTGAATAACACACGACAACCATTCCTGTCTGCATTATTTACTCTTTCGTCTCACCATCCATATACTATACCCGAAAAATATAAAAATAAATTTCCCAAGGGTAAACTCACCATCCAACAAAGTATCAGTTATTCCGATTATTCGCTCAGGGAATTCTTCCAAACGGCTTCACGTATGCCATGGTTTGATAATACGTTATTTGTAATTACCGCCGATCATACCTCGGAAGCAAATGATCCTTATTATCAAACGTCTATGGGAGCCTATGAAATTCCCATATTTTTTTACAAACACAATAGTAATTTAAAAGGATTTACGCATACAATTATCTCTCAAATTGATATAATGCCTTCTGTTTTAGGTTATTTAAATTTTGATAAAAACTATAACGCTTTTGGTATCAACGCTTTTGATGAAAAAGCACAACATTTTTCTGTAACTTATTTGGGTTCAAATTATCAATTGATAAAAGATGATTATTTATTGATTTTTAATGGCAAAGAATCCACAGCTCTTTACAATATACGGACAGATGCTTTTTTAAAGACGAATCTTGCGGATAAAGAACTGGTAGTTAAAAATAAAATGGAAACATTTTTAAAAGCAATAATTCAGCAATATAATAATCGTTTGGTAAATAACAGGCTAATTGGCAGATGATATGGGAAACGATAATCATAAAAAGAAAATAGTGTTTATCCTAAATCCAATATCTGGGGTATGGCATACCAAACAGAATGAGTTGGAGGAAATTCTGGAAAACCATTTAGATAAGAATAAATACGAAAGTGAAATCAGAGTGACAGAATCGCCAACCCATGCGACCGTCATTTCTCGTGAAGCTGTACAGGATAAAGTAGATATTGTTGTCTCTGTAGGCGGTGACGGTTCTATTAACCAGGCCGCAAAAGGATTAACAGGCAGTAAAACTGCTTTGGGAATTATTCCTTCAGGTTCGGGCAATGGATTAGCTCATCATTTAAATATTCCATTTAGTTTAGCCAGTGCAGTTGATGTGATTAATCAGGGGAAAATTGCTCAGATAGATACTGTTAGTATTAATGAAGAGCTATTTGTCAGTATTGCTGGGATTGGATTTGATGCTTTGGTTGCTCAAAAGTTTGCCCATTTTAGACGACGCGGTTTCCTTTCCTATTTCCAGATTATTTCGCAGGAATATCTGATGTATCGTCCCCAAAAATACCGTCTAATTATTGATGGTAAGGTGATTGTATGTAAAGCTCTATTTATCAGCTTTGCCAATTCCAACCAATTTGGATACAATACGATGATTGCTCCAAATGCAGAAATTAGCGATGGTTTGGTGGATGTCTGTATTTTTAAAAAAGTACCGTTAGTTAAAACTCCTTTACTAGCTCATTTTCTCTTCAGAAAAAAAATAGATAAGAGCCGCTACATCGAAATTATTAAAGCAAAAGAGATAAAAGTGGTTAATAAGAATAAATGGGTAAATATTGATGGCGACCCCGTTCAGCTTAACCAAGAACTGAATATTCTTGTCAATCCTTTGTCTTTAAACGTAGTTATTCCGTAGATTTGCGTTATGCATGGAAAATTAACTGTAATTGTGTAATTTTGCATCATCAAATTGATTATCAGATATGACAGCTAAAAATAAATCCATAGGTGTAGTTTATTCTACTGATCCTAATTTCCAATATATATATAAGGATGAAGAACAACCCGAAACTCTTCCTGAAAATCAACAAAATTTAAAAGTATTGCTTGATAAAAAACAAAGAGGTGGTAAGGTTGTAACATTAGTTACTGGTTTTGTTGGTAAAAGCGATGATTTAAAAGAACTTGGTAAATTGCTGAAGAATAAGTGCTGTGTAGGTGGTACCGTGAAAGAAGGCGAAATACTTCTTCAGGGAGATTTCCGGGATAAAGTTATTGACTTGTTAACCAAAGCTGGCTATAAAGCAAAAAAATCGGGTGGATAATAATCTCCGATTTAAGGCATTAATTATAAGTAATTTAATTTTTTTGAATAAATTATTATGGGACAAGTAATTAAGGAATGGTTGATTTCCATTGGATTACCTGGAAGTTGGGCTGAAAATTTAACTAATTTGACGGATTTTGTTATTGTTGTTATTTCCAGTATTATCGCATATTACATTGCCAAATTAATTATTGTTCATATAATTAAACGATTAGCTTTAAAAACTGCCAGCAATTGGGATGATATTATGTTGGAACACAAGGTTTTTAACCGAATGGCTTTTCTTATCCCCGGAATCATTATTTATTCTTTTGCACCTGTTACTTTGCGTGAATTCAATCATATTCCGGAAATCATTCAGATGTTGACGAAAATTTACATGATTTTTGTTACCTTGTTTATTATCAATTCTTTCTTTAATGCGGTTCTTGAAATTTCGCAAAGCTATGAACTATATAAATCCAAACCAATCAAGGGATATATTCAGGTTGCAAAAATTATTATCTTTTTAATAGGCAGTATTTTAATAATTTCAGTGCTAATTAATCAAAGCCCAATGTTGCTTTTGGGTGGTTTGGGCGCTTTTTCGGCTGTGCTGCTTTTGGTTTTTAAAGATGCATTATTGGGGTTTGTAAGCAGCCTGCAAATATCAGCAAATGACATGGTTCGTAATGGCGACTGGATTACAATGAACAAATATGGAGCCGACGGTACAGTAATTGATATTTCTCTTTCAACTGTAAAAGTCCAAAACTGGGATTATTCAATTACTACATTGCCAACATATTCTCTCATTTCGGAATCGTTTCAAAACTGGCGGGGAATGACAGAATCGGGCGTGCGCAGAATTAAACGTTCGATACCCATTGCCATGAGTTCGATTAAATTTTGTACAAATGAATTTTTACAGAAATTTGAAAATGATGAATTTATAAAGGATTATATTGGTAATGATAAATCAGATATAACGAATATTGAAATTTTTAGAGCATATGTATACGCTTATCTAAAACAAAATCCAAATCTTGATCATGAAAAAACCTTGCTTGTTCATCAACTTCAACCCACAGAAACAGGAATTCCACTTGAAATTTATGCTTTTTGTACAATTCAGGAAGTCAATAAATTTGAAGATATCCAGGCATCCATCATCGAACACTTGCTGGCAATAATTCATGAGTTTGATTTGCAGGTATATCAGAATAATTATCTCGATAATCTTAGAATGATAAATTCCAAACCGGGTAAATAAATATGGAGAAGAAGAATTTTCTAAGAAAAATAGAACAAAAAAATGGAATCGTTAGTTTTTAATTATAAAATATAGTATTTTTGCAACCCGAAATTTAAAAAAAGTAAAACTGATAAGGCATGTATTTAACTCCTGAAATTAAAAAAGATATCTTTAAAGAAAATGGTAAATCGGAATTTGATTGTGGAACTTCTGAATGTCAGGTGGCATTGTTTACCTTTAGAATTCAACACCTTACACAACATTTAAGAACCAATAAAAAAGATTTGGTTACAGAACGTTCACTGGTTAGATTAGTTAGCAAACGTCGCCGTTTACTCCATTTTTTAAAGGAAACGGAAATTCAAAGATATCGTGATGTTATTAAAAAACTGAAAATCAGAAAATAAATAATTTTCTAAAAAGATTTATTAAAAGGCAATTCAACTAAAATTGCCTTTTTTTGTACTGATTGATTTATTACTATAAAAATTGTTTTCAAAGTAAGAAGTTTTGTACTTTTGGAAGTTCTTACTTTTGAGAATGAAATTACCTTTTACTTTAAAAATTAAATATAATTTTATATGTTAGGAATAACACAATCGTTTGATTTAGGCGATGGAAGGATTATTTCCATCGAAACTGGAAAATTAGCCAAGCAAGCTGATGGGTCAGTCGTAGTTAAAATGGGCAACACCATGCTACTTGCCACGGTCGTTTCAAAAAAAGAAGCTTCTGAAAATGTGGATTTTATGCCACTTACCGTAGAATACCAGGAAAAATATGCTGCCGCAGGTCGTTTCCCGGGCGGTTTTTTTAAACGCGAAGCTCGTCCTTCTGAATATGAAATATTAATTGCCCGATTGATCGATAGAGCCTTACGGCCGTTATTTCCAGACAATTACCATGCTGAAACTCAGGTTTTGGTTACCCTGATTTCTTCCGATAACGATGTAATGCCCGATGCTTTGGCATGCCTTGCAGCTTCTTCGGCTCTTGCCGTTTCGGATATTCCTTTTCATGGACCAATATCGGAAGTTAGAATTGCCAGAATTAATGGTAAGTTTATTGTTAATCCTGGATTTTTAGAAAATGCTGAAGCTGATATTGATATTATGGTCGCTGCTTCAATGGAAAATATTGTAATGGTAGAAGGTGAGATGAAAGAAGTTTCGGAAGCCGATATGATTGAAGCCATTAAAATTGCTCACGAAGCCATTAAAATTCAATGCAAAGCTCAATTAGAGCTTGCTCAGTTAGTTGAAAAATCAAAGATCAAACGTGAATATTGTCATGAAGTAAATGATCCAGAAATTAAATCAAAACTTCATGAATTTTCCTATTCAAAAATTTATGAAATTGCCAAAAATCCAACGGCAAAACATGAAAGAACGGCGCTTTTTGATAAAATAAAAGAAGATTTCCTGTTAACATTAAGCGAAGAAGAACAGAAAGAAAAAGCCTCGATGATTTCCCGGTATTTTCATGATGTTGAAAAGCAAGCGGTAAGAGATGTTATTCTTAATGAACGTAGTCGACTTGATGGACGAAAATTAGACGAAATACGACCGATTTGGTCAGAAGTAGATTATTTGCCCTCGGCTCATGGTTCTGCCATATTTACCCGTGGTGAAACACAGTCGCTTACTACTGTAACGCTGGGTTCCAAACTTGACGAGCAGGTTATTGATGGCGCTTTTATTGAAGGTAAAGTTAACTTTATTTTACATTATAATTTTCCTCCTTTTTCAACCGGCGAAGCTAAAATGGTTCGCGGCACGAGCCGTCGTGAGATAGGTCATGGCAATTTAGCTTTAAGGGCTTTAAAACCAGTAATTCCTACGGGTAATGATAATCCTTATACGATCAGGGTTGTTTCAGATATTTTAGAATCTAATGGTTCATCGTCAATGGCTACTGTTTGTGCAGGAACTCTTGCGCTTATGGATGCTGGTGTAAAAATTACCAAACCGGTTTCGGGTATTGCTATGGGTTTGATAACCGATACAAAATCTGGTAAATATGCTGTACTTTCGGATATTCTTGGTGATGAAGATCATCTTGGTGACATGGATTTTAAAGTTACCGGAACGAATGATGGTATTACTGCCTGTCAAATGGATATTAAGGTTGATGGATTATCGTTTGAAATAATGTCCGAAGCCCTTGCTCAGGCTCATCGTGGAAGAATCCATATCCTTGGTGAATTGGCAAAAACCATTACGGAACCACGTGCCGATTATAAACCGCATGTTCCGCGTATTGAAAAATTAACTATCCCCAAAGAATTTATCGGAGCAGTGATAGGTCCGGGAGGAAAAATAATTCAGGAAATGCAACGGGAAACCGGATGCACCATTGTTATAGAGGAAGTTGGCGAATTCGGAATCATTGATATTGTTTCCAACGACAAGCCTTCCATTGAGATGGCAAAAGAAAAAATTAGAAGGATAGTGGCTGTTCCTGAAGTAGGAGAAGTTTACAAAGGCGTGGTTAAAAACATTCAACCGTTTGGCGCTTTTGTAGAAATTCTTCCTGGAAAAGATGGCTTGCTTCATATTTCTGAAATTGATTGGACTCATCTGAAAGATGTCGAAAGTGTTTTAAAAGTTGGTGATGAAGTAGAAGTAAAGCTTATTGAAGTGGATAAAAAGACTGGAAAACTGAAATTATCCCGTAAAGTTTTGCTACCCAAACCGCCTAAACCATAGTCTTTAATTAGTAGATATTTTAAGAAAACATAAAAAAATAATCTTTGATTTTTTAATAGTATCATGAGGCAATTAAAAATAAATAAGCAGGTTACTAATCGCGATACTGCTTCTTTAGACAAGTATTTACAGGAAATAGGAAGAGTAGAACTTATTACCGCCGATGAGGAGGTTTTGCTTGCTCAGAAAATAAAGCAAGGTGATAGAGCTGCACTCGAAAAACTTACCAAAGCAAATTTACGATTTGTGGTTTCTGTTTCCAAACAATATCAAAACCAGGGCTTAAGTCTTCCCGATTTAATTAACGAAGGCAATTTAGGTTTGATAAAAGCTGCCCAGCGGTTTGATGAAACCCGTGGATTTAAATTTATTTCTTATGCTGTATGGTGGATTCGGCAGTCCATTTTACAAGCTCTTGCCGAACAGTCGCGTATTGTTAGATTACCTTTAAATAAAATCGGGTCAATAAATAAGATAAACAAGGCGTATGCTCAGCTTGAACAAAAATTTGAACGCGAGCCTAATACGGATGAAATAGCTACGCTCCTCGAAATTACGGAGACGGAAGTTAAGGAATCAATGCGAAATGCCGGACGTCATGTTTCGATGGATGCACCACTTGTTCAGGACGAAGACAATACGATGTACGACGTTTTGAAGGCAGAAGATGTAACTACACCGGAAACGGCTTTGCTTTATGATTCGCTTAAAAAAGAAATTGAACGTGCTATTTCTACACTTACTCAACGTGAAGCGGATGTAGTAAGATTATTTTTTGGCTTAAATGGCAGTCATCCACAAACATTGGATGAAATTGGAGAAAAATTTGGCTTAACCCGCGAGCGTGTACGGCAAATTAAAGAAAAAGCTATTCGCCGGCTAAAACATACTTCAAGGAGCAGAAATTTAAAGACATATTTGGGCTAATCATTATAAAATCAATTGTTTGATTAATTGATGCAATCATTTCTGGTTATACTATGAAACATTTGATCGCTCCATCGTTTTTATCCGCAGATTTTGCTCATTTGCAAACCGACATTGAGATGATAAACAACAGCGATGCTGATTGGTTTCATCTCGATGTGATGGACGGTGTGTTTGTTCCTAACATTTCTTTTGGCATTCCCGTAATAAAATCCATTAAGAAATATTCGAAAAAACCTTTGGATGTTCATTTAATGATCGTTGAACCCGACCGGTATCTGTCATCTTTTCGTGAAGCCGGAGCCGATATTCTAACTGTTCATTTTGAGGCTTGTACTCATTTAAACCGTTCAGTTCAGGCAATTAAGGCAACCGGTGCCAAGGCTGGTGTGGCTTTAAATCCGCATACTCCTGTTAGTTTTCTTGAGGATATTATTGAATATCTTGATTTAGTTCTGCTGATGTCGGTCAACCCGGGTTTTGGCGGTCAGCGATTTATTCCAAATACATTTTCAAAAATAGAAAAGCTTTGCCGCTTAATTACTGAAAAACACTCGAATGCATTAATCGAAGTGGATGGCGGAGTGGATTTGCAGAATGCCAATGAATTGATAAAACATGGTGTAAATGTGCTGGTTGCCGGTAAAACGGTTTTTTCTTCTCTCAATCCGGTGGAGACTATCCGGCAACTTAAATTAGGGTAGTTCCGTACAAATCAAAATTGTCGGCAGAAGTGATTTTTATATCATAAAAAGCACCGATAGTCAATTCTTTTTCAACTTTTGGTATAAGTACTTCGTTATCAACTTCAGGCGAGTCAAACTCGGTTCTTCCAACAAAATATTCATCTTCTATTCTGTCAATAAGCACTTTGAATATTTTTCCAATTTTTTGTTGATTGATATCAAACGATATTTCTTGCTGGATTTGCATGATTTCGTCCATCCGCTGTTGCTTAATCTTGTCTGCAACTGAATCTTTCAGAAGAAATGCCGGAGTGCCTTCTTCGGGAGAATAAGTGAAAACGCCTAAACGATCGAAGCGACTGTCGATTACAAATTGTTTTAATTCTTCAAAATTCTTTTTGGTTTCACCAGGAAATCCAACAATCAATGTCGTTCGGATAGCGACCGAAGGCATTTTTTGACGAATCGTACGTATCAAAAGGTGCGTTTCTTCTTGCGAATGATTACGTTGCATGGATTTTAAAATCGTATCGCTGATGTGTTGCAAGGGAATATCAATATACTTGCAAATTTTGGGCGACTGTTTCATAATTTCTAAAACATCTTCCGGGAAACCTGCCGGATATGTATATTGCAATCGTATCCATTCGATTTTTTCAATGGCTATAAGTTCACGAAGTAAATCGGCAAGACGGCGTTTGTGATAAATATCTATTCCATAATACGTTAAGTCTTGAGCAATCAAAATCAGCTCCTTAACTCCATTATTGGCAAGCAACCGGGCTTCCGAAACAATATCTTCGATTGTTCTCGAAATATTTCTTCCACGGATAAGCGGTATAACACAGAATGCACAATGCCGGTCGCATCCTTCGGCTATTTTCAGATAAGCAAAATGCGACGGCGTAGTCAGAAGCCTTTTGCCAACTAATTCTTTTTTGTAATCGGTTTCAAGCAGTTTTAAAATTTCGGGAAGTTCATTCACACCAAAAATACCATCTATGCCTTGAATTTCTTCGGACAATTCTTTTTTATAGCGTTGTGAAAGGCAACCCATCACAAATACTTTTTTTGTAAAGCCTTTTTCTTTTGCGGCAATGGCTTTCAGTATGGTATCAATGGATTCCTGTTTTGCGTCGTTGATAAAACCGCAGGTATTGATTACCGTTACGTCAGCTTCATCAAGTTTTTTTTCAAAAACAACATTCAAGCCATTCGCTTTTAATTGTCCCATTAATACTTCGGAATCTACCAGGTTTTTGGAGCAACCGAGAGAAATAACATTGATTGTTTTTTTTGATTTTAAAACCACGGACAAAAAATTGAAATTTTAGAGGGGAAGTATTTTGACTAAAAAAATAGTTTTGAATGCGATGGAAAATCCAAATGCATTAAAATCAGTTAAATAAAGAATCTACAAATTCGTGTTTGTCAAACACTTGTAAATCCTGAATTTTTTCGCCTATACCGATGTATTTAACGGGAATTTTAAACTGGTCGGAAATTCCGATGGCTACACCGCCTTTGGCTGTGCCGTCTAATTTTGTAAGACAAAGAGCATTAACTTCGGTGGCGGCAGTAAATTGCTTGGCTTGTTCTATAGCATTTTGTCCGGTGGAAGCGTCAAGGATGAGCAGAATTTCGTGGGGAGCGTCAGGAATGACTTTTTTCATCACCATTTTAATTTTTGTAAGCTCGTTCATCAATCCGATTTTGTTATGAAGCCTTCCGGCAGTGTCAATAATCACAACATCTGTTTTTTTAGTTAATGCCGATTTCAGCGTATCAAAAGCAACCGAAGCCGGATCGGCTCCCATTCCCTGGCTTACGTAAGGTACGCCAACGCGTTCGGCCCAAATGATCAATTGATCAACGGCTGCTGCCCGGAACGTGTCGGCGGCGCCCAGCACCACCGATTTGCCTGCCTGTTTAAACTGGTAAGCCAATTTGCCAATGGTAGTCGTTTTTCCAACGCCGTTAACGCCAACAACCATAATGACATATGGATATTCCCGTTTCTGAAAATCAAAACCATAATTATCTGAAGTTTCATTTTCTTCGAGCAGGGCAGCAATTTCTTCTTTTAGCAGACGGTTGAGTTCGCTGGTTCCAACGTATTTATCCTTAGCCACGCGGGCTTCAATGCGTTGGATAATTTTTAAGGTAGTTTCCACGCCCACATCAGAAGTAACCAGAATTTCTTCCAGATTATCCAGCACTTCATCATCCACTTTTGACTTTCCAATGATAGCCTTGGATAATTTTGAGAAAACACTGGTCTTGGTTTTTTCAAGTCCTTTATCTAAGTTTTCCTTTTTTTCCTTGTTAAATAATGAAAAAAGTCCCATAACAGATTAGAATTGAAATTATTAATGTGTAGGTGATGGTAAACAAAAAAAGCTTTCTTCCCCAAAAGAAAAAAGCTCACCTGCATTTTATAAATCGTAAAATGCTATTTCTTTGCTAAAAATTCTTTAACCGCGTCGTTAGGTACAATGGTTTCTTTAAAGGTATAAGCACCTGTTTTAGGCGATCTTACCGTACGGATAACTTTTGCGAAATCTTTTCCGGAACTAGTTCTCAGGGTTGCAACAACTTTCTTTGCCATGGTTTTGTATTATTTAATTTCTTTATGAATAGTCAATTTCTTTAAAATCGGGTTGTACTTTTTCAACTCGAGGCGCTCAGGAGTATTTTTTTTATTTTTCATGGTAATATACCTTGATGTTCCCGGCTGACCGCTTGCTTTGTGTTCTGTACATTCAAGAATAACCTGTATTCTTGCATCTTTACTCTTTTTAGCCATTTTTGTATGCTTTTATTTTCAGGGCTGCAAAATTAGAAACTTTTTGCAACAATACCTAATTCTTTTAAAAAAAATATTCAACTTTGATGCGGCAAATTTCAGAAAAATTTTTGTGCCAAACAAGAAAAATAAAATGCAAAGTTTTAAAGACCAAACACCCAATTGGACGAGTTATATTCAGAGTTTTAAGAACTATTTAAGCCTGGAACGAGCGCTTTCTTCTAATTCCATTGATGCCTATTTGCGAGATGTCAGGCATCTTTCGCAGTATATTGAAAATAATGAAAATAGCATTCCTCCACAAGAAGTTAGTTTAGAACATTTACGCGATTTTATTAAATCAATGAATCAAAGCGGCTTGAATGCCAGTTCGCAGTCGAGACTGATTTCCGGGATCAAAGCTTTTTACAAATTTCTTTTATTGGAAAATATTGCCGTCAAAAATCCAGCTGAATTGCTTGAACAACCAAGAATCGGCCGAAAATTACCCGATACGCTGAGTATTGCTGAAATTGAGCGTATTATTGCTGCCATTGATTTAAGCAAACCCGAAGGCGAGCGTAACCGCGCCATAGTAGAAACGCTGTATGGATGCGGGCTACGGGTTTCGGAACTGGTAAATTTAAAAATTACCGATTTGTATTTTAAGGAAGGTTATATAAAAGTTACCGGGAAAGGCGATAAGGAAAGATTAGTTCCTATCGGACAAACGGCACAGAAACAGATTGCTATTTATTTAAAAGAAATAAGGAATCACCAGGATATTCAAAAAGGTTTTGAAAACATTCTTTTTCTGAATCGCCGGGGAAGAAAACTGACCAGGGTAATGATTTTTACCATCATCAAACAATTAGCCGAAAAGGTCGGTATCCATAAAACGATCAGTCCGCATACATTCCGGCATTCCTTTGCCAGCCATCTGGTGGATGGAGGCGCCGACCTGCGCGCCGTACAGGAGATGCTTGGTCACGAATCCATTACTACGACAGAAATTTATACTCATCTCGACCGCGATTACCTTCGGACGACCATTTTATTATACCATCCCCGAAAATAACAAATTATTTAAAGGGGGAATCCGGTTCTTTTGCCATAAGTTTATAGCTCATTGTATCAACCCAATGTGGAAAAAATTTACTGAGAAGAACTGCCAGTTTACCTTCGACGAAGGTTAGTATCAGTGTCCGTTTACGTTTGACAACTGCCTGGGCGATTTTTCGGGCAACGACTGCGGCAGGCATCATTTTAGCTTCATCACGTGGCGTTTCGCCCTGGAGGGAACCATCGGCTGTTAAAGCAACATGGCGTATATTACTGGCAGTAAATCCTGGAGCGGCAACCAGTACATGCAGCCCGTTGTTCATATTCTCCACACGCAGGGTGTCGAGAAATCCACGGATGGCAAATTTGGAAGCCGAATATCCGGTACGACCCGGCAGCCCGATATATCCGGCGATGGAAATAACGCCTACCACCGAGCCTTTACTTTGCAACAAATAGGGCAGGGCATACTTGGTACAATACACCGTTCCCCAGAAATTCACGTCCATCAGCGAACGAATAACTTTCAAATCCAAATCGCGGAACAATGCACGCATGGAAATGCCGGCATTATTTATTAAAACATCAATTTTGCCAAACTTTTCGATGGCTGCTTTTATCAGGTTGCTGCAATCCGTTTCTATGCTTACATCGGTTTTTACAGCCAATGTTTCAACGCCTTTGGCATTTAATTTCAGGGTGAGTTCCTGTAACTTTTCGGTTGTGCGGGCAGCCAGCACAAGCTTTGCTCCACGGCTGCCAAATTCTTCTGCCAGAGCTTTTCCTATTCCCGAAGAGGCACCGGTAATAATTACGACTTTATTTTGCATACTGTCATTAACTTTAATGCAATGATAAAATAAAAATCAAAACCATGAATGGTTTTTGGTTAATTTTGCTTGAAAATATTACCAGCCCATGTTAACCCAACGTCAGTTATTTATTGAATGTATTGCTCAGACATCGGAGGCTCCGCTTGCTCTCGAGATTGAAAGAGCCGAAGGAATTTATATGTACGATATTTATGGAAAGCGTTATATAGATTTGATTTCCGGGGTTTCGGTAAGCAACGTCGGGCATTGCCATCCCAAAGTTATTGAAGCGGTGAAACAACAATTGGATAAATACATGCACCTGATGGTTTACGGCGAATACATTCAAAGTCCGCAGGTAAAATATGCTCAATTGCTCACCGAACAATTACCCCGAAGTTTAAATTCGGTATATTTTGTGAATTCGGGAAGTGAAGCCATAGAAGGCGCTTTGAAATTAGCCAAACGTTATACCGGTCGGATGGAAATGATTGCCTGCAAAAATGCTTATCATGGAAGTACTCATGGGGCATTGAGTGTGATGGGGGGCGAGGAATTTAAAAATTCGTTCCGTCCGTTGGTTCCCGGGGTCAGCTTTATCGAATTTAACCGAACGGAAGATTTGCGCCTGATTACGCGAAATACGGCCTGTGTTTTAATTGAACCTGTTCAGGGTGAAGGCGGAATTATCCCTGCCGATGCTGATTATCTAAAACTCCTCAGGAAAAAATGCGATGAAACCGGCTGTCTTTTAATTTTTGATGAAATTCAGACAGGCATGGGACGCACGGGGACGCTATTTGCTTTTGAGCAATACAAAACCGTGCCTGATATTTTGGTTTTGGCAAAGGCAATGGGCGGAGGAATGCCTCTCGGAGCTTTTATATCGTCAAGGGGTATTATGCAATGCCTGACGCACGATCCCGTATTAGGTCATATCACTACTTTTGGAGGGCATCCGGTGTGTTGTGCGGCAGGTATGGCGGCTTTACAGGTATTGATTGAAGAAGACCTGGTAAGTCAGGTTGCAGGTAAAGAAAAACTCTTCAGAGAATTGTTGAGTTCGCATCCGCTTATTCAACAAATCAGATCGAAGGGCTTGATGATAGCCGTTGAACTGAAGGATGCTGATAAGGTGTCGCAGGTGATGAAAAAATGTGTGGAAAAGGGTGTGATCCTTGATATATTTCTTTTCAGGGCAAATTCTTTCCGTATCGCTCCTCCGTTAACGATAACTGAAAGTCAGATACGGGAAGCCAGCGGAATTATTCTTGAGGCAATGGACGAACTTGCCTGAGCGTACCCGGCTGAAAACTATCTGTTAATTGGAGATTTCGAAAAACTTAATTCAAAAGATCTTTTTCGATATACTCTGAAATAGTATCAAATAAAAGCTTTGGTAGTATTGGTTTTACCAAATAATCATTGCATCCCACTTTAATGGCAGTATCCTTATCAAAATCGAGGGAATAGGCCGTTTGAGCAATAACAGGTAAATTCTTTCGTATTTTTTTTATTTCAACAGTCGCCTCATAACCATTCATCATAGGCATGGAAAGATCCATAAGCACTAAATCAATGCCAGGATTTTCCTTGCATAAATCTACTGCTTCCAAACCATTGATGGCGTAAAGTATTGTGGCGTTTGTTTTAGATAAGGCTGCTTCTAAATAAAGAAAATTGGTGTAAATATCTTCGGCTATCAGTATCGTTTTGCCTTCCCAATGGCGGTAACGAAATCGGTCTTCGTTGTTTTCTTTAGTCATTTATAATTGATTAGATCTTGTACCTTAATTTAAAATGTTGATTTAATACCGTATTCGCTTTTTTTCTTTTCCAGTTGCAATTTTAAAACAAAATTTACGAATATTTATATCTTCAAAACAATTTTTTTCACAATTTTATTAACAGGATTTAACTGCCCGTTTATTGTTGAAACCTATAGTATGCAATTGTTTTCCGTTTCTAACTTACTCTTTTTTCAATTATTGAAAAGAGAAGCAGGAATTATTTGTTTTTTACGTAAGTTTGCCTGATGAATTTTACCATACAAATTTTGGGCAGCAGCGCTGCTTTACCTACTTCGCAGCGTAATCCAAGTGCGCAGGTGCTGGAGTATGAAGGACGGCTCTTTTTGATTGATTGTGCCGAAGGAACACAAATGCAAATGCGTAAATTCAGCATTGGTTTCCGGAAGGTAAGCCATGTTTTTATCAGTCACCTTCATGGCGATCATTATTTTGGACTGGTTGGGCTGCTTTTCTCCTTTCATCTGCTTGGACGGACAGAAGAATTGCATATTTATGCAAAAAAGGAACTGGAAGAGATCATTAATCTTCAGCTCAGGGTTTCCGACACTCATTTAAGCTATTCTCTTCTTTTTCACCCGATAAATCCCGAAGAAAAAGAAATAATTCTTGATGATGAAAATCTTACGGTTGAGACCATTCCTCTGGAACATAGCATCCCCTGCTGTGGTTTTTTGTTCAGGGAAAAGGCTAAGCCACGGAAGATTAATAAACATTTTCTGGTAAAGGAAATTATTCCCATATCTGCATTCGCTAAAATAAAAGCCGGCGAGGATTATCTTAATCCGGAAGGCATCTTATATAAGAATTCCGATATTACCATTCCTCCTTCCACGCCACATTCGTTTGCTTATTGTGCTGATACGCTATACAACGAACGGATTGTCCCGCAGATTGCCGGGGTAGATGTTCTGTATCATGAAGCCACGTTTATGAACGACAAACAGTCGTCGGCAAAGGATAAGTTTCATTCCACGGCTCAGCAGGCTGCTGAAATTGCAAAGAAAGCCGGTGCGGGAACGCTCGTTTTAGGCCATTTTTCGGCCCGTTACGATGACTTGCAGCCTTTATTGGAAGAAGCTAAAGCTATCTTTGAAAATACGGTTTTAGCCGAAGAGGGACTTAAAATCGCTATTGGTTAATTTGCCTTAGCATCAGGACATCATTTAGCTATCGTAGACAAGATGAATTACGATTGACGAATTACGAATTACGATTTTTATAGGATATTTCGTGGTTAACAAATAAAGGAACAGGATACATTTGCATAACCAGTAAAAACAGGAAATATCTGCAAGCGACTAATGATTAATTACGATTATTAAGTAATTGGACAAGAAGAATGTTGTATATCAAAAAAGAATAGGACGCGGATTCCACGGAAAAAAACAGATAAACACTGATTATAATACAAAATAGATTTAACGCTGATCTTATTCATGCAAGCATGAATAATAAGAACGGAGATGTCTGAAAATCATTCCGACTTGTCGGAATTAAAATCCGTTTTTAATCCGCTATTTTCAGTAAAAATCCGTGTTCTATTTTTAAGGTTTTCAAATTTAATTATACGACAATTTATAGGACCTATTATTTAGATTCCAATTTGGCAAAAGGACTCTATCCCGGGCGCCCCGGGAGGAATCTCTATAATACTGTTGCCTTTGACCTTTCTCTTACCATCTATTATTTTAGGATATGGCAGGACAAGGTTGTTCCAGGGGCGATTATTTCTCCGTTACTGTTTTACGTCTTCCAGGAATGGATTCGCCAATAAGAACTTTAAACCCCCATTCATTCAGGGCTTCTTCATTACCACGATAAGCATCGAGTAGTTTATCGCGGATAATGGTTAAATAATTATACACCGTACCTTCGGTGAGCGAAGTTTGCCCTTTAGCAATTCCAAGAGCCGAGTCCGACTCCTGCATTTTTATTTCACTCTGATCCCGTAAAGCCCGCGCTTCCGCACGTTTGCTTTTGGTAAGGGTTACTTTGGTTGAAAATGCCGACATATCCATATTTTTCAACGGACTTGCATCGCCCAACTCCAAATGTTTTTTTACCGCTTTTTCAGCCTGATCTATCATTAAGTCTGGCTTACCGGTAGAAATTTCAGTTTTAACAGTTTTTTTTTGCCATATACCTTTATTTATGATAAATAATGCCATAAAGATATGCATCTTTTATCAAAATTATTCACTTAAAGCTTAAAAAAATGATTTTTTTATTAAAATTCTTTAAAATTTTTAATCGTCTTAATATAAAGCACTGAATATCTTGAATAAAATTTAAAATAAATAGACGAAAGTTTGAGACTTTTACCTAATAGTTTGAGAGTTTTAGGTAAAAGTTTGAGAGTTTTAGGTAAAAGTCCGAGAGTTTTAGGTAAAAGTTCGAGAGTTTTAGGTAAAAGTCCGGGACTTTTAGATAAAGATGCGGGACTTTTATCTAAAGATGTGAGACCTTTAGGTAAAGATACGAGACTTTTAGGTAAAGATACGGGACTTTTAAGTAAAAGTATGAAGCATTCAGATAAAAAAGTCTAACAAACGGCTCATTGTATGTTATCAAAAGGTAGCTTAAAATCATATCATGTTATAGAACAATGTTACTCAAAGAAAAAATGAAATAAATTTATATTGGATAATTCGGATATGTAAAATTTATTGTATATTTGTGGTCTATAAGAATCGATTTAATAGAAGAACAGCTTTTATAATTGGAATTATCTAATCATTTGTAACCATTGTAAAATATTTCAACTACGCATATAAAAATCAGAGATGTCAAAAAACAATTCTTCGTAGGAAGTTTATTAGGATGATCCCGGTTTGAGTGTAGCTGATAATCTTTGGTTATAATTTGCAAAATTTTGCATAATAATGATCCGTTTTAAAGAGAATGTAAATATTCCAAATTTGCTTTCATCATATAGGATATTATCTTTTCCTATCGTTTTATTGTTTGCTTTAAATAATTATGAAAGAATATTTGTTATATTATTGGTAATTAATCTTATTACTGATATTCTTGATGGGTTTATTGCACGCATGTTAAATCAGCAAACTGAGTTAGGAGCAAGGCTTGATTCAATTGCTGATATTGGAATATATATATTGGCAATATCCGGAATATTCTTATTTAAAGCTGATGATTTTGCATCTCACTTAGTAAGCTTTTGTATTTTTCTTTCATTATTTGTTTTTTCCAATTTGTTATCTCTAATTAAGTTTAAAAGATTACCGAGCCTTCATTTGTATTCATGGAAAATTGGTGGATATATACAAGGTGCATTTTTCTTTGTTTTGTTTGTTTTTGAATTTAATACATTATTTTATTACTTTATGATTTTATGGGGAATCCTTGCCTTTTTAGAGCATATTATAATTCAGTTTATTATTTCAGAAATGAAATCAAATCAAAAAGGATTATATTGGGTAGTAAAAGCTAAATAATGGTATTTAAACTTTATATTATTTTAATGGTCTACTTTTTAATCGGAGGAGTAATAACCATATTTGTAAATAAGGGCAAGGATATTGTCTATCGTAAAAATGGCTGGCTGAAATACATTGTTTATTTAGTCATTATAAATCTATTATTTGCATTAATTCTCATCAATGTAATTTTCTTTCAGTATTTATGCCTTTTGATTCTTCTTTTTGGATATTATGAAATTATGAAATCCATTAATTTATCAATAAATTATAGCGTAGGTATTATCTCGTTATTGGTTTATAGTTGTTTTGCCTTCATGTTTTATAATTTCACCCATTTATCCCCAAGGTATCTTTTTTATACATTGTTTTTAACTACATTATTTGATGCATTTAGCCAGCTTAGTGGACAGTTATTTGGAAAAAGAAAAATATTTCCGAAAATAAGCCCTAATAAAACGTATGCAGGTGTATGGGGCGGACTGATCTTTGTAATAATAACATCTGTATGCATTCGCAATTTATTGTATTTAGGAGTTACTCAATCCATTTTAATGGGCATAGGTATATCGAGTTTCGCTTTATCAGGCGACCTATTAGCTTCATATTGTAAAAGAAAGTTCAAAATAAAAGATTTTAGTAATTTTATTCCAGGACATGGTGGGTTTTTAGATCGTTTTGATAGTTTGTTGGCAACTGGATCGTTTATGTTCTTAATTGTGAATATTTTTAAGATATGAGTAATCAGGATTTATTCGTTATTGTTTTTTTTGTAGTTTTTCTTTTTGTGATTTTATTAAGTGAATATTTGTATAAACGATTTGCATTACAGCCGGAATACACCAGAAAGATTGTTCACGTTATATCTACATTGTTCAGTTTAGCATTTTTAGTAGTTTTTCAATCGTACGTATATGTATTGTTATTGGGAGTAACCTTTTTTTTAATTTTATTCATTGGAAAGCATTTTAATATTTTTAAATCAATTGATACTGTAGAACGAAAAACGGTAGGCAGTTATTTACTGCCAATTTCAATTTGTTTATTATTCTTTTTGGCAAGAGAAAACAACAATAGATTGTATTTTATTTTACCCATTTTAATACTTGGTATTAGTGATCCGCTTGCAGGAATATTTGGAACTGTTTACAAAAATAAAACAAGAAAAATAGTCATGTTTAAATGTCAATTTGATAAAACGATTCTTGGATCTGGTGTCTTCTTAATTTCTACATGTATTATAACATTTATTGTTTTAAAGCTGTTTTTTTATACGCATACTCAATTATACTTTTTATCACTTATTATTGTATGTGGAGCAACAATTGTAGAGATTATAAGTTCAAGGGGAACAGATAATATCACCGTACCACTGACAGTATTTATGATATTATATTTGATTCGATGATATTAATGACTAAATAAACAGGATTTCATGTGGTTTGAAATATTCAGCCTGAATTTCCTTTTATTATTTTAAACATTCAAATTCTTTTATTTAACCCTGATTCTGCATTAGATAATTCTAAAGCCACAAGTTATTGATTGTATTTTTTTTATGCCCATATAGTTCTAATGTATAGCATTAGAAAAAAAGTAGTATAAAACTCTCAAATCAAAGTTATTCTAACTACAAAAAACTATTACGTAATCTGGGTTTAATTAGGTAAAGCTTTCGGTTCATCTGACCCTACCTATCCAGCATTTTTTTGAAAATTAGGTACATTACGTGTTATAACATAAAATTTCTTAAAGAAGAAAAAATGAAATAAATTTATATTGATTTTTTTGTTGCTACACTATGTAATATCCTCAAGGTAAAGACTAAAAAGGTATAATCTTTTATATGCCTGATTTTGCATAATCGTTAATAAGATTAGAAACTCATCGCTATATTATTTTATAAGTTTTATTTTTTATAATTATTTTACATAATATGGCATGATAGTTGCGTATTGTAATGCTATCCAAAACAATTATTAACCAAAATTATTTCCTATGAAAACGTATAAAATTACTGTAAAGGCAGCTTGTCTGTTTTTTGTTATCTCATTTGCATCCGTTTTTGTTACGAATGCACAGTACCATGATTTCAAACTTACAGACTACAAAAATCCGGATTATCAATGGCGCAAACTCAATGTTTCCTTTGGCCTTTCAGGAAGCAACACCAATAACAAAATGGATGGTGATGCATTTGAATATGCCACCAAAAATGATCAAAGTAACTGGGGCGGTAGCTTGAATCTGGATTATTATTCCGTAACCAATTCGCGTAAATATCAGGGCGAACGATTTGGAAATCTTAATACCCATGCACAATGGTATAAAAGTACAGATGAGGAATTTAATAAAAAGACCAGTAAAAGTAATAATCAGTACCTTGATTTTAATTATCGGATCAATAACCGGTTTTACTTTAATAAACTATGGTTTATAGAAGCCGACCTGACCGCCGGATATTCTATAGATAATGGATATTATAAAAATACAGGAGATGAAAATTATCCTATACATGATAAAACAATAACCAATAAAATAGATGCAAGTGTAGGCGTTCCTCTGATGATAGGTTATGGAAGAATAGAAGATGTACAGGATGCAAGGCTGACAGTGTATATATTGGAAGACCTGGAGAAAGCAGGACGGTTGTCGCATTCGCCTACTCATGAGGAAATACTTTCCTTTGCAAGTTTCATCACTCAAACTAAAAACAAGAGATACTTTGATATCCGGCTGAAAAAAATTGAAGAACTTACCGTGGTAGATTCTTTCCTGGTTGAAAAACAACTGATAAAAAAACAGGATATACAATATTTTACCCTGTTGAACGACAATTGGGATTATGCCATGAGTCAGGAAAGATCATCAGGTTACCGGGTTTCGGTAGGATTTCAGCCCTATTACAGCTATTCCTTTAATGATGAAAAACAATATTATACAGATGTGATTTCAGGTTATCCTCCAAATTTCTTAAAATGGACGGAGGGAGCAAAAGTCAAAACAAATGATTACAATTATAATATAGTTGCACAATTTATCCACGAAAAGCCCATTAATTTATACTGGCAAAGTAGCGCTGAGGCTTCGTTAACGTATTTAATTGGGAATAGTAATAATAATTTTGATCTTCATTCTTATGACGATACATATAAAAGCGATACTGTTTCGCCGGGAATTAAAGCTGGATTAGCCTATGCTATCCATTATTATCCCAACACACGAACTTCGCTTGGAATGAGGGTAAATGCTTCCTATCTGAAAGCGTGGGGACATTATAACTTTAATGATTACAGAACGGATATAGATAATCAACGTTTAAATGCCGGACTTTCTTTTTCGTGCAATTATTATTTCTCACCCCGCTTACGGCTCAATGCCGGTTTACACGGCAATTACGACTATAAGTTGGTCTACAACGATTATGATATAACAACATCAGCTAAAGAAAAACAGACAACTAATAATTTTCATACTTCCTTTTTTGCCGGTTTAGTTTATATGATTTTCTAAGAAAGGCTGTGTAGCGCTTTCTGCTCACAGATATTGAAAGACATAAAAAAAGGCTGTTGAAACTACAACAGCCTTTTTCCATTAAAATAAAATATTGAAAAAACTAAATTACGCTATTTCTAAGGAATTTTAATTTTTCTTCCAGAACCTGCACTTCCCGTTTGGCGCTGTTGATCTTTTTATCAAATTCTTCCTTAAGCAGGGTAGCATTGGTTGATTTGGCAAGATAACCGATGTTGTTTTCCCACAAAAGAATGTCTTCCTGCAACTCTGCGATTTTAGAAGTGATAAAATTCTTTTCTTTGGTGATTAAGCGGTTGGCATCGGGTGCATTTTTAAACGATTCAAGTTTATTCTTGTAGTTGTTTGCGCCCATTTCATAACTGTTTGCTTTCAGCTTATCGAAATGTTTGTTGATAACCGTGCGGAACTGGGTTTGCAGTTTGTCTTTTTCGGCTAAGGGCACATGTCCGATTTCCATCCATTGGCGTTGAAAATCTTTTAGGTTCTCAAGGTCTTTGTTGCGGTCGTTCGTAAAAACGTATTCTTCCGCCAGTTTGATCAGATCGAGTTTCAGTTGAAGATTCTCTCCTTCATGGATATTTACATTGGAAAAGAAAGCCGTTTTATTGTTAAAGAATTCATCACAGGCCGAACGGAAACGCTTCCATATTTTTTCGGAAATTTTATGTGGCAGGATGCCGGTGTTTTTCCATTCTTTTTGCAATGCAATCAGTTCGCGGGTCGTTTTAGCCCAGTCGGTGCTTGTCTTCAAGGCTTCGGCCTGAACGCATAAATCAACTTTAAGATTGTAGTTGTTCATTTGTTCATCTTTTATTTTACCATAGTATTCTTTTTTGGTAGAATAGAAGGCTTCGAGACTGTTGCGGAAGCGTTGCCAGATTTCGTTGTTGAGTTTAAGCTGAGCCGGACCAATGGTTTTCCAAATTTTGAGCAGTTCATTCATCTCATTGGTTTTGGTTTGCCATTCCTTTACGGTAGTTGCTTCGGTAGTAAGGATGGCTTCAGCCTTTTCGCACAAAACCGTTTTGGCGATAAAATTATTCTGTTGTTGTTCCTGAAGCTTACCGTAGAATTCACGGCGACGCTCGTTGATCTTATCGGTGGTGTTTTTGAAACGTTCCCAGATTTCATCTTTCTTATCCTGGGGCACCGGACCAATTTCCTTCCATTCGTCATGAAGTTTCTGAAGAGCTTTGAACGATTTGGCGATGGATGTCTCGAGTAAAAGTTCATCGGCTTTTTCGCAGATGGCCATTTTGCTTTCGAGATTCTTTTTCAGGTCAAGGTCTTTAAGTTCTTTGTTGATTTTAACTTTATCGAAGAATTTTTCGACCAGGAAATGATAGTTTTGCCAGAGCGTATTGATCTCGGTCTTGGGAACCATGCCGGTATCTTTCCATTTAACCTGAAGCACTTTAAAATCGTCGTAGGTTTCCTTGAGGGTTTCTTCAGAGTTGATCAGATTTTTTAAATCTTCGAGTATCTGTTTTTTAATTTCAAGGTTTTTTAATTTTTCCTCTTCCAGATCCTCGTTATATTTAGCTTTCTTTTCCTTGTAGATATTGAAAGCGGCATTAAACTGCTGATCAATTTCATCTTCCGAAGGGATATACTCCTCTTTTTTACCGCCTTTTTCAATGAAAAGGTTATATTCGCTTTGTTTTTCTGCTCTTGATAGCTTGTAATAAGCCACTTTAACGAGAGAAACTTTATTTTTGACTACATTAATATCGGGTTCCTGAACCAGGACTTCCATAGCCGAAAGCAACTGTTCGCGGGTATAGTTATCATAGTCTTCCTCTGTATCGGCCATTTGATGGACAACTGTTTCTGCTTCTTCGGTTTCTTCTTTCTCCTCAGTTTCCTGAATTTCTTCGGTAGCAACATCCATTAAACCCGGATCAACGCTTAAATCGGGAGATTGAACTTCAAACTCCTGGTTAAGGTTTTGTTCGATTTCAACAGCATGGTTCGGAGTAGCCGTTTCTAAAGGCTGTTCTATAACATCCAAAGAAGGTTGCTGATCCAATTCAACCGGAGTTTCTTCGGCAGAATTATCCACAGCTTCTACAGGTTCTGGCATTTCAGCTTCCTGTATTTCGGAGGGTTCAGTTATTGGTTCGGAATTAATTTCTGTATCAGTTACAGTTTCGGAGTCCTCATCCTGGCGATGGTTTACATTTTCATCCGCAGGTTGATTGAGTTTTTCTTGAGCATCCATCAGATTAGATCAATATAGTTTATTAATTAGTTAGTTACTGCTTGGTTCCCGAAGGAACGTAGCTTTGATTAGGAGTAGTACACATTAAACATCACTTTCTTTCGAGTGATTGGAATAATCGGTTTCTTTATTATTTTTTAGAGAAACTGATTTAGAACGCTAAATCCTAAAATAGGCTGCAAAAATAGTAATAATTTGACACAGTACAACAGTAATTTAAATCTTAATTTACGAAATAAACCTGTTGTAATGATGGTGACGATGATTGCGGCAAGTGTTTATATACAAACCTGCCCGTTTCTTTTTTGAAAAACCTGACAGCGTATGCGGCACCTGCCAGATTAAATGTCCCGCAAAAATTAACAACAAAGATTATCCTGGATTACGGTAACATGCATCTCGGTAAAAGAAACAGGCAATGCGTCTAATCACATTAGTTGGAAATTACTTACGACCCATCATGTTGAAAATTTCGAACAAGCGTTACAAATTGTTGGTTGGTACAGTGCAAGATGGTATATTGAACAAGTTTTTAGGCTATTAAAGCATCAGGGATTTGGAATAGAGGAAGCAGAATTGGAAACAGGGTGGACATTAAGGAAATTAGTAATCATGCAATTATCCGCATTATTGAAAATATTGCAGATGAACATATCCTACTCGCAGCCAGAAGGAGGTCAACCCATAGAAGAAGTATTTGAAGCGGAACAGATAGAAGTGCTACATAAATTAGATAAAAAGTTAAAAGGAAATACTCTGAAACTTCAAAATAATTTTAATCCAAAAACCATCAAGTGGGCAACATGGATAATAGCAAGATTGGGCGGGTGGAAAGGATATGAATCACAAGAGCCTCCCGGAGTAATAGTGTTGAAAAGAGGGCTGGAACGATTATCTTACGTTATAGAAGGCATAAGATTAGAAAAAGATGTGGGTACACGGTAGCTTGGAAAGGGAGGGGAGAAACCGGTGGAAGATTGTTTTAGATTTTTCCCTTCGGTCGAAATGATAGTTGTTCTTGAAAGAGATGAAGATGCGGAATTGTGGGCTGTCATTCCAACCGCAGTGAGGAATCCGCATACGCCATCACCAGTCGCTAGGAGAAGGGTTTGTTTCCGAACCAGGGGAAAAGTATTTGTTGCCGCCCTTTTCCGTTCTTTTACATTTATTTTGCACTGTTGTCCGATAAAAATATCCGGACTAAAGTCCTTCAAGTAATTACAATTTATAACTCGAAGCTTAAGCCCGGAGTTAGTAAAATACAATAAACATTGGGCTTTAGCCTTTCAAATAAATTTTTTATCAGGCAATACTGTTTATTTTTCAATGATAAGTAATTGGACAAGAAGAATGTCGTATATCAAAAAAGAATAGGACGCGGATTCCACGGAAAAAAACAGATAAACACTGATTATAATACAAATAGATTTAACGCTGAATTTATTCATGCAAGCATGAATAATTAGAACGGATATGTCTGAAAATCATTCCGACTTGTCGGAATTAAAATCCGTTTTTAATCCGCTATTTTCAGCAAAAATCCGTGTTCTATTTTTAAGGTTTTCAAATTTAATTATACGACAATTTATAGTTTCTATTACTTAATATTGTAATATCTTTGCAAAATGGTATGTTTTTTGTTGTTCCTTTTGAATTAATGGATAAAAATCATAAGAATAAATAAGGGAGTTCTTTTATTGAAATCTATTAATGTATTGATCAGCCAAGATTTACTTTTTATAAATCTATCAATTGATAAACCCTTCTTTTTATGCGTAAACATTTTTTACTCATCCTATTTATTTTCGCGGTTTCTGCATTGTTTGCACAAACAAGGTATTCGAAGGATTTTTCAAAAAAGCAGAACCCTTTTATTCTTAAAAAAAATAATCATCAGCAAAATTTAGATTCCCGTCAATTGATTTCTATTCCTCAAAACAGTATCTATTATTCATGGGATGCGGATAACTGGAAAACTATTTATCAAAACGAATATCAATATGATGGTAAAGGTTACCTGACCATGCAGCTAATGAAAAGCCCTGCCACAGGCGAAAATTGTAAACGATTGAATAATTATTTCGATCAAAATAACCACGATACGCTTAGCCTTTTACAAGTATGGCATAATGGAACCTGGATCGATAGCCTCCGCGAAATAAACCGGTACGATCAGCATAATAATAACATTTTGCACCTGAACGAAATTTATGCGGGAAATACCTGGGTTACCCTGAGTGGGGGAGAAGCGCATGATCTGGAATATTATGGAAATGGATTGATAAAAAATGATGTTTATTTAGAATGGACAGGCTCGCAATGGCTAAAATCTACAATTGATATTTATACGTATAACAGCAATAATCAAATTCTGGTTGATTCTTTATTGCTATTTGATAATGGCGTTTTGACCAGCGCCTACCGGACCATTTATCATTATAATAAAGCTCCCGTTCCTTTATGCGATACCATGGATATGCAGGAATGGAATGGAGAATCGTGGGGAAACAATGAACGTATAATAAATATCGTATGGAAAACGCCACAAATGGATACCGTTTTAAGCTATACCGATCAACAATGGGCTTATCAATCCTATTGGGAAAATAATTTCCGTCTCAACAATACCATTCTTGCCGACAGCGTCGTTTCGCTGGAGGAATATTATAATACGTATACCACCAACTGGGAATTGTCTTCACGCGAAACGGTGTTCACCGATTCCAAAAAGAATAATCTTGGTGTTCGCTACGAAACCTGGGATGGCGATCTTTGGCAGATAGAATATGAATTGAGATATTCGTTAGCATGGAATGGCGTTGATATTATTGAAAAATTATTAAAAGTTCGCGATTTGTCCAATCCCGAATATCAAAATGTTGAAAAATATTCGTACAGCAATTTTCTGCATTTGGAATTAGGCGCTCCGGCAAATATTCCCGAAACCGTTATAAAGATATATCCCAATCCCGGGAACAATATTCTGTATGTGCAGGGGAATAAGAATAATGAATTTGTATTGTATGATCTTACGGGGAGGGAAGTTGTTCATAAAACCATCAACGAATCAGCAATCACCGTAAATACTTCATCCCTCAATTCGGGTATCTATTTTTACCGTTTCCTGAAAAGCGGAGCAATAATAGAGAGCGGAAAATGGGTGAAGAAATAATATTTTGAAACCATCTCCTTTTTTGGCGCAATTCGGTTCGGTTCCGGGCATTCAGAATGGTCATTTTTATGGCATTATTTTTTATCATAAGTTGAAGAAGTTTTTTTAACTTTGTAAAAAATATTATTGTTGTCCAATAAACGTATTCGGACTAAAGTCCTTCAGATAGTTATGATTCGTAACTCTAGGCTTAAGTCTGGAGTTAGTAAAATATTGTAAGTACCGGGCTTTAGCCTTTCAAAGAAATTTTTATTGGACAATAATGAAAAAATGTATAATCATGAAAAAGCAAATCCTTACATTAACCCTGGCATTGCTTACGTTAAGCATTTTTGCCCAGAAAGAAATGAAACCTGCACTACTTGTCATCGATACACAGAACGATTATTTGAAATACATGTGTGACGAAGATAAAAAAACGGCAATGGAATACATCAATTATTCCATTATGATCTTTCGCGAAAAGAATTTTCCGATAATTCGCGTATATAATTATAATTCTGGTTTCGGACCTGCTCCTGGAACCGATGGTTTTGAATTTCCGTCTTCCATTCCTGTTTTGGATTCCGATCCGAAGATTATCAAAAATTATGGCAATGCGTTTAAGAAAACCGATTTGGATAAAATCCTTAAAGAAAAAGGAATTAATACGGTATATTTATGCGGTTTGAGCGCCACTGCCTGTGTTCTGGCAACATATTATGGGGCAATGGATAATGATTACGACGTTTTTATGATCAAGGATGCTTTATTAAGCCCGGATGCTTCGCATACCCAGACCATTGAACAAATCACGGAAACCATAAGCGTCAATACGATGTATTTTATGTTTAATCACTTAAAATAAATTCTTTTTCAAGAAGTCATGTCTATGTTCTGAGTTCAATTTTTTCCAATCGGGATTAAATAAATTATTGCAATATCCTCTCTTATGACAACAGACTTATCGAAACAAATAAACATAGGAAAAGATACCGAAACGAAACTGATTGAAGTTGGAATCAATTCTTTTGAAGAATTAAAATCAATGGGAAGCAAGCAGGCATTTATTCGTCTCCAAACCATTGACCCGGGAGCCTGTTTGAGCTTGCTTTGCGGATTGGAAGGCGCTATCGAAGGTGTTAAATGGAACAAATTATCCGCCGAAAAGAAGCAGGAATTACAGCAATTTATCAAAATGATAAAAAAGAGATGATCCGTTCAATTGATGCATCCGGGAAAAGCAAAATGAATACGCTCAACTACAACAAACAACTACTGATTGCGGGTATCATTTTCACGTTGCATAATATTGAAGAATCTATTGGATTTACTCATTTTGTCTATCCGCAAAATCTGAATTTTCCCCTGCATTCTCAACTCGTCGGAACGATGATTCCGGCCATTATTTTGATAACAATTATTGCCTGGGGTGTTCTCTTTTGGGCGTATCGCCAACGAAATGACATTATCAAACGAAACATACTCACAGTTTTGGTTGTAGCATTTCTTTTTAATGCCATTTTTCCTCATATTGCAGGCGCTATTATTTTACAAAGATACGTTCCGGCTGTAATCTCGTCAGTGTTGTTAAATCTTCCCTATTCAATCTGGATGCTTCCTAAAATCATTCGTTTGCATTCTTCAGAAAAGAGTTTTTTCGTAGTTGCAGCTATTGGAATGTTAATCGTGTTATTGTTGGTAATATTTGTATTAATCATCAGCAATTTTCTTTTTCAATAAAAATATTTTCTTCTTCCGTTTTTGAGTATTGATACTCTGAGTTCAGGAAAAATAAACTGTAATGTGAAGGCAATTCACAAAAAAGAGGTCTACGCTAAGGAAATTTTAGAGAATCAATTATTTGTACCGGTCTTTATTTTTGTTAGTTTTGTTGGCTTATTAAAATGCTGATATCTAATTGCTGCTGCTTCGTATGAGAACTTCGTACCGCTTTGCCATTTTCTTACTTTTTCTGTTTGCAAATGCCCAACTTTTAGGACAAGCGGTTTCCGACACAACAAAACATATCAGTTATGAGTCTTTTTTTCAGCAGCTTGAAAAGCAAGAAAAGGTAAACATTTATTACAAATCCGAATGGTTTGCCGGTAAAAAAATCAGCGCGTCTATTCTTACGTTCCGTTTGGAGGATGCTCTGGCGGCAGTAAAAAGACTTTGCAACCTGGACTATATTGATATGGATAAGGGGGTTATCGTTTTTGTTCCTGCCATCCAGATGAATTTTCATTTTACAAGCGGCAATAATGATGCTTTGGCGGTCGGAACTCCTTCCGGTAACGACAAATTTGCTGAAGCTAACCTAAGCGGAAAAATAGTAGACGGAAAAAATAACGAGTCGCTCCCATCGGTGATCATACAGGATGAAAAAACAAAGAAATTTGCGGTTACGGATGCAAAGGGAAACTTTTCGCTGACGCTTCCTATAGGTGAACACACATTTAATATATCCTACATCGGATTCCAGAATAGCCGGCGGACGATAAACCTTTTGGGAAACGGCAAGGTTGAATTTGCCATTTTTGAAAAATCATTGCAGCTTAATGAAGTGGTGATTACAGAAGAAAGGGAAGATTATAATGTGAGCCGTACCCAGATGAGTGTCGTAAAAATGGATGCCAGGCTGATAAAAGAGCTTCCCATTTCGCTTGGCGAAACCGACATCATCAAGAGTGTATCGTTACTTCCCGGAATCCAGTCGGTTGGGGAATTTGGCAGTGGTTTCAATGTTCGGGGCGGAAGTGCAGATCAAAATCTGATTATGATTGAAGATGTTCCTCTTTTCAATTCTTCCCATCTTTTTGGTTTGAATTCTGTTATCAATCCCGACGGTGTGAGCGGACTAACACTTTATAAAGCAGGAATCCCGGCTCGCTATGGCGAACGTGTTTCGTCGGTTATGTTGATAAAACTTGGAAACGCCACCACCGATAAACCAACGCTTAAGGGCGGAATAGGTTTGCTGAATAGCCGTCTCAGCCTCGAAACGCCATTATTTCACAAAAAAGCAAGCCTGCTCATCGGCGGCAGGAGTTCTTATTCCGACTGGCTTCTTCATAAAATGCCCGACATTGATCTGATGAACAGTTCTGCAAGTTTTTATGACCTGAATACACTGTTACAGATAAATATCAATGAAAACAACAGGGTTTCCATTTTCGGATATTATAGCAGTGATAGATTTTCTTTCAGCAAAACTACACACTACCAGTACAGTAATATTTTGAGCTCGATTCGCTGGAATCACAGTTTTGGCTATAAGTTATCGTCGGGACTGGTTATTGGAATGAGTAAATATATTTTTGATGTAAAAGAAAAAGATAAACTTTACCTGCAGGAAGCCAACCAAATCAAATTTGGAACGGATTATTACAGTCTTAAGTGGAATTTCAATTACCTGCCAAACGAAAACCATAACATAGATGCAGGTATAAACGGGGTATTGTACAACATCCGCCCGGGCGAAATGCTGCCTTTAGGCGATTCGTCAACCGTTGAGCAACAAAAAATGCAATTGGAAAAAGGATTGGAGATGTCGGCATACCTGAGTGATGATTTCAAGATTACTTCCAGGCTTAGCGCAGAAGTTGGCTTACGTTATGTTCAGTATTTATCGCTCGGACAAGGCGACGTGCTGGTTTTTGCTTCTGGACTTCCGCATACCCTGGAAAATATCATTGACACCCTGCATTATAAAAACAACCAAACAATCAGGCGTTTTCAAGCCTTTGAACCTCGCGTGTCTGCCAGATACAGTTTTAACGAAAGCAGTTCAGTAAAATTGAGTTACACCCGAATGAATCAGTTTATCAATTTGATTTCAAACACTTCCGTAATGTCTCCTACGGATACCTGGAAACTGAGCGGTGCTAATTCTAAACCTTTGATTTGCGACCAGTTTAGCCTGGGATATTTCCGCAATTTCAATGAAAATACCATTATAACTTCGGTGGAGGTTTATTATAAAAACCTAACCAATATCATAGAATACAAAAACGGTGCACAGGTGTTACTGAACTCTCATCTGGAAACGGATTTGCTGGATGCCAAAGCATATAGTACCGGAATTGAGTTTTATATAAAGAAGAATTCGGGCAAACTCAACGGATGGATAAGCTACACTTTTTCACAATCGGAACACAAAACCACCAGTAGCTATCCGGAAGAACAACTAAACAACAACCGTTATTTTGTGTCAAATTACGATGTTCCGCAAAATCTTATTGTCAACGTAAGTTATCATCTGAGCCGGCGCTGGCGATTGGCAGGCACATTTACCTACAATACTGGACGCCCCGTTACCCTGCCGGAAATAAAATACGATATCAATGGCAACCAACTTATCTGGTATTCCGATCGTAATAAATACCGTTTGCCCGATTACCACCGTCTCGACCTGTCGATCACCCTTGATCCAAGCCTGAAGATAAAAAAGAAATGGAAGGGTAGCTGGATCCTTTCCGTAATCAACGTTTATGGCCGAAAGAATGCTTATTCCGTTTTCTATTCCAGGGAAGATCCCCGGATTTGGAATGGCAATGGTTCGTACAACCTGTATAAATTATATATCATCGGGATACCCTTGCCTACAATAACTTATAATTTTTCATTCTGATGAAGATGAACAGCCACCGGATTAATCTGTTTATATTTGCATTGCTCATGATTAGTGCAGCTTGCAGAGAAAAATATTACCCTTCGATAGATGCGGGAGAAAATGCCCTTGTGGTATATGGTTTGGTAACCAATGCTCATGTACCATATGCTATCAAATTGAACAGGGCCGTTCCTTATAACTCCGACGATGTACAACCTGCCGTTTCAGGAGCTTTAGTTTACGTGGTGGAAGGCGATAAACAATATTTGTTTCACGAAACAGTTACCGGAAAGTATACATCGGACACCACAAAATTTATTGCCTTACCCGGACATCGTTATACCCTGCACATCGAAACACCTGATGGAGAAATTTATGAATCTTCCTCCGAAATTTTGCCCTCTCCTCCCAGGCTCGATAGTATTTACGGAAGTCTTACCGATAAGGAATACCTTTACCGGGATGTGCATGGACAGTTAACCACCCATTTGGAAACCGGAGTGGAAACCCTTATTAACTTTACTGACACTTCCGCCACTACCCATCAACTCCGTTTTGATCCTACCTTGTTGATTGAATATACTTATATTCAGCAAAAAAGCACATCTTTTCCCTTAATCGTTTATATGTGGAAAAAAGTTAATCCAAACAATATCGTTAGCCTCACCGATAGTGATGACAATGCAAGAACTACCAGCAATTTTCCGGTATGCTTTTTTCCTCTTGAGAAATATTTATATGATATACAAAGCTTTCAGAGTATTGAAAACTGGATTTTAGGGATTAAAATATATACCCTCAATGATGAATCTCTGGATTATTACCAGGGAATTGTGGAGCAGATGTCGGCAACAGGCAAACTTTTCGATCCCATCACCTCGCAGCTTAGAGGAAATATCCGTTGCATAACTCATCCGGACAAGTTGGTTCTTGGGCTGTTCGAAACATCATTTTACAATGAAATAACCTACCATATCAGACCAGGTCAGGCAAACAACAATTATTTTTATCAGCTTACTGAAAGTATTGACGGAATACCCTCCTCCGGTAAAAGTATTCAGGAAAGACCTGATTTTTGGCATGTAAATAAATAATGATGTGAAACATTCAGCTAAAGTCATCATTTTTTCCGGCATTCTGGCCATTTTTCTTTCTGGCATGGCTATGGCACAAAATAATCTCCATAGCGAAAAAGTATTTGCACATACCGACAGGGATGTTTATGTCAGTGGTGAGCTCCTATTTTTTAAACTTTATATTGTTGATGCTGCTACGCATCAGCCATCCACGATCAGTAAAACGGTGTATGTGGTGCTTCGCAACACGTCAAATCGTTCTATTACCGAAATGAGTTTTCAGGCAGAGCATTCCGTGGCCTATGGCAGCATTCTTTTGCCGGACACTCTTAGCTCCGGCGTTTATCAATTGGTTGCTTTTACCCATTGGATGCGGAACTTTGGTGAATCTTCCTTTTTCGCAAAAGAAATTTTCGTTGCAAACGCCCTCGACAGAGATTTGCCGGTACTGAATTCTTTGACCGAACGAAAAATACATGAGCAGGATAGTAGCACTAATAAGCTCTATCATAATGATTTTATTACTATTAATTGCGATAAAACAAATTACGGACAGCGCGAAAAAGTCATGCTGAAACTTCTTTATAATCCTGGAGATGCCGATACGATTGCAAATCTCAGCGTTTCGGTGAGTGAGTTTGTACCGGATAACTATTCTGATTCAACCTTTGCCGATTTTTTTGCTGCCGCAACTTCTCCTTCCGAAAAAAGTAATTTTAATCGGAGTCCAACTGTTGATTTACCATATGTTGCCGAAACAAAAACAGAAGTTCTGCAAGGAAAAATTAAGAATATAGCCACAGGAGAACCTGTAAAAAGCTGTTGTGTCATTTTATCTGCTGTTGATTCTATAGTAAACTTACAATATGATTATTCCCGTTCCGATGGTTCTTTTTGTTTCCCGATGAACGATTATTACAATGATAAAGAGTTAGTATTGGGAATTAGAGGTTATCAGGAAGAAGAGAATCTGCAACTACTGCCCGAAAATAAATTTGAACTTACTTCCGCTTTCATACCCGGAAAATTTTATGGAAATGAGGATTTTAAACAATATATAAAACGGAGTCAGGACGTTGTTAGAATTTGTAAGACTTACGATCTGCAAGCAACGGCGCAGGAACGTCCGTTGCTAAAGAAAAAGAATTTTCCACCGGAAATCTACTTTAAACCTACCATTAAAATATTTCCCGACGATTATCAGGCGTTAAATGATCTTTCGGAAATCTCCAAAGAATTGCTAAAAACAGTAAAAATTCACAGGCAAAACGAAAGCTATTTTGCAATACTTTCGGATGCCGTGCGGCACGAAAGCTTTAGCGAACAACCGGCATTATTTTTAGATGGAGTGATGATAAAAGACCTTGACCGGATCATAAACCTTGGCAGCAAGGAAATACAACGCGTGGAAGTAGTAAATGAACCTTTGTATTACGGGCAGGAATATTTTCCGGGCGTGCTTGCCGTGTTCAGCAAGGGAGGGATGATTGATAAAATTGATCCCGGACTCGCTTCCGTTCGTCTGCATCTCCAGCCGAATACTCCGTTTTCCAATGGTTTGATGCCTTTTCCGGAGGGAAAAATCCTGGATAATCTTCCCGACTTCCGTCAGATGCTTTACTGGAATCCTTCCATTAATAGTAAAGAAAACCAGGAAACAAACATTGAGTTTTATACCTCACGCCTTACGGGAATTTATATGATAAAAGTGGAAGGCATTACAACCGGAGGCAAAGCCGTAAATGCAACAGCAAAAATCACCGTAGAGTAAAGAATATTAAAATTACAGAAAATGAACAAGTTCATGATATTTGCTTTACTTATCCTTCTTCAAACAACCGGTTACGGACAAATAACCACCAGCGATACTGCTTTTCAGCCCCGACTTTGCGGGATATTATATGTGCCTGGCCCCAAAACAGACGGTAGCCCGTTTTATAATGATGAATGGATTAATAGCGATATTTTACTCTCAAACGGAGAGATGGTTCCCAACAAACCTTTAAAATATAATGCTTATATTGATGAAGTCATCTGGTTTTGCCAGGAAAAATCCGTTCAGGTACAGCTTGAAAAGCATTTTATAGATAGATTTTATTTAAAACAGGGAAAGACAGTCTGCTTTAAACGGATTTATGTGCCGGCTTCGCTTACAGGCGATACCCTGGAAATTTTTGCAGAAGCATTATACGAAGGCCGGATGAGCCTGTATGCAAAACGCCAGGTGGTTGTCGGTGGTACAGTTACCCAGACGAAGGAAACTGCCAGTTATATTTACGATAAACTTGTGGTTAAACCCCGGTATTACCTGGTGTTGCCCAATCACGAAGTGGTTATGCTCAAACAAATCAGCAGAAGAACCGTTTTAAAAGCCTTACCATTATCCTACCGAAACATTGCAAAGGAAATCCTTGGTGCTCATCATTTGCGGCTGCATACCGAAAATGATCTTGTGGATTTGCTAACCCAAATGTAAGTTTATTTTCTACTATCTGGCAAGCTTTGTTTTGTGATTTTTTGAGAAATCTGTCCATTGTTACTTGGTTTAAAACCTTATTTTTGCCCCGTAAAACGAATTACATTTCAGCACAGTTTATGATCTCTAATTTATAAATTTTTATCCATGAAAAAAAGTCTCATCCTAACTCTTTGTTTCTTATTTAGTACATCTGTATTTTATTTAGCTCATGGTCAGAATAACAATGGTAGCGTCTCCGCCGATCCGTTGGTGTCGCATATTGATTCTACGGTAAATCCGGGCAGCGATTTCTTTCTTTTTGCCAATGGCAAATGGTTCAAACAAAACCCTATTCCGGCAAGTGAGCCGTATAACGGTATTTTTCAACTGATACAGGATACGATCAATGCTCAAATTCATAATATTTGTGTTTTCTCAGCAGCGATTACTCATGCCGTAAAAGGAAGTAATAAACAAAAGATAGGCGATTTCTTTTTTTCCGGCATGGATAGCGTTGCCCTTAACAGTAAAGGTATTTCAGGCTTAAAAGCTGATTTTAAAGCTATCGATGCCATCCGCGATATCAATGGTGTGGCTAAAGAAGCATCGTATATCCACAGCATATCCGGCTCGCCACTGTTCGATTTTTGGGTAGTGCAGGACGATAAAATCAGCAATAAACATGCAGTCTACATCGGACAGGGAGGATTGAGCCTGCCGAACCGTGATTATTATTTTGATACTGATGACCGTGCCGTAACGATTCGTAAGAAATTTACAGATTACCTTACCCATATGTTTGCCATCATGGGTTATAACCAGGTACAGAGCAAACAGGCTGCCAGTCGTCTGATGAAACTCGAAACGGCATTGGCTAAGTCATCGCGCAAACCTGAAGATACCCGCGATCCTTTGAAAAACTACAATAAGATTTCCTTTGCCTCATTGTGTAAGATGACTCCTAATATGAGTTGGAGTACATTTAATGCCAATGCAGGTTTACCCAAAGTGGATACGGTAATTGTGGGGCAGCCTGAATTTTTAAAAGCTTTAAATGGTTATTTAAAATCGTTTACACTCGACGACTGGAAATTATACCTGAAATTTCATCTGATAAACAGCCTCTCGGAATATATGGATGATAAAACGTTTATGGAAGCCTTTGGCTTTTATAATACCGTGCTACGCGGAATACAGGAACCTAAACCAAGATGGGAACGCGTGGTTGGCCAAACTGATGGCTCGTTGGGCGAATTGATCGGTCAGGTGTATGTTAGCGATTATCTGCCTAAAGGCACAAAAGAAAAACTTCAGGAGATAGGCAATGCCATAAAAGCAGTTTATGCCGAACGTATTAAAAGCTTAGACTGGATGAGCGATGCAACAAAGAAAAAAGCGCTTGCTAAACTCAATGCAGTGATAATGAAAGTTGGTTATCCCGATAAATGGAAAGACATGAGTACTTTGCAGGTCGACCGTTCCTCTTTTCTCCAGAACGTAAAAAATGCCAATCAATGGCAGTTTAAGTATATGATTTCAAAATATGGCAAACCGGTTGACCGCACGGAATGGAATATGGAACCGCAGACCTACAATGCTTATTATAACCCATCCAATAACGAAATAGTGGTTCCGGGTTGCAACATTATTGTGCCGGGTTACGAACGCACCATGGCTGACGATGCCCTGCTTTATTCCATTATCGGCGGAAGCACCTTTGGTCATGAAATCACTCATGGTTTCGACGACCAGGGTGGAAAATACGATGCTTTGGGTAATCTTCATAACTGGTGGACGCCTCAGGACAGCGTACGGTTTTATGCCAAAACAAGGTTGATTGTCGACCAGTTTAACCATTACATTGCTATTGATAGTTTACATATCAACGGTGAATTTACCCAGGGCGAAAATATTGCCGACCTTGGCGGGGTAGTAATGGGTTATCAGGCATTCAAAAAGACGCATCAGTTCCAAAATAACGAAATCGTCGGCGGATTAAACCCTTCGCAACGTTTTTTCCTGGGCTATGCCATGGCATGGATGCTAAATCAACGCCCGGAAGCTACCGCCAACCAGGTACGCAGCGATGTACATTCACCGGCAAAATTCAGGGTTATCGGACCTTTATCGGATATGCCTGAATTTTATGAAACCTTCGGAATAAAAGAAGGTGATGCCATGTGGCGTTCCGAAAATTCAAGAGTTCGCATCTGGTAGTTTAGTAAAAATTAAAAAACATCAGATACATAATTATCCTTATATCCTTAACCCCAAAGATTATTGATATGACACAAAACAAATCTCAATTTCCACGCGAAAATGACCGTCAAACCTGTTATTTGAAAAACTGTATCTCCAATCCGAATATTGAAGTTGGTGATTATACCATTTATCACGATTTCGAAAACCCGTTGGATTTTGAATGGAATAATGTATTGTATCATTATCCGGTGAATAACGACAAACTGATAATAGGCAAATTCTGTTCTATTGCTCACGGTGCAAAATTTATCATGAATGGAGCAAATCATACCATCGGCTCATTGTCGACGTATCCTTTTCCGGTGATGAAGTGTGAATGGGATATGGATGTTGCCGTTACCGAAGCATGGGACAACAAAGGTAATATTATTATTGGCAATGATGTATGGATAGGTTACGAAGCAATTGTTATGGCCGGGGTTACTATTGGCGATGGGGCAATTATCGCTTCTCGTGCATTGGTAAACAAAGATGTTGCTCCCTATTCCATTGTCGGAGGAATGCCTGCCCGGGAAATACGTAAACGATTCAATGATCAACAGATTTCTTTTCTCCTGAGTTTAGAATGGTGGAATTGGGATAAAACAAAAATTAACAATAATATAGATTTTATTTTAAAAGGCGATTTTGAAGAATTGAAACGGAACATTTAATAAATGTCAGGGGATAATAATTAGCCGGAAAAAGAGTTTTTTACGGTAATAAATCAATCGGAATAAAAGCTAAAAATATGTTTCATCTTGCCAAAACATTCTTTGTTTTTGTAATCGGATTGGTATTCCCTGTTTTATTTTTCTTACTTTTCTGGTGGGTATCTTTAGCATTTGGATGCAGCGAAAAAACCATTGGCATAATGGCGCTGACCGGACTTGGAATAGGATTGATTATTGATTTTATTATTCAGTTGTTTTGGAAAGTTGATATTTATCAAATTCCCGAAAAGTTGCTGATCGCTGTTTATGTGTTTTATAGTATATGTATTTTCGGTTTTTTTATGGGAGTACCCGTTTTTCATCCGTTACTTGGTATAATGGCAGGATATTATTGGGCAAAAAGAATATTGTTTTATAAATATCCTTACGGGACGTATAAAAGCGAAATAAAGAGAGTTTCGCGGTTTACAGCAATAGTTATGGGAGCCATTTCTTTATGTTCGGCAGGTATTGCATTAATGGATAAATACACAAGCTCGAATTTAAAGGGAATGCTCAATCTTCCGTTCGATATTTCAATGCCATGGCTGGTTATATCCATCGTATTGGGCGGTTTGTTGTTAATTTGGTTTCAATACTGGCTGACCAAAAAAATAATGACAAAATTGTTGAATTACTAATCTATGATAAAATTTCATTCCATTGCCTTATTTGTCGGGGATATCGAAAAAGCAAAAAAATTCTATCTTAATGTACTCGGGTTATCCATAGAAACCGATATGGGCACTAATGTAATCCTGAGCAATGGCATTACATTATGGCAGCCGGATCCCAATCATATAATCCCGGAAACACTTGGCAAAATTAAAACCAATGGGCACGATTTTGAATTGTATTTTGAAGTTGACGATATAGCTGAAGCCATTTCGCTGATTGAACAATATCATTGTAAAATACTGCATCCGGTGCACGAAGAAGCATGGGGACAACAAACCATACGTTTGTTCGATCCCGATGATAACATTATTGAAATCGGCGAATCCATGAAAACATTTTTAAACCGGATGCTCATGAAAGGTATGAGCCTGGAGGAAATTTCACAAAAATCGTTTATTAAAATAGAAGATATTCGGCGTTTACTTGGATGTTAATGATATTATAATAATTTTGTGCTTTATTTATTTTTCAAAAATTAAATAATATTCGATGATGAAGAGCAAATGGTACGCATTGATTTTCTTTTTTGCATTAATAAATGGTTATTCTGTAAAGATAAAAGCACAGAATGATAGTATTAACGAAATATTTAGCATAGTGGAAGAAAAACCTTCATTCCCGGGAGGGGAAGAGGCAAGGATAGGTTTTTTCAAACAAAAAGTCCAATATCCAAAGGAAGCATTTGATCAGCGGATACAGGGAACCGTATATGCAACCTTTATTGTGGAAACGGATAGTACCATTTCCAATGCAAAAATACTTCGCGGGCTCGGATATGGATGCGATGAAGAAGTATTGAGGGTAATCGGATTGATGCCTAAATGGATTCCCGGCAAACAACAAGGCAAAGCGGTAAGAGTACAATATAGTATTCCCGTTATTTTTAAAGGTGGTTCAGAAGTTTGGCTTTCGGATACCATTAATGATAATGTAGTGGAAGGAGATATATATACGGTAATGGGAGAACCTCCTTATTTTCCCGGTGGAGAGAAGGCAAGAATAGATTTTTTGAATAATAATTTTGTTTATCCACCTTCCGAATTAGGAAAAGGAATAGAAGGTACTGTTTTTGCAACTTTTATTGTACGAAAAGATGGAAAAATCAGACAAGTCCGGATATTAAGGGGATTAAGTCCGGAAATTGATAAAGAAGTTATACGTTTAATGTATATTATGCCACGGTGGAAACCTGGAGGGCAAAAAAATATTCCTATTAATACTCAGTTTAATATGCCTATACGTGTTAGATTGCCGCAATAAATAAAGTCAATTAGTTTCTTTGTGTACTTTATCAATTCTTTATCTCGTTTATTGTTCAATACATTAAAAAATAACCACAAAGGGCACCATGATTTTCACAAAGGGCACAAAATGTTTTTAATTAGTCTGATTTCTTTTTCCGGTTAGCCAGCTGATTTAAAATAAATAATATCATTTTGTATCCGGAGTCGCTGTTATATATACCCGGCGCATTACCCTGTCGAAAAGCAAGGCATCGTACCACATATAATAAAACCTTTGGGCATTAAACCAGTCTATGCCATCCACAAGGTCGTCGTGCCGGTCGTAGGGGTCGGCAAAAATAATCACATCATCCATTGGGTCGGCAGTATTGCGTGTATCGTAACCCACGGCAAGTACCCAATGTCCGCCCCAGTCGCTCCATTCCACAAGGGTAGGGATATTGTTAGCCAGATTTTGCCTTATCATTTCCAAGGTTCCGTTTTCGCCCCAATTTACGCTAAAACCATTATTGCCGAGCCATGTTGCTAAGTTTTCGGGTGTTGTTCCGGTGGAAGCGCTGGCATGCATCTCCGAAGCAATGGTCATCTCGTCTCCCTCCCTATTATAATAATGCAAAAGCGTAAGCGCAGAAGCGGGACCACAGGTATAATCCGCCGTTTGCTGATAAGCTTTCAGATTGAGCAGGACAAAACCGGAGCGATTGGCATTTTCATAAATATCGGTAATATAATAATCCGAAGCGTCCGCCTGCTTATCCTTATCATTGTCGTCCTTTTTACATGCAGAGATGAAAAGAGGGAGACAAAACATTGCAAAAAGAAATAATTTATTCATGGCCGTTTTATTTTGAAGTGAAATAAAAAGAGGATGCAAGATACAAATTAATTATAGAAAATGGAATGGCTGTTATCCGATTCGTTAGCCATGTCCGGAAACGAATTCATATTAATTTATGAGTATAATCTTTGGTCTACTTCGTAAAATATCAATTATCAGATGTTTATGATAAGTAAAAACAATAATTGGATTTTCAACTGGTCATTTTTACGGCGAAAAAACGATGCTTAGATTTTCAACTGGTCATTTTTTCGGCGAAAAAACGATACATAGATTTTCAACTGGTCATTTTTACGGCGAAAAAACGATACATAGATTTTCAATTGGTCATTTTTACGGCGAAAAAATGATACATAGATTTTCAACTGGTCATTTTTACAGCGAAAAAACGATACATAGATTTTCAACTGGTCATTTTTACAGCGAAAAAACGATACATAAATTTTTAATTTATCATTATTTCTGCGATAAAATCATGAAAATTTTATTAGCATGCATCTTATAAAATTAAAAACGTACATAAAATATATTAACAGATAGCTGTTACAAGTAGTATCCTTTCCTTTATTTTTTCATTATTACACTGAAATTATTTAGAGTTAATATAAATTTCATTTTTATTGTGATGAATTTTAGATAAATATAAAAAAATATTAATTTATAATAAAAATTTTTATGTTTTTACTTGTTTTTCTTATCTTTGCTCTTTCTAAATTACTTAAACAAATAATCAATGTAAAACACACTTTAAAAAAGGAGGTCATTATGCCTTTTCTTTATCATCCCAACAACGATGGTGACCGGAGCAATGTTTTGACTAACATGCACGGACTTATTTTTACCCCGGAGGGCGAACCAAAAGAAGACGCCAAAAAGATTTTTTTAACGGGGACCATGGATCATCTTAAGCTTTTTGCACCCAGATTTAATACGGCTTATAACAACCGTAACCTTGCCATTTCGGAGCGTAGCAAGGCCACTTTGCAAAAAGACATTAAAAAGGAGGTCGTAAAAAAACTAATTTCTCATTATTTCCAAAACCTTAACAATGGTATCGACCGTGGTTTGTTCAAACCCTCCGATCGTAACCTTTACGGACTCGATGCCGGAGGAAATGATGTGCCTGTAATCATTTCCGTAAATAGTATCCTGCATTGGGGGACGCTTATTATTGATGGCGAAGCCGCCCGTGTGGCTCAGGGTGGAGTTTCTATGGCCCAGCCCTCGGCTGATGAAGTGAAAATAGCTTTGGATGATTTCAAAGCCGTGCTAAAACAACAATCGGATAAGAAAATAGGATTGTCAACTGAGCAGGAAGAAATTCAGAAGCTCCGCGACGAAGCCGATGAGTTAATTACCGATTTGTGGGACGAAGTAGAATTTTATTTTCGTAAGAGTGAACCGGCAGCCCATCGTCTGCAATGCAGCCAATGGGGCGTAATTTATAAAAACCGGTATGGTGATAATAATAATGGTAACGAAAATCCTCCACCGACAAACCCGGAGTAATTTAAAATTTAAGATTTGAGATTTATGATTTTAGATTTTTGATTTAGAATTTAATAATTGTAAATTTTATTTTCAGAATAAAAATGTTTGATTGCATGCCGGGCGGCTTCGGGTATACGGGGCTGCCCGGTGTGATGTTTGAGAATAAGTAAATATTATAGAATAAATAATTTATTATTCATGTTTTAAATAAATTAAAATGAAAAAGATTACTAATTTATTACAACAAATATTACTTGAATTTAAATTTCCATCTGGTGAAAATGATATTATTAAACGTATACTTGAATTTATTATATATAATAATGGTGGTTTATTTGATGTTGTTTCTTTTATTTCATATAATGCCGTAAATAAATCATTCAGATTGCGAGAAGAGCATATCCATTCATTTAATGATACTTTTAATAAGGAAAATGCAATAAAAGATATTAATAAATGTATAAATAAAAAAATTGCTACAACTAATGAATTACCATCTAATATGGGATTAGTAAGATATGTGGAGAGACAGTATATAAATAAAATGATAGAAGATTGTTATATAATAATTCCAAACATTGAATTTATTGAAAAAAAATTACATGATTATTATTTAAATGTTGATTATGGATTTAAAGTAACTTCAGAAATAATAATTCCAGTTTTTATAAATTACATTGAACCATATAAAAATAATTATAATCTAAATTCTGAGCATTTTTGTGGAATTCTTCATGGAATTCTTGTTTTAGATTCGATTTCTATTCTGAACGAAATTGATAAAGCGGATATTAAATTTTTCTCAAATATTCTCAGTTTAATTATTAATGCGAATATAAATGAGTTAGCAGATACTGCATTAATAAAACTAATTAATGAATTATCTAAATTTGAACAAAAAAAAATAAATATAAATAGGAAAATTCAAGAACAAAATAATCAAAAATCCCTTACATTATCAGATGCTGAAGAACATTTATTTAATGCATTTAAAAAATTTTATTTTGAAAAAGATGAAAATAATAATGAAGAATTAAATGATAAAAAAACTAACAACCCATATCATTGTAAATTAAAATTTGCTTCTCTTTGGATTTATAATAATTTATTAGAAAAAAATGAATTATTAATTCGAAGTAAATCTTTCGATTTAAAAAATAATTTTGAAGAAGTAGATATTATTGATAATCGATTAATCGAAAATTCAAAAAAACAACATAAATTTTATTTATTTATGCAAAATTTGACATCTCAATTGACAAAAGATAATGAATTTAATAATTTATATCAAGTTTGTAAAATGAAAGATGTTAAAAATGAGTTTTATAGATATGAGATGTTTTGTAATAATCATAAACTTTCTGAAAATGATATAATGATTCTTCTTCCGTTACTTCCATATTTTAAACATATCCCTAGCAATGATGAAATTATTAAGATACCAATAAGTTTATTAGTAATGTTTTATGATGAAAATACATATCCTTATTATTTTAACTCAAATTTTTTAGAATTAATGTCTCATAAAATATATGAAAATTTTCAAATGGCAATACATCGAATAAGACGGAATCTAAGAAATAATATAGATTTACATGTTGATAATCTTTTTTCAGAAAATAATTTTTATCAAAATTCTGCAAAAGAAATTGAACAGAATCTGGGGATTGAAAAGGTTTTAATTTATTTATTTGATGAACAACATGATAAATTGATTCTTATGGTTAATAATTTTTTAGATTTTCCAAAAGAAATTAATAATTCTAAAAATTCTTTTGAAGATAAATTATATTCAAATGCGTATAACTATTTGTTTTCAAAAGAAAATAAAATTTCAGAATATATATGGTATGATAAAGATTATTTTATAAATAAAATAACTAATGAAAAAGATGGTAATTTTATTAAATCTATGATGATTTTACCTATGAAAATTGCTGAAGGAAAAGAAACAAAAGGATTCATTTTTTGCATAAATAATACAACAAAAATAATTCCTGATCAAGATAGAAAAGATACAATTTTTTCAAAAGAAGAACTTGAGATAGCCGAAATAGGCTCTCAAGTTATTGGTAAAATAACCGAAATTTTAAATCAATCAAATAAATCAAAAAATACGCTAAAAAAGCTTCAACATGAATTGCCCTCATTAGCAAGTATATTAATTCAAAATATTAAAAATCTAGAGGAAGATGTTGAAAATTATAATTTCAACAAAAAACATTATATTAATGTATTAGAAGAAATGGAAAGTGAAGCTAATTTAATTAATGTTTTTTCACATTATGCACATGTTGAAAACATATATGATTTTTTAAATAAACAATCAAAAATAGATATAAATTTAATCAATCATTTTAAATCAATCTTTAAAATATTTCAAAAAGATGCAGAAATACAAGGAGTCGCTTTAAAATTAGTATTTTCTGATAATTCAAAAAAAATAAATACTATAAATGTAAATGAGCTATTTCCGTTAGCAATTTTCAATATTATAAGAAATGCAATTCAATATTCATATTTTGGAACAAATATTCTAATAAAAATTCTTCCACAAAATAATAAAATAATTATTAAAATTGAAAATATTGGAATTCCAATAAGAGAAGAATTCAAACTTAAAATAATGGAACAAGGTTTCAGAACTTATGAGGCAAGAGAGAGACAAACAACAGGAACAGGATTAGGGCTAGCTTTATCTAAAAAAATTGTTGAATATGAAAATGGCAATATAGAAATTGAAGGGAAAAATGACTTCCAAAATAGAAATATATTCGGTATTTTATGCATAGATCGAATATTACATTCATATAAAGATTCGAATGAAAGAATCTCATTTTTAATAAAAAATATTCCTGAATATAATAATGATGTCATTAATGATATAAAAAAGAATCTTATTTTATCAAAGTCTGAATTAGATAATCTTGATTATCTTAAAAAGGATATAATGGAAAATTATTATGATTTTAAAATGAGTTATTCTGAAGAATTGACCATGATAAAAAAATATATTGAACGAAGAATGAATTATGGTGAGAATATAAATGATATTTTTGAAAAGGACATAGATAAAAAAATTTCACATATAATTTTTAAATTAACAATTCCCCAAGAAAATTAATTATAAAAAAATGGAAAAACAAGAAAGAAAGAAGATCTTAATTATAGAAGATCAACCAGAGATGAACCCCAGAATTATAGCAAAAGTTAAGGAACTATATGATATAACAATTGCGAATAGTGTAAATTCAGTAAATAATTATTTTAATCTTCATAGAAGCTTTGATTTAATAATCTTAGATATAATGCTTCCACCGCATCCCTATTCTTTAGAGGAAACAAATAATAAGACCATTGCAAGGCAAAAATGCGTATAAAATATTAGATTAGTGTTATTTATAACAATGAATTTGTTATATTTGTAGCATGAAAAATGAGAAACACATAGGCTTTGCTGATTTAGCAGCAGAAAGAAGGAAAGTAAAGACAGAATTTTTTGATCAGGTAAATACATTGATCGATTGGCGACTTATTTCCAATATTATCAATAAGCACTATCAAAAAGGAGAAAGTGTAAGTGGACGTCCGGCTTATGAAGGGCTATTACTTTTTAAAATATGTCTTTTGGAGACCTGGTATAATTTGAGTGATTATGAAGTAGAAGACCAGGTAAATGACAGAATATCCTTCAGTCGTTTTGTAGGATTAAGTATAGATGACAAATGTCCCGATCATAGTGTTATCAGTCGTTTTCGTACCGAACTTACCCAAAAGAATGTGTACGAAAAATTATTCAAAGCGATGAATAAACAATTAGAGAAAAAGAAAATACTGGTTAAGGGAGGAGTCATTGTAGATGCGAGTATTACCGATAGTCCAAGAAAGCCAAAGGGGAAAACGGAATATGAAATAGTAGAAGATCGTCAGCAAGAGCCAAAGGAGGAAGAAAGAGAAAAAGAAGCCTCACAATTTAAATTGATAAAGAAGACCCAGCCAGGAGTTGATTCCGAAGGCAGATGGGTAAAAAAAGCCGGGAAGCTCCGGTTTGGATATAAAAAACATACGATTACTGATGTCAATGGGTTAATCTTGGGAGTACTTACCACCTCGGCTAATGTGAATGAAATAAGCAATTTGGAGCAGGTATTGGATACATGTGAATTAACGGAAAGGACTTGGGTAAAAGCAGACAAAGGATATAAAAGTAAAAAGAACGATACAATATTACAGCAGAAACGACTTCGTAATCATATAATGAATAAAGCAGCCAAAAATAGAAAGTTAACAGAAAGAGAAATACAATTCAACAAAATAGTGAGTAAAACCCGGTATAAAGTAGAACGGACATTTGGGTCAATAAAACGATGGTTTGGTGGAGGAGTAGCCCGTTATGTGGGGTTGTCAAAAATGCATACCCAACATCTGATGGAAGCTATTGCATACAACTTATACCGTTCACCTGGGATCATTATGTCCCAATGCTAAAAATGAGGAGAAAATTCCTCATTTACAGCAATATTATAGAGATAAGGAGAATAAAAAACGGCAAAAAAAACATTTTAATGGTATAAAACTAAATATCTTCAGTAAAAAAACAAGAAAATTCACTCTCGCTTTATTTTGCAACGGTCTTATAATGGGCTCGAGACCGGATGGGTATTATATAATAAAATATTAAGAGATAAGGATATAATGATTATTCTTTGGTCACGTTATCCTGAGATTATGAATAATAAAGAATGGGGCGTAAATGTAATAGATAAAGTAGTTAAAAGCAGTAATGATATGCAATTAGTAGAACTTTCTAATAAATATTTATTAAATAAATAAAAATATATTATGAAAAAATGCAAATTATTATATTATTTAAAACGATCAATGCTTTTTCTCTTACTATTAGTTCTTATTGCTGATTTTATAGCTCGTTGGGGTATTAAAAAATACACATTAAATATATCATTTGATGATTATATTAAGACATTAATTTCAATATCTGCGTTATTAATTGGATTGTCTTTGATCGTAGTATATAATTTATTTAATGCTCATGTTGATAATAAAAGAAAAGAAATGTTCAATTATATAATTAAAAATAAAAAAGATATTCTAAATATACAAAAAGAAATACATGAAGATTTAAATATGATAAAAAATGACATTCAAGATAAGCAAAAAAATAATTTATTAAATGAAGAAGAAATTTCTTTTAGCACAGGCTATATAAATAATTTGAATAATATTTTAATTGATTTTATTTCGCCTTTGGTCAAAAAAAATTCCATTAAATATTTTGACGAGCTCACATTACAAAAAATAACTTTAAATACAAGACAGGCATTAAATGATTATTATAAACATCTTTTGCAGCATGATAAAATAGAAGATCTTTATTTTTTAGATTTAGAATTATTAATTAAAAAATGGAATGGCCCTAAAGATGTAGAGATTATTGATAAAAATCAAGAAAATGTTATAATTTAACATTCCTTCCAAGGAGGAATAATAAAATTATTTATAAACAAATATATGATATTTTATGGTAATTACAATTTGAATAATATTATAAAAGTTTAAAATGTCATAATTTAGCATGAATGCTAAATTAAGTATTTTATTAAATATTCTTAAGTCAATAACTGGAATTTAATAAAAATAATATTTATTTTATTATTTTTATACCATATAATTGTTGTATGATTAAGTATATTATCTTTTTCAAAATTATTTAAAAAATATAAATAATATATTGGAAATATTAACATTTTAATCTATAAATATTACAATAGATTAAATAATTATATGATATAGCTAATGTTTATAAAAAATATACTGAATTATCAATAAAAAAACTAAATATTTGGTGATTCAACTGATACTATTATTTAGTTTATCAATAAATTATAGTCTGATTAAGACTTAGAATTTAATAAAGTTAAAGCTTCACAAATAAAAGAACAAATCATAAACAAATGAAATATCCATAAAGGCCATACTTATACCAACCGAGAATGATATTTTATGAATATTCTATTTAACCAATAAAAAATTAAATTAATTACACATGAAAAAGTATTTTATCATTTTATTAATGATGTTGTCGGTAACAACATTTGCACAATTTCCGGCGCCTACGGATTTTGTATATTCGTATAATTATATAAGGATTGATGAAGGAGGATATTGCGAAGGTCATTGGGTACTCGGGCCAACGTATTGTTCCTATTTTACATGGAATGCTCCCGATACAACTACTACTGATGCAATTTTGGATCATTACAACATTTATTTCTATAATTATGAGACGCTCGATACCATAATTATGGCATCATTACCTGAATTATATTATGAAGAAGAATTTGGAGCCATAGGCGTAATGTGGATTACGGCAGTTTATACAAATCCCGGAGGAGAATCCGGTCCATCAAATATTGCTGTTAATGAATCTTTGCCCATTTCTGTTTCTGAATATAAATTAACAACCGAAAATGCCATTCAATATGATCAAACTACTCAGGAGATAACTATTATTAACGAAGAAAAGATTGGCAAGATAAATCTGTACGACAGTCAGGGGAAAACCATGATATCAACAAAGTCTGTTACCAATAAAATTTGTATCGAAAATCTGTCGTTGGGGCTTTATATTATTGAATTAATTACAAAAGATTCAAAAGTAATACGGCAGAAAATTATTAAATAATAAATTTGCAGTATAAACCGTAAATGTTTCGCCTAAAAATACGGCTGAAAACAGAAGATGCCTTTTTGCTAACATATTTTTTACTATGATGAACCGCAAAGATAATGTTTTCTCTGCGGTTCTTTGCGTAAATCTATGCTTAACTCTGCGGTTTATTTATTTTTACAATTAATTTTGCAATAAAGATTGATTAATAAAAGAAAGACCGCTTCAGATCAGCAGGGTATTGAGGATATACCAATAAAATATTCATTATGTTGTTCTTTTTTACAAAAGTTGTTCAAAGGGCTTCTTTAACCTTTATAAAATACTGGCGCGAAACCGGTAACGATTCATCATAACCCCTTATAATCAGAGAGTGGTTGTTGTAAATGCTATTGAGCCTCTCAATATAATGAGTATTTACGATGCAAGTTCTGTGGCATCGAATGAAATTAGAATATTGCTTAATCTGTAACTCTATATTTTTAAGCGTATTCCGTATGAGTTTCTTTTTAAAATGATCACCGTCCATGTACACGATTTCTACATAATTATCGGCGGATTTTATAAAAACAACTTCGGCAATCAACAGGCTAAGATTTTCGGCATTGTTCTCCGAAATAAAGTCGATGGATTTATTCAGAATATCTTCTTCGTATTTTTCTACCTTTTTTTGTATTGTTTTTTTCTCTGTAACAAGCGATTCGTTTTGCTGCTTAAATTCCTTGAGCTTATCATAAATGGCTAAGATTATTGGTGGAGCAAGACAAATTAAAACAGCTTTAAATACGACATAAAAGGAGATGCTGACATATCCCACATAGTGCAAATAAAAAGGAAAAGCAACAGAACTTATGGCCAAAATTATAAAACCGCTCATGTAGGAGGGTAGGGCAGTATTGTTATTGTTTGGTGAATTATTTTTCTTCAGCCAGGGGAAAATAATCCTGACTATAAACATAGACAGAAAGACAATGGCTCCCAAGCCTGTAATAAACAGCAAATTGTTGTTGAAATCAAATCTGCTTGGGGAAAACGGCTGAAAAAAAAGGACAAATAAAAAGATACCAAAACTGATGCTTACAAAAAGAATTAGCTTTTCGTTTAATAATTGTACCAATTGGTTAATCTTGTTATTCATTTTTATAATCATATTTCTATAACGAAATAGAATTATTGAAATACAAATTTACATAAAATCCACTAAACTTTTGCACCCAGAAATAAAAAACCAATTAAAGTCATCTCTAAAGATTTGAAACGTTTTTAAAAAAATACCCTGCCAGAGCTAACCTTTATCTGGCAGGGTATTCATGTCTGCAAAATTTCGTAACGTTTTAGCGGGAAATTTTACGAAAAGCTGCAGGCGGATATGAATAAATATTATTTTTTATAAAACACCTTCATCATAAGCTTTTTCACCATGCAAAGCTTCGTCGAGACCAATTCTTTCTACGCTTGCATCTACCTTAACCGGAGTAATCATATTTATAATAATCAGCATAATATACGTAAAAATAAAAGCATATATCGATGCTGCTACAACAGCAACCAATTCTTTAATAAAGAATGAACCGTTGCCAAAAAACAAACCATCAGCGCCGTTAGCGTTAACAGCCTTTGATGCAAAAACGCCGAGCAGAATTGTTCCTAAAACTCCACCAACACCATGAACGCCCCATACATCCAGCGCATCATCCCATTTCATTTTATTTTTAAAATTAACGGCAAAATAGCAAACTAAACCGGCTGCTGTTCCGATAATAGGAGCGGCCCAAACAGGTACATAACCGGCACAGGGAGTTATTGTAGCCAATCCGGCAATAGAACCTGTGAGCAAACCTAAAAATTTAGGCTTACGTTCACGTATCCACTCAACGAACAACCATGCAATAGTCGCAAAAGAAGCGGCTATATCAGTATTGATAAAAGCGGTAGATGTAATAAAATCGACGGCAACCTCGCTACCTGCATTAAAACCGTACCATCCAAACCACAATAGTCCGCTTCCTATGGCAACAAGAGGAATACTGTTAGGCGTAGAGTTTTTGTCAACCCTTGCTTTTACATAAAATACCGAAGCTAAAGCGGCAAAACCAGCCGTTGCATGTACAACAATACCACCGGCAAAGTCAATAACGCCCCATTGTGCAAGAAGTCCACCGCCCCAAATCATGTGAACAAACGGATAGTAAACCAAAACCTGCCAAACGGTAAGAAAAATAAAGTAGGCTTTAAAGCTCACCCTGTTTACAAAAGCGCCTGTGATAAGTGCAGGAGTAATAATGGCAAACATCATCTGGTATGCAACGAATACAAACTCGGGAATTTTTCCGTTGGTATACATTGATGAAGGTGAAATACCGTTAAGAAAAGCCTTGTGGAGGTCTCCGATAATTCCACCTTCGCCACCACTGAAGCAAAGTGAATAACCAAAAATCACCCATAATACGGTAGTCCAACCCAAAGAAACAAAACTTTGAATCATAATACCTAAAATATTACGTTTTGTGGCTAATCCTCCATAAAAGAAAGCTAAACCTGGGGTCATCAGCATTACCAAGCTGGTAGCTAAAAGCATAAACCCCGTTGAACCTGTGTCTATCATAACTATTGAATTTTAAATGAATATGTGATTATTGTTAATTAAAGTGTGATTCCGAAAGTGAAAAAAACATTGGATGTTTGAGGATTGAAGATCAAAGATCCTTTGACAGGTAATGAAAAATCGCTGGTGATTTTTATTTTACGATAACCTGTTACTCCCATATTAATAATACCAGCATCATTACCATAAGCTCCTTTTTGGGGAGTAAATCCTACAAATAAATCGGCGCTGTTTTCCTGTATGGCAAAAGTGTAACCCGCTTCAAAATAAGAGGAATAGTAGGTTTTATCGGTGGAGTCCTTTTTTGCATCACAGCCCCATCGTTTATCGTTTCCATAAAAGTAAACACCTCCAAGCAACCAAAACGGAAACTTATCTCCACCTTTATAAAGTGCCGAACCTTCCAAAGAATGGGCTGTTTTCTTATCGTCATAATAAAAGTATCGGTTATCGGGCGACGAGGATATTCCACTATTGTTGAAGGGAATATAGTAATCTGTAACAATCAGGGATATTTTTTTGTATGTATATTTTGCATACAGATCAACTTCTTTGTAATTATTTTGAGTGGAAATGGCACTCCAGCAACCGGCTTCAAGGTTTGCCCATGAAAGTGATAGCGTTGGTTGTATGCTTGGCGAATTGCCATAATCGCATCCTCTCCAGACATACCTGCTCATTACATCGGCACTAAAATTTAATTTTAGCTTCGTTTTTGTGGAATCATTTTCTGAACTGTTCTGCGATTTTAATGAGCCACATAACAATAGGATCAATAATAGAAATAAACTTAGCTTGGCAGATTTTACGATCATGGCTTTTAATCTTTTTTAAAAGCGCAAATGTAAAATCGCCTTAGGCGGTTAACAATAGGTTAAAATTTGATTTATTTGTAAGCTGTTTTTTTACTTACTAAGAAAAAATCTTATACGTAGAATGGAAAAACATTTTTGGATTAAACCTCAATGATCTTGTTTTTTACCGCATAAAGTACCAATTCTGCGGTGTTTTTTAACTTCAGTTTCTGCATGATGTGATTTTTGTGTGCATCTACGGTTTTGGTGCTTATGAAAAGTTTATCCGCAATTTCTTTGTTGGTGTAACCACTGGAGGCAAGTTTTAAAATCTCGATTTCTCTTTGGGTTAATTCCTGCTTTTCCATCAGGTTTTGCTCTACCTTGAAATTTTTGATATATCCTTTCAGAAGGTTATCCGAGACCAATTTGCTGTAATATTCGCCTCCTTCGGATAGGACTTTTATCGCTTCCAGCAGTTCTTCCTTTGAAGTGTCTTTGGGTAGATATCCTTTGGCTCCTGCTTTGATGGAATTGATAACAAATTCTTCATTGGTGTGCATAGACAGGATCATAATTTTTATTTCGGGATATAAAGAGGAAATCTGGCGTGAGACTTCTATTCCCGAAAGTCCATGCATGGATATGTCGAGAATAACCACATCGGGTTTAAGCGTTTTTAG
>CAXXDR010000003.1:0-578808 GCA_963665885.2 Bacteroidales bacterium | reverse complement strand
GCAGCGGGTTGATGTTAAACACAGAATTATTCCGGCTCACCACATAAAGCCGCTGATAATAACCGTAGGAACCGATGTATTTCCCCAACCGGGAATTGTATTGAAGCGTATTGACCTTTTCAACGGATTTTACCGGTGAGTTTAAAACATCAATGATTTTCTTTATTTCTTCCGATTTGGAGATGAGATTGATATCGCGGTCACGATCGAGGAAAAACTGTTCGATCCTGTTTTTCTTTTCCAGGCGTAACGAAATCAACTGGTCGAAGGTGCGGTTTAGCAACGCTTTTTTAGCAAAATAATAGGAATAGGAGCCAATAATACTAATCACTACAATGCCTAAGCAGACAAAATAAAATATCAGTTTCTCGGTAATTGAAATAGTTTTCATTAGTATATTAGAAATATTCCCGGATAAACCGGAAATTTTATTTTACAAAAATATCCGTTTTTTTTTAAGGATTGCTGATATTTTAAAAAAAGGAAGGAGATTTGGCTCCTGATTCATAAATGCAACAACATACAAGGCTGAATAGCCAATGGAATAAGGATTTTTTTGGTTGTATATTAAAAAAACAGAACGCGGATTCCACGAAAAAAACGGATAAACGCTAATCATATTTTATAAAATATGGAAAAGCATGCATTAAAATCAATATTTTTGTGCAAAATATGGAACAACCTAATTTGCAGGGATGGCGCTTTGTTTCAACTCGATTACTGCTATTTATTTCTTTCACTCAAAAAAATATGATAGAAACCGAACGGCTTATTTTAAGGCCATTAACTTACGAACAACTCACCAAATATTGTAAAGCAGATAACTCCTTGGAAAAAGAAATGCATCTGAATGAAACATCCCGGATCATTCCGCCGGAGCTGAAGGAAGCGCTTGAACAAACCATTTTGCCTGATGTGGCAGATAAAAACAAGAATTATCTATATTCTACCCTTTGGATTATTATTCTGAAACTGGAAAATAAGATGGCTGGCGATTTGTGCTTTAAAGGAGAACCAAATGCTGAGGGCGAAGTTGAAATCGGCTACGGAACGTATGAAGAATTCCGGAAAAGGGGTATTATGACGGAAGCCGTGGAAGGGATGATTCGTTGGGCCGGAAAACAGCCCAACGTTAAAGCGATTATCGCTTCTACAGAAATGGATAATATTGCATCATCTTTGGTTCTTGAGAAAAATAATTTTATAAAAACCGGAGAAACCGGAATTCTGTTTAACTGGCGATTCGAATTATAAAATACAAATGCTTTTAGCCAATAGCTAATATCCCGGAGCAAACGGAACACTAAAATTTTCGGGATCGTTTAGCCGTGGAATATATTCCATGATTTTGACACGAATTTCACTAATGGGCACTAATTTTTATAAAAGTCTCTCATTTCTCAACCATTTCTTAGTGTAAATTTGTGAAATTAGTGTCCTGTATCTAATTCTAAAGTTTGACACGAATTACACCAATGAACACTAATTTTTATAAAATTACTCTTTGAAACTTCCGCTATTGTTGTTTCGTTTTGTTAAATTAAGACCATTGCAAGGCAAAAATGCGTATAAAATATTAGATTAGTGTTATTTATAACAATGAATTTGTTATATTTGTAGCATGAAAAATGAGAAACACATAGGCTTTGCTGATTTAGCAGCAGAAAGAAGGAAAGTAAAGACAGAATTTTTTGATCAGGTAAATACATTGATCGATTGGCGACTTATTTCCAATATTATCAATAAGCACTATCAAAAAGGAGAAAGTGTAAGTGGACGTCCGGCTTATGAAGGGCTATTACTTTTTAAAATATGTCTTTTGGAGACCTGGTATAATTTGAGTGATTATGAAGTAGAAGACCAGGTAAATGACAGAATATCCTTCAGTCGTTTTGTAGGATTAAGTATAGATGACAAATGTCCCGATCATAGTGTTATCAGTCGTTTTCGTACCGAACTTACCCAAAAGAATGTGTACGAAAAATTATTCAAAGCGATGAATAAACAATTAGAGAAAAAGAAAATACTGGTTAAGGGAGGAGTCATTGTAGATGCGAGTATTACCGATAGTCCAAGAAAGCCAAAGGGGAAAACGGAATATGAAATAGTAGAAGATCGTCAGCAAGAGCCAAAGGAGGAAGAAAGAGAAAAAGAAGCCTCACAATTTAAATTGATAAAGAAGACCCAGCCAGGAGTTGATTCCGAAGGCAGATGGGTAAAAAAAGCCGGGAAGCTCCGGTTTGGATATAAAAAACATACGATTACTGATGTCAATGGGTTAATCTTGGGAGTACTTACCACCTCGGCTAATGTGAATGAAATAAGCAATTTGGAGCAGGTATTGGATACATGTGAATTAACGGAAAGGACTTGGGTAAAAGCAGACAAAGGATATAAAAGTAAAAAGAACGATACAATATTACAGCAGAAACGACTTCGTAATCATATAATGAATAAAGCAGCCAAAAATAGAAAGTTAACAGAAAGAGAAATACAATTCAACAAAATAGTGAGTAAAACCCGGTATAAAGTAGAACGGACATTTGGGTCAATAAAACGATGGTTTGGTGGAGGAGTAGCCCGTTATGTGGGGTTGTCAAAAATGCATACCCAACATCTGATGGAAGCTATTGCATACAACTTATACCGTTCACCTGGGATCATTATGTCCCAATGCTAAAAATGAGGAGAAAATTCCTCATTTACAGCAATATTATAGAGATAAGGAGAATAAAAAACGGCAAAAAAAACATTTTAATGGTATAAAACTAAATATCTTCAGTAAAAAAACAAGAAAATTCACTCTCGCTTTATTTTGCAACGGTCTTAAATTATAAATTCTGCTCAGCCGAGAGTTTAGTATTTTATGATTTTAACTAAATGGTTTTTCAATTATTGCTAGGTTTCTTTTTTTATAAAATGATAGCCTAAAATAGTACCAGTAATGGTAGCCCAGAAGGGTATAATTTCTAAATAAACCTTTATTAATCTCTCCAAGGGATCTTTTCCATCGAGACAATTATTTGACATAAGAATAATAAATGAAAATATTAAAAATAATAGAATAAAACCAATGGAAGCAATAATGACCCATTTCGCCATTGCAAATCTACCTTGCTCGATTTTCACCTTTATTTCTTCCATTTTAATTGGTTCTTTAAAATTACCTAAGATGCCCGTTTCATAAACATAATCTGATTGTGAAATAGGAGAATTTAGATCCAAATTATTCATATCTGTTATTTTTTATATTTTGAATACAGGTTTTCTATTTTTTTTATTTTTCCATCTTTTATAGATCCAATCTCATTCTTATTTTTCCATTCATTAATTGACCAGTTTAGTAATCTTAATCCTTCTCTAATTAGTTCAATTTTTGTTAATTTAAGGTCTGCTTCCAATCGCTTAAAAAATTCTAAATTGTCTTCAGATAAAAATATTCTTATCTCAGGGGGAAGAGAAGCTGCATATAATGTACTATGTAATAAAATTTCATTTGACCCAGGTGTCGCCTTTTCAACAAAATCAAAAATTCCTTCTTCATTAGATTTTTTAAAATGACTTTCAGAACCGAAAGCGGTAAGGACAATGGGTTTGGTATTTATTCTATTTTCATTAATATACTTAATAATTTTTAAACCACCTTCTTGATCTTCTGGAAATGCCATATCTATAATTGCGACTTTAAAATCGTCTTTTTTTAATTTTTTAAGGGCATCTTTGATTGTTTCTGAAGTCTCCACAATAAAATATTTCTTAAACAACAGATTATAGCCATCTAAAATAGCCTTATCATCATCTACTATTAATAATTTTTGCTTTTTTTCCATATATTTAAATATTATTTGGTAATTCAATTATAAATTTAGCCCCAGGTTCATAATCAAAATCAGCATTAATGAAACCGTTATGAGATCTGATGATTTTCCTTACAAGTGATAATCCCAATCCAGTTCCCATTGGATCGCCAGATGTGAATGGTCTAAATAAAGTTTTTTGCAATTTTTTACTAATCCCTGTTCCGTTGTCTTCAATGTGGATATTTACATAGTTATGTTGTTTTTCAATTTTGATTTTAATTTTTGTTGCTTTATTTTTTATCGCATTATCAATAAGTTCTTCAAATACTGAATATAATTCTTTCTCGTCACCATATATTTTATTTATTCTTTTATCAGGTAAAAAATTTATGGTAATCTCATTTTTACAATATTCAAATTTTTGAATCAAATTATTAATAAAATCTTTCAGGTTTATTATATCTTCATTTAATTCAATAGGCCTAAGAAATGACAAAAAATCACCTGTTAAATTTTCTATCCTATGAATTTGGTTTTTAATTTTATTTATTATGTCCTGGGAGTCAATATCTAATAGATTATTAGCCTTCAAAACGTCAAGATAAGTAGAGATTGCTTGGACTGGAGTACGAATATTATGTACTGCACGCATAGATAGATCCTGTTGCAATTCAGTCTGCAATATTCTCTTGTTTTCATAACTGACTATAAAATCATGTACTAAAGGGGATAAATAATTTGCAAATATTCTGATCGTTTCAATTTTTATTTTAGAAAAATGTTTAATGTTTTTACTGTATAAACTTAAAATAGCAAAACAGCTATCACGATAAAATAATGGTTCAATGCAATAGGAATTCATTTGCCTTAAAACATCTCTTGCAGCTTCAGGGAACTTCAACATTCTTTGATCAAAGTCATTATCTTTTGTGGCGTTATCGTTGATTTCCTCATCTCCGGAAGTAAAAACACGAATAGGTGGTAAATCACGATTGTCTAAGGAAATAGATAATTCTTGAGGTGCTACCTTATAGTATTTCCCCTTAGCATAAGGCAGAAGGATAGCTTTTCTCTCCTTTCTTATTTCCTTTCTATACCGTATAAAAACTTCATCACTATTTGTTTGTTTAATTATTTCATCTAAAAACTCTATTAATGCTTTTTCAGGAGAACTTTTCTTTATTGATAGTTTAATACAAAATTCCTCAATGCTAGCAATTCTTTCTTCAATTGTTGAATCCTTATCTTTCTTCTTTTCTTCAATACTAAATGCTTTCAAAATTTCTTCTGCATAATCTTTTAGTATCATTTTTTTATCTTCGGTGCATGGCCTGCCATACTCTTTTCTACTTACTGACAATAACCCTAATAATTTTGTGCCTTTCATCAATGGCCAATGAATGAAATGCTCCATAATCTCTCCCTTAACTAAAGGGTCTGGATTCATTCCTTCATAAAAATACATACCTATGCCGGTTTCTTTAAAATGCTCTATCGATTTTGTTATATTATGATAATCTTTTACCATTATACTTTGTTTCCTCAATTTTTTACTATATCCAACATTCTCAATTAAAGACAATGTTTCACCAGCTGGGTCGGCTTTATATATTCTTATCTTATCAAATCCATCATCCCTATTATAAATAGATTTAGCAATAACAGCAATCTTTTCATCAAGTGGGATATTTTGAAAATAAAAACTGTCTGTAATATCCTGGAAAGATTCAAGAACGGCTAATGGAAGGTTATCTTCAAGAAGAATTGGAATACCCTTTTCATCCATCATTGGTTGAGTCCAAGAGTATATCCATTTCAATTTTGAATTTTTACCCAAGGGATTAAGATAGATACCTTCATGAGACTTGCTATCAGAGAAAGTTTCTTTTGCAAAACATATCGGACAAGGAGTTTTGTTATTACAAGCTATAGTATAACATGGAAGATTAGGGATATCATTCAAACCAAGAAATCGTTTAGCTGCAGGGTTAAGATACCATATTTTGAAATTTCTATCATATAAGGAAATCATAATATTTAACTGAGTCAACAAAGATGGTATCTCCTGAGACTTATTATAAAAGTCAGCAAGTCTTTGCTTAAGATCAAGTAAATATTTAATTTCTTTAACAAAATCAACTACTTTTTTAGCATTTTCTCCAACATTGCGTTCTAAATAACGATACGCTCCGGCTTCATATGCTTTTAGTTTAATCTTTTTTAGAGTTTCCGGGTCATCAGTTTCTATATTAGTAAATATTATTGTATAAATATTTTTTGAATGTTTAACTATTTGCTTGGTAGTTTCAATACCATCAAGTTCTGGATTATTTAAATTGTGATCAATTACAGTAACATTGAACCTAAAAGGGCCATCCATAATCAATCTAATTGCATCTTCACCGTTACTGACTCCAACAACCTCTTTAAAGCCCTTTTCTTTTAACCCTGATACCAATTTCAATCTTGTATCTTTAGTATCATCAACCACAAGGACACCTATATTATTCATAACTTATTCATCTTTGATTATTAAAGGAAGGAGTACCTGGAATGTAGTACCTATAAATAAAACACTTTTAAGAACTCCTATTTTCCCTTTTGCCTGATCAATAATATTTCTACATATGTCCAGCCTTAATCCGGCACCATTAGTTTTTGAAGTAAATCCTGTATCGAAAATTTTATTAAAATCGCGTTTGCGAATTCCAGGACCAGTATCATGAACTAAAATCTGAACCCAATCTTTGTTGTCAAATTCAATTTTTGATAACTCGATTAATATCGAACCTGTTGTTCTGTAAAAATTAAAACCCTTAATCTGATCAATGGCATTTAATGTCAAATTAAAAACAACTTGTTCAATTGCAGTTTTACGAATTTCAGTAAAATAAAGTTCATCTTCTACAATATTAATGTTTAATTGAATTCCATTATTGGCAGCTTCTCTAAATAAATAACTTTTTACCTTATCAATTACTTCATTTACACAAACTTCAGAAGGATTTTCATTTCTATGACTCCTTGAAAAATCTCTAAATTCTTTAATAATTTCTTTTGCTCTTACTAATTTGGCAAGTAATTCCTTAGCATTTGTCGTTAACTCACATTTTACTTCGTCATCCAGTTCCTCATGATTAATTTTGTTTATTATATCATTTAAACAGAACTCCCCTGATAAATTATTCATTAGTTCATGAGCCATACTAGCATAGGTTTTACCAGCAAGTAGAAATGGATTATCAATTTTTTTAAGTTCAACATTTCTTTCTTCTGTAAGTAAAGTTGCTAATTCTATAGCAAAAACTTTTGTTCTATAATAATAGTTTTGATCAAACCGGTTTTTTTGGGGATGAAATGCAAAAATTGAATAGGCATAATCTAATGGGGTATCAATTGGAAAGGCTAAACATGATTCGTACTTTATAGCTTGATAAAGATATCGGTGTTTTGTAAAATTGGGTTTACTTACATGAATTATTTCTCTGTCAATAGAAACATCTCTGACAGGACTATATCTTAATTTATTTAAAAAACGATTGAGATCATGCAATGGGCCAGCCCAAGATTTAATTTTTACATTATATGAAAGAGGATGGATTTGAAATAGAACGACTGTATCAGCATTAATTTCCTTCCTGAAATTCTCTAGTTTAGTTTTTAATGATTCATTTGTTTGGGGTTCGAATTGATTTTGAATTAACATATGATTACTTGACTCAAAAAAAGAAAAAAAAGTCTGTGGCTTATTAAGTGACGCAAAAGAAATAGCATTTCTTAATTCTTCAGCACCAAAAGGTTTAATTAAGTATCCTGAAATTAAAAGTTCACCAGCCTTCTCGTTTTTAATTGGAGACATGTCTTCAGCGGAAATAAGAATAAATTTCGATCTGGGTTGTTTCTCAAGTATAAAATTTATCAGATTTAAACCAATATAATCATTCTTTGGGGATAGATGAATATCAATTATTGATAAATCAATATCTATATCTTCATTTTGAAAAAAACTTTTACAATCTCGTTCATTAGAAGATTGATAAACGTTATAACCACAACTTTTTAAATATTTAACAATTCCATTTAAGATTACATCTTCATTATCTAAAACAAAAATATTATTGATGGAATCACTTTTGATATACTTTGGATCATAATCCGCAATCTTGTAAATCAGATTATCTGAGAATCTCTTCAAATTTACTTTATTAATAATTGGTAAAAATTCAGAGATGTCAATATTATCCTTTATGTAGGAAAGAAAATCTAAAGGAACAAGTCTATTATCAAGCTCAATTTTATCTTTATAGACATAGCCAGCAATAGAATCGCCTGGAGATATTTCTGAAAAGGCTCGTAATGATTCAGGTACAGTATCGTTTGGAAGTACATCTGATAAAGTAATAAATGCCTCAATACCTGATTCAATTTTTCCAAAGGCAAGTTTATTAGTTACAGAATAGACCTTCATTTCTTTTACTTCTCTATTCTGCCAATCTTTTACCTTTTTCCATGGATCGTTATTTGCTCTTATATGGCTGACCAATCGTCTGCCTTTTCCAATTTCTAAGCTATAGCAAACCACTTCCAATTCCTGATCAACCTTACATAAATTTTGATTATTTAAATCAATGTTGTGCTCGTAATTTAAGGACAGTTCATGTCCGGATAACCAACCTTCTTCACCATTCTCTAGTTCAACCAGTACGCCAGAGGCTTTAATTTCTTTTATTTTAGCTTTTATAGACATTTTATTTTAGAAAGTTTTAGCAAAATTGGTGTTCAACTAATTTATATAAAGTTCTTTAAAAATATTTCTTTAATTCTACATTACGGTTAAATTTTGTTACATAAAATTTTTCATTGCCGAATTAAAGTCAAAAATAATCATTTTAAAATACATAAAAAAATTGTGACAGAGGATTTGCTCTTTGGGCTGCCTTTTTATTTCAAGTTTGTATTCCGCTGTCTTTTCTTCGCCTTTTGTTAACAATTTTATGAAGTTTATACTGTCTTAATTTCTTCTTTATCTTTTCAATATTTTCTCCAACAGGATTACCCAAATTTCCATCTTCAATTCCATTACCACTTTATTACTTCATCATCCTATCTGCTTCGCACGGGCTTTGCTTCGCTGTGCATTTTCAAAACCTCAAATTAGCACATTTTCAAATTAGCATCCCGTTTGCTTCGCATGGGACTTCGCTTCGCCCAGCATTTTCAAATTTTCAAATTAGCACATTAACTAATTAGCTAATTAAAAATCTGCAATCTCTTACTTCGTTTCCGGTTCTCCCTTCTTCCCCGCCTTCCTTGTTGCCGAATTCACGATTACCCTTGCCGTTTTGTATTTGGTATATACATCCGGGTTTTTGCGGCGGATGGTTTCTACCAGTTTATCCATTTTTATCAGGATGGCATCGGCAGCATCGGTTTCGGCATCTAAGTTAATAGTAGCCACTTTTCTATTGCCGATATTCTCGCGGCTTTTGGGTATCAGCTTTTCGAATGTCTTAATCTTTTCCTTTACTGCGGTAAGCAATTCGGGGGTAAGGCCAAAGTCCGTCAGTTTATCAGCCATTTCTTCGATGATGCCAATAATCATGCGGCAACGGCTGACAAAAAGGGTATCGGCAGTTACCTGCAAGGCACTGGGTGTAAAATGGATTCTGTTTATCAGGTTATCATCGTTATTAATGGTAGCCCAGCCTTCGGCAAACGACATATATTCGCATACATCGTTGATTATTTCGCCTTTCAGCTTTTTTTTATCAGGGCCCACCAGTATAATTTTTATACCTGCCGCATCTAACTTTATGTTTATCTCCGTAAGGATACCTTTGAATTGGGTATGTTTGTCCTGGAAACCCGGTACAGCATATAATACCCCGCTGTTTTCATCTGCAACGCCGTCTGTCGACATGAACATACGGCACTTATCAATAGTAATAGCCTTCATTTTTTATAGTTTTTAATGTATGTATTGGACTGATCAATTAGTTTCAATTTTTTTGTAAAGCATTGGGGATTTAAACCGATGATTTGTGAATTTTGCCGGCTTACCATTCATCCGGTAACATTAGCAGGGTAAACAAAAACTCTACTTCGCCGTTCGTAATACTTACCTAAGGGCATCACAACTTTAGTTTGCAATACAAAAACCTTAGCCGGAAGCATAAAAACCTTAGCTAACCGCTCAAAAACAGTAGTTAGTCGCTCACAAACCTTAGCTAACCGCTCAAAAACCTTAGTTAGCCGTTCGAAAACATTAGCTAGCGACATGAAAACCTTTGTTAGCGACCCTCCGGAGGCTTCTGAAGTGTTTTACACCCCATAAATTATGTTTTACGGTAGGCATTATAAGATTTTCAGTACATATTTTATGTTTTTCAGTAGTCCGAATAAGATTTACAGTACTCATAAGGTGTTTTTCAGTGTGTATGTTGACTTTTGAGCACATGTTAGACGTTTTACACCCCTTAAAACATGTTTTTAAGGGTATATTTTGCGTTTTACAGTGTGTAATAGACGTTTCCACAGGCTTACTGTAAACTTTATCAGCGTTTCCAATAGCTTTACAATAATACAAAGAACAAAAAACGATTCTCCCTGCAAACCTTACAGGGGCTACTTTAACAGGCTGGCTTTCTTTTTTTAGTTGATCTATAAATTATATAACCCTCTTTTTTATTTTATTTTCGGCGCCAAATATAATAAATAATTTTAATAACCAAATTTTTTTTCAAAAAAATATAATTTTTTTTTACAGGGTGTTCTTTTATGAATATCAGGTCCAATAGTTGATTGTTGATAGTTGATAGTTGATGGTTGATTGTTGATTGTTGATAGTTATTGATAATTTAAATTTAATGAGTAATTTTGATTGTTTTTTTAACAATAAATTTTATTTGTTATGGCAATTAAGTAATAGTATCTATAAATTGTCGTATAATTAAATTTAGAAACCTTAAAAATAGAACACGGATTTTTACTGAAAATAGCGGATTAAAAACGGATTTTAATTTCAACTTGTCGGAATAATTTTCAGACCTATCCAGTTTTATTATTCATGCTTGCATGAATAAAATCAGCGTTAAATCTGTTTGTATTATGATCAGTGTTTATCTGTTTTTTCCGTGGAATCCGCGTCCTATTTTTTTTGATATACGACATTTTATTTATCCTATTACTTAAATATATAAACGGTAATAGAAATGGCAAAATTCAAAATTGAATACAAAGGATGGCAGTCGTTAAAAGAAGAATTTGGCGACGATGTTGTTTTCTTCGATTGTGATGTATATCCCGAAGATGACAGGGAACATTTTTTCCCCATTATTTATCCCTTTAGTTATTTTAAGCGTTATCTGGAGAAGATAGATCCTGCGATGTATTCGCTTGTCAGGCAGGTGGAAAAACAAATAACCGGATGGGGGCCGCATGAATCTGTTACCATTACTGAATTGGGCGAATGTGGAATTGATGTCGGAGCTTTGGTGGTTAAAGTAGTGGCTCTTAAAGTAGATTTGGAAAGAGAGTCGCTCCGCTGGAAGAATATTGAATCAAAACCTTCAACGGCAGAAAAAATTGTTGATGATTTAAGCGAACATATTCCTTCAATAAAAACAGAAACCGAAAACTATTACCAGCTTTGCAACAGCCTGGAAAAGGTAATCACTGAAGAGGTGGTAAAACAATTCCCGGTAATTATGAATTCCTCTTCCGAATGTATTGTAAAACTCAGGGAGATTTTAATACGACATATTCCAAACTTAGCTACAGATTTAAACAAACTTATACGGGAAGCGGAAGAAAATAAAGACTAAAATGTGGATTACCCCGGAAAGCTGCAAGGGATGGGATTGAATAACTCAGGTTAACTGTTGGGGCAAATTGCTTGTATTCGGTAAGGGGCTCGAACCCTTATTCATAGACTGAGAATCTATTTTCCTGACCTGTTAGAAGAACCGAACGTATATTTTTAACGACTGCCTTCAGATGTGAATTTTAACGGCAAAGTGGGGATTGAAAAAGTCCCGTTATTTATTCGTCATTTTCACGGGCAAAATTAAATAGAAAAAAATTACAGCCAATATTATTTGGTAAAATATTGCAAACCGGGTTGAAAATCTTTCTGTTCAATTCCATAACGAATAAGCCGGGAGAATGGCAATACTTTTTTGGATATTTAACTGCACGGAAAGCTATTTTTCTTACTTTTGCCACCTGATCATGTTAAAAAGAAAAAACAAATCAGGAAAACTAAAAAGTGCAATAGCACAAATCGATAGCAATTATATTGTTTTTATAACCAATAGATAGAAAAGCCGACATATTGTCGGCTTTTTTTTTGCGTGCACTTTTTTAAAATAAAAAATCAATGACACAAAAAATCAGGGCAAAACTTATTTTAGATGATGGCTCTCAGTACGAAGGATTTTCATTTGGATACCAGGGCAGCGCTGCCGGCGAATTGGTCTTCAATACGGCCATGACAGGTTATCCCGAAAGCCTCACCGACCCGTCGTACAAGGGACAGATTCTGGTAGCCACCTATCCTTTGATTGGTAATTACGGCGTTCCCGGCGATAGCTCTTCCGAGCATATTTTTAACTTCTGGGAATCGGATTCTGTGCAGGTTTCAGGGTTGGTGGTTTCGGAATACAGTGAACGGTTCAGTCACTGGAATGCAAAAACAAGTCTTGCCGAATGGCTCGAAACATGGAAAATCCCTGCCATCTCCGGCATTGATACCCGTGCACTGACAAAAAAGCTTCGGGAGAGAGGTTCCACTCTTGCCAAAATCATCATTGATTCTGATATCCCCTGGCGAAACCCTGACCTGGAAAACCTGGTTGCACAGGTTTCTGCCAAAGAGATAAAAACCTACGGATCGGGGAAATACCGCATTGCTCTGGTCGATTGCGGGGTTAAAAACAATATCATCCGTTGCCTGCTCCGGCGCGATACCACCGTGGTACGTTTGCCTTACGATTATAATTTTAACCTGGAGGAATGGGATGGACTGTTTATTTCCAATGGTCCCGGCGATCCCAAGATGAACGTCAAAACCATTGATTATCTTCGCCAGGCGTTAAGCAAAGATAAACCCATCATGGGCATTTGTCTGGGCACACAGTTAATGGCTCTGGCTTCCGGCGCCGACACTTACAAGCTCCCTTACGGACACCGTAGCCATAACCAGCCGGTCATCCTGTCGGGAACCAACCGCTGCTTCATTACTTCGCAAAATCACGGTTTCGCCATTGATAAATCAACGCTTTCGGACGATTGGAGCCTGTTGTTCGAAAATGCCAACGATGGAACCTGCGAAGGAATCCGGCATAATATCAAACCCTTCTTTGCCGTGCAGTTTCACCCGGAAGCATCGGGAGGACCTACCGACACTGAATTCTTATTTGACGATTTTATGCAGGCTGTAGAAAAATACAAACACTAATTCATCCAAAACGAGAGATCATACTATGAAGCTATATAAAAAAATCCTGGTTCTTGGTTCGGGAGCCTTAAAAATAGGAGAAGCCGGGGAATTCGATTACAGCGGTTCGCAGGCGCTGAAAGCGTTAAAAGAAGAAGGGGGACGAACGGTGCTGATCAATCCCAATATTGCCACCGTGCAAACCAGCAAGGGAATAGCAGACGAAGTTTATTTTTTGCCTGTTACACCTTATTTTGTGGAAAAAGTCATTGCCAAAGAGAAACCGGATGGCATCTTCCTCTCGTTTGGAGGACAAACGGCGCTGAACTGTGGAACGATCCTTTACAAGAAAGGCATGCTGGCAAAATACAATGTTGAGGTGTTAGGCACACCCGTTGAAACGATTATCAACACCGAGGACAGGGAACTTTTTGCCGAAAAACTAAAAGAGATTGATGTTAAAACGCCCAAAAGCATTGCCGTCGAAAGTGTGGATGCTGCTCTTGATGCCGCAAAAGAGATTGGCTTTCCTCTTATTGTTCGGGCAGCTTTTACCCTTGGTGGACAGGGCAGTGGTTTTTGCAACACGACGGAAGAGCTGAAAGCGCTTGCTGTGAATGCATTTGCCTATTCTTCTCAGATATTGGTAGAAGAATCGCTCAAAGGATGGAAAGAGGTGGAATACGAAGTGGTACGCGACCGTTTCGACAACTGCATCACGGTTTGCAACATGGAAAATTTTGATCCGCTGGGCATCCATACCGGCGAAAGCATCGTGGTTGCACCTTCGCAAACGCTTTCCAATACCGAATACCATAAACTTCGCAGCCTTGCCATCAAAATCATCCGGCATCTTGGTGTGATAGGCGAATGCAACGTCCAGTACGCCCTCGATCCTAACAGCGAAGATTACCGCGTGATAGAAGTGAATGCACGTCTTTCCCGTTCATCGGCTTTGGCCAGCAAGGCAACAGGTTACCCGCTTGCTTTTATTGCAGCCAAACTTGGATTGGGCTACGGACTTCATCAGCTTAAAAATTCTGTAACCCAAACCACCACGGCTTGTTTTGAACCGGCCCTTGATTATGTGGTGGTAAAAATACCAAGGTGGGATCTGAATAAATTTCATGGGGTAAACCGTGAAATTGGTTCTTCCATGAAAAGTGTCGGCGAAGTGATGGCTATTGGCCGTTCGTTTGAGGAAGCCATTCAGAAAGGACTTCGTATGATAGGTCAGGGCATGCATGGATTGGTGGGTAATCCAAAACTTCATTTCAGTAATCTGGAAAATGCACTTGTCCACCCCACCGACCAGCGGATTTTTGCTGTTGCGGAAGCATTGGAAAAAGACTGGAGCATTCCAAAAATTCATGAGCTTACCAAAATTGATAACTGGTTTCTCGAAAAACTGGATAATATCATCCAACTGAAAAATAAACTCGAAAATATCAAGAGACTTGAATTGCTCGACAAAGAAACCATGCTCGAAGCCAAGCAAAAAGGATTTTCTGATTTCCAGTTGGCCCGCTTTATTTTTGATCCGGATGCCGGTGAGATTGAAAGCTATCAGCTAAAAGTCAGGGAGTATCGTAAGAGACTGGGAGTAGTTCCTGTAGTAAAACAAATAGATACGCTTGCCGCGGAATATCCTTCGCAAACGGCTTATCTTTATATCACCTACCATGGCACCGAAAACGATCTGCCCGAACACCGGGCAACAAAATCGGTAATTGTACTGGGTTCGGGAGCATACCGCATCGGCAGTTCGGTGGAATTCGACTGGTGTACCGTGAGCGCCGTTAACCAAATTCGGAAACATGGCTACCGCTCGGTGATGATTAATTATAATCCGGAAACGGTAAGCACCGATTACGATATGTGCGACAGCCTGTACTTTGACGAACTGACTTTTGAACGCGTACTTGATATTGTAGAAATGGAAAATCCGGTGGGCGTAGTCGTTTCGGTAGGCGGACAAATTCCAAATAATCTGGCAATGCGCCTGCATCTTGCCGGAGTTAAGATTTTGGGTACTTCACCCGAATCCATTGACAGGGCTGAAGACCGTAAGAAATTTTCTTCCATGCTCGACCGTCTTTCCATCGACCAGCCCCGCTGGAGCGAGCTTTCCAGCTTCGAGGAAATTGAGAAGTTCGTTGCCGAAGTAGGTTACCCGGTGCTCATTCGTCCTTCTTATGTCCTCTCCGGTTCTGCGATGAATGTGGTTTCCAACGCCAGCGAACTGCACGGGTTTTTAACGCTTGCCGCGGAAGTCTCTAAGACCCATCCGGTGGTGGTAAGCGAATTCATCGAAGGAGCTAAAGAGATAGAGTTTGATGCTGTTGCCAATAATGGCGAAGTGATGTATGATGCCATTTCGGAACACGTAGAATTTGCTGGCGTACATTCCGGCGATGCCACACTCGTATTTCCGCCGCAAAAGCTTTATTTTGAAACTATCCGGCGTATCCGGAAGATTGCCCGCGAAATTGCCCGTGAATTACAAATTACCGGACCATTCAACATGCAGTTGCTTGCCCGTGACAATGAAATCAAGGTGATAGAATGCAATCTCCGCGCCAGCCGCAGTTTTCCTTTTGTATCGAAAGTATTAGGCTATGATTTTATTTCCGGCGCCACCGATTACATGCTGAGGCGACTACCGGTTTCGCTCCCGCCATCAATGTTCGAGATAGATCATGTGGGCGTAAAAGCCTCCCAGTTTAGTTTCAACAGACTCTCCAAAGCCGACCCGGTGCTTGGAGTGGATATGTCGTCCACCGGAGAGGTTGGTTGTATTGGCAATGACTTTGACGACGCCTTGCTCAAGGCCATGCTGAGCATAGGTTACAGTATTCCTCGGAAGAATATTCTGCTTTCATCAGGACCATTGCGTTCCAAAATTGCGCTGGTAGCTCCTTTGTTGCAACTGACAGAAAAGGGATATACCATCTATGCTACCAGAGGAACGGCAAAATTTTTGAAGGAAAATGGAATAAATTCCGTAGCCGTTGCCTGGCCCGACGAAGATGAACATCCCAACAGTCTTGACCTGATTAAACAACGCGGAGTGGAACTGGTGATCAATATTCCTAAAAACCTTTCCTCGGAAGAACTGGATAATGATTATTCTATCCGCCGGGCAGCCATTGATTTCAATGTACCGTTAATTACCAATGCCCGTCTGGGAGCGGCTTTTATATATGCTTTTCTCCGGAAAGAATTGGATGACCTTGGAATAACCGGATGGGGAGAATTTTACCATTCTTCATGATTTTTACTGCCCAAAAAAATCTGATGATGAACCGCATTAAATGTTTTTTCTTACTTTTGACTGATGATAAAGTTTATCAAAGATATTTACCGTAAGGATCACCGCCCGGCTTTTGGCGCGCTGGAAATATTGAAATACATTGGTCCCGGGTTGCTGGTTACGGTTGGTTTTATTGATCCGGGCAACTGGGCTTCCAATATTGCCGCAGGTTCGGGGTTCGGCTATACCCTGTTGTGGATGGTTACCCTGAGTACCATCATGCTCATTGTTTTGCAGCACAACGTGGCTCATCTTGGCATAGCTACGGGGCTTTGCCTTTCGGAAGCTGCCAATAGGTACACTCCCCGCTGGGTTTCCCTTCCTGTGCTTACCACCGCCATGATGGCATCGGTTTCCACTTCTTTGGCCGAAATTCTTGGCGGGGCTATCGCACTCAATATGCTTTTCCGTGTTCCGGTGAGCATAGGCGCTGTCATCATCCTTGCGGTGGTTATCTGGCTATTGTTTAGCAATTCCTACCGTAAGCTGGAAAAATACATCATTGGCTTTGTTTCTGTTATCGGGCTGTCGTTCATCTACGAACTTGCCCTGGTGCATGTAGCCTGGGGCGAAGCCGTGCAAGGCTGGGTTACACCTATCATTCCCGAAGGGTCCATCATCGTGGTGATGAGTGTGCTCGGAGCCGTGGTGATGCCACACAATCTTTTTCTTCACAGCGAAATTATACAGAGCCGCCAATGGAATCTTAAGGACGAAGCCATCATCCATAAGCAGCTCAAATACGAATTTGCCGATACTTTTTTTTCCATGATCGTCGGTTGGGCAATCAATAGCGCCATGATACTGATGGCTGCCGCCACATTTTTCCACCATCATATCAACGTAACAGAGCTTCAGCAGGCAAAAGATATGCTTACGCCCCTATTAGGCAGCGCTTCTGCGATCATTTTTGCTGTTGCCCTGCTTTTTGCCGGCGTGGCTTCAAGTATTACCTCGGGCATGGCCGGAGGAAGCATTTTCTCGGGTTTCTTTGGTGAGCCTTATGATATCAAAGATAACCACAGTCGCCTTGGCGTACTGATTTCGCTTTGCCTTGCCGTACTCATCATTTTTGTAATGGGCAACCCTTTTAAGGGATTAATCATTTCGCAGATGATCCTGAGCATACAGCTGCCTTTTACCATCTTTTTACAGATTTATCTGACTTCTTCCCGCAAGGTGATGGGTAAGTATGTCAATTCACGTTTTCTTATTGTTTTATTGATAACCATTGGATTGATTGTTGCCTATCTTAATCTGATGTTGCTTCGGAGCCTGTTTTAATCCCAGATTGTTCATCAATTCTTATTCTTTATTAACGAAATGAGATTTTCCAGCAAAAAACTTAAATTTCATTAATTGTTTTAATAATATATTGTATATTTGCTTCCATAAACAATTAATCAAATATACCTTTTTATGAGAAATTTTTATCTTTTGTTGTTAATGACAATAGTTCTTTTTAGTTCTTGCGAAAAAAACGATTCTAAACCCGAAAATGAAAATGGCTATGCAATGCTAAAAACCGGGAATTATTGGATTTATAGTTTAACAAAAATAGATTCATTGGGAGCAGAAACTATTACCGAAAACTATGATAGCGCATATATCAGTGGCGAAATCGTTATCAGGGGGCATAAATATTTTAAAATGCAGCATTTATACTGGTCTTTAATCACTTCTTCTGAATGGTTTCGCGATTCGTCTGATTATTTGGTAAACTCCATTGGCGATATTGTTTTTTCATCTAAAAACTTCAACGATACCTTACATAAAAGTTTTAATATAGAAATAGGATTAAATGGTATAGATACCACCTGTACATGTTATTATATGATGACAGATAAAGACCTACTGACTACCGTACCCGCCGGAAATTTCTTAACGCTGAATTATAAAGGCACATACGTTGTAAATGAACGATATATTGATTATAACAGTCCGCTGACCAGTAATTTTTATTATGCCAAAGGAGTAGGATTGGTTTGTGTCAAAGATGATTATATGGACGGTTCACAAATGCTTATAAAGTTAGTGCGTTATAAAGTAAATTAAATCTATTTGCGTAAGAAATCTGCCAAACGAGAAGATATTTATGCGATAATTAAAGGAAAATAGGTCAATGAGTTATAAAAGTTTTTTTGCGTTTTGGGCAGTTTTGCTGTTTACAATGTGCAATCTCGGCGACCAGAAAAAACTTTACAAATATCCAAACAACAGCAGACTTTCTTTTGAAAATGGAATGCCTGTATGTGATACTGTACATTATTTCCCCAAAAATGTATTGGCTTCCTTTTTTTATGTTGATGGGGAAAAAAGTATTCGGAGATGATGATTCTGAATATTCTCAATTGTTATTTAAAATGGATGAGCCTGTTTTATGCAATAAATATTTGAATAAAGATATTTATCGTTTAACAATACTTCGTTCCTTTCGTCCCAATATAATACTCCGGCTTGAGAAATCGAATGATACTGTTTATTTAATTGAAAAAGACCATATTGAATATATTTCCAACAGAATAATTTATGAAAATAACGTACGAAAAAATATTTTGGACAGCGTTAAATATCACCATTATAAAACGATATCCAGTATTGAAATCTGGGATAAATTGGAAGATATTCTTAAACAAATTAATTATCAATCCTTGCCTTCATCTACATCCATGGATTTTGGTCCTGATGGAGTTGAATTGATTTTTGAGAAACATACCAAAAAGGGTTATTATGTAGTAAAACGGTCTTCTTACGGTATTAACTTTGGAAAACTAAAAAGACTAGGTGATTTTCTTATTAAAAACAGCAGATATAAATTAGAGACAATAGATTAATAATCATTAATTCTTCTTTGAGCGAAGTTTCGAACTTCGCAAAACTCGGTTGTCAATTTGTTTTCCTTTACTTTTTAATCTAAGTTTGCATAATCATTTTAAAAATTATCAGATTATGCTCAAATCCAACGAATATTTCGATGGAAATGTAAAATCCATCGCTTTTGCAACAACAGACTGTCCTGCTACCGTAGGCGTAATGGCTGCCGGTGAATACGAATTCGGCACTTCCACCATCGAATACATGACCGTGATTTCCGGTGAGATGACGGTTTTGCTGCCCGACGAAACGGAATGGAAAACCTACCGTCCTTTTGATACTTTTATTGTTGCCAAGGACAGTAAATTTAAACTGAAAATTCCGGGCGATGCTGCGTATCTTTGCAGGTATAAATAAAATTATTGAGTATGGACGAGCTTCCGGAAAAATTCAACAAGTATTCTAACGTCCGTGTAAACTACCGCATCTGGATCAATGCCGAAGGTGGGGAAAGTGTGCTGGATGATGAAAAATGGCAGCTTCTGCAAGCCATTGATGCCAATGGTTCGCTTGTCGCTGCCGCGGAAAAGTTGGGAATCAGCTACCGCAAAGCCTGGGGCGACATGAAAAATGCCGAAGAAATTCTTGGCTTTTGTCTTATCGAAAAGCAAAGGGGCGGAGCCCACGGCGGCACAACCACCCTTACGGAAGAAGGAAAACGCTTTGTGAAGAATTATGAACAGTTTCATCAGGAATTTCAGGAGGCGGTTAACCAGGTAATCATACGTTTGAAGAAAAGATTGAAACAGGGGAACGTTCCGTCCGGTTTATAAAAAATCAGAAAAATAATGAGAAAGATTATTCTACTTGCGCTTATTCTTCTCTCTTTTTCATTGGCTTTTCCACAAAAGCCGAAGATCACCGGCGATCTGGTTATTTTTCATGCCGGAAGTCTGGCGGTTCCCATGAAAAAGATGATTGAAGCTTTCAACAAAGAATATCCCAATGTAAATGTTAAAGCCGAGGCAGCAGGAAGTGTAGCTTCTGCACGTAAAATCACCGATTTGAACCGCGATTGTGATATTCTCGCTTCCGCCGATTATCAGGTGATAGATAAAATGCTTGTCCCGAAATATGCCGACTGGAACATCCGTTTTGCCAGCAACGAAATGGCGATTGTTTACACCCCTCAGTCGAAATATGCGGACAAAATTACCCGCAACAACTGGTACGATATTCTTCTGAAAAAAGATGTACTGGTTGGTAGGGCAGACCCCAACAGCGATCCCTGTGGCTATCGCACGGTCCTGACCTGCAAATTAGCAGAAAAATATTACAAAAGAGCCGGTATAGCTGATAAATTGCTTGCCAAAGATCACAATATGATGCGCCCGAAGGAAGTGGACTTGCTTGCTTTGCTTGAAACCCAGTCGGTAGATTATATTTTTATTTATAAATCCGTAGCCATCCAGCACGGGCTGAAATATCTTGCGTTGCCCGATAATATCAATCTGAAAAATCCCGCTTTCAATAAGTTTTATTCCACGGTAAATGTGGAAATCAACGGGGATAAACCAGGCGAAAAGGTGATTCAGAACGGGGAAGCTATGATTTACGGACTGACAATTTTGAAAAATGCTCCGAACAAAGCTGCTGCGGAAGCCTTTGTAAAATTTATGCTCGATAAAAACAAAGGCATGAAAATCATGCAACAGTGCGGTCAGCCTTCGGTAATTCCGTCGAGAGCTACAGGTTACAAAAAACTGCCGGTTTCCTTAAAACCCTTTGCAACTCCCTGATGAATACTTATCTTATTGGAATTGATGATACCGACAACCTGCAAAGCCGGGGAACCGGTTACCGGGCAAGGCAGATGGGTTTATCGTTGCAGCAAGCCGGTTGGGGCGAACTTCTGGGCATCACACGCCATCAGTTGCTGGTTCATCCGGATATTCCTTACACCTCTCACAACAGTTCTGCCTGTCTCGAAGTGAAATCGGATAAGCTTGCCGGTCTGACTTCCTTTTGCCGCAATTTTTTGCTTCACGAAAGTGCCGAAGGTTCCGATGCAGGATTGTGTATTGCCTGTTTGGATAGAATAAATGAGGAAGTTATGCAATGGGGCGAAAGAGCGAGGAAAGAGGTTCTTACAAAAGAAGACGCTCATCTGCTTGCAGAAAAACACGGAATTTTTCTGGAAGGCCTTACCGGGATGCGGATAGGTGTAATTGGTTCACTGGCAGCCATAGGATTGCAAAAAGCCGGTAACGACGGAAGATATTTATGGTTGAAAGGAATGCGCGAACTCACCGGAATCCATTCTGCCAAAGAATTATTAACTTTGCTGCGCATAGAATCCATCGAAACCAAACAGGGCATTGTTGTTTCTGTGGACGATACCGTTGATGTTGGGGAATGGTTCCGGCCAATCCGGAAGAATAAAAAAATCACTTTAATTGTTGAAAGGAATGATACAGATGGAAAATCAGACTGGAAAATGGCATCCAAGGAATACATCAAGTCTGTCACTTAATGCTGCACTTGCACTCGAAATCCTGTTTCTGGCAATGCTTGGAATGCTGGCAATTGTTTTGCATGCCCGTTTGCGTATCCCGTTGGGCATCCCCGGCAAACACGGGCTGGAATTTATGGCCATACTTATCAGCGGGCGCATGCTTTCGCGGCATACTATTGCTACAAGCTATTCGTCTCTCGGCATAGGTTTGCTGTTGCTTTTCCCGGTTTTTGGCTTTTCCGATCCCATGATGGGTTTCCATTACATGATTCCCGGAATACTCCTTGACATTTTTTACGGAATTTATACTTCTTTACAGAAAAATGTGTGGTTCATCGCCCTGATTTCCGGGATTGCCTATATGACCATTCCTTTGAGCAGGTTGATAATTAACCTGGTTGTTGGAATTCCTTATTCTTCTTTCATGAAGCACGGAGTACCAGCCACCACGGCAAGCTTTTTCCTTTTCGGCCTGCTTGGCGGATTGATTGGTGCCGGGATTATCTTTTCTGTAAACAAAATTAAAAAATAACAATCTTTTTTTGTAAAGAAAGGGTTTAATATGCAATCCGATATGTACAAAAATACAAGTCGTTTCTGTCAAACTTCAGCCGGAAGAACATTGCTTTTTGCGTTGTTATTCTGTTCCGGAATTCTTCTTTTTCTAAGCTGCGGTAAGGATGATGAAAAAGAAGTAAATCCGACCCTCAGCTTCGTTGTCAGTCCGGGTTATCTTTCCCATGATAGCATGCTGGCTGTAGGGGCATCGGTAAATGTAGGAATTTTGGCGGAAAAAGGCAGCGCCAACCTTACCAATTTTATTATCAAGGTAAATAATGAAGTTTACCTTGACAGTGGAATGAATACCGCTTCCATGAATTTTGTCCGTAAAATCAGCAAAGGCTTGGATTCGCTCGAAACATGGACTTTTATCATCCGTGATAAAAACGGCAACTCGGCTTCCGTTTCGTTTAAGCTGTTGAAAAGCCAGACGTCTTCTTTTGGTGAAGTGAATGAATATCAAAGCTTGCTTTTGGGAGCGCAAAACAATACTTCCACCGGAAGCTTCTTTTCGTTTATCAGCAAAAAGGTTTATACCTTGTCCGAAGCTTTTCAGAAACAGGATTCCATTGACCTTGTTTATTATTACGGTAGCGAAGGAAATACGATAGCTTCTCCCGGAGCCAGCATCGAAACCGGAGTCTTTACCGGCCCCACCGCCCTCGAAAACTGGAGCATCCGCCGTACTACCCGGTTTAAAACGGCCGGTTTTACGCAAACAGAATTTGAAACGATGGCAAACGACAGTTTGCTCATTGCCTCTTACGGAATTTCCGAAGGTAACCGTAAAGCCAAGTACCTGACAAGCGGAAATATTTATGTTTTTAAAACGCAAAGTGGAAAATACGGAGCTTTCCGGGTGAAAACGGTAAACGGAACCGCCGACGGAGACATTGAAATTGCAGTAAAAATTCAGAAATAAATACGACCGAAAAATCCTTTGCCTTGAAAAAAAACATCTCCTTCATTCTTCTTTTTTCTGGTTTGGCGGTTTCAAATCTTTTTGCTCAAACAGGTACAAAGCCTGATACGGTGGAAATGGAAACAGTGGTGATTACCGCTTCCCGCATCAATGAAAAGATTGCCGACATTCCCGGCAGGGTATCCGTGATTACAAAATCAGAAATCAGCAATGCGCCAGCTTCCAACCTGGATGATTTGCTGCATCAGGTTGCCAACGTGAACGTAAACCGTAGCTGGGGAATTTTTTCCAAAAACGCCAGCGTAACCATGCGCGGGCTGGAAGGAGCTAACCGTACGCTGGTGATGCTCGATGGCATTCCGCTAAACAAATCTTCGGGTGGAACCATCAACTGGCATCTGATTCCCGGCGACGATATTCAGAAAATAGAAGTGGTAAAAGGTCCCGTTTCCGCTGTGTATGGAAACAATGCCATGGGTGGCGCCATCAATCTGCTTACCGGTAAACCTGACAGTGCTCTGGAAGTGCGCGCCAGGCTTTCCTATGCAAGTTATAATACCAAAGGAATTTCGGCAACAGCCGGAGGTTTTGGTCTCCCTTTTTCCAAAAAAATGTACTGGAACGTCTATGGTTTTTCCCGCCAGGGCGATGGATATGTTATCGAGCCCAGGGAAACAAGAGATTCTATCAGCAGCAAAGCTTACCTCGAAGAAAGTGGCATGGGCTTGAAAACCGGATATCAGCAAAACGCCAACAATTCCGTTGAGGTGTCTTATTTGTTTTTTAATGATAAAAGAGGTTCCGGAACAAAGGTTTACGAAAGTGATGGTAGCTACGACCGTTACATCTCCAACATCGTAAAACTAACCTGGCAGGCCGGAAATGCAAATACCCATTTTAATACGAGCCTGTTTTATTATGGGGAACATTACCTGAAACAAAGTGAAAATATCAATGCGACGGGCGATTATAAACTGTCGGAAACCGACTCCCGTAACAACGAAAAAGGACTGATGTTTAATGTAAATCAGCGGATTTCTTCCTGGAATTCATTGCTTGCCGGGGTGGACGTCAAGCTTAGCGACATGGACGGAACGGACACCTACAAAACGTCAACTGACATTCTGGATTATGAAGGAAAGATGAACTTTTATGGTTTCTACCTTCAGGATGAAATGTCTTTTCTTTCCGGGAAAGGGCGGTTTGTTGCCGGGATGCGGCTCGACAATGCCGAATTCAGTAATGGTTCTCTTAAAGTTACCGATCCTACTTCCAATACCGGTTTCACGGAATCTTATCAGGATAAATTCCGAAGCGATAGCTGGCAGTCGTTTAGTCCCAAGCTTGCTTTGCAATACCTGATTCATCCCAAGCTGAAAACATACGTTTCGTGGGCAGAAGGTTTTATGCCACCCAAGCTGGACGATCTCTGCCGTTCGGGGAAGATTACCAAAGGTTTTAAACTGGCCAATCCGGAGCTGAAACCGGAAGTTCTTTCCAATGTGGAATGGGGAATGGATTATCGTGCGGGGAAAGGTTTTGTGGCTAATCTTTCTTTGTATCATTCCATTGGTAAAGATTTTCAATATTTTATTCCGACCGGCGATTCCGTGGATACCGGCGGTGGAACCCTGAAACCGGTACTGCGTCGCGAAAATGTAGGAACGGTGGAAATAAACGGGATAGAACTCAGTGCTCAACAAAAGATTGGCAGAACCCTGATATTTTCAACTTCTTATGCCTATAACCATTCCGATATCAAAAAATTCAACATCAAAGACAATCCGTCAGGGAATCTGGAAGGCAAATATCTGGTAGAAGTTCCCGACCATCAGGGCTCGGCATCTGTGCAATGGGACAACAGGTTCCTTACTGCCTTTTTCCTGTGGGAGTACACCGGCAAGCAGTGGTTCGATGAGGAGAATACCATTTCCCTTAGCGACCATTCCCTTTTCGATTTAAAACTCAGTAAAAATATTGTCAGAAATTTCAGATTATCATTCACTGCACAAAATTTATTTGATACGGAAATCATTGATAAAAAAGGAAGGCTTTCTCCCGGTAGATTTATTACAGTTGAATTGTTGTATCAATTGAAAAAATGATTTACTTTTGCCGACGTTATGCATAACTATTCATAACGAAATGAAAATGTTAACAATATTTTTAAAACCATAATCATTATTAATCAATTAATTAAACCTATGAAAAAACACTTATTTTTTGCATTTATGATGCTTGTATCGGCAAGCATGTTTTTTGCCTCTTGCTCTAAGGACGATGACAAAAGCGCTCCTACGTTAAGTTTTAAAACCGGAACTGGTTATACTTCAGCCAATGCTACTGTAAATTATAACGATACTGTTAAAATCGGGATTCTGGCAACCAGCAATGGAAGCGATAATATTGTAAAACTCGTTTTGAAAGCCGATGATCAGGTAATAATGGATAGCACATTGAATGCCATACAAGTTTCTTTGGATTTTAGCATAGTTAAGGGAGCCTCTGCAAGTGAAACATGGAAGTTTACGGTAACCGATGCAGCGGGTAAGGTAACGGAATCGAATATCGTACTTTCCCGTCCAAGTACGGAGATTACTACCTATGGTGCTGTAAAACTTGGCGCCCAGGATAATACAACGGATCCAAGTTTCTTTTCCACCAGCGATGGCTCTACCTATTTCCAGGGAGATGCCTTCAACAACCAGGCAAAAATAGATATGTTCTGTTTTTACGAAAATACGACAAGTCATCAGAATTTTACTACGCTTGGTGCTCCGGGTTCGAACATAACCGGCATTTTTACCGGAAATACTGCTCCTGATAATTATACCGTTAAAAATGTTACTTATTTTGTAAAAACAACTCTTACTGCCGCTCAGTTTGATGCCATTACCAATGATGAAGGAATATTGCAATCATTCGATCCTTCAAATCAATTTAAAAAAGCTAAAAACCTCCAGACTGGAGATGTTTGGGCATTTAAAACTCAGGCCGGAAAATTTGGTTTATTAAAGGTTACCAGTGTGGCTCCCGAAACCAATGGCAGTCTGGAAATGGCAGTAAAAGTTCAAAAGTAAGTAAGAAATGAATAAATTGTCCTTGTATGTAATGCTCCTGTTTGCAGGGGCATTACCTTTTTTATTTTCCTGCTCCAAGGAAGATTCCACAGATAAAATACCAGCGATTTCCTTCATTCAGAACGATACCACCCTTACAAAAGATGGTGCGGTAGTAGGAGAAGGGATGCCCATGAAGTTCGGAATTCATATGCTGGGCGGAGGTGCTAAAATTACCAACCTGGTAATAGAAGTTCGAAGTAGCGAGGATACCGTTACGATGCTCGATTTAGGATTTTACAAGGACGAATTAGATACTGTAATTACTTTTTATAAAAACAATTTTGAAAACGAAACCTGGTCGTTTCGCATCATGAATGTTGACCGCAAAACGGCTTCTATTACTTTAAACATTAAAAAAGATTCTGTTACTCACTACGGAAATATCATAAACCTGCCATCGGTTACTATGGGATATCAGGGAAATTCAACCTATGGTCATTTTCTTAAAATGGACGACGGTACGGTATATTCTACCCCGGATGCCACTGCCAACCAATCCAAGGTGGATTTGCTGATTTATTATTTTACCGATGGCACAGGTCCGTCTCCCACTTTCTCCTCACCAGGTGATCAGGATGCCCCGGGTTATTATCCTGAAATAAATTCCTGGCAAACCAAAAACTATACAAAATACGATTACGTAACTAAAATTACAGAAGCCCAGTTTGATGAAGCCGATAACGACAGCCTGCTCATCAAGGCTTATAATGAATACTGGGGCAGAAGAAAATATAAATATGCTGTGGCAGGAACCATTTTTCCTTTCAAAACCATTGCCGGGAAAATCGGACTGATAAAAGTTCTGCAAGCCGACACCCAGGCAAACGGGAAAATTACTTTTGCTATTAAAGTTCAAAAATAAAGAGATATGCGATTCAAAGTTTTACTCATCACCATCATTTCTTTCCTGTTTACTGCAAATATTCAGGCTCAGGGTGTGATTAAAGGAAAAATTACGGATGCCCAGAGTGGCGAAAGCCTGACAGGAGCCAATGTCGTTTATCTGAAAGGCAAAGGTGTAACTACCGATAGCAAAGGCGATTTTATGCTACAGAATCTCAATGCAGGAACCTATAAATTTGAATTCAGTTTTGTAGGCTACCAGACAGTAGTAAAAACAGTTGTGTTAGGAAAAAATCAGACAAAAACGCTCGATATTCAGCTTAATCCTCTGAAATTTCTTACCGATGAGGTGGTGATCACCGGAACCCGTACCGAAAACCAGCTTAAAAATGTCCCTAACCGAATCAATGTGCTTACCCCAAGGCAGTTGCAATCCATTCCAATGCAAACCATTGACGATGCACTCGAATACGTTTCAGGCATCAATGTAAACCGTCCTTTCGGGATTTATTCCAGCAAAGCTACGGTTACCATGCGGGGGTTGAGTGGAAAAGAACAGGCCAGAACCCTTGTGATGATAGACGGTATTCCCGTAAACAAAACCGACGGCGGAACCGTAAACTGGAACCTCATCAATGCTGATAATATTGAGAGGGTGGAAGTGGCAAAAGGTCCTGCATCTTCTCTATACGGAGGCAATGCGATGGGAGGTGTCATCAATATCATTACCAAAAAACCGGTGGAGCCGCTATCGGGAAAAATCTCTCTCGATTACGGAACATACAACACACTCGGCGGTAAAATTTTTCTTGCCGGACGTCCCAAGGATAGTAAATTTTTCTGGAATCTGAATGGCTTTGCCCGTCAGGGCGACGGGTATATCACTCAGGCACCCATTGACCGTACGCCATACACCCGTAAATCGAATCTTAAAGAAATGTCTGTTGGCGGAAAATTAGGTTACGATATTTCAAAAAACCAGAATGTTATCGCCAGCATCAATTATTACAACGACTATCACGGAACCGGCGAAAAAGTTTATCAGAAAAATGGAAATTACACCAGTCAGGAGACCTGGCAGGCAAATGCCGCTTACAATGTAAAATTGAATGAATATGACGTTCATGCCGGACTTTTTTACCAAAAGGAAAATTACAGCAAGGTAAGCGATTACATGAGCGATAATCGCTATAATTATGTGGATGTTTTATCCAAACGCAGCGATATGGGATTGTTTGCCAATGCTTCGCGCAAATTTGGAGAAATGCACAACGTCATTGCCGGCATGGAATTGAAACAGGGTGCGGTTGACGCTTCCGACGTGTATTACACTTCTACCGACAAGGTGAATAATGACGGAACCATGGATTTTGCCGCCGTGTATGCCCAGGATGAAATTCTGTTATTAAAACAAAAAATGAAAATCGTTGCCGGACTGCGTTACGACTATGCGGGTTTTCATGATGGGAAATTCACCATCGAAGACCCTTCATATGCCCTTAAATACCTGTATTATTACCAGGTTCCGGATATGAAAGACGAAAGCTGGACGGCTCTCAGTCCCAAACTTTCGGTACAATATCGTTTTAACGATAATTACCGTTTGTATGTATCCTATGCCAAAGGTTTCCGCCCGTCGGTACTCGACGATATGTGCCGTTCCGGAAAAATCAGCGGAGGCTTTAAAATTGCCAATCCTTCCCTGAAACCAGAATATATTGACAATTACGAAATAGGAGGAGATGCTACCCTGTGGAACAAATTACGGCTGGAAGTTTCTGCTTACTACAGCGCCGGGGAAAATTTTATGTATTACGTCAGCACCGGCGATTCGGTGGATATGCCTACCGGAAAAGTGCCTGTGATGATACGCGACAACATCAGCAAGGTGGAAATCTATGGCTTGGAATGCAACGCCACTTTCACACTTAATACCATTTTTAATGTCTTTGCCAATTATGCTTACACTCATCCAAAAATAAAAGATTACAAGATAAATAATCCGGCAGTAGATGCTAATCTGGACGGCAAATACCTGACCGATGTTCCCGACCATCTAGTTTCCGGCGGGGTAAACTTTACACCCGGATTTGCAAGCTTCAGCGTCCTGGCAAAATATACCGGACAAATGTGGATAAACGATAAAAACGGATTCGACAACAAATATCTTTTCAGGTATGAATATCCTTCCGTTTTCACGATGGATGCAAAGGTCTCCAAGACTTTTTATAATAAGTTTGGCTTGACTTTGAGCGTTCAGAACATCTTTGACGAAAAATATTACGACAGCAAAAGCGCTGTTTGCCCCGGCAGGCTGATTACCGGAGAAATATCATATAAATTTTAAAATATCCAATTTATGAAAAAGATTTTAGCTTTATTATTTGCCATTTTTACCGCTTGTTGCGGAACATTTGCCCAAACTGCCACCAACGATTTTTATGATGATGCCGAAACCATTACGCTTCCGGGCGCTACCGGCGTTGACGTTACCGGCGAGATTTCCAATCCCGGAACGGTACAATTTTCCACGCTTCCAGTGCGGTCGGTCATCGTAAAAGAAACCGTGCTGAAAGACGGAAAGGACAGTTTTGTTGGCGCTTACCGTTACGATGGCTATTCGTTGTACGATATTCTGAATAAATTTATTCTTGCCAAGAAAAACAAAGCCGAATTTAATCCTATCATTGATTTGTATGTGGAAGTATCGAACAACAAAGGCGAATCGGTGGTGATCAGTTGGGGTGAGATTTATTATCCCATCCACCGGCACGAAATCATTATCGCCAACAAGGTGATGCATATTGTGCCCAGTAAAACCAAGGATTTATGGCCCTTACCAGCTGAAAGCCGTCTCGTTGTTGCCAGTGACCTGATTACCGAACGCAACATTTCTAACCCAACCAAAATTACCATTCATTCACTGAATGCTTCCTATAAAGTGGAGCGTGAAATGAATCCATTGTCATCCCCGGAATTTTCTATTCTTAACGGCGATAAAAAAGAAACTGTGATCAAGCAACTGCCTTCCGGTTTATGTATGAATACCTATCCGACCATATTTTACGGTCGTGGTAAAGGCATACATTCCGTAACGCCGTTTACCGGAGTTAAGCTCAAGGATGTTGCCGGTAAGTATTTTCCGGTAACCCGCGAAAACCTGCAAAAAGGGATTTTTGTCTTTGCAGGAAAGGACGGCTACCGCTGTGCTTGCACATTCAGCGAACTGATGAATCGTAACGATCAGGCTGAGTTTATGCTGATAGATAAAGGCAAAGATGCCGACGGCGGACGCTTTTCCATCTTTCCTTCCGCCGATTTCTTCTCCGACAGGGCTGTGAAAGCGCTGACGGAAATCAAATTCATGAAAGAATAAATTTTAATTACGAATTGCGAATTACGATTTCAATTACGAATTACGATGTACGAATTACGAAAATTTCCTAAAACCTGACAGCATACGAAGTATTTGTCAGCGTTTATAAATAAAAATCAATTACGAATTACGGTAATGTTGTTTTTCGATTCGGTTACTGTTTCAGCCGTTCCAATGCGGGCAGGCTGAAATGGTCGTTGATACGGATAAACGGAATTCGTATTTTGTCTATGTTCTGAAAAATCCAACTGTCCTTTGCCTTCCAGTCGCGGAAGGTATCGTTGGAAACGATAAAACATTTATCTTTTTTGGCGTTCTGTATCATGAATTCATCGGCTGACGTTTGTCCGGGGCTTTCGATATATTTAACCATAGACCGGAGGCTGGAAAAGGCATATTCATCGGCTACGCGATGGCGCAGGGAGGCATCGGCTATAACGATGATTTCCTTGTAGCGCAGGACATTTTTGATATAATCGGCCATGATAATGATATTCCGGTAATACGGTTTGGCTTTATCGCTGCGGTTTTCGTCGGCAAAAGCCACATTGCTCCCGTCGAGGTAGATTTTAATATCCGACATGCGGGAAACCTGGAAATATTCCCCATCAGCATCATAAATGCCAAACTGTTTTAGTTCTTCATTATTGGTAAGAAACTGGGCATAGTCCGCCGTTTTGGCAAGTTTTAAGATAAACCATTCCGGCAGGCATTTCTTATTTTTGGCATCGGAAATAGTCTGATAGGGTTTCAGCGATTCGGATAAAAGGTCTTTAAGTTTGGTAATGGATAATTTTTTACCATTTTCATACGTCTTCAGGGCTTCGATAAGGATAAGCTGGTCGTAACCCAGTATGCCTTTCGACAGGTTTTTCAGGCGGAGATACTTGCCGTATTCGAAGCGGTTAGGTATTTTAAGGTGAGCCGCTTCCTGGTATTCGCGGGGGTTATCGAATCCCGATTTCAGGGCGGCGAAATAATCTTCACCAAAGCCAAATCCTTTTGTTTTGGCAAGGTCGTAGGTATCCTGTGAAGGAAAACCGAGGAAGATGATTTTTATAAAATCGCCAAAATCCTTAAAGCCATTGTTGCTGGCATAAGTATACAGTTTGATGGAGGAATCGTATTCGTCGGGGTTGAACCCTTCGGGAAGAGCTTTTGGGGTTTTCAGCGCTTTTTCCTTAAACTCATCGAAGCCGTCGACAAAGCCTAATTTTTGTGCTTTAAGGTAAATAACACGGTCGACAGAACCCATTTTGAGGCAGTCCTGATATTCCTTATAGCTTAGGTAGTTTCCTTTCCGGCCTTCGTAGTATTCCTCGCAGGTGGGATACCCCTTTTCGGCGGCATCTTCCATATCGTCGAGGGTTTTATAGCCGTAGCTTTTAATGCGGTATAGCACGCGGTCGACAAGGAGTATAAAATAGCTTGGTAGTGCTTCGGCGGCATTTTCAGCCGAATGGAAGATATAGTCGGCCTGGACGCTATCGGCTAAACGCGTAAAGCCTTTGACATCTTTCAACTCCACGGAGGGAAAATCCTTGGGATTCTCAACCTCGTAATAATCAAATTTTCGTACTGACATGATACTATGTTTTAGTTGGTTGGTTTCGTTTCACAAAATAAAAAAAGTATAGAACGGTTAATTGCCTCGGTTTTGGAAAGCCGGGATTTGAGCGTTGCCCCCACAAATGGCAGCAGGGTTTGGGTCTCTACGAATAAATCGACAATGCGTTCGATAGAGGTAATGCCAAGATGTACTTCTGTTGCTTCCCGCATATCGTTTTTATTGTATTGCTTGGTAATAATGATATTGTCAGCAAAATCTTTTTGAAAATCGGGAAGCAAAACCTGCAGCTTATCCCTGAACCAGCTTAAAATATCGTTGGCATTGGCTTCTTCATAAAAGGGACGTTCATCATTCTGATAAAAGGAAAGGATACATTCGGAAATGGCTTTAAAATGGGGCAGGATATTACGGCGACAGATGGCAAGCTCCTCATAGCTCAGATCGGATAAATCGGGCATGGCGATCAGTGGCAGATAGATGCCGAAGGGGAGTTTGGGAGTAACGGATTCCGTTTCGGAGAGCGCCGTTAATTTGCAGGACGATTTCATGAACGTATCCGGAATTAATAATAAATGGGGATAGTCGCAGATGCAATCGTATAAATCGGTAAGGTAAGGATCTTCATTTTCGCTGTTCTCGTTGTAATCGGCATTACCATAATCATAGATTTCTTCCGAATCGGAGAATTTTAGCAAGGCCTCTAATCCGGTTGACTGGACTACATTTTTATGCCAGGTTTCTATATCCGAACGGAGCGACCTGATAACGTTATTTGTAATCATCTCTATTTTGAGATCAGATTTATTCTTATGTTTCTTGCTGTTAATATAACGCAAGTTGTCGAGGATGTTCTCATAATACTCTTCGTAATCAAGTAGTATATCATGAAAAATTGATTTATGGACGCGGATAGTTCTTCTTTTATCAAAGTTAAATTTGTTACGGTGTGCACAGAAATACCATGCAGAAGGCGCTTTCAGAAATATTTTCTCCGATAGCAGTATCATCTGGCGAAACAGGCTGGCTTCTCCACCGACGTTGATCGAGGTGTGCCTACGGGCTAAGAAAAGGATTTCCATACTTCTGGTTTTATATTAGTTTTTTTTCTTAACTGGTTTCAGCTGCTCCGAAATGAATATCCTGCATTTATTACTATCCATCTGGCGTTCCAATCGTTTAACGGATGTTTCGGCTACGTAGGGTAGCAATAGGTTTTCGCGTTCATATAGTTTTATCAGATTTTTTGCCGATGTAACACACAGATCAACATGTACCATTATCCTGACATCGTACCGTTGCCGGTATTGCTGAAAATAGATTTCGTTATCAATTTTATGCTGGAAGTCGGGGAGTAAGGGGAAGATATCCGCCCGGAGTTTCTCAAGTATTTCAAAAGGTTTATTACCCACATAGTCCTGCTCTTCGACCCATAACCTGAACGCTTCTATTTTTTCGGATATGGGTTGGAAAGCCGACAACAGGTTCTTGCGGGTAAAGTTCATTTCTTCGTAATCGAAATCTTCCAAAGGGAACATGGTAAACAATGGCATGCGAAAATACATCGGATGTGTGGTCAAACTGATGTTTTCTATTTTATAGCTTTTATCGGTAAAAAGGATATGATGAAGTTTGATTTCAGCAATTTCAAAAAACCATAGTAAATCTGGCTCTTTGAGAATACAATCGGTAATCATCTGGATGTATCTGTCCTCCGACAATTCTAAATGTTCGTGTTCGGTATTTGCATAAGGGATTAGTATTTTTTGATCTACAAAATTTTTGAGCACTAAAGCATTAGCATCCTCCAACTGTACATCGACATCGGCCAGAATATAATCCCTAAAACACGCAATCGCTTTTTTCAGTTGCGACTGAAGGATGAGTTGTTCCCGATTTTTATGTTTTGTTTTATTTAATTGCTTCGTTACCCATAGCATTTGTTTGTATTGTTCTTCGCTAAAGATTCGCTCCATCCCCATTTTTTCATCTTTTTCGCAAACCGATTTGTATAACTTTAAGATAAATTCTCCGGAAAGTAAAGGGACATATTTAAACGATAGGAAATAGGAGGAAAGAGGCGTAACAATATTTACCTTATCGGATATCATAAGCAGGGGTTTCAGAAAAATTGTTTCAGCTTTAATATCTAATATGGTCGAAAGACGGTTAAAACAGGTTATTACCATGACGTTGATAAATTGGGAATGTTAAACGTTATCTGATTATAAAATAATGGCAACAGCTAAACCTGTATGTAACGGGTTGCAATCAAAGGATTTTCGCCTGTCCTGTGCAAGACTGGGGCTGATGAACCCCTGATTTTAATCATCGTTGGTATTGGAAAGCGGGATCATACTCCTTCGTTATCCCTTAGTAAGTAGTCCGGAACGGGTATCATACCCCTTCGCTAATCCCAGCTAAGTAGTCCGGAACGGGTATTGTACCCCTTCGCCAACTCCAGCTAAATAGTCCCGAACGGGTATCATACCCCTTCGTCAACCCCAGCTAAGTAGTCAGGAACGGGTATCGTACCCCTTCGCCAACCCCAGCTAAGTAGTCCCGAACGGGTATCATGCCCCGGATATACCCCTTTCCAATATAAAAAACAATACCAACCGATGGTTAGTCTACCCGGTTTTACAGGTACTGTCTATCTATTGTCAGGGATTAGCCGTTTTTTTTGGCTTTCCGGGGAACATCCGTTTGAGCGATTCATAGATTTCCTTAGCGCCAGGTACATTTTGCTTAGCCAGCAATTTGCAGTTGCGATAGTAGGACAAAGCGTTTGAAAACAAATCGTGCCCAATCAGCAACATGGTATCGCTTAGCTGTGAAGCAATGGATTCGAGCCGCATCAGCCGCGGATCGACATCGTTATGGGTTTTGAAATCAATATCCCATTCCGGTTTGTCAATGAATTTGGGAGTAATTTCCGGTTTTAATTCCATATAACCGTTGATTTCGGTTACCCAGGGTTTGTTGTTAACTCCCAGCCGGCCATAAGTTTTCCGCTGGGCTTCGGTAAGGCTGATCACCTTATCTTTCAAAATGTTTTCGATGGTGGTTAGAGCGCCATCCAACTGCGTAAGCTCTTCCTGCGAAAAGCTCAGCGAAATCAAATTGTCAAGAGCCATAATAGTAGAATTTAAATGTTAGTTATTATATTGATTAAGGTATAACAAAAAATCAAAAACCAGTATTCCATTCAGGCTATTTATAATCAGTATGTACAGGACATTTTAACAAGACAAATATACTTATAAATTTTGAAAAATATTCACCAAATGAAAAATATTTTTATTTTTTTTTGAAGCATTGGTTACTTTTGCAGGAAGTAAGATGTGCAATTTTAAAACAAATCAGGCTGATAGCCGAGGGAACGGTGATAGAGAAAAGGATTCCTCCTTTCGGTCGGAATGACTGGTGGTCATGGTTTGAGCGAGGGCGGCGCAGCCGCCCTCGCTCAAACCTCTTCTCCTTTTTTAAGGATGGCCGTCATTTCGACCAAAGGGAGAAATCTGTGGTAGTGAAAGGAACCGAATGAATGTGTTGCAACAAGTGGGAAATAGAAAATTATTAGAAGGAGGTTGATTGGGAAAAAGGTCCTTTGCCTTTGTTTCGGGATGATAGCCGAGGGATAGGTGATTGGGAAAAGGATTCCTCCCTGCGGTCGGAATGACGACCCATAAGATGGTGTTAATGGTGTGATCGAGGGCGGCGCAGCCGCCCTCGATCACACCTCTTCTCCTCTTTAAAGACGACTGTCATTCCGACCGAAGGGAGAAATCCGTAGCAGTGAAAGGAACCGAATGAATGTGTTGCAACGAGTGGAAAATAGAAAATTCTTGAAAGGAGGCGAGAAATGGATAAAGCAGGTTACATTTACATAATGACAAATAAAAATAAGACAACTTTGTATATTGGCGTTACAAACGATTTGTGCAGAAGAATTTACGAACACAAAAACCATTTGATTAAAAACTCTTTTACAGATAGGTACAATCTTGAATATTGTATTTATTATGAAGAATTTGCTTATTTTGATTTAGCAATACACCGGGAAAAGGAACTTAAAAAGTGGAATCGACAAAAGAAAGAAGATTTAATAAATAAAAAAAATCCTCAATGGAAAGTGTTGGTAACCGAGAATGGCTTTGTTAGAGATCCTTTGCCTTCGTTTCGGGATGATAGCCGAGGGAACGGTGATATAGAAAAAGATTCCTCCCTTCGGTCGGAATGACGACCCGTAAGATGGTTGTAATGGTGTGAGCGAGGGCGGCGCAGCCGCCCTCGCTCACACCCCTTAATTTTAAGGACAACTGTCATTCCGACCGCAGGGAGGAATCTCACCACCATACAAGATGTCATTTCGACCGAAGGGAGAAATCCGTAACAGTGAGATGAATTTTTTTGACCAATAAAAAATATAATTTATAACGCATGAAACATGATTATGCTAAATCAGAATCCGAAAAGGAAGTATTGCTACAATGGTTGCAGCCTGCCGGTAAAACGATTGTAGATATTGGCTGTGGCATAGGCGATTTGGTCCGCTGGCTCGCTACCCAGGGCGCAGATGTTACCGGGGTGGACATCCCGGAACTGATTGCTCAGGCTATGGCATTTCCAAAAGCAGGAAACGAGAAATACATCGAAGGGATAGCTCAGCAGATGCCTTTTCCGGATGATTATGCAGATGCCGTTTTGTTTATGTCGAGCCTTCACCATGTTCCCGAAGGGCATTTTAATGATGCTATAAAAGAATGTGCAAGGGTGTTGAAACCGGAAGGCATGGCTATATTTATAGAACCATCGCTCGAAAAAGGATGCTATTATGAGCTTAGTAGTTTGTTGCACGACGAATTGCTAATACAGAGAAGAGCCTACAAAGCATTGAAAAAGGCATCGGATTACGGATTGGTTCCGGTGGCCGAGAACTTTTTTTATACGGAACGCTCCCTTGAGCGTTTCATCAAAACCATAAATATCTACGTGCAGGATCCGGTGTACCGCGAATCGTTGGTGCGTCAGGCAGAAGCTATCGTACAAAAAGCCGAAAAAGAAGGCTGGATACATAAATTGTTCAAATCCACTGCAAGGGTGAATGTGTTTACGAAATAGCCCTGCAGGAATAATCTGAAGTTTAACTAAAAAAAACAAACCCGGTGAGGATATACAGAAAAGATATGATGCACTGGGTTTTTATGCTCCTTGGCGGGATGGTGTTGCTTTTTGTCCTTGCGCCTCTGGCAGGGATGTTCTTGGCAACGCCTTTGCAGGATGTGGTGGAAACTACCCGCGACAAGGAGGTTACCGATAGTATTTTCCTTACGTTATGGACTTCCATGCTGGCAACGGTGGTATTTGCTCTGGGAGCTATTCCTCTGGCTTATCTGCTTGCCCGCAGGAATTTTCCAATGAAAAGACTGGTCTCCGGCATAGTGGATTTACCTATCGTCATTCCGCATTCGGCTGCCGGTATTGCTATCCTGGGATTTGTTTCGAGGAGTTCGCCATTGGGAAAACTTGCTTCGGTGGCAGGACTCGATTTCGTCGGACATCCGCTGGGGATAGCCGTTGCTATGGCTTTTGTTAGTCTTCCGTTTCTGCTCAACGCAGCACGCGATGGTTTTGCTGCCGTTCCCGAACGACTGGAAAAGGCAGCCCTTACCCTGGGAGCTTCCCCGTTAAGGGTGTTTTTTACTATCTCCCTGCCACTGGCATGGCGAAGCATCATTTCCGGACTGATCATGATGTTTGCAAGGGGAATGAGCGAATTTGGCGCCGTGGTAATCATTGCTTATCATCCGATGGTTACTTCCGTACTTATTTTTGAACGATTTGGCGCTTTCGGATTGAAATATGCCCGGCCGGTATCGGTAATTTTTATAATGGTATCACTGGTGTTTTTTATCCTTTTGAGAAGCCTGGCGAAGGAGAAAAAGAATTAGCTAATTTGAAAATGAGTTAATTTGAAGATGAAATAATGCTAATCTATAATTAATGCAAATCAATGCAGGATTAAGAACCGAAAGACAAATTACTGTTTCTATGATTTATAAAGATATAAATAGTAAACTCCGTGGTTCTCCGTGAATTCTCAGTGGTTCTCTGTGTAATTTAACATTTTATTTCACAGAGTTACACAGAGGAAGCACAGAGCTGCACAGAGAAGGTTTTAATTCTTGATTTGTATAATTAGCTAATTAGCACATTAACCAATTAAAAAATTAAAATGAATGCTGCACCTGAGAAATATAGAAAAAGAGTATGAAGGCTTTTCGCTTTCGGGAATAACCTTATCGGTGGAGCCGGGTGAGTATTTTATACTGCTTGGGGAGTCGGGGGCGGGAAAATCGTTGCTGCTTGAGATCGTTGCCGGGCTGGTTCGTCCGGATAAAGGCAAGATTATCCTGAATGGAAGGGATATCACCAACGAGAAGATACAGAAACGCAAAGTCGGACTGGTGTTTCAGGATTATGCCGTGTTTCCGCACCTTTCGGTAAAAGAAAATATAGCCTACACGTTAAAAACGGAAGGACTGCCTAAGCACGAAATCCGCGAAAAGACCGGGGAACTGGCGGAGATGATGGGCATTTCGCAACTGATGCACCGCAGTCCCGCCACGTTGTCGGGTGGCGAACTGCAACGGGTGGCGCTGGCGCGAACCCTTGCCTTGCGTCCCGACATTCTTTTATTAGACGAACCGCTTTCGTCCCTCGATGTTCAGTTACGCTCGGAACTGCGTAGCCTTTTGCGTAAGCTTAACCGCAACGGACAAACGATCATGCACGTTACCCACGACTACGAGGAAGCCATCTCGCTGGGAAACCGGCTGGCGGTGATGGATAAGGGACAGATACTGCAAACAGGAACTCCTGAAGAGGTGTTTCACCATCCCAAGACGGATTTTATTGCCCGCTTTGCCGGGATAAAGAATTTCTTCCCTGCCGTTGCCGTAAGGAATGAAGAGAAGAATAGCTGTCTTGCTACTTTATCGAATAACATCACCATTGAAATGGGCGATAACGGCGTGTCGGGCGAGGGTTTTGTGATGATACCCGCCGAAGACATCGTGCTGATGCTACATAAGGCGGAAAGCAGCGCCCGGAACAACCTGCCGGGAGTCATCCTCGAACTTATACCCACCATGCGCGGCATAGAAGTGCTAGTGGATGCCAAAGGCATAGTGTTTGCCGTACTCATCACCCGCGAATCGGTGGAACGGCTTCACTTAGATGCCGGGATGCAATACACCATCAGCTTTAAGGCAATGGCGGTGAGATTTATTAGTTGATAGTTGTTGGTTGATAGTTGTTGGCTATTAGCTGTTGGCTACTGCTTACTGCTTACTGCCTACTGCCTACTGCTTACTGCCTACTGCTTTCTGCCTACTGCTTACTGCTTACTGCTTTCTGCCTTCTCCTTATTTCCCGCTACAGATATAAACAATCTGTTTTTATAAAATGCTGATATAATGTTTCCCAAGGGCGGGGTAACGATTCCCAAGGGCGGGGTAACGAATCCTAATGGCGGGGTAACGATTCCCAAGGGCGGGGTGACAATTCCTGAATGTAAAGTGATTATTCCTAATCGCTGATTAGCTGTTCCCAAACATTTATTAATAATTTTAAAATGTTGGATAATAAATAATTAACCATAAGTAAAAATTCCTATATAAAAATTTTATCAAAAAACAGCATTTTTTCTCATTTTTTTTGCTATTTTACTTGATTTGGGCTTTAAAATGTATTATTTTTGTTTTAAAATTTAAAAACTAAAAAAATGAGCAACAAAATTCCATGCCGTATAGAGGAATTGCCTTTTGTTGCAAGTGCACTACGGCACACTTTTGAACGCGACAAGGCAGATTTTAAATCTTTTTTTCCTAAAAAATTTCCTGACAATACACTGGAAATTCTTGACGGGAAGATAACACCCGTAGAGAATGTGATAAAAACAGAGATTCCTACCCGGGAAATTAAAAAAGTTACCGGGCAGATTTTAGCCGAATCGATGGGTTTACGTCCTGAACTTCTTTTACTGGAAGGTTATGTAATGGATGCCGTAAATCTTAGTTGTGGGGCTGCCGATTTTGGCATCCGCGATGTTCGCAATAGCCTGCATGGCGGTGATCCGGAATCGCTGGTTAATTCGTTGGGTATCCTTAATCCTAACATCGAAAAAAATATTGATGCACTGAAGGAACAGGGATTTAGCGATGAAGCAAAAGGTTTTTTCCGTCAAAAACAAACCACCCTTGATACCCTGAATAAAAGCCAGAACGACCTGATGAGCGACCGGGCTCAGGTTGTAGCCAAAAACAATGAAAAGTTTGCTGATTTATGGGATATGCTTACCCTGATTATGGATCGTGGGAAAAGGATTTATCGCATCAACGACCCGTCGAAACTGCCGGATTATACGTATACACAAATCATTAAGAAAGTCCGCCGCGAAAGGGGCGAAGGCGGCGAAGGCGAAGAAGTAAAACCGGAAGCGTAGGGAATTTTAGATTGCAGATTTTAGATTGCAGAAGGCAGTAGGCAGGAAGCAGAAGGCAGATTGCAGAAAGCAGATTGCAGAATTTGAAATTAAGAATGCGGGATTCCGGAGAGGGATGTTTTGAGAGGCGAAGCCCTGTTGGCGTAAACTAAGGCGGCGACAGGGTTTTTGTGTTTAAAATAAAAGGGTTGGAAAATTATTTGGATATTAAAAATGTTTGTATTTTAGCTGGAGTAATGGATTATAGATAAATAAGAAATAACCACCATATAGGACTATTCAAATGTTAGTAGCAAGGATGAAAAAGCATACGAATTATTAAACAGACAAACTCTTTCAATATGGATACTCTCGATTTTAGTAAATGGGATGAACACCTTTTTAATTATGCAAAGGCCTTAATTACTTATAAGGATATTTTACAATTTGACAATAACGATATTGTTTCCTTTTCTGCTGATTATAGACAAAAGCAGACAGAATTTTTAAGCAATGTTGTTGAAGCTCATTTATATTGGATTGGTTTTGGAGTTGGAATTGAAAATTTGATCAAAGCTGTGCTTATTAAACATCAGGTTCTTCCATTGAAAAGAAGAGCTGATTTCGATAATAAAATTCCGGTTATGCCCACGCAATTTGCGACTTATCAAGATCAGCAAACATATAGGCAAAATAATACGCTAGACAAATATCAAAAGGTTTATAAACATGTTAAGGATGTTACAATAAAAGCAGACAGTAATCCTTGGTTAGCTTTACAATTCCAAAATGCAGGAATAAATCACCCACTTGAAATAAACACATCTACTTTACACAAACTTTACACACAAGAAATTCCAAAACTGGAAAGTAAAGGTAAAATTACGACACAAGAAAAGGATGAACTTGAAAAATCTCTTGAGGTATTTAAATTAATACGTAGAAATGTTGATTCACATATATTTTTACAGAGTAGAATTATTGGAAGTATAAATGGGGATATGGAATATGTTTATATCCCCACAATTAATCTTTTGACAAACATATATAAAAGGACATAACCAAGCTGCTAATAAATAGGACTTCATGTGCTACGAAGTACCCAGAATGGAGCTCTGGTTGAACAAAATCCATGGGCGGTTTTTTCTATGGAGATAACAATGGTAAAAGGTATAACCTCTACGAGGTAAACAATATCATGAAAAACCATACGACTACAATACTTTATGCCCTACGGGCAAAGGCCTTGAAATTTCAAGAACTTTTATAGGCCTGAATTTGTAAAGACATTTAAGATGAAGCAACATCAAACAAGCAAAACCCAGGATAAATACCGCGTAGCGGTTAAAGTATTGTAGAAAAATGGAAATTACAATGAATGGATTCCCCGTAGGGGATAAACAATTGAAAAAATGGTAAAAGGTATAACCTCTACGAGATAAACATTATTATGTAAAACCATACGGCTACAATACTTAATGCCCTACGGGCAAAGACCTTGAAATTTCAAGAACATTTATAAGCCTGAATTTGTAAAGACATTTAAAATGAAACAACATCAAACAAGCAAAACCCAAGACAAATACCGCATAGCGGTTAACGTATTGTAGAAAGATGGAAATTATAATGAATGGGTTCCCCGTAGGGGATAAACAATTGAAAAAATGGTAAAAGGTATAACCTCTACGAGGTAAACATTATTATGTAAAACACATACGGCTACAATACTTAATGCCCTACGGGCAAAGGCCATAAAATTTCAAGAGCATTTATAGTCTTGAATTTTTTAAAATATTTAAAATGAAACAACATCAAACAAGCAAAACCCAGGATAAATACCGCGTAGCGGTTAAAGTATTGTAGAAAGATGGAAATTACAATGAATCGGTTCCCCATAGGGGATAAACAATGGAAAAAATGGAAAAAGGTATAACCTTTACGAGGTAAACATTATCATGTAAAACCATACGGCTACAATACTTTATGCCCTACGGGCAAAGACCTTGAAATTTCAAGAGCATTTATAGACCTGAATTTTTTAAAGATATTTAAAATGAAATAGTATCAAACAAGCGAACCCTAGGACAAATACCGCGTAGCGGTTAAAGTATTGTAGTAGGAAAACATTAATTCATTAACCTATTCCCCGTAGGGGATTAACATCAGATAATATGAAACGAGCATGTTCGTTAAACACAAACACGGATGAAAATCTCATATGCGAGTTCCATCCGATCTTAATCTAAAATTATTTACGGATGAAACCCGGAACATTTACCCAATTATATGTACAAATAGTTTTTGCAGTGAAAAATCACAATGCTGTTTTGCACAATAACATCAGAAAAAGAGTATTTGAATACATGAGCGGTATTATAACAGAAATGAAACACAAATCGATTATCGTAAATGGTGTTTCAAGTCACGTTCATATTTTTATAGGACTAAATCCATCAATATCCATTTCAGACACGGTTCATGACATTAAAAGGAGTACGTCCCTATTCATCAATAATGAAAAACTATGCGTCGAAAAGTTTGCTTGGCAGGATGGATATGGTGCATTCACATATAGTCGTTCACAAGTGGAAAACGTATACAGATATATTCAAAATCAGGAGCAACATCATAAAAGAGTAACATTTAGAGAGGAATATATAGATTTCCTTAAAAAATTTGAAATAGAATATGATGAGCGTTTTTTGTTCGATTTTTTTGAGGATGTTTAACCCCTACGGGGTAATCATATTTGGTTTGAATTATATGGCTACAATACCTTATGCCCTACGGGCAAAGATTAGAAACGTATACATTTTGGCAAGCCTGAATTTGTATGGGAAATTAAAATGAAACAATATCAAACAAGCGAAACCCAAGATAAATATTACGTAGTGGTTAACGTATTGTAGAAAGATGAAAATTACAATGAATAGGTTCCCCGTAGGGGATAAACTGCAATCTCAAATCTTTCCGTAATTTGTCATGCGAAGGGCATAGACATTACATGTTTTAAACGATGTAAACAGTCCGTATCGTTTTTTGCAAAAGTGGATATTCTTTTGAAATACCGGAAATAAACATGGAATGTCTTCTAAAATCTTAAATCTGCAATCTACAATCTCAAATTAGCTGATTCGTTTCGCTCCGTCGCCTATTTGGGCTATATAGTGGTCGGCGGTTAAACCGGTTTTTTGGAGGTAGGTTTCGCTTAATCGTTCACAAAACGCAGCGGTTTCATCCGTTTCCACTAAGCTGATAATGCATCCTCCAAAACCGCCACCCGTCATCCGGCTTCCGATAACTCCTTTTAGCTTTTGCGCTTCCTCTATCAGGGTATCAATTTCGAAGCAGGTAATCTCAAAGTTTTCGCGCATGGAGACGTGCGACTGGTTCATCAATTGTCCGAAAGCCAACAGATCGTTGTTTCTTAGCGCTTCCACCGCTTCAACCACACGCTGATCCTCCGAAACCACATGCAATGCCCGTTTTCGTACCGTTTGGTCAACGATGACGTCTTGTACCTTTTGAAACCCGGATAACGTAATTGAGCCAAGGTTTGCCAACGATTGAACCTTGTTGATGCATTCCACCGCTTTTTCGCACTGCTGGCGTCGTTCGTTGTATTTTGAATCGACGAGACCTCTTTTTTTATTGGAATTGGTAATAATCAGCTCATAACCGGTAAGGACAAAAGGAGCGTATTCGTAAGTCAGGCTATTGCAATCAAGGAACAGGGCATTGTCCTTTTTTCCCATGGCCGAAGCAAACTGATCCATGATGCCGCAGTTCATTCCTACAAATTCATTTTCGGCTTTTTGCGAAAGCTTTACCAATTCCCATTTATCCAGATTAAACTGAAACAAATCGTTTATAGCCACTGCTGTTACAAGTCCAATGGAAGCCGACGAAGATAGTCCGGCGCCATTGGGAATGTTGCCCGAAAACAATAATTCCATGCCTCCGATTTCCAATCCCCGTTTTAAAAACTGGTTTATTACGCCCAAGGGATAATTGACCCATTGCCCGTCAATCTTGGTTGAAAGTGCATGCAAGGGTATGCTAACCGAAAAGTCGAAATTGGTTGTCGAAAATTTCACCAGCGAATCGTTGGTGCGCCGGATGGCAAGGTAAGTGCCAAATGTTAATGCGCAGGGTAGAACATACCCGCCGTTGTAGTCGGTGTGCTCGCCAATTAAATTGACCCTTCCCGGTGCAAAAAACAGGGAGGGCGATACAGCTGAATCCGCATATCGTGCAAAAAATGAGTTAACCAGGGCATTGTTGTTCATAATTTTTCCTGTGAGGTTTTTAAAATGTTGTAAAGTAATTCCCTTGCCCTGAACAACTGAACTTTGACCGTGCCCAGGGGCAACTGCATCTGCTTGGAGATTTCATCGTAGGAAAGTTCGTTGAAATACCGCAGCTCGATTAGCGTCCGGTAATGGGGCTTGAGCCGTTCAACCACTTCCCGTATGAGATCTATTTTTTGCTTGTTAATCAGTATTTCTTCCGGATCGGGATTTTGCGAAGGGATATCTTCGGGTATTGAATTTAGATTTTTATGACCGGTATTAGTATCCGAGGAAAAATTATTCTGATTTTTTTTCCTGAAATGATCAATGGAATGATTGATGGCTATTTTGTATAGCCAGGTGCTGAAAGCAAAGTCGAAAGTGAACTGATGAAGGTTTTTGAAGGCTTTGGTAAATGCTTCTATGGTTAAATCATCGGCATCGGACTCATTTCCGGTCATTTTAAATATCATAAAGTATACCGGATTCCAATAATATTTTAATAGCCTGGCATAAGCTTTTGGATTCCCGGTTTCCAAGGCATCCTGAATAATTTTATTGTCGCGTATGGCTTTATCGCTTAAGCTCCGCTTTACTTCCATTTATTTTGCTTGATAAAAAAACTTGATAGTCCTACAAAGAAATTAAAAAGTATTAAAACAATTTCTAAAAATGGGGTAAGAAGTAAGAATTTCCGTTCATGAAGTTTAATCATGCAGCGCTTGGTTATGAAAAGCTGGGTAATCAGGCGTAAACCGAAAACACTCAGAACAATGATCCAATTGTATAAATAGCAGATCAGTAAAATAAAAAGGGAATAGAATAAAAACCGGCTCAGGGAGAAAAGACCAAGCAGGAAGGTATGTTTAAATTTGTAATACCTTCCGGTAGAAAGATGACGTTTTTTTTGGATAACCCAGTTCGAGAAAGTTGTTTTGGCATCGGACAGGGTATAGCTTTCGGGCGAAATTTCTATTCGTGTATTTGTTGCCGTTGCTACGCTATTGATAAATAAATCGTCATCGCCCGATTGTATTTTGTAATGGGAGGAAAAGCCTTTGTTTTTATAGAACAACGATTTGCGGTACGAAAGATTTCTCCCGACGCCCATATAAGCCTGTCCCATGATGGCATACGAAAGATATTGCATGGCAATCTGGAGGGTGTCGTAGCGAATGATGGTGTTTAACAGTGTGGGCTGTGGCTGGTAAGCTCCATAGCCTAAAACAATGGCTGTTTTTTCGGTATAATTTTCCTGAATTTTATTTAGCCATTGGGTGCTTTGGGGTTTGCAGTCGGCATCGGTGAGGATAAGCAAATCGTGTTTTGCAGATTTTATACCGATGGAAAGCGGGAATTTTTTACCGTAAAAAAAGTTTAAATTTTGGGTTATATTAACAATACTGAGGTTTTTATATTTCTCGGCAAAATCCTGGAGGAGGTAATTGGTGTCATCATCGGAACAGTCGTTCACAACCACAACGTCAAAATCGGGATAGTCCTGCTCGAGGATAAGCGGCAGATTTTTTTCAAGATTAGAATATTCATTTTTAGCGCAAATGACAACCGAAACCGGTTGCTTTACCGGGTTTTTTGCTTTTTCCCGGTAAAAGGCAAGCCTGCTGAAAATTCCCCAGAAATAAAGTAATTGGATGAAGGTAACAGCAAGAAAAGCAAAAAACAGAATATACAAAAGCTGGTTAGTTTCAAAGGGTTCGAGCATCATAGCATATACGGTATTGAATCTACAAATTTATTTATTCTAAACGAATAACCACTATCTTTGGCAAAATTTTTAAATGCTCAGATTTCAAGTCCAAAATACTGATAATGCTTCGTCTGCCCGCACAGGCGTTATTACTACCGATCATGGTGTTATTGAAACTCCTATTTTTATGCCTGTTGGCACATTGGGAGCCGTAAAAGCAATGCACTTTAAGGATTTATTGGAAGATACCAAGGCTCAGATCATACTGGGGAATACCTATCATTTATATTTGCGTCCGGGTACCGATATTCTTGAACGTGCCGGCGGATTGCATCGTTTTAATGGATGGAATAAACCTATTTTGACTGATAGTGGTGGATACCAGGTGTATTCATTAGCTCACCGGCGCAAACTGGAACAAGAGGGCGTAACTTTTCAATCGCATATTGATGGTTCGCGGCATATGTTTTCGCCCGAAAGGGTAATAGATATTCAGCGTTCTATTGGCGCCGATATTATGATGGCTTTTGATGAATGTACGCCTTATCCCTGCGATAAGAATTATGCAAGCGATTCGCTGAAGACAACGCATCAGTGGCTTTTACGGTGTATGAAACAATACAAGGCTACAGAACCGAAATATGGATACCATCAGGCATTGTTTCCGATAGTTCAGGGCAGCGTGTATCCCGATTTGCGTATAAAATCGGCGGAGGAAATTTCCGCTTTGAATGCCGAAGGTAATGCCATAGGCGGTTTGTCGGTAGGCGAGCCCATCGAAAAGATGTATGAGATAACCCAACTGGTTTGTAATATTCTTCCGAAAGATAAACCAAGATATTTAATGGGAGTAGGTACTCCGGTGAATATGCTCGAATGCATTGCTTTGGGAATAGACATGTTTGATTGTGTGATGCCTACCCGTAACGGACGCAACGGTATGATTTTTACCCGCAACGGTATCATTAATATCAAAAATGAAAAATGGAAAGATGATTTTTCTCCTATTGAAGCTGAGGGTAATTCTTTTGTGGATACTCAATATTCCAAAGCGTATCTGCGTCATTTATTTGTAGCCGGAGAGATGAATGGCCCTATGATCGCAAGTACTCATAACCTTGCCTTTTATCTTTGGCTGATGAATGAAGCCAGAAATAACATCCGGAATGGTGTTTTTTCGGAATGGAAAAGCTCAATGGTAAAAAAACTGGCAACAAGATTGTAAAATTTCCGTTATTGAATTACGAATGAAGAAAATTGATATTTACATAATCAAAAAATTCCTCGGGACTTTTTTCTATGCCATTGCTCTTTTGGCAATGATTATCATTATATTTGATATTTCAGAAAAAATTGATGATTTTTATGAAAAACAGGCTCCGCTCAAGGAAATTATTTTCTCGTATTACCTGAACTTTATCCCGTACTTCATCAATATGTTTAGTGCGCTGTTCACCTTTATTGCCGTCATCTTTTTTACTTCCAAGATGGCCGGAAATACGGAAATTATTGCCATTTTAAATAGCGGAATCAGTTTCAACCGTATGTTAAGGCCTTATCTTATTGCGGCTACTTTTTTGGCGTTGATGTCGTTTACGCTTACCAATTTTGTTATTCCGCATACCAGTAAAACCATGCTTGCTTTCGAAAAAAAATACATCAAGGACGTGATCCGGAATAAGGATGTAAATATCCATATGCAGCTCGATTCGGTAACGTATGCTTATGTTGAAAGTTATAACACGGTGAATAATATGGGCTATCGTTTTTCGATGGAAAAAATTAACGAAAAGGGACTGTATTTTAAATTGAATGCCGATTATATGCGGTGGGATAGTATTGGTAAGAAATGGCAGATTGAAAATTGCAATTTGCGCACTTTTGACGGATTAAATGAAAAGCTGGCTTTCAGACAAAAGATAGATACCGTTTTACCTCTTCAGCCATCCGATTTTACGATCAATCTGGATAATTTAAAAACAATGACTTACGGTCAGCTTCGTGAGTTTATCCATCGCGAAAAAATGCGTGGTTCGATGAATGTTCGGAAGTTTCAGTTGGAGCAACATAAACGGATCGCTTTTCCGTTTGCCACCATCATTCTTACATTAATAGGCGTTTCTCTTTCAAGCCGTAAAGTCAGAGGCGGAATTGGCTTGCATCTGGGTTTGGGAATTACGATAAGTTTTGCCTTTATTTTGTTTATGCAGATTTCTTCGGTATTTGCCTCTTTCGGCAATTTGCCACCGGTTATTGCTGCGTGGCTACCCAACATTGTATTTGGTTTGCTCAGTATTTATCTTCTGAAGACTGCGCCCAAGTAAACGCAATTAAAATAAATTTTGTAAATAATTTGTTAATTTAAGAATGTAAATATTTATAAATCCCACGGTTATGTTTATTATCAATTTAACGTACACACAATCCATCGAAGCGATTGAAAAAGAGCTTGCCAACCATAGTAAATTTCTTGACAAATATTATTCGCTCGGTTTACTCATTTGCTCGGGACGGAAACAGCCAAGAACCGGAGGTGTGATTATCTCGAAATCCACAAGTCGCGAAGAAGTTGAAAAAATGATTTCGGAAGATCCCTTTTATAAAAACCAGCTTGCCGAATATGAGCTTATTGAACTTATTCCCACCAAGTATGCTCCGGGATTTGAGCAGTTTTTAGCTGATAAAAAAAGCTGATTACCCCAATGAGCAATCAGCTTTAATAGATGTAAATCAGCTTAAATCCATTTGACCAGATTAAAATCCTGGCGATGGGGCAGAAGGGGATTTTTAGGAAATACCCTGAAAGCATAATCGAATACTCCCGAACGGACGGCGGGAATCTCACACCGGAAACTTACCTGGTTTTTAGCTGTTTTGGTAATTTTCATTTCTTCTTTGTAAACGATTTCTTTCACTTCATCATTTTCTTTTTGACCTAAAATAACTTCAACACCAATATCGGTAGCCGAAAGTTCATTCAAATCTAAAATAATCTCCGCTTTATAACTTTCGCCGAGGACTAAAGGTTTAATTGTTGAATGAGGAAGAATCATGGAAACAACTTCGATGCTATCCCAGCTTCGCAGTATCTTTCGTTTCCAGGTAGCCAGGCGACGCGCCACTTCACAATCGTTATAAGTCATCATTTTAGAACGAAGAATGAGCTTGGAATAATATTTTTCCTGATAATCGGTCAGCATGCGTTTCATGGTAAAATGAGGCGCAATCTTAGCGATAGAGTTTTTGATGTATTTGATCCAATCGTGGGGCAAGCCTTCGGGATCGTGCCGGTAGAAAAGAGGAACAATATCTTCTTCAAAAGTATTATAAAGTGTTTCGGCATCCAGTTCATCCTGGAAATTCTGGTTTGTGTATGTTCGGGCTTCTTTGAGCATCCATCCGGCTTCGTGGACATAACCTTCGGCCCACCAGCCGTCGAGCACACTGAAATTCAAAACTCCGTTCATTACAGCCTTTTCTCCACTTGTTCCCGAAGCTTCCAATGGACGGGTTGGCGTATTTAACCATATATCAACGCCCTGAACCAGTTTTTTGGCAAGATCCATCTCATAATTTTCGATAAAAGTTATTTTTCCTAAAAATTCAGGACGTTTTGAAATTTCTATGATTTTTTTGATGAATTCTTCTCCGGCTTTATCGCTGGGATGTGCTTTTCCGGCAAAAATAAAATGAACCGGGTGTTTGGGATGATTGACCAGGAGCGATAGCCTTTCGAGATTGGTAAAAAGCAGATGTGCCCGTTTGTAGGTAGCAAAACGGCGGGCAAAACCAACCGTGAGAGCTTTTTCATCAATGGATTCAAGGGTTCTGAAAATCATCTGCGGACTATCCTGCCGGCGGGTCATATCATCGTTTAACCTTGTTTTGATATGATTAATCAAGTCCTTTTTTAGTTTTAAGCGAATATCCCATATCGTTTTATCCGGCACATTTTGAATTTTGGACCAGAGTTCCTTGTTCGATTGAACAGATTCAAAATCTGGACTTAAATGTTCGTTGTACAATTTCTGCCATTCAGGAGCAGTCCATGTGGGATAATGGACTCCGTTGGTAACATATCCGATGTGCAGTTCTTCGGGGAAAAACCCTTCATAAAGGTCAGCGAACATTTCGCGGGTAACTCTGCCGTGGATACGGCTAACTCCGTTTATTTCCTGGCTTAGTTTGGCGGCTAAAACACTCATCGAAAATTTTTCATTGGGATCATTTTCGTGCATGCGTCCCAGATTCATGAATTCTTCCCAGGTAATATTCAGACGATTTGCATAATGTGGAATATACATGCGGAGCAAATCTTCCGAAAAAGAATCATGACCTGCCGGAACAGGTGTATGCGTAGTAAACAGCGATGAGGAACGGATAATTTCAATGGCTTGATTGAACGAAAATTTAGAATCTTCAACATACTTGCGTATGCGTTCAATGGTTGTAAAAGCAGCGTGTCCTTCGTTGCAATGGTAAATTGTAGGGGCTATACCCATGGCATCGAGCATCCGAATGCCGCCTACGCCAAGCAACAATTCCTGTTTTAGACGGTTTTCCCAGTCGCCGCCGTAAAGATTATGGGTTATGGTGCGGTCGCTTTCCGAATTTTCGTCAATATCTGTATCAAGCAAATAGAGAGGAATCCGGCCAACATCCACCCGCCAGACTTTGGCAAAAACTGTTCGCCCGGGAAGGGCAACGCTTATCGTTATCCATTTTCCCTGAGCATTACGTACCGGTGCAAGAGGTAAAAAGCTGAATTTTTGAGGTTCATAATTCACCAACTGATCGCCAAAAATAGATAATGCCTGGGTAAAATAACCATAGCGGTACATTAATCCTATTCCAACAATATTTTCGTTGGAATCGCTGGCTTCTTTCAGATAATCTCCTGCCAGAACACCTAATCCGCCGGAATATATTTTTAATGAATCGTGCAAGCCGTATTCCATACTGAAATAGGCAATCATGTCTTTGGGCTTTTCGACGGACATGTATGCATCGAATTTTTGGGTTACGTATTCCAGCTTCTGGACAAATTTTTCGTTTCGCTCAAGGTGCCTTAATTGTTTATAGTTGAGCGATTCGAGCATAGCGATAGGGTTGTGGCCAAATTTTGTCCAAAGTTCCGAATCAATCATCGAAAATAATTCTATGGCTTCGGTATTCCACGACCACCAAAGATTACGGGCAAGCTTTTGCAGGGAAGAAATTTTGGGCGGCAGGACGGAACTAATAAATACCTTTTTCCATTCCGGTTTTCCATATTTGATTTTACGCAACGGAATAAAATGATCGTAAGGCGTTTTATCCTTAAATAGATCATGCCTTTGTTCTACTTTCTGTAATGCAAGGGAAAATGCATCGAAATAATGATTTATTAAATTTTTCCATAAGGCTACCCTGGAAATTTTATAAGCCCATCGATGACATTCCAATTTTTCGTCGTCGGTTTTATCAATAAAATTTTTTAAACAAAAAGCAATTTTATTGACAACTTCTTCATCGTTATCATCGGTACGTTCGACCACGTAAACGCCTTTTTCGACATCCGGGAAATTGTTTTTCACCCATCTCCCAAACCCAGCCAAAGATGTTGTAATGGTTGGAATGTGAAATGCCAAACTTTCAAGAGGCGTATAGCCCCAGGGTTCGTAATACGATGGGAAAACGGATATATCAAATCCTGGCAACAAATTATAATAATCGAGATTGAAAATACCGTCGTCGCCATTCAGATAGGAGGGGACAAAAATGATTTTAACTTTTTGATCAGGTTTATTGAAGATGTTATTCTTTTTGATTCGCTTTAAAATAGGATCAAATTCGGCGTCGTGCAAACCATGTGTCAGATATTCTCCGGTGATGGGATTAGAAAAATCGGGATGATTCATGCGGTCGATGACTTCTTTTCGTGCTCCCGATTGATTGGCCGGTACCATAATGAATGCAACCACATTTTGTTCGAATTGGTCGTTTTCTTCCAATTTTGCCAGCGAATCAATAAACAGGTCAATACCTTTATTTTTAAATTCGTACCTCCCGCTATTTACCATTAATATTGAATTTCCGGGAATTTGCTGGTTAAGTAAAGCTTCTGCTACATTGATTAATTTATCTCTTGCAATTTTGCGAATACTACCAAAAGAATCATTATCCGGCACAAAAGAGTCGTCAAATCCGTTGGGCGTAATGATATCAACTTTCTTATCGAAAAAATAACTGCATTCCAGCGCTGTTATTTCGCTTACGGTGGTAAAGGCATCGCTTTCGCGTGCCGATAGTCTTTCGAGTGAATATTTTGATTTCACACCAAAGTTTGCAGCCATTGTATCACTGTTATACTGAGTCAGATTATTGTACAATGGCAGGTTGTTTCCGGCAATGCAACGACCAAGAACGGTGGCATGAGTGGTGAAAATACAACCAATTTGCGGAACCTTTTCTTTGAGATATAATAATCCCGTACCCGTCATCCATTCATGAAATTGGGCAACAATCTTATCCTGTGCCGATAAATTGAAATTATAAAAACTTTCGATGGTTTTGGCGGCGGCATAGCCAAAAAGCGCAGGTTCGGTATAATCCCATTGTCCGGAAAGAGAATCAAGTTTATAGGTTTTCCAGAATTCGGTAAAGATGGTATCTTTATTTTGAAAATACGGGGTAAAATCAACCAGGATAACGAGAGGCTCGCCGGCAATATTCCAACGTCCGATACGGATTTTTAATCCTTCGCTTTCGGCTTTTTCGCGCCAGGATTTGTAAAGATATTTGTCTTCGATAAAATCAGGGTTTTTCCGGGTTTCCATCCAGACATCCGGGCCGATCAGGATAAAGTTATCCTTATATTCTTTTACTAAAAGATTGGCTTTGGTTGAAACAACGGTATAGATTCCACCGACCATATTGCATATTTCCCACGAAGTTTCAAAGATATAATCAGGTTTTATCAACTTATTTTCAGTCATAGATATTGTGCTTTTTTGAACGGCAAAAATACGAAAAATTGAAGAACGGAATTTTGGAAGACTAATGGATATAGTTAGCCAAAATTTCAATAAAATTGTTGTAAAGCAATTTGTTGGATGCAATAATTTCCTTACCGAAAACATAATCATTGCCTCCCTTGAAATCGCTTACTTTGCCACCAGCTTGTTGAACAATAAAGGCTCCGGCTGCAACATCCCATGGTTTTAGTCCGTATTCATAAAAAATATCAAACCGTCCACAGGCAACATAAATCAAATCTACTGCAGCAGAACCCAGACGACGGACGCCCTGGGTGTTTTGCATCAGGTATTTCAGTAAATCCATGTATTGATCCATCCGGCTAAAATCGGTATACGGAAAACCGGTAGCCAGCAGTGAATTGTCGAGCGATGATTGCTGGGTGACGGCAATGGGCTTATCGTTGCAAAATGCCGGACTACCTTTCCAGGCATAAAAACATTCTTTTAGATTTACTTCATAAACCACACCCAAAATCACCGAATTTTCTTTCATCAACGCAATGCTAATGGAAAAAAGAGGAACTCCGTGTACGTAATTGGTGGTGCCGTCCAACGGATCTACTATCCAGTTATAATGCTCGCCACGGGTTGTAACGGAATTCTCTTCAGCCAAAAAACCAGCTTCCGGCAACATCTTCGATAGACCTTCCACTAATTTTTTCTCAGAAGTTTTGTCTACAAAGGTTACCAAATCGTGCCGGCCTTTCTTTTCGATATCTTCCGACGAAATTTTGTTAAGATGAGCGGCTAAAAATTCACCCGTTTCAACGGATAAATCCCGAACCTGATGGCATAATTGTTCTAAATTCAATTCCAAAATATGAGTATTTATAAATTAGTAAAAAATAAACGTCTTAGTATGGAAAATTGTTCTTGATCGGGATAGAATTAATTTCCGGTATTTTTTTTCTTGATTAAAAAATAATTGATTAGAAAGTAAGCGAATAAAAATAATCCGGTAAGAAAGAGAAAAAGTGGCAGGTAAATGGCCGAAGGAAAATCGGTAATGAAAGGTCTGTGCGATAAATTTCCGGTAGTTTCGATAATATAATTTCCTAAGCCAGCTATGATCAGAAAGGTGGAAAACAATAAACCGGGAATGGTAAAGTTTTTTCGTAAAGCCGTGAAAATGGAAAAAATGATAAAAAAGAAGGCGCTTTTGTACAACGATTCAGAATAAATTCCGGGAGTGGAACTCATCAGTCCGGCATCGCCCGATAAATAGCATCCGAGATTCCCGAATGCTAAACCTATCGAAAGGGCTAAAACAGATGAGTCCGAAAAATGCCTCCAGTTAACTTTACTTTTTATTACCATTCCTATAATAACAAGGGTAGCCAAAATCAAACCACCCCAAAATATCATATCAAACGATAAAATCATCTGAAAGGGAAATGCCTTAAATTCCTTCAGGTGTAATAGTATATAAGCGCTTTTTGCGCCAAGCAAACCAAAAATAAATGCGGCATAAATAACCGGTAATGCCATCTGGAAAGGATGTGTCTGAACGTATACAAAAGGCTTTTTCATGCCACGTAATAATGCGGAAATATTAATTCCCAAGGAAATTGCCCCAAAAATGATGGCTCCGCTTAAATGTCCGTTTCCATTAAAAATATAATCGAAGGGATGTTCCCAAAATTCACCGTATTTTAAAAACAGGCCAAATAATTTATAACCGATGAAAACACTAAAAATAAAAGATACAATGATGTCGAAAAAATCCGGGGGATCGCCCTGCTTTATTTTTTTTTTATAAACCGGAAGTAGTCCTGCATTTTCCTTATTAATTAGCTCCATCCTGAGGAATATCCAGGCGGCGAGAAAAGCTAATACCAAAAAGAACCCAAAGGTTTGGATGGGCAAATCAAAATCGCTTCCGATAAGTTTATTGATAATATCGCTTAGCTTGGGGTACATCAAGTCAAATTTTGGCTTTCAAAAATCAAAAATACATAAAATTTGAAATTATACTAAAAAAATTCCATCAGAATCCATATTTTCCAAATGTATAGTTTTAATTTCATTTACCAATGACGGATCGTATGACGTTTTTACCCGGATATAATTATCGGTGAACCCAAACATAAAACCATTTTGAACATCGCTTTCCCATAATACTTTTACCGTTTTACCGATGTTGGATCTATAAAACGTTAACTTTTTTTCTTCCGACAACCGGTGCAGAAGCTGGCTCCTGCTTTTCTTTTCTTTCTCAGAAACCTTTTCATCAATTTTTAACGAAAGGGTATTTGGCCGGGGAGAATACGTGAAAACATGGATGTACGAAATGTCGAGTTGCCCGAGAAATTGCAGGGTGTCGTTAAATTCTTCATCCGTTTCGCTCGGAAAGCCAACAATCACATCGCAAGCCACGCAGCAGTCGGGCATAAGATCCTTTATTTTCATCACTCTTTCTGCAAACAATTCCCGGGTATACTTCCTATGCATCAGTTTCAGGATACGATTGTTGCCTGACTGAAGGGGAATATGAAAATGGGGCATAAACTTAACGGAATCGTGAACAAACGCGATGATTTCGTCGGTTAATAAATCGGGTTCAATGGATGAGATCCGGTAACGTTCGATGCCTTCTACCTTTTCGAGTTGAGTGATTAACTGATAGAAATTTTCGTTGTGATGTTTTCCAAAGTCGCCAATGTTTATGCCTGTAAGGACAACTTCTTTGATTTTAGTTTGCCCGATTTCGTTGGCCGTTTTTATAGTATTGGCTACCGTATCGCTCCGGCTCCTTCCCCGTGCAAAAGGGATGGCACAATAGGTGCAGAAATAATCGCAACCGTCCTGAATCTTAAAAAATGAACGGGTACGGCTGGTAATGGAATAGGATGGAATAAACCGCTCCTCTTTCAGAATATCGTGGTTATAAATTTCCGCATGTTCGTTCTTATTCAGATTTTCAAGGAAATCGGGCAGCAGAAATTTATCGGTATTTCCAAAAACAAGATCAACGCCATCTATTTTGGAGATTTCCGAGGCTTTGAGCTGAGATAAACAGCCCATTACTGCAATTTTTGCGTTGGGATTCCGATGTAGCGCCTGCTTGATGGCTGTTTTACATTTTTTATCCGCATTTGCTGTTACGGTGCAGGTGTTTATCACATAAACATCGGCAAATTCTTTGTAATCGACAAGCTCAAAATTGTTTTTCTGAATGTTTCTCGAAATCTCGGATGTTTCGGCAAAATTTAACTTACAGCCGAACGTGCTGAATGCTATCTTTTTTTTCATTGCTGCAAAGATAAGTAATAATGAATTTCAACACGAAAAGGAATATAAGTAATTGGACAAGAAGAATGTTATATATCAAAAAAGAATAGGACGCGGATTCCACGGAAAAAAACAGATAAACACTGATTATAATACAAACAGATTTAACGCTGAATTTATTCATGCAAGCATGAATAATTAGAACGGATATGTCTGAAAATCATTCCGGCTTGTCGGAATTAAAATCCGTTTTTAATCCGCTATTTTCAGCAAAAATCCGTGTTCTATTTTTAAGGTTTTCAAATTTAATTATACGACAATTTATAGTTTCTATTACTTAAAACCGGAGGGTAAAATAGCATACGATGTTTTGAATTTTACGAATACCCAATTAAAACGAAGGTCGCTTTTGAAAAAATGATGTTACCTTTTCCAAACCAGACGTTCTTTTTTAAAATCAGAAGTTACTTTTCTTAGACCAGACGTTACTTTTTTTAAACCTGACGTTTTTTCCCAAATTAGACGTCACTTTTCTAAAACTAAACGTCACTTTTCTAAAAACATACATTACTTTTTAAAAAACAGACGTTCTTTTTTAAAATTAAACGTTACTTTTTTCAAAACAGACGTTTGTTTTTCAAAATAGACGTTACTTTTTTAAAACTAAACGTCATTTTTATAAATCTGATATTCCTTTTTCAAAATCAGATGTCCTTTTTTTCAAAACAGACATTACTTTTTTTAAAACAAATGTTACTTTTTCAAAACTAAGCGTCCTTTTTTTAAAACAAACGTTGCTTTTCCAAAACCAAACATTCTTTTTCCAAGACCAGAGGCATTTTTATAGGCATTGTCTTACTGTTTTTTAAAAAATAATTATACTATCCGGAACCATCGTTTGGAAATATAATGTTTTGAGAAAGATGAAAAGTAAAATAGAAATGTTTTCGGTAGGATTAAAAGGATTAATTGAAAGATATTTCGACATGTTCAAAATTGATTTTTAGTTGAATAATGGAAAATAAAATAAAATTTTTTTTTATTAAATTTTATTGGAATTTTGTATCGATAAGCAAAACAATTTTTAAGGATACCATATTCAAAGAAGCCAACATAAAAATTATGCAAGAATTGCTAAAAATTTTGTTAATTGATGATAATCCCGACGATCGTTTTTTAACGATAAAGGAGTTGAAAAAAGAATTTGATGTGGATGTTGATCAGGTTTCAACCGAAGCCGAGTTTTTACAAGCGATGATTAATGATAATTACAATATTGTTATTACCGATTATCAACTCCGGTGGGCAACCGGCCTCGAAATTATAAGGAGAATTAAACAAAAGTTTCCTTTTTTGCCAATTATCATGTTTACGGGTTCTGGGGGTGAAGAAGTTGCCGTTGAAGCGATGAAAGTGGGGCTGGATGACTACATCATCAAATCGGAGAATCATTTTATGCGCATTCCTATAGCCATCAGGTCAATTTTGTATAAAATCAATCAGGATAGAACTCGCCATCGTACCGAAAAGGTACAAAATGTATTGTATAATATTGCCAATGCCGTTAATACGGCTCAGGATCTGGACGAACTGTTCTTCGAAATCAGAAAAGAATTAGGGACGATTATTGATACCGAAAATTTTTTTATAGCGCTTTATAACCAAAAAAACGATACACTTTCATTACCTTTTTTTGTAGATGAGAAAGATAAATTTAAAGAATTTCCAACACGTAAGACATTAACAGGTTATGTAATAAAGCATGACAAGCCATTACTTGTGGATGAAAAATTGTTGGATGAATTAATTGCAAAAGGTGAAATCGAAAATGTAGGTTCTCCAAGTGAAATATGGCTGGGCGTTCCTTTAAAATCGAAAGATAACATTATTGGCGCTCTTGTAGTACAAAGCTATACCGATCCTCATGCCTATACCAATGACGATCTGGAGATGTTGCAGTTTGTATCGAACCAGGTGGCTATTTCTATTGAAAGAAAACAGTCGAATGATGCCTTAAGGGAAAGTGAAAAGAAATACCGCGAATTGGCCGATTTTTTACCGGAAGTCGTTTTTGAACTGAATACGGAAAACCGTTTAACGTATTTGAATAAAAAAGGATTCGAAAAATTTGGAATAACCCAGCAGGATTTGGATCAGGGAATAGATATTATTGAGTATATGCACCCTGATTTTAAACAAAGGGCAATAAAGGAAATTCAGGAACGGTTTAATGAAAAAGAATCGGGATCGGATCATGAATATGTCGTTGTAACCAAGGATGGAAAACAATTCCCGGCTATGATTTATGCCGAACTGGTAAAAGTTGATAATCAAATTAAGGGATTAAGATGTATTTTGGTTGATATTACCAAATTAAAAGAAAGCGAGCATTCGTTACTTAAAGCCAAGCTTAAAGCCGAAGAATCGGATAAATTAAAAACGGCTTTTCTCTCAAATATGTCGCATGAAATTCGTACTCCCATGAATGCAATTATCGGTTTTTCGTCGTTATTGACCGATAATGGGCTTTCATCCGAAGAAAAGTTTGAGTATATCAGCTTAATTAACGATAACGGCAATATTTTATTGAACCTGATCAACGATATAATTGATATAGCCAAAATTGAAACGGGAGAAATGCCTCTTTCCGAATCTCAATGTGAAATCAACCAGTTAATAGATCAACTATCGGAGTCTTTTCAAAATAAAAGACAAAATCAGGAAGTAGAAATAATAACGCGAAAGCCAAATACCGATAATAATTTTGCAATTATTACGGATCCTTTGCGTTTACGACAAGTGATATCCAATTTAGTTGGAAATGCGCTGAAATTTACAAAAAAAGGATCGGTGCGTTTTGGATACAGGATTAAGGATGACAATTTTATGGAATTTTTTGTAAAAGATACCGGTATTGGTATTCCTTTGGAATGTCAGTCATTAATTTTCGACCGTTTTCGCCAGGCCGACGATTCTTTTACCCGGAAATTTGGAGGTACCGGCTTGGGACTTACCATTTCAAAGAATTTAATAAATCTTTTGGGTGGAGAAATATGGGTTGATTCGTCGCCCGAAAATGGTTCTACATTTTATTTTACAATTCCGTATAAACCAGTAAATAAAGAGGTGAAAGAGGCAGTGGTAGTTAATAAGATTAATAAGACTATTTATGAATGGCACGATAAACTGATATTGATAGCCGAAGATGTTGAATCGAATTTTCAATTTTTGGAAGCCGTGTTACGAAAAACAGGCTGTAAATTGATTTGGGCGAAGGATGGGGCAGAAGCCGTGGAAGTTTGTAAAAATAATCCGACCATAGACTTGGTTCTGATGGATATCCAAATGCCTGTAATGAATGGATATGAGGCTATGCGCAAAATTAAATGTTTTAGAAAAGAATTGCCAATTATATCACAAACTGCTTATGCAATGCTCGGAGAACGCGAATTAAGTTTTGAAGCCGGTTGCGATGATTATCTCTCAAAACCAATTCGCACAGGCGAACTGCTTTCTACTCTTTCAAAGTATTTGTAGTTGTGATTAATTGTTGCCATACGATACCGGCTATGATTAAAACAAGTCCGGTAATCGTAGAAATCAGTATTTTTTCGCCTACGATAAAATGAATAAAAATAAGCGATGTAAAAGGTGAGAGATAAATCAGGTTGGTAACTTTTGCCGTTGTTGCTGAAAGTTTTAACGCCATGAGCCAGATGATGTAAGTTATACCCATTTCGAAAAAACCCACATAGCATGCCCCCAGCAATCCCTGCCAGCTTTTTATAAAAATATCGGAATAAAAAGCTGAGAAAAGGAGAATGTAAAAAAAACCAAAAGCAAAGTTCAGGAATAACTTCGATACTTCTTCTCTTTTGTCTTTAACATTTAGTAGCCAAAACAAAGCCCAGATGATGGTGCTGCACAAAGCAAGAACAATACCTAAAGGATTGCTCAGGGTAAACTCGCTAAAATTTCCATGAAAGGTTATGATTACTGTTCCTGAAAAACTTACGATAATAGCGAGTATGCTTTGCCAGCCGATTTTTTGTTTCAAAATAGGAATTGACAATAAAACCAGCATAATAGGCCAGACATAATTTAAAACAACGGCCTCCTGAGCCAGAAGAATGGAATAAGCTTTAAGAAGCACCACATAATAAAGGAAGGGATTCAAAAAACCCATACCTGCCGAAAGCAATATGTCCTTGCGACTGATTTTCCGAAGGATGTAGAATTTATGTTGGATAAGCAATATTACGAAAAGCAAACAAACAGAAATCAGTGCGGCGTATAGGAGCAACTGAAGGTAGCCAACATAATTTAAGGTTAATTTAAAAGCTGTACCCATGGTTGACCAAAAAGCGACAGCGGTTAGGGCAAATAGGTAAGCTTTTTTTTGATTTTTCAACTTTTCTTAGCTAATATTCAATTTTATTTGTCAGATTATCCCAATCATCAAAAACCGATTTTGCTTCTTCCTGAAGAAGCTGTTCCGATTTAATCTTGCGATGTTCTATCGGAAGTGAAATTTCGTCATAAATAAGCGAATCGTCAAATCCGGAAGCTGCGGCATCAATACGCGAAGCGGCAAAATAGATTTTTTTTGGTCTTGCCCAGTAGATTGCACCAAGACACATCGGACAGGGTTCGCAACTTGAATAAATTTCACAATCGTCCAATTGAAAAGTGTTCAGTGTTTTACAGGCATTTCGTATAGCAACCACTTCAGCATGAGCCGTGGGATCGTTGGACGAGGTAACACAATTAGTACCCGAAGCAATTATTTTTCCATCCTTTACAATAACGGCTCCGAAAGGGCCTCCAGTTCCATTTTTAATATTTTGTTTTGATAGCCGGATGGCTTCTTTCATGTATGTTTCTGATGATTTATTCATGATGTATTTCAGTTTTTGGATTCATTAGTTGGCTCCAATTTCCCTGTAATGTGGGTTCCAGCAAAGCTTTTTCCAAATGTATAAAAAAATCAGTTCTCGGAATCATTTCAGCTCCCAAACTTTTCAGATGTTTTGTTTCCACCTGAGCATCAATAAAATGAAAATCCCATTTTAATAACAGATTTACAAGGTGATATAAAGCAACTTTTGAAGCATCGCGTTGAAGGAAAAACATGGATTCGCCAAAAAAAGCTTTTCCTAACGAAACACCATATAAGCCACCAGCCAGCTTGCCATCCCGGTATGTTTCCACCGAATGGGCAAACCCGGCATAATGTAAATTAAGGTATGCCTTTTCCATTTCGGAGGTAATCCAGGTATCATCCTGATCCTTTCGCCGAACGCTGGAACAATATTCTATGACCGATTTAAAATCATTATCAAATTTCACCTCAAAGGTATTTTGAGCCAAGGTATGCTTAAGGCTTTTCGACAAAATAAATTTTTGAGGAAAAAGCACCATCCGTGGATCGGGCGACCACCACATAATTGGATATTCATCGGAATACCAGGGGAAAATTCCTTTTTTATATGCAGAAAGAAGAGTGCTTATTTCTAAGTTTCCACCCAAAGCGAGCAACCCATCATCATCGGCTTCTGCAATGTCGGGAAAAATGATATGATCTTGAGATAAGTTTACAGGCATTGCAAACAAAAAATGAGGGTTGGAGATTATAATAAGCGCTTCATATTCTTATCAATGAACAACTTTTTCTTTAAGGAAAAACCCAGTAGAAGATGTGGCGCATTTGACCAGGTTTTCGGGAGTGCCTTCAAAAACGATTTCACCTCCAAGGTCGCCGCCTTCGGGTCCCAGGTCAATTATCCAGTCGCCGCTTTTAATAATTTCGGGATTATGTTCAATGACGATCAGTGAATGTCCTTTGTTTAACAAGGCATTGAAAGCCGCGAGTAATTTGTTGATATCGTGAAAATGAAGTCCGGTGGTGGGCTCGTCAAAAATGAACAGGGTAGGGTTGTCGTTGCTTCCTTTGGAAAGGAAAAACGCCAGTTTGATACGTTGAGCTTCTCCGCCGGATAAAGTGCTTGAAGGTTGACCCATTTTCAGGTAGCCTAATCCCACATCGGCAAGTGGTTGTAATTTAGTAAGTATATGTGATTCTGCGGCTGTTCTTTTCTTATCCGAGCCAAAGAATTCAATGGCTTCAGTAATGGTCATGTTCAATATATCGCTGATGTTTTTTCCTTTATATTTTATATCAAGCACTTCATCGCGGTAACGTTTACCGCCACAACTGTCGCAGGTAAGATAAATATCTGCCATAAACTGCATTTCAATCTTTACCATACCTTCGCCTTCGCATTCTTCGCAGCGCCCGCCTTCCACATTGAATGAAAAATATCCGGGTTTATAGCCTCTCATTTTTGCTAATGGCTGGTCGGCAAATAAAGTTCTAATATCGTCGTAAGCTTTAACATAAGTGGCAGGATTAGAACGCGTGGAGCGTCCAATGGGATTTTGATCAACCAATTCTATTCCGGTAATCCGGTTAATATCTCCATTGAGATGATCAAATTTCCCGGTTTTATCACCATAACCACCGAATATTTTTTTAAGTGACGGATAAAGAATATTTTTCACCAATGAAGTTTTTCCCGAGCCGCTGACACCGGTAACCACAGTCAGGGTATTGAGCGGAAATTTTACAGTAATATTTTTCAGGTTGTTTTCCCGGGCACCGACGATTTCAATAAAGTCTTTCCATTTCCGGCGTGTTTCCGGTAGACTAATTTGCATTATTTTATTAAGATATTGTGCCGTAAGGCTTTTTCCATCTGTGAGCATTTCCTGATATGTTCCCTGAAACACCACTTCCCCGCCCTGATAGCCGGCCAAAGGACCAATATCAATGATTTGATCGGCTGCTTTAATAATTTCTTCGTCATGTTCCACAACAATCACCGTATTTCCAATATCCCTTAATTGTTTCAAAACGTGAATAAGACGATGGGTATCCCGTGGATGAAGCCCAATGCTGGGTTCGTCGAGTATATACATGGAACCAACGAGACTGCTTCCCAGCGACGTAGCAATATTAATTCGTTGCGATTCGCCTCCCGAAAGCGTATTCGATAAACGATTCATCGTTAAATAATTTAATCCTACGTCATTTAGGTATTGCAGACGGCTGGTTATTTCTATGAGTAATCGTTTGGCAACTTTTTGTTCAAAAGGAGCTAATTCTAATTCTTTAAAAAAATCATAGGCTTTATTTACAGGCATCAATACGATATCAGTGATTGATTTACTACCAATTTTTACGTAATTTGCATCTTTACGCAGACGCGAACCTTTGCAATCGGGGCAGACCGTTTTGCCACGATAGCGTGCCATCATCACACGATATTGAATTTTATGATACTGGCTTTCGACGTATTTAAAAAAGGCATTTAATCCTTCAAAATATTGGTTACCGGTCCATAGTAGTTCTTTTTGTTCGGGGGTAAGCTGATAAAAAGGACGGTGAACCGGAAAATCAAATTTATAAGCAGTCATTACCAATTTATCTTTCCATTCGCTCATTTTTTCGCCTCTCCAGCAGGCGATGGCTTCTTCAAAAACAGAAAGACTTTTATTGGGAACCACCAGATCTTCATCAATTCCTATGACACTTCCAAACCCTTCGCATGTTGGGCAGGCACCATAAGGATTGTTGAAACTGAATAAATTAACAGAAGGTTCTTCAAATTCAATGTCATCACGCTCAAAACGGTTTGAAAAAACTTTATTTTGGGTTACATCCCCGTTAATAACATCAACAAAACAAGTTCCATTTCCTTCAAAAAAAGCAGTTTGAACAGAATCAGTAATTCGTGAGGACAAATCTTCATCGTCTTTATGAATGGAAAGCCGGTCGATAACGATATAAATATCATCTATAGTCGCCGGTAATTTTTTTAACATTTCGGCTATCCTGATAATTTCCGTTCCAATTTTTAATCTTGAATAGCCTTGCTGCATCAAAACGGTAAATTGTTCACGGATTGTTCTTTGAGTTTTTAGGATTAATGGGCAAAAAATTAAGACATTCGTATCCTCATCCTGAGCAAGAAGATAATCGACTATATCTGTAACGCTATCTCTTTTAACAAGATCTCCCGAAACCGGAGAATAAGTTTTGCCAATACGCGCAAATAATAATTTGATATATTCATAGATTTCGGTAGAGGTGCCAACCGTTGAACGGGGATTACGTGTATTTACCCTTTGTTCGATAGCAATGGCTGGAGATATACCTTTAATATAATCCACCTCTGGTTTTTGCATGCGCCCAAGAAACTGCCGGGCATAGGAGCTGAGGCTTTCAACATACCTCCGCTGCCCGTCGGCATACAATGTATCGAAGGCCAGGGATGACTTGCCTGAACCCGATAATCCCGTTATAACTATAAATTTATTACGTGGAATTGCCAGAGAAATGTTTTTCAGATTATGAACCCTGGCGCCTTTTATTACAATATATTTTCTGGCATCGTAATTATCAATCTCATTTTCAATCATAAACAACACTGCTCTAATTTTTTTCAAAATTATGCTTATTTTTTTTCTAAAATTTGTTTTTGTTGATATTTGTTTTAAATTTGTTGCTTCAAAAAAAGGCAAACTAAGTTATCAATTTATACAGCTTCGGTTGTAAAAATAATAGGAGGAAAATTATCGAGTAAATATCTACCCTTTACAAATAACTTAAAAAAGGGAGGAACAATGAACAATCAATTGGTTTCCGATCAGGAACTGATTAACAGATATTTGTCCGGTAATCAAGCCAGTCTTGAATTGCTTATTCATCGCCATAAGAATAAAGTTTATTCTTATATTCTTACAGTTGTTAAGGATAAGGAGCTTGCTGATGATATTTTTCAGGATACCTTTATTAAAGTAATATTCACCCTACGTTCCGGCACTTATCAGGAAGAAGGCAAGTTTATTCAGTGGGTTATGCGAATTGCTCATAATCTGATTATAGACTTTTTCAGAAAATCAAAACGAATACCAGTAGTTGACAACTCGAACGATGAGTTTGATATTTTTGATACTATCAAAATATCTGACGGTTCGATAGAGGATCGTATGATAAACGAGCAAATACATGAGGATGTTCGTAAATTGATAGAATGTTTACCCGAAGAACAAAAACAAGTGCTAATAATGAGGCATTATGCTGATATGAGTTTTAAGGATATTGCCGAGCAGACCGATGTCAGCATCAATACAGCACTCGGGAGAATGCGTTATGCCCTGATAAATCTTCGTAAGATGATAAAAGAAAAAGAAATTATACTAACAGCTTAGCGTTAGTGTTAAAGATAAAGTTTTATTGATTTTTTTATTGATTTTTAAACAAAAGGGAGGTTTAAACAAATTTATTTTTTGATTGGAATACTATTCCTGTCAATTGTATCGTTTGCTTGTTATTAAGTAGGTATAAATTAAATAATAAGCTTATGAACCAAACGTTTACACCTGAAGAATTTATTACGCTGGCTACTCTTGATTTGGAAGCTTCGATGTGTGAATCGGATTTATGCAAAGGAAAAAAACAAGTTTCGCCCAGTAACAACGTAATAAACTACATCCTTAATTTTTCCAGTGTTTTAGCTGTTTATTCAACTAAAAATACCGGTGCCTTTAATGTAATTCTTAATTAAATTAAAGGTGTTAAAGAAACTAAAGCCATTCTTTTTTAACGGAATGGCTTTTTTTAATTTTTACCATGCTGAGTACCCAAGAACGCTATAAACAATTTATAGAATATTTTTCGATAAACCAGCCGGATGCTGGTACCGAACTTAATTATTACAGCCCATACCAATTACTGGTTGCCGTAATTCTTTCTGCTCAATGTACTGACAAAAGGGTAAATATGATTACTCCACCGTTTTTCAAGCGTTTCTCCGACTGCTTTTTACTTGCCGCTGCCGAACAATCGGAAGTTTATGAGTTAATTAAAAGTTGTTCGTATCCCAATAACAAAACAAAAAATTTGATCGGAATGGCAAAAAAACTTTCTGAAGAATTTAATGGCGTTGTTCCGTCGGATATTGATGAATTACAGAAACTTCCTGGCGTAGGCCGCAAAACGGCCAATGTAATTGCTTCGGTAGTATTTCATAAACCTGCCATGGCTGTGGATACGCATGTTTTTCGGGTGGCTGCACGTATCGGGTTAACCACAAATTCAAAAACTCCGTTAGATACCGAACGTCAGTTGGTTGAAAATATTCCCGAAGATAAAATACCCATTGCTCATCACTGGCTTATCCTTCACGGAAGATATGTTTGCATTGCAAGAAAACCCAAGTGTAATGAATGTAAAATTTCGTACATTTGCAAATTCTTTGAAAACCAAACATAAATCGTAGATTCTCATTATACAAAGCTGTTTACGAAAAAAATAAGGAAATCCTTCCTTTAGCTATTTATTTACCGAATACCAAAAAAATGCAGGAAATTAGAAATATTGCCATTATTGCTCATGTTGATCATGGGAAAACCACACTCGTCGACCGGATATTGTTTCAATGTAAACTCTTCCGCGAAAACCAAAACATGGGAGATTTAATCCTCGACAGCAACGAACTGGAGCGCGAACGCGGGATAACTATTTTATCAAAAAATGTTTCAGTAAGATATAAAGATACTAAAATCAATATTATTGATACCCCTGGCCACTCTGATTTTGGTGGCGAAGTAGAACGCGTTCTCAACATGGCCGACGGAGTTTTATTGCTTGTGGATGCTTTTGAAGGCCCCATGCCTCAAACTCGTTTTGTTTTGCAAAAAGCATTGGCTCTTCATAAAAAACCTATCGTTGTAATTAATAAAGTGGATAAACCAAACTGTCATCCCGACGAGGTGCAGGAAGCCGTATTCGATCTGATGTGTAATCTTGATGCTACCGAAGATCAGCTAAACTTTCCTACTGTTTTTGGTTCGTCAAAAGAAGGCTGGATGTCGGAACATTGGGACAAACCGGCAACTGATGTCAGCTACCTGTTGGACACGATAATAAAATATATCCCGGTAGCTACCTTTCCTGAAGGTTCGTTGCAGATGCAGATTACATCGCTGGATTATTCGTCATACGTCGGACGAATAGCCGTTGGACGGTTAACCCGTGGAATTATGCGCTGGGGAATGAATGTTTCGCTGGTAAAACGCGACAAAACTATTTTGAAATCAAAAATAAAGGAACTCTATGTTTTTGAGGGTCTGGGAAAAGAAAAGATGAAACAGGATGTATATCCCGGAGAAATTTGTGCCGTTTTGGGCATTGACGATTTTGAAATAGGCGATACCATAGCCGATTTCGAAAACCCGGAAGCCATGACGGCGATCAATATTGATGAGCCGACCATGAGTATGCTTTTTACCATCAATAATTCACCTTTTTATGGAAGAGAAGGCAAATACGTTACCTCCCGTCATTTACGCGAACGTTTATATCTTGAAACAGAAAAGAATCTTGCCCTTAGGGTCGAAGATACTTCTTCGCCCGATTCCTATACCGTATTTGGCCGTGGAATACTTCATCTTTCCATCTTAGTAGAAACTATGCGCCGCGAAGGATACGAACTGCAATTGGGTCAACCTGAAGTTATCGTTAAGGAAATTGATGGAAAAAAATGTGAACCGATTGAGTTTCTTACCATTTTAGTTCCCGAAGCTTTTTCGGGCAAAGCCATCGAAATTGTAACGCAACGCCGTGGCGAAATTTTAAATATCGAAACGGCTAACGACCGCATCAGGTTGGAGTTTGCTATTCCGGCAAGGGGACTTATCGGTTTACGTAATTTAACCCTTACGGCTACGGAAGGCGAAGCGATCATCGCTCATCGCTTTAAGGCTTTTGAACCCTGGAAAGGTGATATCGCAAGCAAACGTAATGGTTCGCTGATCGCTATGGAAACGGGTACGGCTATTGCATATTCTATTGATAAATTACAGGACAGGGGAACTTTTTTTATAGAACCCGGAGACGAAATATATGCCGGACAAATCATTGGCGAACATGTGCGCCAGGACGATTTGGTGATTAATGTTACCAAAACCAAAAAACTTTCCAATGTACGTGCCTCGGGTACCGATGATAAAGCGGTAATTTATCCGGCAGTAAAATTTTCGCTCGATCAATGTATGGAATTTATCGATAAGGATGAATACCTTGAAGTTACTCCTCATTCGCTGCGTTTACGCAAAATTTTGCTCAGCGAATTAGATCGCAAACGTCAGAACAAATAATCCTTTTTTCCTGAATGCGCCTTCCTGTAGCCGGGAAAGTTTTGGATGTTTCTGAGAGGTATGTGCCTATAGTTTGGAGTGCCTAAAATGCCTAAAGTTTAAGTTTGCTTTTCTTTAGTTTGTATTTATACCTATTATTAAGTAATTGGACAAGAAGAATGTCATATACCAAAAAAGAATAGGACGCGGATTCCACGGAAAAAAACAGATAAACACTGATTATAATACAAACAGATTTAACGCTGAATTTATTCATGCAAGCATGAATAATAAGAACGGATATGTCTGAAAATCATTCCGGCTTGTCGGAATTAAAATCCGTTTTTAATCTGCTATTTTCAGCAAAAATCCGTGTTCTATTTTTAAGGTTTTCAAATTTAATTATACGACAATTTATAGGTCCTATTACTTATTTTAAAGCCGGTATTTTAATTACTTTCTTTCGGAATGTTCGTCGGCGAAACAGATGATATCGTAGTGCAAATTGCAATGTTTGTATTATTAATCTTGAATTTCTTTAGGCACTTATAACTTTAGCTCATTTTAAGTACTTATTAGTTCCCGGTTATTTTTTGAGCATTTCTTCAAAAGCGGGTAATCCATGCAAAGTCTTAAGCAACGGATCGTTTTGCAAACGAGCGATGTCGTGGAATCCGAGCTGAATGGCTTTTTGCAGATGAACGATAGCGTCATCCGTTTTACCGGTATTTGCTTTCAGACAAGCTAAATCGTAATAACATTCCGTATTCTCAGGGTCGGCTTGCTGATAAATTCCGGTATAAAGTTCCGCAGCTTTCCAGTCCTGCGCCTGAAATGCCCGGTTTACGTAGCTGTAGCAACTCAGACTCACATATCCCAGCAAACGTTTGGCCACATTTTTCATTGCTCCATTTTCTTTTGATTTTTGTTCGAGTTCGGATAACTGAACCTGCCACCATTTGTTTGGCTTTGATTCAAATGCGGCGACTAATTCCTGCTGTTTCTGGAATTCATATTTTTCGAGCGATAGCTCTTCGTTGAAATAATTTTGCACTTCCGGCTGTTGCTGAAGATCGGTAAGCATCGCTTTTTGTCCGCCGACGTCAGTCAATCCATCAAGTATTCCGATGGATTGCTTAAGCAGGACGTAAGCCTTGGCTAAGCTGTCGGGCGATTTTGTTTCCATCAGATGTTTTGCATCCTGAGTATTTTTTGATTCAAAAGTGTTGATTGATTTTTTATTTACAGGCTGCAACTTATCTTTCATGGCATAAAGATCGAGCAGGGTAATGGCTTTATACATCAAAGCTTCCGGCGGCCATTGATGTTTGCCTTCAAAGATTAGCAATTGATGCCGGGCATTCATACTTTCCAGCTTTTCATCAAGCTGTTTCATTTCAAGATAATTCATATCCTGCGTTCCGGCAATTCCGATGAAGCGAAAGCCCGGAGCATTATTCCCGGGTTGAAATCCGGCCGAACAGGCAATTACTCCACGTATTCCATAATTATATTGGGCAACGGCGCAGGCAAAACGTGCACCTCCCGAAAATCCTGCGGTATACATCCGCAAAGTATCAATGGATAAATTTTGCTTCGTCTCTATCAGCAGATTATTGGCAATATCCTGCATTTCGTCCGAACCTAAACCGTTGTGAAAATCGTTGGAACCGACAAGGATATAACCTGATTCTTCGGCTGCATTTTTCATTAACTCTACGGGAAGGCGTCCGCTTCCGTGCGAGTCGAAAGCAAAAATGACCGGATAGGCTTTTTTGACGGAATACGATGTGGGCAAATAAAGACAATAGCTTTGTCCGGGAGCGTTCTTGCATACAACATTATCCAGAACGATTCCTTTTTGTACTCTTTTCAGGAATTGTTCTTTGGGCCTTACCGCCGGATCGCACGAAAGACTGATGAACAGCAGAAGGATGTAGATATGGAATTTATTCATGATTTCAGGTTCATTAAAGATTTAAAATATCCGGTGACTTGTTGGCTTTATACCTTTTAATTTTACCGGGGTTCATTAAAATTACAAGACAAAGATATTTTTTTATTTTTAAAGAAGTTTGAAAAAGTTGGAATTTTACGAGGGGCACGGGATGAATTACGAATTAAAAATTACGAATTACGAGGGACGAGTGGCGAGGGGAAACTACATTCTATATTTTCTATTGTGTCTATGTGTTTTTTAAACCACAATAGGCACATTAGAACACATAGGGCTTATATTTTTAAAAATCACAAGATGTAAAGAGTTATTTACTTTTCTTTTTATTTCTTAATGATGAAATAGATATTGTCATTATTCTTTTCTGGCTTTAGTCTCAGTTTATTTTATTATTGTTTGTGGGAAGTTTCGATTTGTTTCGAATGGAAAATTATTAGCATCTCAATAGAACAGTGGCTTTTCATTTGTCCAAATTATTTCTTGAAGTCAACTACAAAACTGTTTTTTTCATAATCGTCTACTTTGTGATGAATGGTTTGTAAACGAACACAAAAAACAAAACTGAATATTGCTGCTCTTGTGAGTTGTAACAGGTGAAGCGTTTTGTTCTCGAAATCTTTTACATCTGCAATGGCAACAAATTCTTCGTCAACGAACAGTTTAAAAATATCAAAACTATTTTTAGAAGTGTCTTTCAACACAAGTAAATTATGTTCTAATTTATTTCGCCAGTTTTTGAAATGCTTTAATTCTCCAGTTGTAGTGTTCAAGTCGCAAGCTATACTGTATAGCGCATTGAGATGAATGTTTTTAACCTGATTGATTTGAGCGTTTCTTTTTGTTTCATCCCAAAAATTTTCAAAGTGTATTCTTTTGTTCTCAAGATTATAAAGTTTGCAAATCCCTAAAGCAATTTTATCAAGTATTCCGTAGCAGATTCGGAAACTTGTTCTTTGCATTTCAGTTTGTGAATTAATTATCTCCCCGTCTAAAAGCTCAGAAAATCTTGCATCATATTCTAAAGATGTTTCTGTTTGTAGCGATTGATAATACAACCACCTTCCAAAAGCAAATTCAGATTTAATTCGGTTAAGAAGTAATTCCAGTTTAGGAACAACATCATCTTTGAACATTCCGTGTTTTACTCCAATTTGTAAATCATCTTTTTCAGTTGCAATGCAATTGCAGTAAATGCTGTGTTCATTTAAAGTTAAAAAATTTGTGATACAATATTTACGAAATGTTGTGTGATTGTTAAATTCGCTATCGGATTCGTGAATTTCATTTTCTATTTCATTAATATTAAAACCATGTTTTTTAATGATATTCGATGCATTTTCGCGATAATGAATACCTCGACTAAGAATAGATGGAGGAAGAGTATTTGTTTTTATTCCTTGATCATAGCACCTATAAATTTGTGCGTAAAGAGAAGTAGTAACAGCACAATTTGTATACATACTTAAATAAAGAAGGCTATCTCCTCTTGAAATAAGTGCTTGGGGAGATACTGGATTTTTTCTCAAGACAACATCTAAGAATTGCAGACCTTCAACAATTCTGTTAACAGTAATAAGAGAATTTGAAAGGTTAATCAATATTTTATCGAACAAAAATCTATCTTTATTATTAATGTTTTTGTAAGCAAGCCAAAAAAGCTTGATTGGTTCTTGAAATTTCTCTTTAATAGTATTTATAGGATGAACACCTCTATTATTTGTGTAAAATATTATTCCAAGCCCCTGCTTTGCATTTGCAAGGTTGTAATAGTAATTTGATTTAGTAATGTGGATTTGAAGTTCTTCCTCGTTTGTTTCATAGAATTTTATTGCATCGTATAAGTCTTTTTCACTTTGACTTTTACAACCAATATCAATTAAGCACCCAAATAATTCAGCTTTTAAAAACAAAGATTCTGATTCTTGTGTTGTTCCAAATGAAACTACTTTAAAAATATTATATAATAATTTTCTAGCTTCATCAAATTTCTCATCGTCTAATAATTGATGGAGTTTGTTAAGTGCTTGTTTTTCCATTTCTATTTTTTCTATACAATCTTTATTCCATCTTCTGTCATGCCATAAAGTCAAAATAAATGGTTTGTCTGTATTTATCTACGATATCTTTTGATTATTTTAACCAAAATTTCAATTCTTTTTGAACTAAGACTATTGCTTCGATGACTTTATTCTGCCCGATGAGTTCAATTATTTTCTTTTCTAATTCTGCGCTTTCTGCGCTGATTTTTTCTATTTGAATTTTACAATTTCTATTTGTCCTTGCGATTTGAAACCATTTATTAAACAAATGTAGACATAATATGCTTAGTCGGGAATAGATATTTTTTACACAAACAGCCAAACACATACCAATCCCTCCCCCATTCCGGAAAAGAACAGGTTACACACCAAAAGGCTTGATGATATTAAGCTTTTTTAGGCTTACGAACCCGTTTTTTATAATCGGATTTCTTTTTTAAACCTACTAATTCAAGTTCTTTGGCATCATCGCCATATTGAGCAACCACCTGGGCACGAACCCCAATCATTAATTTATGAAATTTATCCTCAGCATCTATGGAATTGGAAACGGCTATATTTAAATTGTCCTCCAATCCTTTTTCAATGCCTTGTTTGGTTGTCATTTCATCATGACCTGCATTGATGTTCGCTTTATTATAAGCCGGATTCGTTGGGTTATAATCCGAAATGCTGTTGATACCGTCGTAGGTTACGATATCTTCTTCTTTATCTTTTTGAGATAGTCTTTTTTTATTTTTTACCATAAGGCATAAATTTAAAAATGATGTACAAACACTAGTGATGCGTTAACTTTTTAAAATTAGTTGTAAATAATTGATATAAAAACAAATATAATCGTTCTTTGATTTTTTGATTTGAATTGACCTGTAGTTTTGCACTTTTTTAAGTGCATGATTATGAATTCAGGTAAGTATGTATTTGCCCAGCTTTTACAATTTGTCAACAGGTATGAGTTTGAAAAATGTGTAAATCGGTATAATGGTGATCACAGGATCAGAAATTTGAATTGTTGGAACCAGTTTTTACAACTTTTCTTTGGTCAACTGACTTCTCTTAATTCATTACGTGATATTTGTTTATGTCTGAAAGTTCACAAGAAGAAGCTCTATCATTTGGGTATTAAGCAACATGTTGAACAATCAACTTTATCGCGGGCAAATGAAAATCGTAATTGGCACATATTTGCTGATTTTGGAGAGTATCTGATAAAACTGGTAAGACCTCTTTATCAAGATACCCCAATCCCCAATATCGATATTGACAATGATGTGTTTGCTTTAGATTCGACGACGATATCGCTTAGCATCAAGTTGTTCCAATGGGCACATGGAAAATACTCACGGGGTGCAATAAAAGTCCATACCTTGCTTGATTTGCGGGGAAGCATACCGACCTTTATCCTTATTACCGATGGTAAATACCATGACAGCAACGCACTTGATGAGATCATTCCAATCCCTAATGCTATTTATTTGATGGATAAGGCTTATGTCGATTTTCTCGCATTGTACAATATCCATAAAGTAGGGGCATATTTTGTAACCAGAGCAAAAATATCGCTCAATTATATTGAAATCGAAAGAAACTTCAATATTGATGACTCATCGGGGTTAAGAAGTGATAAAACCATCAAACTTAATGGGTATAAGTCTAAAAAACTTTACCCGGAGAACTTTCGGCTTGTTGAATATTACGACCAAGAAAAAGCCTTATTGCTCGTGTTTTTAACCAACAATTTTGACATATCAGCCCTTGAAGTTGCACGTTTATACAAAAATCGATGGCAAATAGAAGTGTTTTTCAAATGGATAAAGCAGAATCTCACCATCAAAAGATTATGGGGGCACTCAGAAAATGCAGTAAACATTCATATATGGGTGGCTATCTGCACTTATCTGATTGTAGCATATATCAAGCATTCACTCAAAACCAACTTGTCGGTTTACGAAATAATGCAAATTTTGGGAATATCTGCTTTCGATAAAACTTCAGTTAAGGAACTGCTTACCGAGGTACAAGTCAATCAAAATGTGAAAGAACAATACGATTTATTTTGTGATTAATTTTAACGCATCAGTAGTGATGTACAAATATAAATAAAAATGAATAAACCAAATAAATTTTCAATTATTTTTAAAAAATATTTTTTTATTATAATTTATAATTCAGTTGGTTATTATAATTTTGAAAAATTAAATTTATGTGTATTAAACTAATGACAGAACATAAAAAATATTTTATAAATTTGATACAAATTTTAAAATTCAAAGTCATGAAAATAGAAATAACAACTAAAAAAATTCTGTCATTTATAATAATGGTAATTGGAGAGGAAATATTAAGATTTGTAATAAATGTCATAAAACATAATTTAATAGTGGATAAAACATTTTTTTTCACAGTACCACTTTGTTTGACGATTTTAATAGGATATTGGATTTATTTGCAGCTACAAAAAAAGTTTGAAAAAGAGAAACAAGAATTATTAGATATGTTTAATTACTTAGATAAATCTTTAAAGAAGGTTTCTTATGACCATTCATTAAGAATTCATTTTATTGCAAAATGTTTAATATACCACAAAAAAGATAGCGTACCTTTTCCCGAATTAGGATTACAACAAGATGATTTAAAAACATTAGGATTTGATGATACTACAATTGCTTATACAACGGATAGTAGAAAAACTGATGCCGAGAGCAAAATATTGTCATTTACAAATCTTTCTAATTCAGCAATAGCAAAACATGAACTTTATATAAAACCTAAGATAAAAGATGAAAATACCATAAGTTTATAAAACGAATAAAATATTTAATAGATAGAATAAATTTATCAACACTAAGCCGGAAATTCAATACAAATGCTAAATATATTGCTTATCTTGAAAAATTAAGATGGGGTAAACATCTTATGTGTATTTTTTTACTGATGTGATAAACATTCAACAAAATAAAAAAAATCAATGCGTTATCATTGTAATACCTATAATAATGATTATAGTATCTATTAATTTAAAAAGAAATAATCTTTTGTAAACTTTTTTACATTAAAATTTCTGAAGGGGGAAAGAAAAATAAAATTATAGATTCAATTATGCCGGGAAAATAAAACGATTACTCGATAAAATATGAAGGTTGATTTTAAAATTAGTTACTATCTCAAATGGATTAGTTACTATTCTGGAAAAATAGAAGCTATTCCAAATTGATTAGTTACTATTCTGGAAAAATAGAAGCTATTCCAACCGGATTACTTACTATTCCGGGAAAATAGGAGCTATTCCCGATGGAAAACAATGTATTTTTTAGGAGAAACGAAGAATCAATTACGAATTACGAATTACGAGGGACAAGGGACAAGAGACAAGGGACAAGGGATGAATTACAAATTACGAAAATTTCCCAAAACCTGACAGCATACAAAGTATCTGTCAGCGTTTATAAATGAAAATAAATTACGATTTACGAGGGACAAGGGACGAAGGACGAGGGACAAGGGTTGAATACGAATTACGAAAATCTACCCAAACCTGACAGCATACGAAGTATCTGTCAGCGTTTATAAATGAAAATCAATTATGGATTACGAATTACGATTTACGAGGGACGAGGGTCAAGAGATGAATTACGAATTAAAAATTACGAATTACGAAAATCTTCCAAAACCTGACAGCGTACGAAGTACCTGTCAGCGTTTATAAAAAAAAATCAATAACGAATTAAAAATTATGAATTACGAGGGATAAAGGATGAATAAAGAGTTTATGGGGTTGAAATAAAAATCCCGGATCTGGAAGAATTTTCGCGGATTCGGGATGGTCAGATAAGCTGTTATGTTTTAGCCCAGCAATCCTCCTTTATTGTAAATCCCCAATTGTGCATCGTAGAATTTGTCGATAAAAGTGGTTTTGTTACGGGTAACATTGGTTATTTCGCCTGTGATGAAGTTTACGCGCAGGATATCTCCTTCCTGTAAAGCAATTTCTTCTATCTTTTCAGGTTGATACGTCATGATAGGCAATGCGGCATTGATCGCATTGCGTTCGTAAATGGCTCCGAAGGATTCGGCGATGATACATTGAATGCCCAGCGACGAAAAACAATCAACGGCCTGCTGGCGCGAACTTCCGGCTCCGAAGTTTTTGGTGGTAACAACGATGTCGCCGGCATGGGCTTGTTTGGCAAAATCTTTATATCCTTCCAGGTTATCGAAAGTATATTGACCCATTTCGCGGATATCGGTGATGGTAAGATAACGGTTATGGAAGATCATATCGGTATCAATATCATCTTTTTTGATAAACCAGGCTTTACCTTCTACTATTGTAGGCTTCTCCATCGTTTTAGCGGCTTTTTCTTTTTTAACTGCGGCTATGGTTTCCTTTTTTTCGAATACGGCAGGCTTTGAAGGAATATCCATAAGTGTGGTAATATATCCGGCAACGGCTGAAGCGGCAACAGTTTCGGGCGAAGCAAGATAAACAAGACCCTTGCCCTGTTTTCCGGCAAAGTTACGGTTGCCTGTACTGATGGTAACTTCTTCGGGACCGTTTTGTCCAAGCTGTCCTGCGGCACAACCGGCACAACCGGCATTAGAAACCAATGCTCCGGCATCTTTAAATATTTTTATCAATCCTTCTTCCAGCGCTAAGTTCCAAATCCGGTTGGTGGCGGGTACAATTTTAAGTACGACGCCCGGGGCAACTTTGCGTCCCCTGAGTACCGATGCAGCGGCGCGAAGATCGAGCATGCGACCGTTGGTACAACTTCCGATAAAAGCCGAATCAATCTTGGTTCCTTTTACTTTTTCCACTTCCACATCGTCGTGCGGATGTCCGGGAAGGGCAACCATGGGTTTGAAGGCAGAGATATCAATGTCGAATACCTTTTCGTAAGTGGCATCTTTGTCGGCTTTTACGATGGTGTAGTCTATTGCGGTACGCTGTTTTAATTTATCAAGAATAAATTGAGTAGGGGTGATCAGCAGTATGATAGCGCCCATTTCGGTGGCCATCGAAGAGATGGTGATGCGTTCGCAGATGGTTAAGTCGTCGATGGCTTCGCCGTATAGTTCCACAGAACGTCCCAATAGTTTGTTGGCGCCGAATCTGGATAAAAGATTAAGCACAATATCTTTGGCGGTAACATCCGCCGGACGCTTTCCGGTGAAGTTGAGCTTTATGGATTGAGGAACTTTAAACCAAACTTTTCCGTTGGCCCAGGCGGCGGCAATATCCTGATCGCCCATTCCCTGGCCGAAGGCTCCGATAGCTCCCATGATGTTGGCGTGCGAATCGGTGGAAACGAAAGTGCATCCCGGCCAAACCAATCCGCTGTCGATAGCGATATGTGTTCCGATGCCGGAATCCACGTCGAATATTTTTATGCCATGCTGACGTGCAAAAAGCCGGCAGTAATGCTGGTTAGCCGCGTATTTCTGGTCGGAACCGCCGGGATTGCAATCGAAAGTAAAGCAGGTACGCGAGGGATCGTCAACGGGCAGGTTGTTATCAATGATATTTTTGACAACATTTGCTCCGCCAAAATCGCGTGCGGCTCGGGTATCAATAAATACATCAATGATGTCGCCGGGTTTTACCACTTCCTGATTGGAATGAGCGGCGAGTATTTTTTCTATGAGTGTCATTTTTTTTATTTTTAAATTCAAACTTTTAATCTTTCGCGAAAAGGTTCAAAGGTCATAAAATCGGCGTGATGAACCACGTAAGCTTCAACACTTCGTTTCACCATGTTTCCTTCACCGGCGTGGGTGGCAATAATATGACAGACTTCGGCGGGAACGCCACATTGTTCGGCCAGCGAAACACCGGAAAAGGGATGCCGTAAATATTTTCCGTAATTTCCCTGGATGGATTTCCCATCTTTGAGTTCATATTCGAGAAGCTTTCCAACATCGGCAAGGATAGCTCCGGCAACCAGCACATCAAGATTTACCGGAAGCTCGTCTTTAAAAAAATCATTCATTTTTTTACCGGCATCATAAGCGATGTGCACAACGGCACGTTTGTGATCCATAAAACTTACCTTCAGATCGGGTCCGCAAAGCAGGGTAAAGGGTATGGTTTTTAAATCATCAGTTGTAAGAACGCTTTTTTGAAGAGCCAGTTCCCAGGTTGCTGCGGTTTTTTCGCGTAGATCGTTGCATTGTATCCATTGCAGTTCCGGCCATAATTCTTTTACTCTATCGGTCATAATTGTGTTTTGTTTTTAAAAAAAACCACAGAATTCACTGGCAAGTATTAACCACGATGAACAAATAATTAACGCCAATGTCTCCTGTGGTTAAATTGTTTATTTTAATTTGGCAATAATTGCATCAGCCATCTGGCTGGTTGTAGCGGCGCCTTGTTCAATCACTTCCTGGCAACCGCGGAGTTTCAGCATATCGTAAGCTTTTACTTTACCTTCTTCCACCACTTCGGCAACGGCTTTTTGTATCCGCGTCGAAATCTCATGTTCACCGATATGGTCGAGCATCATGCAGGCTGACATTACCATAGCGATGGGGTTGACGATGGATGGATTTAATGCGGCATATTTAGGAGCCGAGCCATGAGTAGGTTCAAATACGGCAACTTCTTTACCGATATTTGCGCTGCAGGCAAATCCCAGTCCGCCAATCAAACCGGCAAAACCGTCGGAAGCAATATCTCCAAACATATTTCCTGATACAATAACGTTGTAATTTTCCGGATTTTTGGTTAGCCACATCATCTGGGCGTCGATGTTGGTATTGTCAACGCGGATTTCCGGAAATTCATTCTTAGCCATTTCCTGGGCAATCTTCAGCATCATACCTGAAGTTTCGCGGATAACATTAGGCTTTTCGCAAACGGTAATAGCTTTAAATCCTTTTTCTTTGGCATATTCGAAAGCCGCACGAACGATACGTTCGGTATATTTATACGTAAAAATACGGGTAGAAACGGCTAATTCCGGACGTGGACACCATGCGAAATTCTGTTTAAATTTCGGGTGAGTCATCAGGGCGTCATAAACCTGGTCGGAAGGGTTGGTCCATTCCACACCGCCATATAAACCTTCGGTATTCTGACGGAAAATCATTGTATCAATAACCGGTTCTTCGATCACGCCACCTTTTCCGCGCCGGATGAAGTTCAGCGGATTTCCTTTAAAAGTTTTGCATGGACGCATACAAATATCCAGATCAAACATCTGGCGCATGCTAACGATTGGGCTGTAATATACATATCCTTTGCCCTGGAGTTCGGGGGCCAGTTCAGCGGCTGCTTTATCTTTTGGTTTGGAGGTTATGGCTCCAAAGAGTGCAATTTTATGTTTCTTCAATAATTCAATGGTACGGTCGGGTAAAGGATTACCTTCTTTGCACCAGAATTCCCAGCCAATGTCGGCATGTATATATTCAGCATCAAAACCTGCTGCTTCCAATACTCTTAATGATTCTTCCAATACTACTTTTCCTATGCCATCGCCAGGCATGGTTACGATTGTTCTCTTTGCCATAATGATTATTTTTTTGGTTTAAATTACTTTTTTGGGAAGTCAAAATTACAATAGTTTATTTTTCCGGCAAGAAATATTGAAAAAATATTTTTTTTCGGAAATATTCTTTCATCAAATTGCGGTAATTATTGAATATCCGACGACATACTGTTGGCTGAGTAGAATGAAAAACGATACGATATTTTTAATTTTTGGAATATACAGGCAAGGTAAAGCTGAAACTGCTGCCTTTTCCCAATTCGCTTTCCACCCAGATTTCTCCTTTATTGATTTTTACAAACTCCTTACAAAGAAGCAGACCGAGTCCGGTTCCTTTTTCTCCGGCGGTTCCGCTCGTTTTAAATTTTTCATCAATCTGGAATAGCTTTTTCTGATTTTCTTCCGAAATACCCATTCCGTTATCGGATATGGTGAATTTCATCTGTCCATCCATCGGTGTGGAATGAATTTTTATTATTCCACCCTTGTTGGTAAATTTGAGTGCGTTAGTCAACAAGTTTCTTACAATAGTTAGTACCATATTCGGATCGGCATAAACGGTAGCATTTGAATTTAAATCCGATTCGACAGTTATCATTTTATCATTCAATCCGATTTGTAGAATAGAAAGGTTGTCGGCAAAAATCTTTTCCATATCTACTTTTCCGGGATTCCATTCCATTTTTCCCATCTGAGCGCGCGACCATTGCAACAGGTTTTCGAGCAGCTCAAAAAGTCCCTGTGATGAATGATGGACTTGTTCGATATATTCGTATTTTTCAGTGTCGTCCAATTCGGAAAAGCTTTCATACAATAAATCGGAAAAACCAAGCAAGGAATTAAAAGGACTTTTCAGGTCGTGAGCGATAATTGAAAAGAATTTATCCTTGGTGGCAACCAGCGATTCCAATTCTTTCTTTTGTTTTTCTATTTCAATGTTTTTAGTCCTGAGTTCTTCAGCCGTTTTTTTCTTTATCCGGGTGTTTCTTATGATAGCAGCACTTGCGAGAATAATTAATGCCAGGGTGAAAATAAGCCAGTGAATAAGGCTTGTCTTCTTGGATAAGGTAAGCGCTTGCAAAACATTTTCGCGCTGCAATCGTTCATTATCGGCTTCATTTTTTTCAAATTCATATTTCGCCTGCATTTCGGCGGTTTTGGAATTCATTTCACTCGAATACAGACTGTCTCTCAGTATTGCCGACGTGTCAAGATATTTGTAAGCTTTTTCAAAATTTTTGACTTTTGAATAATAATCGGAAAGGTATTCATACCCTTTTTGTATCATAGGAAGTTCAGCTTGTGATTCGGCTAAGGCAAGACCCTGAGAGATGTTGGAATAGGCCAGAGCGTATTTTCCTGTCATATTATACAGGTTCCCAAGATTTAGCCGGGCAGGTATTAATAAATAATCGGCCTTCATCTGGTTGGCAATGTCAACACATTTATTATAGAAATACAAAGCGCTGTCGTAACGTTTGGTGTTTTGATACAGCAAGCCGATATTATTATTTGTAGAAAAACAGCCTTCCGCATCCTGTAATTTTATGTATAGCTGGTTAGCTTGTCTGTAATTCCGGAGCGCTTCAGCATATTTTCCTTCTTTATCGTAAGTAATGCCTATTTCGCTTAAGCAGTTGGCAATCCCCGGTTCTGATTTCATTTTTTGGTTAATCTTCAAAGCGCGGGTATAGTAAATCTGGGCTAAGGATGAATTGTTCAGGTTGTCGTAGGACAAACCTACGGATCGATAGACGTTGGCATATATTTTGTCATCGTTTATTTTATACTTGTTGCAAGTTTGAAGGGCTTTATAATAAAATGCAATAGCTTTGTCATAAAGAGCTAATTCGTTATAACATGTCCCGATATTAGAATAAGCAACAACCAGATCGCGGGGAGAACCCGATTTTTTAACTAAAGCAAGTCGTTGTTCATTGCACGATAGGGCTTTCTTATAATTTCTGTTTTGATAAAGCTCCTTCGAAAGCTGGTAAAGAAGTTTTATCCTTAGGGTATCTTGTTTTTCAGTTCTAATTTTATTTTCAAGACTGTCAATCTTAGAAGCATAAATATTTAGCCCGAAAAACAATAAAAATAAAATCAACAAATTATATCTCATGTCTTCTGATTTTGAGTTTGAGTTCTAATTTCAGTCTACAATATTAATAATTTATAATGATTTTTTTACTGTTTTTCAAACGGATGTTTATTATTAAAATCTGGTTGATAGTTTTCGGAGCTATCCAGTTCCTGTATCCAACCTTTGTAGAACCCAAGCTTTTCCATTTCATTAACTACCTCATTATATTCTTCAACTGTGATTTTACGGTTTAAAACCGGATGCGATTTTACGGCCGCTATCGGATAATACTGCGACATCAGGGATACGGCTACTGAAACAGAAAAATGATCGGCAATATAATTCAAGACGGCGAGGCTGTTTTTCAGATTATCGGGTAAAATAAGATGTCTGATTATCAACCCGGATTCAATCTGTCCGTCATCATCTATCCGTAGAGTTGAACCTTTTTGACGGAACATTTCGCGTATAGCCGTCGTTGCAACTTCAGGATAGTTGGGAGCGTCGGAATATTCTCCGGCAATTTTGGAATCCATGTATTTAAAATCAGGTAAATAAACGTCTATCAGTTCTTCTATTTCACGAAGGGTTTCCACTTTATCATAACCATTTGAATTATAAACAATAATTGGCTTATAGCCCTTTGAATGCAAGGCGCTGATGATGGATTTCATTTGCGTGATGCAATGCGAAGGTGAAACAAAACCTACAGCTTTGCAGCCTGCATCGAGACAAACAATAATTTTTTGCAACACTTCATCCAACGACATTGCCTCTGTCGGGATAACTTCACGATTTTGACTAATCTGGGCATTCTGGCAATAGATACACTGCAAATTGCAATGCGTAAAAAATACATTACAAATGCCTGTCTTGCCACTAACGACAGGCTCTTCGCCCTTGTGAATGCAGATGGAGGCTATGTTAAAAGCTTCATTGCTTTGGCAATATCCCAATTTTTTGCCAGCCCTTTCCGCTCCGCAATTTCTCGGACATTGAACACATTTTTTCTGATAATTTTCTAAACTCATGGTTTGCAAAAATACTTTAAAATCTTGTTATGGATTTTTTTGACTTCCGGTTGACAATTTTAATAATTTAGAGGCTTCTTTTATTCCATCCAAATCATAAATAGAATGAGGCTTCGTTATTTATCCTTCATGTTGAAATTAAGCATATTGCTTATTGTATTTTTTCAATTATTTCTCGGCTTTATTGCGGCTCAAAATCCGAAAGTCGGGTTTCTACAGGCATCCGACATTAAAAATTCTGATCCGGAAGTTCAGGCAGCCTGGAAGTATCTCAAAGGAAATAAAAAAATAAAAAGTTTCCCGTTAACCTTTTCAGAGCTTGGAAAGAAAGGAATATCATTAAAAAAGGCAGACGTGATATGGTTTCTCCGGGCCGACAGCAGTGAATTTAACGATAATGAAATTGCACCAAAAGCTGTTGCTAACCTGAAAAAATATCTTTCGGAAGGCGGAAACTTATTCCTCAGCCAGGATGCTTTTCGCTACATCGAAATCTTAGGTATAGAACCGCGGAAACCTGAAGTCCGTTACGTAAATGCAACAGATCAGGGGTATGGACGAAAACTCGGGTTGCATGGTTTCCGCAATCACCCGGTTTTTGATGGGCTGAATGGCGGCGCCTATCTTTTTGCTCCCGATAGGGATATGAAAGTCCGGCAGGTAGGTTTTTTCGACCGTTCTTATCCTTTTAATGGCAGAGTGGTTGCCGTGGATTGGGTGTATATTCTTTTAAAAGAAAATTCCCGGCTTGTGGTAGAATATGATTATGGCAAAGGAAAAATCTTTGCGGTGGGAGCATACATGTATTTTGATCAGGAAAATTTCAATCGCGATCATCTGGAATTATTTACCACTAATATTTTCCATTATTTGGCTGATAAAAAGTTTAATCCGGATATTCATTATTGGGATCAGTCGATAAATCATGTGTTTCCGTTCCGGAGCAAGTCCGATCCTTTGCCATTGAATCTTTCCGGAAAATGGATGCCAAAGGATTCGCCGCTGACCCTTGAAAATAAGTTAGCATCCGGCAATTTTTGGGATGTGGCTGGCGAGCGTCTTGTGGCGATGGGCAAGGAAAAAGGTGGAATAGATGAAATCTGGGCATATCCCTTCATGGCATTGCGCGATTATGAGGTGGGTATTAAATTTGCAAATCAGGATACTATTTTATGGCTCAACGATCAGAGGCCTCAGATCAAAGTCCGGCCCGAGTCGTTTAGTCGTGAATACAAATTCGAGAATGCCGGTCTTGCCGAAATTGTTGTGGTTTCTCCCGATAAACCGGACGCAGTTGTGCATTATGAATATCATGGTTCATCCTCAGCAAAACTGATTATCCGGTTTAAAAGCAACCTGAGGTATATGTGGCCCTATTCCGAAAAAGTACTGGGCGACATCAATTTTGCCTGGGACAAAGGCCTCAATGCTTTTGTGATAAAAGATAAAAGCGAAGATTTTGTAACCGTTGCCGGAGCGAATAAATTGCCCAATCAGCAATTCATCGGACCGTTTGATGGTTTTACGCAGGAGTATGATTGGGTAGCTGGAAAATATCAAAAGGATACTATTTTTTCGCCGCAGATCACCGATAAGTTTCAGGTGGATGCGTTACAGGAGTTTAATTTAAAAACAGACGACAATCTGGATGTCATGATTGCCGCTTCGGGTGAAGGGGTTGACAAAACCATGGAATATTATCGCGAAATTTCTGAAAACCCTTTGGAAGTATACAATCAATCCGTAAAGAAAAATATAAATTTACTTACCAATCAGCTTACGATTACTACGCCCGATAGTGTGTTTAACCTGGGTTATCGCTGGGCGATGGTTGGCGCCGACCGCTTTTATGTGAACACACCCGGTGTCGGTAAATCGTTGGTGGCCGGATATCAGACCACCGATGAAGGTTGGGATGGCGGGCATGCGGTAAATGGTCGTCCGGGTTATGCCTGGTATTTTGGTCGCGATGGCGAATGGAGCGGCATGGCTTTGCTCGATGAGGGTGATTTTGATAAAGTGAAAAATATCCTCGAAACCTACCAGCGATTTCAGGATTTAAACGGTAAGATTTATCATGAACTCACTACTTCGGGTGTGGTGCATTATGATGCGGCCGATGCTACGCCACTTTATCTCGTTCTTGCCGGAAAGTATTTGCATCATTCGGGCGATGTAGAATTTATCCGCAGCAACTGGGATCACATCCGCAAAGCATTGGATTTTTGTTTTTCTACCGATACCGATGGGGATCATCTGATAGAAAATACGCTGGTTGGCCACGGCTGGGAGGAAGGCGGCGGACTGTTCGGAACGCATTCCACCCTCTATTTATCTTCGTGCTGGGCTGAAGCTTTGGAACAGTCGGCATTTATGGCTAAAGCCATAGGTCTGGAAAAGGAAGCGGAAAAATATGCCGACGAAAGCAAAACGGTATGCAACATCATCAATACATCATTCTGGAATGCGGATTCCAATTATTTTTTTCATGGGAAATTTAAAGACGGTACATTTATGAACGAAGTTTCCATTATGCCGGGAATTCCTTTATACTTCAATCAGATTGAAAAAGATAAAACGGCTCCGGTTCTCGGGCGTTTTGCCGGAAATGATTTTACTACCAATTGGGGCGCCCGCATTGTAGAGGAAAAGAATCCCATGTTCAATTCCGACGGTTATCATACCGGAAGCGTCTGGCCACTGTTCACCGGCTGGACTTCGCTTGCCGAATACCGCAACGGGAGACCGGTACAGGGATATTCGCATTTGATGAATAACCTGTTGGGTTACAAAAACTGGGGACTTGGCTTTGTGGATGAAGTGCTGAATGGCAGCGAATATAAGCCGTCGGGCGTATGCCGTCATCAATGCTGGAGCGAAACTATGGTGCTTCAACCGACTATCGAAGGCATGCTGGAACTTAAAACGGATGCATTGGCTAACCGGATTGAACTTTCGCCCGACTTTCCCGCCAATTGGGATAAAGTCAGCGTTCAGAACATTAGGCTGGGAAATCAATGGATAGATATGGTTTATCGTAAGGAAAAGGACAAAATCAGCTTCAGGTTTTCGCTTCATCCGGTAGCGGGAGATACGATACGTAAACCAATGATTAATCTTATGCCTAATTACCCAGCCGGTTGTTCCATTTCGCGGGTAACCCTCAATGGTAAAATATATGCTTTGGAGGGAATTAATACATCACAACAGATTTTATTTACGTTGGGAGACACCGCAACGGTTGAGATCATGCAGAAAGGCGGAATTGCTGTTGTGCCGGTAGTTGAGAATCCGAAACCAGGCGACAGACCGGAAGGTTTACGGGTGATCTCGGATGAAATAAACGATCAGGGCTATGCCATTACATTTCAGGGTAAGAGTGGCGAGAGCTACGAATTTCGGGTATGGACCAATGAAAACGATATTGCTTCTGTCGAAAATGCCGTTATCGTTTCCCGCCAAGGGAACCTCACGACCATTAACGTGGATTTTCCACCGGCAGATCAAAAATATACTTTTAAAGTTGTAACGATAAAACAAAAAACGGACGATAAATAAATGTGGAATTATACGATGCCAATAAAACCGCAATAATTTTATCTTTGTAAAATCTTTGGCGATTAGCTGTTGGCTGTTGGCTGTTGGCTGTTGGCTATCGCAGGGCTAAGGGTTGGATTTTGAAATAAGGCGATACGCTTAAGAAAAGGAGTGGAGAGGCTAAACTCACCCCAACCTCTTTCTTGAAAAGAGAGGGGCAGATGGTGGAATAAAGCGAGTTCATCATGAAATGGAGTGTATCACTTATGAAATGGAGGGTATCACTTATGAAATAGAGGGTATCACTCATGAAATGGAGCGTATCACTCGTGAAATGGAGCGTATCACCCGTGAAATGGAGCGATGCGCTCGTGAAATGGAGTGTATCACTCATGAAATGGAGTGTTGCGCTTGTGAAATGAAGCGATATATTTAAGAAATGGAATGTTGTATTTAAGAAATCATAGTTAGGGGTTGGCTAATGGCCAAAAGCTAATAGCTAAAAGCCAACAGCCAATCGCCAACAGCCAATCGCCAAAAGCAAAATAAAATGACCAAACACGAAAATTATATCATAGAGACCAAAAACCTGAGCTTTAGTTTTGGTAAGTTCAAGGTGCTGAATAAAATCAGCCTGCACGTACCCCAGGGAAGCATTTACGGTTTTTTGGGTCCCAACGGTGCGGGCAAAACCACGACCATCAAAATTTTACTCAGCCTTTTGAAAATAAAATCGCACAAGGCGTATCTTTTTGGTAAAGATATTACAGGCTGGCGACTGTACACACTCGAAAGAACCGGGGCTATGGTTGAAATGCCATCGCTTTACGATCACCTTACGGGATATGAAAACGTAGAGATTACCCGCATTTTGCGTGGATTGGATAAAAAACGGACGGATGAAGTACTGAAGATCGTGCACATGACTCGCGATGCCCAGCGTTTTGTAAGGCATTATTCCACCGGCATGAAGCAACGTCTGAGTCTTGCCGCTGCCCTGCTTTCGGAACCTGAACTGCTTATCCTCGACGAACCCATCAATGGCCTCGATCCCGGCGGTATCATCGAGATCCGTAATTTGTTGATCAAACTGAACCAAACCCGTGGCATCACCATCTTCCTTTCGAGCCATATCCTGAGCGAAATCGAAAAATTGTGTACCCATGTTGCCATCATCAATAAAGGCAACCTGCTTTACCAGGGAACCATGGAGGAGCTTCAGCAAAAGAAAACTTCCATCAACCGTTTGAATATCGAAACCGATGACAATGAAAAAGCCGCCGGAATACTCCGGAAGGAATACACCGTTGTGCCGGGCGAAAACAACCTGATTTGCGAATATAAAGCGAAAGACGAATCGGCAAACATCATCCGTTTGCTGGTTGAAAACGGTTTAGCGGTTTATCAGGCAAAAATAGAAGTTACCGACCTGGAAGATTCATTTTTATCCATCATTAATCAATAAGCTGCTATGTATAATCCTGTCAAATATTTCTATCGTATCGTTTCCACCGAAATACTGAAAAACCGGCGAACCATAGCTTTATGGCTTACCCTGCTATATCCGCTATTCACTGTGGCTTTGGTTACGCTTTTTTTATACGGGATGAAGCATCCCAAAGCCGATCCCTGGCTCGATTTTATCCAAAATATAAATAGCGTAGCTGCGTTTTTCCTACCTTTTTTTATCATTCTTGTGGTGGGTTATGCCTGTAATATGGAAAATAAATCCAACACCTGGAAACACCTGCAGGCCTTACCCATTCCGCGCTGGTCGTTGTTTTTTGGTAAAATATCCTACATTTTTGTTCTTCTTGCTTTTTCGCTGTTGCTTTTTGTCGTTTTTGCCCATTCGGCTGCCTTTATTCTTAGCAATATTTCACCTAAATATTCCAATATTACCGGCTGGATTGACTTTAACAAACTTGTGAATATGCTTGTACGAACGTACCTCGCCGGTTTCGCTATCATTGCCATTCAATACTGGATCAGTCTTCGCCGGAAGAACCTCGTTTTTCCCATCACCATTGGTATTACGTTAACCATTATGCCCATTGCTATTATGATGGTGCTTGGAATAGCCGGGATACTTAAGAATCCTCAGGAGCTTAAAGACATTTTCCGTTACGATCCCTATTCTTATCCTTTTTCCGACCTGTTTAATTTTACACGAAAGCCCATTTTCGAATCGCCGGAATTGCCGCAGATGACCAAAATTTTCTTAGTTGTGGCAGCGGCTTTGTTTGTTATGAATTATTTTGATTTCAGGAAGAGGAATATTAAATAGGGACAAGGGACGAGAGGAAATTACGAATTACGATTTGAGTGATGAAGTGATGAAAGGGGAGTAATGGTAACTTTGCGTCATTGCGTCATTGCGAGATTTACGATGCCAAATTCTCAAAATGCTCGGGAGCTATCCCAAAATGCCCGGGAGCGATCCAAAAATCCTCGGGGAACATCCCAAAAAGCTCGGGAGCCATCCCAAAATCCTTGGAGACAATCCCAAAATGCTCGGGAGTCATCCCAAAAAGCTCGGGGAGCATCCCAAAACGTCCAGGAGTTGTACCCAAGATAGCCATAAAAATTATCCCCGACAGGGTTGTAAACGCTGTCGGGGATTTTTAAATTTTTGGCTTAACATTCCGCTGGAAAATGATTAATGAAAAATGATTAATGTTGTCGGTGAATGATTCCGATAAAAATATTTTTTTAAAATTATCTTGATACAAAATAAGACCGTTGCAAAATAAAGCGAGGGTGAATTTTCTTGTTTTTTTACTTAAAATATTTAGTTTTATATCATCTAAAATGTTTTTTTATCGTTTTTTACTCATTTTATCGCTATAATGTTCCTGCAAATGAGGGATTTTACCCTCATTTTTAGCATTGGGACATAATTATCCCTGGTGAACGATATATGTTGTATGCAATAGCTTCCATCAGATGTTGGGTGTGCATTTTTGACAACCCTACATAACGGGCTACTCCTCCACCAAACCATCGTTTTATTGACCCAAATGTCCGTTCTACTCTATACCGGGTTTTACTCACTATTTTGTTGAATTGTATTTCTCTTTCTGTTAACTTTCTGTTTTTGGCTGCTTTGTTCATTATATGATTACGAAGTCGTTTCTGCTGTAATATTGTATCGTTCTTTTTGCTTTTATATCCTTTGTCTGCTTTTACCCAAGTCCTTTCCGTTAATTCACATGTATCCAATACCTGCTCCAAATTGCTTATCTCATTCACATTAGCCGAGGTGGTAAGTACTCCCAAAATTAATCCATTAACATCGGTAACCGTATGTTTTTTATATCCAAACCGGAGCTTCCCCGCTTTTTTCACCCATCTGCCTTCGGAATCAACTCCTGGCTGGGTCTTCTTTATCAATTTAAATTGTGAGGCTTCTTTTTCTCTTTCTTCCTCCTTTGGCTCTTGATGACGATCTTCTACTATTTCATATTCCGTTTTTCCCTTTGGCTTTCTTGGACTATCGGTAATGCTCGCATCTACAATGACTCCTCCCTTAACCAGTATTTTCTTTTTCTCTAATTGTTTATTCATCGCTTTGAATAATTTTTCGTACGCATTCTTTTGTGTAAGTTCGGTACGAAAACGACTGATAACACTATGATCGGGACATTGGTCATCTATACTTAATCCTACAAAACGACTGAAAGATATTCTGTCATTTACCTGATCTTCTACTTCATAATCACTCAAATTATACCAGGTCTGCAAAAGACATATTTTAAAAAGCAACAACCCTTCATAAGCCGGACGTCCACTTACACTTTCTCCTTTTTGATAGTACTTATTGATAATATTGGAAATAAGTCGCCAATCGATCAATGTATTTACCTGATCAAAAAATTCTGTCTTTACTTTCCTTCTTTCTGCTGCTAAATCAGCAAAGCCTATGTGTTTCTCATTTTTCATGCTACAAATATAACAAATTCATTGTTATAAATAACACTAATCTAATATCTTATACGCATTTTTGCCTCGCAACGGTCTTAAAATGTATATCAAATATTATTTATAGATTAGCGGTGGATTTTATTAGGATCCCACCCAGGCCCTCTCCTGAGTATTCGGGAAGGGGAGGGCGCAGTAACCCTGAAAATTAGGAGAATGCCGGATGGGTAGGGTCAGATAAAAATGAAAAAGAAAATATACAAATCAAACCTTATGAAAAATACAATACGCATAGCAATAATCGTAACAGTTTTTTCTTTTTTCCCGTTATCCAAGACCTTTGCCCAGCTTTGGCCAAAAACCTACCAGGGAATTTACAATAACGTGTACGCAAGTGATATGACAGAAGCCTACGATAAAGGATATTTATTGCTTTCAAATTGTTCTGAAAGTAACCAGTATTATGACCATATATGGATAACCAAGACAGATATCAACGGGAATATTTTATGGGACAAAAAGATCGGAAATACTTCGTATGGTATTGAGGGTGATGCATTTAGGCAGACACAGGATGGGGGATTAGTTATTGCGGGTTCAAGAAAAAATGAAGTGGGCGAAGATTATGATCCCTGCATTATTAAATTGAATGCCTGCGGGGAAATAGAATGGGCTAAATGGTTCCCGGTAGAAGGGACTTTCAATTTGGGTTATGGTGTAAACCAGACACCGGAAGGAAATTATGATTTTATGGTTCTGATGTATACCTATGATCCATTTAGTGACTACCGGATCTCAGTCATTCGCCTTGGTCCTGAAGGGGATGTACTAAAAGTAAAAGATTTTATAAAAAATGATCCGGATTTGCACAGTGAAGAGGCAAGCAGTTTATTACCTCTTAAAAACGGGACATCATTAATTACCGGATTTGCTTATTACCCTGATTCTATGGATTCGTTACGTTGGTTTACCCGTTCATATTTTATCAATTATAATGGGGATCTGAGTACCAACTGGAATAGAGTCTTGAACAGAGATTATTTTTATTCAGAAGCTTTTAAATCAGCGGAAAGCAGCACGGGAATGATTTATACAGCAGCAAGGCATACGCGAAATGAGTCAGGACTTCCATATTCTCCCTGTTTATTAAAAATGTCATCTTCCGGTGAACCATTAATATTTAAAGATTTGGTAAAAGATGCACCTGCAGGCGTGGCAACAACGGTTGATTTTTTAAATGATACTACACTTTTGGTAGGTACAGGCTGGGGAGATTTACATGCAACAGGATTTGTTGAAGTTTTTAAAACAGATACTTTGGGAAACACCATTAAAAGCCGGGAGATTTTTCGTAATGATTATACTCTCTGTGGCTCCTGTGTAACACATGATAAGAAATATTTATGTTTTGGCAGTTTTTTGATAGGGGAAGATTTTATACCCTACTTATTTAAACTTACCCCGGATTTAGAAGACGATACCCTTAACCCTGCGGTATTTACTTATGATTCCCTGTGTGGTCATCCCATTACCTCCTCGGTCATTGATCCCCAATGGGACATCATCCTTGGGATAGATGGGCCGGAAAAGAACACGGAAGTACAACAACTTCTGCTTTCGCCTAACCCTGCAACCGATAATGTTACCATCACCCTGCCGCAATATACGGTAGAGAAAACCCAAACCGGAGGCTTTACGGTAGTTACGGCAACCTACCGCTACAACGACAAGCCGGAATTAGAAATCTATGACCTCAACGGAAGGTTGCAACTTAGCCGTACACTGCAAAAAGATGAAAAACAACCAACGCTTACTATTTCCTCTTTGCCAGCCGGGGTATATATGGTGCGGCTGGTGGCGGATAAGAAACAGGTGGCGGAGACGAAATTAGTGGTAATAAAATAGGACCCCACCCCGGCCCTCCCCTCACGAGGGGAGGGAGGAATACACCGGAAATTAGTGGAATGCCGGATGGGTAGGGTCAGATAAAAATGGAAATATACAAATCAAACGATTTGCAAACCGAAGATGTTTTATATTTGCAAAAAACGATAAGGATATGTTTAGGAATTACGAATTGAGTGATGAAAGTGATGAAGTGATGAAAGTGATCGGGAGAGGAAGCGAATTACGATTTGACATTCCATGTTTAGGAAAACAAATAAAAGACGTTTTATGTTTGTAAAAGGCGATAAGAGTATATAAAATCCTTGAAACATGGAATGTTTAAAAGGAGAAAAAGAGACATTCCATGTTTAGGAAAATAAATAAAAGGCGTTTTGTGTTTGTAAAAGAGTGGTAAGAGTATATAAAATTCTTGAAACATGGAATGTCTAAAGGGAATTACGGAAAACAATTACGAATTACGATGTACGATTTAAAAGAAGAGACATTCCATATTTGAAATAATAAACCAAAGCCATACCTTGATTTACAAGAACCAACAATAATACTTGACAACTCCAAAATATGGAATGTCTAAAGGGACAATCCTTGAAACATGGAATGTCTAAAAGAAACAATTTAAGAACTTAGTATTTTTTTCGATGAAACAATTTTATTTAGCCTTTTTTATCTTCCTTTTTTCGCTGGAAGCATTCACACAGGAGATTTTCGTTTTGGAGAGAAGTGAGCGGCTCATGGACATCGGGCACGGTATATGTGGTTGGCGATATCACTATCCCCCAAGGACAGGCGCTAACCATAAGTCCGTCAACCAGTGTTTTGTTTACCGGGCATTATGTATTTAATGTCTCCGGGAAGCTGATTGCTGTTGGAGGTCCCTGCGGGCATATTTCGTTTGATGTAGCGGATACTTCTGGTTTTATGAATCCGGATATTCCCGACGGGGGCTGGGGCGGCATTCATTTCGACCAAACGTCGTCGCCTAACGATACCTCCTGTTTTAAATATTGCTATTTTGCCCATGGCAAAGCCGTTGGCGATTCCATAAATCGTTTTGGCGGCGCCGTCTGCATACGGAATTTTAATAATGTATCATTTAACCGCTGTACATTTGATAATAATTATGCTTACCATCGCGGCGGAGCCATCTTTGCCAGTTATGCCGATATTGATGTTCAGAATTGCCAGTTCCGCTACAACAGGGCAATGAATCCCGGTCCTGATGTATGGGGCTATGGGGGCGCTTTCTTTTGTGAGTATTCCCAACCTTCTTTACTAAACAATAGTTTTTCGTTTAACAGTTCCACGGGTGTGGGCGGAGGCGCCGCTTTTGAATATTCCGATCCTTTGCTCGATGCCAATATCTTTGATAACAACCTCAGCGCACTGGGCGGAGGATTGGGCATTATCCGTTCGACACCGACTCATGTCATTACCAATAATCTTGTTATCAATAACGAGGCCATTTACTTTGGCGGAGGCATCGCATTTCTTCATGCCAGTCCCGTGGTTGCCAACAACACCATAGCCGGCAATCGTTCCATGTACGGAGGAGGACTTTATTTTAATGATGCGGCATCGCCCACATTTTACAATACGATTATCTGGGGTAATAAAACCGATACCATCTCTGAGGGATCGTCCATGTTTATCTTTGAAATCACTTCGGCTCCTGTTTTTTATTATTGCGATATCCAGTACGATACCTTGGGAATAGGCGGAAGCGGCGTCCCGGGCAAATATTTGTATAATATTGACGTTTTTCCCGGCTTCGATACCTTAGGTTTTGATCCGTATGCGCTGGTTCCCGGTTCACCGTGTGTCAATGGCGGTTCGCCCGATACTACCGGTTTGCAGCTTCCTTTGTATGATATTGTGGGCAATCCACGCCTATACGATGGCCGGATAGATATGGGAGCCTATGAATACCCGCTACCGGTGGGTTTACCATCAGTTTCTCGTCCGATGTCAGGGACTTTGGTTTATCCCAATCCTTTTTCCGATAATCTGACGTTTGAAGCAGATGTTCAGGGCAGGACTAGCATCGAAATTTATGATGTCAGCGGACAAATGATAGTTCAGATAAATAAAAATTCTACTGCCGGAAAGCAAACGATGACTTGGAACGGAAGGGATATGGCAGGAAATGAAGTGAAAAGAGGAATTTATTTTTACCGCATTTTTAACCAGGGAAAGCCGGTTGGCAAAGGTACGGTGGTAAGGAAATAAGTTCCGGGAAGGGTAGCATAATGAAAAAAGTTGGAGAAATCTGGCTGGGAAATTGTACTATTTTGCCTTTTTTTAAAATATCTTTGCCAAAATATCAGTTAGTATAAAATGGAAGAGAAATACAACGAGGAAAGTGTAAAGTCGCTGGAATGGAAAGAGCATATCCGTTTGCGTCCGGGGATGTACATTGGCAAGCTTGGCGACGGATCATCGCAGGATGATGGTATTTATGTTCTGATAAAGGAAGTGATAGATAACGGCGTGGATGAATATGTGATGGGCTTTGGACGCACCATCGACGTAAGCATTAAAGAGCAAAAAGTTACCATACGCGATTACGGCCGGGGAATTCCCCTGGGCAAAGTAATTGATTGTGTTTCCAAAATCAATACCGGTGCGAAATACGACAGCAAAGTATTCAAGAAAGCTGTCGGGCTCAATGGCGTTGGTTCCAAGGCGGTGAATGCCCTTTCGAGCTATTTCATGGTGCGTTCGGTGAGGGATGGCAAGATGAAGACGGTGGAATTTGACGGTGGCAATATCATTAACGACGAACCTGTGAAGGACTGCGATTTACGCAATGGTACAGCCATCTCGTTTATTCCCGATGAAAAAATATTCGGGAAATACCATTTTATAGCCGAGTATGTCGAAAAGATGCTGTGGAACTATGCTTTCCTTAATAACGGACTGACGGTTAATTTTAACGGCGAGAAGTATATTGCCAAAAACGGTTTGCTCGACTTGCTGTCGCAATATATCAACGGCAACGAAACATTGTATCCTATCATCCATATTAAAGAGGATGATTTTGAATTTGCCTTTACCCATAGCGGTAAACAATATGGCGAAGAATATTATTCCTTTGTCAACGGACAACATACCACCCAGGGAGGAACTCATCAGTCGGCTTTCCGCGAAAGCGTTCTGAAAACCATACGCGAGTTTTATAAAAAAGACCTGGATGCAGGTGATATTCGTACCGGCATGATTGCCGCCATCAGCATAAAGATACAGGAACCAGTGTTTGAATCGCAGACCAAAACCAAACTTGGTTCCCAGACCATGGAACCCGACGGGCAATCTATTCGCAATTATATCAACGATATCGTTAAACGAAACCTCGATAATTATCTGCACATCAATTCCGAAACGGCCGAAGCCCTGCTACATAAAATCCTGCAGTCGGAAAAGGAACGTAAGGAAATGGCTAACATTAAAAAGTTAGCCAAGGACAGTGTTAAAAAAGTTTCGCTTCATAATAAAAAGCTTCGCGATTGCCGTGTTCATTATAACGATAATAGCGAACGCCGCCTCGATTCCACCCTGTTTATTACCGAAGGCGATTCGGCAAGCGGAAGCATCACCAAGTCGCGCGACGTAAATACCCAGGCGGTTTTCAGCCTGAGGGGCAAGCCGCTAAACTGTTTCGGACTGAGTAAAAAAGTAGTGTATGAAAACGAGGAATTCAACCTGCTACAATCGGCGCTGAACATTGAGGACGACATGGAGAATCTTCGTTACAATAACGTGGTGGTAGCCACCGATGCCGATGTGGACGGTATGCACATCCGTCTGCTGCTGCTTACCTTTTTCCTTCAGTTCTTCCCCGACTTAGTGAAAAACGGACACGTGTATATCCTGCAGACTCCGTTGTTCCGTGTGCGGAATAAAAAGAAAACTAACTATTGCTATTCCGACGAAGAACGGAAAAACGCTATCATAGAATTGGGACCTTCGCCGGAAATAACACGGTTTAAAGGTTTAGGTGAAATTTCACCCGATGAGTTCAAACATTTTATTGGCCAGTCCATGCGTCTCGATCCGGTCATTCTTAAGCAGTCGTCAACCATTCCCCAGTTACTTTCGTATTATATGGGAAAGAATACCCCTGAACGCCAGAATTTCATTATTGATAATTTGCGGGTGGAAGCGGATATTGTGAAAGACCTGGAATGATTTCAACGTGGCAGAGTCGTATTTTTCCCGGGCAGAAACGAACTCACCCCCAGTCCCTTTCTTGAAAAGAGAGGGGAGCTTAAGGAATTAGTATAGGTTGAAAAGTGAAAGGTCTGTCAAACAAAAAGCAAAACAAAAAGCGAGCCTTTTTAGCAGAATCGTATTTTTACCTGTGCAGAAACGAACTCACCCCCAGCCCCTCTCTTGAAAAGAGAGGGGAGCTTAAGGAATCGGTATAGGTTGAAAAGTGAAAAGTCTGTCAAACAAAAAGCGAGCCTTTTTATAGGATAAAGCGTGGCTGTTGACTTAACCTTAAAATGTTTTCCAGGCTTTACCCAATGCCCGGATAATGTCGCTGGCAATCATGGCTTCCTGGCCAAACTTTTGTGCTGCAAAATCGCCCGCCAATCCATGAAGGAAAACTCCAAGAAGGCAAGCCTGTTGCGGAGTATATTTCTGCGCAAGCAAGCCCAAAATGATGCCGGTAAGCACATCGCCGCTTCCTGCCGTAGCCATGCCTGGATTTCCGGTGGAATTGAAATAACAGTTACCATCGGGGCAGGTAATGGCGGTGTAGGCTCCTTTAAGAACCACATACACTCCGTATTTGACCGAAAACTCCCGTTGCAACTGATTCCGCTCAAAGTTGTTGCTGCTTTTACCTGCTAAACGTTCAAACTCTTTGGGATGAGGCGTAAAAATGCTGCCGACGGGTACAAAAGGTATCCATGTTTTGTTTTCGCCAAGGATGTTGATGGCATCAGCATCGAAGAGCAGGGGAATGTCAGAATTTTGAATCAACAACTTCAGTGAATTTTGTGTCTGACTATCTGTGCCGATTCCAGGTCCTATGCCTATGGCGTTGTATGGCGATAAATCGGGTACTTCCGAAAAGAATAAATCGGAAGCGTCGATGCTTACCATGGCTTCGGGTATTGCCGTTTGGATGATTTCGTATCCTTTGTGTGGGATGTGTGTGGTTAACAATCCGGCTCCCGCGCGAAGACCGGCGGAAGACGACAACACGGCGGCTCCCATTTTACCATAACTCCCTGAAATTAAAAGGGCATGACCAAAATTACCTTTGTGCGCAAATTTGTTCCGGGGTTTGTAAATGTGTTGACAATAATCTTTTTGTAAAAAGAAGTTTTGGGTTTCAGCCGACAGGATAAAATCCGGATGTAAACCGATAGGAATAACTTCCCAATTGCCAACAAAGCGCCCGTTTTCGGGAAACATGAAAGCAAGCTTTGGAAATTGAAACGACAGGGTGTAATCAGCTTCAACGACGGAGTTATCCTTGCTGAGGCTGCTTTGGTCGCAAAACAATCCCGAAGGAACATCTACCGAAAGTACTTTGGCTTTGCTCTGGTTGATATATCTGATAATATCAGCGGCATAGCCTTCCACTGATTTGGAAAGTCCCGATCCGAAGATGCAGTCGATAGCCAAAACATTTTCGTCGAGTTCGGGTAGGGGAGTGCCCTGTTTAAGCCAGGTTACGGCAATATTGGTGGTATCTTTAATCCGTTCGAGGTTGGTCGCAAAATCGGGCGAAAATTTATCGGAAAAATAAGTGATAAACACTTCGGGATCAAAGCCATTTTGTTGCAAAAGCCGGGCAATAGCCAGTCCGTCGCCTCCATTGTTGCCTAATCCGCAGAAGAGTTTGATTGTTTGGCTCTTTTCCCATTTTTTTATCACATAATCAACGCAAGCCTTAGCAGCCCGCTCCATCAGGTCAACGGAATTTACCGGTTCGTTTTGGATGGTATAGGCATCCGCCTGACGAATCTTTTCAACCGGAAGAATTTTCATTTTCTATATTATCTTTTTACAACCAAACAATTAGCCATAATATCGTGCAATGCCTGTTTCTTTTCGGTAAATCCGGCCATGATATAGCCTATCAGTAATATCATTCCCGAAATAATTTTCCCAAAATAGCGACCGGTGGCGCGGGCAAAGGAAATGCGTTGTCCGTTCATATCGGTAACTTTAAGCCCGAGAGCCAATTTGCCGATGGTAGCTTGATGTTTTGATGATTCCATCAGTGCATAATACAACCATGTAGCTGCCATTATGATAAGCCCTGTAACCATGAATGCTCCTATAATCATAGCCAGATTGGCAAAAAAATCAGGAGAACATTCATCCTCAAAATCAAATGAACCATGAGCGGCACTAATACCTAACACTACGAGCAACGGAGAGATAATAATCCATTTTACGAAGGAAATAATTATACCATCAATAAGTATGGCTACAAAACGCAGCCAGAAACCGGCATACTTCACCGGTTGTGGGGCAGGAGTAAATTCTTGGTTTTCCATGATAATCGAATTTTTAAATATTTTATTAGTTGGTTTTTGAAAAAGAAAGAACAAACTTACAAAATATTTTAAAAAAACTTTTACATTATCGTTATTTTTTTACATTATTGTCCGATAAAAAATTTCTTTGAGGGGCTAAAGCCCAATGTTTATTATGTTTTACTAACTCCAAGCTTAAGCCTGGAGTTACAGAACGTAACTACTTGAAGGGCTTTAGTCCGAATGTTTTTATCGAACAACAGTGATTTTTTTACTAAAAACTTCCCCGTAATGCAATGATAAAGTTTCGTCCCGGAGCGCTGATGCCGGAAGCAAAGGTACGGTAATGTATATCGAGAATGTTTTCCATGGCAAGTTGAATATTAAAGTGTTTATTAAGCTGATAGGCTGTTTTTAAGTTCAGCGTATACCAGGCAGGCATTCCGTGAATCGTTGCCGATTCGAGGTTGTCCTCACCGCTCGGGCTGTAATATTTCAGCCTTTTCCAGGCGCTGTAGCGGATATAGAATTCGGATTTAAAATGATTTAATTCTACACGATAAGTGCTTTGTCCGTAAAACGGTGGAATGTGGTCGAGCGGAACATCTTCTTTTTTTACTCTTCCGTAGGAGTAGTTAAGATTGGTTTCCATGGATACCAACGGATTAATCTGTATTTTAACATTTCCCTGTATGCCGTAAAGATAGGCTTCGCCGGCATTGGTATTTGCCTGCACCTGGCATAACGAGCCGTCGTACATCACCGAATCCTGGCCGTTGAGCCGAAAAGGGCGGGCAACGATGGCGTCTTCCAACAGCGTGTAGTAGGCTGTGGCTTCCAATTGTATGGTCTTCATGATAACTTTGCCGAGGGTAACGTCAATATTATAGGAATATTCGGGCTTTAATCCGGGATTAGGCACCACGAGGAGGTGATCTTTCCCGTTGGAATCGTTTACCTTAGAGATGTCGTCCACATTGGGCGCCCTGAAACCCGTGCTCCCGTTAATGCAAAAGCGCCAGTCGCTACCGGGCATATAAACCATGCCGGCGCTTCCGCTAAATGCCGAATTGTCCTGGCTGATTTTTTTGTCGAAAGGGAATTTCATGATATGCATCATGGTATCGGAATATTCGGAACGAAGGGCAATGTAATTGAACCGTAATCCCTGTGATAATATAAGTTTGGGACTTAGTTCCCAGTTGTGCGATACATAAGCGGCAAGGGAAGTATAGCTGTTGCCGTCGTCGGGATAACGTGTGGCGGTGTTATCGGCGGTTTCGCCGCTGACAATATTTTTTTGATAAGCTTTGGAATCTACACTATTATAAACAGCTTCTATTCCGTAACGTAACTCATTCTTGCCGGTGAGTTTTTTTGTCAGATCGGCGTTAAGCGATAAAACATTCACCGTTTCTTCCTGGTATTGTTTCCAGTCTTTTCCGAATTTCCGGCTTATCCGGTCTTCGCTGATGTTTTGCCAGGCGGAAGTCAGATTTATATTGTCGTAAAATTTGTTTTTACCTTTAAATTCGGCCCGTAACGAAGCAAATACGCGGGTTTGGGGACCGTAATACCATTCGGCATATTTCAATATACCGTTATCGCCGGTTTGTTGCAGACGGTCGTAACGCGAAATATTACCTGAGTTTGAAAGCTGGAGGTTAAGGATGTAGCATTGATTTTCGCTGGGCTGAAAGAGTATTTTCTGCATCAGGTCGTATTGGGAATAGCCGCTGTTTTTCTGGATATTGTAATTGGTATTTTTCAGCATGCTATCCTTTCCGTTGATGCGCTGGGCATAATACAAACATTTTCCCCAGTCCCCGTAAAACGGATCGCGTATGCTTCCCATGCGCAGGTCGCCGATGTTTTTATACGAAACATTGGTGAGAAAGGCAATCTTTTGGAAACCGAGGTTGATGTTGATATTTTCGGTGTATTCGTCGGCTGCCGTAGCAAAACGTGAAAATGCTCCGACTTTGATATTTTTCTTTCCGTCGAATGAAAGTTGAGGATTTTTTGAATAATAATGAATGGTACCACCCATGGCATCGCTGCCATAAATTACCGAGCCGGGACCAAAAACCACCTCCACGCGATCAAGCATGGAGGGGTCAATGGTGATGGCGCTTTGCAGGTGTCCGCTGCGATAGATGGCGTTGTTCATCCGAACGCCATCTATCACCATCAGCACCCGGTTGGCTTCAAACCCACGTAAAATGGGGCTTCCGCCACCCAATTGGCTCTGCTGTACGTACACCATTCCGCTTTGCTGAAGCAAATCGGCGGCGGTAACCGGATTGTTCATGGCAATTTCCTTTGCTTTGATAATCCCTATTTTCTGCGGCAGGTCGTCTCGTTGTTCTTCCACCTTGTTTGCCGATAAAACGACTTCGTTAAGCCGGATAATGTTATCGGTAAGTAGCACCTTGAATTGGATGGTTTTTAAGTCCTTTTTGGCGGATTTCCAAACCTGGTATGCAAGATGCTTAAAAAACAAGGTGTCGTTTTCGGCAAAATCTGAAATGTCGGCTTCCCCCTTATCATTGGTGATGCGGACGACATTGTTTTGCAAATTATACACCGTTACATTAGCTACCGGTTGCAAATCTGATTTGTCCAATACAGTGATTTTTTGAGCGCAGGCAGAAAAAGCTGCCAGAACAACTGCTGCAAAAAGAATAAGATATTTTAGCATAAAGGATTAAAATTGTTACTACTAAGTTTAGAAATTAAATTTCAGGCTACCAAAAAATTCTCTTCGTGAACCGGGTTGGTAGGAGTTTCCTCCATCATCGGGTTCGGTGAAAGCAACGTATTTCTGGTCCGTAAAGTTTTTGGCATACACACTGATTTCGCCTTTTAATCCGGCAATGTTCCATGTGTAGGCTAAGCGTGCATGATAAAGATTAAATCCGTCCTGTGATACATCTTTGCGGATTTTATTGGTATAGATATACCATTTGCTTTGGTATTCGGTGCTTACACCTATCGTAAGATTTTTGGTGAGCTTGTAGCTAACATCGGCATTCAACTGATGTTCGGGTGAATTGGGTAACCAATTGTCCTTAATACTGTCGGGTGAAGAATATTTGAAATTTGAATAGGTATAAGCCAACTGAATAGACAGTGGATCAATGGGAGTAACAGAAATAAATGTTTCAATACCATAACGATTGCTTGATCCGACATTACCATAAAATGTTTCCTGATCGCGTGGTGCAGCAATACGATAACGGTAAAAATCATTGTCGGTATTCATAATAAAACCTGTTACATCATAAAAAACATAATTCCGGAAATTACCCCTGATTCCGATTTCTTCGCTGTTGGAAGTTGCCGGTTTCAGGTCGGTATTGAAACCGCCGAAAGATAACGGGTTGCTTGCTAATTCTTCGGTAGCAGGAGGTAAAAATCCCTGGCTCCAGTCGGCATATACATTTGCCATTTCACAAATAGAATAGGATAAACCAACTCTTGCGGTGGTTCTGTCAAAATCTTTATCGCCTGAATGGTTATTTCCACTTACGATGCGGTCTTTAAGCTTGTTCTGGGTGTTATCATAACGTAAGCTGAAGGTTGCACTCCATTTTTTACCAAGTTCAAGCCGGTCGAGTAAAAATAATCCTAAACCTTGTTGTTCGTAAATCTGGTTGGCCAATAATGTATCCCCGCCTTCATGAAGTGTTTCTGAAGGAATTCCGTTGCCGTCTTTGCGCAAGGTATCTTTCAGGTTGGTGTGTTTGGTTTCATAAATATTCTGATACTGAAAATCAGATCCTATGCTGACGTGATTTTTTATTACGTCGTTTCCGAAAGTCAGGTTGTATTGCAATGATCCACCGTCGGCTTTAATATTCCGGCGAAGCACGCCCGAATTGGTTGCTTCTAAGTAATTGGTCGAACGAAGAAATCCATTGAACTGAATATTCTGATTTTTGTTAATTTCGATCTGTCCAAGCAAACCGTTGGTTGTCCGGCTGGTTTTCATATACTCGTTAAAAGGAACGGCATCGGGATTGGCTTGTTTTGGATTTTCGGCAAGCTGATCAAGGCTCAATCCTTCGGCATTTTGGTTAAAATAATCGGTAACATTCAGAATTTGCGTAAGTTTTACTCTTTTTGAAGGGGAAAAAGTTACTTTTTCATTCAGATTGTTACCCCAAAAAGCGGTATGATCGCGATAGCCATCGCCTGCCAGACGCGAATAGGATACTCTGTAATTTAAATTATTGGAAGTTCCATCCACTTGTCCGCGGAGTTTATAAAATCCATTGGACCCTACGGATGTCGAAATATTACCTCCGATAGGTTTATCGCCTCCGTCCTGGGTGGCAACGCTGATAACACCGGCATTTGAACTTCCACCATAGAGCGAAGCGGCAGAACCTCTTAATACTTCAATGTTTTTAACCGAAGCCCAATCAATATCATACAAATCGGCAGCAAAACCGGTAGGATCGTTTACCGGAATTCCGTCAATTAATACTTTAATACCTCTGAGGCCATGTTCACTCAAAATTCCTTGTCCACGGATAGACATGTGCAAACGTGAACCGTTTGCCTGATTATCAATCCGTACGCCAGGAACCAAACGCAGCGCTTCGTCGGCGGCAATGGCCCGTGGCATAATTGAAAGCACGTTCTGTCCGACCAGCGATGTGGCTGCCGGATTCATTTTTAAAGGCATGGGCAAACGTCCTGCCGAGATAATTACTTCACCAAGGTTATGTGTTTTAATGGTATCCTTTTGATTTTGTGAAAACAGAAGACCGGATACGGATAATAGTATTGTAAGGGTAAATATAAGTTTTAATTTCATTTTTTTAAATTTTAATAAAATAAAAGATTGAGGCAAAAGCCCAATCATAAAAATAATTTATTGGAATAACTCATTGAAATACAGTTATTTCAGAATAAATGGTAAAAAATTACACTTTTAAAGCGGAATGAATTTTTGGAGGTGGGTAGGGAATTCCTGGAATGAAATTTCGATTTGCTTGAGAATATTCAAAATAAGATAACTCCGATAAACAAAAATTATCGAATCGTACATAAAATGATGGGATAAAATCTTTTACGATAAACTTTAGAATGTTGGGATGTTTATGATTTAGCGGAATGTTGGAAGCGGTATGAATTTCAACATGCTGATAGAAATTTTTGATGATCGCTTCTTCCTTTTTGTCATGCAAACAGTAAAAGAAAACAGAATCGCCTATATTTTTTCTCCGAACAATATCGTAAAGCCTACCATGATATTTTATTTCATTTTTTTTAATGAATTGTATTTCTGAAGTTTGATTATTTTTAGGTAATAAGCTGATTTTGATTACTTCCAGATTGTTTTGGGAAACTTTTTTTCGAATAGCAGCCCTCATTTCCAGTCGATTGAAATATTGAGAACTTTTGTAAGCAACAAAGTATCCCATAGCATTGTAAATGAATAGCAATGATAATAAAAGGCTGGTTAGCCGTTTTAGTGACTCAACTTTCATTCCGCAAAAATAAAATTTATTAGAATGGATGGGCAAAAAATCTGACATTTAAAGATTTTTCTTACTTTTGATTTCTTATTATTTATAAAAATTATGGTGTATTCCATCTGACCAATAAAAGAATAAAATTAATCGCAAATGAAAACATTGATTAAAATTTTTACCGGCGCTTTTTTAGGATTAGCGCTCATTGCTATTTCTTCGTGCAATTGTATTGAAGGAAAAGGGGATGTGGTAACTCAAACGCGACAAGTCGAGTCGTTTAACGCCATCAATCTTGATTTTCCGGCTCAGGTTTATCTTGTTCAGGATTCGGTACAGAAAATTAAGATCGAAGGGCAACAAAATATTCTCGATATTATTAAAACTGAGGTGTCGGGTAATAGACTTACCATCAAATCCGGCAAAAGGTGCATCAATAATAATAAGGGGGTAATTATTTACATTTCCGTCCCTGCACTTGAAAAAGTTGTCATTAATGGTTCGGGAAACATTGAAACTAAAAGCACTATTAAAACCGAGCGGATGGAAGTATCGTTGAATGGTTCGGGAGACATTACCATGAATCTCGAAACGGATAAACTGGATGCTGAATTATCGGGTTCGGGTAATTTTATTTTTAAAGGAACAGTTAAATCAGAAGAACTTACAATCAACGGTTCGGGAAGTATCAATGCTATGGAATTTCCGGGAAGCGACTGTAAAATAGACATCAACGGTTCGGGAAGTTGCCAGGTAATGGCTCTGAAAACGCTGAAAGTTGGTATTGTAGGCAGCGGCAACGTTACCTATAAAGGTTCGCCGGAAATTAAAAGTCGGATTTCTGGTTCGGGCAGTGTGAGTAAAGCCGATTAATCTTTAATACATCTCACGCTTTTTGCCAGTTTTTTACTATCAAACGTAAAAAAGATGGCATCAAAGTTTGTTGCTATGTGTGTTTGAAAGGCATGAGCTGTATCTCTTTCGGTAGAGCTCCAGAAATAAGCATAATTACCAAGGCTTGAAAATCCACCTGTTTCGAGGCGTGTGCCAGCCATTAATGCATCAAAATTTGACGAACCTCCGGTTTTTAATTCTTTACCGGCAGCCAGGTTTCCTCCTAAATAGCTAACCAACTGGTTCCATTCGGCTTCAGTAGGAATATGCCAGCCGGCAGGACAAATTCCCTGCGTCCCTTCTGTGGTGAGATAATTCATAAGCTCATCCCATTGATAAAGTCCACCGTAAGTATCACAATTCGATTCCAGGTTGTTGTAACAATATTTTTCTATTTGCTGGTTGTCGGTTTGTTCGTTTGCCGGATTAAGTTTTGTGCCATAATTCAGGTTTTCGCCCATCCAGCATTGGTCGCCGATGACAACTCCGGTATATTTTTTATTATTTCGTACATCGGTAAAGGAAGCAGGGCATTGGCTCATATCGGCTTTTGTCCGGAAACTCCAGATTTCGCTGCTCGAAGTATTGCTATGGCTATCCAAAGCTACAATTTTCCAGTAATACGTTTTGCCCAGAACGAGTTGTGTGAGATCATAACTATTGGTTGTTAGGCCACTCTGCAGCAATGGAGGATCACTCTGATCACCAAAATATAATTTATAAATCAGGACATCGCCATCAGGGTCGGTGCATTGCCAGCTAAGGGTTAAATTTATTGGTTGCGAGACGGCTCCTGAATCAGGAATCGGGTTGGTGGGTGCATTAGGAGCCTGGTTATTTACATCGGCTACTTCGAAAATCCGGGTTGTTGCGGCGGTATAGCCTTGACTATTGCGTATTTTTAACGTTACCGTTTGGGTTCCGGCTGTTGTGAACTGATGTTTTGCTACTGCAGAGGTATCGCTTATAAAATCCCAGTTGCCATCGCTGTCAAAATCCCAAAGGTATTGCTTGATACTAACTTCGGCGCCACTTCCATGCCAACTGGAAGAAGCATCAAAAACGAAGGTTGTAGTCAGATCGCCGGTTTGGGGTTCTACCGTAAAAGCTGCGGTTGGCTGGCTTACTTCTTTGCTGCATGAAAAATTAAACAGAAGCATCAGAAGAAAACCAAGTACAAAAGCAATTTTTAAAAAAATATGTTGAAGTATTTTGAAGATTGGCATGTGCAAAACGATGATATTGAATAGTTAATGAGTTTGTACAATTTTTTTAACAAATATTTGATCTCCAGACTGGACTTTCAGATAGAATATATTTCCTGTTCCGGCAACGGATGAAGGCTGAATTGTATAGTTGTACTTTCCAGTGCTTTGGTTTTCGTTGACGATTTCTGCAATTCTTTCGCCTAATAAATTGAAAAGTTCAATCCTTACAGGAACCGGGGCCGTTAAATCGTATTCAATATTGAAAAAGTTATTGGATGGGTTTGGAAAAACAACAAAATGTAAAGGCAATTCATTTTCGTTTATTCCGGACTGTCCGATAGTTATGTTTAGTACCGAAGTGTCGGAATAGCATCCGTTGGGCGAAAGAGTGGTTACGTAAACATTTCCATTACCATGGGCGCCCCAGTGTACGCTAATGTCGTTGGTGCCCTGACCCGAAAAAATACTACCGTTATCAACCCACCAGAAATAAATGGAATTTACGGACTGGGATACGGTATAATTATGATATTCAAATTCTGACACATTTTGCTGACCAACGATGGAATAGGATGAAGGACGTGGTTTAACATACACTTTTACCGAATCGGTTGGACTGGAATGACCATCGTTAACGATGACGATATACGTAGTATTCGTGTCAGGCGATACTTCCGGATTGGCAAGAATAGAATAAAAACCTTGGGGGCGGGATGTCCAGTAATAGTTATAGCTTCCGGTGCCGTTGCTTGCGTTAGCAAACAGTTGGGTGGATAATCCTTTACAAAGCGTATCGGGTTCAGCGGTTGGATTTAGAACAACATCCTGAAGCTCGACATTGATTGTTACTTTATCGCTGCTTGCACAGCCGGAGACTAAATCGGTAACGGTAAAAGTAAATGTTGTGGTTGTATCCAGGGCAACGGTGGTAGGTTCAAGGGTGGCCGGATCGGAAACTAAATCGGAGGGCGTCCAGAGGAATGAATATGAGGAACTACCCGTATACGTAGCGTGTAGGGTTGTACTTGTATGAATGTTGATTGTTTGGTCGATACCGGCATTAACAATAGCTGCCGGATGAACGGTTAAAATCATCTGATCGGTTTTGCTTTCGCATAACGCGCTACTTGTCGCTTTTAATGTTATCGTGGCTGTTCCATTAGTGATGTCAAGACTGCCGGGTTTATAATATGTTATCAAAGAGTCGGGACGGGTAAACGTACCATTACCGCTGGTCGTCCAAAGGATGGTTTTGTAATTCATGGAACTTCCTGTTAAAAGAATAGAGTCGCCACCGCAAATTTCGGCATCCGGCCCTGCATTTGCCGTAGGAACATGAGAAATCAGAAGCGTCATGGCATCAGTACCGGGTAAATTACACGGCGACAACGCCCAGGCGTAAATGGTGAGAACCACAGAATCACCAAGGAGATCATTTGTTCCCGGAGTATAGATAGGTGTTGCAATGTCGGTATTACTAAAGGTTCCGTCCCCTGAGGTGGCCCATGAACAGAAATTGGAATTAGTAATACTTCCTGTGAGTTGGTAAGTACTGCCTCCACAAATTTCGGCATCCGGTCCGGCATTGGCAATTGCTTGTTTGGTAATATGTACGGTAACGCTATCGCTAATGGTAGCCGTACATGGTTCCATAGGAAATCCTTTCAGCGTCAATGTTGCATATCCTTTGGTAATGTCCTGACTTCCGAATGTATAAGTCGCATTCATTAAAGTAGAATCATTAAAAGTTCCATTTCCCTTGGTAAACCATTGTACTGAGCTGGTATTTTGAGCAGTCCCGCTAAGAGTAATGGAGCCTTCGCTTTCGCATATTGTAGTATCCCGCCCAGCATTTACAACGGCTGTTGGCGAAAAGAACAACAACAGATAATCTTCCACCCAATCCGTGCAGGGTAATTTTCCCCAGGCGGTTAACGATAATTGGACATATCCGTTGACCAGATCGTTGGTTCCCGGGGTATAAGTGGCCGTTAATAAATTGACATTATTGAAAGATCCATCACCCGAAGATGTCCATTTTACCAGGCCTTGATGAGCAGCCTGGCCGGAAAGCGTATAAGTGGAAGTTTTACAAATGGTGTCATTTGGTCCTGCTTCAACGATTGGGGGAAGCAGAATTTTTAAATTCATGGTGTCGGAAACAGGTGATGAGCATGGCGCCAAAGGATTTCCCGTTAAGGCTAATTTGACATAACCGCTGATGCTATCTATATTTCCTGGTGTATAAACAGCATTGAGAATAGTATCGTTGCTGAATGTTCCATCACCGGAAGTAGTCCACAAAAGATGGCTGTCATGAGTTGAAATACCTGAAAGAGTATAGCTGCTGTTGGCACAAATGGAATCGTTGGCTCCGGCATCAACCACCGGCACATGAATAATGGAAAGATTGATATTGTCGCTTACCGGGCTGCTACATGGGCTGATTGATGTGGCGGTAAGGGTTAGAACAGCCAGGGCATTTTGAATATCGTTAGGCCCGGGTGTGTATTTTGGAGCTAAAATTGTATCATGGTCAAAAACACCATCGCCGGAAGTTATCCAATGAATGGTTGAATAATGGGTTGCCTGTCCGGTAAGCATATGTGTTCCATCGCTGCAAATGGTAGCGTCATCTCCGGCATTTACCACAGGAAGCGGAGCTATGGTCAAGGTAATAAAATCCGAAACGGAATCTGCGCAGGGTGCATTGGGGTAAGCTGTAAGTGTTAAAGTCGCTGTTCCGTTGATAATATCAGTTGTGCCTGGTGTATACGTAGGGTTTAAAATTACCTGATCGGAAAAAGTGCCGTCACCCGATGTTCTCCATTTTAATGACGATTGATTGCTGGCCGTTCCGGCAAGGGAATGGGCCGCATTCTGGCAGATGGTTGCATCATTACCGGCGCTGACTTGTGGTGTTTTAATAACAATCAAAAAGAGCTGATCGAAGGTATTCCCGCAAAGGGAATCGCCATAAACCGTAAGCGTTAACGAAGCGGAACCTCCGGTAATATCGTGGCTTCCCGGTTTATAATAGGTGTTTAAAGAAGAGGGATTAAGAAAAGTGCCGTTTCCAGTAGTTGTCCAGTGAACCGAATGGTAGTAGGTTGCAATGCCATGTAATGCAAGCGAATCGTTGGCACAAATCGTTGCATCTTGTCCGGCATTAGCTGTGGGCAGGTGTGCAATTCGCAGAACCATTTCATCGGCGGCAATTTCATTGCATGGAGGTAATCCTGTTGCATTTAGAGTTAAAATAACAGAATCATTGAGTATATCATTTTGCCCGGGCGTATACGTGGCATTTAATATGTCGGGATTATTGAATGTTCCATCTCCAGTCGTTATCCAGTAGGCTGACGAGGAGTTGGAAACACTTCCCGAAAGGGTATGGGAAGAAGATTGGCAAATCCGTGCGTCGTTGCCGGCATTTGCCATTGGTTGTCTTACAAAAGATAACGTCATGCTATCACTTACGGATTGGGTGCAGGGTGCCGTAGAATATCCCTTGAGTAAAAGAACTACCGAGCCATTGGTAATATCGTTTGTACCCGAAGTATATGTGGTAGTTAAAGAAGCAGGATTACTGAACGATCCATCACCGCGGGTTTGCCATAAAACGGCGCTGGCATACTGTGCTGTACCCGAAACGGTGTAAGCAGGCACTGTTTCACAGGTTTGAGCATCATTGCCCGCCGAAACCACCGGCAGAGGAGCAAGGGTAAGCACCATTGCATCGTGAATAAAACCATTGCAGGGAGGTTTGCCAAAAACCGTAAGCGTAAGCGTAACAGTCCGGTTGATTTTGTCATTTATTCCGGGAGTATAAGTTGTGGTCAGCATGGAAGGATTATTAAAAGTGCCGTCACCAGAGGTGTTCCATGCAACGTTATTGTAGTTATTTGCCTGCCCTGTAACAGTATAGGTTGCATTTTGGCAAATGGTTGTATCCGGTCCGGCATTGGCAAGGGTAGGCTCATGCTGAAAACGTAATGTCATAAAATCCTGGGTGGGATTTGGACAGGGATCAACCGGTAAAGCGGTAACGGTTAAAATAACCGAATCATTGGCAATATCAACGGTGCTGGGAGTATAGGTGGCATGTAATAAAGTGTCGCTGTTAAAAGTTCCGGTGCCGGAGGTTTGCCAAATAAAATGGCTGGCATAGGTTGCTGTCGCCTGAAGGGTATAGGTACTGTTGGAACAAATGGTGGCATCGGATCCGGCATCAACCGAAGGATAAGAAAGAACCGTTAAGATCATGTTGTCAGTTATGGCCTGGTTGCACACCGAACCGGTAAAAGGGAAAGCCTTTAACGTTAAAACAGCCGAACCGTTTTGAATATCAGTAGTGCCTGGCGTATAATTCGGAGTAAGTATAGTATCGTTATCAAAATGTCCATTTCCATTGCTTGTCCATAGCAAATGCTGATAGTTGCTCGCTTGTCCTTCCAAATCCCAGGTTCCGTTGCTGCAAATTTTAGCGTCGGGTCCGGCATAAGCCGTGGGAGGCTGTTCAATGGTAAGTATCATAAAATCGGAAGCCACAAAAGTTTCAGGAGGTATTGGAAAAGCAGAGAGTGTCAACGTTACCGAGCCGGAATTCATATCGTTAAAACCTGGAAAATATGTTGGTGTGAATGAGGAAGGATTGCTGAAATAACCGTCGCCGGAAGTATTCCAGTAAATGGAACTTTGATAGGTGGCCGATCCATGAAGCTGATAATTGTTTCCGCGGCAAATGGTGGTATCATTTCCTGCATTTGCCGTAGGTTGAAAAGACGGACTGAGTGCAATGTTGTCAGTATTTACTAATGATTGTGCCTGTATAGTAAAAGTAAAAAATAAAAAAAGAAACAAGACAGCAGTCTTAATAAAATCAATCATTTTAACTTTTATCGGGTTCAGAGGCGCCCACAGTATGGTTAGTATCATATTATCAGTCTTTTTCATGATATGATTTGTTTTCGGTAAATCGTTATCAAATTTACTTTAAAAAAGTTCTTCTGCTACTATTTAGCCAATATTTTAAGAATTAATTTTTTTTGTAAAAATACGTAAAATAAAACATAATCGATTCTTTTAGAAATATTATTGAGGATAAATAAAAGAAAAATAATATCTTAGCATCTTCTTCCGGTTATTATTTATTAGCTATAAAACATGTAATTAAATAGGGTGGTATCAGAATTGTTAACATCTTATTTTGAATTGTTAATAACTATTTCTTTATAATTGCCCAATCCGGTGAATAATTTTTCCTTTTTAAATCATAAATTTATTCAAATCCCGTTAATGTTAATTAGAAAATACTATTTTTGATTTTTATTTAAACTGATGCTTCGTGAAAAATCGTTATACTTTTCTGATTATTTTCTTTCTTTTCGTCGTTTTCCCATATAAGCAACTTCTTTCGCAAAATGGCGGCAGTTCTACCTATGAATTTCTACGACTCCCTAATTCAGCGCGTATAGCTGCAATGGGTGGCGATTTTTTAGCCATCAACGATAACGATATTACGCTTGCCCTGGCTAATCCTTCACTGATTACTCCTCAGATGAACAATCATTTGGGATTGAGCTTTGTAGATTATTATTCCGATGTCAATTATGGATTTGCCAATTATTCCCGGACATTTTCAAAACTGGGAAGTTATACGGGTACCATTCAATTTATCAATTACGGTAAATTTACCTCTTCCGACGAAACCGGAACTCCCGCAGGCGATTTTACTGCCGGGGAATATAACTTTAACCTGGGATGGGGCAGGCAGTTGGATTCTACATTTTCTATCGGAGCTAATTTTAAAGCTATTTATTCCGATTTGCAGGATTACCATTCGTTTGGAATTGCCGTAGATGTTGCCGGCACTTATAATAATTCCGATCGCGGGCTTACCGTTTCTCTTATCGGGCGTAATATCGGACGCCAACTGAAATCGTACGTTGCAGGTAATAATGAACCATTGCCTTTTGAATTACAGTTAGGCATGTCGCAACGATTAAAACATCTTCCTTTTCGTTATTCCATTTTGCTTAATCACCTTGAAAAATGGGACTTGACTTATGACGATCCCAACGATGATACCTATACCGACCCGTTAACCGGAAAAGCTACCAATAAAGGACCTTTTGATAAATTCGGAGATAAATTGATGCGTCATGTGGTTATTGGCGGTGAATTTATTCCTTCCAGATATTTCAGCATACGTTTTGGCTATAACTATCAGCGCCGTCAGGAAATGAAAGTGGAATCGAAATTGTCAACCGTTGGTTTCTCGTGGGGATTTGGCTTGCGGGTGTCGAAATTTAATTTTAGCTATTCCCGCTCGGCTTATCATCTGGCAGGTTCTCCCAATTTTATCACCATTACCACCAACTTAGCCGATTTTGCCAGGAAAAAAAGTTTGTAGCTAATCTTCAGATTCCAGTAAGTTTAGAGCAATTTTCGTTTAATCACGGCTTAACTTATCGTTAGCCCGTTCAATATTTATTTTTACTTTTACCATGTCCTTTTTTAGAAAACGGATAAAGCCCAAATGTACCTGAATTCCTGTTTCAGGGATGGGTTATATCTGATCTTTTATTTAAAAATAATTACGGATGAACGTTAGTATTGATCCCGAATCGGGTTTTTGTTTTGGAGTGGTAAATGCCATACACGTGGCCGAACGCGAACTGGCTGATTTGAAACAATTGTATTGTCTTGGCGATATTGTGCATAACAACATGGAAATAGCCCGTCTTCACGAAAAAGGATTACAGATTATTGATCACGATCAATTCGGCAAACTTCATGATTGCAAAGTATTGATACGGGCGCATGGCGAGCCTCCCGAAACATACCGGATTGCTCTTCAAAACAACATTGAACTTATAGATGCTTCCTGTCCGGTGGTACTTAAACTTCAAAACCGGATCAAAGAAGGCTATGATTTGATGAAAGCCGTCGATGGTCAGATTGTTATTTACGGCAAATTTGGTCATGCCGAAGTCAATGGTTTGGTGGGACAGACAGAAAATACGGCCATTATTGTTGATAAAGAATCTGACCTGGATAAGATTGATTTTACACGCCCGATCCGGTTTTATTCACAAACAACCAAAAGCACCGATGGTTTTCAACGGCTAAAAGAAAGCATGGAGCAACGGATAACTAAAGCAATGCCCGGTAAGCCATACGATTTTATTGCTTACGATACCATTTGCCGCCAGGTAGCCAACCGTTCGCCGCAACTCAAAGAGTTTGCCCGCAAGCACGATGTGATTATCTTTGTAAGTGGCAAAAAAAGCTCGAATGGTTTGTTTTTATACGATATTTGCAGGTCGGTGAATCCGAAAACCTATTTTGTTTCAGTTAAAGAAGAAATAAAAAAGGAATGGTTTAACGGAGTAAACAATATCGGCGTTTGTGGTGCCACATCTACTCCCAAATGGGTGATGGAAGAAATTGCCGATTATATTTTAGCTTTCGGCAATTGACAAGATTAAATAATTACGAATTACGAATTACGAATTTTTGAGCGAGGAGTTTGGAGAATGGGAGAATGGGTGAATGGGAGAATGGGAGAAGGGGAGAATGGGTGAAAAGGATGACCAAGCGACTCTGGAATTACGAATTACGAATTTTTGAGCGAGAAGTTTGGAGAATGGGTGAATGGGAGAATGGGAGAAAAAGGATGACTAAGCGACTCTGGAATTAAAAATTACGAATTACGAACCGCATTAACTATCAACTATCAACAAACAACTATCAACAAACAACAATCAACTAACAAAGGTTCTTCCGATGTTTCTAAAAAAGCTATCTTTAACCAATTTTAAAAACTATACCGAAGCCGCAGTAGATTTTTCGGCTAAGATTAATTGTTTTATTGGCAACAACGGCGAAGGCAAGACCAACCTGCTTGATGCTATTCATTACCTTTCGTTCTGTAAAAGCTTTTTTAATTCTATTGATTACCAAAATATCCGTCATGGAACCGATTTCTTTGCCATCCACGGAACCTATTCCCGCAACGGAGATACTCCTGAAACTATTTCCTGCATTCAGAAGCTTAACCAAAAGAAAATATTTAAACAAAATACCAAGGAATACGATCGGCTTTCCGATCATATCGGGCTTTATCCTTTGGTGATGATTTCGCCTTACGACCGCGATTTAATTAACGATGGGAGCGAAGTCCGGCGGAGATATGTCGACAGCGTGATGTCGCAGTTCGATAAAGTTTACCTCAACGAACTGATCAATTATAACAAAGTGCTTGCTCAACGCAATGCCCTGCTGAAATATTTTGGCGAAACCCAGACTTTCAGCCAGGAATCGCTCGATATCTGGAACCAAAAGATGGTTAGTTTAGGCATTACTATTTTTGAAACGCGTCGTAAATTTATTGCTGAATTTATGCCTGTGTTCAGTCATTATTATGAACTCATCAGCGATGGAAGGGAAAAAGTCGGCATTACGTATGAATCGCAATTACTCCATGGCGATTTTTATCAATTGCTTCAGCAAGCCGGCGAAAAGGATCGTTATGCCCGTTATTCTACCGTCGGAGTTCACAAGGACGATCTGATATTTGAGATTGATGGTTATCCTGTTAAAAAATATGGTTCGCAGGGACAACAAAAGTCCTTTGTGGTTGCCATTAAACTGGCACAATTTGAATATACCCGGAATCTGAAAGGATATAACCCGCTTTTATTGTTTGATGATATCTTTGATAAACTCGACGACAACCGAGTGGAACAACTCATTAAATTAGTCAGTGCCGATAGTTTCGGACAGGTATTTATTACCGATACCCAACGCTACCGTATCGAAAAAATAGTTAACCGCCACGAGATAGATTACCGTATCTTTGAAATTGCAACCGGAATGGTAAAAGAACTTGTAATGAATGGTGAAAAATAACCATTTAACATTAATCATTTAACATTAATCATTAATCATTAATCATTTAAATGTACTCTAACGAGCAATCGCTTAAAGAAGTGATCCTGGAATTACTGAAAGCCTATAAACTGGATGATAAAATGTCCGAAACACGAATCATTGCTTCGTGGGAAGCTGTGGTGGGCAAGGTGATTGCCAAGCATACCCAAAAACTGTTTATCAATAAAAAGATATTGTTTGTTACCCTCGATTCCGCTGCTTTACGCGAAGAACTTTCGTATGCCCGCCAGAAACTGATTAAAGCCCTCAATAAAAAGGTGGGAATGGATGTGATTAAAGATATTGTTTTCAGATAAATTTCGTCTTTCCTGTTTTTATTTTCCTGTTCAGCTATTTTTCCGGCGTCGAATCTTGCAACGTATTTAATTTCCGCTGCAATTGTTTCAACTTTTGTTCCCTGTCATACAAGATGACAAATCCTTTTTTGAGAATATGTACATTGTCCGGTTTTAAGGGCGCATCGCTTAACCATTCCCTGTCCGGGAAAATAAATTCTATTTCCGGTCCGTTGGTAAAGAAAACCTGGGTAAATCGATTGCTTCTGTAATACCCATCATTCGACGATCTGAATTCTAAATTTATTTTACTCCAGTTAATATTTTTTATCCATCCCGTTTGTCCGAATGTTTCCGGATCTTTTACGAAAACCAATAAATCTATATCCGAATCTTCCCTCGCTTCACCACGGGCATACGAACCTGTTAACGCAACTCCGGTAATTTCTTCCCGTAATGTTGCCCATTCAAGAATTGCTGGAATAATTTTTTGTAATTTATGATCAAGCATAACCGGATGATTTTATCTGATTCGTCCACTTTTTAAACCACAATAGGCACAATAGGGCACATAGAAACTTTAAAAACTTTACAAACCTTACAAACCTTATAAACCTTATAAACCTTATAAACCTTATAAACCTTATAAACTTTACAAACTTTATAAACCTTACAAACTTTATAAACTTACAGCCTACTCCTCCGGCAACCTATAAACCATCGCATTAATATTCATTCCCGCTCCCACGGAAGCAAAAACAAGGATGTCGCCCTGATTTATTTTATGTGTTTTCCAATCGGTTTTCAGAATAATATCTAATAGGGTAGGTAAGGTAGCTACCGACGAATTGCCCAACCACGAAATGGTCATCGGCATGATATATTCGGGTACATCCGCAATATTATAAAGTTTAAAAAGTCTTTTCAATATGGCTTCATCCATCTTTCCGTTGGCCTGATGAATCAGTACTTTCTTGATTTCATTAAGATGAACACTACACTTTTCAAGACAATCTTTTATCGCCTGGGGTACGGTTTCCAGTGCATATTGATAAAGTTTCCGCCCGTTCATCTTCAAAAATAAATCATCCTTATTTTTATAATTGGGATTGTACGATTTATCCATATACAACATGGCGGAATGCAGAAAAGTATCCGAGCGTGTTTTATGTGCGAGTATTCCGATGGGATGATTACTTTGCCGGGCTTCCATAACTACTGCACCGGCTCCATCGGAATATAACATACTGTCCCTATCGTGCGGATCGCTGATGCGTGATAATACTTCGGCACCGATAACCAATATTCTTTTGGCATCTCCCGATTTCAGATAGTAATCGGCCTGAATAACGGCCTGTAACCAGCCCGGGCAACCAAAAGGTACATCATAGGCAACCGTATTGGGATTTTTTATTTCCAATTTATGTTTTACTCTTGCGGCTAAACAGGGTACCAGGTCCGAGCGCCTGTTGTTGCTTTTTACATCACCAAAATTATGCGCAACAATGATGTAGTCTAACTCTTCCTTGTCAATGTCGGCAGATTCGATGGCATTAATGGCAGCAAAATAGGCCATATCGGAGGTAACCAGATCGTCGGTGGCATATCGCCTTTCTGCAATTGTTGTTATTTCGAGAAATTTGTCAATTATTTCCTGGTTCTTTTTTTCGAGTTTCTTCCCGTCCGAATCATAGAATTCGTGGGTAAGAAAATCCTCGTTTCTGAAATGTACAGTTGGAATATAACTTCCTGTTCCGGTGATCACACTGTAAATCGAACTATTCATAGTCTGAAAATTTATAGTTGTTTATTTTGCCGCCAATATATAAACGTAATTGTATTTGTATATCGTATTTTTTTTACGAAATTTCCGACTACTAAATTACAAATTTTTTAAATTATTACTACTCATTCCGGTTATTTTTTGTTTTGATGGCATTTTCAATTATTGCCACCAAATCACAAAAACACTAAATATCACTAAAGATAAAATAATTAAAATTTTTCTATCGGTCATTTTGTGTGCAACCAAATCAACTAAATTTTTTCTATCAGTCCATTTGTGAGCTATCAAATCAACTAAAATTTTTCCAGCAGTCGATTTGTGAGCTATCAAATCAACTAAATTTTTTCTATCAGTCGATTTGTGAGTTATCAAATCAACTAAATTTTTTCCAGCAGTCGATTTGTGAGTTATCAAATCAACTAAATTTTTTCTATCAGTCCATTTGTGAGCTATCAAATCAACTAAAATTTTTCCAGCAGTCGATTTGTGAGCTATCAAATCAACTAAATTTTTTCTATCAGTCGATTTGTGAGTTATCAAATCAACTAAAATTTTTCCAGTAGTCGATTTGTGAGCTATCAAATCAACTAAATTTTTTCTATCAGTCGATTTGTGTGCTATCAAATCAACTAAAATTTTTCCAGTAGTCGATTTGTGAGCTATCAAATCAACTAAATTTTTTCCAGCAGTCGATTTGTGAGTTATCAAATCAACTAAAATTTTTCCAGCAGTCGATTTGTGAGTTATCAAATCAACTAAAATTTTTCCAGCAGTCGATTTATGAGCAATTAAATCAACTAAAATTTTTTAAATAATAATTACTCTATGATTCTTTGCAACTCCGGGTATTTGGGGCGCGATTCTTTGCATTTATATTTTTTCAACCACTAAGACCGCTACGGATCACAAAGAAAAAAATGCTTAGTGCTCTTTGTGCCTTTGTGGTTTATTTTTTAACCACTAAGACCACTAAGAATCACAAAGAATCACAAAGAAAAAAATGCTTAGTGCTCTTCGTGCCTTTGTGGTTTATTTTTTAACCACTAAGACCACTAAGACCACTAAGAATCACAAAGAAAAAATACTTAATATTCTTCATGCCTTCGTGGTTTATTTTTTTAACAACTTGTTATATAAAAAACAGATAATCATTATTTTTATCATCAATAGTGAGATAATAATTTTAATTACAATGTATTATGCTTTATCATTCGTGTTAATTGTTGATATTTAATATTTTATCCTATGCTATTTTTAAAAAATCGTCGCATTTACGAATAAATTAGTAAAAAAAATAATAAATTATGAATTTTTTTATAAAAATAATTTGCTATTAAAAAATATTTTTTAATTTTGTATTATTAATTATAATTATCTAAAATTTAATTGATTATTAACCTAAAACATAATTATTATGATTGCCCTTATTTATCCAAATAGTGATGGCGACAGATGTAATGTCCTCGACAATTCGTCTAATCTTATTTTCAATTCAGATGGAACCGTGAAACCGGAGGCTGAAAAAATATTCCTTAATTCTACCATTGAGCAAATGCGCGATTATGCACCTTTGTTTATTGCCAAATATAAACAAATGAATGTTTGCATAACCGATAAAAGCAATGCAACACTTCTAAAAAATACATCAAAATCAGATTCTTCTATAATTATTAATCATTATTTCCAGGGTTTATTTAATGGAATAGACCGGAAGTTATTTCAGGCCGCAGATCTTGCATTATATGGCATGGATATTACCAGCAGGGAACTTCCCCGCTTAGTTTCCGATGGTGATATATTACGTTGGGGCAGTGTAATAGCCGAAGGAGAAGCCGCCCGCGTCGCCAGGGGAGGCGTAACCATGTCGATGCCTTCGGCAGTTGAAGTAAAAACATTGTTTGATATCTTCAAAAGCAAGCAGAATCTACTTGCTGAATATAAACTTAAGCTGAGCAATATACAGGGGGAATTAAAACCGATGCGCATCGAAGTTAATGCATTAATTCATGATTTATGGGATGAGGTCGTATTTTATTATCGCAAGAGCGCGCCTGCCGCAAGACGTATGCAATGCCGGCAATGGGGACTGAGATATAAATCACACAATGGTGAAAATAATTTTATTTCCGGCAGCGCCGCCCCGGCACAGGTAACCTCTATTGCAAATAATACATTTACCGATAAAACAATTTTTAGCATCAGCAATACCGGCGATATTACTTTATTGTTTTATACGGCCGATTCCGCCACCGCTGCCGCTCCTGCCAATGCTTATTCGCTTCCCACTGGAGCCAGTGCCAACGTTTCGCCTGCAATATTAGGGATCATGGGAAATACATTTCTTAATGTTTTTAATGCCGATACGGTAAAAGAAGGAAAGTTTGAGGTGGAAATATTCTGAGGAAAGATAACAGGACGCGGATTTTGCGGATAAAACGGATAGACGTTGATAATAATATGAAATGATTATCTGTTTTCTGCCCCCAATTATAAAATAAATATTTACGCTTCATTATATTTTCAGCAAGACTGGCTTTGCGGCTCTCTGCGCAATTCTTTGCGGTACTCAGCGGTAAAAAAGATTTAAACGCAGAGAACTGCTGAGTTTTTCGCAAAGGACCGTAGAGAATTTTTATTAATAAATTGTCTATGTAAGATTTCAGATCATCATTTTATTTTTTATTGGTCAAATAGAATATCCGTAAAATATCATTTCGGTTTATATTGTTATAGCCATTATGGATATTTTATGTGATGATGCATTTTATTAGGTATTGCTGACAGAAAAGTCTATGCGATTAGCCATAAAGATTTTTTTATTTAATAAAATCTTAAATCATATTATAAATAAAACTCCAATTTAAATAATTTGAAATACTCAAAACTGCAGAAATTAAAATAATAATTGTAATAATCCATAATATGGTATAAATCAATTTCCGCCTATCTATAAAATATAATTCATAATTAAATTCTTCATTATTTTTTAGAATTCGTTTTATATCATTAATGTCTAATAAGTCGGTATATCGATTTATTAAATTATTATATTTTCTTATTAATCGTTTTTTTTCTAAATGAATATTCCATAAAGAAAAAATTAAATAAAAAATTGATAATAAAAGAAAGGCAAGACTAAAAATTGTTACATCTTTTGAAAACACATATTCAGTTTTATTATTACTTAAAAAACGAAGTAAAAAGACGGAAATAAAAAAAGACAAAAAAGTAAAAATGCTTTTTTGATAATTACTTAAATAATTTCCAATAATTTCTCCTGCTTTTTGTGAAATCCAGCCAAGTTCATCAAAAATTTTATTGCGTATTTCAATATATTTTGAAATATTATCTTTTAAATATGTTTTATAGGCTGATTGTATGGAAAGATATACACTTTCAGTGATTGAGATATCTCCTTCTTTAAATGAAAGAGATATAATATTCCTTGTCAATCCAATTTTGTCACTAATCTTACTATTTTCAGAATAAATCCAATCAAATATTTTAAAATAAATTTCATTCAAATTTTTATTTAAATTATCAATCGCTATGTAATCCTCAAATGATTTATATCCATTTAATTTATAATATAATATAGAAGCCTTAATGATAGTAATATCAAAGATTGATATAATACAAAACATTAAACTCATTTTATCCAATATTTCTGATATCGAATCGTCTTTTAATGGCCTTTTTATTAAATAAAAAAAGTATGGATTAAATGGAAATTCTTTAATGTTTCCGAAATGACAATTTTCTGAAATCGTATTATTTAATGCAGAATTATTAGTAATGGGTTTTGATGAAAATATTATATTTTGAGAATAAAAACTACATATTTCAGACTCAAGAAGTACAAAAACTATCTGTCCATTTGATAATTGATTATTTTTAAAAAGAGTTAATAGATCAATAATGGGAGTGGTTTTCCAAAAATCGTTAAAGCTTTTATAATCATATATGTTTATTGATGCTTTAGTGGTTTTCTTAATTTCTAGCGTAAACAAGACTGATTCATCCTCAACTATCGTTCTTTCATTAATGATCTCTTGATAAAAAATAGAACAATCTTCATTTTTCTTAAGACTTATTTCGTCATTTTCTCCAATTTTAAAACTTAAATTAAACTTATCAACCTCGCTTATTAATGATGTTATTTCATTTAAAACAACTTTATCAAATTGTTTAAAATTTGAAATATTGTATGTGACAGAACATGTAGTAAATTTATCAAATGCCTTTACTTCTTCTTGTTGATTTGGAATGAAAGATTTTAGTATAGTATTAAATAAATTCATTTTATTTTTTAAATCTATTGTATCCTTCTTCTGATTTTATAGCAATAAATTTATCACCCTCTTCATTTTCAAATGAATTAATATTATCTAGATCTGGAGAGCCCTTTAAAACTAATTCCATACCTTCATTTAAAAATATTTTATTTACAGCTCTAATATTAATTTCTTCTTTATCTATTGTAAACTGACTATCTAATTCGTATTTTTTTGGAATTTGCTTTACTTTAGTCTGGATTTCATTCAATGGTAACTTTTTATCTATTGGCGAATAATCCTTAAAAATTGTCTCATAAAAATAATCAAGGTCAAAATCATTGTTAGCACGAAAATGTCCGACTACAGTATTCCTGAGAGTTGTATGATCAGCTGGGTAGTTTTTTTTGATAGGATTAAAAACCTTTTTATCTAATAATTCTATAAAGTTCTTGGTGTTGAATTTGTCAGTTCTTACTTCTGATAATTCAAAAAAATCACACCACCAATATTTTGTTACTACATTAGTTGTGTCAGAAATAAATACATTTTTAATATTACCCGAAAAATCTGTTACTGCTAAAAATGATTTAAAGATTCTTTTTTTCCATGGCAAACCTTTATGAACAGCAAAATCAGAAGCATCCAAAAAATCATTATGGTCTGCTTTCCCAATAATAATCATTTTTGTATCATTATCTACATTTATTACTGTTTGAAAAAGGCTTCCTTTTTGTATTGATATACCCAATTTATCCATTTCCTGTTGTGCTATTTGCTCTACTTTCAATAATCTTTTAGCATTTATTTCAACAGCTTCAAAATATTTGCCCTTTATTAATAAATCTATAGCTATTCGCACTTCAGTCGTTTTGCTTTTAAATTCAAAACTTCTTTTAGTATGCTTTTCCTTTATATCTTCTAATAATCTTTCTATATATTCATGTAAGGCTTCACTTTTATTATCTATATCAATAGAAGTGATAATACCTGTTGAGTGGTCAATATGATGTAATGAAGTAAACTTTACACCTTCTGATTCATCATTTTTAGACTTTATATTTGCGGTATTTAAAATTGGAGCGTTTAAATTATTCATGCTATTTTTTATAAAGATTATTATTTTTATAGACAACAACTTTTAGCATTATAGCTAATATTTAGATAAACGTAATTGCGCCTAATCTTCAATTATATATTTTTTTCAAAAAATATTTCCGCCACTAAATTACAAATTTTTTAATTCTCCAAACCAATTCCTATAAATATTTATTGTTGGAATGTATTTTCTTTCGTTTGATCCTGCCGGTTTGTGTTTGCGCCGGGCTTAGCTGCGGTTTCTATCTCTTTATTCAGTTCGTTATATAATCTTTCTGCAATCAATTGATGATAATGTTCCGTAGCATGAATTCCATTGTCCTGAAAAAGCTGTTCATGATTTCCGGAACATTCATCAAGTCCATCAACAAAAGTAATGGCTTTGTTTTTTAGCTTATTCTTCAGCGTATCATTTAATCTCCGGCAAAGGATAGGTTCATAAGAAGTATTTGTACGCAATGCCGGTCCCAACATTACCAATTTAATGTTCTGGTCCTGGCAATAATTTACTACGTCTAAAATAAGTTTATAATATTTATCGATAGCATATTTTATGTTACCCAGGATTTTTCCTGTTTTATAATTCAGGTCAACATTAATCTTATGAATTGTTGAATTGTCTGGTTTAAAAGGATAATTAAATCGTCGTCCTAAAATCAGCATATCGTATTTTTCGGGATTGATGAGCTTAAGCAGAGGTATGTTCAGCGAATATTTCAGTTTCCCGTCATTATTCAGATATTTATAAAAGAACTTTACCAATCGGAGAAAAGGTTCCGGACGGATATGAAGAACGAGTATGTCGACAGGGTTTGTTTGATGATACGTAATTATTTTGGAAAGGCAGGTATTTATCCGTTCATAACGAATGATATTTACATTAAAATTAACATTAAAGGAATCCTCAATGGTTCTCTTTAACTTTTGATGAAATAAATCTTCAAACACAATATTATGTTGAACGGGGAAACATCCTCCGACAAACGTAAAATTAATAGTTGCGGGCCGTTTATTTTTATGATGAAATTTTGCAGCAATATATTCGTGTGGCGAAATCAACGTTCTGTCGGCCTTTGATACCGTAAAACCATTGTTATTATTTTCAGTTTCAAATTTAGTTATCAATTCTGCTGCATACTGTTCCCCTATGCTCAAATCTAATCTTTCATCAAATAATTGATGAAATGGAATTTTATTATTGCTATGATTGAATGTTTTACAGAAAAAGGATTGTTTGCTTGTTAATGTAAATTGTCCTGCATTTTCGCCAAACAGTGTATACAAATGGTTTAGCATTGAATTGAAAAAAGAATCATTAGCCAAGGCTAAGTATGCTGAATTAATCAGGCTTATATTTTTGGGAGTTAGGATATCGCTTATTTTTGATATCCATTTCCAGTATTCTTTGCTGTTTTGATGGAAAAACGGAAAGATATTGATGCTCAAATTATAGTCGCAATGACCAAAACCAACTTTGGTAATTTTATGTGAACCCGAATCAATGATTTCTGATAAATTTGAAACTCCTTTGGGCGTTTCAATTATTGGTATAAGTTCTTCGCAAAACACCTTGTGATCAGATAATAGTTGTTCGATAACCTCAATCTGATTCGGCGTTTCAACTTTTGGTATTAATATTGAATTTATCCTGAGCGTTGATAGGGCGCATAAGTCCTTTTTTAATTCCGGGATAGTATTATTGATTCGTATGCCAATTTTTATTGTGCTTAGCTGAGGAATTATCGTATTGCAAATATGCTTAAAATAATTTCTATACTGTTGTTTACGTTCGGAATTGTTTAAAGGATTTATCCAATCGGCAATGCTATCTTCAAAATCAAAACATAAAACGGCCTCGGTTTGGGCATACTTAAGTAAGTGTTCAGGTTTTGTTTCGCTATTATACTTTATGAATTGATAGCTTTGCATTCAGGTTTTTTGAATTAGTATTCAGGATTTTTGCCTGAATACAATTATATTTATGCAAACCCAGGCGGCTGTTGTTTTTAAATAATTTTACGACCACTAAATTACACTTATTTTAATTATCCAAACTAATTATGGTAAATATTTTATTGTTGGGATGACTATCCGATGATTTGCATTCTTTTACATTGTTGTCCGGGAAAAATTCTTTATTTATTATGAAATCATTGACAGATAACGTCCCGTATGGGACTTGTGAATAGATGGGTTTACTTTTATTTTCTACCGATATTGGGTTCCTAACGGAACTATCCCGTAGGGATAAATATTGGTAGAAGAATGTTTATAAATTAACCTGAATCCCGTATGGGATGATATAAAAATTCATCGGACAATAGTGATTCTTTTATTTGTTTTCATGCTAACCCTGACAGGTTTCCAAAATCTGTCAGGGTTGATACAAAAACGTATTATTTTTTTATCAGTGTTTCTTCGTAATTCTTTATCTTTTCCTGCATTGCGGGGCTTAATGGTTTAATCAGTTCGGCGTTGTACGATACGGAGCCGGTTTCTAAAGGTTGACCAAACAATCCATAGATTTGGTTTGAAGCAATGGCATACGTTCTTCCAATGGCAGCGAGTGAGCCAACGGCCATGTCAGCATCTACATCGGTAGTAATAATGGAAATCGTATTGTCGCTATTATGTACAATATCGAATGTGCGGAATTGTTCGGGAAACTCTCTTAATGATTTTGTTTCAACTTCCCAAAAGCTATTCTCAGGATGAGCGGGATCGGTAGATGGAAATGCCGTAACATTGTTGAGATGGCGATGACCACATACCCAAAGGATAAGATTGGGGAATGATTGGAGCTGAGCAATAAGGTTTTTCTCACTCGAATAGCCGGGAGGAACAGGTTTCCAATCCATAGGCGATCCCTGGGCAACTACACCAATGGGAATATGTGCGGAAATAATCATTAACTGGTTTGCATCCTGTCCCGCCTGAAGTTGTGCCATAAGCCAGTTGTATCGGTCAGTAGTAAGTTCGCCATGTCCATAAATACCTTCTTCGTAAGGCGCTTCGGAAGCATCCTGAGTATCATCGAGCACAATTATTTTAAGGGGAATATTCGACTTTGGCACGAAGGAATAATTTGCACCAAATACATTTGCCGGGTCGGACTGAATAAATCCATGGCCTACAGGAAGTGAAGTTGTGGTGCTAAATTGATTTATCAAATCAGGTATGGTAACCGCATGGCGATTGGGATCGGAAGAAACGGTGGGAATAGTTCCCATTGTTGCAACTACGCCAGAGCCGATAATAGTACCATATTCAGTGCTTCCATCCAAAGTACCCGTAGAAAATGTATTCTTATCCATTGCATCGGGATCGTTAAATATATCGCCAAGTTGAAGAATAGAACTGCCAATTAATGTGTTTTCAATTTTAGTGTTCATCGGCTTTGAACCCATCCAAAAATGATCATGATTGCCAATGGTAGCATACCAGGGGATCGCTGGATTAAGTCCTGCAGCCTTGTATGCGTCCTGATAATGATTATTTATTCCTGGTTTTTGAACGCCCGAAGATGGTGTTATTGTTTTTCCATCCATAATATCAATAAACCATCTTATCTCGTTGTACTGAGCGCTATTTGCCATATCGCCCAATGCTAAACCCAGGTCAAAGGGCTGTTGCTTGTGAAGATCATTAATTGTTTGAATGGTTGCATCAAGAACCTGTGTGCTATAGAGCATAAGTGGCGAATAACACGAAATGCCATTTTGTTTGGCATAGGGAGCAAAAAAGATGGCTTGTGCAGGTGATTCTTTATCGGTTATATGAATATCGGTAATAGTAAAAAAACGCAAAAGAGTGGAGGCTTTAGTGACTGATGCATAATTATATCCCGAAGGCATGAGGTCTATCCGTTTCTGACAAGGAACCCCCGGCCCGTAATGCCAATTGCCATATCCATATTTTGCGAAATCGGCAGGGTTATTAATCTTAACTGTGGGTATTACCGTCGCGAAATCGGGAACAATTGTTCTGTCAATCGTTGTATAAACCTTCGATCCGTCAGGATTGTTATTACCGCCATCATTTTTGTTGCAGCCATTGTTAAGCATTAATACAAGACTCATTATAATTAATGAGGATGTCCATATTTTGTTTTTAGTTTTCATGTCAATAAAATTAAAGTGAAAGCTTAATTTGTTTTATTTTAAAATTGTCCCTTTGCTGTTTGTTAAGCCGGTTAATGTTTGCGCAGCTCCATTGTGTTTGTTTTTCAATTACCTCCTTTTTTTAAAATTATCCGCGGACTAAATTACAATAATTTGAATTCTGCCAACAAAATAGGATAAATATTTTATTGATGGGATGTATTTTTTTATAGGAAAGGATCATTGTTGTCCGATAAGAGCATTTGGACTAAAACCCTTCAAGTAATTATGATTTATAATGAGGGTAAAAAAATTAGCTTTTGATTCTTTAATTCTTCTTCGTGCTCTTTGTGTAATTCTTTGTGTTCTTAGTGGTTAAATTTTAAAGTATCTAAACCACAAATGTTATAAAGGATTACTAATCACACAATGGCTTTTTGGTTAGGCTCTGTCATTCTTTTCCATAATAAAAAAAAGAGGCTGTATTCGTTTTACAGCCCCTTTTTGATTCAACTTATTTTAAGATTTTAAAACTTACCGGTAGTTCTCCATTATTCCCAATTGCTGCAATATATCTTACTTCAGCTTGAGTATAATTTCCTGTAATTGTACTATGCCCTCCAGCTATTTCGGAACAAACGACGGGAGCGGCAATTACATTGTTATCTAACACAATTGCTATTGCATTATTAATATTGTGCTTTGTTACCTTAGCCCATAATTCTACCGATGATTTTTTAAATCGGATCTCTATCTCATTATTTTTCGATGCTTTATCCTGATTCGATTTAACACTTTCAATATCTGCGCCTGATAGTAATGCAGCTTTATCTCCATTTGTTTTAAGTGCATAAAGACATACCTCAGAACTATCTAAATGTTGGCTCCATGCAAATTTACATTTCTGATCGAGACCAAGAGTGTTTAAATAATCATTGATCTTTTCAACTTCCATGGAGGAAGTGCATCCGATTTCTGCCGATGATTTATTAGCAGTAGTAAACAATGAAAATAAGTGATCATTACCTTTTAAAAGTTCAGCTAAACTTTTATGATTATAGGTTTCATAAAATGCCAATGTTCCCTTTTGAATCATAAGGTTTTCTATGGTTTTTAAGTCCTGGTCATTCATTAATGTTACCTGAATTTGATTCTTTTCAGGAATGATCGTAATTTCAAATTTTTCTGAACTAAAATCTTTCAACCGGTTTGAAATAATTGTAGCCGATTGAGAAAGCGAAAGAGATGATATTTTACTATCATCAGATTGAATCAGTATACTGGTTTTTGGATTTGTTTTATCGGTAAAGCTCATTACCATTATTCCAAAAATTAAAATTGCAATGAATGTATGAAATATAGTTTTCATTTTTTAAAAATTTTAAGTTAATAGATATTTTATGCCTCTGGTTAAAAGGCAAATAAATAATAAATAGGATGAAAGGAAAATTAACTTAAAACCGGCAGGTCTTTAGCATTTTTAGAGAAGAGATGATAATAAAACCGGCAAATGCTTAAAGGTTTTATCAATAATTGATTTCTTTGATTAAAAATAATGGTTTGGACAATCTTTCTGTTGTCGGCAACTGTTTGGTGGTTTTCATTAAAGAAAATCCTGAGTAAAGAGACACCTGTTTTTTTATAGGAAGGAAATTGGAAGGCATCAACATTAACAGCATTTACATTATTTGGATGAATTTCTGATATTAATTCATGCTGAAACGTATTATTTTGTTTTATTGAGTTATCAGAAAAAGAAGAAATGACAAACAGAAAAAGCGCCATAGCAAAAACGGCGCTTAGAAAATTGATTATATTTTCCTTCTTATTTATCATAAGGCAAATGTAAATAGTATATCTGACATTTTATCAAAAATCTTTAAAATAATGTCAATTATTACTCTTTACATTAATTGTGCCAAACATTTTATAATCGCAATTGCGTTTATTTTTCAACTAATTGCAGTCGGTTCAAAATATTTCCGTCCACCAAATTACACTAATTTTAATTCTCCTAATTCATTCCGATATAGAAATATGTTGGTTTTTAAAAGCGAATTTTATCTAATAGCGCTTGCGGGGTTGAAAGCCTAAGCGCCGGAGTAAATATTATTAATCATTGTTGTCCGATAAAAATTCCTTATTCGTTATGAAATCATTGACAGATAACGTCCCGTACGGGACTTGTGAATGGATGGGGTTACTTTCTTTTTCTACCGATATTGGGTCCCGAGTACTCGGGACTATCCCGTAGGGATAAAATATTGGTAGAAGATTGTTTATAAATTAACCTGAATCCCGTATGGGATGATATAAAAATTCATCGGACAATAGTGATTATTAATAAATCCAGGGTATTAAGCGGTATGTTCTTTTCATATAATCCGAATATTCCGATCCGAATTGATCTTTTAATGCTCTTTCTTCAATTTTTATCCGATAGAGCATGGCAGTAGTAACGAGTATGCCAATGGTTAGTAAACTTATCCAATTGTTAATGGATATACCCAGGCCAATAAACGACAATAACATTCCCGTATAGGATGGATGCCGGATTATCCTGTATAGTCCGTCTTGTTTTATCTTATGATTATCCCGGATGGTAACATCCACGGTGAAAAATTTTCCTAACGACCAAATGGAAATAAATCGCAATATCATTCCGGCTATTATAATAAAAAGTCCAATGTAGGGTATGATCTGTAAATGACTAATAGGAATATTGAAAAAGATGGAAGAAACAATTCCCAGGGGAATGGCAATACCTATCGTAATCCAGATAATTCCGAGTGATCCTTTGTCTTTATCTTTCTTATCCTTAGTGCCGGTGCGTAACAATCTATTCAGTACTATTTCTGAAATAAGCCATACAGACCAAGTTATTATAAAAATCATAACCGTATTAATAAGATTATTGTGTTATTGTTTTTTATTTTTTCAGCTTATATCCCAATCCCACTTCAATGATTATATTTCCTTTGGGCTTTACATAATCTGAAATATCCATAAAACTCATACTATATCCAATATTGCCTGATAAAAAGAACCGTTCGTCTGCGAAAAATAAAACCCCTCCTTTACAATCCAATCCATAATTAAAATCTTTAAAATCAGATCTCGAATCAGAATCGGAAGATTTATAACTCATCGTAGATGAAGCCAACCAATCAATTCTCGGGCCAATACATAAATAAGGTTCAAATTTATTAATCCGGTATTTAACTTTAAAAGTGGTATTAAAGTTGAAGTAGTTAAAATAAAACCTTGTCGTACTACTGCCATATTTATTGCCATAAAGATCAACATATTCGGTTTTTTCCTTACCACCAATTTGATAGAATCCGATTTTTGAATTTATTTCCCAATAGTTATGTTCAAGATAGCCAATGGCAAAACTTGTGGAATATCCTAAAATTGCTTTATTATATAATTTGTTTTCCAAAACATTCCAATCAATCTTTGAAATAGAAATGCCTGAGGATAAATTAATGTCGTTTATTACCTGACAATTTGCCTGTAATCCAATAATAACTAAAAGAAAAATAATAGCTCGTTTCATATTCATTGTTTTTAATGTTTTTGAGGCAACTAAAATACAAATATTTTAGTCATACAAACTAATTGTGGTAAATATTTTTTTGCTGGGATGTATTTTTATTGAAGGAAAGCCAACAGCCAATGGCTAACAGCCAATGACCATAAATATTAATCGAAATTACCGAATTCGTTATATTTTTTTCTGCCAGGTAATTTTTTTATAAATGAAAATTCTATTCCGCTTCTTCGTTTGATAATTTCTTTTCCGGTGTTAATATTTGCATCGTAACTAATGGTAAAGTAATACTTATTATAGTCGAAGCCAATAAAAGCTACAAAATCTCTGAATGGAGTAGTCCTTACCATTGCTCCGGATAAAAAATAAAAATCTTCTTTGTCCTTTCTTCGTAATGTGATGTATTTTACAACGTTTTTAATAGGGTGTTTGGAGTGATATTCCAATTTGGAAATAAGAAAAGAAAATTGAGAACCAATAAGTAATTCATCCGACGCTTCCTGTTTTGAATAATAGATGAAGGGTTCCATTTCAAGACTTTTGTTGATTTTTGTGGAAATGCTTCCATGAAACACCGATTTCCAGGGCAGATGTTGGTCGGTATTCATAAAAGTATAGATGGGTTTATTGATATGATTTAAACTATAACCCAAACTAAAACCCGTTTTTGAAAAAGGATGATAATCGAGTAAACAACCTCCGTTGAAATCAACATAATTTGAACTATTGCCCACACCGGAAAGGTCGGGCGGAAGGGTAGGATCGTAGGTCAGACCTGTATATTGGCTTAAAAATTGCAAATTGTCGTAGGAAATACTTTTACTTACCCAACCCACCGAAGCGCCTAAAGAGAAAAATAAACTTTGATCGGCATTTAAACATTTGGAATAGGAAGAAGATAGAGCCGCCTCGGTAGTTTTTAAATCGCCGTCGCCAGCCTTATCATTTAAAAAGAACAAACCAATTCCCCATTTATCTCTATCTAAAAAATCCTGGCATATTGATTTATCCATAAAAAACGAAAATGTTTTATAAACATTCCATTGATTACGATAATTGAGGCCTGCCGTAAAATATTTTTGGTTTTGGCCCGTCATTGCCGGGTTGTACATGAATAGCGAAGAATTAAATTGCGAATGATGCACATCCTGGGCAATCAGATTCCATCCGGTGAATATAAATAATACTATGACTGATAAACGTTTCAACCGTTTGATGTTAATTTATTAGCGTAATATTTCCCTCTTTATGAATTTCTTTTCCATTTTTTAAAACAACCTTGAGCTTGTAATAAAAAACATCGGAAGCACTGTTGTTGCCATCCCAGCCTTTGGTTATATCATCCGATGTAAATACCATCTTTCCGAGGCGATTGAATATGGAAATTTTAAAATCCTTAACTGCATTGTAATAATCAATCACTTTGAATTCCCTGTCCAGTCCGCTGCTTTTCGGAAGAAAAGCCGTAGGAACAATTAGTTCGAAAATTTTAACATAAATAGAATCTGTTTTTTCGCAACAATTTTCATTGATTACCGTAACGGCATACAAACCTACCTCGTTAACCCGGATGGATTGATTGGTGCTTCCGGTACTCCATAAATAACTCTGAAAACCACTTCCTGCATCTAAAACAATATCCTCGTTGGGAAATATAAATGTGGTGTCCATCCCGTTATTAATTGATAACTTTGGTAAATCATTAATGATCACCAATAATGAATCCGTATATCCAATTCCGTTAAAATAATCGGTGAGTTTTACATAATAATCTTTTGCCTGACGAAAGTAATGATGCGGATTTCTTTCGGTAGAAAAGGTGCTGTCGCCAAAATTCCAAAGCACAGAATCAACATTAGTAGGGTTTACCATCGTAAATTGAGTGCTGTCGTTAAAACAATTGAATGTATAAGTAAATTTAGGAATATAAAAATAACTCTGAATGAAATTGGGAAGACCTATCCGGCATTTACCGCCATTTAAGAAAATGCCATTATTGCTTTGATGATTGATGCTGTTAAAATTACATGCCAAACCAGCTCTTGTTGGATTATTTATAACTCCGATATAATCGTAACCATCTAAAGGGAGTTGCTCACGGATAGAAGTGGCGACATATATTTTACCATCTGCGGCTAATTGCAAACCTAAATAATCAATTATGGAATCGGAAGCTAATACAACCGGGTTATCAAAAACAGAAGAGCCGTTATCGATAGTAAATTGATAAAGTGCTGAATTAAACGGGGAATTCAACACATAATCATTGGTGCTTAGATATAACATTTTGCTGTCGGTGGAAAATTCAATGCCATATGCTCCGGTGAAAATAGGATCTGAAGTAATGGCATTTGTAATTTCTCCGGTAGCTTTGTCAAAATCTAATAACTCAACCATGCCTTTACCATAAATTGCTTGCGCTATTTTGCAACCGTCGGGCGATACTTTTAAATAACCTATGGCATTATTATTCAAATTATCCTGGGTGTGTTCTGTACCGGTTTCACTTATTACGGGCGATTTCAACCCGTCTTCGGTAAGAAGGTATGCAAGAAATTTCCGGGAACCCCATTCATGTACTATAATCCAGTAGTCTTTTCCATTTTCATGTTTTACTGCTGTAATTTTTTCGGAAATGGATGGTAAAAGCGAATTGTTTTTATTTACTATTGATCCATTATCCGACATGTCAACAACGGTATAATTTAATCCGCGTCCATACGGATAAGGCAGATTAATACCTACGGTAAAAACAAAATAGATATTATCATGTCCTGGCTGGGGGATAATTATGGCATTTTGGGTGGCACTATAATGGCCATCTAAATGATCACTGTTTGATATTTCATGGAAACCATTATTTATCAAATCCATCACTTCACCGTTTGTGGTAAAAAGGAAATTTCCGGATTTGTCGGAAATGGAAGCGCCTCCTTCCAATTGATTTATAATTGCATTATTCAATACCGACGGAGGAATGGTATTGAAATTTAAACCTGCATTTTTGCCAAAATACCATACGTTTGCTTCCTTATCAATGATTGACGGGTTGCAATTATTAGTTGTGATTTTATAACCACAACTATTCTGAGAAAAGATGTTATTTTGGTAAATTATTACATTAACAGAGATAAAACAAATAAGCGTTTTTAAGAAAAAATATTGCAATATTTTATTCATTATTGTTTGGTTAACTGTAATGTAATTTTTAATAGGATATAATTTTTTTTATCTCAAACCGGTCATTTAATGAAATTTTTAAATAATAAATTCCTCTTTTGTAGTTAGTCAAATTCAGGGACAATTGATTAGTGCGATAATTATTGTATTTTTGTTTATATAGCATTTGTCCTTGGAAATTAAAAAGTTCTACTGAGGAGATATCACAACTTTGTTCCATGTTAATAGTAACCTCTCCCATAGTAGGATTTGGAAAAATAGCGGCTATGAAATTGTTGTATTCATTAATTCCAACACACCCGCTAAAATCCCAGAGAACGTTAAGCGAATCCGATGAGGAGCAATCATATTCGTTGGTAACTTTTAAATAATATGTTTCAACATAGATTCCCATTCCAGGGTTAGATAATGTAATGGAATGATCATTGGAAGACCAATAAGGTTCCGATTTCTTTGTCCATTCAAAATTGGTACCGCAATGACTTACATTCAGATTAATAGTATCGAAGGGACACAATACAATAGAAGGATCTGTTATTAATGATGCGTTTTTATAAAATTGGATTAAAGGTAACGGATAGGCGCTTACTGATTTTATTATGGTATCACTACAACCATGGGAAGAACTGGCGATAAGCGAAACATTATATGTGCCTGGGTTTTCGTAAGTATGCGTTGGATTGAGAATATTTATTACAGGCAAACTTCCATCTCCAAAATCCCATTTCCGTTCGGTAATCGTATCCTGATTTATAGTGCTTAAATCGAAAAAAGGAATAGGAAGATTATTGCATTGGGACGTAAAGCTAAAATCGGAATTTGCATTTGAATATATTGTTATTGGTTTTACAATCGAATCGCAACATCCCCCCAAAGAATAAGCTTTAAGTTTGACGTAATAGGTTCCGGAATCTGCATAAATATGAGTGGGATTAGGAGTATTCATTACGGGTGGGCTTTCATCTCCAAAATTCCAAACCCAGTTGGTAATTTCATTTTGATTTACCGTGCTTAAATCTGTAAAAAAAACAGGAGAATTGGTACAGTTAAATGAATAGCTGAAATTTGGATTTACAATTGTTGGAAATAATGGCGCATAAATAGTAGCCTGACAGTCGTTAACGGATGTTAAGATACAGTTAACTACAGCTCCGGAGTCGGGATAATTGATAATTATTGATTGGGAAGTTTGTCCGGTACTCCATAAATAGGTAAAGCCTGGAGGAGCCGTCAGCGTTGCCGAAGAGTCCTGAGTGCAATAACTAACAGTCATTTGTAGTTTGCTACAAGATGCTGAAAGATATGCATAACCAAAATGTGCCCCCAATGAGCAATCTCGTGTAGTAAAAACAATAGTTATGTTTTGTCCTAAATATGGACCTAAATCTAAACCAACCGTTGTCCAGTCTTTCCATACAACGCTATCACAAGTTGACCATCCGGGTAAGCCTTGTTGTGCATAAACATTATAATACCCACATGCGGAATCAAAAACCACACCAGTTTCATTTGTAATTTTTATTGTAAAACGCGGTTGTTGATTTGGGGCATGACCATATGGGTTTTGAAGAACGACCGCATATTTATAAATGAATAAATTTGTTTCGTTAGTAACTGTAATTGAGTATCGAAGTTGTTCGCCTTCAGATCCGGTTTGAGGATTACCTAATCTTGCTGAATATGTTTCTCCGGGAGGGACTGTCAATAAACCGTTACAAGTGTAGGGATCAAAACTTCCTGGTGCGGCATTAATTACATGCCGATCAGGAACAATACCAGAATGTAGTGCCGGCTCCCAAAATGTTCCATAATAACAGCGCCAGTTATTAAAATTCCCTTGGCTAAAATCTGAGTTTGGACAATTACTTTGAGAAGTTTGCGAAAAAAGCTGGCTTACAATACAAATTATAAAAAGCGCTAATATTAGTTTTTTCATACCCGGGCAGAAATTATAATTAATTGTGTATTTGCAGATAACCTTTATGTAACTACAATTGTCTTTATTCCTCAAATATTTACTTTTTTGCAAAATATTTTTGAGCACTAAATTACAAATATTTTAATAATCCAAATTAATTTCAGTTAATATTTTATAGACAAGATGTATTTTTTTATTACAAGGATTAAAAAAAAAGATAATTAGTTGAAGTATAGTTGAACTCAGGGGCTTAGTCCTGCTGATCCCGAAAAACTTGGCAAGGCTTGAAATTGTATTTATTTCTGATGGATTTGAGAAAATAAATACACCACAGTTTAATAGGGCGATGATGATAAGAGAAGCAATTCTGATAGTTATTGCTAAGGGGCTGTTACGTTCTTTAATTATAATAAGTTGTCAGGATAATTATTCGGATACGCTAAAATGATAAGGATCCTAATAGATGTAAAAATTATCTGAACTTATTCCTACGTCAAACCTGCCATCAGAAACGGTTACGGTTTTTTCATTAATAATAGCTTTAAATTCAAAATACCCCGAGAGAATTACTTCAACTTGTTTTTTATCAACCAGTAGGTTTTGGGCTCTTTTGAAGGTGAGCTTTCCGCTGAGAATGTTGGCTGTATAGGTAGTGTTATCCATAGATATCAAAACCTGATATGCTGGATTGGTTAAGTCCAATATGGTGTCATTTAATGTTGTTAAATTTGTATACTCTTCGGGTAAAAAATCTGATATTTTAAAGGTCATAACCATTTTTTGGTGGCTATCGTAATTGTCAGGTTCTTTTTGTCCGTCTAAAATAAATGACATTTGGTTGTTTGATACGCTGACTTTTGCAGGTACTGAAATATCATTAGATACAAAAACTTCTCTGTCGTAATAAGCTCCAAAAGTATTGTAACCCCATTCCGAATAAATTGGCAAACCGGGGAATTCCTTATCGTTTATAAAAACCGATTTTTTAAGTTCATAATCTTTTGAACATCCTGTAAAAAACAATACTACAATAGCAAAAATAAAAAGCTGTTTCTTCATCTGTAAATAATTTTTAGGTTGGGTAGAATTCGTTTCGAAATTCAAGAATTGTTTCAATGCACTTTTGTGTTAAGCGGTATTTGAACATTTAGTTGAAACCCGGCACCCCATAATGGATTTACCAAACTGGATGAGCCGGAAGTTAAAAATATCGAAGGTAAACATGCTTCAAAACTAACTGAAGGTTTTGATTCCCTACCAAGCCTGAACCCGGCAGATGCATATATTGATGAACTAAAGGATTTAGGGTCTCCCATTAGTTCTTTCACATCTTTTTGAAAGGGATTCATTGCATCATTATAAAACGTTACATCCGTTTGCGATTGCAAAAGATAATTTATTTCTGCTCCTAATTTAAAATATAAACGAAACAAACGTGGCCTAAATGGGAAATATCTGACTTCTATTGGGATTCCAATATAATCGGACATTTGATTGATCTTTTCTACTCTTAAATATTCGGTGTTAATACCATCCTGACGTATACGCAAATAAAAATAATCAGCATTATCCGACCAGTAATCGTTCTTTCCAATCGAACTATTAATACGCGAATAATGTATTCCAGCCAGCAAACCAAACTTTTTATTTAATGTGAATATTTCGGGCTTTATTCCAATAAAGCTCTTGTACATTGAACTGGTAATGCTACTTGATGAATAATCGGTAAAATAAGAAGACATGTCTTTTCTTATGTAATCCGTATTTGACAAATCGCTTTCAAAAAATGTTATTCCTGTTTCAAGACCTAAATACGTTTGTTTTATTTCCTGAGCCAAAGAAGTTACAGTACAAAAGAAAAGAGAAATGAAGGGAAGAGCTAATTTTATTTTCATTTGTATATAATTTGTTTTTTAATGTCGGATAGTCCTTGCATGTGATTTTCTTATCCGTGTTTTTTTATTTAACGAATGTACCTGCTAATTATTATTTCACCTGAAACATAATCGTTACTTTAACTATGGTTTATTTATATTTTTCGTCTTTCATTCCCAGCCTTAGAAATCCTACGGGCATGGGCGATTCTATGATTATGGGCAATGCGGTGTAAGGATTAACAAACGACAGGGAAAAGGCATGGAGGCGAATCCTCCGGAGTATTTCCTTGCTTGCTCCGTATTTATAATCGCCGATGATGGGGCAACCGATATCGGACAGATGGACGCGTATCTGGTTTTTACGGCCTGTTTCCAGTTTTACTTCAAGCAGGGTGTACAGGGTGAATGTTTTAAGGGTACTGTAATGCGTGATGGCCAGTTTTGCTTCCGGGCTTTCGCGAACGGAGAATATCTTTTCCTTGTATTCTTTAAGCCAGCTTTGGATGGTTCCTTCTTTTTCCTTGGGCGTACCTTCTACAAAAGCATAATACTTTTTCTCCACATCCGGCCAGATGGCTTTTATCTTCTCGACAGCCTCTTCGCTTTTAGCAAATAGCACAATTCCCGAAACTTCTTTATCGAGGCGATGAACAACATAAGCGTGGTTTTTCCCCTTGGTGTTTTCCTTGATGTAATGGTTAACGGCTTTGAAAGCAGTATCTGTTCTTTCGCTGGTGCCGCCGGAAGTGAGCAAGCCTGCCGGTTTATCCACGGCTATGTAATTCTCATCCTCAAACAAAACAGGGAAAGGGGCTTTATAGCGTCGGAAAGTCTCATTTTTCTTTTTTTTGATGATTTCAACCGTATCATCCGGCTTCAATTCCTGGTCGGGACGTTTGCTTCGAACGCCATTGATCATCACTTCTTCGTAACGGATAATTTTTCGTATGTGCGATTTGGAATCCGTATCCAGCGCTTTCATCAAAAATGAAAGTAGGTCAGAGGTTTCCTTTACGGAATATTTCATTTGAAAAAAATTAATTTTTTATTGAGGAATAGTAACTTACTTCTGTCGTTTTTTTCTGGAGTTTCTCGGTTGATGAGATTGCTTGTTTCATTTGCTATTCCTTGTTTTTGATTATTCGTCTATGGATAAATAGGGTGTAAAGGTATAGAAAAACTGCTTGCAAATGATAACCTGAGATGAGAAATTGTTTGCCGCCAACTACAGGAATGAATTTTTTGGAAGAATTTAATAACTTGAGATCGTAATAAAAATATATGCAGAAAAATGCTGAAGGCAAATTAATATTAAAAGATAATAAATGGTAGTATTATTTTTTCTTAATTTACTTGCAAAAGTTAAAAAAAATAGCAATGCTAAATGATTGAATTTTATAACATTTCGTTAATGATTATGATTTTTATAAAGTTTTTGAAGGCTGTATAAAAAATTACAATTCTAATATAATATCTTTTCAATACTAATATAAAAAATATCAGAACTGTAAGATTATGAAATTATTACTTTGCAAATTTATTTTCATGAAAGATAATTTATAAATTTTGGATATTATTATACTAATTACTGTGAAATCAGATTAATACTTAAATTGTTTTGTAATGTTTCTTTTAAGTTGGTTGCATTTATTATATGGATACTTAAATCACGCTTTATACCGGGTAAAATTCTGATTTAGGAACTTCCTAACCGTATATTTTAGGGCTCGAAAAAAAACAAATAATTACGAATTTTTACAAAAAGCCTACGAATTCCTGTAAAAAGCCTACGCTTACTCATTTTGTTCAATATTTGTTTTTTTATCTTTAGTTTTGTACAAAAAATTAAACATGAATTTTTATACGGATTAAAATGTAAAAAAAAAAATTTAACAAAAGAAATGAGCCTTTTGAAATTCCATGGTTTCATGGACGGTTAAAATTAAAACCAAAAATTGTTGTTTTGGTTTTAATAAGTTGTGAAGAACCATGTTATTTTCCTCCTCTTGGAAAAAGTGAAGAAAAATGACATAAATAAAGTTAATTAAAACATATAAAGTATCAACGGGGAAGCTAAAAACCGAATAGAGTAAGCAAAATTTAAATACCAAAATTATGAAAAGAATATTTACACTATTTATCTCATTGACGTTCTTTTTGTCTGTTTATTCACAGCAAAAGACAGATGGGAACTTAATTATCGAAAACAATGGAATACCAACAATTAAAACTGTTAACTTTCCTGCTCAAAAAGCAATATCTGCTACCATGTTTGGGCAAGCTCCTGATTGGAAATGGGCCAAAAGTGCCGGAGGAAGTCAGGACGATTGGGCAAAAAGTATAACAACTGATGCTGCCGGAAATAAATATGTGATAGGAGATTTTTCCAGTTCAACAATAACTTTTGGAGAAACAACCTTAGCTAATGCCGGAAATTCTGATATGTTTATAGTCAAGTACGCTTCCAACGGGAATGTGCTATGGGCCAAAGGAGCTGGAGGTATAGATGAAGATGGGTGTAATGGTGTAAGCATTGATAATTCAGGGAATGTTTATATAACGGGGTGTTTTCATAGTCCAACAATTACTTTTGGCAACATAACTTTAGTTAATACTGACGTTAGCAATATGTTTGTTGTCAAATACGATTCCGAAGGGAATGTGTTATGGGCCAAAAGTGCCAGATGTGCTTATGGGTGTGCCGGTTTCGGTATCACTATCGATGTTTCAGGAAATGTATGTATAGCAGGATGCTTTTATAATTCAGCAATAACCTTTGGGAATATTACATTAGCTAATTTGGGCGATTGGGATATATTTGTAGCAAAGTATGATTCCGAAGGGAATATACTTTGGGCTAAAAGTGCTGGCGGAGCTATGATGGATCGAGCTCCAAGTATAACTACCGATACTTCAGGAAATATATATATAACAGGTTACTTCAATAGTCCAACAATAACTTTTGGGAATACAACATTAATTAATGCCGGCATTTATGATGTGCATATAGCAAAGTATGATTCCGAAGGGAATGTTCTATGGGCAAAGAGTGCTGGTGGTGATAACTGGGATGAGGGGTATAGCATCACTGCCGATGTTTCAGGAAATATATATATAACGGGATATTTTTCAAGTCCAACAATAACCTTTGGTAATACAGTATTAACTCGTGTTGATGGTAGCGACATATTTATAGTCAAGTACGATTCCGAAGGGAATGTATTATGGGCAAAGAGTGCAGGAGGTATAGAACATGATTGGAGCAATTGGATTACTACAGATGTTTCAGGAAATGTATATATTACAGGAGGATTTGCTAGTCCAACAATAACTTTTGGCAGCACTATACTAACTAATGCTGATAATTGGGGTTCTGATGATATCTTTATTGCCAAGTATGGTTCTGAGGGGAACGTATTATGGGCAAAAAGAGCAGGTGGTATGGATAATGAGCAAGGTACAAGTATCGTTACTGATGCTTCAGGTAATATAAACATAACAGGATATTTTTATAGTCCAACAATTACTTTTGATACAACTACACTTGTTAATGCTGGAGGACGGGATGTCTTTATTGCTACTTCTACTATGTTCGGACAAAATATTAATGAAGAATGGTGGGCCAAAAGTGCCGGAGGAAGTCAGGACGATTGGGCAAAAAGTATAACAACTGATGCTGCCGGAAATAAATATGTGATAGGAGATTTTTCCAGTTCAACAATAACTTTTGGAGAAACAACCTTAGCTAATGCCGGAAATTCTGATATGTTTATAGTCAAGTACGCTTCCAACGGGAATGTGCTATGGGCCAAAGGAGCTGGAGGTATAGATGAAGATGGGTGTAATGGTGTAAGCATTGATAATTCAGGGAATGTTTATATAACGGGGTGTTTTCATAGTCCAACAATTACTTTTGGCAACATAACTTTAGTTAATACTGACGTTAGCAATATGTTTGTTGTCAAATACGATTCCGAAGGGAATGTGTTATGGGCCAAAAGTGCCAGATGTGCTTATGGGTGTGCCGGTTTCGGTATCACTATCGATGTTTCAGGAAATGTATGTATAGCAGGATGCTTTTATAATTCAGCAATAACCTTTGGGAATATTACATTAGCTAATTTGGGCGATTGGGATATATTTGTAGCAAAGTATGATTCCGAAGGGAATATACTTTGGGCTAAAAGTGCTGGCGGAGCTATGATGGATCGAGCTCCAAGTATAACTACCGATACTTCAGGAAATATATATATAACAGGTTACTTCAATAGTCCAACAATAACTTTTGGGAATACAACATTAATTAATGCCGGCATTTATGATGTGCATATAGCAAAGTATGATTCCGAAGGGAATGTTCTATGGGCAAAGAGTGCTGGTGGTGATAACTGGGATGAGGGGTATAGCATCACTGCCGATGTTTCAGGAAATATATATATAACGGGATATTTTTCAAGTCCAACAATAACCTTTGGTAATACAGTATTAACTCGTGTTGATGGTAGCGACATATTTATAGTCAAGTACGATTCCGAAGGGAATGTATTATGGGCAAAGAGTGCAGGAGGTATAGAACATGATTGGAGCAATTGGATTACTACAGATGTTTCAGGAAATGTATATATTACAGGAGGATTTGCTAGTCCAACAATAACTTTTGGCAGCACTATACTAACTAATGCTGATAATTGGGGTTCTGATGATATCTTTATTGCCAAGTATGGTTCTGAGGGGAACGTATTATGGGCAAAAAGAGCAGGTGGTATGGATAATGAGCAAGGTACAAGTATCGTTACTGATGCTTCAGGTAATATAAACATAACAGGATATTTTTATAGTCCAACAATTACTTTTGATACAACTACACTTGTTAATGCTGGAGGACGGGATGTCTTTATTGCTAATCTTAAAATCACAACGTTGATTGCGAGCAATAATGGACCAGTTTGCGAAGGATCTATACTATCGTTAAGTGCATCTACTATTCCTGGAGCAACGTATGAATGGACAGGCCCCAATGGTTATACTTCGAATTTGCAAAATCCTGTTGTAAGCAATAATGCAACTATGACTATGGCTGGTACGTACTTTGTTTCTGTAATTGTTAATGGAGTTACTAATTATACAGATTCAACTATTGTTATTGTAAACACAATTCCTTCTGCACCAATCGGAGATATTACCGGGCCAGCCACATTTTGCCAGGGGCAAACAGGAGTTGAATATTCTGTGGAACCTATAGCCTATGCAACTGGCTATGTTTGGACTATACCTTCCGATGCCACCATCGTATCCGGAGCCAATACCAATACTATTACCGTTAATTTCTCAAATACTGCTGTTCCGGGAAGCTTTACTGTTTATGGAACCAATGATTGTGGAGACGGCATTGTTTCTTTGCCATATAATGTTACCATTGGTACATGCGTAACAGTAAGTGGGATGGCTTCTTATCCAAATATCGCGAATACGCCTTTAGATGACCTAACTATTAACCTAAAAAACGGCTATGGCAGCGTAGTCGGTACAACTACCACAACTACCAACGGATTTTATTCGTTTCCCGGTGTTCCTTCTGGTAATTACTCATTGAATGTTTCTACCACTAAAACCTGGGATGGTGTAACGGCTTCGGATATTTTGCTATTTCACAGACATATTGTAAATACTTATACTCTTTCGGGTATATTTCTTGCTTCCGGCGACGTAGATCTTTCCAACGATTTAACGGCTTCGGATGTTTTATTGATGAAAAAACGCATAGCTCATGTCAGCAATTCTTTCCCATCAGGTGATTGGTTGTTCAACAATCAGTTATTAACTGTAGATAGCAGCAATATTACCCAGAATTTCAATGGAATTGTTTATGGTGATGCCAATGGCTCCTACATTCCTACAGAAACAGACTTTGACGTCCGCTATCAGGGAAACATCAGCATAGGTTCGGCCAACGAATCAATAGGTGAGCTAACCCTTCCGGTAATTATCAGCAATATGCCTAATTTAGGCTCTTTCCAGTTTACTATTCAATACGACGCATCTAAATTACAATGGTTGGGCGTAACGGATTGGTATCCTGGTATTGATATGGCTATGGTGGCAAATCCTGCTCCCGGGCTGCTTACTTTTGTCTGGGCTGCCGATGCCAATGGCATAAACATCAGCCAGGGGACTTTGTGTAATCTTCGGTTTGATTCTAAATTAGCGGGTTCATCTGCCATATCATTTGAAAATAATCCTACAAAAAAGGAATTCAGCGATTACGAAGGGAATCTTTTTGCTCCTCAATATACAAATGGAAATATTGGCTCGGCAACGAACATTACCGATCCTGCTTCTTCGGAAGTTGCCGTTTATCCTAACCCAAGTAATGGGCAGTTTACCCTTGATTTAACGGCAATCCAGCCTGGAACGTTTGCTATTTCGCTCTATAACTCGTTGGGTGTAATGGCTTATCAAAAATCGGTTGTAGGAGTAAATGGAAAAACGAGACTGAATCTAAACATGACCACGTTGCCCGATGGTGTTTACTTGCTGAGGGTGCAGGGCAATAATGTAAATTACATTACTAAAATTTTGATAACCAAGTAAAAATAAAGAACTCCTATCAGGTTCCAAAAACCTGATAGGGGTTCTTTTACCATAAATTTTTCTCTTTTTTTGACTGATGGCTGTTGGCTAATGGCAAAAAGCTAATGGCCATTTTTATCTTCTTGCTCAGTCATCGTACATTCTTTGTTTGGCAACTTATATTCTTGCTATGGCAATTAACATTCTTTGTTTGGCAACTTATCTTCTTGTTTCGGCATAATACATTCTTTGTTAGGCAACTTATCTTCTTGCTATGGCAATTTACATTCTTGCTCCGTCATCCAGCTTTCTACCTACTACCTACTGCTTTCTGTCTCCTGCATTTTGTGACATTTTTTTGTAAAGATAAAAAAAAATTGGCAGTAAACAGCAAACAGAAATATAGAATCTGCTTACTGCCTGCTGCCAATGATCAGCGTTGGCTTGTTATTGCATAATTTCGCTTAAGGGTAAGCCGTATTCTTCCACCATTTTGATGTTAAGATGTTCCAGATTATCCAGAACCGGATTATAAATTGCAGGTATGGTAGGACGATAAACGCCGGTAAGATTGATCTTGCCTTCGAGTATCATTTCCACGCCAATGGCAGCCGGAAGGGCAACTGTACGGGCAATGGATGTATCGGTAGCCAGCGTGCCAAAATCGAGCATACGTGAACGTATCACTTCTTTCTTGCCATCGGGATAGGAAGCAAGGAAGGTGTGTTGCATCACCACCATGTCGCGTTCGTAGAGTCCGAGTTGCATTTTTTCTATCATCATGTCGCTGGTAACTTCAAAAGGAGAATCTACCTTGCGGTTCATAGGTTTATTGTCGAAATAACCAAGCCATTCGAGGGCATTCACCGAATAAGCATTTACATCGAGGTGAAGATAATATGCCACTTTTTGTTTGATGTTGGTAGCATCTTTTGCACCTATTTTTTGGGCAACAAATTCAGCATAGGTTAGTCCTTCGAGATTCGTTTTGTCGTAGGAAATAAGTTTCATGACCTTTAACGCATCAATAATCTCACACCAGCCTTGAAAACGCATCGTGCCACGGAAAATAGTAGTAGCTTCGGGAATACCGTAAATTTCCTTATACATAATGGAATCGCGGTTAGGATAGACTTCCAGTTTGCCTACCTCTGGAAAATCAATAATGGCAGGATTACGGAAAAGATTTTCGGTGGGAACTTCAATTGTTTTTCCATGTTTCAGGTAAACGGCGTCGTTGTTGCCTGCCATCACTACGCCTTTGGGGCTCCACGAAAATTTATATTTAAAAGGGTTGGTAGCGGCTTCGGGTGCAGGTAAGGCTCCGCAAAGTGAATAAAATTCTTCCACTTTTCCGCCTTTTTCGTGAATATTATCAATGATACGCATAGCCGACATGTGATCAATACCCGGATCAACGCCCATTTCGTTCAGCAGGATGACTCCGGCAGCTTTTGCTTCGGCATCTAAAGACTGCATTTCGGCTTTTACGTAAGAACAGGTAACCAGATGTTTTTTATGTTTAATGCAGTACCGTGCAACCATGGGATGATGGGCATAAGGCAACAGGCTTACGGAAACATCATGTTCAGAAACCATTTTGTCTAATTCGTCGAGTTTATCTACCGTCCATGCTACGGATTTTCCAAGTGGATTACCGGCTATCATTTCGTCGGCTTTCGATTGGGTACGGGAGGCAACGGTAACCTGTATGCCTTTGCTTAATAAGTGAGTTACGATTGGCTTCACCACCAATCCTGCTCCGAGTATTAATACTTTCTTCATTTTTATAGATTTTTAAAATGTTATTTTTGAGTAAAGCTAATTAAAGTCTTATAAATATTGTTCGAGGTATTTAAATTCGGGAGTCAATTCGCCTTTATGAAGGATAAGTCCTTTTTTGAGTGCACGCGGCAGGTTTAAATCTTCGAAAGGCACATCAAATTCGGTATCGGCTATAGGTTTAACGAAGTTTACGAGCACATCTCCAAAGCCGGAGGAAGAATCGCGGGGCAGTTCGCTTGGTAGAATGTCCACAGCCATCACCTGTATTCCCTCACCTTCGTGTCCCATCGTTATTTCATGACTAAAGGGATTATACACATAAATAGGATCTTCAATGAGGGTGCTTTTTACTGTACTTTCTATCGAACCATCCACATCGCAACTGATGTCGCCAATAGCAAGCAACTTGGGCCGGCTGGCAGCAAACGCCCGTTTAAGATAATCGCGGGTAATAATGCGGGGATAGTGTTCGTCCCAGTACATGCAATTCATTAGTACCGAAAGATGCGGAATATATTGAGCAAACTTACTCTGATAATCCTGGGGATTGTTGTAATAATGATGAAGATCGAATTCTTTGGTTTTATCTTTATTTTCCGAGAGGTGTTCTTCTTTAAAAATCACCTTGTAGATGATGTTGTTTGGCAGTTTGTTCCGGTATTTTAATTTAAGAAGTTTTTCGGGCGAGATATCTTTTACAGGAAGCAGTCCCAGAATTTCCTGAGCGCCCTGGGATACGTTGCCATATCCGGTAAATCCGACCACAAAGGGTCGCAATGCCTGGTGCATGCCATCTTCGGCAATTTCCTGACCCACGCTGGAAATATCATGCCTGGCTTCTTCCAGCGAGTGATAGGTATGTGCCTGCCGAATTTTTAGAAATGGAGTTTCTACTCCGAATGACTTCAAACGTAAGCCTAAGGCCCATAATGTATTTATCATCCCGGCCAGCCCGGCATATTTTCCGAAGAAGATTAATCGTTTTCCTTGTTCATCAACAATCTTTTCGTAATCAATGAGGTTGCATTTTAACTCCATCATGCGTTTCAATATGGGCATATTGTGTTTCTGCCCTTTGATGGTGTGCGAAAAAAAGACATACGTCTTTTCCTTTTCAAAAAAAGATTCAGGAATTTCCTTAACGCCAAAGATAACGGAACATTTTTTTAAATCTTTTTCGATTAATGCACCTGCTTTTTTATATTCATCGTCTTTAAAAACTCTTTTTTCGGAATTTTGGACGATGAAATCTAACTTTTTTTCTTTAACCAAACGCTCCACATGTTTTGGTGTAAGCGGGGCGCGCAATTCTTTTTCGTATCTGTCTTCGTGGCGTATTCCTATGAAATTACTCATTTTTTTAAAAATTGTTGCTGATGATTTATTTTTTATATAAGGTGGCAAACTTACATCAAAAAATGATAATAAAACTATGGGGCAAACTAAATTTTTTATCCATTTCATTATTTCCGGGGAATAGTTAATTTTGCAAACCCAAAATAGATTGTCATCAAACTCCAGTGTATAATAGTTTAACCCCTGAGCGTTTTGAAGAAAAGTAATTTCAAGAAAAAAATCTTCCGTTTTGTCAAGCGACTTCTGATTTTCTTTTTTGTTTCCACCATACTTGTAGCATTAATTTATCGTTTTGTGCCTCCGCCAATAACTCCCTTGATGGTCATCAGGGTTGGGGAACAAATTGCTGATGGAAAAAAGGTAAGCTTGCAGAAAGATTGGGTTTCGTATGATAACCTGTCCAACAATCTGGTAAGAGCTGCCGTTGCTTCGGAAGATAACAATTTTGTTGATCATTATGGTTTTGACTTTGAAGCTATCCGTAAAGCTCAGCGACTTAATGAGCATAGCAAAAAACTTAGAGGCGCAAGCACTATTTCGCAACAGACGGCCAAGAATGTTTTTCTTTGGCCCGACCGTACCTGGTTTCGCAAGGGGTTGGAAGTGTACTTTACCGCTTTGATCGAAGTGTGCTGGGGCAAAAAAAGAATCATGGAAGTTTATCTCAACGTAATAGAAATGGGCGATGGCATCTATGGGGCCGAGAAGGCTTCGCAGATTTATTTCCACAAACCGGCCAAAGATTTAACACGTTCGGAAGCAGCGATGTTGGCAGCCATCCTTCCCAGTCCTTTACGGTGGAGCCCTGTAAATCCACCGGCTTTTCTCGTTCATAAGCAACGGGATATTGTTTGGACGATGCAACGGATGGGACCGGTGAACATAGAATAAATCATCTATCTCTATTTCATTAAAAATTTTACCTTTGCAAAAACATTAACCGATAATTTTTATTTATGAAGAAATTAGCCGTTGTAGCTTTTGGAGGTAACGCCCTTTTACGTGGCGACCAGCGAGGTACCATTGACGAACAGGAAACCAATGCTTTGATGACCAGCGAACGTCTCCTAACCTTGATAAAACGCGATTATGATTTGGTAATAACCCACGGCAATGGTCCGCAGGTGGGCAATATAATTCTTGCCAATTCGGCCGGAGCCAAATTGCATGGTTTGCCCGATATGCCTATGGATGTCAGCGTAGCTTATTCCCAGGGATTTATCGGATACATTATCGAACAACAGTTGCGTAATGTGCTCAGAGCACACGATCTGGAACGCGACATCATCACCATCATCACTCAGGTTCTGGTGGATAAGGATGATCCTGCGTTCAGCAATCCTACCAAACCGGTAGGTCCGTTTTATAAAAAAGAAGAAGCCGATAGAATTGCCGCCGAAACCGGCGCCATTTTTAAAGAAGATGCCCGTCAACGCGGATGGCGAAAGGTAGTCGCTTCTCCTCAACCATTGGGTGTGTTGAATATGCGTTCGGTTCAGAAACTGGCCCGCGACCATCAGATTGTTATTGCTGTAGGTGGCGGCGGTATTCCCGTGTATTATGTGGCCGAAAACAAACTTCAGGGTATAGATGCCGTTATTGATAAAGACCTTGCTTCGGCTTTGCTTGCCGTGAATATCAATGCCGATAAGCTTATCATTCTTACCGATGTTCCAAAAGTTTGTATCAATTACAATAAACCTGAACAGAAACAAATAGACAAAATGTCGGTTCGCGAAGCCCGTCAATATCTTAAAGATGGTCAGTTTGGCGAAGGAAGCATGGCTCCAAAAGTGAGAGCTGCTATTCATTTTGTAACTCATACCGGTAAAGATGCCATCATCACCAGCGCCAACGTTTTGGGAGTGGATAATGGAGGAACAAGAATTTCAATTGTTTAAAAAGGGACAAAGGAATAGAAAATAGTGAAAAGACTAATGGCTAAAAGCTTAAGTAATAAAAATCTAAAATTTGCAATCTAAAATCTAAAATAAAAAGAATATGGGCTATAATTTAAGAAACCGTAATTTCCTGAAACTTCTGGATTTTACACCCGAAGAAATAAAATATTTGCTTGATCTGGCTGCCGAACTGAAACGTGCCAAACGTGCCGGTACTGAACAACCCCGTTTAAAAGGCAAAAACATTGTTCTGCTTTTTGAAAAAGACTCAACTCGTACACGTTGCGCCTTTGAAACTGCAGCCCTCGATCAGGGAGCACATGTAACTTACCTGGGACCTTCCGGTTCGCAAATGGGTAAAAAAGAATCCATGAAAGATACGGCCAGGGTTCTTGGACGTATGTATGATGGCATAGAATATCGTGGTTTTGGTCAACATATCGTTGAAGTTTTGGGCGAGTACTCCGGCGTCCCGGTCTGGAACGGATTAACCAACGAATTTCATCCAACACAAATTCTTGCTGACTTCCTGACCATGATGGAACATAGCGACAAATCGTTGAGCCAGATTTCTTATTGTTTCCTTGGCGATGCCAAAAACAATGTCGGAAATTCGCTGATGGTAGGCGCTGCCAAGATGGGAATGGATTTCCGCGCCGCAGCTCCCAAATCATGTCAACCCGATCCTGAACTTGTTGCTCAATGCCGTGAGATAGCTAAAACAACTGGCGCTAAAATTACCATTACCGACAACATAGCCGAAGCCGTTAAAGGCGTTGATTTTCTTTATACCGATGTTTGGGTTTCGATGGGCGAACCCATGGAATTATGGGGCGATCGCATCAAACTATTGCATCCTTATCAGGTCAATAAACAAGTGGTTGAATTGACCGGAAATCCCAAGGTAAAATTCCTGCACTGTCTGCCGGCCTTCCATAACAGGGAAACTGTAACTGGCGAACAGATATATAAAACTTACGGACTCGATGGCATGGAAGTTACCGAAGAAGTTTTTGAATCGCCTAACTCGGTGGTGTTTGATGAAGCCGAAAATCGTCTTCACACCATTAAAGCCGTCATGGTAGCCACCTTAGGCTGCTAAACCTGCAAATAATGAATATTGATATTTAGTTGTTTTAAAACCCCTGGGGTCTATCAGACCCCAGGGGTTTAATATTTTAAATTATTACAAATAAATGAAACCCACTTTACTAATCATGGCTGCCGGTGTTGGCAGCCGTTATGGCGGACTGAAACAATTGGATACGTTCGGACCTTCGGGCGAAACCCTGATCGACTACTCGGTGTTTGACGCCATGCGTGCCGGCTTCGGCAAAATCGTTTTTGTTATCCGTAAGGAAATAGAAAAAGAATTCAAAACTTTTTATGGCGATAGGTATTCCGGAAAAATTCCCGTGGATTATGTCATGCAAGAAATTGATGCCATCCCTGCAGGATACAGTTATAATACCCAGCGAACAAAGCCCTGGGGAACCGGACAGGCCATTTTGCTTGCTGCCGGGATAATCAACGAACCTTTTTCGGTAATCAATGCCGATGATTTTTACGGAAGGGAAGCCTTTGCTGAAATGGGTAACTATTTATCATCCCTCGACGACAATAGCCATACCGGCTTTGCCATGGTTGGATATAAGCTCTCGGAAACTCTTTCGGAATTCGGAGGTGTATCGCGTGGAAAATGTAATGTTGACGGACAATCCCGGCTAAAAGGCGTAACCGAAATTATCGGGATAGAACGCCGTCCCGAAGGTAGCATTGCCTACAAGGATAAAGACGGACAATGGATTCCGCTTGCCGGCGACAGCATCGTTTCGATGAATACCTGGGGATTCACACCTCGGATATTCGATTTTCTGGAGCGCGATTTCAAAATCTTTTTAAACCAGAATGCCGATAATCCTAAAGCCGAATTTTATATTCCTTCGGTGGTCAATCATCTGCTGGAAACCGGCGAAGCCCATGTAAATGTACTGCTAAGCAACGATCGATGGTTTGGGGTTACCTATCACGAGGACAAAGCCTGGGTGAGCGCCGAAATACGCAAACTGGTAGCTAAAGGAATTTATCCTGAAAAATTATTTGCATAAAATGATAAAGTCCGCCGATTAGTAAAACGGTGGACTTTATTATTTTTCCTTTTCGTAATAGTGCAGGCTATAAATGATATCAGTAGGTCGTTTCACTTTTCTTGCATTTCATCAGCAAAGAATCCACGCTCCATTTTCCGCCTCCGGCGATTATGACTGCGATGGCGAGTCCGAGTATAAGTAAATGATATTCAAAACCTTCTGGCTTGCCAGGCTGCATATACCAGTTCATAAAGAAGCCATTATGCAAATGAATAGTAAAAATGATGCCGATAAAATTGCCAAGCATGGCAAGGCTGAAAAATCGTGTGGCTATTCCGGCAATCAGCGCCAGCGAACCAATAGATTCAATAAGAATAACTAAAAAGGCAATAATCCATGGCAGGTGCATGCCCTGAGTAAAAGCATCCATGGTTCCGGTAAAACCATAGCCTCCAAACCAGCCCAATAATTTTTGAGCTCCGTGGGGAAACAGAATTAAACCTAAGGTCAGGCGAACAATCAAAGCCGACCAGTCGTCCGAACGTGTTGAAAATAAATTTTTCCAGTTCATTTTGTAAGTTTTTGATTAATAATTGAGATTTATCAATGTCAACAATTAATCATAGCGTTTTGTTCGGAGTTTACAGCGAAATGGCTTAAAATGTTTATCATAATTTTCTGAAATAAAAAGGGCATCGTAAGCCTTGAGAACTGCTTATGATGCTCTAAAATTAAAGGTTTTTTCCGGAAATACATTAATTAGTCTGCATCTACAAATTCTTCGGAATCAATGTATGCATGTTTTTTGCGTCCGAATAGGGAGAGAATCTTTCCTGTGCCAAATCCGAGAATCAGAGCGAGGACTACCGTAATTAAAATTCCAGAAATCTGACTTGCAGTATCCAGTTCCGGAACAACGGCAATAGCGGCTAATCCTCCAAAGATACCTGGCAATCCATGCAAGTTGGTTACACCGCAGGTATCCACTGCTTTAAGAAGTTTCTTCTGTCTATCCTGGATAACCGCAAAACCGAGGGTGGAAATAGCACCGGCTATCACTCCGATGATCATGGCGGAGCCGTGGTTGGCATGATCGCAGGTGGAACCTATGGCAACACCACCTGCAAGGGCAGCATTGGCAATATCGGAAATGCTGATCTTTCCCCGAATGGTTACGGAAAGGATATAGGTGATAATGGTGGATCCGCAAAGAGCAAGAAAAACGTTGACAACCGTATGTGGGATTGCTTCCACGGGAACAAGAGCGGCACAGAAACTCGGCCAGAATATCCACAAAATCATACTCCCCAGCATTGAATAACGGTCGCTTGTTGCATCTGCTTCAATGGACTTGTCCAGTTCGGCTTTGGTTGTCATTGCCATGGCAGCGCCTAAACCAAATAAAGCGCCGAAGGCATGAATAACGATAGAACCACCCGTATCGGCGACTCCATGTTTCATGACGTTTAACCCGTTTTCCATCACTATAAATTCGTTAAGTTTATAAAATGGAATAAACAACAGGCCAAGAATAATATATTGATGTATTTTAATCCTGCCCAACAAGGCTCCGGCGGCTATCAGTAGACTGGCAGCTCCGAATTCGGCAAGGATTAATTTTTGAATCTCGCCGTTTGCTCCTCCAAAAATGCTGGAATCGCTCATTATAAAATACAAAGGAAGTGCTGTGCTTACCAACAAAAAAGTGGCGGTAAGTGTTGATCGTCCGTATTTGCGGACAAATACCATCAGAAAGCCAAAGCCTAACAGCAACATCGCCATAATGTGGATGGCGCGTTCATACTGCTGAACTTCCAATATGGATGAAATACCTGCTATTCCGCTCTCCTGGGCAAAACAACCTGCTGAAATGAAAAGCAACAAAAATAATACCGTTGCCGTACGTACAATTGTTCTTAATTTGTTCATTGTTAATCTTTTTTTGGATCGTAGATATTTTTATTGATTGATTTAATTTAGCCGTCAAATGTACAATATGCGCCAAAAGCTCAAATGAATAAAAACAAATCTTATAAAAATTAAGCAAATATCTTAATCGGTATTAGGTAAAATACGTAAATTGTGGATAAGAAAATAGCAGGAACGTTTCTTACAAATCATTCCTGCTAAAGCGTTAAGAGAGATTATTTATACAAAACTCAGCTTAAGCATATTGGTATGTCCTTTTTCGTTCAGTGGTGTACTGCCGGCATGAATGATAACATCGCCATCAGAAATCAGATCTTTTTCTTTGAGTAATTTCAGAGAATAAGCAATTGCCTCGTCAATTTTTTCAAAATCTTTGCAATGGTAAGCACGCACACCCCAAACCAGCGACATTTTCCGCAGTATTTGCCGGTTGTTGGTAAATGCGAAAATATCGGATTGTGGGCGATGGCTCGATATGCGGAAAGCGGTATAACCGGAATGGGTAAAGGTAACTATGGCTTTGGCATGGGTTTGAAAAGCCATTTTAGTGGCATGGTAACAGATAGAGTCGGGGAGAAACCTCGATGTCGTTTCAATAGGTGTATGTTCGTTATGATAAAGATAGCCGTTGTTTTCGGTCCAGTCAATGATTTGCTGCATGCAACGTATGGTCAGCGCCGGGTATTTTCCGACGGATGTTTCGCCGCTAAGCATCAACGAATCTGCGCCGTCCAACACGGCATTGGCTACATCGGTAGCTTCGGCGCGGGTAGGAGTGAAGTTGGTAATCATACTTTCCATCATCTGTGTGGCTATAATTACCGGTTTGGATTTTTCTATACATTTAGCTACGATCTTTTTCTGAATTACCGGAACGCGATCGAAGGGGACTTCCACACCCAGATCACCGCGGGCAACCATCACACCATCGGCTTTTTCGATGATGTTGTCAATATCATTAAGGGCTTCGGGCTTTTCTATCTTGGCAATAACGCCCGCATGCCCTTTCTTCTCTTCAATGAGTTTTTTAAGTTCAACCACATCGTTAGCCGAACGGACAAACGATAAGGCAATCCAATCCACGTTATTTTCCAAAGCAAAGTTTGCATTAAGAATATCTTCTGCGGTCATACTGGGTTGCGAAATTTTGGTGTTGGGAAGGTTCACTCCTTTGCGGGATGAAAGAGGCCCTCCGTGTATTACCCTGGCTTTCACAGTATCTTTATGGTTGGTTTCCGTAACTTCCAGTTTAATTTTACCGTCATCAATAAGAATTGTTTCACCGATGGATACATCCATTGGAAATGCCTGATAGCTCATGTAAATTTTCTCAATTGTACCAAGGCATTTTTCGGTAACAAAAGTAACGATATCGTTTTCGTTCAAATCTATACGGTCGTTTTCAATTTCACCTATACGAAGTTTCGGCCCCTGAAGATCGGCGAGGATACCGATATTGGTATTGAGTTCAAGGTTTAACTCGTTGATAATATTGATGACTTTTTGATGATCCTCGCGGCTGGAATGCGAAAAATTCAACCGGAAAAGGTCTACGCCTTCTTCAATCATCTGAAACATTACTTCTTTGGATGCCGAAGCGGGGCCAATGGTGGCAATGATTTTTGTTTGGGAACGGACAGTACGCATATAATTGTTTTGAGATTTAATGAAATGCAAAAATACAACGAATACCAAAAAAATTGACATGTTCGTTGTTATAAAATTGTAAACAATTGCTAATTATGGTTTGCTGAAAAAACTATATCAATTTTAAACATCTTTACCATCATTTTAAAAAAGACTGTATCCATTTTAAATATCTTTACCATCATTTTAAAAAAGCAGGGCTATCGTTGAACCCTTTCAGGGTTCCCGACAATAAAATTGATTATACCCCGAATTGCATTCGGGGCTATTTATATTTAACCACTTCGTGGTTTTTTCAGCAAACCCTAAATAAAAACAAATATCAGGATAAAGTTTTACAAGTGCACAGAACTCTTTCAGCCAACCCTAATTAAGCTGGTTTGTTCCTTTGGGGATATCTTTTCAGTTTACCCGAATGATTTTTTCCTTTATGATGATCATTTCTGCGACCGGATGTCGGAGGCTTATAAGCTGGACCTTCGCCTAATTCTTCAGGGAGTTTTACCTTGAAAACCTCTTTACCTAACAGCTTTTCTATGGTAGCAAACTTCTGTTGTTCTTTAACGTTAACCAGTGTAATAGCCACTCCGTCGGCTTCGGCGCGGGCAGTACGTCCAATTCGGTGAATATAATCTTCGCCGTCGTGCGGGACATCGTAATTTATGACTAAATCAATATCTTCGATATCAATACCTCTCGAGAGGATGTCGGTAGCTACCAGAATATTCAGTTTGCGGCTTTTAAAATCCGAAAGTACCTGTTCCCTTTTTTGCTGTTCCAGGTCGGAATGGATTTCTTCCACGGCTAACTGGCTTCTTTTGAGTTCTTTTGCTAATAATTTGGTGTTGCTTTTCGTCGAACAAAAGATTAGGATACTTCTCAGCTTTTTATTTAAAAGGAGGGTCTTAAGCAAGGGAATTTTCTGGTTTTCAAAAACCAGATAAGCTACCTGAATAATTTTATCGGGAGGGGTGGAGAGGGCCAAACTGATTTCTTCGGGCTCGTGCAGGATTTTATTAGCCATTTCTCTGATCTTAACAGGCATGGTAGCCGAAAAGAGAAGGTTTTGACGTTTTTGCGGAAGAAAAGAAAGGATTTTCATGATGTCGTCATAAAAGCCCATATCAAGCATGCGGTCGGCTTCGTCGAGGATCAGAAATTCCAGACCTGAAACATTAACATGTTGCTGGTTAAGATGACTAATCATCCTTCCGGGAGTGCATATAACCACGTCGGCTCCTTTTTCAAGAGCTTGCTGTTCATTAGTGAAAGAGGTTCCATCGGTACCGCCATAAACGGCTATGGAGCCAACAGAGGTAAAATACGAAAAGCCCTGCATTTGTTGTTCAATCTGTACAGCCAGCTCGCGAGTGGGAACGATGACCAAAGCTTTAATTTGGTCATTTGAAGTGGAAGAAATAAGTTTATGTATGATGGGAAGCAGATAGGCTGCGGTTTTTCCGGTTCCGGTTTGAGCCGAAGCGATAACGTCTTTTCCATTTAAGATGACGGGGATTACTTTATCCTGTACCGGCGTTGCCGATTCGTATCCCATTGTTTCAATCCCTTCCATCAAACGGGGATCTAAACCAAATTCAGTAAAATTCAAGGTATTCCTTTATATTAATAATCGGCAAAGGTACACAATTTTATATAAATAAAAAAGAGCCGCTTATTAAAGACGGCTCCCCACTTTTATAAACAACATTGTAATATTAGTTGTGCCTTGTCAAATCGGATGCTCCGGCAACCTTTTTAGAAATAATCTTTGCGGTTCCGTTATACACTACGTCGCTTCCGCCCAATGCTACTACCGAAAGTTCATCGGTTACATTGAGCCGGGCGTCGGAACCACCCTCCACGTCAACGGAACATTTTTTAATAACAAAATCCGATGCCTTGATGTCGCATCCGCCCGAAGCTTTAAAATCGCAGATTCCGGCAGAACCGTTAAATTTTGCATCGGAACCGCCATTTAAATAACAGTGCAGATTTTTGATGCTGCCGTTTAAATCGATGTCACTACCACCATTCATGTCAATGGTCAGATTGTCGAAGTTTACATCCTTTTCGGTATATACATCCGAACCTCCAGAAGCAGTTATTTTGTCCAGATCGTTAAAATAAACATGAACTTTAAGCGCTTTGGAATTATGTATGGATTTATCGGGATAAATTGTCAGAACACCATTTTTAACTTCGGTAACAATGATGTCGTGCAGGTTTTTGTCGGCTTCCACTACCGCTTTTTCTGTTTTTCCGGCAATAATATAAACGTCAATGCCACCGCTTGATTTAATGGCATGAAATCCGGATACATTACGTTCTTTTTTAACAATGTTACCGTCGCCTTTGATACCAATATGCCCGAAATGATTTTGAGCCTGGGATACCGGAAGCATTTGCGTAAAAATAACGACAAATGCTAGGAAGAAGATGTTGAATGTTTTTTTCATCAGTTTATGATTTAAGATTTCACGTATGACGGTTGATCTCGTTGTTTTGTTACAACTTTGCAGTCTATATTTGCCAATATATTTATGATTAACCGGATACTTTGCTTGCTAATTGGCTATTTTTAATATTTCCTATTGTTATCTTGGGCTTTAATGGTATTTTTACACAAATTTTAAAAACAGTGAATAAATCTTAACATCGTTAAAAATGAGAAAATTAAAAATTGTGATCATGACTATGACTGTTGTACTTAGTACGTTGGTTCTAAACGCTCAGAAGCGTATCAATCCGTTCTTTGTTAAATATCAAACGCCGTTCCAGGTACCGCCTTTCGATAAGATAGATACTTCGGATTATATGCCTGCTTTTTTGGAAGGGATGAAACAGCAAAATGCCGAGATCGCCACTATCGTTAAAAATACCGCAGCGCCAACCTTTGCCAATACAATTCTCGCCTTTGATAAATCGGGAAAATTACTGACACGTGTTGCCAAAGTCTTTTTTAACCTTAATGAGGCAAACACCAACGATCAGATGCAGTCGCTTGCACGTAAACTCAGCCCGTTGCTGTCGAAACATTCCGACGACATCGCTCTTAATGCAAAACTTTTTAAACGTATCAAAGCCGTTTACGAAAAACGTAAAACAGCTAAACTTGATGCTCAGCAAATACGTTTGGTGGAAAAATATTACCGTGATTTTGAACGCCAGGGCGCTAACCTAACAAAAGAAAAACAGGAACAACTGCGCAAGCTTAACGCTGAATTATCTATGCTTTCCATCACTTTTGGCGAAAACCTTTTAGCCGAAAACAACAATTTCCAGTTGGTGATAGATAACCGCAATGATCTGGAAGGCTTACCGGAAGATGTTGTCGCTGCTGCAGCCCAAACAGCTAAAGAAGCCAAAATGGATGGCAAATGGGTGTTTACGCTCGACAAACCAAGCATGATGCCTTTTCTGCAATATGCCAAGAACCGTGAGTTGCGCGAAAAAATTTACCGCGGATATTTTATGCGTGGCAACAACGGAAATAAGAATGATAACAACGAAACCGTTGCCAAAATAGCAAAACTCCGTGTTGAAAAGGCCAGGTTGTTAGGCTTCGATAGTTATGCCGCCTACATTATTGATGACAATATGGCTAAGACTCCCGCCAAGGTGGACGAATTTCTAATGAAACTCTGGAATGCCGCCTTGCCCATGTCAAAAAAAGAAGTGGAAGAAATGCAAAAGATTATTGACCGCGAAGGTGGTAATTTCAAGTTACAACCATGGGATTGGTGGTATTATTCAGAAAAAGTACGTAAGGAAAAATACGATCTCGACGATAATGAACTAAAGCCCTATTTCAGCCTGACGAATGTACGCGACGGCATGTTCCATGTGGCGACTCAATTGTATGGCATTACTTTTACAAAACGGACCGACCTTCCCGTATTCCAGAAAGATGTGGAAACATACGAAGTGAAAGAAGCCAATGGAAAACATCTTGGAATTTTGTATCTTGATTATTATCCCCGTGCCGAAAAAAGAGGTGGCGCCTGGTGTACCGATTTTCGCTCTTCGGGTTGGGAAGATGGCAAAAAAGTGGATGCTATCGAATCGGTTACCTTTAACCTGACCAAACCTACCGGCGATATTCCTGCTCTTTTAAATTGGGATGAGGTTACAACGATGTTCCACGAATTCGGGCACAGTCTGCATGGTCTCTTTGTTGAAGGTAAATATACCCGTACGGCTGGTAATGTTCCTCAGGATTACGTGGAACTACCTTCACAGGTGATGGAAAATTGGGCCGGTGAACCGGAAGTGCTTCGTTATTATGCCAAAAATTATAAAACCGGTGAAGTTATCCCCGAGAAACTCATTGAGAAAATCCAAAACAGCGGACGTTTCAACCAAGGCTTCATCACCCTTGAATATCTCGCCGCTTCCATACTCGATATGGATTTTCATGAACTTACACAGCCCAAAGATATCAATGTCGAAACTTTTGAAAAACAAGCCATGGATAAAATCGGACTTATTCCGGAGATACTTCCCCGCTATCGTTCAACCTATTTTGCCCATATTTTCAATGGAGGCTATGCTGCCGGATATTATGTTTACATCTGGGCTGCCGTGCTTGATGCCGATGCTTTTGATGCCTTTAAACAATCGGGCGATATTTATAACAAGGCGTTAGCTGCTAAATTCCGCAAATATTGCCTGGCCGAATCGGGTGATGATGAAGGAATGATTCAATATAAGAAATTCCGTGGACAGGAGCCCTCGGTGGAAGCTTTGCTTAAACGCAGAGGATTAGAATAAATTATTGCTTTAATTTGACAAAAAGCGTCGGAAATTTTCTGACGCTTTTTTATTTGTGTTTTATTCCCGTTTTCCGGAGCTTTATCTCCACCGTTTCCTTGGTAATAAGGCAGACTTTAGGCATGGCAAGCAGCGATTTTTCTATCCGGTTATAAAACTGCTCAATCGTATCATTAGTATCAACGATTTCAATAACTACCGGTAATTTTTCGGTGAGTTCCCAGAATTTTGAGGAGTCAATTTTACTGCTTAATCCATATCCCATTATTCCACGATAAACGGTAATCCCGGAAATTCCAAAGTCTTTGGCCTGTATTACGATGTCTTCATAGAGCAAATGCGAGCCGATCCTGTCGGTTGTACTGGCATAAATTTTAAGTACCGAATATTTGTTGCTTTCCATTTTAAATAAATTTTGATAATACATACCCGAGAAAAACCGCTGCAAAACCCAGAAAAATACTTAATCCGGTGTAAAGAAATATTGAAAGATACTGCCCGTTGTGCATCAACGTCAGGTTTTCGCTGGTAAAGGTTGAAAAGGTTGTAAATCCTCCGCAAAACCCTACCATTAAAAATAACCGAAGCTCAAGCGTAAGTATGGTACTTCGTTCGGCCAAACCCATTAAATACCCGATGAAAAAGCTTCCCAAAACATTAATGATTAATGTTCCCACAGGTATTGAGAAAAATCCGGCAAGCAGATTGATTTTTGAAACATAATACCGGGTAACACTTCCGATAAATCCACCCGACCCGATAAGCAAAACTGTTTTAAGCATATTCGTTGATTCATCCGGCAAATAGTTGATCGTTTAATGGAAAAATCAACTATTCCGGCGCTATTGATTGAACTTTTTCCGGATTACATTCCGGATTAATTTCTTTAGTAAAAGTATTAAATTGTTTTTTTTAACGGACAAAGATAAAAAGTATTACTTTTATGCAAAATTATAAAATCATTAAAAATGGAACCAATGAATACGCTTTATATTGTAATAGCTGTGATTGTTTTCCTGTTTTTTACAGGAATACGGATAGTACGTCCGACTCATCGGGGATTAATTGAACGTTTGGGTAAATACCACCGCTTTGCCGATCCGGGATTTCACTGGATTGTTCCCGTTATTGAACACATGTTTCTGGTAAATACCACCGAACAGATGGTAGACGCCGAACCCCAGGAAATCATTACCAACGATAACCTGAACGCCCGTGTGGATGCCCAGGTTTATTTTAAAGTTAAAGATGATGAAAGTAGTGTAAAAAGTTCGCAATACAACGTCAATAACTATAAATGGCAAATCGTGAATCTGGCTCGAACTACATTACGTAATATTATAGGCACGCTTACGCTGAAATCGGCCAACAGCGAACGCGGAAAAATTAATTCGGAACTCCACAACACGCTTTGCCATGAAACACAAACCTGGGGCATCGAAATTGTACGTACCGAGCTAAAGGAAATTGATCCGCCTAAAGATGTTCAGGAAACGATGAACAAAGTAGTAAAAGCCGAAAACGAAAAGATAGCTGCTATAGATTATGCCACCGCCCGCGAAACCGTTGCCGATGGTGAAAAACGTGCCAAGATTAAGGAATTTGAAGGTATCAAACAGTCGAAAATATTGCAGGCCGAAGGTGAAGCCGAAGCTATTCGTTTAGTTAACGAGGCTGCCGAAAAATATTTCATCGGAAATGCCCAAATGCTTCGGAAACTACAGACGCTTGAAGTTTCATTAGCCAATAATACTAAAATAGTTATTCCTACGGGTAGCGAACTGGTTAATATCATTGGCGATATGGCAGGCGTAGTTCCTTTACGTGCCAAAGCTAAAGATAATCCGAACGTTTAATCAATTACGGATTAAAAATTACGAATTACGGAAGGTTAATTCCAAAAACAGAAAGAACAATGGAGAAATTCATTGTTCTTTTTTGTTTTAATTAAATCCGTAATTATCCGTTTTGTCGATGTTCGATTAGAATAATTATTTCACAAAGTTTCATAACGGATTTCAGGCATTGACAGACTAATACCGATCCTGATTGCGAATTTTATGGAAGATTTATCTCCGGTTTAGCTATCGACCATCAACTAACAACCAACAACGATCAACTAAATAAAATAATCCTTAACTTTAGAAAAATAGTCTTAATTTCCGGAGAATAAGGATTAATAAAGTATGGGATAAGATTATAAATTCTTCAGTTGAGATTGTAATACCAAAACTGATTACACTTACTCAAATTTACTTTCCGACTTCAGCTTTTTATTTCCGATCTATACATAAATGCTACAAAAGGATTGAAAACCACTTTTTATAATCAATGCAAGTACACCCACAATAATTGAAATAAAAACCGGACTAAGCGTTACTATTCCTATAGCCGTAACAACAAGCGGTACCACAACTATCAATAAATCTTTAATGGAATAATTGCTTTTGCCGTTAATAAATTCAATTATGGTTTCATTGGTACAAATTTCTTTTCCAATAGTATCCCTGAATTTCTCAAAGAAATCCTTGCCGTTTTTGCTAGTGCTATACGTTTTCAATGGGATACTTACAGATTCCGCATCTTTAAGATATCCAGAATCCGGCAGACGGAACAATCCAGAATAAGAACCGGATTTAAAACCTAAAGAGTCTGTTTCGGCAAGTTTTGAAATACTGCGTCGCCGCATAGGCGTTTTTCGTAAAGTACCCGTAGAAGACAGAGGCGCTATTGTATCGGTATTAAGTTCGAACAGGTTTTTACCAAGCATTTGATATAATTCCTCTTCCGAAGCCGTTTCGTTTAAAAGAATGGCTTTATCTGCAATCTTGCTAAAATCTTTTGCTGTGTAATTTTCTATGGATTTCATTTTTTCTTTTTTTGCTATACCTGATTTCGATAATTTCTATTCGCTTTGGGTAGTTAAATTTTTTATTTATTTGCGATCAGCAAATCCGCAATTCTGTCGAGCATTTTTTCATTATCGGCAATAAATGTTTTTCCGGCTTCTTCTAATGCGTGCATGTTTTCGGGAGTTGCCAGGTCCATTTGGTTGCTTGCTGTACCAACGGTCGGTTCAAGACGGTAATAATCCGCTTGGTCGGGTGGTTTAATGGTATTAAACATCTGGTTCAACTCATAATGAACCGTTTCAGCATTGCTCGACATCAGAATATTGATAATTGGCATTGCCCAGCATGCAATACCCCATTTCTTTACCTTTTTATAATTATAGGCATCGCTGTGAGAACCTGTGCCAATAGAAACGATTATCATTTCTTTTGCATTGGGGTAATCAGGCTTATCCAAACGGTTAAATACTTTGCTGAATTCCGTAGTTCTGGCTTCAGCATAGGCACACATTGCCGGGTTGTTGGCAAATACTCCGCCATCAATAAGGTAAAGAGGCGCTCCAAACAAAGATTCTATTTTTACAGGTTTAAAATAAGTTGGCGCAGCTGAAGTGGAACGGGCAATATCGCGCATCCTGTAGTTATGGATTTTATCTTCAACATTAATTGTATCCGTTTTGTTAAAAAATACAGTTTTACGCTGAACAATGTCATAGGCTGTAACCAGGCAGGGCTTTAACACATCTTCCAGGGTAGTATCTTTCAGATAGGATTTCAGAATACGTTCAATATTGGTTACCGGATATTTTGCACCGAATAGTCCGAACAAAGTACGCAGTTTATACCAGTAAGGCCTGCTGAAGATTTTTTCACCGTTTTTCAAATAAAGATCAACGGCTTCGGGAGCAGTAAACAACGGTCTTCCGTCTGCGCCAGGAGCGATATACATACAGGTAAGAATGCCTCCGGTGCTTGTTCCGGCGAACAAATCAAAATAGTCGCTTAGCCGTGCATCTTTGTTATTTTCTTTCTTCTGGAGCCTTTCTTCCAGGTAGGCTAAGATGACGCCAGGGAGTATCCCCCGGATACCCCCGCCGTCAATAGATAGAATGGTGATTTTTTTGGTCATGGTTTAAGAAATTTAAGAGGTTTGAAGATTATATTGAGTTTTTTATTAATTGTTTAATAATTTTAAAGGGAACCCACCGACAAACTTAATTGTAGTTACAAACTGAATTCCGGTTAAGCCTGGTGCTCCTATATTTTTATCGCCAAGGTTAAACAAAATAGGTATTGCTGCTTCTGCTCTTATGTTGTGTAACCTAAGAACAAAATTGGGCTCGATACCTAATGCGTAAATATTTTTTACACCGGTTAGTTCTTTTCTGAATGCTTTTTGATTATTCTGAGAAACATCACCCAACAACATACGATAACTGATATTAACACCTACGGAAGCCGAATAAGTTTCATTGCCTTTTTCTTCACTATTGTTGAATAAATGAGGTATAAATTCATAAAATGGACCGCCTTTTATGGATAGACCGGAAGCATGAACACTTTTTTCAATGCTATCATTAGAATTGCTCCATACCCTGTTGGATACTGCAAGTTGGATGTCCCATCCGCAAATCCATGGCCTGCGTTGTTTTTCAATAACTCTTTTATTATACAATTCATTAATGTATAACCGGTAGTGAACAGAAGTTGATTGTCCCGAAATCGTAGGGCTCATTAAATAATTTCCAAAATCTCTCCGGTTATTGATTTCTTTTGTTGCGGAGTTATATTTTGCAAAAATAGTATCAACCGTTGAGGCAATATTAATTACTGCTTCCAGTTCCATTTTTTTGACAGATCCATAATCCATATTCCTTTCATAATAAATTCCCAGTCCTGTACTTGCGGGTATTTCCTTTCCTTCTGAAAATGATTTTTGAATTTCACCTGCACCAACAAATTCAATTTTTTGTGAAATTTTTGAATGATTTGAAATAAATTTGGAATTAAATGGAGGGTCATCTTTATATTTTGTGAAGGTGAAAATTTTATTTTCATTTGGTTCCTTTAAACTGTCATTCGTTATTAAATTATATTCCGTATAACAATTTTTAGTTTTTTCTCCATCTTTTTCTTTAAAATTACCAACTAAAATTGCTTTTTCATTATTTTTCAAATTTATAATAATCGTTGTTGTACTTTTTGGCGGGATTTCGCTATATTCTTTAAGAACAATCTGACTATTCGGAATGAATTTTTTTCCTTTTCCTATGTAAAGAAGCATCTTTAAGGAATCATCGTTTTTTACTATAAACTGCTTTTCACTGTTATGTGATAGGCGATTTTTTTTAATCGTCTTTGAACAAAGAATTATCTGTTTATCTTTCGTATTTTCTACTAAGATTTTTTTTTCACTTGTGCAAGAAATAATCATGAACAAGGTTATTGATAGTAATAGAATTTTTTTCATAAGGTTTAGATTATTAATTATTGCCTACTCTTTAGACTTTTCGGCTTCCGTTTTATTTAATTTTATGTTTTTTTTAACAACAGACTTACTTTCCTGTACTGTTCTATCTACCGATTTAATTCCTACAAAGGCTCCGGAACTTATACCTATCAACCAGAGCAGGCTGTTGTTAAAATCGGGGATTGCCTGCTGGCTGAAAACGTTAACCAGGTAAATAACCCCGAAAAGCAGGGTTACCAAAAACATCTGGCAACGGTTTACACTTAATCCGACCTCATCTTCCGAAAGCAGGTCGGTTAAAAAACTTTCCGATTTTTTAATGGATTTAGAAGTTTTCCGAATGTCTGTCAGTTTTGATCCTGCAGCAGTCAACGTAGTGATCCCAAGTAAAGCTAATGTACTGTCTGGAACTTTTACCAGTTCAAAAGTTACTATCCACAAATAGAAATATGCCGTAAAGATAATCACGGTCCAGAATGCAAATTGTGTAAGCGACAGGCTGTAGCGGTTTTCCATACTTTTACCTTCTCGTATCAGGTTTGTTTTTTTGCCAAGATAACATGCGAAAAAGACAAGAAACAGAAACCATATAACTACGGTTACAATAGCATACCTTTTAATCACATAAAGCACATCAACCCGTTTTTTGCCAACTTCCACCCATTTTTTGTTTACTGTATCGTAATAACCGAAACCCATACTCGCCTTGGTTATACGGAACCTGAATTTGGCAATGTACGACTGGCTGAAAGCCTTTGTTAACGTATCGTTGCGGTTCCAGAAAAAACTGATGGTTTTTCGGTTTTCATCAAAAAGACGGATAGGTATTTGGGGAAAAGCTTTGCCATTCACAAACAATACTAATTTGCTTTTATCGGAAACGGAATCTAAATACGTTGATTTAAATTTCTTAAAATTTTCAATTACAAAATAGTTTTCAAATCCTATGGCTGCCTTATCATATCGCTCTTTAAACATGGATTGGTGAAAAATAGAGCTGACAACCGCAGAATCAATTTTAGGCTTCGCTGGTTTGTTTGCAATGGGTTGGTTATTAATATAAATTTCGAATTTCATTGATGATTTAAGCAGGCCTTCCAGATAAGTAATCATCGACTTAATATTCGCAGTATCGTATTCCGTTTTTTGGCAAAGAACGAAACTCTGTTTTTCGGCAGGTTTCTCCGAAGGATTATTTCCGGTTTTTGGGTTGGCAATAGTTCCGGAAACAGTAAAAAAATAAATTAAGAAAAAGAAGATCTTTTGCATAGCATCGGGTATTTTGGTTAGTGAAATTGGTATTTATAAATTCGCTTTTACCGTTGCATTTGCCAGATGCTGCCTTTTGAAAATTAGTATTGGTAACTTTTTTTCGGATGTTGTATCTCAGATACTTAATTTGCTGTTGTATGCTTCTTTACCTGGTAAATGATAGTACAAATTTAAATAAAAAAAAGATTACAATAATGATTTTTAAATTTTTTTTTGATATTTGCATATTTGATACAATTTGCTGCAACAAATTATTGTTTCTGCTGCAATTTGCTTATTTGTTTGGCAAAATATCATTAGTTGACTGTATTATAAATTTAAATAACGATAAAGTGAATAAAAATTTACAAATCCTTCAATCTTTTGGATTGATTTTTATAAGTATAATGACCGTTAGCCAGGTTTTTGGACAAACATCGGCTGCAAACAGCCAGGCTCCGGATTCTCTAAAAAAAAATAAAACTCAACAGGTAAATATCGGATATGGTACGGTGGATAAAGATGAAGTTACCGGTGATATTTACGTTGTAAAAAAAGATGACTTCAACAAAGGCTTCCTTGTTTCTCCTTTTGAGCTGATACAGGGAAAAGTCCCGGGACTGATGATTAGTTCTAATAATGGGATGCCGGGCAGTGACTTTACTATCCGTAACCGGGGAATCCATGGTTTTTATACATCTTCGACTCCATTAGTGATCGTTGACGATGTTCCTTTGGATAATAGTCAGATTTTTTTGAATCCAAACGACATTGAGAGCGTTACCGTTTTAAAGGATGCTTCTGCAACGGCTATTTATGGCGAAAAAGCAATAAACGGGGTTATTCTTATCCATACTCAAAAGGGTAGCAAAAAATTAAAGCTAAATTATAATGTACAGGGTTCCCTTTCGGTATTACCTCAAAAATATGATGTGTTTTCGGCTGGGGAATACCGGGAATTGATCAATGAAAAACTTCCTTACAATACTGATGCCATAGCCTCGCTTGGAAATGCCAATACCGACTGGCAGAAAGAAATTTACCGTACTTCTTTTGGACAGGATCATCATTTAAGCCTTTGCGCTTCCGTTTTAGATGCTCCTTTTCGAATTTCCTATGGGAATTTAAACCAGGATGGCATAGTAAAAACGTCAAACCTGAAAAGAAACACTTTGGGGCTTGCCTTTTCGCCTGAACTTTTTGATCATCATTTAAAAATAAGTCTTAACCACAATCTTGCGAAAGAGAAAAATCGTTATGTTGATGAAAATGTATTTGGCGATGCGGCTATGTTTGATCCTACGCAACCGGTACATGCCAATAATAATTATGGAGGATATTATGAATGGCTAATCAATGGGAATTCTAACATCATGGCGATGGCAAATCCTGTGGCATTGTTAGAGCAAACCAATTATAATTCCGATGTAACCAATAGAATTACGAATATAAAGGCTGACTATAAACTGCATTTTTTCCCCGATTTGCGTTTTGTTTTTAATTATGGGTCGGATTATTATAAATCGAAAATCAAGAAGGATGTGGATTCATTAGCATCCTGGACTTCCTGGATTGGAAGGGGGTATTACCAAAGGAATAATCTAACAACTAAAAATAATATGTATGATTTTTATCTAAACTACACCAAACATTTCGATGCTATCCGGAGTGAGATTAATTTTATGGCAGGTTATACTTATCAGAATACGGAAAATAAAGAATCGGATTATATCAGGAATACCACTCAGCCGGAGGTTATACAGGATAGCACTTCTTATAGCTACGAAAATAAATATAAGTCACAATATGGGCGGTTAATTTATAATTTTAAAGATAAATATATACTTTACTTGTCTCTTCGCCGTGACGGTGCGTCGCAATATGCAAAGGATAATCGCTGGGTATTTAATCCGGCGGTGGCTTTTGCCTGGAATATTTACAGGGAACCGTTTATGCAGAAAATTGCATTTATCTCAGATTTAAAATTCAGGATTGGTTATACAAAAACAGGAGTCGGACAACCTTCTAATAATGATGATATCCTTACGCAACGTCATTTAGAGATCGCTTCTTTTAATGCAGAATTTGATTTCGGTTTTTTTAAAGATAAGATCACGGGATCGTTAAGCTATTATACCCAAACATGCGACAAAATGAGTGTTCTGGCATTGGTTCCTAATGGTTCCAACCTGAGTAACTATATAATGCTAAATACTGGAAAATTGGAAAACAAGGGCTGGGATTTGGCATTGAACACACAAATCATTTCTTCAAAAAACTGGAGATGGGAAGTAAATGGTAATTTGGCATATAATAAAAATAAAATAAAAAGCCCCGCTGTAAATGGATATATAGGAACGACATACGGAACGATTGCCGGCGGAACAGGAAATAGTATTATGATACAAAGTACGGGATATCCGTTAAATTCCTTTTTCGTGTTGCAACAAGTATATGGAAGTGATGGAAAGCCGTTAGAAGGAGAATACGTTAACCGTAGCGGAGAAGGCGGAAATGTGGCGGCAAATGTTGATAACTATTATCATGATAAATCGTCCGAGCCGGATATGATTATAGGCATAGCTTCCAAACTTGGCTATAAAAAATGGGAATTATCCTTTTCGGCAAGAGCAAACATCGGCAACTATGTTTATAACAATGTAAATTCCAATAACGCATACAGCATGTTATATAATAACCGATACCTGCGGAATCTGAATAAGTCGGTAAACGAAACAGGGTTTAATAATCCACAATATTTCTCTGATTATTTTGTGGAAAATGCTTCTTTTTTACGGATGGATTATATTCGTTTAGGTTATCATTTTGATAAAATCGGTAATAAAAAACTGGCCGTGGATGTGTTTACCACTGTGCAGAATGCATTTGTTATTACGAAATACAAAGGATTAGATCCCGAAGTTAGCGACGGAATAGATTACTATGATTATCCCCGCGCCAGGATATTTTCTATTGGCGTAAATATTGGGATTTAATAGAAATTCTTCAGCAAGCAACTATTTCTTGGAAGTCTTTTCTTTGATTTTAGCTTTAAAATCAGCCATGATTTCCGACATGACTTCTTTTACGGAATTGATTTTAGTAGCCCTGAAGGCATTGCTGCCGGCAAAGGCATACCCATTGTTCATTTTTCCGCGGTAAGCGCTCATCAACGCCTGGATGATGCAATAGGGCGCTGTATGGATATCGCAGGTTTTAATGCAGTTTACGCGGCATTTAATGGGCTGTTTTAATCCGGCACGAACCTTGTCGAGAAAGCTGTTTGTGATGGCTCTGCCGGGCATTCCTACCGGACTTTGAATAATCTCAATTTCATTTTCGCTGGCATCAAGATATGTCTGTTTAAATCCCAGGGAGGCATCGCATTCGTTAGTTGTAACAAAACGGGTTCCTAACTGTACGCCGCTGGCGCCGCATTGCATCATTTCGTACATGTCGGAGCCGGTATAAACCCCGCCTGCGGCAATTACCGGAATTTTACAATCATATTTTTCTTCAAAAACCCTGACTTCACTAACGACTTGCGGAATTAGTTTTTCAAGAGCATAATTAGGATCGTCAATCTGGTCTTTTTTAAATCCGAGGTGACCACCGGCTTTAGGACCTTCTACCACAATGGCATCGGGCAGGTAGTTGTATGCCGATTTCCATTTCTCGCAGATCAACCGGGCTGCTTTGCCTGAAGACACAATAGGTGCAAGTTTTGTAACGCTATCGGGTGTTTGAAATTTGGGCAGGTTAAGAGGTAATCCAGCGCCTGAAAAGATAATATCAACCTTTTCGGCGATAGCTGTTTTTACCATATCTTCGAAGTTCGACATGGCTACCATGATGTTCACGCCGATAATTCCTTTTGTTTTTTCTTTTACTTTTCGCATTTCTTCTTTAAGACCCAAAATGCTGGCTTCGAGGAAGTCGGAAGAGAGTTTGGCATAGAGAAGTCCCAGTCCGGCGCTTGAAATTACGCCGACTCCACCTTCATTTGCAACTGCAGCGGCAAGTCCTGACAGGCTTACGCCAACACCCATACCACCCTGAACGATAGGAACAGGTATTAACATGCCCCCGATTCTTAATTCTTTCATTTTATTTATTCCGTATAATAATACTAATTTGCAAAGATACGAATTAATAACGGTAGGGGTTGTAATATTTTGAAATATAATATTGCTTAGATGTTTTCTTCGGTGATAACTGAAATACTCATTGTTATGAATCAGTATGATGTAATCTTCTGGATGATTTTGTATACTCAATAGAAATAAAGGGCAAAATTTATCATCCGTAAAGCTAATTTTAAGTAACAAAATACTGATTGTTGAAAATAAAATACATTAAGCATTTTTTAGTAAGAAAAATTTTATAACTTTGGGATGAAAAAAATCAAAAGTCTATGGAACATTCAAGGAAAAGAAGACTAAGCTTAAAAAGACGTTATCAGATTTGGAAACAGGAATTAAAGATTCGTCGGAACGAACGGCGTCATAGACGGGCCAAGTTAAAAAAGATGCATCATGTGCAAAGGAAAGAATGGAACCATCGGATGTATAAAAAATTTACGTCATTTATTTCCGATCCTTTCGGTCGTAAGCATGTTGACAGGGATCGTAAGATGATTCTCAAACAGGTTCGTCGTGAGCGTCGCGAAATGTTTTTAAAATGGTTAAGCGCATTCCTGCATAATCCACTTATACTATTTAAAATGGGAGGGAGACCTGGTCGTGATGAACAAGTAATACGCCAACGTTTTCGCTATGAGCGACGTCAAAATAGAAAGAAGTGGTTTAGTCAGCTCAAAAAAGATCCCTTACATACCTTGTTCCCTAAGCACAAAGAGGATAGGGATGCGAAAACAATCAAAAAATTAATCAAACGCGACCGTAAACTTAGTTTCAGGAAGAAGGCAAAAACAACCTTTGCCATGTTTCGGGAAATCCTTTCCACCGTTGATCTGCGCAATAAATTTATTTTAAACTTTCTTCAATCCACCGGCTATTTTCTACTTTCGTTTTTGCTGATGTATGGGATATATCAACTCTCAACCATCATAATAGCGAAATCGTTCAATATTCCAACGGTATGGTATTACAACATTTTAAAGTTTCCGCTTTACACATATTCACCATTATACACCCGTATAGCGATGATAATTATTTTTGGTAGTGGGCCGTTGATTTCATTTTTATTAGCCGTAGCTTTCCTGCGTTTATTTTTTCTTGAAAATTCGCATACAGCGCCTTATCGTTTATTTTTCCTATGGTGTGCCATCAATGGAATAAACCTGTTTTTTGGTTCTTATTTGGTAGGTTTTATAACACGTACCGAGTTTATTTATTCTTCCGAATGGTTATTTATGAGTTATATGTACGATGTGGAAGAAATCCTTTTTGTTCTGGTAGCTCTTTTTATAATGGTATTTTTAGGGAGGTATGCCACAAAGCTATTCATGTTTTCATCCGGCTCGGCAACGCTTATCATGCCCAAATACAGGTTGTTTTTTATTCTTACGCAGGTATTTATACCTTGGCTTGTTGGAGTTGGTATAATATACCTTATCACTTTTCCCAAGCATTATCTTCCCCTTACGCTGAAGACCATCACACCCTTGCTGTTAATCATTCCTATGCTCTTTAATTATCATAGCATTGAAAAAGATGAAGTGATGTCGTTGGGAGGTATCCGCCGGATTTCCTTTAAGTGGAGTATTATTATATTCGTTATTGTTTTACTATTTATTTACCGGATAGGATTAAATTCGGGTATCAGAATATAGTAGGAGGATTTGAGATTTCGAGCGTTTTAAACCGGATAGTGTACGAAGTACCCGGTAGCATTTTAAGGATTGGCGATTGTTGATTGGCTGTTAGCTATTAGCTATTAGCAAAAGGCTATTTGATTATTTGCTAATCCATAATAGGACTAAGGGTTGGGTTTTGAAATAAGGCGGTACGCTCAAGAAATGGAGCGGAGCAAACAAACTCACCCCAACCCCTCTCTTGAAAAGAGAGGGGTTGGGGTGAAATGTAGCGTATCACTCGTGAAATGCAGTGTATCACCCGTGAAATGCAGCGGTGCACTCGTGAAATGGAGGGTATCACCCGTGAAATGGAATGTTACGCTCGTGAAATGGAACAGTTCACTCAAGAATAGGATCGATGCATCGAAGAAATGGAATGAAACGCCGAAGAAATGGAGTGTTCACTTGGGTAATTAAAAAACCCACCCTAACATTACGATAGGGTGGGTTTAACTTAGATAAGGTTGTAAAGAGGGTTATTCTTCCCGCTTTACCATGAAAACCTTTTTAGTACCATAAGCGGCACCCAGAATTAATAAAATACTTAAGCCTCCATCGATAGGAGCGGTACCGCCACCAACTCGTGTGTTTGTATGTCCACCAGTGCCCGGCGCATTACCATTATTGGGGTGCGGAGGAGCTTGTGCCAATAGTAACAAAGGAGCTGTTGCCAAAAAGGCTGTTATAGTCAATATTCTGATTATTCTTTTCATATTTTTTTCTTTTTAATTGTTCAAATAAATCTAAATTATTGAATAAACACCTTTTTAACCAGGGTTGTTTTTGGTGTGATCACCTTAACAATGTAGTTACCAGTATTCGTAAGACGAATCATATTCATTCCCTGATTTGCCGAAGTCGATGTTACAAGCTGACCAGCCAGGTTATAAACGTAGATGTCGCCTTTAGACAGGCTTTTCAGATCAACATACAACGTATTCTGATTACTGTAAATTGCAGCCAAAGGATTTTCAACCTCATTGATTGAAAGAGGGCTGAAATAAAGAGTAAAACGTTGCTCGTTTTCACCCGGAGTGAAACTGAATGAATAGGAATTGACCAATAAATTGGTAGATATTCCCGTTTGGTTATCTTTCAGTGTAATGGCTTGGATGTCGTTTACTTCAGTTGCTGCAATGGTATACGTACCGCTTGTTCCGGCATGAATTCCTACCGGAACACTATTGGTTTCGGGTAAGGCATTAATGGCTAACGGAGAGCTTCCTAACGTATAGATTTGAGCAGCTTCGGCAACGTCGCCAAAGAGTTTATGAGCATCGTATTGCCCATCGAATTCGGCAGTAGCTTCAGGCACAAAATAAACCACAGCATCATCAGTATAACCATTTCCAGAAACCTGTAATCTTACAAGATTGTTTACAGTGTTTTTAAAGAAAGATACTGGATTGTGAACACGTACTGCATCTGTCATAGCCAAAGTTCCTGCCCCCGTTGCTTCAACAAAGAATCCTTGTCCCGGAGCGATGTATTGTGAACCACCATTAGTACCGGTAGCTCCATTCCATGTTGCCCAAGTTGAAGAATTAACATGCAAATAAGTAGTGGCATTTAGATTGGTTTTTGTCCAACCCGAAGCTGCATTCCAATTAATAGCTGATGGATAGGGATTACCTACCAGATTCCAGCCTGCTCCATCTTTGGTAGTTGCAATGCTTTGGCTTCCTGTATTCAGTGTCCCAACGTAATTGGCTGTAAAACCACCTTCACCTGCCAAGGCATAACCTTTTACAGGAGTTAGAGGTACATTAATATCTGCAATATCCGTATATTCATTGGTCAGTTCATTATGAGTTTGTAAAACTTTATCAAAGAACATGCCTGAAAGGGCATCGGATATAGGAGCTGAGATTAAATGCCATTCGTTAGCAGCAATGTCCCGTTTAACGGTAGTAGTTCCGGTTATAGCCAAAGTACCATTCTGAATAAACGAGCCACCCGATGCGATCTGGAAATTGCCATTATCGGTAAGGGTTTTCCCTGCATCAAGGGTTAGTTGTCCGCCATTATTAATGGTAAGACTATTACAGACAGCATCTGCACCAATAGTTACTGTGCCTCCTGGTAGAATGGTTACATTATGGCCAAGACCAGGGGCGGTTAAACCTCCTAAATATCCGGTCCAGGTAGAGGCTTGATGCCAATCACCATTAGAAGCGGTTAAATTGGTGTAGCCACTTACGTTCCCATTTACAACTGGCGAATTATCAGTTTCAAATGCATCATTAAGAAATTCAGCATTGGTGATATTAATTGCTGTTGGACCTCCATTGAAGGTAAATTGCAAATCAAATGCTTTACCATCCGGCCATGGAAAACCTGAAAACTCAGGATCTTCTATGTTTAATTGAACAACTCCGCCAGTTCCATTAGGCATCACTGAAATTTTTGAGGATGGAATTGCAGGATTTAAATTAGTATACCCAATATAGGTAAGCACATCTGTATTGTATTCAACCCTAATGGTTGCAATGATGATGTTACCATATGTTGCAGTTATATTTGAACTGTTGATAGGCACTAAAATAGTTGTTCCAAAATCTGGTCCCGTAAAAACCTGGGTTGTTGTTGAAACCTCCTGAGCAAATAAAGGAAATGCAATCAATAGGCTAAACGCCAATAGGTGGATTTTGATTAATAATTGTTTCATATTGTTCATAATTTTAATTTATTAATTTATGATTTACAAAGGAGGTGTATAACTTGCATTAACATCTCCAGAACATATGCCAATTATTGCTACGCCTGTAACATTTGCATCAAGGATATTTAATGTAGTTTGAGTAAATATCCAATTAGGTCTAAGCCAACCCGATGTTGAACCGGTATTAACTCTATTACGGATAATGGCATAGTCAGCAAGGGTAACAGTGTTACTATTATTAACATCGGCCGCAAGCCAATAAATACCTGCTAAAACAGGAGTACCGGCATTCACAAAGTTACGTACAATTGCATAATCAGCTAATGTAAGCCCCCCCCATGCTTTAGTTGAAGAAGCATCTAATTTATAACTACCCGCATTTACATTAGAAAAGGTGTAATTGCCAGATGCATCAGTCGTAGTTGTTGCAATAGTAGTTAATCCATCAGAAGTTTTCAGGTAAACTGTAGAATTCGTAATCGGACGTGGATCGCCGGTTGTATTGGCATATTTAAGCACACCACTTACATTAAAAGTAACTGTTAACAAAGCTGGGTCAGAAACTACTTCACACGGTTGAACGATACATTTATACTGATAAGCATTCATATTTCCGGTTACGGCTGAGATATTAAGCGTGTTAGTTGTAGCCCCGGAATAAATACCACCATCGGTTACATTTGTCCATACTCCGGATACTAATTCCTGCCACTGATAGCTGATGGCATTTGTAGCTATAATACTAAAGGTAGCTGGTGAACCAAGGTTTACTGTTTGAGCATCTGGTTGATCAGTAATTTCAGGAGTAAGAGCAACATAACCATCATTAAGAGTTAAAGGAATATAAGTGAACCCGGTATTAAGTAATGACGTACCGGCTTCAAATGCAATATCAGCTTTGCCTGAAGTAAAACCAAATTTTAATGTAACAAGGGAACCTGCATTGATAGTTTGTCCTGTCGCACTGGTATTGATAAACGTTAAGTGCCCTGCTGTATGAGATACCAGCCATCCGGTCAACTGGTTGGCAGTATATCCTGCATAAGTTAGCTTAGTTTTATCATAATTAAAATTGAGCGTAAGTGCGCCAACATTTGCTATTGGGTCACCGGCATAAGTTACCGGTACATTTGCCGTATTTTCTGTTGTACATATTTTTGCAATGTTCAACGAGCCGGTTCCAGGCGCTGCTGGGGCTAACTGAACATTCCCATCTATAAAATAAGTATTCTCAACAAAATAGCCTGATGTAACCATACTACCCGGTTTGAATTCCAGTAAAGCAATTCCTCCTCCGTTGTAAGTAAAGTTCAATAACATAAGAGGCGCAAATGTTCTGAAATCCCGAGGAGTAACACTTGACCATTGTAAATTTAATACTCCATTATTTTCTGCTACAGAAAAACCATAGATGTTATTGGTAACACCATGGTAAGTTAATTTTTGTGTATCAAAAGCAATTTTAAGAGTAATAGAATTAACGGCTGAATATGCTTCAGGGTTTAAACCGGTATTACCTTCAATTAAGATGGGTAAGCTAACGGTTTCACCCACTTCAGCAGTTTGTGGCCAGGAGCCAACTACGCCGGTATAAGTGTTGATGTCAGGACTATTTGAAACACTACCATTTTCGTAAGTGGCTGCAATAGGATTGAAGTTAAACTTGTTTATTTCACAGGCGTCAGTGAAGGCCATGTCAGTAGAAAAGCCTCCGGAGTATGTGAAATTAAGATCAAGCAATTTGCCGTCAATTGTTACGCCGGCAGTAGAACCATACCATATAATTCTTAATTCATGGGTAGGTTGGGAATAGTTCACATTAATACCGCTGAATGCAGAATTGAGATTGCTGAAGCCCGTGTAGGTAAGCAGGTCGCTATCGTATTGAATATACAATGAGATAGCGCCCAAATCGCCATTGGCTCCGGTAAAGTCATTCATGTTGAGTGGAACGGTAACAGTACCCGGCACGGCATTTTCTACATGCCCGAGCTGGACCGTCTGAGCCATTACACCCGACATCGCAAACAGCATTACTATGATTAATTGTAAAATTTTCTTGTTCATATAATGTGTCTTTATTATTAATAGGTTAAGTAATCCATATAAAATCATTTATTTACAGTTGTCGCAATATTTTAACCGAGTCTATAATCTTGTTATCATCTATTAACTGCAAAATATAAGTACCAGCAGCCAGTTTATCCAAATTCAGAGATTGTGACGTCCCGGATTTAATATTTGTAATTTTAGATTGCAAAACAATATTACCTTTGGTATCAATCAAACGAAGAGTAGCTTGCGAAATGGACACTCCTAAAAGATAAGTGATCCTATCGCCAACCGGATTCGGAAAAACACTGATTAAAGATTTTTTTTCAAGTCCATGTTCGTCAATTCCAACTGCATTTACCATTAGCGTAGCTGCAAGAGTATTCTCGCTACAAAGTTGTTTGGTTAACAGACTTCTGTAGCTACGGTTATTGAAAGACATTGGAACTGAAATTAAACTTAATTCATTAGTGAGCACACCTTTATAAGTGAGATTCTCAGCAAGGTTTGTCCAGATGTTACCGGAATTTTCCTGCCATTGGTAGGTAATACCGGAGAATAAAGGTAGTACGAAATTTGCTGTACTATCTTTTATAACAGTGGATGTTAACGGTACCGGCGACAACGCGCTAAAGGCTGTAAGACTTCCATCGTTGTAAACAACATTTTGAACAACAGAAAGATCCGACAGCGCAATTTCACAGTTTTCAGTAAAGCTGAAAGCGGTAGTGCCTCCTTTGAGTAAAAGTCGTAAATCAAATAGTTTTCCGCTGCTGATTGTAACCGACGACATTCCATACCAATTGATATTGATGGACGGAATGCCATTAATGTTAAAATTGCTAACAACATTGCCCTCCAAAAGCGCCGGATGAATATTTTCGACGGAAATGAGTGCAATGGCTGAAGTGTCTGCCTGAATGTAAAAAGTAAAAGCTGCTACATCTGCAAAGTTGTTTACCTCAACGGGAACAAGAATTTCACTATTAGCACAGCCCGCATGGTTGCTTATGCTCACAACAGGCTGACTTATAGCTTGTGGAAGCACAAGTAATCCAAATATTACCAGCCAGGTGGCGGTAATCAGGTTTGCTTGTATGTGAATTCGTTGTAACATGTTTGTTTAGTAATGCAAAAAACTGTTTTAAGATGATTTATGTATAAAAAAGTTGTTTCGGGTTTTTATCCCGAAACAACTTTTTCGGATTTATTGAACGACAATCATATTCTTTGTAACAGAGTAGTCGCTGCTTACGCCGTGAAGCGTGATACGATAATAATAAACACCCGACATCAGATCGGAACGATTTAAATCAATAGTTTGTAAACCTGCTTGCTGAATTCCATTAACTACGGTTTTAACTATTTGTCCCATTTTGTTATAAATTACTAACTGAACATTACCTGTTTCAGGCAGATTGTAACTGATAGTAGTTTTTTCGTTGAATGGGTTAGGATAGTTTTCAGCCCGAAGTTCTGTTGAATTTGCATTTAAATTGGTTACAAGAGCAACAGTTTTCAGGTTATTACCTTCGATAACGGTAGCTGAGTTATCAGCTATTTCAGCATTTTGGAGTTCAAATAAAGGAGTGTTAGCATCTATATCAGCTAAAACACGAACTTTAAGAGTAGCAATAGCATCGTTAGCGTTGAAATGTTGGCCATCGGTGTTGAACCATGCAATTTGAACGTTGCCTTTTTCAGCATCAATGCGAGCGAAGTCTTCGCTATAATTAACACCAACTACTTCAATCAAATCGTTGCGATAGTTAAGTCCAAGGGTGATAGCGCCTAAATCAGCTCCACTTTCTAAACGAACAGGAATGTCAACGATTTCGCCTTTGCTTACTTCTAATTGATTATCAACGGTGAGTTCCATTGCTGGTTTGGCTTTGAAACCACCATATTCGGGAACATAAGAAGCGTTGATATCGCCTACGGCGCTGTAATAAATATTCAGGAAGTTATCACCGGCTACAAAAGTGTTTGGTTCTGTAACATAAACATGTTCTAAAGCAAAGGTACTCCAATTATAATTGTTATACTCATTGTAGAATTCAATATTTGGTCTGGTACTTGGAGTAGCAGACAATGAATTTGTGAATGTGTTGTTGGTGTTGAAATCAACAAAAGGTACTAACTTACCTGCAACTTCAAAGTTGGGTTTGTTATTGGTAAATGTTGGAATATAACCTACAGCACGGCGACTGGTAATCAATGCGTCAAGAGCTGTGATAGGATTACTGATCTTCAACATACCACTATTATTCACATCAGCAAGTTCTTCAGCGAAAAATCCGTATTGAGGTGTAGCAGAAGGAAGCCCAACCCAATGGAAAGGAAGTGTATTACCGGCAGCCATGTGTTGAATAGCTAAAGCATCGGTAGCATTTACTCCACCCCAGTTGTTCCAGGTCCATGTTTGGCCGAGGTAACCATCACCAAGATTTTCTTCGAGGTATCCACCATCCCAAACAACAACACCGTATTCTAAAGCTGGATTCAGATTATAATCAAACATAAAGGATGACAGATATTCAGTTATCGTTGAACCATCTTCAATCCAGTTAGGTTGAACTGTTTGTAAATCAAGTACATATGGATCATTAGGGTCAAAAGAACCACCGTCTTTTTTATCATAATTCTCAATTAATGCTACATAGAAATAGTCAGGAACGGTCATGCCATTGTAATTGGTATTGAATGGAGAAGGCATTGGGCTTTCCTGTGCATTCCAGTATTTAACCTGTCCGTAAAGAATATTTGGTTTTACGGTGATTAATATAGATGATGTATCAGAACAAGTTCCGTTGCTAACCCAAACAAGTAATCTGAAAGTGCCGGTAAAGGGCCAGTTAGCTTTAATATTTACCGTGGATGCTGAAGATGAACCATCTATAACCACATCAACAGAAGAACCGGTTAATGGATTAATATTGGTAACATTCCAACTATAAGATGCTGTAGTAGCCACACTATATGATTTGGTTTCTCCACTGTACATCGTAAGATCTCCTGTAATAGTCGGATCTGGTAATGCTAATACCGTTAATGTCTGAGTGATAGAGGCCGGATCGGTCGTCAGAACTTCTTCAAGTAAAGGAGAAGCCATAGAAGCAATAGGTACTACTGTCAGATTATAAACACCAACCGGTACATTACCAAAGGTAAAGTTCCAAGTTGTAAAAAGTAGATTATGTCCTTCTAATGGAGTAGGAGCTGGGGAACCAACAATGGTAGATAAATATAATGGAGTTCCTGCTGTAATGGCAGCGGGTACGGTATAACTACCGGAAGCTGCTCCGCTGTTATATGACCATCCTATGGTAACACCTGCAGGTATATCAACATCACATGTGATTTTTGAATCGGTCGTGATGGATGCAGGATTGCCAGTTATAGGAGGAAAATTAAATTCAAATTGTGAACCTGTAATTTCAGAACCATCACAAACAGGAGCTACAGTGTTTGCATTTGCACTAAGGCAATTAGTTCCGTAATTCAAAGTGTCAGCATCAAGGACAACCGGACATGGAGTTTCCCAAGGATCAGCTACAAAAGCAACAGATTGCATAATCATTTTAATGCCTGTAGGATATTTCGTTGCGCAACCACCGGCAATTACATCTGTTAAGGTAATTGTCCAAACATCTGTTAAATTGCTGTGTCCGAGTAATGCTGTAGGAGTGGTGCCAAGAATTTCTGATAACCGGATACTGCTTTTTCCACCTATGGCAGTAATACCAGCTAATGGAACAACACTACCATTATATTTAATTTCGGCAACGGTAGCATCGGGGCTCAGAGAAACATTGCTAGTGATTAAAGCGTCGACCAAAATACTTGGGTCAATATTTTGTGCAACGAGATCCGGGTAAGCTACGGTTACTTCAAACTGAAGAGGTGCGCCTGCTACGGTTGAAATAGTGCCCATCGGTTCATTAACGGTAACACCGGTTGCACCTACTTTGATGACTTTGAAATCCTGAGTAGCATATACATAATCAATGCTGTTAAGAACAGCCATGTTTTCAATTTTTACAAAGTAAGTCGAAGGAGTAACTCCGGAAATACTGAATTCCCATAAATCGGAACCTGAATGACCCTGGAGAGGATAAGGAGCTCCACCGCCAACTAAAGTTGATAATAAGAATTCATCATTAGCTGATGGAACTGTATAAGGTGTTAAAGGAGTTCCGTCGTAGCTGATCGAGATCACAGCGCCTGCATTGATATTCCAAGGAATTGATAATGCAGCATCTTGGTAAACAGAAATTTTTGCATCGTTTTTAACGCGTGTATCTACATTCAGAATAGCTGGATAGTCGATCGTGAAGTCGAAATTAACGCTTCCACAATCGGCAACATCCGGAATAGTTGATGTAGTTTCCTGTGCATACGTAAGTGTGAAACCTTCGGCATCAAGAACAAATGGTCCGCCAAGAGGATAATTTACAATACTTTCAACCAGTACGTCAGTTGAAATTGGATTCGTTTGATCTAAACTTACAACTGTAATTTCCCAATCATAAGCCCTGCCGTTTTCAAGTGTAAACTGTACAGGAGAAATACCAAGTACATCACTAAGAAGAATTGGGCTACTTGTTACTGTATAAGGAGTACCAGCAATTAAATTGGTTGTACCTCCGTCGGTGCTAACACCTATAATTTGTGTATTAGCTGGGAATGTACCTGAAATTCTTGCATCTACCGTTATTGTATTGTCATAATTTGAAATAGCCGGATATTGAACATGTATTGGAATAATAACCGGTGTTCCATTAATGGTGGAAATATTGTTAATATCGCTAATGTCCAGGTTGGCTGTGGTAACAGAAAATTCCTGGGTTGCCATTACTGTATGGCAAACAGCATAATCTACAAATGCAATAGACTGAATGGTAACATTGTAAGTGTTTGCAACGTTAAGGTTTTCAACGCTAATCTTCCAGGTATCGGTAGGTATTGCGCTGTGTCCTAATAATGCTGTAGGAGCCGAACCAAGTATTGTTGAAAGTCTGATTTCTGTCAGTCCACCAATATTTGTAGTACCAGTGAGCGGAACAACCACTCCGTTATATTGAATTTCGGCAATTTCAGTTCCTGCTGGAGGAGCCGGGGCAAAAGTAATTAAAGCATCAGCCATTACAGAAGGATCAATATTCTGGTCGGTAAGGGTTAAGCCTGTACCTTGTGGATAGTTTACTTTGGCTTCAAAAATAACCGGAGCATTGGTTGCTGTTTGAATGCTGGAAATAGGATCAATGGTAATACCGGCAGCGCCAACATGAATTAGTTTGAAATCCTGGGAAGCATATACATATTCAGTACCGTAAAGAATAGCCATGTTTTGGACTCCAATATAATAGGTTGAAGCATCGAGATTGGTTACACTAAATGACCATACATCTGGACCAGAGTGTCCCTGGAATGGAACTGGAGAAATACCCAACAAGGTTGACAAATAGAATACGTTTGCATCAGATGGAACCGTATAGGTATTTACCAGTGTTCCGTTAAAACTTACTGCAATCTGAGCGCCTGCATTGATATTCCAAGCTGTTGTTAAACCAGCATCTTTATAAACACTGATTTTTGCATCGGCTTTAACATCTTCATTTACATTTAATATTTCGGGATACGTAATTGTGAAATCAAATACAACAGGTTCATCGCATGCGGTAACATCCGGAATAGTTGATGTAGTTTCCTGTGCATAGGTTAGTGTGAAATTTTTAGTATCCAATACACCGGTGCAAAAAGTATTCGTTACCGTTCCGCGATAGGTGATTGTTTCAATTTTTACAGGAACAGTTGCGTCGGTTTCACTGTTTAGGGTGATTACCCAATTAATATTCTGTCCGGATTGATCAATTAAACGTCCAGGAGTTGCGAGACCAAGAATATCACTTAACAATACATCGTTTTTACCACTCATATCATAAGTTCCTGCCAGTACGTCGGTACCATTATAAGTGATATTTAGAATAGTTGTATTAGCAGGAAATCCACCAGCTAAGGTTGTAGAAATTCTTGAATCTATGTTTACGCTGGGGTCAGCCTGTTCGGGAGTAATGGTAGGATATACAATATGTATAGGAAGAATTACCGGAGTGCCGGTAACCGATGAAATATTGCTGATCGGATCAACTACAACAGGAATACTGGTAGCATCAGGTATAACAATTATAGATTTACCAGGAGTCGGAAATGTTATCGCAGCACAAGGAGTTCTTTCGGCTTTTACAGTATATATTCCACTGGGAAGGCTATCCCAAACAATAGTGCTAGCATTAGGGTTTATTACCGGACTTGCGGTATATGAATGACCATGTATATCTGTAGTAAGAGGATTACCATTGATTAACAAGGTATAGGTGACATTCCATTGGCTGCCGTAAGCTGCAGGGGAATATTCAGGATTGGTTAACGTAAGGCTACCGCTATTACAATAAACGGCAGTTGTGCCTTCAAGTTGATAGTCTGTACCTTCAGTGCCAGTAAAGCTCAAATCTCTCTCGGCAGGAGTTCCGATAATCCAGAATTCATCATCCTGTAAAGTACCTGTTCCGTACGAAGCAAGATCGTTTGCTCCTACTAATTCATGATATGCACCAGGAGTATACCTGTATGCAACATATTTACCCGGTTCATTATATTGTCCAAATTGAATTGGACCACCGAAGTTGTTCATAACCAACCCAACCTGAGTGTATTTAGGTGTATAGGTTGCATCAAGATTAACTCTAAATAATACGTGGGTATTATTTAATGTTGAATTATTCAAACCAATGATAACTGTTGGATCAATGGGACCGCATTGACCTGACGTTCTATTATAGGTCAGATTGTACTGCGCTTGCACATTTATGGACATTGCCATAAACACCAGACAGAACAGAGCGGAGGTGCCAAATTTCAATAGGCGGTTCCACCGTGTTGTCTGGATTTCTTTGAAGTAACTTTTTTTCATAAGAAATAAAATTAGGTTAATAAATAAAAGTGTTTGATTTTCAGATTAAATTTTTAATTAAAAAATTGTAGTATAATGATATTAAGGATTTATAATTACTGTTAAATCACCTGGATTACCCATGCAGCCTCCGCTTGATGAAGGTGCGATAGGTGTAATGGAAAAAATAACTTTAGCAGGCTTCCCATCGGTTAGGACAAAAGTCAGGTCAATCAACTCTTTTCCATTTTTATCAAACTTTGCCGGCTTGCCTTCAACTACCTTTGCCGTCCAGGTGAACTCACTTTCCTTTACACTGGAAACGGGTTGATAAAGAAAGCGTTCACCCGATTTAGCAACCAATGGTTTATTGGTGATATAAATCAGGGGAACCCTGTTTATCCGCACCTGTCCTGCAATGGCTTTTCCATCGGATGGCGTAACGTCCGATTTGAAACTGTTGAACTCAGCGGCAGTATAAACACCTGGTTCTGAAAAATTACCAAATAAAATTTGATTGGGACTTGTGCCCGAGGCACATTGCTGAATGGCGAGTAGTTGATTGTCGCGAAACAAAGCATAATACTTTGCTGGATTTGAGTCGGACAGGCTGATTGTGGTTGATTGGGAACCATCGCTACACAAATCGGTGCCTGTTAACTGATAACTTTGTCCGTATGCTGAGCTAAACCATAAGGTTGAGAATAAGCATGAGGCAAATACATAATAGATTTTTTTCATAGTACTTTTATAAGGTACAAAAATAGTAAAATATGTAATTAAAAAAATTTATTTTTGAAAAAAGGAGTAACAATTGGCATAAAAAATCGGTTAAATATAAAAGTTACAGCTTTACAAACATAAATCTCACATAATCAACATATTAGTATTAATATGAAAATGAAATATCCAGGTACGAATATATAACATTTTATGGTAAATACAAATTATTTTTAAAAAAATGTTCCTATTTTTTTAATATTTCATAAAAATTTTAAATAAGAATAACTTTATAATTTTGTAAAAAGTTAAATTACAATAAGATGTAATTGTAAAATGATTTAAAATATTGTTTATCAATTTAATAAAATTAGCTACTTAATAAAGAATGAATTGTGATGATGGAAAAACCCTGACAGGTTTTTAAAACCTGTCAGGGTTGCTTGGTGGTTTGCTTGATTAAAATTTACATAATCACTAATCGTTTGGTAATAACATTACCTTCGGTTTCAAAGCGCAACACATACACACCTGGATTGATGTGGCTGGTATTGAGTTGAGCTTCGCTACCGTAAAAGATCGTACGTAAAACTACATTGCCTTGCATCGAAGTCATGGTAACTTTAACCTTTGCTTCGTTATCTGGCATTACGATGTTTACCAATTCGTCAGCAGGGTTAGGATAGATATCTACCTGTTGTCCGGTAGCTATCGTTTCATCATCCAATATTTCTGCTGATTTAATGGACGTTGAAACCTCTGCATGATCAAACTGAGCGATGGAAGTCCGGTCGGAACGTACGCTTTCGGTAAAGATACCTGCAAGGATGTTGGTACTCATGCTTACCGTTGCAGTGTACCTTTTTTGCCATAAGGTTCCGTTGTTGGAGGAATAAATGGTGAATTGGCTTCCATTACGTTGTATCTTAAGCCATGAGGTAAGTTGAGTAACCTGGCTGACCGATAACATAGATTTTCCCGTGCTGCTACGATAGCCTATAATTACATTAGGATTATAAATATGGGATTTGATCAGCACCGTTTTTGCATTCGAAGCACAGCTTTCGCGCATTTCCACGCCTAACCATCCACCGTTTTCTATATCCGCAGCATGAGCAATGATGGTACCTTTATTACCTAAGGTCTGATAAGCAAAATTGTGTACATCATTTTGTGCCGTTGATAAGCCGGTGGCAGACAATTCAAATTCGCCATATACCGGAGCAACGCTACCGTCGGGAAAATACTCTGTTACTCCATCAGCCGATGCTGAAGTATTGCATGCTTCCCATGGAGTCAGGTTAACCTCAATGCTATGGGTAGCCGATTTTCCGATCAACCCAACATCATTGCCCGATGCTCTTGTAGCAGTTATGGTGTAATATCCCAACTTGCTATCCTTATAGGTAAAAGTAGTGCTGCCACTTCCATTGTTCATAACCGGGCTTGCCGGGTTAAAAATAATGGTTGTGCCGGTGGAATTGGTCGACAGTGAAAATGAAGTAGCGCCGGTTACGGTAGTTGGGTTTTCATATTGGTCGTACACCTGAATGGTAAAATTGGAGCTGGCAGAACCTGCAACCACTTCGTCGGGTCCGGTGATGCTGAAATGATGAGCCGGTCCGGGGATAATTTCACCTGTGGTATTGGTCAGGTAATGTATAGAATAGTTATTGCTATTGTTACCATCATTGAGAACAAGTCCGCTTGCAGTCATTGTTTTTCCGGTTCCGACAAATTTTGTATCATAAACCTGATGAGGCTGAGTGCTTACAAAATCTCCGGTTTGGATGGCAGTAGTTTCTATGATAGGAATTCCATCCGAACTGATGTTGTCATCATAGATTTTAGAATCGCTTACCGCCGTAACATTGATGGCTTTGGCGGTAATTACACCCGTAGCATTTGGAACATACGAAACCGAATAGTTGTTGCCACTGTTTCCGTCGTTGATCACCAGACCGCTTGCTGTCATTGTTTTTCCTGTACCTACATTTTTATTGTTATAAACCTGGGTAGGCGAGGTGGAAACCACATCACCGGTTTCTAAAGCATCAACTATCGGAGCTACACTTGATGAAGTGGTTCCGTTATATATTCTGCTATCGGTTTGAGCCGTAACATTGATGGCTTTGGCGGTAATTACACCCGTAGCATTTGGAACATACGAAACCGAATAGTTGTTGCCACTGTTTCCGTCGTTGATCACCAAACCGCTTGCTGTCATTGTTTTTCCTGTAGCTACATTTTTATTGTTATAAACCTGGGTAGGCGAGGTGGAAACCACATCACCGGTTTCTAAAGCATCAACTATCGGAGCTACACTTGATGAAGTGGTTCCGTTATATATTCTGCTATCGGTTTGAGCCGTAACGTTGATGGCTTTGGCGGTAATTACACCGGTAGCATTTGGAACATACGAAACTGAATAGTTGTTGCCACTGTTTCCGTCGTTGATCACCAAACCGCTTGCGGTCATTGTTTTTCCGGTACCTACATTTTTATTGTTATAAACCTGAGTAGGGGAGGTCGAAATTACATCACCGGTTTCTAAAGCATCAACTATCGGAGCTACGCTTGACGAAGTCGTTCCGTTATAAACCCTGCTATCGGTTTGAGCCGTAACATTGATGGCTTTGGCAGTAATTACTCCGGTAGCATTTGTAACATACGAAACTGAATAGTTGTTGCCACTGTTTCCGTCGTTGATCACCAAACCGCTTGCGGTCATTGTTTTTCCGGTACCTACATTTTTATTGTTATAAACCTGGGTAGGCGAGGTGGAAATCACATCACCGGTTTGCAGAGCATCAACTACCGGTGCTACACTTGATGAAGTGGTTCCGTTATATATTCTGCTGTCGGTTTGAGCCGTAACATTGATGGCTTTGGCGGTAATTACTCCGGTAGCATTTGGAACATACGAAACCGAATAGTTGTTTCCACTGTTTCCGTCATTGATCACCAAACCGCTTGCCGTCATCGTTTTTCCTGTACCTACATTTTTATTGTTATAGACCTGAGTAGGCGAGGTAGAAACCACATCACCGGTTTGCAGAGCATCTACTACCGGCACTACGCTCGATGAAGTCGTTCCGTTATATATTCTGCTGTCCGTTTGAGCCGTAACATTGATGGCTTTGGCGGTAATCACACCGGTAGCATTTGGAACATACGAAACCGAATAGTTGTTTCCACTGTTTCCGTCATTGATCACCAAACCGCTTGCGGTCATTGTTTTTCCGATACCTACATGTTTACTGTTATAAACCTGAGTAGGCGAGGTAGAAATTACATCCCCGGTTTGCAGAGCATCTACTACCGGTGCTACGCTTGATGAAGTGGTTCCGTTATAAACTCTGCTGTCGGTTTGAGCCGTAACATTGATGGCTTTGGCGGTAATTACACCGGTAGCATTTGAAACATACGAAACCGAATAGTTGTTTCCACTGTTTCCGTCGTTGATCACCAAACCGCTTGCAGTCATTGTTTTTCCGATACCTACATTTTTATTGTTATAAACCTGGGTAGGCGAGGTAGAAATTACATCTCCTGTTTGCAAAGCATCTACTACCGGCGCTACGCTTGACGAAGCGGTTCCGTTATAAACTCTGCTGTCGGTTTGAGCCGTAACATTGATAGCTTTGGCAGTAATCACACCGGTAGCATTTGGTACATACGAAACCGAATAGTTGTTTCCACTGTTTCCGTCATTGATCACCAAACCACTGGCGGTCATTGTTTTTCCTGTACCTACATGTTTACTGTTATAAATCTGGGTAGGCGAGGTAGAAATTACATCACCGGTTTCTAAAGCATCAACTACCGGAGCTACACTTGACGAGGTCGTTCCGTTATATATTCTGCTGTCGGTTTGAGCCGTAACGTTGATGGCTTTGGCGGTAATATTTGCTGAAGCTGTCGGCGCTCCGGTTAATGATAAGGTATAATATGAAGCATTAGCTCCGGTAATCGTTGATCCGGTCAGACTTACCGTTTTGGAATTACCGGCATTTTTATCTGCAAATACTGCAACGGCAGTCAACGAAACAGCATCGCTGCCCACTTTACCTACAAGGGTCAGGTTGTTTGTTAAAATGGATGATGCGACTGTGGCATCATAAACTTTATTATTGGGAACAAAAGAGCCTCCGATGGTTAATGTTTTTGTTGCAACGCTAACGCTAAATACGTTTGAGTATGTTTCGGAACAACTGCCACTTTTAACCAGGACACGGTATTGCCATGTTCCGGGAGAAGAAGGTATTTCGCTGTATGTAGCTATTGTATTGCTGATATCGCTCCAATCGCTGGCCGTACTGATTTTTTTCTGCCATTTTACTATGGTTCCGGTGTCTCCCGAAAGCGTCATGGTTCCGGTAGAACTTCCATATGTTATAGAGTCAGTTCCGCTAATGTTGCCGCCAACAGATGTCGGATCGACAGTAATAGTAACAGAAGCGCATCCTGTACTGAACAGACCATTGTTATAATTTTTGGCATAATAGGTAGTCGTTGAGGTTGGATTTACTGTGATAGGATTTCCGGTGGTAAGCTGAGAACCTCCGCAGCTTCCGGTATACCAATATACAGTTCCATCAGCTCCGTTAGCAGTAAGCTCTGTGGATGAACCTTTGCAAATAGGATTTGAGGTGGCTGTGATTGAGGTGGGATCAGCCGGTACAGGGTTGCTAACGATAAAGGCATAGTCTTCAGTTTCTCCATATTGCAATGCGGCACATGGATCGCTGGGTATTGGATTGCCAGAATAATCTCCCATGACACGCATCCTGTGTGATCCCAGGGGGGCGCCAACAGGAACAGTGAAGCTGGTACTTGCTGATGTATTTGAGTTGCTTAATGATATTACTTTTTCATCAGCGGCAAAGGTTCCGTCATCATTAAAATCGATCCATACAGCATAATTAAGGCCATAACCATAGGATATGAAACTCATGGTTATATTGCTTCCTGGCGCCTGTGAGGCTGAATAGGTGGAACTGTAATTGGTGTACGATGTTGCAGCGCAGGCTGATGTATTGTTAAAGTTTGTCAATCCCCCTGTTGTTGTTACGTTGGTAATCCACATATACATACAGGGGTTTAATGATGCAGGAGGAACACACAATCCGGCAACGAAACTTAACGGAGCCCCGTAACCTGTTCCGAGGGCATTTGTTGCATAAGCTCTTACATAATAGGTGCTTCCAATAGTCAAGCCGGTAAGGGAACTGGTAAAGCTTCCTAATCCGGATCCATTTGTCGTGTGGCTATCAGTCACCACAGGTGTTCCTGTTGTATTCCAACACACGCCCCTGGCTGTTACTGTTGAGGAACCATCTTCGGTAACACTTCCTCCCGAGTTTGCTGTACTTCCTGAAACTGCTGAAATTGCAGCGGTTGTTACTGTGGGAGGGCCGGGAATGGCAATATTCCGGGATGCAGTATTGGAATAGATTGAACCATCGTAAACCAGGAATGAGATCGTCCTAGTGGTATTGTTGGAGGTTAAATCGGTATTCTGATATTTTACCGATCTCAATGCGGCCTGGTAATTTGCGATGGTTGTTGTTCCGGTTAATGTCAGTACGCCGGTGGTTGCATTCCATGAGCCGGTGATGCCGTTAGCATCTGTAAATGAAAGAACATCTTTTCCGGTCTGAAAACCACTTGCAATGGTTACTGTAGCACTTTGAAAGTTTGTTCCGGCATTCTGGGAAGCAACAAGTGTTGAGGTAACGTTTACAGCCGGATCTCCTAAGTTATAGGCGAGTGCACTTCCTTCGATGTTTGTAAGCATAGGGTTGTTCGGTGTGAATTTTGAAAAGCCGGTCCCCGCTTCACCCTGAATAATGTACAAAGAATTGCCGTAAACGCAGATGGTTGCATCATTGATACCCCATGGCAAAGTAAGAATATTATTCCAGGTCTGGGCTCCCAGGTCGTAGGAATAGAGATTCGTTCCACTGTAACTTCCCATACAGTAATAGTATGCATCATAAATTGCTGCGCCAAGCACAGCACCACCAGGTACATCTGTTAATGTTGTCCATGTATCCGTTGATACCTGATACCTTTGAAATCCGATATTTCCGTTCCCTTCACTGCTGTAAAAATATCCGTTGTTATAAGCGAGACCACCCCATTTATCATTTGCAGGGACTGCTGCCAATGCAGTCCAGGTTCCTGCACTTACGTTATATCTCCAGAAATTACCAGGGGTACCTTTACAGGCAACATAAACATTTGTGCCATCATTGGAAATATCCCCGGTGTTTGTGCCGCCGGTAGGTCCTGTTATTGTTGTCCAGGTATTTGTGGAAATAGTGTAAACAGCCAGGTCGGCATAACTGGTATAGGAAACATATATCTTTCCGTTCAAACAGGTTGCGCCGGCATTATTTCCGGTTTGATGCGGAGGAGCAGAACCCATATTGGTCCAGGTATCCGTTGAAGCATTATATCTGTAACAGGCTGCGGTTTGGTTTTGATCTGCCACAGCGTAGAAGTAACCGGTTGAGGGGTCGACGGCCATAGCCGACAGATTCACTGGACAATTGGCTAGAGTTGTAAATGTCCCTGAAATAGTTCCTGCAAATATTGAAGCAGGAGTTGCCATGAAGAGTAATATCACAAAAACATGAAAGGATTTAACCAACTGTTGCAGGGTTAATCCTGATTGCGTAAAGTTATTTTTCATAATTTTTTAATATTAGATTAATTAATTTTTAAAATAAAAATATTTTCTAAAGTCTCTTTGTTCATTGTAATATTTTTTAATTGCATAATTAATTTCTTGGATATTGCCCGCAATACTTTAGATCTGCGGGCGAGATATAAGGAAATCGAATAGAAAGTTCTTCATTTGTTATTAATTTTATAATTTATTGGTCAAATAGCCTATCCCGATTTCTCGGGGGAATATTCATAAAATATCATTTTCGGTTTGTTTGGACATTGTTCTTATGGATATTTCAAGAAATTAATATTTGGTTATCAATTGTGTGATTGCTGCCGGATTTTATTGGTTTTACATAATAACAGGCTTTTTATAATGTCATTTCCTTATTAATTTGTTTCCGGCGCTTCTTTTCCATCGTCATCTTCTTTTGCATTCCGTCCTTTGCGCTGGGCAAGAACGAGGTTATATTGTTCGATGCGTTGGTTCAGTTCGTTTACAAATTCTGTGTATGTAGCTTCGCCGTTTACTATTATAAGGGCATTGATGCGTTCGGCAATGGTGCGGTAGGCAACATCAATTTCGGTGCGTACCTCCTTCATACGTAATTGCGTTTTCCCTGCTTTTTCGGTATAACGTTCTTTTTTCAGGGTATTAAAGGCTGTGTTATTAGCCTGTAGTTCGTTTATCCAATCGGTGATTCCGGTTATAGCTGCATCTGGAGCATAAGTAGTGCGGAGGTCGGTTATCAAAGCAGCTATGGCGGCAGTTTCTTCGTCGTAGGGTTTCAGGGTAAGGTTGCCATAATGGCCGAGTGCTACCTGCAGGCGGGCGGCGGCTTCTTTTACCGAAGAGTTAAAGTGATTGCCGGCAGCTTTTACTGCATCGCTCAACCCTCTGAAAGTAATATCGCGCAACAGGTCAGCTTCGGTTATTTTCCCGGTTATGGCGCTTTTGCGGATCATATCCAGCGCCGTGCTTTCGTCGGCATACAGCGCCAGATAGACAGCATAAGCCACCTCTATTCCAAGAGCGGCAGCGGTGTAATAGTCAACCAATCCCTTAAAATCTGTCTGGAACTGATAATGTTCTTCGTTGCGAAGATTAATTAAATGAATTTTTTGAATTTTCATAATTGTAATTTTTAAGCGATTAAACAAATTTATGAATGATTAATTTTTTAAATCTTCAAGCGTATATACTTGTAATTTTGTTTACGAATAGGTGAAAATGAGCCGCAACTCTCGTTTAAGCTTTCACCAATGTGTGAAAGCCAGCCGCAGGTCTCGCTTGAACTTTCACCAAAGTGCGAAAGCTTGCCACAGGTCTGGTTTGAACTTTCACCAAAGTGTGAAAGCTTGCCGCAACTCTCGTTTGGATTTTCGCCATAGTGTGAAAGCCTGCCGCAGGTATGGCATGAATTTTTAATGGTAGCGGATACGTTTTCGGTGTTTTTGCTTTTATGCAGAATCTGACAAACTTCCGGGAAAAGGTGTAAGGGCTTTTTTGATAATGAGTATGCTGTAAATACCGGCTGATATATACATGAGTATTTGCATTCTGGACTTACATCCATAGCATGGTTGCAATTTATAGTCAGGCTGGTTTTAACCCGATCTGCAAAAAACCTTTTCATAATCAGAAGTCTTTATTATTAATAAGCAGCATTAATAAGTCGAAAAGCATTCAAGTGATTATCAGGCCAACATTCTTTCGCCGGCATTTTACTGCCCGAAAGGAATTATTAACTGTTAATAATTCGGAAATGCAATATTATGAAAAAAAAATAAAATATCGCTTGCACAAGAAAAAATTTTTATATAAATGCGAATTTTTTTTTAAAAAATTTAAAAATAATAAAACACAATATAGATATGGTAAAAGAAATGAGACTATTACGTTTTTAAAAATTAAATAAAATGGTTAAAAAAAAATTTATTTTCAATTAGGGATAATAAAAAACCCTGACAGGTTTTTAAAACCTGTCAGGGTTGCTTGGTGTTTTGATTAATCAAAATTTACATAATCACCAATCGTTTGGTAATAACATTACCTTCGGTTTCAAATCGCAACACATACACACCTGGGTTAAGGTGGCTGGTATTGAGTTGAGCTTCGCTACCGTAAAAGATGGTGGTTAAGATAACGTTGCCTTGCATCGAAGTCAGGGTAACTTTCACCTTGGATTCGTTATCCGGCATAAGGATGTTCACCAATTCGTCGGCAGGGTTAGGATAGACATCTACCTGTTGTCCGGAGGCTATCGTTTCATCATCTAATATTTCCGATGATTTAATGGAAGTTGACACCTCTGCATGATCAAACGAAGCAATGGATGTCCGGTCGGAACTTACACTTTCGGTAAAGATACCGGCAAGGATATTGGTACTCATGCTCACCGTTGCCGTGTATCTTTTTTGCCATGAAGTTCCATTGACTGAGGTATAGACTATAAACTGGCTTCCGTTACGTTGTATCTTCATCCAACGGGTAAGTTGAGCTACCTGACTGGCATTCATCATGGATTTACCGGTGGCGGAGCGATAGCCAATAATCACATTTGGATTGTAATAACGGGTTTTAAACAGCACCGTTTTTGCACCGGGGTTACAGTTTTCGCGCATTTCCACGCCTAACCAACCGCCGTTTTCAATTTCCGATACACGGGCGATTACTGTTCCGCGATTACCGATGGGCTGATAAACGAAATTATGTACATCATTTTGTACTGTTGATAAGCCGGTGGCAGACAATTCAAATTCGCCATATACCGGAGCAACGCTACCGTCGGGAAAATACTCTGTTACTCCATCAGCCGATGCTGAAGTATTGCATGCTTCCCATGGAGTTAAATTAACCTCAATGCTATGGGTAGCCGATTTTCCGATCAACCCAACATCATTGCCCGATGCTCTTGTAGCAGTTATGGTGTAATATCCCAACTTGCTATCCTTATAGGTAAAAGTAGTGCTGCCACTTCCATTGTTCATAACCGGGCTTGCCGGGTTAAAAATAATGGTTGTGCCGGTGGAATTGGTCGACAGCGAAAATGAAGTAGCGCCGGTTACGGTAGTAGCGTTTTCGTATTGGTCGTATACCTGAATAGTAAAGTTTGAACTTGCAGTTCCCGTAACAACTTCATCAGGACCGACGAGCGTGAGGTGATGTGGTACATCTGGAGTAATGGTAATACCCGATTGCTGACCGGTCTTGGTATCTCCGGTAACTTTAACCCATTGTTCACCTGTGGTGGTCAGCTTTACGCCATTAGTAAAAGTTTTAACACCATTATCACCTGAAAGGAAAAGATAATTGGACGGCAACAAAGTTGAACCTTTCACATCGCTCGAAGAAAACGCAATTGTTCCTGTATAATCGGTTTTTACATTATTATACTGGTCGTAGGCAGTTACTGTTGGAGAGGTTAAGGTTCCGGCTATTTGGGGATCGGTGATGCTGGCTACCGTGAAGTAATCAATTGCTGCAGGGGTTATGGTAATGCCCGACTGCTGACCGGTCTTGGTATCTCCGGTAACTTTAACCCATTGTTCGCCTGTGGTGGTCAGCTTTACGCCATTAGTAAAAGTTTTAACACCATTATCACCTGAAAGGAAAAGATAATTGGGCGGCAACAAAGTTGAACCTTTCACATCGCTCGAAGAAAACGCAATTGTTCCTGTATAATCGGTTTTTACATTATTATACTGGTCGTAGGCAGTTACTGTTGGAGAGGTTAAGGTTCCGGCTATTTGGGGATCGGTGATGCTGGCTACCGTGAAGTAATCAATTGCTGCAGGGGTTATGGTAATGTCCGACTGCTGACCGGTCTTGGTATCTCCGGTAACTTTAACCCATTGTTCGCCTGTGGTGGTCAGCTTTACGCCATTAGTAAAAGTTTTAACACCATTATCACCTGAAAGGAAAAGATAATTGGACGGCAACAAAGTTGAAGTTTTCACATCGCTCGAAGAAAACGCAATGGTTCCTGTATGATCGGTTTTTACATTATTATACTGGTCGTAGGCAGTTACTGTTGGAGAGGTTAAGGTTCCGGCTATTTGGGGATCGGTGATACCGGCTACCGTGAAGTAGTCAATTGCTGCAGGGGTTACGGTAAAAGTATTGGACGTACCTGTTTCGGCGCCTGATGTACGGGTTGCTGTAATGGTTTTTAGTGTGCCTGCCTGTGTAAGCATTACGGTATACGGTGAAAGCACGCCCGCAACAAAACCTGGTGTTGTGCCACCACCTGTGTTAAACACGGAATTAGTAGTTAAATCAACCGTCCCAATAAAGTCAGTTACCGTGGTATTTTCTGCATCCTGTGCGGTTATCTTGATATTGAAACTATTGCCCGCCGTTTGTGTACCAATATTTCCATCGGTTGCGGCTTCTACTACAAAATGATGGAGAGGCAGCGTTGTCAATGAAATTGGATTGGAATTTTCACTGGATCCAGTCGAATTGTATGCCCTCACGCGGTAGTAATAATTAGTTGCCCGCTTCAAGCCACTGATATTTAGTGAAACAACATTTCCAACATCTTTATTCTCGTAGCCGGTTACAAAACTTGAAAAACTGATGTCTTCCGATAAATCAAGATAATAACCACTTACTCCTCCTGCCGGGGCGCTCCAGTTTGCTCTGAAACTGTTTGCCCTTATCAGGGTTGCTGCATCTGCAGTGGGAGCGCCTGGATAAGTAAGAAAACCACTTGATGTTCGGTAAGCGGAGGTAGTGCATATATTGACGGCTTTCACGCTCAGATAATAAACTGTGCCTTGCAAAAGATCCGTTACAGAAGCTGTTAAATCTGTGGTAAATCCGTTTTTGGTATAACCGCTTTCGTAGGTTACCTCGGAACTTGTTCCCACAGCCCAATAATAAGTAATGGGCGCTGTACCGCCGGAGGCTTCCCATGAAAGTGATGCGGTGGTTGTGCCGGTTGGGGTGGCTGATGCGCTTGGCGGCATCGCTGCAGGTACATTTACAACAATGTCCTTGGATGCTGACGTTATTCCGCATGAACCCCCGCTTGTGGTCAAAGTCAATGTGATAGGAGAAGTTGAATTGGCTGCAGCAGTGAAAGTGGCTGAACCCGGTGTACTTCCCGTGTTGTTAGCAAACGTTCCGCTGGGTGCTGACCATATCGCGAGGGTTGCTCCTCCACCAAATGAACCACCCAGCGCAGCAGAAGTCTCACCCTGACAAATGGCTGCCATGGCTGGTCCAATATTAACCGTAGGCAATGGATTTACTGTTATTGTTGCAGATGCACACCCGGAGCTGAATTGCGAATTGTAGTAGTTGCGGGCATAATAAGTAGTCGTTGAGGTGGGTGACACATTTATGGGATTACCCGTTGTGATATATGTGCCACCGCAACTTCCGGTATACCAGTATACTGTTCCATAGCTTCCGTTGGCTGTAAGTTGTGTGCTGGACCCGTTGCAGATCGGGTTTGCTGAGACTGATACAGATGTTGGGTTAGGTGTCGACGGGGTATTAACTGTAATGATATTAGAATTTGGACCCTGGCCGGAAGTATTTTCTCCACGTAATCTGTAATAGTATGTTGTACCCGGTGATAAACCTGTTACTGGATAGGTTAATACATTTCCAACATTTAAACTATTATAGCCGCTGACAAAACTTGCAAAATTCGATTGGGTGGAAACGTCAAGAGCGAATGAGGTGGCTGGATATGGATCTCCGGAAGATGCAGTCCAGTTGGCTTGAAAACTTGTTCCTGTAACACTGGTGGCTGCTGTGGCATTAGGTGCCTGTGGAACATATATTATATTACAGTCTGTTGTTGCAGAGCCACTTGTTTTTGTTAAAGAAATATTGGTAGAACTATTTGAAAAATTAGTGATAAGCAAGATATAATATTGACCAACGGAAGCAGAAGCTATATCTATATACTCAACAGCTGCCCCTGAGTAACTGCAATCTGCAACTTTATCGCTGGTTAAAGAACCGCAGGCATATTGTGAGGTGAAAGGTCCCCACAGAATAAAATCAACATCATAATTTGAACTATTGGTTTCTGTAATATGAAGATCACCGGCAGTTCCAATTTTCAAAAAGAACCATGCAGGATTTGGTTCTGAGCCAAGACAACTGTAATCCGGACCGGATTCACCAGTTCCTGTATTCACACCTGCCGGATATGTAGCGCCCGACTGAGTGCAAAAAGGTGTAGCAGTTGAACAAGTGCCATTACTGGAAGTAGGACTATCCTCAGGCCCACCTTTATTTCCGGCGACTCTATTTACGCAATCTTCAGCATTTTTTAAACCGGTTGCCGTTTGTTGAAACCAACCACTATTTAGTGCTCCTTGATATAAAACAGGATCAGCGTTAATAATAGCGGTTTTGTTGTTAACTGCGGTTTTGTAATCATTGTAAAACTGTAACCTTTCACTTGAATTTTGTGCTTTCATTGAAAGGTTGATGCTAAGTAGTAATAGCATAAACCATAAAAAAGTAATTTTTTTCATACTTTATAAATTTTAGTTGATGTTAAATTAATTGATAAATTTCTATTATTCATTGTAAAGTTTTTCCTTTTTTTATTGCATTTGGTTTATAATTTATAATTGATTTCCTGGATATTGCCCGCATATTTAAACCTGTGGGTGAGTTATAAGAAAATCGAATAGAAAGTATTTCATGAAATTAGTATTGGGTTATCATAATGTGTGATTGCTATCGGATACTATTTGTTTTATATCATAACAGGCTTTTTTATAATAGCTGAATTCAAGTCGTAAATTCAACTTTTTGATTAAGCGAATTTATATAAAAAAATTAATTTGGTGTCAAAAAAAATTAATTTGTTTCCGGCACTTCTTTTTCATCGTCATCTTCTTTTGCATTCCGTCCTTTGCGCTGGGCAATAACGAGGTTATATTGTTCGATGCGTTGGTTTAGCTCGTTTACAAATTCTGTGTATGCAGCTTCGCCGTTTACTATAATGAGTGCATTGATGCGGTCGGTAATGGTGCGGAAGGTAGCATCAATTTCGGTGCGCACTTCCTTCATACGTAATTGGGTTTTCCCTGCGTCTTCGGTATAACGTTCTTTTTTCAGGGTATCAAAGGCTGTGTTATTAGCCTGCAGTTCGTTTATCCAGTCGCTGATTCCCGTCAAAGCGGCGTCGGGAGCATAAGTAGTGCGGAGGTCGGTTATCAAAGCGACGATGGCGGCAGTTTCTTCGTCGTAGGGTTTCAGGGTAAGGTTGCCATAATGGTCGAGCGCTACCTGCAGGCGGTCGGCGGCTTCTTTCACCGAAGGGTTGAAGTGATTGCCGGCAGCTTTTACCGCATCCCTTAACCCTCTGAAAGTAATATCGCGCAACAGGTCGGCTTCGGTTATTTTACCGGTAATGGCGCTTTTGCGAATCATATCCAGCGCCGTGCCCTCGTCGGCATATAGCACTATATAAACGGCATAAGCCACCTCTATTCCAAGAGCGGCAGCGGTGTAATGGTCAACCAATCCCTTAAAATCTGTCTGGAACTGGTAATGTTCTTCGTTGCGAAGTTTGATTAGATGAATTTTTTGTATTGCCATAACATTAAATTTTAAGTGATTAAATAAATTTATGAATGATTAATTTCCTAAATTTTCAAACTTATATACCCGTAATATTGTTCACAATTAGGCGAAAATGAGCCGCAGCTCTCGTTTGAACATTCGCCATTGTGCGAAAGCCTGCCGCAACTCTGGTTTGGACTTTCGCCATTGTGCGAAAGCCTGCCGTAGCTCTCGTTTGGACTTTCGCCATTGTGCGAAAGTCTGCCGCAACTCTGGTTTGAACTTTCGCCATTGTGCGAAAGCCTACCGTAGCTCTGGTTTGAACTTTCACCAAAGTGTGAAAGCCTGCCGCAGGTATGGCACGAATTTTTAATGGTTGCGGACACGTTTTCGGTATTTTTGCTTTTATGCAAAATCTGACAAACTTCCGGGAACAGGTGTAAGGGCTTTTTTGATAATGAGTATGCTGTAAATACCGGCTGATAGATACATGAGTATTTGTTTCCTGGACTTACATCCATAGCATGGTTGCAATTTATAGTCAGGCTGGTTTTAACCCGATCTGTAAAAAACCTTTTCATAATCAGAAGTCTTTGTTATTAATAAACAGCATTAATAAGTCGAAAAGCATTCAAGTGATTATCAGGCCAACATTCTTTCGCCGGCATTTTTACTGCCCGAAAGGAATTATTAATTGTTAATAATTCGGAAATGCAATATTATGAAAAAAAATAAAATATTGCTTGCATAAGAAAAAATATTTATATAAATGCGCAATTTTTTTAAAAATAAAACACAATATAGATATAATAAATAAAATGAGTAGATTAACTTTTTGAAGATTGAATAAAACGGTTAAAAATATTTTTATTTCCAATTAAAGATAATAAAAAACCCTGACAGGTTTTTAAAACCTGTCAGGGTTGATTGGTGGTTTGCTTGATTAAAATTTACATAATAACTAATCTTTTGGTAATAACATTACCTTCGGTTTCAAATCGCAACACATACACACCTGGATTGATGTGGCTGGTATTAAGTTGAGCTTCGCTACCGTAAAAGATAGTGGTTAAGATAACATTGCCTTGCATCGAAGTCAGGGTAACTTTCACCTTGGATTCGTTATCCGGCATAAGGATGTTTACCAATTCGTCGGCAGGGTTAGGATAGATATCTACCTGTTGTTCGGTGGCTATCGTTTCATCATCCAATATTTCCGATGATTTAAGCGAAGACGACACCTCTACGTGATCAAACTGAGCGATGGAAGTCCTGTCGGAACGTACACTTTCGGTAAAGATACCAGCAAGAATATTGGTGCTCATATTGACCGTTGTTGTGTACCTTTTTTGCCATAAGGTTCCGTTGTTGGAGGAATAAATGGTGAATTGGCTTCCGTTACGTTGTATTTTCATCCAACGGGTAAGCTGAGCTGTCTGACTGGCATTAGTCATGGATTTACCGGTGGCGGAGCGATAACCAATAATCACATTTGGGTTGTAATAACGGGTTTTAAACAGCACCGTTTTTGCATTCGAAGCACAGCTTTCGCGCATTTCCACGCCTAACCATCCACCATTTTCTATATCCACAGCATGAGCAATGATAGTACCTTTATTACCTAAGGTCTGATAAGCAAAATTATGAACATCATTTTGTGCCGTTGATAAGCCGGTGGCAGACAATTCAAATTTGCCATATACCGGACTAATGCTACCGTCGGGGAAATATTCTGTTTGTCCGTTGGCGGCAGGAGAAGTATTGCATGCATCCCATGGAGTCAGGTTAACCTCAATGCTATGGGTAGCCGATTTTCCGATCAACCCAACATCATTACCCGATGCTCTTGTAGCAGTTATGGTGTAATATCCCAACTTGCTGTCCCGATAGGTAAAAGTAGTATTTCCACTTCCATTACTCATTGTTACAGGATTGGGATTGAAAATAATGGTCGTACCGGTAGAATTGGTTGATAGTGAAAATGAAGTAGCGCCGGTTACGGTAGTAGCGTTTTCGTATTGGTCGTATACCTGAATAGTAAAGTTTGAACTTGCAGTTCCTGCAACTACTTCGTCGGGTCCGGTGATGCTGAAATGATGAGCCGGTCCGGGGATAATTTCACCTGTGGTATTGGTCAGATAATGTATAGAATAGTTATTGCTATTGTTACCATCATTCAAAACAAGTCCGCTGGCTGTTATTGTTTTTCCGGTTCCGACAAATTTTGTATCATAAACCTGGTGAGGCTGAGTGCTTACCAAATCTCCGGTTTGGATGGCAGCAGTTTCTATGATAGGAATTCCATCCGAACTGGTATTATCATCATAGATTTTAGAATCGCTTACAGCCGTAACATTGATGGCTTTGGTAGTAATTACACCGGTAGCATTTGGAACATACGAAACCGAATAGTTGTTTCCACTGTTTCCGTCGTTGATCACCAAACCGCTTGCGGCCATTGTTTTCCCGGTACCTACATTTTTATTGTTATAGACCTGAGTAGGCGAGGTAGAAATTACATCTCCTGTTTGCAAAGCATCTACTACCGGCGCTACGCTTGATGAAGTGGTTCCGTTATAAACCCTGCTGTCGGTTTGAGCCGTAACGTTGATGGCTTTGGCGGTAATTACACCGGTAGCATTTGGAACATACGAAACCGAATAGTTGTTGCCACTATTTCCGTCGTTGATCACCAAACCGCTTGCGGTCATTGTTTTTCCGGTACCTACATTTTTATTGTTATAAACCTGAGTAGGCGAGGTAGAAATCACATCACCGGTTTGCAGAGCATCAACTACCGGTGCTACACTTGATGAAGTGGTTCCGTTATATATTCTGCTGTCGGTTTGAGCCGTAACGTTGATGGCTTTGGCGGTAATTACACCGGTAGCATTTGGAACATACGAAACTGAATAGTTGTTGCCACTGTTTCCGTCGTTGATCACCAAACCGCTTGCGGTCATTGTTTTTCCGGTACCTACATTTTTATTGTTATAAACCTGAGTAGGGGAGGTCGAAATTACATCACCGGTTTCTAAAGCATCAACTATCGGAGCTACGCTTGACGAAGTCGTTCCGTTATAAACCCTGCTATCGGTTTGAGCCGTAACATTGATGGCTTTGGCAGTAATTACTCCGGTAGCATTTGTAACATACGAAACTGAATAGTTGTTGCCACTGTTTCCGTCGTTGATCACCAAACCGCTTGCGGTCATTGTTTTTCCGGTACCTACATTTTTATTGTTATAAACCTGGGTAGGCGAGGTGGAAATCACATCACCGGTTTGCAGAGCATCAACTACCGGTGCTACACTTGATGAAGTGGTTCCGTTATATATTCTGCTGTCGGTTTGAGCCGTAACATTGATGGCTTTGGCGGTAATTACTCCGGTAGCATTTGGAACATACGAAACCGAATAGTTGTTTCCACTGTTTCCGTCATTGATCACCAAACCGCTTGCCGTCATCGTTTTTCCTGTACCTACATTTTTATTGTTATAGACCTGAGTAGGCGAGGTAGAAACCACATCACCGGTTTGCAGAGCATCTACTACCGGCACTACGCTCGATGAAGTCGTTCCGTTATATATTCTGCTGTCCGTTTGAGCCGTAACATTGATGGCTTTGGCGGTAATCACACCGGTAGCATTTGGAACATACGAAACCGAATAGTTGTTTCCACTGTTTCCGTCATTGATCACCAAACCGCTTGCGGTCATTGTTTTTCCGGTACCCACATGTTTACTGTTATAAACCTGGGTAGGCGAGGTAGAAACCACATCACCGGTTTGCAAAGCATCTACTACCGGCGCTACGCTTGACGAAGTAGTTCCGTTATAGATTCTGCTGTCGGTTTGAGCCGTAACATTAATAGCTTTGGCGGTGATATTTGCTGAAGCTGTCGGAGCTCCGGTTAATGATAAGGTATAATATGAAGCATTAGCTCCGGTAATTGTTGAACCGGTCAGACTTACCGTTTTTGAGTTACCGGCGTTTTTATCTGCAAATACCGCAACGGCAGTTAACGAAACAACATCGCTACCCACTTTACCTACGAGGGTCAGGTTGTTTGTTAGAATGGATGATGCGACTGTGGCATCATAAACTTTATTATTGGGAACAAAAGAGCCTCCAATAGTTAATGTTTTTGTTGCAACGCTAACGCTAAATACACCTGAATATGTTTCGGAACAACTGCCACTTTTAACCAGGACACGGTATTGCCAGGTTCCTGGGGAAGAAGGTATTTCGCTGAATGTAGCCGTTGTATTATTGATATCGCTCCAATCGCTGGCTGTACTAATTTTTTTCTGCCATTTTGCAACGGTTCCTGTATGTCCCGAAAGAGTCATGGTTCCGGTAGAATTTCCATAAATTATAGAGTTTGTTCCATTAATACTACCGCCAACAGATACCGGATCAACAGTTACTGTTATTGAAGCGCAACCAGCACTGAAAAGATCATTATTATAGTTTTTGGCATAATAGGTTGTAGTTGAAGCAGGATTTACCGTGATAGGATTTCCGGTGGTAAGCTGAGAACCTCCGCAGCTTCCGGTATACCAGTACACTGTTCCATCAGCTCCGTTTGCCGTAAGTTGTGTAGATGAACCAATACAGATAGGGTTTGAGGTGGCAGTGATTGAGGTGGGAGCATTAGGAGCTGTGACTGTACTAACTACGATTTTATAAGGTGAATCAGAAAAACCGGAAGTACAGCTGGCGCCATGATTGTCTATTGATTTTATATAGTAATCTATTCCCTGGTCTGTCATTTGAGCACCGGGAATTGTTGCTGTATATGTATCACCGGAGGTAAAAGCCATGTCTAATACTGTATAAATAGGAGTTCCTCCTGTTTTTCTGTAATAGAGCTTAACCGATTGTACATAATCTGTAACATCTGTTACGTTAGCCGAGATAAGTATGTTTGTGTTAACCGGACTGGAGGTTACCGGAGTATGAATAGTTTGGGGAGGCGCATTGTCAACACCTACAGAATATGGACTGTTGGCAGGATCAACCGCAGGACTGGTAGTAATAGTTTGCCCATCGGTGGCAAGAATATAAAAATCTACACCCGGAAAATCCGTAGCAGAAGCGGAAATAGTAGCGCTATAGATCGTACCACTTCCCAGCGTCATCGGTACTGAGGTATAAGTGGTAGTTCCCACTTTACGATAATACAGTTTGGCGCTTTGAACAAAAGGGTCAATGCTGTCGGTAATTGATGCAGATATTACTAAATCAAGAGTAGTAGCGTTTGATGTGCAAAAGAGGTCAACGGTAGGCTCCGTTAATGCGATGACTGGTCCGCCTCCTGAGTTTATGCTTCCATATCCCGATCCTCCGGGGTAACCGTAAGAGTCATAACCGGTGAATCCATACACAGAAATGCCGAATGATTTTCCGATTGTATTAGTAACATGATGAGTGGAGTTAATGGCGATTGGGAATGAAGCGGCTGAATAGTTTGTTCCCGATATTGCCGTAAACGAAGCTGCATTTAGTGGCGACCCATCCATTTGCATTCCCGATACTCCGGTAGTTTCAACGGTAACATTGAAATAATTTGTTGTAAAACCTTCGGCGGGCGTTGCAAAAGTATAGTCGTTGAGAAATTGCTGGTAAGGAGGAACAATCATCGAAAATGGATCACCGGTTGTGTTATCATATCCAAGACCATTTGAATATTGCATAGATAGAATAGGTTTATCTGCCTGCACATAAGCGGCTGTTTGGAGTATTGTTTCATAAAAATCACCAAAATTCAGTGTTGCCTTTGTAACTCCGTTTATTTTCAGTGTGGTATTGTTTTGCGATGCCATAAAACGCCAGGTATCACCACCCGTTCTTGATGCCAGAGGACAGGTAACAAATTCATTTCCATAAGCCGATAGCGGAGGCATCTGTTCTACGATCATATCACATGCAGAAAAACCTATGGGTATGTTTACACAGCCGGCGCCGGCAAATACGGCAACAGGTAATGCTGATTGAATCACTGAACCCGACATATCGGTAGTAGAAGATGATTTAACCAGATAGGTTTGACCTTGGTTTAGTGTAATATTGAAAGGAACACCAGCCGGTTGACCATTCGCCGTTGCTGATTTTGGTGTAATGGTAACCACATTATTATCATAGGGGCTTACAATGGCAAAATTTGATGCATACGATGCAGCTAAACCATTATAGGACAATGTAAGATAGTTTGTACCAAGCGCAGCAACAGGTATTCCGAGAAATGAATCCGTGCTGGCGGTTATTCGGTTTGCTCCGTAAACAGTAACATTTTTTAAGGAGACCACATGAATTCCAAGTGATTGAATAGCGCCTGAATTAATAAGTTGTGCAGTAGAAGGAATTGTAATTCTGGTAATAGTATTAGCCGTAATGGTAAAGTTTTGCGTAAAAGGAATGCCAGGTATACTAACGGTTCCTGTAGTATTTTCAGGTCCGGTAATATCAAGAAAAAGAGTTTCACCAGAATTTTGATAGTTAGGCGTAAATGCAAGCCAAAAATCCGTGCCTTGGTTTGTTTGCATAGACCCCGATTTTGGACCAGAAATGATTTGTTTGAAATCTTTCGGCATCGTCAGATTGCTTCGCTCGATACGTGGCTGGTATTGATCTCTAACCCTCTGCATCTCTTCCTGTGTAGGTTTCGGACAATGGTCGCATTCGATAGTTGCAGGATTACTTAGGATTTCCTGTGTACTTGAAGAACTTTGGTTTTGCGCCATAGCATTATTGCTTACAAATCCTAAAGCAATCATTGTAAAAAGCACAACCCATAAAGAAGTAATTTTTTTCATACTTTATAAATTTTTGTTGATGATAAATTAATTGATAGATTTTTATTTTTTATTGTAAAGCTATTTTATTAAAATCAGAAATTCAATATTATAAAAAGCAATAAGAGAAAAAACCGCCGAAACAAAAAAGTTTCGGCGAAAAAAAACTGACAGGTTTTCAAAACCTGTCAGTTTTTTTCATTAAATTTACATAATCACCAATCGTTTGGTAATAACATTACCTTCGGTTTCAAAGCGCAACACATACACACCTGGATTGATGTGGCTTGTATTGATTTGAGCTTCGCTACCATAAAAGATAGTACTTAAAACTACATTGCCCTGCATCGAAATCATGGTAACTTTCACCTTAGCTTCGTTATCCGGCATAAGGATGTTCACCAATTCGTCGGCAGGGTTAGGATAGATATCAACCTGTTGTCCGGTGGCTATCGTTTCATCATCTAATATTTCCGATGATTTAATGGAAGATGATACTTCTACGTGATCAAACGAAGCAATGGATGTCCGGTCGGAACGTACGCTTTCGGTAAAGATACCAGCAAGGATGTTGGTACTCATGCTGACTGTTGTAGTATACCTTTTTGTCCAGGTAGTTCCATTGACTGAAGTATAGACTATAAACTGGCTTCCGTTACGTTGTATTTTCATCCAACGGGTAAGCTGAGCTGTCTGACTGGCATTAGTCATGGATTTACCGGTGGCGGAGCGATAACCAATAATCACATTTGGGTTGTAATAACGGGTTTTAAACAGCACCGTTTTTGCATTCGAAGCACAGCTTTCGCGCATTTCCACGCCTAACCATCCACCATTTTCTATATCCACAGCATGAGCAATGATAGTACCTTTATTACCTAAGGTCTGATAAGCAAAATTATGAACATCATTTTGTGCCGTTGATAAGCCGGTGGCAGACAATTCAAATTTGCCATATACCGGACTAATGCTACCGTCGGGGAAATATTCTGTTTGTCCGTTGGCGGCAGGAGAAGTATTGCATGCATCCCATGGAGTCAGGTTAACCTCAATGCTATGGGTAGCCGATTTTCCGATCAACCCAACATCATTACCCGATGCTCTTGTAGCAGTTATGGTGTAATATCCCAACTTGCTGTCCCGATAGGTAAAAGTAGTATTTCCACTTCCATTACTCATTGTTACAGGATTGGGATTGAAAATAATGGTCGTACCGGTAGAATTGGTTGATAGTGAAAATGAAGTAGCGCCGGTTACGGTAGTAGCGTTTTCGTATTGGTCGTATACCTGAATAGTAAAGTTTGAACTTGCAGTTCCTGCAACTACTTCGTCGGGTCCGGTGATGCTGAAATGATGAGCCGGTCCGGGGATAATTTCACCTGTGGTATTGGTCAGATAATGTATAGAATAGTTATTGCTATTGTTACCATCATTCAAAACAAGTCCGCTGGCTGTTATTGTTTTTCCGGTTCCGACAAATTTTGTATCATAAACCTGGTGAGGCTGAGTGCTTACCAAATCTCCGGTTTGGATGGCAGCAGTTTCTATGATAGGAATTCCATCCGAACTGGTATTATCATCATAGATTTTAGAATCGCTTACAGCCGTAACATTGATGGCTTTGGTAGTAATTACACCGGTAGCATTTGGAACATACGAAACCGAATAGTTGTTTCCACTGTTTCCGTCGTTGATCACCAAACCGCTTGCGGCCATTGTTTTCCCGGTACCTACATTTTTATTGTTATAGACCTGAGTAGGCGAGGTAGAAATTACATCTCCTGTTTGCAAAGCATCTACTACCGGCGCTACGCTTGATGAAGTGGTTCCGTTATAAACCCTGCTGTCGGTTTGAGCCGTAACGTTGATGGCTTTGGCGGTAATTACACCGGTAGCATTTGGAACATACGAAACCGAATAGTTGTTGCCACTATTTCCGTCGTTGATCACCAAACCGCTTGCGGTCATTGTTTTTCCGGTACCTACATTTTTATTGTTATAAACCTGAGTAGGCGAGGTAGAAATCACATCACCGGTTTGCAGAGCATCAACTACCGGTGCTACACTTGATGAAGTGGTTCCGTTATATATTCTGCTGTCGGTTTGAGCCGTAACGTTGATGGCTTTGGCGGTAATTACACCGGTAGCATTTGGAACATACGAAACTGAATAGTTGTTGCCACTGTTTCCGTCGTTGATCACCAAACCGCTTGCGGTCATTGTTTTTCCGGTACCTACATTTTTATTGTTATAAACCTGAGTAGGGGAGGTCGAAATTACATCACCGGTTTCTAAAGCATCAACTATCGGAGCTACGCTTGACGAAGTCGTTCCGTTATAAACCCTGCTATCGGTTTGAGCCGTAACATTGATGGCTTTGGCAGTAATTACTCCGGTAGCATTTGTAACATACGAAACTGAATAGTTGTTGCCACTGTTTCCGTCGTTGATCACCAAACCGCTTGCGGTCATTGTTTTTCCGGTACCTACATTTTTATTGTTATAAACCTGGGTAGGCGAGGTGGAAATCACATCACCGGTTTGCAGAGCATCAACTACCGGTGCTACACTTGATGAAGTGGTTCCGTTATATATTCTGCTGTCGGTTTGAGCCGTAACATTGATGGCTTTGGCGGTAATTACTCCGGTAGCATTTGGAACATACGAAACCGAATAGTTGTTTCCACTGTTTCCGTCATTGATCACCAAACCGCTTGCCGTCATCGTTTTTCCTGTACCTACATTTTTATTGTTATAGACCTGAGTAGGCGAGGTAGAAACCACATCACCGGTTTGCAGAGCATCTACTACCGGCACTACGCTCGATGAAGTCGTTCCGTTATATATTCTGCTGTCCGTTTGAGCCGTAACATTGATGGCTTTGGCGGTAATCACACCGGTAGCATTTGGAACATACGAAACCGAATAGTTGTTTCCACTGTTTCCGTCATTGATCACCAAACCGCTTGCGGTCATTGTTTTTCCGGTACCCACATGTTTACTGTTATAAACCTGGGTAGGCGAGGTAGAAACCACATCACCGGTTTGCAAAGCATCTACTACCGGCGCTACGCTTGACGAAGTAGTTCCGTTATAGATTCTGCTGTCGGTTTGAGCCGTAACATTAATAGCTTTGGCGGTGATATTTGCTGAAGCTGTCGGAGCTCCGGTTAATGATAAGGTATAATATGAAGCATTAGCTCCGGTAATTGTTGAACCGGTCAGACTTACCGTTTTTGAGTTACCGGCGTTTTTATCTGCAAATACCGCAACGGCAGTTAACGAAACAACATCGCTACCCACTTTACCTACGAGGGTCAGGTTGTTTGTTAGAATGGATGATGCGACTGTGGCATCATAAACTTTATTATTGGGAACAAAAGAGCCTCCAATAGTTAATGTTTTTGTTGCAACGCTAACGCTAAATACACCTGAATATGTTTCGGAACAACTGCCACTTTTAACCAGGACACGGTATTGCCAGGTTCCTGGGGAAGAAGGTATTTCGCTGAATGTAGCCGTTGTATTATTGATATCGCTCCAATCGCTGGCTGTACTAATTTTTTTCTGCCATTTTGCAACGGTTCCTGTATGTCCCGAAAGAGTCATGGTTCCGGTAGAATTTCCATAAATTATAGAGTTTGTTCCATTAATACTACCGCCAACAGATACCGGATCAACAGTTACTGTTATTGAAGCGCAACCAGCACTGAAAAGATCATTATTATAGTTTTTGGCATAATAGGTTGTAGTTGAAGCAGGATTTACCGTGATAGGATTTCCGGTGGTAAGCTGAGAACCTCCGCAGCTTCCGGTATACCAGTACACTGTTCCATCAGCTCCGTTTGCCGTAAGTTCTGTGGATACTCCATTGCATACCGGATTGACAGAAGCTGTGATCGAAGTCGGATCTGCCGGCAAAGAATTACCGCTTACGATAAAAGTATAGTCTTCAGTTTCGCCATATTGCAATGCAGCACATGGATCGCTGGGTGCAGTCTGATAATCACCTCTGACTCTCATTTTGTGCGAACCACTTGGTGCATTTGCTGGTACAGTAAAACTTGTACTTGCTGTCAAGCCTCCAGTATAGAATGAAATAACTTTTTCATTTGAGGTAAATATTCCATTGTCGTTAAAATCTATCCATACGGAATAGCCCAAAGAATACTGGTAGGAGGAAAAATTCATAGAAACCGAACTTCCCGAAGCTTGCGAGGCAGATATAGTTGCACTGTAATCTGTGTATGAGGTTGCAGCACAAGCCGTGGCATTGTTAAAATTTGTCGTTCCACCGGTTGTAGACACGTCACTTATATACATATACATGCACGGATACCCGGAGGCTGGAGGAGTGCAAAAGTTTATACTTGCAGTGAAACTTCTTTCAGCTCCGTAGCTGGTTCCGAATTCATTGGTTGCATAGGCTCTTACAAAGTAGGTTGTACCAAGTGTAAGACCTGTGATTGAGCTTGTATAGCTTCCGGTACCACTACCATTCGTGGTTTTGGTGTCAGAAATGGTTGGTGTTCCTGAGGTATTCCAGCATACACCACGAACTGTTACCACCGAATTGCCGTCGCTCATGACATAGCCTCCTGAGGTTGCCGTTGTGGGTGCCACATCCGTAACAGCATTTGTTGTTACCGTTGGATAGCCATACGTAAAGCTTAATTGCGGACCATAACCAGTCCCCACTGAATTTGTTCCGTAAGCTCTCACATAATAAGTTACTCCCAGTGCCCCGTTCAAAGAGGTAAGGCTGGATGTAAAGATACCACTGCCGGAACCATCGTGCGAATGGCTGTCGGAGATTGTCGGGTTGGGCGATGTGCTCCAGCAAACCCCACGTTCTGTAACAGCGGAACCGCCGTTGTTGAAAATTTCACCGCCTGAAGATGCCGATGTTGAAGTAATGGCAGTAATGGTCGTAGTGTATATACCCGGAGGTGATTGAATGTTGTAAACAAATGAATACTCTACCCATTGACACCAGTTGTTGCCATCAGTGGCTTTTACCCTCAAATAATAGGTTACTCCATAAATCATGGGAGTTCCTGCGTAAGTAATCGATGTCCCTGTTCCTGTAAAAGTGCTGGGACCCCAATAAAGGGTGCCGGTACCGCCAGGTCCAGTCCACACCTGAACGCTGGCTTCTGTTTGAGGATCGTTTTCTGGGTCGGTATAAACCCAACTCATGGTACTCCCTGAAACAACATTCAGCCCCGAAACTACAGGAACGCCATTATTCGCAATGCCGGTCCATTTGCATTCAATCCATCTATCGCGGCCATAGGTTTGATTGTGCAATGCCCAGTAAACATTGTCAGATGCTTGAACCTGGGTTTTAATACTTGTATTGCCTGTTAGTTCGGTTGCTGTAGATAAAGTGCCAACCGTGGTTCCTTGCTGGATGCCAACAAAATCGATATTTGCCGGATAGGATGCACCCTCAGCGTAATCCTGCCAGATACGCACCTTCATTTCATTTGCAGGGTCGGGAAGGAACAAGGAAAGGTCGAAAGTTTTAGTTTCATCAGTGGTGGCAAATGAATAAGCATCGTGGATAATCCATGCTGTTCCGCTCCATGTTGCAATAAAATAGGTGCTTCCTCTTGGAATGTAGTAGCCTTCGCTTGTAAAGATGAAACTCCGGACAGGGGCACTGAGGGGAGGAGCGATAAACTCAAGGTCCATATGATTACCGGGTAGAAGGTTTACATACTGATTGTCAGCAGTATTAAGCTGGTTTAATACACTGTTTCCCGCAAAAGTGGCATTGCTGAAGGGCGCAATAGTAACGGTTTTAGCAGGTTCTGGACCGGTTTCGAGGGCAACATAATCGATGTTGGAGTACTTCAGGTCGTGTGAGATGGAAAAAAGCCGGACTTTAACTCCGGTTATGGGATTTATGGAAAATGTGGAAACATCAAAGACGCAGACATCCCATTCAAAACGGGGACGCATCCTGCCAACTTCAGACCAAATGCCATTAATCATTGATTGGACAACTACGGCAGGCGGACCAGTAAATGGCCTTGGTACTCCGGTTCCGTCCATGAAACCTTTCATTTTAAGAACCATGCGGGCGCCTGATGATATATCAACATTACCAAAGTCAACATCAATGTAATCCTGACTGTAGGCGTTGAAACCATTGCCGTCTTCTTTGCTTACTGAATCCAAAACATTGATGCCTTGGTTGGAAACTGCGCTCACGGGCGGAATCAGGTTGGCTGGTTTATAGGCGAACATATTTCCGAAGTTATCAGGTGCCACCTTCACATCTTCGGCATGGTCCACCAAATTAAGTTGTACAAAGTCAGTGAATGACTCATCTGAGGCAACTTCATTGACCTGAAGTTTATACTGACCGTTTTCCGGAACCAGAGGTTTTGCAAGGGCAAGATAATCGCGATATTCACTGCCGGCATAGCGCGCCGTGGAATAAATGTCGTTGTTTGCCGTATAACCGGAACCATCCCAGGTATATATCCATGGACAGGACCCGTTAGATGATTCATTGGCTTCCAAAGTCAGGACTTTCGTTTCTGCTGGTTTAGTAAATGCAGAAATGGAAATGTCATCCACATAGAAACCTCTCTTGGAACCGTTGTCAACAATATAGAATTTCAGGTAAATATTTCCGCCATTATAGTTGGAAATATCAAATTCATATCGCTGCCAGCCTCCGGCCATATTGATGAAGAAACTGGCGAGCTTGGTGAAATTTGAACCGTCTGAAGAAACATAGAATCTTCCGCTGGCACCCGTCATCGAAATATCAACTGCTGCCCAAAAACTAACCCTGGTAGATTGATTGGCTGTGAGTGTTGCCAGTGAAATGGCTGGCGAAAGAATTGAACTTGTGCTTTGGGGCATATTCCCAGAAAAATTAGTCCCCCAGCATTTGTTGCCGGTATGAGCACTAACCCAGGAAGGAGTTCCCCACATCCACAAACCGTCGCCGGTATTACTTGGAAATTGAGGATCCGCAGGTTCAATAATCTTAGTGTAACCGCCATTGGTGGCTTCAAAGCCTTCGGAATACACATTTGTTTCCTGGGAGAAAACCAGGAACGGCAAACAAAGTATCCACATTGTGAACAGAAATGGGATGACTGATGTCCATTTTTGTGATCTGTAATGAAAAGTAGTAATTTTTTTCATGCTATATAAATTATTAGTTGATGATTAATTTCTATTATCCCTTGTAAAATTTTTTATTGTATTTGATTGATTATTAAAATTTGATTTATTGAATGTTGCTTGCAATATTCAATAAAGCGGGTATCGTATAAGCAAAACAAATGTGTTGTTTTTCATTGTAGTACTAATTAATTTTCAATAACATAATCTCAATTTGGATAATTTAAATTCATAATTGAGCATAATTGCTGCAAGTATCTTCTTTGTTTGTTATTATTGCAACTTTTTGTTGTCAGGATTTAGAAACAGATGTCAGGATTTATTTAGAATATTTGTTAATCACTCATTCTTAATTATTTGTAAAATAATTAAGATAACAATACCATAACAGCCAGTATAAAAACTGCAGTTATGATGATGTTGAAATTTGTTGTCCGGATTTATATAAACTGAATTGTCAGAAATGATATGTACTTTACTAGCAATCAGGTAAAATGAAGAACAAAATATTTCCCTATCCTTTCCTTCGGGCGACGTTAAATAATGAGCGGTAAGTATGCAGCCAATAGCGGGTTGATTACATGCTTTTGGAAAATTTTCTTTGAATAACTCACGGCGGTTCGCCTCTCTTTATATTAGCTAAAAAGAAGGATGGAGTTACGCCGGTAAAATGTTTAAAGGCTTCATAGAAGGTTGTACGGTTGTAGAAACCTGCTTTGAAAGCCATTCCTTCAAAACTGAGGTTGGCGTTTTCGCGATTGGTCATCCATATCAATATTTCGTGAATACGGTATTCGTTAACCATATTGTTGAAATTTTTTTGGAAATATGTATTGATGATTTGCGATAGGTAAGTTTTGTTGGTTTTCAATTGTTTGGCTAATTCTTCTATGGTCAGTTTTGGATTAAGAAATAGTTTTTCGTTTTCCATCAAATGAATTATCTGAGCCATCAATTCAAATGGAGGATTCGTTTCTTCTTCTTCAATTTTAGTTTGTGTCTTTGCTTCGGCAACCGGCAAATGATCATTAATGGAAATTTTATTTATCAGCTGACGGTTATGCGATTCGGCTTGTATAAAATCCAATTGTTGCTCTACCAGTTTGCGATGTGCGTTTAGCAATTTGTAATAAAGTCTGTAGATGATAATACTGATAATGATAATTAAAATCAAGCTGGTAATGAGCACATAAGTGGTATTCCGTTGATTTTTTATTTCAACAGTCAGCATGTTCAATTTCGTTTGTTTTTCATTGATTTTCTCCCTCGCTTCAAGATTAGCTAAAACCTTTTCTTTTTGGGTATGCTTTAGCTGATTAGTTAAGCTGACAACGGTAGATGAACAAGCAACGTTGGGTGAAAAAAAATAAAAATTAGATGTAATAAATATTACAGATAGCCAATATAAGTACTTCATTATTATTAAAAAGCGGGATTAATAACTTTGATGCGGCAAATATAAAAAAGACTTTTAACAGTTATGAATTAAAAAAAATAATTTAGCTTTGTTTTCAGAAACCAGAAAATAATTCTTTAACTTTGTTTCTAATTTATGAATACTGTATTGTATTAAAAACGATTAACCGGAAAGTTATTGATACATTAAAAAATTGTTTCATTGCACACTAAAAATCTATAAAAATGGAAAACAAATCAGTTTATAAAAGATTTATCACAATCTTAGTAATAATTCTTTTACCCTTTCTGATGAGAGGACAGAATGCTCCTGTTACAACAGCAGGCTCATCTCAGACTTGCCCTAACGGAGTTGTAAATGTTCCATTGAATGTTACCGGTTTCAATCAGATAGCATCCCTAACATTAAGACTCGATTTTAATCCGAATTATTTAATTTATAATGGATTTTCCAATATTAACCCATTATTATCCGGAATTTTTATTAATGAAGTTATTGTTTCCTCTTCACTTCATAAAATAATGATAATTTGGTCGAGCATGAATCCGGTTACCTTAACTAATGGTTCCAAACTTATGGATTTAAGTTTTACCAGTCTTAATGAATCTTCGGAAATCATTTTTAACAATACGGCAAATGGCGGGAGCGATTGCGAATATTCCGATGTGAATATGACTCCGCTGAATGATATACCGACAAGCAGCTATTATATCAATTCCATTATTACAAATTTGGGAGCTGGAGCGGCCGGGATCATAAGCGGTTCCGAAACGGTATGCCAGGGACAAACGGGAGTAGCCTATTCAGTGCCTGTGATTGGCAATGCTACGGATTATATCTGGGAACTTCCGGCAGGAGCGACCATAGCAACCGGAGGAAATACCAATGCTATAACTGTAAACTTTTCCAATACGGCTGTTTCGGGAAATATCTCTGTTTACGGAACGAATAGCTGTGGCAATGGAATAGCTTCCCCCGATTTTGTAGTTGCCGTTAATCCCTGTGGTGTAGATGTTTTAGGTATGGTTTCCTATCCAAACAATAGCAATACACCTTTAAGTAATGTAACGATTAATCTTAAAAACAGTGCCGATTCTGTCGTTGGGACAACTGTTACCAATGCTTCTGGTATATATTCATTTTCGGGCATTATTTCGGGAAATTATTCGCTGGATGTTGCCACTGTAAAACCCTGGGGCGGAGTAACTGCTACTGATGTTTTGTTATACTCCAAGCATATCGTTAATATTACCCATTTAAATGGTATTTACCTGGCTTCCGGCGACGTGAACCTTTCCGGTAGTTTAACCGCAACTGATCTTCTTTTAATTAAAAAACGAATTGCTACTCTTATTAATACTTTTCCATCAGGTAATTGGTTTTTTGATGTTTTGCCATTTACTGTTGGAAATGAAAATGTTATTCAAAATTTTAATGGAATTGTCTATGGAGATGCCAATGGCTCGTATATTCCGGAAAAATAAATTACCTATCGTTGCATCTAAGCTCTAACAATCGGCTATAACTTTATCTTTTTTATTGAAAATTAATTTATTCTTTGTCAATCATTTAAGAAAAAAATATTGAATGGAAAAAGAGATAAAGGAAAATGTATGTCCCAATTGCAATGAACTATTGGGGAAGGAAGATTATTTCTGTTCTCATTGCGGGCAAAAGCGGCTTGGCAAAAAAGATTATTCGGTAAGAAAATTCCTTGTGGAATCGGTTGGCGATTTCTTCCATTTCGATTCTAAGTTTGTGCATACCATTGTCCCCTTATTGTTTAAGCCTGGATTTCTTACCAAAGAATACCTGGAGGGAAAACGGCAACGGTTTTTTCATCCCTTTAAAATGTTCTTGTTTATCAGTGTAGTATATTTTCTTGCTGCAGGAATGTTGTCTGATAAAAAAGAACCGGAATTTGAACCGGCAGTTAAAAATACACAAACAGAGGAAAATAAACCGTCCAATACCTTTCATATCACTACAAATAATTCATCGCTTCAAAGACTGAATTCGATGAATCCGGATACTTTGCGTAAAAAAGTACAAAAAGTTGGAATCAATAAATTTGTAAAAAATGAGTTTCCAGGAACGAGTAAAATTAAGCAATTTGTTGCAAAACAATATATTAAAATTAATTTATCTGGACCTGAATCATTTATAGAAGACCTGAATCATAAAATTTCGAAAATGATTTTTCTGGTCATTCCTTTTTTTGCCGGTTTACTGAAACTTTTTTATATCCGACGAAAAACGAATTATTTCAATCATCTGATTTTTTCCTTTCATTTTCACAGTTTTATTTTCATGCTTTTCCTGATTTGGGAATTTCTTTCGCTGTTAATGAAAATTTCATTCTTTTTTATTTTACCCATTATCACTGCTTACCTCTTCTTTGCATTAAAAAGAGTGTATTGCCAAAGCCGGGGAAAGACACTTGTTAAAACATTTTTATTGCACATTGGTTATATTATCGTACTACTTGTGTTTTTTATAATTGTTATAGGATATTCTTTAGTAATGTATTAGCATACATTATTTTCAAAATGTTTAGCATACAATTTAATAATACAGGTTAAATCATTTTCCTGTCAGAGATAAATTTGACGGTTATTTTGATTAATAGATTTGGTTAGGTGCATTTCAATTTTTGTACTTTTGCAAGCGATATGCAATAAAATGCAAGACGCATATTTTTTAAACAATTAAAAAAATTATCAAAATGAATAATGCTATTTATAATTTTCCGGTACCACAAAACGAAGTGGTTCTGAATTATATGAAAGGAAGTCCGGAGCGCATTGCGCTTGAAAAGGAATTACAGAAACAAATGAGCCGGGAAATAGAAATTCCGTTGATCATTGGTGGAAAGGAAGTTCATACCGGAGATACTGGAAAAGTATGCATGCCTCACCGGCATTCACATGTTTTAGCTACTTATCATAAAGCTACGGAAAAGGAAGTCCGTCTTGCCGTAGAAGCAGCACTTAATGCACATAAAATCTGGTCGAATCTTACCTGGACCATCCGTGCGTCCATCCTGCTGAAAGCTGCCGAATTGATTTCTACCAAATACCGGGCAGTAATCAATGCTGCTAACATGCTGGGACAAAGTAAAAACTTTTATCAGGCAGAAATTGATGGCGTATGCGAAGCCGTGGATTTTCTGAAATACAATGCTTATTTTGCCGGTAAAATTTATGAAACACAGCCACGTTCGACGTTCAACCAGCTAAACCGTATGGAATTCCGGGCGCTGGAAGGTTTCATTTTTTCGGTTACCCCGTTTAACTTTACTTCCATTGCTTCCAATCTGAACATGGCTCCTGTGATGATGGGCAATACCACCGTTTGGAAACCTGCTACTTCAGCCTTGCTTTCCAATTATTATCTGATGAAAGTGTTTATGGAAGCCGGGTTGCCCGATGGCGTCATCAATTTTATTCCCGGAAAAGGCTCGCTGATTGGAAATGAGGTATTGAAATCACCGGATCTGGCGGGGATACATTTTACCGGTTCCAACCGAACATTCAACCAGTTGTGGTCGCAGGTAGCTGCTAATCTGCCGGGTTACAAATCCTACCCTCGCTTGGTAGGAGAAACCGGCGGCAAGAATTTCATTTTTGTTCATCCATCAGCAGATGTGCTGGAAGTGGCTGTAAATGCAGTACGTGGAGCATTTGAATACCAGGGACAGAAATGTTCGGCTGCTTCGCGGATGTATGTTCCGGAATCGTTGTGGCCTGCTGTCAAAAAATCAATGGTGGAAATGGCCAACGACATAAAAATGGGAGACGTAACCGATCCTTACAATTTTATGAATGCGGTTATTGATGAAAATGCCTTTGATACCATCGCATCCTATATTGATTTTGCCAAGAGTTCACCGGAAGCAACAATCATCGCCGGAGGAACCTATGACAAATCGGAAGGATATTTTATCCGGCCAACGGTGATAGAAACTACCAATCCGAAGTTTAAAACAATGGAAGAAGAAATTTTCGGTCCTGTGCTTACCGTGTTTGTTTATAAAGACAATGACCTGGAAAAAGCTGTTGAGTTGTGCGATACCACTTCTCCCTATGGACTTACCGGCGCCGTATTTGCCAAAGACCGTGTCGCAGTCGCTCATATTTGTGAAAAGCTGAGGTATGCCACAGGAAACTTTTACATCAACGACAAACCTACCGGCGCCATTGTCGGCTTGCAGCCCTTTGGCGGTTCGCGTGCTTCGGGAACCAACGACAAGGCCGGCGGAGAATTTAATCTGATTAGATGGGTAAGTCCGCGTACCATCAAGGAAACTTTTATTCCGGCAACGGAATACCGCTATCCTTACATGCTTGAATAACCAATGCTTTATTTATATTAATCAAAATCAAAGAAATTATTACTCATGGAATCCATTTTATTACGATTAGGAATCAACAACATTAACGACGGCGCTTCTACCGGCGCCAACTGGATTAAAACCAACGGAGAGGTGATCACTTCTATATCGCCCATTGACGGTAAGGTAATTGCTAAAGTTAAAAATGCAACGCTTGAAGATTACGAATATATTGTTAAGCAAGCGGAAGAAGCTTTTAAAATCTGGAGAAAAGTGCCTGCACCCCGGCGCGGCGAAATCGTGCGGCAGATAGGCGAAGCCATACGTGCATACAAAGATGATCTTGGCTATTTGGTTTCCCTTGAAATGGGAAAAATTTACGAAGAAGGCAAAGGTGAAGTACAGGAAATGATAGACATTTGCGATTTTGCCTTAGGACAATCGCGTCTGCTTATGGGCTATACCATGCACTCCGAACGGCACGAACACCGCATTTACGACCAGTATCATCCCATGGGTATCCTTGGTCTGATCACAGCTTTTAACTTCCCGGTAGCCGTATGGGCATGGAATTCGATGGTTGCTGCCATTGCCGGAGATGTGGTTATCTGGAAACCAAGTTCCAAAACACCTTTATGCTCTATTGCTGTTCAGCATATCATTGGCGAAGTATTACGCCGGAACGAACTTCCCGAAGGCATTTTTAACCTTGTGATTGCCAAAAGCGATGTGCTGGGAGATAATTTTGCCGCCGATAAACGCATTCCTTTCTTCTCGGTGACCGGATCCACGGCTGTGGGAAAAAAGGTATCGCAGATTGTTGGCCAACGTCTGGGCCGTACCATCATGGAACTTGGCGGAAACAATGCCGTAATCATTTCCGAAAGTGCTAATCTTGAAATGGCTATCAAGTCGGTGGTATTTGGTGCCGTAGGAACCTGCGGACAACGTTGTACCTCTACCCGTCGTATCATCATTCACGAAAGCATTTATGAACAGGTGAAAGAAACTCTTCTCACCGCCTACCAAAGTGTGTCGGAACATATTGGCAATCCATTGGAAGATGGTACCCTGGTCGGTCCTATGATAGACGAAAAGGCGGTAAAACAATTTACCAATGCCCTTGCTCAGGTTAAGAAAGAAGGTGGAAAAATACTGTTTGGCGGACAAACGCTGAAAGGTGAAAAGTATGCTTCGGATAATTACGTGATTCCCGCCTTAGTGGAAGCCGAAAATCATTACGAAACGGTGCAGCAGGAAACTTTTGCGCCTATCCTTTATCTGATAAAATACCGTACTATCGAAGAAGCCATCGCATTAAACAATGCTGTTCCGCAAGGGCTTTCCTCTTCCATCTTTACCCAGAATCTTATCGAATCGGAGAAATTCCTTTCGGAAGCAGGTTCGGATTGTGGAATTGCCAACGTCAACATCGGGACTTCCGGCGCTGAAATAGGTGGCGCTTTTGGTGGTGAAAAAGAAACCGGTGGCGGACGCGAATCGGGTTCCGACTCGTGGAAACTGTATATGCGCCGTCAGACCAATACCATCAACTATGGACAGGAACTTCCCTTGGCACAGGGAATAAAATTTGGATTTTAAAACCAGAACTATCCATTAGCTTATAAATTTTCTCATATAAAGCAGGAAAGCTCTTTTTCAGTAACCAAAAGATTATGGTTTCTGGAAGTTCAAGTGGCTTTCCTGCTTTTGCTATATTATATAGATTGAATACCAATTTTAAATTGCATTTTATTTTAAAAATTAATGGGTTAAAGTCAATTTAAAAAAATAATATAAAAATAAGAATACAAGACCATTGCAAGGCAAAAATGCGTATAAAATATTAGATTAGTGTTATTTATAACAATGAATTTGTTATATTTGTAGCATGAAAAATGAGAAACACATAGGCTTTGCTGATTTAGCAGCAGAAAGAAGGAAAGTAAAGACAGAATTTTTTGATCAGGTAAATACATTGATCGATTGGCGACTTATTTCCAATATTATCAATAAGCACTATCAAAAAGGAGAAAGTGTAAGTGGACGTCCGGCTTATGAAGGGCTATTACTTTTTAAAATATGTCTTTTGGAGACCTGGTATAATTTGAGTGATTATGAAGTAGAAGACCAGGTAAATGACAGAATATCCTTCAGTCGTTTTGTAGGATTAAGTATAGATGACAAATGTCCCGATCATAGTGTTATCAGTCGTTTTCGTACCGAACTTACCCAAAAGAATGTGTACGAAAAATTATTCAAAGCGATGAATAAACAATTAGAGAAAAAGAAAATACTGGTTAAGGGAGGAGTCATTGTAGATGCGAGTATTACCGATAGTCCAAGAAAGCCAAAGGGGAAAACGGAATATGAAATAGTAGAAGATCGTCAGCAAGAGCCAAAGGAGGAAGAAAGAGAAAAAGAAGCCTCACAATTTAAATTGATAAAGAAGACCCAGCCAGGAGTTGATTCCGAAGGCAGATGGGTAAAAAAAGCCGGGAAGCTCCGGTTTGGATATAAAAAACATACGATTACTGATGTCAATGGGTTAATCTTGGGAGTACTTACCACCTCGGCTAATGTGAATGAAATAAGCAATTTGGAGCAGGTATTGGATACATGTGAATTAACGGAAAGGACTTGGGTAAAAGCAGACAAAGGATATAAAAGTAAAAAGAACGATACAATATTACAGCAGAAACGACTTCGTAATCATATAATGAATAAAGCAGCCAAAAATAGAAAGTTAACAGAAAGAGAAATACAATTCAACAAAATAGTGAGTAAAACCCGGTATAAAGTAGAACGGACATTTGGGTCAATAAAACGATGGTTTGGTGGAGGAGTAGCCCGTTATGTGGGGTTGTCAAAAATGCATACCCAACATCTGATGGAAGCTATTGCATACAACTTATACCGTTCACCTGGGATCATTATGTCCCAATGCTAAAAATGAGGAGAAAATTCCTCATTTACAGCAATATTATAGAGATAAGGAGAATAAAAAACGGCAAAAAAAACATTTTAATGGTATAAAACTAAATATCTTCAGTAAAAAAACAAGAAAATTCACTCTCGCTTTATTTTGCAACGGTCTTAATACTTGATCGAAATAAATATGTCGTTGCTTCGTTTCCTTTAAAAATAAGAGACGATTGGTAAAAGCTTTCTTATGAAAGATACAAGTTTCAATCAGCTCTTTTGAAAAATAATGATATCGCAGAAACCAAATATTCCTTAGTTCAATAAATTAATATTAATCCCAATGTTTATCAAAAGTATTCAACAAACAATGTTACTATTAGCTGTGTTTTTATTGCCGTTGTGCAATAAAATAAGTGCCCAACCGGGTAACAGCACAACCATTCCATCGTATAAAAATACGATAGGCATACAGTTTAATCCTTACCTGGATAACGACTTTTTTACCGGTGACAGGACGAAGTACGTATATGCTTTACGGTATGCCTATAATTTTAAAAACGGCATTTCGGCAGGGCCGGAAATATCCGGGTTTTACGAATCTGAGTCTACTTCCAATTTCAAATTTAATTATCATGTGATGCAGTATGGTGTTTTTGGCAGATACTGTTTCTACCGGAAATTCTGGATTCAGCCTTTTGCTGAACTGAACGGCTATTACATGACCAAAAATTATGATGTGAAGAAAAATACCACTGGTCTGGAAGCAAAATCATGGGATAAGGATTTATTTACATTCTATGGTGCTCCGGGGGTTTCTGTTAAAATCCCTAAAACTCATTTAAGCCTGGATATGATGTATAAGTTTTCGCCGGAGAAATTTGTTAACAATGAAAAAAATGCATTCACCTTTAGGGTAAACTATTCGTTTTAAAATTTCCCATAAAAATCGGTAATGTCGAAATAATAGGATATCTTTTCTTTTTGAGGTAATGTCTGAATATTCAAAACATCATACTCCCGGTTATTATTTGTTTGTAAGCTTTGTGTAATAAGTTCCCAGTTGGTATGCATTTGCCCGTGAATTTTTGATACGTATGCATATTCTGAAGCAACGCCATTGGTTTCATTTCCTGCATTTTTAATGATAATGCAATTATCTATTGATTTTCCATTTCCACCTTCATAAATAACTTTGGAAATATCAGGACGTCTGTTCTGAAAAGCAGATGAATTTGCAGGCTTATAGGCTGTGCTGCAGGAAATAAGAATAAAAGATAATGCTATTACCCTGAATAATCTGATCATGATGTTTTATTTTAAAATTTTAATTTAATTTGTATTACAAAAATAGCAAAATCTCAGATATCTGGATTGGTTGATCTTATTTTAAAAAAAATACCCTGTCATGGTTTTTAATTCTTTGACAGGGCTGATTATGATGCCTCTGGAATTTTGCTATTATTCTTTCTTACGTACCGGGCTCTTAGCTGTTCCAACAACTACATCAAAACCCCATTCCTGAAGGGCTTCTTCGTTGCCACGATAGGTTTCTAAAAGAATATTACGAATAGAAGTTAATAAATTATACACCGTTCCGGGTGTTTCGGCGGTCTGTCCTTCGGCATAACCCAAAAGATTTTCCGATTCCTGCATCAGCTTTTCGCTGGTTCTGCGTAGTTGTGTTGCTTCTTTGCGTTTAGCTTCAGCGCTGTTTACGGCTGTTTGAAGTGTATCCAATTTTTTAGAACCTTTTAAAGGACTATCATCCCCTAATTCGGCATTTTTTTCACTGATCCGCTTACCTAAACCTACCATTTTGTCGGCCTGTCGCAGATAAAGATCAACATTTACTGTTTTTTTTGACATAACGAAGTGTTTTTAGGATTAATATGAAAGCAAATATACAACAAAAAAATGCAATTTCTGATTTTGTATAAAAAATTTTTACTCAAAAGCAAAAAAAAGATGATATTTTTTCTTATTTTCTTAAAATTATCAGTAAATAAGCAAGTTACATGTCAGATTTTTTTATTTTGACGTATGAATTTATAAATCAAATAATTGTACCTTAACATTTGATGCCTGAATTAGCAAATCACACATTTTCATTGGTATATCACGGATAAAAATAATTTATTTTCTGGTCAAATACTAAAAAAAGGACGAGTGAGGAAGAGAGTCAGTCATCTGAGGAAGAGGTTCAGATGTCTGAGGAAGCAATTCAGATGTCTGAGGCAGCAGTTCAGTTATCTGAGGAAGCAACTCAGATGTCTGAGGAAGCGATTCAGATATCTGAGGAAGAGATTCAGTTGTCTGAGACAGTGATTCAGATGTCTGAGGAAGCAGTTCAGTTGTCTGAGGAAGCGATTCAGTTATCTGAGGAAGCAACTCAGATGTTTGAGGACGAGATTCAGATGTCTGAGGAAGGATATTTGTCGTCTGAGTCGGTCAATCATTCGTCCTTGGTATCATTTAACCGGTAAAAATGCCCCATTTTGTGGTCAAATTTTGAAAAAGGACGAGTGAGGAAGAGAGTCAGACGTCTGAGGAAGAGGTTTAGTTGTCTGAGGAAGTGGTTCAGTTGTCTGAGGAAGTGGTTCAGATATCTGAGGAAGCGATTCAGTTGTCTGAGGAAGAGATTCAGATGTCTGAGGAAGGATATTTGTCGTCTGAGTCGGTCAATCATTCGTCCTTAGTATCATTTAACCGGTAAAAATGCCCCATTTTGTGGTCAAATTTTGAAAAAGGACGAGTGAGGAAGAGAGTCAGACGTCTGAGGAAGTGATTCAGATGTCTGAGGAAGTGGTTCAGATATCTGAGGAAGCAACTCAGATGTCTGAGGACGAGATTCAGTTGTCTGAGGAAGAGATTCAGTTGTCTGAGGCAGCGATTTAGATGTCTGAGGAAGAAAATCAGCTATTTTAATTTGATATAAAAATGGTTATCTGAGTGGTTTTTTGGACCCCACCCCATCCCTCCCCTCGTGAGGGGAGGGCGTTATAAACCTATATTTAAGGTAGTTATTGGATGGGTGGGGTCAAGGGAAAAGAGGTTGTCTGAGGAAAAGGATCAGCTATTTTAATTTAATGTAAAAATGGTTATCTGAGTGGTTTTTTGGATTCCACCCCATCCTTCCCTTCGTGAGGGGAGGGCGATATAACCCTATATTTAAGGTAGTTATTGGATGGGTGGGGTCAGGGGAAAAGAGGTCGTCAGAGGAAGAGATTCTGACATCTTATTATCCTTCTTTTTTATTTTCAAAAATCTTTAGTGCATCTTTAGGATATTGATGAGCGCTGGGTCCGGCAATACAACCCCTTTGCAACTCATCACTTCGATAAATTCTGCCGGTGCTGATTTCTTTAAGGCAAAGGATTTTAGCAATGCAATGGTTTTCTTGTCCAGACCGTCGTAAGCGGCAGTGGTAGTTTCCGGTCTCAGTGTTTTTACGGCACAGGCCACGCCTCCGCAAACGGCAAACCCTTTGGATGCAGGAGGAATATACGTGGAACTTCCCCAGGTGAATTCCTTCTCGGGTTCAATGCCCCACCCATCCATCCAGCAACCCAATTCTTCGAAAGTCAACACATAATCCACATCCAGGTTGTTTTTTCCTTCCTGACGTTTGGCAATACAGGGACCGATAAAAACGGTTTTATGATCGGACCATTTTTCTTTGGCTAAGCGTGCCGCATAAGCAAGTGGGGTAGGAGTGGAAGAGATAAAAGGGGCCATTTCGGGAATGATCTTGTGGGCAGCTTCCACCCATGCCGGGCAGCAGGAATTGGACAGAAAGGCATTTCCTTCCTGCAATTCATGATCCAGTTCTTTGGCTTCGGCATTGGCAGTAAGTGTAGCGCCCTGCGATACTTCGATAATCTGGTCGAAACCCAGGGCAGTCAGGGCTCCGAAAATCTCAATGTCCTTGCACGAAAACTGTCCCGACACGGAAGGCGCCGGCAAGGCTACCATCTTTGTTCCTTTTTTCAGTTCCTTCATCACTCCGAACAATTGTGAATGCTCCATGATGGAACCAAAAGGGCAGGCATTTACACATTTTCCGCAAAGGATACATTTCTCTTCGTTGATCACTTCCCTTCCGGAATTGTCCTTATGAATGGCGCCAGCCGGGCAGGACTCTTCGCAGGGAACGGGCATGTAAATGATAGCATGGTAAGGACAAAGTTCTTTGCAAAGGCCACAACTCACACATTTTTCCGGGTCGATCTCGGCTTTTCCGTTGCTATGGCGAAAAACGGCTTTCTTCGGGCAATTCAGCAGACAGGGCTGGGCAATACAACCTTTGCACAGGTTGGTAACCACATAATTTGTTTTCACGCAGGAGGTGCAGGCTTCATCCACCACGGTAAGGATGCGCGGGGAGGAAATCTCCTGGTTCACCGACAGGTCGTAATAATCTTTCAGCGGCATCAGTTCGTCGGTTTCTTCTTCGATGCCATAGCCAAGCAGACCCATAATTTTATATTTTGCCACCGCACGGAGTTTATGCTTGCAGCAACGGTCGGTTGCCTGCGATGGAATTTTACTCATCAAAAGCGGTATGCGGTCTATTTCCTGTTCTATCTTTCCTTCGTTGACCAACGCAGCTATGCGGGTAAGCAATTCCCTGCGTATGATCATTGTATTATTTACAAAAGCCATGATTTCAATATTTCAAGTTGTTAATCTGGAGTTGACTTTATTCATCTTTATGTTTTTTGTGATCTTTATGGTTTTATCTCTTTAAATTTTACCACAAAGTGCACTAAGGATTATACAAAGAATTAGTCAGTTCCGTAAGTTTTGAAAGGATTTCAAAGAGCCTTCAGACGATTTTTTGAAGTTCTTCAATTATTTTCTCCAGCGAAGCATCGGGCATCAGTTTTCCGTTGATTTCGGCATACGGAGGCTGAGGCTTTTCTTTTAAAGTGCTGCATCCCAAACAAACAGAAGCTTCCACTTTTACCTTGTCCTGCAAAGCTTCCGGCAACTGCTGCCGGAGTTCGCGTAGCTTGTATCCGCCCATCACGTGGCAGTAGGTGCCTACGCATATTTTGACTTTTATTTTCTGATCCATAACTGATTGTTTAAATAAATTGTAACCGTACTTTTTTCAAATATTTATCTTCCAACAGGAATGCAATTTTTTTAATAACATTTCTTCTTATTTCGAGTTCCACCGGAAGACTAGGATCCTGATGGGCTTCGTTGATCCGGGTTCCTACTATCAGATCAATCATATCTGATTCGCGTATCCGTTTAACGATATTTCCGGCAGAATTATCAGGTAGTGAATCAAGCGAATGACTGTTTTCAAGTATCTCAGCTACAGCTCCAAGGGTAAGAATGCCTTCGGTAACCAGATTTACTCCCTTTATTTTTGCCGAAGGTGGCAGGTCGCCTACCGGGATATCCAGATCAATCTGAATTTGGCGGTGCAGTTCCCGTGCAATGATCTGGGAAGTGGTTCCTCCGCAAATAATGGTTTTGCCAAGGTAATTATCCACTGTGCTGGCAAGGAACTCATCTTTTTCGTTATTAAACGGAGGCCCGGAACAAATCAAAAGTCTGCGTGGATCGCGGAGATAAATCACGGCACAACTGATATCGTCTTTGGGAATAAAGCGATCGTTTTTTATGGCCTGCCTGATAATACATTTTGCCAGGTCGTGTGCCGAAATATCCGGATGAGCATCAATCTGAGCTTGTACAAATTCTTCCACTCCGTCGTTATCCCAGCCAAAAGGATATTCATTTCTTCCGATGCCAGACTGGTTTACCCCATCGCTAAAGAGTATTATCCTGTCGCCTTTAAAAAGTTTCAGTTTGGAAATGCGTATTTCGCGGTGGTCTGGCGAATCAGGCAGCAAAATCTTTTCCTTTTGTGGTTTGATGTTTGTTCTTTCGCGGAAAAGCAGAAAAGAAGGATTATCGAATTCCACAATGGTGGTTTCACCATCATTATCAATACTTGCGAGAGAAAAGGTGGCGTAGGAAACATTCCTGACGCTGTCCATTGGCAGGGTATTCAGAATTGAAATAGCCGAACGGACGATGGGTTCGTTTTGTTGCAGGAAGTTCATAGCCATGGAAGCCGTCATTGTGCTAAGCACATTGGCTTTGATACCACTTCCCAGTCCGTCGGAAAGCACCGATAGGTAAGCGCTGTTGTTTTTATTTTTGTGTGAAAGGAAAGTATCGCCGCACACAAAATTACCCGCTTTGTTTTCCTGGCTGCATCCAATCTCAATAAACACCGTATCGGTAACTCCAAAAGGTTCCATGATTATTTGGTATTTGATTCAATGCTGGCAGACTGTCCCAGTGAATCGGTGATGGAGTTCAGTGTGGCTTCGGTAAACGAAGCGTTTTCACCCAGCAGATAGGCAATACGTTGTACGGCTTCCATGTTCTGACGAACCACTTCATTGATTCGTTGTGCAAAGACTTCTTTCTGAATTTCCGGATTTCGCAGGTTCTGGATGATGCCGCAGGCAATTTTATAGTTTTGAATGTTTACTACCGATACGTGGTAGTAATTATCTCCTTCACGGATATCATTTTCCGTTTTTTCTTCCCCGGAAAGGAGCAGTGAGGAGAACAGTTTATGGAAAGAAACCAGTTTGCGGAGGTCGGCGCCGGCCATTCCGGGATTGCTGTCGAAAATCATCACTGTTTCCTTTCCCAGCAATTCGGCAAACTGACGGTTGCAATCAATAATCTTCAGGTTTTCGTCCACCATCACTACGCCGGAAGGTATTTTTTGCAGCAATACCGAGGCTTTATTCTGCGCAATCTTACGCATATACGAAATACACATTGTCCGTTCCGCTTTTCCGTCGAGCAGCGCTTTGGCAAATTCCCGGCAATTGTCGTAGCCGCAGCCCGAGCAGTTTAATTCTTCTTTTTCCGTCCATTTTCCCATGGAATTAAGCACATCCTGTATGTCCTTTTCGGGATGGATGCAACGTATCACCGGGCGGAAAACGGTATAATCCTTTGAGATGTCCACCGCAACGTCGGGAAGGGGTTTTATGGAATAATTACTTGCGGAATTTTGCTGTACACTTTGGATCAGGAAACGTCTCTTGCTTGCCAACCCGCCAGGATTTGCCGAACCGGGACCTTTGATACAACCGCCTTCGCAAAGCAAAAGTTCCAGGAAGAGTTTCCCTACCGGCTGCGATATTTCCATTTCAGAAAGGATTTCCTTGATGTTTTCGATGCCCGAAAAAGTCATCCTCTGTAAATCGGTTAGCGGAGCTTTCCGATCCATCGTGCTAATCATTCCTCCTTCCACCGGGAACAGGTTGCCACGGTTTGCTTTTCCTACGACGAAATCATCCGGGACTACCGGTAATCCGGGAATGTCTATTTTTTCTTCATTGATCCACTGATCCAGTTCCTGGAAAGTGATGGCTGCATCTAAGTATTCTTCATACTGATCTGATTCTTCTTTTTTGGCAATGCATGGTCCGATAAAAACAGTTTTTACATCATTGCCAAACGTTTGTTTAATCCTTTTTGCATGAGCTACCATGGGCGAATATACCGGGACCAGATTTTTCAGCAGTTCGGGATGATAAATCCCGATAAGGTTTACCACCGAAGGACAACAAGAGGAGATGTACATTCCGTCGGGTTGCCGGTTCAGCCATTTCAACGATTCCTCAGCTACCATTTCTGCTCCGATGGCTATTTCGGATACCCAGGTAAAGCCAAGCGCATGGAGTATAGCTAAAAACTTTTCGGGATTCCATTGCGGGAAATCAGCGATAAAAGAAGGCGCAACACATGCCACCACTTTTTCGCCAGAATCAATAAACCATTGTACTTTACGGAAATCCTCGCGGTACTTTTTTGCTTTTACCGGGCAGCTTTTGATACATTTTCCACAATAAACACAAAAATCATTGATTACCGAAGCGCTGTTCTCTTCAATTTTTATGGATTTTACAGGACATTGTTTGATACACTTATAGCAGTCCTGGCAATCATTCTTTTCGGTGTAAATAACCGGTTTTATCATTGTTTTATTATTGAGTTGAACGATAGAATGCCTGTCGGCTTTTTTGAAAAAAAATAGGAAATTATTCTTGATTTTTCTTGAAGTAGCTGTCGAGGATAGAGATAATATTATCCCGGTTGATGTCGAAGTATATTTTTCCATTGATTTTAACCACTGGGCCTTTGTTGCACATTTCGGCGCACAAATGTCCCCTGAAGTCCACTTTGTCCTTCAGATTATTTTCGGAGATGTAATCCTTAATAATTTCAAGGTTTTTGTTGTTTCCTCTGGAGAAGCAGGAACTGCCAAGGCAAATCGTTATTTCTGTTTTTTTTAACATGGTACATTTTTTTTAAAAAGAAAGAGGATGAAATTCAATTGGTTTCCCATAATGCCTTTCATCCTCGTTTCCGCGGGAGATATCTTTTAGAAATCTATTTTGTTTCCATAATAAATGGCGGTAAGAATGTTTTTAAAGTCTTCCACTCCGGTTTCCCTTGGGTTGCTACCGGTGCAGGCATCCAGAACTGCATTGTTGGCAATACGATCCAGGTTGGCTTTGAAATCAGCTTCTTTTACACCATATTCTTTTAGTGAGCAGGGGATGTTCAGTTGATGATTCATATCAATAATGAAAGCACGGTAAGCATCCACCAGTTCGTCGGTAGTTTTGCCTTCCAGTCCGATGAAGCGGGCGATTTCTGCAAAACGTTCAGCCACCACTTTGCGGTTGTAGTCCATTACGTAAGGCAGATAAATGGCGTTGGCGCATCCGTGAGGAATGTGGAAAATGGCTCCGGTTTTGTGAGCCAGACTGTGAACGATACCAAGCAGGGCATTGGAAAAAGCCATACCAGCAAGGCACTGGGCAATGTGCATTTTGTCGCGGGCTTCTTTGTCGCCGTGGAAAGATTTCACCAGGTTATCCTTTATCATCTGGATGGCTTTCAGAGCCAGAGGATCGCTGAAGTCGCTGCGGTTGCAGGCAACATAAGCTTCGGTAGCGTGGGTGATGGCGTCCATTCCGGTGTGAGCGGTGAGGACAGGAGGCATGGTGTATGCCAGTTCAGGATCAACAATGGCGATGTCGGGGGTAATTTCATAATCGGCCAGAGGGTATTTGATTTCAGTGCTGTAATCGGTAATAACCGAGAAAGCCGTTACTTCGGTAGCGGTACCGGAAGTGGATGGGATGGCTACAAAGCGGGCTTTATTACGCAACTGCGGAATATTGAATGGTTTTGCCACTTCTTCGAAGGTAGCTTCGGGATGTTCGTAAAAAATCCACATTCCCTTGGCAGCATCAATAGGCGAACCGCCGCCCATGGCTACTATCCAGTCGGGCTGGAACTGACGCATCAGTTCGGCGCCTTTCATTACTGTTTCTACCGAAGGGTCGGGTTCTACGCCTTCAATAATTTTAACTTCCATTCCTGCTTCTTTTAAATAGCTTTCTGCCTTTTGCAGGAACCCAAATTTTTTCATCGAACCGCCACCAACTACGATTACAGCTTTTTTACCTTTAATGGTTTTTAATACTTCTAATGAATTCTGGCCAAAATACAGATCGCGGGGCAATGTGAAACGTGACATAATTAAATCTCCTTATTTTTAGTTAATAAATTATTTTTCTTGTGCCTTTCCTATTTCAACCGGCGTGCCACGATTATTATAATACTGATATTTATTAAATTATAGATTTACCCATTTTTGCAAATAAAAAAAGTGTCATAAAAAATGACACTTAAGAGTTTTTAAATTGTAGAAAAATGGGACAGTGTATTAAAAGAAGACACTACATGGTGATGCCGTATTTTTTGGCTTTCAGATAAAGAGTATTCCGGCTGATAGCCAAAGATTTTGCCGACTGGCTCATGTTATTTTGGAAATGTTGCAGCGTTTTTTCAATGATTTCTTTTTCCGCTTCTTCAATCGATTTTGGAATAAATATTGCAGGCAAAGCCGGAATTGCGTTTTCTATTGGTTCCTGCACCGTATTTTTATTTTCCAAAACGGTACGGAATTCTTCATCCATCATTTCCGGCGTAAGTTTTCCCTGAAGCAGGATAAGTTTTTCGGCAAAGTTTTCCAATTCGCGCACATTGCCTGGCCATTGATAAGCCACAACCCTGTCAATAATCTCTTTAGGAATATCCGGAATATTCATCTTTAATCGGTTGGCTTTTCGCCGGATAAAGAACCTTAGAAAAGGCAAAATATCTTCTTTTCTTTCCCGCAAAGGCGGAACGTGCAGATGTATGATGTTTAACCGGTAAAACAGATCGAGGCGGAATCGTCCCTGTTTTACCTCTTCCTCCAGATTTTTGTTGGTGGCGGCAATGATGCGAACATCTACGTCAATGGCTTTGTTGGAACCAATACGGGTAATGGAACCTTCCTGCAAAGCCCGCAGCAACCGGATCTGCATGTCGGGTGGCATTTCACCAATCTCGTCGAGGAAAAGTGTGCCTTTGTGTGCCAGCTCAAATTTGCCGGGATTGCCGCCTTTTTTTGCACCGGTAAAAGCACCGTCATCGTAGCCAAATAATTCACTTTCGATAAGAGTTGCCGTAATGGCGCCACAATTCAATGCCACAAAACCGGAATCTTTCCGTTCGCTGGCATTATGGATAGCCTGGGCGAAGACCTCCTTGCCGGTGCCACTTTCGCCGGTAATCAAAATGGTGGAAGGACTGTTTGCTACCATTTTAGCATTTTTTACCAGCGATTTTATGGCTTTACTGTTCTCGGTAATATCGGCAAAGGTAAACCTTGCCCTGCTGCCGGTGTATTTATTTACCAGTTTAATCATCCGGCTTAATTCACGGAAAGTAAGCAAAAAGCCAAGCAGTTCGTTTTCCTTGGTTTTGATAGGAAGAGCGTTTAACAAAAATTTTTCATCCAGGTTTTCTATCTGGAACTGTCCTTCTTCATCAATGTATGGAATTTCCTGGATCACCGATTTTTTTACCTTGGGCCAGTCTTTAAAAAAGTTATTGATAGGCTGATTTATGAGATTTAACCGCCGGATATTTAAAGTGCGGCAGGCGGTATCATTTACCCAGTGGATATCGTCGTTCAGATCAATGGCAAAAGCTCCGTACGACAGATTGTTCATCATGGCAAAAGCATACATGTTGGAATCGAACAACTGCTTTTGAATTTCAATGTTCTCAATATGGTTTTCGATGGCACTGACTGCTGCCACCACCAGCCCGAGGCTATGCGGGTGCATTAACTGGCTGTCGCCGGTGAGGTTAATGGTACCGATGATTTTGCCTTCCGTATCGTGGATGGGAGCCGCCGAACAGGTCCAGCGATGGTAAGCCGAAACAAAATGTTCGTCGGCGGTAACCTGAACAGGAGCATTTTCGCTGATGGCAGTGCCCATGGCATTGGTGCCGATGCTGTTTTCCGACATGTAAGCACCCATCACCATGTTGAGAAACTCCGCTTCGCTGATGGTTTTTTTGTCGCCCATTACCCGAAGAATGCAACCTTCGTGGTCGGTAAGCACTAAGATGTAGCCGGTGCCCTTCAGAAAATCGGAAAGCTCTTCCAGAAACGGAGTGGCAATATCCATCAATTCCTTATTTTGATACAGCAACCGCCGAAGCTCGTCTTCCGAAAGAACCTTTTTGGGAAATACCCTCGATTTTTCCACGCCAAACTCCTTGCTTCGCTCGTGCGACTCCTGGATAATTTCTTCGTGACTTTTCTTAATGTCTTCTGTCATCAGTTTTTTTAATGTTTAAAATCAAGTAACAAATGCAACAAGATTGAAATGACAAAGGTAATCAGTATTTTTGATAATATGATTGTTGGAAGAACCCCTGTTATAATTTTGTGCTGCGATATCTTTTAGTATCGATTACCTGTTTTCTGTTTCCTAACCCGGAATACAATCGGTAAAAAGGCTTTGTGCCTGAATATCAATCGTGCACTGTGGTAGCACCCGTTTGTCACGCGACTGACGACTGCTACTGTGGTAGCACCCGTTCGTCACGCGACTGACGACTGCTACTGTGATAGCACCCGTTTGTCACGCGACTGACGACTGCTACTGTGGTAGCACCCGTTTGTCACGCGACTGACGACTGCTACTGTGGTAGCACCCGTTTGTCACGCGACTGACGACTGCTACTGTGGTAGCTCCCGTTTGTCACGCGACTGATGATTACTACTGTGGTAACTCCCGTTTGTCACGCGACTGAAGGTTCCCACTATGCTGGAAACAATTTGTCACGCGACTGAAGGTTCCCACTGTGCTGGAAACAATTTGTCACGCGACTGAAGGCTTCCACTGTGCTGGATACCGTTATATTTTTCAACAAGGCAGACTTTGCGGTTCTCGGAGAAATAGTAAGATATCAGATAATCATTTAATGAAACGAGCATGTTCGCTAAACGCAAACACGGATGAAAATTCACAGCGAGTTCCATCCGACCTTAAAAAACAAATTATTTACGGATAGAATAAACAAAATGACGCTAAAGGTGTTATTACTCTATTCTTAATCAGTTTTGTTAAAAATTAAACCGGAAAACTCATTAACCAGAAAAATTATGGAAACATTAAAACCTAAAATTGCGATCATTGGTGCGGGAAACGTAGGAAGTGCCTTTGCCTTTTCGTTAATGATAAGCGGATTAGCCAGAGAAATCGTTTTGGTAGACAAAAATGAATTACTCGCTAAAGGCGAATGCCTCGATTTAAATCATGGATTAAGTTTAACCCATCCTACAAAAATTTATGCCGCCGGATTTGAAGGTTGCGAAGGCGCAGATATTGTAGTTATCACGGCAGGCGCCAACCGCAAACCGGGACAAACCAGAATAAATCTGGCGGAAGAAAATGTTACGATCTTTAAAGATATTATTCCTGCCATTGCAAAATATGCATCAAACGCTATCCTTTTAGTCGTAACCAACCCTGTGGATATTCTGACCTACGTTACCCTGAAATTATCAGGCTTCCCTGCAAACCAGGTGATTGGTTCCGGGACGGTTTTGGATACGGCAAGGCTAAAATACATGATAAGCGAATATTGCAAAGTGGATCCAAACAATGTTCATGCATACATTATTGGTGAACATGGGGATACCGAACTGCCTGTGTGGAGTAATGCCACTATTGCGGGGATGGATATCGAAATGTATTGTTCCGTTTATGCCGGGCTTAGCAATGCCAAAAATGAATTATCGGAAATATTTGAGAGCGTTAAAAATTCTGCACATAGTATCATTGAAGCCAAAGGGGCAACCAATTATTCTATAGCTTTAGCTTTGCTTAAAATTACACGTTCAATTTTGAGAAGTGAGAATTCTATTTTACCGGTATCTTCACTAATCACCGACTATTACGGAGTAAGTGATGTGTGTATAAGCATACCTTCATGTGTTAATAATAACGGTGTGGAACAATACCTGAAACTGGAACTGTCGGACAAGGAACAAGAGCAATTCAGACATTCTGCCGATACATTGAAAAAGATTATTAGCTCGCTCGATTTTTAACCGGTGTGTTAAAATATTTCAGCTTTCTTCCTGATAATAGATTTTATAAAATTTTCTTCCTTTTTCGTCTATCCCTTGTTCAATAAGTTCGCGGTTGCCATGAATATAGATATGGAAATTTTTATCCAGTTTGATCACACTTTTAAATACCCTGGCCTGTTTTTTAACGGCTGTTTCTGAAATAGCAAAGTTGTCGGCGAAATCTATATCGTGTTCTCTCTGATAGTCGCTCCTGTATTTGTTGAAACTTTCTATCACATCGGGCTGAACGATGACTTCATTGGCAAATTCGTCCATTTCGAAACTATCTTTTTCCTTAAAAAACTTTACCGATTTGTTCAGAAAATCTATCTGATCGGCTTTGGAGACGTCAAATTGTTGAGGTAGACCTTTGGTTACAAAATTTTTGCATAGCGAAAGCACATTGTGCGTATTGTAGTACTCATCCTTGCGTTGAAGCACATGCAGAAAGTCATCCATCCAGTATTGAGCCTCCGTTCCTTTACTCGAATTATCTACCACGGCGACCACATAACCATTCTCACGTTCCATATTAAATATCAGGCATCCCTTGTCGAGTTTGTTGATATTTATTCCTTTTTCACTTTCTATGTCAAACCCATCAACGGATGGATATATCTTTAAAAAAGTATCTTTATTTTCAGATTTAAATAAACCTACCGCATCAACGGTATTGTTATCGATGATGCAATCTTTGAAATAGACGGTATAAAACTCTCCGCTCTTGATTTTGGGATGTACACTTTGTTCGTAAAGATGTTTGGCAAGATTTACCGACTGTTCGTAAAGGGAGCGGGGATTGTCGAATATTTCCGAAACGAAACCATATACCTCATTGTATTTTATATCGCTGTCGTGATACAGATGGTAGAATTCATCGGATTTGAAAGGAGAAAGAAAGTAGTTTAGCAATACGTTGTTGAGGCTGTCGTTTGTCCGGAGTTCTGATTTTGAAAACTGAATACCTTCATCTTCAACTTTGCTTCCCACTTTGTGAAGCGTTATTCCCAACAAGCTGGACTGATCGAAAAAAAGCATGGCTAATTTTTTTTAGATTATTTTAATGTTTTCCGGTATTAAAAACCGGCATCGTCAGGCTATTATTAAACCGTAGTTCTTTATATTTATGATGTCAAAATTACGTAAAAATAAGGACGAAATGTAATTCAACGAGTTAATTTTTTTTAAAAACGTAATCCAATCGCCAGCTCCTGACGAAAAAATGCCTTGCTCACCACCGAACCTGACAGCGTCAGCCATCAGGCTGACCTGTCAGCGTTAAAAGATATTCGTTAAAACATATACTTTCTTGCCGTCTTGTCATCAAGCATGTCTTCCAACAGGGCTGCCGGATTCTCAAAACGGTTGGTAAGCATCATGGCGGCTATAATAAATGGCTTAAAACCGGCTTGTTTGTAAAGCGGAGTCCGGTATTTGTCGAAAACGCTGGACGAAACTTCACCTTGTGCACACGAAACTCCGGAAATATCGGCAGGCAGGCAGTGCATGTACAATGCATTTCCATTACGGGTAAGCTTCATTTTTTCTTCGGTGCATTCCCAATCCTTAAACTGGGCATTGTTTTCGAGACAGATTTTTTCGAGTTCTTTTAATCCCTGGGTGTCATTATTATTCAGCATGATCGTTCGTTGTTGCATCACCGTGAAAGGAGCCCAGCTTTTGGGATATACAATGTCGGCATTGCTAAAAGCTTCATCCATAGAATGGCTTATGTGAAAACTGCCACCGGATTTACCGGCTTGTTTTCCGGCTAATTCTGTAATTTCGGGGATCAGATGGTATCCTTCGGGGTAGGCTAATTCCACCTCCATTCCAAAGCGCGTCATCAGGCCGATGATGCCCTGCGGAACCGAAAGTGGTTTGCCATAGCTTGGCGAATAAGCCCATGTCATTGCAATTTTTTTCCCTTTCAGGTTTCCGAGACTTCCAAAAGTCTTTTTCAGATGCAACAAATCGGCCATGGCCTGGGTAGGATGATCAATATCGCATTGCAGATTCACAATGCCCGGACGCTGATTTATTACTTTTTGTTCAAAAGCATCGTTCAGGGCATTGCCCACTTCGCGCATATAAGCGTTGCCTTCGCCAAGGTACATGTCGTCGCGTATCCCGATGATTTCCGAAAGGAAAGAGATCATCACAGCTGTTTCGCGGACGGTTTCTCCATGCGAAATCTGGGATTTTCCTTCATCCAGATCCTGTACTTCCAGTCCTAAAAGATTGGCAGCCGAGGCAAACGAAAAACGGGTGCGGGTGGAGTTGTCGCGAAACTGCGATATGGCAAGTCCAGAGTCGAAACACCGCGTGGAAATATTATTCTGATGTAATATTTTTAATGCTTCGGCAACATCAAGGATGATATCTAATTCATCCCTCGTTTTTTCCCAGCTCAACAGAAAGTCCTTTTGATAGAGACCCGATTTTTTATCTTTTATTTCCTGAATAAGTTCTTTGATGTTATGCATTTCTTTCATTTTAATGTGGATACTTTATAAATAAAGGCTGCGTAAAAGGCAGAGGCAGCCACCAGATCGCTGACGGGCACTTTTTCGTTTGGGGCATGGGCAAAAACTTCGTTTCCAGGTCCGAAGCCAATTACCGGAATGCCATAATACCCGTTGATGGTAACGCCATTGGTGGAAAAAGTCCATTTATCTATCAACGGTTTTTTATTGAAAAGTTCCGTAAAGGCCGAAACAGCCGTCTTAACGATGGTGCTATTCTCATCAATTTTCCAGGTGGGATAATATTTTTCCATTCCATAGCGCAAGCCAGTGTATGCTGTTTCTTCATAATGTAGCACTGACACTTTGGCATCCATGTCTGTGATAAGATTTTCGATTTCTGCTACCGCCGATTCTTTGGTTTCGCCCCAGGTAAGGCGGCGGTCGATGTGAATTTTGGCAAAATCGGCCACGGCACACAACGATGGACTACCGGAAACAAATTCGGTAACGGTGAGGCTTCCTTTTCCTAAGAATTCGTCAAATTTCAGCTTATTGTTTAATTTTTCAAGCTCAAGGCAAATTTTTGAGGCCATGTAGATGGCGTTTTTGCCGCGCTCGGGAGCCGAGCCATGCGATGAAATACCCCGGAAGCTGATTTCTATCTCCATCCGTCCGCGCTGTCCGCGATAAATGTTAAGATTGGTTGGCTCGGTGCTTATAACAAAATTGGGCTCTATGCCATCTTCTTCCACGATATATTTCCAGCATAAGCCGTCGCAGTCTTCCTCCATCACTGTTCCGGTAAAATAAACCGTAACATCTTTATCTATACCCAATTCCTTAATGATTTTTCCTGCGGTAACAAAGGCAGCCGGACCACCTTTCTGATCAACGGAGCCACGTCCTTTTACGAAACCGTCTTCAATTTCACCGGAAAGCGGATCGAAGTTCCAGTTATTCATGTTCCCAAAATCTACCGTATCAATGTGTCCGTCGAGTGCAATAATGGTTTTGCCGTTTCCTATCCGCCCGATAACGTTGCCCAGCCCGTCAATTTTAACTTCATCAAACCCGGCTTCTTCCATCTGACGTTTTAATTCGGCAGCCACAGCTTTTTCGGAAGTACTTACCGACTTAATCTTTACTAAATTGGAAAGATTTTGGGAAGTGTATTGCTGGTGTATTTCTGCTAAATGTTTGATTTTGTCTATCATAGTTTTGATTTTAATCAATAAATTTTTCTATTTTTGCAAAACCAAAAGTAAGCAAATTAATTTTTTATAAAGTTTTGGCAATTAATAAATTTTTAATACTTTTGCAGCCTGAATTTAAAGTACAAAATACAATGAAAAAAGACATTCACCCCAAAGATTATCGTCTGGTTGTTTTTAAAGATATGTCTAATGACTATGTTTTTATTACTAAATCAACAGTTAAGACTAAAGAAACGATTACCTGGGAAGACGGCAAAGAATATCCTTTGGTAAAACTCGAAATATCAAATACTTCTCATCCTTTTTATACCGGGAAGATGAAATTGGTAGATACTGCTGGTCGCGTTGATAAATTTAAGAGCCGTTATCAGAAACACTTGGATCTTAAAACAAAACAATAGTTTTAAAAAAGAAATTTCTTTTTATTGAAGCCCTTTGATAAAAAGGGCTTTTTTTTACCCATATTTTACATAATTTTGCCGGATAACCCTAATTTAGGTAAAAGAATGAACTATATACTTTTTGATGATAATCGCAGGGAATATTTGCTGCCATTAACTTATTTCCGCCCGGTTGCCGACATCCGGTTTGGCATTTTAACCATTCGCCAAAAATGGGAAAACTATTTGCTTTCCAAAACTTCAACACTAACCGAAGATTACCTGAGTAAAAAATTTCCATTGGTCCGTGGGAAGGAAAGCCTTTTGATCAATGGAGGTATTTGTCCGAACAAAGAATTAGTAAACGCGATCAACAAGCTGGAACCCAACCAGACGCTTGCTAAAGGCGAAACGATTATTGCCATGCGGTTAACGTTTGATGATTTGGATAAACCCTTTGTGATGGATGAACTTTCTCAAACGGAAGTTCAATGCGAAATTCCATACACGGAAATTTATTATCCCTGGGATATTTTCCATCAAAACGATGTCGCCCTGAAAGCTGATTTTGAGCTTCTGACTAAAGGAAAGCAATCGCAGCCCCTCAGCAAAACCAATACTGTCATCGGAAATGGAAATTTGTTCATCGAAAAAGGAGCTGTAATAGAAGGTGCAACGTTGAATGCTTCTGCCGGTCCAATATATATCGGTAAATCTGCCGAAATTATGGAAGGCTGCCTCGTAAGAGGTCCTTTTGCTATGCTCGAACATTCTACATTAAAAATGGGTGCTAAAATTTATGGCGCTACAACCATTGGTCCTTATTCCAAAATAGGAGGGGAAGTCAATAACTCGGTATTCTTCGGATATTCCAACAAAGCACACGATGGCTTTATCGGAAATTCTGTCATAGCCGAATGGTGTAATTTTGGCGCGGGAACAAACAATTCCAACCTGAAAAATACTTACGACAACATAAAACTATGGTGCTACCCCGAAAGGACTTTTATTGATACAGGATTGCAGTTCTGCGGGTTAATCATGGGCGATCATTCCAAATGTGGCATCAATACCATGTTTAATACCGGAACGGTGGTAGGCGTAAGTTGTAATATTTTTGGTGCAGGATTTCCACGTAATTTTATTCCTTCATTTTCGTGGGGCGGAACTTCCGGTTTTTCAACTTATAACCTTAAAAAGGCTCTTAATGTGGCATTTGAAGTGTATCAACGAAGAAATATTAATTTGGACGATATAGAAAAAGAAATTTTTAGCATCATTTTTGATTATACCCTACAATTCCGTCAGGAATAAACAATTCTTGTATTTATTTTGTTATCTAATAAAAAATAATGGACAACCTCATAGAATCCGAAATGCTTAATTTTTCTGAAATTGTAGAAAGTGATGCCGAATTTATTCCTTTACTTACCGCACAGGATGAGGAAATCATGAATGCTGAAGAAGTACCTGAAATACTTCCTATTTTACCTCTTCGAAACACTGTTTTATTTCCCGGCGTAGTCATTCCGATTACTGTTGGCAGAGATAAATCCATCAATCTTATTCGCGAATATTACAAGAGTTCAAAGATAATAGGCGTTGTTGCACAAAAAGATGCAGAAATAGAAGAGCCTACGTTCGACGACATGAATAAAGTTGGAACGGTAGCTTATATTCTTAAAACCTTTCAGATGCCCGATGGAAGTACGACGGCTATTATTCAGGGGAAAAAAAGATTTCAAATTCAGGAGCCTGTTCAAACAGAGCCTTATTTCAAAGCCAAAGTCGTTCAATTTGGCACTGATGAAAAAAAGAAAAAGAATAAAAATTTTGAAGCGCTTATTTCTTCTCTCAAGGACTTGTCTATTCAAATCATTAATAATTCCCCCAATGTTCCTTCGGAATCGGCCTTCGCTATTAAAAATATTGAAAGTCCGGTTTTCCTGATTAATTTTATTTCATCCAATCTTAATTCGGACATCAATGAAAAGCAAATGCTTCTCGAAATCTCCGATATGGAACAACGGGCAAATAAAGTACTTGCCGCTTTAACCAAAGAACTCCAGATGCTCGAACTGAAGAATCAGATTCAGAGTAAAGTTAAGGTAGATATTGACAAACAGCAACGTGATTATTTTCTGAATCAACAGCTTAAAACCATTCAAAATGAGTTGGGTTTTGGCAACAATGAACAGGAAATTACGGAAATGAAAACCAAAGCCAAGGATAAAAAATGGTCCAAGGAAGTTTCCGATATTTTTGATAAAGAATTGGTGAAGCTTCAGCGGATGAATCCTTATGCTATGGAATATTCCATGCAGGTGAACTATCTGGAAACTCTGGTTGATTTGCCCTGGGGCGAAGGTACCGAAGATAATTTTGATCTGAAACATGCTCAGCAGGTATTTGATGAAGATCATTATGGATTGGAAAAAGTTAAAGAACGCATTATCGAATATCTTGCTGTTATAAAACTGAAAGGCGATATGAAATCACCCATTCTCTGCCTTTTAGGACCTCCTGGAGTGGGTAAAACTTCGCTTGGTAAATCCATTGCCCGTGCCGTCGGACGTAAATATATCCGGATGTCGCTTGGCGGTTTACGCGACGAAGCCGAAATTCGTGGACATCGCAAAACCTATATCGGAGCTATGCCCGGACGAATTATTCAAAGCATTAAAAAATCCAAAGCCTCGAATCCTGTGTTCGTTTTGGACGAAATTGATAAAGTTATCGGAGCAAACATCAACGGTGATCCTGCGGCTGCCTTGCTTGAAGTCCTCGACCCGGAACAAAATTCAACATTCTACGATAATTATTTAGAAGTTGAGTACGATCTGTCAAAAGTAATGTTTATCGCTACAGCCAATTCCTTAGCAACCATACATCCTGCACTTTGCGACCGTATGGAAATTATTGATTTGAGTGGATACCTGATTGAAGAGAAAATCGAAATTGCTCGTCGGCATCTTGTTCCAAAACAGCTCATGGAAAATGGACTCAAACCTAAACAATTGGTATTTACTGATAATATAATTGAAAAGATAATTCAGGATTATACCCGCGAATCGGGTGTCCGTGCTCTGGAGAAAAATATTGCAAAAATTATTCGTCATCAGGCTCGGTTTATCGTTTCAGATGAAAAGTATAATAAAAAACTTACCGAAAAGGATATTAAGGAAATATTGGGGATTTCACATTTTCAGCATGAAGATTCGCTTAATGGAGAAATTGCCGGTGTGGTTACCGGTTTAGCATGGACCATTTATGGAGGTGAAATCTTGTTTATTGAAGTTAGTCTTAGTAAAGGTAAAGGAAATCTGACACTTACCGGAAATCTGGGTGATGTGATGAAGGAATCGGCTGAAATTGCGTATGAATACCTGAAAGCCCATGCTCATTTGCTCGATATAAATCCCGATATTTTTGAAAAATGGAATGTCCATATTCATGTGCCTGAAGGCGCTACACCAAAAGATGGACCTTCTGCTGGTATCACCATGTTTACGGCTTTAGCAAGCGCTTTCACCCAGCGAAAAGTTAAGAAAAGCATTGCAATGACCGGCGAAATTACCCTCCGCGGTAAAGTAATGCCTGTTGGCGGTATCAAGGAAAAAATATTAGCAGCCAAGCGATTTCAGATAACCGATATCATCCTTTCAAAAGAGAATAAGAAAGATATTGAGGACATTAAATCCGATTATATTAAAGGAATTAAATTCCATTATATTGATGAAATGATTGAAGCTATTGATCTGGCTTTATTAAAAACCAAAGTGAACGACCCTATAAAATTTGAATAAAACGGTTGTATGAAGCTGTTCCGAATCATCATTGCCTGGATTCTTGCAATTATAGCTGTTTTAGCTGCAGGTTCTTACCTGTTGCCCAAAACGTATTTGATAGAACGCAGTATTATTATTTCTGCCGATAAGGCATTGGTATATAAATATATTAGCCATCTCCAGCTTTGGACTGAATGGATACCATGGAAAACCGATTCGGATACTTCGTTGAAACACACTTTTGTTGGTTTTGATGGTGAAAATGGAACTGCTTATTTGTGGGACAGCGAAATGAAGGGTAAAGGCAAACTGGTTCTTGATAAGCTTGAGACGAATAAATATGTTCATTATCAATTATCTCTCAATGATGGAAAGTTTAAATCGGAAGGTGAAATTATGATCAATTCTCAGGGGCAGGAGAAAACAATCGTAAAATGGATAGATAAAAATGATTTGGGTTATAATCCCATTACCCGGTATACCCGGATATTCTTTAAACAGAAACTTACACCCGATCTTGAAAATAGCCTGAAAAAACTAAAAAAGCTTTGTGAAACAGCAAGTAACAATATCAAGGTAAGTCCCATCCAGCCGTAAATTTTTATTATGAAAAAAATTCTGATCATACAGGCAAATCCAAAAAAGGACAGTTATTGTCATTCTTTGGCAGAATCATACCAAAAAGGCGCTATGCATTCAGGTGCTGAAGTTCAATGGATAGAGCTTTGTGATTTAAATTTCAATATAAGTTTTGATGGCATTCCTGTAAAAGAAATCGAACCCGATCTTATTGATGCTCAGGAAAAGATACGTTGGGCCGATCATCTTGTGTTTGTTTATCCTACGTGGTGGGCAACTTTTCCAGCTTTGCTCAAGGGTTTTTTCGACAGAACTTTCTCTTCGGGGTTTGCCTTCCGGTATCGTGCCAATACCTGGCGATGGGATAAACTTCTTTCGGGTAAATCTGCCCGGCTTATTGTTACTATGGATGCGCCTCCGTTATTCTATCATTTGTTTACCAAACAACCTGGGCATAATGCTGTTAAAAAAGGAACTCTTCAGTTTTGTGGCATTAATCCTGTAAAGATTACTTCAATTGGTCCCGTCAAAGGCTCTTCCGAAATCCGCCGGGAAAAATGGCTTGAAAAAATTGAGCAAATAGGCTTTAGGCAAATATAATTAGCCCATTTCTGAAGTTTCTTCTTAAATCGAAGAACTTACGTTTTTATGTAACTTTCCTCTTGCCATTGAAGCAAAAATTCCAATGATGCAAAGAATTGAAAAAATACTGAAGGCAAACCGAATGCTGTAAAGGAATTGAGGATAATTTTCGGGACTGATTTTTACTTTCCCAATAAATAATGAAAAAATCAGCATGGCAATTCCCATACTCATAGCCTGGCCGGTTAACCGCATCGTTCCAAGTGTTGCAGAAGCTACACCGTAATTTTTCCGTTCTACCGAACTCATTACGGCATTGGTATTGGGTGATGAAAATAAAGCAAAACCCAAGCCGATAACCACAAGCGTAGAAATAATGTACACCACAGAAGTCTGAAATCCAAGAAAAATAAACAAAATCAAACCAATAGCGGTTAATCCCATGCCGGCGGAAGCTAAAAGTCTTGGTTCAATTTTATCGGAAATACGTCCCGTTACAGGCGAGAATAAGGCCATAACTAACGGTTGAGCAACCATGATCATTCCTGCATGTTGGGGGTTAAACTCTTTAATATACTGTAGATAAAGACTAAGCAGGAATCCTACGGCAAAAGTGGCGCTATAATTAATAAATGCTGCCAGGTTTGAAAAAACAAATACCGTATTATGTCTGAAAAGGGAAACATTCATTATAGGAAAAGTTGTTTTTTGTTCCCACCAAAAAAAAGTAATCAGGCATACAACACCTATAGTCAATAAGATTAAACCATTTATTGAAGGAAATAATGTAAATCCATACATAAGTGCAAATAATCCGATTGCAATAATTACAGCTCCGCGATAATCGTATTTTTCGCCTTTTGCATCAGCCCATTCCGATTTCATTTTATAGAAAATAAATGGAAGAACCGTTAAACTCATAAGGAAAAGCGTAACAAAAAGATAACGCCAACCAAGATAATGAGTAAACAAGCCTCCAATAACAGGTCCTATGGATAGGCCAAGATATGTGGACGCTACATTTATCCCCAAAGCCTTTCCGCGTTCCTGTGCCGGGAAAACAGAGGTAAGGATAGCTATTCCTGTTCCAAAGATCATGGAGGCGCTAATGCCCTGTAAAACCCTTGATAATATAAGTAAAAATGCATTGGATGCAAGCGCAGACAAAAGTGATGTTAATCCAAATAAAATTATACCCCAGGTATAAATTTTTTTCCGTCCTAAAATATCAGCAAGTTTTCCGAAAGGAACCAAAAACATGGACGCTGTGAGTAAATATGAAGTTGCCACCCAACCAATAGTTACGGCATTCATCTGAAATTCCCTGCCAATGGTAGGTAATGCAACATTCACCGCTGAACCGATAAAAGGCGTAAAAAATGAAGTAAGTGTGGTAATAAACAAAGTAACACGTTTACTGACGGTTGGCTGGATGACTTCCATTTTCTGGTTTTGGTTTTGAAATTAGTATTTTATTTTTAACGGCTAACGGTATTAATTGTTCATTTTGTATATTTACAGCCTAAAAAAAACGATTATGAACCTTACAATACGCTCGGAATCTCAATCCGATTATCTTTCCATTACGATGGTAAACGATCTTGCATTTGGTCAACAAAATGAAGGACTTTTGGTTGAAAAACTTCGTAAAAATCAAAATTTTATAAAAGAATTATCTATTGTTGCCCTGTTTGGTGGAGAAGTCGTGGGGCATATTTTATTTTTTCCAGTTAGCATTGATAATGGCATTTTACAACACAGAACACTTGCCTTGGCACCCGTTTCTGTTCTAACCGAATTTCAAAATATGGGCATTGGTAGCCAATTAATACAGACTGGATTAAAGAAATCAGCCGAAGCTGGCTTTCATTCTGTAATTGTTCTTGGGCATCCAGATTATTATCTTAAATTTGGTTTTAAACCCGCATCTCTGTTTGATATTAAAGCTCCTTTTGAAGTCCCTGAAGATGTTTTTATGGCGATGGAATTGGTTACTGATGGCTTATCCGGGGTTTCAGGAGTAGTGATATATCCTGATGAATACAGGAATGTTTGAGATTTAATCATCTGTCAAACTAAGAGTTAAAAATAATTTTAATAGTCAAATGCATATTCGGATAGCTATTTAATATTTCGTGATGTGAATATCGAAAGTTTCTTATTTTTTTATTAATTTCGTAAAATTCAAAAAATGCCATGCCCATCCGGAATATTTTAATAAAATATTGGGGTTATTCAACCTTTCGTCCCATGCAGGAAGAAATCATCCGATCTGTTATGGAAGGGAAAGATACACTGGCATTACTACCTACCGGAGGTGGAAAATCAGTATGTTATCAGGTTCCTACACTGGCAATGGAAGGAATATGTTTGGTAATTACTCCATTAATTTCACTAATGAAAGATCAGGTGGAAAGCCTGAAACGTAAAGGGATAAAAGCTGTTGCAATTTATTCGGGATTAAATTATTATGAAATTGACATTGCTTTTAATAATTGTATTTATGGAAATGTAAAATTTCTTTATATTTCGCCCGAAAGGCTTGAAACGGAAAAATTTCGTAGCATCTTGTCTAAATTAAAAATCTGTTTGATTGCTGTGGATGAAGCCCATTGTATTTCGCAATGGGGGTATGATTTTCGCCCACCGTATTTAAAAATTGCAGAAATACGCAAATTTTTACCTCAAATTCCGGTTTTGGCTGTTACGGCCACAGCCACACTTGAAGTAGTGAAAGATATTCAGACAAAATTGAGTTTTTCTTCTGAAAATGTTTTTCAAATAAGTTTTGCCCGGAAAAATCTAACGTATTATGTTATTAAAGAAGATGATAAGCTTGGAAGGCTGATACGTATTCTCAATACATTAAAAGGCTCTGGTATCATTTATGTCCGTAGCCGGCGGAAAACTTTTGAAATTGCACAGTTTCTCGAAAAAAATAATATCACAGCAAGCTACTACCATGCAGGTTTGGATACAGTTACCCGCGACCGCAGACAAAATGCCTGGATGCGTGAACAGTACCGGATTATTGTTGCGACAAATGCCTTTGGTATGGGTATTGATAAGCCCAATGTCAGGGTTGTCGTTCATTTAGATTTACCAGAATCACTGGAAGCTTATTTCCAGGAAGCCGGAAGGGCAGGGAGAGACGAATTGAATGCCAGCGCTATTTTACTATATGAAAATTCTGATGTGATTGATGCTCAGAATAATTTACAACTTGCTTATCCTGAGCCAGAAGTTATTAAAAATGTTTATCAGGCATTGGGTAATTATTATCAACTTGCCGTAGGCGGAGGAAAAGACATTTCATTTGATTTTGAGCTTAATGCTTTCTCAAATACGTACCAGTTCAAGTCCGCTATTGTTTTTAATTCATTAAAATTTCTTGAAAGAGAAGGTTATATAACTCTTTCGGATTCGTTTGATTCATATTCCAAAATTATGTTTCTGCTTAAAAAGGATGAATTATATCGTTTTCAGGTTGAAAACATAAAATACGATAAATTTATAAAGTTGATTTTACGTTCATATAGTGGTGTTTTTACCGATTTTACAAAAATAAGTGAAGGTGAATTAGCCAACCGTGCTGAAATATCCAAAGATGATGTGGTTGCACTTTTGAAGAAGCTTGATTTAATGAAAGTGTTGGTTTATATACCTCAAAAATCTCTTCCGCAAATAGTTTATAATTATGAAAGAACCGATGTAAAAAATATTTCTATTTCAACGGAAAATTATTTTAAAATAAAAGAAAATGCTGAACGCCGTTTTCAATCGGTAATACATTATACAACAACTAATCAATATTGCCGTAATCAGCTATTGTTAAAGTATTTTGGAGAAACAGACAGCAAACGTTGCGGAAAATGTGATGTGTGCATTAATCGCAATAAAACAGAGTTGAGCGATTATGAAATGGACAATATCATTAGTGCAATTAAACCGGTACTACAATTAAATGCTTTGTCTGAATCGGAAATTCTGGGGATGTTTGAGCTAATTGATGAATATAAGATGCTAAAGGCTATTCAATGGCTTAAAGACTATGGTAAAATTTATGAAAATGAGGATCAGAAATTGAAATGGGGGAAGAAAACTTACTGAAAATGAAACTTCCAATTTCCTTTTATACGCGCGATGATGTTGTGCAAATTGCTAAAGAGTTGCTTGGTAAATATTTATGTACTAATTTCAATGGAATTTTAACAACCGGAATAATTACAGAAACAGAAGCGTATAAAGGCATAGTAGACAGGGCTTCCCATTCATTTAATAATCGGTTTACTCAACGGACTCAAGTTATGTATCTTGAAGGAGGAGTTGCTTATGTTTATTTGTGTTATGGCATTCACTCATTATTTAATGTTGTTACAAACATAGCCGGGATTCCTGATGCTGTATTAATCAGAGCAATTAAACCCGAAGATGGTTTATCCGAAATGTTAAAAAGAACATTAAAAACAGAAATATCAGCTAACTTTGGGATAGGGCCCGGAAATGTATGTAAAATATTAGGAATTCATTATTCTCATACCGGATTAAACCTAAGTGAAAATAAAATTTGGCTGGAAGACAGAGGCGTGAAAATATTAGATTCTGAAATAAATATATCTACCCGCATAGGAGTGCATTATGCGGGTGAGGATGCTAAATTACCTTATCGTTTTAGTATTTAAAAAATAATAAAAAAAGCTCCATGTTATTGGAGCTTTTTTTTAAGTAATGTAAGATTACATTACTGCATTTGAGAATTCCTTTCCGGCTTTAAATTTAATAGATTTTTTGGCAGCAATGTTAATTTGTTTGCCGGTTTGGGGATTTCTGCCTACCCTGGCAGATCTTTGGGTTACCGAAAAAGTGCCAAAACCTAAAAGAGAAATCTTGTCACCTTTTTGGATAGCTTTGTAAAGGGAGGAAACAAAGCCATCAACTGCAACTTTTGCATCTACTTTAGAAAAACCAGTTTCTAATGCTAATGCATCAATTAATTCTGTTTTGTTCATTTTCTTAAATTTTTAATTAATATTTAAGTAATACTATCTAATCACAAATATAAACCATTTTTAAAAATATTGTGATATGGTTTTTCAATTATACAAGTAAAAGTTAATAAAATGGGCATTTTGTTAATAACTTTTATAAAAATTTTCTAAAAATGTCTTTTTATAGAGCTTTCCATTGGTTCATTATTGGAAATCCTCTTAAAAATTCATCTATTTTCATATCCTTTTTGCCCATAAGTTGAAGCCGATCTATTGAAATCCATCCGTCAGAACACGAAATATTCAAAAATGTTTTTCCATTTGTATTAATATTGCCAGGAATGCACAAAGTTTCTTCGTTAACAATATGGCCACCAAATATTTTAACTGTATATTTTTCAGAAGTAGGAGATGATAATTCCATAAAAGCAGTAGGATAGGGACTTAAACCTCTGATAAAGTTAATAATATCAGAGGCTGATTTAGTCCAATTTATGCGACAGTCAGCTTTAAATATTTTTGGAGCGATCTTTATATTTTTATTAAGTATGTTATACGTTTCCTGTTTTATAGGATTGATAGTATTTGAAGAAATAGCACTAATCGTTTTCATTACGATGGCTGCTCCTGCTTTCATAAGTTTATCGTGTAACTCTCCAAAAGTATCTGAAGGTAAGATGTCTACCTTATCGTAAAAAATAATATTACCGGAATCAATAATATCATTAATAAAAAAAGTAGTAACACCAGTTGTCGTTTCTCCATTAATTATTGCCCAGTTGATTGGTGCTGCACCTCTGTATTGGGGTAATAATGAGGCATGAAGATTGAATGTGCCATATTTTGGCAGCGACCAAACTATTTCTGGAAGTTTCCGGAATGCAACAACAATTTGCAGGTCGGGTTGCAATTGTTTTAAATCATTAATAAATACTTCATCTTTCAGATTATCAGGTTGAAGTAGATTCAAGTGATGTTGCTTAGCAAAAGATTTTACAGCTGATTCTTGTATTTTTTTTCCTCTTCCGGAAGGCTTATCTGGTACTGTAACTACACCTACAATATTATAACCATTTGTAAATAGGATATTTAATGTGTTTACAGCAAAATCAGGGGTGCCCATGAAAACTATACGTAATTTTTTTTCATCCATATATCATCAAAAAAAAACCTGCTCAAAATTGAACAGGTCGTAAATAAAATTTAGAAAGACATTATCAATCCTTCAAATAACTTATTTGTTTTCCAAAACACCTTCAGCATGAGCTATATATCTGTCAATATCACGCGACTGGGCGCTTTTGGGAAATTGAGTTTTGATTTTCTTGTACAATTCTAATGCTTTATCAAATTGGTTTTTCTTTTCATAAGTCCAAGCAGCTTTTAATAAAAACAAAGGAGATGTCAGGTCGTTTATATTTTTATCGGCGGCTTTTAAATAATATTCCAAGGCTTTATCTGTTCTGCCAAGCTCCATGTTGGCATCGCCAATCGCACCGACAGCCATTGGGCCTACAAAAAGCTCATTACTTTTAAAACCTTCTAAATAATCAATTGCTTTTTCAAATTGACCTAATTTTAAATAACAGATACCTGCATAATAATGAGCAAGATTAGCTGATTTGGTTATTCCGTAATCATTGATAATGGCCAAAAAACCAAGATAATTACCATCTCCATTTAAAGCTAATTTCAAAGAATCCTGACCAAAATATTTCTCTGCCATAAACATTTGAGATTGAGCTTCTTTTTCCTTTGGCTGTAAATATAATTTTTTAAAACCAAAATATCCTAGTATGATTACTATTATAGCTCCTAAAACTATCATAATAATTTTTTGGTGCTTTTCAATAAAAAGCTCAGTATTGCTTAATGCGTGTTCTACTGCTTGAATTTTGTCTTCTGTCGTATCTGTCTTTTTTGCCATAATCTTTTTAATTAGGGTGCAAAAATAGTTTTTTTTATTTAAACGTGAAAAAATACCGTTAAAAATTATAACAGAATAAATATTGTGTTTAATTTCGTAACCTTGCTTTAACGTTTTAACGAATCATTTTTGGAAAATATTTTATAAAAGTTATATGGATAAATATCTTGATAAAGAAATAAAAATAAGATTATTAAGTTACCTTTCAACATTTGCAACTAATAATAGACTTCTGAAATTTGAGGAAATTATTTCTCAACGCACAAAATATATAACTGTTGTATTAGAAAATATTTTCCAATCGCACAATGCAAGTGCAGTTTTACGCACTTGTGATTGTTTTGGCATTCAGGATGTTCATATTATTGAAAATGTAAACCATTTCAATGTTAATTCTGATATAGCGCTGGGTTCTTCAAAATGGTTAAATGTTTATAAGTATTCACAAAAACAAAATGCTTCCAAAACATGTCTGGAAAATCTTAAAAATAAAGGCTATACCATTGTTGCTACTTCGTTGCATGAGAAGGCATTAAAACTTGAAGATGTACCTGTTGATAAAAAAATAGCTGTTATTTTTGGAACAGAATTAAATGGATTAACAAAAGAAACTCTTCAAAATGCTGATTATACCATGAAAATTCCAATGTATGGTTTTACGGAAAGTTTAAATATTTCTGTATCAGTAGCTATTGCAATGTTTTATTTTACCAATAAAATCAGGGAAAATTTATCCGATTATTTTTTGACCGAAGAAGAAAAAGTTGATGTTATGTTAAACTGGATGCGAAATTCAATCAACAAGTGCGAATTAATTGAAAAAAAATTTTTATCGGAATTGTAATTATTTACGTAAAATCATCCATTAATAAAAGAACTTTATTATTTTTACAAAACAATTAAATTACTAATTTTTTATGTCATGGGAAAAGGTGATAAAAAAACGCGCAGAGGTAAAATAGTTATTGGAAGTTATGGTGTTAGAAGAAAAAGCCAACACAAACATTCATTTAATTTTACTGAAAAGGATATTCAGCAGAAACAAATTGATGGGAAGGCTGATAAACAACGAGATGTTATTAGCGTAGATGCTAAAAATATATCAAATTCACAGGTCAAGGCTAAAAAAGCAACATCTGAAAAGCCAACAGTTTCTAAAAAAGGTGAAGCATCTTCCAAAAATGCATCTAATAAAAAGACAATCAAAAAAGAAGAATGATGATTTTTAGGTAAATAGATTTGGTTTTTTTTTTATTTTTGACTCACCAATTCCTTAAATTTATTACCTCTTTCTTCAAAATTTTTAAATTGATCATAACTCGCTGCAGCAGGTGATAATAAGCATATTCTACCTGCTTTAGTATTTTTTTTTGCAATCAAAACAGCATCTTCAAATTTTGCTACTAAAAATATGCGTTTTCCTTCATGAGCCAAATTATTGATAATGTTATTCATCCTTTCACCGGCCTTTCCTATAAAAATCAGATTGGTAATTTCTGAATCGCATAAAAATTGCATTAAGCTATTGTAGCTTATGCCTCTGTCAAAACCACCCAAAATTAATGTATCAACACAATTTAATGTTTTAATAGCCTGAATTGTAGCTTCTGGTATGGTTGCAATAGAATCGTTATAGTAATTAATATTGTTAAATTTACCTACAAATTCTATTCTATGAGGTAAGGTATCAAAAGAATTGATGCCATTTGTAATGGAAATATCTGGTATATCCAGTATTTTGCATGCATTGATAGCAGCCATAATGTTGAGCAAGTTGTGAGTGCCTTTTAATTTACGTTTATTTTCAAGGTTATAAGATTCTGAAAGTGTGTTTTGATAGGTAAAATTTATAATATTATTTCTAATAAAAGTGCCGTTTTCAACCTGTTTAGTTAAAGAAAATTGAAGATAATTACGATTTAGGTTAAATTGACTAATCAAATTAGTTATTAGTAGGTCATCAGCATTATAAATAAAATAATCGTTTTTATTTTGATATTTAGTAATGTTGAATTTGGCTAATTGGTAGTCATAGAATGAATTATAATGATCGAGATGTTCTTGATAAAGATTTAGGAGTATTGATATATGTGGAGCAAAAGATATTTTTTCAAGCTGATGTGAGGATAGCTCATAAACAATAAAAGTAGAATGATTTATTGAATTTAGCATGTTAAAGGGAGGTTGTCCTATATTCCCGACAATGATTACATTATCAGTATATTGCTTTATAATGTGAAAAATCAAACTTGAGGTTGTACTTTTCCCTTTTGTTCCTGTAATGCCAATTATTTGTTTTGAAAATAGTTCTAAAAATATTTCAGTTTGAGAGGAAAGCTTATTGTCAGGTAATGAGTATTTCAGATCCTTTAGAGATATCCCTGGTGTTTTTAATATTAAATCATAATCATTAAGTGTATCCAAATATTTATTTCCGAGGATAAAGTTAATATTCGGATCTCCTTTTAAAACAGAAGTATTTAAATTTTCATTTTGATCGGCTATTGTCAGCATCTGATTCGGTAACAAGCTACGAATCAATTTATATGAACTTAAACCTTCTCTACCAAAACCAAGTATTAATGTTTTTTTATTTTCAATTTTCTCTTTTAATTTGTTAAGCATTTATTCTTTGAATTAATATATTTTCAAATGGTTCTGTTAAAAAATGGTTTTTATTGTAGTTATGTAAAAGAATCTTATCATCCGTATTTTCAAATTTTTTATAAATAAGCAACGTCTTATAGTATTCAAGTAATCTTGGTAAATGATTTTCTGTTTTTCGGATAGTCATTACTAATGCAGTATTAATTTCATCGGGTGTTCCTATGCAATCAAATGGTTTTGTATCCTCAATACCAATTAATTGATCAAAATAAAACCGCAAATTTATATCGTCAAGCAAATTTTTACCAAAAATTTCCATTAATAATTTTGATGTAATAAAGGGTGAAAGAATAATATATGTGAATAAACATTTAGAACATACTCCACACCAAATGTCGGTTTTGCTGCCTGCATTACAACTTTTGAAAACCGGAAAATATTTTGGAAATCCGGAAAATAATTTAGCTATTTGTAATTCATTTAAGGGGCGAAGAAAACTAAAATAATTAAGACTATCTGAAATATAATTTTTTACATAAACGCGAAAATCACGTTCAAATTCATAAGTTTTGGAATATTGATGATTGATGTTAGTATTTATTATTGTTGATTCATTGGCGCTCGATTCGTTTGAAAGAGCTATATTTTTTTTGCCAGATATGACTGCTGCAAGTATACTGATAAAAGCCAACAAAGCAGAAAACGGAGTGTGTCCGTTTAAAAATCCTTCTTCATTGAGCTTTAATAGTTGCGGATGTATTGTGCGTTGTATTTCAAAAATGTTATTAATTGAATAACCGGCAGATGAAATAGTAGAAAGTGTAGCTCCTCTGGGATTCAGGATTAATGGTACATTATTGGCTTTTAGAGAAGATAGAAGTTCGAGCGTAACCACAGAATCTTTTCCTCCACCGATAGGAACAAGAGTATCGGCAATTGTATTTATTGATTTGGGGAATAATTTGCTTCCCGAATTAGCATAAATTTCACAAAATCGATCCTCATCAGTTTGAATAGAATTTAAATAAAGAAATTCTCCCAAGCCATTATAGTATAGTTTTTTCCAAAACGATATTTGTTCTGGGGTTAAAAAATGAGGTTTTATTATTATTTTAGGCGAACAGGTAGTTTTCCAATAACTTAATAATTCAACCATTCCGATATTGAAAATAATATTATTTAAAAAATTAGCAGATACGTTCTCTGTAACGGATTGCAAATTAAAAATTTCTTTCTGCGGAATATTTATCGTAGGTTTAAAATAAAATGTATCGTTAAGATTAAATTCGTATTTGATATGGAAGCAACTATCTGAAATATAATAAGAATATTTTTCGTAAGAAAAGAATTTGTATTTATTTCTGAAAGAAGTATATTTGTAAAAATTATCTTGTTTATTCATTTTGAAAATGGTATTATTTTTGATAAAAAATTATTTACCTGAATTATTCGTAGGTTAAATTTAAAATTCAATGAATAATCAGGATTAAATTTATTTTACAAAATTAGCAATTTGAAACGATTGAAAATTATGAAAAAGAAAATTAATCCTTCGCAAGGTAAAATATTAATAGCTAACCCCTCTTTGATTGATCCTTTTTTTAAAAAATCAGTTGTTTTATTAACGGAACACAATGAAAACGGTACTATTGGATTAATTATTAATAAATTAACAAATTTAAAATTATCTGAATTATCAAATGATTTTATTGGTTTTAACTTTCCTTTATATTTTGGAGGTCCAGTAAGTTATAATAATTTGTTTTTTCTTCATGAAATTGAAGGAATCATACCAGATAGTGTAAAAATAATGGATGGACTTTTTTGGGGTGGTGATTTCGAAATGGTAAAAAAATTAATTCGAAAAAAAGTCTTAACCACTAATAATATACGTTTTTTTATTGGTTATTCTGGGTGGGAACCCAAACAATTAGACCGGGAATTGGAAGACGATTCATGGATTGTCTCCTCAACTAATATTGATAAGATTATCAATACAAACCCATCAAACCTCTGGGAAAATATTATGAAATCTTTTGGACAAGAATATGCAATTTGGACGCATTTCCCTTCTGATCCATTAATGAATTAAAATTGGAAAAATTAACTGTGGTGATCTTTTTATTTGTGTTTTTGTAAAATGAACTAATATTTTTATTTATAAATGAAATTTATGAAAGTTTTTTTATTTAGCATGTGTTTTATTTTAGCATGTTTATTTTGTCAATCGCAGAATTTTAATGATGAGTACGTTGTGCTGTTTACTGATAAAAATAATTCCCCGTTTAGCATTACTAACCCATCTGAATATTTAACGATAAAGTCAATAGAACGTCGCCAAAGATATTCGATCAATATTGATGTAAGCGATTTGCCTGTAAATCCCTCATATGTTAGCCAAATTAAATCTGCTGGCGGAAACATTAAATATTCTTTAAAATGGTTGAATGGGGTTGTCTTAACTGGTAGCAATAATTTGCAAGCCATTGGTAACCTGCCATTTGTTAAAGAAATTAGAAAAATTAAGGATGGCAATGTATCTAATAAATTTAATTCTGATAAAAATTTATCAATTGTAGATGGAGAGACTGTGATTAGTAAAGTTTCAAATAAAAACTCTGATATATATGACTATGGAGCTTCGTACAATCAAATTAAAATGATTTCTGGCAATGTATTGCATAATGCCGGGTATCGTGGACAGGGAATGACGATAGCGGTATTGGATGCGGGTTTCCTTAATGTAGACACCATGTCAGTTTTCGACAGCCTAAGAATTAATAATCAAATTTTAGGAACCAGGGATTTTGTAAAACCAGGTGAAAATGTTTATGGATTTGGTATGAGTCCACATGGAATGATGGTATTATCAACAATGGGCGGTTTTTTACAGGGGCAACTTATTGGGACGGCTCCAAAGGCAAATTATTGGTTACTTCATTCCGAAGATTATTATGCCGAATATGTAGGCGAAGAATATAACTGGGTAGCTGCAGCAGAGTTTGCTGATAGTGTTGGGGTTGATATAATTAATTCTTCATTAAGCTATACCACCTTTGATGATACTTCACAAAATCATACATATTCACAATTAGACGGAAATACAACTACAGTTACAATCGGTGCAGATTTAGCAGCAAAAAAAGGCATATTAGTGATCTGTAGTGCAGGTAATTATGGGAATACAAGTTGGAAATATATTGGAGCTCCCGCCGATGGTGATAGTGTTCTTGCTGTAGGTGCGGTTAAACCGGATAGTACTTATGCAAATTTTAGTTCGACAGGTCCTTCTTTTGACAAGCGAGTTAAACCAAATGTAACAGCACAGGGCTATAATGCAGTTACCGCTGGTTTAAATGGGGGAATTTCCTATCAAAGTGGTACCTCTTTTTCATCACCAATAATAGCTGGAATGGCCGCATGTTTGTGGCAGTCAAAGTTAAATCATAATAACCAGGAAATTATTCATGCCATTGAGTCCAGTGCGAATCAATTTACTTATCCTGATTCCTTATTAGGATATGGTATTCCCAATTTTTTGTATGCAATAAACCTACTTGGTGGAATTGACATACCAGGAACAGAACAAAAAGAAATTCAGATATTTCCCAACCCTTTCTCTTCTTTTCTCTCATTCACATTCCCTTCAGAAATTATAACGGTTAAAAGTGTTCAAATATTTAATACTTCAGGAACTAAATTGTTTGAAACCAATAATTGTATAATAAGCGGTAATGAACTGTATATAGATAACTTAAGTTTTCTACATAAAGGCTTCTTTATCGTAAAGATATTGTGTGCTAATAAGGTATATGCAAGTAAAATAATTAAGTTCTAAATCAAAAGTCTTAAAAAAAAATATTAGAAAAAGTATATTGGTAAATTCAGCTTAACTAATTTAAAATTACGAAAAATGTCAATCATTTTTTATATTTGCAATGCGTAATTTTACATTGTAATGCGTTACTTTAAAAGGATTGCCAAAAAAATATTTCGATTTGATTATTTAGTATCGAATATTGCATTGTTTTTAACAATAACTGTATTGGGGTTAATTGGATTTAATCTGTCAGTTTTTGATCCATTTAAAAAAGCACTTAAGGATTTTAATTTTAGCGATCTGATTTATTCTCAATTTAATAAAAATCAACACATCCTTGACACAAACATTGTTTTAATAAACATAGGACATTTAAATAGAAAACAGATTGCTGATGAAATAAAAATTATTCGCAAATATCAACCTAAGGTTATTGGATTTGATGGTTTTTTTTCAATATTAAAAGAAAAACAAACAGATAACTACCTAAAGGATCAAATTTTAAGGGATAATAATTTCATTTTAGCTGCTTATTTTAAGGGTTATAATAGTGCATACAAAAGGTATGATACCTTGGAAAAATCTAATCCATTTTTTTATAATGCAATAATTGGCCATGTCAATCTGGGTGGAAACGATCCTAAAACTTCAACAGTAAGATTTTTTATGCCTAAAGAAAAATTTCATAATGACACAATATATTCGTTGACGGCCAGATTGGTACAAGTTTATAATCCAGATGCTTTCAATTTTCTTATTAAAAGAAAAAATAAAACAGAGAAAATAAACTATATTGGTAATTATTCTGCATTTACCTGTTTTGATACGTATGAAATTTTTGATTCACTTACCGATTTAAATATAATTAAAAATAAAATTGTACTAATGGGTTACATGGGAGAAAATATTGCATCAGCGAATGATTTGGAAGACATTTATTTTACACCATTAAACTCAGAAATTAGCGGTAGGTCGCATCCAGATATGTATGGAATGGTAATTCATGCCAATATTATAAGTATGATTTTATCAAAAAAATATATTAATGAAATGCCATTATGGCTTACTATATTGATCTCATTCGTTATATCATATTTTTACATTTACGTAATTTCTACTTATTCAAAAAAAATAGTGCATTTTAATTTGATTTATCCAGCAATTCTCCTTCTATTAAATTGTTTGTTAATTTATTTTGTATTTTTGATTTATAAAAACTTTAGTTATTGTATTAATTCAGCCTATTTTTTAGCTCCTATACTTATGTATAAGACTTTTGATATCTATTATGCAAGAATGGTCAATTTTATTAGAAAGCGTTGTTAAATTATTATATTATGCGAAAAATATACTTATTATTATTTTTATTTTTTCCATATTTTGCATGGACACAATGTGATAATTTTGTTGTTTTCCAGGTAAAAGGTTCGGTAAGTATGAATGAAAATGGGGGAAAATTACAACTTAAAAAAAATGTTGTAATTCCATCAAACTGTAAAATATTTATTAGTAATAATTCGTCTTTAGTTTTATTATGTGGAAATGATAGAGCACTTTCAATCACTAATCCAGGGTTTTATACTTATGAAAATTTAAAATCTGCCTGTTTAAAAAATAAATCTTCTCTTTCAAAAGAATATTTTAAATATGTGGCTCAAAAAATTATTGAAAAAGAAGAACCTCAAACGGTTATGGTAATAAAGGGAGCTGTTTACCGCACAAAAAAAACATATGAGTACACCTCTATGATTCAGCCAAAAGATTCGGCAATTATTTCAAGTGATTCATTGAAATTTGTATGGCATAAGCCGATCAACGAAAAATCCATTTATTTTTTATTATACAAAAATGGAGTAAGTAAGTTAATTAATATTAATTGCAAAGATACTTCTTTGTCCTTAAGTACAAGTATCTTTAAGAAAAATACAATTTATTTCTGGATTGTCAGCAATAGTGAAACTCCGGGTGATGACGAGATACGCTTTCATTTTATATATAATGATTGGGATTGGAAGGAGACCTATCTGATAAATATGGAAACGATAAAAGAAGATTTTATCAAAAAAGGTGATTTGATGAAAGGAAAATTTATTCAGGAACAGGAACAAAAAAAAGAAGAATACCTGAAAGAACAAAAATAGCAATAATTCAATTATGGTAGTTATTTACTTAAAATGAAAAAACAAATTACTATATTAATTCTTTTAGTAATATCATCTTACGTTGCTATTTATGCTCAAAAGCCTAAATGGACAGATTCATATCAACGGCAGATGCTTTATCCCCAATCTGAATACCTGACAGGTTTTTTTTCTGAGATTAATAGTCAGAATAAGCCACCTGAAGAACTACTTAATAAACTTTTAGAATCAGCAAAACGTGAACTTATTGAACAAATCCAGGTTTCTATTGAAAATAAAGTAGTACTTGCAACGGATATCATTAATACTAAAACCCATGAAGTTTTTAAACAAGCAAGTGTTTCTTTTTCTAAAGCAAGTATTACAGGAATGATAACAGATAAATATTATGATTATTCCCAAAAAGAAGCTTATGTTTTTGTTTATGCAAAGAAATCAGAATTAATAAGTTATTATCAACATTTGGTAATTAATTGTAAACTGGAAATTGAACAAAAAATAAACAATGCTCAGCAATATGTAAAACTTAATGATAGGAAATTAGCGCTTAAAACATTTAGAGAGTGTTATCTTTTGTTTGAAAAGTATAAACAGGATCAATCAATCCTTTTAATGTTGGATAATATTTCAACAATAGATGTGATGGGAATTAGTGAATATGAAATACAGGTTAATAACTGTATCAAAAAATTACTACAAAGCGAGCAACTCACTCTTGACGATGTTTGTACATTTATGGCTGATGAATTAAAAAAATCGGTAGAAGAGATTAATGGAATTATTGAAATAGAAAATTTTACTTTTGAAGAAACCAAAACGATTTCGGAATTTTCACGAAGGTTTGCTGCTATATTTCCATCCAAACTGATGGAAGACGGTTTTCATATTGTAACAAGCAATCCAATTTTAACAGATAGTAATTTTAAAAAAACATATGATTATACAATTACTGGTACATTTTGGTTTGAAGGTAATAAGCACCTGAAAATTATTGCAAATCTTAAAAACTTGCAGGATGGAAAATTGTTGGCCGGGGTTGAAGGTTTTTTACCCATTTCATGGTTAAGTAATGAGCATATTGCTGTAGAGCCCTCAAAAACTGTAGCTTTAAATGATAAAATAAAAGCTTTAGCAAAAAACGAAAATGCAGGCGGTGGAATTCTTGTTGATTTATATACTAATAAGGGATTTGATAATCTCCTTTTTACAGAAGGTGATACACTAAAAATTTTTGTCAAAGCTAATCATGAATGTTATTTACGATTTATATATTATCAAGCTGATGGAAAAATAGTCTTATTTAAAGATAATTTTTATATAAGCCCCGAACAAATTAATGAACTTACATTAATAAGTGCTGGTACTAATATTAACTTTATTTGTTCACCTCCTTTCGGAGTGGAAATATTACAAATGAATGCTCAAACTGAAAAATTTAAGCCATTGAATACAAAAATTATAGATGGATTTGAGTATGTTTTGGATGATGTTAATCAAATACTTGCTAATAATAGAACCCGAAAACAAATTGGTGAACACGATTTAAATGCTGAAAAACGGATAATTTTTACAACCATGGCTAAATAAATTATTTTTAATGTTTTATTTTTATTGAATTTAACGAATAATTGTTACATTTGTATAGTCATAAAACTAAAGGGTTATGAAAAATAGTAAAATTTCATTTATTTGTATTTTCCTAGTTACTTTGATATTTTCACAATCGGTTTTTGCTCAGTTTAGGGGCTTCAAAAAAGTAGATGTGAAAATTAATGGTAAAATTGAGCCATTGTATAAAGAGAGTTATGCTTTATTGATAGGCGTTAGTGATTATAAGGAGTTTCCACCACTGCCTGGAGTTAAAGAAGATATTGCTGAAGTTAGATTAGCTTTAGAAAAACAGGGATTTAAAGTTATTCAAATTGATAACCCACCAGATAAAGAAACGCTTGATCATGCTTTTAATGATTTTATTATTAAATATGGACAAGGCAATAATAATCGCTTATTATTTTATTTCGCTGGTCATGGTTATACATTACCACAAAATTTTGGTGAAGACATGGGCTATATAGTTCCTACGCAATGTTCTAATCCACAAAAAAATTTGAATAATTTTAAAATGGACGCCATGTCTATGATGCAAATTCAAATATACGCAGCTTCGATTAATTCAAAACATGCACTTTTTTTATTTGATGCATGTTTTGCAGGGTCTGTTTTTACCGGATCAAGAGGATTGCCCGAAGCCATAAGTAAAAATACAACAAAACCCGTTCGTCAATTTATAACAAGTGGGAGCAAAGCTGAAAAAGTACCTGACAAGAGTGAATTCAGAAATCAATTTATTGAGGCAATTAATGGGGCAGCCGATAGCGATAACGATGGATATGTTACTGGTTCAGAACTCGGTGTTTTTATTTACGATAAGGTAGTTAAATATTCTAATAATACCCAACACCCTCAATATGGTACGATTAAAGATGCCAATTTAGATAAAGGGGATTTCGTTTTTGTGGTACCACCTCAAGAACAAGGAAAAATGGATTTAGAAAAAAATAAAAATGATATAATAAATATTGATAATCAATCTGCAATTAATAGTAACGAAATAAAATCGAATAATGAATTAAATAATCTTTCTGAAGATAATAATGGAATTATGACAGGTAGTATTCAATTAATCTCTGAGGTTGATGGTTCGTTATATATTGATGGGGTTTTTAAACAAAAAGTTTTAGCAAATTCGGTTGATACAATTTCTGATATAGCAGTAGGTAATCATTATTTTGAGTTCAAAGGGGCAGATAATTGGAGCAAATCTGACATTATTTTAAGAAACCAGATGCTTGAACTAAGAATTCCCCAAAAAACACCAAATGTTTCAAAAGAATTAAATTCAATGATTTATGTTGAAGGTGGCCCATATAAAATGGGATCAAATTCTGGAAAGGAGAATGAAAAACCTTCCCATATAGTCAATATTAAAGGATTTTATATCGGAAAATATGAGGTTACTGTTGGTGAATTTAAAAAGTTTATTGATGCAACTAAATACAGAACTGAGGCTGAAAAATATAATGGAAGTTATATTTGGAATGGAACAACATGGGAAAAACGTTCGGACATTTGCTGGCAATTTGATATTTTAGGTAACAAACTTACCGCTAAAGACTACAATTATCCCGTGGTACATGTTAGCTGGAAAGATGCTTCTGAATATTGCCGATGGGCGAACGGACGTTTACCGACAGAAGCCGAATGGGAATATGCTGCCCGTGAAGGAAACAAACAGACGAATTCCCTTTTTTCAGGTAATACCAATCCAGATGAAGTTGCCTGGTATCATGAAAATTCCAATGGTAAATTACATGATACAGGTTTGAAAAAACCGAATGCACTTAGTATTTACGACATGTCTGGAAATGTGTGGGAATGGTGTTCGGATTGGTACGACAAAGCATATTATAGTAATAGCAAATTGATGAATCCCACTGGCCCTTTAAATGGTTCAGAACATGTTATTAGAGGCGGCTCTTGGATTGATAACACTGATGCAATCAAAGTTACCACAAGGGTTGGCGCCAATCTGAGAAGCGTCAATTTAAGCATAGGATTTAGATTAGTTAAAGATAAAAAAGATTGATTTTTTTACGTTTTATTTTTCTGATTATATACTTTGATATTTAACTATATAAAATGAAAAAAATAAAATTATTATTTATATTTTTCTTTTTTTTCTCAAATTTTTCTTGCCAACTTAAAGCACAGGATTTTGATGAGATAAAAAGAAAAATGGAAAGGGAATTTGATGCATTCCAACAACAGAATCAGCATGAATACGATCAGTATATTATACAAACTGATGCTGAATTTGCCCAATATCTTGATCAAATCTGGAAAGAATTTACACTTAGTAAAGGAATAAAACCATCAGAAGCGCCAAAGCCAAAAGTTGCACCGAATTTTACTCCATCCAGAACAGAAGAAGATGTTCCTTTCTTAATTTCTGTCTCAAAACCTCCTGTTGCAATACAAAATGTCCTGCCGCCACGACTTCCTATTCCAGCCTTACAAAAAACCGAAGATTTGGAGTATGAACAAAACTCGATCCAATTCCAATTTTACGGTTCAGAGCTTAGTGTTAATTATGATTCCCGTATCTCTGTTCAGATTGAAGATACTGTAGATAATACATCTATAAGCTCGTACTGGACGAAAATGTGCGAGACAAATTATCCGAACCTGATTGATAAATTTAAAAATATAAAAGCCAACCTAAATTTAAATGATTGGGGCTATTATTTGCTTTTAAAAAATTTTTCCAAACAACTATTTCCTTCTTCATTAAAGTCAGAAAATTTATTAACATGGTATTTATTAACGCGGTCGGGCTATAAAGCCAGAGTAGTTTATTCGGATAACAATGATGTGTTTTTATTAATTGCAAGTACAACCGATATTTACAATGTAAATTTTTTAAATTACAATAATTTACGATATTATCTTCTTGATTCAAAAGAAACTAAAGTACGAACTTATGATAAGGATTTTCTAGATGCACATTTGGTAATGGATTTAAATATCGATTCACCAATAAATCTTGCTGAAAAAATTGGTAATAGAAAAGTTAATTTTAGGTATAATAACAAAAATTATAATTTCTCCATTAATTACAATAAAAATCTTGTTGAATTTTATAATGATTATCCGCAGGCACAGATAAGTGTTTATTTTGATGCCATGGTTTCACGGGCTGCTAAAGAATCCATTATTGATAGCTTATATCCATTGATAAAAGATAAACCGGAAACGGAAGCTGCTGAGTTTCTTCTCAATTTTGTTCAAAATGCTTTTGATTATAAAACGGACGAGGAACAATTTAGTCATGAAAAATTCTTTTTTGTTGAAGATGTATTACACTACCCGTTTTGTGATTGCGAAGACCGCGCAGTGTTTTATGCCTTTCTGGTGAAAGAATTACTTAAGCATGAAGTTGTGGGAATTGAATATCCCGGGCACATGTCCACAGCCGTTCATTTTGATCAACCAATTGAAGGTGATGAGTTTATTTTTCAAAATAAAACTTTTACCGTATGCGATCCAACATACATTGATGCTCCAATTGGAGAAGCTATGCCAGACTTTGAAAATGTTTCAGCAAAAGTAATTCCCTTGAAAAACCAACAAAATAAAGACTTGCAGACGAAGAGTATTTGGGATAAAGCATTGGCTTTAGGTTGCAACCATGCTACCAACAAACAGGACATTGTTGTTGATAACGAAGGGAACAGCTATTTAACGGGTTTCTTTAGCGGTGAAATAAATTTTGGAAATTTTAGTATCCGAACATCTGTTGATAAAAAAGAATTTTTTGTCGCTAAATACGATAAAAATGGAATAGTGCAATGGGCAAAGCAGGGCAGGGGCAAGGGAAACAATGTTGCTTATGACATAGCCTTAGATAAACATGATGGTTTCATCATTACAGGCTCATTTAACGATACCCTTATTTTTGAAAATAAAGTATTACCGACAAATTCTAACGGCGATATATTTCTGGCAAAATTTGCATCCAATGGTGACGTTTTATGGGTCGCTAAAACAGGCTTTGATACTATAGAACGTGACACTTTTTCAATTTTTGTTGCTGAATTTACTGAAAAAGGCGAGTTTCAAGATACCAAATTATATAAGGAAGATCAAAACTTTACAAATTACGGTATTGCCGTTGATTCGTTAAACAATATTTATGTAACGGGTTCTTTTGCAAATTCCACGGGTTTGAATGTGAGTAAAATTTCGTATGCCAGCATGGAAACATTTAATCCAATTACCGATTTGAAAACAGAAAACGATAAACTTATTGCAGAACATTGCGATAAAACAATTGCCGGTTTATTTGCTATTATAAATCTGATTAAAGTTAACAATGTTCTAATTACCGGAAAGGCTGTTCAGGCTGCTTTAGATAAGTATAATCCTCAGTTTAAATCGAATTATTCAAATCTTTACGCAAATATTAGTAAGGTAAACTTTATGAAAAATTCTGATGGTATTATTCTTATTATCAATGCTGACGAAAACCCGGTTTGTTTTGGAAAAATCAAGGTTGAGAATAACGCAAAGATTAAAATTATAAATTATCAAAACGGTAATGCTCAAATAGATGTTTTATCAAATATAAAAGTTGGAAAATCATTTATCTGGTATACGCTAAATTATATAAAATTATTCCGAACTAATGGGGATTTGTTGTTTGATTACGATGACGACCATACTCAGGTGAAATTAAATTTGCGAAATGATATTTTAAATTAACTAATTAATTCTTGAATAAAATAACCAACAAATTATTAACCTAAATATTATTATTATGAAAAAACCATTATTAATTTTATCCGGTGTTTTTCTCTTTATTTCTTTTGTATGTAATGTTAGCACTATATGTGCTCAAAAAACCGATAAAGAGATTCACAAGGAAATGACAAGCAAGGTATCTAAAGATGTTAGAAAAGATGCAAAACGAATGAAAGCCGAAGGATGGAATGTGGCTCCCGGCTCCTTACCTTTAGAAAAATTATTACAAACGGCACAGGAAAAACAGTTGATGACCGATGAAAAAGGACAGCCAAAATACATTACTGCCGATGGAAACGGTGTAGCCGAATCGAAAGCTGCTGCCGAAATGCAAGCCATAGAAACGGCCAAGCTTCAACTTGCAGGTATGATAGAAACTTTGATGAATTCACTTGTTTCTACTAATTTAGGTAACGAACAACTTAATAGGGAAGACGCTGCTTCTGTTACCCAGGTGGTTCAGACTTCTAAAAACTTAATTTCTACCCAACTTGGTTATATTAATCCTTTCTTTAAAATTTACAGGGATGTCCCCAACACCAAGAATGTGGAAGTACAGGTTAAGGTTTTTTATGAAACCGCTCAATCGCTGGTTATAGCTAAAAAAGTGATTAAAAAAGAACTTAAGGAAAAAATGAAAATAAACGACGAACTGTTAGATCGTATCACCGACTTTTCAAAATAAATATGGCTTACCACACCTCTCAGGCTTAGTTTTGAGAGGTGTTTTTTTAACAAATTCAAATGAATCGTTTTCTATTAATCATTATTGTTTCGCTGATCAGCTTTCCGCTTTTTTCGCAGGAAATAATCACCACCAGTGGCGAATACCAGTTGGAGTGGCTCGATACCCAATCGAAAGTTGAAGTTCAACAAAGAGCCGAACAGCTTGCCACCGTTGATGCTCTGGAGCGTGCTTTTGGAAAAGTAATTATTCAGGGCAACAGCACTTTTGTACAAAATCAGATGACCGGTGAAAAAGTAGAAACCCATTCCGGTTTTTCTTCGATTGCCAATACGTATGTAAAAGGAGAAGTGGTTGATGTAATTAATAAGGAATTTATAGAAGTAGAAGGCGAAAAAACTGTCAATGGAAAAGTCGAAAAGATTAGGGAGATTCGTTGTAATATTAAAGTGAAAGCAAGAGAATTGACGGATATTCCGGTTCAGTTTGATGCTTCACCCTTAGCCTGCCTTAAACTGAATTGCAAAACCATCTCTTTCCAAAATAACGATGCTTTGTATTTTTATTTCCGTAGTCCGCAAAGTGGATTTCTGAGTATTTTTATTGACGATAACCAGTTTTCGCAGCGTTTGCTGCCCTATCATAACATGGAGGCTAAATACGAGAATGGCGTTCCGGTGGAAGCCGATAAGGAATATTTTTTCTTTTCCAGCGAAATAAACTATTTTGGAGCGAAAAATGATTTTGTAGATGATAAATATGAGCTGGCAACCAACACATCAAGAGAGATAAACCGCATTTTTGTCATTTTTACAAAATCGGAATTGAATAAACCGGTATTAAAGGAAAATCTAAATTCCGGAATGCTATCTAATGAAGAACTGGAACTAAAGTATAAGCTACCCAAAGCCATGAAGAGCGAAGATTTTCAGCGCTGGCTAATTGATAACCGGTCGTCAAGGGATGATATGGCTATCCAAATTATTGACATAACTATTTCGAAATAAATAGCTACTCATTTATTTTAAAATAATTATTTATCAAACTCCTCAGGAGCTTTATCAAAAGCTACCTTTTTTTATACCTACGATTATTTTTTTCGTCGTTGTTATTCCTTCTCCATCATCACCGTTATTTCCGTTTCTTTTCCGGCGGCAACGACCACATCCCGGGTCCTGGTTTTATAACTATTTAATTTAAACGTAGCAACGTAAGCGCCGGCTTCCAATTCATAAAAAGATACTTCCCCGTTCTCGTCGCTCAACTGGGCTTCTTCCACTCCATTGAGTTGTACATGGACATTTATAATGGGTTTATTATTCGCATCGGTGATCGTAGCAAAAAAAGAGCCGGTTTCATTTTCCTGTTCATTATCAACCGGACGATTTTTTTGTTGCATCAAACCAAAATCAAAATAATCGCTCAGTCGTTCGGGCATCTCACGATATTTGTAAGTCAATTGTCCTAAGTTACCCCAAAGAGTGGAACATAAATGCGTATAAGCGTCATCAAGCTGATTGGATATATTATTTTTCCCCTCACCTTTCAACTGCTGATTTTTACGCATATTCACCATCAAATCATAAAAAGTTTTGCATTCGGTAAATAATGCTAATAAATCGGGATATTTTTCAACGTTCTGAACAAATGCGCCAAAATTATTAATAACTTGTTCATAAGGTTGATTTTTATAAATATAGGAGAATCCCCGAGGGAAAATGCTAATATATTCGGGTGTTTTTTTAGGGTATTTCAATTGTATCTGTAAGTCATAGGTATGCAACTTTTCGGGAATAGTATCTACCAGGTCCTGCCAGCGTGCAGTTTCGCCTTTAGCGCCGGATGCTGCGCTTCCAAGGGTTTCCTGAAGTAGCATATAGGCATTAACCTCCGGTTGAGTATTGTTTAATATATTTAGTATGTCGGTATCGGCTTTTCGCTCCTCTAATTTAATAACATGACTTTGAATAAAATTAATATATTTTCTCCTTCGTGTATTAAAATAATGGAAAAACCGGTTACGTGTAAATGGAATGTAGTTGCTCATAACGTTTATTTTAGGTTAATAATAAATTATGAATTACAAATTATGAAATTTTACTATTTTTTTAAATCAGTTCAAATCATTGTAAATATTAATCGCTGTAAAAACAATCAATGCAAAATTAGAAGTAGTAAATCAGAGTAGTAGAAATGCCTATGCCGAAAAAATAGCATTTATTTCTACCAGTATAAATATCAACTTTCAAAATAATGTAAGCATTTCTACTTTTCGTTTTGCTTATTTTGAAAAAAAGATCAAAATAAGTATTCCGAATTATAAAAATGTGAAGATGCAAATACAGGTACGCTCTTCACATGATGTATCTGAAATTATTTAAAAATATTATCGGAATATGGCTATACTACCGATGGAATATTTATTCTAAATAATTTCGGATTGTTAGATACAAGTTAATTTTTTGTTGTAGCAATCCAATAATTGAATCAAAGAGCGCTATGTATTATTTTACAAATTTAAGATAAAAATAAAAGAATGATACCAAAAAGAGGAGTTATTTATTATTTGGTAGGTTTTTGAGGCCGAATGGTAAGATTTTTGGGGTATTTTTTTCGCTAAATAGAAAAATTTAATTCCTTCCAATTTCAATAAATCTCTCATTATTCCAAGCGTAATTAATATCAAAAGGTTGTTAATTACTCAGTATGGTTCAGAATAGTGAAAAAATTGCTACACTTTTTGGGAACGTTTGTGTACTGTAATTTGCTTGTGATAGGTTTTAAAATCGTATATATTTAAAAAAGTATTACACCCGGTAATGTGTGAATGATGTAACTCTTTCCCGGAATTGTGTAACACATATGCGTTTTAAGGTGCGTAATTTTGATGTTTAATAATTTCATAACAGTAAAATACAGAATATGAAAACTAAACTTAAAATTATTTCTCTTTTTTTTGTGCTTTTTATAGGTATGTGTATAACAACGCAAAAAGCACCAGCACAAGGAGTCTCTATCGACTTCCAGGTTTTTTATGATGAGTTAAGCCCTTATGGGACATGGGGCGAAAGCCCCGATTATGGATATGTTTGGGTACCTGATGTAGCTCCCGGATTTGCTCCTTATGCCACTAACGGATATTGGGTATTTACCGATGATGGGTGGACATGGGTTTCTAATTATTCATGGGGTTGGGCGCCTTTTCACTATGGTCGCTGGTACACCGATCCAACTTACGGACCCATGTGGGTTCCTGATACCGAATGGGGACCGGGATGGGTGACCTGGAGAAGATCAAGAAGTTATTATGGATGGGCGCCCATTGCACCTGGCGTAAGCATTAATGTAGCTTATAGTAACGATTATAATGTGCCCAACAATCAATGGATATTTGTAAGAAACAATAATTTTGGAAGAAGAAACGCCCATAATTACTATGTAAACTCCTCAAACAATGTTACGATCATCAACAACTCCACGATAATAAATAATACCAGGATAGATAATAAACGAAATGTAACATACAATGCAGGTCCCGAGAGAGCGGAAGTAGAAAAACGTGCCGGGAGAAAATTTACTCCGATTGCTATTAAGGAAAGCAACAAGCCTGGTCAGAATCTGGGCAAAAATCAGCTTCAGATATATAGACCGAGGGTTGAAAAAAGCATCCCAACCCGATCGAAACCTATCCCTACCAAAGTGGCGAATCTGAAAAATGTGAAAACTTCAACACAAAGAACTGCTGAATATCCGAAGCAAAAAGCGAATCAACGGACTAACCAAAAACTATCGAAACCCCAACAGGCTAAACCACTCCAAAATACGGGAGTGAAAAAGCAGGCACAACCCCAAAGGCAGCCGACTAAGCAGCAGCTATCGCAACCTCAGCAAAACAGGCAACCGATTAAGCAGAAACAATCACAATTTCAACAAGCCGATCCATCCAAAAAGGTGGATCGAGTGAAACAACCACAATCAGCCAAGCCAATTCAAAATACAGGAGTTAAAAAGCAGACGCAACCTACCAGACAACCGGCTAAACAGCAACTATCGCAACCACAACCAGCCATACAGAAACTATCACAACCGCAGCCTGTCCGGCAACCGGCTATACAGAAACCAACGCAACCCCAACAAGCCAATCCATCCGGAAAAGCTGAAAGGGTAAAGCAGCCAAAACAAGTTAAGCCAACTAAAAAAAGGCAGGAAGAAAATCCCCCTCATTAATTATTTCATTACAGCAGCAATATTGGATGAAGGGATATTAAAAAACAAGGCAAAATTTTCAACCTTAACCGATGCTGCTTTGCATTACGAATGAATTTATGTAAAGGACGTACCAATAGATAAATAAATTAAAACTAACCGAATGATCATTAATAAATTCATTATAATTGCAACAATGGTTTTGATTCAAAATATTAATTTATTTTCTCAAAACATACCTTCATTGCGAATTACAAATTGGAAATCTCCTGGCAGTTCAGTACCATTCAATTTTCAGCAAAGTGTAATACTCACTTCGTTTGGTGCTGACACCAGTGGATTGGTTTCTTGTGATATTGCACTTCAACAAGCAATAAACGCATTAAATGGCCCTGGTGAAATATTTGTCCCCAAAGGCACTTATTTATTTGAACAAACTATTGAACTTCCCGATTCTATTATTATTCAGGGAGAAATTGATTCGTTATCATGCCCCTTAGCCAGGTTCAAACTTTCACCAGGGAATAACAATCACGGAATTATAATAGCAGGAAGTGAAATAAATACAAATTACACCATAACTTATCCATTGATTCAAGGTAAGCAAAAACTATTTGTGAACCAGCCACAGATGTTTTCTGAAGGCGACTTTATAAGATTGGTACCATTTGATGACAGTTTATTGGTAAATAATTCCTGGGCTTATCATTCCACAGGTCAGATATTTCAGATTTTGCAAATTATTAATGATAGTTTAATACTTAATAAATCGCTTAGAAGATCATATAATGGAAATAATTTTCCCGTTATTTATAAACTTATACCCAGGAAGCAAGTTCATATAAAATGCATCAAAATTGAGCGTTTAGATACAACTTTAAGCCAATCATCAAATATTTATATTTATTGTGCAGCAGATTGCAGCATAAGTGGTATCGAAAGTTATTTTTGCAATTTTGCTCATATCGACATTAAAAATTCCACTCATATATCGGTCGAAAATAGCTTCTTTAAAGATGCACATTCATATGGTTCGGGTGGAAAAGGATATGGTATTATTGTCGAGTCAACTTCAGGCGATTGTTTTATACATCAAAATAATTTTGAGCACCTGAGACATTCTATGATCTTACAATCGGGCAGTAATGGGAATGTTTTTGCCTACAATTACTCTAAAAATCCATATTGGACAGAAACCTCTCTTCCATCAAATTCATCAGGAGATTTAGTTCTGCACGGCAATTATGTGTACATGAATCTTTTCGAAAGTAATGTTGTTCAGAATATTGTTATTGATGATAGCCATGGCATTAATGGCCCTTACAATACTTATTACAGAAACAGGGCAGAATTGTATGGTATTTTTATGAATAATTCTCCGGCATCAAACGGACAAAATTTTATTGGCAATCAGGTAACCAATACTTCATCTCCTTTTTTAGGATTTTATTCCTTGCAGGGTAGCGACCATTTCGAATATGGCAATATGATAAAGGGAAATGTGATTCCAACCGGCACATCTGAACCTAATGATACAACAATGTTTGGCTATACATTTAATTCGTTTTATGAACATATTTCTTCAATACCACCAATAAAAAATAATAACTGGTTAACTCAAACTCCATTGATTGAGTCTCAATATCGATATCAGGTATCTGATAGAAAAGCAATTTGTAATGAAATAATATATACGCCCTTAGTAATTATAGAACCCAGATCAAAAGGAATGACCAATAGCGAATTTGATGTTTACCCAAATCCTTTTACAGGTGAATTTATAGTAAAAAATAAATCAAATAGAACAGAATATCTCATTAAAGTTTACAACACCTTAGGCAGATTAGTATATTATGATAAATTGAGTGACAAAGAAAATATTAAGACCATTGCAAGGCAAAAATGCGTATAAAATATTAGATTAGTGTTATTTATAACAATGAATTTGTTATATTTGTAGCATGAAAAATGAGAAACACATAGGCTTTGCTGATTTAGCAGCAGAAAGAAGGAAAGTAAAGACAGAATTTTTTGATCAGGTAAATACATTGATCGATTGGCGACTTATTTCCAATATTATCAATAAGCACTATCAAAAAGGAGAAAGTGTAAGTGGACGTCCGGCTTATGAAGGGCTATTACTTTTTAAAATATGTCTTTTGGAGACCTGGTATAATTTGAGTGATTATGAAGTAGAAGACCAGGTAAATGACAGAATATCCTTCAGTCGTTTTGTAGGATTAAGTATAGATGACAAATGTCCCGATCATAGTGTTATCAGTCGTTTTCGTACCGAACTTACCCAAAAGAATGTGTACGAAAAATTATTCAAAGCGATGAATAAACAATTAGAGAAAAAGAAAATACTGGTTAAGGGAGGAGTCATTGTAGATGCGAGTATTACCGATAGTCCAAGAAAGCCAAAGGGGAAAACGGAATATGAAATAGTAGAAGATCGTCAGCAAGAGCCAAAGGAGGAAGAAAGAGAAAAAGAAGCCTCACAATTTAAATTGATAAAGAAGACCCAGCCAGGAGTTGATTCCGAAGGCAGATGGGTAAAAAAAGCCGGGAAGCTCCGGTTTGGATATAAAAAACATACGATTACTGATGTCAATGGGTTAATCTTGGGAGTACTTACCACCTCGGCTAATGTGAATGAAATAAGCAATTTGGAGCAGGTATTGGATACATGTGAATTAACGGAAAGGACTTGGGTAAAAGCAGACAAAGGATATAAAAGTAAAAAGAACGATACAATATTACAGCAGAAACGACTTCGTAATCATATAATGAATAAAGCAGCCAAAAATAGAAAGTTAACAGAAAGAGAAATACAATTCAACAAAATAGTGAGTAAAACCCGGTATAAAGTAGAACGGACATTTGGGTCAATAAAACGATGGTTTGGTGGAGGAGTAGCCCGTTATGTGGGGTTGTCAAAAATGCATACCCAACATCTGATGGAAGCTATTGCATACAACTTATACCGTTCACCTGGGATCATTATGTCCCAATGCTAAAAATGAGGAGAAAATTCCTCATTTACAGCAATATTATAGAGATAAGGAGAATAAAAAACGGCAAAAAAAACATTTTAATGGTATAAAACTAAATATCTTCAGTAAAAAAACAAGAAAATTCACTCTCGCTTTATTTTGCAACGGTCTTATATTATTGATACTAAAGATTTGAATCCGGGGATGTATTTTTTACAAATTGAGGGTCGGGAAAGGTTTATATTTAAAATATTAAAACATTAAGAAGAATTACCATATTAGCAATGCTTGGCAGATAGCCGGGGTGAATAAGGAATTAAAAAGTTTTTAAAGTTAAAATCAATAACAAAATGAAAAATAAACAAAAATTAGCCATACTTATTATTTTTGCCGGATTGATGGTGTTCGGTAGTCAGAGTTGCAAGAAATATCCCGATAATGATCATCTCAGTTTAGAAACAAGAACAGAGCGTGTTGCAAACAATTGGAAAGTGGATAGCTACAAAATTAATGGGGTTGATTTCACTTCTTTGGTGTCAAATTATACGGAAACATATACAAAATCAGGCGACTATTCTTTTCAATGGGGAATTCTTTCCGGAACGGGTACCTGGACATTTCAAAACGATGATGCAGAAGTCCGGATCACCGGTATTGGCGCTCTGCCATCCGTAACATTGGTTATTCTGAAACTGGAAGAAAAAGAATTCTGGTATTATTACATGGACGGAAACACTAAAAAAGAATTTCACATGATTCAGCAATAATCGACCATTGGAATTAATTGCTAAATAAAAAACTAAAAAAATAAAGGCGGACTTTCCTTCCGCCTTTTTTATTTTGTAATCCAATATCGCAATAAGTCATTAAAACCGAGTATAACCCATTCTGGTTTTTTATTGTTTTATCGCCGGATTAAATTATTTTTCCATATCAGAGATTATCATTTTTTTAGTATATTTGCAAAGAACAATAAGTATAGCACTATTACCCCTGTGGTAGTGGCTCTATTATAAAGTTGTTAACCTGTTATTTTACTATATGATACTAAAAAGAGTGCAAAAATTTCTGTCAACCAGCATTGGCAGGGTAAACATTTGTTAATGACAATATGAGGCTCTATATCAAATATATGGTAAGTATTCGCTGCAAAATGATAGTGAAAGCAGAGTTGGATAAGTTCGGGCTGCATTACGGAGTAGTGGATTTAGGTGAAGTGGACGTCAAAGAAAGTATTACTGCTGCTCAGCGTGAACAATTGAAAATCGCTTTATTGAAATCTGGACTCGAACTGTTGGAGGACAAAAGAGCCATGCTGGTTGAAAAAATAAAAAACCTCATCATCGAAATGGTGCATTATACCGATGAAATGCCCAAAATTAAGAATTCTAATTATATCAGCGAGAAGCTCAACTTTGACTATACCTACTTGGCTAACCTTTTTTCTGAGGCAACAGGAACCACCATCGAACATTTTATTATCGCACACAAAATTGAGCGGGCAAAAGAATTGCTTATCTATGACGAACTAAATCTTACCGAAATATCATACATGCTGAACTACAGCAGTGTGGCTCATTTATCCAACCAGTTTAAAAAGATCACAGGATTAACGCCTTCCTTCTTCAAACAACTCAAATCCCATAAACGCATCGCACTCGAAAATGTGTGAATGATGTAATTCATTTCTTTAATTGTGTAACACTTTCCGGAATTTAAGGATTTACCTTTGTTCCGTGGAAATTAATTCACAATTTAAATCCAATAAAATGAAAGCTTTAAAATTAATTGTTTTCGGAATGGCATTGTTCCTTGCTGGTTCTGTGCAGGCACAGGTTTCGGTGAGTGTAAATGTTCCCTTGCCGCCTCCGCCGCCATGGGGCCCTGCAGGGTATGCTGAAGCACATTATTATTATCTGCCCGATGTGGAAGCCTATTATGACGTTGAATCGTCAATGTTTATTTATTATAATGGAGGCGCATGGGTGCATAGAACTTACCTCCCTTCACGATACAGAAATTACGATTTATACAATGGGTATAAAGTGGTAATGACTGACTATCACGGCAACGCTCCTTATGCTCATTTTAAGGAGTATAAAAAGAAATATACAAGAGGTTACCGGGGTGAAGCACAAAGAACGATTGGAGAGAGACCTGTAAGAGGAAAATCAGGCTCAAAAATTTCTCACCAAGGAAATCATGGTAACAAAGGAAATGCCCGTGGTAATGGCAAAAGCGCCGGACATGGCAATAGTAAAAACATGAAAAAGGATCATGGCGGTGAAAACGGTAAGAATAAATAAATTTACGATCGGCTCATTGAAAATCATTGCTATAAATAATGGCAATGATTTTCCGATGGCATCAGTCTTTAAGAAATGAAATTATAAAAGTATAATTTATTACTAAACAAAAAATCAAATAATGAAAATAATAACCTTTACATTGCTATTCTTACTTATGATTTTAGGGGCAAATTTATCTGCCCAGCATCGGCATACAACTTCTTCTGAAAAATATGGAAATACCTTAAACTTAGGTTTGGGCATTGGTGGCTATTCGGGATATTACGGATATATAGGCCATTCATTGCCTGTTTTTCACATCGACTATGAATTTGATGTGGCAAGGAATTTTACATTGGCTCCTTTTGTTAGTTTTTATTCCTACAGAAACAGTTACTATTGGGGCGATCATAATTATTCATACGCCAAGTATTACTATCGGGAAACAGTTATTCCTATTGGTGCCAAAGGCACATACTATTTTGATCAATTGTTCAAGGCTAATCCCAAATGGGATTTTTATCTGGCAGGTTCATTGGGATTTGCAATAGTAAATTCATCATGGGATAGCGACTATCATGGTGATAGAAATTACTATCAGGATGCAAGTCCATTATTCCTTGATATACATGCAGGAGCCGAATACCATATAAATAAACGGCTCGGTGTATTTCTTGATCTCTCAAGTGGTGTTTCAACCATTGGTCTTGCAATTCATTAATATTTATACGAACAAATAAAATTTAAACAAAATGGACAGTAAAGAACTTGAAAAATCCAAAGCGCTTATTATTGTCGAAATCATTGAATATGTTTCTAATTCAGTTGTTAGTAAATCAATTATAAAAAAATCAACTGGCAACATCAGTGTGGTGTCATTTGATACCGGCGAAGTGCTGGCTGAAAAAACAGTACCATACGACACTTTTGTCCAAATTATTGATGGAAAAGCTGAGATTGTAATTGATGGAATATCAAATTTATTGGAAACAGGCCAATCAATTATTATACCGGCTCATACACCTAACATTGTAAAAGCCAATGAACGGTTCAAAATGATTTCGACCATAATAAAAAGCGGCTATGAATAAGCGGCAATGTTTTGGATATTCAGGGTCCATTGAATGCAAATGTGTGAATGATGTAACTCTTTCCCAGAATTGTGTAATACTTTCCGGAATAACGGGACATATCTTTGTACAGTGAAAATTAATTCGCAATTTAAAAAACAAACAAAAATGAAAACGAAAAAACTTTTAACAATCCTTGCAATAGTAACGGTTGTTTTAATTGCCGGTTGCAAAAAAGATACGTTCGTAGAAACCGTTGGGGTATGCCCTTATGTGGTGTCAACAAACCCCACAAATACAGCTACCGGTGTACCCCTCGACCAGATAATTACGGTAACCTTTAATGAAAAGATGAATCCTGCAACGATAACGCAGACATCTTTTTCGTTGCAGGATGCAACTAAAAATTCTGCATCAAAAATTTCAGGTACATTGACGTACGATGAAACGACGTTTACGATACACTTTGTACCATCCAGTCTGCTTGCATACAACGCTATCTATACGGGTAAGGTTTTGTCATCGGTAAAAGATTTAATGGGTAATGCTTTACAATCCGATTATGTGTGGACATTTACTACTGGTGCAATGCTTGCGCCTGTAGTAATTTATACCGATCCGGGAACCGATGCAACGGGTGTGGAATTCAATAAAATAATTACTGCAACATTTAATGTGCCAATGGATCCGGCGACCATTAATCCGGAAACCTTTATCGTTAGAAAAGGGGCAACACCTATAGCAGGAACTGTTTCGTACAGCGGTACAACGGCATCCTTTACGCCAACGAGCAATCTGCTATCATGTACCGTTTATACGGCTGCCATTACCACCGGAGCTAAGAATCTTTTCAGTAACCCATTGCCTAATGACTATGTATGGGGCTTTACTTCAAAACCATTTTTAGGCCCACAGCCACCTGATCTTAAATCTGTCATTCGATTCGGAATAATTGCAGGGGTTGGAATTAGCAACAATGCAGGCCAAAGTGAGATTCATGATATGGATATTGGGATAAGCCCGGGCTTTCGTTCTTCGATCACCGGATTCCCTCCAGCCATCGTAGTGAATGGAGCAATTTATGCAGCCGATGATGCTGATCCAGTACCAGCCATGCTAATACAGGCCAAACAGGACCTGACTGATGCTTATCTTTTTGCTGAAGGAGCAACTACTACTGCACCCGCCACAATAGCAGGCGATCAGGGTGGCAAAACGCTTGCCCCTGGCATTTACAAGTCAACATCCACACTTTTAATACAATCAGGTGATCTGACTCTTGATGCCCAAGGTGATGCTAATGCTGTCTGGATTTTCCAAATCGCATCTGACTTTACTACCATAGGTGGAGCAGGTGGCAATGTTATTCTTAGCGGAGGTGCTCAGGCTAAAAACGTTTTTTGGCAGGTTGGCAGTTCAGCGACTATTGGAGACTATACTTCATTTAATGGAACCGTATTGGCTTTAACATCCATAACGATGAATTCACATGCAACTGCAACAGGCAGAATGCTTGCTATAAATGGAGCAGTAGTATTAACCAGTACAAACAAAATCAGTAAACCTTAAACCTTAAAAAAATATGAAATCTTTTACTAATATTAAAAAGGGATCGCGCGTAGCGTGGTCCCCTTATCGCCTGATCATTAAAAGTCTTATTTTAAGCGCTTTGATTATAACAGGTATTCAGGTTACCCTTCAGGCTCAGGATAATCAGTTCACAAAACCTTCATGGTGGTTCGGTGTAGCTGGTGGCGTAAATGTTAATTTCTATGAAGGCACTACTCAACAATTGAATTCAGATTTAACGGTTCCCACTGCCTTTCATAAGGGCAATGGCGGGGGGCTTTATCTTGCGCCTCTTGTGGAATTTCATCGTCCCAATACAAGATTAGGTGTAATGTTACAGGCCGGATACGACAGCCGCAGGGGTTCGTTCAAAAAGACGAATACTCCTTGCAACTGCCCGGAAGACTTGTCCACTGATCTTAGCTATATTACCGTGGAGCCAAGCTTGCGTTTTGCCCCATTTAAATCAAATTTGTATTTGTATGCCGGTCCACGTTTGGCATTCAATTTAACAAAATCATTTACTTACAAACTGGGAACCAATCCTGATTACCCCGAACAAGCTGCCAATCCCGATGTGAAAGGTGATTTTAGCAGTATAAACGCAACACTAATCTCGATGCAGGTAGGCGCAGGATATGATATTCCGCTCTCGTCGCAGAATCAGAGGGTACAATTTCAACTTTCACCATTTGTTTCTTTTCAACCATATTTTGGCCAGGATCCACGTTCAAAAGAATCATGGAATGTTACCACTTTGAGAATAGGCGCTGCCCTTAAATTCGGGCGTGGAAGCAAAATTTCAGCTCCGCCTCCGCCAGAAGTTGTAGCGCCAGTGCCGGTAAATGTAGTAATAGCTGAACCCGAAGTCCAGTTTACAGTTAACGCACCTAAGAATGTTCCGGTCGAACGCAGGATAAGGGAAACATTTCCGCTTCGTAACTACATATTTTTCGATTTAGAATCAACGGAGATAACCGATCGTTATGTGTTACTTACGAAAGATCAGGTAAAGGACTTCAGAGAAGATCAACAGGAGGTATTTACACCTAAAAATCTGTCAGAACGTTCAAAACGACAAATGATCGTCTATTATAATGTTATAAATATTCTCGGTGACCGTATGATTAAAAATCCTTCTACAACTATTAAATTAGTAGGTTCATCGGAAAAAGGACCGGAAGATGGCCGGGCAATGTCGGAATCGGTTAAGCTATACCTGGTAAATGTATTTGGAATTGATGCTTCGAGGATCAGTAACGAAGGACGGTTTAAACCGAAAATCCCATCAGAACAACCAGGTGGTTCACGCGAACTTGTTCTTCTTCGTGAAGGAGACCGCAGAGTATCTATAGAGAGCAGTTCTCCGATTTTACTTATGGAGTTCCAGAGTGGGCCGGATGCTCCGCTAAAACCGGTGGAAATCGTTGGCGTGCAGGAAGCACCGCTCGACAGTTATGTTTCTTTTAATGTTAAAGGAGGAAGTGAAGCTTTTTCATCATGGATGCTGGAAATCATGGATGGAAAAGGCAATATACAATATTTCGGACCATACATAAAGGAGTCTGAAACGGTGACTATACCAGGAAAAAGCATTTTAGGCGACCGGCCAGAAGGTAACTACAGGGTAACAATGTTAGGTAGAACAAATGGCGGCAATCTGGTAAAGAAGGATACTTCTGTATACATGGTACTTTGGACTCCACCCAAAAACGAAGAAATGATGAGATTCAGCATAATTTATGAATTCAATGAATCAACAGCCATCAATATCTATGAAAAATACCTCACCGATATCGTAATACCGAAAATCCCAATAAACGGAACAGTTCTCATACACGGACATACTGATATTATTGGAGAAGAAGCCTATAACCAAAGATTATCATTAGCCCGGGCCAACGATGTAAAGAACATTATTGAAAAAGGTCTTTCGAAGGCTGGCAGAAATGATGTTAAATTTCAGGTATACGGATTTGGTGAGGATACAAACTTATCCCCATTTGAAAATAATTTTCCGGAAGGGCGCTTTTATAACCGTACCGTTATCATTGATATTATTCCGCAAGAGTAAGTTTTCTAATCTGTAATATTTACTTCTTATAAAAAGAGGCTGTCTGAAAAAATCAGGCAGCTTCTTTCTTTTTGTATCAATTGAGATAAACTATTTCCAGATTGTCTGTTGATGTTTTGATATAAGTAGAATTTGCTGAAAAATTTCTTTAAACCACGAAGTGGTTAAATATAAATAGCCCCGAATGCAATTCGGGATAAAAATGTTCTGCAAAACCATCAACCCCGGCAGGGGGGCAATATGGTTATCATTGAACCCTGTCCGGGTTCCTGACAACAAAATTGACTCATACCCCGAATTTCATTCGGGGCTATTCAAATTAAATCCTTTCGGATTTTATAAATAACAAATATCAGGATGTATTTTTACAAGTGCACAGATATTATTTGAAAAAATGTTAACGGCAAGTCTGGGTTTAATGCAAATGCTTTGTAGTTAGAATACAAACCATGCAGGATGACAGGGCAAACAGATCAGGTTCACGCCATTGCATAGTCAGGGTATCGATACAAAGACTTTGCCCTGCGAGGCAATCGTGCCAGAGTAAAGATACAAACGAAGCAGGGTAGGGGTACAACCGGTTTGCCCTATAAGTATAAACGTTTTGAATTTTGGGTACAGATCGGTCAGGGTAAAAGGGCAAACAGACCATACTCACACCCTGGCATGGGCAGGGTAAGGGTACAAAGGCTTTGCCCTGCAAGGCAATCGTGCCAGGGTGATGATACAAACGAGGCAGGGTGAAGGTACAAACGCTTTGCCCTGTGGGCACAAACACCTTGTGGTTAGAATACAAGCAGGGCAGGGTAAGCGTACAAACCGGGCAGGCTTACACCTTGGCATGAATGGGGTGATAATACAGCAGAATAAGGGTAAAACTACAAATAAGGCAGGGTAAAGATACAGTCAGATAATACCCTGATGACCTTTCTATAAAAGTAAAGGGGCAAAACCTTTGCCCCTTTACTTTTGTTGACCCATTAAGATAAAACCAACCTCTTTACTGTTTGGTATCCGGATTTTCGGGAGGGCTGTCAGAAGGTTTGCCACCGGGAAAACGACGTTTAAGATCGTCGTAAATATCCTTAGCTCCCGGAACACCTTGCTTGGAGGCCATCTTCACTGCATTGTAAAAAAGCAACGCTGCCTGAAGGGATTCCTGAGCCATTAATGTGGCAGTATCTTCCAACGATTGCACTATGGGTTGGGCTGCATGCACTACTTCAAAAATGGCTTTCTGTCCGGTATAATCTTTATCGGCTTCTGCCTTGTCGAGGTAATTAGGGATAAGATTGGAATTCTGGTCCATATAAGTAAAGACCAGATCGAGCCATCCCAGGACTTTGTACCCTATTTTTAACCCACCTTTTCGTTCATCTTCGGTCTGGCTTATCCGGTAAGGGAATAAGCCTGCCAATTCACCAACTTTAGTTTTGGCTGTGGTTATCGTTGCAGGGTCAACTTGCTGCGAGATTTTGTTTTGTACAGCCATGATAAATGGAATTAAATTATTGCCTACTCTTTTCCAGCTTTTCGGCTTCCGCTGTTTATTTTTCGGGGTGTTGCCCTTATAAATTCAGTTTAAGCATATTCAAAAGCACAGGTATTGTTGAAATATGGAATAAATCCGAAAAATAATCAGTTAGGTATTGCCTTATAAGCCATCAGTCAGGCGGCGGGAGTAAAAAGGACTGAAAAGACAAACCGGAGGTTTTCGCTGATTGCGGAACTCTCTCCATTAAAATCAACATCAAAAATAAAAATAAAATTAATGCTACGATATCACTGTTTAAAATTTATCATAAATTTTTTTTGGCAGGTGCAAACCCGCATTAAGTAATAAAAACTATAAATTGATGCATCATTGAATTTAAAAACCTTAAGAATGCTACGATGCAGTTTTTTATGTCCGAAAGAAGATGTGTGAATCATGTAACTTATTCCCGGAATTATGTAATACTTATTGTAAATACGGTAGTTACCTTTGCAAAATGGTGAAAATTTATTCACAAATTAAAACAATACAAAATGAAAACAAAACTACTCGAGGCATTAACCATAGTTATACTACTCTTAATACCAATGCTAAATTATGCACAAGCTCCTACCTTGGGAACTGCATCTGAATTTGTTCTTTTTTCTTCCGATGGGGCAGTAGGCAACTCGGGAATTTCACAGCTTACCGGGAATGTAGGCACGAATAATGGCGCTATCACCGGTTTTGGAAACGTAAACGGCGTAATGCACAATGCTGATGGCGCAAGCGCACAATGTAAAGATGATTTACTTATTGCCTACAATCAACTGAATAGTACTATACCCAATTTCTTTCTTGCATCTCCGCTTGGAAACGGGGATATTCTTATTGCCGGGGTATATTCCATTCCCGGTGCAGCAACAACATTGAATTTAGATCTTACCTTAGATGCACAAGGAGATGCAAATGCTGTATTTATCTTCCAAATTGACGGAACTCTTTCCACAAATGCCGATTCAAAAATTAAATTGATTAATGGAGCGCAGGCATGTAATGTGTTCTGGAAAGTGGAAGGATTGGTAAACATGGCTTCAGGAACTACCATGAGGGGAACTATCATTGCAAATAACTCAGCAATTAACATGAACACTGGCGACACGCTTGAAGGAAGAGCGCTTTCTACCAACGGGGCTATTACTGTTGACGGAGTGCTTGCGTACACACCTTCCGGTTGTGGAAGTCCTATCCTTACCGGACCTGCGGCTCCTGAGCTTGCTTCCACAGAATGCTATGCATTATTTTCTTCCGACGGACCTGTTACAAACGCTGGTATAACATATATAACAGGTGATGTCGGAACAAATGTCGGTTTAACAACCGGTTTCGATCCGCTGTTTGTTACAGGTACTATTCATCTCATTCCCGATACTTATACGGCACAATGCGCTGCCGATTTGTTTAATGTTTATACCTACCTCAACACCTTACCTTATGATATTGAGTTGCTGTATCCCGCCCAATTTGGAAACAACTTAGTTCTTACACCGCATACGTACCTTATGAACGCTGCTACAACATTTACGGATACCGTTTACCTGAATGCACAAGGCAATGCCGATGCAGTATTTGTTATCCAGATATATGGCGCTCTTTCGACAAGCACGTATTCAAAAGTGCTTTTGATTAATGAAACACAGGCAAAAAATGTGTATTGGAAGATTGATGGCGCAGTGAGCATCAATGACTATTCGGAATTCAAAGGAACAATTGTATGCAATAACGGTGAGATCAACTTAAGTACTGGAGCTATACTTGATGGCAGAGCGTTAACAACTACGGGCGCTTTATCAACCAATGCAATTAATGCTGTTGCTCCAACAATACCTTCCGATTGTGGAACGGTAGGCATTCCATCTAATAATGCAGCTAAAACGAATGAAGCGGTTTTATTTTATCCGAATCCTTTCAGTACATACACAACCATCACGATAAATGATGCATCGCAAATTAACAAAACTGAACTGAGAATATACAATATCTTGGGAAAAGTGGTGATAAATACAACCATCACAAAAACAACAACCACTCTTAAAACAATTAATCTTCCTTCAGGAATATATTTCTACAAAATGATTAGTAATAACAGAATCATTCGTTCAGGCAAACTGATTTCGCAATAGTAATTAATTCAAAAAAACAAAATGCACTATCAGAGTGGGCTTTTTGTTATGGTAATCCTTTTAAAAATAATGTGTGAATGATGTAACTCTTTTCAGAAATTATGTAACGTTTTCCGGATTCAACGGACATACCTTTGTTCTGTGAAAATTTATTCACTATAAAAAACAAAAAAATGAAAACAAAACTACTTAGTGTATTAACAGCAGTTATTCTGCTCTTAATACCAACTTTAAATTTTGCACAAGCTCCTCCTTTGGGAACCGCAGCCGATTTCGTTCTTTTCTCTTCTGTTGGGGCAGTAACAAACGTGGGTACATATAAGTATCTTACACATCTTACCGGCAATGTGGGCACGAACAGCGGCTCCAGTACCAATTTCGGAAACGTAAACGGTGTTATGCACGACGGTGATGGGGCAAGCGGGCAATGTGCCATTGATTTGCTTAGTGCATATAATTCACTGAGTGCTGCAATACCGGATTCCACCCTGGGATCTGTGATCGGAAACGGGGACATCTTTAAGGCGGGTACATACCTTATGCCTGGCGAAACATCGCTGAACTTAGATCTTACTATGAATGCGGAAGGAAATCCTGATGCTGTTTTTATTTTTAAGACACCAACAGCAGTAGCATATGCATTTACCGCAAACCCCAATTCAAAAATCCATTTGATTAATGGAGCAAAGGCATGCAATGTGTTTTGGCAGGTTAGTGGGGCTGTAAGTATTGAAGCTGGAGTTACCATGAGGGGAAGTATTATTTCCGGTGGCGCCATTTCTATGGGCGCTCAGGACACACTTGAAGGAAGAGCGCTTACCGTTAACGGGGCGATCACCGTTTCCAACGGGGCTTTAGGATTCTTGGCGTATACCCCTATCGGTTGTGGAAGCCCTGTTCTTAACGGACCAGCAGCTCCTGTATTTGTTGGGTTAGATAGTTATGCAATATTTGCTACTACCGGGGCTGTTAGTGATGACGGCACGTCGCATATTACGGGTGATGTTGGAGGAAATACCGTTGCTCCTACAGGTTTCAATCCCGATTCTGTTACAGGAACCATTCACTTTAATGATCCTTCTACAATTGCGGCTGCAGCCGATTTGCTTCTTAACTATAATTCTCTTCTCGCCCTCCCTTACGATATTGAGTTGATGGATCCTTCAGAGTTTGGACACAACCTGGTTCTTACGCCTCATACTTACATGTTAAATGCCGCAACAACATTGACCGATACTCTTTATCTCGATGCACTGGGTAATGCGGATGCCGTTTTTATTATCAAGATGTATGGTGCCTTTAACACGCTGCCTAATTCAAAAGTTTTATTGATTAACGGAACACAGGCAAAAAATGTATTTTGGTTTTGCACTGCGGCAGTGAGCGTAACTCCCAATTCGGAATTCATCGGAGCAATTATTGCTCACGACGCGATTGAGATACTTCCAGGAACCAGACTTAATGGCAGAGCATTTTCAACCAATGGCGCGATAACAACGAGTGGAATTAATGCCACCATTCCTCCCACCATTCCTTTCCTTATTACTTCAGAGCCTGCCAATCAAACAGCATGTGTTGGCGATTCAGTAAGTTTTTCGGTAACAGCCACCGGTACAAGTCTTGCTTATCAATGGAGAAGAGGAACAATAGATTTAATCGACGGAGGAAATATATCGGGAGCAACTACTGATATGCTTACAATTAATCCTGTTTCTTTCTCCGATACTGCATCCAACTATAATGTTGTTATCACCGGAGGAAGCCCACCGTCTGTTATTAATTCAATAGATGTTTCCTTAGTAATTGACAGTCCAAACATTATTACAGAACCTGCCAATAAAACAGCATGTGCTGGTGATTCAATCAGTTTTTCGGTTACTTCAACAGGTACAGGCCTTGTTTATCAATGGAAAAAAGGAGATTTAATTTTAATCGATGGAGCAAATATTTTTGGAGCAACTTCAGCTACACTTTCAATTGATCCTGTAACTTTCGCCGATACTGCATCAAACTATCATGTGGTTATCACCGGACAATGTCCGCCAAAGGATAGTTCACTAAATGTTTCATTAATAATTGACAACCCCAATATTATTACGGAACCTGCCGATAAAACGGCATGCGCAGGAGATTCAATCAGTTTTTCGGTAACTGCAACAGGTACAGGTCTTGTTTATCAATGGAAAAAAGGAAACTTAATTTTAGTTGATGGACCAAATATTTTTGGAGCAACTTCAGCTACACTTTCAATTGATCCTGTAACTTTCGCCGATACTGCATCAAACTATCATGTGGTTATTGCCGGAACGTGTCTGCCCAATGATTCTTCAATAAATGTTTCTTTAGAAATTGATAACCCAAACATTATTACAGAACCAAACAATAAAACGGCTTGTGCAGGAGATTCTGTAAGTTTTTCAGTAACAGCAACCGGTACAGGTCTTACCTATCAATGGAAAAAAGGAGATTTGATTTTAACCAACGGAGGACGTATTTTTGGGGCAACTTCAGCTACACTTTCAATTGATCCCGTCATTTTCGCCGATACAGCAACGGACTATCATGTGGTTATTACCGGAACATGTCTGCCAAATGCCACTTCAATAGATGTTTCTTTAGCGGTTGACTCTGCAGTAATCATTACCACGCAGCCCATGAGCCAAATCGTTTGCGCCGGAAGTACAGTAAGTTTTTCAGTGACAACAACCGGTACAGGTCTTACCTATCAATGGAGAAAGGGGACGATAGATTTAATTGACGGAGGTAATATTTCAGGTGTAACATCTGCTTTGCTTACGATTGATCCTGTCTATGTCTTCAATACTGCATCGGACTATAATGTTGTTATCTCTGGCACATGTTCTCAAGATGTGATTTCAGATAATGCCTCATTAGAAGTTGACTCTACTGTAATTATTACCTCACAACCCGCTAATCAAACGGCATGTGTCGGAAGTCCGGTTAGTTTCTCTGTTTCCGCAACAGGTTCAGGAATTAGTTATCAGTGGAGAAAAGGAAATGTAATGTTAGTCAACGGAGGCAATATTTCAGGTGCCACTACGGCTATGCTTACCATTGATCCTGTAAACATCTCCGATGCTGCTAATGACTATAATGTTGTTATCACCGGAATTTGTTCTCCTAATGTTATCTCAGGTAATGCTTCCTTGAATGTCAATACCGCTCCGGAAATCATCTCACAACCTGCCAATCAAACGGCATGTGTCGGAAGTCCGGCTAATTTCTCTGTTTCCGCAACAGGTTCTGGAATTAGTTATCAATGGAGAAAAGGAAATGTAATGTTAGTCAACGGAGGTAATATTTCAGGTGCCACTACGGCTATGCTTACCATTGATCCTGTGAACATCTCTGATGCTGCTAATGACTATAATGTTGTTATCACCGGAATTTGTTCTCCTAATGTTATTTCTGATAATGCTTCCTTGAATGTCAATACCGCTCCGGAAATCATCTCACAACCCGCCAATCAAACGGCATGTGTCGGAAGTCCGGCTAATTTCTCTGTTTCCGCAACAGGTTCAGGAATTAGTTATCAGTGGAGAAAAGGAAATGTAATGTTAGTCAACGGAGGTAATATTTCTGGTGCCACTACGGCTATGCTTACCATTGATCCTGTGAACATCTCTGATGCTGCTAATGACTATAATGTTGTTATCACCGGAATTTGTTCCCCTAATGTTATCTCAGGTAATGCTTCCTTGAATGTCAATACCGCTCCGGAAATCATCTCACAACCTACCAATCAAACGGCATGTGTCGGAAGTCCGGCTAATTTCTCTGTTTCCGCAACAGGTTCAGGAATTAGTTATCAATGGAGAAAAGGAAATGTAATGTTAGTCAACGGAGGTAATATTTCTGGTGCCACTACGGCTATGCTTACCATTGATCCTGTGAACATCTCTGATGCTGCTAATGACTATAATGTTGTTATCACCGGAATTTGTTCCCCTAATGTTATCTCAGGTAATGCTTCTTTGAATGTCAATACCGCTCCGGAAATCATCTCACAACCTACCAATCAAACGGCATGTGTCGGAAGTCCGGCTAATTTCTCTGTTTCCGCAACAGGTTCAGGAATTAGTTATCAATGGAGAAAAGGAAATGTAATGTTAGTCAACGGAGGCAATATTTCAGGTGCCACTACGGCTATGCTTACCATTGATCCTGTGAACATCTCTGACGCTGCTAATGACTATAATGTTGTTATCACAGGGACATGTTCTTCGGAAGTAATGATTTCAAATAATGTTTCTCTAATTGTTGACACTGCCCCAAATATTACCTCACAATCTGAAAACCAAACATTATGTGCTGGAGGTTCAGTAAGTTTTTCAGTGAATGCAACAGGGAATAACCTTAGCTATCAATGGAGAAAGGGAAATGTTGTTTTAATTAATGGAGCAAATATTTCAGGAGCAAATACGGCTATACTAACATTTGATCCTGTTTTTATCACCGATGCTGCATCGGATTATAATGTTGTTATCACCGGGACATGTTCTCCGGATGCAACTTCTAATAATGTTTCTCTAATCGTTAATTCGGCCATAGACATTACTACAGAACCTGCCGATCAAATAACATGCGAAGGAAGTTCAGTAAGTTTTTCGGTGGCTGCAACAGGAACCGTTCTTACTTATCAATGGCGAAAAGGAGAGGAAAATTTAGTCAACGGAGAAAATATTTATGGAGCAACTACTGCTACGTTAACATTTTATCCTGTAAAAGTCTCTGATTCTGCATCAAACTATAATGTTGTTATTACAGGAGCATGTACGCCAATAAGCACATCTTTCGAGGCATCGCTTTCGGTATGCGACTTAGGAGGCATTCCTTCTTTTGAAGTAACAAATAAAGCAGTTACTGTTTATCCTAACCCATTTACAACTTCAATAATCATTACAATAAATGATGTATCGCTAATTAGCAACTGCGAATTGAGAATATACAATGTTATGGGAAAAGAGGTAAGGAATACAAATCTCACCAAAGAGCTAACGAATCTTGAAGTAAGTTATCTTCCTGCCGGAATTTATTTTTACAAAATAATTGGTAAAAATAAATTAATACAATCAGGCAAGCTGGTTTCACAACAGTAGGTCTTCTTATTGTAAAAAGCTCTCATCCGATATTTATCAGGATGAGAGCTTTTGTTTTTTACTCAATGTGTGAATCATGTAACTCTTTCCTTTAATTGTGTAATGCTTCTGGGGATTAAAGGATTTACCTTTGTTCTATAAAATTTATTAACAATTTAAAATTCAAAAAAATGAACACTACAGAAGTAAAAGGAAACTGGAATGAGCAGAAAGGTAAGCTCAAACAGAAATTTGCAATCTTAACAGATAATGACCTGATGTTTGAAGAAGGCAAGAAAGATGAGATGTATGGAAAACTACAAATCAAGCTTGGCAAAACAAAAGAAGAATTGCACAAGATTATCTCATCGCTTTGATCATCTTCTTTTTGTAAAAATCACTCAATACTATTTTAAAAACAATTAAAACAAAACAAAATGAAAAAATCAATTTTTATCCTCGCTGCATCAGCGCTTATAGCAGGAACAATGTTAACCAGCTGCAATTCGTCGTCTAAAAAAGTAGAAAACGCAAAGGATAATGTGCAGGATGCAAAAGATAATGTGCAGGACGCTAAGGATAATGTGGTAGAGGCTAAACAAGAACTGAACCAGGCGTTAAAAGACTCTATCCAACAATTCAGAAAAGAATCGGAAGAAAAAATCAGCGCTAATGAAAAAAACATTGCTGAATTTAAAGTAAGAATAGCAAAAGAGAAAAGGGAAAACAAAGCCAAATACGAAAAGAGATTGGCCGAGTTAGAACAAAAAAACAGCGATATGAAAAAGGATCTTCAGGAATTTAAAGAAGATGGAAGGGAAAGCTGGGACTCCTTCAGACTCAAATTCAACCATGATATGGACGAACTCGGAAAAGCTTTGAAAGGGTTCACTGTTAAAAATAAGTAAAACAACAGCCCGGTCTAAGGGCATGGCTTCTTTTTCTTATTAAAAAAGGATTAATTCAAAAAATGATATTTCAAACATAATAATATAAATTTTTAAAAATTAAAGTCATGGGAAATCTACTTTATTTCATAGCAATAATCTTGATTATTGCATGGGCTGTCGGTTTTTTTGCTTACAGTGCCGGAGGCATCATTCACATTCTTCTTATTATAGCAATTATTGCAGTAATACTTAGGATTATACAAGGAAGAAAAGTCTTTTAAAACATCACATCAATAACAATCATTTAAAAATAAATTTATGAACTCAGGAAAAGTATTATTAGGCGTATTGGCTGGCGTCGCAGCCGGTGCATTTTTAGGGGTGCTATTTGCCCCCGATAAAGGTTCGGATACACGAAAAAAAATATCTAAAAAGGGCGAAGACTACGCAGATGCATTAAAGGAAAAATTCAATGAATTTCTTGACAGCATTTCCGACAAATTTGAAAAGGTAAAGGAAGAAGTTTCCGACTTCGCCGAACAAAAAAAGTCCAAAATAAAAGACAAAATAGAAGAAGCTGAAAAAGAGTTTTAACCATCAATGGTTGAATTGTTTTTAAGGTAATTTAAACTTTACGGAAAAACTTAATGAAATGTTATCAAAATCGAAGCTATGGAAGACAATGTGAAGTCAATTGAATTACTATTGGAAAGAGCTGTTGAATACGGCAAAACAAGTTACGAACTAGCAAAATTTAAAACCCTGGACAAAACATCGAATGTGGTTTCCTCATTTATGCCTCATTTCGTTGTTTTTGTCTTAATAGGGTCAGTATTGCTTTTTTTAAATTTGGGATTAGCTTTATGGCTCGGCGAAATCCTTGGCAAAACCTTTTTCGGATTCTTTTTGGTAGCTGCTTTTTATGTTTTAATAGCGATTGTCGTATACTTCTTCATGAGTAAATGGATTAAGAAGCTTATCTGCAATTATATCATTAAACAGTTGTTTAAATAAAATCACATGGAAAACATAACTTCAACTGCAGGGCTTAAAAATGCTATTCAATTATTAGAAGCTGAAAAAGTTTTTAAAGGGCAGCTTTTGAAAGAGCAATTCTATCTTACCTGCGAGGGTTTAAAGCCCTTTAACCTACTTAAAAGTACTTTGAATAATGTAGTTTCATCACCATACTTGATCGATAACATTTTGGGTGCTGCCATTGGTTTGGCTACCGGTTATCTCTCAAAAAAAATAGTTGTAGGGGCATCAGGCAAAATATTTACAAAACTTTTCGGCTCTATTTTGCGGTTAGGAGTTACAAACGTTGTAGTTCAACACTCAGGCTCTATAAAATCATTTGGTCAGTTTATCTTTCAACATATTTTCCAAAAAAAAACGTATATCTTCATGAGCGGAGTGAATAAATGAATTCTAAAAGTCGTGAGCTTATGTCTTAACAAAACTCCTTTAAACTAAACGCAGCGATCCATTAAGCACCTTTTAAATAAATATGAATTTCAAAAAAATAAATTATGTCTGAGAGTATAGATAAAGTATTGAAATTCCCTTTTTACGCTAAGGCATCGCTCCTAATAATCGGATTGTATGTTTTTGTCAGCATTCTAAATATAGCTCAGGGCATTATTGTCCCCGTAGTTTTTGCTGTCATTATCGCCATCGTACTACACCCGGTTGTAAATTTTTTTACACGAAGAAAAATAAACAGGGTAGTAGCTATTGTAATTACCATATTCCTTACCTTTATAATTATTGCCGCATTTATTGCTCTTTTATATTCGCAAGCGATCCGGTTTAGCGAATCATGGCCAATACTGGTTAATAAATTTACGGAAGTACTCAACCAATCCATCACCTGGACTTCCGGCTATCTCAATATAAACCCAACAATAATCCATGAATGGATTACAAAAACCAAAGACGAACTACTAAATATCAGCAACAATACAATTGGGCAAACGCTTGTTACTGTCGGCACCGGAGTAATGATATTATTTTTAATTCCTGTATACGTTTTTATAATATTATATTACCACAGGCTCCTGATTGAGTTTATTCACAGGGTTTTTGGCAAAAGCGACCAAAGCCAGGTAAACGAAATAATTACCCAGACTAAAACCGTCATTCAACGCTATCTTGTAGGACTGGTTATCGAAGCTGTGATGGTAGCAATGCTAGATACCACTGCTCTTTTGATACTTGGAATTGATTATGCTATTCTGCTCGGTATTATTGGCGCATTGCTCAATGTAATTCCATACATCGGAGGAATCGTGGCAGTAGCATTGCCAATGATGATTGCTTTAGCCACTAAATCAACAGCCTGGTATGCCGTTTACGTTCTGATAGCCTATTACTTCATCCAGCTGATAGACAATAACTATATTGTCCCCATAATTGTTTCTTCAAAAGTTAAAATCAATGCGCTTTTCGCTATAATTGTGGTATTTGTAGGGAATGCTTTATGGGGCATACCTGGGATGTTTCTTTCTATACCGCTCCTTGCCATCGTAAAACTCATTTTCGACCATATTGAACCTTTAAAACCCTGGGGATTTTTATTAGGCGACACTATGCCCCCATTATTAAAAATAAATCCAATCTTAAAAAAATTAATAAAAAAATCTAAATGATAGAAGTTAAAAAAGAAGGTATATTATTAACGAGAACCAATTTGGAATTTGAAAATGAAGGTGTTTTAAACCCCGCAGTAATACGCGAAGGCGACAACATTCATCTTTTTTACCGGGCAGTACAAAAAGGAAACCATTCGACTATTGGCTATTGCCGACTTGATGGACCGTTGACAATTGCCGAACGATGGGATAAGCCTTTCATGGTTCCTGAATTTGATTACGAATCGCAAGGTGTTGAAGACCCACGAATTGTAAAGATTGACGACCTGTATTATATGACCTATACGGCTTATGATGGAACAAATGCCCGAGGGGCTTTAGCTACATCAAAAGATTTAATGCATTTTGAAAAGCAAGGAATTATTGTTACTTCCATGACTTATGCGCAATTTGTCGCACTTGTAGAAAAAGCGGGTAAAGTAAACGAAAATTACTATACAAATCGTAATTTTTACTATATGGAGTCAGATCCCGAACAAAAAATGATATTATGGGACAAAAATGTTATTTTCTTTCCCCGAAAAATAAGGGGCAAACTGGTGTTTCTCCACAGGGTTAGGCCTGGTATTCAATTAGTCTCTGTAGATAGCTTAAAGGAACTTACCAAAGAATTTTGGGAAGATTATTTCCAAAACCTACAGGATCATATTGTCATGGATCCGGTTTTTGAACACGAGTTAAGCTACATTGGCAGTGGGTGCCCCCCAATTGAAACAGAACACGGTTGGCTATTGATTTACCACGGAGTGCGAAATTCTGATAAAGGGCCTGTTTATTCAGCATGTGCAGCGGCATTGCTGGATTTAGATAATCCCCAAAGAGAAATAGCCCGGTTGCCTTATGTTTTATTCAAACCCGAATATAAATGGGAATTAAAAGGAGAGGTAAATAATGTGGTTTTCCCAACAGGTACCGCTTTGTTTGGCGACACCTTATTTATTTATTATGGAGCGGCAGATTCAGATATTGCAGTCGTTTCTTTGAGTTTATCTGCATTATTGGCAGAACTGTTAACTTACATTCCGAAAAATGAAAAATAATATAGTTCTCAATGGATTTTATGATGACATTATTTGTCAACAAGAATTAACCGAATTAGAAAAAACCGTTCAATCAATGATTACTCCAAAAAATAACAACCAAAACCCAGAACCAGATAACCCGAAGGATTTGGCGGAGATATTGTTTATTACCTCCTATCCCCCAAGGGAATGTGGTATCGCAACTTATTCTCAGGATTTGATAAGGGCGCTGAATAATAAATTCAGTAATTCGTTATCTATAAAGGTCTGTGCGATGGAGTCAAACGGGATAAATTATCCCTACCCACCTGAAGTAAAATATGTCCTTAAAACGTCATTGACTGCCGAATATAAAAAACTGGCTTTTAAGATTAATAAAGAAAACAGCATTAGAATTGTCCTGATCCAGCATGAGTTTGGCTTTTTCAAAAAGCAGGAACAGGCTTTTCTCGAATTTCTATATGAACTTACGAAGCCAATTGTTATTGTTTTTCATACGGTACTACCTCATCCTAATGAAAAGTTAAAATCAAAAATTAAAAATATTGCGACTGCCTGCGAAGCAATTATTGTAATGACTTACACTTCATCTGAAATTTTAGCTAATGATTATGGGATACCACGCCAAAAAATATCAATCATAGCTCACGGTACCCATTTAGTTCCTCATTTAGGTAAAAGATTTTTGAAAAATAAATACGGATTATCGGATAGGAAAGTCCTTACGACTTTTGGTTTGTTAAGTTCGGGAAAGAGTATTGAAACGACATTAGAAGCATTGCCTGCCATTGTAAAAAACAGCCCTGATATAATATTCCTGGTAATTGGAAAAACACATCCCGAAGTTGTTAAATCGGAAGGAGAAAAATACCGGGAAATGCTTCAGCAAAAGGTAAAACAACTTAATCTTCAAGATAATGTGAGATTTATTAATAATTATTTGTCGCTGCCCGATTTGCTCGAATATTTGCAGCTTACCGATATTTATCTTTTTACCACTAACGATCCTGATCAGGCCGTAAGCGGCACTTTCGTCTATGCTATGAGTTGCGCCTGCCCCATCATTTCTACACCTATTCCTCATGCAAAGGAAGTATTGACTAAGGATACGGGAATTATTTTTGATTTTCGTAACTCACAACAATTGGCCGATGGCGTTATCAGGTTACTTAATGATAAACCATTACGAAGAAGCATTAGTTCAAATACCTTACAAAAAATAGTTTCCACTGTCTGGGAAAATTCTGCCGTTGCGCATGCCATGTTGTTCAATAAAATTGCCGGTAAAAAAATTATATTACGGTATAATCTACCGGTTATCAACCTGAACCACCTGAAACAAATGACAACCGATGTCGGAATGATTCAGTTTTCAAAAGTTAATCAACCCGATTTAAAGACAGGTTATACCTTGGATGATAATGCCAGAGCACTTGTAGCCATGTGTATGTACTTTAAATTAACTGGCGATAAAGAAATTATAACTGTTATACGGAAATATCTCAGTTTTATAGAACGTTGTCTGCAACCTGCCGGCAATTTTTTAAATTATGTAGATAAGGATCTGAAATTTACCGATCAAAATGAGGCCACTAATTTAGATGATGCCAATGGAAGAGCTGTTTGGGCGTTAGGTTATGTAATATCATTAAAAGGATTGTTGCCCGAAAAAATCACAGCAAAAGCTGAAACAATCATTGAAAAACCTCTGCTTCGCTTTAGTACGGTACATTCCACACGGGCTATGGCTTTTGCTATAAAAGGATTATATTATCATCATTTAGCCACAAAATCGCCCAAAGATATTTCGCTTTTAAAAACATTAGCCAATCGTTTGGTTCAAATGTACAAACATGAATCGAACGAAAAATGGGAATGGTTTGAGGGGTATCTTACGTATGCCAACAGCATATTGCCTGAGGCTATGTTATATGCTTGGTTGTTGACCGGAGAACCAATTTATAAAGACATCGCCATATCGTCGTTCGATTTTCTTTTGTCACAAACATTTAATAAAAACGGGATAGAAGTAATTTCCAACAAACATTGGCTGCAAAAGGGAGAAAAACCCGGACATTTTGGTGAACAACCCATTGATGTTGCCTATACCATAATTACATTAAGTAAATTTTACGATGAATTTATGGACGAAGGCTACCGCCTGAAAATGGTAATTGCATTCAACTGGTTTTTAGGGAAAAACCGGTTGCATCAAATTGTATATAACCCCTGTACAGGCGGTTGTTACGACGGGCTGGAGGAAACGCATGTAAATCTCAACCAGGGAGCAGAGTCAACGGTAAGTTATCTGATGGCGCGATTAACCTTGGAAAAGTATAATAATGAATAGTAAAATTCCAAAGTCGGTAGTTGTAATCGTAGCTCATCCAGATGATGAAACTTTATGGGCCGGTGGAACAATACTGAGCAATCCCTTATGGAAGTGGTTTATTGTTTGTCTTTGCAGGAGAAGTGATAAGGAACGCGCTTCCAGATTTAATGATGCATTAAAAGTTCTTAATTCGGAAGCAATTATGGGCGATCTTGACGACGGACCTGAACAAAAACCGTTGGATGAAAATGATCTCGAAACCGCTATCATGCAGTTGATTCCATCAACTCATTTTGACTTGATAATCACACATAATTCAACCGGAGAATACACAAGGCACGTCAGACATGAGGAAGTAAATAAAGCCGTGATTAATCTCTGGCATGCCGGCAAAATATCAGCTAATGAACTTTGGACATTTGCTTACGAGGACGGAAATAAAAAATATTATCCCAAAGCCGTCGAAAACGCTACTATTTTCGAAATACTTCCCAGGCAAATCTGGCAAAAAAAATATAGTATCATTACAGAAACATATGGATTTGAAAAAAACAGTTGGGAAGCAAAAACAACACCGAGGGCAGAAGCATTCTGGCAATTTATATATCCGGGGGATGCTAAAAAAAGATGAAAGAATTTAAAAATCAATTCCGTAATCACCCATTTTATTCATTTTTAAATCTTTAAATCAACACATTTTCAAATTATTTTTTTTATGAAAGTACTAGTGTTATACGATTACCCTCCTTCACCCGGAGGACTTGCAACCCAGGGTGATCTTTTATACAAGGGCCTTCTTGAAATGGGTATTGATGCCCATGCCGTTCATTTTGAGTCAGCACAGGAGAAAGAATGGTATTACCGCTGGTTTGAACCAGACGTTGTAGTTGGTGTGGGTTATTGGGGACATACGCCGCAATTGGTGCTTCATCCGCAAAGATATGGTGTGCAACCGATACCATGGTTGGTTGCCGACGGGTATATTGCAAATTATCAGGAGGTATTGAATGCGCTTCCGCTTATTCTGGTAACATCGAATTGGGTAAAGGAGATGTACGTCCGCGACGGAATCAATGGCGATAAAATAGAAATACTACCTGTGGGATGCGATACGGATGCTTTTATCCCTTATCGTAAGGACAACCCGAAAATTTTGGCCGTACGTGAATCGTTGGGGATTTCTCCAGATCAGATAATGATTCTCACTGTTGGCGGCGACGCTGCATCAAAAGGCGCACAAGAAGTAATGCAGGCGCTTGCTATCATTGATACTAAAGCTCCTGACTGGAAATATGTCTGCAAAGTATGGCCCCAGCCGCGAACTAAGCTTCAAAACCTAGCCGATCTGGAAATGGCTGTACATTTGGGCATTGAAAAAAATGTCACCTATGAAACCAACACCATTTCACGAAATTTCATGCCTTATCTGGTTGGAGCATGTGATATATATGCAGCTCCTTCCCGACTTGAAGGCTTTGGAATGCCACAAGTGGAAGCTGGAGCATGCGAAAAACCGGTTATAGGCATTAAAGCTATGGGAATGCTTGATACACTTATAGATGGCGAAACAGCATTTCTGGCAAATGTAGCTCAGAAAATTGTTGTTAACCAGGTAATGCTTGGCGATGAATCAGGTTTTGAAGATAAACACAGAGTGATATTTAAAGAACCTCGGACGGTAGATTATCGTGCAAATGTTCATGACATTGCCAAGTATTTGATGATTCTTATGACAGATGCAGCATTGCGGAAAAAAATTGGCAAAGCTGCCAGAGAACACGTAGTGAAAAATTTTGACTATCGAATCGTCGCAAAACGGTTTGTACAAATAATAAATGATAAATTAGGAATACAATAATTTTAAAATCAATTCATATTCAACTCTTTTATTTCATTCTCAAATTAATACATTTTCAAATTTTAAAAAATGCAAACAGAAAACTGGCAAGAGGTGGTAGAAGCAAAGAAGGCTGCAATCGAAGTGCTGCTTCATAATGCCCACGGACCATTCCATGGGCTTCCTCGGACTGCTGGCTGGGGATATCCGGAGCCATATACAAGAGATTTGATGTTTTCTATTCTGGGAATAGCTGTTTCCGAAAATCAAAAGCTACTGGAGAGTATTCGGAAAGTTTTGGAAACACTGGCAAAAAACCAGACAGAACATGGTCATATTCCTTCGCTGGTACACGACAAAGAGGACCGTGGATCAAGCGATACAACTCCTTTGTTTTTGTTTGGTGTAGGTATCTTCAGAAAAGTATCAGGTGAGCCGGACTTTCTTAATGAAGCTGTTGAAAAAGCGCTGATCTGGATGGAATATCAAAGTCCTTCGGACCGATACCTGGTTGCCCAGCAACCGACAAGCGATTGGCGCGACGAACAATGGGTAACAGGATATGGCTTATTTGTGAACACCTTGGTATATAGCTATCTCAAGCTTCTGGGTCGGCATGAAAGAGCAAACAAGATGCACCGTGAGATGGGGCGTTTTACCATTACCGGTGGAACGATACATCATCATGTCCACGAAGGCCTTGTAGTTAAACATAAACCTTACTATGCTTTCTGGTCCTATAAAATTCATAGCAGCGAACGCTTTGATCTGCTTGGTAACAGTCTTGCCATTCTCTCCGGCATAGCATCTCCGTCGCGGGCTGACGAAATGATTTCATGGATCGAAGAGGAGTGTGCGGGCATGAGAAAAAGAAGAGAATTGGCAGTTGGTCTTCCGCCTAATTTTTTTCCCTATATTAAACCTGAAGATCCCGACTGGCTACCACGATATGAAATATTTAATAAACCCGGGGAATACCATAATGGAGGTATATGGCCTTTTATATGCGGCTTTTATGTGGCAGCCTTAGTTGCTGCCAAAAGGTACATGCTCGCCAGAGAAAAGCTCGTGGCACTTACCCAAATTATTAAAATTTCCCATGCCGAGAGTGTTGATTTTGGTTTTAACGAATGGATAAAAGCCCAGGACGGAAAGCCCATGGGGCAGGACTGGCAAACCTGGAGCGCCGCGCTTTATCTTTACGCCGTAAAATGTGTTGAAGAAAAAAGAACACCTTTTTTTGATGAGATACGAGATGATTCCATATTATAAAGGCCATAGCATTCATTGCTATATAAAATGTGTGAATTATGTAATTTATTTTCAAAATTATATAATGGTTCTCAGGGTAAATGGCAGTATTTTCGCTTTCTAAATTTAATATTCTAATAAACCCAGCTTTAGTAAAAGCTGCTTGAATAATCAGTTTATGATCTTCATTTTAGATATTTAAATTGACAAATAAATTAGAATACAAATATAAGAAGGCATGGACAGATTCACATATTAACTTGGAATATTTCAATATTAACACAAACAATTCTATCAATAAAGGATATGGGTAAAAAGAAAAAATCGGATGAGTTAATCATTGCTAACAAAGAACTTGCTTTTCAAAACGAGGAGAAAGAAAAACGGGCAAAAGAATTGATCATCGCGAACAAAGAACTTGCCTTCCAAAACGGGGAGAAAGAAAAGCTGGCAAAAGAGTTGATCATTGCGAACAGAGAATTTGCCTTTCAAAACAGAGAGAAAGAAAAGCGGGCCGATGAGTTAATCATTGCAAATAAAGAACTTGCTTTTCAGAACGGGGAGAAAGAAAAGCTGGCAAAAGAGTTGATCATTGCGAACAGAGAACTTGCCTTCCAAAACAGAGAAAAAGAAAGGCGAACCAATGAGTTATTCATTGCAAATAAAGAACTTGCTTTCCAAAATGAGGAAAAAGAAAAACGAGCAGCAGAATTAATCATTGCTAACAGAGAGCTTCTCATTCAAAATGAAGCAAAAGAAAAATATGCTGCAGAATTAATCATTGCCAAAGAAAAGGCCGAAGAAAGCGACCGCTTAAAATCAGCTTTTCTTGCCAATATGAGCCATGAAATAAGAACACCCATGAATGGAATTTTAGGCTTTGCCGGGCTACTTAATGAACCTGAACTCACTGGCGAAGAGCAGAAAAATTATATCAGTATCATCGAAAAAAGCGGAGCGCGTATGCTCAATATCATCAACGACATCGTTAATATTTCCAAAGTAGAATCAGGACAAATGGAAACCATGATTGCCGAGACAAATGTAAACGAACAAATCGAATTTATTTACATCTTTTTTAAGCCGGAGGTTGAGCAGAAAGGAATGCGGATTTCCTTTAAAAATTCATTGCAGGCTAAAGAAGCCAACATCATAACAGACCGCGAGAAACTCTATGCCATTCTTACCAACCTTGTTAAAAATGCCATTAAATTCACTCAGACGGGTTCTATTGAATTTGGATATGAAAAAAAAGAAAAATATCTTGAATTTTTTGTAAAAGACACAGGTATAGGCATTAGCCAGGAAAAGAAGGACGTTATATTTGAAAGGTTCAGGCAAGGCAGCGAATCGCTTTCCCGCAATTATGAAGGAGCCGGATTGGGATTATCCATTTCAAAAGCTTATGTGGAAATGTTAGGTGGAAAAATTTGGGTAGAAAGCGAGCCTGGACAAGGTTCAATATTTTATTTCACCATCCCTTATAATACCGAATCAGAAAAAAAAAATGACATTAAAAATGTTAGTCTATCTGATGGGAAAGAAAATAACATTAAAAATCTGAAAATATTAATTGCTGAAGACGATGAAACAACGGAAATGCTAATAAAAGCAGCTGTTAATATATTTGGTAAAGAAATTTTAACAACAAGAACTGGGACTGAAGCCGTTAAAATTTGTCGCAATAACCCTGATATCGATTTGTTGCTGATGGATGTTAAAATGCCAGAGATGAACGGATATGAAGCCACCAGACAAATCCGTAAATTCAACAAGGATGTGGTCATTATTGCACAAACAGCGTTTGCCCTATCTGGAGACAGAGAAAAAGCAATAGATGCAGGATGCAATGATTATATTTCAAAACCTTTTAATAAAGCCTCATTATCGGTGTTATTGAAAGGCGTTATAAATAGCAGGAAAACTTAACTCAAGCTCCTCAGCTATCCTTCCTGACACGACTCAAAAATGTGTGAATCATGTAAAATAATTAAAAAGTTATGTAACATTTATTATTTTAGGGTACCTAACTTTGTAATATTATTATTAACCTAAAAAATAAACAAAATGAAAAAAACATTTCACTTCCTTGTATTCTTGTCCTTGATTTTTAGCTTGTTATTTACATCATGCGGACCAAGTAAAAAACTTATGGTTTCTAATGCCAAAGTTGATAAGCTTCAAAAAGACAGTGCCAGTACTCATGGTCAACTGAATGATTGTTATGAACAGGTAAACAATCTTAATAAAGAAAAAGCAGCATTGCAGAATGAAAATGCGGTGGTTCAAAATGATTTAAAGGCTCTTTCAACCGAATCAAAAATGACTATTGCCGATCAGGCTAAGCGGTTAAAAAACCTTCAGTCAATGATTCAATCACAAAAGGATGTAATGACTAAGCTTAAAAATTCAATAGCTGAAGCACTTATGAATTATAAAACCGACGAGTTGTATGTTTACATCAAAGACGGAAACGTATATGTTTCATTACAGGAAAAATTGCTGTTCAAATCAGGAAGCGACGTAGTTGATCCTAAAGGAAAAGAAGCATTAAAGTCTCTTGCTAAAGTACTTAACGGAACCAACGACATCACCGTGATGATTGAAGGTCATACCGATAATGTTCCCATTAAAACGAAACTATTTCAGGATAATTGGGATCTCAGCACGGCAAGAGCCACATCCATTGTACGTATTCTGACAAAAGATGGTTTTGATTCAAATCGTATCACGGCATCAGGCAGAGGACAGTTTCACCCTGTAAAAACGAATGAAACAGTTGAAGGACGTGCCGCCAACCGTAGAACTGAAGTCATTTTATCTCCTGATTTAAAAGAGCTATATAAGCTATTGGATCAATAGTATTTTTATTATCTTACTATTAGTAATATTTATGACAGGCGCTATAAAACAAAAACACCTCACGTCCAAAAACAGAGTGGGGTGTTTTTATATTCATTTGCAAGAAGCTGAATTATTTAGGATTTTTCCTAATGATGAATTTAAAATTAACATTTTTAACTCTTTTTTTATTTCTACAGTTTCTTTTTCTGCAAGCTCAGGAAACTGCCGGAACAGGAAATGGAATATTTTCAGGGCTTGATGCATTATATAAGAATCCGGCTTCTGTATCCGGAACAGGTGTTTATCTGGATTTCCAGCTTTTCAATGCTGGTGTATATTTTCAAAATAACTATTTTTACATTTCCAAAGATGAATATAAATTTACCCGTTTCTTTGATAAAAATCCTCAATTTCCCAAACATGGGCATGATTCATCTTACTTAGTATATAGTACAAATAGTACAAATAATAAAAATGCATATATAAACGCCCATATAGCATTGCCTTCCTTTTTATATACCGATGGTAAATTTGTTATTTATTTGACAACAAATAACCGTTTTTCGGCTTCAATGAATAATGTTCCTTATCACATTGCTAATTTCGCCTATTATGGATGGTCATATAAACCGCAGCAAAAAACAAGGTACATTTCCGGCAATTACCGTTTAGACGGACTGGCTTGGAGCGAAATTGGATTAGGAACTTCCTATATTATCCACGACAAACGCTATGACTTCCTTTCAGCAGGGATAAGTATAAAACGGTTATTTGGATATGCCGGCTTTTATTATAACAATTCCTATTCAGATTATGAGGTAATCAGTGATGACTCTCTGCAGGTAAATCATCTTACTGCAAAATATGGATATGCCCTCCCGTTAGATTACAATAATAAAGATATTAATGTGTCGCCTGACATTTTAGGTTATGGATGGAGCGCCGACATTGGATTTACTTATAAAAGAAAGGAAAATACTTATTCTCAGCAATACAATAAAAAAGCTTGTCTGCAAAAAGGTATTAAATACAAGTATTCTATTGGGATTTCTCTGCTGGATATTGGCAGGATTAAGTTTACAAAAAAAGTAAGAGAATTGTCAATTAAGGATAAAAGTACACAATGGAATGATGTTAATAGTTTCGATTTCCATTCCATTAATTCTATTGATTCGATTTTTTTGGTACGGTTCTACGAACACCAACCATTGCCTGACCGCAAAAAATACTTTTCCATTGGATTACCTTCGGCGATAAGCATTCAGTTTGATTATCATTTTTATAAGGGATTATATTTTAATATTACGACTTTTAAGAGTATTCCTTTTGGTAAACAATATGTAGAACGGTTGTCCCTGATTTCGCTTACGCCCCGTTATGAATCCATGTTTTTTGAAGTAAACCTGCCAGTTACGCTTTATGAACATTCACCTCCACAGATAGGACTTTCGTTACGGATATGGAATTTTATCATTGGGTCGGATAAAATTTCGGGTTTCTTTTCCCATCAAAATTTTACGGGACTGGATTTATACTGCTCCTTAAAGTTTACACTTTTCAAAAGTAATTGTAAACCTTATATTTTCCGGTTTCACAGGAAATCTCCATGTGAGATAGTTGATTTTTAATATATTGCAACAAACCTGATTTGCTCTGCCATAATGAATTCAGGTGTTTTTTATAAAGTTGAGGATAAATGTGTGAATTATGTAACATTTATCTGAAATTATGTAAAACTTTACGGGTAAAAGCGCCTAATTTTACTTTCTTAAATTCATTGAATAAACCTTTAAAATAGATTATCGTAATCTTTAAAATAAATAATTGAATACTGATTCATTAGATAAAATATACAACGAAAATGAAAACAAATAAAATGAAAGTATTGATTGCACTGGATTATGATCCAACCTCAAAAAAAGTAGCAGAAACAGGATTTTCATTAGCTAAAACAATGGGAGCTGAAGTTGTATTGTTGCATGTAATAACAGATCCGGTGTATTATTCCTCCACAGAATATTCTCCAATAATGGGATTTACCGATTTCATGGATTTGGGTCCGATACAATTGGATAGTGTTGACGGATTAAAAAATGCATCTCAACGTTTTCTTGATAAATCAAAACTACACCTTGGAGATGAAACCATTCAAACCCTGGTAAAAGAAGGCGATTTTGCCGATATAATATTAAAGACAGCAAAAGACTTGCATGCAGATATTATTGTAATTGGTTCTCACAGTAGGAAATGGCTGGAAAACATAGTCATGGGAAGTGTTACCGGAGAAGTTTTAAATAAAACTACCATACCGCTTTTCATTATACCAACAAAAAAACAGAATTAGCTTGAATATTGCTTCCCAAAAATACAAAGGTTTAACCAATAGTCAGGCAAAGGAAAAGCTGATGACAGAAGGTCATAACAATCTTCCGTCATCAAAATCGAAGAACCTTATATCCATTGCGCTGGGGGTTGTCAAAGAACCCATGTTTATACTTTTGGTTGCTTGTGGCACTTTGTATGTGGTAATGGGAGATATGCGTGAAGGATTAATGCTTCTTGGTTTTGTTTTTGTAATCATGGGCATCGAATTTTTTCAGGAAAAGAAGACTGAAAAAGCCCTTGATGCATTAAAAGATATGGCAAGTCCCAGAGCTTTAGTAATCAGGGATGGCGAGGAAACACGAATTGCTGGTTTTGAAGTCGTAACTGACGACATTATTGTATTACAGGAAGGCGACAGGGTTCCGGCAGATGCTATTGTTTTACAATCGGTTAATTTACTTGCCGATGAATCATTACTTACAGGAGAACCGGTTCCCGTTAGAAAAAACGATTGGGATGGGAGTGAAAAAAACATACAACCTGGTGGCGACGATTTGCCTTTTGTTTATTCCGGATCTATGATTGTTCAGGGCAACGGCATCGCAAGGGTAACCAGCATTGGGATCAATACCGAAATTGGAAAAATTGGTAAGGCACTGGAGGGCGTAAATGAAGAACCTACCAGGCTAAACCGGGAAATGGGATCGCTGGTGAAAAAACTTACGATTATTGCCGCTATCCTCTGTATTTTGGTAATTATTACCTACACACTCACCCGAGGAAGCCTGGTTAATGGACTTCTGGCAGGAATAACATTGGCTATGGCTGTGTTACCGGAAGAATTTCCGGTAATTCTCACCATATTTATGGCACTTGGGGCTTGGCGTATGTCAAAAATGAAAGTTTTAACACGTAACCCATCAGCAATAGAAACCCTTGGGTCAGCAACAGTGCTATGTACTGATAAAACAGGTACGCTTACGCAGAATAAAATGACAGTTACAAGACTATACAATGGAAAAGATTTTCTGACTGTCGAAAAATCAAAAGAACTTACCCCAGATTTTCATGAAATAGTGGAATATGGCATTCTTTCCAGTCAAACCAATCCTTTTGATCCCATGGAGAAGGCAATAACCAGCATCGGCGATTTATACCTGAAAGGCACAGAGCATATCCATAAAAACTGGAAAATGATAAAAGAATACCCTCTTTCAAAAGAATTACTGGCTATGTCGCGGGTTTTTTCGCATGAAGGGACACAGGAAAAAATTATTGCAACAAAAGGAGCGCCGGAATCCATCTTTGACCTTTGCCATTTAGACAAAGAAATCAAAATAAATCTGTCAACGGCTGTTGAAGAGTTGGCTGCAAGTGGGTTAAGAGTGTTAGGTGTGGCTAGAGCAAAAATTAATACAAAAGGATTACCTAAAATTCAGCATGATTTCACTTTTGATTTTATTGGTTTAATAGGGTTGTCCGATCCCATTCGCCAAAACGTTAAACAAGCTGTAAACGAATGCCATAAAGCCGGTATCAGAGTGATAATGATTACGGGAGATTATCCGGTAACAGCCAAACACATTGCTCTGGAAATAGGTCTTGAAAATCCTGACGTGTGCATTACCGGAGAAGAATTACAGGTAATAACAGAAACTGATTTATGCGAAAAGATAAAAGAAATCAATGTTTTTGCCCGGGTAGTCCCGGAACAAAAACTTAAAATCGTAAATGCTTTAAAGAAAAATAAAGAAATTGTTGCCATGACTGGCGATGGAGTCAATGACGCTCCCGCCCTGAAATCGGCCAATATTGGAATCGCCATGGGCGAAAAGGGTACTGATGTTGCCAGAGAAGCTTCTTCGCTGGTGCTCATGGATGATAATTTTTCATCTATTGTTGGAGCCATAAAAATGGGAAGACGAATATTTGATAACCTCCAAAAGGCTTTTGGATACACATTCGCTATCCATGTGCCTATTGCCGGATTATCTTTACTTCCAATTTTACTTGGTAATTTTCTACTAATTCTATGGCCTGTGCATATTGTTTTCCTCGAATTAATTATCGATCCTGCATGCTCTATCATATTTGAAGCCGAAAAAGAAGAGATTAATATAATGAACCGATCGCCCCAAAAAATAGATGAACCTTTTTTTGGAGCTAATAAAATACTATTCAGTTGTCTGCAGGGAGTAAGCATCCTTTTAATAACGCTTACCGTTTACATCATAGGTCTACATGTCGGGTATGAAGCTAAAGAAGTACGGGCAATGGCATTTACCACCCTAATTATTTCAAACATCGCGGTAATATTAACAAACCGTTCATGGACCGACAATATATTTAAGATTATAGCCACACCCAATAAAGCTGCATTATGGGTTGTAGGTGGGGCAATTTTCTTTTTGATACTAATTTTAAATATCCCGTTTTTTCTCGATTTATTTCAGTTTCACAAACCTACATTAATCAATGTCGTCATCTGTAGTTTAGCGGGATTAACAACAATCGTTTGGTTCGAAATATATAAAATGTTAAAACAAAGGAAACATGTATTATTGGTGTCTAATTAATACTAACGCTAAGACATTTAGTTCCTTTGCGGAATTTAAAATAATTTTCAAATGCGGATACAAAAAATTTTGGGAACATGATATTTTTTAATAAATTTGTATTACTAAATTGGTTATTATTTTATTCCGATATTTTCAGACAATAAGAAATTCGGGTCATTAATGTTTTATGAATCCGGTATATTATTTTAAATAGATACGAATGAATTCCACAAAACCGAAAGCAACAATATCTTCGGAAGAAAAAACTTCTGATTTAAATACAAGGCTGTTTCCAATTGTTGGCATCGGTGCATCGGCTGGTGGACTGGAAGCTTTTGAGCAATTTTTAGGAAATGTACCCGAAAACAGCGGGATGGCGTATGTCATCATACAGCATCTGGATCCTAACCAAAAAGGTATGTTGCCGGAATTGCTTCAGCGAATTACTAAAATGAAGGTTTTTCAGGTAAAAGACCGTATGATTGTAATGCCAAACTACGTATACGTCATTCCACCAAACAAAAACATGTCAATATTGAATAGCGTACTTCACCTGCATAAACAAGTAGAAGAAAGGGGGCTGCGGCTTCCGGTTGATTTTTTCTTACGCTCGCTTGCTGAAGACAGACACGAACGAAGTGTGGGAGTAATTCTTTCGGGCATGGGGTCCGATGGCAGCTCCGGTATTCGTGCCATAAAAGAAAGAAATGGTATAGTGATGGTACAAGACCCCGCCTCAGCAAAATACGATAGTATGCCACGAAATGCTATTGATTCCGTGTTGGTTGATATCGTAGCACCTGCCAAAGAGTTGCCGGAAAGGCTTCGTGATTTTTTTAAACAAATTCCCACTATCAAATCAGATTTTGATATAGAAATTCAAGACAAGAGCGCTCTCGAAAAAATAATTATTTTACTTCGAATCCACACCGGAAACGACTTTTCGTTGTATAAAAAAAATACGGTTTATCGTCGCATCGAAAGGCGTATGCTTGTTCATAAGATTGATAATATAGCCTCTTATGCCAGCTTTTTAAAGGACAATCCAAAGGAAACGACTATTTTATTTAAAGAATTGCTTATTGGCGTGACCAATTTTTTTCGCGATTCTTTCGTATGGGAAAAATTGAAAGAAGATATTATTCCAACTCTTATTGCCAAACGAGAGGTTGGTTCAATATTGCGGGCATGGATACCCGGATGCTCAACAGGCGAAGAGGCTTATTCATTAGCCATCGTATTTAAAGAAGCACTTGAAAAAATCAATCCTCATGGAGGCATTTCATTACAGATTTTTGCTACCGATCTCGACAATGAAGCAATTGAGATAGCCAGAAGAGGTGCATACCCGGAAAATATCATTAACGATGTTTCACAAAATCGTTTGAAGCGATTTTTTAACAAAACAGATGAAGGCTATCGCGTAAATACCGAAATTAGAGAAATGGTTGTTTTTGCACAACATAACATTGTCATGCATCCGCCTTTTACCAAGTTGGATATCCTTTCTTGCCGCAATTTGCTTATTTATATGGATTCTGTTTTGCAAAAAAAATTAATCAGTCTGTTTTACTATAGCGTTAATCCTGAAGGCACTATGATCCTTGGTAGCTCTGAAACAGTTGGAACACAAAACCAGTATTTTGAACCTGAGGATACTAAATTAAAAATTTACAAGCGCACTACTACTGTTTTAAGGAACATTTCATTAGATTTTCCATCCTCCTTTTCCCGGGCAAAACCTATCGATGCTGAATTACATACAACTGTAGATTTATCTCAAAATATTGAGATGCTTGCTAATCAATTATTATTGCAACATTTTTCACCTCCAGGTGTTTTAGTGAACGAAAGTGGTGATATCATTTATACAAGCGGACGTACTGGAAAATATCTGGAGCCATCAGTTGGTAAGGCGAACCTGAATATTTTTGCCATGTTACGTGAAGGTTTGCGTAAGGAATTTCCTGCAGCCTTTCGTAAAGTTATTAGTACAAAAGAAGCTGTGGTTTTGCACAATATCAAGGTAGGTACAAACGGTAGTTCACAAATCATAAATATTAATATTCAATGGATTGATAAACCAGACCCTTTAAACGGCATGGTTATGATCATTTTTACAGATATCCCGGATATTTCTGACATCAAACCGAGAGCAAAAAATGGGAAGAAGACGTTAAACATCCTTCAGCAATCAGATTTGGAGGAAGAGTTGAATCGTACGCGCGAAGAGATGCAAAAAACATTCGAAGAAATGCAAACCTCGCAGGAAGAACTGAAATCTACCAACGAGGAGTTGCAATCCACCAACGAAGAACTTCAATCAACTAATGAAGAACTCACAAGCTCTAAAGAAGAAATGCAAAGCCTGAATGAAGAACTTCAAACGGTGAACGCTGAATTACAGACGAAGGTTGATGATTTCTTGAGGGTGAACAATGATATGAAAAACCTGCTTAACAGCACGGATATTGCCACGTTGTTTCTGGATAAAGAATTGAAAATACGTCGCTATACAAATCAGGCAACCAAAATTTTCAAACTAATTAAAAGCGACATAGGCAGACCTTTTACCGACCAGGTTTCCGATTTGATATACACCGATTTGTCCGCTGATGCCCACGAAGTATTAAAGACTCTTACATTCATTAAAAAACAAATTCCTACCAAAGACGGACGATGGTTTTCCATCCGCATTATGCCTTACCGCACCTTCGACGACAGAATTGACGGCCTGGTTATCACTTTTTTCAACATCACCGATCTTAAACAGTTGGAAGCGGAATTACACGAAACAGAACTGATGCATCGTATAATCTTTAATTCTTGCTCAGATTTGATATGTAAATTATCAACTGATTTGAAAATACTGGAGTTCAATCCTGAGGCTGAAAAATTTTTCGGAAAAAAGTATAAGGATGTAATAAACCAGAATTTTATTCAGATGTTTGTTCCTGAAAATACCCAAAAAAAGACTGAAAAAGAGATAAAAACATTGCTTAAAAATGGACAGAGTTCCAAATATGAAATGCAAATAATAGCAGCTGAAGGAATAATATCCGTTGTTGAATGGTCGGTAAATATACTGTTCAATAACCGGGGAATACCGTCAGGAATAATAATTTTTACTAAAAAATAACGAAGCCATGAAAAATAAAAAAACAGATTTTACAGATGCTCAAATTCTACGTCTCAAAGCCGAAGAAAAACTGAAAGATAATCAAAAAACGGGTACGCCTGTTATTGAAGCTGACGTGAAAAGGCTCCTGCACGAGCTACAGGTACACCAGATAGAATTAGAAATGCAAAACGAAGAGCTACGCCAGGCAAATGAAACGGCAGAAGCTGCTCTTAAAAAATACACGCTATTGTACGATTTAGCTCCTATGGGCTACTATACACTCGATTCCGATGGCAGTATCTGCGATCTGAATTTCACAGGAGCCGACATGCTTGGCGAAAGACGTTTTAGTTTAATAAACAGCAACTTTAAGCTATTTATTTCCGAAGATTCTCAACCTGTATTCAACAAGTTTTTTAATAAAGTTTATACCAGTAATGCCAAAGAATCGTGCAAAGTGATGCTTGGTTATGAAAACAATCCTTTATGTTTGGTTTATATGGAAGGCATTGTTACTGGCGATGACAGGAAATGCCTTTTGTCGGTAGTTGATATTTCAGACTTCCAGAAGCAGAATAATCATTAAAATGATTATCCGGTTTTCTACCCCAAATTCTACAACAAACATTTATGAAAAAAACATAAATGATTTTCAGGATGCTCTATTATATTTTCAACAAGATAGGCTTTGCGGTTCTCAGCAGTCAAAAAGATTTAAACACAGAAAATCGCTCCCCGAGTACTCGGAATCGCAAATGACCGCAGAGAATTTTCATTAATACATTGTTTACGTAAGATATCAGATAATCATTAAATTGTAAATAAATAGTTTTTTAGAAGTAGGGCATTATTTATATCTTAAAATAATACATAGTTAAAAATTCATCGTTATTTGGGAGAAATAATGGCAAGTTGAAAAAAAATCATCATTATTTGGGAGAAATAATGACGAGTTGAAAAAAATTTATCGTTATTTGGGAGAAATAATGGCAAGTTGAAAAAAATTCATCGTTATTTGGGAGAAATAATGGCAAGTTGAAAAAAATTCATCGTTATTTGGGAGAAATAATGGCAAGTTGAAAAAAATTCATCGTTATTTGGGAGAAATAATGGCAAGTTGAAAAAAATTCATCATTATTTGGGAGAAATAATGGCAAGTTGAAAAAAATTCGTCATTATTTGGGAGAAATAATGACGAGTTGAAAACTGATAAGGCATATTTTAAAAGTAAAAAATTTAATCCCAAAGTCGTAACACTTTTGTAAAAGTGGGAATTATGTAATTTTTTTCTAAAATTATATAACACTTTCTTTAATAAAGGATGCGACCTTTGTCTTATTGTGAAAATTCATTCACAAATTAATTTTTTTGATTATGAAGAAACTATTAAGTATTGCTTTTGCAGCTGTAAGTGTACTTTTCTTTACTACACTAATCATTTCCCCGGTATCCGCCCAAAAAGGTAACGGCGGTGGTAAACCAATCCCCGACGATGTAATGAAAATTGCTGAAAAATCGTGTGTGAAATGTCATACCCTACCTGGAAATGGCATGGCTCTTGCGCATGTTAATTTATCAAATTGGGATAAATATTCACCAGAAAAACAGGCTACCAAAGCCAAAGCAATGTGCAACATGGTGACGAAAGACAGGATGCCGCCTAAAAGATTCAGAAAAAACAATCCAGATGGCGTTCCAACCAATGCGGAAATTAAAACAATCTATAAATGGGCACAATCACTTCAGTCCACTGAAAAGTAAAAAAATATCTGAACCGCTAAAAGGCGGGGAAAGTTATTGTATGGGGATGAATAATATTTCATCTGTCATTAATATTTAATTTATTGGTCAGATGGAATATCCATAAAATATCATTTTCGGTTTGTTTGGACATTGTCCTTATGGATATTTCATCTCTCTTGCTTGATTTAGATACGAACAGGAACAATCTTGTTTCAGGAAGTTTTATGCCAATTATCCGGCTATTTGCCACATAACATAATAATTTACAGTCTAAAGGAATCATTATAAATTTCACTTAGAGAAATGAAAAAACTTGAAAACAAAACGGTATTTATTACCGGTGGATTATCTGGCATTGGAAAAGCATGCGCTATTTTAGCAGCAAAAGAGGGTGCAAATGTAGTAGTTGCTGATTTGAAATCGGATACGGCAAATCAAACAATGGAAGAAATAAAGCACGAAAATTCAAAAGCGGTTTTTATTGAATGTGATGTATCTGTATTTATGCAAGTAGAAGCGGCAATTCAAGAAGTGGTAAGCATATTTGGATCGTTGGATGTTGCTCTTAATAATGCTGGCATCGGAGGCAGACCCAGTAAAATTGGCGATATGAAAGAAGAAGCGTGGTTAAAAGTAATTGGCATAAATTTAAACGGTATGTTCAATTGTATGAAACATGAGCTATCTCAAATGGCAAAACAGAAAAAAGGAGCTATTATAAATATGTCTTCGATTTTAGGAAAAGTGGGTTTAGCCAATTCATCGCATTATGTTGCTTCAAAACATGGAATTATAGGACTTACTCAAACCGCGGCACTCGAATATGCTATTGAAGGAATAAGAATCAATGCAATTTGTCCGGGTTTTATAGACACACCTTTACTTAACAAGTTAGACTTCAGTCACCATGCAGATGTAAAGCAGCATATTATTGATTTGCATCCCATGAAACGGTTAGGCAAATCAGAGGAGATTGCAAGCGGCTTTATTTTTCTTGCTTCTGATGACAGTTCATTTATGACGGGAACAATACTTGAAATTGATGGAGGATATTTAGCACAATAAATAAATAAATAAAAATGAAAACAAAAATTATTACAACAGTGTTCGCCATACTAATTTGTGGCACAATGGCTTTTGCACAAAGCAAAACCAAATCAGATAAAAAACAACCATCAACAACAAAAATAGAGCAAAAGAAAGATTCGGTTTGTTATACCTGCTCCAGGCATCCCGATGTGAAGATGGATAAACCGGGTAAATGCCCAAAATGTAAAATGATGCTTAAAAAAAAGATAATGAAAACGACAGGAACAAAAAGTGAAGTAAAGGAAGGAATGAAAACCTACACTTGTGCTATGCATCCCGATGTAAAATCGGATAAGCCCGGCAAATGTCCAAAATGCAAAATGGATTTAATAGAGAAAAAATAATATTCATATTAAAAACATTCTGGCAACAGCGAACCTGAATGCCGAACAATAGTTGGACACAGTAGCAAAAAGTTAACATTCTGTGATGCACTTTAACCTCTGTGCAAAACAATATAATTCTTGTGTTAATGAAGGTGAAAAGCTTTCTGCTAATGCTTGTTGTAAAAATTATGCCGAAGCATACAAAAAACGCGTTGCTTGTGTTGCATAATTAAGAAGTTCTGTTTAGTGAAGCCTTTACCGATTTGTCAGGTTGGCTAAACGGCATCAGGAACATGGAAATTTTCCAACCTTCCTTCCATGACCAACGAAAAGGTACACGAGCTTGTTCCCCGTTAACCGGTTTTTCAAAAAAAGGTTTCTGCTAAATGGAATTTTTTAATGAGTGATTTTTTATGAATTCTGAGCTACAATGTTGTGGTAGGATTATTTTTCACCCTAAATAATCTGAAAATGTGTGAATCATGTAAATTTTTCAAAGAATTGTGTAACCTTTTTATAAGGTATATCAAGTATTTTTGATTTACTAAATTTCTACCCATCTTAAAAAGTAGACATTATGAATAAGAATATGATAGAATACAGTGACAAGAAATCAGAAAATTCAAAAAAACAAAATGAAAGAGAAAGAAAAACTACTTGCAGTCTTGAATTCACTTTTGGCAGATGAACTCACTGCCATAAACCAGTACATGGTACATTCTGAAATGTGTGTAAATTGGGGTTACGATATACTTCACATGGCTATCAAAAAACATGCAATGGATGAAATGCACCACGCCGTGTGGCTTATTGACCGAATTGTTTTTTTTGAGGGCTCGCCAACGGTATCAACACTTAGCACTATGAAGATTGGAAAAACTGTTTCAGAAATGATTAGTAATGATAATGGCTATAAACTTGATGCTGTACGCGCTTACAACAGCGCAATCAAGTTTGCCCGTGAAGTTGATGATCAAGACACTGTTGACTTGCTGACCAGGATACTTAAAATGGAAGAAAGACACATAGATTGGGCAGAAATGCAACGTACACAGATTGGACAAATGGGTATGGCGAATTATCTCGCTAATCAAACTGAAATCATGGAAAACTAATTCATCATATGATTCATAGAGGCTCTGCTTCTGGATAAACTTTTAAAAAACAAACAATGAATAAATTTAAATTAATTGCATCGTTAATTATCGTCGGGATTCTTGGTCTGCGATGCATGAACATTGTACAAGCACAAGATTCTCAAAAAGATCGAATAAATAATAATCAAAAAAACAATAACCCTAAAAATCAAATGATCATGAATACACCAAACAAATTCGAATTTCAACCGCTACCTTATTCTTATGATGCGCTTGAACCTTTTATTGACAAACTTACAGTAGAAATCCATTATAGTAAACATCATAAAGCATATTATGACAATTTTATAAATGCAATAAAAGGTACCGAAATGGAATCTATGAATATACTGGATATCTTCAGAAATATTAGCAAATATCCCATGGCGGTCAGAAACAATAGTGGAGGTTATTTCAATCACACATTTTATTGGAAAAATATGAAAGCTCATGGAGGCGGTCAGCCAACCGGTAAATTATCAGAAGCTATTGTAAAAACATTTAACTCCGTTGAAGAGTTCAAAAAACAAGTTGAAGATGCAGGCAAAACCAGATTTGGCAGTGGCTGGGCATGGTTATGCATGGATAATAAAGGCAATCTTTTTATTTGTTCTACACCAAATCAGGATAATCCATTAATGGATGTAGCTGAAAAAAAAGGAATACCTCTGTTGACCATTGATGTTTGGGAACATGCTTATTATTTGAAATATCAGAACAAAAGGCCGGATTATTTAGAAGCATTCTGGAACGTCATAAATTGGGATGAAGTGGCTAATAGATATGAAAACGCCTTGAAACAAGTGGACGTGAAGTGAGGTATTCTTTTATTTTTAAAAATGTACATCAAACAAATAGATGTAACATGGCCGAAAAAAAGTTAACTACTGCAAGTGGCAGACCCTACTATGAGTTTGAAAACTCTATGACTGTTGGTAACCGGGGCCCAATATTGTTGCAGGACTATTTTCTGCACGAAGATATGGCTCACTTTAATCGTGAACGTATTCCCGAAAGAGTTGTTCATGCAAAAGGAGCGGGAGCTTTCGGTGTTTTCACTGTAACACATGACATTACTCAATACACTAAAGCAAAAATATTTTCCGAAATCGGTAAACAAACGAAACTATTTGCACGATTTTCTATCGTTGGAGGAGAAAAAGGAGGTGCCGACAGTGAAAGAGATCCACGTGGTTTTGCAATAAAATTTTATACCGAAGATGGGAATTGGGATTTGGCTGGCAATAATACGCCTGTATTCTTTATCAAAGATCCGAAAAAATTCTCTCATTTCATTCATACACAAAAGCGTGATCCAAAAACTAATTGCAAAAGTCCTACGATGATGTGGGATTTTTTTAGTTTGAACCCCGAAAGTTTGCACCAAGTAATCATACTGATGAGCGACCGGGGAACTCCTCTTTTCTATAGGCACATGCATGGTTTTGGAAGCCACACTTTTTCGTTCTTCAATAAAAAAAATGAACGGATTTGGGTAAAATTCCATTTTATAACCTTGCAGGGTATAAAAAATTTCAATGAAAAAGAAGCTAACGAAATGAAAGGTATTGACCTTGATCAGGCACAACGGGATTTAGTAGAAGCAATTGCGAAAAAAGATTTTCCCAGGTGGGCTTTAAAAATTCAGGTAATGACCGATGAACAGGCAAAATCTTTCAAATGGAATCCGTTTGACGTAACAAAAGTTTGGTTACATAAAGATTTTCCATTGATTGATGTAGGGATAATGGAACTGAATGAAATTCCTGAAAATTATTTTCGTGATGTTGAACAATCTGCATTTGATCCGGCTCATGTTGTTGACGGTATTGGTTATTCACCCGATAAATTATTGCAAGGTCGGTTACTTTCTTATCCTGATGCACAACGTTATCGTTTAGGTGTAAACTATGAACAGATTCCCGTAAACAAAAGCCATTATATAGTTGCAAACTATCAGCGTGACGGACTTATGCAGACCGGTGATAATGGAGGCTCAAACTCGAATTACCGCCCCAATAGTTTTGATGATATTGTCGCTGACGAAAGCTACAAAGAACCGCCAACGCAATTGGACTCGAATACTGCCAATTGGTTTGATCGCAACGAAAGCGATGATGACCATTTCACACAACCTGGCCTGTTATATCGAAATGCAATGAATGAACAAGACAGAAAAAATTTAGTAAGTAATATTGTAAGTTCCATGAGTGGTATTTGTGGAGAAAAGAAAGATGGAATTATTAACCGGCAATTGTGTCATTTCTTCCGAGCCGACAGTCAATTAGGAATGTCTGTAGCAAAAGGATTGGGAATAGCTATTGATGAAAAAGCGATGGCTCATACAAAGTAAAGGTTAAACAAATATGCCACAACCTTATTCAATTAAAAAACGGATAAGATTCAAAATTAAATATCAACAATAATTAAAATTCAAAACGATGGAAAAACTAATTGAACATACAATTTCCGGAACGGCCAGAGCAGAATATATTGAAGTAGAACGAAATGTACGACTTCATATTACAGATGCGGGCGAAGGTCGGACTATTGTGCTGATACCCGGCTGGCCGTTGAGTGATGAAATGTATGAATACCAATACAACGATCTGATAAGAAATAACTTTCGCGTAATTGGCATTACGTTAAGGGGTTTTGGCAAATCAGACAAGCCTTACGGATCGTATAATTATGATGTGCATGCAGCCGATATTAAAAATATCTTATGCAAATTGGAAATAGAAGACGCTGTTTTAGGTGGCTTTTCCATGGGTGGTGCAATTGCTATTCGTTATGTATCAGAGGATAAAGGAGCTCATGTTTCAAAACTTGCATTGTTTGGTGCAGCAGCCCCGATTTGGACACAGCGTAAGGATTTTCCATACAATCTTCCAAAAAGCGCTGTTGATGATTTAATTGAATTGAACTATAAGGATCGTCCAAAGCTTTTATCAAATTTTGCAAAGATATTTTCTGCTACTGAAACCTCATTAAATGAAGGGATCAGTAATTGGCTGAACGGAATTTGTTTAAGTGCTTCTTCTTATGCAACGGTTCAATGTTTAATGGCTTTACGCGATACCGATCTGAGAAGTGATCTGGAAAAAATAGGAATTCCGACAATGATTATGCATGGCAAAAAAGACAAAATATGTTCTTTTGATCTGGCTGAACAGATGAAAGCTGGAATCCTAAATTCACACATTGTCGCTTTTGAGAATAGCGGACATAGCTTGTTCCTGGAGGAAACTCAAAAGTTTAATGCGGAACTGATCAGATTTTCGAAAAAATGAGCTTAATTATTACATAAAAAATGAAAGAATATAAATTATTTACCCCCGAGAAAGTCGGATCGATAGTGGTAAAAAATCGTGTTGTTATGGCTCCTATGACCAGATGCAGGGCAATTGGAAATGTGCCAAACGAATTGATGACGGAATATTACAAACAACGTTCAGGCGCAGGGTTAATTATAACAGAGGGTACATCTCCATCGCCAAACGGACTGGGTTATGCCCGTATTCCCGGAATATTTAGTAATCAGCAGGTTGATGCTTGGAGAAAAATTACTTCATCGGTACATAAGGACGGAGGGAAAATAGTTATTCAGCTTATGCATACCGGAAGGATTAGTCATCCTTTTAATATGACTGAAGGAGCACAAATACTTGCGCCTTCGCCAATAAAAGCTGCCGGACAGATGTGGACAGATGCGAAGCAACTGCAGGATTTTCCTGTGCCCAAAGAGATGTCGTCCGAAGATATATTACATTCAAAAACAGAATTTGTTGATGCCGCATTGAATGCTATGGATGCAGGATTTGACGGCGTTGAACTACATTCAGCCAATGGTTATTTGCTCGAGCAGTTTCTGTCACCTGTAAGTAATATTCGTAAAGATAATTATGGCGGAAGTATCGAAAATAGGAGCCGTTTTGTTATTGAAGTAGCATCTGCCGTAACAGAGGCTATTGGAAAGGGAAAAACTTCCATTCGGTTATCACCTTATGGAGTGGCTAATGATATGCCACATTACCCTGAAATTGAAACAACTTATGCATATCTTTCGGAACAACTGAATAATCTTGATATTGCATATATACACATTGTGGATCATTCTGCTATGGGTGCTCCCGAGGTACCATTAGAAATTAAGAAGCTGATACGGAATAATTTTAAAAATACGGTTATCCTCTCTGGTGGTTATGACAAGGAAAGGGCAGAGTCCGATATCGAAAGCGGACTGGGCAACCTTGTGGCCTTCGGACGTCCATTTATTAACAATCCTGATCTTGTTGAAAGGTTTAAAAACAATTGGAGTTTATCTCAATATCTTAAGATGGATTTGTTTTATTCGTCTGATAAAAAAGGATATACCGATTATCCAGTTTACAAAGTCTAATCAATTAATTTAATAAATATATGATTTTCGCAGACTATTATAAGATATTAGGGATAGACAAATCGGCAACACCAAAGGACATTAAAAGTGCCTACCGGAAATTGGCCAGAAAGTATCACCCCGATTTAAATCCAAATGATAAGGATGCGAAAAAGAATTTTCAACAGATAAATGAGGCAAACGAAGTATTGAGCGATCCCGAAAAACGCAAGAAATATGATCAATACGGAAAAGATTGGCAACATGCCGAACAGTTTGAAAATGAAAAACAGTATCAGGAACAGTCTCCCAATTCGCGTGGACAAAGGTATTCAGGAACAGAATCTGAAGAAGACTTTTCCGATTTTTTTGAATCTATGTTTGGCGGGGCTACAGGTGCCGGCAGAAGCAGGCAGGTAAAATACAGAGGAGCAGATTATAATGCCGAATTACATCTCAACCTCATTGATGCGTATAAAACCCACAAACAAACCTTAACTGTAAATGGTAAAAATATACGAATTACTATTCCTGCCGGAATTGAAAATGGTCAAACCATAAAAATTCAGGGTTATGGTGGTCTGGGAACTAATGGCGGCCCGAATGGCGATTTATACATTTTATTTTCAGTAGCTAATCATGCGTCCATTAAACGGTTGGAAAATAATTTATACACTACCGTGGAGTTGGATTTATACACCGCCGTATTGGGTGGCGAAATTACTCTGGATACTTTAGATGGAAAGGTAAAACTGAAAGTAAAGCCTGAAACACAAAATGGATCGAAAGTAAATTTAAAAGGAAAGGGATTTCCCGTTTATAAAAAAGAAGGACAATTTGGCGATTTACAGGTAACTTATGCAATCAAAATTCCAAGAAATTTAACAGATAAACAAAAAGCATTATTTACCGAATTGTCTAAATCTTAATTTTAAATATGTGAACAATGCAAACAGAATATTTAATAGCGGTAGATAAATTTTGTACCAAACACAACATTGAAATTTCATTTGTCAGTTCATTACAACAAACCGGATTGATAGAAATTACAACGATTGATGGCACCAGTTTTATTAATGTTGAACAACTTCAGCAGTTAGAGATGTTTATTCGATTCTATTACGAGATGGATATTAACTTGGAAGGCATTGAGACCATTACCCATTTGCTGCAGCGCGTAAATGCGATGCACGACGAAATTACGGCTCTTCGTAACAAGATTCGTCTTTATGAATAACCGAAAAGATTGAAAGTATCTGGGTTAATTCGCTTACTGTCTTTATATAATTTTTAAAAATGAATAAAGTGGTTTCTTTTTTAAAAAAAACTTTAAAAACGATCTTGTGGGTGATATTAATCTTTATGCTCATATTCGTCACAATTGCCGGCATTATTCAAATTCCGGTCGTCCAAAGCAAAATTGTTCATTATGCCACGACTTTTGTCAGCAACAAAACGCATACAAAGGTTGAGATAAAAAATGTCAGTATCTCATTTCCAAAATCAGTAGTTCTTAAGGGTCTTTATTTGGAAGATATCCAAAAAGATACATTATTATACGTCGGCGAGGCAAAAGTAAATATAGCGCTCTATGATTTATTGTTTAACAAGATAAATATAAGTTCTTTCACATTGGAAGACGTAAATCTTAACCTGTATAGCACTAAAACAGATTCTCTGTTTAATTATAATTTTCTGCTAACTGCCTTTAGCAATACTACCCGTCAGACCAAGGTTAAGCCCGAAACAAAATCTACATGGACTTTCAGTGTTGATAATGTGAACCTGAAAAATATCCGACTTCGTTATGATGATGAATTTGGAGGAGTGGATGTATCAGCATCGCTTGAAAAACTAAAATTACAAATAGATAGACTTGATGTTCCGAAATCCACTTATAGTATTGACAATTTGCTGGTTGAAAAATTAAGAGCAAATGTGCAGATAAACGAATCAGCAAAAAAATCAACTAAAAAGGCTGTTGGTATTTTACCAAAATTCACGGCCAATAAAATTCAGATCAATAATTCAACTGTAACTTACGGCAATTCCAAAAACAAACAATCTGTTTTAGCAGTAATTAAACGCTTTGAATTAAAAGATGGAGTCGTTGATTTGCAAAAGGAATTAGTAGCATCAGATAAAATATACCTATCCGAAAGTAAAATTCAATACTTTACAATTAATGCAGGATCGTCTTCTGATTCAACAGAAGCGGTTCCAATGACAACCACAAAAAATGATTGGAATGTTAGTACTCAACACATTAATTTGAACGATAATTTGCTCACATACACAGTGCTAAATAAATCGAAAGTAAAAAATGCTTTTGACGCTTCTCACCTCAATTATAAACATGTAACACTTGTAGCAAGAGATTTTTATTATTCATCAACTAAGACAGTAGTTTCGATTAAAAAATTCAGTACTGTTGATCAAAATAACTTTGCAATTGCAAAATTTGAAACCGATTTCAGTATGGATAGCCATTCCATAACCGCCAAAAAGCTGAAAGTCAAAACCACTAATTCGGCCATAGATGCTGATGTGAACATTCGATATGCTTCCTTAAAATCATTAAAAGATTCCCTGCCATTCTTGATGTTGAATGTCAATCTAAAAAATGCCAGTTTCAGAAATTCCGATATTCTCTATTTCAGTCCACAGCTTATCAAGCAATCATTCTTTAAAAACAAGACGAACATAACTACTGTTTCCGGAATCGTAAAAGGACCTGTGAATAATTTGAAAGGGGGAAATTTAGTCCTTAAAACAGGAGTAAATACCTTTTTAGAAACCGATTTCAGTATCATTGGTTTGCCGAATTTAAAATCGGCTTATTTTAATTTTCCAAACTTAACACTGATTTCGGGTAAACAGGATATTGAAATGATAGCCGGGCCAGTCATTCCCCAAAACATAAACCTTCCCGAAAATATTACCATGCTAATTGTTTTCAAAGGGAAGCTAAAGTCCTTTGAATCAACTATAGATATGAACAGCAGTTATGGAACTGCTAATCTTTTTACTACGATAGATAAGAATGAAAATTTCGGCAGCAAAGTAAATATTACAGGTTTTGATCTTGGTAGTTTATTAAAAAATGATTCAATGTTTGGCCCGGTGTCATTAACAGCCGAAGTAAATGGACACGGATTAGATAAAAACACAATCGAAGCAAAAATCAAAGCTGAAGTATCGCAGGTTTACCTCAATAGTACCTATCACAACCTGAACGTAGATGGATTGGTCAACGGTCATAAATTCGCAGGAAAAGTGAATTTGAATGATGAAAATGCAGTATTTGATTTTAATGGACTTGTGAATTTAAATCCGAATCAGGAACAATATAAATTTCATTTGAATGTGCAGGGAGCCGATCTTCAGAAACTCAACCTAACCAAAGATGATATGCAAATCGGGTTTGTTGCAACTGCAGATTTAAAAGGTGAAACCGTATATAAATTGAATGGTAAAGCTGGAATCACCAATATTATTATTGTACATCAGGGGAAAAAATATGTGCTCGATTCCTTATTATTAGCTTCAATAAATGAACCGAACAAAAGTGAATTCAATGTTAGTAGCGCGATAATTGGTGTAAAATATTCCGGAACGGTTTCTCCTGTTAGTCTTCCCGCAACTCTTTTACAATTTATTACAGATTATTTTTCATTTTCAGACACTGAACCTTTAAAAACGAAAAACGAGCCTTCAAATTTTAATTTTGAGATACAGCTTCATAATCATCCGATACTGTCGGAAGTTCTTTTGCCTCAATTAAAAGAATTTGAGCCCGGAATTATTCAGGGGAGTTATGATAGTAAGAAAAATGAACTGAAACTGAATGCCACCATGAAGAAAATTATGTATGGGGCAACTGAAATAAATAATCTTGTTGTAGATATGAATTCGGATATGAACGCGTTGAATTATAAAATTTCCAGCAGCAATATTTCAAACGCTCAGATCAAAATTAATAATTTCCTGTTTGATGGAAAACTGGCGGATAATAAAATTATGGCAAGTCTATCTTCAATTGATGATAATCAAAATAAAAAGTTATTGATTCGATCGGAAATCATGAAGGATAAAGCCAACTACAAACTAACGCTCAACCCGAAAGATTTCTATCTGATGAATAATCGCTGGGACATAGCCACCGATAATTATATTGAATTTGGAAAACAAGGATTTTTGATCCACCATTTTTTCATTAATAATGCATCAAGTCAGGTAAATGTTAGCTCAGTGCATGATAAGTTCAATGACGACCTCAATATTGACATCAGTAATTTCAAACTGGATGACATTTCCCAGATCATAGAAAAAGATAGCAGTTTGGTGAAAGGAGATGTGGATGGAAATGTATTACTCAAAAGAGTGAAAAATTCGTATGGTATAATTGCAGATGCAAAAATAAGTAACCTGTCTGTTAGCAAAGTACCTATTGGAAATTTATCAGTAAAGGCAGAGAACCCTACAACGGAGAAATTTAATATCAATGTGAATTTATCCGGTGCTGAAAATAATATTACAGCTACCGGCTATTTTATCCCCAAAGGTGGCGATAATTCAATCAACATAAAAACAGCGATTCAATCACTTTCGATGAAAACTGTTGAAGCTTTTTCGATGGGACAAATAACAGAAACTTCGGGAACTGTTGCAGGAAATTTTTTGATCGAAGGAAAAGCCACAGCACCTCAAGTAACCGGCGAGCTGGTTTTCAACAATGCCTTTATCAAACCTGCTATACTGAATAACCGCTTAGAATTAAAACATGAAACTATTCAATTAAAAACTGACGGAATCTACGTTAACTCCTTTACCATGTTAGATGCCAATCAGCACGCCGCTATCATTGACGGTGTCGTTCAGATGAAACAATTCAAAAATTTCATTTTTGCCGTACATGTCAATACGCAGGATTTTTTATTATTCAATACAACAGCCAGAGATAATAAAGAATTCTATGGCAGAATGATCATTGACAGCAAAATAGATGTAAATGGTCCTATGACGCTTCTGGTTGTGAATGCTAAATTAAATATGAAAAAGGGTTCAAACTTTACGTTTGCAGTTCCTGAAGATAAATTAACCACCGACAAAGGAGAAGATGTTGTAGAATTTGATGATAGTATAAAACTCAATCCAATTTTGAACAGAGAGGGAGAAAAAGAAATACAAAAATCCGGCTTAACCGGGTTTGATCTTTCCTCCATAATTGAAATAGATAAACAGGCAACACTCCGATTATTAATTGATCCATCTTCTGCTGATTCGTTAGTGGTTAAAGGCGAAGCCGCATTAAGTTTTACGATGGACCGAAGTGGAAAAATAAGCCTTACCGGTGCATATAATTTAAATGATGGCAGTTACCTGGTAACATTGGAATCTGTATTGAAAAGAAGGTTTAAAATTGATCCCGGAAGTACAATTATTTGGAATGGTGATCTTCTGGATGCAGAAATATCGATAAATGCCAATTATTCAGTTCGTGCTTCACCAATTGATCTTGTTGTTGATCAGATGTCGGGCTTGAGTGAAGCCGATAAAAACTCATACAAACAACGTTATCCATTTTTGGTTGTCCTTAAACTACGAGGAGCGATTTTACATCCGGAAATTAGCTTTGAAATACAATTGTCCCCTGAGGATAAAGGAATTTTAGGTGGAGCTGTAAACGCAAAATTGAATATGCTAAACGACGATCCCTCAGCATTAAATAAACAGGTATTTGCTTTATTGGTCTTAGGCCGATTTATACAGGAGAATCCGTTACAAACCGAATCGAATGGAGGAACATCAACCGTAATTCGTTCAACGGTGGGCAAATTTTTATCATCAGAATTAAATAAGTTGAGTTCAAAGGTTGTACCCGGTGTTGAATTAAATTTTGATATTCAATCGTATGATGATTATGAAATGGGACAAGCTGAGGGGAGGACACAAGTGGATATTGGTTTAAAGAAGCAACTTTTCAATGAACGATTAACAGTTAAGGTTGGAGGTACTGTAGATGTAGAAGGTGCAAAGGCAAAACAAAATTCCGCAAGTGATATTACAAGTGATGTTACCATAGAATATAATTTGACGAAAGATGGCCGCTATAGGCTGAAAGGGTTCAGGCATAATCAATATGAAGGTGCTATTGAAGGTCAGTTGGTTGAAACCGGTGCCGGTGTTGTTTATGTGCGTGATTTCAATAAATGGAAAGAATTCTTTAAGTCACCAAAAAAAGCGATTCATCGAAAAAAAACAAATAGCAATGACAGGATCAATCATTAATAAATGCCTTCTGATCATCATTTGTCTGCTTTTAGCAGCATGCAGCGGTACTAAGCATTTGCCATCCGGTGAAAAACTTTATACAGGAGCGGAAATTAAATTAGTATCAGTAGATAAATTAAATAAAAAAAAGAAACGATACATTAAACCCTTTGCGGAAAATGCAGTCCGTCCTAAACCGAATAAAAAAATTTTAGGTATGCGTCCTAAATTGTGGATGTATATGAAAGCAGGGGAAGAACCTAAAAATAAAATCAAAAAGTGGCTTAAAAAAAATGGAGAAGCTCCTGTATTGATGAGTAGTGTTAAGCCGGGTGTTACATCCGCAATTATTGACGCTAAACTTTTTAATATTGGGATTTTTAAAAGTTTTACTGAATTTAAAATCATTGAAAAGAAACATACTGCAAAAGTAATTTATATAAGTCATGTTTATAAACCATATGCTGTTAAAGAACTAATATATTCTATTTCAAATGACAGTATAAATCAAGTGATCCTTACGGAAAAAAAGAAATCGTTAATTAAACCTGGCGAAGATTATAATCTTGATAAATTAAAAATCGAAAGGATACGGATTGATGCTTTATTAAAAAATAACGGGTACTTCTACTTCAATCCTGATTATTTACTTTTTAAGGCAGATACTTCAGAAATCAATCATACAATAACATTTAAACTAACTTTAAAAGACAGTATGCCGAAAAACGCATTAACCGCTTATCGCATTAATAATGTTTATATTGATCAGAATTATTCTTTAAATGAAGAAGTTGGAAACAATAGTAAAGATACCGTAAGATATCAAGACAATCTTTTTCTCGGAAAAGAAACAGAAATGAAGATCAGGCCAAAAGTAATTTCAAGATCGGTTTATTTACGAAAACATGACATCTATTCAAGAAAGGATCATAACATCACGCTTAATCGTTTGATGTCAATGGGTAATTTTAAGTTTGTGCGTATAAAATTTTCTGACAGTGATACTTTAATCCAGGGATTTTTAGATGTTACTATTTTAATGACACCAATGCCCAAACGTACATTCAGGGCAGAAGTTGATCTTATTTCAAAATCAAATAATTATACAGGTCCACGAATGAATTTCAGTTTACAGAATAGAAATACATTTAATGGAGCTGAATTGCTAAATCTTAATATGGCAGCATCATACGAGGCACAATTTAGTGGAAAAAGTAAAAATTTATATTCTTATTCTTTGAATCCACAAGTTGAATTGTTTTTTCCACGCTTTCTGGTTCCATTTAAAATAAGAACAAACAGTATGTATATTCCAAAAACACGGTTTTCACTTTCTTATAATTATTTAAAAAGAGTCAACTATTTTGATATGAACACATTCCAATTTATATATGGTTTTAAGTGGAAAAAAGATGTCAGAAAGGAGCATGAATTAAATCCAATAAGTATAAGTTACACTTCAACAACAAACAAATCGGCTATATTCAAAGAATTACTTGCATCCAATTCTTTCCTAAAAAAAAGTTACGAGGAACTATTTATAGCCGGAGCAAGTTATTCGTACACGTATAACGAACAAATAATACCGGAGAAAAAAATACAATACTTCTTTCAATTGAACACGGAAATTGCAGGAAATACTTTTTCTTTAGCAAAATTAATTACCGGAAAAAAAATATCATCGGATAACCCCTCAAGAGTGGTTGGCTCTATCTATTCGCAATACACAAAATTAAGTATAGATGGACGTGGTTATTACAATTTTATCAATAAAAATAAATTGGCAATAAGAGTTTTTGCAGGTGTGGCTAAACCATACGGAAACTCTTCAATTTTACCTTACACTAAACAATTTTTCAGTGGCGGACCGAACAGTATTCGTGCTTTTCATATAAATTCCGTTGGTCCTGGTACATATAATCAGAATAACGATAGCATAGGATTTTTACAATTGGGTGGCGATGTAAAACTGGAAATGAATGCAGAGTATCGCTTTACCATTTATCGCTTTTTTAAAGGTGCCTTATTTGCAGATGCAGGAAATGTCTGGTTGTTAAAATCAAATCCTGCAAATACGGGAAGTCCGTTTTTATTTTCCAATTTTTTTAACGAAGTAGCTGTAGGAGCAGGCATCGGATTAAGAATTGATGTTTCCTTTTTCATTTTAAGATTCGATCTTGCAACACCATTACGAAAGCCCTGGCTGGAACAAAATCACAGATGGGTGACTAATCAAATAAACTTTGGTAGCCCTGCATGGAGAAGTGAAAACCTGATTTTAAATGTGGCAATAGGATATCCTTTTTAAATCCTAAACTATGAAAATAAAATAGCCATAGACTTATTTTGTGTTAATTATAACAATGAATAATATTGAAAATCATGGATCAAAACCCTCAATCCTTTTGGAGTATTTCGGTTAAAGAATCGCTTAGCAAGCTTCAGGCAACGGCCAGTGGGCTAACAACCCATGAAGCCAAGAAAAGGCTCACAAACTATGGAGCAAATCGCTTAAAACCCCAAAAACGATCGGATGCATTTACGCATCTTATTGCCCAGTTTAAAAGCCCGATTATTCTTATACTCTTAGTTGCAACGGGGTTGTCTTTATTTTTGCATAATATCGTCGATGCATCAATAATTCTTACTATCGTTCTCATAAGCGGACTTCTTGGTTTTTGGCAGGAACATAGTGCTTCCAATGCGGTTGAAAAATTACTTGCTATCGTACAAATTAAAGCGGCTGTTCTCCGCGATGGGAAACAGACGGAAATTCCGGTGGAAGATATTGTGCCTGGTGACATTGTTATTCTGAATGCCGGAGATATTGTTCCGGGAGACTGTCAGCTACTCGAAGAGAAAGATATTTTTGTTGATGAAGCCATGCTTACCGGCGAAACCTTTCCTGTTGAAAAAACAGTTGTGGTATTACCTGCCGATACCCCTCTTGCACAACGGACAAACACAGTATGGATGGGCACCCATATCGTAAGTGGTACGGCAAAAGCATTAGTTATGTTTACTGGTAAAAACACGGAGTTTGGTAAGGTTTCGGAACGGCTTAAGCTCAAATCCCCGGAAACGGAATTTGAACGTGGCATACGAAGATTCGGATATTTTCTTGGAGAAGTAACACTGATATTAGTGGTTATTATATTTGCCATCAATGTTTATTTACACCGGCCTGTATTGGAATCTTTTCTTTTTTCACTGGCACTTGCAGTAGGGCTAACCCCTCAATTACTACCAGCCATCATCAGTATCAACCTTGCCCATGGCGCTAAAAAAATGGCTCAAAAGAAAGTGATCGTCAAGCGACTTGCTTCTATCGAAAATTTTGGAAGTATGAATATAATATGCTCCGATAAAACCGGTACTCTCACAGAAGGAAATGTGAAAGTAGAATCCGCAATGGATGTAAATGGAGTTGCAAACGAAAAAGTCTTTCTATTCGCTTATCTCAATGCTTCCTACGAAACCGGCTTTACAAATCCTATTGACGAAGCTATCCTTGACTATCGAAAGCTTGACCTGAAAGAATACAAAAAGCATGATGAAATCCCCTATGATTTTCTTCGAAAACGATTGAGCATAGCCGTTAAACATGCTGATACTTATTTAATGGTAACCAAAGGCGCATTGTCGAATATACTCGAAATTTGTTCATCTGTTGAAACAAAAGAGGGACGGATTGTTAAGATCGCTTCTATGCAGGATAAAATTCAGAAACAATTTACTGCATTCAGCAATCAAGGTTTTCGTACCTTAGGCATTGCTTACAAAAATATGCCGTCGAAATCGCTCATAAGCAAAAGTGATGAATCAGATATGACGTTTTTAGGGTTTCTCACCCTTTTTGATCCGCCAAAAGCAAATATCATTGACACTGTTGCTAGTTTGAAAAAACTGGGTGTTTCGCTTAAAATTATCACTGGCGATAACCATCTTGTTGCAGCCAGCCTTAGTAAAAAAATGGGGCTATCCGATTTTAAAATCATCGCCGGACCGGAACTTCGTCGGATGAGTGATGGTGCACTCCTTCGTCGCGTGGGTGCAGTGGATGTTTTTGCCGAAATAGAACCCAATCAGAAAGAACGAATTATCATTGCTATGCGAAAAGCGGGAAATGTTGTGGGATATATGGGCGATGGCATCAATGATGCTTCTGCGCTTCATGCTGCCGACGTTGGAATCTCAGTAGATACTGCTGCCGATGTTGCCAAGGATGCTGCCGACATCGTATTACTTGAAAAAGACCTTGGGGTTTTGGTAGAAGGCGTACGCGAAGGGCGAAGGACCTTTGCCAATACACTGAAATACGTATTTATGGCCACAAGCGCTAATTTTGGAAACATGTTCAGCATGGCAGGATTATCGCTCTTCATTCCATTCCTTCCATTATTGCCCAAACAGATTTTACTCACCAACCTGATGACTGATTTTCCGGAAATGGCAATTGCCACCGACAATGTAGATGATGAAATGGTTAATCATCCCAGGCGCTGGGACATAAAAGCCATTCGCAAGTTTATGATTACCTTTGGTCTGGTAAGTTCTGTTTTTGACTACCTTACCTTTGGTTTGCTTTTGCTTGTCATTCGTGCAAATGAGAGCCAGTTTAGAACCGGATGGTTCATTGAATCGGTTATTTCAGCATCCATAATTGTACTTGTTATTCGAAGCAGGAAGCCTTTTTTCAGGAGCAGACCAGGGAAATATCTATTAATAGCCACGCTGTCGATTGCTGTTGTAACGCTTATATTACCCTTCACACCACTTGGAAACGTATTTGGATTCAGTCCGCTTACCCTTTCAACCTATTTACTATTACTTCTGATTGTGGTGTTTTATATTATTGCAGCAGAAGTCACCAAAAGAATTTTTTATAAAAAGGTTAAATTTTAGAAAAATATGGTTGAAGACAGACAAAAGCCTGATTTTTAACCATTTTTAGAAATAAATATTTTAGAAATAATTATCAAAAAAACAACTAATGAGCAAAAATGTATCAGACCAACTGGTTGAAATATTAGCCGAAGCAGGAATCCAAAGGATTTATGCAGTAACTGGGGATAGCCTCAATCATGTAAATGCAGCCGTACACCGTAACGGTAAAATTAAATGGATCCATGTACGGAATGAAGAGACAGCTGCTTTTGCTGCAGGAGCAGAAGCCCAACTAAACGGTCTGGCATGCCGTGCCGGTAGCAGTGGGGCCGGACATGTCCATTTGATAAACGGGCTGTATGATGCCCATCGTTCATCAGCCTCTGTATTGGCTATTGCGTCTACACTTCCTACAAAAGAATTTGGAACCAATTATTTTCAGGAAACAAACACAATCAAGCTTTTTGACGATTGTAGTTGCTATAACCAAATAGCGAACACGCCTACGCAATTGCCACGCATGTTACAATCCGCCCTTCAGCATGCCTCCCAAACTGGAATTTGACCAGATGAAGGGTTTTGCTTTATATGTGGAAAAAATGATGTTAGGCGGACGTATGGATGAGGTATTTAAAATTATTTCGTCCAATTATAAGCATTTGCGTGAAGTACTATGATTTAAAAATGAGTGGAGAATGTAGCTTATATTCAAAGTTTTGCGGTTAGTATTATACAAAGAATGTTCATTTTTCGCCCTAGAGAACCAAAAATTCCAAAGATGGGTGGAATTAAGAAAAATTTCATTGTCAAGGTTCAGAGAATTCTCTATGGTTCAATCTCAATTTTCTCTTTTATTATTTGAACGGAATATTCGTTGGGAATTATTTTTTTTCCGTGAGTGTAAGCATATACCTTGGTAAATTCTGCACCGAAATAAAGTATAATGGCTGAGTAATACACCCACACAAGAATCAAGATAACTGAGCCGGCAGCGCCATACACTGTAGCAATTGAGGATCTGCCGAGGTAAGCGCCGATAGCAAATTTACCAACCATAAAAAGAAATGCGGTAAAAGATGCTCCGATGATGCTATCGCGCAAAGCTACTTTTCCATCAGGTAATGTTTTAAAAATAAGGGTAAATAATAGTGTAATTATGAGAAAAACGATAAGTATATTGAAGGCATAAAACAAATAAACAGAATCCTGTGGAAAATATACAGCCAACCTTTTGTTAAGAATATCCATTAACGAATTTATAATTAAACTTACCATTAATAAAAATCCTGCAGAGCCTATCATTGAGAATGACATCAGGCGGTTTTTTAAAAATTTTATCAATCCGCGTTTAGGTTTTGCCTTAATGCCCCATATGTAATTGAGTGAGTCCTGAATTTCTACAAACACACCAGAAGCTCCTATCAATAAAATGATTACACCTATGATGGCAGCAAACGAATTGCCGTGTGAAAGTTTTACATTTTTTATTATTTCCTGTATTTGCATGGCGACATCGTTACCCACCAATCCATTAATCTGCCCGAATATTTCGCCACGAACAGCTTCTGCACCAAAAAAGAATCCGCATAAGCTTATGATGATAATGAGCAACGGAGGCAAAGAGAAAAAGGTATAATAGGCCAATGCTGCGCTTAGCTTTATGCCATCGTCGGCTGAAAATTCACTGAAGGTTTTTTTGAGTAGATAGCCAGTCTTTTTGGCTGTGTCTATTATTTGCATAACAGTTAATAATAATTATTTTAGCTATAAAAATTATCTTTCATTATTGAAATTCTATTGTTACCGGTTTCCCAATTTCAAAATCCCTGAAACCGAAATCTGTTGTTTTAAATGAGTTTAATTTTAAAATATCTTGTCCAATCCCAGGAATCATTGGATAAAATGCAACTGATATTTCAAAAGTGTTAATAATTAGATTTTCATTTTTTATTAAAACGCCCAATCCTATTTGTGAATACAATCTGCTTTTTTTAAATCCTGTCGCTGAATTTCCAAGCATGCCAAGAGAATAAATAAGGTATGGACCAAAACGGAATCCGATAAAATTCCACGGGGCGTATGATTGTGTTTGCAACATAAATAATATTCGTTTAGTTCCTGACAGATTGGAACTGTTAAATCCATCCAAACCATAATTATCATTGAGCGTTAGACTATCAGAAGGAAACCGGTTAATACCAATAGTAATCTGCGGTTTTACAAATTGCCTGAATTTCCATTTTCCGATTTCAAATAGTCCTGTGAAATAATTTACATTTATTGAAAAAACACTTTGTTCTGTATGTGAAGTTCGAAAAAAAGTTCCGTATTCGAAGTTGGAGCTAAGATATCCCCATGGATAATAATAACCCATAGAAATTCGTGCGCCACAATATAAACGCCCTGTATTATTTTTTTCCTGATAACCACCGGTTAGACTGTAAACTTTTCCAATAGGAACATCTTCTGTTACACCAAATTGAAAAATATATTTATCCTGAACGTATTTTCTTGTTGATATTCCAAGACTTGCCAGGTAAAAATTTTCATTGGAAAAAAAATGCAGCGTATCCAATATTTCAATTGGCTTTTCGAGATAACGGATTCGTAGAAAACGTACGGTAGAAATAAAATTCGTTGTACGATTATTTTCCGAGTTGCCTTTAAATATTTGAATAGCATTACCTGCCCAATAATCCTGTACGTTAAATTTAAATCTTTGTAGCACGAAAAGCGAATCTTTTGCTCGAAGGGAATCTTTGTGTAGCTTCTGGGTAAAACTTACACCTGCCGCCCACTTTGCAAAGGGTGAAAAAAACGGACGGTCAATGGCAAAACTTCTGGTAAAATTTCTGTGTTCGTCTGTGCTATAATGTAGTGTTGTGTTAATAAATGTATTGCGGATATTGGGAATAAAGTAATTTGTATTGTAAGCATTCCTACCTATGGTATGATTCCATTTAAAACCCGGTTGAAATTCATGGCCGAAACCTAAAAAATTTTTATCAGTTAAATTAATATTAAAACGTGAAGAAGAAGCTGAAACTTTAGGAATAATACTCCAATTATCTAATTCGCGAATAAAAATATCAACAGAGTCGGAGCCTTTTGAAGTGGTTTTAACATAAAATGAAACATCTCGTATATATCCTCTGCTACGCACCAATCGTTCCGATTCTTTGACAAGCAATGAATCAAATAGTTGATTTTGTCGGATAAGCAACAGGTTCCGGATTGTAATGTGCTTGGTTTTTACATGCAATGCGTTTCCAGTTTTTGTTATAAAATTTTGGGATGCTACAATGGTATCAGCAATTGAATAACCAAATGGATCAAGTGTTTCAATGTTAATATGCCTGATAGTTTTTCCTTCAAAGGCGCTGTATGGTCTTTTTATCAGTTTTCTATATATTTTCTTTTTGCTTTTTTTTTTTGAGCTGTTTGCAACCGGTTTAAAAACTAACTGGTACATAAACTTAGTAAACTTGCCTTGTTTAGAATAGGATTCAATATTTTTATAAATCTTAGTTGAATCTTTTTTGGCAATTGTTTGTTGAGCAGATGTTAAACCACTTATTAAAATTAGAACACCAAAAAGTAAAAGAAATTTTTTGAACCACATTTATGTGTACTTTTTTAAAAATTTTTAAATCTGCCATTTTATTCCAGATAATGATTATTCCTTTTTATCTTTTGCTTTTTGTTTAGCTGTCTTTTTTTCATCCTCTTTCTTCTTTGTTTCTGCTGCTTTTGCTTTCTTTTTAAAATAACCTTTTAAAAGAAAATTATGCTTGACAGCTTTCATGTTTTCATCAAGTCCCTTGGTGCTTTTCTTAAGATTTACCATGGTTTGACTAAAGTTTTCGGCGATGGTAGTATCCTGAATTAATCTGCCAAGAGTTCCGTTTCCTCTGTTTATTTTATGCATTATCTCTGCAAGTTGTTGAGAAATAATTTCAGCATTAACTGCGGTTACCGCCAAACTTGCCATAATAGCATCCGTTTCAACAGGTTCAACTGATGCAAGTTCTTGTCCATCTTTTGCTATTGTATTGGAACTCCCTTGAGTAATAATTAAAAGCCTGTCGCCTATAAGTCCCTCTGAACCTACGGTCACTTCACAGTCAGATTTAATAAATTGTTTGACCTCTTTTTTAATCAACATATTCACTCTTACCGTTGAATCATTGATGATGCTGATGTTGTCGACGGTGCCTACATTAATTCCGGAGAAACGGATATTATTTCCAACTTGTAATCCGCTTACATTGTAGAAAGTTGCAGTAAGTTTATAAACGGGATTAAATAAATTTTTTTGTTTTCCGATTATAAATATGGCAAGTACAAAAAGTGCCAATCCTCCTGCAATAAACAATCCTAACCGTACTTTGAATTTTGGTGTGTGCGTATCCATATTTTTATGTTATTAATTTTTAGACATATTGTATATTTATTTAAAGAATGATTTGATTAGTGTGTCAGTTGATTTTTCAAATTTTTCTAATTTACCTTCCAGATAAACTTCACCATCATGCAACATAACTACGCGATTCGCATTAGTGCGGGCACATTCAATATCATGCGTGATGATGATGGATGAAGTTTTATATTTTTTTTGGACATCATTGATGAGTAAACTTATTTCATCTGATGTTACCGGGTCAAGTCCGGTTGTGGGTTCGTCATATAGCATTATCATAGGATCCACAATAATAGTACGCGCTAAACTTATTCTTTTTCGCATGCCGCCCGAAAGTTGTGATGGCATTTTATGCAAGGCTTCAGATAAGCCGACATTTTCTAAAACCTCATTTACCTTTTCATCTATTTCTTTCTGACTAAGAAAGACCGTTGCAAAATAAAGCGAGAGTGAATTTTCTTGTTTTTTTACTGAAGATATTTAGTTTTATACCATTAAAATGTTTTTTTTGCCGTTTTTTATTCTCCTTATCTCTATAATATTGCTGTAAATGAGGAATTTTCTCCTCATTTTTAGCATTGGGACATAATGATCCCAGGTGAACGGTATAAGTTGTATGCAATAGCTTCCATCAGATGTTGGGTATGCATTTTTGACAACCCCACATAACGGGCTACTCCTCCACCAAACCATCGTTTTATTGACCCAAATGTCCGTTCTACTTTATACCGGGTTTTACTCACTATTTTGTTGAATTGTATTTCTCTTTCTGTTAACTTTCTATTTTTGGCTGCTTTATTCATTATATGATTACGAAGTCGTTTCTGCTGTAATATTGTATCGTTCTTTTTACTTTTATATCCTTTGTCTGCTTTTACCCAAGTCCTTTCCGTTAATTCACATGTATCCAATACCTGCTCCAAATTGCTTATTTCATTCACATTAGCCGAGGTGGTAAGTACTCCCAAGATTAACCCATTGACATCAGTAATCGTATGTTTTTTATATCCAAACCGGAGCTTCCCGGCTTTTTTTACCCATCTGCCTTCGGAATCAACTCCTGGCTGGGTCTTCTTTATCAATTTAAATTGTGAGGCTTCTTTTTCTCTTTCTTCCTCCTTTGGCTCTTGCTGACGATCTTCTACTATTTCATATTCCGTTTTCCCCTTTGGCTTTCTTGGACTATCGGTAATACTCGCATCTACAATGACTCCTCCCTTAACCAGTATTTTCTTTTTCTCTAATTGTTTATTCATCGCTTTGAATAATTTTTCGTACACATTCTTTTGGGTAAGTTCGGTACGAAAACGACTGATAACACTATGATCGGGACATTTGTCATCTATACTTAATCCTACAAAACGACTGAAGGATATTCTGTCATTTACCTGGTCTTCTACTTCATAATCACTCAAATTATACCAGGTCTCCAAAAGACATATTTTAAAAAGTAATAGCCCTTCATAAGCCGGACGTCCACTTACACTTTCTCCTTTTTGATAGTGCTTATTGATAATATTGGAAATAAGTCGCCAATCGATCAATGTATTTACCTGATCAAAAAATTCTGTCTTTACTTTCCTTCTTTCTGCTGCTAAATCAGCAAAGCCTATGTGTTTCTCATTTTTCATGCTACAAATATAACAAATTCATTGTTATAAATAACACTAATCTAATATTTTATACGCATTTTTGCCTTGCAATGGTCTTTAAGATTCTTTTTTATCCTTCGCAATGGAAATTCCAGGTTCTGTTTCACTGTCATTGAATCATACAATGCACCACTCTGAAAAAGAAAACCGATTTTCTTTCTCAACTCGCCCAATTCCTTTCCGTTTAACGTATTCACATTTTTTTCAAATACATTTATTGTTCCGCTATCAGAATTTAATAAACCTACAATACATTTTATTAAAACAGATTTTCCTGAGCCAGATTTTCCAAGAACCACCAGGTTTTCGCTATTAAACAGTTGTAATGAGACATTTTTTAATACTTCTTGTTGGCCAAATGATTTTTTAAGATTATTTATTTCAATAACCGGTTCATCTCTTGTCGGTTTAGATGAAGCGTTATTTATAGTTTTTGTTTGATCTGTGTTCATAATATTAGCATATCGGTTATTTGTACAGCAATTACATCTACAATTATTACCAGAAGCGATGATAACACAGCAGCAGAGGTTGAAGCAATACCTACACTCTCTGTACCACGTCCTGCATTGTATCCTTTATAGCATCCTACTAATCCAATTATTGCTCCGAAAAAAAATGATTTTACGAAAGCAGGTAAAAAATCAATAAACGCAACATGATGAAATGCCTGTGAGAAAAATAAAACAAATGTTACATCACCTTTTATATTTGCACCAACCCAACTTCCCAATATACCAAGCGCATCTGCATATAAAATTAATATAGGAATCATAAGTGTTGCTGCCAACACTCGTGTGACAACTAAAAACCGCATAGGATTTGTGGAAGATACTTCCATGGCATCAATTTGTTCGGTTACTTTCATTGAACCTAATTCTGCTCCCATGCCCGAACCAATTTTCCCTGCACAAATAAGCGCTGTTATAACTGGTCCCATTTCCCTGATGAGAGATACTGCCACCATACCCGGAAGCATCGTTACTGCTCCAAATTTCATAAGGGCAGGTCGTGACTGAATAGTAAGTACTACGCCTATTATGGCGCCTGTGATTGAAATAAGTGGTAATGATTTCCATCCAATTTGATAACACTGGCGCAAAAATTCTTTAAATTCAAAGTTGCGTGAAAATGTTTCTTTGATAATTCGCGTTATAAATAAAAAAACATCTGCAATATCTGTTAAGAAATTGCTTGCTTCTTTAGTTTTTACCATTGTTTTTTCGCTGAGTTTCCTCATCGATTGCGTAGTAGCATCCCGAACTTTTGGGATTATTTTAATAACAGGCTTAATTATTTTCATTTTATGCCCTTACTTATTATGTTAAAATAATTTACTTTAATTTGAATGGCTTCGTAATGCCTATATTATTGTTTCCATCTCTTTCAATATGACTGTTGAAAAAACGACAATACTGACATTGTTGTGCTTTTGGTTCCACGCATTAATAAATCTCCCTTATTGCATAAATAATCTATAGTATCCTATAAATGAAAGGTTTAATAAAAACAGAGGTTTCAAAATGGTATAATTAAAAGACGATGTAAATTAAATTTCCTGTAATATTTTATTTTGTACAAAAATATAGACGTTTTTTTGCTAAAGTGTTACATAATTTTTAAAATTAGTTACATGATTCACACATATAAGAAAAGGATTTTGAGATGTGCTTTAAAAAAATCACAAAATCCGTTTTCAAAGAAATAAATTCAATTTTGATAACCATTCGATTCAATCAGGCGAATGTCCACCGGGATGCCATCCCTTTCGTTTAATTTTATGATATCACCCGGAACAAGGCCTTCCGCCAGAATTTCAGCACTCTTCCTGTTTCTGATCACATTGCATTTGTCTACTACCAGACTTTTAAGCGAAGCAAGAACATTTTCCGATTTCCATTTCTGGTAGAATGTAATTATATTGATTGTTGCATCGGCGGTGTCGTTTTATTTAGGTCAGTTCCGTGATGGCTCAATACTAATAATTATTGTCATATTGAATGCCATGATTGGCTTCTGGCTGATGAATTGACAAAAAAAATGATTAATATTGCACTACAAATCCAAACCCTTTAGCTGGCGCCGTTTGCTCCAAAATCAACTGGCGCTGGTTCACCGAAATAATCACTAATTGTATCTTTGACTTACTGAAGACCTGACAGCGCCGTCAGGCCTGTCAGCGTCAGTTCTATTCGTGGGTGAATCTAATAATAATATTGTGGCTCCTGTTTTCGTCATTGGGGCATCTAAAAAAGTCAGGTATTTAATTTTGACTTTGAGAGGATGTTATATGGTCTGTTCACGAACATATTGCCTGGCATTTTCTTCCAAACGGATAATTTCTACTTCGGTGCTGCCAGTGCCAAAACTTTTAATAACCCGATAATGCCATTTACTTTTATCTATGCGCTTGGCATAAAATAAAAAAGCGTCTCAAATAAATATTCAAGACGCTTAAAATTGAAGGAGTGATCTAGCTGGGATTCGAACCCAGGACCCCATCCTTAAAAGGGATGTGCTCTACCTGCTGAGCTACTAAATCATCATTAAGAGGGTGCAAAAGTACACATTTTATTTTATGTACAAACAAAAAAACGAATTATTTCTTTAAATAATTTAATGATGTTGATAATGAATCAATTTTATTGAAGTTTTCCGTGTATTGCCAACCAAATACATGCCGGATCAGCTGAAGTATAAGCTATACGATGACGCTGATGCGAAGGAATGAATAAATAATCTCCACTAAAAAGTTCGGTTTCTTCGCCATTGTCATATTCTATCACGGCATTGCCTTGTAACAACACAACCCATTCATCTTTTTCCTGGTCGTACCAAAAATCGGGAGGTGATACTTGCCCGGCGCTTATTATTCGTTCAATAAGAATATCCGGAGTCTTAATCAGGGCTTCAAATAATTCCTCATGAGTATTAATTTTTTCGGGAAGTTTAAAAATGTTTTTAGTACGCATTAACATTTGTTGTAAAACTCAGCAATAAACTGCCGTTTAAAGATAGTTGTTTATGTCCCCTTTTCCTTCACGGATAACGATAATATCGTCGCTTGTGCAGTCAATAATGGTAGAAGCAATGTTTCCACCAAATCCGGCATCGATTACAATATCTACCAGTTTATTAAATTTTTCATGAATTAATTCCGGATCGGTCGAATATTCAATAACTTCATCCTCGTCGTGTATAGAAGTTGTCATTATTGGATTTCCAAGTTTTTGAACGAGCAATAATGGAATTTTATGATCTGGAATACGAATACCTACCGTTTTCTTCTTGCTTTGAAAAAGATTGGGTACGCTATTATTTGCATTTAGGATAAAAGTAAACGGACCTGGCAATGCTTTACGCATCAGTTTAAAAGTGGGATTGTTAATCGGTTTACAATAATCAGCCAATTGACTAAGATTATGGCAAATGAATGAAAAATTAGCTTTTTCTTTTTTGATTCCTTTGATTTGGGCTATTCTTTCAACGGCTTTGATTTGAGTAATATCACAACCTAAACCATAGACGGTATCGGTAGGATAAATAATAATTCCGCCTTTTTGTAAGCATTCAACCACAGTATTGAGTTGACGTTCGCTCGGATTATCGGGATGTATTTTTAGTAACATAATTTATAAATACCTTGTATAAGCATTGATTAAAAGACAACAAATGACAAAGGTAGCTAAAAAATGATTATTTACATCAACGTCAGTAAATAAAAAATGGGTAAGCTACTTATATCGCACCGCTACAACCACATACCCTTGCTACCTTCCGGTCCTGGGGGGGTTCAGCAGGAGCTGGTCGTATAAGACTTACCCGATGCAAAAGTAATATTTTTTTTGACTTAATGCTGTCGGTTTTTATAAATTTTATGTAAGTTTGCCAATTAATGATTAATCATTCCTTTAAACTTTATTCTATGGAAAACAAAAAAAATGCTTTACTAAATCATTCAATAGTTTATGGTTTAGTTACAGGAGGTTTGCTCGTTTTATTAAGCTTGATTATTAATTTATCAAACCTGGGTCCCAAAAATCCCATTGTGTATTTGTCCTACCTTATTCTAATAGCGGGTATTATTTGGGGAAGTAAAGAATATCGTGATAAAATAATGGGCGGTTTTATTTCGTATGGCAACAGTTTATTAGTCGGATTTTTGATCGGAATGTTTGCCGCTCTCATTTCTGCAATTTTTACTTTTATTTATATAAAATTTATTGATCCGGCTATCGTTGAAAAATGGTTGGAGATAGCAGAAACAAGTATGTTGGAGAAAAACCCGAACATGTCGCAGGATCAAATTGACACTGCGATGACCATGACGGAAAAGTTTATGAAACCTGGTTTGATGTTTATCACCGGATTTATCGGACAAACATTTATTTCTTTTATTTTATCGTTAATCGTATCCATTTTTATTAAAAAGGAAGATCAAATGTTTGGCAATACTAACCAATAGCTTGACGTTAAAGTCTGGTATCAGCAAAAAAGTCTGAAATTTAAAATCTGAAATCTGAAATTATAATGATTGATATATCGGTTGTAATTCCTTTATTTAATGAAGAAGAATCGTTACCCGAACTAAGCGATTGGATCGTTAAGGTGATGACTGAAAATAAATTTACTTATGAAATTGTCTTTATTGACGATGGGAGTAAGGATGGTTCGTGGAAAATAATAGAAGATTTGTCGCTAACGAATATTAATATCAAAGGGATAAGATTTCGTCGGAATTATGGTAAAGCCGCTGCTTTGAATAAAGGTTTTGAAGAAGCGTCCGGTGATGTGGTAATTACAATGGATGCCGATTTGCAGGATAGTCCGGATGAAATACCTGAATTATACCGGATGATCACACAAGAGGGCTTCGATCTGGTTTCCGGATGGAAAAAACGCCGGCACGACCCCTTGAGCAAACGCATTCCATCCAAACTGTACAATCGTACAGTCAGATGCATGACCAAAATTAAATTGCACGATTTCAATTGTGGACTAAAAGCATACAAAAACGAAGTGGTAAAAACCATTGAAGTGTATGGCGAAATGCACCGTTATATTCCCGTAATTGCCAAATGGGCAGGATTCACTAAGATAGGGGAGAAGGTAGTGTCCCATCAGAAACGCAAATTTGGGGTAACCAAATATGGTTGGCGCAGATTTATTCATGGCTTTTTGGATTTACTTTCCATTGCATTTGTTTCTCGTTTTGGCAAAAAGCCGATGCATTTGTTTGGGTCTCTGGGAACCATATTATTTTTCATAGGTTTTATGATAGCTGCGTATCTGGCCTATGCCAAATTTTTCCTTGCCGGTTATAAAATGACCGAAAGACCTTTATTTTATTTTGGAATATTGGCAATGATTCTTGGCACACAGGTATTTGTAGCAGGTTTCCTTGGCGAACTAATTTCGAGAAATGCTCCTGACAGAAATCAATATTATGTGAAGGAAACGCTTGGGCGGAAAAATAATTCCTAATCTTCCGCTCATGCCTGAAAAAAGAAAAATAGTACTTGTTGGTTCTGCTTATCCTTTAAGAGGAGGACTGGCTAATTATAATGAAAGGCTGATCAGGGAGTTTCAACGAAGAGGGGATGAGGCATCTATTTATACGTTCAGCCTTCAGTATCCTAATTTTTTGTTTCCCGGGAAAACACAGTATTCCTCAGAACCTCCGCCCCAAGACCTTACTATTAAAGTGTGTGTAAATTCGATCAATCCATTTAATTGGATTCGGATTGGAAGAGAGCTTAAAAAGTTGCGCCCTGATGTTGTCATAATTAAGTTCTGGATACCCTTTATGGCTCCCTGTTTCGGAACCATTGCAAGGATCGTACGAAAAAATAAGCACACAAAAGTTATATCCATCATCGACAACATTATTCCACACGAAAAGAGGGTAGGAGACAGGCTTTTGGCTAAATTTTGGGTAAATAGCGTGGATGGCTTTGTTGCAATGTCTAAGTCTGTATTAGAAGATCTTAATACCTTTGACAAAAAGAAAAAAAAACAATTTTGCCCTCATCCCATTTATGATAATTTTGGGACGGCAGTTGAGAAAGATATTGCCAGGGGGAAACTTAATTTGGATAAGAATTTCAATTACATTTTGTTTTTTGGGTTTATCCGGGATTATAAAGGGTTGGATTTGCTTTTAAATGCTTTTGCCAGCGTATTATTAAAAAATCAGAAAATAAAATTGATAGTTGCCGGGGAATTTTATTCGGATTCCAAACCGTATTTTGATATTATTGAAAAAAACAATTTGCGGGATAATGTAATTTTGGCAACGGATTTTATTCCGGATAGTGAAGTTTATACTTATTTTTGCGCTTCAGACATCATTGTTCAACCATACAAACATGCTACACAAAGCGGTGTAACACAAATTGCTTATCATTTTAATAAACCCATGATTATTACGGATGTGGGAGGTTTAAAAGAGTTTGTCCCTGATGGCAGAGTTGGATACGTCGTGAAGCCGGATGAAAATAGTATTGCTGAAGCAATTTTGAATTTTTATGAAGGCAAAAAGGAAAAGGAATTTATTGAAAATATAAAGGAGGAAAAGAAGAAGTATTCATGGAAAAGAATGGTAGAAGCAATTGATCAATTGTTATAGCCATAATTATTTACGATTAACTATCTTTTTTTCAAGCGTATAAAAATGCTTAATCATAAATATTTTTTATTTTAATTATAACGAATGATAATCAGAAGTAAAGCCCCTTTGCGTTTGGGTTTAGCTGGTGGCGGAACCGATGTGGCTCCGTATTCAGAATTATATGGCGGAGCTATTTTAAATGCCACCATCAGCATGTACGCATTTGCTACGCTTATCCCAACAAATAATGGGAAAATCGTTTTTCATGCTGAGGATAAAAAAGAACATTACGAATTCGATTCCGCATTGAATCTTGAGGTAGATGGAAAATTAGACCTCCATAAAGGCATATATAATCGTATTGTTAAGGATTTTTCAAAAGAACCACTTTCCTTTGAGCTATCAACGTATGTTGATGCACCGGCAGGTTCCGGTTTAGGGACTTCTTCCACATTGGTTGTGGCTATTTTAGGCGCTTTTGCCGAATGGCTGCATCTTCCTTTGGGCGAATATGATCTGGCAAAATTAGCCTATGAAATAGAACGTGTGGATTTGAAAATGGCTGGAGGAAAACAGGACCAATATGCGGCCACTTTTGGCGGAGTCAATTTTATGGAATTTTATAATACCAATAAAGTTATCGTTAACCCTCTGCGTATTAAAGATATCTATCTTGACGAATTGGCTCATAATCTGGTGCTTTATTATACCGAAACCAGCCGTCTTTCATCAAAAATTATTGAAGCTCAGTCTAAAAATGTAAATGATAAAAAGGTAAAGACCATAGAAGCCATGCACAAACTGAAAGAACAGGCGGTGATGATGAAAGAAGCATTATTGAAAGGTGAATTGGATAAAATTGGCGAGAACCTGAATTTTGGCTGGCAATACAAGAAGCAAATGGCAAAAGGAATTACCAATCCGATGATAGATAATATTTATGATATCGCGATCAAACATGGTGCAACGGGTGGCAAAATATCCGGTGCCGGTGGTGGTGGATTTATGTTTTTTTATTGTCCTGGGAATACACGTACGAATGTTATTGATGCTTTACTGCAATTTGGCGGACAAGCCAAGCGTTATGAGTTCGTATCTCATGGATTAAAAACATGGACATTCTGATTTAGTTTAAATTATAAATATCATATTTTCAATGAGTATTAAAAGTATTATTCAATCATCACTTCAGGTAAAACAATTGGTTTTGAATGATGAGCAATTGTTGAAAACCGTTCAATTGGTTACCGATGAAATGATAAAATGCTTCCGTAATGATGGGAAAGTATTGTTTTGTGGCAACGGTGGCAGTGCAGCCGATGCTCAGCATTTAGCGGCTGAGTTTTCCGGGCGGTTTTATTACGATCGGGATCCTCTTTTTTCCGAAGCCCTTCATGTTAACACTTCTTATATTACTGCTGTAGCAAACGATTATTCATACGATCAAATATATTCACGGCTTATAAAAGCAAAAGGCAGGGCTGGAGATGTTCTGGTTGGTATTTCAACTTCCGGTAATTCAAATAATATTATTGAAGCTTTTAACGTTGCCAATCAAAAGGGTATGATTACCGTTGGAATGACCGGCGAAACCGGCGGAAAAATGAAGTCCATCAGTAAATACCTCATAAACATCCCTTCTGCTGATACTCCCAGAATTCAGGAAGTACATATTTTGCTGGGACATATTATTTGTCAATTGGTTGAAGAGGCAATGTTTCCAAGATAAAAATAAAGAAGGGTAGAATTGCCCTATACCAAAAGACAATTAAAAACGTAATCAAAAATAGAATTAATTAAAACAAATAAGTGGAAGCGATTATTCTGGCAGGAGGCTTAGGAACGCGTTTACGAAAAATGGTTCCAGATGTCCCAAAGTCTATGGCTTTGATTAATGGAAAGCCTTTTTTGGAATATCAATTAAATTATCTAAAAAGCATCGGTATAGATAAAGTTGTTCTATCCATTGGTTATAAGGGAAATATAATTCAAGAATATTTTAAAAATTGTTTTAATGATATTGAAATTAGCTATGCTGTAGAAAAAAAACCATTAGGAACCGGAGGTGGAATAAAAAATGCATTAGCGATGGTTAACTCTGAAGAAGTTTTAATTTTAAATGGAGATACCATGTTCAATATTGGATTTGATGAACTAATTAAATTTCATCATGATGCAAAATCTGACTTAACTATCACTTTAAGGTATGTGACAAACGTAAACCGCTATGGGTCGGTGGAAATCGATGATGATTTCAGAATTGTAGATTTTGTAGAAAAAAATTTAAAAGAAGGAATCGGACTTATAAACGGAGGAATTTATTTAATTAACCGGAAATTCTTTTTATCATTGCCGATGCCTACTGCGTTTTCATTAGAAAAGGATTGCTTTGAAAAAATATATCTTACCCACGACCTATACGGTTTCCCATGCGAAGGCTATTTCCTTGATATAGGAATTCCCGAAGATTACCAAAAAGCACAAGATGAATTTAAAAGATTTGAAAATTAATCGTGGAGCGACGTTATTTCTTGACCGGGATGGCGTAATAAACAAGCGATTAGTCGGAGATTATGTTAAAAAATGGGATGACTTTGAGTTTTTGCCAGGAGTTCTGGATGCTTTCGTAACGTTTTCCTCTTTTTTCGATAAAATATTTATAGTTACCAATCAGCAGGGAATTGGAAAAGGCTTGATGACGGAATCTGATTTGCAGAAAATTCATCAACAGATGATTTTTGAAATTGAGAAAGTTGGCGGAAGAATTGATGGAATATATTTTTGCCCTGATCTTAAAGAAAGTCATAGCTTTATGCGCAAACCAAATATTGGAATGGCTTTAAAAGCCAAAAAGGATTTTCCTAAGATAAATTTTAAAAATTCTGTAATGGTTGGAGATTCAGCTTCTGATATGCTTTTTGGTAAAAGAGTGAAAATGACCACTATATTAATTTCTGATAATGTTTTAGTTAGCAGACAATATCCGTTATTGGTAGATTTGCTGTTCCCCGATTTAAAAGCATTTTCTGAGAGTATTAATTTTCGTTCAACAATATAAACCTTAAAACCCGAAAGTTTTGTCTCCAACTATCCTTCTAATTATTTTCTTAGCTTATACCTTAGTATTATTTTTTATAACTTGGGTTACATCCAAAAAGGCTAATAATGAATCTTTTTATATTGGAAATAAATCATCGCCGTGGTACGTAGTGGCTTATGGGATGATAGGCGCTTCGCTTTCCGGTGTTACGTTCATGTCGGTACCTGGATGGGTGGGGTCAACACAGTTTACTTACATAATGGTGGTTTTTGGGTTTTTTATCGGATATGCAGTAATTGCACTGGTATTGATGCCCTTATATTATCGCTTGAATCTTACATCTATTTATTCTTATCTTGATAAACGCTTTGGCTTTTGGTCGTATAAAACAGGAGCTTTTTTCTTTTTACTTTCAAGGGTAATTGGAGCATCATTTCGTATGTTTTTAGTTGTTAATGTTTTGCAGATATTCGTCTTCAATGCCTGGGGAATTCCATTTGGATTAACCGTAGGGATTTTTATAGCCCTCATTCTTCTTTATACTTTTAAAGGTGGGGTTAAGACAATTATTTGGACTGATACCCTGCAAACAACCTTTATGCTGGCGGCAGTAGTTATAACTATTGTATTAATATCCAGAGAATTAAATTTTTCCTTTTCCGGGCTTCTTACTACCGTGTTTACTAGCGATTACTCCAAGATTATTGATACCGACTGGCATAGTAAACAGTTTTACCTTAAACAAATCCTTAGCGGAGCTTTTATTGCCATTGTTATGACAGGATTGGATCAGGAAATGATGCAGAAAAATTTGAGTTGCAAAAATCTCAAGGATGCTCAAAAGAACATGTTTTCTTTTAGTTTTGTTTTGATTTTTATCAATATGATGTTCTTGTTTTTAGGGGCTGTTTTATTTATGTATGCAACCAAGGAAGGATATCAGTTGCCAGTTCGGAGTGATGATTTATTTCCTACAATTTCACTAAAATATTTAAGCCCTGTCGCCGGTTTAATGTTTATGATAGGATTGATTTCAGCAGCCTATCCAAGTGCCGACGGAGCATTGACAGCATTAACAACCTCATTCAGTATTGATTTCTTAGGATTAGATAAGAAAAATAATCTTTCTGAGAAGCAAAAAACGCATATCCGTTATATGGTACATATCAGTTTTGCATTAATTTTACTCGTTGTTATAGTGATATTCAGGGCAATAAATGACCGGGCTGTGATTGATAAATTATATACAGTTGCCGGTTATACCTATGGACCATTACTGGGTTTATATGCTTTTGGTCTATTTTCAAAAAAACAGTTGAAGGATCGCTGGGTTCCTTTGGTTGCTATTATTTCTCCAGTACTGTGCTATTTTTTGAGCGAGTATTCAGTATGGTTATTTAATGGCTATAAATTTGGGTTCGAATTATTGATATTGAACGGAATGATAACTTATTTTGGATTATTTCTGATTCGAAAAAATAATGTGGTTGCAATAAAGTAAAAAAGAGTGTGTAAGGCAATTTTTGGTAGCCGGATGAAGTTTAAATAATTTTTGAGCTATAAATAATTATCTCAGAAAAATTCTGTATGTTTGTGTTTTAACTTTAAATATATGATAGCAAAATTTAAAAAAATTGTACTTTTTATAAGTCTGATTCTAACATTGTTACTCGGGCAGGAACTTAAATCACAGGTTGCTGTATATCCTGTAAAACAACAGAATCCTACAAAACTGAATGGCATTTTCTATTATTTACCGCGTAATGTAGTCAAAGTTGATGTAAGTGTTGCAAAAACCGTAAAAGTAAAAGGTCCCTATGCTGAATTTGCAGATAAGTTTTTAGGAATTAAAAATATAGTGAACGAAAATTCAACCATATACGAAATTGCTGGCATCAAACTAAATTCTTTTTCTGAGCCAGATCCTAACCAAATTTATCAAATTAAAGTTGATCCGGATAAAGACAAATCTTTGGTTTTGTCTTTTAGTGAAGATGGTACACTTTTAAATTGTAATCAATCACTTAAAACCAAAAAGCATCAGTTGAATCAAAAATTTGAATCCAATAATGCCGATATTAATTTATCTGATGATTTGGTTAGTCCTAACGAATTTGAAAAAATAGATACCATTATCCGTAAAACAAACATTGATACAATAACCATTGAAGAAAAATTTTATAAACGTACGGTTAGTGAAAAACCATTGGAGATTAAAGCAAAAGAAGCTGCTGATGCCATACTAAAACTGGAAGAAAGTCGATACAATCTGCTTAATGGTTCAAATGAAGTTAATTACGAAAAGGGTAGCATTGAGTATATGGATAATCAGATGGAAAAAATGGAAGACGAATACCTTTTGCTTTTTAAAGGTACAACTCAATATAAAATTATAAATTATTCGTTTACTTTTATTCCAGAAATAGCTAATGAGGGTAAAAATAATAATTTATTTAAGTTTTCCAACCGAAAAGGAATTACCGACCTGAATGATAAAGAAGGAAATTTCGTTTCCATTGTTACCGAATCAATGAATGTTACCAAAGATATCCAAAGTGTTGAAAATAAGGATAAAAAATCCAAGACCGAATCAGCATATTTTTATTACCGGTTACCCGAAAAGGTCAGATTTGATGTCAATTATTTAGGAAAATCAATTGCTTCTGATGAATTTTCGATAAGCCAATTTGGAGAAATTGGACGTTTGCCTGCTGATGGTATTTCATCAATGGAATTTTATCCACAAACCGGAGTTTTGAAAAGAATAATTTTTAATCAGCAATAAACGGCAACGATTGTATTGATTCTCTGATTTTGAGTAATTTTTCCAATAATCTTTCCAGATAGTCTAATTTTAACATATTTGCTCCATCCGATTTTGCAATTGCTGGATTGGGATGCGTTTCGATAAAAATTCCATCAACTCCTACGGCAATACCGGCTCGGGCAATGGTTTCAATTAATTCAGGTTTTCCACCGGTTATTCCGCCTGATTGGTTGGGCTGTTGCAAGGAATGAGTTATGTCAAGCACAACTGGTACTTTATTTTTTTGCATTTCGGGGATATTACGGTAGTCAACGATTAAGTCGTTATAACCGAACATACTGCCTCTTTCGGTAACCATAATTTTTTCATTGCCGGTTTCCTTTACTTTATCAACAGCATATTTCATTGATCCGGCGGAAAGAAATTGTCCTTTTTTAATATTTATAACTTTTCCCGTATGTCCGGCAGCCTGAAGCAATTCTGTTTGACGGCATAAAAAAGCTGGAATCTGCAAAATATCAACATATTGAGCAGCTAATTGGGCATCAGTCTCCGAATGAATATCAGTAAGTGTTGGAATATTAAGCAATTTGCCAACATTTTTAATAATTGTCAGACCTTTTTCATCACCAATTCCGGTAAAAGAGTCCGATTTTGACCTGTTTGCTTTTTTATAAGATGCTTTAAAAATGAAAGGAATATGGAGTTTATCTGTAATCTCTTTTATTCTTATGGCTATTTCGCCAGGCATGGTTTCATTTTCAACTACACACGGCCCGGCAATAAGAAAAAAGTTTCCGGAGTCTAAATATTTAATTTTAGGAATTGGACAAATCATCGTTGGAATAATCGTTGGAATATTTATGCAAATTTACAATAAAAACTCAATAGCCATATTTTGTCTTCCAGAGGTTTTTTAAACGGTTGCGTATTTCGTTTTCCTTTGGATTATTAGAAGGTTCATAGAATTTGGAATTTTTTATTTTTTCGGGCAAATACTCCATATCTACAAAGTTATGTTCAAAATTATGGGCGTATTTATAATTTTTGTGATAACCTAAGTCCTTCATTAATTTGGTAGGTGCATTCCTGAGATGAAGAGGAACCGGTAAATCTCCGGTTTCTTCAACTTTGGCAAGAGCGTTTTCAATGGCCATATACGATGCATTACTTTTTGGTGAAGTGGCAAGATAAACAACTGTTTCTGATAGGATAATGCGACATTCGGGGTAGCCTATTTTATTAACGGCATCAAAACAGGCATTGGCAAGTAGTAAAGCATTTGGGTTCGCAATTCCAATGTCTTCAGACGATAGAATAACCATGCGGCGGGCTATAAATAAAGGATCTTCACCGGCAGCAATCATTCTGGCCAGCCAATAAACTGCTGCGTTGGGATCACTGCCTCGCATAGATTTGATAAAAGCGGAAATTATATCGTAGTGCATTTCACCCAGCTTATCGTATAATGCAAGATTTTGCTGAATGATATTTATTGCTTTATCATTGGTAATAATAATTTTTGAAGAATTTTCTTCTGCATTCACTATTAGTTCAATAGCATTGAGCAACTTTCGGGCATCTCCGCCGGAAATGCGGATAAGCGCTTCAGTTTCCTGTATTTCAATAACAATATTTAATTGTTTCTCAAGATGTTTACGGGCTGTCTCAAGTAAAATTAACAATTCGTTTTCATCGAAAGGCTTTAGGATATATACATGACAACGTGAAAGCAAGGGAGAAATAACTTCAAAGGATGGATTTTCGGTAGTAGCGCCGATTAGTGTTACTATTCCTTTTTCAACAGCTCCTAAAAGGGAATCTTGCTGAGATTTGCTAAAACGATGAATCTCATCGATAAAAAGTATAGCGTTGTTATGATCTGTTTTTGCCTGAGCAATTACATCTCTTACTTCTTTAACTCCTGAGTTAATAGCACTTAATGAAAAAAAAGGTCGGTTTAACTGGCAGGAAATAATGTATGCAAGTGTCGTTTTGCCAACACCTGGCGGTCCCCAAAGTATCATTGAAGGTATGTTTCCACTTTCAATAGCTTTTCTAAGGATAGATTTTTCGCCTATTAAATGATTTTGCCCCACATATTCATTAAGAGTTGTTGGACGCAATTGTTCGGCTAAAGGAGGTAAATTGTGCATAAAAAAGATTTTTTTTTTAAAATTGATCTGACTAAATTACAAATTATAACGTTTGAATGAGAAAATTTGCCATTAATAATGTTATAATATTCAAAATTAATAGAAGTAAAAAATTGTAATAAAAAGGTTATTAGTGCATTAACTAGCGTAAGAGATGAAATGTAAAAAAAGTTAAAAAAAAAGATAATAATTTGTCGCGGTATTCAAAAAAGGTATAATTTTGCACTGTTTTTAAATCAATAAAACATATGAAAAAATTATCACAATTGTTAGTGATTGCAGGTTTGATATCTTTTATCGCCTGCGGACCAAGCGCCAAAGAAAAAGCTGAAAAAGCACAACAGGATTCTATCCGTATAGCTGACTCCATTGCTAAAGAAATGAGAGTTCAGGATTCTATCCGTTTAGCTGATTCTGTTGCAAAAGTAAAACAGGATTCCGCAAGAATCGCTGATTCTATTGCAAATGCAAAACCAGCTAAACCAGCTAAAAAAGCTAAAAAGTAAAACCTTTGATGGTTAACTTGGAAATTAAGGAGTGGAAACACTCCTTTTTTTTTTATTTTTTTTAAGTTCTTTATTTTTTATTACTTTTGATTTTTACTTTTGGTGATTATCCAATTAAACAAAACTTACCAAACGATGGGTTATATTAATTTAGATAAACTTCAGTTAATAAATTTAGAGTATTCGCTCGATAAGGAACTTATAAGGGCTAGTCGTACAGGTTCGTATGCCACTTCAACGATTATAAATTGCAATACGCGGAAATATCATGGTATGCTTATCGTACCGCAACCGGCAATTGATAACGAAAATCACGTACTTTTATCTGCGTTAGACGAAACAATTATTCAACGCGAAGCTGAATTTAACCTGGGAATACATAAATATCCAGGAGATAATTATTATCCAAAAGGTCATAAATATATCAGGGATTTTACTACCGAACCTATCCCTAAGCAAACCTACCGAGTTGGTGGTGTGGTCCTTGATAAAGAAATGCTATTTACCCGGAATTACGATAGAATGATTATAAAATATACACTCGTTGATGCTCATTCCCCAACCATACTACGCTTTAAACCGTATTTAGCATTTAGAAATATACACCATCTCAGCAAAGCAAATATTTTTGCAGACAATAAATATGAAAATGTACCTAATGGTATAAAAATCAGGATGTATCAGGGATATACCCATCTTTTTATGCAATTCTCCAAAAAAGCGGAGTACACACATGTTCCCGATTGGTATTATAATATAGAGTATATTCGTGAGGCTGAACGAGGCTATGAATGTCATGAAGACTTGTATGTGCCTGGTTTTTTTGAACTTGAAATAAAAAAAGGAGAAAGCATCTTTTTCTGTGCTGGAATAGAGGAAATAAAGCCAAATACGTTAAAACGAATATTTGATAACGAAATTGATACACGTGTTCCCAGAAACAGTTTCGAAAATTGCTTGTTGAATTCTGCACAACAATTTATTATCCGTCATGGTAAAAAGGCTGAAATCGTTGCCGGTTATCCATGGTTTGGTTGTTGGGGACGTGATACATTTATTTCTTTGCCTGGATTAACTTTAGTACAAAAAGATTACAAAACCTGCAAGGAAATTATTGATAACATGATCTCTGAAATGAAAGGTTCGCTATTTCCCAATATTGGAAGTGGGGATCAATCAGCTTATAATTCAGTAGATGCACCCTTATGGTTTTTCTGGGCTTTACAAAAATATTCCGAACATACAGGTTCCAAACCAACTATTTGGAAAGAGTATGGAAAAATCATGAAAACAATATTAAATGGTTACCGCAATGGAAGTCAGTTTAATATTAAAATGCAGGATAACGGGCTAATCTGGGCTGGAGAAAACGGAAAAGCGCTTACGTGGATGGATGCTATAGTTTATGGAAAACCGGTAACGCCACGTGTTGGAATGCCTGTAGAAATAAATGCATTATGGTATAATGCCATCATGTATAGCATTGAAATTGCTACTTTGGCAAAAGATGGTAAGTTTATTAATGAATGGAAGCCCATAGCAGAAATGATTCCAGCTTCGTTTACTGAAACTTTTTGGGATGAAGAAAAAGGCTATTTAGCCGATTGTGTAAACGGAAAAGATAAGGATTGGAGTGTAAGACCTAATCAGATTTTTGTCGCCTCATTACCATATAGTCCTGTAGATGAAGAAATTTGTAAGAATGTGGTAAGCATGGTAAAAAGGGAATTATTAACTCCGAGAGGATTGCGAACATTATCACCTAAACATCCAGATTACAAAGGCGTTTATTATGGTGACCAACCTACCCGCGATAAAGCCTATCATCAGGGAACCGTATGGCCTTGGCTTTTGGGACATTTTGTGGAAGGCTATCTTAAAATTCATGGCAAAGGAGGCCTGAATTTTATTAAAAATATTTATAAAGATTTTGAAAAAGTGATGACCGAACATGGCATTGGAACAATTTCCGAAGTATACGACGGGGATCCGCCGCATAAAGCCGGAGGTTCCATTTCGCAGGCATGGAGTGTTGCGGAATTACTTAGAATTAACTGGTTGATTAAAAAATACGAACAATCTTAAAAACAAAGAGTATGAAAGTACTGATGTTCGGCTGGGAATTTCCCCCTCACATTACAGGTGGTTTAGGTACAGCATGTTATGGCTTAACTAAAGGACTTTTAAAAAAAAATGTTGAAATTATCTTTGTTGTCCCCAAAGCCTATGGAGACGAAGATACCAGATCCGCCCGGTTAATTAATGCAAGTGATTTTACTATTAATTTTAACGATAATATTTTTCAGGAATATTGGAAAAGAATAACTTATCTTGAAATAGGCTCCAATTTAATACCATATGTTGGCCCTGAGGAATTTTCCTGCCTGACAAGCCAGGCAGAGCTGGAAGCTACAACCTGGAAAAAAAATATTGTTGCTGAAAAATTTGAATTTTCAGGACGGTATGGAAAAAATCTATTTGATGAAGTATCGCGTTATGCTTTAGTAGGTTCAGCCATTGCCGCTTCCAATACTTTTGATGTAATTCATGCTCACGATTGGTTAACTTATCCTGCAGGTATTGCCTCCAAAAGTGTTTCTGGTAAGCCATTAATCGTTCATATTCACGCTACCGAATTCGACCGCTCGGGTGAAAATATTAATCCCGATGTGTATGAAATTGAACGTAAGGGAATGGAAGTTGCCGACAAAGTAATTACGGTAAGTAATTTGACAAGAAATATTGTAATTGAAAAATATGGCATTAATCCCGATAAGGTTTTTACGGTTCATAATGCGGTGGAAAAGGCGGCAGATAAACCAGAAGTAATTGAAAATAAACGATATATTCAGGAAAAAATCGTTACCTTTTTAGGTCGTATTACATTTCAAAAGGGACCCGATTATTTTGTGGAAGCTGCAAACAAAGTTCTGATGAAAGATAAAAACGTACGTTTTGTTATGGCAGGCAAAGGCGATATGCTTAATAAAATGATACGAAGAGTTGCACAATTGCGGATTTCTCAGAAATTTCATTTCACCGGTTTTTTGGAAGGGGACGATGTTGATCGGATGTTTGCGCTAAGCGATGTTTATGTAATGCCTTCCGTATCGGAACCTTTTGGAATTTCTCCTCTGGAAGCGATGCGATCCAATGTTCCTGTGGTGATTTCAAAACAAAGCGGGGTATCAGAGGTTTTAAATCATGCCCTGAAAGTTGATTTCTGGGATATTGATGCTTTAGCCGACTCTATTTATGGATTGATACATTATCCTGCACTTAAAAAAACGTTTCTTAAATGGGGTAAAGAAGAAATTAACAACTTGAAATGGGAAAATGCAGCGGAAAAGGTGTTGGAAATATATCAGGATGCAACAAATTAATTTAAAGAATTTATTTAAAATCAGAAGCTTATGAGATCAATTTGTTTTTATTTTCAGGTTCATCAGCCGTTCAGATTACGGACATATCGTTTTTTTGATATTGGTGCCGATCATAATTATTACGATGAGTATCAAAACCGTCATATCATCCGCAGGGTTGCCAAAAAATGTTATTTGCCAACGAATCAGGTTTTGCTTGATTTGATTAAAGAGTATGGCACAGCATTCAAGGTGAGTTTCTCCATTTCGGGTGTTGCACTTGAACAGTTTAAAATGTATATTCCTGAAGTAATAGACAGTTTCAAACGACTTGCCGATACCGGCTGTGTGGAATTTCTTGCCGAAACGTATTCTCATTCATTATCAGCCTTAAAAAGCAAGGATGAATTTAACCGTCAGGTGCAAAAACAAAAACAAATGATTACCGATTTATTTGGGCAGCATCCAACCACTTTTCGTAATACCGAGCTCATTTATTCCGACAAGATAGGAGAAATGGTTGCTGAAATGGGATTTAAAACCATGCTTACCGAAGGTGCCAAGCACGTTTTAGGTTGGAAAAGTCCTAATTATATGTATTGCAATAATATAAATCCTAAATTGAAACTTTTGTTGAAAAATTTTCAGCTTAGTGATGATATTGCTTTCCGGTTTTCGCAACAGAGCTGGCCGGAATGGCCTCTGACCACCGAAAAATTTGTTGGCTGGCTTAACCAGATTGAACCTAATCAGGAAACGGTGAATTTATTCATGGATTATGAAACTTTTGGCGAACATCAATGGGCCGAAACCGGTATCTTCAATTTCATGAAAGCATTGCCAGGTCAAGTCTTTGCAAATTCGAATTTCACTTTTAACACTCCATCTGAATTGACCGAAAATCTTCAGCCTGTTTCGGCAATTAATGTTCCTTATCCCTGTTCATGGGCAGATGAAGAAAGAGACTTAACGGCATGGCTTGGAAATGATTTGCAGGATGAAGCCTTCGATGCCCTTTATGCCATTGAGGAAAAGCTAAAAGGCTGTACGGATGAAAATCTGCTTCGCGACTGGCTGTACCTGCAAACCAGCGATCACTTTTATTACATGTGTACCAAATGGTTTTCCGATGGCGATGTTCATAAATATTTCAATCCTTATGGAACGCCTTACGAAGCATTTATAAACTATATGAATGTTTTATCCGATTTTCTGATAAGAGTTGAAAATTGCTGCAAATCACCACAAACACCTTTGGAAAGCGAAATTGCTGAACAAAAACCAACGATTAAGAAACCAGTTGTTAAGAAAAAGGTAGCGAAGAAAACAACATCGAAAAAAGAACCTGCATCAAAAAAGAAAGCGGTTACGGTAACGAAAAGCAGAAAGAAATAAAATATTTTTTTCTATTTTTTGCCTTTTAATATTTCGGACTGAGTTTTAACCCAGGCAAAAATTTTGTTAGCTCTTGATAAATAGGCGTTGTATTTTCCTGATGGAATCGTAAATACTTTACCCAAATCGTCTCTGGTAATATTGAGTGCGGATAATACTTGATCTGTGTTTAATGGTTCGTTGTTACTATGATCTTTTTCATGTATTTCAAGCGCCTTTTCTCTTGTGATTTCTCCCAACCGGATCATATTACTCAACTGACTTATTCTGCGTGAATGCCCGAAGCGTTTTTCACGCACATAGTTTGTAAAAGGTTCGGCCCAGCAATCAAGGTGTTTTGAAAAATCAGAACCTGATTTATCGTTCCAGTCCATTTCCCGTTTGATTATTTCGCCAATTTCAATATCTGTGGGGACTTCCAAAAAATATAAAGGATTGATTTTTTTACCAAATTTTCCTGTCAGGGTGTGAAAATAGGTGTTGATGTAATTCATTTTAGGGTAAATCAGGAACTGATCAATTTCTTTTTTAGAAATATTTCCTGATTCTGAAGCGATCACTCGCAGACGAAGGCTGTCATAAATATTTTCGGAAGTAAACGAATTGTCCTCCAAAGGCGAATGCCCGAGAAGTATCAGCGGAATGTGCCAATCGGCAGATATTTTTTGAGTACTGTTCATGATTCCTATTCCGCAAACTCCGCATATTTCGCCCGAATTAAGAAGCGTTTCGTGATACATCTTTCGTAATGTACGCTCGTTGGGTTTATAAAAAATATGGTCAACACCCGTTTTTTTGATGGCTGATTGTATGTTGTTGAGCGCTATTTCGCTAAAAAATCCATTATCATAAGTGTATGCCAGAACATTAAGTTTATAGACTTTTGTAGCTAAATACAGGATGTAAGTACTATCTTTTCCACCGCTAAGTGGTACCAGTGCATCGTAAGTTCTCTTTTTCCGTTTTGCTTTATCAAAATATTTAATCAGCCGATCTTCACCAAAGGGAATATGTTTATGAAAAGTTTTGCAGAAATTGCATTCATCATGCGAATCAAATTCAATTCCCGTAAAATCTTCAGGTAAAATACATTTTGAACATCTCTTTATCATTACTCCGCTCTTTTACTTGTCAAATGGATTTGGTTTATTGTTTTTGAAATTTCAATAGCAAATTAACAAATAAATATTCGTATAAAAATCCCTTTTTAAATTACTTTTGCAAAAAATATCCAATCAAAATAAAGCAGATGACTGTTTTTTTTACATCCAGAATAAGCCTGTAGATATACATATGAGTGGACAAAAAATCAAAATTCTGTTTATTTCAAGTTGGTATCCCAACAGAGTACAACCTACCCATGGTACTTTCGTACAAATGCATGCCGAAGCGGCTTCTTTGTATGCCGATGTATCCGTTCTACATGTTTGCTTCGATACGTTAAAGAATAATGACAAATTTGAAACGGTTCAGGAAATAAGGAATGGTATAAATACCATTATTATTTACGTTAATCCGGCGCCAACAGTTCTGCAAAAGTATGTCCGTTATTTTTCGGCATATCGTAAAGGTTTAAAAATGGTGTGTGAGAAGTACGGAAAACCCGATGTTATTCATGCTAACGTGCTATTGCCTGTTGGATTGTTATTTCTTTTGTTAAAACAGTTTAGGGAAATTCCGTTTGTATTTACCGAACATTGGACAGGATATTTACCAGGCGATACTACCAAAATTGGAAAAAAGGATTTGTTCTTATCCAGGTTAATTGCCAGAAGAGCAGCTATGATAATGCCGGTATCCAACGATCTGAAAAATGCCATGATAAACCTGAAATTATATGGCAATTATCAGGTGATTCCGAATGTAGTTAACGAAGAATTTTTTAAACCGCTTGTCAAGGAAAGTATTCATGACAAGGTGAGATTTCTTCATGTTTCTTCATTGTATGATTTTCAAAAAAACATTAGCGGTATTATCAGAACGATTCATCAATTATCGTTAGTCAGAAATGATTTTGTTTTAAACATTATTACCGACGGCGATGCCAGTCCGTTTATTGAAATGGCAAAAGAACTTGAGGTAACGGACTTCTTCAGTTTTGAATACATGAAGACGTCTTCCGAAATAGCTAACACCATGAAACAATCGGATTGCCTGGTAATGTTTAGCAATTTTGAAACATTTTCGGTGGTTATTGCTGAAGCTTTGGCTTGTGGTTTGCCAGTTATTGCAACGGATGCCGGCGGTCTTGCCGGAGATATTACAAAAGAACAGGGTATTATTATCCAACCTGGCGATGAAGCCGCATTGTTCAACGCCATGAATGATATGATAGAACATCATAAAGAATATGATAAGGAAAAGATAAAAACATTTGCCCACCGATTCAGGTATACAAAGGTGGGGGAACAATTTTTAGAAATATACAAACAGGTTTTAAACCAATCGGAGAAATAGAAATAGACCGGAAATCAAAAAAATAATTTTATGAACAAAATATACAAAGCATTAAAAGCCGTTGGGCTTATCATTTCGAAACCGTATTTGCTTAATAATGTTCTGAATGATGAAGAAGTGAAAGAGGAATACGTTGTTTCTAAGTATGGATTTAAGGATGGCTTGCCTACGGTTGATTTATTGGATTTGTTTCCCGATTTTGAGGATACCATCAGCCCGTATAGCTATCTGGACGGATCTTCTTTGCCCACCGATATGTCGCTTTTACGTGGTTTGGCAAAAATGATCAAATGTCAGGATTATATGGAAATAGGAACCTGGCGAGGCGAAAGTGTTGCTGTGGTTTCGGAGGTTGTGCCTCGTTGCACTACCATTAACCTGCCCGACGAGGATTTACGAAAATTGAATTGGAGCGAAGATTATATTGCGATGCACCGTTTTTTTTCCAAAGGTAAAGCTAACATCAAACACCTTCAGGCAAACTCTCTTACTTTTGATTTTTCAACGTTAAATCAAAAGTTTGATTTGATTTTTATTGATGGCGACCATCATTCGGAAAGCATTGCTTCGGATACTGCCAATGTTTTTAAACTGTTGAAGGACGAAAACTCGGTAATTGTATGGCACGACTATGGCATAGGTACCGAAACCGTACGCTGGAATGTGCTTGCCGGCATTCTTGAGGGTTGTCCTGCGGATAAAAGGAATAAACTTTATCATGCTTCAAACACCATTTGTGCCTTTTTTACTAATCGGGAAATACAATCTTCCATTGTTAAACCTAATCAGGTTCCCAATAAATACTTTTCAGTAAATCTGAAGGCTCATAAAATGGTTTGAGCTGAAATTTTAAAATTTAACCAATAAAAAAATATCTCCTGAATAGCTTTTAACCTAAGTTCGGGTTAATAAATGACCATTCGGTTTATTTTATATTCAACTATTGGAAGGTGTGATTAGGTTTTTCAATGTTCCTTTTCCTGTTTTCTTTCAATTAATAAAACATAAAATATTGAAATTGTGCTTCCCAAGCGCTGGGTAACGGTTCCTAAGGGCTGGGTAACGATTCCTAAGGGCGGGGTAACGATTCCCAAGGACGGGGTAACGGTTCCCAAGGGCGGGGTAACGATTCCCAAGGGCGGGGTAACGGTTCCCAAGGGCGGGGTAACGATTCCCAAAGGCTGGGTAATAATTCCCAAACATTGGATAACCTGAGCTCGGGTTAAACGACGAGTAATAATTGTTGATTATAAGCCCCGATAGTTTTCAGGGCGGGGTTTCAATATGGTTATCATTGAACCCTTTCAGGGTTCCTGACAATAAAATTAACTCATACCCCGAATTTCATTCGGGGCTATTTAAATTAAATCCGTTCGGATTTTATAAATAACAAAGTATCCGGATAAAGTTTTACAAGTGCACAGATATTGTATGATGAATCCAGTTTTCCTTGCATTTCTTTTCATTATTTTCAGATTAAGTTTCATTGAAGGGCTAAAGTCCAATGTTTGCTATGTTTTACTAACTCCAGGCTTAAGCCTGGAGTTAGTAATCGCAACTACTTGAAGGACTTTAGTTATAATTCTTTATTGGACAACAGCGATTTCTTTTATAAAAGCAGTTGTTAATTCGATAAAAAACATAATATTATGACTTTTTTCAGCAAATCCTAAGTAGAGAAAAGCCTGAGCTTTTCAGGTAAAAGTAAAAGGATTTTATATCCGATCACTATTGTCCGATTAATTTTTATATCATCCCATACGGGATTCAGGTTAATTTATAAACAATCTTCTACCAATATATTATCCCTACGGGATAGTCCCGAGTACTCGGGACCCAATATCGGTAGAAAATCAAATTAACCCCATCTATTCACAAGTCCCGTACGGGACGTTATATATCAATGATTTCATAACGAATAAAGAATTTTTCCCGGACAACAATGATTTCCGATGCTGAAAACGGAAAAAGCTACCCCAAGGATAGCTTTTCCCGTTTTATTAAATTATAATTTTATATGCTTTTCTGGGTATAAAGTTCTATTATTTTCAATATCACTTCCGAAGCTTTTACCATAGAGTCGACGGGCAGATATTCATATTTTCCGTGGAAATTATGTCCGCCGGCAAAAATATTAGGGCAGGGGAGACCCATATAGGATAAACGGGCTCCATCGGTACCCCCGCGAATGGGAACTACCTTAGGTTTTATTCCAAGCAATTCCATGGCTTCCTGAGCCGTAGCCACCACATGATAAACCGGTTCCACCATCTCACGCATATTGTAGTACTGGTCTTTTAATTCGAGAGTAAAAGCTTTTTCACCATAACGTTGGTTCATAAAAGTATTGACATCCGTGATGAGAGCTTTTTTCTGTTCAAATTTTGCCCGGTCGTGATCGCGTATGATATATTGAAGGTATGCTTTTTCCACCGAACCTTCCATTTTAACTACATGGAAAAATCCTTCATAATCCTGGGTGAATTCCGGACGTTCGTTTACTGGAAGCAAAGCATTAAACTCCATAGCCATCAGTATGGCGTTTAGCATTTTGTTTTTGGCATAACCCGGGTGAATATTGCTGCCCTGGATATAAACCTTAGCGCCTGCCGCATTAAAATTTTCGTATTCCAGTTCACCTATGCCACCTCCGTCGAGCGTATAGGCAAATTCGGCATGGAATTTTTCCACATCAAATTTATCAATTCCTCTGCCTATCTCTTCATCGGGAGTAAAACCAACGCGTATGGTTCCGTGCTTGATTTCGGGATGTTTGACCAGGTATTCTATCGCGGTCATGATTTCGGCGATTCCCGCTTTATCATCGGCTCCCAACAGGGTTGTCCCATCTGTAACCATTAGTGTTTGTCCGGTATATTCACGCATTTCCGGGAAATCGGAAGGCGATAATACGATATTTTTTTCAACATTCAGCAAGATATCGTTACCGTCGTAGTTTTCTACCAATCGGGCGGTAGATGCCTTCCCGGGCATATCGGGGCTGGTGTCCATATGGGCAATAAACCCGATAACGGGGATTTTTTTATCGGTATTTGCTGGTAAAGTTGCCTGGATATAACAATTTTCATCAAGGCTGACATTTTGCAAACCTAAATCGTTAAGTTCTTTAAATAAAAGCTTAGCAATATCAAACTGCTTTTCTGTGCTTGGACAGGTTTCTGAATTTTCGTCACTTTGGGTGTCAATGGCGATATAATTCAGAAAACGGTCAAGAATATTTTTCTTCATTGGTATTATTATTAAAATAGGGTTAATTATCTTTATTTTAAATCAATAGTTTATAAAAATAAGCATTGGATGATAAACTAATTTTCTTCTTTCTTTGCGCGGAGGGTTTCCCAGATCATATATACGCAAAGGGCTGCAAACATAACAATGGCAAGAGCTTCGGCTGAGTGTGATTCAAACCATTCCGTGTTCACCAAATTCAGGCCTGCATAACGAAGTACTGCGCTAACAACGCCCATTAAAGCTCCACCGGCAATAAATCCTGAAGCGATAAGTGTTCCGCGTTCCTTGCGAGCCTGGTTTAGCTTTTCATCTTTAGAACGTGTTCCAACAAAATGAGCGATAAGTCCGCCAACAAGTAAAGGCGTATTTAATTCGAGGGGAATAAACATTCCTAAAGCAAAAGCCAGCGCCGGAACACCTATCATGGTAAGAATAAGCGCCAGAAAAGCGCCAGCGCCATATAATAACCAAGGTGCGGGCTGACCCGACATCATGGGTTGAATAACTGCTGCCATAGCATTTGCCTGAGGAGCAACCATTGCATTCGGACCGGTAAATCCGTAAGTTTTGTTAAGAATGATAATCACTCCGCCTACGGTAGCAGCCGAAACTATAGTTCCCAGGAATTTCCATGTCTGTTGCTTATATGGAGATGTTCCCAGCCAATAACCAATCTTTAAGTCGGTGATGAAGCCTCCGGCCATGGAAAGAGCGGTACAAACCACTCCGCCAATAATCAAAGCGGCAATCATACCCGTTGTACCTGACAAACCTACCGAAACCAGAATCAGTGAGGATAAAATAAGAGTCATCAGCGTCATTCCGCTAACAGGGTTCGTTCCAACAATAGCAATGGCATTGGCGGCTACGGTGGTGAATAAAAAGGCAATAACCATTACAATGGCAAGTCCCACCAAAGCAAGTCCTATATTATGTACAACACCAAAGTGAAAGAATATTAACAGCATGATTGCTGTAAGAACGATACCGCCGGCAATGATCGACATGGGCAGATCCCGTTGAGTTCTTTTCGTTTCGGACGTTAAATTTTTTGAATGAAATATTTCTTTTACGGCTAATGAAAAAGCCGTGCGAATGATTTTTGATGAACGGATAATGCCAATAATTCCCGCCATTGCGATACCGCCAATACCAATCTGGCGGATATAGTTACGGAAAATTTCTTCAGCTGACATATCGTTGAGCAATTTGGTAATATTGGCTCCAACAGCGATGGTTTGTCCGTCGGCAAAATGATATGCAACGGGAATAAGGACATACCAGGCCAAAAACGAACCTGCACATATTATTGCCGAATATTTTAATCCGACGATATAGCCCAAACCGGTTACGGCAGCGCCAACATTCATCTTAAAAACGATCTTTGCTTTGTCGGCCAACATTTCCCCGGCAGGAATTACACGGGAGGTAAACACTTCGCTCCACCAGCCGAAAGTGGCGATGATGAAGTCATAAATACCGCCAATTAATCCGGCAACCAATAATAAACGTGCCTGTTTTCCGCCTTTTTCTCCCGAAATCAATACTTCGGTTGTCGCCGTTGCTTCCGGAAAAGGATATTTCCCGTGCATATCCGAAACAAAATATTTACGGAAAGGAATCAGGAAAAGGATTCCCAGAAATCCGCCAAAGAGCGATGAAAGAAATACCTGGTAGAATTGTGATTCAAGTTTTAAAATATATAAGGCAGGAAGTGTAAAGATAGCTCCGGCAACAATCACACCCGAACTGGCTCCGATGCTTTGGATAATAACGTTTTCACCCAGTGCATTTTTTCGTTTGGAAAGCGTGGAAAAACCAACGGCTATGATAGCAATCGGAATAGCTGCTTCAAATACCTGACCGATTTTTAATCCAAGGTATGCGGCAGCGGCGGAGAAAATTACCGCCATGATTAATCCCATAGCTACGGAACGGAAGTTTACTTCAGGATAAGTTTTGTTTGGCGACATCACCGGTTCGTATGTTTCGCCTTTTTTTAGCTCTTTATAAGCATTTTCGGGTAAGTTTTTTACAGCTTCTTTTTCTTGTTCTGACATGTTGATTATTTTTATTTTCAGCAGCCAAAGTTAAAATAAAAAATAAACCGGAGAATTAATTATGGCTTAGAAAACAGATATTCTCTAAAAAAATGAATTTTAATCTAAAAAATAATTAGTTTTGCATACATGTTTTAGAATATAAAAAAATTAAAAGTCAGATATTCTCTTCATGATTATTAAAAGGAAGAATCAATGAATGATGAAATAAAGTTTAAGGAAGAATTATTTAATGCTTTGTTTGCATCAAAGGATTTTGGTGTTCTGTTGACAAATACGGAGGGAAGATTATATAAATGCAATGACACCGCATTTAGAATGATGGGATATACCAAGGAAGAATTTGTTAATCTTGCTAATGCGGAAATAACCCATCCCGACGATATAAAAGCAACAGAGGATTGCTTTAACAATTTCCTGAATGGGGATACAAGCAATCGCCATATTGAAAAACGATATGTACGGAAAGATGGCTCATTTTTTTGGGCGGAGCTATCTGTGAACCCCGTTTATAATTCAAATGACGAGATTATAGCTTTTTTTTGCCTCATTTGGGATATCACCGACCGGAAGAATGCTGATGAACGTATTCGCCTGCTTTCGCATACGGTGAAGAGTCTCTCGGAATGTGTAAGCGTTACCGATACTGAAGATAAGATCATTTTTGTTAATGAAAAATTTTTGAAAACCTATGGATATACCGAAGATGAATTAATTGGCAAAAATATTTCCATGGTACGATCGCCAAACAACGATCCTGAATATATTAAAAAAATTCTTCCTTCAACAAAAAGCGGAAACTGGCATGGCGAATTACTTAATCGTCGTAAAGATGGCACTGATTTTTCCATATCTATTTCCTCATCAGCAGTGAAAAATGAACAAGGGGAAATTGTAGCGCTGGTAGGCGTAGCTACCGATATTACCGAACGTAAACAAACGGAAAAAGCTTTAGCTGAAAGTGAAAAAAAATACCGAAATCTGATTGAATCTATGCCTGACGGAGTATACCGAAGCACTCCTGATGGTGAATTTATAGATGCAAACCCTGCAATGTATAAAATGCTTGGTTATGCTAATAAAGAAGAACTTCTTGCCATAGATATTAAAACACAACTTTATTTTGACCTTTCCGACCGTGAAAGTGTAATATTGCAAGATGAACTGGAAGAAATTGCGGTATATCCTTTACGGAAAAAAGACGGATCCAAATTATGGGTGGAGGACCATGGCTGGTTGGTTATGGACGAACAAAATAATATTCGTTACCATGAAGGAATTTTACGCGATGTTACCGAACGCAGAGCTGCCGAGATTTTACTTAAAAAAAATACTGAGGAGTTAAGGGATCTCAATGCAACTAAAGACAAATTTTTTTCCATCATAGCTCATGATTTAAAAAGCCCGTTTAATTCTATTTTAGGCTTTTCCGATTTGCTGATCAATAATTTTTCCGATTACGATAAGGATGAGATAGAAAAATATTTGCGTACCATTGAAAATTCTTCCAAACAGGCTTTTGAATTGCTCGAAAACCTGCTGGTTTGGGCTCGTTCACAAACGGGAAGCATACATTATAAGCCAGAGGCTATTGAATTAAAAAGTATAATTCATGAAAATATCAATATGCTAACCAATCAGGCGGAAAGGAAAAATATTCAAATCCTTTCGACGATTACCGGGGAAGCCATCGTAAATGGAGATAGAAACATGATTAATACTATTTTGCGCAATCTTCTGGCAAATGCCATAAAATTTACTCCTCAATTCGGAAAGATATTTGTATCCCTGGCCAAGAACGACGAATTTTATGAAGTTTCTATCAAGGACAATGGAATTGGAATAGCCGAAGAAAATATTCATAAATTATTCAGAATAGATAGCAAATTCACTACGTTAGGCACCGAAAAGGAGAGGGGGACAGGCCTGGGACTTATCTTGTGCAAGGAATTTGTCGAAAAACATGGTGGCAAAATATGGACCAAGAGCGAATTAGGAAAAGGCAGTACCTTTATTTTTTCGTTAAAAAGATAGTAAAGATAATCCCTGGCTTTTAAACCGGAAAAGCCACCGAAGCAAAGGTTATACAAACAAAATCCTTCTTTTTTTTATTGTTTATTTTAGGAGAACATTCGAACGTTGCAGACATTCCATGTTTTAATGATATAATCTGTCCTTCTCGTTTTTTACAAAAGCGGACATTTTTTGAAATACCGGGAATAAACATGGAATGTCTCCTGATTTTACATTGTTTTTACTGCTCATTTTATTTTGCAGAATTGTAAATTCCTTTGTATCCTGTCAGAATTCCCATTTTGCCATTCTTAGTACTCAATTTTTCTCTTTTTGATCTCTTTTTCATTCGGTTAATAAATGTAAAAATTATTTTAATTCAACCACTTCCGCATATCTATAGGCTTCTAATCCTCTTTTTTTATAGATTTTTTTCGTTGCATAATTATTTTGATACTTTTGTATCCGATATACAAACAAATGCAACTCGTTTTTTTTATTTGATAAAGAAATACGTTAAAAAATTAGGAATACCTAAAAGTAATAATTTTTTGGAGAGGTTTTATATTTTATTTCTTACATAAATTTATAAATTTTTATTTAGTAATATCTTGTTCAAAATAACTTCTATATTTGCTCTTGAATATTTCATGGTATCATGGGAATAATGATTGGTATTGGGTTTGGAACTAAATTTTAAAATCAAATCAGAATATAAATCCGAAAAATATGATACTATTATTATTAGTGCTATTAAAACAATTATCATACTTTATGTTCAACATTTATAAATTTAAAACAGACAAACCATGACAGATTCAATTTCGAAAAAGTATTCAATTAAGCTAAGTTTTGAAGAAATTAAATTGCCTCCTTTTGAGGATATATTGATATTAGGCAAAAAATATCCACAGGGTAAAATTGGCCTTTATAAATCATTTGAATTATTGGTACCTAATGAATTTGATGTGTTTGAAGTAGATGATACAATTGTTGAAGCTGTTTTTATCAATAGAAAAATCCTGAAAAAATTTGATAAAAACAGAATACTCGAAATTCTTAAGGGAAAAGTATTCCCATTTGTTTCAGAATCTGAAATTATTAAGGTCGATTTTGGTATTACCATTACGTATGATTCGCTGGAAGGAGAATTTTAATAATGAAAATAAAGAATCATTTAGCTATGACTTATCCAATAACAGGCCCATTTTATGGGATTAATCTTGTTGAGGATGCATTAATAGAAAATGGTTATCTTGTAATTATAGATGAAATGAGTTGTTTCGTTGGAATTCTGACTCCTACGGATTTAATTCGACGACCTCATAAATTAGTTATTGATTGTTTTACGGAAAAAGACAGGTTAACAGAAAATGATACCTTGTTTTCTTCATTTAATAAGTTTATTAAAAATAAAACACCGGCGCTTCCTATTTTTATTAAGGACAAATTTTATGGAATAATAGAAAAACAAACAAGTATTGATGTCCTAATAAATAAAACAAATGAACTACAGGAAAAATCAATTATTTCTCAAACGGTTAAAACAAAATTTTTAAACAATCTTTCTCATGAAGTACGAACACCTTTAAATTCAATCATTGGATTTTTGGAATTATTAATTGATCTGAATGATGAATGTAAAGAGGATTGTAAGGAATATTTCAAAATTGTAAGAAATAATACCGATCATTTTTTAATAATAATGGACGATTTGATTGAATTAGCTTTGATACAGTCCGGAGATCCTATAAAATTGAATAAAAAGGATTGGCAGATCGAAAAAATATTTGCTGAATTAGACAATCTTTTTAATGAGGAGATATCGCGTTTAAAAAAGGAAATTATTCTGGATTATGTCAATCCTGATCCTTCATTCATTTTGCATACGGATGGCAGCAGACTTAAACATATATTATTTCATTTAATTGAGAATGCAGTCAAGTTTTCGGATAAGGGCAATATTAAATTCGGATATAAAATAAAAGATGAAATAACTATTGAATTTTTTGTTTATAATTCAGGTTCTTTTATATCCGATAAACATCAAACTCAAATTTTTGAAGCTTTTGAAAAAAATATTGATGGTTTTTATGAATTTACCGACGGATTAGGTATTGGATTAACCATTGCTAATAAATTTGCTGATTTATTAGGCGGAAATATTCATTTTGAATCAGATAAACAAATAGGTACTACATTCTACTTTTCATTGGAAAGAAATTAAAAAGCATAGTTTGATGAGCATAGTTTGTAGTTGATAGTTGATGGTTGATAGTTGTTAGAGAAGAATATTCGAAGATTGCAGACATTCCATGTTTTAACGATATAATCTGTCCTTCTCGTTTTTTACAAAAGCGGACATTTTTTGAAATATCGGGAATAAACATGGAATGTCTCGTACATCGTACATCGTAACCCGAGTTCTATTAAAATATTTATTTCTCTTTTTGCAATTTTAGGGGGGCAGGTTAGTCCGGATTATCCAATGATACAACAAAAGCAATAGTTATAGAAATTAACTGATGGTAAATAAAGAGGGAAACCTTATTTTTTATCCTTGAACCAATAACTGCCACAACCCACAACCTTATTACCTTATTTTAACGGTTATAAGGGAATAAGGTTATTTTTCGTTTGTATAATTTTTCTACTAAGGTTAAAAAATGATAAAAAAATAAGGTTTAGCGTAATATCAGAAATTAAGAAACGACAAAACAAGCAAATACTGAAAGGGTGATATTGTTATTTTATACCCGCTGAGTGGTTCAGCGTATCGGGACTTACGTTGTTCCAGGCTACAAAGCATTTACCACTCAGCCGGGTTAATTTGGTTGCAAACAAATGGACTGTTTGAAAAAATTTTAGTTGATTTGATTTTGTACAAATCGAGTATTTGGAAAAATTTTAGTTGATTTGATAGCTCACAAATCGACTGATAGAAAAATTTTAGTTGATTTGATAGCTCACAAATCGACTGATAGAAAAATTTTAGTTGATTTGATAGCTCACAAATCGACTGCTGGAAAAATTTTAGTTGATTTGATAGCTCACAAATCGACTGCTGGAAAAATTTTAGTTCATTTGGTTGCACACAAATCGACTGCTGGAAAAATTTTAGTTGATTTGATAGCACACAAATCGACTGCTGGAAAAATTTTAGTTGATTTGATAGCACACAAATCGACTGCTGGAAAAATTTTAGTTGATTTGATAGCTCACAAATCGACTGCTGGAAAAATTTTAGTTGATTTATTTTTGTACAAATCGACTGCTGAAAAAAGAAGGTCGATTTTAAAACGCAATCACCAAACCTAAAGCAAGACTAAAGACATCCATAAAATTTACCTCTTTAGATTTCAGGCTTTGATATAAATAGGTATCCATTGCATTGCATTCGGAATAAAAACCAATTTTTTTAACAAAGCGGTATTTTTTAAAATAGATTTTACATTCCTGCGAAAGAAAGGGCATTATATGAATTGCATTGGGCGAATAATAATTATCGGGATAATAATCCGGAAGTTCTACGTAGGTTTTTTTAGTAAAGGCAAGATTGGTGGAAAAACCAGCCTGTTGTTTAATTAGTATATTTTTATTTGGATGAAAAACAAAAAGATTTACTATATTTTTCAAAGCAACGGTTCGGATCGTATTTCCGCCTGCCCATGAAGGAACCTTTCCATAAAAAACTTCTGTCTGCATATTATTTTTCCACCAGAAATAGCCTATTCCCACAGAACCCAATCCGATATTTCCGGCATATTGCAACTTAAGGTAATCGGGCATCAACGGAAGGGACTTTTTTGGAGAAGTCTTTTCTTTACTTCCGTCTTTGCCCGGATAACCATCAATAGAAAACAACATCAATAAAACAACAAACAATATTCGTAAAATTTTTATCATTTCTATTCCATTAAAAGTCAATTGGATTTATCGAGAAATTTTTGCCTTCTATTTTCACAACAATATAATGTTCTTTATACACACTTCCGGTAGCAACATAAATTACCCCGTCATGATAATAATCCTCCATCTCAAAATTATGTTCATGTCCGCAAAAAACCGCTTTTACCTTATGGTCAGTCATCATTTTTCTGAATATTTCTTCTTTTTCACCGGCTAACTGATCCGTCCAGGGCGGAATATGGGTGAAAACAAAGACACTGGTATCGGTTCCGGTTGTGGAAATAACATTTTCCAGCCAGTCGAAATCGGGTTGATGATTGATGCTTTCCCAGACCACATCATCAAAAAAAATGAATTTATTTCTTCCGATATTCATTGTAAAGTTTTTATCTCCAAAATAATGACGAAAAATATCAGAACCATTGGATAAATAATCATGATTGCCTATGCATGCAAAAAAAGGTTTGTGAAGTTTATTAATTATTTTGTAGGTATTACGATATTCCCATAATAAACCGCTTTCGGTAAGATCGCCGGCATGAACGGTAAACATACTTTCGGTATCCCTGTTTATGTAATCCACCACTTCACTTAAATTGTCGTAATAATAATGACTGTCAGCAATCACTGAAAATGAAAAAGTATCCGTATTTATGGTGTTTTGCTTAAATTTAGTTACATTTTCTTCATTTGAATTTTTATCTTCCGCTTTTGATGCATAAGGACTGTATAGAAAAGCGTCTTCGCAAGCGGTAAGACCGAAAAGAAGAAAAAATGTTAACAGGAAGTTTAATGTATTCAGTTTTTTCATGTGTTATTAATTTTTTAATTTATTGGTCACATGGAATATCCATAAAATATCATTCTCGGTTGGTATGAGCATAGCACTTATGGATATTTCATCTCTTTATCATTGATTTTTTTATTTGTCAGATAGCCTGCCCCAATTTCCCGGGGAACTCTCTTTTAATACATTTATCTTTGGATACTGGTCTATGTGTTATTTAGATTTCTCCCTTCGATCGAAATGACGGTCGTCCTTGAAGAGAAGAAGGTGTGGAATTGTGGGCGGCGCAGCCGCCCACAATTCCATCATTACAATCATCTTGTGGGCAGTCATTCCGACCGAAGGGAGGAATCTCTAAGAAAGCTTCTCTTGGTTTTTTTTTCATGTGAGAAGAAAGTTTCATGGCTCGTTTTATGACAGAATTAATCCAATTTCTGAGAAAAAGTATCAGTTAGCATTTCATCCGGCTTCTTTAATTTCCATCGTTTGTGCGACCATAGCCAGTCGTCCGGCTTTTTCAGGATGATGTCTTCAAGTTTTTTCATATATTTAGCTGTTATTTCCCCGCGCCGGGTATTTTCGGGATACGTGCAAATTTCTTCCAGCGCTATGGTATAATGGCCACGTTTTATCCTTTGTACGTCGGCATAAAATACAGGCAGATCGAAAAGTTTCGCATAACTTTCGATACCATGAAGGCATGCCGTATTCTGGTTCAGAAATTTTACCCAATAAGCCTTTTTCTCTTTACCCCGGCTTGGACTTTGATCGCTTACCAAAAAATAAGCTTTGGGAGGCTCATCAGTTAACCGTTGCAGGAGTTTGGGTTTATAAATAGAGCATAATTCCATGCCCTGTTTCATCCTGTGCTGGCGGAGATAATTATCAAAATATTCATTGGAAAGTGGCTTGTAGAAAGTAACGGGACGGTGCATAAAAAATTTACTTGCCACCTGGGTTCCCCATTCCCAATTGGCATAATGGCTCATGGCAATAATTATATCCTTATTTTGCCTGTAATATTTATGGGTAATTTCAGGATTTAAACATTGATAACGGGAAAGTATCTTTTTTGTGCTTAATGAATAGCCTTTGATCGTTTCGAGTGAAATATCACAAAGATTTCTGTAATACCGGTGAATAATCCGTTTTATTTCCTGATCATTTTTTTCCGGAAAGGAGTTTTTAAAATTATCCGTAATTGTTTTTAGCCGGTAGCGAACTACATATTGCATTATTATCGAATAAAAATCGGATGACCAGTAAAGTATCCGGAATGGGATGATGGAAATGAATAAGGTAAATCCTCTGAAAAATAGGTATCCTATACGTTTCATAAAAATTGATTTAAGCTTTTATTAATTAAAACATCTACATGTAGAGCAGAAAAACAAATGGCTCTCCTTCTTTTTCATAAAATGCAATTTTATCATTACGTGAAATCCAGCCTAAAGCTAAGTAAAGTTCTTTGGTATTAATTTTAAGTTTCTTTTTAAGCTCGGCGATGGAACATTCTCCATTTGCATACAGATATTCCCAGATACGTCCGGCTTTCCTTCCGATTTCACAGGTATTCATGGTTTTGATTTTAATTGTCGATTTTACATTAAATCAGCATTTTTAACTATTTTGTATACTTTTCAATATTTCAATACCCTGTTGGGTACAAATCCCTTTATAGAAATACTTCATGATATCTTTTCCGGAAAATGGCATGGATACGTTGGAAAGATTATGTAGCGGATGCAGGAAATACGACTCGAAAATAAAAGCGAAAAAGCAAGCTATTTTGTCATATTCAACGTCCGGATTGAAATTCTTTTCAGCCATTCCTCGTTTTATTCCACTGGTGATTAAGTCGTTTATTAATATGTCTATCAATTTTATCATTTCAGCAAACAGTTCATGATAATATTTCTTTAAATCATACAGCGTAGATATACTTAATGAATTTTGACTGCTTATGAATAAATCGGATAGTCTGTATAATTCTTCAACGGCATTGCTACTGTCTTTTGGTATAGCGTTGGCTTTAGCCCTAAACTGTGAAAAGTCTTCGAGAAAAACATCCCTCACCAATTCATTTTTATTGGCATATTCCTTATAAAGCGTTTTTTTTGAAATACCCCAATTTCCGGCAATATCATCCATTGCAATACTTTTAATCCCATAATCTAAGAATGTTTTTCTTATGGTTTCAAAATGTTTTTCAAGAATTTGTGTCATTTTTGATCGTTTTATCGTTTTTTTATTTTGATTCTATAATATCTATTCAGGATCTGTTAATTTGTAAGGGAATGCCAGATTGAACCGACATTCCCTTCAATTTTTTATTACTCTTCTGTAAATGATCCGATTTCTACTGTTTTTTGTTCTGTAATTTCTTCCGGATCATTTCTTTTTTTATGTTTTTTAACCAATTTGTCAAGAACAACATAAAACACCGGCACCACAAGAAGGGATAAAAACATAGAACTGGCTAATCCGCCAACAAGTACCCATCCAAGTCCGTTTTTCCATTCGGCACCGGCACCCGAAGCAAGTGCTATCGGTAATAACCCCACGATAAGTGCCATGTTGGTCATAAGAATAGGCCTGAAACGTACAGAAGTAGCTTCGATAATAGCATCCACAACCTTTTCGCCTTCCTGTTGCCGTTTATTGGCAAAGTCAACGACCAAGATGGCATTTTTGGCTACTAATCCCATAAGCATAATAATACCCATTATAGAAAATAAACTAAGGCTTTTTCCTGACAATGCAAGAGCCAGCAATGCCCCGATGATAGACAATGGCAACGAAAGCATCACTACCAATGGGTATATATAGCTATCGTACAGTGCAACCATTATTAAGTACATGAGAACAACAGATGCAACAAGGGCTATAAACAGACTTGAAAAGGAATCACTCTGACGTTCCATATCGCCTGCATAAACCACGTCGACTCCTGTCGGTTTTTCCGTTTTGGCAAGGCGGGCTTTTATTTCTTCGCCAACCGTGCCAACGGTTATACCAACTAAGTTGCCTGATATACGAACAGAGGGTAGTTTATTATAACGGATAAGTGTAGAAGGACTTTCTCCCTCACTGATGTCAGCCACCTGTGAAAGTCGGATAAGCTGTCCCGAATGGTTTACAAATGAAATATTTTCAATATCGGCCTTACTTTTTCTGTCAAATTCGTCTAATGATATAAACAGATCGTATTCGTTGCTTCCATCGCGATATTTCAGGTCGCGGTTTCCTTCGTACGACATGTACATCTGGTTACCAATTTCGCCAATGGTAAGTCCGAGTTTTGCTAATTTTTCGCGATCAAACTTTACCACCATTTCTTTATCACCACTTTCTACTGTTGATTCCATATCGCTTGTCCCTTTGATATTTCGCAATTCGTTCAGGACAATCTGGCTATATGCTTTCACTTCTTCAAAATTGGTTCCGCGTACATAAATTTCTACCGGAGTGCTTGTAGTACCCATCATGCTTACTTCTTCAATTTTGAATTTTGGGCCGGGGAAAACAGATTTTAAATCGTACTGAAGCTTTTTGGCAAATAATTTGGCGCTCAGTTTTCGTTGATCTTTAGGAACTAATTTTATTGAGAATTCGGCAGCATAAGGGGTTTCAAGTATTGACATACTACCTCCCCTGGAACCAACTTTAGTAAATATGGTTTGTACTTCGGGGTATTGAAGCATTTTTTTCTCTATAGCGAGGCACATTCCATTGGTTTGTTCTAATGTGGCTGTACGGTCCAGTTCCATGGCTACGATAAATTCGCCACGGTCGCCGGCATCCATAAATTCGGTTTGTATAAACCCTTTGGACACCAAAAGAAATGAGCCGATAAAAAGTACTACTGCTGCAAAAATGGTAATTCTTTTATGCCCCAACGTCCAATGAAGCGCCGAAAGAATTGCCGATTTAAATCTGGTTACAAGACTTTCAAAAGCAAGCAAAAAACGGTCGAAGGGCCTTTTTTTATCAAATACTTTAAGTTTACCAAAGCGCGATGTAAGCAAAGGAACTAAGGTAAATGAAACCAAAAGGCTTATTAGGATAGAAATTACAACTACCAATGAAAAGGAGCGTAGAACCTGACCGGTGGTGCCCGATATAAGCCCGATAGGAAGAAAAACGGCTATCAGCACAATGGTGATAGAAGTAACGGTAATCCCAATTTCCTTGATTGCATCAAGCGATGCCTGTCGCTTGGTTTTGCCCATTTCAAGGTGTCGATATGTATTTTCCAGCACCACAATGGCATCATCCACAATAACTCCTACAACAATTGATAATGCTAATAGGGTAAGTATATTAAGAGAAAAACCAAAAAGCCAGAAAAACGTAAATGTGGAAACAATGGAGGTAGGGATGGATACGAAAATAAACGTCAGGTTACGGAATGTATGCAGGAACAATAGCATAGTGATTGATACCAGGACAATAGCAAAGACCAGGTCGAACATAACCCCTTTTACGGCTTCATTGGTAAAATCAGACATATCGCTGGCAATGGTAAACTTAAGCTTTTGCTTTGCATATTGCTTTTCGAAATCGGCAAACTCTTTTTTTACCTCTTTGCTTATTTCTACGGCATTGCCATCCGTCTGCTTCTGAATACTCAGCCCGATAGCCGGTTCTCCATTGATACGGGCAAGCTTGGTCGTTTTCTTAGAGCCATCTACCACCGAAGCCACATCGCTCAATTTTATAACAGTGCCATCTTTCGTTTGACCGATAATCAAATCCCTTATTTGGTCGAGATTGGTAAATTTACCGGCAAGCCTTACGATAAATTTGGTATTATCATCTTTAATTTTTCCAGCAGGGAAGTCCACATTAGAAGCTTCAATCATTTGCTTTACCTGGAGAAGCGAAATGCCGTTCTGTTCTAATTTCTGGGCATTAACTTTTACTTCTATTTCCCGTTGGTTGCCACCGATAATGTCAACCTGGGCAATTCCTTTTATTTGGGAAAGCCGGGTTTTAATTTGCTTGTCAATGATGTCGTAAAATTCTTTATCGGGTATATTCGATTTAACAGCAATGCTCATGATGGGGAACCTGTTGAGATCATATTTCATAAATTGAGGATCCTTGCTGTTTTCGGGAAAATCATCTTTGATGGCATTTACTTTTCGTTCACATTCCTGCAGCGACATGTCGGCATTTATGCCATCCTTATATTGAATCAAAACTATTGACATGCTCTCGAAAGAATAAGAAGTAATTTTGTCAATTCCTTCCAGAGAAGAAGCCGCATCTTCCACGTGTTTGGTAACCGAACTTTCCACTTCCGAAGGAGCAGCACCGGGATAAACCGTCATTACTACATTGATTGGAAGATCCATTTTGGGAGTAAGCTCTTTGTTTAAAAGAGAGTAGCAAAATATCCCCGCCAATGCAAGTAAGGTAAATACAACTACCGGGATGGTTGAACGTTTTATTGATATTTCAGTTATCTTCATTATTTCTTATTTTTTAAAGAATATTTATTTGATAATATTAACATTATCACCGTTTTTTAAATTAAGCTGTCCGCTGGTAATAATTTCTTCGTTGGCAGATAAACCGTTGAGTACTTCCACCAGCTTATCGTTGCTTTGCCCAATAATTAATGTGCGCTTTACCGCTTTTCCATTTTGTACAACATATACTTCCGGATTTTCCATGCTTCCTATAATGCACTCTTTTTTAATGATGAGTTTGGGTTCATTTTTAACCGGTAGTTCGGCTTCCGCATATAATCCACTTCTTAAATGGTTTTTTGTGTCGTTAGTAAGCGTAATTTCCACATTAAACTTCATGGCAGCATCTGCTTTTTCGGCAATGGATGTTATTTTTCCTGAAAACTTTTTATCAGGAAAAGCCCCCAGACGTACTGCAACATTCTGCCCTTTACTGATTTTATAAACCTCGTGTTCCGAAATTTTAATATTAAGTTTCAGGGTATTATTGTTAACGATTTCACATACCGGCGAACCGCCTGCCAGAAATTGCCCTAAAGTTATATTATCACTATTAATGTAACCGGAAATAGGTGATTTTATACTTGTGTTGTTTAATGCTTTTCTGGCAGTTATCAAATCGGCTTTGGCTTTTTTCAAGCCAATGGAAGCCTGTTCCAGATCGCGTTTGGCTATGGCATTTTCGGCAGCAAGACGTGTGAAACGTTCAACATCTTTTTGATTTTGTGCATAATTTGCTTCGGCGGTTAAAACATTTGCGGCGATAACTTCATCGTCCACTTTTACAATAATATCTCCGGCAGAAACCCTGTCGCCTTTTTGTTTATAAACTTTAATGATTCTACCCTGAGTTTCTGAAACAAGGGATAGCACATCCGATGCTTCTAAATTTCCGGTGGCCACAACATTTTCCGAGAGTGTTCCTGTTTGTACTGTTTCTGCCGATACCGGGATTTTGTCCACCTTACGCTGACTGAAGGCGATATCGTTCTGAAATTCTTTTTTATTATCTTTGAGTTTATATCCAACAAATATTGAGGCGGCAAGTACAATAACAATCGCCGTAATGTGGGTTTTATTGATTTTCATAAGAATGGGAATTTTATTATTTATTAATTATTTTATATTTACAATGTTTTTAAGATTACCGGTAGCTTTAAGTATCTTTATTTCTGAAGTTTTGCATTTTATTACCTGTTGATTATAGGAATTATCTGCCTGTAAAAAATCGGAATTAACATTCAGCAAATCTGCAAGCGAAGCCATTCCTTCCTGATATTGTAACATGGTTTGCCGGTATACTTTCTGGGCAAGTTCGCGGTTATCTTTTTGTACAACCAATAAGTTCCGGGCTGTTTGATATTCAGAAAAGGCATTTTGGTAATCAACCTTCAAAAAATCTTTGGTTTGTAAAATATCTTCGTTCAATTGCGATTGTTTTAACAGCGACTGCTTTACTTTGGCATGGGTTACTCCTGAATTATAAATGGGAATGGACATACTTAATCCTATGGTTGTCATTTTATTCCATTTATCTATATCGGAACTTGTATTATAGGATGAATAACCGAGCTTGCCAAATGCCGCAAGCGTTGGATAATATTGTGCTTTCGAAAGTTTTGTCTGTTGATTATAAATTTCAGACTGTTTCATCAATGCCTGATACGACGGAACATTTCCTATTTGAAATTCGCTTTTTACCGGTTTGTTTTCCGAAGCATTTATAAATGAGGCTGTATCTATGGTAATTGTTGAATCTCCAGGCATTCCTGCCAGAGCTTTCAGGTAGTTTAGCTGTATATTTATTCCATTTTGAATGGTTTGCTTAGTAACTTCCAGGTTTGTAATGGTTACCTTCAGGCGGTTTACATCGGTTTCTTTTATCAAATCATTTTGATAACTCAATTCTGCAATCTTATAAATTCCTTCAAGGTTCTTTACGGATTTTTCTATTGTATTCAATTGCAACATCAAGGAACCTGTCTGGTAATAGCCATTTGCTACTTCGGCAATTATTTCTTCTTCGTTTTTGTTTTTTAAAATAGAGTAGAGTTCCTGTGTTTTTTTTGTAGTTTGCAAGCCAAGCCAATACGATTGATTGTAAATTAATTGGGTTACCTGTAAATTAGCACTGGCAGAATAAAGTTTATCAATATTGCTTAACTGATCAAGCATTGGGGCATATTCTGCCGGAACCATGTCGCATACCGATGCCGGAATATCAATTTTATTGAACATCATTTTACTATAACTTGTCGAGCCTTCAATTTGCGGCAAGCCTTTTCCCAAAGCTTCTTTGTGCATGTAGTTTGCTTCCTGTACCTGAAAATCTGCTTTTTGAATTTCATGGCTATGTTTTAGTGCATAGCTGATTAAATTGTTTAATTCTGTTTGCCCGTTTACGTTTTGCATAAACAGGCCAAAGCTTAACATAAATAAAATTAATATTTTACCTTTCATAAATTTATAGTTGAATAATACATTGGTTAAATTATCTTTTAATATTTGTTTATTTATTATACCGACCAGCTGGTATGTTTTTTGGTTAAAAAAATATTGCAGTATTATATCTTTAAAATTTTATACAACTCTTCCATTTGTTTTTTAAACTTTTCAAAAGCAAATTCAATAGAACCGCTCATCAGCATATTGCCAACAATACCTGTACTTATATTTAAAAAATTCATCGAAATAATTTCGGTATCAATATCATTTCGTATTTCTCCGTTTTTTATTGCTTCATCAAGAACACTTTTCCATTTATTGATTGTATTCTGATAAAACTTCTGACCGATTTCAGCAAAACCGGGGTAGTATTGTAATGCATCAATCGTTAAAGAAATAAAGTGCAATGGTTTTACATTCTGTTTATCGGCATTAAGAGCCAATTCTGCTGAAATTTTATTTTGTGCATCATTAATGGTGTGTTGGATAAAATCATACAAACTTGTGTGTTCGTAAGGAACTTCTACTTTGTTCTCTATCATGTATTTATCAACAACAGCCTTAAATATATCTTCTTTGCTGGCATAATGATGGTAAATTGCTCCTTTGGTAAGCTTGGTGGCTTCGCTGATTTTGTTTATCGTAACTGCTTCATAATTATTACGCAGAAATAAATCGTAAGCCAATTTTAAAATAAATTCCTTCGTGTCTTTCATTGTATTGGATTTTTAAAAAAAATACCGACCGTTCAGTTTACAAAAGTACACAAATAACATTTGCTACAACAAAGAGTTCAAAAAAAATCACATTAAAATGTAAATTAAATTATAAATAGCGTAATATTAGAGATTTACTTCTGATATTTTTTTTAAAGTAACGCTAAATTCAAACTGTGTATAAACAGAGGTCTCATGTTAGGATAGAAGAATTACCGGAAAAATATTATACATTTTTTCGTTTGCCTGAATACTTTATTATACCTTTGCACAAAATCTGAAAAATATTTTCTTCGGGGCAGGGTGAAACTCCCTACCGGCGGTAAAGTCCGCAACTCTTTCTGGGAACAGGAAGACTGAACCGGTGAAACTCCGGTACCGACAGTTAAAGTCTGGATGGTAGAAGAAAAGATCATTTGTATATGCTACTGCACCTGCTAAACAGGTATCAGTTGCTTCAAAAGATATTCAACCCCGAATGAGATACCATTCGGGATTTTTATTTTAAAACAAATGATTAACAACGACGATATCCGGTATATGCGTATGGCACTCGGGCAAGCTGCCTGCGGTGTAGGAAATGTAAACCCCAATCCATTGGTGGGTGCCGTGATTGTGCAAAACAATGCGGTTATCGGAAGCGGTTATCACGAACAGTTTGGCGGACCCCATGCTGAAATAAACGCCATGCACCGTGCCATTGAAGATGTTAAAGGTTCAACCATGTACGTTATACTTGAACCATGCTCTCATTATGGTAAAACTCCTCCCTGTGCCGATGCACTGATCAATGCCGGTTTCAGCCGGATAGTAATTGCAATGCCAGATCCGAATCCTCTTGTAGCAGGTAAAGGCATAGAGATGCTACGTAAAAATGGCATTGTGGTTGAGGTGGGACTGCTTGAAGCGGAAGCTAAGGAGTTAAACCGGGTTTTTATAAAATATATCAAAACGGGCAGACCATATGTTATTCTCAAATCGGCCATGTCGCTTGATGGGAAAATTGCAACGGCCAGTGGCCATTCAAAATGGATAAGTTGCCATGAATCGAGGCAATATGTACACGCATTACGTAACGAGCTAAAAGGGATAATGATAGGTGTAAATACTATAATTGCTGATGATCCGCAACTTACTACCCGTCTTGAAAATGTAAAGGGACGCAATCCGGTGCGAATTGTAGTGGACAGCAAAGGGCGTATTCCTCTTATTGCCCGCATATCGCAGGACGGAGAAAATAATCCGGCGATAATTGCTACCACGCGGCAATGTCCGGGCGTAAAATGTCAGCAGTTGAGGAATGCCGGGCACAAAGTATTGATTCTTCCAGATAGAGACGGGCTTGTTGATTTGAATGTTCTTATGGAAACTTTAGGCAAAATGGAAATTGACGGTATTTTGCTTGAAGGTGGAGGAACCTTGAACGAGTCGGCATTGCGTGCAGGCATCGTGGATGAAGTTCAGTTTTTTATTGCACCGATGCTCATTGGGGGACAAAAAGCAATCACCCCGATAGAAGGGCGTGGATTTGAATCTATTGATGAATCAATACGCCTTCGTGATGTAAAAGCAAAGCAAGTAGGTTGTGATATCCTGGTAACAGGAAAAATTAGTCATACGTCAAATTTATCAGATAATAATCCTTTATAAGATATGTTTACAGGAATTATTGAAGAAATAGGTACATTAAAAGCCATCAGCCAGGGGCAACGATCAGCCTCTCTTGAAATAAGTGCTTTAAAGGTACTGGACAGAACCCGGATAGGGGACAGCATTGCTGTAAATGGAGTTTGCCTTACCGTAACGTCCATCGGTAAAGGTTCATTTATTGTTGATGCAATGCCCGAAACGCTTGGCCGTAGCAATCTTGGTTCACTTCAGGCAGGTAGCAAAATAAATCTGGAACGGGCGTTACAATTGAGCGATCGTCTTGGCGGACATCTTGTCAGTGGGCATATTGACGGCGAAGGCATTATTTTTAGTTTTCGCGAAGACGATAATGCCATCCGGATACGTATTACTGCCAATCAATCGTTGTTGCGTTATATTATTGAAAAAGGATCGGTTGCAGTTGACGGGATCAGTTTAACCGTAACCCATGTGGATGATAAAAGCTTTGAAGTGTCGGTTATTCCACACACAAAAAATGAAACTACCCTTTGCGGTAAACGACCGGGCGAAAGAGTAAATCTCGAAACCGATATGATAGGGAAGTATGTTGAGCACTTTTCAGGCTTTAGTGCTGATCCTCAAATCAAAAAAGCAAAGGATATCAGTATTGATTTCCTGAGAGAAAACGGATACTTTTAAAATCAAATATGTAAAAATGAAATATCCATAAGGGCTATGCCTATACCGATCGAGAATGACATTTTTTGGATATTCCATTTGACCAATAAAAAATAAAATTAATAACAAATGAAACCATTTAATTCGATAGAAGAAGCTATCGGGGATATTCGCCAGGGAAAAATGATTGTTGTGGTAGATGACGAGTATCGTGAAAACGAAGGCGATATTATTATTGCTGCCGAAAAAGTTACTCCGGAAGCGGTTAACTTCATGGTAAAACATGCCGGAGGATTGATTTGCATGCCTGTTACACGTAAACGTATGGACGAGTTGCAGATTGACTATATGGTTCAACGGAATACCGATAGCAAACAAACTGCATTTACCGTTTCTGTTGACTGGCATGAATCCACCACCGGAATCTCTGCTTACGAAAGGGCTCAAACAATTTTGCATGTGATTGATCCTAAATCGAAGCCTAAGGATTTTACCCGTCCGGGACATATATTTCCGTTAATTGCCAAGGAACGTGGCGTTTTGGAGCGTGCCGGACATACGGAAGCTGCCGTTGACCTTGCCCGCATGGCAGGACTCTATCCGGCTGGAGTCATCTGCGAAATAATGAATGAAGACGGCTCGATGGCACGTGTGCCTGATTTAACAGCATTTGTAGAGAAACATAAACTGAAATTTATTACCGTTGCCGATTTGATCAGTTACCGCCGGAAGCATGAATCCATAATTGAACGAAAGGCTAAGGCGGAATTACCCACTGCTTATGGCGATTTTAAGGCGTATGGTTATGTGGACAAAATCAATGGCGAACATCATGTTGCATTGGTTAAAGGTAATATTCACGACAATGAACCGGTGCTGGTACGCATCCATTCCGAATGTTTGACGGGCGATGTTTTCGGATCAAAACGCTGCGATTGCGGAGAACAATTACACGAAGCTATGCATCGCATCGAGGAAGCCGGAAGAGGCGTGTTGCTTTATTTGCGTCAGGAAGGGCGGGGGATAGGCCTGATCAATAAATTGAAAGCCTATGAACTACAGGAAAAAGGCATGGATACCGTAGAAGCGAATATTGCCCTTGGTTTTAGAGCCGATCTTCGTGATTATAGCGTAGGTGCAGAGATATTAGTTGACCTGGGCGTAAAAAAAATCATACTCATGACAAATAATCCTACCAAAGTGGCAGGGCTTTCCGGTTATGGGCTTGAAGTGGTGGAACGTCAACCTATTGAAATGACCTGTAATGAAGAAAATCATTTCTATATGCAAACCAAGTTGCACAAATTGGGGCATTTGTTGCATGTACAGTGATGATCGGTTTTTGTTGTAATTAAACGAACTCTTTATCAAAATTTAATATTTATTTATAAAAAACGCTTTAAGATGAAAACATTTGAAGGAAAATTAATTGCCGAAGGTTTAAATTTTGGGATTGTCGTGGCTCGTTTTAACGAGTTTATTGGCGCCAAATTACTGGGTGGCGCACTTGATGCCATTAAGCGTCATGGTGGAAATGAAGAAAATGTAAGTATTGCCTGGGTTCCGGGCTCATTTGAAATCCCTTTGATAGCTAAACGAATGGCAACGAGTGGTAAATATGATGCAGTCATTTGTCTGGGCGCTGTGATTCGTGGTGCCACGCCCCATTTCGATCTGGTAGCCGGAGAAGTGGCAAAAGGCATTGCGCTGGTAAGCCTCGAAACCAACGTTCCCGTTATTTTTGGCGTATTATCCACCGATACCATTGAACAAGCCATTGAACGTGCCGGAACAAAAGCTGGGAATAAAGGCTTTGATGCTGCCGTTGCTGCTATTGAAATGGCAAATCTGTTGAAGCAACTTTAAACTTTTGTTTCTGGAAGCAAGAATATTCCTTTCAACTGGAATATTCCTGCCTTTGTTATCATTTTGCTCTTCCCACATATTGTATTCGGAGGTGCCTGTTGATGTTTTGTTGTGTTTTCCGAAAAGAGATGTGTAATATTTTGTTAGGTTTGATCGATTAACGATGTCATCCTATAATTTTTAATTTCTACTTTATTTTTTATCGATACCACCCCGTAACCTGCATATAGGCAACCAATTTGTTTTAATAATTGGTCTTGACATCCGTAAGTCGGTCCTTTGCATTTTGCAGCATTGCCTGGGCTTCCAACAAATCGGAAACATTTACAATTTCCGCCTTATACGAATCGTTATTCAGCTTCAGGGTTTCTTTTGCCTGTTCCAGCGTTTCTTCGGCCACGGTTATTTCCTTTCCTGCTTCCTGCAAATCGTTCCATGGTTATGCTTTTTATGTCAAACTTTTTAAAGAGATTTGAAATTTTACTTATTAATTCATTCATGACTTTCTACAGGAATGATTTGATTTTTCTTTGAAAACATTTTATTGAACTTTTCTTTATAATTTTCCATAGTCGTATAAACGGAAGGTACAAGTATTAATGTGAAAATCAATGAACTTGTCAGACCACCTATAATTACCCAGGCCAGGCCATTTTTACTTTCGGCACTTGCACCTGAAGCAAGTGCAATAGGGAGCATACCAAAAATCATTGCAAATGTCGTCATCAAAATAGGTCTCAACCTTTCTTTACCTGCTTCTATTAATGCTTCTCTTACAGTTAGACCTTTGTCTCTGAATTTATTCACGAAATCTACAATCAGAATTGCATTTTTACATACAAGCCCAATTAGCATTATCATTCCAACCATAGAGAAAATAGTTAGTGATTCGCCTGAAAGAGCTAATGCAAACAAAGCTCCAATTACCGCCACCGGTATTGAAAACAAAACAACAAAAGGATACAGATACGAATTATAAAGAGCAACCATTACAAGATACACAAAAATCAATGCAGCAGCAATAGCCGTAAACAAACTGCTGAATGCGTCAGCCTGTCTTTCCATTTGACCTTTATAGTCAATGGTAATTTCGGGAGAATGTATTTTTTCTTTAATGGCAGTTTTTATTTCTTCACCAACGGTTCCAACCGGACGACCATAGACCGAACATTTTACTGTAAGAGATGAAATACGGTCGTATCTTTCAAGTTTATTAGGTCCCAATGACTGAGTAATAGCAGCAAAGTTTTTTAATTCAACAACTTTACCCTGATTATTTAAAAATGTGAGAGAACCCACGTCATCAATTTTTTTACGGTTGAATTGGTCGAACTGAACATTAATATCAAAATCATCATCGCCCTCGGAATATTGCAGGTCGGTATTTCCGGCTAATGCAAGATTTAGCGTACTTCCAACCTGTTGCACATTAAGACCTAATTGCTCCATTTTTTCTCGGTCGAGTTTGATCTGCAATTCAGGCTTGCTTTTATCAATGGATAATTTCACATCATTGGTACCGGGTATTTCTTTTATAATTTTCATCACACTATCACCAATTTCAAAAAGTTTATTTACGTCAGGCCCACGTAACAATACCTGTATAGGTGCATCATCAGCGTTTCCCATTCCAGAAGTAGGAGTTGCACTGACTTTTAATCCGGGTATTTCCTGAACTTCCTTTTTTATCATTGCTGCAAACTCGCTAACAGAAACAGATCGCTGATTTTTCGGAATAAGATTGACTGTTATTTCACTCTTATTATTTACTCCACTGCCTGTTCCAAAATCAGAACTTGAATATCCGATGTTCGAAAAAACTTTAACAACCTCTGGCTTTTTAAGCAAAAGATTCTCCACTTTTTGTGTTAGCTGTGTTGTCTGGTAAACAGTATTCTGTGGTTCGCCTTCAATCTTAACAATAAATTCTCCCTGGTCGCCATCGTTCATAAATGCAGTGCCTACCAAGCCCATTCCTACAAGGGAAAATGATATTATGATTAATACGGTTACTGTCAGATACACTGTTTTACGGTGGTTTAAACACCATTGCAGAATTCTTTCGTAATATCTTACAATCTTTTTAAATGTAGTTTCTACCCAAGCAGAAAACTTTCCGATAATGGATTTTTTTGTATGATCTTGTATTTTGCTGAAACGTGATGCTAATAAAGGGGTAACGGTAAACGAAACAAAGAGGCTCATGAGAGTTGCAAATACAATAACCAGAGAAAACTCCCTTAGCATGTTGCCTATCATACCAAATACTAATGAAAGCGGTAGAAATACAACAACGTCCACCATGGTTATAGCAACAGCAGTGAAGCTGATTTCATTTCTGCCATCAAGCGCCGCTTTATGCTTATCTTTCCCCATTTCCAGATGACGGTGTATATTTTCCAAAACCACAATAGAATCGTCGACCAAAATACCAATCAACAAAGAGAGAGCCATTAAGGTAAGCATATTAAGTGAGAAATTAAAAATATACATGGCTATGAAAACCGAAATGATTGAAGCAGGAATAGAAATTAAAACGATTAATGAGTTTCGAATACTATGTAAGAAAATAAACATAACAAATGCAACAAGCAATATGGCAAAACCTAAATCTTCCATCACTGCATTAGCTGAAGCTAAGGTATATGTGGAATTGTCAGAGGCAATATCAAACGTTAACTGATAGTTGGAATATTGATTTTCGAGCAATTTCAATTGTTCTTTTACCCGTTTGCAAACATCAACCGTATTAGCATCTGTTTGTTTCTGAATAATAATACCAATAGAATTTTTGCCATTAATTTTATTCAAATTAGTCTGTTCTGCAATACCATCAACAACTTCGGCAATATCGGATAATTTAATACTGCTTCCTGAAATTGTTCTTGAAACCGTTGTGTTACGAAACTCATCTAAAGATTTTAGTTTTCCTAATAACCTTACTGTATATTGTTTAACATCGCTTTCAATTTTGCCTGTTGGCATTTCAATGTTTGAATTATAAATTGCCTGATATATCTGGCTGATTGTAATCTTGTATGCGTCAAGTTTACTTTTATTGATGTTAATTTTAATTTCCCTTTCATTTCCTCCAATCAGCGAAACCTGCCCTACACCATTAAGTTTTGAAAGTTGAGACTTAATTTGGTTGTCCGTTAGCAAATACAATTTTGTCGGGGCTATTTTGGCTGTAACCCCAAGCTTAATTACAGGCATTTCGTCGGAAGAGAATTTGTTAATTGATGGCGACTTAACACCGGTTGGAAGATCGGCCACCATTGCGTTGATTTTACGTTGGGCATCCTGTACGGCTAAATTAGCGTCAGCGCTCGATTCCAATTCGATAGTAATTGAGGATAGCCCCTCTTGAGAAGTAGATTGCATACTTTTAACATTCTCCAAAGAAGAAAGGGCATCTTCTAATTTTTTGGTGACAGAACTTTCTACCTCATTTGTCGAAGCACCAGGGTATGTTGTTACTATACTGAGCGCAGGGAAACTAAGTTTTGGAATCAGTTCATAGTTTAATTTTGTATAGCAGGTTATCCCAAGAATAGCTAAGACAATAAAAATTACGACTACCAGCGTTGGCCTTTTTATTGCAATTTCTGTTATAGACATAATATTCGTATTTAATTTAATATTCTGATCGCTTTATTATCGGAAAGGTTTATCTGTCCGTTTATAATTACTTTTTCACCTTCGTTTAAGCCGGAGATTACCTTAATATATTTATCATTTCCGCTTCCTGCAATGATTTTTTTAAGTATTGCCCTGTCGTTTTCGGCAACATATACAGAGGCTTCTGTTATACTTCCCAAAAGAGACGCGCGCGGGATGTACAATGCTTCCGCTGCAACGGGAAGTTTAATATTTACATTTGCAAAAGTCCCTGATTTTAAAGGATATTTTGAACTATTGGGAATTACAATTTCAACAGGATAATTGTGTGAATCATCACCCTGAGAACTAATAAAGCTGATATTCCCTTCAAATGCCACTCCGGGATATACATCCGTTGTAATTACTGCTTTATCATTTAATTTAAGTTGATATACGTTAGCTTCGGAGACATTCAGCTTTATTTTAAGTTTTGAAATATCAACAATTGTTGCGATAGGACTGCCAATATTGATGTATTCGCCTTCTTCAACCTGTTTCTTAATAATAACGCCGCTTATCGGGGATTTAATTGTAGCATCGGAAAGCTGTTTTTCGGCCTGTTCAAATTGTATCTTAGCATTGTCATACAAATTTTGAGCTTCGTTTAATTGCTGTTCCGTTACAGTACCTCCTTTATAAAGATTATTATACCTTTCCAAATCTTTTTTAAGTTTTGTAACACTGATGCTGGCTGTTTGAACAGCAAGTTTTTTTAGTTTATCATCAATGGTTGCTATGATGCTCCCTTTTGATTTTTCCTGTCCAAGTTCAGCATTCAATGAAGTAATTATTCCCTGTGCTTCCGCAGCAATATCTATCTCTGAATATGCCTCCATATAACCTGTCAATTGCAGACTGTTGTTTATTGACATTTTTGAAACAGGAAAAACATTTACAGACACATAAGCTAAATCGGTACTTACATTTTTGTTGGCATTTATTTTTTTATAATTGGTTGACAGCCTAAACACAATAAGCGCTAATACTACTAAAGCGATAATGATGATGATTGTTCTTTTCATGATCCTATTTATTTTAATTATTGAGAAATTTCATTAGATTACCCTTGGCTTTTTCAAGATCAAGACGGGCAATGTAGATATCCAGTAATTTATTGAAGTACGTGTTTTGAGCTACCATATATGAACTTTCGGACTGAATGAGATCAAGGGTAGAACTGGTACCTTGCTGATATTCCAATTGTGTATTTTTATATACACTTTCGGCTAAATCAAGGTTTTCTTTTTCTCTGTTGATATTGTCTAACGCATTTTTATACAGGATTTCATAATTTGAAATATCAACTTTAATTGATTGCTCGGTAAGTAATAAATTTTCTTTTGCTATATTAATGTTCAATTCTGATTGGGCAACTCTTGAATTTCTTTGAAGACCATCGAATACCGGAATGGTAAGTTTTAAACCAATCCCAGAACTTGGATACCAGTCCTTGTCAGAATCAAAAAAATTAAATTTCTGCCGCATTGCATTATAATTGTAATTTCCATAAAAGGATAAAGCAGGCAGAAAGGCTGCGATTTTTGTTTTTTTATCTGTCTGCATCAACGAGATATTTGTTTTTTTCAACTGATAGTCAATAATATTTCCCATTTGCAACTTGTGCACTGTATCATTTGCAAGCAAATGATTATTGATATTTATTGTCGTATCGGCTAATGCTATTGAACTATCAACCGGCATACCCATATTATATTTCAGTGTATTTAAGGATTGAGAATAACTTAATTCAGCTTGTTCTAACTGAGATTTTGTATTGTTATAACTCACCCTGATTTTGTCCACATCTATTTTTTTTGCCAACCCATTTTTATATTTTAACTCAATTGATTTTAATGATTGTTCCGAGGCCGTAAGTGTAGATTTAAGAACATTTATTTGCATTTGAATTACTAATGTCTGGTAATAAACCAAACTAATATTAAATGCCGTTAGTTCGCTTGTTTGTTGTTGAGACAATACTGAAATATCTTTATTGATTTTTGCCGATTGAACTCCATACATATTAGTGGGGTCGTATAACTTTTGAGTTAACTGTGCTCCGCCCGATACACTATATTTGTTTCCAAATTTTACAGGGACGTATGTACCTGGAGTCCCCCCCATCATCTCAGCAGGCATAAGCTGGGTTGTAAGTTTTAAATTATCATCCAAGGAACCTGATAGGTTGATTTGAGGAAGATAATTTCCTATTTGTTCGGTGATTTTCTTCTGTGAAATATCAACATTATAATTGGCGATTTTTATGTTGCTGTTGTTGGAAAGTGAATACTTAATACACTCTTTGAGTGTAAGTGGCTTTTGAGCATGCAGATAAAAGCTGCTTATTGCAAAGAATAAGGTTAGAAATATTATTTCTTTAAATTTAAATATGCTTCTCATTGTATCATTAGTTTGTAATAATGATGCAAATATGAAATCAAAATAATGGATTGAAAAATTATTGAGATGAATGGATAAAGATTAGCGAAGAATGATGCGTCCGATGGGTATATTATTGCCCGTATCTGCTATTAAAATCTTTACTAAAGGTTTTGCCAATAGGAATCTCCCTTTCAGGAAGAGTTATAGAATTTGAGCGAACAGACTCAATACGGTTAAAAGGTAAAATAAAACTTCGGTGAACACGAATAAAATCTTTTACAGGTAATTTCTGCACCATGTCATTCATTGTCATGCGTGCCACAACTGTTTGTCGATCTTTAATAAATATTTTTAAGTAATCCGCTAATCCTTCTATATATAAAATGTCGGCCATGGGAATTTTCACCAAACTATAATCTGCACGAATAAAAATATGATTGTCTTCGGAATGATTTTGTTTGTTAATGTAATTATAATACTCATTGGCTTTGTTTACGGCCTGGCTGAATCGTTTAAAGTTGATGGGTTTTAACAAATAATCGATAGCATTAAGTTCGTAACTCATCACAGCATATTCACTGAATGCAGTTGTAAAAATTATCATGGTATTTTGCCGAATAGCTTTTACGAGACTGATTCCATTCATTGATGGCATTTGTATGTCTACAAATAATAAATCAACAGGATATTTCCGTAAGTACTTTAATGCTTCAGTAGGATGAGTAAATGTTTTTTGCAGATTGATGAAATCCGTTTTTTGGCAATGAGAATCAATTACCTTTAATGCCAGAGGCTCATCATCTATTGCTATAGCAGTAATCATAATAAATTGATATGAAGTGATACAATAAAATCATTTTCAGTTTCTTTTATTGTCAATAAATGCTTGGAAGGATATATCAAACTTAAACGATGTTTTGTGTTCTCAATTCCTAAACCGCTACTATTTTCCCTTAAGTCGGATTGAATGTTAACTTTATTATTCGCAATTAAAAAATGTAATTCCGATTCGTTTGCTTTGATAGTAATTCGGATATTACTGTCTTGTTCGGAATTCACACCATGTTTAAATGCATTCTCAACAAATGGGATAAGCAACATAGGGGCAATTTGCAATTCGGCAAAATCTCCTTCAAGAGTATAATCAAATCTTATTTTACTATCTAATCGCAACTTTTGCAGTTCAATATAATTGTTTAGGTAATTAATTTCTTCTTCCAACGGCACAAAATCATTTTGAGTTTCTTTCATCGTGTAACGCATCATTTCAGAAAGTTTATCAACCATATCGGCAGTTCGTGGTGATGCATCAATGGCGGTAGCATATATATTATTTAACGTATTAAATAAAAAGTGCGGATTGATTTGGAATTTTAAAGAAGAAATTTGAGCAACTAATTTCTCTTTTTCCAATTGTCGGAGATGATTGTTAAGGATCAATGAGATGGATGCTAAAATTGATAGAATCAGCATCAAAAAAGCATTTGCTCTCATAACCGGTTCTATTTTTAGTAGTAAAGGATTAATGTTTGCTATATTATCCGGATTAATATCAAATAAATTAAAAAACACTTCTGACAAAATAAAAGCTATGACAATGCTTAATACAAGCGTAATTACGTACAACAAATATTTTTTTAATAAGAGGAATTTGGGAATCAGAACAAAATAATTGAAATAAAATATAGCTATAAGAAAAAGACTTGAAATAATAATCGGAACAAATGAAATATTAGCTGTTGTGACAAAAGATACAATAACCTGATAAGTGGACATAAAGGGAACCATTAATAGCAAACCCCAAGCTATAACATGAATTGAAATTGTAATAAGAAGATTTTTCATGTGTTATTAATTTTTTAATTTATTGGTCACATGGAATATCCATAAAATATCATTCTCGGTTGGTGTGAGCATAGCACTTATGGATATTTCATTATACTTCAAGTTTAAATTACAAATCAAAGATAAGATTTTGATTCGATAAAATATTTGCGATAAAGAGAATAAGTTTGTAGAAGAACAAAAAATGACAATTTTGCTCTTTTGATTTTGCGAAAGTATTGGTTTTGTGTATTAGGGCAAAAGCAAATGTGCCAAATTTGTGATAACCAAAACGCCTTTGGCAAAAAAGTGCGATGTGTTAATAATTTGAATCTTCGTGTTTGCATAAGTGTTGGTATATTGAAATTAAATGTAATTGGGCATGAACGGAATGGAATTTTTTCAAAATTTTTATTATCACTTCCGTCTTTACCCGAATAGTCATCAAAAAAACAACATTAAAAAACAACAAACAATATCTTAAGACTACATTTCATTAAAATTGATTTAGGTTTTTATTAATTAATTCACCTAAATGTATGGTAATAATATAAATTACTCTCCTTCTCTTTCATAAAACGCAATTTTATCATTATGGGAAACCCAGCCTAAATCCCCTGGTAAAGATATTTTTTATTAATCCTTTAAGAATGCTAATCGACATTTGAGTTGAGAAATAATCTTTAATTTTAAAACGCAATCACCAAACCTAAAGCAAGACTAAAGACATCCATAAAGTTTACCGCTTTAGATTTCAGGCTTTGATATAAATAGGTATCCATTGCATTGCATTCGGAATAAAAACCAACTTTTTTTACAAAGCAGTATTTTTTAAAATAGATTGTACATTCCTGCGAAAGAAAGGGCATTATATGAATTGCATTGGGTGAATAATAATTATCGGGATAATAATCCGGAAGATCCACATAGGTTTTTTTAGTAAAGGCAAGATTGGTCGAAAAACCCGCTTGTTGTTTAATTAGTATATTTTGGTTTGGATGAAAAACAAAAAGGTTTACCATATTTTTCAAAGCAACGGTTTGGATCGTATTTCCACCTGCCTGTGAGGAAACTTTTCCATAAAAAACTTCTGTCTGCATATTATTTTTCCACCAGAAATAGCCAATTCCCACAGAACCCAGTCCTATATTTCCGGCATATTGCAGTTTAAGGTAATCGGGCATCAACGGAAGGGACTTTTTTGGAAAAGCCTTTTCTTTACTTCCGTCTTTGCCCGAATAGCCATCAATAGAAAACAACATCAATAAAACAACAAACAATATTCGTAAAATTTTTATCATTAGAAATCAATACTTTTAACTGAAAACTGATTACCTCTTATGTTCACAACAATATAATGTTCCTTGTATACGCTTCCGGTAGCAACATAAATTACTCCGTCATGATAATAATCCGCCATCTCAAAATTATGTTCATGTCCGCAAAAAACCGCTTTAACCTTATGGTCAGCCATTATTTTTTTGAATTTTCCTTCTTTTTCCCCGGCTAACTGATCGGTCCATGGCGGAATATGGGTGAAAACAAAGACACTGGTATCGGTTCCGGCTGTAGAAACAACGCTTTCCAGCCAGTCGAAATCGGGTTGATGATTGATACTTTCCCAGACTACATCATCAAAAAAAATGAATTTATTTCTTCCGATATTCATTGTAAAGTTTTTATCTCCAAAATAATGACGAAAAATATCAGAACCATTGGATAAATAATCATGATTGCCTATGCATACAAAAAAAGGTTTGTGAAGTTTATTAATTATTTTGTAGGTATTACGATATTCCCATAATAAACCGCTCTCGGTAAGATCGCCGGCATGAACGGTAAACATGCTTCCGGTATCCCTATTAATGTAATCTACCACTTCATTTAAATTGTCGTAATAATAATGACTGTCAGCAATCACTGAAAATGAAAAAGTATCCGTATTTATGGTATTTTGCTTAACTTTAGTCAGATTTTCTTCATTTAAATTTTTATTTTCCACTTTTGATGCATAAGGACTGTACTGGAAAGCATCTTCGCAAGCGGTAAGACTGAAAAGAAGAAAAAATGTTAACAGGAAGTTTAATGTATTCAGTTTTTTCATCTCTTTATCATTGATTTTTTTATTTGTCAGATAGCCTACCCCGATTTCCCGGGGAACTCTCTTTTGATACGTTTATCTTTGGATATTGGTCTATGTGTTATTTAGATTTCTCCCTTCGGTACCAATGACAGATTTACGCAACTGGTACATTTTCTGGTAGTTTAACATTCAGTTCTTTGACAAGTCTGTTTAGTGTTTTTATCTTATTGGCTAACAATTGTTCCTCATAATGGGTGACACCTTGTTCAACAAAATCGACTCCTTTAACCATCATGCGCCAATATAGTATTGCTAATTTTCGAGCCATCGCTTTTATCGCAATACGGGGACCTTTCCGTCCTCTTAGCCTTCGACCAAAGGAGCCGATTGCAATGTTTTTACTGTTTATCAGGCTTTGTGCGATTGTACGGAAAATCTGGCCTGCTACCGGGTGCCCTTTCTTTTTAGCATTTTTGTGCATTTTCCCGGAGTTATGCTGGCCCGGGGCCAAACCAAGCCAACTTGTAAAATGCTTTTCTGTGGGCCATTTTTGCAGATCAGGTCCTGTTTCTGCCAATAGCTGCATCCATGTGTAATCGGTAATGCCTGATATTACTGTTGCATCTTTGCCCTCGAACACGTTTAAAAGGTTTTCTTCCAGTTTTTCAACACATGGTCTATGATGACGGATTGCTTTTCGTTTTTTTTTTAGATTCTGGCCCTTGCCTGATTGTCCAATCCGATTGATCACTGTATTGATCTGTTTGTCACATTCGGCAATTTGTTGCAAATAGAACATGTATCCATCATATGCCTGTTTTAATGCAAAAAGCCCAGCTTGAGTGTATTTCCCCTCCAAAGCTTTCAATACGAAGTCTTTTTTGGTTTTCAATACACTTTGATGGCACAAGCCCACAAGAACATGTTTATTCCTTTCTCCCTTGAGGATTGCTTCAATTATAGCCATACCACTTGCTCCGTGTATTTGGCTCAACACTTCCTTAAGTCTGATATTCATCAATGTTAAGGCTTTTTGCATATGGTTGATGTGCATAGCCGAGCTTTGAATGTGATCTTCTCTGAGGCGAAGATAACTTCTTAGTTCTTTTATATCGGCATCGACAACCAGGCACCTATTTAGCAATCCAAAGCTATGAAGTTCTTGTATCCATTGACAATCTTTAACATCGGTTTTTCGACCGGGAACCTGTTTGGTTTGGTGTCCATCGACAAGCCAAACATCAATACCGGCCTCTTCCAATATCTCATATAAGATAACCCAGTATACCCCGGTGGCCTCCATAGCTACTGTTTTTACCTTATGTTTCAAAAGATAATTCCGAAGCAGAAGAAAATCTTCTGTAAAGGTAGGGTGACTTACGACGGGTTGTCCTTCAACAGAGGTAAATACTTTTTTTGCCCCCACGTCAATTCCAGCAACATTTGTTCTAATCTTTTCCATTATAATAAAATATTAAGTTAAAAGATCTACACCCAAAAGGGTTTTGTTAACTAAACGTTGGCAGGCTACCAATCGGACATTCCTTTGGAGGAAGTACCATACATTATGCCTCAATCTTTTGGAACTATACTCGAAATCAGGTAAATAACACTAAACACAGGACGGTCAAACTGTGTAGATCGTAGCGCTAAGATAGGCAATTTATTCACTGTCATCTTTGCATTATGCCCCTTTTTCTTAGGGGTAGACTCTCGAAATGACGATTGTCCCTGAAGAGAAGAAGGTCTGGAATTGTGGGCGGCGCAGCCGCCCACAATTCCACCATTACCATCATCTTGTGGGCAGTCATTCCGACCGAAGGGAGGAATCTCTAAGAAAGCTTTTCTTGGTTTTTTTTTCATGTGAGAAGAAAGTTTCATGGCTCGTTTTATGACAGAATTAATCCAATTTCTGAGAAAAAGTATCAGTTAGCATTTCATCCGGCTTCTTTAATTTCCATCGTTTGTGCGACCATAGCCAGTCATCCGGCTTTTTCAGGATGATGTCTTCAAGTTTTTTCATGTATTTAGCTGTTATTTCCCCGCGCCGGGTATTTTCGGGATAGGTGCAAATTTCTTCCAGCGCTATGGTATAATGGCCACGTTTTATCCTTTGTACGTCGGCATAAAATACAGGCAGATCGAAAAGTTTCGCATAACTTTCGATACCATGAATACAAGCCGTATCCTGGTTCAGAAAACTTACCCAATATGCCTTTTTCTCTTTACCCCGGCTTGGACTTTGATCGCTTACCAAAAAATAAGCTTTGGGAGGTTCATTGTTTAACCGTTGCAGGAGTTTTGGTTTATAAATAGAGCATAATTCCATGCTCTGTTTCATCCTGCACTGGCGGAGATAATTATCAAAATATTCATTGGAAAGTGGCTTATAGAAAGTAACAGGACGGTGTAAGAAAAATTTACTTGCTACCTGGGTTCCCCATTCCCAATTGGCATAATGGCTCATGGCAATAATTATATCCTTATTTTGCCTGTAATATTTATGAGTAATTTCAGGATTTAAACATTGATAACGGGAACGTATCTTTTTTGTGCTTAATGAATAGCCTTTGATCGTTTCGAGTGAAATATCACAAAGATTTCTGTAATACCGGTGAACAATCCGTTTTATTTCCTGATCACCTTTTTCCGGAAACGAGTTTTTTAAATTATCCGTAATCGTTTTTAGCCGGTAGCGTACTACATATTGCATAACTATCGAATAAAAATCGGATGACCAGTAAAGTATCCGGAATGGGATGATGGAAATGAATAAGGTAAATCCTCTGAAAAATATGTATCCTATACGTTTCATAAAAATTGATTTAAGCTTTTATCAAATAGAATATCTACATGTAGAGCAGAAAAACAAATGGCTCTCCTTCTTTTTCATAAAATGCAATTTTATCATTACGTGAAATCCAGCCTAAAGCTAAGTAAAGTTCTTTGGTATTAATTTTAAGTTTCTTTTTAAGCTCGGCGATGGAACATTCTCCATTTGTATACAGATAGTCCCAGATACGTCCGGCTTTCCTTCCGATTTCACAGGTATTCATAATTCAAAATGTTAAAACTTTTTTTGGTTACCATTAGAATATTTTTTCCGAATACTTTAATACCTCCCTGTAACCTGCAGATAAGCAACTAATTTGTTTTGATAATTGGTCTTGACATCGGTAAGCTGATCTTTTGCTTTTTGCAGCAAAGCTTGGGCTTCCAATAAATCAGAAACATTCACCATCCCAGCTTTATACGAATCGTTGTTTAATTTCAAATTTTCTTTTGCCTGTTCCACAGTTTCCTCCGCTACGGCTATTTCCCTGCCTGCTTCCTGCAATTCATTCCATGCTTTTTGCATTTGTACTATAAGCAGTTCCGAAGTATTATCTGCGTTATTTTTAGCTATTTGCTCTTTTAGCTTGCGTTCTTTCAGGGTATGGGAAGCTTCCCACCAATCTGAAACAGGAATTGTAAGGGTTGCCATTGCAAAGGCATTATTATTATCTTTTTCATCCATTCCCAAATACATAGCACCGGCTCCTACGGCTAATTCGGGCAAATATTCGCCTCTTTTCAGCTTGGTTTGAAAAGCTTCTGCCTCCATACTTTTTTGCAAAAGCTGATATTCCACCCTGTTTGTAAGGGCTTGATGATGATCAACAAATACATCCGTTGGCTTTGAAATATTTACGACGGAGTCGGTAAGCAATAATAATGAATCATACTTCACACCAATATATTGGCAAAAAGCCATCATGGCAAGATGTCGCCCGTTATCCAGTTTCAGCTTATTCATTTTCACTTCACTCTGTTTCAGCTTAACCTTCAGCAAATCGTTGTGCGTAATCAACCCGTTTTGAAAAGCATTGTTAACATCCTTATAAAGTGTGTCGAGCAGCTTTTCGTAACTGTTAATAGTATTCATTTTTTCGTTTAGCGAAACAATCTGCCAGTATTGTTCCTCGGTTTTAAGCAAGACCTCGTTTTTGCTCATCACTGATTTTTCGTTACTTACTTCTATACCAAGGCTGGCAAGTTTGTTTCCTGTATTTATGCGACCTCCAGCATACAAAGGCTGCACGGCAGAAACTATTCCTGCATTTATCTTATCCATAGCAGAAATAGACATCCCGGGGAAATAGGCAAACTGGGTAGCCGTTGCCAGATTGGCCGGGTTGCCATCGTAAACAGGTAGATTCCCGCCCGGAACACTCATCTTAACCAAAGGATCGGTAAACCGGAACGACATAGCCTGAGCATTTAGGCTGGGAAAATATTTGGTAAAAGCCGCATCTTTAATCTGTTTCGAAGCTTCAATTTCCAGGTTACTGTTTCTGATCAGCGCATTATTCTGCAAAGCAAGTGTTTTACATTGTTCCAACGAGTACTTATTTTGAGCAGAAACGTAACTATTAAATCCCAAAAGCAACACGATGGTAGTCAAAACGGGAATTGTTGTTATTTTTTTTGATGAGGCTTTTAATCTCTTTCTTTCTTTTCTTTTATCTACTCTTCTGAATATAAGCCAGTAGGCTACCGGTAAAATAAATACAATTAGAATCATAGAAGTTAAGGTGCCAAAGCAAATAACGGTACCCATTGGTCCCCAAAGTGCACTTCTGCTTATGATCATAGGAATTACGCCCATAGATGCTGCAGCAGATGTCAGGAATATGGGACGCATTCTTCGTTTCCCAGCTTCCATGGCTGCTTCCAAAATTGTCTTTTTATACTTAAACCGTAATTCTTCGGCATAATCAAGCATAATGATACCGTTACGTACCAGAATACCTATCAGGCTTACAATACCCAAAATAGCAGTAACGCCAAATTCAAGTCTTAAAACCAGCACGCCTATGACTGCTCCTAATAAGCTTAAACTTGCTGATGACAGAACTAATAACGCCAGATTTATTCGTTTAAAATGAAACAACAGAATTAAAAAGATGATAAATATACTCATCATTAATCCGCTCAAAATTTGAGGTAAAGCTTCGGCATCCGATTCATAAGCCCCGCCATAACTTATATTTGTACCCTGAGGCATAGGACATTTTTCTGTTATTTTTTTTACTTCCAAAAATGCAGTATTTGTATTTACACCACGTTTTACATCGGCAAATACACTAATTGTCCGTACACCATTCCTTCGAACGACCTGCCCCTGGTTCCAGTCAGGGTGTACTTTTGCTATCTGTCGTAATGGCACTGATACACCGGGGATGAGGGAATGAATATACTCATTTTCAATTTCATTATAATTTACATCTCCTTCCCTTTCGGCTTTAAGTTTCACCGTTACAGGGTAATCCTGTTCCCATAAAGTAGTCATCGGCAAACCATCAAAACGCATTGCCAGATTAGTGGCGACTGTAGTTTTGTTAATACCCAAACGATTGGCTTCCACTGGGTCAATATCAACCCGCATTCCGGGAAGCATCTCCTCAAAATTGGTTCTTACCCATACCAGCCCGTTTACTTTTCGCATTCTTTTTGTCAACGAATCGGCAGCTACTTTTAAATCAGCTATACTATCGCCAGACACTCTTACTTCAATGGGAGCCGTTACCGGTTGATAGTCCAATTGTTTAAAGCGGATATGTGCATTAGGAAAAAGTTCGGCATATTTTTCCGAATATTCATCCAGCAATTCTACTGTAGCATTATTGGAAACGGTATTCACAATAAACTGGGCATAATTCTTTGCCGGCATATTTGGCGCATAAGATGCATGAAAGCGTGGAGAACTTGTTCCGATAAAAGAAGTTACGGATTTTATACGGTTATCTTTTCTTAGAATTTTTTCCAGACTGTTGGCAACCATTGTCGTTTGATTTAATGAATTACCTTGTGGTAAATAAATTTCTACGGCAAACTGGTTTCGTTCTGCAACGGGCATTAACCGTTGGGGAACCAGCAGAAACAGGACAACACCTATAATTACAGATAAAGCGCCAGCAGTCATCGTAAAGCGGGGATGTTTGAAAGCTTTTTCCAGCCATTTTTCATAGGTTGTCTGAACGATATCCAAAAAGCTGCGCCTGTTATTTTTTCTTAAACGTTTTGATTGTTTAAATCCTTTTTTAATAAAGACGTATTGTATAAAGGGTATTAGAAACATAGCAACCAAAAGGGAAATGCCTAAGGTAATGGTAACAGTCCACGGAAATAATTGCACAAAATCATTAAATAGTCCTTTAAGAGTTGCTAAAAAGGGGAAGAAAGTGATACTGATGGCAAGTGTTGCCGAAAATATCGCTTTAAAAAATCCTTTGGCGCTGCTAATGGCTGCATTCCATCGCGATACTCCATGGTCGAGCTTTTCCATATAGCTATCTACTATTACAATGGAGTTGTCCACTATCATTCCGAGTACTACGATAAGAGCCGCCAGTGTAACGGTATTAAGCTCTATGCCAGACATATACATTATCCCAAGGGAGGCAAAAATAGTAATTGGGATAGAGGAGGCTGCCACTGAAGCAACCCTGAAAGGCAACAATGCCATAGTTACTAAAATTACTGCAATTATTGCATAGAGTAATTCTCTAAGAAAGGTGGTAACAGAATCACGAACTACTTTTGGCTGGTCAGCAATTCGTTCGATGCTGACGCCTTGCGGAAGTTCTTTCTGAAATTCTTTGAGTACTTTATCCACATCTTTTCCATATTGTACAATATTGTTACCCTGTTGCATCTCCATCGAAATCAAAAGGCACTTTTTGCCATTATTATTGATATAGCTATCCGGCTTGGGATATTCCCTTACCACGCGAGCTACATCTTTGAGCCGGATTATGTTTCCGGTGGGGTCAGAATAAATGATTTGTTCGGCAATGTCTTTTTCATTGGAATAGGATTTGGAAACATGAATTGGTGCAATAAGCTGACTATTATCAATGGATCCACTGGTGGTAGTAAAACCCTGGGTAAACAAATTGGCTAAAAGGGTAGAGGAGTTGATGCCATAATTTGTTAATTTTTCCTTTTCAATATAAATGCTTATTTGTTCTTTTTCCAACCCGTAATGGCGAAGTTTGGATACTGATTCTATTCTTCGCAATCTGTCCTCTAATTTATTCAAATAAGTTTCCAGTTCACGGTAACTTTTGTTATCCGACTCCAGCGTGATCAGCAATGCCGAGGTATCCCCAAAATCATTATCTGCAAAAAGTGCCAACACACCGGAAGGCAATTGGGTTTTTAAATTGCTTAATCCATGCTTAAGTTTCGACCAAAATTCATCGGAATTTTTTATATTATCATTCAACTCTACGTAAATAATCATCATCCCGTCTTTAGAATGGGAGTATGTTTTTTCTTTCTTTATCTCTTTGAAACTGAAAAGATACCTTTCCACAGTCGTAGTAAGTTGTTGCTCCACTTCAGCAGAAGTAGCTCCGGGATAAACTCCAATAACCAATCCCTGGCGAATAGTAAAGGTGGGAAATTCCTGTTTGGGCATATTAAACAAAGCATAACCGCCAAACAACACCAATAAAGAAGCAATTAAAAATACTATCTGCCAATATCTCATGGCAGATTCTACAATTTCTGATCTTTTTCTCATTTTACTTTATGATTTGAATGATAGTATTTTCGCTTACTTTCTGATAGCCTTCAATAATCAATTGATCGCCTGCCTGTAATCCAGAAGTTATAATTATTCCGTTTTGGTATGGCGAACCCACTTCCACGTACTTTTTCATTACCTTGCTGGCGTTGGCATCGGCAATGAACACGTATTTTTGACCATTTTTATCTATTTGAATAACATTGGAAGGTATAACCACCTGGTTTGTTGAGCTATTACTATGAATGGCCACATTACAAACCATTCCTGGTTGAAGCAGCTTTTGCGGATTGTTTAAAATGATTTTAATATTATAAGTATGAGAAAGCGGGTTCGACATTACACCTTTTTCTTCTATTATCCCCTCAAAACTTTTGTTTCCCAGTGCAGCAACCTGAATGTAGGCTTTTTGCCCCTTTTTTATGGAAGCGATTTCATTTTCCGGAATGGGAACGGTAGCATATACTTTTTCAATTTTTACCAACTGAAAAACAGGATTACCGGGTATTACGCTCATTCCCGGTTCAATCATGCGTTTGCCAATGGTGCCATCCATTGGGGAATATAACTTGCAATCATTCAGGTTTTTTTTAGATATTGCCACTAACGAACGTGCCTGTTCAAGTCCGGTTTGGATTTCTACAAATTTTACTTCCGGCAAACTTCCACTTTTATACATGGACTCCAGACGATTAAAGGCATCTATGGCCTGCTTTTCCTTGGATGTAGCTATTTGGTAGGTATTTTGATAATTCTCGCTATTCATAACAGCCAGAAGTTGTCCCTTTTTAATATCCTGCCCTTCCGAAACCAGTACACGGTCCACATTTCCGGTGATTAAAAAACTTAATGGTACTGATAATGATTCTTCCACCATACCTATGTACGGTTGTTCCGCACTTCCGGAAGACGTGGCTATTTGCTGTAATTTTACCTTAACTGACGGGGTAAGATCTTTATCAGATTCATTACCATGGTTGTTGTTGCAACTTACCATACATACTATTATCATAAAGTATGCTACAAGGGTTGGAATTTCTTTTCTTTTCATTTTTAAATTGTTATTCATTTGTACTCATTTCGTTTTTTAGTCGGTTTTTTATCAAAAAAATTAATTCAATATTTGATTACATATTAATTTTGTCAAGCAGATACAGAAGTTTTTTATTAATGTTACTTTGAATTTTTTGTAACCTTATTCTTGCTGAGTGGTTTGTTTTATTCAATGAACATTCAACTCTTTTAATTATTAAGTCATAGTTTTCGAGAAGAGTAATGGCAATTTCATTTCCTTCTATTAAAAATTCTTTTGTTGCTTTCAAGGGAGTTGTTTTCTCAAATTTTGTGGGATGGCTTAATCCATCAAGCATAACATATTCAATTTTTTTACCATGTGCCTGATAATAAAGATTAATATATGTTTCAACGCCAAATCTGGTTACTCTGATTTCATTTAAAATTGGCAAAATATCTTTTTTCAATAAAGCTCGTTGCCCTGTTAAAGACTTAAACGGGTTAATATGATAATTGATTAAGGTTTCCCCTGGTTGGCCAAGTACCATATCCGCTTCATCTTCAACAATCGGCTTTAATAACTTTAGGAAATGTTCTTTTTTGATATTCGAAATATCCGCATCAATAAAAAGGATAATTTCGTTATGAGCACTTTCTATTCCAACTACCATTGCATAACTTTTCCCTTTATTTTCTGGAAGCCTGATATAGTTAAAATTATACCCTTCAGCGAGTTGCTTTAGCAATTCTTCTGAGTTGTCTGTTGAACCGTCATCTACAACAATGATTTCACTTTCGGCATTATTCAAACAACATGCTTTAACAACTTCGCAAATTGTCTTTTCTTCGTTGTATGAGCAAATGATAATACTTACTTTTTCCATAAATCATAAATTTATTAAACTGTTTATTATATCTTGGTACACTGTTTGAAATTATAATATGTTTATAAAACGATATTCGTATTAAAGTCCAATTTTCATAAAAAAATTAAGCTAAGAGCCCTTTAAGAAAAATATTCGTTATTAATCCGATTCTGTTTTCCCATCCGGGGAAATTTTTATGTATAACAAAATCAATTACTAATCCAGATAGCGCACTATTCATCGAAAAGGCCAGTAAGTCAATATCATTTTCTATTTCGGAAGTAAATTCACCATTTGCAATGCCTTGATGAAAGATATTATATAGTAATTCCTTTTGCTTCTTTTCAAATTTTTCACGTAAATCAAGCACCATGTTCATGTTTTCGCTTATTTCCCCAACTATAATTTTGTAAATTACAGATACTGTGTTTATTGATTTAAATGTAGTCAGGCAATAAATAATTAATTTTTCCCTTGCTGATGAAACATTATCAACGGCATTTTTAACCTTAAAATATATTTCATCAATTTCGTTTAATACAACGGCTTCAAATATTTCATCTTTACTTTTATAGTAATAATATAAGGTACTTTTACCACGGCCCATTGCTTTGGCAATGTCTTCCATCGTGGTTTTATTGAGCCCATAGTACTGAAAGAGAGTCTTTGCTGCTTGTATGGCTTCCGATTTAACTTGTTCTTCTTTGGTCATCTTTTTTTGACTTTAATACTAAAAACGTTTTACGGTGCAAAAATAATTATTTTTACTCATGCATACCTTTTTTTATAAGTTTTTTGTAATATTTAATTCCAAATATAAACTATCGTTAGTTAATATTTGATAATAAATAATTTAGAAAATTTAATGATTAAAAATTTAGGTGGATTTTGAACTCATACCATTTTATTTCAAGGAATTGAAATAAAAATAATTTTTAGGAAAGTTGTCGGGGTAGCAGGATTTGAACCTGCGACCTCCTGCTCCCAAAGCAGGCGCGATGACCGGACTACGCTATACCCCGAATTTAAACATATCTTGTGCGGAGAGGGGGGGATTCGAACCCCCGGTACCCTTTACGAATACGACAGTTTAGCAAACTGTTGGTTTAAGCCACTCACCCACCTCTCCAGGTTTTATATTGGCTTAATTAATATAGTAAAAAATAAAACAAAGTACGACCGTTTTGTCCCGAAAACTTGGAATTGGTTTAAGCTACTCTTTTAAAAGAAGAACTTATTTCCCTCTCCGGAAGATTTTACAACGGAGGTGCAAAATTACAAATTCAAACAATATAACCAAATTTTTTACAAATTTAAATTGTGTTTAATCCAATTGATGTATCAGATGCCAAAAATAATGTAATTTTGACACAATTTCTTATCATCATTTCTTACTTGAAAACAAGGATATAAAATTAAAAATCAAAAATTAACGATAAAAACTATAGTCTATGTCAGGAAAAACTTTTGCCGAAAAGATTTTTGCAGCCGATTGTGGCAGCATCGTATTCAAAAAGCCGGATATTGTTTTATCTCACGATAATACGGCAAGTATAGCAGCTACTTTTGCTAAAATGGGAGGAAGCACTGTTGCGGATTCCGATCAACTATTGATAGTTCTTGATCATAATGCGCCTCCTACAAATGCCAAATTAGCAAATGATTATCAAAAAATTCGTGAATTTGTTTCCAAACAAGGCATTAAAAAATTTCATGATGTGGGCGATGGAATTTGTCATCAGATCATGTCGTATTATGCTCGTCCTAAAATGTTGGTTGTAGGAAGCGATAGTCATACGTCTACAGCCGGAGCTTTTAACGCCTTTGCTGCAGGTATAGATCGCACTGAAACAGCAGGTTTATGGAAACAAGGTGAAACCTGGTTCCGTGTGCCGGAATCGGTAAAAATCACTCTTCATGGAAAATTAAAAGAAGGCGTTTTTGCTAAAGACCTTGCCCTATGGATTATTGGCATGATTGGTTCAAGTGGAGCCGATTATATGAGTATTGAATATCATGGGGAAGGAGTAAAAACACTTTCCATTTCCGACCGTATGGTATTATCTAATCTTGCTTCTGAAATGGGTGCAAAAAATGCCGTTTTCCCTTCAGATGAAGTGCTTTGGGAATTGATTGGAGAGAAAACAGAAGGTGTTTGGGCAGATGCTGATGCAAAATATTTAAAAGAAATTGAAATTCACTTGGCTGACATATTCCCAGTTGTAGCTGCGCCTCATCATGTGGATAATGTGAAAGCCATTTCCGAAGTTCAGGGAACAAAACTTAACCAGGCGCTAATAGGTACTTGTACCAATGGGCGATTGGAAGATTTGCGTATTGCCGCTAAAATTCTTGAAGGCAAGCATATTCCAAAGAATTTTCAATTATTGGTCATTCCGGCATCTAAATCTATTTATTTGCAGGCGATGAAAGAAGGACTGATAGAAATATTTATGAATGCTGGAGCAAGTGTGTTGGCTCCTTCCTGCGGACCATGCCTCGGAACAGGGCAGGGTATTCCGGCCGACAACTATACCATTATTTCTACGGCAAACCGTAATTTTAAGGGAAGAATGGGCAATCCCAATGCAAATATTTATTTAGCTTCTCCGGCTTCTGTCGCATTTTCGGCTTTGAAAGGTGAAATTGCTGATCCAAGGGGAATTGCTGCAAACGATATCTATCCATTTGAAGCTAAACAAAGTAAAACAGTGGATATTAAAGCAACAGATGATCGTTTGGCAGATGGTATTTGGAACTATGCCGATGTCGACAATTTAAATACGGATCAGATGTTTGCTGGAAATTTAACCTATAACATCAATAGCTCGGAAGGCGACAAAATATTACCTTATCTTTTTAAAGGTTTTGACGACAGCTTTTCCGAAAGAGTTAAAGCGAGCGATGTTTTAATTACCGGAGCTAATTTTGGCTGTGGAAGTTCACGGGAACACCCCGCTGTTGGGTTAGCTTTTGCAGGTGTGAAAGCCGTAATCTGCAAGTCTGTAAACAGAATTTTCTACCGTTCATCTGTTAATCAGGGATTACCGATATTACTGGTGCCGGAAGCCGTTAATGCTTACCGGCAGGGAGATAAAGTGGAAGTTAATATGGAAAAAGGCATGATTAGTATTGCTGGTAAAAAATTCCATTTTGCTCCGCTACCCGACAAACTCATGGGAATATTCAAGGCTAAAGGATTAGTGAATTACGTAAAAGGCGGTGAATAAAATTGTAATTTGAGCAATCAATTGTAAAAAAAAATATCGAAGGCAATTTTTATTGAATTCGATATTTTTTTTAGTAAATATACTGCAAATGAAGAAAAAACTGGTTTTAAGTACATTATTTATAGTGCTGATTATTATTGTGTATTTGGTGGCAGGGAAGTTATTTCCCATGTATGCTTCGCGCCTTCCTCTTTTTTTCATCTTGCTATTGATGGATTTATACCTCTGGTTCCCGTTTAAAAAATGGATTCAGGTTAAGAAATTGTTAAATCGCCAACTCCTGGCAAAACTTTTTTGGTTACCGTTCGTTCTATTCATAGGTTTTTTTGCATTCACAGCCATTTATCCGTTTGCAGATAATCAGAGGGGGTTAAGAACCTATTGGTTGGGTCTCATTATTATTATTTATATTTCTAAATTATTCCCGTTTGTTTTCTTTTTATTATCTGATTTGCATTGCTTTATTAAAAAAGCGGTTAATCATATTTTTAAAAAACCATTAAAAGAAAAAACGGGAAGGAGCAAATTTTTAGTTTTCATGGGAATTTTTTTGGGGAGCGTTGCGTTTGTCGGCCTTTTTGTTGGCATGACAAGTTGGGCTTATAATTTTAAAGTAAAAAGAGAAGTTATTCATTTCGTAAATTTACCTGAAGCTTTTGATGGACTACGCATAGTACAAATATCGGACTTGCATCTTGGAAGCTGGACTTCAACTAAGTCCATGCAAAGAGCTGTCAAAATGATAAATGAGTTAAATCCCGATTTAGTGTTTTTTACGGGAGATTTGGTCAGTTTTCAAACCAGCGAAGCTTATCCATTTGAAAACCAGTTAAAGAAAATAAAATCAAAATATGGCGTTTTTTCTGTTTTGGGAAATCATGATTATGGGGATTATTCCAGATGGAATTCTCCTGAAGCCAAAGCCAAAAATTTTAATAATTTAATTGATTTTCAGAAACGTATTGATTGGAACCTATTAAATAATCGGAATTTTATTATTTCTCCACCAGGCGAAGATACTTTGAATAAAAAGGATGCAATAGCTATTATTGGTGTAGAAAATTGGAGTTCACATATCCGGTTCAAAAAAAGTGGAAATTTGGAAAAAGCTTTATCCGGAACCGAGAATGTTCCCTTTAAATTGTTGCTCTCGCACGATCCTACACATTGGGAAAAACAGGTTAGCTCTAAATATAAAGATATTGATATCACCTTTTCGGGACATACCCATGGAATGCAAATGGGTATTGAATTCTGGGGAATAAAATGGAGCCCGGCCCAGTGGATGTATAAATATTGGGCAGGTTTGTATTCAGGCGAATCGGGCAACAAAAAACAATATTTATACGTAAATCGTGGACTTGGCAACATAGCATATCCCGGAAGGGTTGGGATGCCGCCCGAAATTACATTGATAGAGCTTAAGAAAGGTAATTAAAGCTTTTTCTGCTTGTGATTGTGATGAAGATACGATGAAGTATTAAATTGTCGTTCTGTTAATCCGCTTTTTTACCGTTTCCCATGTAGAAGTTGTTAAAAAACTTTCCTCCATCAAATCAATCATTGTTATCATTTTTTTAAACGGAACGGCAAAAGTGAGTTGATCGGCGGGGACACATTTACGAGCCGAAGGATCGAACATGCCGATAACCGCGCTTGGATTTTCTTTATCTTTCTCAAGATAAGGGTAATGTATAGCTGTAGCGCATCCTGAACCAAAAGGAATCGCCAAACGCTGTTCCCAAACTGTTGGAAAAAAGTATAGCCGTCCAATAATACAATTCTTTTGTTTTTCCGGTAATCGGATAAACTTCGAGACTCTTAAATCTTTTGAACCAAAGAGCCAACGTTATGGCAAGACAAAAGACAAGCATCAGACTACCCAAAGTATATCCCGAATGCAAAGTTCTGTCTATAAAATCAGAGATTTCCGTTCCTAACGTTGTTGTTCCGATAATCACCAGCCAATAAATAACGGGGATATGTTTTTTTACCGATAATTGGATAAGTAATACGATTAGAAAGAAAAGAAGGGTGATGCCGATTCCTGCGGTATATCCCAAATCAAGGGTCATTGATATAAAGTCTCCCAGTGTTTCACCAAGCGTAGTCGCAACAATTTTTATTAACCAAAAGATCACGGTTATTTTTGCAACTTTATTTAAACTCTCCATAAAAGTATTTTATAAGTAATTGGATAAATAGAATGTCGTACACCGGAAAAGAATAGAATACGAATTCCGTGGATAAAACGAATAAATGCTGATAATAATATAAACACATCAAAATCCATATTCTATTCTTAGGCTTTTCAAATTCAATGATACGACAATTTATTGTTTCTGTTACTTAGATATTGGCTCAGATAATCATTTAAAGTTTGTAAGGTTTATAAGGTTTGTAAAGTTTATAAAGTTCTTAAAGTTTATAAGGTTTGTAAAGTTTATAAGGTTTGTAAGGTTTGTAAGGTTTGTAAAGTTTATAAGGTTTGTAAGGATTGTAAGGATTGAATACTTGTATGCTTTATAAACTATAGAGCATTAAAAACTTTATAAACCTTAAGAACCTTAAGAACGATAAGAATTTCGAATCGTTTCGCTCAGCTTTATGAACCTTATTAACCTTATAAACTTTAAGAACTTTATAAACTTTAAGAACTATAAGAATCCCGAATCGCTTCGCTCAGCTTTATGAATCTTATGAACCTTATTAACCTTATAAACTTTAAGAACTTTACAAACTTTAAGAACTATAAGAATCCCGAATCGCTTCGCTCAGCTTTATGAACCTTAAGAACTTTATAAACTTTAAGAACTTTATAAACTTTAAGAACTTTATAAACTTTAAGAACTTTATAAACTTTATGAACTATATAAACCTCAATCCGTCTCTTCCAGAAAGAATATTTCATTGACAGGTTTGCCGAAAAACTGCGATAATTTAAGGGCAAGCACCGTTGAAGGCACATATTTGCAAAGCTCGATGGCATTGATGGCTTGCCGCGTTACTCCGATAATCTTGGCCAAATCGTCCTGCGTAATGTTTTTTATTGCCCTTTCCACTTTAAGGTTATTTTTCATTTGCTATTAGTTTTTACTATTGTCCGATGAATTTTTATATCATCCCATACGGGATTCAGGTTAATTTATAAACAATCTTCTACCCATATTTTATCCCTATGGGATAGTTCCGTTAGGAACCCAATATTGGTAGAAAAAGAAAGTAACCCCATCCATTCACAAGTCCCGTACGGGACGTTATATATCAATGATTTTATAACGAATAAAGAATTTTTATCGGACAACGATGATTAATTTTATTTTTTTATTGGTCAAATAGCCTGCCCCGATTTCTCGGGGGAATATCCATAAAATATCATTTTCGATTTGTTTATGCATTGTCCGTATGGGATATTTCATGGCATATTGATATTTTGGCTTTGTAGAGAACAAAGTAGAAACGCAGATTAAAAATGACAAGAAAAATAATCAGCGTATAAAGTGCAAAAGAAAGAAAGGCAAACCCGTAGATAAAAATAAGCGAGAATAGAAAAACGGCAATCATTACATACGTAGCCCAAAGCAGGGATTCAAACCTCAGTTTCAGCGAAAATTCGTCCTCCGTTTTAAGTTTTGAAAAACCAATGAACATAGCTCCGGTAATCAGCAAAAGTGAGATAAGCTCATATTGAAAATCATCTGAAATAATTTTAAAGAAACCATTTGAATGACTTAATGGGATATCATTATAAACTGCAAAAACAGGAACTTTATCCAGGAAGCTGATATCTCCAATAAATTGCATCCATAGAACAAGAAGTAAACCAATGCCTAAAAAAATCCATCCGATTCTTCTGAAAGGGTAGGGGAACAACAATTTTGTTTTCATGTGCGATAAGTTTTAAAATTTATTTTGCAAATGTAATGTATAAATTACATTTAGACAAATAAAAATTACAAAAAGTAATTATAAAATTGCATTTTAAAATTAATAAGATGATTTTCAGGCTATTTGTTATTAAATTATTTTTTGGAAAATAATAATTGGCATAATTAATCCATCTCTTTTAAATAAAGCTGTTTACGCAGGAACAGGGATTTTTTTCAGGAAAGAGAATTAATGTTGCAAAATCACAAACACACTAAATTTTAGTAAAGATAAAAATGATGATTATGATGTTTAAGGTGCAATTCTGACTCTGCGGTCCTCTGCGAAAAGACTCAGCGGTTCTCTGCGTTTTTATTTTTTTTAATTTTTTTTTACCGCAGAGAACCGCAAAGAATAAACTGAGAACCACAGAGTTTTTCTATCTAGTTTTCAGGAAAGGAATTAAAGCGTAAGCAAAAAAAACTCCGGATTACCTGGGTTCCGGAGTTTTTCTTTTCAATGCTAAGTGGATTTAGGTTTACGAACAGGACGTTTCCGTTCGCTGCGGGGAGTGCCCCCGGCCTGACCATATTCTTCACTATCGAAACCATACTTGGAACCGACACCCGATAGCATACGTGTACCGTATTCTATCAGATCCTTTTCCATGGCATCCAACTTAGTGCCGTCATCATCAACTTTAGCAACAAGTGCATTATAAGCTTTAAGGTTCTCGCTAAACACCTTGATTTTACCATCATAAATTTCAAGCGTCATTCCATTTCCCAGGTCGAGTGAGGAATTGATAATGGAAAGCTTATTGTACCTTTCGTTAGCCTTTGCTAAAGTTACGGCAGATGTTCGTGCACGCATAAGTGACAATTTTTGTTAAACATTCCGTTAACTACCGAAAGCCCTTTATAAGTGCTTTCATAATACAAAGATATACAAAAAAAATGGACAAATTGTATCATTTTCCCTGAAAATTTTTACTGTTTTTTGCAAATATTTTGCAATATACACTAATTCAAATGATTATCTTGATGATAAAATTTTATTTTTTAAAAAGAAAAGTCTGTATTCCGCTAAGAGAGTTGTCTTAGCGACTAACACAACTTCCGTAGCGACTAAGACAACTTCCGTAGTGACTAAGATAACTTCCTTAGCGACTAAGACAACTTTCGTAGTGACTAAGACAACTTCCTTAGCGACTAAGACAACTTCCTTAGCGACTAAGATAACTTCCTTAGTGACTAAGACAACTTCCTTAGTGACTAAGACAACTTCCTTAGTGACTAAGACAACTTCCTTAATGACTAAGATAACTTCCTTAGCGACGAAGATAACTTTCCAAGTGAGTAGGATAATTGTTTTAGTTCTTTTGGCTATTGGATTTGATTATCCGTAATCATTGGCACTGATTCAACGAAATAATCATTTATTCACAATTAATATTTTTTTCAGTTATGCTCGTGAGAGCCTGGCTGTTGTGTATGGATCGTTTATTACTTTGTTTTCTCTTAGTTTTTAGCAATAAATTGGCTTTAGTGCTATTTTTTCTCTAAGCGGGCTACAAGCCTTAATGTTTAGCACATCACCTGCCATTACTTATACAAAATGTTGGCGGTTTATTGTTCTTTCTTCTATATGCCATTATAAAAAAGGATTGGTAACTGTAAGTTGTCGTGTGTGGTGTCTGAATTTCTCCAGACTCGACTCAACCAAACTCTTTTCAAGACGTCTCAAAAATTATTTTGTCAAGTCGTATTCAGACTTCTTGCGAAATCCTTTGCTCTTACAGCACCAATCCCAATATCTTAATATGATGAACCCCATTCTTTTTTCTTTAATACTCGCTCAAGGTCAATTTCTGTGTCCCAATTCATAAACCAAATTTTTTGGTCTGTTATTTCTTTAATTTTTTCTGCTAGGTTTTTGGTTGCATAGCCTGAACTCTGAATAATTTTTCTTTTGCTTTTGTCGCTAACAAATGGACAATTGATATAATCAAAAAACAACATTGTAAATTCTGATTTTGAAAAGGGATCATCGTTATCATTAAATTTTTGTTCTACAATTTTTTCAATTTGAGTCTTTAAATCAACGTATTCAGTTTTATTCTCAATGTAATAAAGCAATGTTATAATGTGGAAATAATTTAGTCGTTCAAAGTCGTCCTGTTTATCAATTCCAAATATTTCTTTAATTTTCTTTACACTCAAGGCATAGTTGTCATCAAGTTTCTTTAATGCTAGGATTAGATTTAAAGTTTCAATATTTGTTTCACTTGTTTTTGATTTTCTTTGAAAGTTCGTTAAAACGAAATCAGCTTCTTTTGAAATTTTGGAATAAATAGTATGTTTCAAATCTGCTTTTTGTTTTTCTAAATACTTACAAGCTAAAACAATAATTTGAGCAAGTTTAAAAGTTGTATTTGAATTAATATTTAGGGAGTAGGCATAAAATAAAATATCAAAAAGAACAAGAAACAAGTTTTCAACTACTTCTTTGTCATTCTCAAGTTCTCCTTCCTTCAAGATTTTGGTAAACTTCGTTTTGAAAAACCGGATAATGTCTTTGCTTAAAATGTCATAGGTTAACCCGTTTCTTTTAACAATACATTGAAAGTCTTTGATAAATCTCTGTGATACACTATTAGGTCTTCTTATTCTCGATAATACTTTTATCTTTTCTTTATTCTCGTTGCCAACAATTGTTTTCTCTTTAACTTCAAAGAATGAATCATAAAGGTTTAATAAAAGTTCTTGTAATTCACGTTTTCCAACAGTAACACTGGTTATGAATGGCGGAGTTTTTATATCTGATTTTGCTGGATTTAGATACAATTTGTAAAATCCAAGTTCTTTCTGAAATTCCTTTTTAACAGTTTCAAGGATTTTAGAGTCATTTGAAAAGACAAAATAGTCATCAACATAACGTCTTACTTCGTAGTCGACACCATACTTTAATTGTCCTTCAAGCTTTTTTAATACGTTTAAATCAGCTTGTTGGAGAATAATTTCAGCAAATATTCTAGATATTTCAGGCCCTACAACAATTCCATTGGTTTCGTTGTAATTGGCAAGTTGCATTAATTTGTCAAATGAATTTTCAAATGAAACTTCTCTGGCATTTCTCTTAGCAGATTCTTTATCCTTAACAGCCCAAGTCACAGAATGAGTGTAAATATGATAAAAACATTTGCTGATATCAAACTCCATTAAATAGTTAAAACGTTGTTCGAGTCGTTGAAATTCGTTCCTATCATAAAACTTGTAGATTAAATCAATTGGATAGTATGTGAAATATGACTTCAAATATCTTGTTTCGGCATCCAACATCTCAGGCTCAACTTCCAAATCAGCGTTTTTGTGATTATCTTCAGAATACACAAAATCAGGCGAATAAAAGAATTTTGCGACTTTTGAAATTCTTCTGAGGGAAAATTGACTTTTTGAACACAAATGAAGCATTAATGAGTCATACTTTTCATAGAGTTCAATGAAATGGTATTGGCAATAAGGATGAATTACGCTTAGAGTTCTTGTTTCACCTTCAATGTTCTTTCTAATATCATAATTGAATGGGATTCCATATTTTTTTCCATTACCGCTAGCTTTTGATAGTTGATTAATTCTATCAAAAAACTTGAAATAATTGCCATTACTTATGATTTGGTAAAAACCTTCATTTGAGAAAAGCATAGGTACTTCATATGGCAAGAGTTCTGTAAGTAGAATTCTCGCTTTGTCATCCTTATTTATTTTAACTTTTCCCATTTACCAACATTTAATTATTTCTTGCATCTCAGAATATGAGAATTCAAAATATACTTTTTTCTTAAAACCAGCTAAAAAGCAATATTTTGTCAGCCTGTTTTTTTGAATTGAGCTTAGTCCAATTTTGCCGCCAAAGTTTGGGCATTTACTAAAAATAGATTTTTTAAGTAGTTGATTTAATTCATTAAAAACAGTATTGTCAGTTACTTGCAAATAGTTGTAATAAATACCAGCACGCAAAGAATTACCTTCTTCACTTTTTCTAATGCTGTAATTGCCAGTTAAAAATTGAATTCGTTTTTCTAGTAACCCAAAGTTCTTGTTTTTTGAAAAGTCTAGAAAAGCTTTAATAACTCTTGTCTTTATTTTGGTTACTTTTTTTTCAGCTATTGAAACGTTTAACTTTCTAGATTTACTCCGACCATTTTCTACACTGAATGAATAACCTAAATAATCTAATTTGTTTTTCTTGGTCAATTGGGTTCCTTTGTCTATGTCGAGATTTTCTAAGGTTTTCCCGTCAAATAACTCTGTTTTTTTCTTATTGATTGTTAAGCCTTCAGCTAGTTCGCTTAGTTGAGGATTCAAGTTTGCAATCAAATTTAAAGAATCCTTAAGTGAGTTTGAAAAAACTATAATATCGTCCACAAACCTTGCGTAATAGTAAACGCTATCATAAGAACGAATCCATCTATCAAATTTTCGCATATACAATTCCGACATTGTAGCACTAATATTCATTCCCCTTGGAACTCCGGATTTTCCTGTTAAGATTGGATTTTCAAAAACCTTTTTAAGTAAATACATAGACTGATAGGACAAAATTGAATCATCGTTAAATTTTGAGATTAGTCTTGCTCTATCTATACTTTCATAGAAACTTTTAATATCTGTTTTGATGACCCAAAAAGGACACGTTTCAGAAAGTAGTATTTTTACTTGAGAAATAATTATTCTTCTATTTGCTTGCTCGTCCTTATAAATTCGTTTAATGTTGTCGTTAAGCTTTCTAAGTATGAGTTTATTAGGTAAATCATTTGTCAAGTAATATTCGCTGACTTGTTTCAGAGAAAATTCGAAAATATCATTTGTGATTTCTTCATAAGATGTCTCAATTGACTGGGTAAGTTCGTTCATAGTCATTCCATAGTCAATATACTCAGCTTTTTTGCAGAGTCTAATGAGCTGTTGTCTTTGGAATGATTGATTCATTTTATTACTTGTTTATTGTTTCGAAGTTGTCTTTTATAATGACCGCAATTGCATTTATTTCTATAGTATTTACTTTTTCTTAAATATTTTTCGCCCACTAAATTACACTAATTTTAATTATCCAAACCAATTCGGATAAATCTTTTATTGTTCCGATGTGTTTTTAAAGAAACGGAACCAATGGTTGCCGGGTGGTAATAACCCAAGTTCGGGATAACAATCTTTATTTGAAAAACAAAGATTGTTTGATTATAAGGCATATTTATTGCCGTTCCATTTATGGGACGGATAAAGGAGGGCTGCCATTTTGGCTTAGCCACATTTTCCTGTCTTTTTGTTGGGCTAAAGCCCAAATCTGTTTGTTCTTCTAATTCCGTTGACTAAAGTCAACGGCAATGAATATTGTTTTTCGTAGGGAAGTTTTATGAATAACGAAGGCAATTGTCTTAGCGACGAAGATAACTTTCCAGGTGAGTAGGATAACTGTTTTAGTTCTTTTGGCTATTGGATTTGATTATCCGGAATCGCTGGCGCTGGTTCATCGAAAGAATCACCGGACTTCACTGGCGCCGTTTGTTCCGGAATAAGAGATGTCGTTTAATCTGGAATATTCATGTATTGGCTTTCCGAAAAAAATACGGAAGAAGTTGTGTAGGGTATCCCGATAAAAAAATCGGTATACTGTTTTACTAACAATTAATATTTTTTTTAGTTGTGCTCATGAGAGCTTAGCTATAGTATGTTGATTGTTTATTATTTTGTTTTCTCTTCGTTTTTCAGCAATAAATTGACTTCAGTGTTATTTTTTTCTTTAAGCGGTAACTTAGGCGTTTGGCATTTATTTTCACTGTTTCTTTTCTTCATTTAAAATTTCCAAATAGTTTTTTACAAAATAAACCCAATTATCCAATTTGTCATATAGTTGTTCTGTTGCAGGAAATGGGATAATAATATCTGGAGCAATTCCAATATTGTCAATGGGATTTTCTGGCAAACGTTTTGAACGAGTCATCGGGCACCACAATTGATAATTATTTGATGGTAAAGGATTCGGTGTAATATTTGAATAATCTAATACACCGGCTGTATTCTGATTACCAAATAAAGTTACTTTTTCACTTTGTTTTGCTGCAAGTAAAAATTGTTCTGCGGATGAAGCATTGCCCTCGTTAATTATAATACCAACATTTCGAGGCATAGAATATACTGTATCATTTTGTATGATATGATTGTCATTTGCAGAATATGGATGAGTAACATAACCTCCAACATTATTTTTCATTACGTCAACCAGAGCTTTTGTCCATTTCATACCTTCTTCTCCATTGTTAATTTCACCATTTTTCATTGCATCCTCAAAATTTTTAATATTACCTTTTGATGCATACCATTCTACTCCTTTTGATTCGTAGGATTTTGTATAAATTAATTTTGTGAGTTCATCATAAAAATTATCCTGTCCCCCTCCATTATTTCTAATATCGATAATTAAATTTGGCCGTGATGCAATTTCATTCCAATGTTTTAATACAAATTCATTTCCTGTATTATTATAAAAACTGGGTATTCTTAGATAATATGTACTATCATCCAAATACAGAGCTACCGGATAAGTGTTTCTACCATTTGGAAATATTGGCACATAAGAATACAGTACCGATTTATCCATAATATCAGAATCTGATTTTCGCACAAATCTTGTATCATTATGTATTTCTAAAACTTTTCCTGTCAAATGTAACGATGCTTTTCTTTTATATATCTTCCTGTCTTTAACTAAAGAATAGTTTATAACATCAAAAACTGTGTCATTGATTGGTTCGAATTCATATAATATCTGTCCGCTTTTCCAATCTTGAGAATTTACGACAACACCAACATATCTTAGCCCGTCTCTTATAACAAAAAAATCTTGTCCAAATCCTTCCCATACACCTTCTATTCCTGTTGCATTCTTTGATATTTGTTGCAAACTGTCAACATTAGTGTAAATATTTTTTCCATATGTTGAAACTTCCATAATTTCAGGTTGCTGTTGTTTGTCATTCCTAATACGATTAACACGAAGATGGTGGTCTTTAAAAAAATCGGTATAATCGTTAAAGTAATATCCGCAACTATCCGGATGTATAGTAATTTTATGTCTGATTTCTTTTTCTAAAAGCATAAGTTGTGAACGATTAGCATCGGTCACTTTATCATTATAACCAGGATAGTCAGCCTGGATTTTTTTTACCAGGAAATCAAAATCCTTTAAGCAATCATTTGATTGTGAAATTGCAAATTTATTAATCAAAAGGGTAATAAGAATTATTAAAATCGTCTTTGCTCTCATTTGATTTCTTTTATTGGTTAAAATAAATAACGTTTCGGGTTTTTCTCATATACAGACGCCTAACGGTGTGTGTAGCATTAATGGCCGATTGCGAGCGATTTCCTGTCAAGCCGATTATATAACCGCAATTGCGTTTATTTCTCTATTATTTACTTTTTCTTAACTATTTTCGCCCACTAAATTACACTTATTTTAATTATTCAAACCAATTCGGATAAATCTTTTATTGTTCCGATGTGTTTTTTAAGAAACCGAACCAATAGTTGCCGGATAGTAATAACCCAAGTTTGGAATAAAAATCTTAATTTTAAAAACAAAGATTGTTTGATTATAAGGCATATTTATTGCCGTCCCATTTATGGGACGGATAAAAGGGGACAACTATTTTGGCTTTAGCCACATTTTCCTGTCTTTTTGTCGGGCTAAAGCCCAAATCTATTTGTTTTTCTAATTCCGTTGACTAAAGTCAACGGCAATGAATATTGTTTTTCGTAGGGAAGTTTTATGAATGACGAAGACAATTGTCTTAGCGACGAAGATGACTTTCCAGGTGAGTAGGATAACTGTTTTAGTTCTTTCGACTATTGGGTTAGTTAATGAGTATATTGGCTAAGCAACAGGAATACTTATTATAGTTACTAATTCTATTTTATATTTGTCTGGACCATCACAGAAAAAAACATTCAACTTTAATATAATAGATTTTTATTTTTAATTGTCGAAAGTGCAATATATTTTTTCTAATGTATTTGGGAATATTTTTTTTGTACATTTATTGTTAAAAATGAACATAGTATCTCTTCTCAAAGTTTTATTAATTTTTATAGTTTCACAGAAATGCAATTTATTAAAATATCTCTTATTGTTTGATTCATCACCAATCTTGCTACATATTATAACACCTAATACATTTTCTGATTCATTTAATTTGCTTTCAATTTCTTTAATTGTTTCAAGGGGATTTTTAATATAAAAATATAAGGGATGAACAAGAATATAAATTAATCCAAATGTTTCTATTGGAATTTGAGATGATTTATGTGAAAGTTTGTTATCTATAATTCTTTTTGTTTCATCAAAATTAAGCGGTAATGATATTATATTACCGTAATCATATTTATTTTTTATACACCAGTCTTTTACTTTTTCTTCTTTATTAATTGATGAAACTGCAAAATCTATTTGATCATTAGAAAAAGGAAGAAATTTGTCTTCATTCTTAGCAATAATTTTAAACTCTCTAATTTTATTTACAATTTGTAATCACTACTGATGCGTTAAAATTAATCACAAAATAAATCGTATTGTTCTTTCACATTTTGATTGACTTGTACCTCGGTAAGCAGTTCCTTAACTGAAGTTTTATCGAAAGCAGATATTCCCAAAATTTGCATTATTTCGTAAACCGACAAGTTGGTTTTGAGTGAATGCTTGATATATGCTACAATCAGATAAGTGCAGATAGCCACCCATATATGAATGTTTACTGCATTTTCTGAGTGCCCCCATAATCTTTTGATGGTGAGATTCTGCTTTATCCATTTGAAAAACACTTCTATTTGCCATCGATTTTTGTATAAACGTGCAACTTCAAGGGCTGATATGTCAAAATTGTTGGTTAAAAACACGAGCAATAAGGCTTTTTCTTGGTCGTAATATTCAACAAGCCGAAAGTTCTCCGGGTAAAGTTTTTTAGACTTATACCCATTAAGTTTGATGGTTTTATCACTTCTTAACCCCGATGAGTCATCAATATTGAAGTTTCTTTCGATTTCAATATAATTGAGCGATATTTTTGCTCTGGTTACAAAATATGCCCCTACTTTATGGATATTGTACAATGCGAGAAAATCGACATAAGCCTTATCCATCAAATAAATAGCATTAGGGATTGGAATGATCTCATCAAGTGCGTTGCTGTCATGGTATTTACCATCGGTAATAAGGATAAAGGTCGGTATGCTACCCCGCAAATCAAGCAAGGTATGGACTTTTATTGCACCCCGTGAGTATTTTCCATGTGCCCATTGGAACAACTTGATGCTAAGCGATATCGTCGTCGAATCTAAAGCAAACACATCATTGTCAATATCGATATTGGGGATTGGGGTATCTTGATAAAGAGGTCTTACCAGTTTTATCAGATACTCTCCAAAATCAGCAAATATGTGCCAATTACGATTTTCATTTGCCCGCGATAAAGTTGATTGTTCAACATGTTGCTTAATACCCAAATGATAGAGCTTCTTCTTGTGAACTTTCAGACATAAACAAATATCACGTAATGAATTAAGAGAAGTCAGTTGACCAAAGAAAAGTTGTAAAAACTGGTTCCAACAATTCAAATTTCTGATCCTGTGATCACCATTATACCGATTTACACATTTTTCAAACTCATACCTGTTGACAAATTGTAAAAGCTGGGCAAATACATACTTACCTGAATTCATAATCATGCACTTAAAAAAGTGCAAAACTACAGGTCAATTCAAATCAAAAAATCAAAGAACGATTATATTTGTTTTTATATCAATTATTTACAACTAATTTTAAAAAGTTAACGCATCACTAGTGATTTGTAATAAATCATTATCTTCAATTTTTTTAATTATTTTACCAGCAAATGGAATGATCGGAACAGAAATAAATTCATAAAAAACTGTTTGATAAATATTCCCTTTATCGAATCTATCTTTACTGTCATTTAATTTGGTTATTTCAATGAAAAAGGTTTCATAATTTTGGGGATTTATAATTTTTAAATCAGGATTTCTTTTATTTGAATTTTTCATTGGCTCAAAAACAACTTCAAATCCTGCAGTTCTATAAGCATCTGCTATTTCCAAGAAAGGAATACCTTCTGTTATACAATCGTCTGCTTTCTGAAGCTTTTTTGTTAATTCATTATAATTACAATCACGTTTTCTGAAATAACTAAGGGTTTCTGCCAGCCAAATTAACCAACTATAAGACTCTTCACTACTCATAAATACATGATTTTTAATAATGTGATTTTTGCCAATTGAATGTTTAAGAAATCCGTTTCCTAATTCTTCTTTAAGAATTTTAAAAGAATCAATAAGTTTAATTTTTTGCGTCTCTTCAATTTCATCAGTTCTTTGAAAGAAATCAATATATTTATCCCAATCGTATCGGTCTTTCATATTTTTGAACACTTTAGAAGATAATTTTGTCATTGTCTGAGATATGTTAAGTTATTTATGCTGAATATTAATATTTGCATAACCGTAATTATCTTTGTTCTTCAGCTATTTGTTTTTTCCAAAACATTTTCGCCCACTAAATTACACTAATTTTAATTATCCAAACCAATTCGGATAAATATTTTATTGTTCCGATGTGTTTTTTAAGAAAAGTAAACCGGTAGTTGCCGGGTAGTAATAACAAAAAAGGCATCCCAAACGAATGGAATGCCTAAGGTCTTTGTTCCGGCAAATAGTTGTCAGGCGCTCATGGTTTCCACTCCGGCGCTCACTTTTTTAATCAATCCCTGCAATACATTGCCCGGGCCTACTTCAATAAAGGTAGTAGCTCCGTCGGCTATCATATTGCGCGAGATTTGTGTCCAGCGTACGGGGGAGGTTAGCTGTGCAATAAGGTTCTTTTTAATGGCGGCAGGATCGGTATAGGGCAAAGCATCCACATTCTGGTAAACGGGACAAACGGGAGTGCTAAAAGCCGTAGCATTGATGGCTTCGGCAAGTTCAATTCGTGCAGGTTCCATCAGCGGAGAATGGAAGGCTCCGCCCACTTTAAGCGGCAATGCACGCTTGGCTCCGGCGGCTTTCAGCTTTTCGCAGGCAATCTCAATTCCTTTGATCGAACCGGAAATAACCAACTGTCCGGGAGTATTGTAATTGGCAGGAACCACTATTTCATCAATCGTCTTCAGCGTTTCTTCCACCACTTCATCCGATAGTCCGATAATGGCAGCCATAGTGGAAGGTTCTTTTTCGCAGGCTTTCTGCATGGCCATGGCGCGGGCATAAACTAATTTTAACCCATCTTCAAACGAAAGGGCTTTGTTGGCCACCAGTGCCGAGAATTCGCCCAATGAATGTCCGGCAACCATATCGGGTTTAAAATCGTTGCCTAAGGTGGCGGCAAGAATAACGGAATGCAGGAAAATAGCCGGCTGGGTAACTTTGGTTTGCCGAAGGTCTTCATCGGTTCCGTTAAACATCAGGTCGGTAATCCGGAAACCTAATATTTCATTGGCTTTTTCAAACATCTTTTTGGCGAGGGGAAAATTATCATATAAATCTTTTCCCATCCCTACATATTGGGCACCCTGCCCTGGAAAAACGTATGCCTTCATCTTTTTAGTTGATTGTTGATAGTTGTTAGTTGATTGTGGTTGATAGCTGTTAGACATTCCATGTTTGAGTCTAAAAAAAATGCCACAAAATCTCTAAAACGCCAAATTGCACAAAAGGTTGATAGGTAACCAATACGTTTTAGTGATTCTTTGTGATTTAGTGGTTTAGTGGCAAAAAAATAGTTTCCGGAGTGAATCCATGTTTTGAAAAGATTATCTATTTCCATAGGTTTTGATAAAAACAAAACGCTCTTGATATTTTTTGTAAACATGGAATGTCTCTTAAATCGTAAATCGTAATTCGTAATTCGTAATTGATAATTGATTACTTCCTGTTCCCCAAAAAACGAAGCAGGAAAAGGAAAAGGTTGATAAAGTCGAGGTAAAGCGTCATGGCTCCCATAATGGTAAGCTTGCGGGTACTTTCGGCTCCGGTTTGAACGCCTGTTCCTATGCGTTTCAGTTTTTGTACATCATAAGCCGTTAGTCCGGTAAAGATAACGACGCCAAGGAAACTGATGATATAATCCATGCCACTGCTGCGCATAAACATGTTTACAAGGCTGGCAATGATTATTCCGATAAGTCCCATCATCATGATGGAACCGAATTTGCTGAGATCAATCTGTGTAGTATATCCGGTAACAGCCATAATTCCAAACATACCGGCGGTAACGGCAAATGTCAGAAAGACGGAACCTGCGGTGTAAACCACCAGTATAAAACTAAGACTCATTCCCATAAGAATGGCAAAGGCTGCAAACAGAAGAGTGATTGCATTGGCAGATAGACGTTGAAATCCCAGCGACATCAGCAACACAAATCCAAAAGGAGCGAAGGTTACAATCCAGCCTAAGCCGGTAATCCCTGTTTCTCCAAATAAATAGGAGCGTAGACTTTCGTCGGTTCCAAAATAATAAGCGGTAACTGCAGAAATGGACAAAGCGAAAAACATCCATGAAAAAACCTGGGCTAAAAAGGTTTTTGCCATAGGAACCGCTTCGTAACGACTCTGTGATAAATTAAAATCTGTTTCGTTCTGATACATTTTTATTGTTTTTTTAAATTTAGATGCAAAAATAACGGTTTTTAGGATTTACTTAGTATAAATCAAACCAACGTTTGATAAGTAACAAGTATAAAACAAATTATATTGAAGCGCTTAACAATTTTTAACAACATCAATGAAGTTTTGATGAAATCAGATGCAGGAACTCCGACCGGGTTTTGTCTACCAGAAAGGCGCCCGTGAAATCAGATGTCGTAGTTACGGAGTTTTGTTTCTGAATTCCGCGCATGGACATGCACATGTGCACGGCTTCGATAACCACAGCCACACCAAGGGGATGAAGCGTTTGATTGATGCAATCCTTAACCTGGGTCGTAAGCCTTTCCTGAACCTGAAGACGGCGGGCAAAGGCATCCACCACGCGGGGAATCTTGCTTAATCCGACGATATAACCATTAGGAATATAAGCTACATGGGCTTTGCCGAAAAAAGGGATCATGTGATGTTCGCACATGGAATAGATTTCGATATCCTTCACAATGACCATTTGTTTGTAATCTTCCTTAAACATAGCCGAACGGAGAATTTCTTCGGCATTCAGATCATAGCCGTGAGTTAAAAACTGCATGGCTTTGGCCACGCGTTCGGGGGTCTTAAGCAAACCTTCGCGTTCGGGATTTTCGCCTATCAGCTTCAGAATTTCGCGATAATGATAAGCTAACTTGGCAATGGTTTCCGGATTGTATAAATCAAACTGTTCATAACCGTCCATGGTGTTTTCTTTCATCATTTCTTTTATCACATCGGTATCAATAGTTGTCATGTAGCGTTTTATTAAAATCCAAAATATTCCACAGAGTTGTTTTCTGTTTCAACAAGTTTCACTGAATGGAGCATGGCTCCGCTTTTTTGTATCTCTTCCGAAAGCTGGTCCCAGATGCCGACAGCTAAGTTTTCGGTAGAAGCTAATTTACCGTTCATAAAATCAACTTCGAGATTGATGTTCTTATGATCGAGTTTCTGAATTACCCGTTCATTGATTAAATGGCTTAACTGACTAAGATTAATTACAAAGCCGGTATCGGGATTTATCTCTCCCTTTACAGTTATAACCAAGGTATAATTGTGTCCGTGCCAGTTGGGATTGGAACATTTACCAAACACTTCCAGGTTTTGTTCGTCGGAAAATTCGGGACGGAACAGGCGGTGTGCGGCATTAAAACGTTCGATACGGGTTACAAAAACCATCAGTTACTATTTTTGGCAAAAATACAATTAAAACATCAATCCCAATAACAAAACAGGCATGGGTTTGTTCAGCCGTTGCTTCCGGTATCACTCTTTTTATATTTTCCGGCAAAGAGAGCCAATCCGCCTTCGGATGTTTCTTTATAGATACTTGGCAAATCATGTCCGGTTTGATTCATGGCATTTACCATTTTATCGAAACTTACGCGGTGTTTTCCATCCGAAAGCATGGCAAAGCTATTGGCATCGAGGGCACGGGCTGCAGCAAAAGCATTACGTTCGATGCAGGGTATCTGAACCAATCCGGCTACCGGATCGCAGGTTAAGCCTAAGTGATGTTCCAATCCCATTTCGGCAGCATATTCTATCTGATAAGGTGTTCCTCCGAACAATTGTGTGGCGGCAGCGGCAGCCATGGCACAAGCCGTTCCGATTTCGCCCTGGCAACCGACTTCTGCGCCCGAAATGGATGCGTTCTTTTTTACCAAATTGCCGATCAGTCCCGCAGTGGCTAATGCACGTAATATTTTTATTTCGGAAAATTCATAGCCTTCCATCAACGAATACAATACCGCTGGCAATACTCCGCACGAACCACAGGTTGGTGCCGTAACAATTCTGCCACCGGAGGCATTCTCTTCGGCAACTGCCAGAGCGTAAGCAAAAGCCAGTCCGCGCCGTTTGAGCGATCCCTGGTAGCTTTTCGATTTGATGTAATACGATGAGGCTTTGCGCGGCAGATGGATTACTCCGGGTAATGTACCTTCATTTTCGATGCCTCTCACAATGGCGGCTTTCATCACATCCCAAACTTCCTTGAGATATTCCCAGATGCTTTCGCCTTCATGTTCGTTAACATATTCCCAAAACGTGGCGCCGTTTTTAAACGTCCATTCGAGAATGTCGGAAAGATGGCGAAGTTTATATACGGAAGCTTTATTCAGATTGGTATGTTCGTCGATAATGTCGCCGCCGCCAACACTGTAAGCCGTCCATTCGCTGGTAACTTTGCCATCCTGATTGATGGCTTCAAATTTAAGGGCGTTGGGATGAATCGGAAGGAAAACCAACGGTTTCCATTCAAAGGTAACCGGTTTCGGAAAACAGGTATCGATCAGGATTTTGTCGGTTAAATGTCCTTTGCCTGTGGCTGCGAGGCTTCCGTACAACGTAATTCCAATGCTTGCCACATCAGGATTTTTTGCTAAAAACATTTCCGCAGCTTTTTTAGGACCCATGGTATGGCTGCTCGAAGGTCCATGTCCAATTTTATATATTTCCCGGATAGATTGCATAGTCTTTTAATAACGCTATAAAGATAAAAATAATGCTAACGCAGGAATCGAAAAAATAATTATTTTTGACGGAAATTTATAATTATGGAACGTCGCGATTTTCTTAAAAGAAGTATTGGAGCCGGAATACTTACGGGAGTTGGACTTTCGTTGGGTAATATCCCCGGCGCTTTGGGTATGAATCCGGCAGAGAATCCGCTGGCTTACGATCTGGTTGCCATCAAGGGTGGTGAACCCGAAGTGATGTTTGATAAAGCCATAGCGCAACTTGGCGGAATAAAATCTTTTGTAAAAAAAGGCCAGAAGGTGCTGATAAAACCCAATATCGGTTGGGATGTTTCGCCCGAAAGGGGAGGAAACACCAATCCCAAATTGGTTGCCCGCATTGTAAAACGCTGCCTTGAAGCCGGCGCTAAAGAAGTTTACGTTTTTGATAACACCTGCGACAAATGGAATAACTGCTATAAAAATAGTGGAATAGAAAAAGCGGTGAAAGATGCCGGCGGAAAAATTGTTCCCGGGAATACGGAAAGTTATTACCAGACGATAAGCATAGGTAAAGGTAAAAAACTAAAATCAGCCAAGGTTCATGAATTGGTTCTTGATACCGACGTCTTTATCAATGTTCCTGTTTTAAAACACCATAGTTCATCCAACGTTACCATTTCCATGAAAAACCTGATGGGTATTGTATGGGATCGCAGTTACTGGCATCGTACCGATTTGCACCAGTGCATAGCCGATTGCGCTTCATTGCATAAACCAACGCTCAATGTGGTGGATGCTTACAGGGTTATGCTTAAAAATGGTCCCCGTGGCGTTTCCGAAAAAGATATCGTTACCATGAAGCAAATGATTATTTCTCCCGATATTGTTGCTGCCGATGCTGCCGCCGCCAAAATTTTCGGTCTCGACCCCGATGAGGTTCCGTATATACGCATTGCCAATGCAATGAAGATTGGACAAGGTAATCTGAAAGCGTTAAATATTAAAAAAATTATTCTCTAATTAAACTGCCCGATAGTCGTATTGCCTAATTGTATCTCCGTTTGTTGGCAACAACATGTCAATTCGATAATAAAATCAGGTGTATTGTCATAAAATAATAAAACTATGTTTTTTAAAGTACTTAAACGATTACGGGTTATCGTATCGCTTTTTGTTTTTCTACTAATACTTTCATTTTTTATTGATTTTTTTGGCCGGGTCTCCGTACCGCTTATCAATTCGGTGCTTTTTCTGGAGTTCGTTCCTTCGTTATTGAGCTTTTTAAGTCTGTTAACGCTTAGCGCTATTGGCTTTGTCCTTATTATCGTTCTTACACTTTTGTTTGGACGCATTTATTGTTCTACATTGTGTCCTTTAGGTACGTTGCAGGATATTGTTATTTATTTCGGGAAAAAGTTTGGCAGAAAAAAACGATTCAAATTTTTACGTACGTATAACTGGGTAAGGTATTCGATATTGGGCGTGGTAGTTTTATTTCTGCTTTTCGGAAATATTTTTCTACTGACCGTTCTTGATCCTTACAGTGCTTTTGGTAAAATTTCGACAACTCTATTAAAACCGGTTTTCATTTTAATCAACAATTTTTCTTCAAAACAGCTTGCCGCCAGCAACATCTTTTGGTTTAAACCCATAGAAACTACGGGTTCCAGCCTTTTTGCCATTCTTTTTTCGTCGGCATTTTTAATTTTGATCCTGTGGTTTTCGATAGCTAAAGGCCGGTTGTATTGCAATACTGTTTGTCCTGTTGGTGCATTTTTAGGTTTAATTTCCAAGGCATCTGTTTTCAAAATCAGGATTAATGAGCAAAGTTGTACTTCCTGTGGCTTATGTTCTTCGGTTTGTAAGTCCGGTTGTATTGAAAATAAAACACATCAGCTTGATTTTTCGCGATGCGTCGGATGTATGAATTGTCTGAATGTGTGCAAGACAAAAAGTATTAATTATCATGCTTCTGTTAAGAATGCTGAAGTTGTAAAAAATGATTCATCAAATGGCCGGCGGAAGTTTATCGCCACTTCTGTCCTTTTTACTTTAGGAATGACTTTCTTGGCTTTCGGCGAAAAAACGATTCAAAAAACCCGGAATACGATTTATCCCAATTCTAAGAAGAATCCGGTAAGTCCTCCAGGTTCAGTTAGTGTACAGCATTTTACGGGTAAGTGTACCGCTTGCCAGCTTTGCATAAGCATTTGCCAGGCACAGGTATTGAAACCTTCCGTAAAAGAATATGGATTAAACGGCATCATGCAGCCGCACATGGATTATGGGGTTAGTTTTTGTAATTACGATTGCAATTTGTGTACTCAGGTTTGTCCCAACGGAGCTTTGTTGCCGCTTACCGTTAAAGAAAAGCAACAAACCCAGTTGGGAATAGCTCAGTTTATCGAAAAGAATTGTGTTGTTTATACCAATCATACGGCTTGTGGCGCTTGTTCCGAACATTGTCCTACCAAGGCTGTGCATATGATTCCATATACCGACAATCTGGTAATTCCCAAAGTAGATGAGTCCATTTGCATCGGATGTGGCGCCTGCGAATTTTCGTGTCCTACGCAACCGTATAAAGCAATTTATGTGGAAGGAAATGTTAAACATCTTCAGGCTCAAAAGCCGGTAACCAAAGAAATCAAACAAAAAGTTAACCTGAAGGAAGATTTCCCTTTTTAGCCCGGATAAATGTCAATTTCAGAATATAAAGAGATGCAAGCTAATTTCGAATAATTTCGTAGCTGCCATCTTCATTGATGCGGATGATTTTTGAGGGTTTCACTTCTTTGAGGTTATCCTGCCCGACCTTTACCACATAATCAACCTGCCGGATAATTTCTTTATCAATTTTATTGAAATATAGTGGCGTGGCTTCTCCGGAAATGTTTGCGGATGAAGATACAATAGGCTTTTCAAATTGTTGGATCAATTTTTGACAAAAAATGTTTTTAACAATGCGGATAGCGATGGATTTATCGGGGGCGATTACATTTTTAGCTAAATTTTTAGCATTGGCAAATACGATGGTTAGTGGTTCTTCAACCCCCGAAACCAGATCGAAAGTGATATCAGGGACTTTTGCTACATATTGTCCGATTTTTTCGAAAGAATCAACCAGGATGATAAGACTCTTGCTTTCGGCCCGTTGTTTAATTTTATAAATGTTTTCAACGGCACGGGCATTGGTAGCGTCGCAGCCAATACCCCAGATTGTATCGGTAGGATAGAGTATGGTTCCACCTGCTTTCAGCACCTTCAGTGCATTTTCAACTTCAATTTCAATCGTACTTTTTTCCATCATTTTATTCTGTTCAATAATTGTTCAGTTTGTATAGTTAGTGCACATTTGAAATGTTTTTCAGGGCAAGCTCTGTATCCATGCAGTCCGCAAGGCCGGCAATTCAGTTTTTCGGTAGTTTCTATGATTACCGAATCGTCAGATAAAGGTCCAAAACCAAATTCGGGAACGGTAGAACAAAAAATGCTCGTAACCGGGGCGTTTACCGCCGAAGCTAAATGTTGTGGCGCCGAATCATTCACAAAATTCATTGTTGCATGTTCCATCAAGGCAGCCGATTCTAAAAAATTAAGTTTACCACTCAGGTTAAACGCATTGGGATGATGAGCTGTTTCGATAATATGCTGACAGGCTAAAGTGTCGTTGCCCGAACCCAGAAAATAGATTTTTATTTCCGGATCAAGCTTTTGAACAAAATCCGCCCACTTTGCTTCAGGATATTGTTTGGTGAACCATAACGAAGTAGGAGCGATGCAGATGTAAGAACCGCCTTTATATTTTTCAACCTGGCGATAGTCATCTTCGGAAGGATATAACTTAATAGATCGTAACTGATCCCCAACCAGGTCGGAAATTAATAAAAGATTACGATCAACTTCATGGAGAGGCGTTTTCTTTTCCGAAATGATATGTTTTATCCTTTGGGTAAAGAATGATGAAAAAGGATTCTTGTCGAATCCAATGCTTGTTTTAGCATGGGAAAAAGCGGTTAAAAAACCCGTTGAGGCAAATCGTTGAATGTTGATGACGTAGTCATAATGAGTTTGTCTGACGTTTTTTAATATTCTTAAGAAATTAGGATACTTACGCTTCGATTTATCCCAAACAATAACCTGGCTGAGAAAAGGATGAGCTTTAAAAAGGCTGTCTGTACCTTTTTTCAGCAAAAAATCAATTTTTGCATCAGGAAATTTTGAATGCAACGATTCGATCACCGGAGTGGAAAGAATTACGTCGCCTATGGAAGCCGTTTGTATGACAAGAATTTTTTTCAAAATAGAATTCTGATTTAACCTGCAAAAATAATTAAAAACGTGCTATACAGCAACATTATATTCACGTAAGGCTTCATTGAGCGAAGTCTTTAAATCGGTAGAAGCTTTTCGTTTTCCGATAATTAAGGCACAGGGAACCTGGTAATTACCGGCAGGAAACGTTTTGGTGAAACTGCCGGGAATAACAACCGAACGGGCAGGAATAATTCCTTTCGTTTCGATAGGTTCCGATTGGGTTACATCAATTATTCTGGTCGATTTGGTTAAAACAACGTTAGCGCCTAATACCGCTTCTGTTTCTACCCTAACACCTTCAACTACAATACAGCGTGAACCGATAAAACAATGGTCTTCAATAATTACTGGCGCCGCCTGTACCGGTTCCAGTACGCCGCCTATTCCCACGCCTCCGCTCAAATGAACATTCTTTCCAATCTGTGCACAAGAACCCACCGTAGCCCATGTGTCGATCATGGTGCCACTATCCACGTAAGCTCCAATGTTTACGTACGATGGCATCATGATTACTCCTTCGGCCAAAAACGATCCGTAACGGGCAATGGCATGAGGAACTACCCGAACCCCTAATTTTTCGTAGCCGGTTTTAAGTTTTATTTTATCATGAAATTCAAAAGGGCCAACCTGAATGGTTTTCATCTCATTAATAGGAAAATACATGATGACCGCTTTTTTAATCCATTCGTTCACCTTCCAGGTATTTCCTTCAGGTTCGGCAACACGTAATTTTCCCTTATCAAGTAATTCAATTACCTGACAAACTGCGTCTCTTGTGCTTATATTAAGAAGTAATGAACGTTCTGTCCATGCTTTTTCTATAACTTCCTGTAGATTATCATTCATTTAATGTGGTTTTAAAATTCAAAATTAAACATTATTCGCTTCACATTAAATGTTCTTTGTATTTTTGCTGCGGGTTTTATAATAATCCACAGATATTCAATTTAATTAAACAGTCAATTATATAATCATCCGGAATGGGTAGAATTTTAGCCATAGATTATGGGCAGAAAAGGGTAGGAGTTGCCGTTACCGATGAACTTAGGATGATTGCTACAAACCTGACTACCGTTCATTCCAAAGATATAATTTCTTTCCTGAAAGACTATTGTGGCCGGGAAAAGGTTGATATTTTTGTGGTAGGCGAGCCCAAAAAGATGAACAATACCGCATCTGAATCTGTTATTTTTATAGAACCGTTTATTAAACTATTGAAAAAAGAATTTCCGGATATTCCGGTTGAACGTATGGATGAACGGTTTACATCAAAAATTGCATTTCAAACCATGGTTACCGCCGGTTTGAAAAAGAAAGACAGACAAAACAAGGCTTTGATTGATTCCATCAGCGCAACCCTGATTTTACAATCGTACATGACTTTTAAATCCGGAAATATTTAATTTTGCACCAAATTTTAGAAAATGATTTTACCTATTGTAGCCTTCGGGAATCCTTTATTGCGAAAAGTTGCCCAGGAAGTGAATGGAGATGCCGAAATCAACGAGTTGATTGAGGATATGTTTGAAACAATGTATTTTGCCAACGGTGTGGGATTAGCCGCTCCTCAAGTTAATCAGTCGTTACGGTTAATTGTGATGGATGCAAGCCCATACAAAGAAAAATTTCCCGAACTTACGGATGTTAAAAAAGTACTGATCAATCCCGAAATCCTTGATGAAGATGGCGAAATATGCTCGATGAGTGAGGGTTGCCTTAGTATTCCGCACCTTGATGAATATGTGGAACGCAAATCAAAGATCAGGATAAAGTATCAGGATGCGAATAAAGTATGGCACGATGAACAGTATGACGGTATTATGGCCAGGATTATGCAGCACGAATATGATCATTTAAATGGCGTTCTTTTTATTGACCATTTAAATCCGTTACGAAAAATGATCCTCAAGCGGAAACTTACAGATATTTCCAAGGGTATCGTTGATGTTGATTACAAAATGATTTTCCATTCGAGTAAAAAAAATGGAAATAAATAACTGATAATGAAATTTGAATAAAGAAATGAAAATTAGTAATTTGTTTGTTATTGTTTTTTCAGGAATGATCATATTTTCTTCCTGTAAACCAGCTAAAGAAAGAGCCGAAATTAAAATTAAAGATCTTGAAAAAGAAGTGTTTTCGGATACCACCGGCAAAGTTGATGCCGCCAAAACCAACGAGTTGGTGGATTTGTATCAGAAATATTATCGAAAATACCCAACCGATACTATTGCTCCGGCTTATATTTATAATGTGGCCACTATTTTAATGAATACCGGCAAGGCTCAGTTGGCAGCCGATTGGTTAGATACTCTTCTTACAAAATATCCTAATAATAAGCGAATTCCACAAAGTTTATTCCTCAAGGGATTTATTTATGAAAACTATTTGAGTGAACTTGGCAGAGCCAAAGATGTTTATACTGAATTTCTCAAGCGTTTTCCTAAAAGCAATCTGGCAGATGATGCTCAGGCGTCCATCGATAATCTTGGAAAAACACCCGAAGAATTGATGAAGAGTTTTGAGCATAAATCAGATTCAACGACTTCTGCAAAGAAATGATTTTCTGATTTTTAATTCAATTCTTTATCAAGGAAATTTTTTAACTGAGCCGGTTCGACTTTGGTAGTTAATATGCCATCTTTACAAAAAGCTATTTTACCTGATTGTTCCGAAACCACAATGGCAATAGCATCCGAGCGTTCGGTTATTCCAACAGCCGAACGATGGCGCAAACCTAACTGAACAGGTATATTTTGATTTTTTGAAACAGGAAGTATACACCGGGCGGCAGTTAGCATATTATTTGATACAATTACAGCCCCATCGTGTAATGGGCTGTTTTTGAAAAATATATTTTCAAGGAGCTGTTCGGAAATCCGTGCATCAATCAATTCACCGGTTTCAATATATTCGCGGAGTTCGTTTTTCCGGGCTATGACAATAATGGCTCCGGTTTTTGACATCGCCATTTTATGACATGCCTGAATAATAGGATCAGTATCCAGATTGGAATCTTCATAACGTATTCGCCAAAATAAAAAACGATACCTTTTTTTCTTGACAAATCCAGGGGTACCAATAAGTAACAGAAATTTCCGGATTTCGGGTTGAAAAACAACAATCAATGCAATAAACCCAACACTGATAAATGCTCCTAAAATTTCGGCAAGCAGCTCCATTTCAAGAACTTTTACTACCTTCCATACAACAAACACGGAAATTATTCCAAAGAAAATATTGATAGCCGCTGTACCTTTCAATAAATTGTATAATTCATACAAAAGCAAAGCAACAAGCAATATATCAATAACATCCAATAGACGGATATGAAAAAGAAAGCTTAAAACAATTTGAAGCATTTATTGTGAGTGTTTGTTGCAAATATACAGTAATTGAATTATCGCTTCAACATTTCGGTTATTTTAATTGTTTCTACGGCTTCTTTTACGTCATGAACACGTAAAATATCGGCTCCATTACAAATAGCCATTGTGTTAACAACCGTAGTTCCGTTTAATGCTTCCGCTGGATTAATTTTTAATACTTTATTAATCATTGATTTGCGCGACATCCCTGCGAGTACCGGATAACCGAATTCCTTAAATTCAGCTAACCGATTTAAAATTTCATAATTATGTTCAACACTTTTTCCAAAACCAAACCCGGGATCAATAATAATGTTTTTGAAATCAAGGGCATGAAGTTCGTTTACTTTATCCCAAAGTGTCTTTTTTATTTCGTTTACGACATCTGAATATTCGGGGTTGATTTGCATGTTTTGTGGTGTGCCTTTCATATGCATCAGAATATAAGGCACTTTTAATTTAGCAATCGTTGAAAACATTTGCGTATCCATACTTCCTCCGGAAATATCATTGATAATGGAGGCTCCTGAATCAACAACTTTCTGAGCAATACCCGCACGGTAAGTGTCGACAGAAACGATAGCGTCGGGGTATGCTTTGAGGATGGCATTTAGTGCAGGTAATAAGCGATTTAATTCTTCATTTTCTGAAATTTGTTTTGCCCCCGGGCGTGTGGATACCGCTCCCAGATCAATGATAGAACCGCCTTCATCCAGTATTTTTCCTGCCCTTTGGATGATAGCGTTTGTTGTCAAATATTTTCCCCCATCAAAAAATGAATCGGGTGTAATATTGAGTATGCCCATAACCACAGGCTTTTCCAGATTAATTATTCTTCCATTACAATCTAAAAAGGAGATTCCCGAAAATGATGTATCTTTATCGGTCGAATTCATATAGTCGTATTTTTATTTAATAATAATTATAATCAGTAATTTAGAAATATCATGATCAGTACTTCCGACCAGTTTGAAGATATTATTAACCAATGCCGCGAAATTTTTTTAATCAAAATGAAAGATTACGGAAGTTCGTGGCGGGTTTTACGTACGCCATCGCTTACCGACCAAATTTATATTAAAGCCCAACGTATTCGAAGCATTGCCGACAAAGGTACTCAAAAAATATCTGAAGGAATTAAGCCGGAATTTATAGGCATGGTCAACTATTCGGTTATGGCATTGATACAATTGGAATTACATGATGAAGAAAATTTAAATCTTTCCGAAGATATTGCCGTTCAACTTTATAATAAGTATATCTATCAGGCAAAAGCGTTGATGGGCAACAAAAATCATGATTATGACGAAGCCTGGCGGAACATGAGAATTAGCTCGATGGATGATATTATTTTAATGAAACTGTTGCGAATCAAGCAAATAGAAGATAATAATGGCAAAACCTTTATTTCGGAAGGCGTTGATGCCAATTATTTCGACATTATAAATTATTCCATTTTTGCTTTAATTAAAATTGATGAGGAAACCGATAATTTCCAATCGTAATTTTATTCTCCAATTTTTTGAAAATGAAGAAAAGCGCTAAGATTTTTACTCTCATTTCGCGATTACTTGTCGGATGTGTTTTTATTTTTTCCGGTTTTGTAAAAGGAATTGATCCGCTTGGAACCGCATACCGTATTGAGGATTATTTTATTGCCTTTGGTACGCAATGGGCTATTCCCTCGGCATTGTATTTATCGGTATTTCTGTGTACCGTTGAATTTTCCATCGGTATACTTTTACTGCTGAATGTCAGGGTAAAAGAAGTTGCCTGGCTGTTACTGCTTATGATGCTGTTTTTTACGTGCACAACATTCTACGATGCGCTTTATAATCCCGTTCCCGATTGTGGTTGCTTTGGCGATGCCATCAAACTTACCAACTGGCAAACCTTCCTGAAAAACATTGTATTGATGGTTTTTGTCTTGACTATCTTTTTAAACCGGAGAAAAATCAAACCATGTTTCAGGGTAAAGTCGGAAATAGTAATCATTTTTCTGACGATTATTACTTTTGATGCTTTCTCGATGTATAATTACCGTCATTTGCCTGTCATCGATTTTATGCCATGGAAAGTCGGAAATAAAATGTTTAACGAGCATCCGCTTCCTGTAAAATGTTATCTTACTTATCGTAATAAAGAAACAGGTGAGACAAAGGAATATTTGTCGCCTGATTTTCCATACAACGATACGGCGTGGGTTGCGAAATGGGAATTTGTCAGCCAACGGATAGAGGATCCAAACACATTAAAAGGAACCGATTTGCAAATCGCTGATTCCACTGGCAATGATGTTACTTCCGAATTCATCCGAAATCCCGGCTACCAGTTTATCCTGGTTGCTTACGATCTTGAAAAGACCCATTTGAAAGCATTCACCAAAATGAACGATTTCTACCGTTTAGCTGAAAAAGATGGACATTCATTGATAGCCCTTTATAGCATTGGTAATGTTAAAAATTTTGTCAATAAAACCAAGGCAACGTATGCTTTTTATTCGGCCGATGATGTGATTTTAAAAACTATGGTTCGTGCCAATCCGGGTTTGCTATTGCTTAAAAATGGGGTCGTTCTGGCAAAATGGCATTATCATGATTTTCCTGATTATAATCAGGTTAAAAAGAAGTATCTAAAGTAAAGATAATGGTCAATTTTATTCTGAAACGCTTGTTTTATGGATTATTGGTACTTTTCGGAGTCGTTACCATTATTTTTCTGTTATTCAATGTTTTGCCAGGTGATCCTGCCCGGATGATGTTAGGGCAGCGAGCCGATATGGCTTCGGTGCAAGCCATCAATCACGACCTTGGCAGGGATAAACCCATGATAACCCAGTATTTTAATTTTCTGAACGATTTGTCGCCGATTTCCTTTCATAATACTACCGACAAAAATAATTATTGGTATCTCGACGAGACTAAATATTCTGTTCATTTAACACTTTTGAAATTAGGAAGTCATAATGAACTGATTTTAAAGAAACCGTATTTGCGACGTTCGTATCAAAGCAAACGGCCTGTAAGCGAAATACTGACATCGGCTTTTCCGGCGACTTTCCTCTTAGCCACGGTGGCCATTGCTTTTGCAATGATAGTTGGAATTTTGATCGGTGTATTATGTGCTATTTACCGTAATAGTTTTTTCGACCGCTTATCCCTTGTTTTTTCGGTCTTGGGAATGTCGTTGCCTTCATTTTTTGCTGCCATACTTTTTGCCTGGATATTTGCTTTCCTATTGGCAGACTATACCGGCCTGAATATGTTTGGCAGCATGTACACGGTGGATGATTTCGGAAGAGGGGAGTATCTTGACTTAAAAAACCTGATTCTTCCGGCAATAACTTTGGGTATTCGTCCGTTAGCCATTGTGGTAGAACTTACCCGGAGTTCTTTGCTCGATGTACTTTCGCAGGATTATATCCGTACCGCAAGAGCCAAGGGCTTATCTTTTTACAGGATAATTGTGCATCATGCGTTAAAAAATGCCATGAATCCTGTGGTAACCGCTATCACCGGCTGGTTTGCTTCGCTACTGGCAGGTGCTGTTTTTATTGAATACGTTTTCGATTGGAAAGGAATGGGGGTAGTCATTGTGGATGCCTTGGAAAAGTACGATTTTCCTGTAATCATGGGTGCCGTATTATTTATTTCCATTATTCTGATCGTTATTAATATATTTGTAGATATAATTTACGGAATGCTGGACCCCAGAATCAGGGTCTCTTAATTTTTAAAATTAATGATATGAGAAAGAAAATTGTAGCCGGTAACTGGAAAATGAACAAAACATTTCAGGAAGCCGATGAATTAATGTGTGATATAGATGAAGCGTTGGAAGAATTAGATGGCATTGAAACAGAAGTTATTGTTTGTCCGCCATTTGTATATCTTGAACTGGCAAAAGACATTGCCCGGGAAGGTGCCTTTTTTGTGGGTGCTCAAAGCCTTAACGATAACGAATCCGGCGCTTTTACCGGCGAAGTTTCAGCACCTATGCTAAAATCACTCGACATTGATTATGTGATTATCGGACATTCGGAACGCAGAGCCTATTTTAAAGAAACACATGAAATGCTTGCTCGTAAGGTTGATCTGGCAATTAGCCATGATCTTTGCCCGATTTTTTGCTGTGGCGAACTCTTACCCGAACGAAATGCTGGTATGCAGGAGCAGATAGTAAGAAAACAACTGGAAGAATCGCTTTTTCACTTACCGGAAAAAGAATTTCAGAAAGTTGTAATTGCCTATGAACCGGTATGGGCAATAGGAACGGGAGTTACCGCCACTTCGGAACAGGCTCAGGAAATGCACGCTTTTATCCGGGGGCTGGTGATTGAAAAATATGGAAAAGCAGTTGCCGACGACCTTTCCATTTTATACGGTGGCAGTTGTAATTCTAAAAATGCCAAAGAACTGTTTGCCAATCCTGATGTTGACGGCGGTCTTATCGGCGGGGCATCGCTTAAGTCCGAGGAATTCATTAAAATTATCAAAAGTTTTTAACGTTGCACCACATCCCTATAATACTTGTAAATGGATTATATTGAATTAAACGTAGAAGTTGATTCGGGTGATTTATCCGAAATTTTTATTGCTTCTCTTGCAGAACAAGGGTTTGAGAGTTTTTCTGAAACAGAAAATGGTTTTAATGCCTATATTGTTGCCCATCAGTTTGACACTGAAAAGGTAAAGCAATGTTTTCAACAGATAAGCCCTGATAAAAAGATTTCATTTACTCACAAATTTATCAAGGATCGGGACTGGAATGCCGTTTGGGAAAGCAATTACGATCCGGTGATTATCGCCGGGAAATGTCTGATCAGGGCGCCGTTTCATCCTGCGGTTCCGGGAATACTCCATGAAATTGTGATTGAACCCAAAATGTCGTTTGGAACGGCTCATCATGAAACTACGGCCATGATGATTGAATATTTATTGGAAATGGATGTTAAGGATAAAAGCCTTCTTGATATGGGTTGCGGAACAGGTGTCCTGGCAATTTTAGCTTCAAAACTGGGAGCTACGTCTGTTGAAGCCATTGATAATGATGAATGGGCTTACCAAAATTCCATCGAAAACGTTAAGAAAAACAACATTACCAATATCAATGTTTTCCAGGGAGATGCGACTTCGCTTGGCGGAAAGAAATTTGATATCATTTTAGCCAATATCAACCGGAATATTTTGCTGAATGACATTGAAAAATATCGTCATTGCCTTGCAGATAACGGACTGTTGCTGATGAGCGGTTTTTATGAAGCCGATATTCCGGTAATATGCAATGAAGCGGCGGAACATGGTTTAAGATTTGCCAGTAACAAATTAAAAAATGATTGGGCGGCCGTAATGTTTACATCCATCCGTTAATTTAATTCTGATAATCCAATTCCAGCACCGGAAAGATATGATTAAAAGGCAATTTATTCTTTTGTTTTTTGTTCTTTTTTTTCCGTTAGCGACGCTTTTTGCCCAGGATATAAAAAGCTTTTCGCCGGATTCTGTCAAGTTTATCGACGAAATGACTGTAATTTTTGGCAAGGTCAATCCTGCCAACAAATCCGATGCTGAAAAGATTCTGCAAAATTTTACCGCCTTATGGAAAAGTGATAAAATTACTTCTTCGCAGCGCGCGAAAACGTATTCGACGTGCAACATGATGTTACAAAACAGAATGAAGCCATATCCTCAGTTTGCATCATTCCTGGCTGTATTTATCGATTTTGTAAACTCAGGACAATCCTCCGAGAGTTTTAATGCCTGGAATACCGGCTTGAATAAAATTATTTCCGGCAAGAATTATAATCAGTTTCAGAATTACCTTGAAACATCTCATAATCTGCTTATCAACCATTGTTTGCTTCAAACGCGCGCTACTTCCTGGAAGTTCAGGACTACGGACTTTTATTTTCAGTGCGACAGCATTCCAACGGTTGTTTTTCCTTCGCTCGATTTGATTTGTGTTGCCAACAACGATAGCTCGGTTGTTTATCATACGAAAGGTATTTTTACGCCTTTAAAAAATAATTGGAACGGGCAGGGTGGAACGATAAACTGGAGCCGGGTCGGGATGGAGAAAGTGTTTGCTACGCTTGATTTCTACCATATAAGTTTAAATCTTAATTATTTTGATGCTGATTCCGTCTTATTTTCCAACACGGCTTTTTTTGAAAAACCTATTTTAGGAAAACTTGAAGAAAAAGTAATGTCCGGAGGAAATAACAAGGAAACGGCCACTTATCCCCGTTTCGAATCTTATGATCACTATCTCCAGATCCATAATCTTGTTGAAAATATAGATTACCAGGGCGGCTTTGCCATGGAAGGCTCAAAAATCATAGGATCGGGCAAAAACAACGACGTGGCAAAGCTTATTTTTATCAAGGACAATGCTGTTGCTGCCAATATTCTTGCCAACCGTTTTCTGATACGGGAAGATAAAATTTCGTCGGAGCGTGCATCCATAAGCATTTATTTTGAAAACGATTCCATTTACCATTCGGGATTGACTATGAGATACCTGGTTCCTAAAAAGGAACTTTTGCTTACAAGCAACAATGTGAATTCGGCAATTACACCTTTTTTTGATTCCTATCATAAATTAGATGTGTATTGTGAGGAACTAAACTGGAAAATTGGCGAACAAACCATTGATTTCCGGATGACTCAGGGAATAAACGATACGAGCAGGGTTGCCTTTGAATCGAGTAATTATTATTCGGCTTACCGCTTTGATAAATTACAGGGAATGGACGAAATCAATCCCTTGTTTGTTTTAGCCAATTATTCATCCAAATTCGGGACTTCCGATTTTTTTGGTTACGAACTGTCCGATTATATGAATTTATCCATTGCCAATGTTCAGGCCATGCTTCTGAATCTTGCCAACAACGGTTTTATCATCTACAACTTTGAAACGGATAAGGTTTTGATAAAGCCTAAACTGTTTGATTATCTGAAAGCGCGTGCCGGGAAAATGGATTATGATGTGATAAAATTTAATTCATCGGTGTATAAACAACCCAATGCCACACTCAATCTTTCCAATTTCGACATGACCATTCGCGGAGTTCCGCTGGTAGCTTTGAGCGATTCGCAGAAAGTGTTTATCTATCCCGCCAACCAGCAAATCATGATGAAGAAAAACAGGGATTTCGTGTTTACCGGTCTGGTACATGCCGGATTCTTTGATTTTTATTCCCATGAATCTTCCTTTGAATACGATAAATTTAAACTAAACCTTCCCACCGTTGATTCGCTCACCTTCCAGGTTCACGGCAGGGAAAGGGACAGGCACGGAGCTTTTCCGCTGGTGAAAGTCAAGACGGCCATTGCCGACCTCAGCGGTGAATTATTGATAGATTCGCCCGATAACAAATCGAGCCTGAAATCGTTTCCGCGCTATCCGACCTTTAACAGCAAAATCGAATCGTTTGCCTTTTACGACAAGCCAACGATACAAAACGGTGCGTATAAAAAGGAAAAATTCTTCTACCATGTCAATCCGTTTACCATCGACAGTTTAGCTAATTTTACTACCGATGCTTTGCAATTTAAAGGCTATCTTGTTTCGGGTGGTATTTTTCCTAACCTCGACGAGCCGCTTAAGGTACAATCCGATTATTCGCTTGGGTTTGTAAAAAAACTTCCTGCAAAAGGCGAGCCGGTTTACAATGGAAAAGGTACTTTCTTTGCCGAAATCAGCCTGAGCAACCAGGGATTTATTGGAAGCGGAACGCTGAATTACCTGACCTCCGTTTCTGCATCCGACAAGTTTTTATTCTATCCCGATTCGCTGAATGCTGATTTGAAAAAGTTCGAAATCAAAGAACAGATGGCTAAGGTCGAATTTCCCATGGTGTATGCCGAAGATGCCACGGCTCACTGGACAATATCCGACGACCTGTTTGCGGTTAGAAATAAAAAAGATAAAAGTTTCAGCATGTACAACGGGCAAACCCTGCTCGACGGCAAACTTACGTTATCCGGCAACGGTTTGACGGGTGAAGGCTTTGCTAAGCTTAAAGAAGCCGATCTGAAATCCGATAGTTTTGTGTTTAAATATCACACGTTTGATACCGATTCGGTTTTCTTTAAACTGAATACCTTCGATTTAAAAGAAATGGCCATGGCTACCCATTTCTCGCATGGGCATATTGATTTCGATCAGCGAAAAGGTGAATTCCGTACCAAAGGCAACAGCACGAAAGTGGAATTTCCGGCCAATCTTTACTACTGTTATATGGATCAGTTGGACTGGTTTATGGAAAAAGAAGAGATTGAACTGATCAACAACATCAGCGAAAAAATTCCGAATATCGAAAGTATGACTCCCAGCCAACTGATAGACCTCGATTTGCATGGTTCGGAGTTTGTTTCCACCCATCCCAAGCAGGATTCCATCAAGTTTTACTGCCTGAAAGCACGGTATAACCTGAAAGAAAACGTTATTTATGCCGAAGATGTGAAACTTATCAAGGTTGCCGATGCTGCCGTTTTTCCTACCGATGGTAAGGTTACGATTTTGAAAAATGCCCAGATGAAACCATTGGACGATGCCATCATCATTGCCAATACCACCAACAAAGCTCATAATATCTACAATGCCGAGGTAAATATTTACACAAAACACAGCTATTTTGCCAAAGGCTACTACAATTATTTTGATGAAAACGGGACGATGCAACCGATTTATTTTGAAAATATTTCCGTTGATCCCGACATAAACCAAACCATCGCTTCGGCACGAATTTCCGATTCGGCCAATTTTTCATTGAGTCCCGAGTTCAGTTTTAAAGGGAATATTAAAATGAGCACCTCCAAGGATTTTCTGAATTTCGATGGCTATTTTATGATAAATCACGATTGTGACAACAATAAACGAAGCTGGGTAAAATTTGAAGCGGAAGTCAATCCCAAGAATATCCAATTGCCCATCAATGCGCAGATCCGTGGTGTTGACCGGCAGAAGTTGTATGCTTCCCTGATGTTTTCGCCTGCCGACGGGGTGGCTTACCCTGCATTTTGCTCGCTTCCCCGTTATTATAACGATACTTCGCTGCTAAATGCTACGGGAGTGATTGACTTTAATAAAGCAACTAACGCTTACCGTATCTCTACACCTGCCAGACTCAATGATCCCAAAATTGGCGATAATTACCTTTGCCTGAATAAGGAAAAATGCATACTCACGGGGGAAGGAACGCTTAACCTGGGTAGCGACCTGGAGCAATTGAAATTGTTCAGTTTTGGCCGGTTCACTCATTATATTATTCCCGATTCCACTACACTCGAAACGGTACTTGCCATGGATTTTTATTTCTCGGATAATGCCTTGGAAAAGCTTCAGGAAGACCTTAAAACGGCCAACCTGAAAGGAGTCAACCTTTCGGGCGATTTGTATTCCAAGGCCCTGGTAAATATGGTTGGCGTGGACGAAGCTTTTAAGCTTACTAACGAAATGAACCTTTATGGATCGTACCGGAAAATTCCTTCCGGGTTGAATCATACCTTGGTGTTCACCGACATAAAATTTCAATGGAATGCCCGCACCAAATCCTATATTTCCTACGGACCCATCGGTATAGGCAATATCGGCAAAACACCGGTAAACAAATACATGAACGGCTATGTGGAATTGGTGAAACGGCGTACCGGCGACATCATTAACATTTATCTGGAGATAAGTCCTAAGGTTTGGTATTATTTCAACTACAGCAATTCGCTGCTCCAGGCTATTTCATCCAACAACGATTTTAATAATATTTTAATCGGAACCAAGGAAGATAAACGTACCATCAAAGGCAAGGAAAATGAACCCTCGTACCAATATATTGTTTCCACACCCGAAAAAAGGATACAGTTTATGCGTAAGATGCAGTCGGTAAATGAAGGGAATTGAGAATTACGAATTACGAATTACGATTTAAAAGACATTTCATGTTTGCAAAACACTAGTGATGCGTTAACTTTTTAAAATTAGTTGTAAATAATTGATATAAAAACAAATATAATCGTTCTTTGATTTTTTGATTTGAATTGACCTGTAGTTTTGCACTTTTTTAAGTGCATGATTATGAATTCAGGTAAGTATGTATTTGCCCAGCTTTTACAATTTGTCAACAGGTATGAGTTTGAAAAATGTGTAAATCGGTATAATGGTGATCACAGGATCAGAAATTTGAATTGTTGGAACCAGTTTTTACAACTTTTCTTTGGTCAACTGACTTCTCTTAATTCATTACGTGATATTTGTTTATGTCTGAAAGTTCACAAGAAGAAGCTCTATCATTTGGGTATTAAGCAACATGTTGAACAATCAACTTTATCGCGGGCAAATGAAAATCGTAATTGGCACATATTTGCTGATTTTGGAGAGTATCTGATAAAACTGGTAAGACCTCTTTATCAAGATACCCCAATCCCCAATATCGATATTGACAATGATGTGTTTGCTTTAGATTCGACGACGATATCGCTTAGCATCAAGTTGTTCCAATGGGCACATGGAAAATACTCACGGGGTGCAATAAAAGTCCATACCTTGCTTGATTTGCGGGGAAGCATACCGACCTTTATCCTTATTACCGATGGTAAATACCATGACAGCAACGCACTTGATGAGATCATTCCAATCCCTAATGCTATTTATTTGATGGATAAGGCTTATGTCGATTTTCTCGCATTGTACAATATCCATAAAGTAGGGGCATATTTTGTAACCAGAGCAAAAATATCGCTCAATTATATTGAAATCGAAAGAAACTTCAATATTGATGACTCATCGGGGTTAAGAAGTGATAAAACCATCAAACTTAATGGGTATAAGTCTAAAAAACTTTACCCGGAGAACTTTCGGCTTGTTGAATATTACGACCAAGAAAAAGCCTTATTGCTCGTGTTTTTAACCAACAATTTTGACATATCAGCCCTTGAAGTTGCACGTTTATACAAAAATCGATGGCAAATAGAAGTGTTTTTCAAATGGATAAAGCAGAATCTCACCATCAAAAGATTATGGGGGCACTCAGAAAATGCAGTAAACATTCATATATGGGTGGCTATCTGCACTTATCTGATTGTAGCATATATCAAGCATTCACTCAAAACCAACTTGTCGGTTTACGAAATAATGCAAATTTTGGGAATATCTGCTTTCGATAAAACTTCAGTTAAGGAACTGCTTACCGAGGTACAAGTCAATCAAAATGTGAAAGAACAATACGATTTATTTTGTGATTAATTTTAACGCATCAGTAGTGTTTGCAAAACATAAATTAAAGATGTTCTATATTTGCAAAAGCGATGAAGATATTTAAAACCTTCAAAACATGGAATGTCTAAAACATGGAATAGAATTCCAGCGGTTTATCTTTAATCATTAACTGACAGAAATCAATGATAAAGCTTGGTTTGGGAATTGTTGTTGCTTATCTTTTAGGTTCAATACCTACCGCCGTATGGATAGGCAGGATATTCTATGGCGTTGATGTGCGGACGCAGGGAAGTGGTAATGCAGGTGCAACCAACACTATCCGCGTTTTAGGCGCCGGGGCGGGGATTCCGGTATTGGCTTTCGATATTTTTAAATCCTGGTTAGCCGTTATACTGGCGAGATATTTTGGTAGCTCACTGCCTTTGGAATCAAACTATTTAATCAATTACCAGATTTTGCTGGGAGTTGTTGCGGTAATTGGGCATATTTTTCCCGTTTATGTGGGTTTCAAAGGCGGTAAGGGTGTAGCATCGCTGGTTGGAATACTCATTGCGTTGTTTCCGGTCGCTTTTTTTATCGCACTCGGTATTTTTATTGTTGTTTATATCCCGTGGAAGTACATTTCGCTGAGTTCGATAGTTGCAGCTATCACTTTCCCATTTATCGAAACATTTCTTCTGCATCAGCAACATCTTTCCCTCATTATCTTTTCGTTTATGGTAGGGATATTTGTGCCGATAACACATCGTAAAAATATCGGCCGCCTGCTGAAAGGGGAGGAACATAAATTTTTAATGAAACCGAAAAAAAGAAAAGGCCATTGAAAATAATTAACGAAACCATTTTACTGATTATCCTTTCCCTGCTGACATTTGTTGCACCGGCACAGAACGATACTTTGGGCATCAATCATAAGCGGTTAAATGGTGTACTGATTACCGAAGGGGCATTATGGGCTACGTCTATGGCGGGTTTGTATAGTTTATGGTACAGCGATTATCCACAATCGAATTTTCATTTTTTTAACGATAACGGCGAATGGCTGCAAATGGATAAGTGCGGGCATGCCACCACGTCGTACTACATCAGTAAGGTTGGATTCGAAACCTTTCGCTGGGCGGGAGTCGATCAGAAGAAATCGGCGCTTTATGGGGGTGGCCTTGGCTTTTCCTATCTTACCATCATCGAAATCCTCGATGGTTTTTCGTCGGAATGGGGCTTTTCGGTAGGCGATTTTACGGCGAATACCCTTGGTTCGGCATTGTTTGTAGGGCAACAGCTTGCCTGGAACGAACAGCGGGTTTTGCTCAAATATTCTTTCCATCAGACCAAATATTCCGATTATCGTCCCGACCAGTTGGGTAGCAATTTAGCGGAAAATATGATTAAAGATTATAACGGACAAACCTACTGGCTATCGGCCAATATTTATTCTTTTCTGCCAAAGGAAAACCATTTTCCAAAATGGCTTAATATTGCCGTGGGATATGGAGCCGAAGGAATGACCGGTGCCAGTAGCAATCCCGACGAAAACGACGGAAAAATCATACCCCGTTTCCAACGACACCGGCAGTTCTACCTTTCGGGCGATATTGATCTTACGCACATCAAAACCCGCTCGGGAGCCTTGAAGATATTGTTCAATACCATTGGTTTTATCAAATTTCCATTTCCTACGGTAGAATGCAGCGATAAAGGTAAAGTCAGATTTTATCCCTTGTATTTCTGAGGACTTATTGTTGTTGACTTTAGCCAATGGAACCTGAAAAACAAACAAATTGGAGCTATAACCACATTTTCTTTTTCATGGGCTATAGCCAAAATGATTGACTTATTATTATCCATCCCATAAATGGTTGTAGGATAGTATCTCAAATTTTGTAAAAAAAATAAAATTTATAAGTTCATGTTTTTTTTATTTTTACCAAATTAAAATAATATTGACATCTTAAATTAAATTAATATAAACGACAAAAATCGAACTTCTATGAAAACGAAATCTTTAGTATTGCTTGTATTCGTGTTAATGCTTTCCGTTGGTATGTCATCCTGCAAAAAATCAGATGATTCTCCAAAGCTGAAAGTTGGATTGGTAACCAGTTTAGGCGACCTGAAAGATGGGAGCTTCAATGAGCAGGCTGTAGCCGGGATGGAAGCTGTTGCCAAAGCTGTACCCATTGAATGGGAAGTAAAACAAAGCATCGATCCGTCTGAGATTGCAGGCAATATCAAATATTTTACCGATAAAAAATTCGACGTGATCATTACTCTTGGATACAATGCGGCTGAAGCAACCTTGAATGCGGCAACATCGTTTCCAAACACAAAATTTATTATCCTTGATTATTCGTACGAAACTGTACCAGCAAACGTGGTTTGTACTGCCTATAAGGTTGATCAGGCTTCTTTTCCCTGTGGATTCCTGGCAGCTTACCAGGCATATCAAAGGAATCCGGCCAATCCGGCAGTTGGTTATGTCGGAGGTCCTGATATTCCCGTAATACAGCAACTAACTGTAAGTTTTACCAATGGGGTTGAGTATTTTAATACCATGTACCATAAATCGGTGCTGGTTTCCGGCGCTAATGCCAGCAATTTCACCGATACAATTCAGGGTGCGCATTTAGCCGACAGTCTTATTCAAAGGGGAGCCGAAGTACTTTTTGTTTGTGCCGGCAAAACAGGAAATGGAGCCTTGTATAAAATTAAAGAAACTTCCAAAATAGCGATTGGAGTGGATGCAGACCAGTTTTATACCATTCCCCAGGTTGGACCGTACCTATTGACTTCCTGTTTGAAACGGCAAGATGAATCTATTTTTTCGGAAATTACCAGCATCCATAATGGGCAGTTCCATGGCGGACAAATTCTTCAATACGACCTCGCCAGCAAGGGCGTGAATATTGCCCCTTACCACGATTTTGAAACACTTATACCCGACAGCATCAAACAAAATGTTTTGGATATTAAAGCCGGGATCATCAACGGAACGATATCTACCGGATGGACTAAATAAACGATATGATTTAGAAATTTTAAACCTGGATTTAAACCTTGTTGGAGATTACTTTTATTCATAAAAAATCAAATTTTAGAAAACCTATCAGATTCTATTTTATGAACGAAAAATTATAATGGGAACTTAAATAAAACAACAAAAATCACACTTCTATGAAAAGGAATTCTTTAGTATTGCTAATGTTGGTATTGCTAATTTTAGGCATAATGCCTTCCTGTAAAAAGTCGGACGATTCATCATTAAAAATCGGGTTAGTAAGCGGCTTGGGAGGCTTAAACGACGGAGGATTTAATGAGCAGGCTATTGCCGGGCTGCAAGCTGCTGCCGAAGCTATCCCCATCCAATATGAAGTAAAGGAATGCAGCGACATTGCTTTGCTTGCAAGCAATATCAAGTACTTTACCGATAATAAATTTGATGTGATCATTACCCTTGGTTATGATGCTGCAGAAGCCACTCTCGTGGCAGCTTCCTCCAATCCAAAGACGAAGTTTATCATCCTTGATTATTCGTATGAAACTGTTCCTGAAAATGTGGTTTGCGCTACCTATAAAGTTGACCAGGCATCTTTTCCCTGTGGTTTTCTGGCAGCTTACCAAGCATGGCATAAAAATCCGGTCAATCCGGCAGTAGGTTATGTCGGGGGACCTGATATTCCCGAAATACAACAGTTTACCGTAAGTTTTACCAAAGGGGTTGACTATTTTAATACAAAATACGGCCAGGCAGTATCGGTTTCCGGCGCTAATGCTACTAATTTTACCGATACTTTACAAGGCGCACATATAGCCGACAGTCTGATTCAGCGGGGAGCAGAAGTAATATTTGCATGTGCCGGCAAAACGGGAAATGGAGCCTTGTATAAAGTGAAAGAGGCTTCCAAAACCGGAATAGGGGTGGATACCGATCAGTTCTATTCCATCCCACAGGCTGGATCTAACCTTCTTACCTCCTGTATGAAGCGGCTTGATGTAGCGATTCTTTCGGAAATTACCAGCATCCATAACGGGCAGTTTCATGGAGGACAAACTCTTCAATACGATCTCGCCAGCAATGGCGTGGATATTGCTCCTTACCACAATTTTGAAACACTTATTCCCGATAGTATTAAACAAGAAGTTTTAAACATAAAAAACGGGGTTATAAACGGAACGATACTTACCGGTTGGGCTAAATAACTCCGGGAAAAAATCAGGCTGTGCTAAACATTTTCTTTGCGAATATTGTTATCTATAGTGATAAAAATATTCTACTAATTTAAATTAAAAAAGATAAAATGGCTACAATTACCTTACAAGGAAACCCGATACATACTTCGGGCGAATTACCAAATGTTGGCGTAAAAGCTCCCGCCTTTGAGCTGATAAAAAATGACCTTTCCAAAGTTTCTTTAAAGGACTTCGAAGGAACAAGGCTTGTCCTGAATATCTTTCCGAGCCTTGACACCGAAACTTGTGCCGCTTCGGTAAGAAACTTCAATAAAAAAGCAGCCGGACTAATCAACACTAAAGTGCTGTGCATCTCACGCGATCTGCCCTTTGCCCAGGCACGTTTCTGTGGCGCCGAAGGCATTGAAAATGTAATCACTCTTTCCGATTTTGCTACCGGAAAATTCGGAAAAGACTATGGTTTGGAAATTACTGATGGCCCGCTGGCACATCTGCTTTCTCGGGTGGTAATTGTTTTGGATGAAAATGCTAAAGTGCTTTATACGCAGCAGGTTCCTGAAATTGTAGACGAACCCGTTTATGATGCTGCATTAGCGATACTTTTATAGTTTAGAGCTGGGAGTTTGGAGTTGAAAAAAATACCTTTCTAACCCCAAACTCCAGGCTATTTTAATATTTAATTATTTTCTGAATAAAAGAGCCTCTGGCATTTTCCATCCGTACGATATACATTCCGTTTTTTAAACCGGAAATATCCATAGAAAAATGTTGCTCTGTGCATTCCGTGCTATAGCAAAGTTGCCCGCAGGAATTAAGAATTTCAATTTTGATTTTTGTTGTTTCCGGACAATCCAGATAAATGATTTCATGAGCCGGATTGGAAAACAGGTGAAAAGCTTGTTTTTCCATTTTAGAAATGCCCACATTGTTTGGCACAATATCCACAACAACGCCTTCCAGTACCGTCAATCCGTAAGGAAACTCGTCGGGTAGGAGGTACCAGCCATTGGAATAACCTCCCCAGCCAAAGTTTAAATGGAAATAATTATCAGCATTATGTCCGTCTACCACTACATTATGCCCTGAGCTCCAGGCCGGATCTACCACCGCAAGATGTACTGGAAGAGCATTTTCAATATTTTCAGCCATGTGCGCATAGACATTGGTATCGCTGTCGGTAAGCAACTTTGCAGTTGAAAAATTAAATTTTAGATAAGCATCCAGAGCTTGGCTTACGCCAAATGTACCCGAACCTGAAGAAGTAAATACTTGTTTGGCAGCCACAGCACAAGCAAAAGTCATTGCCGCCATGTCGTCGTTAGTAAGATTTTGTTGATTGAGGTAGTGCGTTTCGAGGGTATCCAGATACGCATTCAGCATAGGAAAAGAGGGGAAATCAAGAGCGACATAATCGTTGTCTATCCAATACTTGCGGCCATCATAATTATGGTAATAATCATCCAGATCCGAAAAGGTAACGCCATTGGTGGTCTGATGGTAATTTACAATCTGTCCCATGGCAACGGCCGGGCAACCGGCAATGCTGCGGCTTCCATTCTGGGGATCGAGGGGGCAAAACTGGTTATACGGCGCATCCTGATGCCAGTTGCTTTTCAACAAGAAGGTCTCTTCTGCTTTTGGAAACTGTTTTTGGTTGAGGAGAGTCTCCCAGGCAGCTTTCCTTTTTGCTTTTATGGTAGCCGGTAACTGTGGAAGCGCCTGCATCCTAAATTGGATATCCGAATGCAACAGTTGAAGCAGTTGCCCTTCCGGATCTGCATTGTTGTTATAGGAATAAGCAATCACGGGCGGCAACTGGTAATCGGCAGCCACAACCACATATCCGGATGGGCTTAACCGAAAAAAGTAAAACAAAGGAGTATCACCATTGTAATAATACGTGTCGGGTTGCCCTATGGTAATATTCTTTTGAGCAGTGCCAGCAATCTTTTGCAAAGCAGCTTTTTCGGCAGTAATTACATCAACCGTTTGGCTAAATAAAGGGATACAAACGATAAATAACGAGAAAATGAGTAGTGTTTTTTTCATAAATAAAGGTTGTTAAAATTTCGGTGTAAAAATATGAAATAATTAGTGAAATGATTAGTAAATTTTAGTTTAGAGCAGCTAAAATCTCATTTCCTTAAAATCTGAAAACAGTGAATACTTCAGCACTATTTTCGAGCACTAATTGATAAAACACCATGAAACTTTCAGCATCAACAGAGAGCAACTTTCCTTGCGTTACCCAAAGCATTGGCTTTTATCATGGCATCGAGAACTTTTTGAGGCGTAATCTTTCCTTCTTCGTGATGTATAGCCGAATCGGGAGTACACGCATTTTCTGCAGCTTTCATAAGATAATCCCTGCTTGTATTTTGAATGCCAATATCTGCAAATGTGGTGGGTAGCCCTACTTTTTCGCAAAAGGAAAACACCACTTCAACTTCTTCGGCAGGTGCATTGGTAAGTTGTAACCCGGCCAATACGCCAAAAGCAACTTTTTCGCCATGATAAAAAGAATGGGTTTCTTCCAATGCAGTTAGTCCGTTGTGGATGGAATGGGCAGCCGCCAGGCCGCTGCTTTCAAAACCTATTCCACTAAGCAGGATATTCGCTTCCGTAATATAATTCAACGACGGCGAAACAAGGTGCGCTTCATTGTCCCTCATGGCCTGAACTCCATATTTCAGCAACGTTTCATAGCAAGCTTTTGCCAGATAAAGTCCGGCTCTTGTGCTTAGCCCACCGCATTCGTTTTTGGATTGAGTCCGTTCGCATGATCTGGCTTCAAACCATGTGGACAGTGCATCTCCCATTCCAGAAACAAGAAAACGTACCGGCGCAGCAGCAATCACATTCATGTCAACCAGCACTATGGAAGGGTTCATTTTTTGATAATAAACTGACTTAAAAACACCTTCATTTGTATAGGTAACAGCACAACCACTGCATGGTGCATCGGTGGAAGCAATGGTGGGCACTATTATTACAGGAATACCCGCTCTATCGGCTGATATCTTTGCCGTGTCTATCGTTTTTCCGCCACCCATTCCAATAACCACATCTATCTTATTCTTCTTTATCAGGTTGGCTATACGGTTTAATTCCTCTTCACAGCATTCCCCGTTGAATCGTTCCACCTGTATTGAATTCATATCGTTCCCATAAAGTGGAAGAATTTTTTCTTTTGCCGATGGCGAAGCGATTATCAATCCTTTTTTGCCAAACAATCCGATCAAATTGGGTAAATCCTTAAGAACACCCTGACCCTGTATGTATTTTCCGGGAAAAACAGCCTTAATATTCAAGTCCATAATTGTTGTTGTATTTTTTAAAAAATTGGTAAATAAATTTAAACTTTATTTTTCAGTATCTTATGCGTTGTCCAATTCATGACAAAACCCGTATCTGGCCATGCAAATCTGTTATTTCATCAGCTAAAATACAATATTTTTATTTTCAAATTACTGTTGTCCGATTAAAGTATTCGGACTAAAGTCCTTTAAATAATTACGATTTATAACACCAGGCTTAAGCCTGGTGTTAGTAAAATACAGTAAACATTGGGCTTTAGCCCTACAAAAAAATTATCGGACAAAAATGTTTTCAAATATATCAACCTGATTTTTTTAAAGAAATTTATGCCATCCAATCGTCAATCACTAATGGTCATTCATCAATAAAAAAATAACACAGATAAACTTTTTCTAACGAAATTTGCCTCATGGAACAAAACAATCTCATTCGCATCCGCAATGCTTCGGAAAACAATCTGAAATCGGTTAGTATTGATATTCCTAAGAATAAACTGATACTGGTTACCGGCGTGTCTGGCTCGGGAAAGTCCTCTTTGGTGTACGACGTGATCTATCGCGAAGCCGAAAATCGATATCTCGGTTCTTTTTCTTCTTATGCATTGCAATGGATGGGCAAGATGAGACGCCCGGCTGTGGAGAGCATCCGTGGATTGCAGCCTGCCATTGCCATTGACCAGAAATCGCTGATGCGAAATCCCCGTTCTACTGCCGGAACCATTACCGGACTTTACGACATGCTTCGTCTGCTTTTTGCCCGTTTGGGAAAAACAGAGAATGTACGTGATTTTAAGATAGAAAGGAGCCTTTTTTCCTTTAATTCCCCGGCAGGGGCATGCCCGGTATGCAATGGTTTGGGTGTGGAAGACCGTCTGGATCCGGAACTGATCGTTGCCGACGAAAATAAGAGTCTTCGCCAGAGTTGCATGGTGATAACGGCTTCCAACGGCTACATCATTTATTCACAGGTTACAATGGATGTTTTGGATCAGGTTTGCCATGCCGAGGGTTTCTCTGCCGATATTCCCTGGAAAGATCTTACGCCGGAACAGAGAAACATTATTTGGTATGGTAGCGACAAAATTGAGATACCTTACGGAAAACATACCCTTGAGTCGCGTATGCGGTGGACTGGCATTACTGCAAAACCTCGCGAAACCGGCTATTACAAAGGGATCCTTCCGGTGATGGAAACCATCCTTAAACGCGACCGGAACAAAAACATACTGCGTTTTGTGCGTTCGGTAAAATGCAATGCCTGCCACGGAACCCGGCTGAATGATAATGCCCTTTCGGTAAAGATTCATGGCTATTCCATTGCCGATCTTGCTGCTTTGCAATTGGATGAGTTGCAGCAGGTACTTAACGAATTGGTTTTTAATGAACAGGAGAAACAAGTGGCCTGGCCGGTAATCTATCAGATGAACAAGATAATAGATTTGTTGAAAAGGCTGGGATTGGAATATCTTTCCCTTGACCGTGAGTCAACAACTCTATCGGGTGGCGAAGCCCAGCGTCTTCGGCTGGCTACCCAGGCTGGGACAGGCTTATCGGGTTTGCTTTATATTTTTGATGAACCTTCTGTTGGTTTGCATCCCCACGATACCAATCGTTTGATAGAAGTGCTGGAAGGACTTCGCGATAAGGGTAATACGGTCATGGTGGTGGAACATGAGGAAGCTTTTATCCAACATGCCGACTGGCTGATTGACATCGGTCCTGCTGCCGGCGATGACGGCGGTCAGGTGCTATTAAATCTTCCGGCAACGGAAATAAATAACCTTCCTGAATCAGAAATACACAAAAGCCGTACGTTATCTTTTTATAAAGGTTTGGAAAAGATAGAAATACCAGCCAAACACCGCCAGGGAAATGGCTGGCTCGAAATAAAAGGTGCGGAAGAAAACAACCTGAAAAATATCGATGTGCGTTTTTTACTGGAAGCGCTGAATGTAGTTTCCGGAGTTTCAGGGGCTGGTAAATCTACACTTACCATAAAAATTCTTGGAAATTTTCTGCGTAACAAGTTGCATGGAGCCAGGGAACTTCCCGGGAAATTCCGTTCCATTACCGGTTGGGAAAATATTTCCAAGGTAATTACCATTGACCAGTCGCCTATCGGGCGTACACCACGAAGTAATCCTGCAACTTACACTGGTATGTTCGATTACATTCGCGACCTTTTTGCTTCTCTGCCGGAGGCTAAAGCCAAAAATCTGGGAAAAGGGATGTTTTCTTTTAACACTACAGGCGGAAGATGTGAAAGCTGCCAGGGAGCAGGCTATCAGGAAGTAGGGATGCACTTTATGGGCAATGTGGAGATACTTTGTGAAGAATGCAATGGACGGCGTTTTGGCAACGACACTCTTGCTGTTGGCTATAAAGGGAAAAATATTTCGGAGATTCTCGATATGTCAGTGTCCGAAGCCTGTAATTTTTTTACTGACCAGCCGAAGATTTTCCGTTATGTCAAAACAATGGATGCCCTTGGATTGGGCTATTTACGCTTGGGACAGCGTTCGTCCACGCTTAGTGGTGGCGAGGCGCAACGGATTAAACTGGCTTCTGAATTGGCCAGGCCGCAGTCGGCGCATACACTTTATATTCTCGACGAACCTACCACCGGACTACACCAGGCAGATGTGAGCCGTTTATTGCAGGCTCTACATGCTCTTGCAGACCAGCAGAATACAGTCGTTCTGATTGAACATCATCTTGGAATGATAGCTGCTGCCGATCATGTAATAGATTTAGGTCCCGGTAGTGGCAGAAAAGGCGGCACAGTAGTCGTTTCCGGGACACCGGATGAGATTGCAGCCTGCAACAAGTCTTTAACGGGTCAGGCTTTAAAACGATACTTTTCTCCTCCGTTGTCACCTGTTTTTTCTGATAAAAAAAGAAAAGAGCCGGCTTTGGAGCAGTTGAAGTTTACCGGCATTACCACCCATAATCTTCAGCATATTGATATTACTATTCCTCATAACAAGATTACTGTACTTACCGGCGTTTCCGGGAGCGGGAAGTCATCCTTTGCCTTCGACACCCTTTTTGCCGAAGGTCAGAACCGTTTTATGGAAAGCTTTTCGCCTTACCTGCGTTCGCAGATGGGGATGCAAAACAAGGCTGATTTTGAAGAAGTGTCGGGATTAACACCCGTTATTGCCATCGGCCAGCGTGAATTGCACGTCAATCCTCGTTCTACGGTAGGCACTCTTACAGGTATTTACGATCTTTATCGTCTGCTGTATTCAAGGGTAGCCCAGACGGTTGAAGGAGAAAGTGCCGGTTTATCGTCCATGTTTTCATTTAATCATCAATCCGGTGCTTGTAAGTGTTGTGGAGGACTTGGCGTAAAAATCGTTTGCGATCCGGCGTCTTTGATTACACATCCGGAGAAATCCATTGTAGATGGTGCAATGGACGGTACCAAAACCGGCAAGTTTTATGGTGATCCTTACGGACAATATATAGCAACACTTCAAACTGTTGGCCGGAAATTTGGTTATGATTTTTCCAAAGCATGGAATGCACTTTCGGAAAAGGAAAGGCAGGTTGCTTTGTATGGTACCGGAGAAGAGGAGTATGAAATTACATGGAATTTCAAGAGGAACAATACTACCGGGGAGCATCATTTTCATGGAAAATGGCCGGGATTTACCACTTTGGTGGAAGAAGAATATGACCGCAAACATGCCGATCATCGCGGGCAAAGCATGCTTTCGCTGATGAAGGAAGTGAATTGCCCGGAATGCAACGGCGCAAGGTTGCAGAGAGAGTCTCTTCGATTTATTTTTGATGGAATTAATATTGCTGAATTAGCTTCTTATCCGGTGGAAGAAGCTCTTACTTTTTTCCATCATCTTCCTTCCCATTTGCAGGGTTCGCAAAAGCAACTTTCTCAAACTCTTTGTCAGGAAATTATCCGCAGACTTGAAAATCTTCAATCCCTTGGATTATCTTACATTAGCATGCGTCGTAGCGCCCATTCTCTTTCGGGCGGGGAAGCCCAGCGGGTACGTCTTGCTGCCCAGCTTGGCAACGGGCTTACCGGCATCACTTATGTTTTGGACGAGCCAACGGTAGGCTTGCATCCTTCGGATGTTTCGCAACTGATGAAGATTATCCGTCAGTTGCAGCAGTTAGGAAATACCATCGTCATCGTTGAACATAACAAAGAAGTTATTCTTGCCGCTGATCATGTTATTGAACTTGGACCTGGTGCCGGACGAAATGGTGGAAAAATCATTGCCGAAGGTAGCCCGGAAATGATTAAAATTCATCCGGATTCTGTTTCTGCAAAATATCTTAACGAAAAAATATCTTTGAAATCTGGCACATCAGTAAATTTGCAGCTGGGCATCGTTATCCGCGAAGCCAATGCCAATAATCTAAAAAATATAGATGTAAAAATTCCTTCTGGGGGAATGGTCGTGATAACCGGCGTTTCCGGCAGTGGAAAATCCACCCTCGTTTACGATGTTTTGTATGCTTCAAAAGAGAAAAACAGAACCTGCGGATGTGCTTCGGTGGAAGGGTTGGAATGTTTTCAGCGTGTTGTAGCGGTACGGCAGAAGTCACAAATTTCTTCTTCCACAGGAACTCCTGCAACCTATACCGGTATTTTCGATCATATTCGTGATATTTTTGCAGCTACCGACGATGCCAAACGACTTTCTTTACGGAAAAACCATTTTTCGTTTACCGAAAAAGCCGGCTGGTGCGAAACCTGCCAGGGGAGTGGAAAGATAAAAGTTAGCATGGATTTTCTTTCGGATGTATGGCGGGTGTGCGACGATTGCCAGGGTGGCCGTTACCGTCCCGAAGTACTTTCCTGTCTTTATCAGGATAAAAGTATTGCGCAGGTGCTGGAGATGAATATGCAGGAAGCGGCAGATTTTTTCGCCGGGCATAAAACGCTGGCTGCACAGTTTGCCATGCTTCAAAAGGTAGGGCTGGGCTATCTCCAGCTTGGGCAGGCACTGGATACACTTTCGGGAGGAGAAACCCAGCGGCTCACCCTTGCCACCGAACTAATGAACACAGCTAAAGGACATTCACTATATTTGCTCGATGAACCTTCTACCGGGCTGCATTTCCGCGATGTGGAATACCTGCTTGCCATTTTCAGGGAGTTAGTTGCCAAAGGACATACTCTTATTGTTATCGAGCATGATCCGCAAATTATTTTGCAAGCTGATTATGTCATTGATTTAGGACCCGGTGGTGGTAACAAAGGCGGATACCTGATTGCACAGGGTAGGGTGGAAGATATTGTTGCCTGCGAACAAAGCATTACCGGGAGGTTTTTGAAAAATCTATAAGCTCGATTTATTAAGCATAACTATTTATTACCATCGGTTATGATGTATCCTTTCGGAAATGGTAATCGTTTTTTGTTTCAGAATTATTGCATCATCAGTTTTATAACCTATGGGAATGACTGCCGCCACCTCCAGTTCAGCGGGAATATTTAATTTTTCTTTGATTTTGTCAATATGCTGAGGAATAAAGGTTACTCCGTAAACATCATGTTCGGCAAGACTAAGTAGAAAATTCTCGATGCAACACCATACCGATGCCAGACAATTCAGGTCGTAAATTCTTTTTGCTATTTCAACTCTTGTTTTGGGCTTAAATGCTACAACTACTACCACGGGCGCTTTTAAGATCATTCTTTTTTGTTTGGGAATAGCATCCAGATACATCTCTTTTTTTACCGCATCTTCCTTTTCGAATAATTTCTCCAGTTTTTTAATATCAATTTCCTTTTCCAGATTTTCCGATTCTATCAATTGCAGTTTAGCTTCCGGGGTTTTGATCAGGATAAAATCCCATTCTCTTAAATGATTATACGTAGGGGCTTTAAAACCATTTCCGATAGCATAATCTAAAACCTTCGGTGGAATTTCTTTTCCCTGAAAATCCCGTATGGTTCGCCGTTTATCAATTACTTCTTTAAATTCCATGATGTTCGTTTATTATATCCTAAGGCTGGTTCAGCAATTCAAGTTTATTTTCGAATACCGGTATTCATCCCAAATCGAATTTTTCTTAACGATAGCTTTCTTAAATATAGCATCTCTTTCATACCCGCATTTTTCCAGTACATGCATCGATGCATTATTGTATTCAAATACTCCGGCATGAATTCTTACCAGTCCCAAATCTTTAAAACCATATTCTGTTATCAGATTTATTGCAATTGTAGCAATGCCTTTATTCCAATAAGGTTCTCCGATAAAGTATCCGATTTCAGCCGATTTCCGGTATACATCTTGTCCGGGCATCAACCCAACATTTCCAACATGTTCCCCGTTATATTCAATGGCAAAAGTTGTAATCGGATTTTGATTCATGCAATTTTTAATAAAAGTTTTAGCATCGTTCAGCGTATAGGGATGAGGAAAACCATCACGCAAATTTTGACTTATTTTTTCGTTGTTAGCTAATTCTGCCATCCTTTGGGCATCATTTTCTGTAAATTCTCTGAGTAAAATGTTTCCCGATTTAATTATCATGGTCTGTTGTTTTTATTTTTTAATTATTTGCCCGTTTTCTTTCTGATGATACCTGAAAATAAGTTACCAATTTGATGCGGCTACTATTTGCAAACAATTATTGCCGCAATGGCACACAAATTTATCCCAAAAGCAATTCCCAGATTATTCCAGACTTTACTTTGCTTTATTTTTTTTGCCTTCTTAACATAACCTTCATAGTACGCCGAATTATTAATTAAGGCTTCGTTAGGATAATTCAAATTAGCTTTTTCCGGTCCGGTAACAGACGCAGCTATAGCTGGGAGTATTCCTACCAATGGTAATGCCACTGTTATTGTAGGAAGCGATTTACCGGAAGCAACAGGTATTAATCCTATTGATGGAGATAATAATCCGACAAGCAAAACACCAGTTCCGGCTTGTTTGTATCCTTTGTAATATTGAGTAGCATCAGCCTGTCCTTTTTGAAAAAGTTCATCATAGGTTAGTTTTGAAAAAGCCAAATCGACGGGTTCACTTTTTTTATTAAATTCATCTTTTGTTCCATTTTCATAAAGAATCATCGATACGTCCGAATTGGAAATGATATACGTTGGCCCGTCCTTATTGTCAAACTTCTTATATTTTATTTCTGTTTGTCCAACTTCTAATACTTTGACTTTAATATTTTCACCCGTTTTTTTTGTTATCACATCCTGGGAATAACAAAGGGTTATGGTAAAAAGAATAGATAATGTAGTAAGGATGATTTTCTTCATTGTACTAAGGTTATTTTTCTGTTAAAAACTTTATTTGATCTGTTATTAGCTGTCAGGGTTATATTTTTGTGGCTACTTCAAGTCTGTTAAAATCCGGATCAAGCGTTTCAAATTCATAATAACCATCACCAGTTATTCTTGGTCCATTTATTATTTTATAACCATCGCCTAAAAGTTGTTTTGCTTTTTTGTCAACTTCTTCCTTCGTATCCACACCAAAAGCCAAATGAGTTATTCCTTTATATATTGCCGTTGATAAATCACTTGTATTATTCTTAATATCGGGCATAGTCATAATTTCAAGTCTTGTACCTGATTTGAAAGTCAGGAAATAGCTGTTGAATTGTTTTTTTTCATTCGTATACTTCTTATTTGGAATTCCACCAAAATAATTCATGTAATAATCTTTCAGTGTTTCTAATTTATCTGTCCAAATTGCAACGTGATCTAATATCATTTTAATGAGTTTTGATAAATACATCTATTGATCGTCTTTCAAGCCGCCAGTATATTCCATGATATGCAATTGAAAGCGCCATTATTTTTCACAATTTCCGGTATTTCCAATTGTATAATTTTATTGTTGGCCGCATATTCTTTAAATTGTTCTTTAAACTGTTCTAATACCTGCTCATCTTCATCTATTCCAAATTTTGGAAGCAAAATGATGTCTTTTGCCTGCAAATAATTGATATATGCCCAATTTCTTTTATCTGCTTTAGGTACGTTAAATGATAATTTTTCACAAACGATCCCATTATCATCTAATGTCCCGAATAATTTATTTTTAAAGTCTTTATTATAATGATCAAAATATCCATTAATAAAAACAGTATTTTCATCGATGAATCGCAACATTCCATCGGCATGACCATATTCCTCTGGAATATCCCAGGGAATAATAATTACTTTTTCAACTTCAAATAACTGTTTTAGTTTTTCGATTAATTCTTTGGATTTGTATGATCTCTTATTTTCAATAAATATTTTATCTGTCAATATTACACTTTGGGAAGATTTTATCACATTTCCGCCATCCAGTATAATATCCGTCTTGATTGTTTTCAAATTTAATGCATCACAAACCATATCGGGATATGTTTTGACTTCCCGTCTCCGTATTTCTATACCCTGAAGATAATCCGGATCATACCTATATTCAATAAACTTATCTTTAGAAATCTCAATTGGCATATAATCCCTTGCCCAAATATCTTTTGTGCATGGCAGAAATTTATAAATTACATGATTTGCATCAAGGACATCAGTAATCCGTTTGCAGGTATCAGTATATTTCGGGTTTGATTTAAGTAACTCAGAGAAGTAAACAATATTTGTGTCTTTATCAGTTATCACAACAACAGCTTTTGATAATTTAACAACCGAAAGTCATACGGTGAACTAATTTCTTTATTTAGGATCATATTCTTATATTCATCAAGTCCAGCAATATAGAGATTTGCTGCCGGTGAAGGAGAAATAAGAATAAATGAAGGTAAATGTATATCAGAAAATGTTTGTTTAAAATGTTTTTCTACGAATTTACTTGTAAAAAATATTTTATTTATATTGAAGCTAAGACATTTTTCTATTCCTGACTTATTATATTCTAAAATTTTCAGGTTTGCATCTTTACAATCATTTTTAGTTCTTTCAATTGAATATGCAATATCTGTGATGGCTATCTTGTTTTCTATGCATATTTTTTGTTTTTGCTCTTTAGTTAATGCGGGCATTTTAAAAATGTCGGAAAGTAATAACCAAAAATCATTTTTTCCGCTTCCACTATAAAACCAATCACCATAATCTTTTCCATTATGGCATGGAAAACTGCCAATTATTAATTTTTCTGCATTGGCAGGTGCAAAATATCCAAATGGGTGAATTTCTTTCATTTATCTTTTTTTTAAAATTATTTGTAAATATGATTAAATGTTGTTTTATAATATAAATCATCTTTTATTTTTCTTATGCTTTTCAATAATTTCCAAGATTTCATACACAAAGATATTGCAAATATTAAATATCCAAATAACCGAGCCATTTTTTTTTGATTTTTATATTTGTATTTGTATCATTTTTCTATTGTATACCCCAATCTTATTTAATAATCTATTCCTCAATCTTAAATCTGCAATCTAAAATCTTAAATTAACCTATTCCTGCTGTGTATTATTAGTCTGTTTGGTGTTTCTGTAACGGGTTTTATAAATAATTCCCCATTGACTACATTGCAATCGGCGTGCTGCGCGTTCACTCTTGCGAAAATAGAATTGCACCTCATCCCATAATTCAATAATCAGCTCATCGGCTTCGGCATGAAGCTCTCTGATTTCCTTTTGTTCCTTAACCAAATCCATCTTCCTTTCCGATTGAAGTTTTTGGATATTTTTAAAGTTATCCAACACTGTTTTTACTTCCTCAACCGAAGGCATGGATAGCGGGAGTCCTCCCTGTGCCACACGGACTGCTTCACCGTCTATAATTAATGCTCCCCAATGCAGAATATCACGTTCCGAAATCATCAGGGGAATATTGTTATTTCCGGCATTGAGTCCATAAAGATTACGGTCAGATGATTTGAAAATGCCCCGTTTAATACCATTTTTTAAACCATGGAAATAATGGGAAATGATTTTCTTTGCCGCCTTTTTGAGTACCTTTTTTTGTCCTGTAACATTATTACATGCCGAAATGACAAGGTTGCGACGATTATATGCCGTAATAAAGGCAGGAGCAAAGACAAAAAGATGATCAAGTGTAGCCGGAAGAAAAATTTTACGGGCTTCTTCATTTGTTTTGCCTTCCGGAGTAAATATAAGTCCATACATACGAACGAATACATTGTTTCGCTCCTTATCGCTATTGGGATGGTAAACATAGTGCATAAAAAACTCCTTCCTTTTTTAATATTTTTACATTGGATTAGTTGTTAGGTAGTTTCTGTGCAACAAATATATAAAAAAATAAATAAAATGGACTTAGAAAAATTATAAAATTTCAAAGAAATTAAATCACATAAAAAATAGATATTCAAAAAATAAATTTTAATAAATCGTAATACTTTAGTTTGGATAGGATGGAAAAATAAGTACTAATTTATTAATGGTAAAGAATATAGAATAAAAAAATTATATTACCATTGCTTTTCAAAAAATGCCAGCTTGAAAAATATTCATATTCATTGTACTACATAAAAAACCAGATTAAAAATAGTTCAATGCCTTTGTACTATGTAAAATGCCTGTTTAAGAAAAATTCATAGTTTTTGTACTTTATAAAATACCTGTTTAAAAATAATTTATACTATTTGTACTTTACAAAATGCCTGTTTATAAAATATCCATAACATTTGTACTTTATAAGATGCATGATAAAGAATAATTCATGGCTTTTGTACTTTATAAAATACCTGTTTAAAAAAAATTTTTAGCCTTTGTACTATAAAAAATATCTGTTTTAAAAAATATTCTTATCCCATAATTACATAGAAGTCCGATGTAATCCGATAACATCAAATTTACTGATACCTGTTTCAGATTTTAAATTTATAATGCTGCACTATACATCAGGCAACGACAGATTCTGATGCTTATCAGCATCAGGTTAAAGAAAAAGCTTATTTATTTTTGTAAGAATTATCCTTTATTTACCCAAAACTTCACGGATAGGCGTGCCGATACAGGCGCTGGGAAATTTAGTGTGCAGTATAATGGCCAATGTGGCTGCAATGTCGGTTACATCGTGATGAATTGTGCTTTCACCGCTTTTAATACCGGCACCAAACCATATCAGCGGGATATTTGTATCGTAAGTATATGCCGAACCGTGGGTTGAACCGAATTTCATGTCGCCTATCCAGCCGGGTTCAAGCACAACGGCTACATCACCCGAACGTTTATAGTAAAAACCTTTTTGTACCCGTGAAGCAATATCCTGTGTAAATTCCTGCCCGTCGAGTTGATTTTCGGTATATACCTGTGCAATGGCTTTTTGTCCGCGCAGAAAATCGGCTAAAAGATTTTGCACCTGAACAAGGTTTAATCCTTTATCGGCAATCAACTGACGATTGAGGTAGAACTGATCGCTGCTCACAACATCAATCCATTTGCCATCGCCTAATCTTTGGTTAAGATAAGCTTCGGCTGTTTTTTTCAACTCGTCGAAAGGAAGACTACCCCCCGGAATGTTATTATCGGTAAGATATTTCGGAACTTCAGCCATGGCATGGTCGGCGGTAAGGAAAAGAACATAGTTGCCTTTGCCTATTTTTTTATCCAAAGCATCAAGCAAACGGGCGATATCACGGTCGAGGCGCAGGTAAGTATCATTAATTTCTTTGGATAACGGACCGAATGCATGTCCCACATAATCGGTACTCGAAAAACTGATAGCCAGGAAATCGCTGCATGTATTTTTTCCAAAATCTGCATGTTCGATGGCATCAATGGCAAAGTCGGCCAGCAAACTATTACCAAAAGGCGTCGAAAAAAGCATACGGCAACTGGATGGATTTGATGCGCTAAGTTTTTTTAGATCGTAAGGAAATACAGGTCTGTCCTTGCCTTTGAATGATTCATAATCGTTATCATCGGGAACCGAATATGGATAAGCATCGTCGGGAAGAAGCGGTTCCCATACTTGATTCATATAGTTTGCAGAATGTTTTTGGGCATTAAAGTCGTTTACCCAGTCAGGCAATGTTTTCATATAAAAAGTACTCGAAACAAAATTGCCGGTACCATCATCAAGCCAGAAAGCACCATCGGCCATGTGTCCGGCAGGCAAAACGGCCGCACGATCCTTTAGCGAAATAGCGATAACCTTTGCTTTATGATTGGTAGATATTTCCAGTTCATCGCAAATGTTAGTTGTTAAAAGTTTACGGGGAGAAATCCCGCGTTTATCCAATTCGCTGCCTATGGTTTGTTCGGTACTGTCGCTTACACAATTCTGAAATTTTTTAGTCTGACGATCGTACCAATCGTTGGACACAATGCCATGATAGTGTGGAGTTGTCCCCGAATAAACAGAGGCATGACCAGGTCCCGTATAGGTCGGAACATAGTTCATCTGCGTATTACGGCAGAAAAAACCTTCCCGCATCAATCGACGGAAACCATTGTTGCCAAACTGATCGTAGAATCGGAAAAGATATTCAGGTCTCATCTGATCCACAACTATGCCTACAACAAGTTTGGGTTGTTCAATTTTTTGTGACCATGCCGGTATCAGAATTCCAAGAAGTATAACTAAGAAGAATAATCGCTTCATTATAATATGGGTTTTAAAATTTATTTTTATTATTCCGACCTGACAGCGTCCGGAGGACCTGTCAGCGTCAAATTTTTTATTTTTTTCAACGCCAATTAATACTCTGTCAGCGTCAAATCTTATTTTTTTCCAACGCTGTCAGGTCCTTCGGACGCTGACAGGTTGGTTGATGTTAAGAAATTTTTCAATTTGTTCTATTTCAATTTTTCCTTCATGACAATATTTAAAGTTTCCAACATCATCAAACCATCCAATAACTGAATCCCGTTGCAATTTTGTAGATTTTACAGAGATACAGCTCAGGTACGACGACTAGGGATATTCTACCGGATGCTGACAAAAATTATGGTGAACAGGATTGTTATGGATATAAATGACAATCTGTTTCAGATACGATTGACTATTGATTTGTTTTCTTTTAAATGGCCGTTCAAACAAGTTCCCGTGACGTTGGTATTGTTTGTTAATATATTTGGTGTATGCATTAAAAAGGTGTGAAAAATGAAGATGTGGTTGGGGTTTTTTATTTTTCATAATGCTGTCAGATACTTCAAACGCTGACAGGTTGTTTAAATTGATTGTTTCCCATTTTATTTCTTCAAACCTGACAGCGTCGTTAGACCTGTCAGCGTTTGAATATTTATAAACCATATTCTCTTTTATCCTTATCAACAGGTGAAAATGATTTTTCATCAGCACCCAGGCAAAAGTTTCAGCTACCGGATCAATATATTTTTCATACAAATGAAGAAAATAGTTATAGTCATCCGTTTCTCTGAATAAATCCCGATCATCTATTCCATGGTTATAGATGTGGAAATAATTGCCTTCGGTAAGTAATTCTAATGATTGCATAATTTATTACCTGGTTCCGACCTGACAGCGTCCGAAGGACCTGTCAGCGTCAATTTTACTTATTTTTTTTCCCAACGCTGTCAGGTCCTTCGGACGCTGTCAGGTTGGTTGAGAATTCAATTCCAAAAGTAAAAATTATTTTAACAAGCCAGGTTAATTCAATGTTATATTCCGTTGTTTCCATTTTTACCGAAAGATGTGTAGCTATAAATGTTTTCTTTCCTTCATTCAGAAAAATATTTGAACTACTGATTTGAAGAGTATATTTGCAAAAAATAAGATAACATGCGCACTTTTTTGAAAACTGTCGTTTTTTTAGGGTGTTATTTTCTGATTCATAACTTATCAGATCCTTTATTTTCACAAGATTTAGTCAATGTGATGAAAAAGGATATTTCTTCCGGCTGGCAATTTCGTCAGGTGGGGGGAATACAATGGAACAAAGCTTCCGTACCCGGTTGTATTCATCTGGATTTATTGAATAACCATTCGATAAAAGATCCTTATTTCGGTAACAACGAAACCGAATTACAATGGATAGAAAATAAAGATTGGGAATATCAAACCTATTTTGATGTAGATTCTATTTTATTGAGTAAAAAACATATTTCATTGGTATTTGAAGGACTCGATACCTATGCCAAGGTTTATCTCAACGGTTATTTTTTACTTGATGCCGATAATATGTTCCGAAGCTGGGAAGCCGATTGTAAAAAATACCTGAAAAAAGGCAAAAATCAGTTGTTTATCCGTTTTGCTTCTTCCGTTCGTATTGGAAAGGAAAAAACCATTAAATATCCACAGAGTTTGCCTGGTGGCGTAGGCGTTTTTACACGTAAAGCTGCCTATCAGTTTGGCTGGGACTGGGGACCACGTTTTGTTACCTGCGGTATAAATAAACCGGTTTATCTGAGAGCATGGGACAGGACAAGAATTAAAAATATTAATGTTATTCAGCATAGCGTTAATGAAAAAAAAGCAGAGTATACGGCAGTATTCAATCTCGGGCAACCGCTTCCTCAACAAATTATCCTTTCCGTGAAGGATAATACTCACGGATTGCTTCTTGCTGAAAAGGTTGTGAATCCTGTTAATGACGAAAGTCAGTCCCGGCTTGACTTCACCATTGATAATCCAAAACTATGGTGGACTAATGGCTTGGGCGAACCTTATCTTTATCATTTATCCTTTGAAATTAAAAGCATTGATAATCGTTTTCTCGATTCTCTCGGCATAAACATAGGCGTACGCACTATTGAATTAGTTCAGGATACGGATTCGATAGGCCGAAGTTTTTATTTTAAACTAAATGGCGTATCTGTATTTATGAAAGGAGCCAATTACATTCCGCCGGATAATTTTCTGCCACGCGTTACGGATGATAATTATTCGGAAATTATTGCTGCGGCAAAAGAAGCTAACATGAATATGCTTCGTGTATGGGGTGGGGGAAGTTACGAAAAGGACAAATTTTATGATTTGTGCGACGAAAATGGCATTCTCGTATGGCAGGATTTCATGTTTGCCTGTGCAATGTACCCCGAAGGCAACGATTTTATTGAAAATGTAAAAGAAGAGGCCATTCAGAATATTATACGTTTGCGAAACCATGCCTGTTTGGCGTTATGGTGTGGAAATAATGAGATAGACGAAGGTTGGCATAACTGGGGTTGGCAAAAACAATACCATTATTCGGCCAACGATTCAGCAGCCATATGGAATAATTATGTAAAGATATTTCAAGAGATGCTTCCGGGGCTTGTGTCGGAGCTTGATTCGGCTAAGCCTTATGTTTCCTCATCACCTCAGATAGGATGGGGACGTAGCGAAAGCATGACTCAGGGTGATTCACATTACTGGGGTGTTTGGTGGGGCGCGCAGCCTTTTGAAATCTTTAAGGAAAAAGTACCGCGTTTTATGAGCGAATTCGGTTTTCAATCTTTTCCCGACAGCAAGACCATCACTGCTGTTACCACTCCCGATCAGCGTTATCTTTATTCCGATGTTCTGAAAACACATCAAAAACATCCTACCGGTTTTGAACTTATACACCAGTATATGGAACGGGATTATCATATTCCCGACAGTCTGAATGATTACATTTATGTTAGCCAGTTGTTACAAGCCGAAGGTATAACTTTGGCTATTGAAGCCCAGCGACGGGCAAAACCATATTGTATGGGTAGCCTTTACTGGCAACTTAACGATTGCTGGCCTGTAGTTTCATGGTCTGGATTGGATTATTACGGTCGCCGGAAGGCTTTGCATTATTTTGCTAAAAAAGTTTTTAGTCCTTTGCTCATTTCAGCTACTGAAGATAAAGACCGGATGAAAATATTCCTTGTTTCCGATAAGCTTCATCCGCTCACAGGAAATCTGCAACTCCGCTTAACCGATTTCGATGGAAATGTGATAAAAGATACTCTTTACCAAACGGAAATTTCTTCCAATACCAGCCAGTGTGTTTATGATTATGATCTTGATAAATTAACCGGAAAATTGGATAAACGGAAGATTTTAATGGAATGTCTTTTCTTTACAAACGATACTCTTGCCGCCCGTAACCTGCATTTTTTTGTGCCTCCTAAAGAACTTAATTTACCCGATTCAAAAGTGAATTATATCATTAATCCTTCCAATGATGGCTTTATGGTAACATTAACCACTAATAAATTAGCTAAAAATATCTTTCTCGATTTTGATGGTACCGATGGTTTCTTTTCTGATAATTATTTCGATATGGTAGCGGGCGATAAAATGGTGATTTATTTTCACACGAAAAATCACCAACCTGTAAATCCGGCTTTAGTAAATCAAAATAGTTTGAAAATAATTACACTCAAAGATACGTATTCATCAAAAAAATAAATAGTAAGCTGTAATCTGCTGTCATTTTAAGCAAGGTGTTTCTATTTTCTAAACAAAATTTTCGTTTATATTTGTATCGGAAAAAAGACAAGAAAGTTATTAATGTTTTAAATTTTTCTGATGATCACAGGAGTTAAAATTATTTCGGGAGGCCAAACGGGAGTAGATCGGGCAGCTCTTGACTTTGCACTTTCGCATGAATTTCCTTGTGGCGGGTATTGTCCCCAAAATCGTTTAGCCGAAGACGGAAGTATTCCGGAATATTATCCCCTCATCGAAACCGAAAGTATCGAATATGCCGTGCGCACTGAAATGAATGTTCAGACGGCCGACGGAGTACTTATCATTTACGACGAGGCAATGGATAAAGGCACTTATCTGACATTGAAATGTGCAGAATTGTATAATAAACCTTATTTCCTCTTTGATATTTCGAAAGCCGAAAATCCTTTGTCAGTAAAAGAATGGCTCGAAGATGAAGAAATTGCGATACTAAATATTGCCGGATTGCGTGAAGGCTTTTCCGGTGGTATTTATGATATAACCTTGAAAATATTACACAGAATATTTATCGGATTGCCTTAATCATACGGTCTTTCCCTTGAAAATCCTGTTTTAATATTATATCCCTGAACCCTTTTGATTTCAGAAGGTCGTATACCTCATTGCCAAAATGTTCATTTATCTCAAAGAAAAGTTTTCCTCCGGATTTAAGATTTACAAGCGAAAAATCAGCGATAGCATCATAAAAGACTAAAGGATTATCATTTGCCACAAACAATGCAATGGAAGGTTCATTATCAATTACATTAGCTTTCATCAGCGGCTTTTCCGATTGGCATACATAGGGAGGATTGCTGACAATGATTTCATACGTTTGTGATAGCTTGAGATTTTCACCAAACAAAATATCGTTGTGAACAAATGCAATTTCCGTTTTATTTTTTACAGCATTCCGCCGGGCAATATCCAATGCTTCTTCCGAAACATCCATCGCTGAAATTTTTGCCATCGGAAGATTCTTTTTCAGAACAATTGCAATACATCCGCTTCCGGTACCAATATCAAGAATGGAGAATGCCTTATCATAACCTGATTTGGATTCATTAATTATCCAATCCACCAATTCCTCTGTTTCGGGACGGGGGATAAGCACACTTTCGTTGACTTCAAAATCCAAACCATAAAAATAAGCTTTTCCGGTAATGTACTGTATCGGACGAAATGTTTTAAGTTGATTTACAGCATTTGTTATTTTTTGAAAAGCCTTTTCCGGTAATGGTTCATTAATTTTTAATTGGATATCGGTTACCGATAGTCCTGCATAAACATCAAACAATATTCGTATAAATCCCCTGATTTCTGTTTGGGGATATAGCGTTGCCAATTCGTCTTTTATAAAAGAAATGCAAGATGATATGTCGTACTGAATTTTCATCGTAAATTTTCTTAGCAAAATAAGTGTTTTATCTTTTCCATTTTAAAAAAAGAAGTATTTTTATGTTTTGAAATTTAAAACTATGATCGATATCTTTTCAAAACTGGAAGAATTAAAAAAACTGAATAAATCTTTTACCCTTTGCATCATTACCGAAACCAAAGGTTCCACACCCCGAAAGGCTGGCTCAAGGATGATTGTTACTTCTACCAGAGAATTATATGGTACTATTGGAGGCGGAAGTATCGAAAAACAGGTGATTGATGAAGCATTTGAATTATTATCCCAGGATAAACCGGTAGTAAAACATTATCAATTGGAGGAAGACCTTGGTATGCAATGCGGGGGAGAGATGACCGTGTATATGGAACCTTTCCATCAATCGCCCAAACTTTATATTTTTGGTGCAGGTCATGTGGGTAGGGCTGTAGCCAAATTGGCAACTGAATTCGGTTTCCAGATTACCATATTCGACCAACGAAAGGAAATTTTTGATTCAATAAACCTTCCCGGAGCTACATTTATCAGTAAAGATTATTTTGAAGCTATACTTGAAACGGATTTTGACAGGAATACTTATATTGTGGTAACTACGCCTCAGCATACGTACGACGAACAGATTACGGGAATCGTTGCCGCAAAGCCACACGCTTATGTTGGAATGATTGGAAGCAAAAAGAAGGTTGCTTATTTAAAAACCCGTTTCCTCGAAAACCACGTCCTGACACAGGAACAAATTGAAGATATTGATATGCCCATTGGCATTCCCTTTGCCGTTGAAACGCCCGAAGAAATTGCCGTGAGCATTATTGCCAAACTGATAGACGTTAAAAACACCATAAAAAATGAGCCCTGTTAAGCATATTGTTAGGTTTGTCTTGGATAGCCGTATCGTTGAAATTGATTTTAAAAATTCGGCTAACGGTTTGAGACCAACGACAACGGTATTGAATTATCTCCGTTCGCTTTCCGATCATAAAGGGGTAAAAGAAGGTTGTGCCGAAGGTGACTGCGGAGCCTGTACGGTGGTTTTAGGCGAAGTAGTTAACGGAAAAATGCAATACAAAGCGGTTACCTCGTGTCTTCTTTTCCTCCCGATGATTCATGGAAAGCAATTGATAACCATTGAAAATCTTGCATGTCAAAAAAACGGTAAACAAACATTGCATCCGGTACAGCAGGCCATCGTAGATTGCTATGGAACGCAATGTGGTTATTGTACGCCCGGCGTTGTGATGTCAATGTTTGCATTATATAAAAATCATTCCAATCCTTCGCGTGAAATAATAGAAGATGCATTAACGGGTAATCTTTGCCGTTGTACCGGATATCAATCCATCATCAATGCGGCTGAAATGGCTTCTAAAAATACCGAAAAAGACCAATTTTCGGAATCGGAGCCCCCAATTATAGAACTTCTAAATGAAATAAACTCCGATAAAAGATGGTTAGAAATACAAACTGCCGTCTGCCATTATTTTCAACCATTAACGCTGAACCAGGCGCTTAAAATCCGCTTAAAATATCCTGAAGTTATTGTTATTAACGGAGCAACTGATACCGCTTTGCGGCAAACCAAAAAACATGAATCCTTAAACTCGATACTTGATTTATCAAGAATTGCTCAGTTGTCTCATTTTTCCGACAATCCGGATCATTTACAGGTGAATTCCAGCATAAGCATTGAAAAACTTAAAACAATAAGTGTTGATTATTTTCCTTCGCTGTCTCAAATGCTGAACGTTTTCGGTTCGTTGCAGATACGGAATATGGCTACTATAGGAGGCAATATTTGTTCGGCTTCGCCCATAGGTGATATTTTACCTGTTCTGATAGCTTATAAGGCAGAGGTTATTGTTTACAATTTGCAGCAAATTCGTATTCTGAAATTTGAAGAATTTATTAAAGGCTATCGTCAAACGGATATTCAGAAAGATGAATTACTTGTTGGCGTAATTATTCCAAAATCAACCGAAGGATTGATCGTTAAATCATACAAAATATCCAAACGCAAAAATTTAGACATTTCTACCGTTTCGGCTTGCTTTTCATTGAAATTGGACGCAAATCATGTCTCGGAAATTATTTTAGCTTTTGGCGGAGTAGCTGCTTTTACGAAAAGAGCCGTTAAAACAGAAAAATTCCTTACCGGGAAAAATTGGGACCAAACCATAGTGGAACAGGCAATGAGCATATTGTATAACGAATTTCAACCCATTGATGATGCACGGGCCAATGCAGATACACGGAAGATTATGGCAAGAAATTTATTATTAAAGTTTTTTTTAGAAACAAATAATGAACAGTCAAAATGAAACTACCTCTCGATAGCGCCATAAAACACGTAACCGGAGAATCGGTTTATATTAATGACATGCCAGTAAATGACCGTTTGTTGATAGGAAGGGTGGTTTATAGCAGTCAGGCTCATGCCCGAATCATAAGTGTTGATATCAGTAAAGCTAAAAAAGTTAGCGGTGTTCACTCAATATTGACATTTAATGATATTCCGGGCATAAATCAAATGGGAGCCGTAATTAACGACGAACTCTGTCTGGCCGAAAATGAAGCGTTTTTTATCGGACAGGTTATTTGCCTCATTGCCGCCGAAAGTGAAGAAATAGCCATCGCTGCCGAAAAACTAATTACTATTAAATACCAACCACTCGAAGCAATTTTAACCATCGAACAGGCCATGGAAAAAAATTCCGTGATTGCGCCACCACACATCATGGAAACAGGAGTGCCCGACAAAGCGTTGGCTGAAGCAGAATATAAAATCGACGGAACTTTGCTTACCGGCGCTCAGGAACATTGGTATTTGGAAACTCAAACATGTCTTTGTGTCCCCGGCGAAGGAAATGAAATGAATGTTTATAGCTCTACACAGCATCCTTCCGAAACACAGGCTATCGTTGCTCAGGTATTGGGTATCCAGCGAAATGAAGTTGTGGTGGAAGTCCGCCGTATGGGAGGCGCTTTTGGCGGAAAAGAAACCCAGGGAAACCATACGGCTGCTTGGACGGCTTTATTGGCTAATGCTACCGGACGCCCGGTTAAAATACACTTATTCCGCGAGGATGACCAGCGTATTACCGGCAAACGGCATCGTTTTCTTTCAAAATATAAAGCCGGTTTTGATAACGAAGGTAAAATTACAGCCTGCATCATGGAACTAGATGCAGATGCCGGAGCCGCAACAGACTTATCAATGGCAATTCTGGATAGAGCATTATTTCATGCTGATAATGCATATTTTATTCCCAATTTCAGGGTAACCGGTAAGGCCTGGAAAACCAATCTTCCGTCGAATACGGCTTTCCGTGGTTTTGGCGGTCCGCAGGGAATAGCAGTTATTGAAACCATTATTGATCGCATTGCAAGGTATCTTAAAAAAGATGCTGCCGAAATACGGTTTAAAAACTTCTATGGCTTAACTGATCGAAACATTACGCATTATGGCGAAAAGGTGGAAAACAACCGTTTGAATCGTATTTATGAGAAACTTATTTCAACTTCGGACTATTATGGTCGCCGTAAAGTTTTGAATGAGTTTAATGCGGTTAATTCTTTTTATAAAAAAGGATTAGCGATCACTCCTGTTAAATTCGGAATATCTTTTACCACTTCCTTTCTTAACCAGGCAGGAGCCTTGGTAAATATTTATACCGATGGAACGGTGCTGGTAAATCATGGCGGAACCGAAATGGGGCAGGGATTACACACCAAAATTCAGGGCATTGTCGCTTCGGAGCTGGGAATAAGCCCCGGTTTTGTAAAAATTAATGCAACCAATACATCTAAAATTCCCAATACTTCAGCTACTGCCGCCTCTTCGGGAAGCGATCTGAACGGAATGGCCGTTAAAAATGCTACGGATAAACTGAAAAAGAGACTGGCCGATGTAGCCGTTACATTATTCAATAAAAATGCGGATATCGTTCTTTCATCGTCAGAAAATATCCTGTTTAAAGATAACAATGTTATTGATTCACGAGATTCCAATCGCTCCATTTCTTTTAAGGAATTGCTTAAGATAGCTTATCTCCAGAAAGTGAATCTTAGTGCAAAGGGTTTTTATGCTACGCCGGATATTTATTTTGATCAAACTACGGGTAAGGGACATCCTTTCCATTATTATGTCTTTGGTATGGCCGTTTCAGAAGTGCTGCTCGATGTATTAACCGGGGAACATAAACTTATGCGAACAGATATATTGCACGATGTAGGAAACAGCCTGAATGAAGGCATTGATAGGGGACAAATCGAAGGTGGATTTATTCAGGGTGTGGGCTGGTGTACAACCGAAGAACTCAAATGGGATGCTAAGGGTAATGTTCTCAACGTTTCGCCGGATACGTATAAAATACCAACGATCAATGATATTCCCTTGGATTTTCGTGTGGAATTATTGCACGAGGCGCCCAATCCTTTAACCATTCAAAATAGTAAAGCGGTCGGAGAACCCCCGTTTATGCTTGCCTTTTCGGTGTGGCTGGCTATCAAAGATGCAATTTCGGCTACAGGCGATCATCGTTCGGAACCCGACGTACCGATACCGGCAACCAACGAAAATATTTTGCTGGCGATAGAAAAGATAAAAAACAGGTAATTCCGGCTTGCGTCCGGTATTTCGGCAGTTTTTTATCTTGAATTTTATGCCAATGCGCCTGGGGATTACCTTCCACTAAGGCAATTTCTTCTTTTGCCAGCCAACGCCATGACATCATAAACGAGCATTGTTTGTTACCGTTTCTTTCCGGCATATAGCATAAGCTTTACACCGCTTAGTCCATGTTTTCCTCCTTTTAGGATATATTCTCCGGCGTTTAGCGTAGGCTTTCCGCCATTTAGTATAAGCTTTCCGGCATTTAGTGTAAGCTTTCCGAGCTCGGAAACGATACACTAAATGGCAAACTTATTTTATGAAATTTTGGCATTCGATAGCTAAATCCGTTAATTTTTTAATTAATTAAAGCTTTTTTAAAATAAAATGATAATTTTCTTTAAAATCTTTTTTATTGTTACGAAAAAACACTATACCTTTGTATTAAGTAACATTATTTTTCATTCGTAAAACCTTTTAATTATGAAAAAACCAGAAGAGCCTACCCTGGATTATTCAATGGATAGCCAGGAAATGTTGCAGGATAGCCAAACGAAGCACGATATTTTCGTTGAAAAGGAATCCGATTTTATTGGAATAGCCCCTTATTTAGCTCCGCCCTTTGCCACCTTATGGCAATCGCATATTACCGATGCTAATAACGTCAAAACCGACGAAGACTTCCTCGCCGATCAGGAAATCATGACCCAGGATTTGAATAAATTGGTAGCCGATGGCTGCGATACGATACAGACTGTTTATTTTTATGTCGAACATACTTTTAATGGCGACAAAGCCATTCTTCATAAATTTGGTCGTCATCTTTATGACGAATCCCGCAAATCGCCTCTTAGCGTGCGCGATTTGCTTCGTAAAGTCGCCACCGTAGCTTCGGATGGACAATTCAAGCCCCAACTAATGACCAAAGGATTAACCCAGGCTGTCATTGATAAGCTGGAACCCCAGGCTTCGGCCATCGAAACGAAATTTAACGAGAGGGACAAATACATGAGCAGCCGGCTTGAGCTTACCCAGAAACGTGTTTTGTCCTACAATCAGGTTTGGGCCGATATGGTAAGCGTGTGCGATGCCGCCAAATTAGTGTATAAAAATAATTATGCCATGGCTCAGCAATTCCTGCTTTACGACGGCAGAACCCAAAGTCCGCCTGAAAAAACTGAATAACACTTTTTTAACGGGGAATTTCTAAAACTATTCCCCCTGCAGACTGGGTTAAAAAATATTTTTTCTTTTTAAATGGGATAGGAGCAAAGCTCATGCACTTATCCCGGTGAAGCCGGTTTGTCCATTCCGTTACCTCAAAACCATTTTTCGGAACCATCATTTTTACCACATTTTTCTTTCCACTTAGCATCTTCAAGCTAATTACAATTGTAACATCGCTAAAATGTACAAACGGAAAGCTTAAAATTACAATTGTAATTACGAAACAAGACAAATTATAATATAATTGAAATTCAGCGATTAATCGAATTAATTCACAATTGTATTAAAATACAAATGTAATTACAATTGTGAATGCCTATTGTAACATTCTAATTTCTTTGGATAGGATTGTAAATAGAGCTATTTTCCCAATAATTTACCGTAATTGTATTATTAATAACTATAATTCAGCGTTAATAGCCGTTTATATCAATAATAAATTTAAATAATCGAAAAATAGCGTATTTTTGTGTATACGTTAATTTATTTTTTCTATAATAAACAGTAATTAAGACATTTTACATTAATCATATCAATTATAAAATTAGAAATTACAATTGCCAACAGCGGGTAACAATTGTAAATAGGAAAAATTTTCATTTGTTTCGATAAAAAAGTTATTTTTGTAACTTGTAAATTTAACATTGTAACCCATGACCGAACGGATAAGTTTAATATTAAAGAGTAAAAATCTAAGCGCTTCTCAGTTTGCCGATGAAATAGGTATACAACGTTCCAGCATGTCGCATGTATTGTCGGAACGTAACAAGCCAAGCCTCGAATTTATTCAAAAAATTCTGAAACGATTTCCTGAGATCAATTCGGACTGGTTGCTCTTCGGAACAGGACAAATGTATGCAACGGTGGATTTGTTTTCGGCTCCCCCTGTTTTTGCCCAGGAAATGGCACCGACGGCGCAACCTCCTGAAAAAATCGAAATACAGCAAGTTAAACCCGAAACAGAGTCTTTATTCCCCAACGAGAGCGAAATATTACCCGACGACAACCCGCAGCCCGAAATTCAGCCAAAGGAAACCGGGATATTGACGGAAAAATTAAGCACGGAAAAACCGGAGCCGCCAAAAATGCAACCGCCCTCCATACAAAAGGAAGAACCGCCCAAGAGCATTGAACGGATAATTATTTTTTATTCCGACAGAACATTTACCGAATATTCGCCGGGGAAAGATTAATAGCGTTCCAAAGCGGAAAAAAAGAAATTACATTCTCTTTCGGCGCTAATGTCGCTATCCGAACCATGAACGCCGTTTTGTTGAAGGTTGGTGCCATACAAACGACGGATGCTTCCTTCTGGCGCTTTGGCGGGGTCGGTAGGCCCAATCAGATGCCGATATTCTTCTACCGCATTTTCCTTTTCAATAATGGCAACCACTATGGGCCCCGACGACATAAAAGCCACCAGTTCGTCGTAAAAGGGCTTAAGCCTGTGTTCATCATAAAACACCTTTGCCTCGTCTATGGTCAACAGAAGGTACTTCATTGCCGAGATGCGAAACCCAGCTTCTGTAATTTTAGTGATGATAGGCCCGATAAAACCTTTTTTTACAGCCATGGGCTTTATTATGGTTAATGTTTTATTCCCAATCATTTTTTTATCGTTAATTATTTTTAAAAGTAAAAATAAACATATTTTAGCCAATCCACGTTATTTGTTTGTAATTTTGCTGATTATTTAAAATAAAAAACCATTGACATCCGAACAAAAACAACAGATTAACCAATTACTTGGCTCTTCGAAAAATATTCTAATTCTTACTCATCATAATCCCGATGGAGATGCCATCGGCTCTTCGCTTGCTTTATATAATTATCTGCTAATTAAAGGATACAATGCTCAGATTATTGTTCCCAACGATTTTCCCGCCTTTTTATCATGGATGCCCGGACAGGAAAAAATATTAGCTTATACGCATCATAAAGAAGAAGCGGACGCATTTATTGACAAGGCAGATATTGTATTTTGCCTTGATTTTAATGCGATTGTCCGATTGGAAAAACTTGGCGAACAGGTTTCAAAAAACAAAGCCGTAAGAATAATGATTGACCATCATCCTCAACCCGTTTGTGATTTTGACTTTGTTTTTTCGGATATAAATTCTTCTTCCACTTCAGAATTAATTTATGATTTTATTGAAGGTTTGGGCGACGGAGAGATGATAAATAAAGCCATAGCCGAATGTATTTATGTCGGAATGATGACGGATACCGGATCATTTAGTTATTCTTGCAATAGCGAACGTACATATTTAATTGTTGCCAAATTATTTAAATTGGGGATAGATGGTCAAAATATTCATCGCCTGGTTTATGATACTTATTCGGAATATCGTTTAAGATTATTAGGTTATAGCTTAAGTGAAAAATTCATCGTAAAAGCAGAATATCATACGGCTTATATTTATCTAACCAGAGCTGAACTTCTGCGATTTAATTATAAAATAGGAGACACCGAAGGCTTGGTCAATTATGCACTTTCTATTCGCGGAATCAACCTTGCGGTATTGTTTGTAGAAAAAGAGGGAGCCATACGCTTGTCTATCCGTTCCAAAGGCGATTTTTCGGTTAATGATTTTGCCCGTAAACATTTTAATGGCGGAGGGCATCGAAATGCCGCCGGAGGTGATTCTTATTTACCCATGGATGAAACAATACAGTTTTTCGAATCGTTATTACCAGTTTATAAAGATGCATTGGGTTCTTCATCAGCCGAATAACCTAACTCCTCTTCAAATTTGAATTGCCAATTATATCAGACATTATCTAAATGAATTATTTACAGATAAAATATTTCTTTATTTTTTCGATTAGTCTGTTTGTTCTATTCCCTGCTTGCAATAATCATCGGATTGAAAACAGACAGATTAATCCGGAAAAATATCGTGATGCATTGATAAATATAAATAAAAAAATGGTTGACGAAGAGGATAACCTAATTAATCAATACATTAGACATGAAAAATTAACAATGGAGCAAACCGGAACGGGTTTAAGATATTGTATATTATATCATGGTAAGGGAACAAAAGCCTCAAAAGGTAAAATTGCAGTTATTAGTTATACCATCCGATTATTAAACGGTGATTTATGTTATTCGTCGGAAAAAGAAGGATTTAAAGAATTTGAAATTGGCAGGGGAGGCGTTGAAAGTGGATTAGAAGAAGGAATTTTGTTGTTAAATGTTGGTGACCAAGCTAAATTTATTTTACCTTCGCACCTTGCTTACGGATTGATAGGCGATAACAATAAAATACCCGCAAAAGCATCGATTGTTTACGATATTACATTGGAAGATTTAAAAGGAAAACCATAATTTATTAACTTAATATATAATTAAAAATGAAAATCAAAACTATCAACAAGTATTTATTTCTTATGCTTGTAGTTATTGCATTTATAGGATGCTCCAAATACAAAGGATTTAAAAAGACTGATTCGGGCTTATATTATAAGTTTTATGTAAAAAACACAGATTCAATTCAGCCTAAAGAAGGCGATGTTTTAACATTACGTCTGGCTTATCGTTTAAAAGATTCTACACTTTATGATGGTAAAGGTGCTCCAAGTCAAATACAACTTAAAAAATCAGATTACAAAGGCGATATCTTTGAAGGATTAAAAATGATGCATGTTGGCGATAGTGCAACTTTTATCGTTAATGCCGACTCCTTTTTCATCCGTACAGTTGGAAGCAAGCAACGCCCTCCTTTTGTTGACAGCAATAGCGTTTTGTACATCGACGTCAAATTACTAAAGGCTCAAAGTCAAGCTCAGATTGAAAAAGAAACCAAAGCACGTAATGAAATGCTTAAAAATAAAGAAATAGTTGATTTGAAAAACTATATTTCTACTAATAAAATAACAACAGCTCCTACCTCTTCGGGTCTGTATTTTATTGAAACAAAAAAGGGAAATGGTAAATCACCTGTTAAAGGCGAAATGGTAAAACTTAATATTACTATAAAATTATTGGATGGCAAGCCTTTGTTTTCAACCAAAGATCAAGGGAAGCCTGTAGAAGTTGAATATGGTAAACCTTTTGATAATGCTGGCGTTGATGAAGCAATTGGAATGCTTAAAGCAGGTGGTGCGGCAAAACTTATTGTACCTTCCAAAATTGGATATGGTGAACAGGGCAGAGGAGAAGTTATAGCTCCATTTACCCCATTATTATATGACATTGAATTGGTTAGCATCCAGTCTAAAGCAGCTTATGAAAAAGAGCAAGCGGTTAAAAAGAAAGCTCAGGATGCTGAAAAACAAAGCTTAAAGGCAGAAGAACCCAAGTTGTTAGAAAAATACATAAAAGATAACAGAATTTCCGTTAAACCTTCAGCAACAGGATTGTATTACATTGAAGTGAAAAAGGGAACCGGAAAGCAAGCCAGTGCTGGTAAAACTGTAAAAGTTCATTATACCGGCAAATTGTTAAATGGTACCAAATTTGACTCTTCGTATGATCATAAAAAACCACTTGAATTTGTACTTGGTAAAGGACAAGTTTTACCTGGTTGGGATGAAGGTATAGCAAAAATGAAAGTTGGTGGCAAAGCAAAACTTATTATTCCTTCACAAATTGGATATGGTGAAGCTGGAGCTGGTGATTTAATTAAACCATTTTCCACACTTGTGTTTGATGTGGAATTACTGGATGTAAAGTAAAAATTTCAGAAGATAAAAAGCCGCTAATGTTAATATCATTAGCGGCTTTTTTAATATTACCTGAGTCTGATCTAAGCAATTTAAAAGAAAAGAGCGAGTTGATTGGAAATTTCTTCAAAATCTACTTTAATAGAAGGTTTTTTAGGGAAGAAGTTTCTATTATAGATATTTTACGTATTTTAAATTTCAAAAGGATATCAAGTTTTAATTCCAGTATGGTGCGATTAGGAGAAATTGTAAAGCGGGTAAATCAGTCCATAAAATGCTAGTTTCAATTCCAGTATGGTGCGATTAGGAGAAGCAAATTATTAACTCTTGCGATGCTGCCTATGCCGTTTCAATTCCAGTATGGTGCGATTAGGAGAGAAAAATATTGAACAGGATATATGGAGCGACCTGTGTTTCAATTCCAGTATGGTGCGATTAGGAGAGTATCCAAAATTTTATATAAAAATGTCGGATGTTTGTTTCAATTCCAGTATGGTGCGATTAGGAGAATAATGAATAACCCTGATAAAACAGTAAAAGCTGCGTTTCAATTCCAGTATGGTGCGATTAGGAGTTTAATTTATATAAAAATGCAAACATCTCAAATATTGTTTCAATTCCAGTATGGTGCGATTAGGAGAAAAGTTATTTCATGGATTTTGCCTATTGCTTTAATGTTTCAATTCCAGTATGGTGCGATTAGGAGTGTTCCAAAGGAATGATTGACGGGGCGTTGGCTAAGTTTCAATTCCAGTATGGTGCGATTAGGAGTGACCCAGTACAGAAGTCGCTTTTACTTGTGCAGGCGTTTCAATTCCAGTATGGTGCGATTAGGAGATCATTAATAGGCCTTGCCGCCATGTCTTTTAATTTGTTTCAATTCCAGTATGGTGCGATTAGGAGACAGGCAATAGAATGCCTGAAATTAATGAAAATTATGTTTCAATTCCAGTATGGTGCGATTAGGAGCGCGTGTGTGCTGGCAACCACTCATTATGTTTTTTAAGTTTCAATTCCAGTATGGTGCGATTAGGAGATCAGGCGAAGACGCTTAAATCGATGTCGGATGCTTTGTTTCAATTCCAGTATGGTGCGATTAGGAGGATTACCGGAACAAGGCTGATTAGTAATATTGCTCAGTTTCAATTCCAGTATGGTGCGATTAGGAGCGGAACTCAGGAAGCTACCGTTGTCGGTAAGATTCAGTTTCAATTCCAGTATGGTGCGATTAGGAGTTGCGATGTTAAAGGACAAAAAAGCCACAGCAACGGTTTCAATTCCAGTATGGTGCGATTAGGAGGAGAGAACAAACATATCCTTTAATATACGGTAGAGAGTTTCAATTCCAGTATGGTGCGATTAGGAGGTAATGAAGACGGCAAAACCTACGATGCAACCTATACGTTTCAATTCCAGTATGGTGCGATTAGGAGAAAGTTTTCTGATTTTGCAAAAGTAAGAACTCTTGAGTTTCAATTCCAGTATGGTGCGATTAGGAGCAAGGATGTATTGGATGAAACTCCATTTCATAGTGCGTTTCAATTCCAGTATGGTGCGATTAGGAGAATCGATCTCAATAAAATCGGGTCCCTTTTCTATTTGTTTCAATTCCAGTATGGTGCGATTAGGAGAATGAAGTCAACCCTGGAAGTCGGGGCGCGATTCTAGTTTCAATTCCAGTATGGTGCGATTAGGAGCGCATACATCGTTTAATTTCTGTCCTTTCTCTTTTGTTTCAATTCCAGTATGGTGCGATTAGGAGAATTGAATTTCGATATTATAAAGAATTAGATTGATCAGTTTCAATTCCAGTATGGTGCGATTAGGAGTATAGAAACAAATTCTATTCTACCGTTTACTCGTAAGTTTCAATTCCAGTATGGTGCGATTAGGAGCGATAAACCATGCTGTATTAAGCAAAATACTCATAAAGTTTCAATTCCAGTATGGTGCGATTAGGAGAAGCATACGCTAAACGCTTATTCACGTAAAGCGTCTGTTTCAATTCCAGTATGGTGCGATTAGGAGATCCGCCAGGGTTGCGATTTTTGTCGCTAACCTGGGTTTCAATTCCAGTATGGTGCGATTAGGAGCTAATACCCGGATGGTTTGATTTTCGGAACGTTTTGAGTTTCAATTCCAGTATGGTGCGATTAGGAGTATGGTTTTAGAAATGATATTTTAAATGGCTTTAATGTTTCAATTCCAGTATGGTGCGATTAGGAGAAATATGTAATCATAAAGGAATACGGGTTTTTGGCAGTTTCAATTCCAGTATGGTGCGATTAGGAGAGATTTATGCGTCCGCTTACCGATTAAATCATATTCGTTTCAATTCCAGTATGGTGCGATTAGGAGAACCTATCCCAGCTCATAAAATCAAAGGTTTTGTAGTTTCAATTCCAGTATGGTGCGATTAGGAGCAGGATAACTACAACCACCGTTCTTGCGTGCTTCGCCGTTTCAATTCCAGTATGGTGCGATTAGGAGCATTACTATCGCCTACTTCACCAATCTTTCCATCCAGTTTCAATTCCAGTATGGTGCGATTAGGAGGCCGGACTTCACATAGCTGAACACCGCTGTGCCCTAGTTTCAATTCCAGTATGGTGCGATTAGGAGACCTGTTTTTGCCGTTTGTGTAATGGTAATTACATGTTTCAATTCCAGTATGGTGCGATTAGGAGAAGCGCTTCGGTTCTCAATCTGAAACTGTCTTAGCCGTTTCAATTCCAGTATGGTGCGATTAGGAGCCGCCGCAAATAGTTGTGAAGCCGCCATTGCTGCTTGTTTCAATTCCAGTATGGTGCGATTAGGAGTTCGGCCCTGCCACCCCGACGACCTTTAGCATATTTGTTTCAATTCCAGTATGGTGCGATTAGGAGTTAACAACTTTGGATAATAGATTTAGTGATTGTCCGTTTCAATTCCAGTATGGTGCGATTAGGAGCAAAAAATTAACAGCACCAGTCCAAGCATCTGTTCCGTTTCAATTCCAGTATGGTGCGATTAGGAGTATGAGAGATGCTACGGCTAATTTGAAGGAGTATTAGTTTCAATTCCAGTATGGTGCGATTAGGAGAATCAAAGCAAAATTAACACCTGAAATTTTGGCTAGTTTCAATTCCAGTATGGTGCGATTAGGAGTTCTGTGGATTATCTTGATTGTCAGTGGACTTATGTTTCAATTCCAGTATGGTGCGATTAGGAGTTCCGGTAACATTCGCAGCTGTTCCGGTTGTGTTTGTTTCAATTCCAGTATGGTGCGATTAGGAGCGTAACAAACAAATATACAACCGCATATTTGAGTGAGTTTCAATTCCAGTATGGTGCGATTAGGAGTCGGAGCGCACAAAGGCAAACAGTTAGTAGATGTTCGTTTCAATTCCAGTATGGTGCGATTAGGAGTCATCCCCTGAACGGATTCAATTTGATAAAGATTTTGTTTCAATTCCAGTATGGTGCGATTAGGAGTACCTACCGCGTACACATCTGACGATTATGGACCGCGTTTCAATTCCAGTATGGTGCGATTAGGAGTAAACTTTTTTAAAATACTATATGGGCGGTTATCACGTTTCAATTCCAGTATGGTGCGATTAGGAGTTGAAGGTTATTGGGTTTATGATACTCACCCGACTGAGTTTCAATTCCAGTATGGTGCGATTAGGAGAACCTGCACTCTTAAATTCACACTTGTGGACGGACAGTTTCAATTCCAGTATGGTGCGATTAGGAGCATACCGCTATTACGAATACCATTTATTAATTCGGTGTTTCAATTCCAGTATGGTGCGATTAGGAGCAAAACACTTGTAAAAGGGCAGCCTGAATATTTATGTTTCAATTCCAGTATGGTGCGATTAGGAGCGGACAAAAAGTTGTTGTCGTTGTTTCGGGAGGTTGTTTCAATTCCAGTATGGTGCGATTAGGAGATTTTTTTTGATAGAACGATAGGAAATTCTTTCACGTTTCAATTCCAGTATGGTGCGATTAGGAGAAATACGACGAAACGTGGATGTATGGCGGCTTTAATGTTTCAATTCCAGTATGGTGCGATTAGGAGGCTAAGTAGCGATACGTTTATTTTATCATCGAATAAGTTTCAATTCCAGTATGGTGCGATTAGGAGTTACAAGTACACCTAATCATCCAGATTCAAAATTAGTTTCAATTCCAGTATGGTGCGATTAGGAGATTTTCCTCTACCGCCAAGCCGCTGTATTATTTGCGTTTCAATTCCAGTATGGTGCGATTAGGAGATAATCAGCCGTTGGTATTTGTGATACCTGATACAAAGTTTCAATTCCAGTATGGTGCGATTAGGAGCAGAGTTGTGCAATTCGCTTACCGGATCGGTAGCGAGTTTCAATTCCAGTATGGTGCGATTAGGAGAGCATTAAGGGTATTTTGTGCAGCAACGGCTGCCAGTTTCAATTCCAGTATGGTGCGATTAGGAGTCAACTTCAAAGCCGAATACATAAGATTGTTGGTGAGTTTCAATTCCAGTATGGTGCGATTAGGAGCGACCTGATGCAAACAAACGGCCTGATGGAATATAGTTTCAATTCCAGTATGGTGCGATTAGGAGCATACCACCTCACGAGGTTTACACGGAGGTTTTTTTGTTTCAATTCCAGTATGGTGCGATTAGGAGAGTTACTCAGCAGCAATACAACGCTCGCGTTGCTCAGAGTTTCAATTCCAGTATGGTGCGATTAGGAGACGATTACAAGCTACTCCGGAAGAGGATAATTATATACGTTTCAATTCCAGTATGGTGCGATTAGGAGTTCACAACACCCCCTGTGAAATGAGTTTTCTGATCCGTTTCAATTCCAGTATGGTGCGATTAGGAGGGACGAATGTACTTCTATCTTAACTTCTGGCCTATCTAGTTTCAATTCCAGTATGGTGCGATTAGGAGCCGCACCTATACGCAAAATGGGGTTCTCGTTCCCGTGTTTCAATTCCAGTATGGTGCGATTAGGAGTGAGCCGTAAGGATCGAATGAGTACGACCTAAAACTCGTTTCAATTCCAGTATGGTGCGATTAGGAGAAACTGTTTCATTTTCGGCCGGATACTGATTGGTTTGTTTCAATTCCAGTATGGTGCGATTAGGAGTCGCGACGTAAATCAGGCTATCAATTCAGCTCCTGAGTTTCAATTCCAGTATGGTGCGATTAGGAGCAAAACTTTGATCTACTTTATACCATTGTGTATTAAGTTTCAATTCCAGTATGGTGCGATTAGGAGTCCACCTCATAGCTGCTATGTGTACCGTGCCATCCTTGTTTCAATTCCAGTATGGTGCGATTAGGAGGGATCGTATTCAATTATTTCAAAACAACTATCAAAGTTTCAATTCCAGTATGGTGCGATTAGGAGGGTTTTGTTATATGAAGAATATGAATCCCTTGTAAAGTTTCAATTCCAGTATGGTGCGATTAGGAGTTAATAATTATTATTCTGCTCGCTGTATATTACGGCGTTTCAATTCCAGTATGGTGCGATTAGGAGCATCCAATCTGGAAACAATGACATTTCATCTATATAGTTTCAATTCCAGTATGGTGCGATTAGGAGTACAAGTAGGCCCTCATCCATGTTTGTAATCAAAATGTTTCAATTCCAGTATGGTGCGATTAGGAGAGTTACTCAGCAGCAATACAACGCTCGCGTTGCTCAGAGTTTCAATTCCAGTATGGTGCGATTAGGAGAAAAATAACCTCCAAATTCCTGTAAGAAAATCGGGAGTTTCAATTCCAGTATGGTGCGATTAGGAGCGAAGCTGATGAGCCTGTTGTATTTGCCGTATTATTGTTTCAATTCCAGTATGGTGCGATTAGGAGCAAAATGAATTCCCGCCGCATAGCTGCGGATAAGAACGTTTCAATTCCAGTATGGTGCGATTAGGAGGGAAAAAGACTTTGTAAATGAAGGCTTCTTCCATCAAGTTTCAATTCCAGTATGGTGCGATTAGGAGAAACGTCGTTGGTACGAATAACGAGGCTCTTATTTTTCGTTTCAATTCCAGTATGGTGCGATTAGGAGAAATTAAAACCCTCATCATTTGGGCTGTTAGTCGCGTTTCAATTCCAGTATGGTGCGATTAGGAGTTTATATAAATCAAAATGAAAGCATCTAAAAAAGCAGTTTCAATTCCAGTATGGTGCGATTAGGAGGCCCTTCCTTTACTTATTACATATATTGGATATACGTTTCAATTCCAGTATGGTGCGATTAGGAGACAGCTCGCCGCCGGAAGACGAACCGAATATTTATGAAGTTTCAATTCCAGTATGGTGCGATTAGGAGAAGGGCGACAACGTAAGAAGGATAAGAAAGAAAAGAGTTTCAATTCCAGTATGGTGCGATTAGGAGAATGGAACATAATTGGATGTATAGGTATGTTCTTAAGTTTCAATTCCAGTATGGTGCGATTAGGAGTGCAATTATGCAGGAGGAGGCGGGAGAGGTAACAAGTTTCAATTCCAGTATGGTGCGATTAGGAGATGGCTTGTAAATAACGGCCGTAAATATGAGCAGGGTTTCAATTCCAGTATGGTGCGATTAGGAGGTGGCGATATTATTCGCCCTTGTATAACTTCTAGACAGTTTCAATTCCAGTATGGTGCGATTAGGAGAGTATAAAGATGGCAAACGTTCCGAAGTTATTATGTGTTTCAATTCCAGTATGGTGCGATTAGGAGATAAAACAGGATTTGAAATTACAAGCGGTAACGCTGTTTCAATTCCAGTATGGTGCGATTAGGAGGAAGAAAGTAAAGAGGCTATTTCAGTCGATTCCTAGTTTCAATTCCAGTATGGTGCGATTAGGAGATCGAGGTTCTAAGTCTTTTTCATCCTTATCGACGCGTTTCAATTCCAGTATGGTGCGATTAGGAGGGTTTATTTTAATAATACGCCGTAGGTGGTCATCACGTTTCAATTCCAGTATGGTGCGATTAGGAGAGCAGTTACTAACCCTGTTGCAAAACAAACTTCTTAGTTTCAATTCCAGTATGGTGCGATTAGGAGTACACCATCGTTCAATTTTACTTCAACACCAGCGATGTTTCAATTCCAGTATGGTGCGATTAGGAGAAACGAAAAGCAAATGTTGTCATTGATGAAATCATGTTTCAATTCCAGTATGGTGCGATTAGGAGATGTTAGAAGCTGTTATGTTACCTGTTGCCACGGACGTGTTTCAATTCCAGTATGGTGCGATTAGGAGTGTCGGTTAACGACCAGCTTATGTATGATGTTGATCAGTTTCAATTCCAGTATGGTGCGATTAGGAGTTCCAAAACTATCCATAAACGGAATCGTTCCCGGGAGTTTCAATTCCAGTATGGTGCGATTAGGAGAGGCATAATCCAACCGGACAGTCAATCGTTTTGTAGTTTCAATTCCAGTATGGTGCGATTAGGAGGGGACAACTATTATATGCCTTTCAGATTCAACTGTAGTTTCAATTCCAGTATGGTGCGATTAGGAGACAGGTAATGTTCTTCAAATTACAGATGATCCGACGTTTCAATTCCAGTATGGTGCGATTAGGAGACACCAATTTTTCGCGCAAATTCTCTTAAACTAATGTTTCAATTCCAGTATGGTGCGATTAGGAGGTAACCCCACGGGGAAATTGGAACGTAGCCAAAGACGTTTCAATTCCAGTATGGTGCGATTAGGAGTGAAAAGTCCCTATTTATATACGAAAAAGAAACCTTAGTTTCAATTCCAGTATGGTGCGATTAGGAGCCGAATCCTACTCGGTAGTACAAACCTCCCGGAAGTTGTTTCAATTCCAGTATGGTGCGATTAGGAGTTAGTGGTTACGAAAATTTATATCAAATAAGTAGTTGGTTTCAATTCCAGTATGGTGCGATTAGGAGTCTATGAGTGAAAAATACTCTAATCGAATATCTGATGTTTCAATTCCAGTATGGTGCGATTAGGAGGGGAGGAAATCACGTTTGGCAACCCGCCCCCTGCCGAGTTTCAATTCCAGTATGGTGCGATTAGGAGACTGATCATTTTTCTTTGTGTCGAGATTTAAAGTAAGTTTCAATTCCAGTATGGTGCGATTAGGAGGGATTTTATCAAAATGGTGCGGCAAAAACAAAACGAGGTTTCAATTCCAGTATGGTGCGATTAGGAGTAATCAGGATTAGATACCGCTTCGAGCATTCGTTTTAAGTTTCAATTCCAGTATGGTGCGATTAGGAGTTTTGAAACCCAGCTTATTACCTTGCAGGCACATAATGTTTCAATTCCAGTATGGTGCGATTAGGAGATCGCCGATCCTTACCATAAAGGGTTTTCATTGACAGTTTCAATTCCAGTATGGTGCGATTAGGAGACTTTATAATGAATTCCTTTCCCGAAACTGTTGCTGAGTTTCAATTCCAGTATGGTGCGATTAGGAGAATAATCAATCGTGAATTTGTAAAAAATGGATTTATGTTTCAATTCCAGTATGGTGCGATTAGGAGAGTTTTTTCACCTGCCTCAAAAATCAACTCTACACGGTTTCAATTCCAGTATGGTGCGATTAGGAGTATGTTCAGGTAACACTTGAACGGTGGAATAATGGCGGTTTCAATTCCAGTATGGTGCGATTAGGAGGCAATGAAGGGCCGCGACAGGTTTGTCGCAGGAGTAGTTTCAATTCCAGTATGGTGCGATTAGGAGTACTCAGATCACTTACAAAAAATCAGATTGAAAGGTGTTTCAATTCCAGTATGGTGCGATTAGGAGCGATTCGTCAAGTATAACTTTTGAATCCACTTCCTTGTTTCAATTCCAGTATGGTGCGATTAGGAGTTATAATGAATTCCTTTCCCGAAACTGTTGCTGAGTTTCAATTCCAGTATGGTGCGATTAGGAGGGCGTCATAATTCAGGAACCGGATTTTTAAAAGACAGTTTCAATTCCAGTATGGTGCGATTAGGAGATATTATTTTAACGGCTCTGATAATTTTATTCAAAAGTTTCAATTCCAGTATGGTGCGATTAGGAGAGTGAAATAAAAATAAATGTCTTTGTTTAAATTTATGTTTCAATTCCAGTATGGTGCGATTAGGAGCTTTATAATGAATTCCTTTCCCGAAACTGTTGCTGAGTTTCAATTCCAGTATGGTGCGATTAGGAGCGATTCGTCAAGTATAACTTTTGAATCCACTTCCTTGTTTCAATTCCAGTATGGTGCGATTAGGAGGAATAATTAGCACGTCCGGTAATCTGGATTAAACCAGTTTCAATTCCAGTATGGTGCGATTAGGAGCTATAAAGAACGAAGTTGATATGAATCAGGCTGCTGAGTTTCAATTCCAGTATGGTGCGATTAGGAGTGCATTCCCTGCAAGCATAGTAGTTGTATTAGCAGGTTTCAATTCCAGTATGGTGCGATTAGGAGTCAGACAATCAGTCAGATAAGCACAACCGATTGAGTGTTTCAATTCCAGTATGGTGCGATTAGGAGTGGGAATGATTTAAAAGTTTATGGCACTGAAAATATGTTTCAATTCCAGTATGGTGCGATTAGGAGGGGCAGGAGTCGAACCTGTAATTTGATAAATTAATTTGTTTCAATTCCAGTATGGTGCGATTAGGAGTAAGCAAAATAACGGACAAAATCCAAGGAATTGATTGTTTCAATTCCAGTATGGTGCGATTAGGAGAGCAGTTACTAACCCTGTTGCAAAACAAACTTCTTAGTTTCAATTCCAGTATGGTGCGATTAGGAGAGCTTCAGCGCGTGTCTTTACTTCCGCGCCACATTTGTTTCAATTCCAGTATGGTGCGATTAGGAGCAGTGTCGTCGAGAATTGGAATTATTAGATTTGTGCGTTTCAATTCCAGTATGGTGCGATTAGGAGCAAGCGCACTCCCGGCTCCTGATAAAAGGTTGGAAGTTTCAATTCCAGTATGGTGCGATTAGGAGTCTAATTCTTTTCCAGCTAAAGCGAAATATAGGTTTGTTTCAATTCCAGTATGGTGCGATTAGGAGTCAACTGAAATTCAACAGTTAATAAATAATACTATGTTTCAATTCCAGTATGGTGCGATTAGGAGTTAATCTGACCATAAACCCTTTCGCATGATTCATACAAGTTTCAATTCCAGTATGGTGCGATTAGGAGCGAAGCCCAGATATTTACATCACCGGTTTTGGTAGGTTTCAATTCCAGTATGGTGCGATTAGGAGTTTAGCCATCTTAAAATACGTTTAGCGATTTCTTTGTTTCAATTCCAGTATGGTGCGATTAGGAGTCCAATGCTACCGGAAACGATAGGACTAACAGGAAGTTTCAATTCCAGTATGGTGCGATTAGGAGAAAATATTTTGATGTGGGCAAACTTTACTGATTCTAGTTTCAATTCCAGTATGGTGCGATTAGGAGAATAAAAATAAAGAGTTGTCTGATGAAAATAAAATAGTTTCAATTCCAGTATGGTGCGATTAGGAGCGGAAGCATTATAGAAACCGACCAAATTATTTTCAGTTTCAATTCCAGTATGGTGCGATTAGGAGAACCTAATCGCTTCTTTGAGTTTATCTATGCTCATAGTTTCAATTCCAGTATGGTGCGATTAGGAGGAATGGAGGTTAAATGAAACTAACCTTTGACACGCAGTTTCAATTCCAGTATGGTGCGATTAGGAGTCAGACAATCAGTCAGATAAGCACAACCGATTGAGTGTTTCAATTCCAGTATGGTGCGATTAGGAGAACACGGTAGAGGAAATGGCCGCCGGCCATTATACCGTTTCAATTCCAGTATGGTGCGATTAGGAGGAGTGGCTTAACTATCAACGCATTCGCTTTAAAAATGTTTCAATTCCAGTATGGTGCGATTAGGAGAGAAAGTAGAATAATTAACCGGGAATTTTCTAAAAAGTTTCAATTCCAGTATGGTGCGATTAGGAGATAATCCATCCGGGAAAGCCGGGGAATACAGCTACGTTTCAATTCCAGTATGGTGCGATTAGGAGCGATCAAAATCACTTTGAAGTACCTTGCCCATTTTGGTTTCAATTCCAGTATGGTGCGATTAGGAGATTCTCAAAAAGATATGCCGCCTGATCTTTTTTATAGTTTCAATTCCAGTATGGTGCGATTAGGAGGAATCTGAAGACTGGCAACAAAATGGCTGATCTCAGTTTCAATTCCAGTATGGTGCGATTAGGAGTTTCCCCTTTTATCCTTAAGAGAGGATGTATATAATGTTTCAATTCCAGTATGGTGCGATTAGGAGATGGAATATAATTGGATGTATAGGTATGTTCTTAAGTTTCAATTCCAGTATGGTGCGATTAGGAGCTCGGAAAAGCAACTTTTGACCGACTAAGAATGTCGTTTCAATTCCAGTATGGTGCGATTAGGAGCAGAAACGGGAACATCCTTCAATGCACCGGCGGAGAGTTTCAATTCCAGTATGGTGCGATTAGGAGCGAGCCTGCGAGTAGCCTCGGAAACGGAGTAGAATTGTTTCAATTCCAGTATGGTGCGATTAGGAGAGTAATGGAGGTTTTGAATAAGGTAATTGGAGCCTTGTTTCAATTCCAGTATGGTGCGATTAGGAGCATTGTGCATACTGCGGCGATAAACTTGAATCAGGTGTTTCAATTCCAGTATGGTGCGATTAGGAGGAGGGCTAACCCCATATCCACCACATCCAGAATGTGTTTCAATTCCAGTATGGTGCGATTAGGAGCGGGGAAGTTCTGGTACTATGTCATATTTTAAACCGTTTCAATTCCAGTATGGTGCGATTAGGAGTCATTGAAGGAAAAGGATTTAAAGACTTGACTTTTGTTTCAATTCCAGTATGGTGCGATTAGGAGTAAAAAATATAAACACGCTGGAATAGAAGTTAGAACGTTTCAATTCCAGTATGGTGCGATTAGGAGAAGACAAATGAGTAATAGATGTGAATAATTGACCTGTTTCAATTCCAGTATGGTGCGATTAGGAGTGAATTTTTATTTCCGTCTTCTATTGAGGCTGGTGCGTTTCAATTCCAGTATGGTGCGATTAGGAGTTTACAATTCCATCAGTCTATGAGGTTTTTAAAGATGTTTCAATTCCAGTATGGTGCGATTAGGAGATTTTTATTAAACAACGATTGTCGCATTTTTCACATGTTTCAATTCCAGTATGGTGCGATTAGGAGAAGCAAAAAATAACTTGCAGGCTTCAATAGGGCGAGTTTCAATTCCAGTATGGTGCGATTAGGAGACCAAAATTGTCATCGGTATTGCTGCCGGAAATCCGTTTCAATTCCAGTATGGTGCGATTAGGAGCCTATTTATGTATAATTACATATCCGTCTTTAATGGGTTTCAATTCCAGTATGGTGCGATTAGGAGTTATTACCATCATCTGCCGCTGATTCGGAAGAATCGTGTTTCAATTCCAGTATGGTGCGATTAGGAGCCTCGGGTGATATTCCGAATAATGCGGCAAATACAACGTTTCAATTCCAGTATGGTGCGATTAGGAGATTAGCGTTACTAACCATCAAATCAACATTTTGACTTACGTTTCAATTCCAGTATGGTGCGATTAGGAGGGAATGCAACGACTACAAAAAAGTTTCTCAGTTCGAGTTTCAATTCCAGTATGGTGCGATTAGGAGATATAGCAATAGCGGTTTCAGATTTTCTATTAGAATGTTTCAATTCCAGTATGGTGCGATTAGGAGAGTTCAGTATCCTTCTGATTATAATAATTGGTTTTAGTTTCAATTCCAGTATGGTGCGATTAGGAGAGAGATTCCTATTCCTGATTTCGACGATTTGACTTTGTTTCAATTCCAGTATGGTGCGATTAGGAGCTATGTTTTTCTTTATTATACACATGATTTCTTTTAATGTTTCAATTCCAGTATGGTGCGATTAGGAGAGGATAACTACAACCACCGTTCTTGCGTGCTTCGCCGTTTCAATTCCAGTATGGTGCGATTAGGAGCGGTAAGTTTGAATTACCGGCAAAGGTTCGTAATATGTTTCAATTCCAGTATGGTGCGATTAGGAGGCTGCTGATGCTTTTGCGATCAATACAGGAGGTTTCTTGTTTCAATTCCAGTATGGTGCGATTAGGAGGATCAATGCAATATCTACATCAAGTGCTTATTTAAAGTTTCAATTCCAGTATGGTGCGATTAGGAGATGGCTTAAGGTATTAGAGTCTTACGATATAATGTTGTTTCAATTCCAGTATGGTGCGATTAGGAGATTGACATGGTGGGCGGCTGGGTACGCTACACAAAAGTTTCAATTCCAGTATGGTGCGATTAGGAGGACAAGGATTCAGATACTAATAAGCTGAATGCTATGTTTCAATTCCAGTATGGTGCGATTAGGAGATTGACACTTCATTATTATTAAATCTTTTGAAATAAGTTTCAATTCCAGTATGGTGCGATTAGGAGAATGAAATTCTACAAAAAGGCTGAACAAATATTGTTAAGTTTCAATTCCAGTATGGTGCGATTAGGAGTTAATTAGTACAGTCGCTGATTCTAAGCTTTTTACGTTTCAATTCCAGTATGGTGCGATTAGGAGAAAAGAAGTTAAGAAATAAATTAGGTTTCGGCGTTGTGTTTCAATTCCAGTATGGTGCGATTAGGAGATTTTTGAAATCGTTCAAATCTTTGGGACCGCCCAGTTTCAATTCCAGTATGGTGCGATTAGGAGCAAATAATATTTTTAGAATCGGCGGCGAAGATATGCGTTTCAATTCCAGTATGGTGCGATTAGGAGATTTCCAATGTTTAGAGTTGGAAAAATGTAAGCAGGTTTCAATTCCAGTATGGTGCGATTAGGAGCTTATTTTACTTTTCTCTAATAAATCATAGCCTGATGTTTCAATTCCAGTATGGTGCGATTAGGAGAGTTTAGTAATAATTAATTTTTGCGGGGTAGAGCAGGTTTCAATTCCAGTATGGTGCGATTAGGAGAATTCCTTTATCGCAACATGCTAATTTTCTGCGTACGTTTCAATTCCAGTATGGTGCGATTAGGAGTAAGGATTTTAAAGGAAAAGCTATTTATAATCCATCGTTTCAATTCCAGTATGGTGCGATTAGGAGTATAGTAACCAAAAAATCGCTATTTCCAAAACTTAGTTTCAATTCCAGTATGGTGCGATTAGGAGGGATCAACTCAGGAAATTACCGCACCCCATCTGAAAGTTTCAATTCCAGTATGGTGCGATTAGGAGAGGACCCAGATCCTATTTTATGTATGCCTTTTATAGGTTTCAATTCCAGTATGGTGCGATTAGGAGACTCCGATTCATTTTAATTAACTCTGCCATTTCAGAGTTTCAATTCCAGTATGGTGCGATTAGGAGCCGTTTTTTTGGCTAAAATAAAAAGCTGATTTCCAGCTTTTGTTTGGTGCAAAAATAGTAAAAATTTCTATTAAAAATCGTCGTTCCTTAATACTATTAAAAGTACCGGGTTTCGACAATTTATAAAATCGTTTGTTTTTCAGGATGTCAAAGAACTTTTAAGCTTAAAATTTTATTTAAAAATAATTAATGCGAGCATTCTTTTTTGCTTCGACGACTATCACTACAAAAATCTATCCAGCGACGATCGCTCTTTGCCCACTATTTCTTTTTCTAACCATTTCTCCTGCCGGGTTTTAAACATTATTAAACTGTCTGTTTCTGTATCCATTATCGCTTGCGCCCGGAATTTTAATTCTTTTAACTTTACTTCGGTTATTTCGCCTTCAAAAACGGAATTCTGTATCCAGTTCAGGTATTGGCGGCACAATTTAAGCATTTTTCCAACACGCTTTTCACCTACGTCGTAAACTAATATTATATACATAATCTAAAGATTGAATGGATTGAATGGATTGTGCGGATTGTACGGATTATGTAAGTAGTCAAATTTTTTTAATCAGAACAATCTATTCAATCCGCACAATCCATACAATCCGCAGTTTCCTTACCACCACATTTTAAAAGGTTTATATTCTTCTATTTCCAATATATGCTTGCTGAGTTTGTAGCATTCGAGTTTAATAAGATGTTTATAGCTCACTTCCCGTTTTAATGTACGGTGTTGTATGGTTTCGGTTAAACGGTTTTCAAAAGATTCAATAAATTTTTTCTTTCCTTTTTCTTTCAGTAAAATACGGTTAAGCTGAATGTCGAAGTCTTCTTTCTGGAGTTCGCGTTTGTTTAATACTTTAAAAATAACCCTGTCCACCAGGATGGGTTTGAATATTTCGGCTACGTCAAGCGCCAGTGAATAACGGCGTTCGCCGGGAGTATGCAGGTAGCTGATGGTGGGATTGAGCTGTGTTTGGTGAATGGCCCGCAGACATTGCGAATAACACATCATATTCCCGAACGAAATCAAAGCGTTCACCTCATTTCTGGGAGGTTGCTTGCTGCGCCCGTCCATCGAAAAATCGTTAAGAATTAAATCAAAGGCATCATAATATGTCTTGCGGATGTTTCCTTCGGTTCCCATCAGTTCGTCCACATCGGAAATGGAGACGATATTCTCTGCATATTTCTCCATAGGTTCGATGAAAGGCGACATGTCTTTCCCGCGGTTGTTATAATATTTCAGGTTTTTCACCATGTTGTATGCGGCTCCTTCGATAAATTTGCGGGCAATGCAGATACGTTTGGCTTTTTCAGTGTGATATTTTACCTGCGAAATAAGCATTCTGCCGGCGAGCAACTGGTCTCTCGGCATAAAAGAACCGGTATAGTTTTCGTAATAATCGAAGAAATGAACGGCTATGTCGTTTTTGCCAAGGAAATTATATAGGGCGCTGTTTGCATCTAAAGCACCGAAGGTGTAGAGATCATCCACATTTTCTACCGGGAGGTAACGGGGTTGCAGTTCGTTGCCTTCTTCATCAATGGGTTGAAATTTCAGGGTTTGGTCCTTTCGCGAGAGGCGGCCGGGATTGAAGAGGTAATAGGTCTTTTTCATGTTTGCGGATTGAATAGATTGTAAGGATTGTAAAGATTGTGCGGACTATAGGGTTATTTGTCGGACATGGTTTTACGAAGATGGGAAACGATTTTGACAAGTTCGTTGTTTTCTGAATAAAGATTTTTTGTGAATTCATCGTTTGAAATCCCGGATTCTATCAGAATATTAAGCCACATTTCTGATTCATCGGTTTCTTCTACTACGATGCTTAACTTACTGTAAAATTCGGCTTTGGAACGTCCGCGCAATGCTGCACGATAATTGGCGTAAGCCGATGTGCCAGACTTTGCAAGCTGATTTCCAATAACCCGTGCAGAAGTTGTTTTGGGTAAAATATCAACAAGCTTTATTATATTCAAAGCAAAGTTTTTATATTTTTCTTTAAGTTCAATTTTAAATGCAAGCCATCCCTGATTTCTTTCCATAATTTGTTTTATATAGAGGTTTGATCAATTAATTTTTGAATTAGCTGTTCTCAATCCATTCAATCCGTACAATCCATTCAATCCGTACAATCCATTCAATCCGCACAATCCGTAGCTACTCTCCGCTCCAGCAGAAATCGAAATAGGAGCAGTTTTTGCAAATCCCCATTTTTATCCGTGGTGGACATTGTTCGGAACAGATAAGTTCTTCTATCTTTTTGGTCATTTCTTCTATCTCAACGATGTCGCGTTCGCTCAATAGTATTTCGTCGGTTTTGTGCAATTTAGGATATTCGAGGATGCCGGTTACACCTTCGATGCCGTTTTGACGGAGGACATAAATATAGTATTTCAACTGCCACTCATGGGCAATATCCACCTTATCCGATTTTTTTACCTCGTGAATGATTTTATTTTTCGCATCATAATAATCAATCTTTATCCCTCCGATTTCTATCTCCTCGTAGCGTTCCGATCGTTGGGGATAGCTTTCTTCGTGGATGAGTTTGCCTTCATACACCAGGTCGGAGGTGTGTTCCATGGTAATGCCATTGGCAAAAAGCCAGAGCTTGCGGTGGCAAAGCATGTAGTAGTTAAAATGAGTTCCTGTTGGCATGGTTTTGCGGATTGTAAAGATTGTATGGATTGAAACCCTCAAGGTTTTTAGAATCTTGAGGGTTTTGGATTTTGTAAATAGTCTGTTACATATTCTTCAAGGCATTGTTGTTTGAAGTCGAACCAGTCCTGATGGTAATCCGATCTATCAATAGCATTTTTAAAATTTCTGAATGGTTGTTTACCTTCCAGAATATTCTGTAGTTTGGATTTAAAATGAAGGTTATTTATGATCTCTTCCACGAAACGCTTCATTATTTCAAATGATTCACCAGATTCTAAAGGGTCGATCCTGATTATTTTTTTCCATTCATATTCGATGCGTTGAATTTCTTTCAGGGAATCTTCATCATCAAATGTTCCTTCGAGAACGTCGGTAGGTATTTCTACCAGTTCAAGCGTATCGGGATTCAGGAAACAAACCAGTCCGCAATCGAGAGACTGGGCAATTTTGTTAATAATAGAAGGGGAAAGTTTTTTCATATTTTTTAATAGACCCTCAAGGTTTTAAAAACCTTGAGGGTCTTATGATTTTAAATTTTTAACCAGTTTTCAATAGCTATCACATCTATTTTCTGCTCGTGTACCATTTTGAAATTTGCCAAATCGTCGAACCAGCCAATTACGGTTTCACGTTGCAGCTTAGTTGATTTAAGGGAAATGCAACTCAGGTAACTGCTCCAAGGGTATTCCATGGGATGAGCACAGAACCCGTGATGCACTGGGTTGTTGTGGATATAGATGAGAGCTTGCTTAAGATAAGATTCGCTTTCGATAGGTTTCCGGCGGAATGTATGTTCAAGTAAGCTTCCGGTACGATTATATTTTTTATTAAATGCTTTTGTATAGGCATTAAAAAGGTTGGAAAATTGTTGGTTGATGCGTTTTCCGATATTTAAACCTTGAAGGTTTTCAAAACCTTCAAGGTTTAGGTTTGATAAAGATGATATGTTTTTGATCCGTACTAACAGATGAAAATGGTTACCCATTAATACCCATGCATAAGTATCGGCTATAGGTAAAATATATTTATCGTATAATGCCAGAAAATATTCATAATTGGTCGTTTCCTTAAAAATAGGACATTCGTTAATGCCCCGGTTGTAGATATGGTAAAAACGATCTGGTTCTAAGGGAATTTTTGGATTGGGCATAGCGTAATTAAGTTTAAGATAAACCCTCAAGGTTTTTAAAACCTTGAGGGTTTTATCCGGTTTACGGTTGTGGCGTTGCAGGCGGTTCCCCCGTTTTGTTGTTTTTACGGGTAGCGGCGGCACGGGCTGCCGTTAGCGTAAGGGTTATAAGTTCGTTCAGGCCGTTTTCAATGGCTAGTAATTCAGGGTTACCCGTAGCTTCGCATTGTAAACCTACCATGTTGAACAATAAATTAAGATCGTTAACCAGCACCGGACGGGTTCCGCCTATAGTAAGTCCTTCCGGTTGCGGTTGTGTAAGCATTTCCTTTTGTACGGTTTCGAATGCCTTTTCGGATGTATCCAGTTCATCCAGCAGTTCGGTAGCCGACAAAAGGGTAAGTTCGGCAGTATAGCCGGTACGAAGTTCTGCAATGATGCTGGTAATGGCGGATGTTTCGGCTTTGTAACTGAAATTAGGCGCTTGCCAGCCATGACGGCGTACAACATCAAGAATTTTTGCAGCCGCCACATTCCATCCTTCTTTTGTACGAAACGAGCCAGCTTCAACATAGGAACGAAAAGCATAAAAAGCATCATCACGTTCGGAATCCTTTTGCGCCAATACCGGGGTCAAAGGATTTTTTAATTCACGTTCAAACGCTTTTTCAAAGTTAGTGTAGGATGTGCCGGCACGGGTAACGAAAACTTCGACGCCTGTACCACTCAAGTCCTTTCCTTTAAAAATATCCAGCGACAGTTTACCAAAAGTATGTAAATCTTTGTGCTGAAGAATCGAAAAATTAATTTTAATAATCATTACACTTGATTTAGGTTAATACTTAATGAATTATAATAGAGAAAATGAATTTTGTATTTTACTGCAGGTCGTTTTTCTCGGATAAAAATCCATCGCTGCGACCGGGAAGCACGTTTTAAACTTATTGAAATCCACCTCCGGGATCGGGAGGCACGTTTTTATTTTATCGAAACCCGTTACCGGGAACCGGAGGCACGTTTTTATTTTATGGAAACCCGTTACCGGGACCGGGAAGCACGTTTTTATTTTATGGAAACCCGTTACCGGGAACCGGAGGCACGTTTTAATTTTATCGAAACCCATCACCGGGACCGGGAGGCACGTTTTACACTCGTTGAAATCCGTTCCCATTATGCCGGAGCATGTCTGTAAACGGTCAAAGCCGTCTTTTCTGCCGTATCTGTTATCTTTTTGAATCATGATCGCTCAAAAAAAATTCATACGAGTTTCCGGGTATCAGGCTTTTGATCCGCCGCCTGAAAATATCCGCACCAAATGTAAAAAAAAAATTAAATAAATCTGACAGATTTTTTTTAAACCTGCCAGATTTAAATTATTTATGGCGATTTTTTAAAATACAGGATGTCAAAGAGCGATAGGGGAGAAGTGATTTTTTTTTGACAGGATTACAGGATGAACAGGATTTTAATTGATAAATCATTATTATATAATAAATTCTGTTCCTTTTAAATCAATTCCCTTTTCAAATGAATAACAACTATCATCTATCTTAAAAAGAGAAAAATAGTGACGTTCGCTTCCCTGAAGAGGTTTTATTTGATTTTTATTCAAGCGAATTTGAACGATTTGATTAGACATCCGTTTCAGTTGAGTTTCGATAATTTTCTTTTTTATTCGGATAAGAGATTTATCGGATGCCCCCTTAATTAATTCGATCAAATCATCTTGCATTAGAAGTAATTCTTCGAATTTTTTATCCCTTTCATTTTTAGGAACAAAGTACTGCATTTCTTCGCCAAAAAGCTGTTTATCGATCAATTGAAACTTTCCAATTTTATTGAATTGACATTCTTGAATATCCTTTAAAAAGTCAAATTCCAGTTTTGGGTTGTTTTGGGAATGTTGTGCAAAGTTTAGCTCAGCCTGAATGCGATTAAAAAATTCGCATTGAACATGGATCAATTCCTTTTCCTGATATTGATTTTCAACAAAGGAGTCTTTTGTAAACCTCAAAATTTCTTTGTCTTTTCCTTGATAAATTATATCTGATCGGATTTTCCCCTTATTCTGCAATTTTAAAAGTTTAACTTTTCCGAATGAACCAAGTTTTCCATTTCGATTGCATCTTCCCGCCGATTGAACAATACTTGCAACCGTAGCAAAATCTCGATATAACACCGGAAAATCGATATCAACACCAGCTTCGATAAGTTGTGTCGAAATAACTACAATTCGTTTATTCTGGCGTAACCTACGTTTGGCCAAATAAATTTTCAGCTTTCGGTGCTGAGGAGTGAAATGGGTATTTAAAAGTAGTAGCTCGTCAGTTTTTAATTCATCTTGAAGCTTTTTAAAAAGTTCCTTCGTGTCATCAATGGTATTAAGAATGACCAATACGGATTGATTTTCTGAAAGTATGGAAGCCTTCAAGGTTTCAATATCTATTGGTTCTTTTTCGAATTTAATCTGATACCGATTAAATAAATCATTGTCGAAATAACTTAATGGCAACAATGAAATTGGCTTTTCGTAATCGGGAAAGAAATTTTTCGCATCCAGATTGTTTATAGGCAGTTCAAAGTTGGGCTGGGTTGCTGTTGAAATGATAACATAACTATCAAATTTAGCACAGAATTTTCTGAGATAGGCTACAAAGAATACGTACAATCTTGGTGGTAAAGCCTGTATTTCGTCCAGTAAGAATATGCACTTTGAGAAATTCGGCAACTTTAGTAATTCAGCATTCCTATTGCTTAATAGCGTTTCGAAAAAGCGAACGAAAGTTGTAATGACAAAAGGATAGGCAAAGGTATTCTCCTGAAACTCCAAGATATTTGCTTCTAAAATCTTTTCTTCGGTTGGGCTATAATCCAATTCTGCTTGAATCGCTTCAAACCGTTGGGTTTCCGATTTTGAATCTATTCGTTGGATAAACGCTTCGTTACCTTCAAATATTTTCAAGACCTCAGCTTCAACTTGCTCAGTAATGGAAAGAAAAGGCAATCCATAAATAATCCGTTTTGCTCCTTTAGCTTTGATAATCTCGGAAGCTAATGAAAGCATCATCAATGTTTTTCCCGAACCAGTTGGTGCTGTAAGTTCATATACATGTTCATTATTCCTTAAACCTTTACGGATATTATCAACAGCATGATTCCTGATTGTTGTTCTTAATTTATTAAGTTCAGAATTCTGATTTAATTTGTTCAGGTAAGAGTCAAGTTGAAAACTGAAACTTTCTGAAAATGTTTGAATGTTCTTTTGTTGATCATCAATTATCTTTCCAATATTACCTGCATCGGCTTTATCTGCATGTATCACACTTGCAAATGCAAATTGATTATCTAAAAAGAAATCTAAAGCTGATTCGTTTTTTTCTCCGTTGAACACCAATTGTTCTGAATAGCCTTGTTGTATTTTAGGTAAAGTCAGAAATTGCCGGAAATCATCAATGCCAATAAAATGATTAACAAACTCAAAAATAGGCAGGTTTTTCTCCTGATTAAGAAATTGATATAATGCTGAATTTTCATCTTTTGATAAAATACTTGCTCCTGTACCAGTATGATCGGTAGGTGTAAAATCAGGCAGATTGCCATGGTGTTTGGCAATTGATACCGTCAATGCAATTAGATCATTTTGATTGAAATTGTCAACTTCTAAAAATTGCTTCAATGCTTCCATGTTTTGTCTGGAACAACCGAAGGCACAGAAAAAAACATAAGCCGACAAATAAGAATGATTTGCATAGCCATTTACTGTTTTATCAGGGTTAAGCTTGCTTTGAAAATTAGGGTTTATCTTTCCCAGATCATGAAAAAGAGCTACCAACTCCGCATTTTTGGAGTTGGTCAGCTTTTTCGTATTTTCACTCACTCCCTGAATATGTTTTAATAAAAGTTTATCGGGATGAGAGCGCAGTGTATTTATATCAGGCACCATTGTTCTGTTTTTTCCGATGATTGATATTCGTAGTAGTCACCTTCAACTGAAATTGAATTAGGGCAGTCAGGATAAATCACATTTTTGTATTTATCAGGTAGATTCCAAAAGTCTTCTGTCTGGAAAGTGGGCATCTTGTCAAATCCAATTCGGAAACCACCCGAAATATTCTTTGGTTTGTGTTCTCCTGCAAGTACAAATCCATTAGTTTCAAATGTTCCATTCTTGATTTCCGAGAAATCACCTTCAGATTCCCATTGAAGATTTGCCGGGCAATTGTGCCAGCCTAATACCGGTGGATAAACGGCATGCTGCTCCTTGATAGCCTGTTTGAATTTTTCGAAAATAGAATTTGATTGATCGTTTTTCAATGCAATTGAAACCAAAAACTTAGGGTCTTTCAAAAACTCAAAATACTTTGGTGTTCCTTCAACAGTTGGGCTAATAGCCGTTCGGCTTGTAAATCCCCATGAAATCTTTTTTACCGGATTAAGCAACTGAACTCCATAAAGCAAATCTTCCGACAATTGAGGAAATTTACTTTTCATATCCTCACGCTCAATTCCCAGCACAGCCCCGATTAGTCCAATCAGAGCTGTTTTGGTAATCAAATCGTGAGACAGTGGATTATTATTTGTTTCCGGTTTTTTGAAATGCCCCCAATTACCTTCTATGATAAGTTGGAAACCTTTCATAACACAATTGATTCAAATTTTGGATTCATTGATAATTCCGATTTGATAGATTCAATCTCAGTGTAAAATTTAATCTTTTGCATTTTAGGTGAATTTGCAGCTTCAAACAGCTTTGCAAAATCAAGTTTATAATCATCCATACTGCGGAGTTGTTCCCCCTTTTTGTGATCTTTTGGCTCTAATTTGATCAAACGATCTATACCATAGATTTTCTGATTGGTTTGTGCATATTCAATCTCAAGTAATAGAACAGAATTCTGACCAACTTTACTGCGAGAGTGAGAACTTCCGTCTCCACTGGTTCCATACCAAAGCCCTTTATACATTAATTTCAAATCATCTTTTGACATTCCTGTTTTTTCGGCAACTTTTGGATTTATCCACCCATGAATTTGCATTAAGGAATAAGGAACTAAAGTTGTTGTTCCAATAGAACCTTGTGTATTTTCCGCTTTTGAAGTGAAATGTGTTGTATTTTGGTGCATTCTTAAATTTACTTCGTTTAACGAAGGATTTAGAAGTGCAAATTGCACCGGTCCTGTAAACTGAACGTGACCATTTGAAAATTCTATATCCTTATTCTCAATTTTAATCTTTATCTTATCATCTAAAGTCGAAATACCACCAAATAAGCGAACATCAATTTGTTCTTTTAGAATTTCACCGATATTAGTTAACTTCTTTTCATTCCGGTTTTGGGCAATCCATGTTAATACTCCCTTTGAATCAGTTTTACCAGCTCCGGTTTTTTCGCTTACGTAAATTGGTAATCCTTTTTCTTCAAAGTAAGTGCGAACATATCTTTTCATGCGAACATCACTAACCAATATTTTCTTGGTTTCTTCATCGTAACGTTGTTCTCCGGTGAAAGGGTCGCCATTAGGTATGTTATACGAAGTCTCGTACAAAAACAAAATTTCTGATTTTTTTAATTCGTTTTCCATTTGATATTTATTTAAAAGGTTTTTGATTATTGATTTTCTGTATTCTCAGTTGCTTTTATTGCAGCTTTAGGAATTGGCTTAAAATAGCTTTCCATAAACCCAAAGGCACATTCTTCTTTATCATACCTCGAATTGAATTCCTTGACTTTTTGTGCAAGATCGTACGAGGTTTGATAAGTAAACTTGGTATCAACATGCATAATTAGTTTTTGCTCAATTTCATTTTTGAGTTTAATGAAATCTGCCATGTTCCCAATTCGTCGGGTGAGATTCCCCACATAGTTTTTCTCAAATGAATTAATTTTTTGGCTTAAGTTCTTAGCCAATCCACCAAGCATGAATCCAACTTGGTAACTTTCGGATGATGTGATTTCCATAAATTTATCGGTTTTAGTGTTTTGTATTTTATAAAGAAATTTTAAATCAAATTTTAAGAAGTTAAATTTTTCATCCCCTGAGCGGATACTAAATTCTACATTTTGAATGAAAGCGGATAAGAGTACCCCGTCATGAGAATAATTATCTGAATAAATAAGTGGTATTACTTTTAATAGGTGAGACTGATATTTCGGATTAGGTTTGTACGATATTTTTCCTGTTTTAGGATCTGTCTGTGGATTTCCCAAAATACAACGGAATGAATAATCAATATTTAATGGGTTTAATTCTTTCTCCGTTTTTATAAAGTTTTTTCTTTCCTTATTTATTTCTGATGAGATTCGTTGAATTCTTTCTTTTGTTTGTCTTAATTTACTTTTTTCAATACCAGAAAGCTCAATTAAGTCTGAATCAGGAGAAGACATTCCGCCTTTTTTGCAGAATATCAAATCAAAAGAAGTGATATTTTTCTCATCATCGGTAAAGAAATCGAAAAGAGGATCGATTGAATTTTGATTATTGCTTTTGTCTTTTGCAAGGAGTTTGGCTTCATCTCTTTTTTCAAGAAAGTCATCATAATCTTTTGCGGTGAGGTATTCTCCTCTTGGTAGGACAATAAGTTTGATATCAGTTCCCGAGATAACCTTTCCCTTACCAGTATAGTCAATCGCATAAAATAAATCCTGCAAACTATCACTTTGAAAGTTTTTTGATTTGTGCTTGTTTGTTTCTCTGAATGATGGAAATTGAATATCATTCTTTTTATCTCCAGAACAAAGGGTTTTATAAAGAGTTTTCTTTAAAACTAATCCATCTGGTGTATCATCTACGAATTCAGAAAGAACTTTTGCATTTAACAAGCTCATGTCTTCGGCAAAATGATACCAATGTTGTTTTTCCTGAAATTCAAAATGGATGAACACAGCCAAATTGGTAAGATCAAAAAGTAGTCTTTTTTGAGTTTCGTTGACCCGTGCCAGTTCTGCTGGTATTCCCGCTTTTTTCAAATTGGCATTCGAAGTTTGTTGAAAATTTTGTGATATTGTAATTGAATACAGATTTTCCTCATCTTCAAGAAAGTCTTTGATGATTATATTATTTTTGTTTTCAAAATAATATAGACTAACAGGAATATACTTAAGAATCCGTTCGATGTATTTGATGTTTTTCTCTAACTCTACATGGAATTGTTGCATCATACATGGTACATTGCTCTTTTGTGAATTTATAATGTCTTTATAATCATTTATCCCGCGATTAAACGAACTCGGTCTGAATGCGGCATTTGAATGATTTGGATTTTCTAATCTATAGTATCCTCCTTCGCTTGCTTCAAGAGAACCATCTTTTTTAATTGTTGCTTTTTTTTCAAAATAAATGTCACCAAAAACATATTTCACTAATCCATCACTGTCAGAAGTCTTAAACTTCAGGTAGTAAAGCTTACTTCGCTCATTTTCTGGCGTAATTTTCATTCCATTCCAATCAAAGGTAAAATCAGAATTGATCGGAATCGTAATACAAATTGGCCATTCTCCTGTTTTATTATCTTTTGGACAGGGCTCGACATATTTGAAATATTTCAGGCTATTTTCCGAACTGCGGAGAACTTTACCTATTTGAAGTACTGTGTCTAAACTCATATTGTATGTGTTTCATTTGTTTTTCGTCTTACGCTATTCTTTTTTTCTAATATTTATTCAATCGTAGCATTATTTACGGTTAAACCTTCAAGGTTTTCAAAACCTTGAAGGTTTTTATTCATTTTCATCTTCCTTTTTCGGCAATAAGCTCAGCACATCCAAATCCCTGTGAATTATTTTCGCCAAAACCGGCATAATAACCGGTTTTGATTAACTCAACCGGCGCTTTAAGGGAGAAATCGAACAGATAAGCTCTTATTTTTGATTCACTGCTGCTTCCTTCTTTAATGGTAATAATCTTTTTCTTGGGTTTGTTTATCAACGTCATACTACAACCCTCCGGTAATTCCGGCAGTGTTGCGGAATTTTCTTTTTCAAGAAAGGCATTATGCTTTCGTAAGAGGTTTTGCAATAGGAGGGGAGCAAACTGTTGGTCTTCCGGCGACAGGTATTCTGCAATGGCTTTATCATTACGTATCATCATATTACTTTCTGCCATTGGCGACAGCGTACGAAAAGTCATCTCATCCTTAAAGGTTGGCTCGGGAAGTTTCTCAATACTGCTTATCCTGAATACGGTTACGTCGGGGAAGGTACCCAGAAAGAATGACTGATCGTTGAATAAACCGATGATGAAGGGTTCGATGGCTTCTTTTGCTAAAAATGAGATATACAAACTTACCGGCGACCCGTTTAATATCATTTTGTCCTCCTGAATGATGTAGCCGCCTTTGGCTGGTATCAGTTGCGAAAAAGTAAATAATTTGTAACGGTGTTTTTCATAATCATACCCTTTTTGATGCAACCAGGTGGCAAACGCATTATCACCTTTAAATAAGGTATTATATATAAACGACGATAAACCATACTGGTAATTGAATGGGATAGACAAATGCTTTTGTTTGGGACTGGATAACGCTGGTTGTAAGGAAAGTTTGAAGCGCATAGTATAATTTTTTAAAAAATGACTTATTTGTTGTAAACCTGCCAGGTTTCCGAAACCTGTCTGGTTTACACCTCAAAATTAATAATTTATTTAATCATCGAGTTTATTTCAATTATTTTTTAAGTAATTTCTTAATATAAAGTTGCACACCTATCAGGTTTGTTAATGCAAAGAAAATATCACCCTTTGACAATTAATGACAATGATTAAATTTTCATTAAATTTATTTTCTTTCGCAGGAAATCTTTGAAATTTTCATTTTCGATAACTTCCAACTGATCGAAAAGTCCGAGGACAAAGCGACCTGCGCCCTCGAAACTGCAAACCGGAGCTTCAAACAAAAAGTTGTCGCCAAGCGTTTGTATAAAATTTTTGGCCAACGGATATTCTTCAATAAGCAGGTTGTGTGCGCGTATGCCCAATTTAAGTTTGATGGTTTGTTGTTCGGTACCTGCTATGCGGAATACATCGGTAAAAATTTCCTGATGTTTGCTTTCATATTCCCAACCCTGATCGAGTATGCTTACCGAATTGATACGCGATACCTTAAATTGTTTATTGCATTGTTTTTCGTTTTCGTAGCACCAGACGGAGAAATAGTTGGTAGTAAAATCAAAAGGTTCGACCAGGCGTGTGCTCACATTATGGCTGTTTGCCGAACTGTAATCGTTAAGCAGAACCTGTTTTTTCTGACGGATGGCTTCGCAGATTTTTATGATGTTTTCCGACTTCTCGGGACTGAATATTGCATAGGGTACCATCTTATTGTTGTAGAGAGAATACAATTTCATGGTAAGGCTTTCTTTGAGTGCTCCGTCGAAATCAATGGAATGGATGGCGCGCGAAAGCAACTCCGACTCTTCGGCAGAGAAATGTAGCAAATCGGATAACTTTTTACCCTTTTCAAATTCGGTGATACGGAAATATCCGTCTTCGTTGTTTATCACATATCCGCAATCCTTAAACGTTTGGATATACCGGTAAATGGTGCGTTCGCTACATCCCATATCATTGGCTAATTCAGTAAGGGTTTTTCCAAAAGGTCTACCCATCCGGATAAGAAGTAGCAATAATCTTTCTAATTTTGCTTGTTCAAACATATTTTATTTTTTTGGTTAACCCTGACAGGGTTCAAAACCCTGTCAGGATTATAAATTAAACTGCTAATAATTTATGTTGTTCATGTTTCATATTCAGAAACAATCAAAAAAATGTTATTCCATTGTGAATTCAATAAAGACGTAGCGGCTTGTCTTTATTTTTTTTAGTTATCAGTGCATTACAACAAACGTATCTTTTCCGGGAGGGTACAACTGATATGCATCGAAATAAGGCGTTAAATGTACAAAAAAATAGTACAAAAAAAATTTATACAGATTTTTTTTAATCGGAAGTGAAAAAAATCAAAATGACCTGACAGCGCCGTCAGGCCTGTCAGCGTCAGATTTATTTATGGATGGATGAATCTAATAATAATATTGTGGCTTATCGTGTTTGATGAAGGTGTTATTATCAAGTTCTCTGAAGGCTTCATCCAATTCTTCTTTCGTATTCATAACAATGGGGCCGCCCCAGGCCACGGGTTCGTTAAGCGGCTTGCCGGCGATGAGGAAAAATCTTGCCCCTTTATTGCCTGCTTTCACCAGCACTTCATCATAATCACTATCCTTTGATGAAGAGGCTGACATCAGGATGGCACAGGCTTTTTCTTCAAAATTAACTAACGCTTCATCGGCGGCTAACGTGCCATCAATCAGGTAGAGGAATAATGTCTGATCGTTGGAAGTCGCCTGGTAACGCCAAATGGAATCGGGTTCTAAGGCAACATCTAAGTACTGGACTTTTATGTATTCGCCTTTCACCGCCCCATGACGGTTACTGTAGCTTCCGGACAATACCCTGACCGTAGCGTTCGCTTCCTGAATCAACGAAACATCTTCTTTCTTAATATCACGATAGGCGGGTTGCGTCATCTTTTCTTTTTGCGGAAGGTTGACCCAAAGCTGGCAGCCCAACATCCTTTCGGAAGCCATAGGCATCTCCTGGTGAATAATGCCGGATCCGGCTGTCATCCATTGACATTGAAGCTCCCTTATAAATCCCTTGTTGCCTAAGCTGTCACCATGCTCGATTTCTCCCTCGAGCAGATAGGTAACCGTTTCGATTCCGCGATGGGGATGCCATGGAAATCCTTTGATGTAATCCCTGGGATCGGTTGAATCAAAACCGTCCAACATTAAAAACGGGTCAAAATCCTTAACGGTTCTTAACCCCAAAACCCTGCGCAAGTGAACCCCGGCTCCGTCAATAGCGTGCTGTCCTCTTACAATTTGTGTGCATCTTCTTCTGGACATCGTTTTTAAATATTAGGTAAATGATTTGTTATGATAAAAACATCCCATTCCATCGTCAGGTGGCTGGCTATGTATGATTATTACCCTTTATGGGTTATAATCAAAAAGTAAAAATACTCATTTTTTACAAGCTGTCTTGAGTTTTTTTATCGAGAAGCCAACAAGCTGTGAAATTTAGCCCTGACAGGATTTTAAACCCTGTCAGGGCTTCTCGTTAATTATTTCACAGCCTGGGCCATTTTAAACAAATCTTCATTGCTTGGTATAATCGTCAGACTTGCAAAATCGCATTTCCATTTATTATCCATGTTATAAAAATGGAGAATATGGCGGACAGGAATTTTTTTACTCCAATCCATAAAAAACTGATCAACAACAATAGCCGAACTTCCGTTTTTACTGAAGTGGATTTCGCGTTTATCCACAGTTAGTTTTGCCGAAGCTGTATCGGCAATCTTTTTGCTCATCAGTCCGGAATACGTTTGCTTATCCCAGAATTCTTTGGGATCGGTGCCTAAATAAAGGCCATCATCCGTCAGTAAAGACATAAACAGCGTAGTGTCTTTGGCATTATACGCTAAATAAATGCTGTCCAATATACCGGTAACTTGCTGTTTAGCTGTAGCCGCATCAAAAGGGACAGTCTTTGTTTTGGGTTGGCAGGCTGTAATGATTACCGCAACCACGAACATTGCATAAGTAAGTTTTCTCATTTTTGGTTTCATTTAAGGGTTTATAATTGTTTTAATTAAGTAATGCGAATCAAGGGTTGAAACCTTCTCTGTGCAACTCTGTGCATTCTCTGTGTAGCTCAGTGTTATAATATGTTTAATTACACAGAGAACCACGGAGAATTCATGGAGAACCACAGAGTTTACTTTTTATATCTTTTTATTCCATTCTGTAATTTGATTAATTTCCTTATCTTATTATTTTTAACTCTTGATTAATATCTTTGTTGAGTTCAATCCCGATTAATTTTGTACCGCTTTGCCGGGTCTGGAACTGTTAATTGCTAATAGCTAACAGCCAATAGCCAATAGCTAACCGCTATACATAATTACTTTGTAGCATCTCAGCAATGGAACCATCCATTTGTTCCTTGCGGCGAATCTCGTCGAACAGCGACAGCAGATCATTTACTTTCAGCCGTTTTTTTTCTTCGGCTTCAAAATCGTAGGCTATTTTCCCGTTATGCATCATGATGATGCGGTTGCCAAGGTTTACGGCTTGCTGCATGGAATGGGTAACCATGAGCGTGGTCAGGTGGTCGCGCTGGATTATTTCCTCGGTAAGCTGAATCACTTTGTTGGCCGTCTTCGGGTCGAGGGCGGCGGTATGTTCATCCAGAAGCAGGAGTTTCGGTTTCCGCCAGGTAGCCATCAGCAGGGTGAGCGCCTGGCGTTGTCCGCCCGACAGTTTTCCGATGGGATTATCGAGCCTTTCTTCCAGACCCATATTCAGACTTTTAATCTTTTCGCGGTATTGCGACAACGTCCGGACATGTAACGCCCAGCCCAATCCGCGTCTCAGGCCCCGTCTTGATGCTAATGAAATATTTTCGGCTATGGACATGTCGGGAGCCGTTCCGCTGAAAGGATTCTGAAAGACCCTTCCGATGTATTTTGCCCGCTGATGTTCGTGCCAGCGGGTGATGTCTGTCCCGTCGAGGACGATTGAACCCTTGTCGGGGATAAAGTTTCCGGCAAGGGCATTCAGCAGGGTGGATTTGCCCGAACCATTGGTTCCGAGTACGGTTACAAAACTGCCTTCGTCTATTGTCAAACTTACATCATCCAACGCTTTTACCTCATTGGGGGTGTTTGGATTGAAGGTAATACTTATATTTTTAATCTCGAGCATGGCGTTTTATTTTAAAGATATTTGAGCTTTTGCCTTTTCTATTTATTAGATTTTTTTTGACCCCTCCGTTAGGTAAACATCTGTTTTTTAGTGTTTATCCGCCCTCCCCTAATTAGGGGAGGGTTGGGGTGGGGTCCAGAAATATTAACTTTTATTTGTTATTAATTTGTTAATCATTGGTTAAAGATTTAAATCAATAAATATCAGTTTCAGTTTGCAGGACATTGTTTTTTTGCCTTTTTCATTTTTATTTTTCCAAGAATATAAGGTAAGGTGAGTGCGATGAAAACGAACAGTGCAGTGATGAGTTTTAAATCGTTGGGATTCATTCCCCAGCGTAAGGCGATAGCCACCAGCAGTCGGAACACCACCGAACCCATGATGGTTCCGGTGATCAGAAAACCGAGGCTTTTGTCGTTGAGCAGGGCTTCGCCAATGATGACGCTTGCCAAACCCCAGACCAACATCCCGATGCCCATCTGTACGTCGGCAAATCCCTGGTATTGCGCAAGCAAAGCACCGGACAAGGCAATCAGTCCGTTGGAAAGCGCCAGCCCGAAGACGATCATTCCGTTGGTGCTGACGCCCAAAGCACGTATCATCTGGGCATTGTTGCCGGTAGCCCGCATGGCGGTTCCGATATTGGTTTTGAAAAACAGATAGAGCAAAATTCCGGTGATCAATACGATGGTAAAGATGCAAACGAGTGCGCTGATGTCCTTCGAAGGAACCATCCAGCCGGCAATATTCAATTCGGCAGGCATACGGAAGATGCTTTCGAGCATTTTTTCAAAATAGGTAATTAGTGAAGTTTCGGTTAATAGCGGAACGTTGCTTTTGCCCATCACGTGGAGATTGACGGAATATAATGCTGTCATGACCAGGATTCCGGCAAGCAAGCTGTTTATTTTGAATTTTGTTTGTAAAATTCCTGTTACGGCTCCTGCCGCCATTCCGCCCAAAAATGCAATGAGTGTGGCAAGTAACGGCGACACTCCGGCTACGATGAGCGCTGCGGCGATGGCTGCCCCGAAGGTTACGGAACCTTCGGCGGTGATGTCGGCGGAATTAAATATTTTGAAACTGATAAAAATACCAAGGGCAAGAATAGCTAAGATGAGTCCGATGGTAAATGAACCGATGAGTAGTGTCATGTTTCCTCCTGTTTTTTAAAATTCGTTGATTTTTCCTATCCAGCAAAGTCCCTGGACGAATTCGCTTTCGCCCGTGCCTACCAGTTCCCGTTCGTCGTTCACCAGATGCACAATCTGATGTAGCTGGCTGTTTTCAAACAAATCCGCCAGCGTTTCATGCAGATCAATCTTGTTTTTTTTCAAGACATGGAAAGGAAAGATGGCCGCATGGAAATGTCCGTTGATATCCTGACCTTTGGAAAGGGAACGTGTAAACGCCTTTGCGTTGTCAGATGTTGATTTTGTTGCCAGTCCGGCGGTTATGGCCAGCGTTCCGTGATGTGCCGGCTCGGTGGTGAAATAAAGCTGCTGACGCACTTCCGGGAAGGAAAATGGCGAAAAACCTTTGGGGTTTGCAATGGGCGACTGGTTAAGGGTAGCACCGATGATTCCTGAAGTTTCGGCAAACATCAGCATACCGAAATTCTCCATTTTTAATGCTTCTGAAAGTGAAGAAACGAGTTGGCTGAACGGCAAAGTCTCGCCCGGCAGACAATCGAAGCGGATAAGATGCGAAAATTCGCCTTCGAAAAGCAATCCGTAAAGCATCTTTATTTCCGGTACCAGGCCTCCTGTCTTTATCATATAATCCGGCTTGTTGGTTCCGTCGGTAGGCTGGTAGCCCACTACGTTCCCCAGTCCGATACATTCCCCGAAACGGTTGTGGCAGTCTTCAAAATCGTTTCCGATGGCTCCCAATCCCACGCCATAACTGTTTCCGTAAAATTTCACCGGAACGCAGTCTTTTTCGGTAAACGAAGACTGGTTTATTGCCGGCGGGTTTCCGACAAGGGTAAGTTTAAGCAAGGCATCGGTTTGCAATTCGGTAATCTCAAAGTTTGCCTTTCCGTTCGAAAATTTTGTAACAGCAATTTTTTCGTCAGAAGCCTTTGTTTCTCCTGGTTTTTCAAAAAGATCGTTCAGTCCGACCATCGAAAAAACCTGTTTTACATTTTCCGATGCTTCGGAAATGGAAAGAGAGCCATTGATGCCCTTAAGCTGTTTGTAGTATTTGATAAACAAGCGGATGCCAATGGAACTGATGTAATTTACATCGCTCAGATTGAAGCTGATGTGGTAATTTCCTGCACGGATTTCTTCTTCGAGGCAACTGCCCAGATGATCGGCCCAGTAAGCATCAATACGTCCGGCAAGTTTCAGTTCCAGCGTATGGTCATGGGCTATTTTTTGTATGTCGAGGTTTTTTTCCATCTTTCTTTTATTTCTTTATGATTTGAGCCGCACTTTTTTTCATGTCTTCCTGGAATTTGATACGGTATAAGTCCGCGGCTTTTTGATTAAGTATGATTTCCGATTTGCTGACGTAGCGGAAAGGAATGTCGGCTGCATGCTTCCCGTTGAGGATAGTTACGGCCATGCGCACGGCATCTTTTCCGCCCTGAACGTAGTTGCGGGCAACAACGGCTACCGCACCATCCGTAGCCTGCTCGCTTACAAAACCGAAAACGGGTATTTTCGCTTTATGTCCCGCCTGAATAATGCTGGCAAAGGAACCCGACGTCAGGTTATCAATAATTTGACAAATAGCGTCAATATTTTTGGTGGCAAGGGATAAGGCAGCATCCATCACTTCGGAAGAAGTGCTTACCGGAACGCCGATGACTTCGACATTCTGTTGTCTTGCCATTTTTTGGAATGTTTTAAAGTTCACCACCGAATTCACTTCTCCTGGCGTATATAGCGTACCAACGCGTTTTAACTTAGGCATGATATTTTTAAAACATTCGATACCACCCTTATAATTGCCCATGGTGGATATTCCGGTGATGTTTGACTGGTGCACCTCAAAACTTTTTCCCGCACCGGCGGCTACAGGGTCGGCAACACAGGTAAAAACTACCGGGATGTTTTTGATTTTTTTGGAAATCACCTGCAGGGTAGGAGTAGAGGTTACAAAAATCAAATCATAGTTGCCATCGGCTACGTTATCAATAATATTATTCAATGTGGCAAGGTCGCCCTGTGCATTTTGGATGGAAATCTCAAAATCCCTGCCTTTTTCCAGACCAACCTCTTTCAACCCGTCCAGAATACCTTTCATCGAACTTTCGGAAATCGGAGCGTCGTTATACATCACCAATGCCAGCTTCAGCTTCTTGCCGGGCTTAAATTCTGATATTCCGTAATCGGCAAGCCGGAGCACCTTTGCCGGCACTTTTAATCCTAATTGCTTTATTTTTTCATGATTAATGATAATGTCCTTTTCAACAAAATTTTCGATGGGAATGTCCTTCGGATTTGCACCGAGAAGAACCTGGGCTGTCATGGTTGCCGAATGGAAACCAGTGCTGTACCAGCCAACTCCCACCGCTGCCGTAGCGCCTTTGGCAACCATTTCTTGATCGTTCACAACCAAAGGCAAACGGGCTTTATCGGTATTTTTAACAATACCGTCAATGGCCTGGATAGCAGTATTATCACCGGTAACCCAAACTACCTGAATGTCTTTCGATACCAAAACCTGGGCAGCCTGGAACACCTCGTTGGTGTTGGTAACGGTTATTTCTTCCAGTTTTATTCCTCTTTTTTTAAGTATTTTCCGGGCTTCTTCTATCACTTTTCTGGAGTTGGATTCCGAAGAGTTGTAAAGCGTTCCGATGGATTTTACGCCGGGAACCAATTGCTGAATGAAGTCAAAGGTTTCTTCAATAGGCGGAAAAGAACCTACTCCGGTAACATGCGGCAGATGGTCGGTAGCGCTTTTTCCGGCTCCAGCCGATAGCGGATCGTAGCAATAGGTAAAGACTACCGGCTTGTTCTTTACGGCTTTAAACGAACCCTGAATGACTGGCGTGGACGTAGGGAAAATCAAATCTATATCCTGGTTATCCAGATTTTGCAGAAGCGACGGAATATTGGCAATTTCGGCATTGCAATGAGCCATCACAATCTTCAGATTGCTGTCTTTTACAAATCCCAGTTGCCGCATTCCTTCATAAAAACCCTTCATCACATTGTCAAAGCCTTCTTCGGGAGCAAAATAGGCTACACCTATTTTATATATCTTGCCAACTTCAGGTTTTATTTCCTGGGTTCTTGCCACATCATTTCTTCGGGTTTTTCCGGGATGGCGGTTATGTTTGTCGGCATACAATAAGATACCGGCAATTAAGGCAATAACGGCCAAACCCTTGTATATCTGTTTGAGATTGTAAAATAATTTCATAGGCAAAAATTTTAATAATCGATGAGATAATTAGCATTTTAAAAACAACCGATAAAATTAAAATTATTTTTTGTTTGATGTAATGAAATCTATTAATTTTTAGAAAACCATATAATTAACAGAAACAAAAGTGATTATAATGAGTCAAATAATGTTTTGCTACATAGCAACCCGAATAACCGGGCAAATATTTTATAAATTTAAAACATTTTATTGCAACGATGGACTATTGTTCAGATATTATTTTGTATTTTTATTGCTGATTTACAATCCGGAAAATCCGGGAACCTGAAAATGGCATAAAATAATTAAAATGAATGCGCTACAAATATTTTCCATTGGTATAGAACTACTAATTGCCATTTTAGGCATTTTGCTTTTGGTGAGAAAAAGGAAACCGTATGGCTGGAAAATCACCCTGACCTTTTTAATCTATGTTTTTTATGATTTAGCTCATTTATATAGCTTTATAAATTCAGAAACCCTGCTTTCTGCACTTTTTACCGTAGCTTCTTTATCTGCATTGTGGGCGGTTTTGGATATTTATAAAGAGAAAAAGGTAATTTTCAAAAAGAAGACCAAAACTCGTAGGTGATTCTGTAAATTTATTTTAAATCAGATAATTAACATTATTTTATTAACTATTAAAAGGAAATGATTATGGAAACAATTAGTAAAAATTTATTACTCGAACTCCTGTCGAATCAGGAACTGAAAAAAGATTTTCTGAAAGATCCTAAAAAAGTGTTGAAGGACAAAGGAATTAAAGTGGATGAAAGCGTGAGCTATAAGGTTGTGGAAGATACGCCAACAACTAAACACGTGGTTATTCCTTATCTTGATCCGATAGATCCGGATAAACTCGAAGATTTTGAGAAAAGATTATCCAAGATAGTGATTATCTAATTTCTAAGTGATATGGAAACAGCAAAAAGCAAATTCATACTCGAACTTCTGTCGAATCAGGATATGAAAAAAGAATTTCTGAAAGATCCTAAAAAAGTACTGAAGGATAAGGGGTTCAAGGTAGATGAAAACGTAAATTATAAAGTTTTGGAGGATACTCCGACAACTAAACATGTGGTCATTCCTTTTCTTGATTCGGTAAACCCGGAAAAACTCGAGAATTTTGAGAAAAGATTTTCCAAATTAGTCATGTAATGATTATAATTTTAACAGAAACTGATTTATGAAGAATTTTTTACTCGGCATTCTTTCGGATAAAGCATTGATGAATGATTTTTAAGCCAATCTTGAAAAGAGATTTTCAAAGGTATTTATGCTGTAAAAGATTTCGGAAAATTTCAATGGTTTTAAAATCAGTGTTTGTGAGTTATCCTAAATGGAATAATGAAGATATTATTTATTAATTCAATAAATTATACTGAATCTATTCTCGAAATACCCATGGGATTATTGTCGTTGGCTACCATTCTTAAGGCTAACGGCTATGATGTTGAAATTGTTGACCTGAACGAGCTTTATCTTAACGGTAAGCTTCCTGAAATGGATAAACCGGAAGTTCTTGACTGGTTCAGCAATTATATTATTGAGAAAAAAGGAGATATAATCGGTTTTTATACTTTATGTTCATTTTACCATAATGCAGTTTCGGTTGCTCAAAAGATTAAGAAAAATCAGCCGGGGGGGGCCGTTATTTTTGGCGGCCCCCAGGCAAGTCTTACCGCGGCAGATTCTTTAAAGGCATTCCCGTGGATTGATTTTATTGCCGTCGGCGAATGTGAAACGACTATTCTTGATATCATTCATGCCCTTTCGGGGGAAAAACCGGTTGAACAGGTTCCCGGACTTGCCTACAGGCAAAATGGCGATGTAAAAGTAAATCCGTCGCCCGCTTTGGTTAAAAATCTTGATGAACTTTTACCTCCCGATTTTTCGCTTATCAGGTATATGGATAAGCTGAAATACATGAGTATAGATGTTGGTCGCGGATGCCCTTTTTCGTGCTGGTTTTGTTCTACCAAAACCTTCTGGAAACAAAAATTCAGGATGAAGAGTGTGGACAGGATTATCAGCGAAATGGAAAATGTGTACCAGAAATTCGGGATAAGTCATTTCCTGATGTCTCATGATATTTTTACGCTGAACAATAAGTACTTGAATGATTTCTGTAATTGTTTGCTTGCTAAAAAGTTGTCATTTACCTGGAGTTGTTCGTCGCGTGCCGATACGCTTGATCCGGAAACGATAAATCTGATGAAAAAATCCGGGTGCAATGCCGTTTTTATTGGAATCGAAACCGGTTCACCAAGAATGCAAAAACTTGTAAATAAGAATTTAGACCTAGAAAAAGCATGGAAGATTGCGCGCCAGGTTTCCCAGGCGGGCATACAGACAAAACTTGCTTTTATCTTTGGTTTTCCCGATGAAACGGAAGATGACCTGAAACAGACACTTTCCTTTATCATGCGTGCAATCCGGTTTGGCAGCGAAATAATCATTCTCAATCATTTCGTTATGCTCTCCGGCACGGAATATTATGAAAAATACAACCATCGTCTTACCTTCGATGAAATTGTTCCTGCCTGGTCCGACGGTTTTATTTTTGAGGAAACCAAACCGTTAATTTACCAGCATCCCGAAATATTTCCTCATTTTTTCCGCACGGAGTCGCATCTGTATTCCAAATACCTTTATCTCGATATATTTGTCAATTTTCTTTCTTATTTTTATAAGTTTGTCCCCGATACTCTTGATAACATTCTTTTATTTTACAAGGAGAATTTGAATGATTTATATCTTGATTTTGTTTACTATAATCCGGATTTTGGAACAAAATACCAGGATGCTAAATCCTATTTTCCGGAAATTGAAAATAATACATTTGCACTTTCATTTTTTAAATTAATGGAGAAATACCTTGGTGATCAAGATTTCGGAGAACCATCGTATCAAATCAGGGAGACATTTGATGTGGAAGTGAAATTGTATAAATACAGAATCAGTCTGCGACAGGAGGTTTGTAATTAGCTGTTTTACCAATTAAAATTAGAACAAAATGATGACTGACATTAATTTTTCTTTTTTGAAAAAAATACACTGGAAAACTCTTATTTTCATTGTAATGGCGATTACGATAATGGGTTGCAACGGCAAAATGAAAAAAGAATCAAACTCAGGCATAAAGTCCGGGATTGCTGCATCCGGCAACGCTGGCAAACTGCGGGAAGTTACCTTTTTGCCATATTGGGTTACCAATGCCCAGTTTGCCGGGTACTATGTGGCTCAGGAAATGGGTATTTATAAAAAGTATGGCATCGATCTTAAAATCATTCCTTATCAGCCATTCATCACTTCCACGGATTTAATCAAGGACGGCAAAACCGACTTTGCAGCGTTGTGGCTGGTAAATGCCCTTGAACTGGAGGCTTCGGGAGCCGATATTGTAAATATTGCCCAGCTTTCTTCCCGTTCATCGCTGATGCTTGTAACTAAAAAGAAAAGCGGAATCAAAACCCTGAAGGATATGAACGGTAAAAAAGCCGGAATCTGGAGCGGTTTCGAACTTCAACCCAAGGCGCTGTTCAATAAATATCATCTTGATGTTAAAATAGTTCCGATAGGCAGCACCAATAATCTGTTTCTGATGGATGGGGTGGAAATTACCAATGCCAACTGGTTCGACGAATATCATTCCATCATCAATTCCGGTTTTAATCCCGACGAACTGAATACTTTTTTCTTTGCCGATTACGGATTAAATTTCCTGGAAGATGGAATTTATTGTTTATCAGATAAATTAAAAAATGATCCCAAGCTATGTGCTGATTTTGTTAATGCTACGCTCGAAGGCTGGATGTATGCTTTTAATAATCCGGATAAAGCCATTGATATTGTTATGAATTATGCTCAAAAAGCCAAATTGCCGGCAAACCGCATTCATCAGCGGTGGATGCTCGACCGTTATAAAGATTTATACATCCCGAAAGGAAAAACAGCCATCAATACTGCACTTTCGGAGAAAGATTATCATTTTGTTGCCAATGTGCTAAAACAAAGTGGATTGATAAAACAGGTGCCATCGTACGATAATTTCTATCAGCCGGTTAAACGCTGATAAGATTCATGAAAAATTAAACAGTGCCACAGATGAAGAATCAAAAAGAAGAAAAAGGGTTAGCATTCAAGCTGATTTTATTCATTTTTACCAGCGTTGCCATTATTTTTTCCGCCATTTTTCTGTATAATTATAACATTTCGAGGAAAATTGTAGAACGAAACCTGAAATTGAGCGCCGAAAATCTCACTGTTTCCACCGTTTCAAAAGTGGATAAAGTGTTAAGTTCCATTCAGAAAATACCGGATAATTTTTCGAAAATAATCGAGTCGAAAGATTATTCGAAAGAGGAAATGATTAAGATTTTACGGCAGGAAGTGGAAAATAATCCTGAAATTTATGGATGTGCCTTAGCCTTTGAGCCATACTATTACAGCGCAAACCAAAAATATTGCTCTCCGTATTTCTATCGTAAAGCCGGTAAAATAGAATTCAAATACATTGGTGATGATAAGTATGATTATTTCACCATGGACTGGTATCAGATACCCAAGGAATTAAATCATCCGGTGTGGAGCGAACCCTATTACGACGAAGGAGCGGGCGATGCCGTAATGTCCACCTATTCTGTTCCGCTTTACCGCGAAAAAAACGGGAAGAAACAATTCATCGGCATTCTTACGGCCGATGTTTCTCTCAACTGGTTGCAGGATAATATTAATGCTATAAAAGTATACCAATCGGGTTACGGATTTGTGGTATCGTCCAACGGAACCATTGTTACGCATCCCAAGAAGGAACTTATCATGAATGAAACGATTTTCAGCATAGCCGATGCTCAGAAATCGCCACGTCTGCGCGAAATTGGCCGTAACATGATTCATGGTAAAACAAGTTTTGCTGAGTTAGAATACAAGAATATAACAACTGGTAAGCTGAGTTGGATTGCCTATGCCCCGGTTCCGCTCAATGGCTGGTCTATCGGCATTGTTTTTCCGGTGGATGAACTGATGGCGGATGTAAATAATCTTTTTATCAATGTGCTGTGTCTTGGAGCCGGTGGCTTGCTCATCATCTTGTTTGTTATCATTTTTATTTCGCGTTCCATCACCAGCCCTTTGAGGCGGCTTACCGATGCTGCCGGGAAATTTGCCCAGGGCGATTTTGATGTGGAACTGCCGCAGATTAATTCCAAAGACGAAATTGGCAGACTGAACACTTCGTTCATCTACATGCAAAACGCATTGGCTTCTACCATCAACGACCTGAAGGATGCCTCCGAAAAGCTCAGAATATCTAACGAAAAATTAGAAGAATACAACCGTACCCTTGAACAAAAAGTGGATGCCCGTACCGCCGAGTTGAAAGATAAAAACAAAGAACTGGATTCCGCTTTTAATAATGTGAAGACGCTGAGCGAAATCGGGAAGAAAATAACATCCACCTTAAATATAGAAGATATTCAGGATATCGTTTACGATAATGTAAATTCGCTGCTGGACGCCACCAGTTTTCTGATTATGATTTACAACGAAAAGGACAGGAAGCTGGAATGCAAACTTTCGATGGAAAAAGGAGAAAAGCTTCCGTCATTTGAAGTTTCGATGGAGGAGAAAAACCGCTTTGCCGTTTGGTGTGTGGACAATGCCGCTCCTCTTTTTATGAATGATGTTGAAAACGAATACATGCAATATGTTCCCAACCGGGCAAAACCCAAGGCCGGCGAAACGGTAGCTTCCCTGATTTACCTTCCGATGATGATAGAAAACCGTATCGTCGGAGTGATTTCGGTTCAGAGTTTCCGCAAAAATGCGTATAATCAATATCAGTTTGACATGCTGGGCAACTTGGCAAACTATGTAGCCATTGCTTTTGATAATGCCGTTGCCTACGAAAAAATCAACAGAGCAAATGCTGAATTGAAAGCAGCCCAGGCGCAGTTGGTACAGTCGGAAAAGATGGCATCTCTCGGTCAGCTTACCGCCGGCATCGCCCACGAGATAAAGAATCCGCTGAATTTTGTAAACAACTTTGCCGAACTTACCGTTGACCTTGCCAAAGAACTTACGGAAGAAATAGACAAACTTTCGGACAGGTTTTCGCAGGATGATAATGACTATTTGAAGGAAATTATCGGTGATATTCATTCCAATGCAATAAAAATTAACGAGCATGGCAAACGTGCCGACAGCATTGTGAAAGGGATGCTGCTTCATTCGCGGGGAAAAACCGGCGACAAGCAGCCTACCGATGTAAATGCCGTGCTTGCCGAATACGTCAACCTTGGCTATCATGGCATGCGGGCACAGGATTCTAATTTCAATATAAAAATTGATGCCGAGTACGACAGTACCATCGGAATGATTAATATTGTTCCGCAGGACATCAGCCGGGTATTTCTGAATATTATCAATAATGCCTGCTATTCAACCAATCAGAAGAAGAAAGAGTTAAAGGATGCTTATTTCCCTATTTTGCAGGTTCGCACCAAAAATCTGGGCGACAAGGTGGAAATTCGCATACGCGATAACGGGAAAGGCATCCCGCAGGAGATACTCGATAAAATCTTCAATCCTTTCTTTACAACCAAGCCGGCAGGCCAGGGTACAGGATTAGGATTGTCGCTAAGCTTTGATATTGTGGTGCAGGAACACCAGGGCGAAATGAAGGTGGAATCGAAGGATGGTGAGTTTGCCGAATTTATCATCACCATTCCCGGAAATTTAGTTTAGAAACAATAATAATATTTTTAAAATAAACAGCTTATATGGATTCTCAGATTAATGTGAAAATAATGGTAGTGGATGACGAGGTCGATCTCGAGCCTTTGATCCGGCAGAAATTTCGTCGTCAGATACGGAGCAATGAATACGATTTTGTTTTTGCCCACAATGGATTGGAAGCGTTGGCCAAACTGATAGAACATCCCGACATCGGAGTTATTTTATCGGACATCAATATGCCTGAAATGGACGGATTAACGCTTCTTATGAAATTAAAGGAACTGAAAAATCCTTCGTTGAAAACCGTTATCGTGTCGGCTTACGGCGACATGGAAAACATACGCACAGCCATGAACCGCGGCGCTTTCGATTTCCTTACCAAACCCATCAATTTTGAAGACCTGGAAATCACGATAAACAAAACGCTCGACGAAATACGGCTTCAGCGCAAGGCAATGAAGGAACACGACCAGTTGATTTCCATCCAGCAGGATCTGAATGTGGCACGCGAAATTCAGCAGGCCATACTTCCCAAGGTATTTCCTCCTTTTCCCGGAAGGAAGGAGTTTGATGTTTATGCTTCCATGACAGCGGCCAAGGAAGTGGGCGGTGATTTCTACGACTTTTTCATGATTGATAACGACCGTCTGGGCTTTGTTATCGGTGATGTGTCGGGTAAAGGAATACCCGCCGCTATTTTTATGGCGGTAAGCCGTACGCTTATCCGTGCCACCGGGCTGAAAGGTATGACTACCGGCGAATGTTTGCATTATGTAAACAACCTGCTTTGTAACGAAAGTGTTTCGTGTATGTTTGTTACCGTTTTTTATGGTATCCTGAACATGAAATCGGGCGAACTGGAATATTCCAATGCTGGCCATAACCCGCCTTATTTGATGAAAAACAATGATTCCATTCAGAAATTAGAATCTACCGGCGATACGGTGCTTGGATGTTTTGAAAACCGTCAGTTTACTTCCCGGAAAATCCAGTTGAATCCCAACGACGATCTTATCCTTTATACCGATGGCGTTACCGAAGCATTTAATCGCGAAGGCGAAGAATATGGAGATGAACGCCTCGGGAAATTGCTTGCTTCGATGCAAAATCTGGCTGCCAGCGACATCGTTACTACCATTGCCGACGATGTAAATCTTTTTGCTCAGGGCGTTTCCCAATCGGATGATATTACGCTGTTTTCATTAAAGTATTTTGGTTAAACACCATGCGTTTTGATTAAATTGATAAAATATTCTGACCCCACCCATCCCTCCCCTGTTTCAGGGGAGGGCGGAGTAAACCTTGATATTCAAATTAGTGCTTGATGGGAGGGGTCTTTTAAGATAAAATTCTATAACTTTGCCGTATGCTTGAAAAAAACATAACCATTATCAACCAGGTGGAGCAACTGGAAGAGCTTGCCGGGATTCTGGAAACCGTTTCTGAGGAGTGGGATATTCCGATGAAGGTTTCCCTGAACCTGAATCTTGTTTTGGAGGAATTGATAACCAATATTATCTTTTATGGCTATGACGATAAAAATGAACACCTGATTTATATTCGTTTGTATAAAAAGGATAACGAAATCGAAATTCAGATAGAAGATGACGGAAAGGAATTTAACCCGTTGCTTGTTGCCGAACCGGATATTGATGAATCCATCGAAAACCGGAAAATCGGCGGGCTGGGCATCCACTTTGTCCGTAAAATAATGGATAGCATGAATTACCGGCGTTCGGACGGCAAAAACATTTTAACACTTACAAAAAACATTGCATAAACTAATTAAATCAGAATAAAAATGGATTTGAAAGAAAGTAAACAAGGGAATTTTTTGATAATTAACTTAACCGGACGCCTCGACACGTCCAACTACGGAGACCTGGAAAAGAAGCTGCTCGGATTTATTGAAAAAGGGGAAAAGGAGATCGCGGTTAATTGTTCCGATTTGGTTTATATCAGCAGCTCAGGATTGAGGGTATTGCTGATGGCGCTGAAAAAGGTTACCGCTGCCGGAGGTAAATTTCATCTTTGCTGTTTGCAGAATAATATCAGGGAAATCTTCGAAATTGCCGGATTTACTTCCATCTTTAGTCTTTTCGATACCCTTGAAGATGCCATAAAGTAAAATCCGATGGCTATGGATGCGATGAGTGCCGAACCGAGGATTGCTCTTCCTTTTGATGTTACATCCGAAGGAAGAGCCGAATCTTTTGTGCGGGAATGGTGCAAAAAATCGCAGATCGAAGATAAAATACTATTTCACCTGGTGTTTGCCGTCAACGAACTGGTGGATGGCATCATCAATCTGGGAAAAACGCTGAACATTGATGGAGAAATTGAACTGGAAGCCATCCCGTATTTACGTCATCTTTCCATCCGTATCACTTTTCTGCAGGACATACCTTTGGACCCTACGTTTAACCACAATGATGGTTTTCTGGAAGAGTTTCCCGAGATGACCATCTCGCCCGATATCTTTTGGCATCATGTAATACTGAACTGGGTGGATAAAGCATCCTGGTTTAAAAAAGGGAAAAAGATTACCATTGAACTTACCCAGTATGCCCGCGACGAGAATCGTGCCGGAGAACTCTATTTCCTGAGCATTTGTCCCCGGCTTCCGGAATCGTTGAAGATAAGTTATGGTAAAAACGACGTCATCATTGCCCGTTCTGCCGAACAGGAATCGGTGATGAGGCTTAGTCCCAAGTCGGCATTTATACTCCGGGCCGCAGGCGATAATACTCCCATGCGTGATATTTATTACGCTTTTGTGAATGAATTTGGGATGGTGCATCCGCTGCATTTCGGCAAGATAGTGGAAGATTTAATCCAGAAAGGACTGCTGATTACCGGCGACAAGCTGATCGAAAAAAAGGAAAGCAACGCTTTTGTTACCGCTTTGCGCAAAGTGATAAAACTGCGGTATTCTTTTCCCAATCCCGATAAAATGCTTGGGATCATCAACCGTAAAGCGGGTGCGCTTTGGAGCAACAAGGCTTTGTATGTTTACGTAGCCTTCATCGTTTTATCTGCCTTTATTTTTATCCTTAACGGGAATAAGATAAGCGGCGCTTTTCATAATTTTTATGCCAATGGCATTCATTTCAGTTTGCGCAACCTCATCATTTTCTATATTTTTTATAACCTGATGATTGTTATTCATGAATTGTCGCATGGGATAATGTGCAAACGTTTCGGCGGCGAGGTGCACGAGATGGGCATCATGGTTTATTTCGGAACGGTTTGCCCTTTTGTGGATACCACCGATACCTGGATGCTTCCCGGTAAATGGCAAAAAGTATGGGTTTCGTTTGCCGGACCTTTTTCAACGATAACCTTTGCGTGCATCGAAGGACTTCTGTTTCTATTGTTTTACCAAACCCCTGATCTGGCCTTTGTTTTCGGGGCATTGTTCTCCCTGCATTTTCTTTCGTTTTTCGTCAACCTGTTTCCGTGGATAGAAACCGATGGTTATTACATCGTGATGGACTTATTCAATCTGCCCAATCTCCGGAAGAATGCTTATAATTTTCTGGGCAACCGCGTAAAGAACCTGTTTAAACGTACCCTGCCACCGGTCATTACCCGGCGCGAAAAGATGATCTATCTTACCTATGCGCTGTCGGCTCCCGTCTTTATTATCTTTTTCCTGTTTATCCCTTTAATTCTCCGCTTTTGGTCTAAAATAAAAGAGATGCCGGCATACCTTTCCGTGCTGCTTATCACCTTGCTTGTGGTTATCTTTTTTGAACGGCTGATAAAAAACGCTGTCCGCTGGTATCGCAAAACGCATTTGGTGCCGATGGATTTAAAAAGATAGGTAAGAAAAAACCCTCAAGAAAAAAACCCTCAGGGTTTTCAAAACCCTGAGGGTTTAAATCGATCATAATCTAATAACGATTCCAGCTACTCATTTCCTCAATGGGCTTACGGATTTTCTTCCGTGTAGGCGATTCGGAATAACCGAGGCAAATCAGCAACGGAACACGCTTGTTCCTGTCGACATGTAACAGCGTTTTGACTTTCTTTTCGTCGAACCATCCGATGATACAGGTTCCGAGGCCTAAATCGGTTGCCTGTAGGCAGAACTGATTTACCGCTATGCCAATGTCGAGCAAGCGAAACTCTTTGTTCTTTATTACGCTGCCAACCGTTGATAAAATATTCTGCTTCTCCAGTACTACGGCAACTATTACCGGCGCTTCGTGTGTAAACTTGTTCATGCCGAGACTTGCCGAGTAACCGGCAATTTGTTCCTTCAATTCCGGGTTATCTACAACCACAAATTTCCAGGGTTGCGAGTTGTTTGCCGATGGAGCTAATTGTGTTGTTTCGATACATTGTTGTATCTTCTCCTTTTCAACCGGTTTATCTGAATATTTTCTGTCGCTTTGGCGATGTTTTACCAATTCCGAGAATTCCATATTTTTTGTATTTTAATTACGTATAAAGTCTTTTATCAAATGATATAAAAGGCAGGATATTTCGCTTACAAATATACTATTATCTGCTGAGCAAATTTGAAAAGGAGTTAAAAACCTGTCAGCGTCCGCAGGACCTGACAGCGTTTTTAAAGAAAGAAGGTAACATTTCATTTTAACGCCGTCAGGTCCTTCGGACGCTGACGGGTTATGGGTTTGCTATTAGTATCTGTAAAATCCGTTTGGCTCCGATGGCTTTGAATAGACAGGTTAAGAAAAAACCCTCAAGGTTTTCAAAACCTTGAGGGTTTAGAATACTGGTGTGAGAGGCTCTTCCCGTCAACTCAGCTGGGGCAGTCTACGATTATTGGCTGGTGTTATTTCTATATTCAATTTCACATCAAAAAAAATCTACAAGTTAATTTTAGGCAAAGATAATTAATGGCTTATTTTTTCAGGCAGTAAACTCTGGTGTTCTCTTGTAATTATAACCTGAATAAACAGGATAACACATAAAATCATTCCTACTTTGTATGGGGCGATTATACTATTTGGAAAAAACCATTTGGAAAATGCTTTTACAACTAATGGAGAAACAAATTGTCCTAAATATAAACTTGCTGAAACAAGTGGCATTACCGTAGTAACGGCATCTTTTCCTCCTTTTATTGATGCAATGGTATTGATATAAGGAACTCCGACACCATTAGCAATACCTCCCAGTATCAATGCAATAATAGTTATAGGTACCGAAGGGGATAAAGCAAAAACTAAATACGAAAAGAAAAACAAAGCAGGTGTAAAATATTTCATACTCCGTTTGAAGGTTTTCATAATTGTACCGAACATAAGCCCCACGAAAAAGGCAACTACATCGTAGGCAACCATAATAATGGTAATTGCTTTTCCTGAAAATAAGCCTTGTTTGGTTGCAATGATGGCATAATTTGAAGGGAACACAAAAAATATCATCATTACCAAAAGCATTCCAATAACCGACGGATGAAATTTCAAAAGTTTTTTTATCGGCATACGTGCATTTTTCGATAAAAGTTTCTCGTTTGGCAAATGCAAAAGTACCAACACAATGGAAATTAGCCCGAAAAGGTACACCAAAAAGCTTAACCGCCACGATACGGAAGCAAGAAGTCCTGCAAGCAATGTAGCCACTACGCCTCCCAACTGGTTCATTGCCGCTGCTTCGCCCATCAGTTTGGATTGTTGTTCGGGAGGGTAATAAAAAGCCAACAATCCTGTTGAAAGCGGCATTAACAATCCGACACTAACACCTAGCACCGCACGAAATGCAAGCAATATCCAAATATCGTTGGCAAAGAGGGCACAAGTTCCAGCTACTATATACATAATTAATCCAATGACTGCAATGGTTTTAGTCCGCATAAAACGACATAAGTACTTAAAAATCAAATTTATGATAATGATAAATAATGCCGGAATACTGATAATAAGTTTGACAAGAATGTCAGGGGCAGTTGAGAAATGTTCTTTAATAACTCCCAATGCCGGAGCAACGGCAGCCCCTGCCATAACAGTTAGGAGCGAAATTGACAAAATTGTTGTTTTAATCTGTTTTGATGATGTTTTCATAAAAAATTGTTTTATCTGATTTAATTTTGGAAATTTCAGACACTTACAATTTCTTATAAAATCCTCGGTTGCTTACAAATCCGAGTGCAAAAGTAAATCAATTCTGTTAAAAAGATCATCATATGGCAGTTTATTTTTAAACTTTATATGCCCGATAGCCTTGGACCCCTGACGAAAGTATGATTCCGTCATTACGATGATAGCTTCCGCCATTACGATGATGGCTTCCGCCGTTACGATGATAGCTTCCGCCATTACAATGATAGCTTCCGCCGTTACGATAATGGCTTCCGCCATTACGATAATAGCTTCCGCCACCGGAAACGATCGTTGTAACGCTGCCTGACGATGGCGTAACGGTAGTTTTTAAAAGATAAACCCGGGTAACGTTTTTCGGGCTATCGCCGGTAGTTATTCTGAAATAAATTTTTTAAAAAATTATCAGATAATTTTCAATTATGGCTTGTTTATTTCTAAAAAATATTTTATACCTTTGCGAATAACAATAAAGTAATAACTTTTTAATCAAAAAAAACAATGGAAAAAGCTGATGAAATAAAACCGGACTATCAGATTCCAGCCGATGAAATGTTATTGGAATCGCAAACCAGGCTCGATCTTTTTAAGGAAGACGGAGCACTGTTTATTGAAAAAGTTCCCGACCTGAAACCTCCTTTTGCTGCCGATTGGCAGAACGCCATCAATCTGGGAAAACAGGCAATAAAGGATGATGACTTTCTGGATGTGCAGCAGGAAATGACCGATGCCGTAGAAACCTATATGACCGAGGGACGTAACGGCTTACAGACACTTTATTTTTATGTGGAACGTGCTTTTCCGGGCAACAAAGTGGTGGATGGCTTTTTTGGGCACGACCGCTACGAGAAAGCCCGCAAAACTCCCTTGCTCATGTTCGATCTACTGGTAAAGTCGTATAAAGCAGCCAACGATCCCAAATACCATAGCAAGCTGATAGATAAAGGACTGAAACCGGAAAACATCGAAGCCTTAAATACCACTTCCGATACATTGTACCAAAAATATCAGGAACGCGATAAATACATCAGCGACAGGGTATACGTTACCCAGGAACGCATCCGCCTGTTTAATAAAGTATGGGCTTTTTCGGTAAGTGTAAGCGAAGCCTCCAAGATTGTTTTCCATGATAACTATGCCAAGTTGCAACAATACCTGCTGTACGACAGCAAAAAAACGGAGAATGGAGAAGAAACCGTAACGGATACTCCGGAACAAAATTGATATATTCACCGGTAAACCACGAAGGTTTAGCTAACTTTAATTAATGCAAATGAAAAAAAATTGGACCCTACCCTAACCCTCCCCTCGTGAGGGGAGGGTTAGGAGGGGTCCGATTGTATCTTGTTAAGTTGACAATTATTTGCAAATGAAATGTCAATAATGACTATGCAAATACTAACCGAAAATGATATTTTATGGATATTCCAGTTGACCAATGAAATATCCATAAGGGCTATGCTCATACCAACCGAGGATGATATTTTATGGATATTCCATGTGACCAATGAATTAAAAAATTAATAACCAATGAAAAAAATAATACTGCCGTTACTTATTCTGATTGTCCTGGCGATGGGGTGCCGTAAAAACGATGATAACGATACAAATTTATCGTATAATCAAATTGCTGTAAAATATGATTGGGCGTTGGTGTCTGTATGCGATACCACAGGAAATAATGTCCACAATCCCCATTATTACCATTTTGATTTTTCGGCTTGCGATGCTTATTTAATCCGTTTTTTAAATGACAGTTCTCTTGTTTTTAAAACAGATAACTTTCCGGTAGCACTGTATGAATCCTCAACATGGAAAATTATAAATAATTCAACATTGATGCTGGGGAATGATTTAACAACCATTCAAACGTGGAATAAGAAAAAACTGGTATATATCATGGAGTTTGCCGACCAGGGAGAAAGCATAAAGAAGTATGTATTTACAAGGAAAAGTGTAATACAGGATACTCGGTTAGGGTATATTGGTATTAATGGCGGTCGTTAAAAAATAAGCGCTAAATAAAGCGCTAAGCTGAGAGTGGAGCTCCGGAGTTTTATCGAACTTTCGAAGTGTTTTTACAAAAACCTGTCAGCGTCCGCAGGTCCTGACAGCGTTTTTAAAGAAAGTAACATTTCATTTTAACGCCGTCAGGTCCTGCGGACGCTGACGGGTTATGTTTTATTCTCAGCATTTCCCATCAGAGCAGGCATTTTCGCCCATCTCCAGTTCCAGGGTAATATGCTGAATCTTGTTTTCCAGCAGAATGTTCCGGATGTTTTCACGGATGTGGTTAGCGGTGGTATTATCCGCGGCATTCACTTTTACATGAGCCGTCAGGGCATTGATGTTGCTGCTTAACGCCCAGATGTGGATATGATGTACTCCCGTTACGCCTTCCTGGCTCAGCATTATCTTTTTTATAGTATCATAATCAATGTCCCTGGGAACGGCATCGATGGATAAACGCAGGCTTTCCCTGAGCAGTCCCCAGGTGGAGATGACGATGGAAATGGCAATCGCCACACTGATCACCGCGTCGAACCACATCCAGCCGGTAAAATACATGATAAGTCCGGAAACTACCACTCCCACGGAAACCAAGGCATCGAGCAGCAGATGGAGGAAGGCGCCCCGGGCATTAATGTCCCTGTTTTGTTTATCGTAAAATAAATAAGCGGAAATGGCATTGATCACAAATCCTATCCCTGCAATCAGCATGATGGTGATGCCTTTCACTTCCATCGGTTGCCGGAAACGGATAATCGCTTCGCGCAAAATACCTCCGACGATTACCATAAGGATAATGGCATTGATGAGCGAAACGAGGATGGTGGCTTTTTTATAACCGTAAGTGTATTTTTCGGTAGCCGCTTTTTGTGCTAATTTAAAACCGATGAGCGAAAGAAGCAGGCTGCCTACATCGCTCAGGTTGTGGCTGGCATCGGAGATAAGGGCAAGGGAATTGTTTGCAAAGCCCGCCATAAACTCAATGGCTGTAAACGATGCATTCAGTACAATGCCTGCGATAAAAGCCCTGTTTAAATTATCCGGACTTACCGGGTGATTATGATGGTGATGATCTGTTTCCATTTCTTTTTGTTAAGGCAAAAATACAAAAAGTAAGTTTCGGAAATAGTTTGTTTTTGCTGTTTGCTAATTTCTTTTTGCTCAGAATGGTTCATTACTAATCATTCGAAACACCTTCCGGCATAAGAAGAAGCTGTCAAACATCCTAAGGAGAGGCAGTCTCTCATCATAAGGAGAGTTAATCTCTCATCCTAAGGAGAGGCGATCTCTGAGAGGGAACATCTCACTCTTAGGAGAGGGAACATCTCACTCTTAGGAGAGGGAATCTCTCACTCTGCGGAGATGTATGCCGGCCATTTAGCAGCAGGAGAAATCCGGCAATATCCGTCGGGATATCTTTATCTGTGGAAAAAAAGAGTGGAATAAAAAACAAACCTTCAGGGTTTTTAAAACCCTAAAGGTTTGCCGGAGTGATAAAAAACGAAAATAATAACCCGAACTTAGGTTTTGAAAATACGCATTAAGCCATTTTGATCAGTATTTCCTTGATGGTATCGGAAATATTTTCGGCTTTATTCACACATTTTTCGAGGGTTTCCAGGATGTCTTTTTTCTTGATGAGTTCGATAGCGTCTTTTTCTTCTTCAAAAAGCGCCCTGATGCCGGAATGATAATAGTCGTCGGCTTTTTTCTCAAGTTTATTTAGATTACGGCAGGCTTCGAGGATGATTTCTTTTTTACTGCCAGGATGGCTGAGTCCGTTCACCGATATTTCTACTTCAAGGCCTGCCTGATGAAGTACTTCGGCAATTTCTCCGAATATAAGTGAGACTTCTTTGGGCCTGTATAAATTGATACGGCGGCTCACTCCTTTGATCGAGTCAACCACGTCGTCGATATTCGTTGCCAGTTCGTGAATATCTTCACGGTCGAACGGAGTAATAAACGACCTGTTGAGCTGATCGTATATTTGTTGGGTTATTTCATCGCCGTGGTGTTCTATATCTTTAATTTTTTTAATATACTTTGACCGCTTTTCTTCGTCTTCGGCGTTCAGCAATTTTTTTAATGAAATACATGCTGTAATCAAATTCTGTGCATCATTTTCAAAAAGGGGAAAGAAAGAATCGTCCTTGGGAACAAAAAATTTTAAAAATTTATCGAAGTTCATGGTAATAGTATTTAAAGTATTAAAAAACGCCCGAAGGTTATATAATTAGTGATAGCCAATGAATTAATAAATAAGTTATAGCGCCTATCAAAGCTGAAACGGGAATCGTAAGTATCCATGCCCAGAAAATCTTGGTAGTAACACCCCATTTTACAGCCGAAACGCCTTTGCGGGCCCCTGCACCCATGATAGCACCGGTTACGGTGTGTGTGGTGCTTACGGGAATACCAAAGTGGGTAGCGCCGAATAAAGTGAGAGCGCCGGCGGTTTCAGCACAAAAACCTTCAAAAGGTTTCAGTTTGGTAATTTTTTGTCCCATGGTTTTAACAATTCTCCAACCTCCGAATAACGTACCTAAGGCAATAGCCGTTTGGCAGGATAATACAATCCACAATGCAATAGGTTCGTTTTTAGTGGTGTGACCGGTAACGATCAGTGCAATCCAGATGATTCCCATGGATTTTTGAGCATCGTTGCCACCATGTCCGAGACTGAGCGCAGCTGATGAAAACAACTGAAATCGTCGGAAATGTTTATCTATTTTGGAAGGCGTCGAATTTTTGGATAATTGAATAACAATAGCCGAAATGATAAAAGACATTACCATTCCCAATACCGGTGCAATAACAATGAAAGCGACAATCTTAGCAACACCGGATACGATAACAGAACCAACACCAGAACTCACAATGGCTGCACCGACTAAACCGCCAACCAATGTATGAGAAGAGCTTGATGGAAGTCCCCACCACCATGTAAATAAATTCCATAAGATGGCTGCAACCAATGCCGAAGCAATGACGGTGAGATTGATTATATCCGGATCAATGACTCCTTTTCCCATGGTTGTTGCCACTTTTAAAGGGAAAATCAAAAATGCAATGAAGTTGCAAGAGGCTGCCATAGCTACGGCAGCAAAAGGAGAGAGTACTTTGGTGGATACCACTGTTGCTATGGAATTGGCTGAATCGTGAAAACCGTTAATAAAATCAAAAATCAGAACAAAGGCAATGACAACATATAAAAACTCCATGGGATAAATTTTATAAAATTTAGCTACATACTAATCACTCAACACGTCAATAACGGAAAATTTGAACTGTTTTTGTTATGGTATTTTAATGGGTTGCAAAAATAGTTTATTTTTTCACAAAAGGATAAGTTGTTGATTTTTTATGCACGTCTTTTCGGTAAAGTCCATAAATTATTGATTTCTTGTTTTGTTTCGGTTGATCATAGTGTGTTAACTAATTTTGAGTTTGCAACTTCTCAGGGTTTAGATAATGCTCCAGTCAATTTCGTCTTTCCCCATTTCACGTAAAAGCTGGTTCGTTTTGGAGAAATGTTTGCATCCGAAGAAGCCGCGTTGCACCGAAAGGGGAGACGGATGCACTGTTTTTAAGATATAATGTTTGCTGGTATCAATAATTTTTTGTTTTTCCTGCGCATAATTTCCCCAAAGCAGGAAAATAATTCCGTTTTTTTGATCCGATAACGCCTTGATGGCAGCGTCGGTAAATGTTTCCCAGCCTTTTCCCTGGTGCGATGCCGCCTGGTTAGCTCTTACCGTAAGTATGGCATTGAGCAAAAACACACCCTGTTTTGCCCATTTTTCAAGATTTCCACTTTGGGGTATAGGTATTCCCAGGTCGCTGTTGATTTCTTTAAAAATATTGATCAGTGAAGGTGGCTTAGGCACTCCATCGGGTACCGAAAAACATAATCCGTGTGCCTGACCTGGTCCGTGGTAGGGATCCTGACCTAAAAGAACTACTTTTACCTTGTCAAAAGGAGTGAAATTAAAAGCAGAAAATATCTGCGAACCCGGAGGATAGACTTTATTATGTTGTTTCTCGTTGATCAGGAATGTTTTAAGTTGACTAAAATACGGTGAATGGAATTCGTTTTCGAGCGCTTTTTTCCAGCCTTCTTCAATTTGGGGTTCAACAGGGTTCATCACTTAATTTTTATATTTTCAATGCAAAAAATAATAAATTTGCAGGGCAAATGTTATTTAATATATACCTAAACAATTTTCTGTAAAAATATGAAAAAATTATTTTTGATTCTTGCCATAGTTGTTTTTTTTGGACTTATTATTACTTCGTGCAAAACGCGTGAGAAATGTCCTGCATATCAGGAGTATTCTAAATATCAGATCGAAAAAAATCATTAATTTCCGGTTTGATCATGATTAAACCATATCTATGAAAATACGGATTTTTCTTATTGGACTCATGTGGTTCTGTATGGAAGCAGGTGCGTTTGCACAGTTGCCTGTTTCATACGACAGTCTGAGCGATAATGTATTATACCGTAAAGAATGGTGTGGTGGACTTATTTTCCATTCGGGAGGCTGGGGTGTTGAGTTTCGGTGGGGGCGAAATAAAACGGCCTTCGACAAGCGTCTTTTTGAGGTAGATATCATCGGAATGAAATCGAACAAAGAAGTAAAATCGGTTAATCCCTATTTTTCCAATGCTCGTCCATATTTTTATGGGAAGTTAAACAGTATGTATATCATTCGTGGTGGATACACTGTCCATCATCAGCTTAATCGGAAACCATACTGGGGCGGGGTAGAATTAAGGTATTTTTATGGCGGTGGAGTTTCGTTGGGCCTTTCCAAACCTATTTACCTTTATATTGTTGATAGTGTTTTTTATAATGGGTATTACTATGAGTTTACTACCAAAACTGAACGATACGATCCTCAAAAACACGATCTGGATAATATTTATGGACGGGCTTCATTTTTAAGAGGTTTTGATAAGGCAAAATTTTTCCCCGGCATTTATTTTAAAGGCGGACTGAATTTCGATTTTGGAAACTACTATCGTACCATCAAATGTCTTGAAGTTGGGGCTGCTCTGGATATTTATCCCCAAGCAATAAAAATAATGGCATTTAACCGTCCTAAAAATTTCTTTCCTTCCGTTTATATAAATTTAAACTTCGGTCATCGGTATAATTAATGTTTATTTAAAAAGTTGAAATTATGAAAAATCATTCTTCTCATGGATTCTTTTGGGGAATTATTCTTATTGCATTTGGCTTATTTTTTTTAATAGAAAACCTATTCGATATCCATATCGATTTTTTCCCCATTTTAATGGCTTTTATTTTTATTGCATTAGGTATTAAGGTAATAGTTGGCCGAAATAAATCCTGTTGTTCTTCAACTTCAAGTAGTGCCAATATTTTTGCAGAAGGCGACATGAATTATACTTTTGATAAAAACGAGTATAATGTCGTTTTCGGACGTGGTTCGCTCGATCTTTCCATGGTTCAGCCAACTGAAAACCGACATATTGAACTTTCGTGTGTTTTTGGAAGGCTGGATGTGTGGATTAGCCGTAATTCTAATATAATTATTCACTCCAATGCAGCTTTTGGAAGTTTTACCACTCCTGCCGGCTCATCGCATTCGTTTGGCGATTCTGATTTCAGAACGGATACCTTTGATGCAACCAAACCTGTACTGACGATCAATGGCAACGTTGTATTTGGAAACATACAGATAATGTATAAATAAAGCCAGACACAAAAACACATCTGTTAGAAATTATTAATTATTAATGAACAGCAATTTACCATTGTATTGTGATAGTCTTTTTTCGTATTCCCGTTTTAAAACCAGGGAAGTGAATATTGGTGATGTGCCTTTGGGTGCAAATAATCCCATACGCATCCAATCCATGACCAATACCGATACCATGAATACCATTGCTACGGTGGAACAATCGTTGCGTATGGTAAATGCCGGTAGTGAATATGTCAGGATAACTGCTCAGGGCGTAAAAGAAGCGGAGAACCTTGCCGTGATAAAAAAAGAACTGCAAAAACGGGGATGCAAAGTGCCACTGATAGCTGATATTCATTTTAATCCTAAAGCCGCCGAAGTAGCTGCCCGTTTGGTTGAAAAGGTAAGAATCAATCCCGGAAATTATGCTGATAAAAAATCGTTTCAGAAAGTTGATTTTACAGAAAAGGAATACAATGAAGAAATAGAGCGTATTCGCGAACGGATGTTACCTTTGATTAAAATCTGTAAAGAATATGGTACCGCCATCCGAATAGGAACCAATCACGGCTCGTTGTCCGATCGTATTTTAAGCCGGTTTGGCGATACGCCGCTGGGTATGGTTGAATCGGCACTGGAATATATCCGTATTTGCGAAGATTTCGATTTTCATAATATTGTTTTATCAATGAAATCGAGCAATGTGAGGGTAATGGTTCAGGCAAACCGACTGCTGGTAAGCTGGATGAAAGCGGAAAAAATGAATTATCCTTTGCATTTAGGCGTTACCGAAGCCGGTGATGGTGAGGACGGACGCATAAAATCAGCAGCAGGAATTGGTGCTTTGCTCGAAGACGGGATAGGGGACACCCTTCGTGTTTCGTTGACCGAAGAGCCGGAAAATGAGCTTAGTGTTGCAAATATGCTTGCACGTCGTTATCAAAACAAAGTGAATGCGTCGTCTTGCAATTTTGATGAAAAAATTCCCGTTGATCCGTATGATTATCAAAAACGTAAAACGGTAGCTATAGGTGGTATCGGAGGTAATAATCCGGTGGTTGTAATTATGGATGCCGGCGAAATCCCATCGGGAGTATTGGTTCTCGATAATACAGATTTATCCGGTTTTCGTCAATCATTTTTTGAATTAATGAATCATAATGATTTAACTCCGGTAATCATTCATCGCAGATACTCCGATTGTACTCCTGACGAATTTATGATTGTAGCTGCCGCTGAAATTTCTCCTTTGCTTATCGACGGTTTAGGTGATGGCATCTGGCTTGAAGCGGAAGGTATATTATCTGAAATTGTTGAACGAACGGCATATAATATCCTTCAGGCAACGCGTTCACGCATTACAAAAACAGAATATATTGCCTGTCCCTCATGCGGAAGAACATTGTATGATATTCAGGAGACTCTGAAAAATATTCGGGAACGCACGTCTCATCTTAAAAACCTGAAGATTGCCGTGATGGGATGTATTGTTAACGGTCCGGGCGAAATGGCTGATGCCGATTATGGCTATGTTGGTGCCGGTAAAGGGAAAATTACCCTTTATAAAAAGAAAGAAATTATCAAAAAAAATATTCCCCAATCAGAAGCTGTGGAAGCATTGATTGCATTGATTAAAGAAAGCGGCGACTGGAAAGAAAAGTAGGCAGTAGGCAGAAAGCAGTAGGCAGTAAGCCAACTGCCAATAGCTAATAGCTAACAGCCAGTTTTTATTTCAGTTTTTCAAATAATTCGGGGTAAACGACGCATTAATGCTATTTCTCGCCATTTTTTACGGGCTTCTTCGGCAGGAGTACCAAAATATGTTTTTCCACCTTCGAGGGATTTGTCAACACCGGATGTGGCCAGTAAAATAGCTCCTTTTCCGATAACAATATCTTTATTGATCACCACTTTAGCCCAAAGAATGACATCATCTTCAATTTTAGTAACTCCGGCAATGGCACAATGGGCGCCAATCAAACAATTTTTACCAATAACCGTATCGTGGCCTACCTGAACATGATTGTCGAATTTAGTTCCCCAGCCGATGATGGTATCTCCTGAAACTCCTTTATCAATAGAACACAAAGCTCCGATTTCCACATTATCTTCCAGGATAACTCTTCCGCAGGATTCAAACTTGGTATAACCTTCGGCACGATGCTGGAAGTAATAAGCGTCGGCGCCGATGACAGAGTTGGAATGAATGATGACATTATCACCGATAACGCAATGGTCATAAATACTAACATTTGCATGTATCAGACAGTTTTTGCCAATCTTAACATGGTTGCCGATGAAGGCTCCCGGCTGAATTATTGTTCCTTCGCCAATTTCGGCTTTGGGGCTTACCGGAACTTCGCATTTTTCAAAAGGACGAAAACGCTTTACCAATGAAACATAATCATTGAATGGCTGATCCGAAAAAATTAATGACTTTCCTTCAGGACACTCAACTTTGGTATTGATAATAATAGTTGTTGCCTTGGAAAATAAAGCTTTATGATAATATTTGGGATGGTCAACAAAGGTAAGATCACCTGATTCAACGATATGAATTTCATTAAGACCGCTTACTATCTGGTCGGGATTACCGATAAACTGAGCTTTTAATAATTGCGCAATTTCTTTTACGCTCAACGAAGGATTTAATTTCATCCGTAAATAACTTTAGATTAAGGTCGGATGGAACTCATCCCGAAAATCGGGACTCGTTTCATAACCTGAATTTATAAATGTCCATTCCGGCAAACCGGAAAATTTAATTATTTTACTCTTTCCGAGTATGATAGAGTGCGTGTATCCACTCTTATTTTTTCACCCTGGTTGATAAAAATAGGAACATTAACAATGGCGCCCGTTTCAACGGTAGCTGGTTTTAATGTGTTGGTAGCAGTATCACCTTTTAAACCTGGTTCTGTATATATCACTTCTAAATCAACGAAAGGTGGTAATTCGCAGGTTAGTGCGGTTTCGGTATCGGCATGAAATACGATTTCTACATTTTGTCCTTCTTTGAGCAAACCCGGAGCATTAATTAGTTCTTCTTCAATGAAGGTTTGTTCAAACGATTCAGAATTCATAAAATAATAGCTGTGGTCTTCTTTATAAAGATATTGATAAGGACGACGTTCGACCCTTGCCACATTAATTTTTACTCCGGCAGTAAATGTATTGGGGATTACTTTTCCGGTTTTTAGGTTTTTTAATTTGGTACGTACAAAAGCAGGTCCTTTACCTGGTTTGACATGTTGAAATTCAACGATAACATACAAATCGCCGTTAAATTCCATACATAAGCCGTTTCTGAAATCAGCAGTTGTTGCCATAAAATAGTTTTGTTTAAATCGTTTGCAAAAGTAGTAAATAATTGTAAAATCACAAGTTAAATGAAAGTGATTTTTGATGGTTGATTACTTAAAATTGAAGTGCGAATTTTGTATGCAACAGGGGTAAAGGAGAAATATTATTTCAAATTTCAGGGTTCTATCCAAAGCACTGAATTACCGCCATTGTACTCATTTATTTCCCAAAGCTCGTTGCCGGGATCAATTATCCAGTTACCATCAACAATAAATTTATACGTGTATTTTCCGGGTTTAAGATACATATTGAAAACCCATTTGTCGTTTAGTTTAACCATGTGATAACCATTATCCTTCCAGCCATTGAAGCTGCCAGCGAGGATAACTTTTGATGCATTTAAATGCCCTTTGAGTTCAAAAGTATGATTTGGTTTTACGCAAAGAATTGAGTTTTGGAATTCTCCCGATTCGGTAGTAAAAAGATTGGTAGAATCAATCATCCATTTGCCATCCACAATAAATTTATATTCATAATTTCCAGCAGCCAAAACATAGGGCAATTCCCAACCTCCGGGTACTTTATCCATTAAAAGTTCCCATCGGTTCCATGAGTTGAAATTCCCGACAAGGAAAACAGCGCCGGCATTCGTATATCCTTTCAATTGAAAAATTAAGGTGTCGCCTATGCTAAAATATGAATTTTGATTTCCATAACCGTCTTTGCGCACAATTTTGTTTGCAGGATCATTGATCCAAACATTATCAACGATAAATTTGTAGGCATATGTTCCTTCTTTTAAAAAGACGGGTAATTGCCACCCCGAAGATGTCTTTTCCATTTTCAATTCTTTCGTATTCCAGTCGTTGAAATTACCTGCAACAATAACTTTTTTAGCATTGGCATAGCCCGAAAGTTTAAAAAGATGATTTTCACAATATAAAACGGAATTATAAATACGACTGTTGCCGTACTTTTCTTTGATTTTATTAAATGGATCGGTAAACCAATTTCCATCAATAATATATTTATAAAGATATTTACCGGGTTCCAACGGCAGGCTTATAATCCACCCCGAATCGCAGGCCTGCATTGGATTTTGCATTGTGCTCCAGTTATTGAAAGTTCCCGACAGGTAAACCCGTTTGGAATTTACATGATTGGGTAGATAAAAAATGGCTTTGCCGTTTGAGTACTGAATTATATCTTTTCGTGTAAAGTAGTTTACCCCATAGGAAATAGTTGGCTCGATACTGATCTTACTGGTTTTTCCGATCATCGGATCATCTAACATAAAGAGTTCACTTTTATTCACATGATTTACCGCAGCAGTGCTGTCGATGGGCTTATAGAGTTCAACGAAAAAGGAATCAACTTTTTGTGTTTTCCAATCTGATCCGTGGAAGGAGATATTCTGTTTGCCCTGAAATGCTCCGGCTACTATTGTGCTGTCAATATCAAATCTTTCAGAGACATTCTTTTTTTGCTCAGCATTCCAGCGAAGGTCGAGTTTAAAAATAATCATGCCATTTTCAACCCGGCAAACCTCTTTTGAATTAATTTGGGCTTCCGATGCAAATGCCTGAATAATAATTATTAGTAAAAGAATGAGTTTATTTTTCATTTTTCTCCTCCTTTCTAAAACAAATACCGATTTCTTCTTTTACAAAGTTAATACAAACTACGCCTTTTGCAAAAAAATCATAACCCAACATGCCGTCAATGGTACAACCGTAGGCTTCGCACATATTGTCGAGATTGGTAATTATCGTTTGCATCTGGACGTATTGTTTGTCACCAAATACAAAATCATTCATGGTTCCATACAGCACTTCGGAAGAAGACGCTCCGACTCCTCCTAAATTGGATCTTCGGTTAATAGTAACGGTATTAAGCACTTTACGGGATGAATGACTGTTTATGGCGTTGATCTCGGCTCCGGTGTCGAGGCAGAAGTTCAAAACTTTTCCGCCAACCTTTCCCTTGATAAACATCATATTTTGGGTAATCTCAATCTTTTGAATAATGTCGAATTTTAGCGTGTTATTATTTGTCAGCCTGTTACCTTTTTTATCTAAACGATTAAGTTGAAGTTCGCTATTATTAACATCAAATACGATTTCAAAGTTTTTGATCATATTTAATCCGAACAGTCCAAGAATTTTTACACCACGCCGGTTTTCGATATGACCAAGGTCGGCAACATCGGCTTTTACATTTTCATAATACAAGTCGGAAATTTGCAAACGATCGACGTTGGTGCAATATACATCACCAATGGCGCCGGTGATTCCGCCTCCGTTGCCTTTGCTAATCATGACATTTTTCCTGAAATAGGTTTTGTTCAGCACCAGCCCCGAAGATCCGGTATCAAAAATGAGGTTTCCAACCTGGTTATCAATATTGGCTTCGATCAGAAACAGCCGTCCAACGCGCTTAAGAGGTATGGTTATCGAAAGAAAATCGCCCAGGGGATCGTCGCTGAAATCGGAGGGAGTTATCTCGGAAGGATTACTATTGATTTGCTGCTGGTCGCCCGGCGGAATACCCGCCTGAACTTTTAGGCCAACGACTAAAACAAAGATCGTTACGATGATAATTTTGATTGTAAAAGAGTCGCGGATAGGCCTAAACTTCATTGATAAAAATTTGGACTAAAATAGCATATTTTGAAATAGACTTGAATAATAAAAGTTTTTTATGATCAAATAGCAATCCTATTTTTCTTAAAACCGATTGTTCTAATTTTTAATAAACTTAGTGTGATAATTCCTATCCGCAGATTGTACATTCAAAATATACATACCGGACTTTAAACCCGATAGCGACATTTTTTTACAATTCTCACTTTTATTTAAGGTAAATTCTTTAATTGTTCTACCACTTATGTCAACAATATAACCACGAGCTGTGGAATTAGTATAGGCCGGAAGTTGTATAAAAATATCATCGTAAGCCGGATTAGGGACAATCGTAATCGCAGAAGAAATGTCATTTAAGTCATTTACACCCGAAGAATTAAGCTGATTCAAAATGGCTTGCTTGCGGGCGGTGAGAAAGGGTTTGATACCATAATGAATGTGGTCGCCGGCAGCCAAATCAAAACTGTTAGTAAAATCGGCTATGGTATAATGGTAATCGAGGCAACGGAAAGTATCGGCAATGGCAGCCGGAGTTATTAGTTGTTTAAGCGCTTCGATATGCGGGAAAACGGAATCGGGATTTACAATAAAACGGGCTATGGAATCGAGATAGAATTTATATTTATTAAAAAATGCCGGAACAGCCAATAATTTTTGAGCCAAAGGCAGGTTAAGGGAATGGTTGGTCCAATCGAGGCAGTTTCGTGTAGCCCAATCTATATTTTCCCAACTTACACCAAAAGTGTTATCCGCATCGTATGCGATAAAGTCAAACTGGCTTGTTGCCAGGTTATGGTAAAGATAGTAATTGTTTTTATTATAAGCATAAGTATCCCAGTTGCCTGTAGCCACATCCAAAGCCAAAGCTTTTAAATATTCATCAGCATTCACCACCTGATTGATGGTAATGCCAAAAACAGAATCTGGCTCATTGTTCAGCGCCGTTATCAGTTCTACCAGATCGGTATAGTCGTCAGCCGATTTATTGGTTTGCAATTCATATACCCTTCCTCCGGTAGCGGTAGTATTTTCAAGGTTTTTGTATGTTTGTTGGTCGCTGCCCAGATAATTAAGATCGGCCGGATAACTGCATTTATATAAATTACCCTGGTTGTTTTCATAAACATTAGTCAGCCATTCCTTTTCCATTTCTTCGAGGTTTGTATAAAGCCCGTAATACGCCTGGTTGATGTAAAGTTTTACAAAATTAGTACGCCGTTCCTTCATCCCCGCTTTTTTCCACAGGTCATAAAAAAGTTTTTCGCGTATCATGGAAGGGTCGTTATGTTGAGCATTCAGGTTTATTTTTTTTACACCCTGGTATTTACGCCCCGACACATATTCGTTAAAGCTTATCTTAAACGACTTCTTTTGGGCATAGCGAGATGTATTGCCCCGTAACCGAAAACCCACATCCTGAAGAGTATCGTTACCTTGTCCGTCGTCGAAAATGAATCGTGCTTTAAAATAATGATCCGAAAGCACATCGGTCATGATTACGGCGAGAGAATCGACAGGAATGTCAATATAAACGGACGAAACGCGACTGTCGTCGAAGAGGGTGTTGTTTTGTGAATAGGTAAAGCCAGGCAAAGCAAAAAACAACAATGCAGAAAGGTAAGCTACAGTTTTCATTCGTAAATAATTTTAGATTAAGGTCGGATGGAACTCGTCCCGAAAATCGGGACTCGTTTCATAATGGATTTTTAAGGACAAAATAATATAAATTCCTGATACAAAGATAACCGTTTATCAGCAATCCTGACGGGGAAATATTCCGGATTTTGTTAAAAGAGAACCAATTTCCGGTTTTCGAACAAAACTATTCAACCGTTTCGTCGTGCGGCATGCCCTCGATTAGGCGCTCATAATCTTCGGGCGTATTAATATTATAAAGCACCGACGGATCGTCGGTAATTACCGCTTTCATATCAAACGGGATAAGCACTTCGCGCAGATTGCGTTCGTTATCCTTGGTATGTACAATATGCCGGATGATGCGTTCGGAGATCAGCAAAGGATGCCCGCCCTGTTCGTCGTAATCGGGAAATGAATATCCGGCAACCGGCAGATTTTGAAGCAAATTTATCAATATGGCTTTTTTGGTAAACGGATTATCCACATCCTGAATGTAGCAGGCTTTCATGTTCTCGAGCGCCGACAATCCTGTTTTTATTGAATAATAACGTTCCCATTCGGGATGGGAATTGATTACTACGTTTACTCCGCTGAGAAATGTATAATTATTGGTACGATAAAAATCTAACACCTGAGGGTTTAGCACGACGACGATCTCTTTGCAACCAAACCGGCGATAGGTTTGTATGCTTTTTTCCAGAAATGTAAATTTGCCATCCCACGATAAAAAGGCTTTTGGAAATCCCATTCTGCCCGAATTTCCAGCAGCAAGTATTATTACGCTTGATTCATTAGGTAAAAACATAAATCATCCTTTCCATTTTTTTCACAAAGCTAATCATATTAATTTACAAACTGCAGTTTTAATCCTTTTTTTTGCAGACTTATCCTAAAATTAATCTGGCGATTGGCTAATCCCGATCCCGAGTACTCGGGAGGACTAAGCCTTCGGCTCAGCAGCTAACGGCCAATAGCGGCTTACCGTGTTTATTTTATATCTTCGGAAGCTACTTTGAAATTGGAATAGGTTTTCAGTTTATGGGGTACAAACCGGAGAACCGAATAATCTTCATCCCCCTGGGGATAATATATTTCCCAGCCGTCGTGCCATACTTTCTTACGGAATTCTTTGTCTGTTACGTGTTCCACAGTTCCCTGCAATAAAACCCCGTGAAAGGATTCGGGTTGGTAAAAATACAGACATGCTTTTCCGTTATGGGCAATCTCTTGTATCTTTCCGGAACTGGTGTTTGTTGTCATATAAACAACCAGGGGATTGCTTTCTTCCCTGTATAGCGGGATTAGTTGGGGATATTGTTGCTTGTTTCTGAGGTTTAACATAGCCCGTGTGGACGGAAAACCATCGGGGCCAATGGTTGTTAATTCTGCAAAGGAAGCCTGTTCGATTACTTCCCGGCATTCCAACTGTTTTGCTGTTAAATTTGTCATGATTTATTCTTGTTACAACTATTACTTTCCGGAATATGCCCCGAAAGGGTATCATATCCTAACATTTTTGTCTTGAACCAATCCAAATGTTGTCTACAGTTCCTAAAAACTTAATTCCAATATTTTTTTGATATCGCTTTATCTGTTTTGAAATCAAATTATTGTTCCGAGAAAAGTGAAAAATATCTAATATATTTTGTGTACAGTTCCCTTGCTAATTGACTTGGGTTTTCAGTGATAGTAGAATTGTCTTTAAACTCAGATTCACACCATTTCCACTCAAATTCAGCGATCTTCTGATCAAACAATTTCTGATCGAATGTGGTTGAATCTTTTAAAGATTTTCTAACATCATCAAAAAATAACTCCCAGCGCTTTTTGTAATACGAATCGATTAACCCGCTAAAATCTCTTGCCGCATAGTCAATTAATTCGCTATCCTGCTGTCCCCAGGTGGTAATAAGGACTTTGGCATTCTTCTCAAAATATGACTTAGGGGCGTCTGCTGCCTCAAATTTGTGAGAAGCAGTAATCCAATTGTTTAATGAAAATTCTGATCGGGTGGCAACTATTCGATCGACATCGGTTGCGATTTGAATAAATAGCGAGGCATACTGGTTGAAATGATCGATATCTTTGGCCTTATAGGCTTCAAAAGCCTTATTCCTTACGTGAAAACTTAAGTTGGCCAGAACTTGCCTGCAAACCATTACTAAATCGTACTGGTAACGAGGGTTGGATAGCGTCTTTTGATCGGCAAGGAGCATTTGCCCAAAAATATCGGCAAGTTTCTGATAATCATAAACCCCTCTTCGAGTATAGTTTGCGTTACCCTCGAACCGGGGTCGTATCTCAATTGTATTGCCAAGTCCAACTCCTGAAACAAGCTGATCGTAGGTGACATTCACCAACCGCCTCCATGCATCTTCTGCAATAGGATCGGTCTGACCTGCACGCGAACGAGCATATTCGGTAATCCAGTCGTTGATATTTGAAGCTGAATTGTCCCATGCATATTCGAATAACCACTCAAACATAAAGCGATTTACCCCAAAACCTTCAAGGGTTGATCCAATACCGCGCATCTGTCTTCGATTATCGTCGTTTTCTGTTGCAACCAGCAACTTTGAAACCTTTTTTATGGGGGCAGCCATTTGTGTACCACCACCAAAGTTCCCGAGATAGCACCAGATATATGGTGCATCGAAAAACGCATCGGTGGTTCTCCAAATCTCAGTATTCTCGCAAAAATAATCGAGAAGCATCATTTTATCCTTAGGAACAGCCTTAATCATAGCCTCAAGGCGAGGATTTGTCCAATGCTTTCTATCGTAGTAAAATGTCCAACCCATTTGAACCCAAACAGCCTCTTTATCGATTTTTGACATTCCTTTATATATTGTTTTTGATACCGAGGCTAAGTAATCGGGTTCCCAACTTGGTGGATCCATTTCGTTAAAGGGGTCGGTTCCATAATAGTGATCAGTGCCAAAGTACTTTGTTTGCTCTTTAATAAACTCCTTCTGTATTTCAACAAAAAGTGGTTCCATTGGATTTAGAAAGTATGCATCGTACTGCTCTCCTGTTGAGTACGAGCCCAACGATGTCAGCTTCACCTTCGGATATATCTTCTCTATGGCTTTGGGTGTATGCCCAGCAAAAGCAGGTAATATTGGGGTCATCCCAAACGATCGCTCCTGTTGAAGAATTTTCTTTTGAAGTTCAAACTGTTGATCGATAAATGACTGGGGTAACGGGCCTAACCATCCATCCAAATTGCCCATCCTATGCCATGGAAGATGTGCCGGGCCGGTAAAAAAGGCGCGGATTTCTTCGTCGGTCATCCCGAATTTTTTCCAGACTTTTTGCCAGATATATTCCTGACCGGTAATAGCTAATGGCATGTTTATCCCATTTAAAGCCATCCAATCGATAAATCGCTCCCAATCATCCCATTGCCACCAAAGCGTTGTGTATCCAAATGTACAATAATTTAAGAAAAACCTTTTTTCGAACCGACATGATTTTCGAACCTTTTGCGCTACAACCGGTAAAACTGATGGCATATCTATTGGTTCTGCTTTATACCAGGATACTGAAGTGTGACAGTAATGATTTAAATACCAGTTGAATGCTCGGGTAAGGGCTATACTGCTGCTACCCCGCAATACTATTTTACCATTCCTGCTCTCAAGCTCAAAAACCTCCTGGTTGTTTTCGGCTGTAATCGTTTCCAGAATAAAATTGTCCGATTTGCCTGGGACTATCCTCTCAATTAAACCTACCACAGCGGCATTGTTAATTGTATTATTGGTTTTACCAGGTAAAGAGAATAAAGCATTCGTATTGGTAATTAAAATAACCAGTACTAAATTTCTGAGTAAAAAGTATTTAATCTTCATTGTTTATTTTTTGTAATTTCTATTGTTTTCTAATATAGTCTGGCGTGCACGTGGCGAATTTGCGGGAGCTTTTCTGTCGAAAGACGGAAAAGCTCGCACGGAATTCTATTGCTGTACAATTTTTTCGCCCCCTTATTGCATTTAGCCTTTGTGTGTACCCTGCATGAGCAACGCACACTTGTTTTAAGCTTTATTAAAAAGTTCAAAAATACAAATATATTTTTATAGGCAAAACAATAGGTGTTTTTTTTCATGGTGTGCATGCCTTGTAAGCTGAGGTAACGCCCAAAAGCATTAGCACGATGATAAGGTGTTTTGCTGTGAGGTAATAATTGAACCGGAACGAAACAAAACTCATGACCGATGGAAATAACAAAACAGTATAGTAATTCTGATGTCATTGGTATACCGTACTGACAAAGAAGTAGGGCAGTAGCCAACCGGTGAAGCCGGCACGACATGCTATGCTATGCTCAATATGGTGACTTTATGTTACGCCACTACGTGGCTTTGTATCATTCCATCTTTTACCGATGGGCTTCACCCATCGTTTTTATATGATGTCCCTTCGGGACTGGTTCTTTTCTACATACGATGATTACTTTTCGGAATATACCCTGAAAGGGCATTATATCCTAACGCAGGGCAAAGCCCTGTGGATAAAGAAACAGAGAAAAAACATAGCCCCGAAGGTGTGAGATACCTTTTTTATTTCGTTTATAGAATGATAAATTCCGCTATGTTCTTGGCGGATGCCCGACATCACAAAAACAAAAAAAATATTTGGTTGGAGCAGAACCCGAATGGGCGGCTGGGCAGTAGCTCAAAGCCTTATTCTTGTTACAACATTACTTTAGAGCGTTTGCAAAGAAGAGGTTACGAGGCAATGCTTACAGTTTACCAAAAAATTGCTCCGTCCCGATGCATCGGGAAACCGCTGTATACGCGACCCGTACGTACAGTGGTGTGAGAGGCTCTCCCCGTCAGCTAATTACTGGCGGGGCGGTCTCATATATAACGTGACAAATAAAATACAAATATAAGGATTCCTATAGATCTTTTTAATCTATTATTTAAAGCAGCAAAAAATCAAGTATTATTATACTTTAAAAAGATAATTCGTTTTGTCTTATTCCAAACTCAATGATAGCTTTTTGAATGTTTTTCATTTTCTTAATACGGAATAATTCTTCATTTTTAGCAGTTACAAAAGGGCTATATTCTTCTTTATTTGAAAGCATTTTCCAAACAATTATTGCAATTTTTCTTGCAGTTGCAGTAATTGCAACTGAACGACCTTTCTTTACTGCAATTCGAATAAAAAATGCTTTTAAAGGGTTTTGGATAACAATTCTTTCAATTGAATTTGCTGCATCACGAAAGGCTAATGCTACCCTATTCTTTTTAGAATCTGTGTGCGAAGAAATAACTTTTCCACCTGTTATTTTATTGTTTGGTGATAATCCAAGCCATGATGTAAAGTGCTTTGCCGTTTTGAATTTTGATAGATCAGTACCAACTTCGGAAATAAGAGTTAAGATTGTGCCTGTGTTTATTCCTGGAATTTTTAGTAGATCAACATCATAAAGGTGATAAGCATATTCCGCTATTTGTAGTGGGGGACAATTTTTGTAAGTAATATTCTTTGGTGGTTTGTAATTTTTAGTTAGAGAACAATCATCTAAATGAATAATTTCTTTCATTTTGACCCTCTGTTTAAGCAAAAGATTGATTTTTTCATCACACTGAGTAATTTGTTGTTGAAAATGATTGTAACTATCATAGCTTTGTTGAAGTTCAAATAGATACTCATCACGATAATTACCTTCAAGAGCTTTAACAAATTCTTCTGGAGAGTGCTTGCAATTAGGATGTATAAGTGTAACAAGTTCAATCGGGTCTCTTTTTCCTATTAAAATAGATTCAATTAATCTACGACCAGTTAACCCAACCAAATCACGCAAAATAGGCTTTAGCTGCAAGTTCATTAAAGTCAGATTTTTATTCATTTTCAATACTTGCTGCGATGCATGCTGAATAAGGTATTGACGTTGTCTGGTGTAAATTCGAAGTTCTTCTGTAATTAGGTCAGGCTGAAAACTAGCTGATAATAAACCTAAACTATGCAAAAGTTGTATCCATCTACTATCAACAACATCTGTTTTTCTTCCTTTAACATTTTTAATATGCCGTGCATTAACAAGAATTGTTTCAAAACCATAGTCTTGTAGTAATACAAAGAGTTGTTTCCAATAAAATCCAGTAGATTCCATTGCTACAGTCTCTATCCCCATATTTTTAAGGTATGTGGCTATTTCATGGAGATTACAGGTAAAAATGCCAAATTCATTAACATCATTTGAACCTTGACCTACACAGACAAAGTAAGATCGGCTACCAACATCAATCCCTGCTGCTTTGAGATTTACTATAGGCATTTCCATAAATATTTTTGATGTATCCTGATTTACATTTTTTTTAGTACCTGTAAGATGTGTTTTTTGTTTTTTCATAACTTCTAATTTTTAAGTTTAAAAAATAGGAAGTGCAAAACAAAAATGCAAAAAACATATAGTCTCATATTCGGGTTCTATAGTGTGTAGCTATTGACCCAATTAAGTTTTCACTGCATTTTCAATCCAGGCTACTCAAGGGGTTTATAAAACTCCATTGACTGCAACGGACTAAGAATTGCACTTCATAGACATAAAAGTACAAATTATTTGTTATTTATGGTAGTTTTCTTTTTTGTTGAAGGGGGGCTACTCAATTAGCGTTTCGTGCTTTTTATTATTGCCTTTTATTTTTAAATAATTTTATTTTCAAGTGTAATAAATTAGTTATACTTAATTTTTTGACACCAAAAAGGCCAACATATCTCTGTATAATTCTAATCTTGGTTCAATTTGTTCTTCTTTAAATGACAATAATATAATTTTTAAAACTACCCATAAAATTGAATTATTAATTCTTTCCATATTCAAACTGTAATTAGAATAGATATTGTAATTTTCAATAAATAAATCCATTAATGCCCAATTTCTCTTGCCGTAAAACCAACGTTTACCTGCGAATGCTAACGAAGCATATGCTACATCAATTTCAGGATAACTGTAATGACAAGTGTCAAAATCAAATATTTTAGGCATGTTATTATCCGCAATTATTAAGTTTTCAGGTCTATAATCACCATGGATGACCATTTGTTGATCTTCCTGCCTTTTAAAAAAGGTCTTATTATTTTTAATAAAATCTAATGATATTTGATGTATCATTTCAAGAGATACCATGCTTTTATTTGAGGCACCTCGGTCACTTAAATTAGTAACGGCAAATTCAAAAATACGATCAATATTCTCCCCCCATAATTCAGGATTATAACAATGAGGTAAGTCTCTGTCAATAAAATATTTAAAATTATAATTTTTTGAATATTTATGTAAATTAGCAAGTGCTTTTGCACAAACAGCTATGATTTCCTTATTTTGAGCAGAATCTTCATTTAAAGCAAAAAGGTTGAAGTTTTCAACCCATTCAAAAACTATAATATTGTAACCTGAGATCTTATGAAGCATGACTCCATTTGATGAAGGAACAATTGGAATATGAAATTGGAATTTATTGTCAGATAAAAACTTTTGAAATTCACACACAAATAATAGGTCATCTGCATTTCTTTTAATATTTGTAGTAGTGTCATTAATAACTTTTACACAATAATTTAAAGAAAAACCTTCTGCTTTAAGAATTCCATTCCATGAGTTTGTCTCAATGGGGATTAAACTTCTAATTGGGTAGACTTTTGATAATTCTCTGAAAATATTCTCAGTATTATTTCGTAATTTATTGAACCATTGTGTTGTTGTCAACATTTCTTATCTTTTTTACTGTTAAGCGTATTGAAACAATAGATAATTCTTCCAAGGTCTTATTGAAAAATTTACTTATGATTCTTTTTTCTAAATTTTCTGGTGGTTTTTCAAATATAAATTCATGATCTAGTATTTCAAACCCACTTTTTTTAAAATATTCGATTATATCAAAAGCCCTGTATCGATTACAATTATAATCTTTAAAAGTGCCATCTTCTGTTAAAAATGACCAGTAATTATATTGATTTGGTTCAATATAGACTCGATGGTCTCTCAAATCAATTAAATGAAAGCAAATTCCATTTATAGCCATAAATTTGTTCAATATAAGCAAGGATTCGTTTAAATATTCCATATGCTCCAATACTGCTCTTGAACTTAATATATTGAATTCATTATCAAACATATCACATAAGTTGTACAAATCATCTACTATATATCTGTAACTCACATTTCGTAAACCTTGAAATAAGTCGCCTGATTTTAGTTTTTCTAAATCAAATTGAGATAATTTATAATTGAATTCTTCGCGATTATTTTGATTCCAGTTCCATCTATCAGTGTATAAATGGCAGTCGGTTAACAAGTCTAGCAGGGCCTCTGATGCTCTGTGAATATTACTTGATTGCTTATCAATAACTGTGATGTTTGATGCTCCATTCAAATACAGTATCGTTGCTACTCCCAAAGGGTGATAAGTTCCACAACCCAATTCACAAAATTTAGCATCCTGAAAAGACTTATATTTTCCAATTTTATTAAATATTTGATTTGACACCTCATAAATTCTTAAATTTCCATATCTATATTTCATGTTGTTATTTAGCTTTCGACGACAAAATGAAAAAACTTCATCAAGTTCTCTCCAATGAAGTGTATCTAAATATTTAAGGTATTCATTCATAGTTTCACATGTTTTCCTTCCCAAGAAAGTTCAAAGAATTATTCAATTCTACAAAATACCACTCAATCATTTTCGAATCAATGGTTTCTTGCTTAACTATATCTGAGTTGATAATTTCCAGAAGCCAATCTATTATAAGCAAAGTGCACCTAGTTATATCCGTGTGTAATATTTGTGGTTGGGTATCATTGAGCCTAATAATGATTTCTTCTGGGAATACATCTTCAATATTTCTTTCAGGGTTACCAAGGAAATCTTCAGCATTAATAATATGAATCCTTAAAAGAAAAATTAGATTTCTTCTTAATTTATTTAAATATTCATTACAATTCCAGAGGTGACCTCTTAATAGATTTTTTTTTATCTTTTTAATCATTAAAATCGAATGTAGAATAGGTTGTGATGAAAAAAAAGGATACTTCTTATAACCGCTCAGTTCTTGTATTTTTTTTTGATTTTTTGATATAATATTTTCATTATCCCAAATAATTAAACCTTTTGGTTCCCAAAAAAAACTATTCCGATTTGAATATTCAATAAATCCTATGTCAATTGAAAAAAACTCTTCATTCTTAAAATATATTGTAATAGTTTGACCTAACCATTGAAATATACCCTGACTAACCACCCGATCAACACGGTTATCTTTACTTATTGAATCAATAATCTTATTAACCAGAGAAGTGTTTTGATCCTTTTTGCAAAGGCAAAATAAGTCGATATCTGAGTATTCATCAGATTCATCCCTTGAAATAGACCCTCCCCACAATAGACCAATTATTTCATTATGTTTTTTTAGAATATGTAAAAAATCAGATACAATAACTTTGCATTTGATTTTCAAATTTGATAATAAATTTTGTGTGGTTTTATTAATTAGTAATTCATCATTATGATTATACATCATTATCAATATTTATCTTGTTAAACAAGTCTTCATATTTGTTTATTATAAATTGTTTATTATACATATTTCTAACATGATTCGATGCCGCTATACCCATCGTCTTCCTATATTCGTCATTTTCTATAAGAAATATAAGCTTTGATATAGCATATTCAATATCAGAATTCACTTTTCCTTTTTTTTGGGTTATAATATCATTAAGGTCTAATAACTCGAACCCATTCATTTTATACAAAAAACCTCCATTTGAAGAAACAATTGAATCTCCAATACCTACAACATCCGAACTAATACAAGGTAGTCCACAAGCCATTGCTTCCATTATACTTATATTAAATGAGTCATGCAAACTAGAATTTATGCATATGTCTGATATCTTTAAAAATAAATCAACATTTGAAACAAGTCCAGTCAAACAAACAATAAGGTTATTATTTGTAAAAAATTCAACGTTGTTATCAATCTTGTTATAATCCCAACTACTAAATGAAAATTCCTTTAAATTTTGGATCGGGCCCACTAATAGTAATACTATTTTCTTTGGAGTCATTTTTGAGGACTCAAATACGATTTCAATAACTTCTTCAATGTTTTTTATTGGACGCATATTGGAATGGTTGATGACTATTAATGAACCTGATGGAAACCCAAGATCATTTTTTAGTTTATTTTTTAGATTCTCATTAATTGTAAAGAATGTCTCAGTGTCGAGTATTGGTGGAATTATTTCAAACTTTCTACCATTGCCATATATTTGATTAATTTCATCTTCAAATTTCTTTGTATAAGTTATCACGTAATCAACAAAGTTCGAAAATAAAAGTCTTTTGACACTCTGCCTATAAAAAGGTCCGATTTGCCATATATCTGACCCAACTGGTGAAGTAATAAGGGTCACTTTTTTATTGTATAAATTCCAAATATTATTTTTAGCAGAATATGCTGCATTCGCAAATGGAAATAAGTTCGATCCCCAAACTATTACATGCTTTCCATAATCAATCTTTAGCAAAGTAAGCTCCATAATTTTTTCAACTAATGAAGCTTCTAGTAAAATTGAGTCATATTCAAATGCGTGTGAAATTACAGGATTGCAAATGTTTAGTTTTACATCTGTTTTTGTGTATTCAAAATAATGAGGTTTTTTAAAGCCCACATATTCTACATCGTATCCAATTTTAGCTAACTCATGTAAGACTCTTGTTTTATTTTTACCACCACCAGCAAAAGAGTGATGTGAAGTAGCAATGATTGCAATTTTTTGCTTTAAATCCATCGTTTTCATTAATAGTTAAGTGAAAAGTAATTAGACCATCTTACAAAACCTAAAATGTATTTATTTCGTGTATATTCATCTTTATGTATTAGATTAATCCTTTCTTTAGCAGAATCGATAAAATCGATTGTTAGCAGATAATTTTTGGATAATCTTTTTTTATCGTTATTAATATATTTTTCAAACTTTTCAAAATTGTCAACTAATACATAATAAAGTAATCTATACAATTTAGCACTGACTTTCTGTGGATGTAAATTAATCTTTGCATTAAGTAAACTTATCGTTTCTTTTTCAAGTGTTAAATTAGGATTAGTTTTGTCAATTAATCTATGTACTATTGCCAGATTTAACTTTATGTGCCATAAATCTTGAAATAGATTGTTAGCTTTTTCAAAAAATTGCTTTGCCTTAAATAAGTTTATGTTGTCATGGTTTTGTCCATATAAAAACAAATAATTTATTCCAATTAAGTATGCAATATTATATTCAGTTTCAAAATTTGATTTTCTTAAAACTTCATTAGATTTTTCATATTCTTTTATCCTTCTATAATATTCACCTTTGACTCTAGTAATACAGACATCTTCTTCTTTACCAGTTTCTTCATATTCTCCAATAATTTTAGCAATTTCTTCAAACTCTGCATTTCTGAAAAGAACTGTCGCATAACGTTCTACTACTTTTGAATTATATGGAGCGAGATTGTATGCTATACTTATCTTTTCGAAAGATTTTAAAATATTTCCTTCAGAATATAGTTGCGTAGATTCTTTAACCAGTTGGTTGACTAAATTCGCATCATATTTTTTTTCAACTCTTACTTTCTTCAATTCTCTTTTAGATAATTCTGTTTGATTTAGTAATTCTTGAATATCTAATATAGCATCTTCAATACTATTAAGTTTATTAATTTCATTTTGAAAATGTGTATCCATAATGAAATTCCATGTAATTTGATTTTTCTGAAGCTCTAATTTGAAATAGTTAATTAACTGAGATGTGTTTTTGTCAAGATTTGTAATCTTAGTAGGTTCTTTTACACAATCTATTAATAATTTAAGTTTTTGATTAATATAGATTTCTTCCTTCCCAAGGATGTTATTATTTATAGTCCATTTCTTTAGTGCATTATTAAAAGCTTTTCTTATTTCAGTTTCTAGAGATTTATTTTGAATCATATTTTTTATTGCTATTTGTCCACCAATGGTAACAAAATTCGCAATCAGACTTATTAAAAAACTTTCAAACATTATCATAATTTTAGGAGTTATTTATAATTCCTACAGGCAGTTGAACTAAACCGCCCCCTTTCGGAGGCGGTTTAGTTCAACTTGTATATAGATAGGTCTGACAAAATGATCCCAATACACCCTAAATTGGCTGTATAGGTCTGACAACTGTCAGTTCTATTTTTCAAAAATAAATAATAATAATTATTATTATAGATCAATTTATGCTAAATTTATTTTCCATTGCTCTTTCCAATCATCCTTAAATTCAATCTCCATTAGCTAATTAGCATCCGTTCGCTTCGTATGGGACTTCGCGGAGTTTATCCCGATACATCGGGGCTCAGCATTTTCAAATCTTCAAATCCTCCAATTTTCAAATCTGCCTATCCCGAATAGCTTCGCTCAACTGCCTTCTGCCTTCTGCTTTCTGCTTTCTGCCTACTGCTTTCTGCCTATCCCGAATAGCTTCGCTCAACTGCCTTCTGCCTTCTGCTTTCTGCCTACTGCCTACTGCCTATCCCGATACATCAGGGCTCAATATTTTCAAATCAACGAATCTTCAAATCAGCTAATCTTCAAATTCGCTAATTACTTTCCTTCTTCTTCCGGTTCGTGTCTTATCCCGCGGTCAACAATCTTACGGGCATTTTTGTATTGCTGATAAAAGTCGGGATTGGTATCGGCAAAGCCGGCAATCAGTCGGTCGAGCTTGGTACGTTGCAGTTCCGAAATTTCAGTTATCAGGGTATTGATATTTTTGGTGGCGGTACTCGAAAGGGTAACTTTTTCCCTGGTCTCGGGCATAGCCACTAAGAATTGCTGATGAAGGGTAAGGAGCAGTTCCAGCATTTCGCCGGTTACTCCATAGACGGCAAGCTCGCTCTTGTGGGCGTTTGCCGTTTCGTACACCAGGCGGATGATGTCGGCCACCCGGTTTTCGCTGGCAAGGCTAAGGTCGGAAGCGGTGTAATTGATGTTTGCGTCTAATTCAGTGTTTTCGGTGGCCACGGCATACATCACCAATTTACGGATCACGTTTATGCCCTTTTCCTCCATCTGTTTCCTAACAATTCCTTTCCGTTTGGTAACCCCGGTATTGTCTTTTTCCTGTATCTGACGCAGGTCGCGCACCAATTGTATCTTCGCTTTCAGAAGATCGAAAAGTACCATAATCGCAGCAATCATCGTCCAGATTGCAATGTTGTTTGCCAGCACAAGCACAACGGCTTCGGCGGCGTTTAGTTTGTTTTCATCTGTTGTTTTCATCAGTTTATTTTTTAGTTTATAATTTATAGTTTATAGGCAATGTCCATAAAATATCATCTCCGGTTCGCAGTAGCATAGTCCGTTATGGATATTTCACGTCTTTGATAATTAATTTCGTTTACAAATATAAAAATTTTTTACTTATGCAAATAAATTTTCAAAAAAAATAAATATTTTTAATTGTTGTCAGATAAAGTATTCATAATTAATAGCAAAATACCTCACCAAACCTCTCCTGGAAGGAGAGGCTTCAGGACATTCCCAAATTAGAAGTATCATGCGAAAAATTAACGGATATATTGATTCGGAGAACCTCCCTTCTCCTTTTTCAGGAGAAGGGTCGGGGATGAGGTCAATTAATAAAACACCTCACCAAACCTCTCCTGGGAGGAGAGGCTTAAGGACAATCCCATAATTAGAAGTATCATGCGAAAAATTAACGGATATACTGGATCGGAGAACCTCCCTTCTCCTTTTTCAGGAGAAGGGCCGGGGATGAGGTCAATGACAAATTGTGTTACAACATTTTAAATTGCACAGAGAACCACGGAGAATTCACAGAGAACCACGGAGCCTACTATTTATATCTTTTATTTTCAACCCTTGATTCGCATTATTTTTTAGTTGAGATTTTATTTGAATTGAAACTCTATTTCCAATTATGGAAACTCTATTTTCAATTATAGAAACTCTATTTCTAATTATGGAAACTCTATTTCACAACAGGGAAGCTCTACTTCACAACAGGGAAGCTCTACTTCACAACAGGGAAGCTCTACTTCACAACAGGGAAGCTCTACTTCACAACAGGGAAACTCTATTTCACAACAGGGAAACTATACTTCACAATAGGGAAACTCTATTTCACAACAGGGAAACTCTACTTCACAATAGTGAAATTCTATTTCACAACAAGGAAGTTCTACTTCACAATAGGGAAGCTCTATTTCACAATAGGGAAGCTCTGCTTCACAAAAGTGAAACTCTGTTTCATTTTATTTGTATCTTTGTATTCTAAAATTCATTACTTATGGCAGAAACAATCCATCAATACATACGCAATTATATGTATGCAAATAAAATAAGCGCTGTAAGCCTCGCTGCAAGCCTTAAAATGACCAAGCGCAATGTATACAACATTCTCAATGATGGGAATATCACCGTAGCGCTTTTGCAGCACATCTCTGCAGCGCTTCATCATAACTTCTTTCTCTTTTTTACCGGCGAGACCGATATCCAGGCAGAGCTAACCGCCGTAAAAGAGGAAAACAGCCGTTTGTCGCAGCTCGTTACCCAACTCGAAACGGACAAAAAACAGCTCGAAATGCTCAACCGGCTGCTGATGGAGAAATCTTCCTGAAATCCCGTAAAAATACGCTTTAAGTTCCTGGTGAGAACCCCGGAACTCTTTGTGGCTATTTTTTTAAGTAATAGAAACTACAAATTGTTGTATCATTGAATTTGAAAACCTTAGAATAGAACACAGACTTTTGCTGATATAGCTGATTTTAAAATGGATTTAAATTTCGATAAGTCAGAATGATTTTCAGACATATCCAATTTTATTATTCATGCTTGCATGAATAGAATCAGCGTTAAATCTGTTTATATTATGATTCGTATTTATCCGTTTTTTTCCGTAAAATCCGCGTCCTATTCTTTTTTGATATGCGACATTCTATTTGTCCAATTACTTAATTATTGTTGTCCGGTAAATTTACATTATGTCCCATCCGGGACTTTGGGTTAATGCATAATCAATATTCTACATTCTACCGATATTTTATCCCTCCGGGACAGTTCCATTAGGAACCAGATATCGGTAGAAATTGAAAACAACCTCATTTTTTCCTAAGCCCCATAGGAACGCAACAAATACAATGTTTTCATGAGCCACAACAGATTTTATCCGGACAACATGTTTTTAAATTTTAAAATAGTTGAGTAAAATGGCGTTTTAAATTATTATTCATACTTTTGCTTTAAAATTATATTTCTACCGTTAAAATTCACATGAAGCAGGATAAATTTTCCGTCGTACCCCTTGAGCGTTTGCTCTGTCTTATTCTCGAACAATTAAAGAATGGCCAGTATTTTGGATTAGATAAAGGTTTGTTTTATACCGGTTCCGAACCGGCTATTCAAAGTCAGCGTTTCGGTCAGCTGCTCGAAACTCCGCTGGGTGTAGCCGCCGGACCACATACCCAGATGGCACAAAACATCATCGGGGCATGGCTTTGCGGCGCACGTTTCATCGAACTGAAAACCATCCAGACCCTCGACGAACTGGACGTTTCCAAGCCCTGCATCGATATGTACGACGAAGGCTACAACTGCGAATGGTCGCAGGAACTCAAAATCAAAGAAAGCTTCGACCAATACCTGAATGCATGGATTATCATACATATGCTAATGGGGCAGGGGAGGTTTGGAGGCATTTTCAATATGAGCGTCGGCTACAATTACGAAGGCATCCTTAACGATAATGTGCAATGGTTTTTCGATAAGATGAGCGATTGCCATGCCGAAAAGCAGGAAAAGATTAACGCCATTCGCAAGATTTATCCCCGGATTGATGAAATAGCCATTCCCGATTGCATTTCAAACAATGTTACCCTGAGTACCATGCACGGCTGTCCGCCACAGGAGATTGAGAAGATCGGTTTATATCTTATTGAAGAAAAAGGCTTGCACACCACCATCAAGCTGAATCCCACTCTGCTTGGTCCGGATAGGCTGCGCCGCATCCTGAACGATACTCTCGGTTATTCCACTCCTATTCCCGACCTTGCTTTTGAACACGACCTGAAATATCCCGATGCGCTAAACATTATCCGCAACCTCAGCCTTGCGGCAGAAAAGAAAAACGTACATTTTGCCATCAAACTCACCAATACCCTCGAAAGTCTGAACTTCCGTAACGTCTTTCCGGAAAACGAAAAGATGATGTACATGAGCGGAAAAGCTTTGCATCCCATAAGTATCAACCTTGCCCGTAAACTGCAACAGGACTTCGGCGGTAAGCTCGACATCTCCTTTTCTGCCGGCGCCGACTGTTTCAACTTCGCCGACATCCTTGCCTGCGGATTGAAACCCGTTACCGTTTGTTCCGACATCCTGAAGCCGGGCAGCTATGGCCGGTTAAGTCAATATCTCGAAAATTTAAAGGAAGAGATGCATCGCCTTTCGGCAAACAGTCTCAACGATTTTATCCTGAAAAAGGCAGGAAATTCCTTTTCGGATGTTTCAGAAGCCGCTTTGCATAACCTTGAAAAATATTCCGCTGAGGTGCTTTCCAATCCCGTTTACCGGAAAGGACATTTACCAAAAGACATTAAAACCCGGCGTCCGCTTGGCTATTTCGACTGTGTTCATGCACCTTGTGTAGATACCTGTCCGGCTAATCAGGACATTCCCGAATACATGTACCTTACGTCCGAAGGCAGGTTTGGCGATGCCTTCCGTACGATACTTCGCACCAATCCTTTTCCCACGGTTACCGGTATGGCCTGCGATCATCTCTGCCAAACCAAGTGTACCCGGATGAATTACGAGGAAGCTTTACAAATCAGAGAAATCAAACGTTTTGTTTCCGAACAGGCCGGGAAAAAACCCGTTCCTGCAACACTTCCATCCAATGGATTGAAAGCTGCTATTCTCGGCGCTGGCCCCGCCGGTTTGTCCTGTGCATGGTTTCTCCGCCTCTCCGGCTTTGAAGTCGACGTTTTTGAAGAAAGAGCCTATGCCGGAGGCATGGTTGCCTCGGTGATTCCTTCTTTCCGCATGCCCGGAGCCGGTATCGAAAAAGATATCGAAAGGATAGTTGATGCCGGAGTAAAAATACATTTTGAAACACCCGTTACCGGGGAAACCTTTGAAAAACTTCAACGGGATTACGATTATGTTTTCGTTGCCACTGGAGCCAAAAAGGCAAAAAAACTCAACATCCCAGGCGAAGATCTTCCGGTCGTAACCGATCCACTGGCATTTTTAAGTCTTGCCAAACAAGAAAAAGTTTTATCCACCGGCAATCATGTTATCGTCATCGGAGGTGGCAACACCGCCATGGATGCCGCACGGATGGCCAAGAAAATTGCCGGAGAAAACGGTAACGTTACCATCGTTTACCGTCGTACCCTTGCCGAGATGCCTGCGGCTTATGAAGAAGTGGAAGCTGCACTTCGCGAAGGCGTGAAAATCCTTACCCTCACAGCTCCGCTCCAAATTACGGAATCTGTTCCGGGAAAAGTTTTGCTTCATTGTCAGAAGATGGAACTGAAAGGTGTGGACGAGAAAGGACGCCCCCAACCGGTAAGTATCGAAGGTTCCGGATTTGATCTGGAAGCAAGCATGATTATCCCGGCAGTAGGGCAGGACGTGGTGATAGATTTTATGAATCCATACCTTACGGTGAACAATCCTGAATTCCGGACTAAACTGCCCAATGTGTTTATTGGTGGCGATGCCCTGCGTGGCGCTTCGAGCATCATCCGCGCCATCGGCGACGGGCAAAAAACGGCCCGGCTCATCGTTGCACAGGCAGGAAAACAATTTCCGGAAATTGCTCCGGTAATCCATAAAGACATTGACTTCTGTCAACTGGCGGTTAAGAAAGTCCGTAAGGTGAAACCGGTAATCGTTCCTGCCGGAGAAAAACCTTATGCCATTCCACCCGCTTTTACCATTGAACAGGCAAAAACCGAAGCTTCCCGTTGCCTTAGCTGCGACGAGGTTTGCAATGTTTGCGTAAGCGTTTGCCCCAACTTTGCCAATTACGGTTACCAGACAGAACCGTTAGCGTTTATGCTGAAAAAGATTACCAAAAAAGACGATAAAATCACTCTGGAGGACGACAAGATTTTCCAGGTACAGCAACACTTTCAGATACTCAACATCGGTGATTTCTGTAATGAATGTGGAAACTGCAACACTTTTTGTCCTTCCAATGGCGCTCCGTACAAGGATAAACCGAAGTTTTACCTGACGATAAAGAGTTTTAACGAAGCTGAAACGGGCTATTACCTGAGTAAATTAAGCGACAAAACCGTGTTGATCTATAAAGAAAAACAAAAAATTCGTACGCTGACCTTTAAGGAAAACCAGTATCGTTACGAAACCGATGAGTGGGCAGCTACTTTTATGCTGCCGGATTTTACACCTTCGGATATCGTTTTCAAGGTTCCATGCCTGGTAACAGCCTCTTCCGAACTGGCGGCAGAGATGTTCATTTTGATGAAAGCTGTAGAAAAATTATATTAATAGAAAGATAGAACACCGATGACACAGATTAAACGGATTAAAAACAGATAACATGGAGATGTTGCATAAAGAGTTTACAAGTGAAATTATCCGCATTTTTTATAAGGTGTATAATACGCTTGGCTATGGTTTTCTCGAAAAAGTTTATGAAAATGCTATGAATCTGGAATTAAATTCATGTGGTTTGACTTGTCAGAAGCAGTATCCTATCAGTGTTTATTATAATGAAATAAAAGTTGGTGATTATTATGCCGACTTATTAGTTGAAAATAAAGTTATTATTGAACTTAAAGCAGCCGAAGCAATTTGCGAAGAGCATGAATTCCAACTTATCAATTATTTAAAAGCAACAGAAATAGAAGTTGGCTTATTGCTGAACTTTGGTAAAAAGCCAGAGTTTCTGCGTAAAATATTTACAAACAATAATAAAATAATCCGTTAAAATCCGTTTAATCTGTGTCATCAGTGTTCCATAAACAAATTATAAAATGATAAACGTAACTACCGAAGTAACCAATCCGCAGGTATTGGAAAATACCATCAAACGCTTTCGCGAAAGAGGAATAATCCTTCCTACCTTCAAACAAATGCGCAACCCGGAACTGATTCCGGACAAGATTAAAGAAAAGCTGAAAAGCATAGGCCTGTGGGAACTAAACCCGCTAAACCTTTTCCGTATCACCTGGAAGAATGAGCCTGTGGAAAAAGGCGGGCTTTATGGCGGTGTGAATTATATCGAAATACCCAAAGCAATCAGTGGCGTGGATGCACGTATTGTGCTTCTGCTGGGAAAATATTTTCCGACCGGCGCTCACAAGGTTGGCGCTGCTTACGGTTGTCTTGCTCCGCGCATCCTCACCGGTGAATTTGATCCGTCTTTCCATAAAGCCGTTTGGCCCAGCACCGGCAACTATTGTCGTGGTGGCGCTTTCGATTCGTACCTGATGGGTTGCACTGCCGTTGCCATCCTTCCGGAAGAGATGAGCCGTGAGCGTTTCGACTGGCTGAAAGAGATAGGCGCCGAAGTGATTGCCACTCCCGGCTGCGAATCCAACGTAAAAGAAATTTACGATAAATGCTGGGAAATACGCCGGACAAGAAAAGACTGCATCATCTTTAATCAATTTGATGAGTTTGGTAATCCGGTTTGGCATTACAACGTTACCGGATACGCCATTGAGGAAGTTTTTAATTCCCTGAAAGGCAAAAATAGTAATCTGGCGGCTTACGTATCTTCTACAGGTTCTGCTGGGACCATTGCTGCCGGAGATTATCTGCGCACCCTGCATCCACACGTCAAGGTGGCGGCTTCCGAAGCTTTGCAATGTCCTACGTTGTTGCAAAATGGTTTTGGCGGACATCGTATCGAAGGTATAGGTGACAAGCATGTTCCCTGGGTTCATAATGTAAAAAATACCGATGTGGTTACCGCCATTGATGACGAAGACTGCATGCGTGTTCTGCGACTTTTTAATGAAGAAGAAGGAACGAAATATCTTAAGGAAAATGGCGTGGATAAAAAGCTGGTCGACGATTTGCATCTGATCGGCATTTCCGGCATTGCCAACCTGATTTCTTCCATCAAAATGGCAAAATATTTCGAGATGAACGGCGAGGATATCATTCTTACCATCGCCACCGACTCTGCCGACATGTACCAGTCCAGAATCCAGGAACTGAAGGAAGAACGGGGGGCTTACACCATGCTACAGGCAGCTAAGGATTCCGAAAAAAGCCTTTACGGAACGGCTACCGACCACATGAAAGAACTTAACTACCAGGATCAGAAAGCCATTCATAACCTGAAGTATTATACCTGGGTGGAACAACAGGGCAAGACGATTGAAGACCTGAACCAGCTTTGGTACGATCGTGATCTGTGGCCATCACTTTTCCATCAGAGTGAAAAATGGGATGAGATGATAGAAGAATTCAACGAACGGACGGGATTGCTTTAAGATAAGTTAAACCCTCAAAGTTTTGAAAACCTTGAGGGTTTGCAGTAGAACTTGGAAGAGTTATAATTGAAGAATTATTAAAAACAGGTTATGCAAAAATTTCATTACCAATGCGTCAATTGCGGAAAAGAATATCCTGCCGGTGGTATCCAATATCTTTGCCCGTCCTGCGAAAGCGGCAATACTCCGGATGCTCCGCCCAAAGGAGTGCTGAAAACGGTTTACGATTACAATAAACTCCGCAAAAACATTGCGCCGGGCGAGCTTTTTAAAAACTTATCTCAAAATGCTTTCCTCGATTTACTGCCGGTAAATTCGCCGGAAAGCTTCGGCCCGCTGAACGTTGGAAATACTCCGGCTTACCATTGGCAGCAAAAGAGCAAAAACGGTACGTATCAGCTTATTTTGAAAGACGATTCGCATAATCCTACTTTTTCGTTTAAGGACAGAGCATCGGCATTGGTTTCGGCTTTTGCCAAAGAGAATCAAATCAACACCATCGTTGCTGCTTCCACCGGTAATGCCGGCTCTTCGCTGGCAGGCATCTGTGCTTCGCAGAGTCAAAAGGCGGTGATTTTTGTTCCGGCAACGGCGCCCAAGGCAAAGTTGCTTCAGATCATGCTTTATGGCGCAACCATTGTTCCGGTGGACGGAAATTATGATGCAGCTTTCGATTTTAGTCTGCAAGCCACAAAGGAATATGGACTCTACAACCGAAATACGGCCTACAACCCGCTGACCATTGAAGGGAAAAAGACGGCCGCCTTTGAACTCTTCCGTCAGTGCGGGATGCAGGCGCCGGATATGATTTTTGTTTCTGTTGGCGATGGCGTCATCCTTTCCGGGATTTATAAAGGCTTTGAAGACTTGCTGATGCTTGGCATTATCGAAAAGATGCCACGGATTGTTGCCGTACAGGCAGAAGGAAGTAACAGCATCATTCGCAATCTCCATTCTGAAGTGTTTGAGCCATCGACTGCACAAACCATAGCCGACTCCATTTCGGTGGTCATTCCCCGGAATTTCTACATGGCAAAGGATTTTCTGCTGAAATATAATGGAGAAGGCATTGCCGTGCCGGATGATGCCATTCTGAATGCTTCTCTGAAGCTGACACGGAATTTTGGTATCTTTACCGAACCTGCCGGTGCAGCCGCTTTTGCAGGATATCTGAAATATTGTGAAACGAATCCTCCGGAAAACGGCAGCAAGATTGCTGTTCTGCTTACCGGAAGCGGGCTAAAGGATTTGAATGCTGTTTCATCGCTGGTTACTTTGCCGGAAGCAATAGAACCATCCAAAGAAGCTTTGAGAAAAATATCCGTTTTAATCCATTAAATCCGTGTCATCAGTGTTCTATAACTTTTGGTTATGATAAAATTTACATTAAATAATCAGCCGGTTACCTTTTCCGGCGATCCGCAGCTTCGGTTGCTGAAATATCTAAGGAACGAGCAACAAATCACTTCGGTAAAAGATGGTTGCAACGGCCAGGCGGCTTGTGGTGCCTGCATGTTGGAAATCAATGGCGAAGCAAAACTTTCCTGTGTTACGCCCATGCAAAAGCTGGAAGGTGCGGTGGTGAATACCCTCGAAGGTTTACCGGAGGAAGTTCGGGACGTGCTTGCTAAAGCTTTTGTGGAAAAAGGCGCCGTGCAATGTGGCTTTTGCACCCCCGGCTTTCTGATGCGTACATATGTGCTTTTGCAGAAGAATCCTTCCCCGACAAGGGAAGAAATCCGGCAGGCGCTTACGCTAAATTTTTGCCGTTGCACAGGGTATGTAAAAATTATTGATGCCATTGAACAGGCGGCAAAAGCTTTTCGCGAAAGAACCGGGATTGAATATTCAGAACTTTCCGGAGAAGTGGGAACTTCTTATCCAAAATATCAGGCTTACCAAACGGCTTTGGGAAAACGTCCGTTTGTCAACGACCTGCATTTTGATGGTATGCTCTATGGGGCATTACGGTTCAGCGATCATCCTAAAGCTAAGATTTTAAAAATTGATTATGTAGAAGCAGCATATCTTCCAGGTGTTGTAATGGTGTTTGATGCCGACGATATTCCGGGTAACCGTTTTACAGGTTTGATTTTTCCTGACTGGCCACTGATGATAAAAACCGGTGAAACTACCCGCTACATCGGTGATGTGCTTGCCGGTGTGGTTGCCGATTCGGAAGAAACCGCCCGGAAGGCAGCGAGCCTTATTAAAATAGATTATGAGATACTTACGCCTGTTACCGATCCAATGGAAGCATTGAAAGAAGATGCTCCTCAGGTGCATCCCGACAGGGAAAATCTTTTAGAAAACTGCAAGGTTTACCGCGGAGGAGATGCTGAAGAGATTTTGGAAAAATCAGATTTTGTTGCCAAGGGTTTTTATCAGACACAACGGATAGAACATGCTTTTCTGGAAACAGAAGCTGCTGTTGCCCTGCCGGAAGGTATTGGTGTTCATCTATATTCTAACGGACAGGGAATCTATGAAGACCGACGGCAGGTTGCCAATTTGCTTAACCTTACGGCAGAAGAGGTGAGGGTAACGCTGGTTTCTACCGGCGGAGGTTTTGGCGGAAAAGAAGATATGACGGTTCAGGGATTTGCTGCGCTTTTTGCCTGGCATCTGAAAAGACCTGTGAAAGTCAGGCTCACGCGCGAAGAATCCATCAGGATGCATCCTAAACGGCATCCTGTATTTATGGATATTGCTGTTGGCTGCGATAGAAACGGTAAACTTACGGCTATTCGGTTGAAAGCGGTGGGCGATACCGGCGCCTATGCTTCGGTTGGAAATAAGGTGATGGAACGTGTTGCCGGACATGCTACCGGCGCTTACCATTTTCCCTGTGTAAATCTTGAATCGCTGACCGTTTATACCAACAATATTCCGAGCGGAGCCATGCGCGGCTTTGGCGCTAACCAGGTTTGCTTTGCGCTGGAAGGCTGTATAGATGAACTTTGTAAGATGGGTGGCTTCGACCGCTGGCAGTTCCGCTACAATAATGCATTGGATGAAGGCGGGATGACCGCTACCGGCCAGGTTTTGAAAAAAGGAGTGGGCGTCCGTCAATGTCTGCTTGCCATAAAACTTTTTTATGACAAGGCAAAAATAAAAGGGCTCGCCTGTGGCATTAAAAATTCAGGAGTGGGCAACGGTATGGCCGATTTCAGTGATGTGATCATCGAAATACATCCTGGCAAACGGGTTGTTTTACACCATGGCTGGACGGAAATGGGGCAGGGGGTACACAATATGGCTATCCAAACCCTGCATCAGGAAACTGGCATTCCACCGGAATGTGTGGAGGTGATTGTTGACACCAAAGCCGGGATTACTACTGGGATGACTACTTCTTCGCGGGCGACTGCCTTGCTTGGCAATGCCATCCTCGATGCGGCGAAAGCCATCCGTAAAGATTTGGAAAGCCATTCGCTGGAAGAACTTTCGGGCAAGGTTTACAAAGGAAACTATACCTGCGACTGGACTACCAAGCCGGGAACGGAGGTCGAAGAGATAATTACACATTTTGCCTATGGCTATGCCGCCCAACTGGTGGAGATGAATGAAAAAGGTGAAATCACTACCGTTTATGCCGCCCACGATGCAGGAAAAATCATGAATCCGCTGATGTTTGAAGGACAGGTGGAAGGTGCTGTTCACATGGGATTGGGCTATGCTCTTTCCGAGGAGCTTCCGATGAAAAATGGTTATCTCGTTTCGGATAAAATTAAAGATTTACAAATCATCAAACCTAAAGATATGCCTGAAATTGTGGTGCTTGGCGTGGAAGTGGAAGATCCTGTGGGACCCTACGGAGCCAAAGGTCTTGGCGAAATCGGACTGGTTCCTACTGCTGCTGCTGTCGCCAATGCTTTCTGCGATTTCGATGGCAAACGTCGTTATTCATTACCTTTAAAAAGAAAATAATATGGCTGTAATACTTAAAAATGCCACCTTTATCCATTGGCAGACTCTCGAATTCAGGCAAGCTAACATCCGCGTAAGCGAAAATGATGGCATCGAGTTTCTTTCTACCATCCCGCAGGACGGCAAAGAGGAAATTCTTGATTGTACCGGAAAGTTAGTAACCAAATCTTTTGCCTGTGGGCATCATCATGTATATTCGGCTTTGTCGAGGGGCATGCCCGCACCGGAAAAGTCGCCGGAGAATTTTTATGAGATACTGAAATATGTCTGGTGGACGCTCGACAAATGCCTTGATAAGGACATGATAGAAGCAAGTGCGCTGGCTACGGCTGTGGCTTGCGCCAAAAACGGGGTAACTTTTGCCATCGATCATCATGCTTCGTCTTTTGCCGTAGAAGGCTCGCTGGAAACCATTGCCAAAGCTTTCGATAAAGTGGGTGTTGGACACCTGCTTTGTTACGAAATCAGCGACCGCGACGGTATTGCCATTGCCATGAAAGGTTTGGAGGAAACGGAAAATTATCTGAAGAAAAACCAGGGACTGGTGGGATTGCACGCTTCTTTTACCATTTCGGAAGAAACGCTGGCAGAGGCGGTATCTCTTTCCGGCAGGATGAATTCCGGCATCCACGTCCATGTAGCGGAAGGAGAATACGACCAGCAACATTGCCTGAATACCTATGGCAAAAGGGTCGTAAATCGTTTGAAAGACGCAGGCGCACTGGAAAGTCCTAAGGCCATCCTTGGTCATTGCCTGCATATTGACGAAAGTGAAAGAAAAATCATTAAGAATTCCCCGGTCTGGGTGGTTCAAAATCCGGAAAGCAACCTGAACAACAATGTAGGATACTTTAATTCCAGAGGTTTAAACGAAAATATTATGCTGGGAACCGACGGTATGCACAGCGACATGCTCCGCAGCGCCAAAGCGGCTTTTTACATCGGACAGGGATTCGACAGCATTGACTATCCGGGGATGTACCACCGTTTCCGCAACGTGCATAAATACCTCTCTTTAAACCATTTTTCTGGCGACGGGGACAACAACTTAGTGGTACTCGATTATGATTCGCCAACGGAGATAAACGCTTCCAACTTTCTGGGACATTTCCTTTTCGGCTTGGAATCCAGACACGTGCAACATGTAATTTCCAACGGGAAACTAATCGTAAAGGACAAAAAAATTATCACGGTAAACGAAGAGGAGATTCTGAGGTTTTCAAAAGAAGAAGGGAAGAAGCTTTGGAAAAAAATGATAGAACGGAGAGTCTAATTACGAATTAAAAATTACGAATTACGTAAATTCTTTTGGTATTAAATGGCCTCTGACATGATTTGTATAGTTTGTTATTTTCAATCAAAATTTAATTCAAAATTAATAATTCGTAATTCGTAATTGATTTTCCGTAATTCGTAATTGATAATTGATTTGAGTATGAAGAGTGATAATGTAATACAAAAGAAAAGTTTTGATTTTGCAATACAAATCATCAATGCGTATAAGTTTCTGTCTGACGAAAAACATGAATTTGTGATGTCGAAACAGCTTTTGCGATGTGGAACATCCGTTGGTGCAAATATAGAAGAAGCGATTGGCGCTCAATCAAAGGCTGATTTTATTTCCAAGCTTTCCATTGCCTATAAAGAAGCAAGAGAAACAATCTATTGGATAAAATTGTTACAGGCGACTGATTATCTTGATAACGAAAAGTCCACTGGCTTACTAAACCAATCAGAAGAGATTTGTAAAATAATTGGGAAAATCCAGATCACATTCAAATCCCGTAATTCGTAATTCGTAATTGTTAATTGATATTCCGTAATTTTTAATTCGTAATTTGTAATTCGTAATTGATCTAAAAATGCCTGAATTATTCATCAAAAACGGAACCCTAATCACTTCGGAAGACACCGACCGGACAAATATTATTGTCGAAAACGGCTTAATTTCTTCGCTTACTGATGAGGAGTTGCCACCTTCCAAGAAGATGAAAATCATAGATGCCACGGGCAAACTGATATTTTCGGGGGGAGTTGACCCGCACGTTCATCTGCATTTGGATACGCCAGCCGGACCATCATGCGATGATTTTGAAAGTGGCAGCCGCGCCGCCCTTGCCGGAGGCACTACTTATTTCATCGACTTTGTTACCCCCGTCAGAGGCGAATCGTTGCAATCCGCATTTAAAAAACGCTTTAATGAGTCCACAAACAGTCTCACGGATTACCATTTTCATATGGGCATTTCGGAATGGACTTCGCATACGGCAGATGAAATGGCTTGGTGTGTGCAGGAAGCGGGCATACGCTCGTTTAAAACGTACCTGGCTTACAAAAATACTATCGGTATAGAACCGGAAGAATTGAAAAAAGTGATGCAGACTGCCGCCTTGTTTGGCGCAACCGTTTTGGTGCACTGTGAGGACGGTACTAAAATTGTCCGGCTACAACGACAGATGCTAAAACAAGGGAATACGGCTCCACGCTATCATGCGTTGTCGCGCCCCGTGGAAACGGAAACGGCGGCAGTAAAACAGGTAATCGCCCTTTGCAGGGAGACAGGCTGTACTACGTATCTGGTTCATATTTCTTCTGCCGGATCGGTGGATCTTATTGCCCGTGCAAAGCGGGAAGGCTTGCCACTTTTTGCCGAAACCTGCCCTCATTACCTGTTGCTCGACGACAGTTGTTATCAAAAACCGGATGCCGAGGCGTTGGCTTACGTATTCAGCCCGCCCTTACGTAGTAAAGCCGACCAGGCAGCGCTTTGGGATGCTTTGCAAAGCGGAGTGATAGATACTGTTGCCACCGATCATTGCCCGTTCAATCTGCATGGACAGAAGGATATTGGAAAAGATGATTTTACCCGGATTCCCAACGGAACGGGAGGCATTGAATCCCGGCTGCAATTGCTTTACACTTATGGCGTATTGGGAAAACGCATTTCGATGAACCGTTTTGTGGAACTGGTTTCTGACAATCCTGCCAGGATTTTCCGCTTATCGCAACACAAAGGCGATATACGCAAGGGTATGGATGCCGACCTTGTCATCTGGAACCCGGATAAAGAAATGGTAATCTCAGCCAAAACGCAGTACCAGCATTGCGACCATACCATTTATGAAGGAATACCGGTAAAAGGTTTTGCTGAAATGGTTTTACTTAAAGGCGTTGTATACCACAGATAAACAAAAAAATAACCCTGTCAGGTTTCCAAAACCTGACAGGGTTTAATAGCCTGCCGGCATATTTTTATTTTAATATAATTGCGAAAATACATCCCGAATACTCAGGTTTACTATGTTTTGAGCGGAATTGCAAATTCCGCTCGGATGGGGGGACTATTGCCCCACTTAAGTTTACACCATATTTTTAGGCTATGTTACTTAATGAGTTTTAAATACTCCATAGATTGCAATGGACTTTGAATGTTGGAAAGATATTAAAAAATGTTATAAATGAATGTTTTTTATTATAGAATGGGTGCTACTTGTTTCGATGACTGCAATTATTGTAGATTTTTACATTTACACTATATTGATATTATTTTTCCCCCCAAAGCGCATACGGGCAAACATCCTCCAGATTATCAATCTAAAATAACATGCGTCTAAATTACGTGCTTGCCGACAGTAGTGCCAATACAATTCCATTTGGAATAATTCTACTAATTGAAGCGTTTCATCATTTAATCCCTTTCCTTGGCTCGCATCATAAAAATAATTATCAATCTTTTTTAGAAACCCGTTCCAATTTCTACCAAATCGAAAATCAATCTTGCGAATTGCTGAAAAAGGGGTTTCATCCCTTTTATATTCTGTGAAATTACCATTGCGTATAAGGCCCATACAATATTCCGTATACTTTATGGCTGGCTCAAAGCATGAAACAAGAATTTCTTTTTTAACAAATCCAATCCTCGCTTTTTTCTCTTCAAATGATATTCGTATCTTTATCCTGTAATATGTAAAAAAAGAGGTTGCTAAAGCGCCAAAAGCCATGCATAGGAACCCCAAAACAGCATTATTATTAAATATTTTAAGTATTTCTTTCATTTATTTCATTTTTGTTACACTCTGACATGAATTTGATTCTGATATTATAAAACCTTGTTTGAATAGTTGAGTACTTCATATAAATATTCCAAATTTTTTGTATTGGATGATTCTTATTAAAATTATTTTTAATTAATAAAATTAAATTTTCATCCACTCTGGTACAATCATTTGATTGATTAATGATTAAATTAGAAGGAATCAATTGATCAAGTTCCTTCTTGTCTTTAGAACTTAAGAAAAGAGTGGAATCTGGACCGCATAAAGCATTGTATAGATAGCTTTTTATTATTTCCATATGGGATGAGCACACACGCTCAATGTAGAATCGTGATTTGTATGCGAATTTTGATTTGTATTTGTCAAATGGTTTTTCTGTATTGCTACATTTTAAATTTTGTATTATCGTTTCATTCCAAAATTTTTCATGATTATCAGCAATTTTTTCTATAAGGTTGAATATATTTTGAATATATTCATTTGCTTGTACTGGAGCAAATTCATAGATTACCCTGTTTCCCAAATTATTGTTTTTGTTTTGATTGAGACTTGGATTATTCTCAATTAGCCTCCCAAAAAAGTCCAAATGAATTATAATTTTATCTAAAAAAACCAACCCTCTGTCGTTTAGTCTGACAATTGCTTCTGTATTGATATCATTTGGTTGGCGTATAGCATTATACTGGTAAATAGTGATTAACTCAGCTAGTTTAAACTGGGACTTATATAGAATAAAAAGAGATTTCATTATGTTTTTGTCGTTGAAATCATATACTTCCCTGAAATCTTGTAGCAGTTCGCTTATTTTTATTTCTTGTTGCAATACTCTTTTTTCATAGAGATAAGCAAGGATAAGACGAAATAAACAACAATATTGATTGAGTGCTTCATACCAGATACACTTGCCAAACTCTTTCATCAATGTTACTGTAGATACATGATCCCAGAATGACCTTATGATTCTACCCTTGATCATAGAATGAGACATGTTAAGAATATGATTATTATTGATGCTTTTATTATAAAAGTATAGTATTGATTCCTTAGTTGTTGCAAATACCAGATCCAACATAAGTCGCATACTTTCATTACAAAGTTTCATTACATTTAAATATCCGACTTCATCACGTAATGTTTTCTTTTCTTGATTGATCCAGAAATGATTTATAACGTTGATGAATATCGTTAGTAAATTTGGCACATGAATTTGATCTACTATCTCAGTCAATAATAATATCCGTTGATTGATCACATTGAATGCAAATTCATTATCAATATGTGGGGTGTATCTTTTTGCATCATTCATTATAAGATCATGAGCACCTAAAGTTATTTGATCAGATGGTGTGTCTGCTGAACCTTCAATTTTGAATCTGCTTATGTTCTCATCTCTGATTGAAAGGATCATCTTAACTGGGGAAAACATCATATGGGTCTGGTTGAAAATTCCCTTATTAATAGTGTTGAGCGTTTCGATAGTTAAGTCAACGAATTTCTCAGTGATCTTTTCAAAATCAAGTCGGTCTAAGTTATCAAGGACAATAATATGTGAATCATGGTTGCCAAAAATAAGTCGATATAATCTTATATATTGATGCCATTTTACCATTTTGAGGATATCAAATATCATTTTTTCTTCGGTGAAAGGGATTTTTTTATATAGTTCCTCAAGATATAGTTTTGAAGTATTGGCTCTTATATTTAGTTGTGCAATGTAATTATCAATATCATTATCATTATTAATATACTGAAGTGCATTGATAGCTAATTGTCTTTTGGCTTTCATTGCAAGGATATGCCCTTCCCATTCCTCTATTTTAATATCGGATTGCTCATTATTACAATTCCTATAGATGTCCAATTTTAATTTATCGAGTATTGATTCTTTATGACTTTCTGCTATACATTCATGAATTGTATGCCCAATGTCAATAGATTCTTCGAACTTAGTACTTAGTTCTTCCAATGATATTATTATACCTTTGCATAAATTTAAGTTAAGAAAATTATTTGCGATAAAAGTGGTCTTGCCAGCCCCTACATGACCAGTAACAAACATAAGATTTGTATTTCCTTTAAGAAAAGTTGAGAAAATATCTTCATCATTCTCCCTCTTTACATAAATTTTTTCCCAAAAAGTATCCTTCTTTAAAGGATACTCCGTATCATAATATAATTTAGAATTTCCTACTTCCAAAGTAAAAACATCTTCTGCTAACCTCCAAAATTTATTATTATTAATTGTATGCTCCATATATTCATTCCCTTCATTTTTGATTTTATTTATTAACTTGAATCATAATGGTGATTAGTATATTGCCATCTAATGTAATAATGCTTTATTCATTGTTTCTATGTACAAAAATAAACAGAAAGAAATAACATTCATTTTATTATACATAGTTTTTCTTTTTTTAAGCTATTTATATTATCTTCAATGAAATATGCGCCTCTATCCGCATCTCTTGTCAAAAAAGAATATTCTCTATTGCCATAAATTGTACTGTAATAAGCCATTCCAAATATTGAAATTATCTCTAATGCAAAGCTTAATAAATCTTCAATATTTTGTAATTCTAAATCAAGTTGCTTGTTTAATACTTCACTATGTGCTACCATTTTATCTCTTGTATCTTTTAAATTTGAAATTTTTTCTTTAATTTCAGATGAATCGTATTTTGTTTTGTAATAATTATAAAATTGCAGAGGGAATAATGACGTATCACTATATTCTACAGAATTAATCAAATCTTTAGGGGATTTATAATCCTTTAATATTTTAATAGTGCCAGTTGTTTCAACAATTTTAGGTAAATTTTTCGATTTGCTTTTGATTAATTCTAAAAAAGAGAGTATACATCTTGTTGGATTATTTTTAGGTTTGTCAAATAATTTTGCTGTATATAGTACAATATTTGTCGAGGCTGCTAATTGAATAAAGGAATATAATTGTTGAATCTCCTTAGATTGTCTATTCAAAAAATCTACTTCATCTGCAATCTTTTTCCAAATGATAAGATTTCGTTCTGCTTGAAAGGCGTTATCTAAAATTCCCTTTGTAAAATAATTTTCTAATTCTTTCATAACGTGGCCATACATTAAATCTAATATAATAATTTCTAAAATTCTCCTCATTAATGAGAATATAACTAGTTTGTCGTAGTGTAAAATTATGCCTAACATCCCACCGGCAGCCGCGATGCGGGTTTTCCTTGTTGTTTCTTTTCCTTTCCACTATTGCAGGTTGGTTTTTATAAGTTGCCCGCATTGCTCGGTTGCATAATCGTTAAGCCTCGTGTTTTTAATTTTTTGCTTCAATTAGTTTCTCAATATTTTTTAACCTAAATGCAATTTGACCAAAATAAGAATCTGGAGGTGTTAAATCAGATTTTCCCATTACTTCTTTGATTCTTAGATTAAATATTGTTTCATGTAATTCCTTAAAAATATTGTTATAAGCTATCCTAATTGTAATATAATCATCCAATTTCGCTTTCGTATTTCCTTCTTGAAGACTGAATAAGAGAAATTTATCTTCATGTTCCGGTGGAAAATACGCAATACCATCTGAAAAGTATCCAAATTTTTTAAGAGGAATAGCTTCCTTATAATCAATGTCCTTAATAATTGTGAATACAACATTTTTTGCAACGCCAGGACCAATATTTTTTATTTTTAAAAATACAATATCAGCCCTTGATTCTGCCACATCTAAATACGCTACAATATAAGGCTCGATCTGAGATTTTCTCATTATCTTAGTCTCTTTGACAAGTTTCCACGTTAAAATAGCATAAACTAAAGTCGAAAAGGCGACAATTCCAGAAAATATCAATGTAATACAGTTTGAATCCATTGTTTGTTTTTTAAAACATTAGGCATAACGATTGTCTAACCCCCATTATGGCAGTTATTTCTTATTTACTTATTTGTTGATAGTTTGATAAACATTAATAAATCCTTTTTTATTGGATTTTTATTCCTTTTCCAATTCCACCTTCAGTAAATACATTTCGCCGGGAGTCGGTTCAATGGTACGTGTTTGCGGAAGGTAGCCGCTCTTTTTAATCTTAACTTCATAACTGCCTTCCATCAGGTTTTTCAGGTAAAAATTGCCCTTGGCGGCGGTTTTCTTCGTAATTTTTTCGCCGGTAGCCGTATTGGTAATTTCAAACACTACATTGGCTACGGGGATACCCTTGCCTTTTTCCGTTGCATTGGCTTTCAGCGCCATTGTCCGTATCGCGGTTTTAATCACCTTGCGGGCATCCCAATAGTCGTTATAGGTTTGCGGGTCGGTGTCGTGTATCACTTCTGTCAGGGCATCCATCTTTACCAGATTGCCATCGCATTTGTCAAAAAGGTTGCTGATTTGCAACGTTGCATCTTTTTTTTCGATCTGTCCTTCGCGTGGCATGGGGATCAGTTCATCATACGTGGCAAGCAAAACCGAAAGATTACTGATGTCATCCGCCGATATTCCGTAAGGTTCCAGTTCTTTCTGAATAGGGGCGATTTTTTCAATAATCAGCCGGGCGATACTGCTCAGGGTAGTATCGGGAGCGCGTCTCAGTTCGGTAAGGGTGTAGCGAAGGGCTTCCTGCAGAGGCAGATTAAGGGTTATTACGGCAAAAGCAATGGCCTTGCGCGAAACGGAGTTAAGTTTTACGGCGAGGCCTTCTTTTGCCTGCGTCTTGGATTGGGCTATTCCTTTTTTGCTTTCTTCCTGTCCGGGACGAATTTCGGCTATCCTTCCGGCATCCGATTTAAACAGGTCAAAAATAGCCATGAAACCGGGAATATGTTCCAGTTTTTGCATGTTTGCATCGATCCATTGGATAAGTACAAGAAACATGCTTAGCTTACTCTCTTTAGTAATATCCATAATATAAAATTTAAAAGGTTAATAATAAGTTGTTTATTAAAAATCGCCGTAAAGTTACGATATTTAATTATACATCATTTACATTTTGATAAAATTTTTTTAAGAAAAAGTAACTTGTCCTAAAAAAAGTTGATAATGGTTAATAAATCCTGCATGGAGTTGATTATTTTTCTATTTTTTTTCAATCTATTTCAGTAGAAGACACAAACAAACCCTCCCAGCCTCCCTTGAAAAGGGAGGAGCGTTAAGGAATCAGGATAAATCGAAAAACGAAACTAATAAAAAGACAAATAAATAAAACTGCAAAGATGGAATATCCCCAATAAAAAGTGTTGATAACCGAGAGTGGCTTTGCTATAGATTTCCTTCCTGCGGTCGGGTTTGATAGAGATTCCTCCCTTCGGTACCAATGACAGATTTACGCAACTGGTACATTTTCTGGTAGTTTAACATTCAGTTCTTTGACAAGTCTGTTTAGTGTTTTTATCTTATTGGCTAACAATTGTTCCTCATAATGGGTGACACCTTGTTCAACAAAATCGACTCCTTTAACCATCATGCGCCAATATAGTATTGCTAATTTTCGAGCCATCGCTTTTATCGCAATACGGGGACCTTTCCGTCCTCTTAGCCTTCGACCAAAGGAGCCGATTGCAATGTTTTTACTGTTTATCAGGCTTTGTGCGATTGTACGGAAAATCTGGCCTGCTACCGGGTGCCCTTTCTTTTTAGCATTTTTGTGCATTTTCCCGGAGTTATGCTGGCCCGGGGCCAAACCAAGCCAACTTGTAAAATGCTTTTCTGTGGGCCATTTTTGCAGATCAGGTCCTGTTTCTGCCAATAGCTGCATCCATGTGTAATCGGTAATGCCTGATATTACTGTTGCATCTTTGCCCTCGAACACGTTTAAAAGGTTTTCTTCCAGTTTTTCAACACATGGTCTATGATGACGGATTGCTTTTCGTTTTTTTTTTAGATTCTGGCCCTTGCCTGATTGTCCAATCCGATTGATCACTGTATTGATCTGTTTGTCACATTCGGCAATTTGTTGCAAATAGAACATGTATCCATCATATGCCTGTTTTAATGCAAAAAGCCCAGCTTGAGTGTATTTCCCCTCCAAAGCTTTCAATACGAAGTCTTTTTTGGTTTTCAATACACTTTGATGGCACAAGCCCACAAGAACATGTTTATTCCTTTCTCCCTTGAGGATTGCTTCAATTATAGCCATACCACTTGCTCCGTGTATTTGGCTCAACACTTCCTTAAGTCTGATATTCATCAATGTTAAGGCTTTTTGCATATGGTTGATGTGCATAGCCGAGCTTTGAATGTGATCTTCTCTGAGGCGAAGATAACTTCTTAGTTCTTTTATATCGGCATCGACAACCAGGCACCTATTTAGCAATCCAAAGCTATGAAGTTCTTGTATCCATTGACAATCTTTAACATCGGTTTTTCGACCGGGAACCTGTTTGGTTTGGTGTCCATCGACAAGCCAAACATCAATACCGGCCTCTTCCAATATCTCATATAAGATAACCCAGTATACCCCGGTGGCCTCCATAGCTACTGTTTTTACCTTATGTTTCAAAAGATAATTCCGAAGCAGAAGAAAATCTTCTGTAAAGGTAGGGTGACTTACGACGGGTTGTCCTTCAACAGAGGTAAATACTTTTTTTGCCCCCACGTCAATTCCAGCAACATTTGTTCTAATCTTTTCCATTATAATAAAATATTAAGTTAAAAGATCTACACCCAAAAGGGTTTTGTTAACTAAACGTTGGCAGGCTACCAATCGGACATTCCTTTGGAGGAAGTACCATACATTATGCCTCAATCTTTTGG
>CAXXDR010000002.1:0-1324277 GCA_963665885.2 Bacteroidales bacterium | reverse complement strand
CTTATTCTCTTCAAGCACAACAGTCATTTCAACCGAAGGGAGAAATCTAAGACATTGTGCCTCATCCTTTAAATGGGGTTGACTTTCCCGCTTTCCCCAACCTGTTTCCGGAGAAGTCTCCATAAGGACAATGTCCAGACAAACCGAAATGGCTTTGCCGGAGATTCCCTCCCTTCGTCGGTTGGGACTTTTCAAAACCGAAAGTGGCTTGATTAGAGGTTTCTTCCTTTAGCCGGTCGGGACTTTTCAAAACCGAAAATGGCTTGGTTAGAGATTCTCCCTTCGGTCGGAATGACTGACCCACAAGATGGTGGTTATGGAGTGAGTGTGGGCGGCTGCGCCGCCCACACTCACTCCCCTTCTTCTTTTCGAGCACAATCGTCATTTCGAGAGTCTACCCCTAAGAAAAAGGGGCATAATGCAAAGATGACAGTGAATAAATTGCCTATCTTAGCGCTACGATCTACACAGTTTGACCGTCCTGTGTTTAGTGTTATTTACCTGATTTCGAGTATAGTTCCAAAAGATTGAGGCATAATGTATGGTACTTCCTCCAAAGGAATGTCCGATTGGTAGCCTGCCAACGTTTAGTTAACAAAACCCTTTTGGGTGTAGATCTTTTAACTTAATATTTTATTATAATGGAAAAGATTAGAACAAATGTTGCTGGAATTGACGTGGGGGCAAAAAAAGTATTTACCTCTGTTGAAGGACAACCCGTCGTAAGTCACCCTACCTTTACAGAAGATTTTCTTCTGCTTCGGAATTATCTTTTGAAACATAAGGTAAAAACAGTAGCTATGGAGGCCACCGGGGTATACTGGGTTATTTTATATGAGATATTGGAAGAGGCTGGTATTGATGTTTGGCTTGTCGATGGACACCAAACCAAACAGGTTCCCGGTCGAAAAAACCGATGTTAAAGATTGTCAATGGATACAAGAACTTCATAGCTTTGGATTGCTAAATAGGTGTCTGGTTGTCGATGCCGATATAAAAGAACTAAGAAGTTATCTTCGCCTCAGAGAAGATCACATTCAAAGCTCGGCCATGCACATCAATCACATGCAAAAAGCCTTAACTTTGATGAATATCAGACTTAAGGAAGTGTTGAGCCAAATACACGGAGCAAGTGGTATGGCTATAATTGAAGCAATCCTCAAGGGAGAAAGGAATAAACATGTTCTTGTGGGCTTGTGCCATCAAAGTGTATTGAAAACCAAAAAAGACTTCGTATTGAAAGCTTTGGAGGGGAAATACACTCAAGCTGGGCTTTTTTGCATTAAAACAGGCATATGATGGATACATGTTCTATTTGCAACAAATTGCCGAATGTGACAAACAGATCAATACAGTGATCAATCGGATTGGACAATCAGGCAAGGGCCAGAATCTAAAAAAAAAAACGAAAAGCAATCCGTCATCATAGACCATGTGTTGAAAAACTGGAAGAAAACCTTTTAAACGTGTTCGAGGGCAAAGATGCAACAGTAATATCAGGCATTACCGATTACACATGGATGCAGCTATTGGCAGAAAACAGGACCTGATCTGCAAAAATGGCCCACAGAAAAGCATTTTACAAGTTGGCTTGGTTTGGCCCCGGGCCAGCATAACTCCGGGAAAATGCACAAAAATGCTAAAAAGAAAGGGCACCCGGTAGCAGGCCAGATTTTCCGTACAATCGCACAAAGCCTGATAAACAGTAAAAACATTGCAATCGGCTCCTTTGGTCGAAGGCTAAGAGGACGGAAAGGTCCCCGTATTGCGATAAAAGCGATGGCTCGAAAATTAGCAATACTATAATTGGCGCATGATGGTTAAAGGAGTCGATTTTGTTGAACAAGGTGTCACCCATTATGAGGAACAATTGTTAGCCAATAAGATAAAAACACTAAACAGACTTGTCAAAGAACTGAATGTTAAACTACCAGAAAATGTACCAGTTGCGTAAATCTGTCATTGGTACCGAAGGGAGAAATCCCAAAACAGAGTGTATCATCCTTTAAATGGAGTTGGCTATTTCTCTCCCTTTTTTGTCAACCTACTTCAGGAAAAGACAACCCTTCCATCTTCCACCGTTCTCTTCCCTCTCTTCCCAAGAGAGGGGCCGGGGGTGAGTTTGCTAATAAAAAGAGAAAAGCCTGGATGAATTGCTGAAAAACTAATGGTTTGTTATTTCAGGATACGGCACAAGGAAGTTTTCAGCAAATCCAGATAAAAATGTTAATATCTTTTCATAAATTGTTGATAAAATTATTTGCAGAAAACATACTTGCTGTAATCAGATTTAGTAAATTTGTAAAAGCTTTTTACAAAATTATTATAATGATACAAACACATCAAATCGTAGCGCTGCAAAGCGTAAAAAAATCATCATCCATTCCATAAAATAATCAATTAAAAAAAATCCTATGAAAAAATCATTAATCAACAAATTAAAAATGATAGAAACCCTGTTAATGGTATTACAGGGCAGGATATCAATCTGGACATTGTCGCTTCCGTTTACCACAGCCGTTGGCGAACTGACTCTCCAAAAACAACAGATAGAAGAGCAGGTAAAACGACATGAAATTCTGAAAAAGCCTTCGGCTGAGGCAAAAAACGATCAAAAAACACTAAGTATTGATCTCTCCCTTCCGTTGTGCGGAGCCACGTCGGCTTATGCTACCGATACCCATAACACCGAACTGCGGCTAAAAGTAGATTACTCCGAAAACGAACTGAAGAAAGGCAGCGAACTGGTATTTGCCCAGCGTATGCTTGGTATTAACGAAATTATTGAACCCTTACTTGAACAACTGATCCCTTATGGCATCACCAAGGCGATGCTCGACGAACAACATTCGGCGGTTGAACTCTTTATTACCATGCTACCCAATAGCCGTGAAAAACAGAAACTGTTGAAGAGCCTGGGCGACCGCATGGAGGCAACATTCGACCAGGCCATGGATTTGCTTTACCGTCGCCTCGACAAGCTGATGCTGATCTATAAAAAAACCTATCCCGATTTTTATACCGAATATCAGAATGCACGTATCATCGGAGGTTGGGGCAAGAATGAAGATGAAGGAGATGGAGAAAAAACCGAAGGGTAAGCAACTAATTTACCAATTAATGTATATCCCCGTCAGGACTTACAAACCCTGACGGGGGTTTTTTTTAAAATCTGCTGATTATTGATAAAATAAAAGAACCCGTAGATAATCTGGATATTTAAAATATTTTTATATTTGTGGACGAAAAGGTGATAAAGGTTACAAAATAATAGGCATTTGGGGGTTATGCAATCGTTAATACCAAGTATAAGTGTGACAGAATCAATAGAAATAAATTGAAAAGTAAACTATTGTGATATACATTAAAAATAAAAATGGACTGTTCCTGTATAGAAACAGCCCACTTTTTTATCCAATTTTATCCCACTTTGTTCCGTGGCATTTTGGACAAGGTGGTAAAGTATCAGAATTGTCATCCAATCTGATTACTTCGCCACACTTAACACATTTGTACAAACCCTTACCGGGTTTTTCTCCTGTTGAATACATAATAGAAAAAATTAAAAGATTAATTACTCGTTTCTTCAACTGTCTTAGTTTGATCCAAACTAAAACTGTTTTGAAACATTACTTGGAATGCTTTTTAGTTGGACCAACTTTAATTGTTTCTTTTACTGTTGTTTTTGGTCTTTTTTCAGCCTCCTTATTAGGCACAAATTGTCCTGTACCGGCATCTCTGACTCTTGTTGATGTTTTACTCATGATATAAATTTTTTAATTCAATTATATATATGAAAAACCGTGACAACCCCATTTCTCCCAAAGTCACGAATTATCATACTTAATAATGAAAGCACATTTATGGCAAAAACAATAACATTGCAACCGTTGACCAATGAGGTTTTGGCAGAGTTATTTCTTTCAATGGCAATGAAAGAAGATAATAGACCCGATGCAGAAAAAGCTTTCTCTGTATTTTATAACCAATATAAGGATTATCTATATACAATCGTGAAAAATGCGTGTAAATCATGGGAAATGTACGGAGATGAATTAATTGAATCTGTGTTTGATAATACTTTTTTGACTGTTTATGCAAAAGCTGAAAGTTTTATGGTGATCGAAGATATTCCATTTGAGCGTCAGGAAAAGAGAATGAAATCCTGGCTTGGTAAAATTGCCAAAAATGAAATGCTCCAATTATTACGGCAATTCAAAGTTGAAAAGGATAAAATTGAATATACTGATGATTTGACTCCCTTTTTAAATATTGAAGAGGAAATCATAACCCAAGCCACATCCAATTATTTACTTGCTGAGAAAGCTTTACAAACTTTAAGTGAACGAGATAGAAATATACTTACTACTTATTTAATGTTTGAGGATGGCAATAGAAATTTACCTAGTATTGAAATACAACGTCTTTCAGACATGTGGAATACTCATCCAGACAATCTACGCCAAATTAAAAAAAGGTCATTGGCCAAAGTAAAGTTGTTTATTGAAACTTATAAAATCAAATAAACATGACAGAAATAAACAATACTTTAAAAAACGATTTTGAAGATTCATTTGAGAAATCATTAAGGTCTCTTGGTTATCTTTTCCCAACTTCTGAAAATGAGGTTGATTCTTTTGAGGCAAAAAATAAATTAGAGGAACCACCTGAAAATTATTGTAACGCAATTGATTTGTTATCAAAAGCAAAGCATACTTTAAACAGTAGAAAACTTCATTTAACGGTTAATAAATCAATAGATAATCTTGCAAGGGCTGCTCGAAATGGTGAAGATATTCCTGAGGATATTCTTAAAAAGATGAAATCAAATAGAGATAAAGCTGAAAATGGCGAAAAATAAGTATGACATATCGGAATATCGCAAAAAAGAACTTTCTGAATTAGCAGAATTTATAGCAGATGAATATTTTGTTGATACTTTTGTCTGCCCACATAAACTTGCCAAGATTTATGGAATATCATGCTCATTTGAGGATTATGGTAATGCTTTTGATGGCTTATTAGAGCATAAATCAGGCAAATTTCACGTGTACTTGAATAGCAATAAAGTTAAACACATTTATGAGCCGAGATTACGTTTCACCTTAGCTCATGAGTTAGGACATTATTTAATTGATGAACATCGCATGCCATTAGAAATGGGATTGGCTCCTTCACACGCTTCTTTCACCAATTTCTCATCTGACAATGAAGTTGAATTAGAGGCCGATTTTTTTGCTTCGAGTTTATTAATTCCAACCTCCCGTTTGGTTAAGGATGTTAATCGAAGAAAGTTTTCCTTTAACTTAATTGAAGAACTTGCAACAAAATATCAAACAAGTATTACTGCAACCTTAATAAAATTTACATCAATTGGCAATCACCCTTTAATGATTATATGCTCAGTTGACAAAAGAATAAGGTGGTTTAAATACAGCGAAGATTTCCCTTTTAAATATATAGACGCACTACCTGACTTTAAAGTGCCGACAAATACTTCGGCGGGTCGTTTTTTTTATGAAAACGGGATGAAGTGTGAAGGCGAAGCTGATTTAGTTTATGCAGAGGACTGGTTTAAGCTGTATAACGATAGAGATTATGGAAGGCATTTTAATGAATATTGCATATACTCTGACAAGAATAAATTTGTTTTAAGTGTTATTTGGGAAAAATAATTTAGTCACCAAAGCACCTGACAATATTATTCATAGACAAATAAAAGAACATCCCTGCTGAACGGAATTTGTAATTCCGCTCAGCGGATAAACTTGTAAAAACAATAAAAAGAATTGGCAATATAAATTCTGACGAATTACGACACTATCTTAAAAGCATTCCTCCTGAATATATCAAAAAGAAAAATAAGGAACAGCTTTTAGCAAATGAAAAAATGTATGAAGAATTCAAACATGCTTATTCAAAAGGATGCTGTTCGCTTTGTGGTAATAAATTAGATTATTTCTACCCTTCTGAATTTTGTTTTCATTGGTTTCTAAAACCAACTGGAATTAAGAAGAAGAATTTTAATGATTATCTTTCTGAACCAATTGGTCATTTTAAACTTGAAAGCTATTTTAGATGGATGGCTACTATGGACAAGTTCATTAAAAACATAAATGACCTTAAAAGTGATATGTCTGATTCAAAATTAAAGGAAGTCACGATAAAATATAAAAACATTGAATGGGCATTAAACTATGGACAAACAGATTTAGATGGACACGCTGGGTCACAATATGCAAACTTTCCTCACTTTCACATACAAATGCTGATAGATGGACAGCCATTTATTCGATTCAATGATTTTCATATTCCATTTTCAAAATCAGACTTACTGGATATTAAGTTAATGAAAGAAGCTGGCGATTTGATTGATTTTCAGCATAGCCATGGCCCAGGTATGTCAGTATTTGAAAACTCTGAACTACTGACTGAATTGGATAAAATATCCAAAGTATCTGATAGTAAGGAAACAGCACTTTTTCATAATCATACGATGGTTTCAATGCCCGATGGAAAGACAATGTCTGGCGATAAGATTGCTGAAATTGTAAAAGAAAGTAAAGAAACTAAAATTCCAATTAGACATTTAATGCAGAAATACTTCCCCGAAGCAACAATAATAACACAAGTGGAACCTGTAGAAGGAATGCCTGAAATGAAAAAACGAACCAAAAGATAAATAAACGTTTGCTAATCGAATTCTAATCCCCAGCCAACTATTTTTTTATTTTTGTGATGCCGGACAACAACCGACGGTGATTTTTTAAACCGGAAATCGTAGCCTGTGTTTCGCATTTTAACGTATGGAACAGCCTATAAAATAGAAAAAAACATTGAAGGCAATATAAGATAAATGAAGGCAGGAAATTGCAAATCTTCCAAAGTTATACGTGGCATTGCAAATGCCGCTTGGCAGGGGATTTGATAAAATAAAAAAGTCCATCGGATAATTCAGATATTTAATATTTCCTATTTTTGTGAGCGAAAAGGTAATAAAAATTACGAAATAACTGCTATAATGGTGGTTACACACTCATTATGCGGTATCATGCTAATCCATCAAGATAAATTGAAAATAAAAAAAATAGTAATTATGAAACGAGCATGTTCGCTAAACGCAAGCACGGATGAAAATTCACAGCAAGTTTCATCCGACCTTAAAAAAAATTATTTCGTCTTTAATCATTTTGATTAACCTTTTTGTTAGTATTAATCTGCAAGCACAGGAAAAGAGCAAAATATCAGGTTTAGATACGTACATTTCAAATATATTTAAAATTTTACAGATTGACACAATGCCGGGAGCTTCGGTATTGGTTTCCCAAAACGGAGATATTATTTACCAGAAAGGATTTGGGTATGCCAATATTGAAAAGAAAATTCAGGTTACACCTGATACAAAGTTCAAAATAGGTTCTATTTCAAAACAATTTACATCTGTTGCTATTCTCAAACTTCAGGAAGAAGGTAAGATAAAAATTGAAGATAAATTATCAAAGTACATCCCCGATTTTCCGCGTGGAAATGAAGTAACCATTTATCAACTTCTTACACATACTTCCGGAATCCATGATTATAATTCTACACCTAATTTAGATGTGACCAAACCTATTACTCCCCAGGCATTACTTGATATTATTAAAAAACTTCCATACGATTTTAATCCCGGAGAACGCTACCTATACAACAATTCCGGTTATTTTATCTTAGGTTATATCATTGCGCAGCTTTCAGGCAAAACTTTAAGTGAATATCTTAACGAAACATTTTTCAAACCCTTGGGAATGAATAATACCGGAATTTATGAAACCAATATTGTATTGAATAACGAAGCGCAAGGATACAGCATGAATGGTGAAACAGTAAAGAAAGCTGACTTTCAGGAAATGTCGTGGACTTTGGGAGTTGGAAGTATTTATTCCACCACAAAGGATTTGTATAAATGGAATGAAGCTATTTTTAATGGAAAAGTATTATCAAATGCCACTTTAAAAACAGCTTTCGCACAGGCAGTTTTAAATAGTGGCGCTAAGGTTGACTATGGGTTTGGTTGGTTCTTAATTAATAACAGGGGACTCAAATTTATTCAACATTCAGGTGGCGTCTCCGGCTTTAGCGCATATCTTGAACGCCAGCCGGAAAACAATCTTACCGTTTGTGTTTTGTTAAACTCACTTCCGACGCCCGAAGGTATTAATCCAATCTTAAATGGTCAGGCAATATCTGAATTTATACTTCAGGATAAAATGGAAAAACAGGATATGGCTGTGGACAAGATTGTTAGCGAAAACATTTTGAAAAAATATGTGGGAAGGTATAATTATGGGCAAGGGATGGTCATGTTGGTAACATTGAAAGACAAACTATTATTTGGACAAATGACACTTATGGAAGCAAGTCCATTGACACCCATTTCTGAAAATGAATTTTATTTCAAGGCTCGGAATGCAAAAATCAAATTCGTAACGGACACATCCTTAAATGTTGATCGTTTATTTCAATATCAAAACGGTGAATTTTTTGAAGCAACCAGACTTAAAGATGAAACTCCTATAAAAATTAATCCTGACTTTTTTGATAAATTGACAGGAAAATATGATTTTGGAAATAATTATGTAATTGAGATAGTAAAAGAGAATGACAAATTATTTGTATTAACGCCTACTATGCCTAAATACGAGTTGCTGCCCACAAGTGAATTAGATTATTTTACGATGGAAACAGCCAGCAGGATTTCATTCATTTTAAACAAAGAAGGAAAAGCTGAGTCATTAACTTCAACATTTGACGGAATGATTATACCGGCTAAAAAGTTTGGTAATTAATAAATTTGAAATATTTTTATATTTGTGGACGAAGGGGCAATAACGATTACAAAATAACTGCCATTGGGGGTTATACACTCGTTAGTACAAAAAGTTTACAAAAAATAAAATCACCATATGATGATCTTTTTTAACAGAATTAATTTACTTATTGTAAATAAAACCTGAAATTTGTCAGGGTTATTCATTAAAAATGAATGTACACCCCAAAAAAAATTTAAGGAGATAAACGAATTAGGGGCAAGCTAAACAGATAAATTAATATTAAATTTAAAAATTAAAATATGAAAATAAAAATCTTTATTTCAACCATCCTTTTTATAGTTGGGAATATCCTTTATGGTCAAAACAATTTGCCAGTCTTAAAGACAAATAAACAAAAAATTAGTTATTATGTTGGGGATAAGTATTATAATGATGGTTGGAATATCTCTCCCGAATTGAATCCTGACATACTTAACATTACCATTAAAAGGAAAACCCCTGTTGCATTTGTTTCAGAATGTGATTCTCTGATGTTTATTGTAAAGCCTGGCAAAACCATAAATTTTATCGTCCTGCAAAATGGAACAATCAAAGCTAATACACAGATTAAAGCTGAAAGGGATCGGAATGTAAAAAAAGCGAAATTCACCAAAGAATATAAAAAAGCGAATAATGGGAAAACTTTTGTTGAAATTCCTGAAGTGTATGAACTTTTTCAAATTATTCTCGCACTAACCCCAACGGGTAAAGATGGCCATAGCATCGTACAAAAAGGCACAGAATACTACCAAGCCATTATTAATCATTTCGATAAATATAAGAATGAAAAAATCATTTCCATTATTGATAGTTTGATAGCACCACCAAACCTCATTTTTCATTGTGAATTAAAACTTGACGCGTATTCTTTCGAATTTAATAATAAGGGCAAGATAGTTCAAAGTAAAATTTACAACATCACTTCAAGGGAAAACACAAATACATTAAAACCGTATATTAATTTAATACAGGACTTTGCTGACAAAACAAATTTCCGTCAGTTCTATAATGAAAATAAGTTATTGTATCAAAATCAGATTAGTTTTTATAGAGATTCGGTGGATGTTGAAGGAATGCACAAATGGTTAGGTAAAAATTTCCCCGGAACTGATATCAATGTACTGAAAATCATTTTTTCGCCATTAGTTAATGGTTGGCAAAATGCCAATACTATTACAAACAACGGCTTCACGGAAGTTTTTGCTCATGTTAACTTTCCATATTACAACTCAAAAAAATATTCTCCCGAATCCAATGTACTAATAAAAGGTACTGCTATTTTTACTGAATTTAACCATAATTATATCGGTTTCGTGGGTGAGAAGTTTAATTTCTACAATAAATTTGCATCAGCGCTGGGTAATTTATCGAAATGGATAGATATTAAAAAAGCGGAAAACTATAATAATCCGGGATCTTGTTTTGATGAGTATATGAGCTGGGGGTTGGTTAGTTTATGGTTTCTTGACAAAGCAAATCAAAGTGAAGCGAATACGCTGATTGCAGAAAACGAGGACTATATGACTAACGGAAGGGGCTTTATCAAATTCAAAGAATTTGACATGTATTTGATCAACCTTTATAAAAGCAAAAAGCAAAATGAAACCATTACCGATTTGTATCCAAAAATCATTAATTGGTTTGAGATAAATTAATCAAATACTTAAATGGAATTAAAATACTAGAAGAAAGAACCTTAAGTAGCCTGCCCTGCCAACCGAATTGAATTTGCAGAACATTTTTACCCCGAATTACATCCAGGGTTAATCATTTGAACAATATAGCGTTTAAACGCTGACAGGTACGGCGTACGCTGTCAGGTTTTCCAAAAAAAAGAAGCTGCCCTTGCGGGACAGCTTCTTTTTTTGAAAAATATCGAAACCTTATTTCATCAGTTTTATTTTCTGATTTACATAATCTTCAATCTTTTTACTGAGTTGCGTTTGCTTGAATTGTTTGGAAACAACAGCCAAACGATGCAAAACGCTCAGATTTTGCTGTTTTTCGTTATCGTAATTATCGCTAAACTTTGCCGGAAGCGAAAAATAATAGTTCAGGTTATCCTCGTAAACTTTAGCAAGAACTTCCACCATCTTATTACCTTTAGCTACAGCTCCTGCCCGGTAATAAATTTCCGGAATCGGCGACATGTAAATATCGAAAGGTATTTTATTGTTGGGGAAAATTTCAAGACAGCGATCGAGCACTTTAATGGCGGAATCCTTTTTATTTTCGATTACCAAAGCCTGGGCAAGCCGCATAAAATTGTTTCGTGGTATCTGCGAATTGCGCATGCTTTCAGGATCAACCGTAACCTTGGGATTACTCAGGTTTCCCCATTTGCATTTGTTCATCAATATATCGTACGATTCGTGAGTGTCCACGGCTCCCATGCCTTCATTATCATTACCGGGCTGCACTGGCATAAACTTATATACCCAGCCTTCCATCTGACAATACTTTGCCACATTAAAGACATTGCTAACCGTAGAGGGGCTGGCAAAATAAATGGGGCGTTTCCAGTCGTTACCTGCCAGGAAATCGAGTAACATCAGGTCGTTTTTATACAAATAATTGGATTTGATATCCCACTGTACTTCTTTCACAATTTTGTCGGCAAACCGCTGGGGAACGATACCATTTTTAAGCACTTTTTCCTTATCAACGGTCAATTTCAGATGTTTGGTCGGGTAAAAAGCCATGGGTTTATTATCCTGATACGTAATTTTACTGTTGGGGTCGTCGCTGGCAATAAAATGGATCAAATCCTTAACTTCAACCGTATCTTTGATTTTAGCATCATAATAACCGATGTATTCGTTCACTCCTTTATTGTATTGGTCGGGAGTAAGCGTAAATTTGATAGGATCGGATTCATACGTTTTGCGACCAAGCTGATGGACATACCAATCGCCTGAAGAGAGCAGAAAATTAACCACACGTACATCCTGGCGTATGCCTTCCACTTCCTGGGCATACCATAAAGGGAATGTATCGTTATCGCCATTGGTAAAAAGTATCGCATTGGGTTCGCACGACATCAGATAATCCACTGCATAATCGCGGCAGGCATATTTTCCGGAGCGGTCGTGATCGTCCCAGCCTTCTTTTGCCATAATGCCGGGTACCAATAATAAGCAGATAAAAGTGATGGCTACAGCAACGACGGTTTGATTTAGCTTAAACTTTTTCATGAAATCAAAGATGGCAAAAACGCCTATTCCTATCCAGATAGCAAAAGCATAAAACGAACCCGCATACGCATAATCCCTTTCGCGCGGTTGATCCGGCGTTTGATTAAGATATAAAACAATAGCCAGACCAGTCATAATAAATAACAGGGCAACGACGGTGGTGTCTTTATTGTTGCGATTCATGTGAAACATAAAGCCTAACAATCCCAATAATAGAGGCAGCATGTAAAATTTATTTTTAGCGGCACTTTGCATACTCGATGGCAAATTATCCTGATCGCCCAGGCGCCAGTTATCCAGCGCACTTATGCCACTTATCCAGTTACCGTTATCGGTGCTGCCATATCCCTCAACATCGTTTTGCCTTCCGGCAAAATTCCACATAAAATACCGGAGATACATGTGCCCCACCTGATAGGAGAAGAAAAAACGGAGGTTTTCGGCAAACGTCGGTTTATAAAGCGTTTGAGATGAACCATCATTTTCCGTTACTTCTATCGGAGTTCCTTTTATTTTTCCCCATTCTTTATAAGCAGGAATATGACTTTGCTTCTGATTGCTCCACATCCTTGGAAAAAGGGTGTTAAAGCGGGGATCATACACAGGAACAGATTGTTTACGGTCGTCGGTAATAATATATTTTCCTTTGGCTGCATCTTTAATATAAATAGGGTTTCCATCCTTATACTCCACAACCGGAGCATTATAATACTGACCGTAAACTATTGGCCAGTCGCCATATTGCTCGCGGTTAAGGTAAGAAAGCAAACCTATGGCATCGTCGGGGTCATTTTCGTTGATCGGAGTATTTGCATTGGCACGGATAATCAGCATAAAAAAGGATGAATACCCGATCAAAATAAATGTAAAACATAAAATAACCATATTTAGCACCGAACGGTTATGGTTCCGGGTATAAATCAATCCCCAAACAATGGCTCCGATTATAATTGCAAAATAGATAAGAGTGCCGGAATTAAACGGCAAACCAATGGTGTTAACAAAAAAGAGTTCAAAACTTCCTGCCAATTTAACAATCCAGGGGATGATAACATACATTACCACTGCAAGTATAAAAATTGAAATAAACGCAGTGGAAATAACTCCCTTGGTTGTCGCTTTGTATTTTTTAAAATAATATACAAAAGAAATTGCCGGAATGGCCAATAGGTTAAGCAAGTGAACGCCAATAGACAATCCCATCAGGAAGGCAATAAGTAAAATCCACCGGCTGGAATGTTTCTGATCGGCCACGGCTTCCCATTTCAGGATAACCCAAAAAACAATGGCGGTAAAAAACGATGACATGGCATAAACTTCACCTTCAACAGCCGAAAACCAGAACGAGTCGGAAAAAGTATAAGCCAAAGCGCCAACGAAGCCACTTCCTAACACAGCCCACATCTGACCGTTGCTCATTTCTTTGTCAGCCACAAGCTTTTTAGTTATTGCCGTAATGCTCCAAAACAAAAACAATATGGTAAAACCACTTGCCAGCGCCGACATGCAATTGACCATAAGAGCCACTTTCGACAAATCGCCAAAAGCAAAGAGTGAGAAAAAACGTCCAAGCATCTGAAAAGTAGGCGCTCCCGGGGGATGTCCTACCTGAAGCTTAAATGCCGTAGAAATATACTCGCCACAATCCCACCAACTTGCCGTTGGCTCGGCTGTTTTCAGATAAACTACTGATGCAATTGCAAAAGTAAACCAGCCTAACAGATTGTTTAATTTCCGATAATTGTTCATTAGGTTACTATTTAATTATTAATTAACTTATTATGGCTAATCTTTCAACCAAATTTCCTTATAGAATTAATCAGCGAAAGTAATAAAATATTTAATCTTCCGATAAAATCATAAACCAAGATATTCGATGATTCATGTTCTTTTCAGTATCCATTGAAAAATTTTAGAGGAAATTGTTTTGGTATAAAAAAAATATTTACTTTTGCAGTCCTTTTACACGGGGAATCTGTCCGATGGTGTAACTGGCAACACGTCTGATTTTGGTTCAGAAGAGTCCAGGTTCGAGCCCTGGTCGGACAACCAAAAATGCAGGAAACTGTGTTTTAAATTAGGAGATTTGATTGAGAGGGGACGGATGTCCCCTCTTTTGTTCATTTGCTGAATGTTCATGATAACAGAAACAAGAGTATCGGAGATAGTTTGCAGCTACCTGAAAGAAACCGATAAATTTCCGGTAACGATAAGCGTTAAACCCGGAAACAAAATATCCGTTTTTATTGATGGTGATACAGGCATTACTATTGCTGATTGTAAAGCGTTGAGCCGGCATATCGAATCACAATTTGATCGCGATTCGGAAGATTTCGAGTTAAACGTTTCTTCTTCCGGACTTGATATGCCGTTTCGGTTATTACGCCAATACCAGAAAAACTTAGGTCGCCAGATAGAAATTCTACTTACAGATGGTACAAAAATAAAGGGTATCCTCCAAAAAGCAGATGAACAGGAAATTGAAATTGAACAAGTAGTAAGTAAAAAATCCAAAAAAGATGATAACGATAAAATCCAGCGTGTTCCTTTATTGCAAATTAAGGAAACCCGTTGTGTGATATCCTTCAAATAATTAACTTTAGACACCTGAGTATATGGAACACATCAATTTAGTAGAAACTTTTTCGGAATTCAAGGAATTCAAAAATATTGATCGCGAAACCATGATGCGCATCCTCGAAGATGTTTTCAGACACCTGCTGATCAAAAAGTATGGTACCGATGAAAACTTCGACATCATTGTAAACATTGATAAAGGCGACCTTGAAATATGGAGAAACCGTACCATAGTGGAAGACGGACAGGTAGAAGATTCCAATCGCCAGATTGCATTTTCGGAAGCCATTAAAATTGAGCCTGATTTTGAAGTAGGCGAAGAAGTTTCGGAAGAAATTAAACTGGGTGATTTTGGCCGTCGCGAAATATTAACCATCCGGCAGAATCTGATGTCCAAAATTCAGGAATATGAAAAGGATAATATTTACCGTAAATATAAAGACCGTATCGGTGAGATAATTACAGGCGAAGTATACCAAGTTTGGAAAAAAGAAATCATGATTCTCGACGATGAATATATAGAGCTAACGCTGCCTAAGTCCGAACAAATACCTTCAGACTTTTACCGCAAAGGCGACTCTATTCGCGCCGTAGTATCCAAAGTTGATATGCGTAACAATTCTCCCGTTATTATTTTGTCGCGTACTTCTCCCGTATTTCTCGAACGTTTGTTTGAATCGGAAGTTCCGGAAGTGTTCGACGGACTGATTACAATTAAAAATATCGTAAGAGTTCCTGGCGAAAGGGCAAAAATTGCCGTTGAATCCTACGACGATCGTATTGATCCAGTGGGTGCCTGTGTCGGAATGAAAGGCTCCAGAATTCATGGCATCGTTCGCGAACTCAGAAATGAAAATATCGACGTAATCAACTTTACATCTAATCCTTCATTATACATTCAGCGCTCGCTTAGCCCCGCTAAAATTTCCTCCATCGTAATTGATGAAGAAAATAAACGGGCTGAAGTATACATGAAACCTGATCAGGTTTCCCTGGCAATAGGCAAAGGAGGTTACAATATCAAACTTGCCGGAAAGCTTACCGGTTACGAAATAGATGTGTACAGAGATACGGATACAGATAGCGATGACGTTGATTTGCAGGAATTTTCTGACGAAATAGATCAATGGATTATCGAAGAGCTGAAAACGATAGGATGTGATACGGCGAAAAGTGTTTTAGCTATTCCGGTAAACGAACTCGTGGCCCGCACCGATCTTGAAGAAGAAACTATCAATGAGGTAGTACGAATATTGAAATCAGAATTTGATTACGAATAATCGTACCTTTGCAATTAATTTATAAGGTGAATACCAATTATTAAATATGGAAGACGGAAATAAAATAATGAGGCTTTCCAAAGCTGCTAAAGAATTTAATGTAGGCATTACTACTATGGTAGACTTCCTTAAGAAAAAAGGATTTACAATAGATAGTAATCCTAATGCCAAAATTACGCCTGCCATGTTCGATTTATTGGAAAAAGAATACCAATCGGAAAAAAGCGTCAAGGAATCTTCTAAAAAAATTGAAATCGAATACACCCGGCATCAATCCATTTCGTTAGAAGACAAAAAGGTTGTTGTTGAAGATGTTGAAGAAAAAGAAAAAGAACCTCAGGAATTATTTATTAAAAATGTTCCTTTCGATTATTCCGATTCTTTTAAACACCATGAAAAAAAATCCGAACAGCCTCCTGTTTCCGAAAAAAAGCCTGAACCTGAAAAAGCTATACCTGTTGAAGTTCCTGTAAAAGAAATTACCGAAGAAATAAAACCCGAAGAAGTACCTCAACCTGAGGAAATTAAGCCAATTGAAATACAACCTGTTGAACCGGTTGTGGAACCCGAACCTGTAGCGGAAATACATGAAATTTCCTTACCTGAACCCGAAATTTCCATACCCGAAAAAGTTTCAGAGGCTAAACCCGAAAGTGAAAGAATTGAAGAAACTGTTTTACCCGAAGAACCCGCCCCTGCTCAAGTCAAATTAGTTGGTTTTCTGGATCTGGACTCTTTAAATCCCCACAAGAAAACAACCCATAAAACTAAGACGGAAAAGAAAAAAACCAAAGAAGATAGCGAAGAAGAAAAAGCTAAAACAGAAAAGGAAAGCACGGAAACAACCAAGGCCGAAACTCCTGCTGAAGTTGAACCAACAATAGAAATTACTCCCGAACCTATAGCTCAAATTCCTGAACCAGAAGTAGTAGTTGAACCGCCGGTTGAAGAAAAAATTTCAAATTTCTTACCAACCGAACGGCGTATTTTGGAAGGTCCAACCATTGTTGGTACCATGAAACTTCCCGAGCCTAAAAAACAGGAACCTAAAAAACCTGTGGCCTCTTCCTCCGACGAGCTGATGAAAGCGAAGAAGAAAAAACGGAAACGCATTAAAAAACAACATCCGGGAACCGAAGAAGCTGGAAAAGAACATCCAAAAACGGAAGTTTCAAAAGACAACAAGTTTAAAGATAAGAAAACCAAGAAAGAAATTTTTAAACCTGAAGTTTCCGAAGATGATATTCAAAAACAAATCAAGGAAACATTGCAACGGCTTAGTAGCACCGGTAAATCCAAAGCTTCCAAACACCGTCGCGACAAACGCCATTTGATTAGTAAACAATTTGAAGAAGAACAACATAAGATTGAAGAAGAAAAATTAGTACTGAAGGTTACCGAATTTGTAACAGCCAATGAATTGGCAAGTATGATGAACGTACAGGTAACTCAGGTCATTTCCACTTGTCTTTCCCTTGGGTTGTTCGTTTCCATCAACCAGCGTCTTGATGCCGAAACACTGGTTCTGGTAGCTGACGAATTTGGTTATAAAGTTGAATTTGTAAGTATTGATGTACAGGAAGCTATTCGCGGAAGTGAAGAAATTGATAAACCTGAAGATTTACGTCCCCGCACCCCGATAGTTACCGTGATGGGGCACGTTGACCATGGGAAAACTTCCCTGCTTGACTATATCCGCCATACTAACGTTATTGCCGGTGAAGCCGGAGGTATTACTCAGCATATTGGTGCTTATGAAGTTCAATTAGAAAACGGAAAGCGAATTACATTTCTCGATACTCCGGGTCACGAAGCATTTACCGCCATGCGTGCCCGTGGAGCCCAGATTACTGACGTGGCTATTATTGTAATAGCCGCTGATGATACCATCATGCCCCAAACCATTGAAGCTATTAATCATGCTCACGCTGCTAACGTTCCCATCGTTTTTGCTATCAACAAAATAGATAAAGCGAACGCTAACCCCGAAAAAATTAAAGAAGAACTTTCAAAACGTGACATTCTCGTTGAAGATTGGGGCGGCAAATATCAAAGTCAGGAAATTTCTGCTAAAAAAGGAATCAATGTTGGACTTCTTCTCGAAAAAGTACTACTTGAAGCCGAAATGCTTGAATTGAAAGCAAATCCATCCCGTTCGGCCATAGGAACCGTTATCGAATCCTCCCTTGATAAAGGAAGAGGTTATGTGGCTAAATTATTAGTTCAAAACGGAACATTAAAAATTGGCGACATCGTTTTGGCCGGCTCCTGTTATGGAAAAGTTAAAGCCATGTATAACGAGCGTAACCAGCTTATTAAAGAAGCAGGCCCTTCTATTCCATTGTTATTGTTAGGTTTAAATGGCGCGCCCCAGGCTGGTGATGTTTTCAATGTGATGAGCGACGAACGCGAAGTAAAAGCAATTGCTACCAAACGTTTGCAATTGCAACGCGAACAAGGTATCCGTACACAAAAGCACATCACTTTGGATGAAATAGGTCGCCGTATTGCCATTGGCGATTTTAAAGAATTGAATATCATTGTTAAGGGCGATGTTGATGGCTCTATCGAAGCATTATCCGATTCCCTGCTCAAACTTTCCACACCCGAAGTTCAGGTGAATGTTATTCATAAATCCGTCGGTCAGGTTACCGAATCCGATGTTTTGCTGGCTTCGGCTTCCAATGCCATTATCATTGGATTCCAGGTACGTCCTTCATTAAGCGCCCGTAAACTTGCCGAACAGGAACAGATTGATATACGCCTGTATTCCGTTATCTACAATGCAATTAACGAAATAAAAGACGCTATTGAAGGTATGCTTTCGCCCGAAATGGAAGAAAAAATTACCTGCAATATCGAAGTTCGTGATGTATTCAAAATTACCAAGGTTGGAACCATTGCCGGTTGTATCGTTCTGGATGGAAAAGTAAACCGCAATACCAAAGTCAGAGTTATCCGCGATGGTATTGTTGTGTATACTGGTTCATTAGGTTCTCTGAAACGTTTCAAGGACGACGTCAAAGAAGTGGCAACAGGTTATGAATGCGGTTTGAATATTGATAATTTCAATGATATCAAAGTGAACGACATCATCGAAGGTTACGAAATAATTGAAGTTAAACGTAAACTTTAAATCACACAATTATTGCCATTTAACATCACTGTGTAATATTTTTGCACTAAAATTTCCTCCTGATTTTTATTTTCGTAAATTTGCCTTCTTAAAATAATTATAAAAATGGATTTAAGCAAAATACTTACTATCACAGGAAAACCAGGACTATACAAGCAAATTGCACAGGCTAAAAATGGTGTTGTCGTGGAATCTATTACCGATCAAAAACGCTTTCAGGCTTTTGGTAATGAAAAGATTAGTTCTCTCGAAGAAATAAGTGTTTTTACTACCGGTGAGGACAAACCGCTTAAAGATATTTTTAAAATCATTTTTGAAAAACAAAACGGACAACCGTCCATTGATGTTAAATCGAGTAATGATGTGCTAAAGAAATATTTTGAGGAAATCGTCCCTGATTACGATAAAGACAGGGTTTATGTTTCTCACATCCGTAAAATCATTAGCTGGTACAACCTCCTTCAGCAGGAAAATCTGCTCAATTTCTCGGAAACCACACAAACGGATACTGGAGACACCTCCGCCAGTCCGAATATAGAACCTGAAAAATAAAATACGAAGTCCATCAGTCATGATGGACTTTTTTTATACGATTATTTTTGTTTCGACGTTTATTTTTCGACCTTTGTAGTTCCTGATTTCATCAACGGCTAACATAAAATATCTAATCATGAAATGTCCATACACACAAGGGGATGGTAAAGTGATGGAGTGATAGAAGTGATGAGAGTGATGAAGTAAAAAAAATGAATTTATGGGGATAAGGAGTCACAAGGATTTAGAGATTTGGAAACAATCAATGGATTTAGTGGCAAAGATATATCTTGTCAGCAAAGGATTTCCAACATACGAACAATATGGGTTGACATCACAAATAAGAAGATCTGCCGTATCCATACCATCTAATATTGCTGAAGGAGCAGGACGTCAGAATACAAAAGAATTTATCCAATTTTTATATATTGCTTTAGGTTCTCTGGCTGAACTTGATACACAACTTGAATTATCTCAGAAAGTCGGATACATCAGTAATTACAAGGAATTTGAAAACGAATTAAAAACTATTAGAATAATGATTAGCAAACTTATTACAGTACTTAAAAATAAGCAGAATAATAAATGAATCTTTTGAAAAACAACACTAAATATATTATAATCCCATCACTCTCATCACTCCATCACTCTCATCACTCCATCACTCTCATCACCTAAACATATAAAATGAACCACTAACAAATCATAAACAGATGAAACGTCTTATTTTTCTTTCAATAATTTTTTCCCTGTTGATTTCCAAATCCAATTTCGCACAGGAAAAAGCCTTCCGTTTTGGATTTCATGTTGCGCCTAACATCGGCTGGCTTAAGCCCGACGCCAAAGGTTATTCGTCCGATGGACCGGTTATGGGTTTTACCTGGGGATTGATCGGCGATTTTTCCCTTACCGAAAATTATTTTATATCTTCAGGATTTAATCTGACTTTTAACAATGGCAAGCTTAAATATCCCCAAACATTGGTTTATTCCGATATACCTTTGTACGTAACTCTTCACCGGAAATATAACCTGAAATCTCTTGAAATACCTTTAGCGCTTAAAATCAAGACCAATGAGTTTGGCAAATTTCGCTATTTTGGCAAAATCGGTCTGGGCACTTCGTTCCGCCTTTCGGCCAAAGGCAAGGATGAATACACTTCAGGCAGCGTTACCGTGAAAGAAACCAACAATATTGACAGCGATGTCCGGCTTTTGCGCGAATCGCTTATCGTGGGCGCCGGCGCCGAATACAGCCTTACGGACGACATGTCGGCTTTTGTGGGAATAACTTTCGACAATGGTTTTACCAATATTCTCAAAGGTAAAAATACCGTAAATACTTCGGTAGACCAATATGCTATTACCAATTATTTTGAATTAAACGTAGGAATTCTGTTTTAACACAAGGCACGATGAAAATAGCGCTGGCTCAGCTTAATTATCATATTGGAAATTTTGAAGGCAACATTCAAAAAATTATCCGGACTATTCAAAAAGCTAAGGATCAAAATGCCGACCTGGTGGTTTTTGCCGAATTATGCGTGCCTGGTTATCCACCCCGCGATTTTCTCGAATTCAACGATTTTATTGATAATTGTTATGCCGGCGTCGACGCTATTGCCAAAAATTGCACGGGAATAGCCGCCATCGTAGGTTCTCCGGCTATCAATGCTTCCGGCAAAGGCAAACCGCTTTTTAATTCCGCCTTTTTTCTTTGCGATCACAAAATCCAGGCTATACGAAATAAATCGTTGCTGCCCAATTATGATGTGTTCGACGAATACCGTTATTTTGAGCCCAACCGCGAGTCTGAAATCATAGAATATAAAGGCTGCCGCATTGCACTTACCATTTGTGAAGATTTATGGAACGTCGACGATAACCCGCTGTACGTATCTTCGCCTATGGATGAACTGGTCAGGCAAAAACCCGATTTTATGATCAACATTGCCGCTTCGCCGTTCAACTATTACCAGGCTGAAATCCGCAAAAAAGTATTTGCACAAAATACCATAAAATACAACCTGCCCGTTTTTTACGTTAACCATGTGGGCGCCCAAACGGAATTGCTTTTCGACGGAGGTTCTACGGTGATGAATAATAAAGGTGAAATAGTGGATGAACTGGCTTTTTTTGCCGAAGATTTCAAAATCTTTGATTCCACCACCATCAATCAGCAATCAACTATCAACAATCAACAATCAACAATCAACAACTATCAACAATCAACTATCAACTATAAACCATCCCTGATTTATCAGGCCCTGATTATGGGCATACGCGATTATTTCAGCAAGATGGGCTTTAGCAAAGCGATACTTGGTTTGTCGGGAGGCATTGATTCGGCGTTGACTTTAGTATTGGCTGCCCAGGCTTTGGGTGCCGAAAACTGCCGGGCTGTTTTATTACCATCGCAGTTCTCGTCCGATCATTCGATAAACGATGCAAAAGCCTTAGCCCTGAATCTTGGCGTACCTTACGATATTATCCCTATACAGGAAGCTTTCCACAGTTTTGAACAAAGTTTGCAGCCCTTATTCCACCAACTTCCTTTCGGGCTTGCCGAGGAAAACATCCAGGCACGAACCCGTGCCGTTATCTTAATGGCTATTGCCAATAAACTGGGATATATTCTGCTTAACACTTCCAACAAAAGCGAAGCGGCCGTAGGTTATGGCACACTTTACGGCGACATGTGCGGCGGGCTTTCTGTGCTTGGCGATGTGTATAAAACGGAAGTGTTTGAACTGGCACATTACATCAACCGCGAAAAAGAAATCATCCCACAGAACACCATCATTAAACCTCCATCGGCAGAACTGCGTCCCAATCAAAAAGACTCGGATTCGCTGCCCGAATATGGAATTCTTGATAAAATACTTTATCAATACATTGAATTACGCAAAGGTCCGCGGGAACTTATCGCCATGGGATTCGACGAACCCATCGTCCGCCGCGTATTGAAGATGGTAAATACCAACGAATGGAAGCGGTATCAAACCCCTCCCATTCTTCGTGTTTCACCCAAGGCTTTCGGCATGGGCAGGCGTATGCCTATCGTTGGGAAATATTTATCCTGATTCCCGTTACACTGATTCAACTGCCAGTATTTCGGGCAGGGCTTTCTTGATGGCCTCTTCCACTCCGTTTTTCAACGTCATCTGGCTGTAGGGACATGAACCGCAGCTTCCCTGCAATTCCACCATCACGGTATTATCTTCCTTTAATTCTACAAATTTCAAGTCTCCACCATCAGCCTGGAGATATGGTCTTATCTGGTCAATTACGTTTTTTACTTTATTGATCAATTCTATATTTGCATTCATTTTGGGTAGTATTATTATTTATTCGTACGTTTATATTTTGATATTAGTTCCTTTATATTTTTTAAGTGATGGAAGTGATGAAGTGATGGGAATTACAATATCTTTAGTATTGTTTTTCAAAAGATTCATTTATTATTCTTCTTATTTTTTAACTACTGTAATAAGTTTGCTAATCATCACTTCCATCACTCCATCACCTTATCACTTCATCACTTTCATCACCTTATCACTTCATCACCTTATCACTCCTTTGTGTGTTTATACTAGTAATAAATGCTTAATTAATCATGTGTTTTTACCGGTACAGTCGGAGCCATGGTTTCGTTACGAATGGCTACCTGGCGGGCTATGTTTTCGGCCAATTGTTCAAAAGCCTTAGCCACTATCGAATTATCGTCGAGGGCTACCGGATTTCCGTCGTCGCCCGATTCACAGATGCGTTCGACCAAAGGAATCTGTCCCAGCAAAGGCACATTGGCTTCTTCGGCAAGACGTTTTCCGCCTTCTTTACCAAAGATATAATATTTGTTATCCGGCAATTCGGCAGGCGTAAAATACGACATGTTCTCTATCAATCCAAGGATAGGTACATTTACATTTTCCTGAGTAAACATGCTCAGAGCCTTTCGTGCATCGGCCAAAGCCACTTCCTGGGGTGTACTCACAATAGCTACTCCCGTAACGGGAACTTGTTGTACCAGGGTAAGGTGAATATCGCCTGTTCCGGGAGGCATATCCACTACCAGATAATCAAGTTCGCCCCAATCCGAGTCGTTGAAAAGCTGGATAAGCGCATTGGAAGCCATAGGACCACGCCAGAGCAGGGCTTTGGAAGGATCGACAAAAAAACCGATGGACAGCAACTTGATGCCATGCTTTTCCACGGGGTAGATAATACTTTTGCCGTCTTGTTCTATCACTTTGGGATGAACATTCAGCACATCGAACATCAGAGGGATGGAAGGCCCGTAAATGTCGGCATCAAGCAAGCCAACTTTTGCGCCTGTGCGAGCCAGGGCAACGGCAAGATTAGCCGAAACGGTGGATTTTCCTACACCACCTTTGCCGGAAGCAATGGCAATGATATTTTTCACCTTTGCCAACTGGCTTTCGGTCTGCTTCCGTAAAGAAGTTACCTTTGAGGCCATTTCAACTTCTACCACGGCTGACGGATCAACCTGATGAATGGCATCAATACAGTTTTGCTTCATCATGTTCTTCATCGGACAGGCTGGGGTGGTTAAAACTAATTTAAAACGGATAACATTCCCTTCTATCCTGAGGTCTTCTATCATGTTCAGACTTACCAAATCCTTTTTCAGGTCAGGGTCTTCCACCTTCCGTAGTGCATTCAGTATGTCGTCTTTTGTATAATTCATTGTCGAAATTATTATTGTTATTTGGAATCGGTAAAAATAGAAATATTTTTACTTTCGCTATCAAAAATCTAAAAATATACTTCTGTAAACACCAATAATCAGAATTTGTTTTACTTTTGCGAAGTAATCATCTTAAAACTACTGAAAATATGAAACATCATTTACAATGCGCTGCCTTTTTCGTACTGGCGGGAACAACTCTCGTTTTTATTAACGGATGCAAGTCCAATCAAAAAGTTAAAATGGAAAAAGAACTTACTGCTTTCATTCAGAATTATGAATCGAAAGCTATTCCCCTGACCAAGGAAGCCAACATCGCTTACTGGAACGCTTCCATCTCGGGCAAAGACGAAGATTATAAGAAATCGGAAGAACTCAACATCCAGCTTACCGCAATTTATTCGAACAAGGATGAATTTGCCAAACTGAAAAAGATTAAGGAATCGAATGCGGTAACTGATCCCCTATTGAAACGCCAGCTCGACGTGCTGTACAATTCCTTCCTGGGCAACCAGGCCGATACTGCCAAGTTGAATCAAATGATCAAGATGCAGACGGAAATTGAGAAAAAATATTCAAATTTCCGTGCCGAAGTGAAGGGCAAAAAACTTAACGATAACGATATTGAAACCATACTGAAGAAATCCGTTAAATCGGACGAATGCCGCGAAGCTTGGCTGGCTCATAAAAATATCGGACCGCTTGTTTCCAATGATATTATTAAATTAGTGAAGCTACGCAACGAAATTGCCAAAGAACTCGGGTTTAACAATTATCATGAAATGAGTTTAAAACTCAGCGAACAGGATCCCGAGGAAATCAGCCGGATATTCGACGAACTCGACAGCCTTACCCGTCAGGCCTATGCCCAGCAAAAAGATGAGATCGACACTTATCTTGCCAAAAAATTCAACCTGAAAAAGGAACAATTAATGCCCTGGAACTACCAGGATCGTTTCTTCCAGGAAGCCCCGCAGATTTTCACCGTAGATATCGATAAATACTACAAAGGCAAGGATGTAACCGTTCTGACCAAAGAATATTACAAAAGTGTCGGTATGGACGTAGAGGATATCATGAAGCATAGCGATCTGTACGCCAAAGCGGGCAAAAACCAACATGCTTACTGCATCGACATTGATAATATTCAGGATATACGTGTGCTTTGCAACGTGGTGAACGATGCCAACTGGCAGGGAACCCTGCTTCACGAATGCGGACACGGCGTTTACGACAAATATATTGACCAGAAATTGCCATTCACACTGCGCAATCCGGCACATACCTTCACCACCGAAGCCATAGCCGAAATGTTCGGACGTTTTTCGACCAATCCGCAATGGCTCTTTGATATGAAATGTATCGACGGACCGGAAAAAGATAAAATCGCCCCCGATTGCCACAAAACCCTTCGCCTGCAACAATTAGTCTTCAGCCGCTGGGTACAGGTGATGTATCGTTTCGAAAAAAGCATGTACGAAAATCCCGACCAGGATCTGAATGCATTATGGTGGAACCTGGTGGAAAAATACCAGATGATCAAGCGTCCCGAAAACCGTAATCAACCCGACTGGGCATCTAAAATCCATGTAGCCACCTATCCGTGCTACTACCACAATTATCTGCTTGGCGAACTGTTAGCTTCGCAGTTGTATTACTACATCACGAAGAATGTTATTAAATCCGACGATTTCAAGAATCAGAGTTTTGCCAATAAGCCCGAAGCCGGCAAATATTTAATCGATAACGTCTTTATGCCCGGAGCCCGTTATCCCTGGAACGAAATGATTGAAAAGGCTACCGGCGAAAAACTGACGGCAAAATACTATGCACGCCAGTTTGTGAACTAAAACGACTTTAACCCAACATTTACCCCTGACAGGGCTTCGAGCTCTGTCAAGGATAAATTCAAACAAAAATATAAACCATCAGATATCAGGGAAATATTAAATTTTTTATTTTTAAAATATGCCTTATCGGCTTTAAGTTGCCATTATTTCGCCCAAATAATGATGAATTTTTTTCAACTCGCCATTATTTCCCCCAAATAACGATGAAATTTTTTCAACTCGCCATTATTTCTCCCAAATAACGATGAATTATTTTCAACTCGCCATTATTTCTCCCAAATAATAATGAATTTTTTTCAACTCGCCATTATTTCTCCCAAATAACGATGAATTATTTTCAACTCGCCATTATTTCTCCCAAATAATAATGAATTTTTTTCAACTCGCCATTATTTCTCCCAAATAATGACGAATTTTTAATGATGTATTATTTTGAAATATAAATAATGCCCTATTTTCAGAAAACTACTTATTTATAGTTTAGTGATTATCTGATGTTTTACGCAAACAACTTATTAATAAAAATTCTCTGCGGTCCTTTGCGAAAAACTTTAGTGTATTCTCTGCGTTTAAATCTTTTTTACCGCTGAGAATCGCAAAGAATTGCGCAGAGAACCGCAAAGCATGCTCTGTTGAAAATATAACGGAACATACTAATAATCATTACTACACTTTTTGACTAAAATCAAATTTCAAAGTGTGATTCTGATTTATTTTTAAGTAATTGGACAAATAGAATGTCGTATATCAAAAAAGAATAGGACGCGGATTCCACGGAAAAAAACAGATGAACGCTGATCATAATACAAACAGATTTAACGCTGATTTTATTCATGCGAGCATGAATAATAAGAACGGATATATTTGAAAATCATTCCGGCTTGTCGGAATTAAAATCCGTTTTTAATCCGCTATTTTCAGTAAAAATCCGTGTTCTATTTTTAAGGTTTCCAAATTTAATTATACGACAATTTATAGGTACTATTACTTAGTAGTTAAACACAGTATAAATTTTAACAATTTTTAACATTTTATATTCAAATATTTTGCAAACGCTAAAAATAAAAATTATTATCTTTACAGTGTTAAAATTTCTTAAAAAAAATTGCAATGTTAAACCCATAAAAAGGAGGTAATTATGCCTTACATTCTCAGACCAAACAATGATACCGATCGCAATAGCGTGATTAATCGTATGTCTAAATTAATCTTCACTCCCCAGGGAGAAATAAGAGAAGATGCTGCAAAAATCTTCTTAAATGAAACTGCTGAACACTTAAAAAAATTTATGCCGGTATATTCAACGGCATATAAAAACCGGGATCTTGCTTTTTCGGACCGAAGCAGCGCCACCAAGCAAAAAAATATACCCAAAGATTTCGTAAAAAAGATTATTTCACATTTTTTCCATACATTTAATAATGGAATTGAACGTGGTACTTTTACTATTTCGGAAAGGAGATTGTATGGATTAGGTATCGAAAGCATGGATATTCCTTCACTGATCACAGAAAACGATATCCTGGAATGGGGCGATAAAATTGTTAGCGGAGAAGCTACCCGCATAGCCCAGGGAGGAAAACCGATGTCCATGCCTTCGGCTGAAGAAGTAAAAGATGCATTGGAAAATTATAAAGTTGCCCAGAAACAAAAATCGGATAAACAAATTGGTTTGACCAAGGAGCAGGAGGGAATACAGGAACTCCGCGACGAAGCCGATGATCTGATTAAAGATTTATGGGATGAAGTGGAATTTTATTTCCGCAAGAGTGAGCCTGCAGCACGCCGTGTACAATGCAGCCAATGGGGAGTAATCTATAAAAACAGGTACGGAGATAATGGAGACAATACTACCGAAGCCAATCCTACGGTAGCTCCCTGAAATAATTGCCAGTTATTAATTATTTAAGCCGATAATAGACAAAATGTAAGCTAATAAAATAAGAAAGTGAAATATAGAACAACCCCGTCAGGGATTAAAAACTCTGACGGGGTTTATTTTTTAAATTTACTAATCAAGACCGTTGCAAAATAAAGCGAGAGTGAATTTTCTTGTTTTTTTACTGAAGATATTTAGTTTTATACCATTAAAATGTTTTTTTTGCCGTTTTTTATTCTCCTTATCTCTATAATATTGCTGTAAATGAGGAATTTTCTCCTCATTTTTAGCATTGGGACATAATGATCCCAGGTGAACGGTATAAGTTGTATGCAATAGCTTCCATCAGATGTTGGGTATGCATTTTTGACAACCCCACATAACGGGCTACTCCTCCACCAAACCATCGTTTTATTGACCCAAATGTCCGTTCTACTTTATACCGGGTTTTACTCACTATTTTGTTGAATTGTATTTCTCTTTCTGTTAACTTTCTATTTTTGGCTGCTTTATTCATTATATGATTACGAAGTCGTTTCTGCTGTAATATTGTATCGTTCTTTTTACTTTTATATCCTTTGTCTGCTTTTACCCAAGTCCTTTCCGTTAATTCACATGTATCCAATACCTGCTCCAAATTGCTTATTTCATTCACATTAGCCGAGGTGGTAAGTACTCCCAAGATTAACCCATTGACATCAGTAATCGTATGTTTTTTATATCCAAACCGGAGCTTCCCGGCTTTTTTTACCCATCTGCCTTCGGAATCAACTCCTGGCTGGGTCTTCTTTATCAATTTAAATTGTGAGGCTTCTTTTTCTCTTTCTTCCTCCTTTGGCTCTTGCTGACGATCTTCTACTATTTCATATTCCGTTTTCCCCTTTGGCTTTCTTGGACTATCGGTAATACTCGCATCTACAATGACTCCTCCCTTAACCAGTATTTTCTTTTTCTCTAATTGTTTATTCATCGCTTTGAATAATTTTTCGTACACATTCTTTTGGGTAAGTTCGGTACGAAAACGACTGATAACACTATGATCGGGACATTTGTCATCTATACTTAATCCTACAAAACGACTGAAGGATATTCTGTCATTTACCTGGTCTTCTACTTCATAATCACTCAAATTATACCAGGTCTCCAAAAGACATATTTTAAAAAGTAATAGCCCTTCATAAGCCGGACGTCCACTTACACTTTCTCCTTTTTGATAGTGCTTATTGATAATATTGGAAATAAGTCGCCAATCGATCAATGTATTTACCTGATCAAAAAATTCTGTCTTTACTTTCCTTCTTTCTGCTGCTAAATCAGCAAAGCCTATGTGTTTCTCATTTTTCATGCTACAAATATAACAAATTCATTGTTATAAATAACACTAATATAATATTTTATACGCATTTTTGCCTTGCAATGGTCTTTAATCATTGATAAAATAAAAAAGCCCTTAGATAATTTGAATATTTAAAATATTTTTATATTTGTGGATGAAAAAATTAATAATTAATTACAAAATAATTGCCATTTGGGAGTTATGTAATCGTTATTGGGCATTAAAATAACAATAAACCATATGAAATATCAAGTACTACGACAATATAAAGATTTAATTACATTGGTAGTTAATTTTTATACCTCTAAAGCAACAGATCCAGCATATTTTGAAGAAATAAAAAATTCTTGCAAAGATGATACACTTTTAAAGTTAATTCATAATCACGAAATATATTTGAATCAAGGGTACCTAACAAGAGATGATTTTTTGACGTATGCGACATCAAAAAAATTAGTTGACGGTGTACCTATACAACCCTTCGATTTAATCTTAGAAGCACTCACTGAAAATTTACTTCTTCTAAAGATGGAGCCAAATACAATAAATAATACACACAAATTGTATATAGTCAATGATGCTCTATCTCAATTTTATTATTCGAATGGTTTACTGTTTAATAAATTGTTTGGTTTTGACTATATAATTGAAAGGTATTTACCATCCGTTTTTAAAATTGAGCATTTTAAAAATGGAGATGTTTCAATTGGAAATGGGTTTTTACTGAACTTTGAAGGTAACTATGTGATTTTAACTAACAGGCATGTTGTTGAGAATGCAGATAAAATAATAGTTAAAAGTGAAAAAGAGGAAATTGTCGAGTTTGAAAAAATTATTGAGGATAATAAAAATGATTTAGCATTTATTTTACCTAAAAACAAAATTGATAATGCGGAATCATTTGTTCTAAATACGAATCTGAAAGTACTTGAAGATATTTTGACAATTGGGTATCCTCCTATTCCAACAACACAAGCAGCCTACCCATTATTTCATCTTGGGGAAATAAATTCCTTTGTGAAGAACTATTGGGGTGATTCATTATTTATTTTTAGTGCTAAAACAAATCCAGGTAATAGTGGTAGCCCTATTATTGATAAAATGGGTACAATTTTGGGAATAGTAACTCAACAACTAGAGGAACAAGAATGGTATAAGCAGAGTAAAATACCTTATTATGCAGCCATTCCCTCTCATGAAATAAATAGATTCTGGTTCGAAAAAAGTAAAGCAATTAAAGAATAACTAGGCACAATCTAATTCTAATCTCCAATCAACTATTTTTTTTATTTTTGTAATGCCGGACAACAACCGATGGTGATTTTTAAACTGAAAATTATATAGAAAAGTGAATAATCTGCCCGGCTAATTAATAAGTAGTGGTAAAACTGCTAACACCACCTCATCCTATTGAAAGATTTATGAAAAAATTATGCTTTTTGTTGATTACGTTTTTGTTGATTCTAAACTTGAACTGTAAGGGACAAGTTTTGGATGAACTCATAGGAATAAGATTTAAGAACGGATTTATTGTGCTTAACACTGGAGATACATTAAAAGGGTCTCTCTTCATTAACAATTCTGATTACCGGTATATTGGATTTAAAAATCCCGTAAATAATAAAAGAAAAGTTTACGACGGGTATGAGGTAAAATGTTTTTATGCAGATAGTCTGTTTTTTTATCCTAAATTATTGGGAGATTATAGAATATTTATGGGCTTATTATTAAATGACAGCTTAAAGATATATTATTTCCATTGTAAGATAAGTACTATGTCTGATGAAGCTTTTATTTATGAAAAACCCGACGGACAATCTATTGTAGTAAGACCACTTAGCTTTAAAAAACGTGTTGGTGATTTTTTTAATGATTATCCTGAATTGTCGAAAAAAATCCATAATAAAACATACAGAATGAAGGATCTGTTTTTGATTGCATACGAATACAATAAATGGTTAAGGCAAAAAAAATCAAAAGAGTAATAACAATAAACATGGCTTAAAATAATATCAAACATCTGGTATTAAATTATAAATCCTTAAAATAAGGCTATATGAATAAGTTTTTAGTTTTCACCATTCTATTTTCTTTCTTTTATAATAATGTCGATGCTCAAAATCAAAGAGGGAAAAAGATAGATCCTTTATGTGATAGTTCAAGTCACGAAACTTTCATAATATGTGAAGAAATGCCTAAATATAATTTAGAGAATAAAGAATTAGAGAGAATACTTAATGATTCGTTAAATCAGATACCTGTTCATAAAGATGGGTTATTGGTTATTTCTTTGGTTGTTGATTGCATAGGCAATACATACGATTATTTTATTATCAGATCGCCAGATACTTTGATAAGCAATAAGATAACAGAAGCATTGAAGTCTAATTTAAAATGGACTCCCGGAAGAGTAAGAGGAAATCCGGTATTATGTGGTTATACCTTTCCTTTTGAAATTGGAAATGGTGTACTGAAATTAAAAACAACAGAAAAAAAGACTAATCATAGAATTTTTAACCATAAGAAGCAATAATTTAATCCGGTTAAACAATATCAAATATCCGTAATTGTGACCCGGCAGAGTGGAAAATATCATTTTATTATCACCTAAGAAAAGATTATAACAGATGAAAGACATTAAATGGACACAGGGATTTTTTGGATTTCTCGGCTTTCTTGGTACGCCTGCAATTACAAAAGGCGACTGGAAGGAAGCATTATGGTTTTTATGGTTTATCTGGTTTATTTATTTCATTCCAAAGAAAGAAAGAAAAGAAATAATAAATACTACAAGCTAAGCTTTTACAATAAAATATCGGAATTCGGCTCCAATATGGTTGGATTTGTAATTCCACAAAGAAAACATTGGATAATCCGGATATAATTTATTGGCTATTCTCTCTTTCTATTTATATTTGTACCTGAAAACTGAATAAAACGCTATTACGTCAGGCAACATTGTAAAAAACACAAAGATTAGAACAATAACAATTATGGAAGTACGTATTCAAAGAACAACAGAAAAGGATTTTCCCCAGACAGAAAATATTACCAGAGAATCATTTTGGAATCTTTACAAGCCAGGATGCGATGAACATTTGGTTTTGCATACCCTTAGAAATAATAAGAGCTATATCAGCAATCTTGACCTTATTGCAATTTTTGAAAATGAAATTATTGGGCACATAATATCAACAAAAGCTAAAGTTGTAGATTCACTTAATAATGAACATGAAATTTTGTGTGTAGGACCCTTATCCGTATTGCCAAATTTTCAAAAACAGGGAATAGGTTCTAAACTTTTAAATGAATCAATTAAAGTGGCAAAAGAATCAGGACACCGGGGCATGATTCTTTTTGGAAATCCGGAATATTATCATCGTTTCGGATTTAGAAATGCACAGGAATATAGCATAACAACAAAAGATTATCAAAATTTTGAACCATTTATGGCATTAGAGCTACAATGCAATGGATTAGACAATGTAAAAGGAAGATTTTTTGAAGACAATGCATTCGAAACCCATCCCGATGAATTAATTGAATTTGAAAAGCAATTTCCTTATAAAGAAAAACGGATAACCGACACTCAGTTTAAACATTAATAAACAACTACGTTGCCTAACCACGCCCATGCGCTTTGGCAGCTTCTGTGTTTAATACTAAAACATCCTGCATAATAGATAAAATAATGAAATTAGAAGACCTTGGATATAATAACAAACTTGAGAAATTCAGGATAGACAATAATCTTAAAAGCTTTGAGATAGGAAGGGTTGTTGAAGAACATAAGGAACGATATAAAGTTACGACAACTACGGGCGAATTTGAAGCGGAGATAATTGGTAATATGCGTTTTGCTGCAAGAAGTCGTGAAGATTTTCCAGCCGTTGGAGATTGGGTTGCTTTGATAACTTATGACGCTGAATTTGCAATAATTCACAAAATATTACCACGATTCTCAATCATTAAAAGGCAGGCAGTTGGACAATTTGGAGAAATTCAGATAATAGCAACAAATATTGATTATGCTTTTTTAGTCCAGGCCATTGACAGGGATTTTAATATCAACAGGCTGGAAAGATATCTAACCATTTGTAACTCATCAAAGGTAAGTCCTATAATTGTGCTAAGTAAAACGGATTTAGTAAATAGGGATCAGATTTCTGAGATATTGGAAAACATAAAAACCCGGATTGAAAATGTTCCAATAATTGCTATAAGTAATGAAACTCAGGATGGATATGAGGAAATTAATAGGTTTATTGAGCAAGGTAAAACGTATTGCATGCTTGGTTCGTCGGGTGTGGGAAAATCTACACTATTAAATAATCTTTCGGGCAAACCTGTAATGCGAACTGATACAATAAGCCAGAGTACAAACAAAGGAAGACATGTTACAAGCCACAGGGAATTAATCGTTTTAGAAAATGGCGGAATATTAATTGACAATCCGGGGATGAGGGAAGTAGGTATTGCCGATTCAGCCAGTGGATTGGAAATCACTTTCGGCAAAATTGTTGACCTTTCGCAATATTGTAAGTTCAAAGATTGCACACACACCAACGAAATAGGTTGTTCGGTTATTGAAGCCGTAGAAAAAGGAGAAATAGACGAAGCGTCGTATGAAAATTACCTGAAAATGGAAAGAGAGAAAGCACATTTTGAATCAACAGCAGAAGAAAGACGAAAAAAGGATAAAGAATTTGGAAAAATGATGAAGAATTATAAAAAAGACATGAAGAGAAATAAGAACTAAGCACAATAAGTGGTTGTACGTCATGTGGGTTTTAGCGCAATTTGCAGGTTCTGTTCTCGCTGGCCAATTTTGTAACGGGCGATAGGTTCACGTCCACAATATTCTGCACGGCACATAGCGCCGACCGTTGAGTGCAACCGTGAGAATATTATTGAATATACGTTTTATGATACGTTTAAACAAATTACTTCGCCATACGTTTAAGTTATTGATTCAGGTAAATTAAAGTATAAAAATATGCTCTCTGTTTTAGGTTATGGGAAAATAATTGTAAGTTGTTTTGTTGTTTATCTGTTTATCATTATTGCCATTCGTATATTTGGAAAGAAAGAACTTGCGCAATTATCCGTTTTAGATTTAGTCTTTGTTTTACTGATAAGTAATTCCGTTCAAAATGCAATGGTTGGTTCCGATTCAAGCTTGTTGGGAGGAATTATTGCTGCTGCCTCTTTATTTGTTGTGAATTACATTTTCAAAAAAGCATTGTATAAATTTCCATATTTCAGTCAATCTATTCAAGGTCATCCCCAATTGCTTATTTATAAGGGACGATTGCTGGAACAAAATTTAGCCAAGATTCAATTAAGCCGGGAAGAACTGGAGGAAGCCATACGGGAACATGGTGCAGAGAATATCAGTGAAGTCGATCAGGCAGTATTTGAAGTAGATGGAAATATTAGTATCCACTCGAAAGGATATTCGCGTCATACTTTAAAAAAGAAAAAAAATCATAAAATTGAATTACGATAATACGATTTTATAAATCCAATGAGATTTGGTAAATAATGATTGACGCATCTTTGAATATTCCGGAGCCTGACATCAACCAGAATGCACAGATTTGTGATGCAATGGTGAACATAATTAAAAGGAATTTCCAAAGTAAAACGATTTAGTTCAATCCGGTTCTTTTCATCATTTGGATATTCCGGTTTTATAATGTTTTTCAACAAATTGTTGGCTATTATCTCTTTCTGTTTACATTTGTACGCAGAAACGATGAATAAAATGCCATTATGTTATTAAGTTAAACAACTTAACGGGATAGAAAAATTCTGACAAAAAATAAACCAATGACAAGTTTTAAAAGCAGGATGTTCAACTTTTTGCTAAGGAACAGGCATCTTTTTCAAGGCAAATGTAAAAAAGAAGTTTTCGATTTTAATACTTCTATTGCTGGTTTTAGAGAACAATGCGAAAAGGGAGCAAGCAGATACGCGAAGATACCTAAAGAAATAACGGTTAAAGAACAGCTTATTGAAGGAATTAAATCCGAATGGCTGATACCAAACGGAGCCGATTCAAAGAAAGTTATTTTATATGTTAATGGTGGTGGTTATGTGTCTGGTTCTTGTAGCGACCACAGAGGATTTGTTTCAAAATTCGCAATGAATACCGGAGTTACCAATTTAACTTATGAATATAGGCTCGCTCCTGAACATCCTTTTCCTGCCGCCTTGGAAGATTCTGTAAAAATATATCAATGGGTGCTTACCTCTGGATTTAAACCTGAAAATATCATTATTGCAGGCGAATCGGCCGGTGGTGGCTTATGCTTGGCGATTCTTCTTGCTTTAAAAGAGCGTAATATTGCTTTACCTGTTGCGGCCGTTGCCATTTCGCCATGGACCGACCTAACCTGCTCAAGTGATTCTTATAAAACCAAAAATAAAGTATCGCTGGCCCCTTTCAACTCATGGAATGTTTTTAGCAAGTATTATGCTGGCAATAACCAGGCAGCTTTTCCGCTTATATCACCTTTATTTGGCGATTTAAAAGGATTGCCACCAATATTAATCAATTCAGGGGTTGATGATGAATTGTTTGAAGACGGAGAAAAGTTCTATGTAAAAGCAAAGAACGCAGGAGTTGACATAACATTCAAACCTGGGATTGGAATGGTTCATTGTTATCCTTTATTAGCTCCGATGTTTAAGGAAGCTACAGAAGCAATGGATGAAATTGTTGATTTTATTAAAAGGCATTTGCAGATAAACTAATAAAAATCAATGGATAAACTAAATGTCATTATTACAGGTGCCACCGGAATGGTTGGCGAAGGTGTTCTTCACGAATGTTTGAAACACGCTGATGTAGAAAAGGTTTTGGTAATAACCCGCAAACCGTGCGGTTATTCACATCCTAAACTAACAGAAATCATCCACGGCAATTTCTTCGATATTACGTCGCTGGGCGACAGGCTAAAAGGCTATAATGCCTGTTACTTTTGTCTTGGAGTTACTTCTTTAGGAAAAAACGAAGCCGAGTACACCAAATTGACTTATACCTTGACACTGAATTTTGCCACAACACTTGCAACGCTTAACCCCGGTATGACATTCTGCTACATTTCGGGCGCCGGTACCGATAGCACTGAGAAGGGACGAACGATGTGGGCACGTGTAAAAGGCAAAACCGAAAACGATTTAATGAAACTATCATTCAGGCAGGTGTATAATTTTCGCCCTTTCAGTATTATACCATTTTTACCATTGAAACCCTCCCAAACGTATTACAAAACCTACAAGTATCTCGGATGGTTATTTTCTTTAATGAAAATGATTACTCCCAATTATGTGATAACGCTTAAGGATTTGGCAACAGCCATGATAAATTCTTCATTAATTGGTTATTCAAGAAATAATTTAGAAGTAAAAGACATTAAAATACTGGCAAAAGCGACTCTATAGTAAAACGGCTTATCCAACCTGGTTTTATTCATCATCGGATTTAAATTCTTTTTAAAAAATTGTCGGCTATTTTCTCTTTCCGTTTACATTTGTACAAGGAAACGATGAACAAACTGAACGATATTGATAATGACATTGAAGGTTTTCCTGACAACTATCAAGAATAATGTAACCGCCATACTGCTCCTGCAATAATTTCAGAGAGATTCCTGAATTTAACCATCCATTAAACGGTTTTGGGATAAAGATCTTTATAAAATCTTTATGCCTTTCCGTACAATCTTAACATCTTCTTTATAATATACAGGATAATTTTGTTGCGTCCAAATAATCAATCGTATGGAAACGGCAATCAAACTATTCGCATCTAAATTACTGGTCGTTGTACCCGAATTGCTGACCAGAGGAAATCATTTTCGGAACGGGTTCATCATTCTTGTCTACTTCGCAGGATTAGCCATCATTTTCTTGTTAGGCTATGGCATCGGACACAAAATGGGATTAAAACATTTTTTCAATAACTAAAAGCAATGACAGCATTAGACTATCTTCAAATTATATTATTTTTCATTTGCCTTATCGGACTTATCCCTTTGCTGGGCAATTACATGGCAAAGGTGTATAAAGATGAAAAACATGGGATGTTGTTTCTGGAAGGTCGTCCCGAACGCTGGATTTATAAAATCACCGGAGTAAACCCTGCTGAAGGGATGAACTGGAAAACTTATACCTGGAGCCTGTTGCTTTTTAACCTGATGGGTTTTCTGGTAGTTTTTCTGCTTCAACTGTTTCAGTCGTCGCTGCCGCTGAATCCGCAAAAGCTTCCAGATACTTCGTGGCATTTAGCTTTTAATACTGCTGTAAGTTTTATGACCAACACCAATTGGCAGTCCTATTCCGGCGAAACTACACTAAGTTATTTTGTACAATTGGTGGGACTTACGGTGCAAAACTTTGTAAGTGCAGCCACAGGAATGGCCGTGCTGATAGCACTGATACGCGGAATTACAGAAAAAACCACTGATAATCTGGGTAATTTCTGGGTCGACAGTACACGGACAGTTTTATACATCCTTTTGCCGTTGTCGGTTATCGTTGCCATTTTGCTGGTTGGACAGGGCGTGGTTCAAAATTTCACACCTTATGTTAAAGCACATACTCTTCAGGGAAATGAGCAGTTGATTCCCATGGGGCCGGCAGCTTCACAGATTGCCATCAAACAATTGGGCACCAACGGAGGTGGTTTTTTCAATGCCAACAGCGCTCATCCTTTCGAAAATCCAACGCCGTTTACCAACTTTATTGAAATGTTAGCCATACTGCTTATTCCGGCATCTTTAACTTTTACGTATGGAAAACTTACAGGATCAGTACGTCATGGCTGGACGCTGTTCAATGCCATGATGGTATTGCTTGTGGCCGGACTGGTTATCTCGCTGATTTCGGAATATGCTTACAATCCGGTTATCGGGCATTACCTGCCGATGGAAGGAAAAGAAACAAGGCTGGGCGTATCGAATAGTGTGCTGTGGTCGGTGGTTACCACAGCCGCGTCCAGCGGCAGCGTCAATGCGATGCACGACAGCCTTTCTCCTTTGTCGGGAATGGTAGCTATGATTAATATGATGTTGGGTGAAGTTATTTTCGGTGGCGTTGGTGCGGGTTTATATGGGATGATCATTTTTGTCATCCTTACCGTGTTCATTGCCGGTTTAATGGTAGGTCGTACGCCCGAATATCTTGGAAAAAAGATAGAAGCCTTTGAAATGAAAATGATAATGGTGGCGGTACTCGCTCCCAGTGTTGTCATCCTGTTGTTTTCGGCGTTAGCCTGCACTACCGGTTCCGGTTTGGCCGGATTAAACAATGCCGGGCCTCATGGTTTGTCCGAAATCCTTTATGCCTTCAGCTCTGCTGCCGGAAATAACGGAAGCGCCTTTGCAGGACTAAATGCCAACACCCCTTTTTATAATATTTTAATCGGTATTGGCATGCTTATCGGACGTTTTGGTATTATTATTCCGGTACTGGCTATTGCAGGCAGTTTGGGTCGTAAAAAAATTACACCGCCTTCGGCAGGCACTTTCCGAACCGACAACAGCCTTTTCCTGATGTTGCTCATTGGTGTGATTATCATCGTCGGCGGATTGACTTTTTTTCCTGCGATTTCTTTAGGTCCCGGTGTCGAACAATTACTTATGCACAGCGGTATCACTTTTTAAAACTGTAAAACAATGAAACTGAAACAAAATATCAGTCTTTTTAATAAAAAAATTATTCTGGTAGCATTAAAAGCTTCCCTGATCAAGCTCAACCCGGCGCAATTGATAAGGAATCCGGTTATTTTTCTGGTTGGACTGGGAGCCTTGGCAACCACAGTAGTAACCATCTTTGATTTGATTGGTTGGAATAGCAAACTGGGATTTGATCTACAAATATCATTATGGCTTTGGTTTACCGTGTTGTTTGCCAATTTTTCGGAAGCCATTGCCGAAGGCAGAGGAAAAGCCCAGGCCGAAAGTCTGAAGAAAAACCGCACCCAAACCATGGCACGTAAAATGGTTAATCATCATGAAGTACCGGTTTTGGCAACGGAGTTAGCCAAAGGCGATATTGTAGTTTGCGAAACCGGCGACCAGATTCCCGCCGACGGCGAGGTGATAGAAGGAATTGCCAGCGTAGATGAATCGGCGATTACCGGCGAATCGGCTCCGGTAATTCGCGAAAGTGGCGGAGACCGAAGCGCCGTTACCGGAGGCACCAAAGTGATCAGCGACCGCATTATTATCCGGGTTACCTCCGAACAGGGAAATACCTTTATCGACCGCATCATCTCGCTGGTGGAAGGTGCTAAACGGCAGAAAACACCCAATGAAATTGCTCTTACCATCCTTCTGATCGGACTTACCATCATTTTTATCCTGGCGGTTATTACGCTACCTGCTTTTTTCCGGTACAGCCTTAATGCTTCCGGTACACCGTCGGCTCCCAACCTTTCACTTACCGTTTTGATTGCTTTGCTGGTTTGCCTGATACCAACCACTATCGGTGGATTGCTCAGCGCCATTGGAATAAGCGGTATGGACAGGCTGCTTCAGCGAAATGTTATTGCCACCAGCGGACGGGCCGTCGAAGCTGCCGGCGATGTAGATGTACTATTGCTTGATAAAACAGGCACCATCACTTTGGGCAACCGCATGGCCACCGATTTTATTCCTGCCGAAGGCATTACTTTAGAAGAACTTGCCGATGCAGCCCAGCTTTCGTCTTTAGCCGATGAAACCCCCGAAGGTCGTTCGATAGTGGTGCTTGCCAAAGAAAAGTTTGGACTCCGCGGGCGTAACATCAACCGGCTTGAAGCCGTTTTTATTCCTTTTACTGCTCAAACGCAGATGAGCGGTGTGGACATCACCGGCAGCAACGATGAAATACATTCCATACGCAAAGGTTCTGCCTCGGCTTTGCGCAAATTTATCGAACAGCGGAATGGCTTTTTTCCTAAAAAAGTAGAAGAAACCGTAACCAGTCTCGCCCGTGCCGGAGCTACTCCTCTGGTGGTTGCCGAAAACAATAAAGTATTGGGCGTTATTCATCTGAAAGATATTGTAAAAGGAGGAATCAAGCAACGTTTTGTCCAGCTTCGGAATATGGGTATTCGCACGGTGATGGTTACCGGCGATAATCCGCTGACGGCTGCTGCCATTGCCGCCGAAGCCGGTGTAGATGATTTTTTAGCCGAAGCAAAACCGGAAGACAAGCTCAACCGCATCCGGCAGGAACAGGCTAATGGCCGCCTGGTAGGCATGATAGGCGATGGAACCAACGATGCTCCTGCCCTGGCTCAGGCAGATGTTGGAATTGCCATGAACACCGGAACACAGGCTGCCCGCGAAGCCGGAAACATGGTGGACCTCGACAGCAATCCAACCAAACTCATCGAAGTGGTAGAAGTTGGCAAGCAACTGTTGATGACCCGCGGCGCGTTGACCACATTTAGTATTGCCAACGATGTTTCCAAGTATTTTGCTATTATTCCGGCCATTGCCACCACATTATATGCTACGGGTTTTAAAACCGGGCCAATGGCAGCACTTAACATTATGCAATTGGGCACGCCGCAAAGCGCCATTCTCAGCGCCATTATCTTCAATGCCCTGATCATTATTGCACTGATTCCGCTTGCATTAAAAGGAGTACCTTACCGGCCGCTATCGGCTAATGCCGTGTTATCGCGCAACCTTTTTATTTACGGTTTAGGCGGACTGATTGCTCCCTTTATTGGTATTAAACTGATTGATTTAATTATTAACCTTTGAAAAAATTAAGTGATGAAAACACTTTGGATTTCCTTAAAAATGTTGTTGCTGATGACTCTTCTCACAGGGATATTATATCCTCTTGCTATCACGGCTTTTTCAAAATTTGTATTTCCAAACCAATCCAACGGAAGCCTGATAAAAATCAATGGAAAAGTTGTTGGCAGCAAACTGATAGGTCAGAAATTCGATAGCGTTGCTTATTTTTGGCCAAGACCTTCGGCAGTCGACTATAATCCTTTGCCTTCGGGCGCTTCCAATTACGGACCTACCAGCGCAAAGCTTCAAAAACTAATTTTAGAACGACGCAAAGATCTTATAAATAAAAATGGACTTACGAAAAATTCCGTTATTTCTTCTGAAATGCTGATGGCTTCTGCCAGCGGTTTGGATCCGCATATTTCGCCCGAAGCAGTATATTTGCAGGTTGACCGTGTGGCTAAAGCAAGAAATTTTAACCAAAACCAGCGTCAGCAAATGTTGAAAATAATAGGTAATCTGATCGAAGAACCACAATTTGATTTGTTCGGTCAAAGCCGGGTAAACGTTTTATTATTAAATTTGGAAATTAATTCTATCCGATGAATCCCTACGATACGATACGTCCCGATCCTGATGAACTGTTAGCTTCGCTGAAACAGGAGGATGAAAAAAGAAACCAGGGAAAACTGAAGATTTTCTTTGGGATGTGCGCCGGCGTGGGTAAGACTTATTCTATGCTTAAGGTGGCACAGATAGACCGGTCGAAGGGAGTAGATGTAGTAGTCGGATATGTGGAAACCCACCAGCGGGCAGAAACCGAGCAATTGCTCGAAGGATTGGAAATCATTCCGCGGAAAGAATATCCATACAAAGGAACTCTTTTGCAGGAAATGGATCTTGATGCTGTGCTGTTACGACATCCTCAGGTGGTATTGGTGGACGAACTGGCTCACAGCAATGCCCCCGGAAGCCGCCACAGCAAACGCTTCCAGGATGTGCAGGAAATCCTTAACAACGGTATTGATGTTTATTCCACGGTTAATGTCCAGCATCTGGAAAGCCGCGGCGATACCGTTTCACAGATTACCGGCGTAATTATCCGTGAATCCCTTCCTGATGAAATTTTTGAAAAAGCCGACGAGGTAGAACTGGTTGACCTTACCCCCGACGAATTGCTTGAAAGACTGTCGGAAGGCAAAATCTATGTTCCCGAACATTCGCTGGCGGCTATGCAAAACTTTTTCCGCAAAGGCAACATTACCGCTTTGCGCGAAATGGCGCTTCGTCTTGTTGCCGACCGTGTTGACAAGCAGGTGCGTTTGTATATGCAGCAGAAACGAATTCCCGGACCCTGGAAATCGGGACTTCATCTTTTGGCTGTTATCGGACCAAGTCCCCAATCAGCCACACTAATCCGCTGGGCAAAGAATCTTTCGTATACCATGGGCGCCAGCCTGCTTACCCTTTATGTGGAACCACTGACAAAACTTTCCGAAAGCCAAAAAGATCAATTAGGCAAAAACATCAATCTTGCCAAACAATTGGGAGCCGATTATCTTACCACTTCCGGTCCCGATGTTGTTCGTGCTATTCTGAATGTTGCTCATAAGGAAAACATCACCCATATTATTATTGGCAAACCCCGTCAGCGGAACCTTATCGCCTTTCTCAGCCTGGGCAATTTTCTCAACCGCCTTATCCGGCATAGCGGAAATATTGATGTTTATGTTCTGGGCTCCGATCGTGCACAGAAAAATGATTTCTTCAAATATATTTCCATTCCTTCGTTCACCTCGCATCTGTCGCAATATTTCCTTTCTGTAGCAACCATTGGACTAACGGCTGTCGTCTGTTATCCCTTTGCCCATGTTATCGGTTATCAGGTGGTGTCGTTTATATTGCTTTTTGTGGTTTCCATCCTGGCAACTTTTATGGGAATAGGTCCCATACTTCTTGCTTCCACCCTGAGCTCCGCCGTATGGAATTACCTGTTTATTCCACCAAAATTTACACTGAATGTCGCACGGACGGAAGATATCCTTATGCTCGGGATGTTCTTTTTTATCGCTTTGCTCAATGGTATTCTTACATCAAAAGTACGCAGACAGGAACGCCTTACCCGAGACCGTGAAGAACGCACCAATTCACTTTACCGCCTTACCAGAGCGCTTTCGCAGGCATCGGGGCTGAAGGAAGTGTTGGAGGTTGCTGTAAAAGCCATCAAAAAACATTTTTCGCTGGATACCGCCTTCATACTTCAAAACGGGAACAACGTACTTACAAATACCCTTCGTCCCGTACCAGTCTTTGATTTTACCGAAAACGATTTCAGCGTGGCGGCCTGGTCGTTCCGTCATGATAAAAAAGCAGGTAAGTTTACCGATACGCTTCCTTCATCGGCGCTCACATTTTATCCGCTTCCCGGAACTCGTATCAAACTGGGGGTGATCGCCATCAAACAACCCAAATCGTTGAGAGGCGACGAAGAGGTTTTCTGGGAAACTTTTCTTACCCAGATTTCAAATGCCATTGAAAGAGAGTTTCTCGACGATATGGCTAACAAGTCGCTGATTTTAGAAGAATCGGACAAACTATATAAAACGCTGTTTAACTCTGTTTCTCATGAGTTGCGTATTCCCGTAACTACCATCATGGGCGCCGCCGATACGCTTTTATATTCAAAGCATACAGTCCAGACACAAACCACCCTTTACAAGGAAATTTATACCGCCTCCGAGCGGCTGAACCGTTTGATAGAAAACCTGCTCAACATTTCGCGCCTCGAAAGCGGACGCATAACTCCCCGCCTCGACTGGTGCGATGTGCATGACTTGGCAAATAAAGTTACCGACGGATTGAAACAGGAGTTATTGCCTTTCAAATTAGATGTGGTAATTCCAATGGACATGCCCTTAGTAATGCTCGATTTCGGACTTATCGAACAAGTGCTTCACAATCTTGTTTTCAATGCTACACAATATGCACCTGCCGGTACGGTGATCCGGATAAAAATGTATTACGATAATCAAAGTTTTGTTCTCCAGGTAACCGACCGCGGAGCGGGTTTTCCCGAAAATGCCCTGCCGTTTATATTCAATAAATTTTACCGGGTTGAGGGCACCAAAGCCGGTGGCACAGGCTTAGGATTATCCATTGTTAAAGGCTTTGTGGAGGCACACAACGGTAAAGTGAAAGCCGAGAACAGGGAGAATGGTGGTGCGCGGATAACAGTAGTTATTCCTTCACCCAAATCGGAAATGTCTGAAATAGTTCAATGATGTAAAAATGGAAACGGAATATTCGATACTGATTATAGATGATGAGGTGCAGATACGACGCCTGCTCGAAATTACACTCAGCGCCAGCGGCTATAAAATTTTTGAAGCCGTTACCGGAAATGAAGGGATAATTGCCGCCGCTTCGTATTCACCTTCGCTTATCCTTCTCGACCTGGGATTGCCCGATGCCGATGGAGCGGAAATCCTGAAAAAATTGCGCGAATGGTACAACAAACCTATAATCATTTTATCGGTTCGCAGCGCCGAGGACGACATCATCCATGCCCTGGATAACGGAGCCAACGATTATCTGACCAAACCTTTCCGCTCCGGCGAACTGCTTGCGCGCATACGTTCGGCTTTGCGGCTGACAACGACTCCCGGCAACGAATCCCTGTTAACTTTCGGCACACTCACCATTGACCTGGCAAAGCATCTGGTAAAGAAAAACAACGAAATAATTAAACTTACCTCCACGGAATTCTCTCTCTTAGCCCTTTTGGCAAAAAATGCCGGAAAAGTGTTAACCCACCAGTTTATATTAAAAGAAGTCTGGGGACAACATTACATCGGGCAAACACAATATTTGCGGGTTTTTGTGGCTCAGTTACGAAAAAAACTGGAAGAGAATCTTACCCATCCCACTTTTATCATTACCGAATCGGGTATTGGTTACCGATTTGGTAATTAGTGCGCTTGGTAAAGCATCGAAAGTTACGTTCAGCGGAGAAAATAGTTACGCCTGCACAAACAAAGGATGCAAAATTGGCATATCGTGCCGGCAATGAACTGAAAGCGATGCCCAAGCCGCTGAAGTACGAAAGCGAATAAACAGCCAGCGCTAAAACACCTTAACAGGATTAACACGGTGGACAATTATGTAATTGTTTGCGGGGGTTTTATTGCTGATTCATAAAGAAAATCTGAAAGACCTCAGACAATTATAAAAATGATGGTAAAGATATTTTAAATGGATACAGCCTTTTTTAAAATGATGGTAAAGATATTTTAAATGGATTCGGTCTTTTCCAGAAAAGTATACCATGAGTGCCAATAACCCGGTCAGGGTTTGAAACCTTGACCAGGCTGATTTTAAAACTCATTAGATTAATGCCATTCATTAGTTAATACATATAAAAGGCCGTTTTGTCTATCGACGAAACGGCCTTATAGGGAATATCATCCGAAAATGATGATGGATAATTTATCTTGCAGGAGGAGTGTACGATCCGTTGGCATCGCCGTAAACCAGACCGTTGAAATCCTCAACGACACTGCTGCCATTTACCATAATGGGAGCGCAATCATACAGCCAGTCGCCGGCAGGAAATGAAGTCGTAACCATTGCAATACGTTTGCTGATTAAAAGCACATCGGAAGCGGTTAAACTACCGGAAGCATTCACGTCGCCGGAAGCGAGAAAGATTCCTGATAAAGAAGTGATGTTGGCGATGTGTTTCCGGTATGCCAGGACATCTGCCGCACTAACGCCGCCCCAGGGTTTGGGGGATATTACCTGGAGTGTGTAATCGCCGTTGGCAACCATTCCAAAACTATAATTACCCGACATACTTGTTGCGGTAGTTGCCACAACCGTAGCACTGCTGTTCATTAAGTTTACCGTTACATTATTCAGCGGAGTATTGGATGCATTGGCATAACGAAGAGTTCCAAATATGGCATAAGTTTCGGCAACCGCATTCCCGATAAAATGCATGGTGTAGTTGGTATCGGGAGTATAAATCGTGGCAACGGCATTGAGTATACCCACGTTGGTGGGATGATAGGTTACTGAAAAATTTAATGAACTTCCAGCCCCCAATTGCCAGGATGAGCCAGAGTACCATAAAACGAAGCTGGAGCCAGACCCGGATATATTACCAAACGAAACCGTAACATTTTCTTGTCCATTATTATAGAGATTAAAACTTTCACTTTCATCCGAATTAACGATTACCGTTCCGAAATTAAGCGTATCGTTTGATAATGTGATTGCCGGTCCCTGGGCAAACAAAGTACATGGTATAAACCATAGTAAAAAACAAAAAGAGTAGATTTTTTTCATAGCAGTTATAATTTAAAGATCAGCTGCTAAGGTACGCAATTTTATATGAAAATGTACCAGTTTTAAAAAAATATTTGAAAATAGTTTATTAATAGATGTAACTCATTGTAAAGCATTTGAATACATCTACAAATAACCCGTATAAAGACAGCATATTGTAGATTTTTTACCTGAGAATACGGTAATTTTTACTCGTTACAGGGTAAAAAAAAAACGGAAAAAGAGCCTGAAAAATGTCCATTACGCCCAATATTAGTTTTAAACCCGGTAACAGCATCTTTGTCCATTAAGCAAAAAAGGGCGCTCCTTGCGGAAGCGCCCTTTTAAGTTTCTATAGAATTTACTTATTACTTGGCGTGAGTATAGATGTTTTCGGTATTCCGGTAGCCTGAAAGGTTTTTATACCAGTCGGGATAGAGCGTGCCGCCACTTTGTGCCCAATCGGCAAAGTGTAGATAGGTCGAAAGGACGTCGACTCTTTCCTTGGGATAATCAAAGCTTTCGTAAATATTGATTGCCCAGGGAAGGTTATTCGATGTTTTGTAATAACGGTTTTCGGCCGGTATGCTGTTATCTTCAGCCGTTCCAAAAAGGCTGTTATCTGCTAAGCTCGTTGGAGGATAATCGGGAAGATGCACTTCGTGTCCCCTGACTTTGGCTCCGTTAGACGAATTGACAATGATAAACGGATTGAAATTGGCAATATCCAGTTGATTATACGTGTACGTATTGGGTGTGAAGACAAGATGCATACTCATGGTATCGGGTTTCACATAGGGAGCATCGGGAGTAGTATTCACTCCGATACCTACACCCGGAGGAGGCAGCAGGTTAAAGATATTATCAAAAACAATGATGGTTGCTTTTTCCTGTCCTGCTTCGGTACCACCGGAATTCAGGGAGATAAAGTTTTCGCGCAGGTCGTAACCGGTAACGGTAATAGCGCTTGATGGAATAGTGGTATTAGCCAACTGGAAGCCAAAACCGTTGATAAGTTCAGCGCCGGAAGCCTTTACAATAAAGGTTGGAAATACCTCTACCAATTGGTTCTGAGCATTGGTTACCGTCTTGAAACGATAATCGGTTACCACGTCATTCATATCATAATCACCTTTACCTGGCCATAAGTCTTCAAAAGCAAGGCTCCCGTTTCCGTTGGCCGGATAATAATTATCGAAAGCCCTGGTAGGATCTAAAGGATAATCGTCTTCATTGTCGGGAACGCCGTCGCCGTCGCTGTCGTTACCACTGCCACCCTGGATGATGTAAGCGCCCGTAGCCATATCGCTGTCGGTCATGCCGGTTTTATAAGCATATACTTTAATGGTAATGTTAGAGCCAATAGTTAAAGGAATGGTATAGATGATTCCGTTGGTTGCACTCGGGGCAGTACCATCAATGGTATATTTGATAGCAGCTCCGGCAGTAGCGCAGGAAAGGGTAACCGTTTGAGCGGTAGCATATGTTCCGGGAACAGGTGAAAATGCCGGAGTGGCAACCTTAGCCTGAATGATATAAATGCCGGTAGTAACATCGCTGTCGGTCATGCCTGTTTTGTAGGCAATGGCTTTCAGGGTATCGGTAGAAGCAATGGAAACGGGAGTGGTATAAACAATCCCGTTGGTAGGGGTTGGTGTACTACCATCAAGTGTATACCTGATGGTGGCACCTGTAGTTGTGCTGGTGATGGTAACCGATTGTGCGGTAGCATACGTTCCGGCAGCAGGGGTAAACACAGGCGCTGCCACTTTTTCCAACTGGATCGTATATAATCCGGAAGCCACATCGCTGTCGGTCATGCCGTCCTTATAAGCAATGGCTTTTAAGGTTGTGGTGGAATTAATGGAAACGGGTTCGGTATAAATGATACCGTTGGTGCGGCTTGGTTCTGTACCATCAATAGTGTATTTGATAGTTGCGCCGGCAGTGGTACATGCAATAGTAACATTTTGTGCCGAAGTATACGTTCCGGGAACGGGATTAAAAGTTGGCGTAGCAACTTTTGCCGGAACGGTACAACCAAGTACGGTCTGGAAATCCTGAAGGGTAAAGGCGGCAATCTGATAATTTTGTCCGGCTTTGGCAAGAGCTTGTTCAGCCTGAAGACTGGTAAGTGTATAGGTAATCGTGAATTTTCCGGCTTGTCCGTCGCCAATTCCATTCGTACCATCAATTTTAAAGCCCTGGAAAGGAGTGCTGGCGCCTAAGTTTGGCCCCATATCAATATTGGAATAGGTCATATTACCTGAAATAATATGTACGCTGACGTTCGAATACGTTCCGGGATCAGCTTCCACCGAATAATGACTCAGTTCCTTGCAGGAAGGTCCGCCACAGCCGTCATGTTCTATGGTAAGAACCACAACATACGAACTGCCATTTTGAACTACCGATGAAAGCGTAGTAGTGAAACCACCGCCATTAGCTTTGGTAATGGCACATTCGCTACCGTTTTGGATAACATACATTCCCGAAGCAATTTCGCTGTCATTCATGCCACTTTTGTAGGCAATAGCCTGAAGGGTGGTATTGGCGCTGATGCTTACCGGTGAACTATAAATCTGACCATTCGATTGACTTGGCGTCGTTCCATCGGTAGTATATCTGATAGTTGCTCCGGCGGTAGCGCTGGTTATGGTAACCGACTGTGCTGAAGTATAAGTTCCCGGCGCCGGACTGAATTCTGGTGCAACACATTTAATGGTATAAATACCGGAAGTAACGGTGCTTTCTGTCATTCCGTCTTTATAAGCCTTGGCTCTCAAAGTAGTATTCTGTGAAAGGGTAACCGGACTACTGTAAAGAGTTCCATTGGTAGAAGTCGGCTCCGAACCATTGGTAGTGTAATAGATGCTTGCACCCGAAGTTGCCGAAGCGATGGTAACAGATTGAGTTCCGGTATAGGTTCCTGCAGCCGGAGTAAATGAAGGAGCCGCCACCTGTTCAAGCGTAATGGTGTAAATACCCGAAGCCACCTGGCTGTCGAGCATGCCTGTTTTAAAAGCGATAGCTTTAAGGGTAGTATTACTGCTCAGACTTACCGGTGAGCTATAAACCAATCCGTTGGTCTGGCTTGGTTCACTTCCGTCGGTAGTGTATTTAATGGTTGTGTTGGAAGTTGCGCTGGTAATGGTTACCAGTTGTGCCGAAGAATAATTGCCTGGCGTAGGATTAAATATGGGCGTTGCACATTGAATATTATATGTCCCGGAAGTTACATCGCTTTCTGTCATTCCATCTTTCCATGCAATCGCTTTCAGAGTGGTATTTTGTATAATATTTACCGGACCCGTGTATAAAGTTCCCGTGGTATGTGTCGGAACGCTTCCATCCGTAGTATAATAAATACTGGCGCCAGATGTAGCGCTGGTCATCGTAACCGGTTGGGCAGAGGCAAAATCGCCTGACGCCGGATCAAATACAGGAGCCACACATTTAATATTATAAACACCGGTAGTTACCGTGCTGGCAAGCATTCCATCCTTATGAGCGATGGCTTTCAGGGTCGTATTTTGAGGAACTGATACCGCGCCACTATATAATGTTCCTGTTGTTGCCGTGGGTTCGGTGCCATCTGTGGTATAACGTATACTTGCTCCGGCGGTACCGGTTGTAATAATTACGGATTGAGCGCTTGAAAAAGTTCCTGCTCCGGGAGTGAAAACCGGGGCTGATACCGGTGCAAGATTTATGGTATAAATTCCGGAAGCAATTTCGCTATCGGTCATTCCTGTTTTAAAAGCAATGGCTTTAAGAGTGGTTGTTGAACTTATGGCTACCGGAGTAGTATAAGTGGTACCATTAGACTGGCTTGGAGTACTACCGTCGGTAGTATATTTTATGGTAACGCCGGGTGTTGAACAGCTAATGCTCACCGACTGAATGGTAGAATACGTACCGGCAGGAGGATTAAACACAGGGATAGCACATTTTATGCCGTAATCTCCGGAAGTTATCTCGCTGTTAGTCATTCCGCTTTTTACAGCAATGGCTTTCAGGGTAGTATTTTGTGAAATAGTTACCGTACCTCCGTTGGTTAAGGTTGTACCGTTGCTTGGGTCGGAACCGTCGGTCGTATATTTTATAGTTGCACCGGTAGTTGAGCTGGTGATGGTTACCGATTGCGTGGAAGAAAATATTCCAGGCAATGGACTGAAAGCCGGAGCCGCACATTGAATATTGTATGTTCCGGTAACAACGTTGCTATTAAGCATGTAGTCCTTGTATGCAATGGCTTTCAGGGTAGTATTCTGCGAAATAGTAACCGGACTGCTATACACGATGCCGTTGGTTGTGCTTGGAATACTGCCATCGGTAGTATAACGAATGGTAGCTCCGCTGGTAGTTGTGGAAATAGTTACCGATTGTGCAGTTCTATACGTTCCCTCTGCAGGACTAGATGTAGGATCAGCTACCGGTAACAGATTAATAGTATAAGTACCGGAAGCAATGCTGCTTGGGATCATTACGCCCGAGTAAGCTATGGCTTTCAGTGTAGTGGTTGAGCTAATAGTAACAGGACCTGTATAAATAGTACCCACTATAATACTCGGGTTAGTTCCATCGGTAGTATAGCGAATCGTTGCTCCTTCAGTAATACATGAAATTGCTACCGATTGAGGTGTATTAAAAGTTCCCGGCAAAGGATTAAATGTTGGTGTAGCAACTTTAGTTATTATATAATCGCCTGATTTGACATCGCTATCGAGCATCTCGTATTTAAAAGCCATAGCCTTTAAGGTTTTATTAACACTTATAGTTATGGGGCTGGTATAGAGTATGCCATGGGATTGGCTGGGTGTTGTCCCATCAAGGGTATACATGATGGAAGCGCCCGAAGTAGAAGTGGCAATGGTAACCGTTTGAGGTAAATTATAGATTCCTGCTACCGGTGAAAATGTTGGTTTCGCAACCTGGTCGAGTTCTATATAATATTTACCGGATGTTACCTTGCTATCTAATTCTCCATCCTTGTAAGAAATGGCTTTTAGGGTGGATGTATTGGTAATATTCACCGGGTCGGTGTAAATAATTCCGTTGGAATGGCTTGGCGTACTACCGTCAAGAGTATAACGTATAGTACATCCGTTGCCGGCAGTCATATCTACTTGCTGGTAGCTATTATAATGACCTGGTCCCGGATTAAATACCGGAGCAACACAAGTAGCACATTTTCCGCAAATAAAATAATTGTCTGTAGTAATATCGCTGATATTTCCATGGTTATTATTCTGATACTGCACGGCTTTTAACGTAGTATTTACAGAAATGGTAATCGGATCGGTATATAACATACCGTAATCAGCCGTCGGATCAGTGCCGTCGATAGTGTATCGTATGGAAAAATTACCCGGACTTCCGTTAATGGTAACCGTTTGTGCTGATGCATAAGTCCCACCGGGAGGATCGAACGTAGGAGCTCCAATATTTGCAAAAGCATTTCCCGAAAACAGCAAAATCGCCATCAAGGCGATAATCATGCTATTAAAGCGTATAAATATCTTTTTCATAATAAATAATTTTTACTTATTAAACGTATAGCTAATAGTAGTTTTTGATAGTTGACAGGTGATATCCTGTCCATTATAAAGCAAATGAACGGATTTTTCGTAGGAAGGCAGGGTCAGATTTACGCTGTATGGTACATTTTTTGCCAAAAAAGCCTTGTGATAAACTGTTCCGCTGGCAGAGGCAATACGTAACGTATGGTTGGAACTACCTGTAACCGTAAATTGATAATCCTTAGTGGTTTTCCAATCAAAACTTTTACTGATTACCAATTGGTCCATAGTCGTAGGACTTGGATCAACCACTGGTTGAATCGTTTCCTTTCTACAGGATGCAAAAATCATGATTCCGAAGATGAATAATAAAGTAAACCTTTTCATGATAAATTATTTTAAGTGTACTAACGATATATCAATTCCCGTGCCAATCCATAATATTATTTATATTTATTTGATTTATAACGCATTATCGCAACAGCCATTGAATCAAAAAAACCGCAATCGGGATCACTTTTCCATATTGGGACGCTTTTTGATATTTCATCCTGCTTTCAGCTATTGATTTGTATATTTTAGCACATTATCATTAACATAATCCAATTTTATTCCAGCTCGCCGGAACATTTCTTCCGATTCTTTTCCTGCATGATATTTATACTGACAAACCACTCTGACTATACCACAATTGATAATCAGCATGGCACAGGTGCGGCACGGAGTCATACGGCAATACAGCGTTGCTCCTTCCAAAGCAATACCTAATTTGGCCGCCTGACAAATAGCATTTTGCTCGGCATGCACCGTACGGACACAATGATTACTCGAATTTCCTTCTTCATCTGTAACCTGTCGCATGAGATGCCCTACCTCATCACAATGAGGTAACCCGGTGGGAGAACCTACATAGCCGGTAACCAAAATTTGCCGGTTGCGGGCGATCACGCAACCGCTTCTGCCTCTGTCGCAGGTAGCCCGCTTGGCAATGGTATTGGCTACTTCCATGAAATATTCATCCCAGGTAGGACGGACGTATGGTTTTGGATTTTCTTCTGACATGGATTTAATTTTAGATTTAAGAATTCAGATTTACGATTTTTTGCAGGACTGTTTCTACTTGTGCATACAGGTCTTCCCGGTTTCCATCGTTGGTGAAAATAAAATCGGCCATGGCGATACATTTTTTCAGATTCTGATGGTTGGGATCGGTGGTTTCAAATTCGCGCTTTTCGTTGGAGATGAATGTCTCGAAAGCAACATTATCGGTTTCGGATTTGCGGATGGTGATACGCCGGTAACGAATTTCAGGATCGGCATCCACTGCAAAAAGATAAAAGTTGCCTTTTTGCCGGAGGGATACAATTTCTCCCGGAGTGCGTATACTCTCAATTACACAATTTTCCCCTTTCTCTTTAGCCAACAGATATAACTGATCGGTAATGTATGAAGGCGAATGCAAGGCTCGTAGCTCATTGGCCACCGAAGTCATGCTGTCGCGATCCACGGGTAAATTTCTCCGCTTGATCTCTTCCGTCAAGTAAGCCCTGACCGAATAATGATGATAACCTTTGTTTTTAACAAGGTAATCAACAATAGTTCCTTTGCCCGCTCCAAGTGTTCCTGTAATTCCAATTATTATCATTGGTCAAAAGTACAAAATTCTGATTATACATTTTACAAAATAAAATAACAGGAGCCTCCGTTATTTTCATGTATTTTTGTCGATAATTTTACCTGCCCTAAAAGAAATTTAGGGCTACAGCTATTTATCTCATTGAAGACGCCCGATTTAATCCAGTTTTACCGTCAGGATGAACGTATCCGGAAACTAATCATTCATCTACGCGAAAAAGAAAAATGCCGCGTCCAGCTTTGCGGGCTTACCGGTTCATCAAAGGCATTGCTGGCATCAGCAGTATTTGAAGAAGAGCAGGGTGTGCAAGTATTTGTAATTCCCGAAAAAGAAACCGCAGCCTATTTTTTCAACGATTTCGAAAATATTTTCGGCGAAAACGAATTGGTATTTCATAAAAAAAATGTGCTGTTTTATCCGACATCCTACAAACGGCCCTATGAGATAGAAAAAATTGACAACACCAACGTACTGCTTCGTACCGAAGTGCTGAAAAGAATCGCGAGTCATAATAAAGGCGTTATCATTGTTACCTATCCCGAAGCACTGAGCGAAAAGGTTATCACTCAGAAATTCCTTCAGAAAAACACGCTAAAATTACAAACAGGCGAAAGCCTTTCGTTGAATTTTATAGAAGATCTGCTTTCTGAATATCGGTTCGAACGGGTTGATTTTGTGGTGGAACCCGGACAATATGCCGTCAGGGGAGGAATTGTTGACGTATTTTCGTTTACCAACGATTATCCATACCGCATCGAATTTTTTGGCGATGAAGTGGAAACCATACGATCTTTTAATCCCGAAAGCCAGCTTTCCATCGATAAGCTCGATCATATTACCATTGTGCCCAATGTTCAGGACAGGATGCTCAGGGAAAACCGGCAGACATTTGCCGAATACATCCCTAAAAATGCGGTCTGGTGGTTCGACGATCTGCAACTGACCAGCCATCGCCTCGATTCCGAATTTGAAAAAGCACAAAAAGCCTACCAGTCGCTGAAAAATGAAATCAGCCATCTGCCACCCAAAGATTTATTTATCACCGGAAAAGAACTCAATGATCAGATTACCGGCTTTCCCTGCGTGGAGTTTGGAAAGAAAACTTTCCCCGACAATACCCTCGTTCTTACGTTCGACACCGGACCGCAACCTTCGTTCAACAAAAATTTTGAACTGTTTATCAATGCCCTGTTGCAGAATTCGGAAAACGGAATACAAAACATCGTGGTTTCGGACAATCCCAAACAGCTCCAGCGACTCCAAACCATCGTTGATGATATTCGCATTAACAGGAATATAAAGCAGGAAATTCAGTTTTCGACCCTCAACCTGGCGCTCCATGAAGGATTCCTGGAAAAGGATTTAAAAATCGCCTGCTATACCGATCACCAGTTGTTCGAACGTTACCATCGTTTTCAACTCAAGGACAGTTTTAAAGGAAAACAGGCACTGACGCTGAAAGAGATTTATGATCTTCAGCCGGGCGATTACGTATCGCATATTGATCATGGCATCGGACGTTTTGCCGGATTGGAAAAAATCAACAACAACGGCAAATTGCAGGAAGCCATCCGGCTGGTTTATAAAGACAACGACATCCTTTATGTAAGCATACATTCGCTGCATCGTATTGCAAAATACACCGGTAAGGAAGGCGCCATTCCATCCCTCGATAAATTGGGAAGCAATGCCTGGAACAAGCTTAAACAAAAAACCAAACAACGGGTTAAGGACATTGCCAAAGATCTGATAAAACTTTATGCCGAACGCAAATCATCCGAAGGATTTCAGTTTTCGCCTGATACTTACCTCCAGCACGAGTTGGAAGCTTCGTTTATCTACGAAGATACTCCCGACCAGTATAAAACCACCAACGACGTAAAACACGACATGGAAGAACCCAATCCCATGGACCGACTGGTTTGCGGAGACGTTGGTTTTGGCAAAACCGAAATTGCCATTCGTGCCGCTTTTAAAGCTGTTGCCGACAACAAACAAGTCGCCGTGCTGGTTCCGACAACAATCCTTGCCTTGCAACATTACAAGACATTCAGGGAACGACTGGGGGATTTTCCATGCACGGTAGATTATATCAACCGCTTTAAAACGCGCAGAGAACAAAAAGATACGCTCGATAGACTGTCGAAAGGCAAAGTTGATATTCTGATAGGAACTCACCGGCTGATAAGTCAGGATGTAAAATTTAAAGACCTGGGATTGTTCATTGTGGACGAAGAACAAAAATTTGGCGTGGCCACCAAGGAAAAACTCAAAAAGATAAAAGTCAATGTGGATACGCTTACGCTGACCGCCACCCCTATTCCACGCACGCTTCAATTTTCGCTGATGGGCGCCCGCGACCTGAGCATCATCAATACGCCGCCCGTTAACCGCTATCCCATCCAGACCGAATTGCACACTTTTAACGAAGAAACCATACGCGACGCCATACATTACGAAATGTCGCGCGGAGGCCAGGTATTTTTTGTGAATACACGCGTACAAAACCTCGGCGATCTGGCCGGTGTGATCCAACGAATGGTTCCCGACGCACGCATCGCCATGGCGCATGGTCAGATGGATGGTGAAAAGCTGGAAAAAATTATGCTCGACTTCATCGAAGGAGAATATGACGTGTTGCTGGCAACCACCATCATCGAATCGGGATTAGATATTCCAAACGTTAACACCATTATCATCAACGATGCACACCATTACGGGCTTAGTGATCTGCATCAACTGCGCGGACGGGTTGGCCGGACAAACAAAAAAGCCTTTTGCTACCTGTTGGCTCCCCCAGCTTCCACGCTAACCGACGAAGCCCGCAAACGACTGAAAGCCATCGAGGAGTTCAGCGATATCGGCAGCGGTTTTAATATCGCCATGCGCGACCTCGACATCCGTGGCGCAGGAAATATCCTTGGCGGCGAACAAAGTGGTTTTATCAACGAAATCGGATTCGAGATGTATCATAAGATATTAGACGAAGCCATACGGGAACTGAAAGAAACAGAGTTTAAGGATATTTACCACACCGAAGAACCACGTGAATTCGTCCGGGACTGCCAGATAGAAACCGACCTCGAAATACTTATCCCCGACGATTATATCAGCAACATCACCGAAAGGTTAAGTCTGTACAAAGAATTGGACGGTTTGGAAGGCGAAGAACCACTGATGGCTTTCCAGGCCAGACTTATCGACCGCTTTGGACCCATTCCGAAGCAAACCGCCGAACTTGTCAATACCCTGCGCCTGCGATGGAAGGCCCGTGCCATAGGTTTCGAAAAATTAGTGCTTAAAAACAACAATCTTATCTGCCATTTCATCCGTAACCAGGAATCAGCGTATTATCAGTCGGCTGCGTTTACCCAGGTTTTGAATTTTGTTAAAAATCACCCCACCCAATGCTATATGCGGGAAACCAATGAGAAACTAACCATGACATTCCCCGGCGTCAACTCCGTGAATAAAGCATTGGCAGCCATCGGAGAGATGGAATAATGGTAAAATAAACCGCAGCATCCGGCAGAATTTTAAAAGAAACCATCGGGTTCGAAGAATTTATGATTTACCGGGTTCATTCTTTCCACCGGATTGCATCCGGCGCTATTAATATTGAGCCCTTCGGGCTTTTTATCAATGCATTTTCCCAATGATAAAGCTACCGGTAAATTTTGTATTGCCCGGATGGAATCCCAATTGCCAGGAGTAGCCGGAGAAGTCGTTAGCGCTAAACCCCGAGGGTTTTAAAAACCCTCGGGGTTTGAACTACTCCCCCCGGGTTTAAACCAAACGAAAAAGATAAAAGATTTAACATCTTTTAAGCGATGATGGCTGATTTTTTATTATTTTTGTTACTATAAATTTTACAGCTATGATAAACAAAAATGTAGAAAAAGCAATCATCAATCAGATTAAGCTCGAAGAACATTCTTCCCGTCTTTATCTGGCCATGGCTTCATGGTGCGAAGCCCACGGATACCCGGGTGCAGCCTTCTGGCTTTACAAACAAGCTGAAGAGGAACGCTTTCATCAGCTTAAGTTCGTCAAGTATGTGAACAACCGCAACGGCTATGCCCTGCTACTCGACCTCGAAATCCCCGACAGCGTGTATAAATCGCTTAGGGATATTTTTGAAAAAGTGCTCGTTCACGAGGAAATGATTACCGACAGCATCAACCAGCTTTATGCCGTAGCTATGGCTGAAAAAGATTTTACCACAGCCAATTTCCTTCAATGGTATATTACCGAACAGATAGAAGAAGAGGGTAATGTACATGCCATTCTGGATAAAATTAACTTAGTATCTGCCGACAAAAGCGGGGAATACCTTATCGATAAAGAACTGGATGCGCTTGCCGCCGCCAAGATTGTTCCGTCTATCTTCACAACCCCCGTTTAATCATTCATTGCCGGAGTTTATCCCTGCGGATAGCCTCCGGTTTTTATCCATTAAAAAAACAAAAGCATGGAATTAACACATTTACACCCTTTACTGGTTCATTTTCCAGTCGCACTGATTATTGTTGGCTTCCTTTTTGATGTGGTAAGCCTTTTTTGCAAAAAAGAAGCCTGCCTGTCGAAAGCCGGTTTATACCTTATGGTACTCGGAACCTTAGGCGCTGTTGCCGCTTTTCTGGCAGGAGAATTTTTTACTCCCGAACTGACGGGAGATCTGGGAAAACTTAAGGAAAAACATGAAATTTTTGCCAAGATTACCATGTATGTGATGATTGCAGCTTCCGTTATCCGTTTGGCAGTACTTTATTATAAAAAAACCGAATCCTGGTATAAATGGCTGGTGTTTGCATTGTTTCTGGTAGGAACCGTTAGCGTTGGCATTACCGGCTATCTCGGTGGTTCCATTGTTTATGATTAATGACGGACAGAATGATTACTCCTCCTTATCTGCAACCCGGCGATAAGATTGCTATAGCAGCCACTGCGCGTAAAATTTCGGAGCAGGAAGTGCAACCCGCCATAGATATGTTCAAAAAATGGGGTTTGGAGGTGGTTTTAGCCGAAAATCTTTTTAACGATTACCATCAGTTTGCCGGTACCGACCGGCAACGGACCATTGGGTTGCAGGAATGCCTCGATAATCCTAAAGTCAAAGCCATTATTTGTGCCCGCGGAGGTTATGGTACGGTTCGTATTATCGATACGATTGATTTTACCCCTCTTTGCAAGGATCCCAAATGGATTATCGGCTATAGCGACGCTACTGTTTTGCATTCGCACATCCATACCAATCTGGGGATGGAAACCCTGCACGCTACCATGCCGGTTAATTTTCCTTCCGATGGGTCGGAAAACGAATCCACGGCAACACTTCGTAAGGCTTTGCTTGGCGAAAAGCTTTCCTATTCCATCAAAACCGGAAATTTATGCCGTCAGGGGAAAGCTACCGGCATACTAACCGGGGGTAATTTATCCATGATTTATAGTCTGCTTGGTTCGCCGTCCGACATCGATACCGAAGGTAAGATTCTTTTTATTGAGGATCTGGACGAATATCTTTATCACATCGACCGCATGATGATGAACCTTAAACGCGGCGGTAAGCTCGCCCATCTCGCCGCTTTGATCGTAGGCGGAATGAACAAGATGAACGACAATACCGTTCCTTTCGGAAAAACGGCCGAAGAAATCATAGCCGAAGCCGTTTCCGGTTATTCCTATCCGGTTTGTTTCGGTTTCCCGGCAGGCCATCTCGACGACAACCTCGCTTTAATCTTAGGCCGCAACATCCGGTTGACTGTCGACGAACAACAAACTGCTGTTGAGTTCTAAATTTATTATTCATTCAATCCATGGCAGAGCATCTTGATTTCGGGAAACAGGGCGAAGAAACGGCTAAGAATTTTCTTGTCGGAAAAGGATACAAAATATTGGATACCAACTGGCACTTTGGCAAGATGGAAGTGGATATCATTGCCACAAATAAGAATTTTGTCGTTTTTGTGGAAGTAAAAACGCGGAGTTCCACCGTTTATGGCGAGCCGGAAGTTGCCGTAACGCGCGATAAACAACGCTTCCTGATACGGGCCGCCGACGCGTATATTCAGAAAAAAGGGCTCACCAATGAAGCCCGTTTCGACATCGTATCGGTAGTGGTTGCCCATGGTAAAACCACCATCAACCACATCGAGGACGCCTTTTATCCTACGTTATAATAGAGTTTGTAAGGTTCTTAAAGTTTATAAAGTTCTTAAAGTTTGTAAGGTTTATAAAGTTCTTAAAGTTTGTAAAGTTTATAAAGTTTTAAAAGTATTCCAAACTTTAGCTTGTTTTCATTTTTTCTCTGCATCTTTTTTCTCGCTTCGTATTAGCCAATTTACTAAAAAGACAAAATTTACAAACACAATAGCAAAAATCATCTTAAAGGCTGATACTTCATTTTTAATCAAAAAATAAAATGCCGTAAAATTGCAAAGAAGCCATAATATAAACCGCCACATCTTATTTTTCCCCATTTATATCTTAATTACAGTTAAGTTAACAAACATACAGAAAATTAATTGAAAGGTTGATAAATTATTTTCAAATTGCTTGCTAAACCCGTTGTTATCCGGTTAAATACTTTAGGCACTCCCAACTTTAGTTCACTTTAAGAACCTTACAAACCTTAAAAACTTTATAAACTTTAAGAACTTTATAAACTCAAGGCACTTCTTACTGATTCTGGTTGTGATAATCTTCAATCTTATGGATGAGGTGAGCGCGTTGAGGTCCGCGGACATTGTGTTCGTGGTCGGGATAAACGAAATAGTCCACCTGTTTGCCCTTTTCCACACATTTTTTCAGGAACATCAGGCTGTTTTGCCATACCACGGTGTTGTCAATGGTTCCATGCATGATCAGTAATTTGCCCTTAAGATTATCCACATAATTCAGCAGGCAGGCGTTTTCATATCCTTCGGGATTTTCCTGCGGGGTATCCATATAGCGTTCGCCATACATCACTTCGTAATATTTCCAGTCAATCACCGGACCACCAGCCGTAGCGCATTTGAACACTCCGGGGTTTTTCAGCATCAGCGAAATGGTCATAAATCCGCCATAACTCCAGCCATCTAATCCAAAACGGGTAGTATCGGCATACGGCAATGTTTTCAGATATTTTACGCCCTGCATCTGGTCGTCCACTTCAATGGTTCCCAGGTTCCGAAAAATGGCCTGTTCAAAAGCAAGCCCGCGGTTGGACGTTCCATGATTATCCATCGTAAAAACGAGATAACCTTTTTCGGCCATATAGTTCAGAAATAATCCGCCATCGGCAAGCCATGAATTGTTAACCATTTGCGAATGGGGACCGCCATAAACGTAGATAAAGACGGGATATTTTTTGGTGGAATCGAAATCCACCGGTTTAATCATACGGCAATACAGATCCGTTCCATCTTTACTTTTAAGGGTAAACACCGATGTTTTTCCGAGTTTATAATCCTGAAGCGGGTTTTTGTTTTCGAGGATGGTTTGTAATTCTTTTCCATTGGCATTTATCAGACGGTATTCGCTGGCAGTAGTATAGTTGGAATACTGGTCAATCAGAAAATCGCCGTTAGCCGAAAGGAAAGCCGAGTGCGTTCCGCTGGCGGATGAAAGCTTACGGGTTTTGCCATTCTTCATATCGAGGGCATAAATCTGCTGCTCGATGGGGCTGTCCTCGGTAGAAAGGTAAAAGAGTTTGGTTTCTTTTTCGTTGAAGCCTATCATTTCCGTAACCGCCCAGTTGCCTTTGGTAAGTTGTTTGACAAGCCTTCCGCTCACATCATACAGGTACAAATGGTTGTATCCGTCGCGTTGGCTTTGCCAGACGAAAAAGGTGGGTTTGTTTTTCAGAAAATACAAGCCGTGCAACGGTTCAACGTATTTGTCGCTGGTTTCTTCAAAAAGAGTTTTGATGAAATTTCCGTTATCAGCATCATATTCGTTGAGCCAAAGATGATTTTGTCCACGGTTGAGCACGGCAATATAAATGCGTTTTTCGTCGGGCGACCAGGTAATGTTAGTCAGGAACTGATCTTCCGGTTCGCCGGTTTTGAGGAAGACTGTCGATTTAGTATTCAAATTATAAACGCCCACGGTTACATGGTGACTTTTTTCACCGGCCATGGGATATTTGGTGTTTTCCACCGTGGCAATGCGGGTATTAATGTTTACCAAAGGATAATCGGCAACCATGGTTTCGTCCATGCGATAAAAGGCAAGCCGGTTTCCTTTGGGCGACCAGAATGTGCCTTTGCTGATGCCCCATTCGTTGCGGTGAACCCGTTCGCTGCCGTTTACAATGCCTTTATCTGTATCGCCGGTAATGGCTGTTTCTTTTCCTTTGCAGGAAATATACAGATTATTATCCAGAGTATAAGCCATGGCAAAGGTATTGGATTCAATATCCTCGTTTTCGGCTTTTTCATTATATTTATTGACAGATTCAAATTTCTTAGTCAGTAAATCGTAGCGTATGATCTGATTGTTGCTGGTAAAATAAAAAGCGGTATTGCTGATCCAGGTGATAGCGGGACAGCGTTTTATTTTTTCGAGGCTAAGATTTTCCATTCCGTTATTAAAATCAGAGAGGCGCAACAGCGTATCCGATGTGCTTCCTTTTATGATGCCCTTAGCCGAAGTAAAGGTAAATTCACCGGTATTTCCCATCCATTGCAGGTTGCGTAGCTGGGAAGGGTAGAGTGCCGGGTTAGTCATCATTTCTTCGGGAGTCAACAGTTTGTTTTGAGCCGGAGCTATCAGGTAAATTGCTGATAATGCAAGTAAAAAACAGTATTTAATTAATCTGAACATGAGTTAAAAATTATGATGTTGTTGTAAAATTTATTTTTTGATTTTAGTAATTGCCCGATGTATTATCAGTAATTCTATTTACTTATAATCAACTGATTGTACCGCCTGTGCAATATCGGTGATTAGTTCCGGTGATTTTTCAAAGGCATTTCCAACCACAATCAGGTCGGCGCCGGCCTGGCAACTTAAAATAGCTTTTTCAGGTGTACAGATTCCGCCACCAACAATAAGAGGAATGTTAATGCTTTGTCTTACCGATTTAATCATGCTTTCGGTTATGGGATTCCGGGCGCCGCTACCTCCGTCCAGATAAATGATTTTCAAGCCCAGCATTTCTCCGGCCATAGCCGTGCATACGGCAACATCATCTTTATCGGCGGGTATTGGGAATGTATTACTTATGTATGATGCTGTGGTAGGTTTTCCGCTATCAATGAGCATATAACCGGTTGGAATGATTTCGAGACGGCTCTCTTTGAGAAAAGGCGCGGCTATCACATGTTTGCCAATAAGCATCTCCGGATTCCGGCCCGAAATCAGGGAAAGTAATAAAATGGCATCGGCAAATGGATTTATTTGCAAGGTATTACCTGGAAAAAGTACGACGGGAATATCTGAATTTTGTTTGAGCAGCTTAATACAATTTTCGAGGTTGCTATTCGTAAGCAGGCTTCCTCCGACAAAAAAATAATCAATGTTAGCCTTATTTCCTGTTCCGGCAATAATACCTATTCGCTCTGACGTAATTTTATCCGGATCGACTAAAACGGCAAATTGTTTGCAGTTTTCTGTTTTCTTTTTGAGGATGCTGGAATACAGATTATTCATCGGGTTGATTTTAAATTACAAACGTACATATAATTTTTCAAACAAATAAAAAAACCAGTTCCGGTTTCCCGAAACTGGTTGAAAAAATTAAACACACAAATTTATTGATCAAAAGCCGTAAAGGCAAAACAAATTAAAATTTAAAACCAAGCGTTAGTACAAAATTATTATTCGTCAGATCATTTTTTACAGCAGGCAAACCAGTATAATTATAAAGATAATATTTTTCATTCGATTGAGTAAGAACATACGCAAAATCAACAAAGAAACTTTGTTCACGGTAGCCTAAACCACCAGTGTACGATGTTCTTTCGGCATCATTAATTCCCGATTTGTATGGACTTCCGTACAAAGCATAGCCACCGCGGATGCTGAACTGTGGACCAACACGCCATTCGGTACCTAAACGGATATTGCTTTGATCCTGGTAATTATTGCGGATAGCATTGTTGGCATCCACAAAATCATCATCATCGGAGCGTAATTTAGCGTTTGAATAATCTACGTATTCGTAATCGCCACTGATCACCCCATAATTTCCGATGATAAAGGCAAGACTTCCGATAGCCCGCATAGGTGTTTCAAGGGTATAATCAAATGTGCCTTGAGGCGAATCTTTGGGATAACCGCTTCCGTCGTTAAAATGCGAAGTCATGGAACTACTCCATTTGTCGTGCATGTAGTTGTAAAAAGTTGGCGTGTGTATGGCTGCGCCTATTCTTACCCAGTCGGCGGGGCGATAAATCATACCTAATTTCAGGTTAATGCCGTTGCCTTTGGTTTCCAGATTTTGATTATAGGTAAAGGAGTTGAAGTAATTACTCGGATCGCTGGTATTTATTTCGGAATACGTTGATTCTTCAAAATAGCGCAGTTGCGGTAAACCGATGGTTGCTCCAAAATATAATTTATCATTATAATTGGCGCCAAAGGATAAAACGATTTCGTTAATACATCCGTTGGTGGTAACTGATTTTGATTGGTAAACACCTCCATTAGGCATATCGTTATGATAAGTTCCAGTAGAATCTTGAAAAATCAAGTCAGTATTATAAGCCAAACCCAGATCAAATGAACTTAAATCAGATGGTGCAATACCGTGAGCTTCATCTGCAAACATCGAAAGCATAGAAGACGAATTATTGAATCCTTCGATCATCATACGGTTGTTAAAATTGGCGTAACGGTTCATTCCTATACCAAACTGGAAATTTTTCCAACCCGATTTGCTAATTCTTTTGTTCGGTTCAAAAGCGATAACTAAACCTACATTGCTGATATTCAAATTATATTTTGAATCATCGTTGCTGGTTCCGTAAAAGCTGGAAGATGTTTTTCCGCGATAGAACGAAGGAGTCAAGGTAAATTCAGATTTTTTATACATTGCAATCCCGGCAGGGTTAGTACTCAGGGATGAGAAATCGGCGCCAAGCGCACCGAAGGCTCCACCCATGGCCATGGAACGGGCGGTTCCGCCAAAGGTAGTTTGAGAATACCTAAGTGCATCCACCTCGTTTTGAGCATTTACTGTAATAATAGACATCAAACTGATTAGGGCTATTAAGCTGATCTTTTTCATATACATTGTCATTAAGTTTCTCTAATTTGGTTTAATTTATTTTCTGCGTCCTGAACCTGAGCCCGAAGAAGAGGAACCGGAACTGCTTCTGCCTGATGATGAGGACGAAGGAGCAGAATAGCTGTTGCTTGACCGTGAGGGCGTTGAATAGTTACTGTTGTTGGAAGACGGTGTCGAATAATTGCCACTGCTTTCGGTACGTTTTGGACGGGTATAAACCTTACGGCTATTTTCGCCCTGCTTTTGGGGCTGCACTCCCTGGCTACCACTACTTTGTCTCTCAGCCGGAGCCGTGTAATTTCTGTATTTCGGACTGGTGTATTCATCGCTCGATTGGGGCTTTGAATAAGTTGGCGAACTGTAAGGTTTGGGACGACGGTATTCGGTTTGAGCTTGATTACCGGGTTTTACATACTGTTCCTGATTGCTTGTCCTGACAGGTTGGCGATACCGGTAAGTCTGGCTATTGCCCGATTGTGTTGTTGTCGGTTTGGATATACGATTCCTGTTATTTTGATTGTTTACCGGAGTCGTTTCATTTTTCTGGCTATTCCGTTGGTTAACTACAGGTTTTTGAGTTTGATTGTTTGTAGGATTGGAAACAGAATTCCGGCTGCCGGTATTGCTATTATTTATGGTAGAAGGTTCTGTAGTTACCGGATTTCTTCTGCCGGTATTTACATCGTTGGTTGTTCCGGTGGTTGTTTTTACAGCTTTAGTATTATTAAAAGCATTTCTGGAATTTTGGCTATTGGAGCCTGTTCCTGATGATTGTGTAAAAGTACCACCTCTTTTTTCATTAGCTATGGCATTTTCATATCGTTCGCCAAAAGTGGAATTGCGGGAATTATTATTGGTATAATAATCGTTTCTTCTTTCTCTTGAAGTTGTGCCGGTAGTTGAGCCACGGCTTTCGCGGCGTCCGTAATAATAGGAGTTGTGGTCGTAACTGTTGTAATAGTTTCCATACCAGTATCCATCATAAAATCCGTCCCAGTATGAATTATAACCATACCAGCTATTATAACCATAGCCGTAATACGAACCAAAATAGCTATAAGGCTGATATCCCCATCCAAATGAAAATGAAGGTCCCCACCAGTTGTAACCCATATAAATACTTGTTCCCCAATTGTATGGATTATAGTCGTACCAATAGCTGTTTGTATAATAATCGTTGTAATAGCTGGGATAATAAAAATCGTTGTGGAAACGGCGCAAACGGGCTGAATAAGCATAATCGTAATAATCATCGGGGTTATAACCATAATTATTGATAACGGTTGTTCCCTGATTATTGGAATTATTTAACGTGTCGGAAGAATTAGCTACAGTTCCCTGTTCATTATTATTTTGGACAATTTCCTGATTGGTAGCCGGTTGTTGCTGATTGATTTCATTTTGAGCAGGATTTTGACTGAAATGGATATTCTTTTTCTGAACGGTCTGTGTAGTTCCATTATTTTGGGATTCAGCCTGAACTGTTTCCAGATCATGGGATTTAGGTGAATAATACACATCGTCATCTACACTAGTTGCACGATAGGAAGTTGTACATGCAGACGCCAAAAAAATGGTAGCTATTCCTAAAGCTTTCATTGTTTTCATCACATTATCCTCCAATATTTTATTTAAAGTCCTCATTTTTCGGTATTATTTTTTAATTTTGCCCACCCGATACGGGATTGAAATCACAAATATAAAAGCAAATATTATACCACAAACACAAAATGGCTAAAGATTTTTCAACACGAGCAGAAAATTATGCTCAATGGTACAACGACCTGGTCATAAAAGCCGACCTGGCCGAGAACTCAGCCGTAAGAGGCTGTATGGTGATAAAACCCTATGGATATGCCATTTGGGAAAAAATTCAGGCAACTTTGGACAAGAAGTTTAAAGATACCGGACATGTTAACGCCTACTTTCCTTTATTTATTCCCAAATCTTTTTTTAGCAAGGAAGCCAGTCATGTGGAAGGCTTTGCCAAGGAATGTGCCGTGGTAACTCATTACCGCCTAATGGCTAATCCAAATGGAAAGGGTGTAGTGGTTGATCCTGAGGCAAAACTGGAAGAAGAGCTTATTGTCCGGCCAACGTCCGAAACCATCATCTGGGATACTTACCGCACATGGATTAAATCATACCGTGACCTGCCATTGCTTATTAATCAGTGGGCCAATGTGGTTCGTTGGGAAATGCGTACCCGGCTTTTTTTACGCACAGCCGAATTTCTTTGGCAGGAAGGGCATACCGCTCATGCTACCAAAGAGGAAGCCATCCAGGAAGCCGAACGTATGTTAGACGTTTATGCTGATTTTGCGGAAAACTGGCTTGCAATACCAGTAATTAAAGGTATAAAATCGCCAAACGAACGTTTTGCCGGAGCCATTGAAACCTATTGCATCGAAGCGTTGATGCAGGATGGAAAAGCCTTGCAGGCAGGAACTTCCCATTTTCTGGGACAAAATTTTGCGAAAGCCTTCGACGTGAAATTTTTGAGCAAAGAAAACAAACTCGATTACGTTTGGGCAACTTCATGGGGCGTTTCCACACGACTGATGGGCGCTTTAATCATGGCTCATTCCGACGACAACGGTCTGGTTTTGCCTCCCAAATTAGCTCCCATCCAGGTTGTTATTGTGCCTATTTATAAAAATAACGAACAATTGGCTCTGATTTCAGAAACTGCCAATAAAATCAAAACAGCCCTCCAAAACAAAGGAATCAGTGTAAAATACGACGACCGCGATACCTTTAAACCTGGCTGGAAATTTTCGGAATATGAATTTAAAGGTGTTCCGGTACGTATTGCTATTGGTCCCCGCGACCTGGAAAACGGAACCGTGGAAGTGGCCCGCCGCGACACCCTTGAAAAAGCCATTTATCAGGTTACCGATATTGAAAATAAAATCGGTAATCTCCTCGAAATGATACAGAAAAATCTTTATCACAAAGCTTTTGCTTTCCGCGAGGATAATACTTTTAAAGCTGATACCTGGGAGGAATTTGTGGATATCATTGAAAACAAAGGCGGCTTTGTCCTGGCGCATTGGGACGGAACCCCCGAAACCGAACAGCGCATCAAAGACGAAACCAAAGCCACTATCCGGGCTATTCCATTGAATAATAAATTGGAAAGTGGAAAATGTATCATGACCGGCAGACCTTCTACCCAACGTGTGATTTTTGCCAGAGCATATTAACATTTCAATTATTTTGCGCTATCGTAACTTTTGTTTTTGAAAAATAATCTTAACTATTTAACAAAATGAAAATCAAATATTTTATCACAACTATTGTTTTTCTGGCTGTCGCCGGCTTTTTGCCGAAAACCTATGCCCAGGAAACGGCAAAAAAAGATTCCGGTTATGTTTTTACCATTGATAAACAACTAAAAGCATCATCTGTAAAAGACCAGTTCAGTTCGGGAACCTGCTGGAGCTTTGCCGGATGTTCCTTTTTGGAATCGGAATTGCTCCGTATGGGCAAACCCGAATTCAACCTTTCGGAAATGTTTTGTGTGCGAACCGCTTATGGCGATAAGGCTATCAAATATGTACGCTATCACGGTGATTGCAGTTTCGGTAGCGGTGGCGAACCTCACGATATGCTGAACATCATCCGCAAATATGGTATGGTTCCCGATGAAGTTTACAGCGGCTTGAATTACGGTGAAAAAAAACATATCCACGGCGAAATGGATGAGGTGCTTAAAGATTATCTCGACGGCGTGGTAAAAAACAAAAACGGCAAACTGACTCCTGTTTGGCATGAAGGATTTAATGGTCTGCTGGATGCATATCTGGGTAAATATCCCGAAAAATTTAACTTTAAGGGAAAAGAGTATACACCGCAGAGTTTTGCAAAAGAATTGGGAATCAATCCCGATGATTATGTTTGCCTTACCTCGTTTACCCACCATCCGTATTTTTCCAAATTTGTGATCGAAATACCGGATAACTGGGCCAATGAAGCCGCTTATAATCTTCCGCTCGACCAATTAGTGCAGGTTTGTGATAATGCCATCAATAACGGCTATACCGTGGATTGGGCTGCCGACGTGAGCGAAAAGGGTTTTTCGTGGAAAAACGGTGTTGCCATCGTACCCGAAGCCGATACGCTGAACATGAATCAAACCGAAAAGGATAAATGGACTAAAATGTCTGATTCCGAACGTAACAAACAACTCTATACGTTCGATAAACCAGGAAAAGAAAAAGTGATTACCCCGGAAATCCGCCAGGAAGCATTCGATAATTACAGCACTACCGACGACCATTCCATTCACATCACCGGCATAGCCCACGATCAAAACGGAACTAAATATTATTTGGTGAAAAACTCATGGAATGTTACCGGAAATCCATACAAAGGATATTTTTATGCCTCAGAGTCCTTTTTGCGCTACAAAACAGTCTCTATTATGGTTCATAAAAATGCCATTCCAAAAGATATAGCTAAAAAATTAGGTTTATAAATCTAAATTTTACAATCATTGAAAACCGGTTTCGAAATTTCGGAGCCGGTTTTTTTATTTTCTAAACGAAATTTTGATACTTTTGAACGTTTTTCCTGACGTATTTATCGGAAAATCAATCACAAAAACACTATAATATTTATAATCTGTTAGTTATAAAATAGTAGATGAAGCGCACCCCTTTTATCCTTTTCTGTCTTTCCATGGCATTATTGGCTGGCTATGGTATTTTTCAGAAGACTCATTCCTTTGAACGTCAGCGATACGAGCAATTTCTGAAAGCATATTATGCCAAAGCTCCAAAAATTTCGGATGAAAAAGAGAGTCCTGATCAACCTGATGTGGCAGCCTACCAGGATTTTTTAATGACTTTGGATCCGGCCCTGGGAAGGGTTCCGACCGAAAGATTAGTCATGGCATATCAACAGACTAAAGCCATCATGGAAAACAATAAATATAAATCCGGTTTTTTATCGCCTGTTTGGCAAAACGTTCCTACCAACATCGGCGGGCGCTCGCGTGCCATCATGTGGGATCCCAACAATCCATCGGGAAATAAAGTATGGGCTGGCGGTGCTACTGGAGGTTTATGGTACAACAACGACATTACCAACGCTTCATCTTCGTGGGTTCCGGTAAACGACTTTTGGGCCGGGCTTTCCATCAGTTGCATCACCGCCGATCCCAATAATCCACAAACGTTTTATGTCGGAACCGGCGAAGTGCAAACCGCCATCATCACCTACCGCGAATCGTCGGGCAGAGGCGTGGGCATTTATAAAACGACTGACGGCGGAACGACCTGGCAATTGCTTCCTTCCACCGAAAATTTTGCATACATTACTAAAATTAAGGTAAGAAACGAAAATGGCTCCAGCGTTATTTATGCCGGCGTCGCCTCGGGAAAATATATGGGGCAAAATCAATTGCGGCTTCCTTCCGATGGGTTGTACCGTTCTGCCGACGGCGGACAATCCTGGGAACAAGTATTACCCAATATTACCGGGCTCGATATTCCGTATGCACCTTCGGATATTGCTTTGGGCGCCGACGGTAGAATTTATGTGGGTACAGGCAGAAATATTGACGGACAAGGCGGAGCCACCATCCTGTATTCCGATCTGGGAACTGCCGGAAGCTGGACGAAATACGATAATTATGTAAACATTATCGCAAATTCTCAATATCCTTTGGCTGGCAGGGTAATCCTTGCCACTTCTCCTTCGGATGCGACTGTGGTATATGCTTTGATTGCTTCCGGAGGCATAGACACCGAAAATGGTTTTAATTTCTTCTATTGCAATTATATATTGAAATCAAGCAATAAAGGCGTAAGCTGGACTGCCAAAAACCTGCCAACCGATTATCAGGCCGGCAACAATTTTGCTTATATCGCCTGGCATGCCATGGATGCCGCTGTTGATCCCAACAATCCTAATAATGTATACATTGGCGGACTGGATATTCATAAATCAACCAACTCGGGCAATTCGTGGACAAGGGTTAGCGACTGGAGCCAGATGACCGGGCAAACAGGTACCGATTATGTTCATGCCGACCAGCACATCATGGTTTACAAACCGGGCTCTTCTTCCAAAATGCTTTTCGGTTCCGACGGTGGAATTTTCTACACGGCCAATGCCACGGCTACCCAGCCTATTTTTGAACAAAAAAACAGCAATTACAATACGTTACAATGTTATACCTGCGCCATCCATCCTTCCGTCAATCAGGCGAAATATTTAAGCGGACTTCAGGATAACGGAACGGTGTATTTCACCGGAGCGCCAATTACCAATAATGATATGATTGATGGCGCCGATGGAGCCTGTTGTTTTTACGACAAAAACCAGCCGAATTATTTCATTACCTCTTATTATTATAATGCTTACACCTTTTATAATAATGGAAACTACGTCAGCACGGGATATTTCAACAGCGGAATTTTTATTAATCCCTCGGATTACGATAGTTATAATAATAAGCTTTATGCCAATGCCGTAGATTTTTTAGGAAGCCGTGCTCATCAGCTTTTGCGGGTAACCAATATTCCCAACAACCCTTCCGGAAGTTATATTACGCTGAATAACACGCCCGCTGTGATTTTTTCACATATCAAAGTTTCGCCTTTTAGCCCGACAAATAAAACCACGCTTTTTGTCGGAACTCAGTCGGGACGCTTGTATAAAATTACCGAAGCACAGGCCACGCCTATACTGAAAGATATTGGAAGTCGTGGTTTCCCGACCGCCAATATTTCGTGCGTGGCTGTTGGCGGTTCGGAAGATACTTTGCTGGCAACTTTCTCAAATTATGGCGTTTCATCCGTTTGGCAATCGTGCAACGGAGGTGGCACCTGGCAGCCTAAAGAAGGCAATCTGCCGGATATGCCTATACGCTGGGCCATTTATCATCCCCAAAATTCAGGACAGGTAATGCTTGCCACCGAACTGGGAATCTGGACCACCGACGACATCAATGCCAATCCGGTGGTTTGGCAACCGGCCGTGGACGGCATGGCAAACGTGCGGGTGGATATGCTTCAGATTCGTCCTGCCGACAATATGATACTCGCCGCAACTCATGGAAGAGGTATGTATACAGCTGTTTGGCAATCCAACAAAAACAATACGATGACCGGTATAAACCAAGGATACGACCAAATGTCTGTTTATCCCAATCCTGCCTCCGATCATTTAATGATAAATTTACCGGTTCAAAAATCAGCCACCGTTCAGATTTTCAACCTTAGCGGCAGTCTGGTTTTGGAAAACCGTTTTGCTTCGGGTGCCAGTAAACAGCTCGATGTTTCCACCCTGCCTCGTGGCGTTTATCTTCTCGGAATTTTGCAAGGCGATAAAAAAGTCTATCGCAAAATCATATTAAATTGATTTTCTGATTAATACCTGATCATGATTTTTATTTTTACCGGGGAACAAGGCAGCGGAAAAACCACTTTCCTGAAACAGGCGCTTGAAATTCTTTATCGGAAAAATCTAAAAGTTTCGGGCATCCTTGCCGAAGGACACTGGGAAAATAACCTGCGTTCAGGCTTTGAAATAGTGGACATTGAAACCGGAGAGAAAACGCTTCTTTGTAACCGTTCGGAAGATGCCGGAGATATTGCCTACCGGAATTTCTGCTTTAAACCAGGCGGACTTGCTTTTGGTAAAAAAGTATTAAACAATGCTTTAGCTAAAATGCCGGATATCATAGCGATAGATGAAGTGGGCGGTTTTGAGATTGAAAATGGCGGCTGGGCGGAAAATATAGATCAAATACTTCGTCGCTGCGATATACCAATGATTTGGACGGTTCGCCAAAAACTTACCGAAGCCGTTATCCAAAAATGGTTGTTGAATGATTACCAGATATTTAATGTGGAAACCGACAGTTTACTATCTGTTACAGAAGCGATTACTTGTTTTATATTAAACGAAGGTAAAAAAAGCGTTGGCAAAGAAATTCCAAACGGTAACGATGGCAATGGCAAATAATTTGGACAGGTAAAAATTCTTCTTGAACTTAGTTACGAGTATCCATAATATTAAGGTGTTGATTGCCAATCCAATCATCGAAATCATAAAAAATTCCGAAAATTCGACGCCAATATTTGGATTCTGGCTATGGAAAGTCCAGATGCGGTTGAGAAAATAATTGGAAGTTGCCGCCACCGAAAAGCCAATGGCATTAGCGATATATTTGGGTATTTTGACGATTTCCTTTCCCAAAAAAGTGGTTCCGAAATCAACGCCGACTCCTGTAAAACCGACAACGCCAAATTTAATAAATTTAAAAAATAATTCGCGCGTAAGCCATTCAAACATGCTGTAGTATTTTATTTATAAATGTAACTGACTGATCCTTATAATTGAATTAATAAAACTTCTTTCTTTCCGCTGCGAATCACTTCCACGATGACGGTCTGTCCGTGTTTTAGTTTTTGCAACCGCGACATATAATCGTAAATATTGGTAACCGGCTGTCCGTTCATTGCCACGATGAGATCGCCTTTTTTAATTCCGCCCCTGTCGGCTGGTCCGTCCTTGCGAACGCCGTCAACACCAAGTCCATTTTTATCGGTAGAAGCAAAATCGGGAACGATGCCAAGTGTAACCTTCAGTCTTCGGCCGCTTTCGGGTTGTGCCTTGGGACCGGCTTCTTTAAAAGTTAAGGGTTTATCCATCGTTGCTAAGATAGAAACCAACTGGTCAACCATTTTAGCTATTTCTGCTTCCGAATCATAATCTATTTTACCGGCTTTGTCCATCGGCGTGTGGTAATCCTCATGAGCGCCGGTAGTAAAGAACAGAACCGGAATGTTTTCGCTGTAAAATGCGGCATGGTCGCTTGGGCCGTAGCCTTCAGGCGAACGGCTGACGGTGAATATCCGGTCGGCAGAAACTATTGTCAAGATGGAATCCAGTTCTTTGGCTGTGCCTGTGCCGCCTATTGAAATTACCTTGCTGTCGGGTTTTAGTCTGCCAATCATATCAAGATTTATCATGGCTTTTATCTCATCCTTGGCAATTGGTGGGTGCTTAATAAAATATTTTGAACCGATCATCCCCATTTCTTCGGCATCAAAAGTTACGAAAAGTATACTTCGTTTCAGATTTATGTGTTCGGAAGCCAGTTTCTGAGCCAGTTCGAGCACGGCGGCTACACCCGAAGCATTGTCGTCGGCTCCGTTGTGAATAGCAACGGTATCGGGCATACGCGAGCCGGAGTTTTTTCCGCCAAACCCAAGATGATCATAATGAGCGCCTACCACGATGTATTCGTTTTTTAAAACCGGATCGCTACCTTCGAGCAGGGCAACAACATTTTGTGCTTTTGCCTTTACGGGAATCACTTCCGTGGAAGCATCCACTGTTACCGGAAGGTAAAATGATCCGGGCGTTTTTGATTTGATCAGCTCTTTTTCAATCTCTTCAATGGATTTTTGCGTTGATTTCAGCAAAAGATCAGCCACTTTTCGTGTGATGTTGATCACGGGAATACCGGCATCGGAAGCCGTCATATCGTAAGTTAATGGAATCAGGCGGTCTTTATCGTTCATTTCCACACCGGTAACAAAAATAACACCGGCAGCGCCTTTATCCTTAGCCGTGAGTACTTTACTGCGTTCCTGGCTTACGTTTACAAACGGACTGTTGGAATTATCCGGATCGGGTTCGCCACGGAGAATCATCACCCATTTTCCTTTAACATCCACATTTTGATAATCATGTAACGAAATGCTATCGAAATCCACATCAAAACCAAATCCTGCAAACACTATTTCTGCCTGTAACCGGGCATTAGCTGAAAAAGACAGCGGAATAAAATCTTCATTAATTTTTCCGGTAAAACCGTTGAATAAAAAAGAATTATTCGTTCCGGCTTTCATATCGGTAATTAAATCAAAGAACTGTAACCCATCGGCATCCAGTAATTTAAGCTTATCGTTTCTGAAATTATTACAAATATAGGCAGCGGCAATACCACTCTCGGTGGTTCCCGGTTTACGACCCTTCAACGAGTCGGAGGCTAAAAAATAAACATGTGCCTTTAATTCTGATGATGTAATTTCCGGGTTAGATTGGCTAAAAACCAGATTACCGGCTGATAAGATTATTATCAGAAGACATAAAATCTTTTTTTTCATGGGATACCGTACGAATCGCCAAAAGTAAGAAAATATAAATAACCGGCAATTATTTGCAAACGCAATCCATACAAATTGTGGAAATTCAAATACAAATAACTCTTTAAAATAACATTATTTCAAGCATAATAAAGCAGGTGAAAATAGTTGGAAATCTATTAAAATGGATGTTTCCAGCCCCTGAATGAAAAAAATACTAAGAATTGGAATTTGGATATTAATAAATATTTATAACTTTGCGGGGAAGTGGCAATTTGTCAAAAAATATATCGTTAGAAGTTAGCAAAACAGATTTATTAATAACCATTGTAAACAACTATTGTATTGAAAATGATGCCTATTTTAGGTTCAATAATAAAAAGTGCTATTGAATTTCGGAGTAAAATTCCGTTAGAGGTTACAAAGAAACCATCGGCTATAGCTCAACAACGTAAAACATTAAAAAAGCTTCTTCGCAAGGCACAATTCACATCTTTTGGCGAACAATATGGTTTTCAGGAGATAATACCTGATAAAGACATTGTTGGTGCATTTAAGAAGAGTGTTCCGGTGCATGATTATAATTCCATTTTTAAATCATGGTGGTATCGTACCCTCAACGGTGAAACCTATGTTTGCTGGCCTACGCAGGTAAAATATTTCGCTCTGAGTTCCGGTACATCCGAAGCTTCAAGTAAATACATACCGGTAACCAGCGACATGATACACGCCATAAAGCGAACAAGTATACGCGAGTTGCTTTCGCTGGCGCGCTACGATTTTCCCAAGGAATTTTATGAAAAAGGCATTTTGATGTTGGGTGGTAGCACTCATTTGCATTATAACGGAACCTATTACGAAGGCGACTTGTCGGGCATTACGGCTGGAAATCTTCCGTTTTGGTTTCAGCATTTTTATAAACCGGGAAAGCGGATAAGCAAGGAACGCGATTGGTCAACCAAACTTGATGAAATTGTACGCAAAGCCGGCGAATGGGATATAGGTGTAATTGTGGGTGTTCCGGCCTGGCTTCAGATACTTCTGGAAAGGATTATTGAACATTATCATGTTAAAACTATCCATGACGTTTGGCCCAATCTTTCCATTTATGTTCATGGAGGTGTATCTTTTACACCATATATTAAGGGTTTTGAAAAACTGCTTGCTCATCCGCTTACCTATATCGAAACATATCTTGCTTCCGAAGGATTTTTAGCCTACCAAAGCCGCCCAAACACCAGCAGTATGCAATTAGTTTTGGATAACGGCCTGTTTTTTGAGTTCATTCCCTTTTTGGACGAAAATTTTGATTCCGAAAATAATCTTAAACCTAACGTAACAACGCTAACCGTTGATGAGGTGGAGGAAAATAAAGAATATGCTCTTTTACTTTCAAGTTGTTCAGGTGCATGGCGTTATTTGATAGGCGACACTGTAAAATTTACATCAAAGGAATTGCATGAAATTGTGATTACCGGACGAACCAAGCATTTTCTAAACCTGTGCGGCGAACACCTTTCGCAGGAAAACATGAATCGTGCCATTCAAATGCTTGAAGAAGAATTTAATATCGAAGTAAGAGAATTTACCGTTGCCGGAATCCGGCACGAAAGTATGTTTGCCCATAAATGGTATATCGGTACCAATAATACCATAAACCCGGAATTAGTCAGGGGAAAAATTGACGAATACCTTAAAATCCTGAATGATGATTATCGCGTAGAACGAATTGCCGCAATCCGGGATGTAATGGTAGAAATTCTTCCGGTGGAAACATTTTATGAATTTCTACGCAGACAGGGTAAAGAAGGAGGTCAGAATAAATTTCCACGGGTTTTAAGAAATGAAAAAATAACTCAATGGGAGAATTATTTAAGCGAAATTAATAGAAAGGAAAAATAACCGTGTATCCGTTTTTGGAAGGCATCATTTTAGGGTTTACGCTTGCCATTATGTTGGGTCCGGCTGTCTTTTCGCTTTTACAAACCAGTATCCATCGTGGGTTTAAAAGGGGAATTTTTCTGGCAGTTGGCATATTTTTAAGCGATATAACCCTGGTTGCCCTCTGTTTTCTTGGTGCACTTCAACTTATTGATGATAGCAAAGCCAACAATGTTTTTTTCGGAATTATTGGTGGAATTATTCTGGTATTGTTTGGTGGATATACCTTTTGGCATAAATACAAAATGTATGAGGATAACAACCAGGAAGAGATTAAACAACCTAACCTGATAACGTATATTTTAAAAGGCTTTTTCCTTAATTTTACCAATCCGTTTATATGGATTTTCTGGATAGGGGTGATGGGATTGGTAAAAGCCAATTATAGCCCCGATAACGATAAAATAATTGAATTTTTTAGCGGAACCCTGCTAACGGTTTTCACAACCGATATTTTAAAGTGTTATATAGCTAACAGTATAAAACAACGTTTAAATAGCAAAGTATTAATATTGCTCAATCATATAGTAGGGATACTACTTATCCTTTTCGGATTAGCGTTAATAATCAGAGTTTTAATAGCTTTTTAATTTAAAATTCTGATTTCCTTAATGTTGAGTTGAATTTCTTTATTTCCATTCCATTCATTTTCTTCCACATGATAACAGATATCAAAAGCTAAGCCTTTTTCGATGTAGGAAAAGTATTCTCCTTGTTGAAAGGCAATGGCCGGATAGGGACCTCCCTGGATTTCGGGATGGACAACATCTAATTTTAAATGATTTTTCCCGACGATGCGAGGTGTATTAGCTTTAACAATTCCATTTGTACGAAAAACGGGTGACATATTACCGGGTCCAAAAGGAGCAAATTGCTTGAGAATACGTACAAACTTGGAATTGATATCGCTAAAATTGAGATCATAGTCTATCTCTACTTCAGGAGTAAGCATTTCGTCAGTAATAAATTTAGAAGCAATTTCTTCAAAACGTTTGCAAAATTCTTCCAGCCGTTCTTCTTTAAGTGACAAGCCTGCTGCATATTTATGCCCGCCAAAATGTTCCAGCAAGTTGCTGCAAGCATCCAGGGCATCATATACATCAAAATCTTTAATGGAACGTGCCGATCCGGTAATTAAGTTGTCGGTTTGGGTAAGAATAATTGTTGGACGATAATAAGTCTCGATAAGCCTTGAAGCCACAATACCTATCACTCCTTTGTGCCAGTCGGGATTGAAGAGAACAGTAGCCTTGGCTTTTTGCAGGTGCTCATCATTTTTTATCATTTCCAGAGCATCATGAGTTGTTTGTGTATCGAGGTTTTTTCGTTCGGTATTACACTCATTTATCTGAAAAGCAATTTTTTCGGCAGCTTCCATATTGTTACTAATCAAGAGCTCGACCGAATTTTTGCCACTTTCAATCCTTCCGGCAGCGTTGATACGCGGGCCAACAAGAAAAACCAAATCGTTGATAACCAGTTCGCGGTTGAAAATGAAATTCTGAATGGATCCGTTGGTTTCCTTTCGTCGGATTATTCCGCTGCATCTGAGTATGGCTTCTATTCCGGGACGCGGTTTGCTATTAATGATTTTTAAACCGTAATAAGCCAGGATACGGTTTTCGCCAGTAATGGGAACAATGTCGGAAGCTATACTTATGGTAACCAGATCAAGGTATTGTTCAAGTTCAGAAAAGGGAAAATTCTTTTTTTGGGCTATCGCCTGAATAAGTTTAAAACCAACTCCGCAGCCCGAAAGCTCATCAAACGGATACGAACAATCGTTTCGTTTAGGATCCAATACGGCTATTGCCGAGGGTATGGTATCGCCAGGACGGTGGTGATCGCAGATAATAAAATCAACGCCTTTCTCTTTGGCATAATTGATTTTTTCTATAGCTTTTATACCACAATCGAGTACAATAATTAATGAAAAATTGTTGGCGGCGGCAAAATCAATTCCTTTAAATGATATGCCATATCCTTCGCTGTAGCGGTCGGGAATATAAAAATCAATAGTATTGGTAAAATTATCCTTTAGAAAAGTATAAACTAAAGCCACTGCTGAAGTACCATCCACATCATAGTCGCCGTAAACAAGTATTTTTTCCTTTTTTTCGATGGCTGTTTCAATACGTTGAACCGCCTTTTCCATATCCTTCATCAAAAAGGGGTCATGTAGCAGCGACAGTTCGGGACGAAAAAAAGATCTGGCTTCGTCATAGGTAGTTATACCCCGCTGAACAAGCAGATTGGCTAAAGGTGAACAGATTTTTAAACTGTTAGCTAATTGATTAACAATTTTATCATCACCTTTTTCTTTCAACTTCCAGCGTTTATCCATGGATTGAATTTTTTCGTAAAATTAAAAAAATAAAAAGAAAAACAGTAAAAGATAAAAGCAATATTTTATCTAATTGCACAATTAGCAGTAATTCGTTGTCGTTCGCTTGATTAAACGGCAAATACAAAAAACTCCTGTTGCCTGAAGCAACAGGAGAAAACGTAAGTATTATGAAAAACTACAAAAAATCTTCTATAACCTCTTTATACTTCGAGGGGACTTACAGAAACATAGGATTTATCCTTGCTTTTCTTTTTGAAAACGACAACGCCGTCGGTTAAAGCAAATAAGGTATGATCCTTACCCATTCCAACGTTGATACCGGCATTGTGAACTGTACCTCTTTGTCTGATGATGATATTACCGGATTTAGCAAACTGACCGCCAAAGATTTTAACGCCTAAACGTTTACTATGCGATTCTCTACCGTTACTCGAACTACCGGCACCTTTTTTATGAGCCATTTTATCGGAATTTTATATATTTACAAATTAAGCAATTATCTCTTCAATGTGAATTTTGGTCAAATCCTGACGATGACCGCTGGATTTTTGATATCCTTTTCTTCTTTTCTTTTTGAAAATGATTACTTTATCGCCACGATCATGGGAAATAATTTTAGCTGATACTGAAGCACCTTCTACAACCGGCATTCCAACGCTTACTTTACCATCGTTGTCAACCAACAGGACTTCCTTAAAATCAACCTTAGCGCCTTCTTCTTTGTCTAAGCGGTTGACAAAAATATCTGTATCTTTCTCAACTTTAAATTGCTGTCCGGCTATTTCAACTATTGCGTACATCTGAATTTTTTTTTAAATTTATCCACAAATTTGGAGGTGCAAAATTAAAAAAAAATTCAACTAATCAAACATTTTTACCAAAAAACATGGAATCTTTTTAAAAACTTACCCGCTCTCCCCAAAGAAACGGCTATTCAGGTTCCCGGAATATGTAATTGAAGAAATTTATCCGGTAATAACAATTAAACGCTTAATAGCCAGTTATTACGCCTATAAAATTATATAATGCTCACATAAACAATAACATAATAATGCAAAAAATCGAATTTTAATCTTTTCTAAAAGAAAATGGTTACAGAAACACTTTTTATAACAATAGGTTAACGGAAATTGTTTTGATTTGTTTCTCAGTTATTTTATAATGTATTACCAAATAACCATCTGATTAACAGGTGAAAAATAAATATTATGATCGGCAGGCAGGTATTTGCTTAGTAAATACTGGGTTATTAAACGAAAAATTAAAAGGAAAACCCTTGATAAATGATTTAGCTGTTTTTAAAAAAATATCATGTCTTTTATTAGTTTAAACAATTCATAATTAGAGCATAAACTAATTTGTGGATTTCATAAAAAGGACGTCGCAGAAATTATCTATTAAAAAATTAAGAAAAATTTTAAAAATATTTTGTCATTTAATGAAAAAGGTTATACTTTTACCCCTCGGATTTGACAAATAACATCAGATCAGTAAAGTGCAGGTTGTGAATTTTTTTTAAAATAAAATCACAATTTGCTAAAATTATAATCAAATATATTTCAAACAAATAAAGTATTTTCTAATTTAAAGAAAGGAGGAAAAGCACTAAACTATCGAAAGGACATTTTATTATTTATTGCAGAAAAGGAATTGCAGTTTGGTTATTTAAGCTCAATTCCGGATGCAAAAAAGGGTTAATAATAATCTTGTTAAATTATTGAATCAAACTTAATTACTAACTAAATTTAATCATTATGAAATCAAACTTACGGTTTCTTAAGATCTTTATGGTCTTAATTGCCTTTTTGGTGGGAAATTTTGCTTTTGCCCAGCAAAAGGTTTTAACAGAAAAGGAAAAATTAGCAAATGAAGGGCTGATTAAAATTGAGAACATAGCAACGGATAACAATAATATTGTTGTTCCGCCTATTGGTTATAACAAAGCTCTTTATCAGTTTGTAGATTTTTCCAAACACTCTCCCAAAGGACTTCTTATTGACAATGGTCCTTTTGTAACCAATCCTGGAGGGGGACCCGGAGGCTCGGACGTTAGTTTATTGGAATCGCCCAATACTAGTTACGGGTCAAATTGCAATCTTACTCTCAGTTATTATGTAGCAGATGATTTTACTGCTACGAGTGCTTGGACAGTCGACTCCTTAGTATTTTATGGTTACCAAACCGGCTCTACCACAGCATCAACCTTTACCGGACTCTATGTTCAGATATGGAATGGAGATCCCAGCCTGGCAACAAGTTCGGTTGTATGGGGTGATTTAACTACCAATATTTTAACTTCAACTTACTGGTCGGGATGTTATCGTTCTTTAGATTTGGTTAATACCGACCGACCGATTATGTGTAACGTAGCTGCTACACCGGGATTGGTTTTACCGGCAGGCGACTACTGGATTGAATGGACATGTACCGGATCTTTAAGCTCTGGTCCATGGGCTCATCCTATTTCTATTCTTGGACAGATTGTAACAGGTAATGCAAAACAGTGGACAGGTGCCGCATGGGCTGACATTATTGATTCTGGTAGCGGTGGAGCAAAAGGCCTGCCTTTCCTTATTTACGGAACAGGTGGATCTTTGCCCACCAACGATATGGCAATGATGTCTATACTTACTCCTATTACCGGACCTAACCTGACAGCTACCGAAACGGTAAGCGTAAGGGTTATAAATAATGGTACAGCCGTACAATCCAATATCCCGGTAAGTTATACCGTCGATGGTGGCGCTGCTGTTAACGAAGTAATTCCCGGTCCTATCAATAGCGGTGAACAGTTTGATTATACATTTATTCAAACTGCTGATTTATCAGCTGTTCAAACCTATGCTTTTGTTTCTACTGTAAGTTTATCCGGAGATGAAAACCCGGCTAACAACAGTAAAACAAAGTCGGTAACCAATCTGGGTAACATAATTCTGATGCAGAATGGAACCATGTCCACTTGCGACGGAACGTTTTATGATTCGGGTGGTCCTGATGGAACCTATCAAAACAGCGAAAATTATACCTTAACTCTTGCCCCCTCTACCGTAGGCGCTAAAATTAAATTTAATTTCACACTGTTTGATCTTGAAAATAATTGGGACTTTTTAAAGGTATATGATGGACCAGATGCAACTGCCCCAATGATTGGCAATTTCACAGGAACTACTATTCCTGCCGCTTTGGTAGAATTGGTAGCTTCTCCTGCAAATGCCTCAGGAGCCATTACTTTTAATTTTACTTCCGATGGTTCAGGTACCTATTCGGGCTGGGTAGCAGCAATAAGTTGTGTGCTTCCTCTAACCCACGACCTGGCAGCTTCTTCGGTTAGCGGGAATGTTACCCCGACTTCGGGAACATCTTCCGATTATACCGTTACGGTAACCAATGCTGGCGTACAGACAGAATCAGGCGCTAACTATACCGTATCGTTATACGATGCCAACAATGTTTTGATTGGCACGGCTAATGGTATTGATATTGCCGTTGGACAATCTATTCCTTTTGTTATTCCGTGGACACCAAGCGCTACCGGACCTACCTATATTTATGGAAAGGTAACCTTAGCGGGCGACCAAAACCCGGTCAACGACCAGACTCCAAATTTCAATGTCAACGTACAGGCAGCTGGTTTAACCATGGTAACTATTGGAACGGGAACGGATTTACCCGGTTCACCAAAAACACCATTCGACTTTTACTGGAAAAACAGTTTAGCTGAATCGTTGTACTTCCCCGATGAAATTGGACAGGCTGCAGGTGTTCAAATCACTCAGATTGGTTATCATAACAGTTTTACGAGTGATATTACCAGTACTCCGGTTAAAATTTTCATGGGTGAAACCACAGTTGCTGACTTAACGGGTGGCTGGATCAGCGCCAATGATTTAACATTGGTATTTGACGGTACTGCAGCATTTCCTGCAGGAATCAATGACATTATTATTCCATTAACCACTCCTTATACCTATAATGGAGGAAACCTGGTAATAATGACTAACCGTCCTATGGATACTCAGTATTATCTTTCAACTGATCAATTCTACTCGACTACCAGTACTACTTATCCTTCAAGAACATTGGCAGTAAATAATGATAATACATTATTTGATCCTTATGCTCCTCCTACAGGTACAACTCCGTTGAGTCTTTTCCCAAATACGACGCTGTACATAAACGGTGGAATTCAACCTGGTTTAGATCCTCCTACCAATCTTGCAGCTTCCGTTACCGGACAGAATGTTCATCTTACATGGGATGCTCCTTCTGGCGGCGGAACAACCGAAGAACTGATTTATGATGATGGACTTCCAGCAGATGGTTATCAATATATTGGATATACCATGTCATCACAAATGTCGCCAGCAGGCCCGTGTAAAATTTTAAAACTGAAATATTACACTACTTTGACCGATCCGTTAGTTAGCGATTTCGAACCGAGAGTATTTAATTGGGCAGGTACGGAACCCGGAACAAATATCCTTTATGAAACTACCGCTAATGCTGTAGATCAGGGCTGGACAGAAGTTGACATCAGCGCTCAGAACATTCTTGTTGATGGTGATTTCATGGTTGGCTTTGGCTCAATAACCTCCGGAGTTTATATGGGCTATAATACAACTGATAATGGACGTGCCTGGGACTATGATAATGCTAATGCTACATGGTCACAATGGAACGAAACCTATTTCCTGAGAGCTGTTGTTGAATATACCGATGGTAGAGTTGTTGAACTCTCACCAGTTATTACACCTCAAGGAACCAAGATTTCTCATGAAAGGTTGGTTAATCATCCCCGTGGAGCCGGTATTGCTCATACAAAGGCACCAATCCCAAGTCTTGGCAATCGCGCCTTGTTAGGCTACAACGCTTACCGCGATGATACAAAGTTGAATACTTCGGCCATAACCGATTTATTCTATGATGATATGAATGTAGCCGCAGGTACCTATAATTATACTGCTACCGCCGTTTACAACGAAGGTGAATCTGTTCATACCAGTCCTGTCGAAGTTACTATCGAATCATCCAGTCCGAATATCTATGCAACCGATTTTGAATCGTTTACAGCAGGCGGACAAGTAGCCTGCCAGGATCCAGTCAACTGGACCACCTGGAGTAATGCTCCCTGCGGAACTGAAGATGCTTATGTAAGCACCGACTTCGCTCATGGTGGTGTAAATGGCGTAAAGGATGAACTTTCCAACGACCTTGTACTCCCGATGGGAAACAAGACTGCCGGTAAATATGAATTTTCATTCTGGATGTATATTCCTACAAATTGTGGTGGTTATTACAATCTTCTCCACAATTTTGCAGGTAGTTCCAGCGAATGGGGATTAGAATTTTACTTCACCGATGCTGGCAGCGCTGATCTGCATGCCGGTGGTGTGGTAACATCTGTTCCTTACATCCACGATCAATGGTTTAAAGTAACCAACAACATTGACCTGGATAACGATCAGGCAGAAGTTCTTCTCGACGATGTTTCTGTTTATACCTGGCAATGGAGCCTTGATCCAACCAACGGAACAGCTGGTTTGAATCAACTTTCAGCCGTTGACTTCTTCTCAGGAAGCGGCGCCACGGGTATCGTTAACCCCTTGTATTATTTCGATGACTTGGTTTACAAAGAAATCGTTGTAACACCGAGCCTCTATGCAACCGATTTTGAATCGTTTACAGCAGGCGGACAAGTAGCTTGCCAGGATCCAGTCAACTGGACCACCTGGAGTAATGCTCCCTGCTCTCCAACGGAAGATGCTTATGTAAGCACCGATTTTGCACATAGTGGCGTTAATTCCGTTAAAGACGAAGGTGTAAACGACCTGGTTTTGTATCTTGGAAATAAAACTACCGGAAGTTATGAATTCGACTTCTCCATGTACATTCCTACGGACTTCTGCGGATACTATAATATTCTTCAGGATTTTGCCGGAACAAGCAGCACCTGGGGACTGGAAGTATATTTCCATACTGACGGATCGGGTATTATTAATGCCGGTGGCAACAGCGCCGCTATATTCAGCTACAACCATGATCTGTGGTTACCAATCAAGAATGTTATCGATCTGGATAATGATCAGGCCGAGCTATACATTGATGGTAATTTAATTTATACCTGGCAGTGGAGTCTTGGTGCAACCGGATCCGCAGGAATAAACCAGTTATCGGCTGTTGACTTTTTTGCTGGCGCTGATGCTAATTATACTACCGATGTGCCAAAATATTATTTTGATGACGTTGACTATAAAGCAATGGCCGCTCCGGCTGTACCTCGTATCGTGGTTACTCCGGCAAGCCTGTCGCAGGATTTGATGCCCAACACTACGGCTACTCAAACGCTGAATATTGCCAATACCGGTGGCGCTGACCTGACTTATAACATTGATATTGCTTACAATGTAAAATCAGTTAAGGTTATCAACCATAACGCAAAATACGAACGCGTTATCGAAAATGTTCCCATGAAGGGCGGACAGGTAATGGTTGAAAAACAAGGCAGCAAGCTTATTCCTTCGGTGGTTAATCCTGCTGACATTGCTATGAGTTCAAAAGCAGTAAATAAATTTGCTCCTCAATTCAGCCGTGCAACTGTTTATTACAATCAAACAGGCAATCCTTCAGCAGAGGGAGCTATTGCATCTCAGAATTTTACCGACATGCCAACATACGCTTGCCAAGGCGCTGACGATTTTGTAGTACCTTCAGGCGCAACCTGGAATGTAAACCATGTATTTGTAAATGGTATCTACTATAACGGTGGTTTTGAAGTGCCGGCAGCAGACGTAATATTCTATGCCGATGCAGCCGGAATACCCGGAGCCGCCTTGTATACATTTACCGCCGTTCCTGCCGTATCTGATGCAACAGGAAACGTAAATGTGTTCTTACCCTCTACTGCAACATTAACCGCAGGTACTTACTGGGTTTCTGTAGCAGCAGCTATGGATTACACTACTCATTTCCAATGGATGTGGAGTAAAGAAGCCGCACCAACAGTGATAAGTGAATTCCAATGGCAAAATCCTGGTGATGGTTTTGGTAATGGTTATACAACCTGGACAAGTGGTTCAATCGTATGGTCTGGTACTTTAGATCAGAATCTTTCATTTGCTTTAACCGACAGCGCACAAGCTCCTCCTCCAGAAGGCTGGTTAGCTGCTAATCCGTTATCAGGTACTGTTCCTGCCGGCGGTAATGTGGATATCGAAGTTGCATTTGATGCTACTGGTTTACCGCTTGGTACGTATAATGGCAATTTAGCTGTTAGTAGTAACGACCCGGCTCATCCGGTTACAGATGTTCCTGCAACATTAACCGTTAAAGTACCTGGACAGATGCCTCTTATAGAAGATTGGGCTTCAAATAGTTTTACAACTAACGAATGGACATTCGATCCTGATCAGAGCAACTGGTCGGTAAGTACTACTGGCAATCCAGCTCCTTCAGCTCAGTTTAGCTGGTCGCCAAGTATTACCAACTATAGTGTCGCTTTGGTTTCCCGAATGCTGGATGCAAGCGCTATAACCGATAATGTAACCTTGAAATTCGACATCAATCTGAATAACTTCTCTACGTCAACACTGGAAGGTATGGCTGTTGAAGTATTTGATGGCTCTGCTTGGCAGATGGTTCATGATTATCAGAATACCAATGGTAGTTTTGGCTGGATTTCCGAATCGTATAACATTACACAGTGGGCTGCCGGACACACCTTTAGTGTTCGCTTCCGCGCTTATGGTGAAAATTCATACAATATCAACTACTGGTATGTTGATAATATTAAAGTTTATCAACAAGTTGTAGGTAATCTTGCAGGTACTGTTACCCTATCGACGGGTGGCGCTCCTGTAGAAGGTGCACTTATTACCATCAAAAATGCGTTGAGCGGAACTTACACAGCTACTACTAGCAATTTTGGCACTTATGCTATTAACGGAGCCGAAGCCGGCGATTATGCGTTAACCGTTGCAAAAGAAGGTTATAATGTAGTTAACGATAACGTTACTATCGTTGGCAATCAAACCGTAACCAAGGACTATCAATTGACGGCTCCTACGATTTCGGTTGACCCGACTTCAGTAACCGTAAATGTTCCTGTAGGAGGAACCACTACCAGTACGGTAACCCTGCACAACGATGGAGATGGTCCTTTAGCCTGGACAGGAAGTGTACAATCCAATAAAAAGCAGATTTCTATTCCTGCAAGCAATGGCAATTTCGAACATACATCTGCATCCGCAGGCGTTGCTCCTGTTGTTAATAAAGTAAATGTTACCAGCGATTATAAAGGCCCTAAAGGTTCGATTGCTTATGGATTTGACGTAAATAATGGTATTTTCATGTCATTTGATATGGACGATCCAGCCAATGCAACAACTATTGCTAATGTATCTATTACTCCTTTTGGAGGTACATTTGATGTTTCTAATACCGACTTCATGTATGTTATTGATTACAACGATGGCGCTATTAAGAAAGTAGATATAGCTACAGGTAATGTAACCACAGTTGGCGCTGCCGGCTTACAAAGCGGTGATACCCCAACCGGTTTAACCTGTGATAAATTAACAGGTATTTTATATGCATCATCTACCAATGGATCAGAGTCTATGCTTTATACCATAGATCCTGCTACCGGTGCAAGTACTGTCGTTGGTCCTACAGGAATTCCTGCTTTGATTGATATTGCTATTGATGGAACAGGCCAGATGTACGGTTATGACATTGTTAACGACAATGCTTTCAAGATTGACAAAACTAATGGTACGTCAACCGTAATTGGTTCTATCGGATTCGATGCAAGCTATGCCCAGGGAATGTGCTGGGATCCTGCAACCGATGCTATTTATATGGCAGCTTACAATGCTTCATCTGGTGCAGGTGAATTACGTTTGTTTGATAGAGTAACTGGTAATACAGCCGTATTAGGTTCGTTACCTGGTGAAATTGATGGATTCGCATTCCCTGGTAGCGTTTCAGGTTGGGCAAGCATAGATCCTCCTTCAGGAAATATTGCACCCGGTGGCTCACAGGACGTAATTATCACTTTCGACGGCAGTTATATTCCTCCTCAGAAGGATTTAACCGTAACCGGCAACCTGGTATTTAATTCCGATCCTAACGTTGGACAGGCAATTGTTGCTTTATCCATGACTATTCAGGGTCCATTTTTTGGTGTTTTAACTGGAACGGTAACTCACGGTGGTACTCCTGTTGAAGGTGTAACCGTAACAGCTACCCGCGAAGAAAGCCCCGTTTATGTCTATTCAATGGTAACCGGCGCTGATGGTACATATTCATTCCCATCAACCATGTACGGTACTTACGACATTACTGCAACTAAAGAAGGATACAATCCTTACGAAGCTTTAGGTATTGTTGTTACCGGTGACCTAACCACAACTCATGCTATTGCAATGGTTGCTCCTATTATGGTTATTGATCCAGCATTTATTACTGATTCTGCTGATTTTGGACAGATTATTACCCGTACGATTCATGTTACTAACAATGGTGATGGTTCTTTAGAATGGACTGGTAAAACTATTCCAAATAACAAACTTCAGGTTTCTATTCCTGCAAGCAATGGTAACTTCGAACATACATCTGCATCTGCAGGCGTTGCTCCAGTTGTTAATAAAACAAATGTTACCAGCGCTTACAAGGGTGCTAAAGGTTCGATTGCTTATGGATTTGACGTAAACAATGGTATTTTCATGTCATTTGATATGGACGATCCTTCCAATCCTACAACTATTGCTAATGTAACTATTACTCCTTTTGGAGGTACATTTGATCCCGATAATACCGACTTCATGTATGTTATTGATTACAACGATGGCGCTATTAAGAAAGTAGATATAGCTACAGGTAATGTAACTACCGTTGGCGCTGCCGGCTTACAAAGCGGCGATACCCCAACCGGTTTAACCTGTGATAAGACTGACGGAACGCTGTATGCAGCATCTACCAATGGATCAGAATCTATGCTTTATACCATTGATCCTGCTACTGGTGCAAGTACTGTTGTTGGTCCTACAGGTATTCCTGCATTGATTGATATTGCTATTGACGGCGATGGCCAGATGTATGGTTATGATATTGTTGGCGATAACGCTTACAAAATTGACAAAACTAATGGTACATCAACCGTAATTGGTTCTATCGGATTCGATGCAAGCTATGCTCAAGGCATGTGCTGGGATCCTGAATCTGATGTTATTTATATGGCAGCTTACAATGCTTCAACTGGCGCAGGTGAATTACGTCTATTTGATAAACTAACTGGTAGTACAGCCGTATTAGGCTCATTACCTGGTGAAATTGATGCATTTGCATTCCCAGGTGGCGCAAGCAAGTGGTTAAGCATTGATCCGAAAACAGGTATTCTTCCTCCAGGTACTACCCAAGATGTAACCGTAACTTTGGACGGAAATTATATTCCTCCTCAGAAAGATTATACTTTAACCGGAAACATTCTATTTACTTCTGATCCTAACGTAGCTACGACTTCTGTTCCTGTTACGTTTACAGTTCAGGGTGATATTTATGGTATACTTACAGGTATAGTATCTCACGGTGGACAACCCGTAGCAGGTGTAATAGTAACTGCTCAAAAACAAGGTACTAATTACAGCACTACTTCCGGTAATAACGGTGTATATGAATTCCCACAAGTTTTAGGTGGTTCGTATACCGTTTCGGCTGAAGCAACGGGCTATTGTCCATTCTCAACGACCGGTGTGGTAATAACAGGAGGTCAAACGACTACCCTTGATATTAATCTAACCGCTCCTACTATGGTTATTACTCCGCAAGAGGTTACCGTAACCCTACAACCGAACCAACAAACCGATCAAACAATCCACATTGCTAACAATGGCGATTGTAATCTGGAATGGGCAAGTAGTGTTATTGTTAATAATAAACAAATGATTTCTATTCCGGCAAGCAATGGTCAGTTCCCACGCGGAACCGCTCCTGTATCTATTGGACGCGCCCCGAATGCTGCCCAGGCTTCTCCTTCAGCAATCAATAGCTTACTGAGAGGCTCAACCGGTTATGCTTTTGATATTTATCCTGGTTATACCTTCTTCTCCTTCGATACCGATGATCCGGCTACCCAGAATGTAATCAACTCGATTACCATTTCTCCGTTTGGCGGAACATTTGATGCTTCTCATACTGACTTCATGTACATCATTGATTACAATGACAATCATCTGAAGAAAGTGGATGTTGCTTCCGGTAATGTTACTGATGTTGGTTTATGCAGTTCCATCAGCAGCGGACAAATGTGGACAGGTATTCAGGTGGATAAATTAACAAATCAAATGTACGGAGTTACTACCGACATCAGCGAATCGTATATTTATACTATTGACATGAACACTGCTGTGGCAACAGTTATCGGACCAACCGGTATCCCCGGCTGTATTGATATCGCTATTGACGGCACTGGTCAAATGTATGGTTTCGACCTTGTTGGAGACAATTCCTACAAAATTGATAAATCAACCGGTACTTCTACCATGCTTGGCTCCTTAGGCTATGATGCAAATTATGCCCAAGGCATGAGTTGGGATCCTTTAGCCGATATCGTTTATCTTGCAGCTTACAACAATGCAAGCGGAACTGGTGAATTGCGTATCCTCGACAGAGTTTCCGGAAGTACCGCTTTAGTTGGTACATTCGGTGGCGAAATAGACGGATTAGGATTCCCAGGTGGCGGTACACCTCCATGGATAACCGTTGCTCCAACATCCGGTATTATTCCTCCGGGCTCAAGCCAGGATGTTACCGTACACCTTAACTCCGATAGTCTTGCGATAGGTACGTATACGGCAAACATTACCTATACCAGCGAACCAAATGTAGTCACAATTAACGTTCCTGTTACGTTAAACGTACAAAACGGCTCTTTACCTACGGTATCTATTGCTAACGTAACTGCTATGCCCGGTCCTGTTTCTGTTCCGGTTCATGCTGCCAACATCGTCGACATGGGTTCATTCCAGTTCTCCATTGAATACGATCCTGCTTTGTTGACCTATACAGGTACATCCAGTTGGTTTGCCGGAATTGATGCTGTTACCGTTGGTAATCCATCTCCCGGTCATCTTACCTTTGTTTGGGCTGCCGAAATGCAAGGCATCAACATTCCTGATGGTAACTTCTTTAATCTCGACTTTACCTGGACTGGTACAATAGGTCAAATTTCAACATTAGTTTGGAGCGACGACCCAACACCACGTGAATTTGGTGATTATGAGGGTGTTATTTTCACACCTTCTTATGTTAATGGTTCTGTAACCGGTGGTAATCAACAACCTGTTCTTACTGTTACCCCTGATAACCAAAATGTAGCTTATCCTGCCGGCAATACATCATTTGCTGTTGCCAATACAGGTTCAGGTACGATGAGTTACACCGCTGCAGTTACCGCAGGTGGTGAATGGCTTTCGATTACCGGTGGAGGTTCTGGTGGAAACACAGGAACAATTAGCGTTGCATTTACTGAAAATACTTCTACCACACCAAGAGTTGGTACCATAACGGTTACTGCTCCCGGTGCTACCGGAAGTCCTAAAACAGTTACAGTTACTCAAGCAGGATTTAGTACCGAACCGATTTTAACCATAGCCAATATTGTAATCCAAGATACTGGTGTGTTTACTCTTCCGGTAAATGCGATGAATATTGTCAATATGGGTTCATTCCAGTTTACCATCGAATATGATCCTTCGTTAATAAGTTATACTGGTGTTTCTAACTGGTATACCGGAATTGATGCTGTTACTGTTGGTAATCCTTCAGCCGGACATATTACTTTTGTTTGGGCAGCCGACCTGAATGGAATTAATATCCCCAATGGTAATTTCTTCGATATTAATTTCAATTGGACTGCTGCTGGTGCAAGTATTATTACTCCTGTTACATGGAGCAATGACCCGACACCACAAGAATTCGCAGATTACGATGGAAACATCTTTGTACCTATTTATGTTAATGGTTCAGTATACTATAATCCAAACGGCATACCCGAAATTGGTATTGCATCCAACAGTGTATACCCGAACCCGGCTACTGACGTTGTTAACATTAAAGTATCCAATGATATCCGCACTGTACAAGTTATGAATAATTTAGGCATGATTATTTCTTCTGCAACTGTTGCTCAGGAAAAGACCGTTACCTTGAATACTTCTAACTTCAGCGCTGGTACATATTTTGTACGCTTTGTTTCTGAAAATGGTAAGACAACCGTTAAAAAGCTTGTCATTATCAAATAATCATTAAATTGATATTCCTTAAGGGGTCTCCGATGAGACCCCTTTTTTTGTGCCTGAAAATTTTAGTCTCTTTACTGTTTGCCATTCCGCTTAAGCACTTTAGACATTCATAACTTTAGGTACTGGTTAGTTACAAATTAAAAAGTACTTTTGAAAAAGAAAAAGAAACGCACGTTTAGCCGGCAATTCTTCATTTTTAAACAAAATAAAACCATTGCAAACATTTGATACTCTTATTATCGGAGGCGGACCTGCCGGGCTGTTTGCGGCAATACACTGCCAAAGCCTTAAAACGGCAGTGCTCGAAAAAAATGCTGAGCCGGGTAAAAAACTCCTCATTTCCGGCTCGGGGCAATGCAATTTTACCCACGAAGGCGATATTGCGGATTTCCTGAGCCATTACGGTTCCAATTTCCGCTTTCTGAAACCGGCATTACGAAAATTTACCAACACCCACCTGATGAATTTCTTCACCCAACGAGGTCTCGGAATCATCACCGACAAAAACGGAAAAGTCTTCCCGGCTTCCTTGCGCTCATCCGATATTTTAAAAATACTTACCGGTGAATGTGCCAAACACAATATCAGCATCTTTTCTCACGACGCCGTTCTAACGGTCGAAAAAACTGCCGACGGATTCCTGATAAAAACTATTGCCGATGAATATGGCTGTAAAAACCTTGTCATTGCCACCGGAGGAATGTCGTATCCATCCACCGGTTCCACAGGCGATGGTTATCATTTTGCCAAGCAGTTGGGACATTCCATCATTCCGCCCAAACCAGCGCTTACCCCGGTTTTCATCCGTCGTTTCACCATGACCGGGCTTGCCGGCGTTTCCCTGCAGGATGTTCCCGTTTTTCTTTTTCGTGCAAACAAAAAAATTGCAGGACACCGAGGCGATATTGGCTTCACACACAAAGGACTTTCCGGTCCGGGCATACTCGATTTTTCGCGTAATATCCAAAGCGGCGACATCTTAAAATTGAATATTATCAAACAGAATACGGAAAATTTCCGCGAAACTTTTATGGAAACCGCCGAAAAGGAAGGAAAAATGACGATACAAATGCTGATGAAAAATTATGATATTCCCCGCAGCCTGATGAAACTGATTTTGGACGAACTCCATTTGAAACCCGACCATAAGCTTGCCCAAATCACCAGGGAACAACGGAATAACTTAGTGGTTTCGTTTTGCGAATATCCTTTTGAAATCGAAAGCACCGGTGGCTTCACTATGGCAATGACCACGCGGGGAGGCATTTCGCTGAATGAAGTTTCGTCGAAAACCATGGAATCCAAGCTGGTGAAAAACCTTTATTTCGCCGGCGAAGTCCTCGACATCGACGGAGATACCGGCGGCTATAATCTTCAGGCGGCATTCTCCACCGGGTACCTGGCTGCGGATACCATCAATATCAAAAGTTTATAATAAATATTTTCTGCCAGTTTAGTATTTTTTTCTTCAGCCGTAAGCTGTATGTAAAAAAAATCGTGTATGTTTGCTTTTGCTTTTTAAAAGAATAGCTTAAGGTCGGAACAAAAGGCAAAATTATAATTCATGTATTCATTTATAGAGGGTAAATTAGCGGAAACCAACCCGGCATACGTTGTGGTTGAAACAGGAGGTATAGGATATTTTCTGAATATATCATTACAAACTTACACGCTTATCAAAGAGCACGAACGGTATAAACTGTTCACCCATTTGGTAGTAAGGGAAGATGCGATGATGCTGTTCGGTTTTGCACTCGAAGCCGAACGTACCCTTTTCCGTCATCTGATTTCCGTTTCGGGTGTTGGCGCCGGCACAGCCCGTATGATTTTATCATCGCTTACCACCGACGAAGTCCACCAGGCGATAAGCCAGGGAAAAGCCGGTGTATTGCAGTCGGTAAAGGGTATCGGCGCCAAATCGGCTCAACGCATTATCATTGACCTGCGTGATAAACTTGGGAAAGAGATGATAGCTAAAGATATTTTGGATATTTCACACAATACGCATAAAAATGAAGCGTTATCTGGATTGACGATGCTCGGTTTTAATAAAAGCCTTGCCGATAAAACACTTGAGAAAATTATTTCCTCTGATCCGGCAGGCACTAACCTTTCGGTGGAACAACTAATAAAGAGTGCGTTAAAAATTCTGTAAGTCAAGCCTCAATGCGTAGTGACAGAATCAGAAGGGAATCAAATTCCGATAAATTGTGATAAATAATTAGTCGAATTAAACTTGAAAATTCATTGAAGCAGCTTACTCTACATTCCTTTAAATTTTTAGTTTTATCTTTATTTTTAGCTTTAGTATGGGTTGGTACAGCCTCAACTAATAAAGTACGAATAAAATACAACGCTTTTCCTCCCGATTCCATCGACCGGCAGGATACCGGCAAAAAAATCCCATACCCTTTTCATCAGGATCTGGAAAATCCTATACCCGTTCAAAACAAAAGCGGCTTATATTTAAAAGACCCGTCCAACGTTACCGCTACCGAAGAATACGATCCCGCTACCAATCAGTATATCCTGAAACGGAGAATAGGCGGCCGCACATTGGGAGAGCCTGCCGTAATGTCTTTTGACGACTATCAGAAACTCGATCAAAACCGGTCGCTACAGAATTACTGGCGTCAACGGTCGTCTTCTACCAGCAAGGCAAGCGCAGAAGGAATTATTCCGCCTATCCGCATTGGAGGCGAAGTGTTTGACAAAATTTTCGGAAGCAACACCATCGACATTCGTCCGCAAGGTTCTGCCGAACTGATATTTGGTATTTTATCAAACAAACGCGAAGACCCTGCGTTGAGTGTACGCCAACGCCGTACGACCAACTTCGACTTCCAGGAAAAAATCCAAATGAACGTAGCGGCAAAAATTGGCGACAAAATTGAATTTCAGACTAATTACAATACCGAAGCTTCCTTTGGCTTTGAAAACAAACTGAAACTAAAATACGAAGGTAAAGAAGATGAAATTGTAAAACTTATTGAAGCAGGCGATGTTACACTCCCGCTTAACAGTACGTTGATCAATGGTAGTCAGAGCCTTTTCGGATTAAAAACCCAGTTGCAGTTTGGAAAAGTTACTTTTACCGGTGTCTATTCCGAACAAAAGAGCCAGACTCAAAACATTACCGTTCAGGGTGGAGCTCAAACCAGTAAATTCAGCATCAAAGCCGACGAATATGAAGAAAATCGTCACTATTTTCTTTCACAGTATTTCCGTGATAATTACCAGAAATCTCTTTCCCAACTTCCTATTATTCAATCTAATATTAATATAACCAAGATTGAAGTCTGGATAACACAGATAGGCGCTGCTGTAACCGACAACCGCAACATCGTCGCTTTTGCCGATCTTGGTGAAGCCACACCTTACAATAAAAAAATTAATAATAATTTCAATGCCAACGCTTATCCTTCCAACGAAACAAACAACTTGTTTAGCCTGGCTTCCGATACTTCCCAGCTTCGCAATGTTTACAAAGCGCCTAATTATCTGGTAACCTTACCTTATAATTTTGTCGCCGGTCAGGATTTTGAAGTGGTGGAAAGCGCCCGTAAGTTGAGCTCTTCCGAATTTACTTTCAACAGCAAATTAGGTTTTATCTCTTTAAACTCAGCCATTAATTCCGATCAGGTACTTGCTGTTTCTTATCAATACACAGTTATAGGCGAAAATCAGGTTTATCAGGTGGGTGAATTTTCTGATCAGGGTATCAATACCCCGGGAAGTCTCCGTGTAAAACTTTTGAAAAGTACAGCCCTCAACACCAAGCTCCCGATGTGGGATCTGATGATGAAAAATGTATACAACATCGGCGCTTATCAGGTCAATTCTTCTGATTTTGTACTTAACATTCTCTATTCGGGTAACGATAACGGCGTTCCTACGGGTTATTTCACCGAAGGTCCTTTAAAAGGCACACCCCTGCTTCAAGTGTTTAATTTCGATAACCTGACTCCGCAAAGCAATCCGCCACACGACGGCATGTTTGATTTTATTGATGGTGCCGCCACCAACGGCGGTACAATACAATCGTCGAGCGGGCGCGTATATTTTACCATGCTTGAGCCATTCGGAAGTTACCTTCGCGATAAATTAAACGATCCGACGTTTGCCAATAAATATTGCTACGATTCCCTTTATACCATGACCAAAACAGGCGCCCAGCAATATCCGGCAAAAAACAAATATGTTCTTGATGGGATGTACAAGTCGAGTGCTGGTTCCGAAATTTCGCTCAATGCGCTCAATGTGCCTCAGGGATCGGTTAAAGTTACCGCCGGTGGCACTCCGCTTACCGAAAATGTAGATTATACGGTGGATTATACCCTCGGCAGGGTTCGTATTATCAACGAAGGCATTCTTAATTCCGGTACTCCGGTAAATATTTCGCTCGAAAACAATGCCCAGTTTAATATCCAGACCCAGCGACTGATGGGCGCTCATGTGGATTATGCGGCAAACAAAGATTTATCCATAGGCGCTACGATACTCAATATGCGCGAACGCCCCCTGACCCAGAAAACCAATTTCGGCGACGACCCCATTTCCAATACGATCTGGGGTATGGATGCAAGCTACCAAACCGAATCGCGCTGGTTGACAAAAATGTTGGACAAGCTACCATTTTATTCAACAAAAGCACCTTCCAAAATTACATTCAACGGTGAATTTGCACAATTTATCCCCGGACATTCCAAAGCCATTGGCAAATCGGGAACCTCGTACATTGACGATTTTGAAGGCGCCAAATCTACCATTGATCTAAAAAGCGCCATCCTCTCCAATTGGTTTATGGCAAGCACACCCGAAGGGCAAACCGAATACGGCATGTTTCCCGAAGCTGCACAAAACACAGGCATTAAATATGGATTCAATCGCGCAAAATTAGCCTGGTATATCATTGATCCTTTGTTTTACGACCGTACTGGCAACCTTAAACCAGCCAATGTTGATAAAAACGAACTCTCGAAAAATGCAGTGCGTTATATCCGCGAAAGCGAAATTTTTCCTAACATTGACCCGCCAAACGGACAACCAACGAATATCCCGGTATTCAACCTGGCTTATTATCCCCAGGAGCGAGGTCCAAACAACTACGACGTTACCGGTATTCCGGGAGTTTCGCAGGGTTTAAATGCCGACGGATCACTTCGTTCGCCCGAAACCCGCTGGGGTGGTATCATGCGCAAAATGGAAACCACCGATTTTGAGGCGACTAATGTGGAATACATTGAGTTCTGGATGATGGATCCCTTTGCCGACGATACTATTGCCAATCCTCCGGGCGGTAATCTGTATTTTAACCTCGGCGACATTTCGGAAGATATTCTGCGCGACGGAAGAAAAAGTTATGAAAATGGATTACCCACTTCAGCTGATGTATCCGATGTAGACACAACCATTTGGGGCAGAGTTCCACGTTTACAGGCATTGGTTTCGGGATTTTCAAACGACGCCGCTGCTCGTAAATTCCAGGATGTCGGTTACGATGGCTTGGGCGATGATGATGAACGCTCATTTTTTTACGGCAACTATCTCCAGCAAATTGAATCGCTCTACGGCACAGGATCCGAAGCCTATTTAGAAGCCTTTAACGACCCTTCGGCTGACGATTACCATTATTTCCGGGGCAGCGATTACGACAAAGACGTAAAATACCGGAGCATACTCGAAAGATATAAACAATTTAATGGTCCGGAAGGCAATTCGCCCACAGGAGCCATTGAAACTCAAGCCACAAATCTTCCCAACGTAGAGGATATCAACAAAGACAATACCTTGAGCACCGGCGAAAGATATTTCCAGTATAAGGTAGAACTCCGTCCCGAAAAAATGGTCATCGGCCAGAATTATATTTCCGATATTTATACCGCTCAGAATATTCCGCTCGATAACGGTAAACGCGCCACAGTGAAATGGTACCAGTTTAAGATTCCTATTCATTCGCCCGACAAAGTTGTAGGCAATATCCAGGATTTTAAATCTATCCGCTTTATGCGTATGTTTTTTAAAGACTTTATTCAACCTGTGGTTTGCCGTTTTGCCACGCTCGAACTGGTTCGCGGGGAATGGCGCAAATACGATCAGAGTTTATTGGCAAATGGCGAATATATTCCCAACGATGAACAAAACGAGACCCAATTCGACATCTCTGCCGTGAGCATTGAAGAAAACGGTAGCCGTAAACCCATACCCTACGTGCTGCCTCCCGATATCGAACGCGAAGTCAACCTGGGAACTACCAATATGCAAAAACTCAACGAGCAGTCTATTGATTTTAAAGTTACCAACCTGATGGATGGAGATGCTCGCGGAGCTTTTAAAACCACCGATTTCGATTTTCGCCAGTATAAACGGCTGAAAATGTATGTACATGCCGAAGAAGTGAACCATAACGATAATCTGAAACAGGGCGACATGACTGTTTTTATCCGCATGGGCTCCGATTTTACGCAGAACTATTACGAATATGAAGTTCCGGTATCCTTTACTCCCTGGTATACATCCTCGGCTAACGCCGAAGCCATTTGGCCCGATAGTAATAGTTTTAACATTGAGCTAAGCAAACTGGTGGATGCCAAAGAACTCCGGAACAATGATATTCGCAAAGGAGGAAATTCCGTTTCTACCTCCTTGCCTTATGTGGTTTACGATGGGAATAATAAGATAAGCGTTGTAGGTACGCCCAGCCTTAGCGATATCAAAGCATTGATGATAGGTGTCCGCAATCCTAAAAAACGTACCATAAACGATGCGGATGACGGGATGGCAAAAAACGCCGAGATCTGGCTCGATGAACTCCGGTTGACTGACTTTAACGAAAAAAGCGGATTTGCCGCTACCGGTCGTATTGCCACCACCCTTGCCGACCTCGGAACGCTCACCGTTTCGGGAAGCCACAGCACCCCGGGTTTTGGAAGCATTGAAAAGAAAATTAATGACAGACAAAAAGAGACGATTACCAACTTTGATATAGCTACCAATCTTGAACTCGGTAAATTCTTTCCCGAAAAATCCGGTATCCGTATCCCTATGCACTTCGATTATTCCGAATCGCGCAGCAACCCTCAGTATAATCCTTTAGATCCCGACATCTTGTATAAAGATCAGGTTAAAGACATGACCAGTCAGGAAAAAGATTCCCTGAAAAAACGTGTTCAGGACTTTACCATGCGGAAAAACATCAACTTCATGAATGTGCGCAAGGAAAAAGTGGGTACTTCCAAAAAGAATCACGTTTACGACATCGAAAACTTTGATTTAACCTATGCCTATTCCGAAATTTACCACCGCAACATTGATATCGATTACAATCTGCAAAAAACATATCGCGGAGGCATAGGCTACAACTTTATTAACCAGCCTAAAATAGTAAAACCGCTTGATAAAATTAAAATTCTTACCAAATATAAAGCTTTCCAAATACTTAAAGATTTTAATTTCTACTACATGCCAAAAGTATTCTCGTTCCGTACCGATATGAACCGGGAATATAGCGAACTCAAATACCGTAACAAAAGCGATGCACTGGTTTTAATTGAACCTAGTTATGTTAAAAAATGGGATTGGAACAGAACTTACGACCTTAAATTTGACCTTACCCAGGGACTGAAATTGGAATATCATGCCGATGCCAATGCCTATATTGATGAACCTGCAGGCCGTATCGACAAACACGACGTAGATTACAAGGCAAAACGCGATTCCATTATCGATGAAATCCTTGGCTTTGGTACGCTTCAACGATTTAACCAAACTTCGTCGGTTTCCTACAATATTCCTATCAATAAACTGCCTTTGCTAAACTGGGTTACCCTGACTACCCAATATCGTAGCGTGTATCGCTGGGAAGCTTCCCCAGTTTCGCTCCAGGAACGGATGGGAAATACCATCGAAAATTCAAATACAAAACAACTGAACGGCGCATTTAAACTTACAGGTATCTACAGCATGATCCCTTTCCTGAAGAACCTGGATGACGGTAAATCTAAACAGTCGAAAGGTCCTGGCGCGCCGAACCTGAAAAAAATGATGCCTAAAAAGGCAGCTAACGATACAATTGAAGAAATTAAGCCTAAGGTAAATTATGTTAAAATAGTTTCCAAAACCGTATTGGGCATACTTACCGGTTTCAAAGACGTTTCTTTCTCCTATTCCGAAAACAACGGAACGCTTTTACCTGGCTTTACGCCCAAACCTGATGCTTTTGGTAACCGCTTGAACGATATGGCGCCAGGACTCGGTTTTGTTTTTGGTAGCCAAAAGGACATAAGTGATATTGCCGGTAATGTTAAAGGTTGGCTTTCCAGGGATTCCCTGCTTAACAATGCCATGTATGTCAAAAAAAGCAAAAATCTTACCATTAAAGGAACCATTGAACCTATACCTGATTTCCGGATTGACCTGAATGCCGACCGTACCGAAAACCTGAACCATCAGGAATATTTCCTGTATTCGCAGGAGGATGGTAAATTTGTTCCAAAATCAGCTGTGGATAACGGCAGCTTTACTATTTCGTACAATATCTGGGGCACGGCTTTTGAAAAAGATTCAAAAGATAACAAATCGGCTACCTTTGAAAAGCTCAAAAGCAACCGCCTTGAGATTGCCAAACGCCTTGCACAGCAGAATCCCAACTGGAACCAGCAATACGACTCCACCGGCTTTCCGGTTGGTTATGGAAGCAAATCGCAGGAAGTATTAATGGCGTCCTTCTTAGCGGCTTATTCGGGCAAAAGCGCCGGCAGTACCAATCTTAATCCTTTTCCAAAAATACCAAAACCCAACTGGAGGATTACATACAACGGATTATCCAAGATTGAATTCCTGAGCCGTTACCTGAAAAATATAACCATTTCGCACGCTTACCGTTCTACCTACAGCGTGGCTTCCTACCGGTCGAATATTCTTTATCATGTAAATCCGGCCAACGGCTATGCCGATTCGGTGGATGCCTATAACAATTTCAGGCCTCAATACCAGATTGACGTCGTTACCATTACCGAACAATTCAGTCCGTTGATTGGTTTTGACCTCACCTGGGTTAATAACCTGAGCACACGTGCGGAATACAAAAAATCGCGTAACCTGGCGTTGAGTTTCGTCAATAACCAGCTTACGGAAATCCGCAGTTCCGAACTCGTGTTTGGACTGGGCTACCGTTTCAAAAATATGGAATATATCCTGAAAACACTCGGTGTGGAAAGCAAAAAGACAAAGGTTCAAAGCGACTTGAACATCAAATGCGATGTTTCCATACGAAATAATAAAACCATCCTCCGCAGGGTGGACGAGGATATTGACCAGATTTCGGCAGGACAAAAACTGACAACCATCAATTTTTCGGCCGACTACATGATGAGCCAGAATTTCAACCTGAGATTCTTTTTTGAAAAATCGAATACCAATCCGTTTATTTCATCGCAGTATCCCAATTCCACTACCAATGCCGGTATTAGCCTGCGGTTTACCCTTGCTCAGTAATATCAACAAGTAAAAATAACGAAAAAGGATTAACGATTTTAGAATGATGATGTGCATCTATTTCTAAAATAGTTAATCCTTATTTTGAAATCCCCCGCTGAGCGGTTCCGAGTACCCAGAACCGTTTTGTTCCGGGCGGAAAAATATTCGGATTAATATCTTTCAATCCATAGCAAATAGTTATTTATGCAAATCAACGGTTGAAACCTTCTCTGTGCAACTCTGTGATTTCTCTGCGAAACTCTGTGTTATAATATTTTAATTGCATAGAGAACCACGGAGTTTACTATTTATATCTTTTATTTTCAACTCTCGATCCGCATTATTTTTTGGCTTATCTAAATTGAAACTCTATTTTGTTTTTTTGTCAAATTTCATTATTTATCCTCTTTGACACAGTTTGTTTTACACTCCTTGGTTATACCCTTCAAGATCATCTTAAATCTATTCAAGATGGGCTAAAACGTATTCAAGATCATCCTAAATGCATTCAAGATCGGCCTAAATCTATTCAAGATCATCCTAAATCTATTCAAGATGTGCCTAAATCCATTCAAGATCGACCTAAATCTATTCAAGATGTACTAAAATGTATTCAAGATCATCTAAAATCTATTCAAGATGTGGCTAAATCCATTCAAGATCATCCTAAATGCATTCAAGATGTGGCTAAATTTATTCAAGATCATTAAAAATGGATTCAAAGAGACATCAAATGGGTGTGTAAAAAAACGTTTATAGATTTGAATTCATGATTTCCCTTCAAAAAAAATTATATCTTTTCGTCAGATAAGGTAAAATATTTATTTATTTTTGCAAAAAGATTACCAATAGGGGTGCCCTAAACTAACGGGCTGAGATCATACTCTTTGAACCTGCTCCGGATAATGCCGGCGAAGGGAATAACAAGCATCTATCGAATTTTTTCCCTCTATTGATTAAAAGTTTAACTTAAAATTTTAATCAAATGAACAAAAAACTGTTACTCTTTGCCATGTGGGCTTTATTGCCCTGGGCTGCATTTTCACAATTTACCCTTACGGGAAAAATTACCGACAAACATTCGTCGGAAGCCTTGCCGGGAGCCAACGTCCGGCTCGAAAACACATTTATGGCAAGCTTCAGCGATGCCGACGGAAACTTTACCATTAAAAAACTGAAAAAGGGAATCTACACCCTGAAGATTTCCTTTATGGGTTATCAGGATTATTCGCAACAGGTAAATTTAACACAAAACACTTTGCTAAAGATTGAACTGGTAAAAAGCTCCATTCTGCAAGAAGGAATTATCATTTCGGCTACCAGGGTCAATGGCAAACAGCCGGCAACGGTTCGTAACATCGAAAAGCTGGAGATAAAACAACTAAATCTCGGTCAGGATTTGCCGTATATGATGGAAAATACGCCTTCGGTCGTTACCACTTCCGACGCCGGAATGGGCATAGGCTACACCGGCATGCGCATCCGCGGCACCGACATGACACGCATCAACGTTACGGTAAACGGAATTCCGTATAACGAAGCCGAAAGCCAGGAAGTATATTGGGTAGATGTACCCGACATCAGCTCGTCGGTGGATAATATGCAGATACAACGTGGCGTAGGCACTTCCACCAACGGAGCCGCCGCCTTCGGCGCTTCCATCAACATACAAACGAGCAAGGTAAATGCGGAACCTTACGGCGAAATCAATAGTTCATGCGGATCGTTCAATTCGTTTAAAAACAATGTTGACTTTGGCAGCGGGCTTATCAACAAACACTGGTCGTTCGACGGACGTTTATCCAAAATCACTTCCGACGGATATATTGACCATTCGGCTTCCGACCTGAAATCTTTCTTCGTCTCCGGCACGTATGTTGGAAACAAATCGTTGATCAAACTCAATATCTTTTCAGGAAAAGAACGTACACATCTTGCCTGGAACGGTGTGCCTTCCGACTCGCTGAATACCAACCGCACCTATAATTCCTTTACCTATCCCAACGAAACCGACAACTATCAGCAGGATCATTACCAGCTTTTTTATTCCAAAGAAATTAACCCGAATTTATTCCTGAACGCTGCCCTGCATTATACCAAAGGACAAGGATATTATGAACAATATAAAGCTGACGGCAAATTTGCAGATTTCGGCCTCGATACGCTTTTTATCGGCAACGACACCATCAGCAAGACCAACCTTATCCACCAGAAATGGATGGACAACGATTTCTACGGAATTACCTATTCGCTCGATTATAAACTGAAAAAAGTAACTACCACTCTGGGTGGAGCATACAGCCAGTACGACGGCGATCATTACGGCAAGGTGGTATGGACGGAACTCGCCTACAACACTGATAATTATCATCATTGGTACGATAACAACAGCCATAAAAAAGACTTCAATTCCTTTGTAAAAATAAATTACCAGATTAATCCGAAACTTAATCTTTATGGCGATCTGCAATACCGTTATGTTCATTTTAAGATCGACGGGCTGGACGACGATGGGAAAAACCTAGCTCAGAAACACAGCTACAATTTCATCAATCCCAAAGCCGGCATCAATTACGACATCAACCAGCAAAACAATATATACTTTTCGTTTGGCGTGGCCCACCGCGAACCTAACCGCGACAATTTTAAAGATGCCGACCCCGGAAAGCTTCCTAAACCCGAAATACTGAATGATTATGAATTGGGTTACAACTACCACTCGACCAGTCTTTCGGTAGGTGCAAATCTGTATTACATGGATTATTCCGATCAACTGGTTCTGACCGGAAAAATCAATGATGTGGGCAGCGCCATCATGACCAACGTATCGAAAAGTTACCGTACCGGCATTGAATTCAGCGGAAGCGCCAAAATTCAGGACTGGTTGACCTGGCAGGCAAACTTCACGTTAAGTCAAAATAAAATCAAGAACTTTACCGAATATGTTGACGACTGGGATCTTGGCGGACAAAAGGAAAACAAGCTCGGCAATACCGACCTCTTGCTTTCGCCCGACCTGATTGCGAACAATATTTTTACTTTTATACCTTTTAAAAATCTTAGCCTCAGCTACGAAAGCAAATACGTGGGCAAACAATACATTGACAATACTTCGAGCGACGACCGCAAACTGGATCCCTATTTTGTCAATAACATCCGTCTGCATTATGCTATCGCTACCCGGCTCATCAAAGAGATTGGGTTCAACCTGATGGTAAATAATCTTTTCAGCGAAAAATACGAAAGCAATGCCTGGGTATATCGCTATTATTACGAAGATAAATATCAGAAAATGGACGGATATTTTCCACAGGCAGGGATTAACTTTTTGGCAGGTGTGAATCTTAGATTTTAATTACCTTTGCCGATTCGGTCGACGATATGGCAAACACTATCAACATAAAAAACAAAAAGGCTTCGTTTGAGTACTTCCTGCTGGAAGAATTCACAGCCGGCATTCAACTTACAGGGACTGAAATCAAGTCGTTGCGCGAAGGAAAAGCCAACCTTACGGATGCCTATTGTGTTTTTAAAGGTACGGAGTTGTTTGTTATCAATATGCACATTTCGGAATACAAGTTCGGAACGCATTACAATCATGAACCGAAACGCGACCGCAAGCTTCTGCTCAACAAACGCGAACTTAAAAAAATACTCAGCAAAACACAGGAGAAGGGATTAACCATTATCCCTACTCTTGTTTTCCTGAGCGAAAATGGTATGGCAAAGATTAATATTGCCATTGCCAAAGGAAAAAAGTTGTACGACAAACGCGAAACCCTCAAAACAAAGGATACGCAACGCGAAATAGACCGAAACGACGAACACTGATACCAAATTAACTTCATATCTATGCAAAAATCCACTACCTTTAAAATCCAGCCAGTAATGACTGTAGGTTTACTACTGATTATGGCCATGCTTTCGGGCAAAGTGTCGGCTATACCGCCCGCCGACAATCACGGTTTCCGGCTCATCGAAAAACGGTTCGTCAAAGAACTGAATGCCGATTGCTATTTTTATGAACATATCAAAAGCGGCGCACACCTGGTAAAAATTGCTGCCGACGATCCCAATAAAACTTTCTGCATTGCCTTTAAAACTTTTCCTGAGTCGGACAACGGAGCTCCGCATATCCTTGAACATTCCGTGCTGAACGGCTCAACGCATTTTCCTGTAAAGAGTCCTTTTGACGTTCTCCGTAAAGGTTCACTCAATACCTTTCTCAATGCCATGACATCTAAGGATTTTACCATGTTTCCTGTGGCAAGCATGAACGACAAGGACTATTTCAACCTGATGCACGTATACCTTGATGCCGTATTCAATCCTTTGTTGTGTACCGATGGCCGTATCCTGCAACAGGAAGGCTGGCATTATGAGCTTCCCGACAAGGATGGTCCTGTTACCTACAACGGAGTTGTATATAATGAAATGAAGGGCGCTTATTCCAGTCCTACCCGCGAGTTGAGTTATCAGGCATTTAAAAATCTTTTCCCTGATAATGCTTACGGTTTTGAATCCGGCGGGCATCCCTCAACCATTCCTACCCTTACCCAGGAAGCTTTCGTGAAATTTTATAAGCGTTATTACCATCCCGAAAACAGCTATATTTTTCTTTATGGCGACGGCAACCTTGATAAAGAACTTGAATTTATTGATAAAGAATACCTCTCGGGATATACCAAAACCGGCAAACTGCCTGTAATAACCGATCAGAAAGCTTTTACCGCAATGAAGGAAGCCACTTCTTATTATTCAGTGATGGAAGGTTCCGACACAACCAACAAAACCTATCTTTCGCTGAATATTGTTGCCGGACATAATACCGACCAGGCGCTGTGCATGTCGCTCGATATGCTGTGCGATTTGCTGGTAAACCAGGAATCGGCTCCCATACGTCTTGCCCTCCAGAAGGCAGGTATCGGCCAGGATGTTTCGGCTTACAGCAACAATTACAAACAAAATGTCATCCAGATCATCGTTCAGAATGCCAATGCTTCCGACAAACAGAAGTTCTACGACATCGTGATGAACACGCTTAAAGACGTGGCTAAAAAGGGCCTCGACAAACAAGCAATGGAAGGCGTTCTCAACCGTATGGAATTTCAGCTCAGGGAAGGCAACGACGCCCAGAAGGGACTGACGTATATCTACCAGTCGCAGCCAGGCTTTTTCTTTGCCAACGACCCTTTCCTTGGACTGGAGTATGAAAAACCTTTAACCGAAGTTAAAACCGCCCTTACCACCAATTATCTGGAAAAGGTGATGGAAAAATATCTGATTAACAATCCCCATTCACTTTTGCTGATGGTTGCCCCAAAACCAGGCCTCGATAAAGAAAATAATGCTAAAATGGAAGCACAGCTTAAGGCATACAAAGCTTCGCTGAGCGAAGATGCGCTCAATGCTTTGGTAAAACAAACACAGGACCTCATTGCTTTCCAGAAACAGGAGGATACTCCCGAAGCCCTGGCTACCATCCCCATGCTCGATATCAGCGACATTGACGCCAAAGCCAAATCGTATTCGCTCGACGAAAAAGAAGTGAGCGGGAACAAGGTTTTATTTCACAATGAGTTTACCAATAATGTGGTTTACACCAATCTTTTCTTCGATCTGCACGCGATAACCACCGATATGCTTCCCTACGCCGAATTGCTGTCGAACGTGCTCGATATGTTGGGTACCGAAAAATACAGCTATGGCGAATTGGACAAAGCCCTGAACATACATACCGGAGGCTTTGGCGCCAGCCTGAATTCCTATCTCGAAAATTTAGACGACGATCTGCTGGTTCCAAAATTTGTGGTAACAACCAAAGCGCTGAACACAAAGGTGGATAAGATGTTTGAACTTACCGGCGAAATACTGTATAAAACCCGTTTTACCGATACCGAACGGCTGAAGAGCGTTCTGGTACGCCACCAGTCGCAATTGGATGCCCGGGTAAAACGCAATGGAAACGTATATGCCAGCACCCGTCTTTCTTCTTACTTCACCAATTCGGGTATGTTTGATGAGCTGACCAGCGGACTGGAATACTACTGGTTTGTTACCGATCTGGTAAACAATTTTGATAAAAATTCAAGCCAGATCAGCGCCAATCTTGCCAAAGTTGCCTCTTTGCTTTTTACAAAGGATAACATGATAGCCGCAACCACCTGCAGCGCCGGCGACTTACCGGTTTTCAACCGTGGTCTGGAATCTCTGGTTAAAATCATGCCGGCGACTACCACCGCATGCAATATGTGGGAGTTTAAGCTGGAAAAGAAAAATGAAGGACTGCTTACCTCTTCCAAAGTACAATACGTTATCGAAGGATACGATTTTAAAAAACTCGGCTATCAATGGAATGGCAAAATGCGCGTGCTGAATCAGGTGATTTCTACCGACTGGCTGCAAACCCGCGTTCGGGTGATCGGTGGCGCTTATGGCGGATATTCCTCTTTTTCGCCCACAGGCATGGTTACCTTTAATTCCTACCGCGATCCTAATCTGAAGGAAACCTTGGATAATTACAAAGGAACTCCCGATTACCTCAGCAAGTTTGAAGCCGATCCTAAACTGATGACCCGTTACATCATCGGCACGGTAGCTTCCATGGACAGGCCTTTGACACCTTCCGGAAAAGGAAGTCAGGCCGTAAGTATGTATTTCACTAAACGCACACTTCAGGACATCCAGCGCGACCGCGATGCCGTGCTTTCAACCACTCCTGTCGATATTCGTAATTTCTCCAAAATGGTTAGCGATGTCTTAACCCAGCAGACGTATTGCGTCTACGGAAATTCCGATAAACTGAGTGCCAATAAAGAATTATTCAACAGTCTGCTTAAGATCGAGCGGTAAAACAAGCGAGTAACAATCTACTAAAAAAGGGCGCTTTTGCGGAAGCGCCCTTTTGTTTTTTCACACGTAATGATTTCGGATTGTTTAATACAATCCTTCCACCGACAAATACCGTTCGCCGGTATCGTAGGCAAAGGTTAAAATCCGGCTGTTTTCCAGAAATTCAGGAAGCTTTTTGGCTATTGCCGCCAAAGAAAACCTTATCTTTCATCCTTGAACCTTAGTAGAATTTATTTCTGACGGCAAAACATTTTCCGTTCAGCCGGGTAAACAAAAAAGGGAAACCTTATTTTTCATCCTTGAACCTTAGTAGAAATAATAACCACCATAACCCACAACCTTATTACCTTATTTTAATGATTATAATGGAATAAGGTTGTTTTTCGCTTGTGTAATTTTTTCTACTAAGGTTAAAAAATGATTAATACTGCATTACAAATCCTAACCCTTTAGGTGGGCGCCGTTTACTCCGAAATCAATGGCGCTGGTTCACCGAAATAATCAAACTATTCGGTTCTGACAATTCCACCAAATTGTTTACCTTCATAAACCCCATTCTTAAAAAGTAATTTCATCTCACTATATGGGAAAGACCGTATCCATTCGCCATCTTTTAATCCATGATTAAAATCGCCCTTCATAGTAATTCTTCCGTCGCTATTCCAATACACCCATGTTCCCTGAGGTTTACCATTTACAATATTTCCTTTAACTCTAGCCGCCCCATTCTCATAATATCCTTCGTAAGTGAACAATCCATCCTTTTTGTAGGTTTCTTTACTTTTCAATTGACCACTTTGGTACCAATAATTCCAGACATCTACGCTCTCATCTTTTAAATATTTTCCTTCTGATTTTTTACTTCCATTCTCGTACCAATACTCCCAAACACCTTCTTTCTTACCTGCCAAATATTCTCCTGAAGACTTCTTTTGACCATTTTCGTGCCAATAGTTCCAGAATCCCTCTGCCCTATTATTAATGTAATTTCCCTCAGAAGATTTTTTACCATTTTCATGATAATAAATAAAATGACCTTGCCTTGATGTTAATTTCTTTGATTTAAAAGCGCCTGTCATTTGAATTTTATTACTTATGTAATAATCCCGTACATTCCAAACCTTGTTGGTATCTTCAAATGCTTTCCTGTAATAAGTAGCTTCATCTTTGTTTGATATTTCTACCCAGTTGCTGTTGTAATAAAGAGTAATGATATCCTGAGCAAAAAGAAAATCGGATAAAACAAATAGAAAAATTATTGAAATAAATATTTTTTTCATTGGTATATATTTTATTTTGGAAAAACACTAGTGATGCGTTAACTTTTTAAAATTAGTTGTAAATAATTGATATAAAAACAAATATAATCGTTCTTTGATTTTTTGATTTGAATTGACCTGTAGTTTTGCACTTTTTTAAGTGCATGATTATGAATTCAGGTAAGTATGTATTTGCCCAGCTTTTACAATTTGTCAACAGGTATGAGTTTGAAAAATGTGTAAATCGGTATAATGGTGATCACAGGATCAGAAATTTGAATTGTTGGAACCAGTTTTTACAACTTTTCTTTGGTCAACTGACTTCTCTTAATTCATTACGTGATATTTGTTTATGTCTGAAAGTTCACAAGAAGAAGCTCTATCATTTGGGTATTAAGCAACATGTTGAACAATCAACTTTATCGCGGGCAAATGAAAATCGTAATTGGCACATATTTGCTGATTTTGGAGAGTATCTGATAAAACTGGTAAGACCTCTTTATCAAGATACCCCAATCCCCAATATCGATATTGACAATGATGTGTTTGCTTTAGATTCGACGACGATATCGCTTAGCATCAAGTTGTTCCAATGGGCACATGGAAAATACTCACGGGGTGCAATAAAAGTCCATACCTTGCTTGATTTGCGGGGAAGCATACCGACCTTTATCCTTATTACCGATGGTAAATACCATGACAGCAACGCACTTGATGAGATCATTCCAATCCCTAATGCTATTTATTTGATGGATAAGGCTTATGTCGATTTTCTCGCATTGTACAATATCCATAAAGTAGGGGCATATTTTGTAACCAGAGCAAAAATATCGCTCAATTATATTGAAATCGAAAGAAACTTCAATATTGATGACTCATCGGGGTTAAGAAGTGATAAAACCATCAAACTTAATGGGTATAAGTCTAAAAAACTTTACCCGGAGAACTTTCGGCTTGTTGAATATTACGACCAAGAAAAAGCCTTATTGCTCGTGTTTTTAACCAACAATTTTGACATATCAGCCCTTGAAGTTGCACGTTTATACAAAAATCGATGGCAAATAGAAGTGTTTTTCAAATGGATAAAGCAGAATCTCACCATCAAAAGATTATGGGGGCACTCAGAAAATGCAGTAAACATTCATATATGGGTGGCTATCTGCACTTATCTGATTGTAGCATATATCAAGCATTCACTCAAAACCAACTTGTCGGTTTACGAAATAATGCAAATTTTGGGAATATCTGCTTTCGATAAAACTTCAGTTAAGGAACTGCTTACCGAGGTACAAGTCAATCAAAATGTGAAAGAACAATACGATTTATTTTGTGATTAATTTTAACGCATCAGTAGTGTTGGAAAATAAATAACGGTTGGAAGCTTTTTAGATATTGCATTTTTTTGCTCACACATTTTTTTATAATCACCGGCTTTAATGTAATCTGTCTTTGTCCTGTACTTATAATGAATCTGGAACGAATTGCTGCTCAATTGCTCAACATTTTCTTCATAATAAAATGCTTCATTATCATACAATTGATAACTATCATCAATCATGACGGTCTTAGGTAAATGAAAAATCACACGATAATCAAGGTTCATGGGATAAATCACCTTATAATCATATTGTCGATCTTCACATGACGATACATTAAAATCATGATATAACATCAGTGGTTCATATTTAAAGACCCAAAGGCCTTTGGCCGATTTATTCGTTCCTTTGTCCCCATCCTGCCATAAACCATCGATTTCAAAATTATAAGTTAATGAAATGATGTTCTTAACTATATCATCGTTAACTTCCAGTTCAGAAGTCTGATTCACACTTGGAAATAGTAATTTAAACTCGTTTAATGTCTGCTCCAATAATTTGCTGGAAGAAAAGTATTCAATCAAAGCCCTTCTGTCATCTGCTTCAAAGCCATTTCTTTTAGAAGTAATTTTTAACTGGGCAGGTTCCGTAAAAGAGTTTATCGTATATTCATCAACTATTTCTGTAAATGCTTCCGTTTGTTTTGGCGACATATTCTGAAGGGAATCAGATGGCATACCTATGACCAGGACTTTACCAAAATCAACATTAGATAAATCTTTAAAATCTCCGCCTTGCAGTGGAATTGTTGGGTCAACCCAATACGAAGTATCGTTGTATTTAAATGTGACGATACAGTGATTAAAAATCTCATTACTCAGTCCCAGTTTTTCTATTTCGTGTTTCATAGAAACATTTACCAAAGCCGGGTAAGCTTCCGTCACACCTATTTTTTTCAACAGTGTAACTAATAGCAGGGATTTGTCTTTGCAATTGCCAAAGCGCTGTTTTACCACCTGTTCTGGCGAATGTGGCTTTATGCTTCCTATGCCTGACTCAATTCCCATATACCGTATTTCATCCTGGACATAATTAATAATCTTATTTATTTTTTCTTCTTTGGTTTCTTTTCCCGTAAATATTTCTTTGAAAACGTCATCAAGAACTGGCTGTTCTTTTAAGGCAAAAACCTTTTGTGCCCACATATTAACATCCTTCCATGATTTTAAACTACTTAATTCAAAGTATTTATATGGCATTGTCCATGAAGGAATGTTATCCTCAAGTTTTATTGCCTTTACATTTTTATATTGTATTTCAATTTGCCGGTAACCGTCAACTTCCATATCTGATATAAGACTATCGCAGCCTGAACATCTGTATGAATAATCTAAGACCATTGCAAGGCAAAAATGCGTATAAAATATTAGATTAGTGTTATTTATAACAATGAATTTGTTATATTTGTAGCATGAAAAATGAGAAACACATAGGCTTTGCTGATTTAGCAGCAGAAAGAAGGAAAGTAAAGACAGAATTTTTTGATCAGGTAAATACATTGATCGATTGGCGACTTATTTCCAATATTATCAATAAGCACTATCAAAAAGGAGAAAGTGTAAGTGGACGTCCGGCTTATGAAGGGCTATTACTTTTTAAAATATGTCTTTTGGAGACCTGGTATAATTTGAGTGATTATGAAGTAGAAGACCAGGTAAATGACAGAATATCCTTCAGTCGTTTTGTAGGATTAAGTATAGATGACAAATGTCCCGATCATAGTGTTATCAGTCGTTTTCGTACCGAACTTACCCAAAAGAATGTGTACGAAAAATTATTCAAAGCGATGAATAAACAATTAGAGAAAAAGAAAATACTGGTTAAGGGAGGAGTCATTGTAGATGCGAGTATTACCGATAGTCCAAGAAAGCCAAAGGGGAAAACGGAATATGAAATAGTAGAAGATCGTCAGCAAGAGCCAAAGGAGGAAGAAAGAGAAAAAGAAGCCTCACAATTTAAATTGATAAAGAAGACCCAGCCAGGAGTTGATTCCGAAGGCAGATGGGTAAAAAAAGCCGGGAAGCTCCGGTTTGGATATAAAAAACATACGATTACTGATGTCAATGGGTTAATCTTGGGAGTACTTACCACCTCGGCTAATGTGAATGAAATAAGCAATTTGGAGCAGGTATTGGATACATGTGAATTAACGGAAAGGACTTGGGTAAAAGCAGACAAAGGATATAAAAGTAAAAAGAACGATACAATATTACAGCAGAAACGACTTCGTAATCATATAATGAATAAAGCAGCCAAAAATAGAAAGTTAACAGAAAGAGAAATACAATTCAACAAAATAGTGAGTAAAACCCGGTATAAAGTAGAACGGACATTTGGGTCAATAAAACGATGGTTTGGTGGAGGAGTAGCCCGTTATGTGGGGTTGTCAAAAATGCATACCCAACATCTGATGGAAGCTATTGCATACAACTTATACCGTTCACCTGGGATCATTATGTCCCAATGCTAAAAATGAGGAGAAAATTCCTCATTTACAGCAATATTATAGAGATAAGGAGAATAAAAAACGGCAAAAAAAACATTTTAATGGTATAAAACTAAATATCTTCAGTAAAAAAACAAGAAAATTCACTCTCGCTTTATTTTGCAACGGTCTTAATCCTTTTCTTTCGGATACAAAACACGAAGTGAAACTAAATCTATCGGATTAATTGTTTCTAAAGGGATAAAAAGATATTTTCCATCATCAAAAATCGGATTGTTCCCAACTATTGTATACGCAAAATCAATCAGATCATCCTTCCTGATATCATTTAATATGTCGTATAAAATTATTTGTCCAGTGTATATTCCTTGCTCAAGTTTCAACTCATTTTTCATTATTTCAAAACTCAGATCTTTTGTTCGATCTATTTTATTCCCTTTTCTCCAGATAAACAGATGATGTATTTTCAGCTTCTGATAAGAAGTATCAAATGAAATTGAAATTTGGGAAGCATTTGTAATTCCGCTGAACGATATAATATTCCTAACTTCATGATTAAAGGCTGCATTCTCTTCCAAATTTATCTGATAATCCATAAGTGTTGTATAAAATCCAGACATTACCTCATTCTTTGGAATTGGAATTTTTTCAGGTATTTCAATTGTTTTCACCCATTGGGGTATCTGCTCGAAGTCATAATTTTGCGATTGTAATGTTTGTGAAATAAGTGATGCTAATACGATGAATAGATGAATTCGATACTTCATAATAATGTTTTTCTTATATAAGTTGTTAAAAATAAGGATCAACCTGAAAATTAATAATTCAAATGCAAGTGTAAGAAGTTTATTTGGAATTTCAAAACCAGAAGATTTATTTAATTGCTTTTGTAATGCTTTGCTATTGGTGGCTAACGTTTGCGCGATGCATAGCGCAGGATTGCGTGGCTACTCTGTATCAACTGAGACAAACCTTGCCTACGAGAACTGAGCTTGCAAAACCGTTGAAACTAGCATTGCATATGAGCCCTTGTTACAGCACGTTTATTTTTTAATTTTTATATCTGTTATCAATTCTTTTCATTTTTGCCTCTCTAAATGGAAAATCAGCTTTAAGTAGAGAATCCAATCCAGAGTCAAATTCCCATGGAAACTCAGCATATTCCCAATAAATATCAAAGTAATTAGTGTTGTCAACTTGCATTTCAAATATGATTACTCCAACACATTTCCCCGCTTTTTGGTCATACTTTTGAGCTAACGTAAAATTATTCAATGCGGTTTTCCAAAATGCAACTTTTTCTTTGAATAACGGAATAAACACAAAACCACAATCTGTCCTAGGAATATAAATTCTATATGGTAATACAATATCTTTTTTTTTGCACATTTCTAAACAACGAACAAAACGCTTCTTAAACTCTGCCATCTCACTTCTGTTGAGCTTAGCAATTTCCTTAATAATTGGATAATATTCTGTTTTGTGATTTATTAATTTAATATTGTTAGTAAAATTATCAATGAGAAAAGAAATGTCAAAATCAATATTTTCCTTGTCAATAATCTTGAGATTATCAATATATCTAGGAACTATAGTATAATTATCAAGCGTTTCTAAAAAGTGTGCTAATATATATTGCTCTGGAAAATGGTTTAAAACTAGCTTTTGGTTAGTATAAAAAGATTCTCTGAAATTCAAATATTCTTCAACTTCTGCTGGTGTCAATAAATATTTACAAATCCAATAATAGTCTTCTGAATGAAAAAGATGAATTAGACCTATTTGGCTGCTATCATAAAACTTGACAAACCTTTTTGCATTAGGAAAAGAATCACTTGGTGTGTAAATAATAATTTTTCTTGGAGTGGTTCTCTTTGCCTCTGAAATATTTATCTTATGCCCCTTTTCATTCGTTATAGTAATACCTGAATAATTCTCCAAATATTTAAGTGTATTCTTAATTTGCTTAACTCCCTTTTTTAGGACTTTATTATCAAACCACTTTTTGTCATCACTATCAGATAATGCTCTGTCTTTTATCTGATAAATGAAAAAAATATCATCAAGCCATACCACATTATCAGCAAATTCAAGTTTCTGATTTGAATCTAATTCAACAAAATCATTCTTGCTAAATGTAAATTCCTTAAAGAATACATTCACATTTATCTGAGAAATTATATTTTCAGTTGCTCGTGTCGTCATTTTTTAAATGTGCTGTAACGATTATATACCCCCATTATGCCGCTTATTTCGTAATTAGCTATTGTTTTTCGTTTACAAATATAAAAAAATTATTTATGCAAATAGATAGTTAAAAACTTTCGCTATTGTCCCATAAATACATTCGGATTAAAATCTTTTAATCCATAGCAAATAGTTATTTAAGCAAATCAACGGTTGAAGCCTTCTCTGTGCAACTCGGTGATTCCTCTGTGAAATTCTGTGTTATAATGTTTTAAATTACACGGAGAACCACAGAGGAATCACGGAGAACCTCGGAGCTTACCATTTATATCTCTTATTTTCAACTCTTGATCTGCATTATTTTTTTGGGCTTACTTAAATTGAAACGCTGCTTCACATTAGGGAAGTCCTACTTCATATTAGGGAAACTCTACTTCATATTAGGGAAGTTCTATTTCACATTAGGGAAACTCTACTTCACATTAGGGAAACTCTACTTCACATTAGGGAAGTTCTATTTCACATTAGGGAAACCCTATTTCCAATTATGGAAACCATATTTCTAATTATGGAAACTCTATTTCCAATTATGGAAATGCTATTTCCAATTATGGAAACTCTATTTCCAATTATGGAAGCGCTACTTCCAATTATGGAAACCCTATTTCCAATTATGAAAATGCTGTTTCATTTTTTTATCAAATTTGATGGTTTATTTAATATCTATTTTATTTTTTCATAAAATACCTTGAAATCTATTCATCTTTTCATTCCTATTTCCCGATAGTGAATTCCCGTAAACAGCCTTTAATCGTCAATTTCTTTCTTGCTTGTTTTTGAAAAACTCCTATTTTTACCGTTCAAATCAAATATCTAAAAAATGTTTAGAAAATTTTCCCTTTTTATTATCTGCATTATCGGGGTCTTAAGTCTTCAGGCAATTCCCGTTCAGGATCTTATTCATCGCTCGGGCAATGCTTCGGACTATCCCAACGATAACCTGCTGCTGCTTTTCGACAGCACCCGCGTGGATGTTCAGGAAAGCGGCCTTTCGTATTACACCCTCCATCAGCTTACCAAAATACTCACTCCCCAGGGAGCCTTACGGATGAAGACGGTGAAATATGGCTACGACCCGTTGTCGGCTTTTGTCGAAATACAAAAAGTAGTAGTCTATCGCCACGACGGTAGCATTCAAAATATTCCTGTTTCCACTGTTATGGATTATCCCGCTCCCGCACGCGCCATCTATTGGGGCGCCCGCGAAAAGATGATAGAAGTGGGACGGCTCGAACCCGGCGATGCAGTGGAAGTATTTATCTTTAAAAAAGGCTTTACCTATGCCCTGCTCCAGGATGGCGACGACGACCAGTACATCCCACCCATGCGCGGACATTTCTACGATATTGTCCCTTTCTATAGCTCCGATCCCATCCTTTGTAAATCGTATCAGGTATATGTTCCCAAAGATAAAACCATACAATACGAATTTTATAATGGTACCTGCACTTCCAAAGTTCTCTTTCTTGGCGATAAAAACCTGTATGCCTTTGCGGCAACAAACATCCTGCCCCTGAAGGCTGAACCCAACATGGTGGCATGGGATGATGTGGCTCCCAAGCTGCTGCTTTCCACCAGTCCCGACTGGAAAGCCAAATCGCTTTGGTTTTATAACGTTAACGAAGATTATCACAGTTTCGATCCCACGCCCGAAGTCAGGGAAAATGTATCGGAACTGGTTAAAGATGCCCGCACCGAACTCGACAGCATCTCCCTGCTCACCCATTGGGTAGCCGACAACATGCGCTATTCCGGTATCACCATGGGCAAAGGCGAAGGATACACCCTGCACAATTGTAAGATGAACTTTACCGACCGTTGTGGCGTTTGCAAGGACAAAGCAAGCATGCTTATCGCTATGTTGCGCGCCGCCGGCTTCAAGGCCTATCCTGCTATGACGATGGCTGGTTCCCGCATTGATTATATCCCCGCCGACCAGTTTAATCACAGCGTTACCGTGGTCAAACGTCGTAACGGACAATACCAGTTGCTCGATCCTACCTGGGTTCCTTTTCTCCGCGAACTGTGGTCGAGCGCCGAACAACAGCAGAACTATCTTATGGGTGTTCCCGAAGGCGCCGACTTAAAAGTTACTCCCATCTCTCCTCCCGAAGATCATTATTTCCGTATCAATACCCAATCGACGCTTGCCGGCGATGGAACCCTGACCGGTTCATTTACACTTACCGCCGAAGGACAATCCGATGGCTCAGTCAGGGGCTTTTTCACGCGCAACTTCAAAAGCGATTGGGAAATGGGCATAGAAAAGGAGTTCCTCCGCATCTTCCCTTCGATCGTTCTTTCGAATATTGATTTTGGCGATCCCTACGATTACATGTCTGGTCCCATAAAAATCACCGCCGACTTTACCATTCCGGGATATGCACTCGCCGGTAACAATGAACTTATCGTTAAACCCATCACCACTACCCAGCTTTTTGCCTCAGCCATGTCGTATCTATGGTGGAACACGGATATTGACCAACGGAACTACGGTTTCCGCGACCGCACTTCACGCCTGGTGGAACTGGAAGAAAGCATTACCCTCCCCGACGGAGCCGTTGCAACCAGCCCTTTCAAATCTACGGAAATCAAAGGGACGTATAATTCGGGCAACTTCGCCTGGCAACAACAGGGGAAAACATTAAAAATAAACCAGACCTCGGTCTTCGGCAAACGGGTTTATGATGCTTCCGATTGGCCCGACTTTAAGAAATGCGTGCAGGCTCAAAAAGAACTGGGCGAAAAACCTTTTATCATTAAAACTAAATGATGAGCCTCTTCCGGAAAGTCAAATATTGCCACCAAATCACCAAGACACCAAATTTCACTAAAGATAAAATACTTTCTATAATGTTTTGGTGCGTTTTAGTGGCTTGGTGTTTTAGTGGCATTTCTAATTTTTATTTATTTCCCGGAGCGGGCATAACAATGAACACAATTATTTAAATAATCGTTTTTCAATTAATCAAAATATCATAATCCCCATGAAAATATTCCGTTTTATCTGCCTCATCGCCCTGACGGCGCTCTTTATCACTCCCGTTGTGGCACAGAATGAAAACGCCGACGCTGTTTATCAAAAACTCGTAAAAGAATATACCCTGAAACCCGACGGAAGCACCGTTTACCGGCTTCAGAAACAGATAAAGCTCTTATCCCAGCTTTCGTTCAACCGGCTCTACGGCGAAACATTCATTGTTTACAATCCGCAATGCCAGAAACTAAGCATCAACAAAGCTTTTACCGTTACTGCCGACGGCAAAACGGTAAACACGCCCAAGAATGCTTTTAACGAAGTGCTGCCGGGTTTTGCCGCCGACGCTCCGGCTTTTAATCATCTGCGCGAAATGGTGGTAACTCATACCGCCACCGAAATTGGCGCTATTATCAATCTTGATTACAGTCTTACCTCATCCAAAGAATTTATTCCTTTTCTTAGCGGACATGAAATCGTTGGCGAAAATTCACCCATCGACGAACTGGTTATCCGCATCAAGGTTCCCAAAGGCAAAACGCTGAACTACCGGATGTACAATTGTGCTTTACAACCCGACAAAAGGGAAGAAAGCAAGATGGATGTTTACGAATGGCGGTTCAAAAATATTCCGGCTTTAAGCAATGAATCGTTCCAGGAAAAAGACCTGAATTCCATTCCGCATCTTCTTTTCAGCTCCGTGGATATGCCTTCGTCCATCCAATGGATGACTTTAAAAGCAGGGTTCAATGCAGGGTTGACCTCAGAAATCAAATCAAAGATTGACGAACTGTTGAAAAATGAAACCGGCGACATCCAAAAAATCCTTAAAATTCAATCGCTGTTGGCCGGTGAACTATCTACCCTCAATATTCCGATGATATATGCCGGTTACAATCCCCGCACTCCCGCCCAAATCTGGGCTTCCAATGCCGCAACCCGTCTCGAAAAAGCCATTCTGTTTTCACAAATTTTAAATTATGCAGGAATTCCTGCTAATCCGGTGATGAGCTTTCCATCCGTTTATTTTGACAAGAACGTCGGGAATTTGGCAGGTGCGGATATCCTTGTGGAAGCCAAACCTCATAAAGGGGAAGCGCTATTGCTTTCACCCGACCAGAAAGATATTTTGAATAAAAAATATGCCATTGGCGGCCGTACGTTAATTGACCTCAGTCCAACAAAATCTTTTACATCAAAAGCTTATTCCGTTCCCGAAAACCAGCTTGCCATGGAAGGCAACTTAAATTGGAATCCCACAGCAAATACACTGGAAGGAATATTATCGCTTACCATGACCAACGCAATGAATCCTTATTTTGATTTTAGCAAGGATTCATCAAAAGTGAAAAACTACCTCACCGGCGGATTGTCGTCAAAGGATATTTCTAAGGTAAGTATTAGCAAATTAACAGAAGAAACGACCAAGGCTCAGTTGACCGTTACCGATAAAAATGCCGCCCGTGTTCAGGATGACTATTATTTTATGGATATTCCTGCCTTTAAAAACGGAAGTGATGACTGGCATCTCAGCGTTATGCTCAGCGACCGCAGCATCCCGTTGGAAATACCTAATCTTTTGGAAGAAGATTACGAACTTGATCTTACGATTCCTGATGGTTTTGTGATGGTGAATAAACCGGTGGAAATAAAAAATGGCAATACTCTTGGCATTAGCATATATCAGTCGGGCAATCACATCAAGATAAAACGCAGCCTTCATCTTGCACAAAAGACACTAAGCCATGCTGATTATACCAGTTTCAGGGAAGCGATGATTCAATGGAACAATACCAATTACCGTACAATTGTCCTGAAAAAGGCAAACAATTAAAACCGGATATTAACGGAACATCAATTCCTATTTTAAAACCGGCAGTTTATTTTGATGAATATACGCTATCTTTGCAGCATCGAAAAAATATGCCGATGAAGCTTAAGGAAATACTACTGCTTATAATCCTTCTGATGACTGCCGGAGTTTATGCCCAAAAGAATTCCATCATCAGGCTGGAGCAAGGCAACGACTTGAAATATGACAAGATGTTAGGAGCATCCACTTACCGTGTGGTAGGCAATGTTATCTTTGAACATCAGGGAGCTTTCCTGTATTGCGACAGCGCCATCATGGACGAAAAAACCAACAACGTTATCTGTTTTGGCCATGTGCGTATCAAATCGAGCGATACTTTAAATTTATACGGTGACCTGCTCAATTACAACGGCGATACTAAAATTGCCGACATCACCGGCAAAATAGTTAAGCTGGTTGATAATGAAACAACACTAACAACTGACCATCTGTATTTCGATAGGAATACAAATATAGCCAGATACGAAACCGAAGGAAAAATCCGCAACAAAGATAACCGGCTTACCAGTAAAAAAGGGTATTACCATACCGACAAAAAGGAATTTTTCTTTAAGGATAAGGTAGTGCTTACCAATCCTGAATATGTGATGAACTCCGATACGCTTATGTACAATACCGTGTCGCGTACCGCTTTTTTCTACGGACCGTCCACCATCAAAGGAAAGAAAAATTTTATCTACTGTGAAAACGGTTGGTACGATACCAAATATGAAGTATCCAAATTCAGCCGTAACGCCTATCTGATCAACGAAAATCAAACCCTGAAAGGCGACAGTCTTTATTACGACCGCACCAACGGCATTGGCAAAGCATTACGCAATGTTTCCATCATTGATACCGTACAAAACATCGTTTTTAAAGGAAACTTGGGCGACTATTTTGAAAAAACCGGTTATGCTGTGCTCACCGACAGCGCCTATGCCATCATGATCGAGAAAAAAGACTCTTTATTTCTCCACGCCGACACCCTCAAAGCTACTTTTGATACCGCAAGGGTTACCAAAGAACTTTTTGCTTTTTATCATGTGAAATTTTTCCGGAACGATTTGCAGGGTATGTGCGATTCCCTGGCGTATATAGTTAAAGATTCTACCTTAGCACTTTTCAATTCACCTATCCTCTGGTCGGGCAAAAATCAGTTGACTGCCGATACGATACGTATTTTTGTAAAGGACAAAAAAATCAACGAATTGCGGCTTTACAATACTTCTTTTATCGTTTCCAAAGATACGCTTACCAATTTCAACCAGATTAAAGGCAAGAATATGATTGGCTATTTTAAGGATAATCAGATTTACAAGGTCAACGTCAGCGGAAATTCGGAAACACTTTATTGGGTACGCGAAGATGATAAGTCGCTGATAGGCATCAGTAAAATGATTTCCTCGGATATGGTTATCGGCATTAAAGAAAATAAGGTGGACAAAATAAATTACATAAGCAAGCCCAAGGGTGCTTTATATCCCGAAAAAGATTTAACATCCCACGATTTGCTTCTGAAAGATTTTAAATGGCTCGACGACAAACGCCCGTATACCCGCCTCGATATCTTCAAAAAATAAATTTACTTTCTTTTTAGCGTATCAGCCAGAGTACCCGTTTTTTTTGCAGGCGCAACATATTTATTTTTAGAAGCGCTTTTCCCGAACACGGAAATGCTGACATAGCGTCCCGGATTAAGCTTCACATCTTCAAGCAATTCGTCAAGTTGCCGGGCAGCGCCATCAATACGGTTATATAATTTGTTGTCGTTCACCAATAACCCCAGCGAGCCTTCACCGGCATTAATTTTCTGGAATACAGCTGATAGCTGAGTTATAGCCGTGTTGGCATTAGCCAGGGTTTGATATACATTAGCTCTTGCCAGGGTATCGGATATTTGCGAAAAGTTATTAATAATATTGGAAATTTTATCATTGCTCTGACGGATATTATACGAAATGGATTCGATGTTAGAGACAATGCCTGCCAAACGGTATCTTTGGGTACCAACGAGGGTATCAATATTGTAGGTTGTGTGTTCCAAATTTTTAAGCGTAATTTTAATACTTTCGAAGCTCTGCGACAGATTTGCGCGTGTATCGGAATTTAAAATACTGCTGACAACAGTAACCACGGAATCAATGGACAATAACAGGTCTTCTGCTTTTTTCTTGATCGGTTGCACCTGGCGATTTACCTCTTCCTGCAAGCTACTTCCCGTTTCCGATTTCAGGGTATCGCCGTTTTGAGCCTGTACAAATGAATCGCCCAGAAGCAATTCAATGGCTTTTGAACCCATAAGGTCGTAACTGTAAATCCTTGAAATGGAATTTTTAGGAATGGGAATGTCGCTTGTAAGATTTAATTTAACAACAATATGGGTAGAGGGTTTATAGACAAAATAGACATCTTCGACTATTCCGACTTTTAATCCTTTCACAAAAACGGGATTTGCCTTTACTAATCCATCCACTTTTTCGTAAACGGCATAAAAAACCCGTTTTTTCATAAAAAAATCTTTACTTTTCAGGAAGCTTATTCCCCAAATAAAGAGAGCTAACGTAACAATGACAAAAGCTCCTATCTTAATTTCACGTTTATGTTTCAAGTTGGAAATTTTAAAATTTGGCAAAACAAAAATACAATAAAATTTCTATTGTTTACTATCCGCTGTTAAGGCTATTCGTTGATTATTGAGAAAAGCCACCACAAAAGCATCTTTATATCCTTTTTTCTTCATTTCTTTCATCAGCGCTACGGCTTCCTTTATTGTTTTTTTGTTTCCAACGGTATATTTATACAAGCCCTGGTGAAAATATTTTCGAACATCATCCAATCCGTTAAACGCTTTTGAATTCAATGGTTTTTCCTTGTCCGACGTGGCAAATTGAACACGGTACTCGATTTCTTTTTCCGCCAGACTATCCATTTTGAGTGCGTTATTTTGAACCGGAAAAGTATCTTTTACTGTTTTCCTAATCGATTCATTTGCAACTGCAACCGGTTCTGTTGTTGAAGGAGAAGTATTTGCTGAGGACTTTTCCCCGGTTTCCGGGCTGGAAGACGTTTTTTTATGAGATTTTGACTTATGTCCCGTAGATTTTTCATCCGGGTTGGCATCACTGGATTTTTTTGCCAATTGTTTGTCGTCAAATTGTTTTTCACATTCCGATTTGTATCTGACAAAAGCTGAGCATATAGACCGGGCAATAGATGATTGACCTTCGTTGCTTTCTAAAAACAGCCTGTCTTTATCATTGCTAATAAATCCCGATTCGACTAATATTCCGGGCATAGCTGTTTTATAAAGCACCAGGAAACCTGCCTGCTTAACTCCCCGGTTGAATAATTTTGTTTTTTCGGAAAGCTGGGTTTGTATCTTGGAAGCCAAATCAAGGCTTTGTTCGAGAAAAGCATTTTGAAACAGCGTAAAAATGATGTTGGCTTCGGGTGAGTTGGGGTCAAATCCGTCATATTGAGCTGAATAATCGTTTTCAAGCAAAATGGATGAGTTTTCCATTTTGGCAACCTGTAAATTGGCGCTGCTTTTATGAAGTCCCATCACGTACGATTCGGTGCCGTATGATTTGGAGGAAGGATTGGAATTGCAGTGAATGGAGATAAACAAATCGGCTTTAGCCTCGTTGGCAATTTTTGCGCGTTTATACAATTCTACAAAAACATCGGTAGTTCGGGTATAAATTACTTTGACATCTTTACAGGAATTTTCAATTAATTTACCTGTTTTCAAGGCGATAGCAAGATTAATATCTTTTTCAAGGGTTTTTCCGTTTCGTGCGCCGGAATCATGTCCGCCATGACCGGCATCAATAACTACCGTGGTTATTTTATGATCTTTCTGGCCCGACAAACAATATAAAGGTATTAACAGTAAACCTAATATACCAAATACTAATTCGAGACGTTTTATTTTTAACATGATGAATTGCTATCGTTGAAATCCCTGTAATTTATACTTTGTTTGATTTTGATTCACTTTACAAAACTGATATGCCGAAATTTTGATACTTTTGCAGCTTCAAAAATATTATTTCCCAGGCAAAGCAATATTTTTAAACATTCAAAAGTAATAAAAACAACCAAAGCTCAGCAAAAATCAGCATTTAATTAACTCAACCATCAAAAAATTGTTAGCTAATTTATTAACAATACGCTTTTCAAGACTCTTTTATTTGTTTGTTATTCTAATCACTCTTTCTCTGAATACAAACGGACAAAATCCTGTTGAGGCAAAGCCTTCGGATAGTAGTCTTAAGGTGGTCGTTGACACCACGAAGAAGGATAGTTTACAAATAAAAGCCAATAAAAAAGCCCTTAAGGTAAAAGTGGAATACAATTCCGACGATTCTATCTGTTTTGATTTCAAGATTCAAAAGGCCTTTTTATATAAAAATGCGGAAATTAATTACGAAAAAATCAACCTCAAAGCAGCCTATGTTGAAGCAAGTTTCAAAAATAACATTGCTTTTGCCAAAGGTGTAACGGATTCCACCAATAAAGAAACGGGTACTCCCGAGTTTAAAGATGGCGATCAGACGTTTAGGTCGAAAACCCTTGAATATAATTTTGATACAAAAAAAGGAGTGAGTACCAACGTTATAACTAAAGAAGGCGAAGGTTATCTTCATGGAAGTATCATTAAAAAAATGACCAATAATACCACCAATGCTTACAAAGGCGGCTACACAACCTGCGATCTGGATCATCCGCATTATAGCATGATTTACACCAAGGCAAAAGTTATCCCTGATAGTAAAATAATTACCGGACCTGTTTTTTTAAATATTGAAGATGTTACACTTCCTGTTTTTCTGCCTTTCGGGTTGTTTCCCAACAAAAAAGGAAGAAATTCCGGCATTTTGATTCCAAGTTATGGCGAATCTGCAAACAGGGGGTTTTATTTTGAAAACGGTGGATATTATTTTGGCATAAGCGATTACATGGATTTGGAAGTCAGGGGGGATATTTATACCCGTGGAAGTTATGCCATTAAACCCGCTTTTGCCTACAAAAAAAGATATAAATATTCGGGTAATTTCAGTTTTAATTATGCCCTGAATAAAACAGGCACCGAAGGAACTCCGGATTTTTCCAAAAGCAAAGATTTTTCTATCCGGTGGACACATAATCAGGATCCTAAAGCAAGACCAAACAGCACTTTTTCGGCAAACGTCGACCTGCAAAGTCGTAAATATAACCAATACAACCCGGTAAGCGCCAACAATTATCTTTCCAATACCTTTTCTTCAAGTGTGGCTTATCAGACTACGCTATGGGAAAAATGGTTTTTCACATCCAACCTGAATCTTACCCAAAATACATTAACAAAGTCGGTTACTGTTACCCTGCCCGAAATATCTCTTTCCACCAACCAGTTTTATCCTTTTCGTAGCAATAATGTGGTAGGCAAGACTAAATGGTATGAAAACATTTCGGTAAATTATAAGATGAACGCCCGCAACGAATTGGATACCTACGATACGCTTCTTTTTAAACCCGAAATGTTCGACCAGTTTAATTACGGGATGCAACATTCCATACCTATAAGCAGTTCCATTAAATTATTCAAAAATTTTAATCTGACCAATACGCTCAGTTTTAATGAACGCTGGTATCCGAAAAGCATAAGCGAACATTGGGTAAACGACACATTAAAAACCGCAACGGATACGGTAGTGGGTTACGTTCGTACGGATACAATTAATGGTTTTAAGGCGGCACATGATTTTAGTTTCAGTTCTTCACTTTCCACCAAAATATACGGCATACTACAATTCAAAAAAGGACCTGTCAATGCTATTCGCCACGTAATCACTCCGAACATCGGATTTTCATTCCGTCCCGATTTTGCCGATCCGTGGTGGGGATATTACCGGAAGGTTCAGGTGGATTCAACCGGAAGAAAAGAACTTTATTCGATTTTTGAGGATGGAAATTATCATTCGTTGTACGGCACGCCACCTTCGGGTAAATCGGGAAGCATCAATCTGAGTCTTAGCAATAATCTCGAAATGAAGGTGCGTTCGCGAAAAGATACGGTTACCGGCACAAAAAAAATTATATTGATTGATAATTTTACCATTTCCACTTCATACGATCTGGCTAAAGATTCCATAAAATGGGCGCCAATAAGCATGAACGGGCATACCACCCTCTTTAAAAATTTACAAATTTATTATGCTTCGGTCTGGAACTTATATGCACTCGATTCCCTGGGTCGCACAATTAACCGTTATGAATGGGATGTAAATCATCGCCTGATGAGATTTAACAATAATTCATGGAGCTTTAGTTTAAACTGGAACACTTCCTCCGAAAAATTAAAGAATAAAAATAAAAAAGACGAGAAAAAACCGGTTAGCGGTACCCCCGAAGAGATAGACGCTGTGAATAACAATCCTTCCGATTATTTAGATTGGAACAATAGCTGGAGTTTAAATATCGCTTACACTTTCCGCCGCACAAGCAATTACATAGCGCTGACAGATAAAACTAAAAAGAGTATCATCCAAACCCTTTCGTTCAACGGGGATGTAAGCATCACTCCCAAATGGAAATTTTCCTTTAATTCGGGATATGATTTTGAGAATGGTAAATTTTCTTATACATCTGTCAATGTGATTAGGGATTTGCATTGCTGGGAAATGCGTTTTAACTGGATACCCATAGGCGGAATGAAAAGCTGGAACTTTGCCATCAATGTAAAATCGTCCGTTCTGAAAGATTTGAAACTAACCAAGAAAAAAGATTTCCGCGACCGCTGGCAGTAAAATATCACGGGACAAATTTACATCTGGCTTTAAGTTTTTTGTTGTTGCTGATTTTTCTCTTACTTTTGTTGCGTGGAAGTATGGAGGAGTTTAATGCAAATGAAACGGTTGGGTTCATGGTGGATGATAATGTTTATTATTTTTTTATCAATCCGCTCATCGGCTCAGCTTAATGTTAATTTTACCTTTTCTCCCGACAGTTCCTGTTCGGGCAATTCTGTTCAATTCACCGCTCTGGTGAGTGGTGGCGACAGCGCTAAATATATTTTTGACTGGAATTTTAACGATAACACTCCACACTCTTCCGAAAAGAATCCCACCCATATTTTTGATGTTTTCGGTTGTACCCTGCAATCCAAAGACGTGATGTTAACCGTTACCGATACCACGTTTACCAACATACAGCAAGGCTCGCAAATTAAATTCGTCAATGTGAGAGGCAGACCTGTTCCGTTATTATCCGATCCGCTCACATTCAGCAACTGCGAAAATCATCCCACGCCAGAAAATCCCGATTTCACCGTTACCGTCGGTAATATAACTCAGGATACGTCATGTCTGGTACCTAACAGTTTCTCCATAAACTGGGGCGATGGTGTGGTTTCTACAGGATTATCGGCACATTTTACCAATGTTCAGCATACGTATCATAGACTGGGTGTATTTAGTCTCGGGCTTGCCACTACCGACATCTATGGCTGCGAAGGAAAAACTACCTATTGGATAGTCAACGAGTCGCAACCCATGGGAACTTTCGATACCATAGGTACTTATCAGGCACAGTGTGCCCCTGTAACTTACCGTTTCCGGGTTTCGGGCATTGACGACAACTCGCCAGGAACAAAATATTGGTGGAAATTTGGCGACGGAACCGAGGTATTGTGGAATCATGATTCCGTCGTAAATAACGACAGCATCATCAGTCACACGTATCTAACTTCTTCCTGCAATTTGCCTGGCAGTCAATTCACCGTAAGATTAGAACCAACAAATACTTGCGGAACTTCACTTACAGAACATTATACCGCCCCGGTATACGCCAAAGGCAAAGCGATGATAGATACCGCTCAGGCTAAAGGCTGCATTGGCGATGAAATACAGTTTACAAATCTGTCCACTACCGGATACGGGGATGGTTGCAGCCCGGGTTCGACGTACTATTGGGATTTCGGAAATGGCCATACCTTTAGCGGATCTGTACCTCCGCCACAAACCTATTCTGCCAAAGGAGTTTATGATTTGATGTTAATCAACATGAGTTACTGTGGCAGCGATACGTTGATCTGGCCTGTTCGTATCGACAGTCTGCCCTATGCGGATGCCACGCCTCAGTCGGTTAATAATTGCATTTCCAAAGAAGTTACGTTTATCAATCATTCCACGGGTGGCAGTCTTCGTTATACCTGGACGGTAACGCCGGCACAAGGCTGGCATTTTATCAGCCCAACCAACGAACACTCAGCAGAACCAACCCTCAGCTTCGACACGTACCTGGCTTCGGGATACCAGGTAACCTTAAGAGTGGAAAATAATTGCATACAGACGGATGACACAACTTTTACGATAAATGTTGCCAACAAACCCACGGCAACTCTTGCCCATCCTCCCAACCGGCGCTGTGCCCCATATTATTACACACCCCAGGTAAGCTATGAAGAAAACGGAAGTCCATTCCATTTCTATCACTGGAAATTTGAAGGCGCTTCCCCCGATTCAAGCCTTTTGGCTCATCCTGACTCCATTTTATATACCCAATCCGGGACTTTCCGGGTTATATTAAAAGCCGCCAACGACTGCGATACGGTAACGCTTATGGATTCCATTTCCATCATTTCCTATGTTCCCATTACATTACAAAATGGGGATACAAGCATTTGCCGCAACGAACCTTCGTTTCGTTTACGGGCAACCCCAACCGACGGCTCATGGTTTGGCAGCATTGTCAGTTCGAGTGGTTGGGTTAACACTTCGTATGTCGGCGTTTTTAAATGCCTTTACATACGCGGCTATGGAGCATGCGAGTCACGCGACAGCATTTATATTATTGTGAAACCATTACCTGAAGTTTTTGCAGGAAACGACCGGGGAATGTGCATCAGCGATGAGCCCATCAACCTTTCGGAACTCGGAGCAACCTATTCCAACGAACCCTGGTGGAGCGGTTCCGGAATTACCGATAATATCCTTGGAACGTTTGACCCCGGCATCTCAGGAGCGGGAACATTTATTATTACACTTAAAGTTACAGACACAGCCACCCATTGTTTTAATTTCGATTATATCAACATCACAGTAGACCCCTACCCGATTCCTGATTTTGTTGCCGATACTTTTTGTGTGGGAATAAACAAACAGTTTGTTAACACCACCACCGGAGGGTACAGCTATTCATGGAATTTCGGCGACGACAGCACTTCCAGCCTTCCCAATCCGTTTCACGTTTATGCCGATACGGGAGAATACAGGGTGCTGCTTATTGTAAGTTCCCGCTATGGGTGTGTTGATTCCATCGAAAAGACCATTCACGTGATTTTTCCGCCTCCGCAACCTTTTTTTACAATATCCTATGATCCGCCAAGCCAATGCGGTCCGGTAGATGTACGTATTCTTTTCGATCATTCCATGTATAACAATCAAGTTAGCTATCGCTGGAATTTTGGAAACGGAAGCATTATTACCTCAAGATATTCGTTTTCCGACACCACCATCACCTATTATCAGGGTGTAATTGCCGATACAACCTACCATATCACTATTGATTTGATTATTAACTGCGGAGTGCTCAGCGAATCGTTGCCCGTGGAAGTACGCACCATGCCCGTAGCCCGGTTCATGCCTAATACCCGCATTGGTTGTTCGCCTCTTCGTTTGAGAATTTCCAATACTTCGAGAGGACTTCCGGTTTATAATATCTGGTCGTTTGGCGATAACACTCCGGTGGATACCATTTCGTCGAAAATTTTTGAACATGTTTTCTATAATGAAAACAGTGATGCCGTAACGTATTATATTTTATTAAAAACGATTAACGGTTGCGGACGCGACAGTATTACAGATTCCATTACTGTTTATCCTAATTTCTCCAAGGCTTTCATCAACTATGACAATAACATGGGCTGCCCTCCGCATACTGTCCATTTCCGTGGCGACGGCTCGCAGGGAGGCTACCGTTACGACTGGGAATTCGGAGACGGAGGCGTGAGCCATGAAATGAATCCAACATATACCTACACTTCATCGGGAGTTTACCGCGCAAGGTTATTGGTTTCGGGATACGACACCTGTAGCAAAGACACGGTTTCAACCTTGATTCACGTTTCGAACCTGCCCGTAATTAATTTTTCCACGCCTTCCGATTCCGTTTGTATTGGCGAGGAAATTCAATTCACCAACTTATCCGAACAATTGTCGTTTATCCGTTGGAATTTCGGCGATTCTACTTTTTCCAATCAAAGCAATCCTACCCATGTTTTTCAATTCCCCGGCTGGCACACCATATGGCTCGCCGGTACCAGTCAGTTGCTGGGTTGTAGCGATTCCATCAGTAAAACCATTTTTGTAAAAATAAACCCAACAGCCGCCATACTGAATTCGGTTGAAGGTTGTGAACCGCTTACCGTTACCATGGAAGGCGATGCCGGAACCTATCATCTCTGGAATTTCGGCGACGGCGCTCCCTGGTCGTCGAACCCTGAGCATACTTATCCATCGGCTGGCGATTTCAATGTTACCCTGATATCGGAATGGAATAACGGATGCCGCGACACGGCAGTTTCCGTGGTTCGCGTTTTCCATCAACCGGCAAGTAAGTTTACTTTAAATTATTCGTCTGCCAATACCAATATCAACGGTTTGCCTGCCACGCTGCAACTGACCAACAAAACAACTTTTGCCGATCGCTATGAATGGGACTTTGGTAATGGCGATACTTCAACCGTGGAAAATCCTGTAGCTACGTTTAATTCCACCGGAAATTACCTGATCAGATTAAAAGCAATCAATCAATACGGGTGTTACGATACAAGTTCGGTTGTTTTCAATTTATTCTTCTACCGGCTTTACATTCCCAATGCGCTAAAATTCAGTAGCGGCAATCCCGAAGATCAGAAGTTCACCCCCAAAGGACATGGAATTTTGAAATATCATATAGCCATCTACAACCGATGGGATAATCTGCTCTGGGAATCGGATAAAATTCAGGACGGACAACCTGCCGAAAGCTGGGATGGAACCTTTAAAGGGCAAAGAGTTCCGGAGGGGACTTATTTTTGGATCATCAAAGAGCTTCTTTTTGAAAACGGGAGTACACGCCCTGGCAACGATTTTAAAAGTACCGGAACAATTACCGTGATTTATTAGTTCACATTGCTACGTGTCCTACCCGAAAAGTGAACTTATTTTCGTATTTTTGCCATAATCTTTAAAAATCTATGAAATGAAAAAAATAATCCATACCGAAAAGGCGCCCAAAGCCATCGGTCCTTACAGCCAGGCTGTGGAAGCCAACGGAACCCTTTACATCAGTGGACAGGTTCCCATCAATCCCGAAACAGGAAAAGTAGCCGAAGGCGGCATCAAAGAACAAACCGAACAGGTAATGAAAAATATAGGTGAAATCCTGAAAGAAGCCGGTTATACCTTTGCCGAAGTGGTGAAATCAACCTGCCTGCTTAGCGATATGAATAACTTTGCCGCCATGAACGAAGTTTATGGTAAATATTATCTCGAAAACAGTCCCGCACGCGCCGCCTTTGGTGTGGTAAAACTTCCTTTGGGTGTTCTGATTGAAATCGAAACAATAGCTGTAAAATAATAGTTCTTTGATTGATTATTCATCGTTTTTATTCATTGTTGTCCGACAAAAGTATCCGGACTAAAGTCCTTCAAGTAATTGCGATTTGTAACTCCAGGCTTAAGCCTGGAGTTAGTAAAATACAGTAAACATTGGGCTTTAGCCATTCAAAGAAGTTTTTTATCGGACAATACTGATTTTAATTTTATAACCAAGAAATTTTTCCCGATCATTGAGGAGTTCTTCAAATGATCCTGATGAATTCTTCAAAAGATCCTGACGAATTCTTCAAAAGATCCTGATAAGTTCTTCAAAAGATCCTGATGAATTCATTAAAAGATCCTGATGAATTTAAAACTGATCACTGATGAGTTTTTAACTGATCACTGATGAATTTTTAACTGGTAACTGATGAGTTGAATTTTGATTGCTGACGAGTATTTTTCTGTTCTTAAATTATTATATCATTTTCCATTTTCCAAGCCCTAAGCGGTTTGGATTTAACCCATAAAAATCTATCGCTATGAGAAAACTAAACTACTTATTACTCATTTCATTTTTCTTTGTGCTTGGCATTAGCCCGACAATGGCACAATACATCACTCCCGGCACGGGTGTGGTGTGGAATCTCGATTCTTTAGTGGCTCACTCCAACGGTGTAGTTGTTGCCAACGGTGGCGGCTCTTACCAGGTACATGCCGATCTTACTATCGAAACCGGCGACCATTTTAACATTTTAAATAATGTTATGGTAAGATTAGATCCGGCCGTTTTACTTACCGTCAAAGGTTCTTTTACCATCAATCCACCGCAAGGTGTGATGCTGACGGCTACCGATACCCTCAACAATTACAAAGGAATTACCTTTGAGGACAATTCGGTTATCGTTATCCGAAAATCCCGCATCGAATTTGGCGGGGGCATTCGCAAGCTGGGAGGCAGTCTTTCGATTGATTCCTGCATTATAAGGAAACAAAGTAAACTCAACTCCACCAGCGCTGCACTCGAACTTTTCGGAGGAAATACAACTATAACCCGTTGCCAGTTTACCGATAATATTCGTTCCGCCATCGCTTCCGGAGCCAATATTTCGGCAGCGCCGGTAATCAAACACTGTTATTTCTATAATAATACCACCGATAATTCCAATCGTCCGCAGATAAACCTGGGACCTTCGGGCGATGGCGATACCACTTTTATCATCAGTAACTATATTTTAGGAAACCGGGCAAATACCAAAGCAGGCGGTATCGCTGTTTCATCCCTGCTGGGCGTAACCTGCAATGCCGTTATTGATAGTAACATGGTAAAAGATAACCGTTACGGAATTGCTTTTACAGGAAACAACATGAGCGGAGAAATCAGTTACAACAACATTCAGGATAACAATAGTGAAGGAAATCCGATGCTGGGCGGAAGCGGACTGAATTTTTACGGCGTCCAGAACTACCACGCTATGGTAACCGGCAACACCATTACCGGTAACCTTTGGGGAATTACCGCCCAGAGCCATGCCATGATCAATCTTGGCGATACCGCTGCGGCTACGTACAATCCGGGCAACAATACGTTCGAAAACAACGGAAACGGAGGCAATATTATCGCTTTCTACAACAATACACCCAATGCCGTCAGCGCCATGAACAACTGCTGGGGCATCAACAACATTACACCCGCCGCCATTGAGCAGGTAATCGTTCACAAGGTGGATATTGATTCGCTGGGCCTGGTTACTTTCGTTCCTTTCAACATGTGCGGAGCCGGCGGGCATACCGTGAGCGGAACCATTCATTATTCCAACAATGCAAACACCCCGCTGAGCGGATTAACCATTGACCTGAAGAACAACAGCGGCAATGTGGTGGCTACGGCTACTACCAATACTACGGGCGCTTATAGTTTTGGCAATGTAGATGATGGTAGTTATACGCTTAGCGTAAGCACCGCCAAACCCTGGGGCGGCGTTAGCGCTTCCGATGTGTTGCTTTACAAAAAACATATTGCCAATATTTCCCAATTATCGGGAATTTATTTAGCTTCCGGCGATGTTAACGGATCGGGCAGTTTGTCGGCTTCCGATGTATTGCTGATAAAGAAACGCATTGCCATTATCATTACCTCCTTTTCGGTAGGCGACTGGTTATTCAACAATGTACCGCTAACGGTCAATGGTAACGATGTGATACAGGATTTCAACGGTCTGGTTTATGGCGATGCCAATGGATCGTACACTCCTCCCGCAAGATAAATTATCATTATCCGTCATCATTTTCGGATAATATCCAAAAAAGGTCGCTTTGCTTATCGGCAGAGCGGCCTTTTTTATTGAAAAAGCATACTTGCTTATTAATGAATGGTAATAATCAATTGAAAAGAGGTACTCATTAAGTACCAATTGGTAGTATTCTAAAGAACTAGGAAGATTTAATAGGACATGACTACACGCTTGTTACTTCGTACCGCATAAAGTCCTATTAGTAAATTTATTCAATAATTATTTTTTTTGTTATTGTTTTATTTTTATCAGTTATGTTTATAAAATATAACCCTCGTGGAGCATTATTTAAATTTATTTGCCTATACATAACGTTTTTATCATTTATTATCTCATTATATACTATTTGACCACTGACATTAATTATTCGAATATTTAATAATCCCTTGTTAGTGTTTATATTTATATTACCATTTGAGGGGTTTGGATAAATATTTGTCAGGTCAAGATAAGAGTTAGCTTCATTTTCGTGAACATCTAATAAAATATCATGAGCTAAATCCGTTTCGTTATATGCAGCTAATCCTCCTCCCCAAACTCCAATCCACAATGTTTCTTCAGCATCTTTATTTATTGCATATACTAAATCATTAGGGACACTTGGAAAGATATTCACGGGCATGCCTGAGTTTGAGGAATTAAATAATTGCCAATTGCTATCATCAAACTTATTTAAACCATTCATTCCACAATTGGGTCCGCCAGCACCTATCCATTTAATGTTATTCTGATCAACATAGATTGCTTTAACACAATCAGATGAAAGTCCAGAATTATTTTGATTTATTAAGCTCCACGTTGTTCCGTCGTAAATGCACAAGCCATTGCTTTCCGGAGCTATCCACACATTATTTTGTTTGTCTATTTCTATGCATTGAATATCATTATCTGTTAAACCAGAATTACCAGTATTATATATTGTCCAAAAGATTCCATCATACTTTCCGATGCCGCTCCCCCATGTTCCAACCCATATAACTGTGTCTGTCTGAATGGCAAGAGAATATATATCATTGCTGGGCAATAAAGAGTTGGATGTTGTATAAGTTGTCCAGTTTATACCATCAAATTTAGCCAAACCGTTTCCATATGTGCCAGCCCATAAAACATTATTTGAGTCAATTGCAAGCGCCATAACATTCTCGTTATTTAGATAAACATTCCAAGTTGTATCATTAAATTTAAATAAACCATTAGGGGTTCCAATCCATTTTGTATTGTTTTTATCAATTTTGATGCAATTAATGCTTCCATCATATCCAAGTATAGAAAAATTCTCTTGAGATAAAATTTGGCCACAGTAATCTGTTATAATATGATTGCTATTGGTCCACACTTCCCATTGCTGCCTATTAAATTTTGCCAAACAAGCTGGTGGATCGCCATAAAAAGATGTATAGCGAGTCCCAACCCAAATATCATCATTATTATCAACTGCAATTGCACTGACAGTATTATAGGTTAACCCAGAATTAAAAATGTTATAAACAGTCCAGTGCATATTGCCATTATAGTTTATGTGAACATAGCAACTGTCGAATGCTACTATTGATCCGTTTTCTCCTTTGACAATAATCTTGTAATCACCCGGCATAAGAACAGACGTTGAACCTATCTGTAATTGGCCATTATATGGAGGATTTATAATGTTTGGCAAAAATGTTAAATCTGTTAAACAATTCATATTTGTATTACTAAGAATTATTGAGGCATTAAATCCTCCAGTCGGTGTAGCTGTGATGTTAAAATTTGCTATATCACCTTGATTAATATAGAGTGTATCTGGTGAAATGTTTAATTGAAAACCCTGTCCATATGATATTGATATGGAATAAAAGGTCAAAAAAATGATTAACAGTTTTTTCATATGATTTAAAATTTATGTTTTATAAAATTATTACCCCTATCATTATTATTTTACATCTGACAAAATTTTCTTTTACCTCCCGGATGGATAGGTCTGATACATGTCAGATTTATTTTTACAAAATTAATCTTTTTTTATTTTACAAATCATTATATAGTAATTTTTTAAAATTTTTTTCACTGACATGGGCGTATTTTTTCAAAATTCAGGGCTATCTTAACTAACAAATGACAGTAATCTGAAGACTATAGGCTCTTATTAATTAATAAATGGCGTTAATCTATTGAAAAGGGGGATTTGTTAACTAACAAGTGACATTAATCAGTTGAAAAGAGGTGTTTGTTAATTAATAAGAGGCATTAATCTAAAGAAAAGGCTCTTTTATTTATTAATGAATAGCATTAGTCTAATGAATAGAGGCATTCATTAACTAACAAGTGGCATTAATCTATTGAAAAGGGGTATTTGCTAATTCATAAGTGGCATTAATCTATTGAAACCAATGGGTATGGTATAGCAGATGCAGAAACGGATAAATAAAAAAGGGGTAAACCGTTGCCAGTTTACCCCTAACCAAAAAACCATGAAACACCCATGGATGAGATTAATTTACATAATCTCTACAAACCATCCATGGGCGGCTCATTTAAAAATCTTTATTCGGAATCGTAAGCCCATTTAAGGTATACGGCTCCCCAGGTGAATCCGGCACCAAAAGTTGCCAGAATAAGGTCGTCGCCTTTTTTTAATTTATTTTCCCATTCCCAAAGACATAAAGGCAAGGTAGCAGAAGTAGTATTGCCATAGCGCTGTATGTTAATCATTACACGCTCCTTGCTCAGATTCATGCGATGAGCCGTAGCTTCGATAATACGCATGTTGGCCTGGTGCGGGACTAACCAAACGTTTTCGGCTTTGAGATGGTGCCGTTGCATCATTTCTACCGATACATCCGCCATGTGCATAACAGCGGCTTTAAAAACGGGCTGTCCTTCCTGGTAAATATAATGTTCGCGGGCGTCAATGGTTTCGTGAGTCGGAGGTTTTGCTGAACCGCCAGCAACCTGGTGCAGGTGTTTACGCCCCGCACCGTCCACCTGCATAATAGCATCCATTACGCCAAACTCTTCGTTAGTAGGTTCCAGAAGAACAGCTCCTGCGCCATCGCCAAAGATAGGGCAGGTTGCCCTGTCGGTATAATCCACGATGGACGACATTTTATCGGCGCCTACTACGATTACTTTTTTATGAGATCCTGATTCCACGAATTTGGAAGCCGTTACCAAAGCATATAGAAAACTGGAACAGCCGGCATTAATATCAAAACCGAAAGCATTTTTAACGTCTGTTTTATCGCTGATGATGTTAGCTGTAGCAGGGAAAAGCATATCGGGAGTAACTACAGCGCAAATAAGCATGTCGATCTCCGAAGGATCGGTGCCGGTTTTTTTAAGCAATCGTTTTACCGCTGCCGCTCCCATATCGGAGGTGCCCTTTCCCTCACCTTTTAATATCCGACGTTCTTTTATACCGATGCGGGTCATTATCCATTCATCAGTAGTATCCACCATATGGCTAAGTTCTTCGTTGGTTAAAACGTAGTCGGGCACATAGGCGGCAATTCCGGTAATAGCAGCTCTGATCTTATTCATTCAGGGTTATATTAAATCCGCTTCTTACACCTCGTTGGTGATAGCGTAATCATTGATAGCATTTTTAATTCGTTGCGGAAGTTTAGCATTAAAAACGTCCCTGGCAAGTAATATCATGTTTTTGTTGGCAACGTCGTTAGAAATGCCATGACCCAAAATAACGGAAGCATTAATACCCAATAAAGGAGTGCCACCGTAATTTTCGTAATTAAACCGGCGGAAATAATCGTCAATCAAACCACGTTTAAGCATCATGCGATACATGGCTTCGGCTTGTTTCAGTACAATGTTGCCGGTAAAACCATCGCAAACAATAACGTCGGCTTTGCCTTTGTAGAGGTCGCGTCCTTCCACATTCCCTATAAAATTGAAATTCTTGGAATTCTTCATCAGTTTATAGGCCGCCTGACATGCTAAATTACCTTTTTCTTCTTCACCACCAATATTCAGCAATCCCACCCGAGGATTTTTAATTTTATGCACATAATCGGCATAGAGAGAACCTAAAATGGCAAACTGATGTAAAACATCGGGTTTTACGTCGGGATTGGTTCCAATATCTAATAAAACGCTTACTCCGCCATCTTCCTGAGGAATAAACCCCGAAGTACATGGCCGGATAATTCCCGGGATGGCATTTACACTGAAAATGGCGCCCACTAACATGGCTCCGCTGCTACCAGCTCCCGAAAAGGCATCTATTTTATGATTCTTAAGTAAATTGAAACCTACTCCAATGCTTGAATGCGGTTTCTTAAGAAGCGCCTTGGTGGGATGCTCGCCCATACCAATAACATCGGGAGCATGAACGATATCAAAATCCTGAGGATTTGCATCCTCAGCAAGTAAGCTATTGCGAATGATGTCTTGGTCGCCTATCAACACTATCCGGTCAGCAGGAGACATTTCCTTATGGGCTAAAATTGCACCTCCAATACAGGCTTTTGGGGCAAAATCACCTCCCATAACATCTATTCCAACTTTCATGGATGTTTTTCTTTAATTAAAACTTATTCAGGATTTAAACCGCAGCTTCTTTTTCAATAGCCAGTTTACCTCTGTAATAACCACATTCAGGGCATACTCTGTGATACAATACCGATGCTCCGCATTTGGAACAAATAATCATGGTTGGAACTGTAGCTTTATAATGTGTTCTGCGTTTTGCGCTTCTCGTTCTCGAGAATCTGTGTTTTGGATTTGGCATTTTATAAAAAATTTAAAAATAGTATAACAATCAATTATTCATTTAATTTTATGTTTTTCAAAATATCCCATTTGGAATCAGTGGTTTTTTTTACCGATAACTCCTCTAATTTTTTAATGACTTCCGGATCACAAAGGCTTTTCCCGTTTTCGTCTTCGGGATGAACCAGGCGGATAGGAAGTAACAGATTGATGTATTCATAAATATACTGGCTTACGTCGAGCTGAAATTGTCCAACGGGAATAATAATTATTTCATCGGATTCTTCTTCAGCTTCTTCTCCAAATTTAACGATTAAACGTTCCTTGCCGGCAATGGGTTGGTCGTAGGTATCCAGGCAGCGATCACAAATCACTTGAATCGTTCCCCGGATATCAAAATCCAAAATCAGCATCTGCTCCTGTTTTTCGAACCGGAGCATAACGTTAACGTTGCCTTTTTTAATTTCTGAATACTCAAAATTATCAAAGAACTTATCATCAATTTTAAAAGTAAATTGATGGTTTCCAATACTTAATCCACTAAATGGGATTACAAATTCATTACGGAAATCCACAGTATTATTTTTAAAAAACAGGGGGTGCAAAGATAAAAATTAATATTGTGATACGCAAATAATTATTTAAAAGAGCTTTCCAGTAAACCATCGCCTTCAAATTTCAGGCGGTGGAAATATTCAGGAACAGGCTTCCCGTTTAGTTTGTCCACATAGACTTTTGCCAGGTACTGGCTTAACATAAAACCGTGTCCGCGCATGCCAAGGAATAAACCCAATTCCGGGTCAATATACATCCGGGGTTCGGTATAATAACCGGCCCAAATGGCTTGAAATCCGACTGATGAAAGTTTGGGAAACCAATCCACGAAAACTTCTGCTGAAATTTCGAGAAATTCCTTGGAATTTATCTTCAGGTTTTTGCCTGCTTCCATAGGTTCAACTGCCGGTGAAGCACAGGCAATAATCTGTCCGGTTTCGCCCAACTGCTGACCATAAACTGCGATGAATCCTTTATACTTCCGGCGGTCAATAATCATATCGAGCGGACTACCATTGATACCCATCATCGGAAGCCGGCGGGTAATGAATGCCTGATGTTTTATCGGATACAATCCGGTTTCAATTCCGAGCATGCGGGTAAATTTCTCACCGCCGGCGCCAAGAGCATTGATAAATATTTCGGTACGAAATTCTATATACTCATGATTATGGTTTTGTACCAATACAATGAAGGTTTTACCTTCTTTTCGCACATCAACCAACTGGCAGTCCTCCAAAATAGTACCACCTTTGGCAATACCTATCCGGCGAATAAGATCAATGACCCGGCCTGGAGTTGCCTGCCAACAATCGTGGGTAATCTGAGCTGCAATATACGTTTTTAATCCCGGATTGATAAAAGGAGATATTTCCTTGGCAAAATCTTTTGGTTCTACCATGTATGCATCGGACCAGGCTTTGGCTTCTTCCAATGCTTTATAGGTAGCCTCGTCGTGAGCAAAAGTTACATAGCGGGTACCCAATAAATTAATATTATGGATTTTTTGTAAATCTTTGAAAATTTCATGGTTATGGCGGGCGATATCTGCAATTTCGGGAAGACTGAATGCGGGTCGTCCCCCGGCAATATTTCGCCATGAAGAACCACGGTCGTAATTAATCATGGTCGGATTCATACCGGCTTCCGATAGATAACGGAACAAACTGCTACCGGCAATTCCGCCTCCGGCAACAAATGATTGTACCTCTATGGTTTTTATTTTTTTATTACAAACGTTTGTGATTATTTTTTCGTGTTGGGAATGAGGATACAGTTCACCAAGGGCAAGCTGATTGGAAAGAGGTCCGCGTGGAGTAGCTTCGCCAACAATCTGAATACCCGAACCGGCTAACGTTTGTTTCAATCGCTTGATGCAGCGTTTTCCGCGGCAAGCGCCCATACCCAAACGGGTAGTATGCTTTACTTCATCCACCGAAATAAATTTCCGTTCATCAATGGTTTCCATTACTTCCGTCAATGTAACGTCGTCGCAATGACAAACATAAACATCTGAGGTGGGTTCATAATGGGTAGTTTCCATTTTTATGGTTTCGGGATATTTTTCCTTAACAATAAAACCTCTTACTTTTATCAGGTCTTCGCCATGAATATCGAGCGATTTTACACGGGCAACATTGGTTTTGTTGGGTTTTACCAATAATTTTTCAATTATTCCTTCTCCGAGTTTTTTCCCATAGTTATCAACCAGGAATACTTCCGATTTTTCCTGTACATCAAATTCCACCGGAAGGAATAACCAGTCTTTATTTAAAGCATAACCGAAAATAGCGAGTCCTGGACATTGATAAACGCAATCCATACAACCGATGCACTTCGTATAATCTATTTGTGGGACGGTACTGGTGGAAGTTTTGGTAATGGCTCCGTGAGGACAGGCAAATTCACAGGGATTGCAGGCAAATCCATACAGACAGTCGATCTGTACAAAAGGTTTTTGGAACATCCTTTCTTTGCCCGGCTGATATGGTTCTTCAATTACTCTGGAAGGATGCTGCTGCGAATCAATATATTCCTTGGAAATGGCTAAAAATTCGTCATAATTATAACGTTTCCCCATATCTTCCAGAATTTCAAAAGCAAGCTGTTTTCCACGAAGAACGGCGCTTGTGCCTTCACCGATACGGATAGAATCGCCGCCGCCATAGCAATAACGTCCGAAAATTTCGTGTCCTTTAATAATTAACTGATCGTCAGGAACCAATCCCGTACAAATATTAATGGCGTCTATGCCCGAAAATATTTTTTCAGTTCCCGGAATAGCTTTAAAATCTTTGCATTCAGCAATAACTGCACCGGTAATTCCATCATGATTTTCGTTCGGAATAGCTTTGAGTAGGATGTGTGAGGTGAGAACCGGAATTCCAAGACGGCGAACGCGGTTTGCCTGTACCGGGAATCCTCCTTCGGAAGGCATGGCTTCGATGATGGCTTTTACATTGGCTCCGGCTTGCATTAACTGATACGAAGTAAGATAGCCAATGTTTCCGGCGCCGACGGTAAGAATATTTTTTCCCAGAAGCGTAAATTCGGTGTTCATCATTTTCTGAACAACGGCGGCGGTGTACACTCCGGGAAGATCATCATTTTCAAAGGTGGGCATAAATGGAACCGCTCCGGTGGTAACAACCAGAAAATCGGCTTCCACATAATAAATTTCTTCGGTTTTAATATTTTTGATAGCAATGCGCTTTCCTTCAAGGATATCCCAGACCGTAGAATTCAGAAATATGCCTTCGTGATTATCGCCGGCAAGCGTTTTGGCAATATCGAAACCACGCATACCGCCGAATTTTTTTTCTTTTTCAAAAAAGAAAAACTGGTGAGTCTGCATGTTGAATTGTCCGCCAATCTTTGCATTATTGTCAATCACAATATTATCAATATGGTGCCTGTTCAGTTCTTCGCGGGCAGCCAATCCTGCCGGCCCCGCACCGATAATTGCCACCGTGGTTTTATAAACATTGGTCGGCTTTTCAATATCAAATTTACGAACATCCGGAGTGAAATTTTTCGGAATTTCACTCACTTCTTTTATTCCATCAACAGGAGTAATACAAATTCGCCGTATCTGACCGTCAACCAGCATTTCGCAGGCACCGCACTTCCCGATGCCACATTCGAGACTACGTTCACGGTTGGCCAGGCTATGACTATGGACCGGAAACCCTGCCTGGTGCAGTGCTGCGGCTATGGTAAAGCCTTTTTCTCCGCTAATTTGATGTCCTTCAAAAGTAAATGTAACTTTTTCAGTTACAGGAATATCTAAAATGGGATGTTTTTCTATTTTATTCATTGGTAATGAATTTTATAAGTTTTGGAGAAGTGTAAATTTTATTGGCTGGCAAAATTATAATTAATTTATGTTGGTTAATAAAACAATGATGAATTTAATTTTTTTCGATAAGAATATCCTTGTTAATAAGCGGTTACCCATTTTAAAAAACAAAAACCGGCATTTCATATAAAACTTTAGAAATGAATTAAAAGAATGTGCAGTTAGGATTTAATTAAAAAATTTTTTAGTATCTTTGCATCCGATTTCAAGAAAGAGTTGTGGATTATTATGGAAAAAACTAGAATCCTGTATGTAACACAGGAAATTACACCATATCTACCGGAAAGCCAGATGGCGACAATTTGTCGGTATTTACCACAGGCAGTTCAGGAAAATGGAATGGAAATACGAACTTTTATGCCGCGTTTTGGTTGCATTAATGAAAGACGTAACCAGCTTCACGAAGTCATACGCCTATCGGGTATGAATCTTATTATTGACGATACCGACCATCCGCTTATCATCAAGGTGGCTTCTATCCAGCAGGCTCGAATGCAAATTTATTTTATTGATAACGAGGATTATTTCCAGCGGAAATTTATTTTTACCGATAAAAATCAAAAATTTTTTAAGGATAATGATGAGCGTGCCGTTTTCTTTTCGAGAGGTGTTCTGGAAACAGTGAAAAAATTGGGATGGTCGCCCGACATTGTGCATTGCCACGGCTGGATGACCAGCCTTGTACCCTTGTATATTAAAAAAGCATTTAAAGACAATCCTTTATTTACTGACACCAAAGTCCTTTATTCCATTTATAATGACGATTTTGAGGGGAACATGAATAAAGATTTTGCCCAAAAAATCAAATTAGAAGGGATAACAAATAAAGATCTTAAATACTATCGCAAAGCAAACTTCGTTAGTATGATGATGGCAGCCATTGACTATTCTGACGGAATCATTATCAGTTCTGAACAAATCAATCCAGAAATTTTAGAGTACCTGAATCAATCGGGTAAGTCATTTTTAGACTTTAAACCTATGGATAAGTATATTGAGGCGTATTCAGATTATTACAAAAATATTCTTTTACAGAATAATGTGGCTCCAGAATAAAAATTTTAGCCAATTTTCATGAACAATTCAAGCATTGTGAACCACAGCTCCCGATTACTCATTTCTGTAACCGTACTTTTTTCATTACTATTTTTTTCGTGCCAGAAAGAACCCGATAAATTAGGCTTGGGAATAACCCCTGTGGGCGACAGGTTAAATTTGAGATATTGCGATACCTCAACAGTAATAGCGTATTCGGTGTATGACGACTCTGTTCGTACCGACCAAGTTTCCCCCACCTTGTTAGGTTCCATTTATGATCCCGTTTTCGGGAAAACCGTTGCAAGTATATATACGCAACTCAGTCTCTCCGAATATGATTATGATTTTGGCACCCAACCGGTTCTTGATTCATTGGTTTTACAGTTGCAGTATAATGGATATTACGGCGATACCACCACCCCTATGACTGTTAAGATTTATGAAATGGCAGACACTTTGTCGCTGGACAGCGTTTATTATTACAATCAAAAGGCGAATATTCACTCACAAGAGCTGGCACGTCATACTTTTTATCCCCATCCCACCGATAGTGTAAAAATTGACACTGTAAAATATGCCCCTTATTTGCGCATTAAATTAAATTCAATACTTGGAAATAAAATTCTTAATGCTTCAGCAACTAATTTAAGTTCAAGCGATAACTTTAAAGAATACATTAATGGGATTTATCTTACCGCTACTCCGGTAAACGCTTCTGGACAAGGTTCAATTCTGTATTTTAATTTGTTAGGAACATACAGCGGATTGAAATTATATTACCATAATACAACAGATACTTTAGTCTTTAACCTTGTAGTAGATAGTTATACGCCTTTTTTCAATCATTTTGATCATTTTGGTTACCGTCATGCCAATGCTGCATTTAAACAACAACTCAGCGGAGATACGCTGAAAGGAAGAGACAAAATATATGTTCAGGCTATGGGTGGCGTTAGAGTTAAACTCCGGTTTCCCTACCTGAAACATTTACTCGATTCCGGAAAAATAGCCATCAACGAAGCACAACTTATTTTTAAAAATGCCGATACTGATGGGAAATACTCTCCTCCTTCGTCATTGAACCTGATGAGATATACCGAAAATGGCGGACATAAGGGATATTTAGCTGATTATGTAGACGAAGGCACTACCTTTTTCGACGGAGTATATAATTCCACATCAAAAACCTATCGTTTCCGGATTTCACGCTATCTTCAGCAACTTTTGGATGATAAGGTTGGCGCTTATGGGTTGAGCCTTCAAAACTCTGCCAATGCTCCGAGGCTGATTTTAAATGGCTCTAATACTCCTACCGGAAAAATTAAGTTGCAATTGATTTACACCAGACTTCAAAAGTAATTTTTTGAAATCCATTATTTCTTTCAGATAACTAAGCGTTCAGGGTAAAGTCCGGAGGATTCATAATGTTTATATTTTTAAATTTTCAATTAATAAGACGTATCTTTGCTAACGTTTTTTAAAAAATTATGATATGTGTGGAATTGTTTCTTACATAGGTCCGCGTCAGGCAAAGCCTATTTTAATGAAGGGCTTGTATCGTTTGGAATATCGTGGATATGATAGCGCAGGAATAGCCATCCTAAACGGCAGTTTAAAATTATTCAAAAGCAAAGGGAAAGTTTCTCAATTAGATAAGCTGATTAAAGATAAAGATTTAAGCGGAACGGTAGGAATTGCCCATACCCGCTGGGCTACTCATGGCGAGCCCAACGATATCAATGCTCATCCTCATTTTTCTCCTTCTAAAAAATTAGCCATCATCCATAACGGCATTATCGAAAATTATGCCTCTTTGAAAAAAGAATTGATCGGTCGTGGATATACTTTTACAAGCAATACTGATACTGAAGTATTGATACATTTAATTGAAGATATTCAGGTTAACGAAAAGGTAGATTTAATAGAAGCTTTACGAATAGCTTTATCGCAGGTTATTGGTGCCTATGCTATTGTTATTATATCGCAGGATAACCCGGATATGTTGATTGCCGCAAAAAAGGCAAGTCCACTGGTGGTTGGAATAGGAGATAACGAATTTTTTGTTGCTTCCGATGCTACTCCTATCATCGAATATACTTCAAACGTTGTTTATCTTAACGATGAAGAAATTGCTATAATGAAGCGAGGAGAAGATTTACGCATCATAACCATAGCTAACAAGGAGAAAACTCCATATATTCAAAAACTGGAAATGAATCTTAACCAACTCGAAAAGGGCGGTTATAAACATTTCATGCTAAAGGAAATTTTTGAACAACCCAATTCCATCAAGGATTGTATGCGTGGCCGGCTTAATGCACAAAAGAGTATCGTTCAATTGGGTGGTATTTCTGATTTTGAGCAGAAAATAACTAATGCCGAACGTATCGTTTTTGTTGCTTGCGGCACTTCGTGGCATGCGGCATTGGTTGGCGAATATCTTTTTGAAGAATTAGCCCGCGTTCCTGTAGAGGTGGAATATGCTTCGGAATTTCGTTACCGCAATCCGATTATTTCCGAACGCGATGTTGTAATAGCCATATCTCAATCGGGCGAAACAGCCGATACTCTTGCCGCCGTGGAACTTGCCAAATCGAAGGGCGCTACGATTATCGGAATATGTAATGTGGTTGGTTCATCCATTGCCAGAGCTACACAAGCTGGTGTTTATACTCATGCAGGACCCGAAATAGGTGTAGCTTCCACCAAAGCGTTTACGGCACAGGTTACTATTCTAACACTTATGGCTCTTTCCATTGCGAAAACCAAAGGAAGCATAACCAAATCAAGATTTCAGCAGATTATCAATGCTATGGAACTTATTCCTGAAAAAGTGGAAGAAACCCTGAAAGTTAACGATCAGATTATTGAATTGGCTAAAATATTTAAAGATGTCCGCAATTTTCTTTATTTAGGACGCGGTTACAATTATCCGGTTGCCCTTGAAGGCGCTTTAAAACTGAAAGAAATATCCTATATTCATGCCGAAGGCTATGCAGCCGCCGAAATGAAACATGGCCCTATCGCTTTGATTGACGAAAATATGCCTGTTGTTGTTATCGCTACAAAACACGGAACGTATGAAAAGGTAGTTTCAAATATCGAAGAAATTAAAGCCCGTAAAGCCATGATTATTGCTATTGTTACTAAAGGTGATACCACTGTAAAACATCTTGCCAACTATTCCATAGAAATACCCGATACCGAAGAAATGCTTACGCCTTTGCTGGCAACAATTCCTTTGCAATTGCTTGCTTATCACATAGCCGTTTTGCGCGGCAATAATGTGGACCAGCCTCGCAACCTGGCAAAGTCGGTTACGGTTGAATAAAAAAATCCCCTGTTTTAAATCAACAGGGGATTTTTTTCTGTTTAAAATTGCGCTTATTTTAAAATCTTTGGGCAACAGCATCCCAATCTACCAATTTCCAGAAATCGGAAATATAATCGGGACGTCGGTTTTGCTTATCCAGATAATACGCATGTTCCCACACATCGCAGGTAAGCAAAGGGATATTCCCGTTGCGTAAAGGATTTCCGGCATTGCTTTCCTGTACAATTTCCAGCTTGCCTTCGGGTGTTTTTACCAGCCATGCCCAACCCGAGCCAAACAAAGTAGCGGCGGCTGTAGAAAACTTATCCTTGAATTCGGCAAAAGAACCAAATTTCTGAACAATTGCTTCGGCTAATTTACCGGAAGGTTCACCACCGCCATTGGGTTTTAGACAATGCCAGTAAAAAGTGTGATTCCAAATCTGAGCACCATTATTAAATATGCCACCGGTAGCTTTTCGTATGATTTCTTCCAAAGTGGCGTTTTCAAACTCCGTTCCAGGAACAAGTTTGTTAAGATTAGTTACATAAGCCTGATGATGTTTCCCGTAGTGAAATTCGAGCGTTTGTTTCGAAATAAACGGTTCAAGTGCATCCATCGCATAAGGTAATTGAGGTAATTCAAAGGTCATATCATTAAAGTTTTAAAGGTTAATAATGAATTGTGAAAATAAAACAAATTAATATGAGGTTTGTTCTGAAAAAATAAAAAATTTTAACCGTGGAATGTTTTATTTATCTACTTTTGTTTTATTCAAAAAAGAAGAACATGGAAAATCCTTTCCCAGAAGATGTTTATTTAAAAAGAACCGTAAAACGAAAGAATGATATACGTGGTTACTATTTTCGCGATCAAACGGCAATCATTCATTCCATGGCTTTTAGAAGACTTAAAAACAAGACGCAGGTCTTCTTTGCCCCAGAAAACGACCATGTTTGTACCCGGATAGAGCATGTGCTTCATGTAGCCACAGTGGCAGCCACCATTTGTAAAGGATTGAATGAAGCCGGCTGGAAATTAGATACCGAATTAGCTTATGCCATAGGTTTGGGACACGATTTGGGACACACCCCTTTTGGGCATTCCGGCGAAAGCATGTTAAACCAATTGCTACTGCCCGAAGGGTTTAAACACGAAATAAACAGCTACCGGGTAGTTGAATTTATCGCTAATGCGGGCAAAGGACTGAATTTGACCTATGCCGTAAAAGATGGTATTATTAATCATAACGGCGAAAAATTTGAAGAAAATAACATTGAACCCCGAAGGGAATTTGTGGATTTAAATACGATACACGACCGGAACTATTTCCCCTGTACCTACGAAGGCTGCATTATCCGCTTTGCCGATAAAATTGCCTATCTGGGTAGAGATATTGAAGATGCCATCACGGCTAAGTTTATTTCCGAAAAAGATATACCCGATATTATCCGGAAAAAAATAGGAACCCGTAACGGTGAAATCATTAATCATCTGGCGCTTGATCTGGTTTCCAATTCTAAAAAGAAAAATAAAATCGGCTTTTCCGACCCGATGCACGAACTCATTATAGAATTGAGTAAATTTAATTACGATAAAATTTACAAACACCCCGAAATGTTAATCTATGAAAAAATGGGGCAAAACATAATCAAAGAACTCTTCGAACACTTCAGCCAGCTTTATTTGGAATTTGGTCATAATTATAAGGAATACCAAGCCCGAACATTGACAATAGATAAAATGTTCGGCACGTTTTTAGAACATCTGGAAGATCGCTACAAACAAGAGGGGAATGTACCCAATCGTATTGTAACCGATTATATTGCTGGTATGACCGACCTTTTTGCTCTCGATGCCATGCAGCAAATTAAAATTCCCCGCCCAATCAATTTTAATAAAACCTAAAATTTTTCTGTACCAGCAATCCATTTATTTTATTTTTTTGGAAATATCGCTTTCTTTGCTTAAACCCTGCAACAGAAAAAATATACAATGCGGGGTATAGTTAAACAGGGCATGGATTTGATAAAAATTCCTTTATGATTTTTTGGGATTTTAAATTTTGAAGAACATGTTTCCGAAACTTAAATTTTGTGTATGTTTGCCTTCAATTAATTTTATTTTAATTTAATATTATTTTAAACATGAAAAGAACACTTTTACTTTTTTTGGCATTCATTGCTGTTACGGTAAATTTGTTTGCAAATCCTGTTAATCAGAAATTTGCAAAAGAAATAGCTACCGCTTATTATCAGCATTATGCACCGACTCAAATTACCGATTATTCGGTGAAAGAAGCCTTTGCTACTCAGTATGAAGGTACGACTGCGTTTTATACCTTTAAATTCAATGCCGGAGGTTGGGTAATGGTATCCGCTGACGATGCTATTATTCCTATTCTTGGGTATTCATATACCAGCGATATTTCCGAAAATATCGAAAATCCCTCTACCAAAGATTGGATAGACGGATACAGCAAGGAAATTTGCAATGCAATAACCGCAAAATTACCGAACACTGAAACCATTAAGATTTGGAATAACATTAAAGCTGGTAATTTCGAAAAAGCTACCTTAGATGTTTCTCCTTTGTTAACAACTACCTGGGATCAGGGTTGCTATTATAATGCTTTATGTCCGGTTGCATCTGGCGGTCAGTGCGGACACGTATGGACAGGTTGCGTTGCTACGGCTATGTCGCAGATAATGAAATATTGGAACTTCCCCACACAGGGTGTTGGTTCCCACAGCTACGTACATGCTCTCTATGGCTTGCAATCTGCAGATTTCGGAGCCACTACTTATAATTGGGCTTCGATGCCAAACAACGTAACTTCCACCAATAATGCCGTTGCTACGTTAATGTATCATGCAGGCGTATCTGTTGATATGAACTATGCAGTTGCCGGTTCCGGAGCTTTCAGCACCGACGTTCCCTATGCTTTATCAACCTATTTTAACTACGATCCTACTGTTCAGTATAAAGCTCAAGCTGATTATCCAAATGTGGAAAACTGGAAAGCTTTGATACGTACCGAACTTGATAATTCACGTCCGGTTTATTATTCCGGTCAAAGCACTGCAAGTGGTGGTCATGCTTTTGTATGCGACGGTTATCGTACCAGCGACAGTAAATTCCATTTTAACTGGGGTTGGTCAGGATATGCTGATGGTTATTTTGCTATCGGCGCTTTGAATCCCGCCGGAAGCAATTTCAACGACAACAACGCTATTGTTATCGGAATAAAACCAGGCAATGCTAATTTGATTTGCCGCATCAATTCTCCTGAAAATAATACTACTTTCAGCCCCAATTCAACCATTTCCATTGCTGCATCGGTTTCTACCGGTACACCAACTTCTTTCAAATTATACATTGATGGTGTAGAAAAAACTTCCGTTACAGGAACTACCATAAATTATGACTGGAATACAGCAGGTGTTGTTTTAGGACCTCATACCTTAAAAGTTGTTGCTACAGATGCTAACAACACTGTTTATCATCAACTGTCTGTTAATATCAGTGCATGGCAAATGCAGAACACCGGTTTTACCACGGCATCGCGCGGTATCGACCAGATTTGCATCGTTAATGAAAACACCGTTTGGGCAAAAGCTTACGACGGAGTTACACCAACCAATTACATCCGTGAATTTGCCAAAACAACTAATGGCGGAACAGCCTGGACTCATGGAACGATTAACTTTTCAGGCGCATCTGCTTTTGGCGTTTCAAACATGTTTGCCATGAGTGATACCAAAGCTTATGCCTGCATGTTCCCAAAATCAGGAACCGGTGGAAAAATTGTTGTTACCAATGATGGTGGCGCAACCTGGACGGTACAATCCACCGCTAACTTTACCAATAGCTGGGCCGACTGGGTTCATTTCTTCGATTCTCAGAATGGCGTTTGCATGGGCGACTCCTATCAGAATAAATTCTTTATTTTCACTACTTCCGATGGTGGAACGACTTGGGTAAGAGTTCCCGATGCCAATGTCCCTTCAGCTTCTGCCAACGAGGCAGGTACTGTTAATATGTACGATGCTTCCGGCGACAATATCTGGTTCGGAACAAGTGCAGGCCGTGTTTATAAATCAACCAATAAAGGATTAAACTGGACGGTAAGCGAAACAAGTATGGGCGCTATCCAAACCGATGTTAGATTTAAAGATGCTAATACCGGCTTTGCTTATGGCACAAATACCGGCATTCCATGGGCTATTAAAAAAACTACCAATGGCGGTGCAACCTGGAATACGATAAATCCTACCGGCGCTTTCATGCAGCAACATATTGCCTATGTTCCCGGTACACCCGCACAATGGATGAACGTTAGCGCCGACTACCAGTCAACTACTTTGGGCGACGGTTCTGCTAAAAGTATCAATGATCTAACTTCATTAACCCGTTTGGATACTGCTGTTCAATACACAAGCGTTAAATTCTTTGATATCAATACCGGATGGGCTGGTGGATTCAGTACCAGCGCTACTGAAGGTGGAATTTACAAATGGGTAGGCGTTGATCCCCAGGATACAGCCGTTAACTTCTCCGTAAGTGCAAATAACGTAACTGTAGGCGATACCGTTCATTTCAATGATATTTCCAATTTTAACCCAACAGCATGGTCATGGTCGTTCCCGGGTGGCACACCAGCTACTTCTACCGAACAATTCCCGCAGGTACAATATGCTACTATAGGCATTTATCCTGTAACATTGACAGCCAATTATGGTAGTGTATCTTATAGCATTACCAAAAATTTCTACATTAATGTTACCGCTCCCCAGGGAAGCACGGTCAGTGGTTTGATTACTTATCCCAACACCGCTGCCACACCGTTAAGCAATGTTGTTTTAACGCTGAAAAATAATGGTACTTCAGTTGGTACATTTACTACCGGCACCGACGGAACATATCATTTTGATGCCGTTCCTAATGGCAGTTATACTCTTGATGCTACTACTACAAAGGCTTGGGGTGGAGTTACAGCAGGTGATGTTCTTTTGTATAAAAAACATATTGCTGGCATCAGTACTCTTACCGGAATTTTCCTCAATTCAGGCGATGTAAACGGTTCGGGCGGATTAACAGCTTCTGACGTTTTATTAGTTAAGAAACGTATTGCTTCGATTATTTCTTCCTTCACCGTTGGCGACTGGCTGTTCAACAGCACAGCAATTACTGTTAACGGAGCCAATGTAACCATGAATTTCAATGGTCTGTGCTATGGTGATGCCAATGCTTCATTTACACCTGCAGCCAAAAGCCTTGCCGGTGACAGTCCATTAAAAGGAATAAACGCTGGTAATTTAACTATTCAGGCTGTTGATGCACAAAAAGGCGAACTTATTGTTCCTGTTTACGCTTCTGACATCCAGAATATGGGATCGTTCCAGTTTACCATTACCTACGATGCTTCTAAACTCACCTTTACCGGTGCCGATAACTGGTTTACTGGTATTAATGATGTTACTGTTGGTAATCCGGTTGCTGGTAAACTTACCTTCGTTTGGGCTGCCGATGCTCAGGGTATTTCGATGATTAACGACAAATTATTCGACTTACATTTTACTTCATCCTCAGCAAATGCTTCTTCGGTAGCTTGGAGTGATATTCCAACTTCCCGCGAGTTTACAGATTATGAAGGCAACATCTTTGACCCCGCTTACGCCAATGGTTCTGTAGGCGCTGTTACCGGTATCGGAGAATTATCAAACAACCAATTAGTGATATATCCTAATCCAGCCAACGATTTCGTTACCGTTAAAAATAACGAAAATATGGTGTCGGTTAGAGTATTGAACTATACCGGTCAGGTTGTTCTCGATCAAAAATGCAATGGAAAAGAAGTTAAACTCAATACTTCTGATTTCAAATCGGGTGTGTATTTCATCCAGATTGAAACGCTTACCAATAAATTTACTCGCAGCATTTCGATTAAATAAATTGGGTTAATTAATTTTACAGATAGGCTGCTTCATCTTTGGAGCAGCCTATTTTTTTAATCAACGGTTGACCCTATTAATAATGTTATGTCGTTTGTTGGATTCACCATTATTTTTATAAAATAAATGCAAGGGAAATTGGATTCGTTATTAAATTGTTGATAGATAACGTCCCGTACGGGACTTGTGAATGGATGGAATTCCTTTTATTTTCTACCAATATTAGGTTCCTGACGGAACCGTAAGGATAAAAGATGGGTAGAAGATTGTTTATAAATTAAAATTAACCCGAATCCCGTATGGGATGGTATAAAAATTCGCCGGACAATAATGATTTGTTAGTTATAAAATCCGAAAGGATTTAATTTAAATAGTCCCCGTGGTTTTTTTCAGCAAACCCTAATTCCAATAAAGAAGCGAAATACGCGAACAAAACTTATTCTTCCGAAAACTCTTTAAGCATTTTGCGGTAAGCCGAAAAAACATTGGCACGGGAAAGAAAACCGATGTATTTACCACCGGACAACACCGGTAGGTTATAATGAACGGTGTTATGAAATTTCTGAGCCACATCCTCCATGGTTTCGTTAATCTCCACAAGGGTATCGGGCATAAACATCAGGTTGCGGACGTAGGTATCGTCATACATCTCGGGCTTGAAAATGATATTACGCACATCGTTTATAAACACTACGCCTTTAAAATTATCATACTCATCCACTACCGGAAAGACATTGCGTTTCGACTGTGAAACTACTTTTACTAAGTCGCCCAGCGTTGCATCCGGTCCGATGGTATTAAAATCTTTTTCGATGAGCGGGTCTATCTTCATCAGCGAAAGCAGCGCTTTATCTTTATGATGCGTGATGAGTTGTCCGTCCTGTGCCAAACGTTTGGTGTAAATGGAATGCGGTTCAAAATAATTTATGGTAAGATAGGAAATGGTCGAGGTAATCATCAGCGGGATGATAAACTGATAGCCACCTGTGATTTCTGCTATCAAAAAAATGGCCGTCAGCGGAGCATGCATTACTCCCGACATAATCCCGGCCATACCCGCTAACGCAAAATTCTTTTCGGGCAAATGTATTGTTGTGAAGTATCCAATCAATCGCGTAAAGAAGAATCCGGTAACACCGCCCACAAACAAACAGGGCGCAAATATTCCTCCTACTCCCCCGCTGCCTGTAGTTATTGCCATCGCAACCACTTTTATCAAAATAACCAGTAAAAGAAAGCCAATAAAGACCAATCCATTATCCTTAAACTGATAAAAGAAGCTACTGTTAAGCAAATTATCTCCATTCCCATTAAGTATCGCTTTCAATCCCTCGTAGCCTTCGCCATAAAGCGGCGGAAGGAAGAAAATTAAAATACTCAGCGAAAGGCCTCCGATCAATAACTTTTGCCAGCTTTTAGTAATCTTTGAAAATTTCCCTTCAATAAAGAAATCGGCCCGGGTAAAATATAAGGAAACAAACCCGGCAAAAACTCCCAGTATCATATAAAATGGAATGTTGCCTAAGCTAAAAGGATTCGTAACCGTAAAACTGAACAAGACTTCCTTTCCCATCAGGGAGCTGGCTATAACGGCGCCGGTAACTGCCGAAATGAGCAGGGGAAGCAATGAAGCCATCGTTAAATCGAGCATCAGCACTTCAAGGGCAAAAACGATACCGGCAATCGGAGCTTTGAAAATACCGGCAATGGCTCCGGCCGAACCGCAACCGATAAGCAAAATAATATCACGATAGCTAAGCCTGAAAGCCCGGCCCATGTTCGAACCGATGGAAGCCCCCGTTAATACAATAGGCGCTTCCAGCCCTACGGAGCCCCCAAAGCCTACGGTAATGGTACTTCCAATCATAGACGAATAGCTGTTGTGGCGTTTCAGTATACCATTGTTGCGCGAAATGGAATATAAAACCTTACTGATGCCGTGTCCGATGTTATCCTTTACAAAGTATTTTACAAAAATTACGGTGAAGAAAATTCCGATAATCGGATAAGCCAGGTAGAGCCAGTTCTCCCCTTCCGCTTTAAAACCGTAGGTTAACAAATAGTTGGTATAATAAACCGTGGTTTTTAAAACAACGGCTGCCAGACCGCTGATGGCTCCCGTAACCAGGCTTAACACCAACACAAAGTTCCGCTGGCTGATGTGTTTCAATTGCCAGGTAAGAAAACGGTCGATAAATCTTGTTTTCGGCATAGGAATGCAAATATATGCTTTTCAATAATAATCCTGATTGTTTTTTAGGAAAATGACATTTTTTGATATTTTCCGATATTGTAAGTAATAGAATCTATAAGTTGTCGTATAATTAAAATTGAAAACCTTAAAAATAGAACACGGATTTTTGCTGAAAATAGCGGATTTTAAAACGGATTTTAATTCCGACAAGTCGGAATGATTTTCTGATCTATTCGTTCTTATTATTCATGCTTGCATGAATAAAATCAGTGTTAAATCTGTTTGTATTATGATCAGCGTTTATCTGTTTTTTTCCGTGGAATCCGCGTCCTATTCTTTTTTGATACACGACATTTTACTTGTCTAATTACTTACAGTATCGTTGAGGAAATTCATTTATCCGGGAATATCTTCCGGAAATAAAACGATCCGGCGTATTTCCCGGCAGATAATACCACTCGTACATTGGTAAGAATCCGGTAAATTGTTCCAACCGTCGGTAACATCGGCAGTGTATTATGGATTTTTGGTAAAAGGCATATTTTGTTTTTAGAATAACTTTTATAATAAATAGAATAACTTTTATTTCTCGACGAATAAATTCTTTATTTCAACAAATAAATCCTTTTTCTCTACGAAGATTTCCAGGCAGGAAATCATCATCGAAACACCGTACTACTTCGTCGAAACACCGTATCACTTCATCGAAACACCGTACCACTTTATCGAAATACCGTATCACTTCATCGAAATACCGTACTACTTCTTCGAGAGGCCGTACTACATCGTCGAAATACCGTACCACTTCTTCGAGAGGCCGTACCACTTTATCGAAATACCGTACCACTTCTTCGAGAGACAGAATGAGATTGTCGAGAAGCTGAATCTAATTATTGAGACACATCACCTCATCACCTCATCACCCCATCACTCCATCGCCCCATCACTTCATCACCCCATCACTCATCACTCCATCACCCCATCACATCATCACCCCATCACTCATCACTCCATCACCCCATCACATCATCACCCCATCCCTTAAATAAATCATCAAAAAAATGCCGGAGCTGCAAAAAAGATCAGCATCCCATAAAAAATGAAGTACGGCAAACGAACGCTCATATTTTTTTTCTACTTTAGCCAAAGATTTTTGAAAACCATGAAAAATATAATTTCCTATAACGTCAACGGCATCAGGGCAGCCATCAGCAAAGGACTGCTCGACTGGCTCAGGATCGTAAATCCGGACATTGTCTGCTTTCAGGAGCTTAAAGCTCAAACCGAACAGATTCCCGTACTTGATTTTGAAGCGCTCGGCTATCAGACCTTCTGGTTCCCGGCGCAAAAAAAAGGATACAGCGGTGTAGCTTTGCTTACCAAAACCCAGCCCGACAATGTTGCCTTTGGGATGAATATTCCGAAATACGACTTCGAGGGACGGATGATACGAGCCGACTACGGCGATATTTCCGTGATCAGCGTCTATCATCCTTCGGGTTCGAGCGGCGACGAACGGCAGGCTTTTAAAATGGTCTGGCTCGAAGATTTTCTTACGTATGTCAATGAATTAAAGAAAACACGCCCCAACCTGATCATCTGCGGCGATTATAACATCTGCCATAAACCTATCGACATCCACGACCCCATACGAAATGCCACCAGTTCCGGCTTCCTGCCCGAAGAACGCGAATGGCTGAGCCGGTTTATCGACAGCGGATTCGTGGACTCGTTCCGCCATTTTAACCAGGAACCCCACAATTATACCTGGTGGAGCTTCCGCGCCAATGCCCGGAGCAAAAACCTGGGCTGGCGCATCGACTACGAAATGGTAAGCAAGCCCATAGAACCGTTGATGCGCAGGGCACTTATTCTCCCGCAGGCCAAACATTCCGATCATTGTCCCGTTACCCTTGAAATGGACTTCTGACAAAATTTTTGGCATACTAAAATAAAAAAAGCTTTTAAACGCTATTTATTACAGAGTATCAACCCATATCCGGATTACAGGGAGGCTGATGCTATCGTTTTATCACTGTTGTCCGACAAAAGTATTCGGACTAAAGTCCTTGAAATAGTTACGATTTGTAACTCCAGGCTTAAGCCTGGAGTTAGTAAAACATAGTAAACATTGGGCTTTAGCCCTTCAAAGAAATTTTTTATCGGACAATAATGTTTTTTAAATAAATAATCCGTTAGTTAAAGAATCACAACCCGGGATACCTGGGCGGAACGAGTTTTAGTAATTTTTAATTAAACCCTTTTTAAGATGAAATCTCCTTTTTTACAATCGTTTGGTATTCTACTATTGGCTTTGAGCCTCTTTTCATGCGTGCCTGCTAACCAACTGAAAGATTTGCAGAAGAAATGTCTCGATGAACAGTCGGAACTTAAACGGCATAACGAAGATCTGACCTTAAAAAACGACCAGCAAACGACCGAACTGGCCAAACTGACAAACAAAATTCAGCTTCTGATCAATGACACCTCCACAATGGGAGAATCGCTGCGGAAAATAAAGAGCGATTACACTCAGCTTAGCCAGACCTGCGAGCTATTATCCGCCAAAAACCGGGAACTGAATTCGGGTGATAAATCGGAATCGAAACAGATACTTGCCGAGCTACAGACCACACAGGAAAATCTTTTCAAAAAAGAAGATGAACTGAAAAAACTGGAACAGGAGCTTACGCAGAAAAAGGAAAACTTAGACAAACTAAGCAGCGAATTACAGCAAAAACAACAGAAACTAACTGAACTTCAGTCCATACTCAACCGCCAGGATTCCATAATGAATAATCTGAAGAAAAAAGTGGCCGATGCCTTGCTCGGATTTGAAGGAAAAGGCCTGACCGTTCAGCGGAAAAACGGCAAAGTATATGTTTCGCTGGAGGAAAAGCTATTGTTTGCTTCGGGTAAATATGATGTATCGAAAGAAGGCGCCGATGCCCTGAAAAAATTAGCCAAAGTGCTCGAAAATAATACCGACATCAACGTTTTGATCGAAGGACATACCGATAATGTGCCTTACACCGGCGCCGGACAGCTTAAAGACAACTGGGATCTGAGTGTGATGCGTGCCACGGCTATCGTAAAGATTATTCTGGAAAATGACAAGATTGATCCCAAACGCTTAAGCGCTTCGGGAAGAAGCGAATATTTGCCGGTTGAAACCGGAAATACCCCGGAAGCCCGCGCCAAAAACCGTCGTACCGAAATTATACTCACACCCAAGCTCGACGAGCTTTTAAAAATTATTGAAACAAACTAAACGCCGTTAAACAAACACATGATTTTTTTGTTATTTCTATAAATCATCCTAAAATTTATAGTTATGAACAAAAAAGTCTTAGTCGTTAGCTATTTGCCTTCGGGCGAATATTCAAATACCAAAAAACTGCTTGATTATTTTTTAGCCAAGGTAAAAAACGCAGAAATCGAACATCTCAATCTGATAGAAACACCTCCGGATTTTTTCGGTTACGAAGCCATGAGCGCTTATTACAGCCGCAATTATAATGGAAAGGAACTTACCGCTTCCCAGCAAAAAGCCATTGCTCCTATGGATAAAATGTGCGAACAGATGCTGAAAGCCGATATCGTGGTGCTGGCACATCCGATGCATAATTTTGGTATTCCGGGAATAGTCAAAACATGGTTTGATTCGGTATTGCAGAAAGGAAAAGCCTTTGATTACGGCGCCAAGGGTCCTTTTGGTATGCTTACGGATAAAAAAGCGCTGAGCATTTATACCAGCGGCGGCAGTTATACCGATGATAAAGTTACGACCGATTATCCGAATTGGAATACCTTGAAATTTTTGACAAAAATCAATTTCGGATTTGCAGGATTCAATGAAGCAGAAGTGATCGGGGCCAGCACGGCTAATCCGGAGAAATTGGAAGCTAATTTATCCGAAGCAAAGAAAGAGATTGATCGCGTAATTGCTAAGTGGTTTTTTAACTAATCTGTATTTAACGTACTTAAGCAGACAATTAAAATTTTAAGAAATTCAGGCTCTCCCCGTCAGTTAAGCTGGCGGGGCAATTTAGTTGATTTTGGGTATGGTTTTATTTGTGTATTTCAATAATCTCATAGTTATCTTCGCCATACATTTTTTTCATTTTTTCCCAATAATCCAAATCAACGGTTTCAACATTTTGAGTGATTTTGTGTCTAAAAGTTATTGTATTGCTCTTATAGGTTTTAACATTGTCCTCTTGTGGCTTTTGATTGGTTTTGTCCTTATCAGATACCACTTGGGGATTGTTTTTAGAAAGAAAATTTCTTAATAAGTCGTTTTGAACTTCCATTAGCTCAATTCTTTCATTTATTTTCCAATACCAACAATTCACCTCTCTCAATAAAAGAAACACTAAAACTAAAACAATTACTGCAATTAAAATTGTTCCTAAATATTCCATAATGATATGATTTTTTTCCTACTCATTAGGCTTTTCGGTGTCGCCCCGTTCATTTAAGTGGTCTCTGGTCTCCACTTGTTATTCTTTGTCGTCATGCGTAACTGTCAAGGATTTGTCAGTGGTTCTCGTGTTTGTCCGCTGTGTCGTTTCTTAACCTTGCCCATAACTATAGCGCGTGTTATGCCTTAGTGTTTTTTTAATTATAATCCATATCAATCTGAATACCTAAAAGTTTATCCTCGGGTAGTTCATCCTTTAATTCCAAACAAATATTCTGTTGAATAATCGTTTGATATTCTATTTCTGTAAGATATTTTTTTACTTCATCAAGCTGATTTTGATTCAGTGATAAAATATACTGTTTGCCAGAAACCTGAATAAATTCATTCAGTATTTTAAATAGTTCCGCTATTTGTCTAGGGTCAGTGTCGCTTAATAATCTACTATCATGAAAAATAAAATTTACTCGATGCGCAAAACCTTTAAGCAAAATAGTTAAGTCGTAACAAAATATTTTTATATTACCAATACCATCAGAACGATCAGCAGATATTTTCGCATCAATATAGTATCTTATTTGATTATCCCCATCATTATTTCTAACTGTAATACCAGCAGTTGCACTCGGATAAAATCTTTTTGCCAGTTCTCTGAAAAAATCAGTAGTAGATTTAATAACGTCCTTAGCGTCATCCAAATAATATTGAGTTTTCTCGGTTGAAGCAATAAAATCCTTTTCAGTCTTAATCTTTGATTTTTGGTATTTAGAAATTAAGGCATCATAACGCTGTATATTATCTTCCTTTGCTTTTAAATCCAATAATTTATCTTTTAGCTTTAAAACAATGTCTAACGCTTGATGAGTGTCTAAATATTTAAGTTTTGAATCTAATTCAACCTTTTTTTGCTCAATATTTTTTTGTAAGTCTTTTAAAGAACGTAATAGTTCATTCTTTTTATCTAATAGCCTCTTTTCTCTGTTACTCGACAGATGCTTGTAAAACTTTTCTAAATCTTCTAAAGTTTTTAGTGATTCTTGATTAAAAACTGCTGAAGCTTCTTTGTATATTTTTTCAATATTTTCTCTTTTAATATCGGGTGAAATCCTTCTAGTTTCTTCAATGTTAAGTATCTGATTTTCTATAAGCGTAATCCTATTTTTTGCTTTTTCTATTTCAAACTTAATTTTATCGGCATCTTTATTTATCTCATAGTAATCATCAGCTACTTTAAAAGCTTTTAAATCATTTTCAAGCTTCAAAATATCTTCTTTTACTTGCTGTCCTTCAAGGGTAGCATCTTTCTTTTGATTAAAAAAATCTTTAAGTAATTCATCTTGGTTTAATTCCTTTACTAAATTCTTAATCCTTTCCTTTTCTTTACGAAGCTTAAATTTTTCTTCAACCAATAGAACATCAAGTCCTAATAATAGAGCATTTGTTATTTGAATCTGATAATCTTTTTTAACTGCATTTGGGTTATCATAATCAGTATATGAAGCTTTTCGTGGTCTTATAAAAAAGGGAAGTAAAGATCTAAAACTTAATTCGCTTGTACCCGCTGGAATATCAAACAATAGAGACTCAAACTTATTTTTGAATTTCGTTAAGGAAATCTCTTGTCCATTTAAAACGATTATATCTTGCTTATCTGTTGCCCTTTCCGATTTAAAAGTTTCACTTCCAATTTTAAATGTCAACAAAAAAGACCAACCTGATAAGTCTTTTTTTAAGCTATCCTTTTTACTTGAACCTAAACAAAAATGTATAAGAGCAACAATCAACGATTTACCAACTCCATTAGTTGTATTTCCCTTATCGGATGATTCTGGATTCTTTTGAATGGCAACAATAAAATTCAAACCAACCTCATTTTTAAAATGGATAGGTCTAAAGGATTCCTTATTTGCGGTTAATGAAATTAGTTGCATTTGTATATTAATCCGTTTTTTTGGTCAATTGCATTTATTCCATACAAGAAAATAAATGTCATTGTTAAATTGTCAAAACTATGCTTGGCAATATAATGCTCTTTTGATAAATCAGCTTGATATATCTTCCAAATATCATCTATACTCATTGGCTTGTCAAGTTTCGAAAGCAGGTAACTTCCAAATCCTAACAGAGATTGAGAAAAATTAATGTGTTTAGAAGGCATTATCATTTTTTATTCTTTTAAAGGTTCTTCAAAAATATCACAACTTTCAAAATATTTTGCCATAATTGTTAAAATAGGTGTAAGAAATGCTTGCTCATTCTTTGGCATACATTTGATTACTATCTCCCAAAATAAAAACTCGCCATTATAATTTTGCTTTAATTCTTCATAAAGACCTATCAGCTTCTTTTGTAACTCTTCCGCAAGAAAGCTTTCATTTGCTAAAAACTCATTTAACGCACCAAGATTAAATGATGCTGTATCTAAATATTGCTTTGTTCCCTCACTAAGATTGTTGAAAATTATTTTTTCATCCCAATCTGGGAATTTAATAATTCCTTGTCCTTTCTTGACAGGAAGTTTCATTATAAAACCAATAACCTGATTTAAAACTGAAAAGTCAAGACTTGTAATTTGTTCCGAATCAGGAAGAAAACCGACTATTCTAATGATTAAATCATCAGCTAATTCAAAAACAACTGCCTCAATATCCTTTGCTGTTAATATTTTACCTTTAATTAATGAGTTGTTTTTTACAATATTCGCAATTGTTTGATTGGCGTCCGCATTTACACCTTTATACTTATCATTAACAACAAAATAAAATTCTTTTACCGGACTCCATTGTGAAAGTAATCCCGCAAAGTCATTTTCCAATTTAGTTATTGCATCAGGATAGCTTTTACTAATATCTTCAGGAGCAAATACTTGAAAGAATACTCCCTTGCTTCTAATGAAACCATCATTTTTCCTATCTCCAATATTACCCCAAGGTTTTATTTGCTCAAATTCAGGCTCAGCATAATTCATAACCTGAGTAAATAAATCTTCAAAAGCATTCCCATCAGACCGCCTTATCCTATTCTCAAACAATATCCTTGCAAGGGTAATTTCTTCTGTTTTCATATTGCAAAAGTACAAAAATCATTTAACCAATTCACAAATGATTGAAGTGGCTTTTTTTAGCATGAGGCATAACGTTTGTATAACCACCAAATGGCAATTATTTCGTAAGTGGTTATTCTTCTTTTTATTTTTATTTTTAAATACAAATGTAATAAAATTTAAATATCCAAATCATTCAACGGACTTTTTATTTTATCAAATCTTTTGATTTGTCATATTTTTAATTTAACTTCGTCAGAATTAAAAACCCTGATGGGCAATTTCACTATTATGTTTGCTTCGCACGGGACTTCGCTATGCGTAGCATTAGTAAATTATCCCATTATACTTTCCAAGACTTCAAAGCCAGGAAAGTCAAGCCAGCAAAAAACTTTTTATACCGTCGGCGGCGTTTCTTCGGGCACTTTGGCTTTTCTGCCTCCGCCGAAATCGTATATTTCGCGTGCATTAAAATAATATTGACTTGAAGTAATTTTTTCTTTTCATAGTTCTAAACTTTAAGTACTCCAAACGTTAGTTCACTTTAAGTACTTTTATAATGGCATAAACCGGAATTACGCCGGCTTGAATTAAAATCAAATTGATTTAAATCAAATTTCAATTGACTTGAATTGAGCTCAAATTGAGTTAAATTGAGTCCCAATTGACTTGAATTGAGTTGCAGTTGATTTGGAACGACGTGCAGTTGAGTTGAATTGACTTGCAATTGATCCAAACCGGAGTTCAATGGATCTGAATTAAATTGCAATTGGCTTGGATTATCCAATGGATGATTTATGAAGTGTACCCTATAATTGAAGGCGAAAAAAAGTCTTTGAATCCTTAGTGTACTCGAGATTAGTGATTTTTGTGGTTAATTTTTAAAGTATTGAAACATAAAAACCCCAACATACACATAAAGTTTACTGCCGGCAGGCAGACTTTAGGCACTTTAGGCACTCCAAACTCAAGGCACTGATTAGTTACCTGGTTTTAACTTAGCCAAACAGCTTTTCGAATATTTCCTGGATTTTAGAAACGGCGATAATTTCGATACTGTATTTGATTTTATCCAAACCTTTACGGTTATATTTTGAGATAAAAATACGGTCGAAACCTAATTTTTCGGCTTCGCTGATGCGTTGTTCGATACGGTTTACCGGACGTATTTCGCCCGAAAGGCCAACCTCGGCGGCAAAGCACAGTTTCTGACCTATCGGAATATCCTCGCTGGACGAAAGCACCGCGGCAACTACCGCCAGATCAATGGCCGGTTCGTCCACCTTTATTCCTCCGGCAATGTTCAGGAAAACATCTTTGATGCCCAGCCTGAAACCGCATCGTTTTTCGAGGACAGCTAAAAGCATGTTCAGTCGCCGGGAATCAAATCCGGTAGCCGAACGCTGGGGCGTTCCATAAGCGGCGCTGCTTACCAATGCCTGAATTTCGATAAGCATGGGACGCATGCCTTCGATGGTAGCTGCAATGGCCACACCGCTTACGCTCTCATCGCGCTGCGAAATCAAAAGTTCTGAAGGATTGGAGACTTCGCGTAAGCCCGAGTTCTGCATTTCATAAATACCCAGCTCAGAAGTGGAACCGAAACGGTTTTTGGTTGTCCGCAGGATGCGATAGCCGTAATTGCGGTCGCCTTCAAACTGAAGAACAGTGTCCACCATATGCTCCAGCACCTTGGGACCGGCAATAACACCTTCCTTGGTAATATGCCCGATAAGAAAAACCGGCGTTCCCGTCAGTTTGGCATAACGCTGAAACTCGGAAGCGCATTCCCGTATTTGCGAAATGCTGCCCGACGACGATTCGATAACTTCGGTATGAAGTGTTTGTATGGAATCCACTACCACCATTTCCGGAACAAGCTGTTCAATCTGCTGAAAAATATTCTGTGTGGATGTTTCGGTAAGGATATAACACGGAGGATTTTTAAAACCTATCCGTTCGGCACGCATGCGAATCTGCTGATCGCTTTCTTCTCCGGTAATATAAAGCACTTTAAGCGTTTTTACCTTCAAAGCAATCTGAAGCATAAGCGTTGATTTTCCGATGCCGGGTTCGCCGCCTACCAGAACCAAAGAACCGGGGACAATTCCACCGCCCAATACACGGTTTAACTCTCCGTCGCCCGAATCAACGCGTTGTTCTTCATCATAACGGATTTCGGTAATCAGTTTAGGTTTATCCGCCCGGGTGCTTCTGCTCTTTTTTTCCCAACCATGAGCCGTATCATTGCTTTTTTCAACAACCTCTTCCACATAAGTGTTCCATTCCCCGCACGAAGGACAATGGCCTATAAATTTGGCAGCCTGTGCTCCGCAGTTTTGACAGAAATAAGTGGTCTTGATTTTCGCCATGGGGATTATAGTTGATAGTTGTTTGTTGATTGCTGATTGCTGAGCCGAAGGCTTAGTCCCGACCTTTTCGGGATTGATAGTTGATAGTAGAATTCTATATTATTTTAGATGCATTGCGTATTTTTTCTTCTATCCCGGTGGTGGAATAACCGGGCAAAAAGTCGAGGGTGATCACTTTACCACCTTTGGCAGTAACAATATCGTAGCCAACAATCTCTTCCGGTTTGTAATCAGCGCCTTTCACCAGCACATCCGGCTGAACAATCTTAATCAGATCGTACGGAGTATCCTCAGCAAACAATACCACGGCAGAAACAAAACTTAACGAAGCCAAAACCATAGCCCGTGCGTGTTCGTCGTTGATGGGACGATGGCTGCCTTTGAGTTTGCGAACGGAATCATCGGTATTTAAACCGATAACAAGCGCATCGCCCAAGCCGGCGGCTTTGGCAAGGTAATCAATATGTCCCAGATGAAGAAAGTCGAAACAGCCGTTGGTAAATACAATCTTCTGATCTTTAAAACGCCAGTAAGCAAGCAAATGTGCTAAGTTTTCAGGCTTCAGTATTTTCGATTGGATGAATTCTATCTTTTCCATAATCATTTTTATTATAAATTGGTAAAAGAAGAGTGGATGCTACGCCAAAAATAACGATAATTACATTTTGCGACAACCAGATAAGCCAGCCCATGGCATAACCGGTAGTCTCGGGAATAGCATAAATAAAAAGCGTTTCAGCAACGATGGCAGGATATATTCCAATTCCTCCCTGAACCACCATTATACCTATGCTTCCGAAAATCAAAACGGCAAAACCTGCATCTAAGCCTAAGGAACTGGTTTGAGGCATGGCAAAGAAAACCACGTACGCCATCATCAGGTATAAAAACCAGATAATAACCGTATAGGCAATAAATAAAAGCGGTTTTTTTATTTTGAGCAACGACTTCATGCCTTCGAGCAAACCAAGGATGAGAGTTCTGATTTTTAGATAAATTTTAGAATAAATGATTTGTTTTCGGAAGATCCAGAAAAGCAATACCAAAACAATAATTACAGCCAGAACCAGATAGGTAAGCGAGCCGGTAAAATCTATTTTGTAATTAAACTTTTGCGATAATGGCTGGTAGACCTTTCTTTCTATATACGAATAAAGCTTGGTAAGCTGAAATGCCAGATTGATAAAAAACAATAAAATAAAAAACAGCATATCAATGGTTCGTTCGGTGATAACCGTGCCGAAGGATTTGTTAAAAGGAATTTTCTCGTATTTGGTTAAGATTCCGCAGCGGCTTACTTCACCCAATCGGGGCAAGGCAAGGTTAGCCAGATAGCCGATAAAAACCGAAAAAACAACGTTCATCGTTTTCGGCTGGTAGCCTAAAGGCTCAAGCAGCATCTTCCAGCGGACGGCGCGGACAACATGGCTTAAAATACCAGGAACAATAGCCACAACGATCCACCAGTAGTTGGCTTTGCCCAGCGAAATAATGATTTCATGTTTTTGTTCCGGAGTCAAATTCCGGAGAAATAGCCAGATAAAAAAAATTCCGATACTCAGGAATAGCGAAAACCGTAATACGGAAATTATTTTTTTCTTCACTCTTTAAGCTAATTGGTTTTGGCTATCGGGGAAAACTATGGTAGGCTTAAATGTTTTGGCTTCTTCAAAATCCATGTGTGCATACGAAGCAATGATGACAATATCGCCGGGAACAAATTTGCGGGCAGCGGCTCCATTCAGGGAGATAATGCCTGTATTCTTTTTTCCTTTAATAATATAAGTTTCAATACGCTCACCATTATTGATATTCAAAACCTGAACTTTTTCAAATTCGATCATGTTGGCTGCTTGCATCAGGCTTTCATCTATGGTGATGCTTCCAACATAGTTGATATCGGCCTGAGTAACCGTTGCACGGTGGATTTTCGATTTTAAAATTTCAATTTGCATTTTGCAAAATTACTAAAAAAATATAATATTGTCTATTAAACGGATTTCGCCGCAATAAACAGTTATGCATCCGATAATGTTTTGACTGTCGTACCAGTTTTTTACCGGAAGCAATGTTTGAGCATCAACAATTTCAAAATATTCCACCTTCAGTTGTTCGTTTTGCTGAATCTGTGCAACGACCCATGTTGTAAGCTCCTCTACGGAAATTTGCCGGTAGGATTCCAACAGGTTTTCCTTTGCATGACTGAGGGTTTGATAAATAAACGGAGCTATCGCCCTTTCGTCGGCTGTCAGCCGTTGGTTGCGGGAACTCTTTGCCAGCCCGTCGCTTTCCCTGACAATGGGACAGCCAATAATCTGAACGGGTAGCTGAAGATTCCGGGTAAAATACCTGACAATTGCTAATTGCTGAAAATCCTTTTCGCCGAAATAGGCACGCTGAGGCTGAACGATGGAAAATAGTTTAGTAACCACCACGGCCACACCATTGAAATGTCCGGGACGAAACTTGCCTTCCATCACTTTATCCAAGCCACCCAAATCAAAAATAGTGGTATCGGGTTCAGGATACATTTCCTCGGGCGTAGGTGTAAAAACCACATCACAACCGGTTTCTTCCAGCAAAGCCAGATCCTTTTTCAGGTCGCGCGGATATTTTTCAAGGTCTTCGGGATTGTTAAACTGGATGGGATTGACAAAAACACTACAAACGACGACATCGTTTTCGCTTTTTGCCCGCCCGATCAGCGAAAGATGCCCGCTATGCAAAGCGCCCATGGTTGGAACCAAACCAACCGATTTATTGTTTTTACGCCATCCGGCAAGATGTTCTTGCAGGGCAGCTATTTTTTCAAAAACGTTCATTATTAATCTCCAAGTATTTTCAGAAAATCCTTTTCGAGGGTATCTTCCGGGGTTTCGGTTATTCGTCCGGTTTCTTTTCCGTTACGGTAAAAAATAAAGGTAGGAACAAGGTTTATCTTTAAATCATCCATCGGAATATCGCCGGCTTTTTTGGTACGGTCAACGCAAAGAAGAGTTAACTTAGTATAATCAAAGTTTAGTTCATCCAAAATCCTGTAGAAACGCGGGACCTGTTCCTTGCTATCGCCGCACCAGCTTCCCATGACAATAGTAATGGTTAAATCGCTGATTTTCGGCTTTAATTTTCCAATCACCGGCTTGTCGGTAACGTAAGCCTGATAATTTGCCTGATATGAGCTATCGAAGGCGCTGGTGTAGAAACCATCGCGGTTGCAGTAACCCAACAGGATTTCTTTTCCCGATTTTTCATCCATCATTTTCTGATTTATTTTCTGAGCATTTACGGTTAATACCGGTAAAAGCATTATCAAAAAGGCTATTTTATTCATCTGTTGTTAATTTTTAGTTTATTGATCACATGGAATATCTATCTTATAATTTGCCACAGTGATTATGCAAGTATGGATATTTCATAACGTTAAAAGATTAACCCAAGGCAAATAAAATTTTGGCAAAGATACTCATAGCAATCGAAAACGGGAACATGATTTCCCGTATAATAATTAACGGCTGATGGTTCAGGATTTCCAATAATCAAAAAAACAATCCGTAGGGGTTGCTTATTCATTTACAATTATTCGTCAACTAAAAATTACGCATTCCGATTCCCTGTATCACGGATAGAAAAATCAGAAACAATATCCCAGCGAAAGATATCCACTCCGGTTATACAATTTCCGATCAGCAGCATGTTGCATCAAATTGCTTAATCCAGATTTCCCATACAGGCCTAACTGAAATTTCATAAATTGAAAACCCACTCCATAATTGACGCCGGCTTCGTCGCGACGGAACATTTCGTCAAAATCAATGGATTTTCCTCCTGCTTTACCGGCAAAATGATAACTGTAATAACCGCCAAGCAATAAGAAAACTCTTGGATTATAATCCTGTGTGCTGGAAACCAAAAGCAGGTTTACCGGCACACTAACCGACTGCATATGCAGGTAACCCAATTCATGTTTGCCGCCTTTGTTTTCGTAACAAATTTCCGGCTGAAGTACCAGGTGTCGGTTTAATTTAACCTGAGTAAACAAGCCTGCATCAAAGGCGAAAAGTTTTTTCCCCTGGTAAAATCCATCTTTATATTGATGATAATTGCTTCCTAAATTGAGTCGTGTGCCCCAATTAAAAGCTGATTGCCTTTTTTTATCCTTAACTATTTGTAATTTATGAATGGGCTGGATCGTATCGCGTATGGAAAGATTTTGTACAAGAGTTTCAATATAATCACAGATTTTAGCCATGCCTTCGTAGTCGAGCAGGTTGCTGTCGTCCTCGGGTTTATGATAGGGCGATTTTGTTCCGGTAAATACATGTACGGCAGGTATACCTATATGCCCAAAATCACGGGTATCGGTGCGCAAAACAATATTCTTAGTCTTTTTAATTATGTTTAAATCTTTCCCTTTATTCACCTGGCCGGCAATGGTATTGCCATCCTCCATCGAACCTATACCTAACAATTCCACCCCTTTATTTTTGGAATACATCCCCACCATATCAAGACTGAACATGATTTGAATACAGGAAGGATCAACCACTTTTTGAGATATAAAATTGCCAGAACCTATCAATCCGCTTTCCTCCCCATCAAAAGCTACTAAAATCACACTCCTTTTCAACTGGTTGCGGTGAGCCTGAAGATATTTTCCGATCTCCAACAGAGAAGCCACGCCGGAAGCATTGTCGTCGGCTCCGTTATAAATTATTTTATTGTTGTCTTCCATTTTCCAGCCAAGATGGTCATAATGAGCGCCAAGCACAATGTACTCATTTTTTAGGGTTTCATTCGTTCCATCAATCACGGCTACCAGGTTATTTCCTTCAATCTGTAAAGTACCTTGTTTGAAACTGAAACTATGCCGGTAATCGTTGCCTAAAGGTTGCAATCCTGCGGACTTCATTTCGCCGATAATATATTGCACAGATTTTTCCATGCTTTTGGAACCAAATCCCCGGCCTTCCATAGAATCGGCAGCCAGGATATATACATGTTGTTTAAGGCGTTCAACGGTTGCTTTGTCCTGCGCGCTGGTATAACCAAACGTAATAATACAAATGAGAGCGGTTAAAAGAGATTTTTTTGTCATACGGTAATAATTTTTAAATAATATCCAAAACGAAAATAACTAAAATATCAATTCAGAGCATTGTTTTTGGAATAAAAAAATATCGGGAAGATTTTCCCGATATTTTTTATAAATCCAGTAAATTAGCTCGATATTAATTTCTTATCCAGCAAATTAACTTCAGTAATTAATTTAGAATATAACTTTGAATTCCACACGCCTGTTTTTGCTTCTTCCTTCCGCAGTTTTATTATCTGCCACAGGATTAGCCACACCATATCCTTTAGCTGTCATACGGGTAGTTGCAATACCTTTATCTGATAAATATTTCTGTACTGCATTGGCTCTTTTTTGTGAAAGCACCAGATTTCTCTCGGCTTTACCCTGGCTATCGGTATATCCGTTTATTTCAAGATTGTAAGTTGGATTTTCCTGCATCACTTTTACAACCTGATTCAAGATGTAATATGATGTCTTTTTAATTACATCCTTACCACTTTCAAACTGTATACCCGTTAATGCCTGCTCAAAAATCTTCTTCGTTTCTTTTTTCACTTCGGGGCAGCCTTTATTTGCAGCTATACCAAATACATCAGGGCATTTATCCAGATAATCGGGTATACCATCTCCATCCTTATCAGTTGGGCAACCATTCCTATCAACGGTAACACCTTTAGGTGTACTGGGACATTTATCTAAATAATCGGCAACGCCATCGCCATCAGTATCTACCGGGCAACCGTCTTTGTCTACGGCAACGCCTTTGGGCGTATTGGGACATTTATCTAAATAATCAGGAACTCCATCCAAATCAGCATCCAACGGGCAACCCGATTTGTCAACTTTAACACCTTTTGGTGTATTGGGACATTTATCTTCGCTATTCTGAACACCATCTCCATCGGAATCAGGGCATCCGTTAAAAGCAGCAATACCGGCAATATCAGGGCATTTATCCAAATAATCCGCAATACCATCTTTGTCTTTATCGGTCGGGCAACCGTCTAAAGTTACGGAAACGCCTGCCGGTGTTCCCGGACATTTATCTAATTTGTCGGGCACCCCGTCTTTATCGCTATCTTTTGCCTTACCAAAACTAAAAACCAATCCTAACGAATTCTGGCCATAGCCATCTTTATCCTTAGCTACATGCCAATCTCTACTATCATGGTCTGTAAAAAAATACAAAAATTGATATTGTAATGCCACAGAACTGGATAAATTACATTTAATACCCGCTCCTACAGGCACAACAAAATCAGTGCCTTCCATATAAATATGATCTGCATTGCCCCCATAGACCGCAAATCCTGCCCCGGCAGCAAGATATGGCGCTATAGTTGCATTCTTTTTAAATATATAGCCGTTATCGAATTTATAACTTAACAACAACGCCCCATCTCCTTTTTGGCCTTTAAATGTCTCCGATTCATTCAAAGTCCAGGTTTTATGATAACCATAATCACCGTAGCTACCCTGTATCCCGATATTAAACGAAGAATTAAGATATCGGTTTAAGGACAAGCTCCCAAAACCGTATAAAGCTTTATCGAATTGAAACAGGCTATTTCCATAATCGCCATTGTATTGGTTGACGCCTCCCATCAACCCTATTCCCCATTTTTTATCAGGGGTTTGTGCATTTGCAATCCCGATCATCAGGAGAAATGCTAAAAAAAGAAAGTAACTTTTTTTCATCTTTTTAAATATTAATGGTTAATAAATTTTATTATTCAAAAATAATAAAATTTTATTAACAACCTACTTTTTGTTGAAATTTTTATCAAAAATGTTGATGACAATCTATAACAGGCATACCATTCGCATAAAAACCATCTTCAACGCCCAAATGAGATTAATTTTAATAAAATGATTGACCATTAATCAACTGATTTACAGAAATCAATCGTGAATTGGTCCTATAGATGTTCCAATGTGTTACTCTTTGAATCTCTGAGGAATTTAAAGCTCTATAATTTTATTTTTAATGGCAAATTTAATCAGATCAACGGTAGTATCTAATTCTAACTTTTGCATGATGTGGTTTTTATGTGATTCTACCGTGCGGATGCTTATAAAAAGTTTATCGGCAATTTGCTGGTTACTCATGCCTTCGGCAAACAGTTTAAGTATTTCCAATTCACGCTTTGAGAGCGAAGCCTGAGTTTTTTCGTCGGCTTCATCGCCGGTTTTCACCTTTTTGATATAACTTTTCAGGATAATGTTGGAGATGGATTCGCTGAAATATTCTTCACCTTTACAGATAGCATGGATAGCATCAACAATTTCTTTCTGGGTAGTATTTTTAGGAAGATAGCCTTTGGCTCCGGCTTTGATAGCATTGAATATAAAATCCTCGTTGGTGTACATCGAAAGAATCATGGTTTTAATTTCCGGATGTTCCAACGTCAGTTTTCGCGATATTTCTATACCCGAAATACCCGGCAAAGAAATGTCGAGAATAATGATATCCGGTTTCAATATTAGCAGTTCTTTAAACAATTCGTTGGCATCGGAAGCTTCGCCGATCACATCCAAATCAGGAATTTCTGTTAAAAGAGCTTTGATTCCGTCGCGTACAATCTGATGGTCGTCAACTAATATGATTTTTATCTTTTCCATTGCTATGTCTGAATGATATTAAACCTTTCCCTGTTCTGATTTTTTTAAAGGTATCTTTATTGTAATGCTTGTTCCTTTTCCTAAATCGGAAGCCACCGTAAATGTTCCGTTGAGCAAGGTAACTCTTTCGCGCATGTTATGAATGCCATTGCCCATTTCGGTAGTTCCATCACCAAAAGTAAATCCTTTTCCGTTATCTTCAATCATTAATTGAATAAAATCTTCGTCTTTAATCAATTTTACACTTGCTTTACGTGCTTCGGCATGTTTTGCAACATTGATAAGAGCTTCCTGAGCGATGCGGTATAGATATGTTTTGGTTTTTTTACCGAAGGTATCCGGTATTTTATCTGATTCAAAAGTAACTATTATTTTATGACGTTCCGATATTTCATCGCAAAGGTTGCGCAAAGCGGTTACCAGTCCGAACTCGTTAAGAACGGCGGGCATAAGGTCGTTCGACATGGAGCGTATTTCATCTATAGTATGATCGAACATATCCTTAATCTGATTGGTAAGATAAATAAATTTGGAACGGTCGGTATGGATAAGCGTTTCGAGTTTGAGTTTGATGGCAATAAGCAACTGTCCCAAGCCGTCGTGCAGTTCGCGGGAAATGCGTTGGCGTTCCTGTTCCTGCCCGTCGAAAACGGAACGCATACGTTTGAGTCTTTCCTGGCGTAGTTCCATATCTTTTGCCCGCAATTGCTCGGTCATTTGATTGAACGATTCGGTGAGGGCGCCTATTTCATCATTTTCCCTTACCTCAAGCAAGCTGTCGTATTTTCCCTGCCCAACCCTTGTTGCTGCTTCCTTTAGCTTAATAATTGGTTGGGTTATCCGCCGGGAAAAGAAAAAGATGAAAACACATAAAACTAAAGCGACAGCCAAACTGATACCAATGGTTTGATTCCTTATTTTATAGATAGGGATGATGGCTTCCCTGTAATCCATTTCGGCAATAATTACCCAGTTCAGACCTGGGATATTCAGCTTGTCGTAGGAGGAAAGTACTTTAATATTGCGGTAGTCGCGTATACGTTCGATCCCGTTTTTTCCCACAAGGGCATTTAATACAGCCTGTGTTTTTACTTTGGTTTTATATGCTGAATGTGTGCGGAAACGTGAATCGTTACGAATCAACGAATCGCTACCCACAAGATAGGTCTCCCCCGTTTGTCCAAGACCGTTGGGCAGATTTTTTTCGATCATAATATTATTAATGGCTTGCAGGGCTATTTCGAGGGTTACCATTCCGCTAAGGCGATTATTTTTATCGAAAATGGGTGAGCAAACATAAATAGCTGGGTTGACTGACTGACTGAAATTGAAATCTTCGATCTCTGTATGCAGCGATTTTCTGACCTTTTCCCAAAGCAGGGTTAAAGGTGGCGTGGCAATATTGGGAGAATAAAATATAGTGGAATCGGCATTAAGGCTGGTAGTCGTTGACAAACCATTTCCTTTTTCATTGCATATAAACAATGTTTTATAATAACCGCAGGCATTTAAATAACGACTTAGATAACGGTTACGCGAAAAGCTAATCTGCAAAGGTTTATCCGTTTTATCGGGGGTTGAAAAGTGGCGGTTTAAAAGCAATAGAACATCCTGTATATCCTGAGAATTGGCAACAAGACGGATGTCCCGCTGACGATCATTAATAAATGTTTCAACATGGTTTTTTTTGAGCACCCGAAGCGAAGTAAGTTGTTCGTAGGTACGGTTCATCAGGGCGTTTTTGGCTGTATAAAACGATAAAGAACCAACAATTACAATGGCTCCTATGCCAACAAATAGTAAATTAAGTATTAGTTTTTTAGTAAGTGTAGAGCTGTGCATCTTGTTTTAAAAAAAGAATTTCAAACTTACAGGATTTTTTTGGATTTGAACCGGTTTCTTTTTTATCGATGCAGAATTTGTTCTTGACTGGACGAACAGGAAAACGACATTTGAGTTCGTCGTAAATATCCCTGATTCCAGAAACAATTTATTAGGAGGACATCTTCATATTATTATAAAAAACAGCGCCGCCTGCAAGCATATTGAATAAATAATAAGGAAGTTACCTAATTTTGCAGTCTGTACTCATTGGGCGAGAAACCAACACTCTTTTTAAACATTCGGCTGAAATGCTGAGGATATTTAAACCCTAATTCGTAGGCAATTTCGCTGACCGATTTACTCGTATCGAACACTTTTTCTTTGGCAATATCCATCAGTTTCAACTGAATGTGCTCCTGTGCCGATTTTCCGGTATCTTTTTTTATCAAATCACCCAAATAGTTTGCCGATAAGTGAAGTTGATCGGCACAATACCGTACCGAAGGCAGCCCCAATGTCTGGGGTTTATCCGATTGATAATAGCCATCAAGTAATTTTTCAAACCTTACCAAAATATCTTTGTTGACATTATCCCGGGTGATAAACTGACGATCGTAAAACCGCACACAGTAATTAAGGAGCAGTTCGATGTTAGTCACAATTAAAGTTTTGCTGTGCTTATCGATGGCATGTCTCAATTCAAAATCAATTTTATTTAAACAGTCGATTACAATTTCCCGTTCTTTCTCAGAGAGATGAAGGGCTTCATTCACCTCGTACGAAAAGAACGTATATTCCTTAATGTTATGTCCGAGCGATGTGCCCCGGAGTAAATCGGGATGAAACAGCAATGCCCAACCATGGGGTTGAATATACTCTCCCTTGCTATCAACACCAAAAACTTGCCCCGGACCGATAAATACAAGAGTTCCTTCCTGGTAATCGTAATAATTTCGTCCATACCTAATGTCGCCACATTTAACATCTTTTAAAAATATGGTATAAAATCCCAAATTCACACGGGCATGTCTCATGGGTTTCATCTTTGAGAAATCGATTACGCTTACCAAAGGATGTAGCGTTTCCTGGCCGACTAATGTGTTGTAGTGGGAAACATTTTCAAGCTTTAATATTTCATCCATAAACTTTTCAGTGTTTAAATCCGAAACAAAGGTAAGCTTCTTTTTCGCATAAAATCAATGCTTACCATCAGAATCAGTAATAATGGTACAATATTCCGTAATCCGTATAACAGCCTATTGGATAATTGGGGAGACATTTGCATCGTAAAATTTAAACAATAATAATAAAAGACTAAATATGAAATATCCATAAGGACAATGTCCAAACAAACCGAGAATGATATTTTATGGATATTCCCCCGAGAAACCGGGGCAGGCTATGTGACCAATAAATTAAAAATTAATAACAGATGAATAAGAACGTTTTAGTACTATCTTCCAGCCCACGAAGAGGCGGAAATTCCGACCTGCTTTGCGACCAGTTTATATTGGGAGCGAAAGAGTCCGGTCATCAGGCAGAAAAGATTTTTCTGAAAGACAAGAAGATCAACTACTGTACCGGGTGCGGGGCATGTCATAATGGAGAGAAAAGTTGCCCTCAGAAAGATGACATGGCCGAGGTTTTGGAGAAAATGATTGCTGCCGATGTGATTGTGATGGCAACCCCAGTTTATTTCTACACCATGTGCGGACAAATGAAAACCCTGATTGACAGAACCTGTTCCCGCTATACCGAAATCAACGACAAGGAGTTTTATTTCATTGTTACTGCAGCCGATAGCAACAAGCAGGCAATGGAAAGAACACTGGAAGAATTCAGAGGATTTACCTTCTGCCTGGAAAATGCAAGGGAAAAGGGCGTTATCTATGGTACTGGCGCCTGGAATAAGGGAGAAATTATAGGTAAGCCAACAATGAAACAAGCCTTTGAAGCAGGTAAAAATGCATAATTGCTAAGTGCCGTTACTCAGTTATTGCCTTATGTGGGGTATCCCCGAACATTAAATGCCATCAGGTGTTTAAATGATGTAGCGCCGGAGTAATGAGTTAAAAAATAATATTTAAAGTGAAAAATCATGAAGTATAAAGAATTAGCAAAAACAGGAGAAAAAGTATCAGTAATAGGTTTAGGATGTATGGGAATGAGTGCTGCTTATGGTAAAGCAGATGATACAGAAAGCATTGCTACATTACACCATGCATTGGATCTTGGAATTAATTTCTGGGATACGGCTGATGTGTATGGCAATGGCGCTAACGAAGAATTGATTTCCAAAGTACTTGTATCCAATCGTAAAAAGATTTTTATTGCAACAAAGTTTGGCTTCCGGATAAAAGGCAGCGGAGATGTTTTTGTCGGCGGAGAAACGTATGTTGACGCTTCACCAAACTGGATGAAGCAGGCCGTTGAGAATAGTCTGAAACGATTGAAAATAGAGACCATTGATCTTTACTACGCACACCGTGTAGATCCGAATGTTCCGGTGGAAGAAACGGTTGGAGCCATGGCGGAATTAGTAAAGGAAGGGAAGGTACGCTACCTGGGTTTGAGCGAATGTACACCCGAAGATTTGAAAAAAGCATATGCCATCCATCCGATTACTGCAGTGCAAAGTGAATATTCGTTACTTACCCGAGGTGTAGAAGAAGCAATTTTACCATTAACCAAAGATTTGGGAATTACTTTGGTGCCTTTTGCTCCGTTAAGCCGTGGATTGATTACTAATAAATTGGATGTAAGTTCACTCGCTTCTACCGACTTCCGTGCAAATCTTCCACGTTACCAGGGCGAACATTTGGAAAACAACCAGAAACTGGCTGCTACCTTTGCCGAATTCGCTGAAAGCAAAAACTGTACACCAGCCCAGTTAGGCATTGCATGGGTAATGGCACAGAGCGACAATATTATTCCGATTCCCGGAACAAAACGCAGGAAATATCTGGAAGAAAATGCAGGGGCAGCTGATGTAGTGCTCGCAGCCGAAGATTTGATCGCAATTCAGGCAATTGTAGATAAATATCCCAATATCGGCGCACGTTACAGCGCCCGTGAAAATAAATTTGTTAAAAAATAAAATAAATAAGGAGAAAAAAATATGTATAATTTTGATTTTTATAATCCGACACGGATTTTCTTTGGAAAGGACAGGCTTGACAATATTGACAAATTTGTTCCGGCCAATGCTAAAGTATTAATTACTTATGGAGGCGGAAGCGCCAAAAAAAGCGGCCTCATCGACAAGGTTAAAGTCAACCTCGGCAACAGAAAGGTTTATGAATTTGGTGGTATTGAACCCAATCCACATTACGAAACTTTAATGAAAGCTGCCGAAATTGTTCGCAACGAAAATATTGATTTTATCCTTGCTGTGGGCGGAGGTTCAGTGATTGACGGAACTAAATTCATTTCACTTGCTACTCACTATAAAGGCGATGCACGCGATTTGTTAAAGCATGGTTTTGCGCCAATCACTTCTGAAATGGTAGAAAAAGTAGTTCCGTTTGGTGTGGTGTTAACGTTGCCAGCCACCGGATCTGAAATGAATAACGGAGCCGTAATCAGTTACGAACACGGAAAATTCCCTGTTATGAGTGATTTGGCATTTCCTAAATTTTCAATCTTAGACCCTACCATTACGTTTACACTTCCCAAAATTCAGGTTGCTAATGGTGTAGTAGATGCATTTGTACATACAGGCGAACAGTATATCACATTTCCTGTAGATACCAAGGTTCAGGACAGATGGGCTGAAGGCATTTTACAAACATTGATTGAAATCGGAACCACCACGGTTAACGAACCTGAAAATTACAATGCCCGTGCAAATCATGTGTGGAGCGCCACCATGGCTTTGAATGGGATAATTGCCGTAGGAGTACCACAGGACTGGGCTACTCATATGATCGGTCACGAACTTACCGCATTGTTTGGCATTGATCATGGTCAAACGTTAGCCATTGTTTATCCGGCTTTACTCGAGGTGCAGCGTAAACAAAAACATGCTAAAATTCTGCAATACGCCGAACGGGTATGGCATATTGAAAGCGGTAGCGAAGAAGAAAAGATTGATTTGGCAATTCAAAAAACCAGAGAATTCTTTGAAAGTCTTGGCATTAAAACCCGCCTTTCCGGATATGGCGTTACAGTCGATAAAATACCGGTTGTTATCGAACAATTAAAGGCTCATGGATTAACAGCCCTTTCGGAAACTCATGATATAACTTTGGAAGTAAGCCAAAAAATTCTCGAAAGAGCTTTATAATTCAATATTATTTAAAGCTATAGAAAAATAAGCCCTGAAAACACAGGGTTTCTTTCATTTTTATTAAACCCAACTATTTCTTTATCGACAAGCACATTTGAGTCCACACTGAAAACTAAAAGTTACAAAAGAACTTTTCAGCCCATCATACTCCAATACACTTTGCAAGGGTTAACATTTCGATTGAAAAGAATTGATTATATTTATCGGACTCGATAATTTTAAGAGAGGATATTTGGAACAAAAAATGTATCGGGGAATTTGGATTATTAGTATTTATTATATCTTTGTATAAAGATGTAGTTTTAATCAGAAAATTACCGTAACCATATTCGTTGTACAAACTTCAGCAAACCGTTTATGAAAACCAAAACTAAAAACTATCTGATTGTTTTAATAATAATTGTTTTAGGATTATTGTTTCAGTTAAAGTATATTAATGAATTCCCATCACATATTCATGCCTGGGCACAATCGGACAGATATGCCCTATCGCTTGGGTTTGTAGAAAACAATCTCAATCTTTTTAAGCCACAGACCTTCGTATTGAACCACCAATTTCCTGATAATTGGAAAACTCCTACAAAATATGACATTACAGCCGTCGATTTTCCAATTCATGATTACATTCCCGCTGTTTTTATGAAAATTTCAGGTACACATTCTGTATGGATTTTTAGACTTTATATTCTGTTATATAGTTTTATCGGACTGTTTTTTTTATTTAAATTGTGTTATTTACAGACCAATGATTTTATTAAATCCATTTTTGTAGTATTATTTGCGGCCACATCTCCGGTATTTGTCTATTATCAGGGCGGTTTTTTACCAACAATCCCTTCGTTGTCCAACGCAATCATAGGCATTTACTTTTATCTGAAATACCTGAAGCAAAATAATCAAAAGGATTTTTGGCTGGCAATTGCTTTCCTTACCCTTGCAACGCTTAGCCGGACTACATTTGCCATCATTCTCATTGCAGTATTTGGCCTGGAATTCCTGAGACTGATCCTGAGAAAGGATAAATTAAAGCATAAATTATTCCCGGTTGCATTTTCTGTTTTCATCATCATTATTTATCAACTCTACAATGCTTACCTGAGGAAAACCTATGGTTCCATTTTTCTGAATCACATTTTACCGGCAACATCTTTTAAGGAAGCAAAGGAAATTATCAACATAGTATATACCAATTGGTCGACTCAATACTTTTCAAAGATTCATTATTTGATCATTACTTTGGGTTTAATTTCTGCATTGTATTTTGTTTTTAAGAAAAAAATCAACATAACTCATGTTACCGGTCAATTATGGTTGCTGATTTTAATAATATTCGTTGGTTATTTTGCATTCGCAGCATTAATGCTTAAACAGTTTCCCGCCCATGATTACTATTTTCTTGATACTTTTTTCTTTCCGATAGTCTTATTATTAATCGCCATAATATCCTACATCCCTAAATTCGATTTTAAGCATTCAAATTTATATATCTCTGGTATTGTCTTTTTATTGAGCATACCTTTGGTGGTTAATGCCGTTCATTCGCAAAAACAAAGAAGAAATACCGGTTATTGGGATAAAACAACTACGACTATTACTAATTTTACAGATTCAGATGCCTTTTTGGATTCTTTAAACATAAAACAAAATGCAAGAATACTTGTATTGGATGCCTGTGCTCCCAATATTCCGTTTATTCTTATGAATAGGAAGGGATATGCAGTGATGAGCACGTCAAAAGAAAATATTCAGGCGGCCCTGAAGTGGGATTACGAATATTTAATCATTCAGGATGCCTATTTTATTTCAGATATTTACGCGGAATATCCCGAAATTATCTCAACAATTAAAAAAATAGCTGATAATGGGAAGATATCCGTTTGCACCCTGGCAAAAGAGAAATCAAAACAAAGTCTTCTCGAATTCCTGCAGTTAAACGATAAAATTCCGGTTTTTGAACAAACAATCTCTTTTGACACTGTGGCTGATCAACACTGGCAAAACACTCAATCAACATCAAAGTTGTATCATTCGGCTCCCAACTCGGGTTATATAACCCAGGAAATGGCTTACGGAATATGCTATAAAACTTCGGAACTAAAAGCGATTACCGAAAAAAACAGAACCCTGCTTTTTTCCGCTTATCTTTATAAAGACACGTTAAATGATTGTGAAATTGTTGCCTCCGTCAGTTCAAAAGGGCAAAATGTATATTACATGTCCTACAATTTAAAAGATTTGCTTAAAAAAAGCCATTCCTGGGAGAAAGCAGATGTTGTATTTCAAATACCGCGCATGGATGATGATAATTATGAATTTGCTATTTACATTTTGAATAGCGGACGGAATAATTTTAATGTCGACGACGTATCATTGAAACTATTTTAAAAAGGAATTGTTTTTAATATAGCAAACCTATCTTTTCGATAAAATATCCGTTTAAAGAACTAAATCCGTAAGGAGTTATTTTTAAAGCGCCCAACAATTCAACAATGAAACAAAACGTATCTTTAGTATTATCCGGAGGGGGCGCCAGGGGAATTGCCCATATCGGCGTCATTGAGGAATTGGAAAGCCGGGGATTTGAAATAGCATCTGTCGCCGGGACGTCTATGGGGGCGCTTGTGGGCGCTGTTTATACCTTAGGAAAAATGGAAGAATTCAAAAACTGGCTCTATACTCTTGACAAAATTAAAGTCTTTAGTCTCGTTGATTTTACGCTCAGCTCACAGGGTTTGGTAAAAGGAGATAAAGTATTTAAAAAGATGAAGGAGTTCATCTCGGATGCCAACATTGAAGACTTAAACATATACTATGCCGCCGTGGCTACGGATATCATTAACAAAAAGGAAGTGGTTTTTACTAAGGGAAGTATCTACGATGCCATAAGGGCATCCATTGCCATACCCACCGTGTTCACGCCGGTAAAAAAAGAAAACGGATTGCTGGTGGATGGCGGCGTTGTAAATAATATTCCCATCAACCATGCCAAAAGGTATCCCGGCGATATACTGATAGCGGTGAATGTCAATGCCGACATTCCTTTCGACAAACCGGTCGTTCCCCCAAAAGAAAGGGTAGTAAAACGGTCAATTTACCAACAAAAGATCAAAGATTTCTACAATCAACTGCAAAAAACCAAGCCTTCGGACAAGGATAAAAAGCTTGGTTATTTTGACCTGATCTCTAAAACCATTAGCTTAATGACCGATCATATCGCACAACTGTCGCTCGAAAAATACGCACCGGATATTCTGATCAATATATCCCATGAATCGTGTAGTATGTACGACTTTTACAAGGCGGAGGAATTGGTTGAAATTGGACGGCTCGCGGCCATTAAAAGCCTTAAAGAGCATAAGGATAAATTACAATTAACATAAGAACGTTTCGTTTCAAATCAGCTTTGTTTTCAGTTTACACCCGAAATAAAGACAAAACCAACAATCATGATCATCGCACTATCTCTCATCATTATATCAGGCATCGCTGTGTTTGCCTTTCTTCATCAACCGAAGTTTGGTAAAATGCCAGGTGAAAAGCGACTCGAAAAAATCAGGCAATCGCCACACTATAAAAACGGGGCTTTTCAAAACCTGAGTCCCACACCCATAATGGCAGAAGGGGTTAGCTATTCCAAAGTTTTTAAAGATTTCTTCTTTACTAAAAATAAAAGACCTGTCGATAATATCCCTTCAACAAAGACTGATTTATTGAAATTAGGCCAGAACAAGGATGTGCTGATATGGTTTGGACATTCATCCTATTTTATTCAAATCGACGGAAAGAAAATTTTAGTTGACCCTGTGTTAAGCGCCGCCGCTTCTCCGGTTTCATTCACCACCAAAGCATTCAATGGAACGAACATTTACACCACCAACGACATTCCGGAAATTGATTACCTCTTTATCACTCACGACCATTGGGATCATCTTGATTATAAAACCATCCTGAAATTAAAACCGAAGATCAAAAAGGTAATTTGCGGGCTTGGCGTTGGCGAACATTTAACCTATTGGGGCTACGATCCGGCGATCATCGTTGAAAAGGACTGGAACGAACAACTTTTGCTGGACAATGGTTTTACCGCATATACCGTTCCTGCGCGCCACTTTTCGGGAAGAAAATTCCAGAGAAATACATCGCTTTGGACCTCTTTCGTTCTGCAAACACCCACAATCAAAATCTTTATCGGATGCGACGGCGGCTACGACACCCATTTTGCCGAAGCCGGAAAAAAGTTCGGAAAAATTGATCTGGCTATTCTGGAAAACGGACAGTATAATAAAAGCTGGAGATACATTCACATGATGCCCGAAGAAGTATTGCTGGCAGCCACTGATTTACATGCTAAACGACTGCTCCCCGGTCATTCGGCAAAGTTTGCTTTGGCTAACCATGCATGGGATGAGCCGTTAAAGCAAATTACATCATTAAACACCGATGTTCATTTGTCATTGATCACCCCCATCATTGGAGAAGAAGTAAATCTGAAAGACAGTACTCAAATTTTTTCGCAATGGTGGAATGGCTTGAAATAAAGAACAGACGCCCGGACATAGACACCCGGTCTTAAGACAATACCAATAATCATCATGGATAATATAAAAATTCATCTGACAATAGTGATTTAGTATTTTCTTCTAAACAAGAATAAGCAAAGAAAATAAAGCTATAAAAAATGATTTTTCATCCAAGTTTATAACCATTCTGAATGAGCAAAATATTCTTTCTCAAATTGAAAATTGGCTCTCCTGTTTCCATATCAAGCATGGCATTAATCAACCGGGCAGATTTAAAATAACAAATATCCGCAGGACGTATTTCATCACAAACAATCCTGCCAGTATTGAGAAGAAACTGCCTCATGGTTCCATTCAGCAAATAAAAAGAAGGCGTTATCCATTTTTTACCATCATAAAAAATAATGTTGGAATAAGAAGTATCTGTAATAAGTCCATTTTTTATGATAAGTATTTCATCAGATTGTATCTGGCTTCGTAAATGATCGAAACGGGTACGGTCAAGATATTTGTAATGGTAATCAATGGTATCGTCAGCAACAAGCTGTAACGAACGGACAATCCTGGGAGTATATGGACTAAAACCAATACTGTGAATAGTGCTATCATAAACGATACGGCATTTCCAGGTTCCGATATTCAAATTACCGGGAAGCCGGATGATATCTTCTAGGTTAAGTTCTTCGATAATGCCGAATAGCTCTCTTCGCGAGCGGTTAAAACGTTCGTTATGATAAGCCATATTTATCAGCCGGTAATCAGCTATTCTAATGGTTTCCAGTAATTGGCACATACACTTTATCAATCATTTCGTTATATTCGGAAGATAGCCGGCTGAAAGAAGTAATACCTCCGCCGCTTTTAAAAACCAAACCTCCGGAAGTTTGCTGTATAAAACGTATCAACACTCCGCTGTCGAGCGTATAGCCATCAAACAATCCAAAGATGCCGGTATAATAACCCCGACGGTAAGTTTCTGTTTCAAGGATTATTTCAACCGTTTTACGTTTGGGAGCACCGCTGACGGAGCCTGCCGGGAGCAATTTAAATATCAGGTCGCCGATGGTAGAGGCATAATCTGCCGGGAGTACGCCTTTGATGGCAGAGCTTACCTGCAACAGTTCACCATTATTGGTTTGCAAGCGGTCAATATAACGGAATTTTTCTACACCTACATTACTGGCAACCATACTCAGGTCGTTGCGTATCAAATCAACAATGGTATAATGCTCGGCAGTTTCTTTTTTATCTTCCATGATTACCTTTACTGCATCGGGAACAGAAGCATCAATAGTACCCTTCATCGGAAAAGAAGTGATTTCTCCGTTTTTAATTTTAATAAAAGGTTCGGGCGAAAAGCAAACAAATTCATCTTTATACCACAGTTTGTATTTAGCTTTGCTATATAAAAATATTTCCTGAAGCATAAGATTTATTTCAACAGGCGTTTCGCAGGTAAGGTTCAACAGGTATGAATTGCCATAAGAAATATTTTTCATCACGTTGGTAAACTGACAGGCATATTCATCCCGGCCAATGGGATATTTATGGAAAAAGAAGTCTTTTGCTGTTCCTTTGCAGGATGGAGCGTTGCCTTTGCCGTTTATCTCGTACCATAAATCGTCCTGCGGAATTTCGTCCAAAGTAAACAGCAAAGGTTGTTGCATTTCAAAATCAACGACAAACAGAAAGGGAATTTTACGATTCCCAAGTTCATTCATTCTTTTTATTATTCTAATTTTGCCATTCATGATGACGTATGATTTTACGACTGCAAAATAACGAAGAATAAGGAAATGGAACCAACTGTTTTGATAATTGACAATTTTGACTCGTTTACATACAACCTAGTGCAGTTGGTACGTGAAAAAGGCTGCTGCAAACCGGATATAATTAAAAATGATGAACTGGATATTGAACAGGTGGAGCGTTATGATGGCATCATTTTTTCGCCAGGATCAGGAATACCACAGGAAGTTCCGTTGATGTCGCAGATTGTGTTACAATACCAGGAAAGTAAAAGCATTCTTGGAATTTGTCTTGGCCATCAGGCAATAGCCGAAACATACCATGCAAAACTCTTCAATATGAAAAAAGTAGTGCATGGTATCCGGCAAAAAGTACAGGTTATTGACAAGGAGGATTACCTTTTCCATAATATTCCGAAACAATTTACCGCCGGGCTTTATCATTCGTGGGCAGTGGATAAAGAAGATTTCCCCGAAACATTAAAAATAACTGCCATCAGTACAAATAATACCATCATGGCACTGTCGCACCGGGTGTTTGATGTGAAGGGAATCCAGTTTCATCCCGAATCGTATATGACGGAATATGGAGCACAAATGATAAAAAACTGGCTGGAATATCTCAGGAAAGGATAATATCAATTGTTATCCACTGACTAATTCAGTTATATTTTGCTTACAAAATACGCCAGCCTGTCCCACGACAAAACCATTGCCGTAAAGCCATCCAGATCGCAGTAGGCAATGGGCAGTAAAAAGTAGGCTGTTGAATGGAATTCAGATATAGAAACGTTTATGAAGAGCGAATTAGTGCTTTTTCATTGGATAGCGTTGATAGAAAGCAGGCTTATTCGATCTTTTCAATCAAACTTAATCCTTCTTTCTTTTCTTATAAAAAGCGACTAAAGCAGATTCAAAAACAAGCAGCATATACTACCTACTCTATACTCCTTACTACCTACTTCCTACTGTCCTTCTAAAAAGCCACCATCGCACTTATCACATTGCTCCACGGCCCCTGTTCGCCGCGGGTATTCACCCACCGAAACTGGTAGTAAACCCTTTTGCCGGCATCGTTGCCATCGAATGTTTTCACAAAAGGCGTGCGGGTAGCAGTTATAATATACGATAGTTCATTTGCATCGCGGGGAGCATCTCCGCCCAGCTTAATCCATATCTCGCAACCATGAGCCCCTGCCGGTTTGGCCTTTCTGTGGGGAGTAGAATCGTCGTGAAAATGAATGGTGTGTTGCATATGGATAGAAAAGTCGACATACCCAACCGGTATGGTTACAGGTTTGGGGACGGCTGTCCGGGTTCGGCTTTTAATCGTTATGCCCATCCGTTCGCGGTCGCCGTTCGGTATCTTTGAATTACTCGTCAGCCATTGAGCCACAAAACCGCGGAGCTGCTTTTCGTACACTTTCCGGGCATCATTTTTTGCCTGTACGTCGGCGCTGGTACGATTATTTTTGTTGCTTGACTTGGTAAAGCAGATGTTCCAGTTATCCTGAACGGACTTTAATACATTAAAATCTCCTTCAGGAATGTTCCAGTCTGTCAGCTTGGGCTGGACTTCCTTCATCAGATTACCCTGCCACAGATTAAATTTAATGTCGCTTCGCGGAATATAGTTTGTCATAATACCGTGTTTTTAAGAGAATAAATAAGATTAGTTAGCTGATAATTATTATTTATTATAAACAGAAAATGTTTTATTTCTTCATACAGAAATTTCGTATAAAGATACAAAATTTTTATACAGTAATGTAAATTTTTAACAGAAAGATACAAAATTTTAGTATACTCATACTAAATTATGGTATTATTATACGATAATTTTGGATAATATAATTTATCTTTTATTTAATAATACGGATATTATGTATCATTAGACTGAAATTTAGTATAATTATACCATTAAATAATTACTTTATACGGAAGTTTTATTCCTTTAGATAAATGAGTTATTCCGCTATCCGAAAGAAATATTTCTATAAAAGAATGCTTTGTATCCTTCCCTGAAACTTTCCGGGAAAGGAAATATTGAAATATGGAAAAGCAAAGCGGAGGAATCCCGGCTGAACAGCATTTATAATATCGCCCGGAATATCGCAGAATTTATAATTTTGCAAAACGAATAGAAATACCGCGTAGCGGTTAAAGTGTTGTAGCAAATGAAAAATGAAAATCAATCTGTTCTCCGTAGGAGATAAACAAATGAAAGGCTTAACCTCTGCGAGGATTAAAAATAAAAAATGAATACGATGGCTACAATACCTTATGTCCTACAGACAAAGACTCTTTGAATAGTTTGGAGAAAATACGGCTGAGCGGCAATTGTAATACTGCCCGGCGGAAATATCCTGTTTAATTGAAAATATTAAATTCTATAAGCACATGAACAAATTATATATCACTACTCTTTTCTTCCTGATTATTTATTCAAATGTGATTGGACAGACCAAATGCCAGAAAGATAGACAAGATGGTTTCTCCGAAATTTTTACAGTTACCGAAATAATGCCAACACTTAAAACCCCAGTTGATGAGCTTGAAAACAAATTAAATAATGAGATTTCATTGAAAGAATATAATGTAAATGAAGGACAGGCTTTGTATGTAACTTTTATAGTTAATTGTAAAGGAGAAGACTTTGACTACAAAATATTACGTTTTGAAAATGAATTATTCGCCAATAAATTCACTGAATGTTTGAAAAACTTTTCCGATTGGACCCCCGGATACCAAAAAGAAGGACCCGTAGATGTACAAGTGAACATAAAATTTGAGATAAAAGATAATAAGATCAGGTTGATTTACGATGATCAAAAAAATAAAAAGGAATTAAAAAAACTGGAAAAATTACATAAGAAGAAATAACTAAAAATGTTATAAACAGTAAATTAATACTTAAATTGGGACGAAGAATCACCGGCTGAACGGCAAAACACTTTGCCGCCCGGAATATCGCAGAATTTATAATTTCGCAAAACAAATAGAAATACCGCGTAGCGAGCGGTGGAAGACTGTTTTAGATTTCTCCCTTCAGTCGAAATGACAGTCGTCATTAAAAGAGAAAAAGAGGGAGGAGAGTGGGCGGCGCAGCCGCCCACTCTCCTCCCATTACCATCATCTTGTGGCCGTCATTCTGACCGAAGGGAAGAATCCAGGCTGAACAGCAATTGTAACGCCGCCAGGAATATCACAGAATCTATAATTTCGCAAAACAAATAGAAATACCGCGTAGCGAGCGGTGGAAGACTGTTTTAGATTTTCACTCCGACAAGCCGGAATAATTTCAGGCATATCCGTTCTTATTGTTCATGCAAGCACGAATAAAATCAGCATTAATCCGTTTTTTCCGCGAAATCCGCGTCCTATTCTTTTTTATACAACATTCTATTTGTCCAAATTATTTAGATGCATACCTAAGCGAAATTATAAAAGAGGACCTTGTGAAGAATTTTTTCGGTTTAAAATAAAAAGTGCCATCCGGAACATAAACCGGTGGCACTTTTTGATATTTGGTTTGAATTAGTTTAGAAATTCACATTGGTTACTTTATTGCTGACCGTAAATGATTTTCTGAAAGTTCCGCCTGAATAGGTTCCGCCGGTATACAATCCATTGTTGTTATTTCCGGTGCAGGTTCCGCCGGTATAAATCGAATAGGTTGAACCATTCTGCAAGGCTGATGATGAAAATACAATAGAATTATATCTGCGTGCCGGCTGAAAGGTAACCACATCGTTTCCCGATGCATCCTGTATATGGAAAAGAGTAGTAGCCGACAGGTTTTGATTTGTCATTACCTTTACACTGTACTGGGTTGAGCTATTGCTCGGTGCCTGAACCATATTTGAATTGGGCGCCGAAATAACCATAAATCCGCCATTGACATTGCAGATACCGTTGAAATCGAGTCCTACTTCCGGAGCTTGAGGAGGCCCGTGTACGACAATAGTTCCGCCGTTGACCGTTACATCGCCATTGCTGTCGAGTCCGTCGCCGCCAGTAGTGTTTACCGCCACAAATCCGCCGTTGAATGTCATCATACTACCATCGTTCTGTTCTCCACCATTACCAAATGTGGTATTGATGCAATCGTCAGAAGAATGAATATTTACATCGCCACTGTTGATGGTAATAAAAGGAGCTTCGAGTCCCTCTACAGAATTATTAATGGTGATAGTTGCGTTATTAATGGTGATGGAAGTATCCGATTTGATTCCGTCATCAGCGGATGAAACGGTAATATTTCCATTGCTGATAACTATAGCCCCATCACTTTTGATGGTTTTTGCTTCGGCATAATTAGCATCATTACCCGTACCAGATACATAGATAGGTGAGCCAGTAGTAGTAACATTGATTACAGGTGAAGAGCTATCTGTACCAATATTCAGGCCACTGTCGGATGAAAAACCTTTACCACCCGAGCCCGAACTTGACGTAGTGATGGTTCCGCCTGTAATATTGATAATGCCGTTGGCGCTCAGACAGGTTGAAACATATGCATCTGCTTCGCCGGAAGGATTAATATAGGTTGAACCGTTTCCGGTACTGGTAACATTGACACTTCCACTTGATATTTCGATATCGGTATCTGAAGAAATGCCTTTACCGGCCAGTCCGCTGGTAACAATTGTAACATCGGCTCCGTTGATTGTTACGTTGCCATCGCATTTTATGGCTGTACAATACGAAGGATCGTATCCCGATCCTGAAGGTTCGAGCACTGCATCACCCGAATTATGAATGGTAATAGATCCACCGCTCAGGATAATGGCATATTTGCTCTTCATGGCTTTCGACTGGTCGCCGCTTACTGTTAAATTAAGAGTTCCACCCGAAACCAATAAAGTACTATCACATGAAATACCTTTTACATCATCGGACGAATTGGTGGTGGTAATATTTCCACCCGTAATGGTAACGCCGACATTATCACCGTCGATACCATCGCCGGTAGCGTTGACATTAATTGTACCGTCGGAAATGCTTATACCATCATTGGCATGAATTCCGTCTTTCGAAGCACTAACAATGGTGATAGTTCCACCTTCAATATCAATGACATCATCGCTGCATAATCCGTGCTGATCGGAACCATTACCCGTAATGGTAAGGCTTCCTGTGCCATTAAAAACGAGATTTGCTTCGCTGAAAAAGGTGCCATCTTGATCTTCTTCTTCCCCGTTACCATTCAGGGGAGGATCAGCATAGGTTACGCCATCGGCTAAGGTATTGGTAGTGCCGCCAACAAGAGTTACGGTGGTCTTTTTCTCAGACTGAACATTGATGGCTGGTCCGATTGGATTGGTGATATTCACCCCGTTTAGCAGTACGTTGTAGCGTTTTTCGCTGTAAATTTTAAACATGCCGTTGGCAGTGGTTCCTGAAATGTTGTAATTGATATCCTTTGTTTCAGTGGTAGATGTTACGGTAACGTAGGCTCCTTCCACAGCTACCGCCACGCCTTCAAAAGCCAGCGGATTGATCACCGAAGCTTCATTACCATTATACGTAATATAGATGGTATTTGAGTTGGAACCAAAGGTAATACTGTCAATTTCAGAAGTAGTAAGTTGTAGCAGTGAATCACCAATCTGAAAAAAAGACTGGCTGCCATCTGCATTGAAATAGATACTATCCGTCATCGAAATCAGGACGCCCAGAGTCATCTTGTCTGATTTATGAATGTACATTTTCTCCTGAGCAAAAGTCGAAATGCCCATAAGCAGGCATAATGCTAATAAAATTCTTCCTTTCATAGCTTGATAAATTTGGATGAATGACCATTGGCTATCAGAAAATACAGCCCGTTTTTCAATGTACCGATGTCTAACGTTTCCTTTTCTGAAGAAACGGTAATCTGCCGGATTAACCGGCCATCGGCACTGTAAAGGGAAATAAATGAAGTCCCTTTTGGAATACCCTGAATAACAATATAAGTAGCAGCAGGGTTAGGGAACAAGCGTAGTCCTTGTCCCGTCAGAGAGGTTGGCTCTTCAACAGAAGTTTCCATATCGAAATACAGTTTATCGATGGTTGACAAACTGTAAGTAGATGTAGCCCCGGATTTAAGAGCGATCAGCAGATCATTGACGGAGAATTTGAGATTCTCCACTGTACTCAGGCTTTCCGAGATTTCGGTACCATCGTCCTGCCGGATAATCAGGCTCTGAGCCTGTGTTTTCACCAGAACTGTACTAAACACCAGAAACAGCAATACAAGTAGCGTTTTTTGTTTCATTGTACATTGATTTTAAATTAATACTAAATAAAAATATTCGGATTCGTTGATAATTGTTAAGGTTTTTAATCACCCGGAACAAACTACCGAAGTTTACGCAAAAATAACTGCAACAGGTATGTATTGAAAAAATTATAGACAAACGGCTATATTTTACGGATAGACAACCCAAAAAGAAGGATAGAATTACTAAATCAAGAAAATGGTCTGCTAAAAAAGGAAGTTTGGGAAGAGCAGACTCACATCTAAGCTAAGCTGCCTATGGTTTGTTGACACATCCTGTTATCCAACCGGTAACCGGAATCATGAGCCCTGGTAATATTATGAAACGAGCATCTTTGCTGAACGCAAGCACGGATGAACAAATAGATACTCTGCCAAATTTCTTATACTTAGTTTTTTTTCAATCTCTTATATGCATTAACAAACCAGTTTCTCCTTTTAACAATATGCAAAACCAGGAAGACCAACAATATTAAAGTAATCTTGTCGTGTATTTCGATAAAGAGTTTTCTCTGAAATTCATCATCGTCGAACTGAGCATAAAACCACGCAGTATAACCTGTAAAAGCGGTAAAAAGAAAAATCAGCAAAAAGAGGATTACCTGTCTGTTACGGGCAATCAGTTTTTTTGTTATCATCGTTTTAAACCATTGGTAATGCCAGAACAAGTGAATAATTACCAGAGCCGAAATCAGGACGACAGAAATTTTATGAAGTCCCGACCATTGATAATAGTCCAAGCCCCAAACCTCTTCCATAGCGGCAATTTGTCCGTGATGTCCCATGTGATAGTTGAACTGAATCATAAATCCTGAAAAAACCATTGCCAGAGCAGCAATTACAAGGCTTATATTCAGAACAAATTTGAAGAAAGCATTTCTGTTCCGGGACTTTGCATGATTATGAGAGCTTTCCCTGGGTTCAGATGTTGTCGGGTTCCTTGTCAAAGCGCCAAATTCACATCCTTTTACGCATTTATTGCAGCCGGTACATTTCCCGGGTTCAAGTAAAAGAACATGCTTGTGCCAGGGAAGGTCCACCTTGCCAATGACCTTATTGGGACAGCCCGTCATACATTTCCAGCAAGCTTTACACTTATGTGTATCAAGTTTTACAAAAGGTGTAAGGACATGATTGCGATTAAAAAAACGTGGATTCATCGTTATCAATTTTGGGGTAAAAGTATGAATACCGGTCTGCCATGGACGATAACAATTGTTAAGAAATGAAGCTTACCTCTTATTTTTTATCCGGCTCAACGATACGGAAGTAATCCCCAGATAGGAAGCGATATAATGCTGAGGAATACGCCGGATAATCTCCGGATGGTTTTTCAGCAAATCCTCATACCGTTTTTGCGGATTATCCTTTATCCTGGAAAGGAAAAGCCTGGCATAATTTCCCATTCGTTGGAAAAGAATTACCTGCAATCCATCCTTAAGCTGTGGATAATATTGAAAAAGTGCATCAAAATCTTCTTTAGCAAGCATAATTACCGTTGAAGGTTCAATACTTTCCAGCGTAAACGAACTGGGTTGCCTTCCCATGAAACTTTCGATGGACGACACCGCCTGGTTTTCAAAAAAGAACTGAAAGGTTACGTCCTTTCCATCGTTGTTGAACCATAGCCTCAGGCAACCTTTTTTGATAAAATAAATATTTTGTGCTATTTCACCTTCCTGTAAAAGGATGGTTCTGGCGGGAATGTCTTTTTCCAGAAACAAATCTTTAATGATGTTCCATTTATTTTGGTCTTGCCGGAGGTATGTGAATAGTTGGGTAAGCATACTGATCGTTATTAAATTACATTTTAAGTATCATCAGCCGGGTAGCAAATCGCAATAATAAAATCCGGTATCGTAATTGGCAGATGCATCTGCCGGCGGATAATTTTTATAAACTACTTCGCCAACGGTAAAATGGACAGGTTTTCTAAAAACAGGTCCGTCAAAAACAAACGAATGGTATTCGCCATTTTCCCCGCAAGGGTCAATACCGGCAGGCAAATCATCCATAAAAGTCTGATCAATAATGCGTCCGGCAAAGGATGAATCGAGATATTTTTCGTTTACGCATACCACAATGGCTTTGAAACCACAATCAAGATATTCCTTCATCAGTTCCGCCGATGGTCTTCCCCATAAAGGAAAAACAGCTTCCATTCCGGCTTGTTTCAGTTGCTCTTCCCTGTATTTTTTAAGGTCTTCCAGAAAAATATCGCCAAAAACGGAATATTTCACATCCTGCGCCTTAAAACCGGCCATCGCTTCGCCAACCAAATGATTGTAATCCTCCATGGAAGGCATTTCCGACAAAAACAATTTATACAAAGACAAGCCAATGCTTTCCGCCTGCATGTCGAGCAGCTTTGTCCGCACACCATGCATGCTCACGCGATCGTTTGTACCGTTTACCGTCGTAAAAAGACTTTTGATTTCAAAATGCTTTTCCTGCAGTACTTTATATAATGCCATGGCAGAATCTTTGCCGCTGCTCCAGTTGAAAATGGATTTTTTTAAACTCATTAAAAAAAACGTTAATAAAAAAATAATTCAGTAATAATACGTCTTCAACAAATAAGGCAATGGAATAAAAATTCATATTCGCTTTATAAGTTTAAATATCATAAAGTCGCTTGCTTCCTCATCAAAAGGCGAACAAGAATAGTCGCCGTAAGTTTGAATGATTCCTAAGCCAGCTTTTTTGGCCATGTCACAAAATTCCCTGTATTCAACGGGCCTGAAATTAATCTCGAGGCACCGTTTTTCAATAATTTCGTGCGAAACGGTATCCGATATTTCATAAAACTGGTATCCGGAAACCAAAGCGGTAAAAGGATTATACTTGTTGATGTAAGAAATGTGAAGCCGCTTGCCTTCGCTAGCAGGAAATTCTCCCAAAGTCCGGCTAACGCCATCGGCTATTTTTAACCGTACCTTAGGGTTTTGCAGCGTACAAATAAAAATTCCATTTTCCTTAAGATGCCTGTAAGCGGATTTTAATGCCTCCAGTTGTAAATCGGCCGATAATATTTCGGAAAGGGAATGAAACGGAAGGAACAGGAAATCAAATTTCTGTTTCAGATCCAATGTAGTTACATCCGCCTGTATCAATTCTGCCGGATAGTTTTTATTCCAGATTTTCCGGGCAAAAACATCGAGCATTCCCTGCGAATAATCCACGCAAACCATGCTTTTCCCCGATTCGAGCAAAGAAATGGAAATTCTTCCTGTTCCGCACATCAGTTCTAAAATTTCGCCCTTGCAATCCTTTGTTTCGTTGAGAAAAAACGGAATGTCAAAATCGACATTCACGTAATAGTCATACACATCGGCTACAGCATCAAATTGTATGGTCCTGGCCATAAATTGAAAATTAAAGAACTACAAAAATAGAGTTCTTTGCGACAGGTATCGGGAAAAACAGCAACAGTCAAACCATTTTTTATCAAATAGTCTCCGTTTCCATTCTTTGGGGACTATCAATTTGATTATCATCCCAAAGGCCACATCCAGGTAGGATATTACATCTATATAAATACTTCCTGAATATCAACACACAACCCCACCTGAGCCGTACGTTGTTCCTTTTATTTCCGTTCCGTCACCGGAAGATAAACCTCCATTTGAACTTCCTGCTCGGGGACAGCAAGAGGATTATTGAGATATTTTTCAAAGGAAAGGCCACTGCGAATGACATAGTGACTGACCGGCAGCCACTCAAAATAGATGAACCGATACAATTCCGACAATCTTTGGTATGCCCCCTTCACGAGAAAAACCACATACAGGCCACCGTCAATGGTCAGGCAGCAGAACGGATCCTCGGATATAAAAGACTCACACACAGATAAGCAGGCATAAAATAAATGCCGTCCCCGGATGCTCGGGTTGTGTCCGTCAAAGCTCAGCCCGATAGTTTCCGGGTTATCGCCCAACAAAGCCTTCTCCCGGGCATACATTTCCACAGCACCCATGCCTTTGCACAAGCTTCCGTAACAGGTTCTTCGTCGGAAACAGGCGTACAGATCACCGTAAAAGGCGAAATATCACAGATAACAGTCCGAAATTTCTCTTTAGAGACATTCCGGAAAACCGATTCCGAAGGCGAAGAGTGATAGACGGACGAAGCATCGAGCCCCTTCCGTCTGAAGCAGAACTATCTTCCGGCTCATCTTTGCCCGGTGATTAAATTTTGTCAACCCCATTCAGGATTTATTAAAATACTGTCAACTTTTTTTAGGACGAGACAAGGCAAAGCCCCTCTTTCTTATCATTTTGGTAATATATCAGATAATGATAAAAAATAAATACATCTCGAGTCCTTTATATGCAAAATATCCGGGAATTATCTAAATAAATCTTCCCTATTCACGTTCCTAAAGCATTTTTCCGGAACAGGTATCCCAAAATATACAAACAAAAAGCGGAATTAGAAAGGCCCTCTTTCTTTGTATTTGATTCTAACTACAATATCAGCATGCTTTGCAAGCTACTCCATGGTCCGGCCAGTTCGGGATGTTTAGTATTGTACCATCGAAAATAAATATACAGATATTTGGCCGATGAAGCCGCTCCCAAATTCAGTGTAAACGAACCTTTGGTGGAAAGATCTTTTTTCAATCCCTCAGCATCGGCAGAAGCGGGCGGAGTGGTTCCAACAGAATAAGTGTACTGAACACAATCGGCTTCGTCGCAAACGCCTGCCCGCTGACTGGTATTGGTGTAACATTTAACGGAGAGCATGCCTCCCCCTAAAGGCTGAATGGTAACCGATACCTGTTCGCTGATAGGGGTGTCGTGCACCGTATGTGTGTTTTTTTGCAGCATACCGCTTTTGATGTTAAAAGTTTCCCAATCGGTGATGGTTGCACTGGTTGAAGAGGCAATACGGTCGATAATATGATAAGTTTGATCATATTCTACCGTTTCATTAATGGTTGCTATCAGTTGATCCTTAACAGCAGTAGTACGGCTGTTTTTCTTGTCGCTGTATTTGAGATAAAGTGGCAACCAGGTAGTGCCAAATCCCTGCCATGTGGCTACTTCTGCATTAGTTATTCCCAAACGGCTGGCATTGGTGGGGTTTCCTTCTGCCAGATAGCCCCCTGTGATGGCAATGTACGAATTAAATTCGTCAATACTCCTTGGTATTCTCGTTCTTGATGTCATAGTTGTTTGTTTTTAATGTTGTTAATAGTAAATACAAAACAAAGAAACATCAACCAAAAGAAATTTCCTTTGACAAAAGTCAAAAAATAACGGTTTGCAAAAATTATTTGCTTTTTAGTTTTGCCCTTATACGCGACAGGGTTTCTTCGGTTATCCCGAGGTAGGAAGCAACCTGAATCAGCTTCATATAATGAATCATATACGGATGATCGTTTATCAGTTTTTTGTAACGCTCGGCCGAAATAAGGGTAAGATAATCAATCATTCTGCGGGCCATTGACTCATAAAAACAGGCAAAAGTAATTTCTTCGAATTTTATCAGCACCGGATATTTAAGCTTAAGCTTATTAAGCTCATCCCACGAAATACAATATACAATAGCATTGGTAAGCAACTGAATATTTATCAGACAGGGCTTTTTAAGAATATAGCTTGAACGGAAGGAAACAAACTCGGACGGAAAATAAAAATCAATGGTAAACTCTTCTTTGTCCGAGCAAACAAACTGACGGGCAAATCCTTCTTCGATAAACCATAAATGGGTGCATGTCTCCTCCTCTTTTAACAGGAATTCACCCTTTTTCATCCTGATGCGGGAAAAGGCATCAAAATAATCGCTCCCTGCCGTTGCCTCAAATACCCGCAGTTCTTCAAGCAGCGTACCATCAAAGGGACGAAGGTGATTATTGGAATATTCTTTCCGTAGCCGGCAATTTTCAATAATCCTTGCAAACATCTTTCTATTCTGGTGTTTGTTTCTTGCATAGCTTCAGGGAAGCTTTACAGGTAAATATACATAATAATTGTGAAATAGCTTCTTTTTGTTTGTAAAGTATTATTTTATAAATGGTTATATAAATACCGAAATGCTTTTCTGCAACAATTGGTTAGCTTTTCATTTCCCGGAGGTAGCTCTGCAATTTGTGGGGGTGCTTTTTCATTTCCCGGAGGTGGAGCTACGATTCGTGAAGATACTTTTTCATTTCCTGGAGGTGGAGCTACAATTTGTAGAATCAGCTCTACAATTCGTGGAAGTGATTCAATAATATATAACATTAACACAATGGTTTGATAAACCGGATTTTTATTCTGCGGCAATTATTGAATAAAGATGTTGTGATGACCAAAAGAAGCATCCAACGATTACTCTTCTTGCCTTGACAGGAACGAAAGCTTATTGCCTTTACATTTGCTATTTGCAGCAAATCAAACCATATAAGACAAAACTCATTAAAGAAATTAACTGATTGCACCCAATCCGGAAGAACTAACCCTCCTGTTTTACTCTGATTATACTTTTTCCCTCTACATTTTCCATTGTTATCTCCATAGAAAAGACCATCTATGGATTTTGTTTAACCGGGACTTCTGCCGGATACTGCGTACCACCCCCAATTCCGATGACTATCGGAACGATAATCATCGGAATTATCGGGGAAGTCCTATTTATTGGTGGCTGGTTTTATTTGTGTTCTATAAAAAAATTATTATTGGTGTAATTTCTCCAAATAAATCTCTATTTTATTTTGTTGAGAATTTCTGCTATATGGCTTTTTAATTTACCTGTACAGACCGCTTCACGCTGATTTGCTGCAAATCTTTTATAAGTCGTATAAACAGTGTTTTATCACCTCAATCCGTTCACGCGCATCCTGCAAGGTAACATGCTTATTAGTTTTGCTATTTGCCAGATATATCAGCGTTAGCAATTCGATGATTCCCTTTTTCAAACTTTTGCACACCGTATATTTATACTCCTTACTGAATTCTTTCGTAAACCGAAAAATTTCTACCAGCAAATCGTAACTTGATTTATATACAGGTAATTCCTGATGTAGCCCAATTTCCCAAAAAATAATTTCGCTGCCATACACCACCCTTCGACAAGTTCAAGGTAAAAATAATCAAATTGTCTAATTGTCTTTAAAATCCCGAAGACATCGCACAGAAAACCCGGTATTCTCGCCATCGTCGTATTCGCCTACAACGCCGTAACCGTAGTCTATGCCCCGGCCCAAGGCATTGTCTGTACTACCTTCAGACGAACTCCACCAGAAACCGCCGCCGCCAATGTAGAAGAACGCTCCACCGATGCTGCGGAAGCCTGCCGGAACAGCCGTAAACCCATTCTCATTGGTTGCCCCAGTATTGGGGGATTGCCATAGACCGGTGCTAGTCTCGATCATCCCGGTAGCTTTCATTTTTCCGCCAGCTACTGAAGTGCCCCCAAGGAAATCGGTAAGCGTCGTCCATTCTACATCCGTTGGAATATGCCAGCCCGTTGGACAGATACCCTGTACACCCGGGGTGGTTACATATTGCATCATCTCATTCCATTGGTATAAGCCTCCATAAATGGCACAATTCGCTTCATCATCGTTATAACAGTACTTCTCAATAGTTCCATTATTGGTTTGTTCCTGAATACCATCAATGCGGATTCCAACTTTCAGGTTTTCTGCCATCCAGATTTGTGTGCCAATGGTAACGGTTGTATAATTATTGCCATCAAAATCGGTGGCTGCAACAAAATTGAATGTTTCTAATGAACTTGTTGCCGGAATAAGCGTTTTTATTGTGCTGTAATTACCGGAAACGGCTTTCAATAAAATTCTGTCGCCTGTAGTGTATTGCATTTCAACGGTTGATTCTGTGCTTTTCAAACTCTTTTTCACAATACTATTGGAATTGCTACCAGCGTAATTAATAATTGGTTGACCGGTTGCAGTGCATTTGCTTATCATTTTACCGGTATAAACAAAGTTATCCGATTTTATGCTTACGGTATAAATTCCGCTGTTTAAACCGGAAACATTGAAAGTTTGGGTTCCTGCTTGCAAATTATTTTGTGCTGCGATTACTTTTTTACCAGAGATATCAAACAATTCTACGGTTACCATGCCGGGTGCTGAAACTTCAAATGTAATGTTGCTGTTGTTTGTCATTGGGTTTGGATAAATTCGCATCGAATTATCACCGTTTGCCTTAATTTCTTCAATTCCAACTGTTCCAAAAAGATGCAAAACGTCTGAACCATTAAGACTTAAACTTGTGCCTTGTGTCAAATTTTGAACTTGCACGGTTTCTACTGTTGTGGACGCACCACTTCCTGCAAAACTAATTAGGTAGTCTTGGGCTTGTATTTTTGCTGTTGCTAAAATTACCAATCCTAAAAATAGAATTTTCTTCATTGTAATTAAATTTGAATTGTTATTATTAAAACCATTTTTAAATATTTATACTTTGTCGAAGTTTTTTTCTTTTAGTAGTTACAAACTATTACATTTAATGGGTAAAACCCTACAAAGCCTCCCAATTTGGGTGTATAGATAAGGTTTTGCCATACAATCTCCACCAAAAAATAAAGAGAAATCAAACCAGCCCCCATTTTAGCATAATACTTTTTCTGCTTCTTGTTCCACCTCCACTACCCCATTTTGCATTTTATTCCTTTTCATTCTTTGCCCTTTGCCCATTCCTCTCCCACCGTAGCCAAGGTTTTGCATTTTGTACTTTGCAACATTATTGTCCGAACAAAATTTGAAGAGCAAAAAAGAAATGTCCAATAAAATGTATATTTGTAGTCACCACACTCAAATATCATTTAAAGAACTTTTCTATGGTTAAAAAGTTAGGGAAAAAACAGAAGCACCTATTTTCAAACAGATTAAGACCGTTGACGGTTACCGAATGAGAGTAATCCAGTCTGGTATTCCCATACGTGATATGCATAGGCTACTTTATTTCTATTGTCAAAATTTCTATCCTTTTATTTAGTGAATCTAGTTTCTCAATACACTGAATGTTCTTCAATTCATCATATTTTATTCGATATTTGATTTTGTAAAAACCATCAACTACGTTTTCAACTAATTCAGGATTATCTTTGTCATAATGAAAAAAGCATGGTAATGGGAAAATTCCAGAGACCCAACTTCCTTGATAGAAATACATAGTCACTTTCCTATCTTTGTCGAAATCATACTTGTATTTAATATTGCCTTTCTCTATGCTTGAAAATCCTAATGTGTCAGGTCTTGTCCAAAAAATGTCCCTTGATAATATCGGAGGATATTTATACTTTTCAATACAAAATTTCAAATCAAACAATGTTCTGTTCTTTAGTTTATATACTTCTAAAACACTGTCTTTCCTCTCATTTTTTGTTAGTTTTACTGAAGCCAATTTGTAATAATTATTGCAGCTAATTAGAAAAATCAAAGTAATCAATGTCAGTATTAGCTTCCTCATTATTTATGTTGCCTTATTAGCTTATGCATAACAACCCGGCTTTAAATTAAAAAATTACAACCAATTAGTTACAATTTCAAAATCTTCGAACACCAGTATTTCTCTTTCTGGTACAAAATAAAATACAGACCAGGCTGTAAATCATTTACTATTATTTTATTTACCGGCTTCCCAGAATATCCTTTCACAACTTTTCCCTGACTATTTATAAGTTTATAAACCGATATATATTTGCCAAAACATAATACATCGTTCACCGGGTTAGGATAAGGCTGAAATAATATATTATCCTGAGGTTTATCAATGCCTACGATTGTTCCCATTGTTCCGTCCATATTAAGGTTTTGTGCTTTTACTTTATTGGGGATATTAGCCTGGGTAACTCCGTCAATCCATGCAGTTACCACCTGATTCGAAAAAACATAAGTAGTGCTGATGGTTGATTTATGTGTTTGAGAAGTAGCTATATCAACCGACTGACTTTCCCAAAGGAAATCGCCTTCGGAATGCAAGCCGCAAACTGAAGTTTTAAGGTAAAGTAACTGTTCATTGTAACAAGTATAAGTAACAATGATGGTATCGCTAGTTACCGAAGCATCGGTAATGGTTGCAAGCCCCAAATCACCCAGCCAGGGAGTCAGTTCCTTTCCACCATCTCCCCAAAGCAGGGAACCATTAGGAGATATTTTCTGAATGGCAAGGCATCTGTCGTTTTGAGAATTGTTGTTCTTAAGCCATGCAACAAATATATTCTGTTGATTATCCATTCCTACGGCCATTGGATTTAGATTTATCGTAGCATTGGAGCAAACGGCTACCCCATTTTCCGCCCATGGCATTGAACCATCAGAAGCAACATACTGAACATAACCATTAGAACTGCTGTTGTTTCGTCCATCCCGCCATACAACCATCATGTCATTGTTATTTACTCCCTTAGCAAAAAAGTTATCCCACGAAGGTATTCCTCCGGCATTGGTAATTGCTTTGGGAAACGGAAACAACGAAGTACCGTTTTCGTCGAGCTTTTGGACATAAAGATTGATTGTTTCAGAATAAAGTTCCCCGGTTATGCTCATGTAAGCAACGAACAAACTGTTATTATCCGAAAATATTACTTTGGGTTTACACAGATTGGCAGAACCATCGCTCAATACCACTCCGTTAATACCGTTCCAGGCGAGAGAACCATCGGCTTTAATTTTTTGACAAAAAACAGCATTTCGTTCATTCTGTCCTAAAAATTCTGTTACAAAAACGGCACTATTGTCGGAAGTAATACATAAATCGCTCAGATTATCATCATAGTATAATGCTCCAATGGCATCCGAAATGGTGATGCCATCATTTCCCCAGAGAAAATTACCATTTGCATCAATTTTATACGCAAAATAAGTAGCATTATCTCCGTTTCTCATGTCGGGGAAAATAATAACAGCATTATTTTCTTTATCGCATTTTATACGCGGAGCTCCTGCAAAATTTACCTGTGGATGATCACTTATGATGATACCATCTCCCGGCCAAAGCTTTTCGCCGGCAGCACTAAACAATTGAAGGTATAGTTTAACATTATCAATGGTATTGTCCCACCATGTCGTGTATATTTTTCCATCAGAAGTTACAGCTATTTGAACGCCACTTGCGTCATTGGGAGCATCATAAACAGTAGTATTTATTAAAGGGTCGTTTACCCATTGTCCATAGATGAAATCTGGCATTATCACCAGAAAACAAAGAAATAAGAATATATTTTTCATAATAAAAAAGAATTAATTACCAAGTTTTACAATTCGGGTGCATTTATAAGGATTATTTACTGTTTGATATTTCAGAAAATAAATGCCGGCAGATAAATCATCCAGACTAATTTCCTGAACAGGTTTTCCGGAAAATGTTTTTACCGTCATTCCTTTTGAATTAACAAGCATATAATTTTCAATGGATTCAGAAAAATATATCCGGTGATGAACTGGATTTGGCCATACGATGAAATCCTGTGATGACGAAGGTTCAATAATTCCGACACTGTTGATACCTAAAGTTCCGTCCATGTTCAGGTTTTGTCCCATCACATCGTTTATAGTAGAAGGATGAGCTCCTCCTGCAATCATATCATTTATCCAGACAGCAATCACCTGACGATTTGAAACCGGACTTAAACTGACATTTGATTTCCAGGATAAAGAAGTGGTAATATCTATAGCGTTTCCATTCCATAATGCATTTCCGTTGGCAAGAACGCCATAAACGTTGTAAGAAAGATTCATGTAGGTATCGTCAAGATAATTAAAGAACAAAATAATGATGGTATCATTGGTAATGGTTGTTACCAATTGATTACTTATATCTCCTATGGTTGAAGACCATGGCGTAATTTCTTTTCCATCGTTCGACCAGAGCAGGGATCCGTCTTCAGCTATTTTTTGTATGCAAAGACAACGCTCCATTTGAGTATCATTGCCTTTTATCCAAACTACATAAGAATTTTGTTCATTATCAGTACCTGTAGCAACAGGAGTAAAACTGGCTGTTTGCTCTGTAAAACAAAGTTGGGTTCCGTTTTCCTGCCATAATAGTGTCCCGTCAGCCGTTAAGTACTGGGCATATATATTAAAAAGGGTATTATTGTTTCTGTCGTCGCGCCAGGAAACCAGCATTCCATCATTACCTCCCCGACAGGCAGAAAAATAATCATCCGTAGAAATTCCCCTTGCATTGGTAATTACTTTATCATTTGCAAAAACCTGTTCTCCTTCTGCATTTACTTTTTGAGCACAAATGTGAATATTTTGATCGGGGAACTCACCCGATACCTTTTCAAAGGCAAGTAAAACGCCTTCGTTATCGGAAGGAACAACCTGCGGCTGTATCAAATTTGCCGTATCACACTGCAAAAGAACACCATCATCAGCTCCTCCCCATGCCAAAGTACCGTCACTATTGATTTTTTGACATAAAATTTTAGCATATTGTGAGTCTTCAGCATATTCGGTTGTAAAAACAACATTATTATTACTCGTAATGCAGAGGTTGCAATAATTAGGTAGATCGTAATAGGGTATCATTCCCGGCATTGCAGTGGTTATTCTTACTCCCTCGCTTCCCCAGAGGAAATTTCCTGAAGCATCTATTTTATAAGCGTAAAAATTTTTAGTGTAAGACGGCTCAAGACGTCTATCGGAAAATATCACAATGGCATTGTCGTTTTTATCACATGCCAGTAAAAGATTCTGAGGCGACGGGAGCTGCATATGGGTACTAATAATAATTCCCCGGCCAGGCCAGAGTTTTTCCCCATTCGGGTTCAGAAGCTGTAAATATAAAGTAGAATTATTGTCTGTACTAGTATTGGTACAGTACCACCATGCTACAAATATTTTTCCGTCAGAGGTTGCAGTAGATTCTACCTTGGTAACCGTGGAATCTGCATCAAAAATGGCAGTATTTACGGCAGGATCATTTACCCATTGGGCTTGTAAAGGCACATAAATAAATAATAAAAAGAGTAATCCGAATAAAAACAATGTTCTTTTTTTCATATAACAAATAGTTAAGTTTGGGGGTGAATAAAATAAAGAAAAATAACGGAACAAAAATAGTCGCAATCAGATAAATAAATCTTTTTTGCCACCCTTTACCAATACTGCATTTTAATAAAACCACTACTGCATCAGTACGTCAAACTACCATATTTTAAAATTGTGATAGAAAATCGGAGAGATTGATGTTGTCGGGCAATTCAAATTTCTTTCTTAAACGGAAGCGTGCCGACTCTACGCTTCGTACTTCCCGGTAAGTTACAGCTGCAATATCTTTGGTGGATAATCCAAGCCGGATAAATGCACACAATTTTTGTTCTTTGGAGGAAAGACCAAGATATTTTTTATTCAGATTATCATAGAACGATTTATGAACCTGCTCGAAATAAAGCCGGAATTCTTCCCAACCTTTTTCGTCGCTACCTTTGCGCAATCTTGCCATCAAATCACTCAGAATCTGACCACTTTCTGTATCTTTTTCATTTATTTTTTTGTACAGGTTTTGTAGTTGCGACAACCATTCCTGAGTACGTTCATTTTCCTGTGCCAGTGTTAATGCCCTTGAAGTAAGTTCACGGTTTTTCTGTTCCAGTTCATCCTTTAACAATAATTCATTTTGCAACAGTAAATCTTTTTCATGTTGATGAATGATTTTTTGTTGCGACTGAATTTGTATAGCAGAGTCCTTAACATACTTGTTTTTACGGATAAGGATAATAATCAGTATCATTAAAATAACAGAACCTAAGGTTATGCCAAGCAGAATAATGTTTTTTTGGTGATTTATCTGAAGTTGCTTTTTATAAAGCTGTTCGGTTTGCAATCCTTTTTCAGCATTATAAATAAATTGAGATGATGATAATTGTTCCTTACTTCTCAGATAATTAATACTATCATTATAAAAAGCATATCGTTTAAAGTCTTTAAAAGCATCCGTAGTCTTATTACGTTTTTCATTTAATTTTGAACGGATCAGATAGGCACTGGCAATAAGTTCCAGCGATTGAGTTTTTAACGACAAATTTAGGTTAAGCTGGGCAAACTTTTCAGCATTGGCAAAATCCTTCTTTCCCGTATAGGCTTTTGTCAGGTTACTGTAAACCGTAACAAGCAGCTTGTCGAAACCGTCTTTTTGTCCGATTTCAAGTGCCCGGTTTAAATAACTTATGGCTATTAGGGTATCCTTTTCATATTCAAGATAAACCGCACCTAAACTTTGGTAACAACTTGCCAGCAGAAAATTATCGTGTAATCTATGGCTGAGTTCCAATGCCTGGAAAAAATAATCAAGGCATTTTTCCGATTTATCATCCTTATAACAGCAAGCTCCTATATTGATATAGTTAGTGATTAATTCCCCGATATTATTCAACTGTTTATTAATTGTTGCAGCCTTCCAGAACAATGCTGCTGCGTTTGTCCAATGGCCTTCATCGGAATAAATTTTACCAATGTTATTATAAAGCATGGCTATACCCGTTTTGTAATTAATTGAATCGCTGATGTGTAATGACTTTTTATAAAACTCAATAGCTTTATCAGAATTACCAAGCTCTTGGTAAGTAGTTCCCAAACGATTTAGTACAGTAATAATTTTTCGTACATGCAAAGTATCTCCTTTACGTACAGGCGTTGAAACAAGCTCGTTATAAAACAAATAAAACACCCGTAAAGCACTGTCGTATCGTCCGCTCAAGGCATATACAAGTCCAAGATCATTCATGGCAATATGCCTCCACTTCGTTACTTTCAGGCTTTCTGCCAATGATACTGCTTCTCTGGCATATATAATTTTCCCTTGGAGTTTTACAGTATTTCCTTCTACCAGTTTTATAAGCATTTGAATACGCACAGTGTCCTTTGCAGTATGTTTCTGTAGTTCAGGTACATCATTATTCCCTGAAACAGACTTACATGCCCCTAAATGGAAACATATCAACATTGCAATGAAAAACAACTGAGCTCTTACCATAAATAAATTAGTAATTATTAATCAATGAGATTCTTTTACAACAAAACTCGTTTATCGCAATATTATAATATTAATAGGAAAGCAAAATTAATAATTAAACCTAAAGTCGTTGTCAGATTTTTTCTAATAACAGTATAACAAAGGATTTTTATTAAATGATTATCCGTTGCCATACCTAAATTGATTTTTATAAGAGACAGAAGTAATCATAAGTCTGTCAAAAAGGTTTTCACCAAAATATCTTCGATTGAATTTGTAACAAAATTCATTGAGATAGTTTTGAATGTATTCTGGTTTAATATCGTGATAAATATCCAGTAACATTCGTTTTGCATTACTGATTGCTATATGAACCCAGGGTAATATTTTCCCAATTTCCTTTTTGGGTATTACCTGTGGATGATGTTCTTTGACAACATCTTTTAGATTTACGTAAGAGGTAGAGTTATCAGAATCTATCGTTGATTGTTGCAACACATTATCTTTCACTAATGAAGTTATTGTTTCTGATTTTAAATCATTTATAACCATCATTTTGATATGCCCAACTTGACGGGGTTTTCCCTTTTTAGTCTTTTTCTCGGCCGAAGGTTGACTTTCGGCCATAACAAGAACTTTGCTCTTTTTCTGGCTTCCACGACCTCTTTTCAATGGCTTATCTTTGTCTTCATCTGGAGTTTCTGTCGAAAAGAACCCTTCATCTAATTCTATTACTCCTGATAAAGAATACTTTTCATCTCGTTTACCCATGGCTTCACGTAATTTATGAAGCATCGCCCAAATTGGTTCGTAACGTTTGTGCCCCAATTGTCGTTGAAGTTCTGCTGCTGAGAAACTCTTCTTTGTAGATGTCAATAAATGAATAGCTATAAACCAATAACGAAAAGGTAGTTGTGAACCGTGCATAACTGTGTTGCTCCGCAAGGTTTGACGCTTTCGGCATTTCTTGCATTCATATTGTTCTTTGTCTTTTTTCCAATAATGTTCTTTGCTCCCGCAATGCGGGCATACAACTCCTATACTGTCCCGGTATTCTTTAAATTTCTTCCGACAGCTTGCTTCGTCTGGATATTGCAATACAAAATTGAGTAAATTCATACCTTCTTTCTTTATTTTGATTCGTTTATGCAAAGATAATCATTTTTGGGTATAACATCAGATAATCATATTTTATTAATATTGTTTTAATAATCTGGGTACTGGTTATTAAGCACTTTATTATACATGCTTCATTTTAGAATAATTTCATTTAGAATCAGCCTAATGGAAGCAAACAACCTTTAATAGACTTTATTTATGCAAAAATTACTTACCCTATCATACCCTTTGGATGAAGTTTTTAAAATATTCAGATAAGAACTGATTAAAATTACTGGAATATTCTAAACAATGAATGAATTTTTCGTTAATTTTTAAAATACTGTTCTCCGTTTACTTTAAATAACTATTTTTGCTAACAAGGGTAAAAAGCGACGGATTTTGGTCGTTTGATGAATCCCGGAACCAAAATCAGAAATTAATATCGTATTTCATGAAGAAAACATTACTCTCAATCATCATTATCCTGATTGCCACAGGCAGTCTTTTCGCCCAAAAAGGCAACATTTTTGGTACCATAAGCGATGCCAATACCGGAGAAACGCTCATCGGAGCAAACATCGTTTATGGACAAGGCAAAGGAGTAAGTACCGATGCTAACGGTAAATTCACGCTTCAGCTTCCTCACGGCGATTATACCTTTTCGATAAGCTATGCCGGATATCTGCCCGAAACGCGCAAGGTAAAAATTGGTTCCAGACCCTATCAGCTTGATGTAAAACTGAAAACGACTATCCTCGACGAAGTGCGGGTGGTAGCCGACATTGCCCGTGTACGCGAAACTCCGGTGGCATTCACCAATGTGCTTCCGGCACGTATCAGCGAGCAGATTGCCGGTCGCGATATTCCCATGATGCTGAACAGCACTCCCGGTGTGTATGCTACCCAAACCGGTGGTGGCGACGGCGATGCACGCATCACCATACGCGGTTTTAGCGCCCGCAACGTAGGCGTACTTTTGGATGGCGTACCTGTTAACGACATGGAAAACGGAATCGTTTATTGGTCCAATTGGTTTGGATTGGATGCCGTAACCCGTAACATCCAAATTCAGCGTGGACTGGGCGCTTCCAAATTAGCCCTTCCTTCGGTAGGAGGAACCATCAACATCATCACCCGTGGTATTGAAGAACGCCGCAGCGGAAGCATCAAACAGGAAATGGGAGATAATGGATATTTAAGTACTTCCTTTGGCTACAATTCGGGTAAAATGAAACATGGCTGGGGAATAACCGCTGCCGGAACATACAAGCAAGGCGATGGCTGGGTGGATAAAACCTGGACTAAAGCCTATTTTCTTTATGTGAAAGTGGATAAATTTATCGGTAAACACATTATTTCTTTTTCGGCTTATGGCGCTCCCCAAAGCCACGGACAACGCTCCTACAATATGCCCGCCGCCTGCTACAGCACAAAATGGGCAAGAGAACATGGCATAGACTCGGCTGATCTCACCAAATACAAATCGGAATATACCTTTGGCCACGGACTGCAATATAATCAGCATTGGGGAACCATAGAAGAATACCAAATTACCAATTATGGAAAACCTAATGCCGACACCACAAACCGTGGTCATTTTACAGATAAAAACGAAAGAATAAACGAATATTTCAAACCACAGTTTACGCTTAAAGATTTTTGGAACGTGAGTTCCAAGCTATCCATATCTAATATTCTCTACATGTCCATTGGTAGTGGCGGTGGCATACGAAGCAAAAAAACGATGGCTTTGTTACCCAATGGCGAAATGGATTTTCAGACCGCATATGACTACAACAGTTTTCATCGGATAAGCAAAAACGATTCTACTTACAGCAGCACGCTCCGTAGCGCTAACAACTACCTGGTGGAACGTAAAAATAACCATATCTGGGTAGGGGCTTTGTCTACGTTCAATTATAAATTTACGGATAATATTACCATGGCGGGCGGAATTGACCTTCGTACCTATAAAGGCATTCATTACGAAGAAATATATGATCTGCTGGGTGGCGATTATGTGATAGATAATTCCGACCAGTCGGCAAATCATAAAAATCCCGATGGAAGTTATAATTACCAATCCTTCATGAAAAAAGTGGGCGACAAGCTCAATTACTATAACGACGGATTGGTTCGCTGGGGTGGATTTTTCTATCAGGTGGAATATAAAAAAGATCGCTGGAATGCCTTTATCAACCTTACCGGAGCGCGTACCGGTTATAAACGGATTGATCATTTTAAAGTGGACAGCCTGCAGGAAACTGCCTGGAAATGGATCAACGGCTATACTATAAAAGGGGGAGCCAACTACAATATTACCTCAAGCCTTGGTGTGTTTATAAATTTAGGCTATTTAAATAAAGCTCCGCGATTCAGCAATGTTTTTGATAATAGCAATCTTCTTTTCAGAGATATAAAAAATGAAAAAGTAAAAGCGATTGAACTGGGAGTAAACTTCAGCACTCCAAAATTTTCGACCAATCTCAATGTCTATTATACACAATGGGATAATCGCCCTGTAGACTACGCACCCTACGTTTCCATTACCGATTCCATACCCGATCCCAACAATCCGGGGCATATGATAGCCGGTCAGTCAACAAGCTATTCGGCTAATATCAATGGATTGAAAGCCCTTCATAAAGGTGTGGAACTGGAATTTGCCTGGAATATATGCCGGCAGTTAAAATTACAGGGACTGGCTTCGATAGGCGATTGGATATGGAATTCCGCCGACTCCGTTCGCGTCCACGACGACTATGGAAAAACCATTCTGGTTCAGTATGTCAATGCCAAAGGATTGCATGTGGGCGATGCCGCCCAGATTCAACTGGGAGGCGAACTGCGCTACGAACCCATCAAAGACCTTTATTTTTCCGGTAATATTACGTACTTCGATAAATATTATGCCAATTTTGATCCCATGTCGTACGACGCCAGCAATTCGGCCAATGCTTCTAACTTTGATGCCAAAGGCAACCCTGTTGATCCCTGGCAAATTCCGGCATACTACCTTGTAGATTTTCATGCCGGATATAGTTACAAGATATTCAAAAACTACCGTTTGCAATTCCGGGCTAATCTTATCAATGCTTTCGATGAACTTTACGTTTCGGATGCCGATGATAACTCCAAAAACATCGGACAAACGTTTAATTCCCATGATGCCCGTTCGGCAGCCGTATTTTTTGGCTTAGGCAGGCGTTATACCGCTTCCATTGCTTTACAATTTTAAAAATCATTAATAAACAAATACCTATTCCTATGAAAAAATTTGCTTTACTCTCTACATTTTGCTTACTGATTGCCATGTATTCATGGGCACAGACACCTACGCCCATCAACCTGGTACGTCCTTTACCTCCTGGAACGGTAGTAACCGTTCAGGGTATGCTTACTGCCGACCGCGCCACCATGCGTTGGACTGGCTATATGCAGGACGAAACAGGAGGAATTTCTTTTTATGATGCTGCCAGCAATCATCAGCTCGACAGCCTTAAACCGGGTGATATTTTTATCATCACCGGCACACTGAAAGATTACAATGCACTGCTTGAAATCAGCCCAGTTTCCAGCGTTACACTGATTTCGAGTAATAATCCTTTACCCGCACCGGTAGTTGTTCCTGTTGATCAGATTGATGATAGCTATGAATCAATGTTGGTAAAATTAGAAAACGTACATTTTGATGCTTCTGTCCAGGGACAATTCTTTACCGGAGGTTCCACAGGTTTTAATTACAACATTACTGATTTGGACGGCAATACTACTCAGATTCGCGTACTTCCTACAACCGATATTGTAGGTACGCTCATTCCTATCGGGAACGTAAATATTACCGGTTGTCTGGCTCAATACAGCCCTTCCAACCCAACTACCGGTTATCAACTGATTCCCCGTTCGGTTAACGATATGGTTGTTAATTCAACCATTAAACTAACCGAAGCCGTCAGCGTGGTTGACCTTACGCCGACAAGCATCAATCTCCGCTGGGTAACCGATAATCCGGGTTCTACCGTGTTGAAATATGGACACACCTCCGCTCTGGAACTAGGCACTTTAACCGGAACAAGCAATGTAACCGAACATACCATTTCTATCCCCGGAAGCGCAAGCGAAATGTTTTATGCTCAGGCTTTATCGGTAAGCAACACCGTTGCTACGGATACCGCCAAATCGGCTATCGGAGCTTATATTACTGCTTCCACCTCAACAGGCGATATGAAGGTTTATTTCAATACACCCGTTGATAATACCGTTTCTACCGGCACCAATGCCATCTACCTGAACGAAGCTATTGACGACACATTAATCAATTATATCAACCGCGCAAAGCACAGCATGGATATTGCAATTTATAGTTTCGAAACCGAACACCTGAGCGATATTGCTGCGGCTATCAATGCTGCCAAAGCCCGTGGTGTAAACGTCAGGGTGGTCTACGACGGTAGTACAACCAGTTCGGCTATTGCGTTGTTAGATGCTTCTATCAATAAAATCAGTCGCCCGGAAGATCCCACCTACGGCGGAATTATGCACAACAAATTTATGATTATTGATGCCAATTATCCACAGGATGCCATCGTTTGGACCGGATCGTTCAACTGGTCGAGCGACAACATGAATGCCGATGCCAACAATGCCATCATCATCCAGGATCAGAGCCTTGCCAAAGTTTATACCGTTGAATTTGAAGAAATGTGGGGATCATCCACGCTTGTTCCAAATGCATCGAATGCAAAATGGGGAGGCGACAAAACCGACAATACGCCTCACGATCTGAGAATAGCCGGTAAACGGGTGGAATGTTTCTTCAGTCCTTCGGATAACGTGAACAATACCATTATTAATCATATCCGCACAGCCAACACCGATCTGGAAGTTGCTGTAATGCTGCTTACCCGTCGCGAGATTGCTTATGCTGTTTCTGACGTAGCCGATTCAAGCGTGATGGTTTCTTTCCTGGTAAGCAGTAAAGAAGGATGTATCACCCAAACAGGCACACCACCCGTTGATGACTACCGCGTAGTTAACGCCCTCGTTTCGGCTTGCCAGGGTCGCTTTATCGATTATAATGGCGGCGGCGTTATGCACAATAAATACATGATCGTTGACCAAAGCAACCCCGCTTCCGATCCTTTTGTTTGGACAGGTTCCCATAACTGGAGCGCCAGCGCCGACATGGATAACGACGAAAATTCCATCGCTATTCACGATGCAACTATCGCCAACATCTACTATCAGAATTTTGCTAAAATAATTACCATGGGCGGTGTTATTTACGATGTTAATGATTTAAACCTACCAGCTAACAGCCTGAAGGTTTATCCTAATCCGGCCAACGGACAATTTACCGTTTCTTTACCGGAAACGAAAGCAACAACCAGCCAGGTAGCTTTATATGATTTCACCGGAAGATGTGTTTATTCAACGATGAAACATGTGAATGCCAGTGAAAACTCATTCTCCGTTTCTACGGTAAATTTCACACCCGGTCTTTACATCCTACAAGTTCGCTCGGGCGAAAAAATCTACAACCAAAAAGTTTTGGTAAAATAAACCAGATATCCCGACATAATTATTGAAACCCGGAATATTTAACAATTCCGGTTTTTTTTATGCTATTTTCTCAAGTCGTTATTTCATATCATTTCTTTTTAAAAACAATCAATTTTAAAATCTTATTTTTAATTTTTAATTCAAAAGGAAATAAAAGATTATTTTTATTATTTTTGCCCTTTGGATTAATTAATCAATTTTATACGACGTTATGAAAACAAAACAACACTGGCTGGTTTATGCCATTATTACAACAATTTTTTGGGGCGTTTGGGGAGCATTGATAGAAATACCACAGAAAGTATTTCCTCCCACGCTTAGTTATTGTGTATGGGCATTAACCATGGTTCCCTGTGCTTTGGTTGCTTTATACATTATCCACTGGAAAGTGGAACACGACTGGAAGTCTATTTTATTGGGTTGCACGGTAGGTTTTACCGGAGCCGGAGGACAGCTTTTGCTTTTTCAAGCCTTGCGCCAGGGACCGGCTTACATTATTTTCCCGTTTATTTCGCTTTATCCCATTCTTACCATCTTTTTATCGGTATTGATTTTAAGGGAGCGTACCAACCTTCGGAAATGGATAGGGATAGGCATTGCATTAATTGCCATTCTTTTTCTTTCGTACCAGGATCCCAGCCAAAATACCATAAAAAGTAATCTCTGGCTTATTTTATCCCTGTTGGTTTTCGTTGCCTGGGGACTTCAGGCTTACGTGATGAAATTCAGCAACGAAACCATGAAGGCCGAAAGTATTTTCTTTTACATGACCCTCACCGCTCTGCTGCTGATGCCAGTAGCCTATCTGATGACCGATTTTTCCCAGCCTATCGAATGGGGCTTCAAGGGACCTTACCTGGCTGCCCTCATTCAGGTATTAAACGCCATAGGCGCCCTTACCCTGGTTTATGCATTGCGATACGGCAAAGCCATCATCGTTGTTCCCATGACCGGTTTGGCGCCACTGATCACCATTGTTCTATCATTAGCACTGTATAGCGTTATCCCGGGCATGGTTTTATCTATCGGTTTGGTGATGGCCGTAATAGCCATGTTTATTTTATCCTTCGATTAACAAAACGATCTATTTAACTTTTCCAGTTAAAAAAAGAGGCTGTCCGGAATATTGGACAGCCTTTTGCATTGGTATTCATCTTGTCCATGCATTGCTGATTCAGGAATGATCCCTTAAAAGAACGGTCCGGATGGGTTAGGTAAGTGGTCTGAACCTCAAAAAGAGTGGTACAAATAGGTTGGGTAAGTGGTCTGAACCTCAAAAAGAGTGGTATAAATAGGTTGGGTAAGTGGTACAAACCTCAAAGGAAAATGAGCGAAGGGATAAATAACCCGAAAACCCAAATAACGGATGGATAATTTTTCTCAAATAACCGCAATGGACAATCCCATGTGGACTCGCTTTGGAGGCTGTAAAATAATTTGTACCTCTCCGGACGTATAACCATTCCATGCGCCGCAAAATCCATCGCTGACAAAAGGGTGCGAATTGGAGATAAAAAAGAGGCTGTCCTGAAAACAGGGCAGCCTCCTGGGTGTGTTAATTTTCTAAATTACTGTTCATCCATATTTAGCAGGAATCCCTCTGAACCTTTATCGGGTAAGTACCCAAAATCGGACCAGCTACTATCCATAATGTTTAATCCTAAACGGACAGCATTTCCATTTAAACCGTTGAGTTTGGAACGGGAAATAGCAAATTCATACATGGTTTTTCCATCTTTTTCTTCGATGGCGCCCACCTTGTAATATTCACTTACCTGAACGGAACCCCAGTCCCAATTAGTTCCGGTTCCATTGTATTTATAGCAATCAAACCATTTATCGGCTACCTGCAATTGTCCTTCACAAAGGATTTCGGCGCCCATTTTCGTAAATGCACCTAATTGGAAACCGGTAGAACGACCGGAATCGGCATCAATATACATATCCAAAATGGTACCGTCGGCAACCGAGCCGGCTTGTTCCACATAGATATAGATATAGTTTGCATCGTAATCAAATTTTGCCTTGCGGGCGCCCATACCATCAGGTCCGCTGATAATCACATTCCGGGTTATGGCATCCCAATCGGAAAGTGTTCCGTCGTCAAGTTTTATGGGTGACGATTTATCCAAATAAATGACGGTAGAAGCTTCATACTTTTTTCCATCACGGTAAAGGGTAAATACATAGCGTCCCTTTTTAGGGTAGCGGTGAACCACTGAAGTGCTTTGTTCTACAGAAGTAGTTCCATCTCCAAAATCCCAGAAATAATCGCCGGTGAGCCCGATGGAAGCATCGGTAAAAGTTACCGTAAAGCCATCATTGGTATAGGAGAACAAAGCTTCTTTTCCAGCTCCGTTGTCATCATCCTTTTTGCAGGAGGTAGCCAGTACCACCATCAGGACGAATACTGAATATTTTATAAAATTTATCTTTCTCATATAACTATTATTTTATTCATTTAAAATATAATAAATTACCTGTTACGGATTTTGTACGCATAACGGATTAGCTAATTTTTCATCAACCGGAATATAATAAATGATGCGTGGGTTGGTATAGTCTATAACCTCATTAACATATCCCTGTGGCTTGGTTGCAAGATTAATATCCGATTCTTTTAACCCCCGTAAGTGATAGCCCCAGTATGACCTGTCCATCGAAAGTTTATTTCTATAGACGTCAATGGTACGATGGCCTTCGAAGGCAAGCTCAATGCGGCGTTCATTTAAAACAACCTGCAATGCCGTTAATCCTTGCGGTACAACTCCATTATACAATGAGTTTTCGAGTCCGCGGTTCTGGCGTATCATATCCACATCGGCAAGAGCCAAAGCATCATTTCCCTGTTTAGCGTAAGCTTCGGCACGGTTAAGATACATTTCGGCCAAACGGAACATCACCGGAGAACTCAGGTTTGGATCGCCATCCTGGTACGAGAACTTTTTAATATAAAAGGTCTCGATACCATTCTTTTTCACTATTCCGCCATTACCGTCTTTCAGCGAATCAATGTAAGCCCAGCGAACATCTTCGGGATGAGCGCTCATGGCATCACGCAAGGAAGAAGAAGCAAACTCTTCGCCCCAACCCGAATTACCGTCGGAATAAACCATAGAAGCGATAGAACCGAATTTTCCTTTGTTGTCAGCCTGTGTGAATGCCACCAAAAAGATGGATTCGGTTGAACTTGCAGCATGGGGAAAATACGTTTTATAGCCTTCGGCTGTTTCGAGTTGGAATTTGTTTGAATTAATCACAGAGTCGGCATAAGCAATCGTGTTTGGTTCATCATCCATATACAGGTAAACCCTTGAAAGAAATGCCCATGCAGCTTCCTTGGAAGCATACTGTACACCACGGGATTGATTCATAAGCTTAGCAGCCTTCTGAAGGTCGGAAATGATAAAATCGTAGCATTCCTTAACCGTAGCTCTGGCTTTCTGTGAAGATTCGGAAGTTGAAGAACGGATAATTACTCCGGGTGCATTAGGATCAATAGTATACGGCTTGGCATAGAATTTCAAAAGATTGAAATGGCAAAAAGCACGCAGGAAATAGTTTTCGCCCAACAACTGGTTAACGCCGGCATCTTTATTGGACATCTTATCGGCAATCTCAATAACGGTATTGGTGCTGTTGATGATCTTGTACGAAACATACCAGAAAAAACGGGTATTTGCCTGATCGGGTGAATGAGTCAGGGTAAAACTATAAAACAAAGGATCTTCGGTAACCTGACCGCAGGTAATATCATCGCTTGCAAAATCACAAAGTTGAAAATACTGGCGCAGATAATTGTTGTTCATATCCACAAAACCGTTAAATTCAATATTGTCCTTGAACAAGGCATAGCATCCGTTGGTAACATTGAGCAAACCATCTTTGGTAGAAGCCAATGATTCGGTATTGATGGCATCGGAAGGAGTAACATCTTTTACACAACCGGTATTCCAAACCAATAAGCCGAATAATAATAAAATTTGAAATATTTTTGTTTTCATACGAATATTTTTAAATTTAAACGATTAAAAATTAAAACTTTAGTTCAAGAGTGAATAAATACTGCTTGTTGGGCGGATATTTGAAATCGGATACACCAGGCATGGCATAACTGGAAGGTGTAATGGTAACTTCAGGATCCTGTCCCCAATAATTGGTAAGTGTAAGCAGGTTGTCGCCGCTAAAAGAAACGGCAAGACCTTCGAGTTTTAATTTTTTAACGATGTGTGAAGGAATTTCATACCGTAAGGTAACATTTCTCATTTTCAAATAACTTCCGTCTTCAAGATATCTCGAAGAATTTTCGGTTGAAAGCGCTGAATTCTGCATGCTTGGATGTGTTGCTACGTCGCCTGGTTTTTCCCAACGGCTCCAGCCATCTTTCCATTTCGGGAGGTTATAATAAGGTTCATGTCCATCGCTGTCCATAATTTTACGGGTAAAATTATAAACATCGTTTCCACTCATGTAGGAGAAGTTCATCGAAAGTGAAAGTCCTTTATATTTCAGGAAGGTATTGAATCCACCCTGGAATTTTGGTAAAGCATGACCTACTTCCTGCGGTGTAGCCTGAGCATAATCGCTGGTAGCCGTGCGGCTTATCACTTTTCCATTTTCATCCTTTTCGAGATGTTCCCATAACGGAGCTCCGGTTTGTACATCAACGCCTAACCATTTTGGCATATTGAATACATACAGTTCACCATCGTTGCGGTAAATCTGGGAAATTCCATTTATCGTTTGATAAATAGGCTGGTTAATTCCCTGTAATTTATTGGAATTGGTTCCGTAAGTTACATCAAAAGTCCATTCAAAATCGGAAGTCTTAGCTAAGATTGTGGATAACGTTAATTCCAAACCGTGATTATTCACTTTACCTACATTTTCCCATTTCTTTTCAAAACCCATAGAAAGAGGTTGTGCCACCTGAATCAGAAGATCTTTGGTTACATTGCGATAATAGTCAACATTTAACGAAACACGGTTGAAGAATCCTAAATCCAAACCAACATTGAACTGCTGGGTTTTTTCCCAGGTAAGATTCGGGCTGGCCAACTGGTAAGGAGTAGCCGCGCTTTCGGAATTGTATTGTGTATTTAAATTGAACAATCCCATGTATTTATAAGCGCCAATGTCTTTCATCCCGGTAAGTCCGTAGCTTGACCTGACTTTAAGCATATTAAGAATATTCTGGCTTTTGAAAAAATCTTCGTTGCTAACCAGCCATGAAGCGGATACCGACGGGAAGTGGGCATTACGATTCTTGGATGGAAAGGCAGAAGTAGCATCAATACGGTAAGAACCCGTAAGGAAATATTTTTGTTTGAAATTGTAGTTAAACTGCGATATAAACGACTGCATATATATTTCGTCGTTATAACCGTGGATGAGTAATTCTTTGGAAGCAACGCTGGGAACCGAAAAACCTTCGGGTAATCCTTTGCCTTCGGCGCCAAGATATTCATAACGGTTCTGTTGTCCTTCAAAACCCATCAATCCACTGAAAGAATGTACTTTCCCATCAAAATTAAATTTTAACAGATCGGTAGTGATGCCTCCGTAATTCAAACCATTGGATTCATTAATGTATCCTTTTCCATTATAGGTTCCGGCTGCAAGCTTGGAAACAAAATCATGGGATTTGGTGCTGGAAGCGCTCAAACGGTTTGATGTGCTAAAGCTTAACCATTTGGTGATTTTATAATCCAATACCAGGTCATAGTTTACGTCAAATCCTTTGTATTCGTGTTTTGAATTTTTTATGGTATGTAACGGATTGATTTTATCGCGCGACCACCAATTTGTGGAAGTCCCGTCAACATAAAGCGGATCGCCGTTTGCATCGTAAGGATTATCCCATGGAAGAGCTAAATAGGCATAGTACATATCCATGTAATCATAGCTTGTACCTTGGTTAGCGCTAATATTGAAATTATTGTCAACACGCACCTTGTCGGAAAAATGGTAAGTTGTATTGGCATGAACATTCAGCTTTTTATATCCGGTATTAATAAAAGTACCATTTTCGTTAAAATAGGAACCTCCGATATAATACGATGATTTATCGCCTCCTTTGCGTGCCGAAAGGTAATAATTCTGCACACTTGCCGGACGAAACATTTTTCCTTCCCAATCATAATTACGATCGCGAAGTTCGCGTGGACGTTCGGAATAGAATTTAAGAATATCAATTTTACCGGAAGCATAATCGCGATACAGTTCTTTTTGAGCATCATAAAGTTCGGAACCGCTCATCATGGTTAAATGACCCTGATCGGCAACGCGTTGACCAAATGTAGCTTTAAATTCAAACTGAGGTTTTTCCGATCTTCCTTTTTTAGTTGTAACGATGATTACACCGCCGTTGGCTTGTGAGCCATACATTCCGGTAGCGCCTGCATCTTTAAGCACTGTAATGGATTCCACATCGTTGGGGTCGTAATTGCCACCAATGATACCATCAACTACATATAAAGGTCCCTGTGGTGCATTTACCGAGGCAACACCACGGATACGCACTTCTGCCGTTTGGCCTGGTGCTCCGTTGCTGTTAACAACTTCCACACCGGCAACTTTGCCCTGAAGCATGTTGGCCACACTAGTGGTTGTAACGTCCCTCAGCTTTTCGGCAGGAATAATACTTACCGCACTGGCAATTTCGCTACGTTTCTTTTCGCTGTAGCCCATCACCACAATTTCGCCAAGATTTACTACTTCCTGGGTCATGGCAATATCAATATCCTTTCTGGCACCGATTTTAACTTCTTCGGTTTTATAACCCAAAAATTTAAATACCAAAACATCTTTGGGTGATGGAATTATAATTTTGTAATTCCCATCCACATCCGTGGTGGTACCATTTGAAGTCCCTTTAATAAATACATTTACTCCGGGTAGCGTTTGATTACTTTTTGAATCGGTAACCCGCCCCCTGATGGTTGTTTGAGCAACCAATGGCATGAATGATCCCGTAAGGACCAAAAGCAATACCAGAATTAGTTTTTTTCGTGCAACGCTTCTCATAGGCTTAGTTATTAATCATTTTTGTAAATTTGTTTGATAATTTTGTTTGTTTATTGATAATATTGATTTAGATACAATGTTTATTTTTTCACCGGGTATACCATTAGCAGCAGGAATTTATCGAACACTGCATCTATTTCCGGTTTGGTAGCCATTATTTTTCCGTAATCTTTTTTATTAAAATAATCGAATACCTTATATTTTTTATGTGTTAAGCCTTTTAGCTGAATTTTACCTTTCCAGTCTTTGGCATAAAATGCATAGTATAGTGTATCACCCTTTTCTATAACATGAGCCTCAGGTTTGTCGTAGCCAATATCATAAAGCTCGCCTAAATAGTTGCCAGTCGAAAGCATTTTTTGGTCGTAAAGATTTATCCATTTTTTCATGAGCGCTTCCTTTTCGGGGGTAAGTACAAAATGTCCTTCGGTAACAAAAGGATTATCCTTTGGCCAGGTAAATTTTGATCCGGGGACTCCGCCTATGCCTATGGTGCTTGCAAAATCATCGGCATTGTCGCTCAATTCCACATGATCGCCAAAATAGGCCGTCTGCGGAGCAATAGCTTTGTAGGTTTTACCTTTCGATCGAATCTGCTTGCTCCCAACGGGATCGGAAGCTACAAACTGGTTGGTATACGGAATATTATAAAACGACATAGCATCGCCGCACGGACAGAGTTCAATAATGGAATGAGGTTTTAACTGTCTTGCCGTTTGATAAATAAGTTTAAAAAAAGCCGGCACACCTTCCGGTGCATCTTCCGGATTGTTCAACGGATGTTTCCAGTTGTAATCGGGAAGACAGGCATTCAGATGTTGTCCATCAAGTTTTAGCCCATCGTAATTCCAGTCGCCTATAAATTTCTCGACCATAGATTTGGTGTGGGCAAGCGTGCCTTTATTGACAGGCGACATATAATAGCTATCCCACCAGGTAATATATTCCGGAGCACCATCGTTGGTTTGCAAAATAATATCGGGTTGCTCGGCGTAAAGTTTGCTTTGCGGATCAACGGCAAGCGGCGACCACCAAATTTGTGCTTTAAGCCCGTTGTCATGAATTTTATCCACCAGTTGACGCATCTGGGCATCACCACCGGGGAAAGTTGTGGAATTTACATCCCAGTCGCCTTCGGCCTGCTGAAATCCGTCATCAATACCAACCCATTTAAAACCAAGTTCTTTTACTTTAGGAAGTGTACCAAGAACTTCGTCAACGGTAAATTTGCGCATATATCCCCAGGCACACCAAATGGGTTCAAAAGCTGCCGGTTCCGATTCGGGAATGGCAATGCCTTTTTTCTGCATAAACAAAGTGAACTGACGCAACGTATGAAAATAATCGCCACGATGAACACTTACAAACGTACCATAGGTGTTCAAGGTATCGCCAGGATGCAAGGTGTCGGGAACAGAAAATTCATATTCGACACACATCGTGGCTATTGAAGCTTTCTTTTCCATTTCCACCGGTAGGGAAACCAATTTGGGAACCATTTCGGTATGTCCTACGGCAATCCCGGCATCTTTTCGCCAGAGATCAATCACCGGAATGCCTCCGCCATAATCCGAACTATTCATTCCAAGAAAATTTTTCTGATAAAAATTGGAGTATACCGGAAGTATCCAATCCTTGCGGGCGGAAGTGGAACTGCCCTGAAACGACCAGAAATCGGGCGTATCGTTTTGGGTATTGATTCCGTAATCATTATTTATCCATTTGTTAACCAGGACATCTTCAGTGCCAGCATTGATATACTGTACTTTGTAAAAAGCCCAGTCGGGAAAATTTTCGTAAACGGAGATGCTAACATTTTTGGTAATCACTTCCGGATAGCCAACGCTTTTGCCGCTGAAAACCCAGTTTGTACCTTTGCCTGTACCATCCGAAAAATCCATTTTTTTATTGCCGGAAAGTTTAAAATTCTGAACGGTATTATGTTTGGTAACCAAAATCTCAGAATTCTGGAATTTATCCATCAGCGGTTTTACTCCGTTTTCGGTAGACGAAACACGGGTCTGCATCTGAGCATTGACTTCAATCTTCAGCTTTCCGTTTTGAATTTCAGTTATCTGCTGTGCATTGGCTGAAACTAAAAACGTCAGACCCAGACAGGAAAAAATTATCCGGATAAGGTTATTTTTCATTTTCATACATTTGAATTTTTAAGGCATTATCCCTATAAAGTTTCTTTAATATTTTGTCGCTCAATCCAAAACCATTTAAAGGCCAATGATAATTGAACATTTCCGTTTCGTAAAAATGTTCATCTTTGGTTTCTAAAATACGGAAGGTTGTTTGATACATGTGTTTGTCCATTCCCATATCGGTTCCGTAAAGGAGGCGATCCTGATATTTGGTATAAAAACCGTCCATATATCGCGGAATAGGAGCCGTTTCGCCATAACGGGCGGAAATGTCCATATAAAGATTGGGATATTTATCGAGAAGTTGGGCTGCTTTGTCGAGGTTGTAGCATAAATTTGCAAAATGGCAGGCAATGAACACCGTTTTGGGATTGTCGCGTACGGCATTTTCGAGGGACTGTATCAGTTGTTCATGGCTAAGCTTGCCATCTTTCACATCTACGTGCCAGTCGCCGGCATTCATCATTCCGTCGTTGGTGGAATCGGCAGGCTGAAACATCCAGTAATCTTCAGCCACATGAATATTGATGGGCATATGCAGTACTGCACATTCAGCCAAAAGAAGTTTCATCCGGGGATCGTCCATATGAAGACCATAACCGGGAACAGGTTTGGAATAAATTTCGCCGGCGCCTTTATCGCCCAGTTCACCTACCCCTTTGGCGCCCATTTTATAACAGCGTTCTAATTCTTTGACGGCAGCGGGACCAAAACCCGGTTTGTCGTATCCGGTATAATCGAAACCGCACCAGAGCTCAAAACGGTCTTTGTATTTTGAATAGACTTTTACGATGGAATCGAATTGATATCCTGTGGCAAAAGTCAGAATAATGGTTTTTTTAATGCCCATTTCATCCATGGTTTTTACCCATTGGTCTACCTCCTGGGCATTGTTGGCATAGGGATGCGAGTGCATGTCGATCACGGGATATTTGGCACGATCGGGTATCGTTACCGGGATGTGATAAATGGATTTCGGACGGTAATTTTTAAGTAAAATATCCGAAGGTTTTTGCTGTGCAAACCCAGAAAAACAAAGCAAACAAACAAATGCTAATACGCTGAGATTCTTTTTCATTTTTATACTAATTACATTCTGACTACTAATAATTTTTTACGAATTAAACTCACCACTTTTTCGGTGGCCGGAGGAAAGACTTTCCGAAGATCTATTTCTTCGTTTGATTTCAAGATTTCCTGCAACGATTTCATGAACATATTTTTGGTTTCGGTAGCCAGGTTCACTTTTACGATGCCGTTACGGATAGCTTCTCTGATCATTGGATCAGGCACTCCCGAACCTCCGTGAAGCACCAGAAAAGCCGGAGTAATGCAAGCGATTTCGTGAAGCCGTTCAATATCAAGTTTAGGTTCCTGTTTGTAAAAACCATGAGCCGTACCAATGGCTACCGCTAAAGCATCCACACCGGTTTTTTCTACAAATTCTTTGGCCTGAAGTGGTTCGGTAAAACCCGATTTCCCGGAATCCTGTCCCAGTTTAGCTACATAGCCCAGCTCGGCTTCCACATTGGCGCCTGTTTTTTGTGCCAGGGCTACCACCTGGCGGGTTATCCGGATGTTTTCTTCAAAAGATTTTTCGCTTGCATCTATCATCACCGAATCGAAACCGGCTGACAAACAGTCCTTGGCTAACTCCACCGAAGAACCATGATCGAGATGCAGCCAGGCTTCCACCTTAAACTGATCAATGGCCGCACGAGCCATCGCCGTGGCCACTTTAAGGCCGAGATAGCGGATTGAACTTTCGGAAAGTTGCAAAATAACCGGTTCGTTTAAATCGGAAGCGGCCCTGAGCACACCAGCCAGTGTTTCAAAATTATAGAAATTGGCCGCCAGTATGGCTCGGTTTTGTTTTTGAAATTGATTTAATTTTTCCTGTAGTTTCATCGCTTTGTTTTTTAAAAAAAAGAAGTATTAAACTTTTTCCTGCTTATTTCCGGTAAGGAAGCAACATCGACAAAGGCTCCGGTTCCTCCGGCGGCGGTTGTGGAGATAGCGCCGGTTAAAGCACCAAATCTCAGGCATTCGGATAAAGGAGCACTATCTATGAATTTTCGGATAAAACCGGCATTGAAACTATCGCCGGCGCCAATACAATCAACCACTTCGGAGTTATTAAATGCAGGTTGATGCATAAGCGATTCTCCATCCCACAGATAAGCTCCTTCGCTTCCGTTTTTAACAACCAAATTATGAGAAAATAGTTGTAATTTTTCTATATTTGAATCCAGGCTTTCGGAATGAGCCAGGAACATTAATTCCTTGATATTAGGCATAAAAATATCTACCTGTGGCAAAAGCGTTTTCAGATCGAGTTGCCATTTTTCGGCTGGATCCCATTGAGGATCGAGCGATGTGGTCAGTCCCATTTCTTTGGCCTTGCGGAAAAGAGTTGCCACATCGTTATAAATGCCCGGCTGTAAAAATATCGACGACAGATGCAGGTGTTTTGCTTTGGCTAAGAAATCAAAATCAATATCTGCTAAAGATAAATCCTCCATAGCGCCGGGATAAGTTACCATGGCACGATCCTGATCAAAATTCAGAACGATGGTTGCTCCGGTATTCAGCTTATCGGAATGTATGATGTGGGAGGTATCCACATTTTTAGCCTTTAAGGTATTGATTACCGTATCGGCGAAGCCGTCATTTCCCACCTTGCCTATAAAAGCCACCCTGGCACCCAGCGAGCTGAGATTGCTGGCAAAAATTGCCGACGAACTTCCCAGCGTTACGTCAAGATCCTGTGCCAGAATTTCCTTGCCCATTTCTGGAAATTTAGCGATGTGGTTGAGTATGATGTCTACATTAAGTTCACCTATTACTATTACATCAAATTCTTTTGCTGCCATGGTATTTAAAATTTATAATATTGCGTTCAAACCGGTAAGATTAAACTGGTAAAAATATTTGTCCATTGCCCTTTCAATATGCGAAAGTACAATATCTTCAGCATGGATACCAACCCCTTGCAGATTATCATACAATAGTGAACGCGAGGCTATTACTTCCGGTTTTTGCCAGATGTAACGGCAGCCGGTTTTAATAAGCCATTCCTGTCGTTCGGGAGAAATAGTATAGAAATCCGATGGACTTTCTCCTGTCAGAAGCCATTTTTTCCACCTTCCCGAGGCTATCACTTCATTCCAAAGGATTTTTCGCATCAACGAAAGTTTGGGAATGCTATTTTCATCAAATAATTTATTTTCAATCTCTTCAAGTTCCATCAATCCATCATATTCGCATTCGGTAAACTCGGGGCCAATGTTGGCAGCTCCCATGCCCGAAAGCGGATAATCGTGTGGATTAGTAACACTATCGGTATAATGGCCTTTGATAACGCTTCCATAAGCCGACGCCGCAGCGGTAAGTTTTTTAGCCGTTTCCGGATCAAAAGTCGTTGTATGCAAATCCGTTCCAACCTTACCTACCACAAAGCATGGCCAAACACCGGTTAATCCTTTTTCGTTCAATCCCGATTTTAAGAGTTCCAGAAAACGGTTAAACGTTTTAATGTCAGCCAAACCTCCATGCACTTCTTCCGTTCCAACTTCATAACTGATTTGAGAATAACCATTTCCCAGCCGGAATTGTTCAGTATGATCAATAAGTTCTACCGTGCGGGCAGCTACCAGTTCAATAGGAATGGTGGTTCCGGCAGGAAGATTAATATCTATGGTAGGATCCACATGAATGAGATCGTATCCGGCAGCAACGGCTGCCTCGAACGATTTTTTAACTTCAGCAAACGTTTCGTTAAATGTCAGGTTGGCGAGCCTGTGTTTATCTTTCAGCCAGGGACCTCCGTGATCGATGGCAATAATAACCGGAACCTCCAGATTTATCTTCCGGGATTCCGAGCGTATGGTATTTACAAATTCCTGTTGATTCAGTCCCGTATATCCATAATCCGTATCCACCTGATTTAGCGTGGCGGCAAATTTTATAGGACTGTCGCATCGTTTTGCCGAGCGCAAAGCAGCTTTTATCACTGAAATGGAATTGGGACAGGCAGCAAAAATAGTCCGGCGGATGCCGGTTTCCTTTTCTAATTCTTTGATCCGGTAAAGGATAAAATCCATCAGCGGCTGATGATGAGCTTTTGCTCTATTTCGCAAATCTGAATTCATTATCAATGATTTATTAATGGATAAATAGTAACACCCTGAACCACTCGCGAAATAGCTCCGCTTTCGGAAGGAGTATCGGGATGAAGACCCAGTTCGATAGACTTGAAGAATCCAAGCATTTGTGCCGGAACAACACTGCAAACCGAAAGCAAATCTTCGTCTAAAAGATTTTTTTCGCCTAAAACAATGGTTTTGTCCAATGCCACAGAAGGTTTGGGAGCTTCCATAATTCCAACTTCAAGCAGGGTATCTTTACCGGTTTTCATGGCATTTACCAAATCATTTTCGTATTGAACAACATATGGTTGATTCGAAAACAGATACACAACCAATGTTGTATTGTCAATCACAGCTTTAGGACCATGACGAAATCCAAGGAAAGAATCGGTTTTACAAATAATTTTGCCATCGGTAAGTTCCTGGAGTTTCAGATGCGATTCGGTGGCGGTTCCGAATTGTGGTCCCGAACCTAAAAAAACCGCACGCTGAAAATTTAGTTTTGCTATTTCGTGAATCGTTTGGGCATAGTGATTAAGAATTTTTTCACCATAATTACACATTAAGTGCACTTTATCCTGCAATTGCCTGATTTCGTTTAAACGGGCAATAAGAATACCGGCTAAAAGCATACCCGTGAAGCTGCTGGTCATCGCCAGGCTTTGATCGTTGGTTTCGGGAGGCAGCAGAAAAATAAACTTTCCGTTTTTCGATTCATAATTGGCTAATTTTCCGTCTTTATCGCAGGTAATGATTAGATGGTAACACTTTTGGCAAATCTGGTCGGCAAGTTTTACGGCCGCCACACTTTCGGGACTGTTGCCCGAGCGCGCAAAGGAAACGATGAGCGTAGGCACTTCAGGATTCAGGTAATCGAAAGGATGCGAAACAAGGTCGGTAGTGGAGATGGAAGAAGTGAATTTATGCAGCGAACGGTTAAATGTTCCTTGCAACGACAGCCCGATAAAGGCGCTGGTTCCGGCTCCGGTAAGGATAATATGAAGCTTTTCGTTTTGTAATATTTTGTTTATAAATACTTGTATATTATCTTTTTGCCACAGAACTTCATCATATATTTTTTGCCATATCTGTGGCTGGCGGTAGATTTCCGTAGCGGTATAATAAGCTCCTTTTATCTTGAGCTCCTCAACGGTATAATTCCATATTTTCATTTCGAAATTGAATAAATTATCTTTCTTTTTATTTCTTTGCAAATGTAAAATGTTTTTTTTCATTACGATTAAATTATTTTTATTTTTTTTTAAAAAATTATAATAGTTTCGGTAACAAATATTTTTCTATTTTTGCCGGGTATTAAAAAAGATGAAATTTATGGCAAAAGATGAAACGCGAACCACTGTCGAAAGGAGAATGACGATACTTAATATGCTAACAGCCAATGCTCAGGTTTATGTAAATGAATTAAGCAAAACATTTGGCGTAAGCGAAGTAACCATTCGAAACGATTTGAAAAATCTGGAGAAAAAAAAGCTTCTTATCCGTGCCCGCGGAGGAGCTATGAAACTGGAACCGGTAGTCAGTTACGACCGTTGGCTTTGGGAAAAAGATAAAATCAACTATCAGGAGAAACAAAAAATAGGCAAAGCAGCCGCAGCGCTTATCAAGGAATCGGATACGGTAATTGTAGATTCGGGAACGACTACCATGGAAGTAGTGAAAAACATCTCTCCGAAAATCACCAATCTTACCATCATAACCAATGCTTTGAATATTGCCAACCAATTGGTCTCCAATCAAAACATAAATCTTATCATCCCCGGAGGTTATCTTCGCAAAAATTCGCTGTCGCTGGTGGGCTCATTGGCCGAAAAAAGCATCCGGAATTTTTTCGTTGATAAAGTATTTATAGGTGTGGATGGTTTTGATCCCCATCAGGGCATTTCGACACCCAATATTGATGAAGCACATCTTAATCAGATAATGATAGACATTGCCAAAGAAGTGATCGTGGTAACCGATTCAACCAAATTTTTGCGCAAAAGCTTAGCATTTATTTGCGCTGTTGATCGCATTGATACGGTGGTTACCGACAATGGCATCCACGACGACGATAAAAAAATATTGGAAGATGCCGGCGTTAAAGTAATTATTGCCTGAAACATTTTTCCCATAAAAAAAGCCTTTCCGTTTTCAACAGCATCACCATTTCGGCCTGACAACATCCGGATAAATACTAACAGCGCCTCCCCTTCGGGGGAGGTTGAGAGGGGTTTGGGTGGTTATTCCACTATCGTCATTTCATCAATCAACCGCCGTGCTCCGGCATACTTATCAATAATAAACAGGCAATAGCGGATGTCGAGGGAGATGTTGCGGCATAGCGAAGGATCGTACATCAGGTCGCTCATGGTTCCTTCCCAGTTGCGGTCGAAGTTGATGCCAATAAGTTGTCCGTCGGCATTCAGCACCGGGCTGCCGGAATTGCCTCCGGTGGTTTGGTTGCTTGCAATAAAAGCCACGTGCATGCTGCCGTCCTTATCGCCATAACGGCCATAATCCTTCTGGTTATAGAGTTCTTTCAGTTTCTTTTCCACCACATAATCGTAGATGGCAGGGTCTTCTTTCTGCATGATGCCGTCGAGGGTGGTAAACCAGTTATATTTTACCGCATCGGCAGGCGAAAAATCGTCCACCTGTCCGTAAGCCACACGCAGGGTGGAGTTGGCGTCGGGAAAAAATGCCTTGTCCGGCTGAAATTCCATCTGTGCCTGCATATAAATACGCTGAAGACTGTCGGTTTGCTTATCGAGGGACGACAATACAGGCTGAATATTGTTCAGGTAATGATTGTAAAGGTTTAACGACAATTGGAATGCCGGGTCCTTTTCTATCTTTTTGTAATGAGAAGTCTTGTATCCGTCGAGGAATTTTCTCACTTTTTCTTCGGAAGCAAAGATGGATTGTCCAAAGACCTTTTGGGCATAGGCTGCAAAATCGCCCTTATACTTTTTATCCACCATGCCGAAGATGGAAGGTTGAAGGGTCGGGAGGTTCTTATGGTACATCGAAAGCAGTTCGGCAAATACTTTCTGATCGAGCGGAGCGTGGTAGTTTTTAAAATATCCGGCGGCAGCGCCTTTCAGTTGTTCTACGGCTTTGTCCAGATCTGCGGCTTTGGTGGTTTTGTCTTTGCTCAGGGTAACCAGCCGGTTGAAGCTATAGGCATACTTCACAATTTCCACCCCCAGGCCGGCTTCAAAAAAATAAGTCGAGGCAAGGTTGAGTGGAGAAGCAGCAATATAATACGTTTCAAACGTGGGAAGGAGTTGCCCGTATTTTTCCTTCCGGAGATTATCGGCATCGACCCAGGCCTGAAATTCCTTTTCAAACTGTTGTTTCTTTGCTATGGCATTTATCCGTTGGATGCCGCGACTTTCGCCCATCATCTTTTTCCAATAGTTGGCCACTCCCTGGTATTTGTTGGAATACTGAATCCGGACAAGGTTATCTTCTTTCATAAAGCCGTCCATGATTTCGAGGCGTTTCTGGCGAAGCTTTACGGCGGCTGGGTTTTCAACGTTGGCAATACCGTTCACGGCATAGGACGGAAGATATTCCTGGGTAGTTCCCGGGTAGCCGAACACAAAAGTAAAATCGCCTTTTTGTTCCCCTTTAAGGGAAATAGGAAGATGATATTTGGGTTTGTAAGGCACGTTGTCCTTGGAATAGTCGGCGGGTTCGTTGTTCTTATTGGCATAGATGCGGAAAACAGAGAAGTCGCCGGTATGGCGGGGCCACATCCAGTTGTCGGTATCGCCGCCAAACTTGCCGATGTTGGAAGGCGGAGCGCCAACTAAGCGAATGTCGGTGAACACTTCGGTGATAAACAGGAAATACTGATTACCGTAATAAAACGACTTCACCTTCGCCTTGTAATGTGTGCCTTCCACGGCGCTTTTTTCGATGTCGGTGATATGCTTTTTAACCAATTCGGCACGCTGGGCTTCGGTCATCCGGGCATTTACGCCTTCCAGAATTTTAGCGCTCACATCTTCCATACGAATAAGGAGGGTAACGCTTAGCCCCGGGTTCGACAATTCTTCTTCCTGTTTGCCTGCCCAGAAACCGTTGGTCAGGTAATCAAACTCCACGGAACTGTGGCGCTGGATGGAACCATAACCGCAATGATGATTGGTAAGGATAAGTCCCTTGTCGGAAACAATCTCGGCCGTACAGCCGCCGCCAAAGAGCACAATGCCGTCTTTAAGGCAACTTTTGTTGATGTTGTAAATATCCTGTGCGCTAATCTTCATGCCGAGACTTTTCATGTCGGCTTCGTTGAGTTGTTCCAGAAGCATGGGTATCCAGATCCCTTCGTGGGCAAAAACGGTGAGAAGGCTTAAGCTAAGGCAAAGACTGAGTATTACTTTTTTCATAACCGGGTTGTTTATTAAAAGGTGTGCAAGTTAGCATTTTTTTAAAATTAGAAATAAAAAGGAAAAATTTGTGAAAGGGAATCTATCTTAATCCGTTTTGAGAGAGTAGTGTTTCGATTTCGGTTGAAGAAATGGAGGCTTTTTCCGATTTATCGTAAATGCTTAGCAGGTAAACATCATAATCGGAATTAAAAACGATTATCTCCACAAAGGAAATAACCCGAAAGCCTCCGCTTTTACCTCTTTGTTTCGCACGTGATGATAGTCTGATTTTATAAACATTGTTTCCAAGAGGAATACCCTGGATAGGATTTTCGGTGAGAAGAGAATTTAAATCGTTAATCTCATCTTTTAACGACCTAAATTTTTTGACATATCGCTTATACTTCCTTTCAAAAGAAGGGGTAACAACGATGTTAATGTTCATTTAATAACTCGGTTAATGATTTCACTTTTATTTTCCCATCCTTTATCAACCGCACTTCATGGAATGCTTTTTCAAGCTCTTTATATAAAACGGATTTCGGAGGATTGTCCTTTTCGGAAACGATCTCAATAAAATCATAATCCTCTTCGAGGGATTTCAATAGATTTATAATTGTTTTAGCTTTGGTAGAAGTATCCTTAAGCCTGATTAAATATACCATGACCTGTTTTTTTTACAAAGATAACGAACATTTTTTTACAAAGTGCCGGTGCCAATAAATAATAATTGAATAGCTGATCGGTATTATTACTACCGGTTAATGATTGGATGGGCTTAGTTTCTACAACCGTTCACTTTTCCAACCATCGGCGGTCAGTTTCATCTGGCTTTTGAAACCGATGTTCCGGAGTATGCCGGCGGCTTGTTCAAAATAATTTGATATTTCGGTCGGCTGATGGGCATCGGAACTGATAATAACCGGAATATTCCGTTCGTGAAGTTGTTCGAGGATGTCGTTGCCGGGGAAAAGCGAATCGGAACGTTTTTTATAGATGCCGCGGGTATTCACTTCCACGATCAACCGGCGCTCGGCTATCAGTTCGATGGTTTCGGAAACCAACTGACGATACCATTTTTCATCTTCGGTAAAATACCGGTTCTGATTGTGCATCTTAATTTTATCCATATGCCCCACCACATCGAAGCGCTGGGTTTCTATCATGCGGTTTACCTGATGATAATAGGCGGTTACCGCCTGGCGGATGTCGCCGTTGAACAAATCCTCCAGTCCCTGGTCGTAGATTTCGCGCAACGGACCATCAATAAACCATAATGCTTCCTTTCCGGGAAGGGTAATCAGATGCACCGAACCGATGGCATAATCCAGTCCGCAGGAATCGAATACCGAAAAATCATCGGCTAAGCCAGGAATAAAATCTATTTCCATGCCGAGATAGATCTCGATTTGTTCCTGATATTTTTTTTGAAGCTGGCGGACGGTCTGGCAATATTCAGGCAGTTCCTGCTGTTTGATAGCAAATCCATTTGCAAAAGCTACCGGTGCATGTCCTGAGAATCCGAGAGCCGGGAATCCCTGACGGATGGCTTCTTCTACATATTTTTCCGGTTCTGCCGAGCCATCACAAAAACGGGTATGGGTATGAAAATTATACATCAACAATTTTATAAACTTTATCGCCTCTCCTCACCAATTCTTTCACCGGGATGGAGCATAAATCACCTTTACTGGTTAAGGAAACGCTCTTTAAATCCACACGTATTTCCGAAAGCTTGTCTTCATAAACTCCGGTAGTGGGTCCGGTGATATGAATTTCATCGCCCAGACTCATGCTCTGGGTTTCCATTTTTATTTCGGCAACTCCAAGTTTAGAGAAATAATTCATCACTTTGCCTACATAAACCCGTGTCCGGGTAGCCTGCGAGCCATAACGTTCGGTCCATTCGCCGGTTTTTCTGCCAAGGTAATATCCATCCCAGAAACCACGGTTATAAACCGCTTTCAACTGGTCGTTCCAGCGCTGGATATTCTCCGGTGTATAATCTCCCGAAAAATACGCTTCCACGGCTTCGCGGTAACAACGGGTTACCGTTTTTACATACTCCGGCGAGCGTCCCCGGCCTTCAATCTTAAGTATCGAAACACCAGCCCCTATGATTTTATCCAAAAAATCTATCGTCTTCAAATCCTTAGGCGACATGATATATTCATTGTCCACTTCCAGTTCCAGGTCGCTTTCTTTGTCTTTAACGGTATATGCCCTGCGGCAGGCTTGCAGGCAGGCTCCGCGGTTGGCCGAATAATTGAAATTATCGAGACTGATGTAGCATTTCCCCGAAACAGCCATGCACAAGGCTCCGTGAGCAAATACTTCTATCTGTACCGGTTTGCCCGAAGGTCCTGTGATCTGCTGCTCATGAATGTTTTTTATGACGACGGCTACCTGTTCGAAGCTAAGCTCGCGGGCGGTAACCATTACATCGGCATAACGGGAAAAAAAGCGTACCGCTTCCGTGTTGGTGATGTTGCATTGGGTGGAAATATGAACTTCCATGCCGGTCTGTCGTGCATATTCCAGCACCGAAAGATCGGAAGCAATGAGGGCAGAAATTCCGTTGACTTTGGCCGCATCTACGATGGTTCGCATCAGCGGTATTTCATTATCAAAGATTACCGTATTCAGGGTAAGATACGAACGAACGTTGTTCTTTTTACAGATTTCCGAAATCTTAACTAAGTCGTCGAGGGTAAAATTACTTGCCGAGCGGGCACGCATGTTCAGTTGTCCCACCCCGAAATACACCGACCCGGCTCCGCCCTGTATGGCTGCCATCAACGATTCGTACGAACCTACCGGCGACATGATTTCGATATTTCTATTCACGGATTTGATTTTTTGCAAAGGTAAGAAGAATCCGGCAGTGTTTCTTCAGTAGGAAAGATTATGCAATGCATAAATTTTTCATGTGTTATCAATTTTTTAATATATTTGCATATTAAAAAGATAACAAAATGAGAAAATACTGGATTTTCCTTTGCATTTTAATGCTGGCCAATGGAGTAAAAGGCCAAAAAACAGATTCGTATAGCAATACGGTAAAAGGATTTGGAATTATTCCCCCATTTGCCTACAGTTATATGTTAGGATATGAAAGAACGCTAACCCGGCATTTTTCTATTGATATTTCAGGAAGGGCTGACGACATTGAGACTCTTTTTTTTGGCCATTGGGGGCATAAATCCTGTGAAGCCGGATTGAAATATTATCCCGGTAAAGAGGATGAATTTTCAAAAATTTTCTGGATAACGGGTCTTGCAGGTTATTCCAAAGAAAAATTAGACCCGGAACAGCAGCATGAGGATGATTATTTACATGCTACTACCGAATGTTATGGTGGAGGGCTGGCTACGGGTCTCAGAATCTTCCTGTCGGAAAACCACCGGTTGGTTTTTACTACCGGAATAAGAGGTATGGTATATTACCGGAAATACATAAAGTATAACAAATATACAGACAGTAATTGCGAGTATATCCTACATCATTCTCTGGAATGGATAATTCTTCCTTCAATGGTCTTAAATTTTGGATACAGGTTTTAAAAGGGGTATTGTGCAGAATTGCATCCTGAGTACTTAAAACATGCATGTTCAGGCGGAAAAACATTTTCCGCTTAGCCGGGGCTGATTAGTTACCCCAAAAGCAAATAATTCTTTTTATAGATAGTCAAATGGATATCTTATTCTTTCCCCAATATTGAGTTAGCCGCATAATTTCCCATCGAAAAACAACCCTGAAGCAGAAAACCTCCGGTAGGGGCATCCCAATCGAGCATCTCACCAATGGCATATATCCAGGGATATTTCTTCAACGAAAAGTCATCGTTTACTTCTTCCAATTGGATTCCTCCAATCGTAGAAATGGCCTCTTCTACCGGTCTCAGCGAATCAACCGGAATAGCCAGTTTTTTTATGTTGCCGATAAATTCTGTAATCGAAAGGAAACTATCTTTATTGGTATAGGCTTTTATAATGGCAAGCTGAACAGTATTTAAATTAAATAACTGGCCATAATCTTTTGTTTTGACGACTTTCCCTTTTATCTTCTGCAAAAGCTGCTCCCCGGTATTTTGGGGTTTAAAATCAATATAAATAGTTGCCGGAATATTTGCGTTAAGCATAGTACGTATTGCCGGAACCAGGGGATAAACGGCATTGCCTTCCATGCCGTAATTAGTAATCACCGCTTCACCCTTCACTTCAGAATCGTTGGTAAACAGCCTGATATTCTTAAGGGGCTTCCCCGCATGATATTGCCCAACAGCCTCCGGCCAGCAAATATTGATACCGCAATTGGACGGCTGAAAGGGTTGGGTCGCGATCCCCATGGATTCGAAAACAGCCCGCCATAAACCGTTTGAACCCGTTATAGGCCACGAGGCACCACCCAAAGCAAAGATGATATAATCAGCTTCAAGTACGATCTCCTGTTCCTGATTTTTAAGCGTAATGCGTCTGTTATTGTCAAACCCAACAAACTCGTGCTGCGTATAAAACCGAACGCCCTGCGTTATTAGCTTTGCTTTAATCTTGTTCAGAACATCAATTGGCTTGATGCCTTTTTCCGGGAAAACCCTGCCACTGGAACCAACGAAGGTGGAAATTCCTATCATAGAGAGCCACTGCCTGAGAGCTAAGCTATCGAAATCCGATAATGCTTTATCCATAAACCCGGCAGGCGAATATTTACCAGTTAATTCCTCTCCCTGCACACTATTGGTTAGGTTGAAACCACCTTTTCCGGCTAACAGAAATTTCTGTCCTACGTTTTTTTCCTTATCGTATATGCACACATTATGAACGGGACTGAGTATCTCAGCAGCCATTAAACCTGCCGGCCCGCCACCAATAATAATGATTTCTTTTCTTTTCATTTACAAATTTAAGAATTTTTGCAATTTATGAAAAGTTATTGGAGATGATTGAGACTTTAGAAAATTTGTAATTTCCCGTTTCCCATTTTGCGGAATTTGCAATTCCACTTTGTTCCGAGTTGCAAAGCATTTCCCGCTCAGCCGGAGAATTAAACCACTTTTTGATTAAAATTAATCAATCCTTTATACAACGTACAGCCCTACCCTGAGTCTTATCAAATTCGCCTCCAATAGATATTAAATCTATTCCATTTTTGAAATACATATTAAACCCTTTTGCAACATCATCCAAATTATTTTCATCATCATCAGTGGCTTCACGAGGGAAACACGTCGAGCTCCAAAAGCAACTTCCATAAAGAATGCCATCGTTACCATTGGAAAAAACATAGGTATTACCATTATCGCGTCTAAGTTGCCCAGGAAGTGCTGAAAATCCAGATTCATTTGTACCATTGCGCTGTTTACCCTGAACATCAGGCCATCCGGTCGATTTTTTTAATTTTAATGCGGCAACATTATATCCTCCTAAATAATCTACCAATATTTGCCATTCATCAATACTTGGAACATGCCAACCTTTGGGCGCTATATTCCGGTTATCGTCAACAGCATACCAATTATACAATCTGCCACATACTAATGAATTGTTTACATCATTATTATAATCACAATAACCACCAGTTTCTAAAGCCTTCCAAACATCAATATCAGCCACTTTAGATATTGGATCACCATTGTTGTACTTGGTTGTCTTCAAATTTTCAACCATCCATACCTGTTTGCCAATAGTAACAGTATGGTAAACATTTTCATCAATATCTTTAACTGTCTGCGCGTTTAATCCAGTTAAGCTTATACAAAACAAGATTAATACAAATAATTTTACTTTTTTGTGTGTCATAATTGTATTCATTTTTTTAATTAAAAGTATTTATTGTTAATAATTCGACAAATTGTGGGTTTTTACGTGACCGCTAACGTTCCCAGGCTTTGCGCTGTGGCTTTGAGTGGTTGGCCTTGTGCGCTGGCCAAAGCCATGGCGCGAAGCCTGTGTTGCCAACAGGTTGTTTATCGGCAATTGATTATTATAACAGTATATTCTATACAATCTGATTATTTGTTTATTATGATTTTTTAGACAGTAAATTAATACTTTATTTCGGACTAAGATTGACATCAAAGCATTTATGTTAGCGCAAAGGAAATCTCGAGCCGAAAAAATATACTAGTGCGAAAGAACCGAGTGCATAGAGTATTAGTAAAATGTTTCCTATCCTGCTTTGTGTTTTGCTTTCATTCTTGTATCTCTCAGAGATTTGATCCCGCTTCTTATATAGTAAAAAATAATTCAGGATCATAATTGACAGGCCTAATGATATCGCAAATAAAATTATTGCGTTTTTTGAACCCAAATTCAAATTTATAGTTAAGATTTGATTTAGTAAGACGTGAATAGTAGCTATGTTAGCAAAAATGACCATACTTATTAAAAAAATTGCATTTGTTGCAGGCATATCATTAGTTTTCACTCGTTTTAAATTCTGCCATAACTTGAAGTAAAGATATTTCATAAATACTGTTTTTTAACAACTGTTTCTTGAATTTAAGATGAGCTAGTCAGAAATTATATCTGTAATCTTCTGTTTTATAGTAATATTTGAGCTTTATTCAACTTGTGGGTAACGTAGGAAACTACACGCAGGGGCGGATTGCGGGCGATTTCCTGTCAATCCCGGTTAACCGGGACCGAGCGGAAAGATACACACCGAAAACCACCCCTGCCGACCTTGACGGGTAGCTGATGTTATGTGCCGTAATTTACTCTTCATCTGAATCTGATTCGTCTATAACTTTTATAATCTTTAATTTACCTTTCCCCGAGATCAAATAGAGAACGGCCATCTGAAAATCGGTGTCTGGTTGAGCAAATGTTGCTCGAAAAATCAGTTGTCCATTATCAATATTTGAAAACTCATTTCTCCACATATGACAAATCTTAATAAAGTCTGCCGGTAAACTATCATTAAAATTCTCTTTAATTATATGCAGCTTAAACACTTTATTGTCACTCGATTTTATAGTAAAATCTGTCGCAAAGTTATGTGCTACACTATATTCAATCAAATTTTTATTTTTACTTCTCGCGTCTGTAAATGTCTCATTGGAAACAGCACTATCATTCAAACAATAGGTCTTCATTTGATAAACTGTCTGGTTTACAATTGTGTCAAAAGAATATGAACTATAATCTGGTTCCCAAAAATATTTTAAAGTGTCTGTTTTTGCCAAAATGTCTCCAAAAGCGTTAGTGTCCAATGATTTTCCATGTCCGCTAAAAGAAATTATTATAAAAGTCAATATTGTCAATGCTGTAATTCTCATAGTTGCATTCTTTTATTATGGCACATAACGTAGGAAGCTACACGCAGGGGCGGATTGCGTGCGATTTCCTGTCAATCCCGGTTAACCGGGACCGGGCGGAAAAATGCCCACCGAAAACCACTGCTGCCGCACTTGACGGGTAGCTGATGTTATACGCCGCTCTTATTTTGTCCAATTTAATATTCAAATCTAATGACATAATATTGCAATAAATCTTTATCATTCTGTTGGTCATATTCGTGAGTCGCAATGTATATAGTGTTCTTGTCTGCCCAAAACATTGCAGTTTCTTCATCCTCATTAATGTCAATGTCGGTAAAATCAAATGCAAAAAGCGTCCAAACGCCATTTTTTGAAGACTTGCATATCTCAATTTGAAGAAAATTGTCGCAATCTTGTCTTTCCAACCCAACCCAAAGTCCATCTTTAGACATTACGCCATATTCGCCTCTAAATCTTCGATAACCTGATGCTATTTTATTTGTGCTGGCAAACACGAAAGTTGCTTTTGCATAATGATAGTCTAGTATGTAAAACAAATATAAGTCAAGAGTAGGATAATATGCTTTAAAAGAAGTAAGGCATCTCGGTGAATTGCATAATTCACTTTTTGCAAGTTCTTTTTCATCTTCATTGTAAGTTTTCTCAATAGACTCAAATGGTTTTTCAAGTTTTGTTGTGTCACCAATTTCAGTTACAAAAGGTGCATTGTAGTTTCTTTTTAATGCGTTTTTAAATTCTAATTTGGTAATAAGCGAAAAGGTGAAAAATCGTCTATTTCCTTCTGATTTTGTGCTGTCAGTCTTGATTGTCTGTGCATTTGTCGAGTTGTTACAAATTATCAAAAGCAAAGTCGCAATGAATGTCAAAGCAATTTGAAGTCTTAATGTCGATATGGTAATAGTCTTGTTCATAATGTCGTCTTAGAGTGGTATATAACGGTCGAGGCCATGCCAGCAGTGCGGGATTGTGGAGCTGCGTCTGTATCCCCCGAGACAAACCCCGATGCAGGACGAACTGTTGCTAACCTTCTGAAACCCGCATTGCGTATGGCCTTTGTTATGTGGCGTTTTTATTTTTCTTTATGCATCTCCATTTACACTAAAGTCATAATAGTTTCTAGTTTTCAAATTAATCTTCAAATTAAAGAAGCAATTTCCACCATCTTTAACTTGGATTTGCTGAACTTTCCATTTGCCACTCCATGTGCCACAAAAGCAATTAATCCATACTTCCTTTTCTCCTTTTCTATTAATCACTGCAATGTATTGTCGTTTATACCTTTTTAAGTCAATTACAAAATAATTCTGATCAAGTTTATATTCAGGGTGCTTAGAATTAATCTCGATAAATTGTTTTTCTTGCTCAGGGTTATATTCGGCAATACACTTAGTCAAAATCGTTTCAATATCTTCAATGTCTTTGGAGTTAAGTTCAGTCTGATTACAGTCTTCAAAAAGCCATTTGTCTGTTTTATCGTATGGCAAAATCGCTATTTTAGAGGTATCAACTTTTAATAATCCAGATTTTGTTTGTTTACTGTTATTTTCACTTTTTGTCTGCCCACAACTTGTCAAACAGAATGTCAACAATATTATCATCAAATATCTTATCATAAGTGTCGTTTTTTTAATGCCACATAACGTAGGAAGCTACACGCAGGGGCGGATTGCGGGCGATTTCCTGTCAACCCGAAAAGCAGCCTGAGCGGAAAGATACACCCCGAAAACCACTGCTGCCGCGCTTGACGGGTAGCTGATGTTAGCACCAGTAATTCATTTTTTCTTGTCCCATTTTAGAATTTTTCCTAAAAATAATTCATTAAATAGTGCGATTAGAATTAGCAAAAAGCCAAATCCACTCATGTAAAATCTAATCTTTGGAATTCCGCTTAAGTCTCCAAAAAATATCTCAGTCACCAATAGTATTGCTGCTGAAATGTATAAATAGCTATTTATCGAATTTCGTTTCTTCGATTTTGCTCCATCTCTCCAAATTTTGAAATTATCATTGTCTGTGTCCCAAGTGAGTAATTTGTCAAAAACAAGGATTGAATTTTTATAGTCTTTTAAATTGTAATGAGCTCGCCCTTTGCTTGCTAAGATACTCCAATACGGTGTAAAATCCATTAGCTTAATGCAATATTTGCCTGCATTAGTGTCAATTAAGTGCGATAATCTGTCAGCGTATTTAATCGTTTTTGAATATTTACCTAAACTCTCAAGACTTATCACATATTGTCCAACTACAGAAACGTAGTCGTTGAAATCGTCTCTGTTCTGAAATGATGATTTATTGTCCAAAAGCAAGGAATTACTCTCATAAAATCGAATAATTCCCATATAGTCTTTCGTGTCAATACTGTAAAAGTCACTATATATTTTAAGCGGTTCTGTCATTTTCGTAGTCCTTGTATTATTGGTGCTAACTTGTATATAGGTCTGACAAAATGATCCCAATACACCCCAAATTGGCTGTATAGGTCTGACAACTGTCAGTTCTATTTTTCAAAAGTAAATAATTATCTTTTATAAATCATCAACCGATGTTTTTTTCTGCAATAAAGTCTTTGTTATTGCAAAATCTCTTATTCCATATCCCACCTTTAAATTCGTAATTCGTAATTCGTAATTCGTAATTCTAAGACTGCAATCCCCAATCGTAATTCATAATTCCCTACTTCGTTTCCGGTTCTTCCTTCTCATGTTCCCCGCCATGTCCCAGATCAATTATCATACGGGCGCTCTGGTATTGCATATAAAAATCGGGGTAAACGCTGCGGAAGGCAAGCATAATATGATCCATCTTTTTCTTGAGAAAGTCGTTGGTCTCGGCAAAAACTTCTTCTAAGTTACGGGTAGCGGCTTTGGATACTCCCGTTGCTGCACGTTTTTTGGGAATCATGGCATTAAAGTCATTACGTTTAGTGTTCAGCAGTTCCAGATCGGGTTCACCAACCAGAAAAGCGGCGATCTCTGTTTTTATGGGCATGGCTGCATCATATACCAGTTTTCCCACATCCACCAATTGCATTTCGCTGATGCGGTTCAGCTTGTTTTCGGTATAATACACCGAATCAAGCAAGGTATTGTTGCCGGTGCTGGCAGCAAAGCCCCTTACTCCGCCACTTACTTTAAGTATTATTTCTACATATTCTTTCTTTACTTTCTGTTTATCGGTAGTGATACCGCCGGTTGATTTCATTTGTACGGCATATTGCTCATCAATTTCGGTTATATTTTCTTTAATCAACAGCCTGCCCTGTTCGGCAGCAGGTACAGTTTTTACTTTTTCCTGGTTATCGTCCAGATTTAGCTCCACATTTTTAAACATGCGATGCCAGTTTTTTTGAGTTTCATTCATAATGCTTCAATTTAGTAGTTTAGGTTGCTAAAGTAAGCAAATTTTATATTATTCTTTTTCATTTTACAAAATATTTTTGCAAATTTTTTAATAAAACTACTAAATTATTATATAATAGAATATTACGCATTAAAACTTTTTTAAATATTTGATGCGCAACCTGCCAAAATTACTGGTTCTCTAACCTTTAAGTAATAGAAACTATAAATTGTCGTATAATTAAATTTGAAAACCTTAAAAACAGAACACGGATTTTTGCTGAAAATAGCGGATTAAAAACGGATTTTAATTCCGACAAGTCGGAATGATTTTCAGACATATCCGTTCTAATTATTCATGCTTGCATGAATAAAATCAGCGTTAAATCTGTTTGTATTATAATCAGTATTTATCTGTTTTTTTCCGCGGAATCCGCGTCCTATTCTTTTTTGATATACGACATTCTTTTTGTCCAATTACTTATTTATTAAAAAATTACCTGAGTTTTAGATTTATTCCTCCTTCTCCCGAGAACTCGGGAGAAGGTTGGGTTAGGGTCAAAAAAAATAGAGATATCACCCCGAAATTCTTTTAAAAATAGCCATAAAAGGTTCAATAGATTTCATAAAAAGATTACTGGTTTCTCCGACCTCATCCCTTCAGCAATCATCTGATTTTTAGACTTACTCCTCCTTCCCCTCGCGAGGGGAAGGTTGGGTTAGGGTCCAAAAAATAAAAACACCATTCCAACACCCAAAGATGTCGTCCCGGTAACCAAAGATGTTACTCCAATACCCGAAAAAGTCATTCTGAAATCCAAATATGCCACTCTGACACACGAAGATGCTATTCTAATACCCAAATATGTTATCCTGACATTCAAAGATACCGTTCTGACACCCAAAGATGATGTTCCAGGACTCAAAGGCGCCATTCTGAAATCCAAAGATGTCGCCCCGGCATCCGAAGCCATCATTCCGGTATCGAAAGTACGTTACCGCACTAAGGTTACCGTCCCCTTCTGCTGAACGGTGTTTCCCCGCTGGGTGGTAAAACTAAGCACATACACATAAACACCCGTTGGCATATCCTCTCCATTCACTCTGCCATCCCAACCCCCGGATTGTTCCGTTGTAGTGTATAATTGCTGTCCCCAGCGGTTAAAAATGGTTAATCGGAAATTGGAAATTTCAGTCTTAATAAAGTCTCCCGGCGAGAATTTCGGATTCATGCCACCGGGTCTGAAAGCATTGGGTAAAAAGAGTTTCAGGTTTTGAAATATCACAATGGAATTGGAATTACAATAGCGGTATTGCAGGGAATCGGCTATCCCATCGTTGAGCATCGACCGGGGAAGTACCACCGCCTGCACCAGATAGTCAAATTTCAGCCCAAGATTTTCATAAAGCGATATCCTGTCATAATATAAAAGAGAATCGGCAGGAAGCTGAATCACCGAATCGGCAAAACCGGGTATTTTCCGTAGAACCAGATATGCTATCACCGAATCCGACGAACTTTGATACGCATTCCAATGCAGGAAATTGGTCCGGCTGTCTTCGGCTTTTCCACCCAAATGTATGGAATTGGCCGTATCATACAGGTAAGGGATAAAACAACTGTCGAGCGCTACCATGGCATACCGGTACCATTTATCGTTGACTCGCGCCGTGGAATCCCATCCCGAGACAACAGAAGTATCGCCCTTTACTGGGATATATCCCAGAAAAGTATATCCTGTTTCATCCTCTGCCTCGCGGCTAATGCCAACATAGCCATTAATCTTCAGCGAATCTATCAGGCACGAAATGCTGACACCTCTATTCTGATACACCGATACCGAATATACATCCAGGACATCCGGCTTGGGAGGATAATGTGCGGTAAAACACTGGGAACAACTCGTAGATACTTTTCTATCGGCACCCGATCCGGATACCGCTACAATGCGGAAACAATAAACGCTATCCCGTTTAAACTCAAAACTGCCGGGCAAAGAAGTGTAATCGTAGGTAGTATCCGTAGTGATTGTAAATAAAGAATCGGGTTCAACTGATCTGTTCGTAAGATAAACTTCATAATGATCGAATCCGGGAAAACGATAGGCATATTTCCAGTCGAGATGTATGGTCCGGGAACAATTTTCAAAACTGATCTTATCAAGAAGGACCGTTCCCCTTGCATCTGTAAGATTTGCTCCGCTGCTCCAGGAAGTATCGGTGCCGGAAAGTTTGTAAGCGACGATGCAATAATTCTGATTATTCGAACAAGGATTATTGTTTGCTTTTATATCAATGTATTCCCGGGAATTGATGCCGGTTATAATACCCAAATCCGTGATAGCGGTCCCATAAGGACCTTCCAGATGAGAAATCCGGTACCCATCCGTATGGCTTGTATTGGGTGTCCAGTAAATATGCGACTGTCCGTTAACCACAACAATGGAATCCATAACAGGTGCAGGTATTTGTGCCAGCATCGTTAGATGGCAAACACAAAACACCAAAACACCTATCCACCGTTTCATAACATTCCGATTTATTTGCCGGCCATCACCAGCCACATTTCTTCTTCGTTAAGATATTCCTGAGCCAGATCAAGCAGTTGCTGAGCCGTTATGGATTGGATAACGTCAAGATAACGACGATAGAAATCCATGTCTTCACCAAACTCCATCACCGTCCGGAAACGGTTACCCAGCTCAAACGGACCGTCTATACCCCTGAGGAAACTTCCCAATACATAATTCCGTACCAAATTTAGTTCTTTTTTCTTTATCGTTTCCTGTCGCAGCTTGTTTATTTCTGTTTTTATTTCTTCCACGGCTTTATCGGCAACATCCGCGCCCACTTCGGAAACAATACGGAAGATGCCCGTTTTTAAATACGAATAATATGTGGAACCTATTCCATAGGTATAACCTTTATCCTCGCGTATGTTAGCCATCAGCCGCGAACCGAAATATCCTCCAAAAACGGTATTCAGAAACTGCAATCCGGCAAAGTCGGGATGAGTGCGGGTAACCCATGGCTTTCCCATCCGTATCGCCGACTGAACGGCATCGGGCATACTTATTTTATGATAATGTTCTGCATCAGGATGTATCTCATATTCGGCGGAAGCTAAATTATTATCTTCCGTAAACCAGTCGCTGCCACCAAAATGCTGATTCAGCAATTTTACGACAGAACTTTCCACCTTACCGGAAATAACCATGCGGCAATGCTTTGCATCATAATGCCGGCGATGAAAATCTGCAAACACGGATTTATCGAGCAGATCAAAGCTATCGAGATTCATTATTTTACCATAAGGATGCGTTTTGCCAAACACTACTTCATCAAACTTCCTCCGGACAAGGTATTTCACCTTCTGGCTGTTGATGATATAATTCTGGCGTTCGCGCTGAAGAAAGACCGCCGTTTCATGCTCGGGAAAAAGAGGATGTTTGACCATTTCTTCCAGCACAGGCATAAGCTCGGGCAAATGTTTGTTAAGCGAGTATAATGTCAGGTACGCATTGTCTTTTGATGAACCGGTTTCGAGGAAAGCGCCATAGAAATCGAGTTTTTCGGCAATGTCTTCGGAAGAAAAATTTGCAGTTCCTTCCTTCATCAGATTATTGACAGCATGAGCCACCAAACGCTGCGGTTGATACCACGAGCCGGCCGGGAATACCAGATCTATTTTTACAACATCAATAATGCCGGAATTGATGGAATATACCGGAATGCCGTTATCGAGCACGTGCTTTTGAGGAAGGATCAGATTGAACGAATCCACGCTTGTAATTCCCGGTTTTTGTTTTCGATTAAGAGTTATCATGTCAGGATTTTTTTGCCAGGTAATAAACTGCGGAACAATTTCCGGGAATGAATATACGCCGTGCTACCCGGCGCAGGTCTTCGGCATTTACTGCCATATAATGTTCCATTTCTTCATTATAAAACGATGCATCGCCCATCAATTCGGCATAGGCAAGGCCCATGGCTTTTTCCAGAACTTTCATTTCCGAAAATACAATCATGGATTCCATCTTGTTCTTTATTTTTTGAAGCTCCCGTTCGTTCGTTGTTTCCATCTGAAGTTTTTCCAATTCCGAAACAATAGCCGCTTCGGCTTTATCCATAGCCACGCCGCTCACCAATTTACCAGAAATAATGAACAGCCCTTCGTCTATATCACCCGTTATCCAGGCATTGATTTCGGAAAATAAACGTTGTTTTTTAATCAATTCCTGCTCCAACCGGGACGAATCGCCACCGGAAAGTACTTCCGAAAGTAAATCGGTAGGATAATAATCGGCATGAAAGCGGTTGCACATGTGATAAGCAAGATAAATAGCATCATATGGCACATTGCGTTCCACGGTTAAGGTGCGTTTCGTGGTTTGAGGAGGTTCGGCAGGCAGATTTCGGAGATACTCCCCGCCACAGGGAATCGGGCCAAACCATTTTTCCGCCAGTTGTTTTATTTCCTCCGTTTCCACATCACCGGCTACCACCATAATGGCATTGTTAGGATTATAATATTTTTGGTAAAACGCTTTTACCTCATCAAGTTTAGCATTTTGAATGTGCGAAATTTCTTTACCAATAGTCGACCACTGGTAAGGATGAACCTTGTATGCCAGCGGACGAAGCAAAAGCCAGACATCGCCGTAAGGCTGATTGAGATGACTTTCGTTAAACTCTTCGGTTACCACATCGCGCTGAACACGCAGGCTTTTTGGCGAAAAAGCGAGTCCGAGCATGCGGTCGGATTCCAGCCAGAAAGCCGTTTCGAGATTTGGTTTTGGAATAGTTAAATAATAATTGGTAATGTCGTTGGTGGTGAAAGCATTGTTTTCGCCTCCGGCACATTCCAACGGCTCGTCGTAGTCGGGAATATTCACCGAACCGCCAAACATCAAATGTTCAAACAGGTGAGCAAAGCCGGTTTTGTCGGGTTGTTCATCACGGGCACCCACATTATAAAGGATATTCATGGCGACAATGGGTGTGGATGTGTCGCGATGAACGATGACTTTTAGTCCGTTGGCAAGTATGAATTTATCGAATTGTATCATTCGTTGGTTTTACTTTATTTATTATCAAACGGGAAAAGAAAGATAAAATTACATTACGATTATAACCGGAATACCCATACTTTCCGTTTGGAAATTCATTAATTGGAAAAGACCGGCAGTTTATTGAAAAAACCAAAGAAACCCATCGTCAATAATATTTTCTTTCGTCCTGTGGTATAAATAAATTTTTTAATTTTGCCGTTCCATTTACATACTAAGTAACCGATTCATTTAAAAATATTTTCATCATGCAGAAAGACAAAGAAATCTTTGATTTAATCAAAAAGGAAAAAGAACGCCAGATGACCGGTATCGAGCTGATTGCTTCCGAAAATTTTGTAAGCGAACAGGTATTGAAAGCCATGGGTAGTGTTCTTACGAATAAATATGCCGAAGGCTATCCCGGCAAACGTTATTATGGCGGTTGCCAGATCGTGGATCAAACCGAACAATTAGCCATTGACCGCGCCAAAGCATTGTTTGGTGCCGAATGGGCCAACGTACAACCGCACAGTGGCGCCCAAGCTAATATGGCCGTATTAATGAGTGTTCTTAAACCCGGAGATACTTTTATGGGTCTTGACTTATCACATGGTGGTCATCTTTCGCACGGTTCGCCGGTAAACTCATCGGGTATTCTTTATCATCCCGTAGCCTACGGCGTTGAAGAAGAAACCGGAGTGATAAACTACGATAAAATGGAAGAAGTTGCCTTGCGCGAAAGGCCAAAACTTATCATCGCCGGCGCTTCCGCTTATTCCCGCGACTGGGATTTCAAACGCATGCGCGAAATCGCCGATAAAATCGGAGCTATACTGATGGCCGACATTGCTCATCCTGCCGGTTTGATTGCCCGCGGATTGCTCAACGATCCCCTGCCCTATTGCCACATCGTTACCACCACCACCCATAAAACCCTTCGCGGACCTCGTGGCGGTATGATTTTGATTGGAAAAGATTTTGAAAATCCATGGGGATTAAAAACACCAAAGGGTGAAACCAAGAAAATGTCGCAACTGCTCGATTCCGCCGTATTCCCTGGCGTACAAGGCGGCCCGCTGGAACATGTTATCGCAGCCAAAGCCGTTGCCTATGGCGAAGCTCTTTCCGACGAATACATGGATTATATTCTTCAGGTAAAGAAAAATGCAGCCGTGATGTCGAAAGCTTTTGTTGACAAAGGCTACCACGTTATTTCCGGAGGCACCGACAATCATTTGATGCTTATCGACCTGCGCACCAAATTCCCGAACATCACCGGTAAAGTAGTTGAAAATACGTTGGTAAAAGCCGACATCACCGTCAACAAAAACATGGTTCCTTTCGACAGCCGTTCACCGTTCCAGACCTCCGGTCTGCGCGTTGGCACACCCGCCATCACAACCCGTGGGCTGAAAGAAGAGCAAATGCCTGTGATAGTTGATATGATTGACGAAGTAATCAGCGACATCGAAAATGAAGGCGTCATTGAATCTGTTAAAAAACGGGTTAATACAATGATGGCTGATTATCCGTTATTTGCTTATTAATAATTCCTCCATGTCACGATTTTCTGATATGGAAAAAATAATAGATAAACATTCCACCCCGAATACCCGGGATGGAATGTTTTGTTTTTAAAAAATACCTATCGAAAAAATGATAAAGACCATCTGCGTATTTTGCGGTTCGAGCATGGGAAATAATGGCGTTTACCGCCGCAAAGCCGAAGATTTCGGACAAATGCTGGTAAAAAACAACATCAACCTGGTGTACGGCGGAAGCAACATCGGTTTGATGCACGCCCTTGCCGATACTGTTTTAGATTTGGGCGGAAAAGTTACCGGAGTTATGCCCCGCCATCTGGCTGATAAAAATCTCGTCCATCAACATCTTACCGAAATGCATATCGTTGGCAGCATGCACGAACGTAAAGCCCTGATGGCCGAATTGTCGGACGGTTTTGTTGCTTTTCCGGGCGGCTTTGGCACGCTCGACGAATTGTTCGAAATCTTATCATGGAATCAATTAGGTATTATCCAAAACCCTTGTGCCCTCCTGAATATTGACGGCTATTACAACCATCTTCTTAACTTCCTCAACCATTGCGTAAGCGAAAACTTTATCCGCTCCGAACATCATCATAATCTTATCGTGGAAACCGACGAAAACCTCCTGCTCGAAAAGATGCTTGCCTTTACGCCATTGCACGTGGATAAATGGATTGACCGGCTTAAGGAAATGGGCTAATCTTTCCCTATTCCAAACTGAAATTAATTCACCTTGGAGATGAATAGCATTCACCTTTGAACTGAATTCAATTCACCTTTGAGCTGAATAACATTCACCTCTGAACTGAAATCAATTCACCTTTTTGCTGAATAGCATTCACCTTTGGACTGAAATCAATTCACCTTTGAACTGGATAGCATCCACCTTTGAACTGAATTCAATTCACCTCTGAACTGGATAGCATCCACCTTTGGACTGAAATCAATTCACCCTTGAGCTGAATAACATTCACCTTGGAACTGAAATCAATTCACCTTGGAGCTGAATAACGTTCATCTTTGAACTGAATTCAATTCACCTTTTTACCAAATCAATGCTGTTAAAAACCGGATTAATTCATTTTTAAACTGAAATTATTTTGTACTTTTGTGCTATGGCAGAAAAGAAACTTCCGGTATCCTGGTTCAAAATTGCCGGTCAGGATTTTTTGAATTGCCAATAATATTTATGTTCTATTCACAAAAAACAAAAAAAATGAAAACACTGGATAGTTATAATTTTAAAGGTAAACGGGCATTAATCCGTGTTGACTTTAATGTACCCCTGGATGAATCCCAAAAAATTACCGACAGCAACCGCATTGATGCAGCCATCCCTACGGTCAAAAAAATATTAGCTTCAGGCGGTTCCGTCATACTGATGTCGCATCTCGGACGCCCAAAAACCGGTCCCGAAGATAAATTCTCGCTAAGGCATATTGTTGATTATTTATCCCAAAGCCTTGGTATAACGGTTAAATTTGCCGACGACTGCATAGGTGAATCTGCCGTCAAACTTTCTTCCGGATTAAAACCCGGCGAAGTGTTGTTGCTCGAAAATCTCCGTTTTTATAAAGAAGAGGAAAAAGGAGATGTAGAATTCAGCAGGAAATTAGCCGCTCTTGGCGATTGCTATGTTAACGATGCTTTTGGCACGGTTCATCGTGCCCATGCTTCCACAACCATCATTGCACAGTTTTTTCCCAACGATAAAATGTTTGGCTACCTGATGGAAAACGAGGTAAAGGCTCTGAAAAAAGTGCTTGAAGATACCCAGCATCCTTTCACGGGTATTTTAGGCGGAGCCAAGGTTTCGGGCAAGATACAAATCATCAACCACCTGATGGATAAAGTGGACAACCTGATTATCGGTGGTGGCATGACGTTTACGTTTATCAAAGCCATGGGTGGCGAAGTCGGAAATTCCCTGGTGGAAAACGATTTCCTCGAATTAGCCAAAAGCACACTCGAAGACGCCAAAAAAAGAGGAATAAATATCTACCTTCCCGTGGATGCCATTGATGCCAGCGCTTTTGATAATAATGCCGAACGCAAATTAACTAAAGTTGATGAGATACCTGCCGGATGGATGGGCCTGGACATCGGACCGGAAACCGTTAAGTTATTTGATGAAGTAATTTCAAAATCGAAAACCATCCTTTGGAACGGACCTATGGGCGTATTTGAGATGAGCAATTTTGAAACAGGAACTAAGGAAATCGCCCTTTCCATCGCCAGGGCAACCGAAAAAGGAGCCTATTCATTGGTCGGTGGCGGCGATTCGGTATCGGCTATCAACAAATATCATTTAGGAAAAAAAGTCAGCTATGTTTCCACAGGCGGCGGCGCCATGCTCGAATACATGGAAGGCAAAGTGCTACCGGGCGTAAAAGCAATCTTAGAAGATTAATCCATGAATGATTCCGGCATTACCGGTATTATTTTAGCCGGAGGAAAAAGCAGCCGGATGGGCAAAGATAAAGGTTGGGTTCTATTCCGAAAAAAACCATTGATTGACTATGCCGTCGAGTTGCTCGGCGGCATTTGTCAATCCATAATTATCAGCGCCAACAATTCAGCTTACGACAGGCTGGGCTTTCCCGTTTATCACGATATCATTCCCGATTCAGGTCCAATGGGTGGCATTTATACCTGCCTGAAACATTCTCCTACCAAACTAAATTTAGTTCTTGCCTGCGACATGCCTTTCGTTTCGGGCGATCTTTTAAATTATTTAATCAGCCATTCCAACGGTTTTATGGCTGTAATACCCCAAACATCCGACGGAAATTACGAACCTTTGTGCGGGTTTTACCATAAGGAAATGGTTGATGTTTTAGAAAAACTAATCCTGAACCATCAATTTAAAATGCTGAATATTCTTGCGGAATCATCCGTTAAAGCCTTACCTTTTTCGCCGGAGTTGCCGTTCTACTGCAAAGAAGTATTTTTAAATATCAATACGCTAAACGATTTGAAATAGGAGCGACAGGAACACGAAATGGATATGCACAACTAAAAACATCATGTACGATAAACAAATAAAAAATACCGTTTTATCCGACGTATGGCTCAAAGCGGCTGTTGTCGGCGGCCTATGGGCTTCCGTCGAAATAATTATCGGAAGTTTTCTTCACAACCTTCGGATTCCTTTTGCAGGTTCTATTCTCGCCTCTTTCGGAACCATTTTCCTGGTTGCTTTTTTCCAGCTCTGGCCTGTCAAAGGGTTGATCTGGCGCGCCGGTATCATCTGTGCGCTGATGAAGTCGCTCTCGCCAAGTTCTGTCATCTTTGGTCCGATGATTGGCATTATGCTGGAAGCCTTTTTGCTCGAAGGTATTATTCGTATTTTTGGTAAAAACCTCTTTGCTTTTCTGCTCGGCGGTTCTTTCAGCGTGCTTAGCGCTTTGCTTCATAAAATAGTCGGATTGCTGATTTTGTATGGCTTCAATCTCATTCAGATTTATCTGAATATCTTCTATTTTGCCGCCAAACAGATTCATATTCAAAATGTGGATGCCTGGGTGTTGGTCGATCTGCTCATAGGGATTTATGTTGTCATCGGTTCACTGGCTGCATTAACAGGCTATTTTATAGGAAAGAAAAGTCGTTTGTTACAAGAGGAAAACAGAAAAGAACTTTCATTAACTGATATTCCCAACCGGGAATTGTTTAACCTGAATTCCGAACAACAATTCAGGCTCGGTTTACTGCTAATACATCTCTTAATCATACCTGCCGGACTCACGGTACTTAATTTTTTCAATTTCTACATAGGAACCGCTTTGGTTGCCCTATATGCCGGATTTTGTATCTATTACTACCGGAATATTCTCCGGCGTCTGAAAAAACCCATTTTTTGGATTCAATTGATTATTGTTACCCTTTTGGCAGGTTTCTTCTGGAAAAACGGCAATTTTACCGGTGGATTAATCATCGGTCTGGAAATGAACATTCGCGCCATTTTGATTGTGCTGAGTTTTTCGGCTTTGAGCGTTGAATTACGGAATCCGCTGGTTAAGACATTCCTTTTCCGAAAAGGTTTCCGGAATATTTATATTGCCGTTTCAATGGCATTCAGCATCTTACCGATTATGATAGGAAATATTCCAAAATCAAAGGAAATGATTGGCCATCCCGTAAAATCAATAGCCGGTATCATTTGTAATGCCGAAGGCTGGCTTGAGATGATGAAGTTTCAAAATAAATAAATCTGAAAATGATTATTTGTTAACGTTTTATTCCAAAAATATCAATCTGCATAAAACAACAAAATTCAATATTATAGGATTTTTTTCCTGATTTATATATTGTTTAACCAATATTTTATAATATTGCATGAAATATAAAACAAGCTATGAAACGGTTATTTATTTTAGCTTTCATTTTTATTCTGATTGAAAGCCGTTGCTTCAGTCAAGCGACAAATAAAGAGTATGATAAACAAAAAAAAGTGGAAAATGCAATCAGGGAAATTTCTTCCCGGCTTCCGGTGCTGAAATTACCTCCTGATTACGATTCCAAAACGCTTCCCTCCTATGTGGACAATTCAAAACTGATTTTTTTCCCAGAAATAACTAACCAATTAACATTCCCTTCCTGTCAGCAGGAAAGTAGCGTTTATTATAATTTTACTTACGAAACAGACAGACAAAGAAATATTCCTGCCGATATACCTGAAAATAAATATCCTTCACACTATACCTGGAATTATCTGAATAACGAAGGCTGGAACGGCGTAAGTTTTTTCTACAGTTTTGATGTGATTAAAAAACAGGGAATTCCCAATATTGCAAATTACGGCTATGATTCTATTGTTGGAGACAAGTTGTGGATGAATGGATACGACAAATATTATCATGGTATGCATAACCGCCTTTCCGAGGTTTCCCGTATCCCGTTGAATACGGAAGAAGGAATACTAACCGCAAAAGCCTATCTTTTCGATCATCTGAACGGATCGCCTACCGGTGGTGTTTTTACATTTAATGCTGGCGGTTCATGGGTTTGTAATATTATACCGGAAGGAACCCCTGAAGCCGGAAAAAATATTACAATAAATTGGGGAATACCGGCAGGTCATGCCATGACCATCGTTGGTTATAACGATTCGATACGGTATGATTTAAATGGAGACGGTATTTATTCCAATCAACTCGACAATAACAATGATGGTGTAATTGATGTAAGAGACTGGGAAATTGGCGCTTTTATTTATGCAAACTCTTTTGGAAAGGATTGGGCCAACTCCGGTTTTTGCTATGTTTTGTATAGCGCTATGGCCAAAAACTATGGTGAAGGAGGCGTTTCGGAACAATCAGGATATGCTGTTAAGCCCAAAACAAATTATGAACCACTATTAACAATGAAAGTGAAAATGACTCATAATAGCAGGAAAGACATTTGTATAAAAGCCGGGGTAACTACCGATACATCAAAAATATTTCCTGACCATGTTATGGGTTTCCCCATTTATAATTACCAGGGTGGAGCGCATTTTATGCAGGGAATTGACACCGCCGATTTCTATAAAACCATTGAATTCGGATTAGATATCACTCCTTTGTTAAGCTATATCAGCTCCGGAGAGCCAGCGAAATTTTTCCTGATCGTTGCCGAAAAAGATGCCTCAAACAATGCAGATGGGATTGTACAGGATTTTTCTGTCTTCAGCTATAATAACGGAGTGCAGGAGTTTGAATCTCCACAGCACAATGTCACCATAGCTAACAATTCCTCCACCATGCTTGCAGTAAATGGAATTGTTAATTTTGACAAAGTACAAATTACCAATAACTCTATTCCTGCGTTTGTCCCGGAACAACCTTACACGGAGCAATTACAAGCACAGGGAGGCAGCGCTCCATATTCCTGGAATCTCATAAAAAATTATTCTAAATATCAGGCGAATACTCCAATACCCTTCATCAACCAAAATAGCTTAGATCCGCCAAATCTTTCTGTTCCAAGTGTTGGAATTGCATTACCCTTTCAATTTCCATTTTATGGCCATTTATACGATTCCATTTACATAAACTTAAATGGGTTCATTGCTTTTCAGAAAAACACCTATCCTTATCCATATTGTAAAGATGAAGTATTAATGATGGAATCGTTAAAAAGTATTTGCACAGCATTTTCTGAAAAAATGGAAGATTTTTCCAACATTGAATGCTGGTACGAAATTAATCCCCAATGGGTTGGTATTCGATGGAGTATTGCCGGCACTCCATCAGGCTTTCCCATTACTTTAAATACATGTATCCGGCTTTATCCTTCCGGAGAATTTGAAATCATATACGGGGATATGCTAAATGCAAATCAATATCCTTTTGCTTTGGGAATTTCTGAAGGAAATGAAGTAAACTATCAGTTGGAATACGAATGGGATATGAATCAAAGAGCTTTAAAGTCGTATCGTTACTTACCGGAGGAATATCCAAATGACCTTATGTTAAGTAAAGAAGGTATTCTTACTTTTGGAAATACCAATGTTTCCAACATTTATGATATCACCGTGCAGGTATGCGATGACAATATGATTTCTACCAAAAAAACTTTTACGGTTTCCAGCGGACTAAATATTAGTGCATGTTATCTTGCCGGAAACGATGACAAACTTCAATTGGGTGAAAATGCAAATGTTGATCTTTCTGTAAAAAACATCAGTACAATACCCTTGCAAAACATTATACTTCACCTTAGAGATCCCAACACTATTTTTAATGTCGTTGATAGCACAGAAACAATTCCACTTTTAAACCCCGGCGACAGCATTTTTGTTTCCAACGCATTTTGTTTTAATTTACAAAATTTTCTTCCCGATGGCTTTGTTTCTTCCCTGGTAATATCCGCAGAATCAAATAATAAGGAATGGGGGGAAAAACTTCCGGTAACCATTGTTTCTCCAAGGGTTGAAATGAAAGAACCTTATATTTTTGACGGTAGTAACAAGGAGCTTGATCCTGGCGAAACCGCGGAATTGATTATTCCCATAATTAATACTGGATCAATTACCTCAAAAGAAAATACTATAGAACTTACTCTTAATGACCCTTACGTTTCTTTACTATCTTCCGGAACACTTTATATAGATTCACTGAAACCTTCTCTTTGTTCATATCAGCGGTTTTTAATTTCCGCCTCCAGGAATACTCCTTTGGAATATACTACAACCTTTTCTGTTTCGCTGAAAAGTAGTAATGGTAATGATACTGTTTTTCATTATCCTTTGAAAATTGGGACTCCTTCAGTGATAATCATTAACCTTTCCTCAAGTTCTGTCACTGCCGACAGTCTGCAACCCATTCTTAATTCTCTGCAGATGTCTTATAAAATAATAGATTCAATCCCTCCCCATTTGAGTCCTGCTCCCTGTGTATTTCTATTGCTCGGATCTTTCGGGTTTTCTCATACACTAACTGTTGCTGAAGGAACTTATTTATCTGAATATCTAAATAATGGCGGCAATCTTTATATGGAAGGGTATAAAACATGGCATTTTAACAACCCGGTTTCTGTTCATGGATTATTTCATTACAACCACGAATTATGTTCAAGATATTCTTTTGATACGATAACCGGGCAAAATAACACAATCACCCAGGGACAAAATTTCAACTATATGGGCCTGCCTTACATTGCTGTTTTCCGGATTACTCCCGGTGACAACTCTTATTCTCTGTTCAATAATGTGGCAGACAATCCGGAATGTGTTCAGTTTGCCCATACCGGAACAAACTATAAAGCCATCGGCTCCATGATCGAATTTGGAAATTTAGTAAATGATAATGATCCGCTGGCAAAAACAAAACTGTTTAACGATTATCTGGATTTTTTTAATGTCCACAACTCAACTATCCAAATATTTTTTCATGCAGATAATACCTCTGTTTGCCAAAATAGTACCGTTAATTTTGTAGATGATTCCTACGATAATATCCTTTCGTGGCAATGGTCTTTCCCCGGAGGCAATCCGTCGTCGTCCGACGAAAAACAACCTGCCGTTACCTATGAAAACCCGGGAAAATATGACGTAACCCTGACGGTTTCTGATGGCACCAATAATATTACTCTTGAGAAAAAAGAATTTATCACCGTAAATGATTGTACACATATCCCGGATAATGGCGAACAATCTCCCATTTTGATCTATCCAAATCCGGCAAAAGATTTTATTTTTATTAAAAATGTAAGCAGTAAAAATACATTTAATAGGATAGAACTAATTAATTTACAGGGAAAAACGTTGGTAAAAGAAAAAATAAATACAGAAGACGCAATTTTTTGCCTGAATATTAGTAAAATTACCAGAGGTATCTATTTCCTGCGACTAACCGGAAAAAAATTTACTGAAGTAAAAAAGATTGTAATTCAGTAATTATGCCTAACTTTCATGTTAACAACAGAATAATACTGATAACCAATACCTATTTCCCGGGAATAAAGAAAAACTAAATTTTTGTGTTTTTGTTTATTAAAAATCCGGTTTTTATTTATTTTTGTAATAAATTTACATGCCCATATATACATTTATGTAATAATAATTTTAACTAACACAGAATTTGCATGAAAACCCGGAGGCAATTTTTAAAAATATCTGCAATGAGCGTTGGTGGTTTGGCGCTTGCCGGCGGAGGGCTACGTCTGGCAAAAGGAAATTCTCCGATCACCAAATTTTTCAGTCAGCTCCCCTCAGGTCATCATATAGCCGAACGAACACCCACATACTGTGAAATCTGCTTTTGGCAATGCGCCGGATGGGTTTATCATCATGAAGACGGAAGCATCAAGAAAATAACAGGCAACGAGGATGATACACATTGCAATGGCAGGCTTTGTCCCCGCGGAACCGGCGGCGTTGGTATGTACTATGATAACGACCGTCTTAAAACTCCGTTAATCCGTACTTCCGAACGGGGAAAACAAGGTTTCAGGGAAGCAAGTTGGGACGAAGCCTTTGACTTCATTGCCAAAAAAATGAAAAAAATTGCCTCCGAACACGGTCCCGAAAGTATTGCGTTGTTCAAACACGGTTCTGGCGGCAAATATTTTACTACTCTGCTCCGTGCCTTTGGTTCCAACAATACGGCAGCCCCTTCATTTGCACAATGCAAGGGCCCCCGAGAAATAGCTTTTCTGGCAACTTTCGGAACTGAATTACACTCGCCCGAACCATTAGATATCCGCGATGCCAAATGTATGGTTTTGATTGGTTCGCATCTGGGCGAAAATATGCACAACAGCCAGGTTCAGGAAATGTCGGATGCCATTGATAAAGGTGCTGTCATTATTACCGTTGATCCCCGTTTTTCGACGGCTGCCGGTAAATCAAAATACTGGCTGCCCATCAAGCCCGCAACCGATTTGGCATTGCTGCTTTCGTGGATACATGTGCTGATAAAAGAAGAATGGTACGATAAAAAATTTGTTGAGAAATATTGCAATGGTTTTGAACAACTGAAGGCTCATGTCGAAAACTTTACTCCCGAATGGGCTTACGGAATCACTACCATTGCTCCTGACGTTATTCGTCGCACGGCAAAAGAAATGTTTAATGCTTCTCCGGCGGTACTTGTTCATCCGGGACGGCACGTAACCTGGTATGGCGATGACACCCAAAGGATACGTGCGGTTGCAATTCTAAATGCACTCTTAGGTTCCTGGGGCAGACGGGGTGGTTTTTTCTTTCCCGATAGTGTTGCTCTTCCGGAATTTCCTTTACCCGAATTCCCAAAACCTGAATGGGAATGGAGCGCGCTTGCCGATGGAAAATTTGCATTTGCAAATACCGGGGTTTCCAATGTTCTGGTAGATGCTTCCATCCCTAAACCAGGAAGAGATAAAAATATCAAAGCCTGGTTTGTGGTTGGAACCAACCTAATCACAACCCTCCCCGATAAAAAGCAAACACTCCAGGCAATCCAAAACCTTGATTTATTAGTTGCCGTGGATACCATGCCCATGGAAATTACCGGATGGGCTGATGTAATTCTGCCTGAATGCACTTATCTGGAACGCTACGACGATATACGGGTTGCCGAACAGCGCGAACCGCTTATCGCTTTGCGTATGCCTGCCGCAGAGCCCCAAAATAATACCAAACCCGCCTGGTGGATGGCAAAAAAACTTGCCGGTAAATTAGGTCTGGAAGCCTATTTCCCTTTCAAAACCATAGAAGAAGAACTGGACTGGAAACTGAAACAAATGGGAACTTCCTTAAAAGAGATGCAAACCCTTGGCGTTAAAAAATATCCGAGGCAAAATGGAGATTTATATATTCCCGATGGCTCGGATTATAAATTTGATACCTCTTCGGGTAAAATAGAACTTTACTCCAACGACTTTCTTGCCGCCGGGTTCGATCCATTACCGGTTTATGTGCCGCATCCCGAACCACCCGAAGGTTTTTATCGTCTGAATTATGGTCGTGCGCCCATGCATACCTTTAGCCGAACGGCCAACAATCCCAATCTTACCGATTTGATGGACGAAAATGCACTTTGGGTCAACCCGAAGGTTGCCACCGAATGGGGCCTAAAAAAAGATCAGAAAGTTTACCTTCAGAACCAGGATGGAGTTGTTTCGAGCTTTTCCATAAAAGTCAGGATAACCGAACGAATCCGCTGGGACAGTGTTTATATGGTTCATGGTTTTGGACATTCCGAAAAAAAACTAAGCCGGGCATATGGCCGTGGCGCCAGCGATTCGGAATTAATCACAAAGGTAATGACCGATCCCATCATGGGCGGAACCGGCATGCGGGGAAATTTTGTAACTTTCAAATTAGATAAAAAGGAGACGATATCATGAGATATGCCATGGCGGTAGACACCAAAAAATGTGTAGGTTGCAGCGATTGTGTCGTTGCCTGTCAGACGGAAAATGATGTTCCTTTAGGTTATGCCCGCGATTGGGTGGTAGAAATTACGGATGGTACGTATCCCGATCTGGTAACGGAAATCCGTTCCGAACGCTGCAATCATTGTAAAAATGCACCCTGTGTGCGTTGTTGTCCAACGGGTGCCAGTCATTTTGAAGATGGTGGCGTGGTTTTGGTAACTCATAACAAGTGTATCGGATGTGGCGCCTGTATCGCTTCCTGTCCGTATGATGCCCGTTTTCCTCATCCTGATGGATATGTGGATAAATGTACTTTCTGCCTGCACAACCGCGTGGATAATGGACTTGATCCGGCCTGTGTTTCTGTTTGTCCTACCAAATGCCTGTACTTTGGCGATCTGGATGACCCATCAAGCCCTGTTTCAAAAGTGCTTGCTCATCGCAAATGGAAAACCCTGATACCCGAAGCTGGAACCCAACCTCAATTATACTTTTTGGTTTAGTTGTTTGGTTGATCGTAATTAATCATTGATGGAAAATTGTAGTAACTATAAAGAATATACAGAATTGAATGTCTGGTTAAAAAGCCGGGAACTGGTAAATTTGATTTATACAATTACTACTAATTTTCCTCAGAATGAAGCTTTCGGACTGATCATTCAAATGCGGAGATGTGTCGTTTCCATACCATCAAATATCGCCGAAGGTTGTGGGAGAAACCATAGCAAAGATACATTACAGTTTATTTATATTGCCAGAGGCTCAGTTTATGAATTAGAAACTCAGACCTATATTTCGTTTGATCAAAAGTATATTAATGAAGAAACATTAAACATCATTCTGGATTTGATTTCAGTCAATAAAAAATTAATCAACGGATTTATAAACTACTTTCAAAAGAAAATCTAAAAGCCCTAACAACCATCAACTAACAACTATCAACTAATAATATGAAAGAGGAACTTATCGTAAGCGGAAGAATGAATCCCTCCATCGACCCGCAACTTAATATCTGGCACTGGCAGATTCCTTTGTACCTGTTTCTGGGAGGATTGGCTGCCGGTATACTGTTTTTCGCCGCCTATTATACGCTGCGTGGTAAAGAAAAAGATTATCCCGTGGCGACAAAAATTGCTCCTTTCATCACGCCCTTTATTTTGATTATCGGTTTGATTGCCCTCTTCTGGGATTTGAAACATAAAATGTATTTCTGGCAACTTTATTCCACACTCAGGCTTGAATCGCCCATGTCGTGGGGAGCATGGACACTGATGGTGATTACTCCTGTCTCTTTTATATGGTGCGCCTTGAATATAACGGAGATTTTTCCCAACTGGGACTGGAAATACAACTGGTTGAAAGAACTTGAAAAATTCTTCAGGAAAAACATTCAGACCTTATCGTGGATTGCCTTATTCTTTTCAATCATACTCGGAGTTTATACCGGCATTCTTTTTTCTGCCTTTAACGCCCGTCCGTTGTGGAATACCTCCATCCTCGGACCTTTGTTTTTAGCTTCCGGAATTTCTGCCGGAGCCGCCACTATTGTGTTGATGAGCAAATCGCATTTCGAAAGAATGAGTCTTGCCAAAATCGACCTGATGGTCATCGGAATAGAACTCTTCCTGATCATTCACATGTTTATGGGCTTCCTGGCAAGTACCCAGGTGCAGATAGATGCTGCCCAATTATTCCTTGGCGGAGAATATACCGCCCCGTTCTGGATTTTTGTGGTGCTTATCGGAATGATTATTCCCGCTATCCTCGAAATCCTTGAACTACGTAAATATCATGTTCCGGCGGTAATCGCTCCTATTCTTGTGCTGTTTGGAAGTTTAATGCTTAGGTTTATCATTGCTTATGCCGGACAGACAAGCCGGTGGCTTTATTAATTGATGATTTACGAATTACGAATTACGAATTTATATCAGAATAACTATAAAATAATCACAATGAAAAAGACAAAATATCTAAACCCTTACCTTGGAGGTGTATTATTGGGATTGGTGCTACTGGCGTCCAATTTTATTTCCGGACGCGGACTGGGAGCCAGCGGAGCCATCAAGAGTACGATAGTGGCAGGCGTACAAACGGTCGCTCCCCGGCATGCCGAAAAAGCTTTGTTCTACAAGGAATATTCCGACTCACATCCGGGAAACCCAATGAATTCCTGGCTGGTTTACGAAATGCTCGGAGTAATTGTCGGCGGATTCCTGTCGGGAGTTGTGGCCAGACGTTTGAAATTTAAAGTGGAACATTCGCCAAAAATCACTTCGCGCAAGCGATTAATCATGGCATTGATCGGCGGAATACTGTTCGGCTACGGCGCTCAGTTTGGCAGAGGCTGCACCAGCGGCGCTGCGTTGAGCGGCATGGGCGTGCTTTCGTTAGGCGGATTTCTTACCATGGCTTGTATCTTCGGAACGGCTTTCGCTTTCGCCTATGTATTCCGTAAAAACTGGATTTGATTCGTTGATTGTTGACAGTTGTTAGTTGATAGTAGTTAGAAATTATCCTTATAAATTTTTATTTTAAACCTTAACCTCATGGGACCTTTAGTAGTAAATGGCATTATATCTGAAAACACCAACCTGTTTTTAGCCTTTTTAATCGGTATTGGCTTTGGCTTTGTGCTGGAGCAATGTGGTTTTTCGTCGAGCCGGAAGTTAGCCGGAGTATTCTATGGTTACGATACCGTAGTGTTAAAAGTATTTTTCACGGGAGCCATCACCTGCATGCTCGGATTATTATTCTTCAGCCTTTTCGGCTGGGTTGACCTCAGCCTTGTGTTTGTAAACGAAACCTATGTCTATTCTGCCATCGTGGGAGGAGTGATCATGGGAATAGGCTTTATCATCGGCGGATTTTGCCCTGGAACCAGCATATGCGGAGCTGCCATCGGGAAGATTGACGGTATGGTATTTGTCCTGGGCTTGTTTATCGGTATCTTTATTTTCGGCGAACTTTATCCGTTGGAAAAAGGTTTATATTTAGCCAAGAATTTAGGTTCACCCAAGTTTTCCGATTTCATCGGATTGTCTTCAGGACTTACCGCTTTACTGATCATCATTGCTGCGGTGATGATGTTCTGGATAGGCGAATGGGCCGAAAAGAAATTTCCGAGGGAAGAATATTAATAGTTGATTGTTGATTGATTGTTGATAGTTGATAGTTGTTTGCTAAGCCGCAGGCTTAGTCCCGATCTTTTCGGGATTGATTGATGTTTGTTGATTTTAATAAATTGAATAGTTATGGAAAAGATGCTTAAACCAAGAATAATCCTGTCGGTGGTGATTGTATTTTTAGGACTGATCATTGCTGCGGTGCCTGAAAACAAAACCAAACCCTATAAACTGACGGCAAAACAATTGCTTGATGAAGCCAAAACAGGTAAGCAATTCATGACAACCGATGAGGTTGCCGATATGCTGGTTAAGAAAGATCCCCTGCTGCAACTGATTGATGTGCGCAGCAAAGCCGAGTTCGACAAATTCAGCCTGCCGGGAGCGCTGAACATCCCGCTGAATAACCTTTTAGCCAAAGAAAATGAAGACATCCTGAATCAAAGTCAGAAAATGAATGTCTTTTATTCCAACGGAACCCTTCAGGCAAACGAAGCCTGGATGCTTACGCGGCAATTGGGTTACCAGAACATGTACGTTTTGCAGGGCGGATTAAACTATTGGGCCGAAACCATACTCAACCCTCAGCAGCCACCGGCAACCAGTCCGGATGATGAGTTTGCAAAATATGATTTACGCAAAGGAGCCGGACTCACCTTAGGTGGAGCAGCCCCCGTCGCCACTCCCGGAGCCGTAGCGGCTCCCGCAGGCGGAGGAGCCAAGCCTCCGATGCTGAAATCGGGAAAGAAAAAAGGCGCTTCCGGCGGTTGTTCCTAAGCTCCAACAGGCACAGTGGCAGCTTCCGGTGTTCACAAAGCCATCTGCCGGTGATAGTATGTGCACTGCCGGTCGCACAGTGGCATCTTCCGGTTATCACAATAGCGCTTCCGGTCATCACAAAGTAAATTTCATGTAACACAGTGGCTGTTTCCGATGCTCACAAAGCCATCTGCCGGTGATAGTATATGCACTGCCGGTCGCACAGTGGCATCTTCCGGTTATCACAATAGCGCTTCCGGTCATCACAAGATGAATTTCACCTGGCACAGTGGCTGTTTCCGATGCTCACAAAGCCATCTGCCGGTGATAGTATGTGCACTGCCGGTCGCACAGTGGCATCTTCCGGTTATCACAATAGCGTTGCCGGTCATCACAAGATGAATTTCACCTGGCACAATGGCTGTTTCCGATGCTCACAAAGCCATCTGCCGGTGATAGTATATGCACTGCCGGTCGCACAGTAGCATCTTCTCTTCATCACCATAACATTTTCAGTCATCCCCACAGGAATTCCTGTTATCACAATTCCGGTCGCATTTCCTGCAATGATGTTCCCCGTTTTGGCAACATCCGTTATAGCCCGGTAATTGTCATCCGGCAATAACCATTTGTCCTTCCCCATTTGCAAACAGGCAAAAGAGACATCCGAATACAAACTGCTATACAGGAAATTATCCCGTTGTTCCCCCGATTCATATTTTAATGATATTCAGCTACTAATGCATTTTTGATCAGTATACCATTGTATATTAAGAATTTATGTTGTTTTTTAAAAAATTATTTAAAAAAAGTGAAAAAAATTTGATTATTGTTGTACGTATTTTATGATAATTTACTACTTTAGTAGCCTAAACTCCACAAAAACTAACTGCTATGAAGGAAAAACAACGTAACTGGCTTCGCATGTATAAAAATGTGGCGCTGGTCCTGGACGACAACCAGGAAATTGTAGAAACGGTTGCTCCTGCCAGGGAAGGCAGGTTGCTGCTTAAAGAAAATATTGAAGATGTAGACGACCTGAATGCGGTACAAATGAAATCATCCGGCGGCATCACTGCCGACAAATTAGTAGTTAAAAACGATTACACCGGTTCTATACTCAAGGTATGCGATGGAACCAAGGGCTTTGCTGCCAGCGCTGGCAACAATACCTTATTAGGCATGGTGAATTATACGGAATACAAGCTGAACCGGATGAGTGAACTCCAGTTGGTGAATGCCGGTAAGGTAGTGTATGATGCCGCCATGCCGTATAAAGAAGGACTTGCCGGGTTTATGGTAAGCGAACAGGACCTGGAACTGCTGATGACCAAACGCGCCGCTTTTAATGCCATGATACCCAAAAAACGTGAAGCCGTGGGCGTAAGCAAGACGGCTACCCGTAATATGGAAGAGATTTTTACGGAGACCAACGATTTCCTGAAGAAAAAGATGGATAACATCATGCTTGCTTTCCGTACCACACATCCTGATTTTTACCAGCAATACCTCAGCGCCCGCATAATCCTTGACCTGGGACATGGAGGCGAACATACGAAAGAGGAACCGGATAGTTGATAGTTGTTTGTTGATAGTTGATTGCTGATTTGAGATTTAGCAATACAGAAAACTTATGCCAAATTGGACAGTTTTGTACTGTCAGTAAATAATGTATGGGATTGGTTTGAAAGATGGATATTTGAATTGGCAATAATTTTAATAAGATAATGAAATTATATTAAAAATAAATATCACTTAATGACAAAAGACGAAATTTTAGATCAATTTAAAGACTATCCAGAAATAATTGATAGCTCCATTGAAATGACAGAAGCTAATTCTCCAATTAAAATTTTTGAAGGAGATTATATAATAAAAAATGGGGTATCCGAAATCAAAATAACTGGAATTATTTACTATAATTGGACACCAAATTCAGGAGCAAATTTTTACGGAAATACACTTGTTGATGTAACTGATTTATATAAATTTATTGATGAGCCAAATCCATTTAAAATAATAATTAATGGTTTAGAATTTGGACAAGGGCTCATTACAAATACACAATTTGGTGGTTTAAATAGCAATTCACATATTAAAGGTATTTTATCAAAACAAGCTGTATTTGGAGATAAATCAATTGCTGTTAATAAATTAACTTTTTCAATTCCAAATCTTATAGAGTTTATCGGATCTACTGTAAAGAAAATAACAGAAGATAATATTTCCATTTCAATGAACAGATTAAGACTGGAAAATGACAATTATATTATTATAATAGACAAATGCCAACGCTATGAAGAACAATTTAAATCATTGAAAGAAAAAGGTGGCTATATTATTTTATATGGCGGTGAATTGACAGGCAAAAGGAGTTCTATAACTTTTGAAGAAAGCAAAGATGTTTTTCATTGCCTTGATACTTTCCTAACTTTTTTAAATGGCAGACGAACTTCAGCCCTTTTTATTAAAGGCATTTATGATAATCAAACAATTTGGTGCGATTATACAAATCACCTCATAGACAGTTACAAATTTGTTCATACTTGGCCTCAAAGTCATTCAATAAAAAGTCTTAATGAACTATGGCAAAATTTCAGTAAATTTTGGCAAGACGATGACAATAAAAATTTTTTAACTTCTCTGATACATTGGTATGTTGAAGCTAATGGTAATTCTGGATTTTCAAAAGGTTCTTTAATAATGGCACAAACCGCTTTAGAACTATTATATAATTGGTGGATAATAGAAAATAAAAAATTTATTCTCGGAAAAGATTCTGAAACCATAAATGCTTCAAATAAAATTAGATTATTAATCTCACAATTAAATATACCACAATCAATTCCGAATCCATTTACACATCTACAAACATTTGTTGACAATAACAAAGAAATTAATGATGCACCAGAAGCAATTGTTCAAATTAGAAATGCAATTGTTCATTCTCAAGTAGAGAAGAGAAAAAAACTTAGTGCTATTGATCCAATGGCTATTTATGAAGCATTACAACTTTGCATTTGGTACATAGAATTATCTTTACTCTGCATTTTAGACTATGATGATAAATATAATAATCGATGTTCTGAAAAATTACATATAAGCGATACGGAAGAATGTGTTCCATGGACAAAAACGAAACAAACGAATGAGAAATAAAAAACCAATCACTAATAAATAGGATATCGTGCGGTTTGCTAATCTGGAAACCAAGACTGATTGTTAAATGTTTTGTTTCTTGAAATTTTGCTAAATTTATAATTTCATTTAAATTAATTTACAGATGAAAAAGATAGGATTAATAGTATTACTGATTTGTTCCTGTATCTCATGCGACAGGAAAGAAAATTCAATAAAAAGTAACGCAGAGATCATTAGCTTCAATTCTGAAAAATGCATGTGTTGCTGGGGCTGGACTATAAAATATGGAAATGATACGATAAAATCGAACGATGCAATAATCAGCAAGATTGTTGGATACGAAATTGATAAACCGATTCCGGTGTATATTGAATTGGGCGTAGTCTGGGATGCTTGCTCAAAAAACAGATCCGGAAATCCGGATTGTGCCAGAGATTATTATACCATAAAGAAAATTGAAAAGATTGAAAACTAAATGATACACAAAGCTGCTAAATTTAAGCAAAGTCTATTGTAAGGGTTCAATTATAGCCATATTGAACCCCTGCCGGGGTTCATGGGTTGCAGAACATTTTTACCCCGAATTGCATTCGGAACTGTTTATATTTAACCACTTCGTGGTTTTTTGGTAAATCCTGATTCAGCAATGTGCTAATTGGTTAGTGCCGGCTTCAACCAAAACAATTTTCTTCCCAAATCGAATGTGCTCTTGGCGAGATAAAATATCGTTTTATCCTTTATCTGGATATCCTCGGGAAAAAAGCCATCACTGATCCGGATATACGGCAATATTTTCCCGGTCTCCGTATCCATCCTGCTTATATAACCGGTTCCGTTGGTCATTTTATAACAATAAAAATCGCCGTTTAAATAACTCTGTATGATCTTGCGGAAGCCTTGTTCAAGGTTAAAACTAATCATCACCGATTTTAGCTTCTGTCCCGTTTTATCAAAAATACAGAGTTGATTATTCACCAGGTCAAACACAAAAATGCTGTTGTTTCTCACAAATACCGGATTATACGATGATTTTGAAATGTTTTTGAAAACCGCTTTCTTTTGAAACAGGTTCAAAGAAACTTTTCGTTGACCAGGGTCCTCCGACATTTCCGGGGTAACATTGTAATAGTCTAATATAATATTATATACACTTTGTACAGCAGACATTTCTCCATATCTTTGAGCGATTTCCCTTTGCTTTTGTTTGTCGTAAATTTTAAAAAAACATTTCCGGTAGGCGGAGTCAATACCAATTAAATAATAATCGTATTGCTGCGAAAAAGTATTGGATTCCACGGTAATAATATTTTTAGAAGTAATGGCAAGTGTGTTACCCATCACCTGGTCGAAATGTTTACGCGATACTGCGGAATAAAAGGAAATGTTTTTGTTGTCATCCACATGCAATTGTCTTACGGAATCGTCAGCCATCAGATGAACCTGATAAAAGAAATCGGTGAAGAGGCTGTTGGCTTTAAAAGGGATGAGTTGTCTGAACAAAACGCTGGCCGGATTATACAGGTCATGAAATTCGAGCGCCGTTTTGCCATTGATATGAAGCAGTAAAACGACAAGATCGCCTGTAATGGCATAATCCATAATGGCCTCTGTTTGTTTTACCGAAACGTAATTTTTAGTGGAAAGTTCAAAGGTGGGAAGTTCGATGATCTTAGGCTTAAGGAGAATCGTGTCAATCTGTATTTTTGTCTGCGACAGGTCTATTGTTTTGTGCAGATAACTTAAATGAGAAAGCACCATTACCCGGTCTCTTTTCCTGATGTTCAGACTGAACCTGCCATGTTCATCCGTTGTTGTCCCCGACGATTGATCGACAGAGATATTTACGTTGGAAACAGGCTGGCGGGTGATAGAATCAAGGACAATCCCATTAACGGTCTTCGTATTTTGAGCCTGAACACCGGAAAAAATCAATAAGAAAATAATAATTGCCGGAATAGATTTAAGAAAATTTTTCATTTACGTTTTTATTTTTTTAGACGCTGATTTGCGCTGATTAAAACGGATTCGTTTTTCATCCGTGCCTTTCCGCGTTAATCCGCGTCTTTATTTTCTTAGACGCTGATTTGCGCTGATTAGAACGGATTTATTTTTTTATCTGTGCTTTTCCGCGTTAATCCGCGTCTTTATTCTTTTTTGACGCTGATTTGCGCTGATTAAAACGGATTCGTTTTTTTATCCGTGCCTTTCCGCGTTAATCTGCGTCTTCATTTTTTCCAGCTTCTAAACTCTTTAAATATTCATGAGTTAATATCTTCCGCTTATACTGAGGTTTTGGTCCAAAATTCAGTAAAAGCCCGACTTCAATTCCTGTCCCTTTAAGATAGTTTACAAGTTGAACCTCATGCTCAGGAGCTATAGTCTCAATTGCTTTTAGCTCTAAAATCACAGCATCTTCTACGATAATATCGGCATAATAATCTCCTACAAGATGATCTCCATAATATACTTTAACAGGCTGTTGATTGTTGCATTTAAACCCCATTGCCCGTAATTCAATCAGCATAGCATTTTGATATACCTTTTCGAGAAACCCATAGCCAAGAACATTATAAACTTTGAAAAAAGCTTTAAGTATCTTGCTCGTCGTCTCAATGTGTAATAGTTTTTTCATACGTTTTATTTTTTTATCCGTTTCTTTCCGTGTTAATCCGCGTCCTCATTATTTTTTATCTGTGCCCCTCCGCGTTAATCCGCGTCTTTATTTTTTATCCGTGCCTTTCCGTGCAAATCCGCGTCTCCATTTTTATCCGCGTCAGTTACAAACCTTCATTTTTAGCAATTTCCATTTATCCTTTTCTCCAATACCTTTGTACAGGAAATACACCTCGCCTTTGTATATCTGAACCTTCTTGGGAAAAATAAACGGTATACTCTTACAATCATCTAATTCACCGGTATAAAGATTGATTTGCTTAAGATGGTAAATGCCATTTTTCATGTTATACGTATAGGCTTTTTCGGCAGGGACATCCATCAGGATATTTTTACCCCACTTATCATTCCCCAAAATGAAAGACTTTCCGACATTGCTAAAAACCTGTCCGAGCTGGTTTCCAAAATTAAGTTCATCTCCTTTATGAAAGGTAATGGGTATCCCACTGATGATGTTCGTTCCCGTATCCAGAATTTCGATGGAATCGTTCGGAAAATTGAATAACAACATCCGGTCGTCGCCAAATTTATACAGTGGTGCATTGATTTTCTTATAATAAAACATGTTATCGGCTGGACAGGGATAAATCGGTAATCCCATCTTTTCCATTTTTGCGAAAAATATTTTATCGTCTTTCTTTTGCCAAATCATCTTTTCGTCCTTGATAAAACGGGTATAATGTTTCCCTTTGGAACTCTGCCAATAACCAATACCGGTAATAAATCCATTAGGGCTGTATTCCTGGAAATACAAACGATTATTAATTGAAAAAATGAAATTCTTCATGATATCATACAGGGTATCGTATTGGGTGATGCTTGTAAAAATTAGTTTCTTTGCTCCTGTGTAAAAGAAGCACTGGTAAGCTCTTCCACCCTGGGTAATATAATGCACATTCTCCAAGGCATCTTTGTATAATTTTGAAGGAATTTCGGGAGCATCGGTATAATCGAGCGTATCACCCAGACGGGTAAGCAGTACCAGTTGCGAACGCTTCAGCCGGTAACGATAGACCAGCAACAGCAGGTTATCGTCCATGATTTCATAATCCATAACCGAATAATGATTGTCCTTAAAAACCGGGATAACGGGGCTGGCTGAAATGGCGACTCCTTCCAGCATATAAATTTGTGGTTTAATCTGTATCTTTACCGTATCGCTGACGTATCTGGTAATATCGAGCACCATTGCCTCGTAACCGATGGCTGTAAGTTGCAGCGTTACCGGCAGTTTTTTCAAAGGCAGGCTGAACCGTCCGTTCCTGTCGGTGAATGTACCGGTTTTACTGTGTTCCACTTTAATGGTTACTCCCTGCACCGGCTTTTGTGAAAGGTCGTCAACAATTATCCCTTTCAGTACATGCGTCTGTCCGTACGATGCAAGTGAAGCAAGAAAAAGACAGACTAAGAATAGTGATCTACCCGCGTTTTTCATTTGTTATTAATTTTATTTTTTATTGGTCAAATGGAATATCCATAAAATATCATTTTCGGTTTGTTTGGACATTGTCCTTATGGATATTTTATGTGTTACTAATTTTTAATTTATTGGTCAAATAGCCAGATAGCCATAAAATATCATTTTCTTTTTTTTATCCGTTTCTTTCCGCGTTAATCCGCGTCTTCATTTTTATCCGCGTCAGTTACAAGCCTTCATTTTTAATAATTTCCATCTATCTTTTTCTTCTACTCCTTTATATAAAAAATACACCTCGCCTTTGTACACCTGAATCTTTTTTGGAAAGATGTACGGAATGTCTTTGCAATCCTCCAGTTCACCAGTGAATATATTGATACGTTTAATACTATAAATGCCGTTCCTGACAAAAAAGGTATAAGCTGTTTGCTGAGGTTCGTCCACAAGTATCTTTTTTCCCCACTTTTTTTTACCAGATACAAATACCTGAAACAGTTCTTCCAGAGGAGCAATATCATCTTCTTTATGAAATGAAATAGGAACGGTACTTAAGATCTTTGCCTCTGCATCCATGATTTCAATTTCATCTTTCGATAAGTTAATAATAGCTATTTTGTTCTCACCTAATTTTACCATGGGTGCATCCATCTTCGTATAGTAAAACATATCCCACGCCCTTTTTTCATAGTCTTTCAAAGAATTGTAGGTAGTCTGTTCTTTAATCTTTTCATGAAGTCGCTTTTCATCTGTGATGAAACGGGCATAATGTTTTCCTATGGAACCTTCATAATAACCAATGCCGGTAGTGAATCCATCGGGACTGTATTCCTGAAAATACAGACGATCTCCCATTGAAAAGGAATAACTTTTCATTAAGCGATAAAGGGAATCATAACTTGTAACGTAAGGGAAAATCAGCTTTTTGGCTCCTGCGTAAAAGAAACACTGGTAAGCCGTTCCGCCCTGGGTAACATAATGCACATTTCCTAAGGCATCTTTATATAATTTTGAAGGAATTTCGGGTGCATCGGTATAATCAAGCGTATCGCCCAGGCGGGTAAGCAGTATCAGTTGCGAACGCTTCAGCCGGTAACGATAGACCAGCAACAACAGGTTATCGTCCATGATTTCATAATCCATAACCGAATAATGGTCGTCCTTAAAAACAGGAATAACGGGACTCGCCGAAATAGCAACTCCTTCCAGCATATAAATTTGTGGTTTAAGCTGTATCTTTACCGTATCGCTGACATATTTGGTAATATCGAGCATCATGGCCTCGTAACCGATAGCCGTAAGTTGAAGTGTTACCGGCAGTTTTTTCAAAGGCAGGCTGAACCGTCCGTTCCTGTCGGTGAATGTGCCGGTTTTACTGTGTTCCACCTTGATGGTTACTCCCTGCACCGGCTTTTGTGAAAGATCGTCAACAATTATCCCTTTCAGCACATGGGTCTGTCCGAAAGAGGCAAGAACGATCAGGGAAAACCACAGGGATAGCAGCAAATTTTTCAGGTTTGCTATGGTTTGTTTCGTCAGTTTTATTTTGCTATTGAACCGCATACCTCATCGTAATCAACGATATAAAACAAACTCTTTTAATTACAAATACTCTGCAACTAAATAGGCATCAATATTAATAAATTAAATTGGAAGTTAACAAGAAAAACAAAAATATTTTTACTGTATAATAAAATAAATTTTAACCCAATTAGTTAGTATTTGCTAATCTTATCCAATGCTTTAGGGCCTTTTAATTTTAATTCATTGAGCAAATCAATGCATTCATATTTATTATTGGCTCTTCTTATGATTTTTCTTTGCGGGTTTACCAGAAAAAGATTTGGGTAACCATCAATTTCATAAGTGTCTTTATAAAAGGATTCCCAATTATGAGTTGTTTTATCTAAAATTACCTGCCAGGGGATTTTGTACTGGTTCACATAATTAACAAATTCCATAGAATCTTTCTCGTGATTTATATTAATTATATCAACATTGGCCATCGCACCATGAAATACAAAAAGTTCTTTCAGCACCTCTTTGCACGGCTTACACCATGAACCTGTAAAAAACAGTAACGTATAATTATTTATGTTAATACCGGGAGAATATGCAAGATAATTGTCAGGTTGGTTGCCAATGCTGTCCCCTTTACACCGTTTTAAATACACATCACCATTATAAAAATCAAAACGGCTAAATTCAAATCTGGAATTATTAATAAAAAATTTTTTGTTTAAAAAACAACTAAAATTAATATTATCATACCTGTTTCTGTAATCAATTACTATTTTCGTGTTCTTTTCGTTATAAAAAGAATAAAAATTGACAGAACTTACATACAGTTGAATTGTATCTCCATCGAACAGAAAATTTCCATGCCAATAAAATCCGGGTGATATGTATATCTGGAGCAGTTCATTTCCTCCAATCATGTCACTTTTATCTCTATAATTAGTAAGGATAGCAATTGGTATGGAGTCATCTTTTTTAATTGTAGAATCGGAAGTGTAACGAATTTGGGTTTCCAAATTAATAAAATTCAAAGCATCCTCTGCACCAAGCGTTCCGCCGGAAACATCAGAAATGTATTTTTTTTCATCCAGAAAACTGCTATCGTTATCCGTATCTATCTGTATTATTTTTTTCTTGTCTTTGGTAATGGCCACATAAGCTACTATATCGTTGGGATTTTCGAATTTGGAGAGTTTTGTACCTGATTCTTTTTTTCTAAATACATTAAGAAATTTTTTATCTATTTGGATTTTCCCGATAACATAGCTTTCTATGCTATCTCCAGTTTGAAATTTATAATGCGATCCATCTTTTACTTCCGTAAGTGGGTTTAAGTAAAACGTTGCATTCCTATTTTGTCCAATTGTTTTATGTAATTGAATCTTAATTATGCTGTCATTTTCCTGAGCATTCACATTTAATGTAAATACAAAAAAACAAAAAACAGAGAACAGGGCAAATTTAATTGTTTTCATAAAAATGAATTTTTAATTTCGTTAACAAATAGATTGCATTTTATTTAATACTAATCCGCACATCATCCCCCCAAAACAACAATGTAAAATAAGCTTTCATAACGATAGATGTCCTGCAACTAAATACGCTTCAATATTAATACATCTATCAATACAAAGCACATAAATGTTAGAAAAAAAGAAATACTATTTTTTCATTTCCTGTTTTATTGAAGAATAAAACGCTGATATTATGACAAAAACAGGTAAAATAAATTTCACGAAACTATTTTTTTATTTATGAACTGATTTTTTTTGTACTTTTATAGCATTAATTCATTATTCACTTAAAAATAGAATGTTATGGCAAGTATCAGCGAAACCGGCCATGATAAAAATGTTGCCGGTGCAGAAAAATTAATCGCCGAATGCAAGGCGTTGGGAACGGATTACAACCCATCCAATCCGGCCTTAGGTATTCCGATGCTCGAACAGATGTTCGGCAATGCAAAACAATCGTTGCTTAATCTTAAAACGGTAAAACCTATTTTTGACAAGGCTACGGCTGCCCGCGAGGGCGGGTTTAACCCCCTGGTTAAATTAGTAACGCGGAGTATCGCCGCACTCTCTTCATCGGGAGCGCCGGTACAAATTATCGGGGACGCGCGTACGCTGGCTCGTAAAATCCAGGGTCGCCGTGCTACGCCCAAAACTGTACCCGAAGGGGATTCCACTACAGGACAACCCGAAGGAGAAGCCAAAAACATTTCTGTATCCCAGCAGAGTTACGATTCGCTTATCGAACATTTCGATGCGCTCATCCAGTTGTACAAAGCCGAGCCGATGTATAACCCCAACGAACCCGACCTTAAAACCGGCGCTCTGGAGACCTATTGCGGCACGCTTCGTACCCTGAATACGGCAGTGATCAATGCCAGCATTCCTTATTCCGAAGCGATGAATGCCCGTAATAAAATTCTGTATGCTCCCGTAACAGGGGTGGTGGATACAAGCAAAGCTGTTAAAAAATATGTGATGTCGGTATTAGGCGCTTCCCATCCCACCTACAAACGCATCAATGCTATTCCTTTTAAAAATCTGCTGAAAGATTAAGGGTGGAAATAGGGTGTAACTTGCAATCACTACGGTATATCTTGTTACCGCTTTAATAAAACTAACGATTGCTTTGATAAAACTCGCATGCGCTATCATGTAACTCGCGACCGCTATTATGCTTTTTTCAATCGCTACGATAAAACTAACGGTTACTTTGATAAAACTAATGATCGCTTTGCTAAAACTCGCATGCGCTACCATGTAACTCGCGACCGCTATCATGCTTTTTCCAATCGCTACGATAAAACTAACGGTTACTTTGATAAAACTAATGATCGCTTTGATAAAACTCGCATGCGCTACCATGTAACTCGCGACCGCTATCATGCTTTTTCCAATCGCTACGATAAAACTAACGGTTACTTTGATAAAACTAATGATCGCTTTGATAAAACTCGCATGTGCTATCATGTAACTCGCGACCGCTATCATGTTTTTTCCAATCGCTACGATAAAACTAACGGTTACTATTATAAAACCCGTGATCGCTATGCGTTATCCCATCTCCGCTATCTTATATCAACCTACAGTAATAAACATTCCATGTTTTGAAACCATCAAATATTATTGTTGATTATCGCAAGTCTAAGGTATGCCTTTGCTTTAAACATGGAATGTTTCCTAAATCGTAATTCGTAATTCGTAATTGTTCTCCGTAATTCGTAATTGATTTCTTCTATTTCATGGCATCAAGCATGGCTTTGATCAAAGCTTCGGTATCAACGGCCACATCGGCAATGGTAGCATCGAGCATATAACAGGGAGCGGTAAAAATAAGGTGTTCTTTATCTATTGCCACTTCGCCATGGTTGGTTTTTTTATGAATGATACCCATTTTCAGGGCTTCATTCAGCGAACCGGATTCCCCGCCAAGGGTAATCACCACCTTACCGAATACTTTTCCAAGAATAACGGGAGCAATACACATAGCACCTATGGGTTTTTTCAGGGCGGCAGTCTTTCGCAGGGCTTCGGCAAGCGGAGGATACACTTCACAGGCAGCGCCCTTAAAGGCAAAGTCGCAAAGGTTTTTGGCAACCCCGTTACCGCCGGGGATCACCAGGGCATCAAAATCCTCGGGCTTGTATTCGCCCAATTCTTTAATGTCGCCACGGGCTATGCGGGCAGCTTCCACAAGCATATTCCGTTTTTCGGGCATTTCGTTAGCTTTGTAATGATTCCAAACGTAATGCTGATTCGTGTCGGGAGCAAAAATCTGGTAGTCGGCGCCCAGTTTTTTAATGGCAAGCAGTGTAAGTGTCGATTCATGGATTTCGGAACCGTCCATGGTTCCGCATCCGCCTAAGATTACAGCAAATTTTTTCATCAGCTTTGTTTTATTTTAAGTTTTATTTCTTCGGTTTCTTTTTCATAGCCCGGTTTGCCAAGCAAAGCAAACATATTTTTCTTATACGCCTCCACGCCCCGCTGGTTGAATGGATTAATGCCAAGCATATATCCGCTCAAAGCGCAGGCAAACTCATGGAAATAGATCAGTTGTCCCAGGTATTCCTCATTCAGTTGCGGAATGCCGATGGCAATATTCGGTACGCCGCCTTCCACATGGGCAAGTTTGGTTCCGAGTTCGGCCATCTTGTTTACATAATGAATGGGTTTGCCCGCTAAATAATTCAATCCGTCCAAATCAGCCGGCTCGTAAGGAATATTGAGGGTGTGATACGTTTTTTCCACCGAAAGCACGGTTTCAAAAATGTTGCGTAAGCCTTCCTGTATATATTGCCCCATAGAATGAAGGTCGGTAGTAAAGCTGGCTCCCGATGGATAGATGCCTTTATTTTCCTTGCCTTCGCTTTCGCCATACAATTGTTTCCACCATTGGGTAAGATAAATCAGTTTGGGTTCATAATTCACCATTATTTCCAATTGTTTCCCGCTACGGTAAAGCGCGTTACGCGTTGCAGCATACAATGCGGATGAATTTTCGTCAATATTGTCGGTCTTTGTTACCTGCTTCTGCATCGCTGCCGCTCCGCCCACGAGTGCGCGAATGTCGAAACCAGCCACGGCTATCGGCAACAAACCAACAGGCGTCAACACGGAATATCTGCCTCCGATATCGTCGGGAACAACGTAAGTTTTGTACCCTTCTTCGTCGGCTAATTTCTTAAGTGCACCTTTCGACTTGTCGGTAATGGCAAGGATGCGTTCCCTGGCTCCGGCTTTGCCGTATTTTTTTTCAAGATGATTCTTAAGGATGCGGAAAGCGACGGCAGGCTCGGTAGTAGTTCCCGATTTTGAAATAACCACCAGAGCATACGAATGAACGTTGAGCACTTCCAGAAGTTCTGCCATATAATCTTCGCTAAGATTTTGTCCGGCAAAGATTATTTTGGGATAAGCGCTTTTCAGAAAAGGGCTGAAATTATGACTAAGGGCTTCAATAACGGCACGTGAACCAAGATAGGAACCGCCTATCCCTACAACTACGAATATTTCGGCAGTGTCCTTTATCTTTTGGGCATCACCCGCGATGTCGTTGAACAATTTTTCATCAATTTCGTTTGGTAGATTCACCCATCCCAGGAAGTCGTTGCCTTGTCCGGTTTTTTCGATAAGCATTCGGTGGGCGGAAGTGATTTCTTTTTGTAATAAATTAATTTCGTTACGATTTATGAAATTAAAAACGTGTGAAATGTCTAAGGTTAGAAGTGCCATAAGTATAATTTTTTTAAGAAATTAAAAGTACGACAAAAAAGCATAAGAAAATAAAAAAAAGTGCGGTCATTGACGAACGCACTTTTAAAAACAAACAACAAAATCATTGAAAACAGCAATAATATCTTTACAGACAATTGAAAATCATTGATACTATCATTTGCTGAAAATAATTACTTTTACATCCAAATAATCTCGGTCTTTCGGGATGCAAATCTATTTCAAATACCGGGAGGCAAAAGTTAAAGACTTCTAATAAACGTTAAATTTTGTTAACCTGAAAAATAGTTAATTACCAGGCAGTAATTTTGCAAAAATGAAATATCCATAAGGGCTACGCTCACACCAATCGAGAATGATACTTTATGGATATTCCATGTGACCAATAAATTAAAAAATTAATAACACATGAAATATCCTCACGAATCAATATCATATAAACCGGGAACAACAATAATGGGTATTCTATTCAACCATTAAAAAGCAAATTATTTACGGATGAATAAAAAGAACATAATCGTAGTAACCATCCTCGTTTGTTTAGTACTTGTTGGCCTGGTAGGAGTCCAGATCTACTGGATAAAAAATGCTTTAGCCGTAAAACGAACTAATTTTGAACGGAATATTGTAGAAACAGCAACCATAGTTGTCAATAAATTAGAAAAGTTAGAGGTTGCCGATCAGATTAATAAACAATTAAATACCAATCAAAAAGGACAGGATTTATTTACAACCATAGATTCTATTAATTATCTGTATCTAAAAGAACTGGAAAAACGTTCCGGCGAGAATAAACCCGAAAATCTGTTTGGAATTTCTTCCGAAAAAATTCAGATTCAATATTCCGAGAGAAAAAACGGAAAAACGGTCAAACATTACGATACAACCATAGTATCCCGTTCGGGTCATGGAACATATACCCCTGAGCAACCGCTTTATTCCGAAAAAAAAACAATAGGCAAAATTCCCAATCAACCATCCGATTCTGTAAAATACAATTCAAAATCGCGGATGAAGACGCTGATGCAGAAAAAGAATACGCTGGTTAAGGAAGTTTTCAATGAGCTGTTTAATTTTAAACATGTCCAGCCTATCGAAGAGCGGGTTGATCCCAAAATTCTGGATTCCCTGCTGACTGCTGAATTACGGAACAAAGGGATAGAGACACCATTTGAATTTGGAATCTTCAGTTCTGTCCGTAACCGCATGGTTTATCAAAAAACAGGCGATTATACCAATGAACTCCTGAAAAAAAGTTTAGGATTTATTCTTTTTCCCAACGATATGCCCATTTCGCCCGATTATCTTATGATATATTTCCCCAACGAAAAGAGATATTTATTTACCAAAATCGCTGGCATGTTGTCAATCTCCATTATTTTGATTATTACCATTATCATCTTATTCTCGTATGCCATAAGCACTATCATCAAACAGAAGAAGCTTTCGGAGATGAAAAATGACTTTATCAACAACATGACTCATGAATTTAAAACACCCATTTCTACCATTTCACTTGCCTGCCAGGCTTTGAACGATCCCGATATTAAAAAAATTGACGGATTACCTGATAACTACATTCATATTATTAATGAAGAAAATAACCGTCTGGGCGGGATGGCCGAAAAGATACTCCAAACGGCAATCATTGAAAAGGGTAAGATAAATCTTAAACGAGAATTAATCGATGTACATGAAATTATCCGGGATGTTATTAAAAATATGGGTTTACAGATAGAAAGCCGGGGCGGTAGCATTATAACCGATTTCCAGGCTAACCTGTCGCAAATCAAAGCCGACAAAGTCCATGTTACAAACCTGATAAATAATTTACTGGATAACGCTAATAAATACACCCACGAAACGCCGGAGATTGTTGTAGCCACTGAAAATTTTCCCGACGGTATCCTTATCAGTATAAAGGATAATGGCATAGGAATAAGCAAAGCCAACCAGAAAAAAATATTTGAACATTTATATCGTGTTTCTACCGGAAATATTCACGATGTAAAAGGATTCGGGCTGGGACTAACCTACGTAAAAGCGATCATCGAAAAACATGGCGGCAGCATTTCGGTAGAAAGTGAATTAAAAAAAGGTTCAAAATTTAAAGTATTTTTACCATTTGATAATAATTCCGAATATTAATTCAATAAAATGAAAAGTGATGGAAAAAAATAAGATTCAGGTATTACTGGCCGAAGATGACCACAATCTGGGCAGTATTCTCAAAACATTTTTGGATGCTAAAGGATATTCAACAACACTATGCGTTAACGGGCTTGATGCATTAGAAACATATCGCGAAAAAAATAATTTCGATTTTTGTATCGTTGATGTGATGATGCCTGTAAAAGACGGGTTTACGCTTGCCAAAGATATACGGAAAGAAAACAAAAAAATCCCGATACTTTTCCTGACTGCCAAATCTATGCAGGAGGATAAACAGAAAGGCTTCGAACTTGGAGCAGATGATTATCTGACAAAACCTTTTAATATGGATGAACTCCTGATGCGTATGCAGGCTATCATACGGCGTTCGGGAATTAAAAACCGTGATAAAGCCCAGAATATTTTTAAATTGGGTACCTATGTTTTCGACTATAACCGTCAATTGTTGACGAGGGAAGGTTTCGAACAAAAACTTACCTCAAAAGAATCCGATTTACTCGAACTTTTATGCGAAAACCTGAATGAAGTTGTTGAACGTTCCTTTGCTTTAAACAAAATCTGGCGCGACGACAGTTATTTTAATGCCCGAAGTATGGATGTGTATATTGCCAAATTGCGCAAATATCTGAAAGACGACGAAAACGTTGAATTAATCAATGTTCACGGCATTGGATTCAGGTTGTTTGTAAACGAGTAAACTTATTGTATCACAATTTTCTGACTTGCAATTATCCGTTTACCAGCCGTTGAAAGCTGAATGAAATATACTCCTTTGGAAAACGCCCTGGAATTCCACCGAACAATGCGTTGCCGGGGCGTAATTTCTGAAGAATCTATCTGTAAACCCGACGCATTAATAAATTTCAATACCGAATTTTCATCTACTTTACATTCAATCACTACTTCCCCTGCCGACGGGTTAGGATAAACCTTTAATATGTCCGGATGATTGGGGGACGGCCTTTTCGTTCCCAGGTAATTTTGATCCCAAATGGCTAGCGTATATTCTCCTTTTTGCAGATTGGGAACGATCAGATTACCTATGCTCCAAACACCCTGCCTGTTAAAATTCACCGGTTGCCAATCAAAAGCCGGGCTTTGACGGTATAAAATGACTAAAGAATCAGAAGAATTTGTAATTAACGTATTATCGAGGTTAGCACTTTTGTTATAAAAGAAATATCCGGTAGCATTAAAATCGGAAGGAAAAATTCCGTCAATTTTCCAATAACGGTAATCAGAAAGTCGTAAACCGGAAATCGGCATTTTTAACGAATCGGGAGCAACCCAGTTATGCTCAACGCGAATAAATGCCGAATCACTTGCCTGATGAACCTTAAATTTAAAGAAACAATCCGTATAATTTAATGAATCCCCGGTTTTTACAACGTTAATATAGTCGGTAATGGCGTCGCTAAGTTTGTCGTTGGGATCCATCAAAACTACCGAAGGTTGAAAGGGTAAAACAAACGTTTTGCTTCCGGTTGATCCCGAAAAACTCATGGTGTCATTATACGATTGCCAGTTGGAATTTATAAAACCTAATTCTACCCTGTTGGAATTGGAATATATACTGGTTCCTTTCAGCCGTTGTTTTACAAAAACGGTAACCTGATAAGCAGAGCCATTGGGCAAAACAGCAAACGAATCAACAGAAAATTGAGGAAAACCAGGCTGGAAAACCCAGGCATCAAAAAAATCATTCATATTGGCACCGGTATAATTGGTGATAAAATCACGCAAATCGGCTGATGAGGCATGATGGTATGCAAATTGATTCAGGTAAGCTTTTATTGTACTGAAAAAAAGGCTGTCGCCCAGATAACCGCGCAAAGTATGAGCTACCTGGCCTCCTTTATCGTAAACGGTACTTCCGTAAGTATATTCCGGAGGAATACCGTATAACGCCCGGTATCCGCCATCTTTGATATGGGTAAATTGCAAAACATCTTTTAATTTGCTTCGCATGGTGGTTTTATAACTTTCTTTCCCGTAAAGTCCTTCGCGAAAAACCGACTCGCAAAATACCGCCCAGCCTTCGTTCAGCCACATGTCGTCAGCCGAGGCGCAGGTAACTTTATCGCCGAACCACATGTGCGAAAGCTCATGGGCGTAAAGCCATTCATCGGAAAGTGATCCATTAATACTCGAATTAGGATAAGTGATATTGGTTGCGTGTTCCATTGCACCTTTGGCAGCACCCACATAACCAACCCTTTCCCAGGGATAAGCTCCGAAACGGTTCTCGTATACAGATAAAATATCTTTCAAATGCAAAAATGAACCGGGAACATTTTGTACATAAGCCGGAGGAACATAGATGGCAATGGGTGTCTGGCCATTTATTCCGGCAAAGGTATCGTTGACCGGAACATAATTTCCAACGGCTACTGAAGCAAGATACGTCGGAAGGGTATTATTCATTTTCCAGTGAAATGTTCGGGTTCCGTTACTATTATCAACTTCCGAAATCAACGTACCGCCACAAACGGCTGTATTTATGTCGGAAACAGTAATGTACATATCGTAAAGAGCCCTGTCGGTAAAATCGTCAACGCACGGAAACCAGGATTTGCCAAGATTGTGCGGATTAGAGTCAAAGCCCACGCCGAGATTAAAGGCATAAGATCCAACAAAATGAAAGCCGCCCCAGTCGGAAGCATCGGTAAAAGGATGACCGTGATAATATATCCGGACTACCACCGTGTCGTTGATATTTAAAGGCGCTGCCAGTGGAATTTTCAACAGCGTAGTATCATTATAAACAAATGGAGTTTTGATATTGTTGATAAATGCCGAATCCACTGTTAATGTCAGTAATTCAAGTGACAGCGTATTTAATCCGTTAATTTTTGATGTGATTTGAAGTTCGGTATAACCATCAATCGTTTTCGCATCAAAATCGAGAACGCTAAGATGGATGTCGTAGTGAACCACATGAATACTATCGCCGGGAAGACGTGAAGCGCTAAAATTCTGATTTTGAGAAAAAGCAAACTGACTGATAACCAAACTGATTAAAAACCAACAATAATAAATTACACGATTCATGCTTAAAGAATTGAGGTTAAACTATATTAAAAAGGCAAAAAGTTGCGTTAGTATTTGATAGAAGCAAAATTAGCTAAATTTACAACCATTTCTTCCAATTGTTTTCAAAAAAATGTAAATTTGAATTTTCTTTTTTAAAGTCATTTAAAACAAGATAAAATGTTCGGAAACGTACTTAAGCTGAGCGTTGGTGGACAAATAATTTTTGATTATAAAACTAATATACTATGAAACAATAACATGCCAAAAATGGCACGATATTTAATCATTACGGTGAAACAATTAAATAAATTTTGCATGAAACGAATTATCCTTGGGCTTTTAATGTTATTAGTGGGAATTACAACGGCAAATTCCCAGACAGTTAAAAAAATATGGTCGCTGGAAGAATGTATTAATTATGCTTTGGCAAACAACCTTCAGATAAAACAGCAACAATTGCTTGTGAATGTTGCCAATGAAGATTTATTACAAAGCAAGATGAATTTGCTGCCCAACCTTAACGGAGGCGCAACGCATTCGTATAATTACGGACAAACCGTTGACCGTTACACAAATCAATTTGCAACGGCAAGAGTCCAATCCAATAACTTTTATTTACAGAGCCAGATTACTGTTTTTAATGGTTTTCAACTTTTGAATACGGTACGGCAAAATCAACTCAAATTAAAATCAAGTCAATACGATGCCGATAAATATAAAAATGATATCGCCTTAACCATTGCAACATCCTATTTACAGGTTCTTTATTATCAGGAGATGTTGGATATAGCTAATAATCAGCTTTCCATAACAAATCAGCAGGTAGATCGCATGGTAAAAATGGTTGATGCCGGAACAATGGCCAAAGGTGATTTGCTAACTATTGAAGCTCAGGCTTCCGCCGAAGAGTTGACCGTAGTTGAATCTAAAAATCAACTGGATCTTGCCTATTTAACACTAACCCAAATGCTTGATCTGCCGTCAACCGATGGCTTTGATATTGAACGCCCACAGATAAATTTACCAGATACGCCATCCATTTTGGAATCCCCCGACAAAATTTCGGCTTACGCCATGGAAAACCGTCCGGAAATAAAAAGCGCCAGGCTTAACGTAGAAAGTTCAGATATTGGACTTAAAAAAGCCTTTGGTTATATGAGCCCTTCCCTATCGCTAAATGGATCATGGGCAACAGGATATTCGGGAGCGAGCAAAGAGCAAATCAATAAGGTAAAAATAGGCCCAGAACCTACCGGGATGTATACGGAAAATGGTTATGCTGTTTTAATGGACGCATATTCATACGATTACAAAACCCGCTCATTTCGTAAACAATTTAAAGACAATGATAACAAAACCATTGGCCTTTCTTTAAATATTCCTATTTTTAATAACTGGCAGGTTCAAAGTGGAATAGCAAAATCGAGAATTGCCATTAAAAATGCAGAGCTGAATCTGGAAATTACGAAAAATCAGGTTGATAAAAATATCCGCCAGGCTTATCTGGATGCGCTTGCCGCACTTAACAAACATCAGGCTTCTTTGAAAAAAGTTACGGCTTCGGAAGAATCCTTCAAATATTCGGAACAAAAATTCAATGTTGGACTGCTCAATTCCGTGGATTACAACAATACTAAAAAAGAACTTTCCAAGGCTCAGTCCGAACTTCTTCAGGCAAAATATGATTTTATATTCAAAACCAAGGTGCTCGACTTTTATCTTGATAAACCTTTGACGCTAAAATAATATCTGCGAATTAGATTTTCATTATCTTTGGTCAAAAATAGTAAAAGATGAAGAACAAAAAGAAATTGCTTATCCGATATTCAATTATAGGATTGATTGTCATTATATTATTTCTTATTATTGGTAAAAAGGCCGGATGGATAGGAAAAGAAGAAATCACCAAAGTTTCTACTGATTTTGTTCAAAAGCGAACAATTACCGAAACCGTTTCGGCTAACGGTAAAATTCAGCCGGAAGTTGAGGTTAAAATGTCGCCGGATGTATCGGGTGAAATCGTTGAATTATATATAAAAGAAGGCGATCAGGTAAAATCAGGTCAACTTCTTGCAAAGATTGACCCTAAAATTTACATGTCGAATTACGATCGCATCGTTGCCGCCCTCAATACCCAAAAGGCAAGCCTGTCCAATGCCAGAGCACGGCTTTCGCAGGTTAGATCACAATTTACCAATGCTAAAACCACATTTGAACGTAATACTAAGCTGTGGAATCAACAAACCATTTCACCTTCGGATTACGACAATGCAAAATCGGCTTTTGAAGTGGCCAAAGCCGAAGTATCAGCCGCCGAAGAAACGGTAAAAGGCGCTGAATACGGTGTTAAAAGTTCAGAAGCTGCTGTTAAAGAAGCTAAAGACAATTTAAACAAAACCTCCATTTTTGCACCTATTGACGGAACTATTTCCAAACTTGGCGTTGAAAAAGGCGAACGCGTGGTTGGTACTTCCCAGTTTGCCGGTACCGAAATCATGCGGATTGCCAATCTTAATACCATGGAAGTGGTGGTAAGCGTTAATGAAAATGATATCGTTCGCGTAAAATTAGGTGATACCGCACTTATTGAAGTCGATTCATATCTTAACCGGAAATTTAAAGGTATAGTAACCGAAATCGCCACATCAGCAAATGTTGCCGGAACCAGCGCCGATCAGGTTACCAATTTTGATGTCAGAATCCGTATTTTGAGCAATTCATATCAGGATTTAATTGACAAAAATCATCCTAATCTTTCACCCTTCCGGCCGGGAATGTCGGCTACCGTTGATATCCAAACATCCACAGCCAGAAATATTTTGACTATTCCCATTCAGGCGGTTACCACCCGAGCCGATTCTTCAAAAATAAAACAGACCAAGGCCTTAAATCAAGGAAAAGAAGAAGTTAAGAAAAATGGAAACGAGGCTACAGCTAAGAAAACCGAAGAAAAGCTTCAGGAATATGTGTTTTTATATGTCAAGGGCAAGGTGAAAATGCAAAAGGTAAAAACCGGTATTCAGGATAATTCATTTATTCAAATTACTGACGGACTGAATGAAAAAGACGAAATTGTTATCGGTCCCTATCGCGCCGTTACTAAAAAGCTCAAGGATGGCGATCCTGTACAAAAGGTCAAAAAAGAAGACTTATTTAAAGAAGAAAAATAGCGTTATCGCCTGAAAAGCAATTTTGATGGGAGTAATACTTAATTTGGAAACTGCTACTGCGGTTTGTTCTGTAGCTTTGGCAGTTGACGGCAAGATAGTTGCTTTAAAAGAAACATCCGAAAAAAATTCACACGCAGCCCAGATAACTCCATTTATAAGTGCTGTTTTTGCGGAAGCCGGTTTGGACTTTTCCCAGCTCGATGCCATTGCCGTAAGCCAGGGTCCCGGTTCGTATACCGGTTTGCGGATTAGCGTTTCAACAGCCAAGGGATTATGTTATACCCTCGGAAAGCCGCTTATTGCAATCAACACCTTACAAGCCATGGCATTTCAGGCAAAAAAACTGATCCGTTCGAGCGATTTTGAAAGTGGAAATACTTTGTTTTGTCCGATGATAGATGCACGAAGAATGGAGGTATATTGTGCCTTGTTCGACGCCAGCCTTACCATGATACAGAAGGAAAAAGCGATGATTATTGACCAAAACTCCTTTGAAGAAACGCTGAATAAAAATCCGGTTGTTTTTTTTGGCGATGGCGCTCCAAAATGCAAGGAATATTTGGTTCAACATGTCCATGCCATTTTTTATGACAATATACTTCCTTCGGCTACCGCCATGATTGAACTTTCAGAAGAAAAATTAAAAGCTAAAAATTTTGAAGACCTTGCCTATTTCGAGCCTTTTTATTTAAAAGAATTTATTGCCGGTAAACCAAAAGTAAAAGGTTTATACACTGATCAATGAATTTTAGGAGTCAAAAATTAGTCATGTAATTTAAAATATGTGTAATTTTGTAAGCCAATAGCATTTTGTATATGCAAACCTAAAAACAAAATTACTGAAATTAAATTATATTCAAATGGCTAATTGGTTAGAAGAAGCGGAGCAACGGCAGAAACGGCATCAACACGATCCGGAAAGCCTTTCCCAGAAAATACAGGAGAAAAAAGAAGCCATAAAAGAAAATTATAGGCTTAATCATCAGAATTATGATCAATTTATTGCCCAACTGAATAATTTTGTTCAGCGGGTAAATAATCTTCCACCAGAAGAAAGGGGGGCGTTTGGAAAAATCAAAGCGACAACTAAGAAAACCAGATTAGACAATCATCTTGCTATTTTTGCCAGTAGTCAACGTCAGAACAAGACAAAATTCCTGTTTTTTTTCCCTTTATTACAAGACGAGCATTCCAAAAATATCCGTGTAATATACCTTTGCATATCCAAAAATTTAGGAATGATTGATGTGGAAATCCGGGAAACGCAACTTATCCGAACACGGCTGAAAGAGAAAACAAAACCTGAAAAAGTCATATTTCCAGATGCTAAGGAACAAAACATCCATCATCATAAACACATACATCATCAAATTGAGCCGGAAGCCGAAGATAGAAAGTTTCATGTGCTTTATACCTTTGAAATCGCAAAATTATCCAATGACGTAGCCATAGAAATAATCGAATGGCTCGCATTTAAACGGGAAATTACAGAAATTTCTATCTACGAATCGGTAGACGACGATCAGAAAATTTTCCTTGGCCGGGAATCTTAATATTCTTTTGCTTCAATTTCGCCTCTGAGAACCATTAAGCCGTTTAAAGCTAATGCTCTCATTTCATCTTCGCCAGGATAAACATGTACCGGCGCTATGCGCCCTATTTTTTCTTTAATCAAATCTACAAACCAGGAACTGTTTGCAATGCCGCCTGTAATCAAAATGGCATCCACTTCTCCGTTGAGTACAGCATACATGCTCCCAATAGATTTGGCAACCTGATAAGCCATGGCTTCAAAAATCAGCAGAGCTTTTTTGTCGCCGGAAGCAGCTCTTTCTTCCACTTCGTGAGCATTATTGGTACCCAAATGTGCTGTTAATCCGCCATTTCCTTTGGTCATTTTAAGCAGTTCTTTTTCTGTATATTTTCCACTAAAGGCAAGGCGGATAAGATCTCCGGCAGGAAGGGTTCCGCTTCTTTCGGGCGAAAAAGGACCTTCGCCGTCCAAAGCCTGGTTTACATCTATTACTTTACCTTTTTGATGCGCTCCTACGGAGATTCCTCCGCCAAGATGGGCAACAATCAGATTCAGGTCTTCGTAATTTTGCTGAATGGATTTGGCATGAATACGGGCAACCGCCTTTTGATTCAGGGCATGGAAAATGGAAATCCGTTTAAATTCAGGATGACCCGAAATTCGGGCAATATCATCTAATTCGTCTACAACCACCGGATCGGCAATGAATGCACGGGCATTGGGCAAAGCATGGGCAATATCATCGGCTATCAAACCACCCAGATTGCTCGCATGTTCCCCGAAAGGACTGTTTATCAGATCGCCTTTCATGCGTTCGTTTACCAGATATACTCCCGAAGGAATCGGACGAATTAAACCGCCACGACCAACTACCGCCTGTATAGTATCCAGTTTAATTTCAGCAGTTTTCAGTTCTGAATAAATAATTTCTTTACGAAACGAATACTGATCAGTAATTTTTTCAAACCCGGCAAGTTCTTCCGAGGAATGACGAATGGTTTTCAAAAATACCGGTTTTTCGTCTTCATAAACGGCTATTTTGGTTGAGGTAGAACCCGGATTGATTGCAAGAATGCGGAAAATATTCATAATAAAGGTTATATTTATTTAGCCATCAAAGCTCCTAAAGCGATGGAATACAATTTGGTTTTCATGCTGTCGCCACGCGAAGAAAGCACTGCCGGAACTCTGGCTCCAAAAACAATGGCGCCTAATTCACCGCCGGCTAATTTAGTATTGGTTTTATAAAACACATTGCCCGATTCAATATTCGGAAATAAAATACAATCGGCATCGCCGGCAACATTGCCGCCAATTTTTTTAATTTCAGCCGATTCTTTATCTATGGCAATATCCAAAGCTAACGGCCCGTCAATGAAGGCATCTTTTATTTGTCCACGTTCGCCCATTTTGGCAATTATTGCCGCATCTACACAAGCCGGCATGGAAGCAAGCATTTGTTCTGTAGCTGCAAGAATAGCCAATTTCGGTTTGGGAATATCGAGCGCATGAGCAGTGTTTATCAGATATTTGGTAATGGCTATTTTTTGTTTCAGATCGGGAAGGGGAATAATGGCAACGTCGCCACAAATAATAAGTTTGGGGTAATTTGGATTTTCAATAACCGTAACATGGCTTAGAATAGCGCCCGGATTCATCAGTCCGTGTTCTTTATTTAGAATGGCGTGCATGTATTTATCGGTGCTCACCAGACCCTTCATCAATACATTTCCTTCGCCATTGTTTATCAGTTCCACAGCCTTAACAGCAGCTTTAACTTCATTTGCTTCCTGAACAATGTGAAATTTGTTTACGTCAATTTTTTCGTCTTTACAAACTTGTTTTATTGTTGCTTCATCGCCGACAAGCGTAGCATCTACAATACCCAGATCAATTGCCTGACTTATGGCGCCAATGGTATGGGCGTCGTTAGCGTAAGCAGCGACGAGACGTTTTTTCGATTTGTTCTTTAAAACTTCAAACATTTGTTCAAGCCTGGTAATAGCCATTTTTATATCCTCCGATAATTATATGATTTAAAATAAATTGAGATGTAATCTGTAAAAAACAGATACTTTTAATTATGAATTTGCAAAATTATAAGAATTTTTCTGAAAAATCAGATTTTATTTATTTTAATTACTTATTGTGCATAAAAATCAATCATTTGTTGAATGGCGTCGGAACATACCGGGCAGAAATCGTCGTAAATAGTCGATTTCATAGAACAATCTATCACCGGACGATAAACACCTTTGGCGACGTAGCCGCCACCTTCAAATACACCGAGAGTATTTTTATATTGCTCATTATCAGGTGTAGGTATGGGAGTATTTTTAGCTAAACGATTTTTCCATTTGGAATTAAAATTCACCAGCGTGGTAAGATTCGGTTCCCATGGTTCAATCTTCAGATTATAAAAATCCTGGTATGATACTTCAGAGTCATAATACTCATCGGCTAAACCGGCAAAAGCATGTCCGAATTCATGAATAAAAACAAAATCGGAATATTTATTGTCGCTGGAGCAAACTGAGTAGAAATTGTAAATACCGCCACCTCCATACTTTTCTGTGTTAACTAAAAGAAATATCTGATCATAAGGAGCATTGGCAGCAAGGTTATGCAGGGATTTATTATCGCTGGTGGTCAGGTATCGTTCCGAATCAAAGGTATAGAAGCTGGAATTGGAAATGGTTTGTTTCCAGACATTGGCCCCGGGAATATCGGTTCCCGATTCCAACGATGGAGCTTCTACAGCCCAGATGTTTATTTTATCAGCATTCTTATTATACGGTCTGCATTTTAAAAGGTATCCGGCAAAGCGCTGGCAATCTTTTTGAAATTTTTCCATTTCATTGGCTGTATATCCATCGGGGATAATTACAATGTCGAGCTTGGAAGAAGGTTCGCCCGAATAATGAATTTTAACCGCCGGGAATGGTTCTTTCTTTTCTTTAGAAATGAAATAATTTTTAGGATCAACCTGATATTCAAATTTTTTCTCCCAGTTTCCATCCCAATTACGTTTATAAAAATCAATATTTACTATGATTTTTGGAAAAGGGAAAGTTACCGTTTCCGAAAACGATTTCCAGGTTTTTTTGGCTTCGGCGGTAGTTTGCCATTCAGCGAACAATGATGAATAATGATGGGAATAAATAACATTACCCGATGATACATCCGTTACGGTAAATTTATATTCACCATAATCGAAAGGATCGAGTAATTGTGTTTTAGAACCGCCCCAGAATGGCTCTTCCATCAGTTCATCAAACGAAAAAATATCTTCTTTATCGTTACCGGTATGAAAGTAATCGAACCGGAGTGATTTGTTCATAAAAAAGTCGTCAAAAGCAGCATTGGCTGAAAAAACCAGTGAGCATAATAATATAGTCAGTAATCGTCGCATGGATAATAATTTTAAAACCGGGCAAAGGTAGGTATATTTATTTTTTGAGCAGTCGGTCAATTAGTACCGATTTGTTGAGTTTTCGCAGCGTATTTTTAATCCATAACTGGTTTTCGGGTTTATACCAGAAAAAGAATTTCCGCTGATTGAGTTTTTCTTCTTTGGTGCGGGCAACATAAACGTTTTTTCCGGTGTACGGATTCAATCCGGTGTAATACATTACGGAAGCAAGGGTCATAGGCGTGGGTGTAAAATCCTGAACCTGCTCCAACTGAAAACCGAGTTTTTTCGTTTCGGCAGCCAATTCGGCCATGTCTTCGAGCCGGCAACCCGGATGGCTGGAGATAAAATAGGGAATAAGCTGCTGGTTCAACCCTTTGCGACGATTAATTTCATCAAATTTTTTCCTGAACTCATGAAAAAGCTGGAACGATGGTTTTCGCATCATTTTCAATACCTCATCCGACGTATGCTCGGGAGCCACTTTTAATCTTCCGGAAACATGGTGAACAACAAGTTGTTCGATAAATTCATTCAGTCCTAGTTCATTTTCTTGTTTTTGATTTGCGCCTACCAATAAATCGTAACGAACGCCACTACCGATGGTAACTTTTTTAACTTCCGGATAGGAAGCGGCTTTCCGGTAAAGCGCGGTTAGGAGTTTGTGATTATAATCCAAATTATTACAAATACCTGGAAAAATACAGGATGGCTTTTGGCATTTTTCACAAACTTTTAAATCTTTGCCCTTCATATGGTACATATTTGCCGAGGGACCGCCCAAATCGCTGATATAGCCTTTAAAATCGGGCATTTGTATAACTGCTTCTATCTCTTTCATTATCGAAGCTTCCGAGCGGCTCACCACAAATTTCCCCTGGTGTGCCGAGATGGTGCAAAAACTGCAACCCCCGAAACAGCCACGATGAATATTGATGGAATGCCGTATCATCTCGTAAGCCGGAATGCTGCCGCGTTTATTATATTTAGGATGTGGAAGACGGGTAAAAGGCAAATCGAAGGCGGCGTCCAGTTCCTGACTGCTCATGGGCTGAAAAGGCGGATTGACCACAACTATTTGATCTCCCGTTTTCTGAATCAAACGCTGGGCATGCCATTTATTGGATTCCTGTTCAATAATTTTAAACGATTCTCCAAATTTGCGTTTATCCTTCAGGCATTCTTCGTGAGAAGCCAATTCCTGAGTTGTCCAATTTTCGGTAAACGGAAGTTCTTCGTCTTTCTGTAAAAGAAATGCAGTTTGCGGAATATCCCGGAGCGAAGCAAAGGTTTTTCCTTGCTTCAAAGCCCGGAGCAATGTGTTTAATGGCTGTTCGCCCATGCCGTAAATCAGCAAATCGGCGTGGCTGTCGGCAAGAATTCCCGGTTTGAGCGTATCCGACCAATAATCGTAATGCGTCAAACGGCGAAGCGAAGCTTCGATTCCCCCCAACACTACCGGTATTTCAGGATACAGTTTCTTGAGAATCTGTGTATAAATGGTGGTGGCATAATCGGGACGAAATCCGGCTTTTCCTCCGGGAGTAAAAGCGTCGTCGGAACGCAGGCGTTTGTTGGCGGTATAATGATTGATCATGGAATCCATATTGCCTGAAGTTACTCCGAAAAACAACTTCGGCTTGCCAAACTTACGGAAATCGCGCAAATCGTCCTGCCAGTTGGGCTGAGGAATGATCGCAACCCGGAAACCTTCTTTTTCAACAATCCTTCCGATAACTGCCGCACCAAAAGACGGATGATCAACATATGCATCACCGGTAACCACAACAACATCCACTTCTTCCCAACCGCGGTTAAGCATTTCATCTCTGGTTATGGGCAGCCAGTCGGAAAGTTTATGAATGTTTGACATGATTTAATTATTAAATTGTATTCCAAAAAACAGATGTTCCGGTTATTTTTGCCGATGGATCGGTTAATCGCTTTTTATCAATTATTTGTAACGAGTTCTTTGTATCTGAAGCAATTCACCATATGGTCGTTGATCATTCCGGCTGCCTGCATAAAAGCATAACAAATGGTGCTTCCGACAAATTTAAAACCGCGTTTTTGCAAATCCAGGCTCATCGCATCGGATTCCGGCGAACGGGGCGGAACTTCCGATACAGATTTCCAGTGATTTACTATCGTTTTATGATCAGTAAATTGCCAGATATATTTATCAAAGCTGCCAAATTCCTTTTGAACGGATAGAAAAGCCCTGGCATTGGAAACACAGGCTTTTACCTTGGCGCGATTTCTGATAATCGTTGCGTCGGTAAGCAGTTGAGCAATTTTATCATCATCATAAGCCGCAATCGTTTCGGCATCAAAATTGGCAAAGGCTTTACGGAAACCTTCCCGCTTGCGAAGGACAATCTGCCAGCTCAAGCCTGCCTGAAAAGCGTCCAGGATCATAAATTCAAACAGTTTACGATCGTCGTGAAGCGGTACACCCCATTCGGTGTCGTGGTAAGCAATCATTTGCGCATCGGCCTTGGGCCAGGGACAGGTATTTTCCATTTGAGATTTCAGATTTTAGAATTCAGATTTATGATATTCGGAAATTTGGGTAAAATTATTCCTTTTTCGGTGATTATTCCGGTGATATATTTTGCCGGTGTAACATCAAATGCCGGATTAAGCGCCGGCGAACCTGGGTTGCACACCAGAATTTCTTCTTTTCGCCCGTCGCGGGTAATCCCGGTTTGGTAAAGAATTTCATCTTCGCTCCGTTCTTCAATTGTTATGTCGTTTCCCGAAGCACAATTTAAATCAAAGGTTGAAGACGGAGCCGCTACATAAAAAGGAATGCCAAATTCCTTTGCCACAATAGCTTTTTCCAACGTTCCTATTTTATTGGCCACATCGCCGTTGGCAGCTATGCGGTCGGCGCCAACGATGATCAAATCAACCTTGCCTTGCGACATCAGCCAGGCGCCGGCATTATCGGGAATAATCCGATGAGGAATTTGTTCATTATAAAGTTCCCAGGCGGTAAGGCGCGCTCCCTGGCTACGGGGACGGGTTTCGTCGGCATAGACAAAGATTTTTTTACCCTTTTCATGGGCAAGGTAAACCGGTGCCAGCGCACTTCCGTAATCCACAAAGCCAAGCCAGCCGGCATTGCAATGGGTAAGTATCCGGCAATCATCTTTTATAAGCGTTTCTCCAAAACGGGCAATTTCTCTGGAATCGGCCACATTTTCATCGGCTACAGCCTGAGCTTCATTTACCGCAGCTTGTATTCCAAGCTGAATTCCAGCTTTATAAACCCTTTCGCTGGCATAAAAAAGATTGCGGGCGGTGGGACGGGTAGCGTTGATTTGATGTTTTGCATTTTGTATCCGGGATTCATCACTTTGAAATTCGATGAAAGCCTGCGCCATGGCAAAACCGGCGGCAGCGCCTATGGCTCCTGCACCACGGACAATCATTGTCCTGATAGCCTGGCAGGTTTCGGAATAACTGCTGGATTCAAATATCCGGAATTCAAAAGGCAACAGGTTTTGTTCTATCATAAAAACCGATGAGCCTTCCATCCAGATGGTACGGTAATGTTTTCCGTTGACTTTCATCTGTTTATAATTTGTTTTTTATTGGTCAGATAGCCTGCCCCGATTTCTCGGGGGAACTCGCCAATAATCATCCTCGTGTGTGAGAAGAAATTTTCATGGCTCGGTTCATTTATTTGAATTTTCCATCAAATTTAAGACAAATTTCCTCTCCGTTATACATGATAACTTTGGCCTGGAATATTCCCTCATCTAAAATCCTGGTTTTGAAATCTATTTTTAAAACATTATTTTCCAAAGGATTAACGATGGAAAGGAATTTTATATTATCTGAGTTCATCAGCGCTAAATCCCGTTTCAGATAATGAGCAAGTGTTTCTTTTACCATTTCCACGAGGCATACACCGGGAACAATCGGATTTCCGGGAAAATGACCGTCGAAAACAGGATGGGCGGGATTCAGTTCCACCGTTGCCGTAAAACCTTCGGCAACATTGGCAATTTCAGTAATTTTAAAAAAATCGTTCAGCAACATTTTGTTTTTCCGGTTACGATTACCGGCCTCTTTTTAGTTGTTTTCAATCAAATCGAAACGCATACGTAACCCGAAATTCATATGAACCATTTTAATGGTTTTTGGATAATTATGGTCAAAATCAGCTAATTTAACCCAGACTTTCTTGCGGTGAGCCGACCATTGTTCAATTTTCACCATCTTATGAATAAGAGAATCAGAATAATAATAGTTGTTGAGACGATTATACTTGAATTTAAGGACATTATAATGGTTAAGTGTATCAAAAAGTACTACAGGCTTTTGCATGGAATAGCCACTCATAACAAACAAATTCAAATCGTTACGCAAGGTGTTAATAATTATCCTGTGTTTGAACTGTTTAAAACAATACATCACTTTGAAATCGTTGCCTCGAAATTCGAAATCGAAAAATTTCATTCCCAGCTCATTGGTAAAAACGGTACGTATACTGTTATCGGACATTTTTTTAACAAGCAACAGCCCGGTAATTTGATTGTTGAACAGATGAACGCTGGTCCGGTAAACAAGCTTTTGGTAATCGGCCGGAACAACTTCCGGCATGGCCGGTTGGGAATTGCGTTCGTTGACTTTAACCAGCCCAAAATAAGCTTTGGGCGAGCAGGAAGCTACCAGCCAGATAACCAGCAGGCTACTTAAGACGAAATTGGCTGTCCGGAATTTCATGGTTCATTTTTTTATTTATAAATTCTATGGAAGTGAAATCATTGGATAATTCAATCATTTTCAGTTTATCAACTGAATAATCTTTTTTATTGATATACAATTCAATACTTTTCAGAAATTGCTTCATTTGTTTCTGGAAAGGCGTCAGCTTTATCATATAATATTTTGAGCCTTCGAAAAAGGCGATTTTATAGATTTTACCTTGTTTCTGGATATTTCCCTGAAGGCAATCGGTCATAATATTATTTATTTCACTGAAAATTTTATTTTTCTTGATGTCGAAGGATGAGGTTTTCTGGCCATCGTTGATGTACATTTTTACGCCATCGAGCAAAATGGTATATTTAACGGGTTCAAAGTATTGCCAGCGAAGCATTCCCGGTTTACGAAACCAGAAACGTCCTTTGGAGGACATGGGTTCCGCCATGATGGAAAGGGATTTTTCCTGTACGAAGTCGCTTTCTATGGTTTTGAGCTTTGAAACGGCAGCATTGAGTTTGATTTTAAAATCTTCGGCATCCTTTAACGGTTTATAGCCGGAAGGCTGTGCCTGGAGTAAAACGGTAGAAAAAAGTAAAATAATAAAGGCAGAAAGAATTTTAGTCATTGGAATAGGCGTTGATAGCTAATAATTGATCAATAGTTACGATTTTATAATTTTGGTTTCGTGCAAAAGTTAACAATTCGCGCAATATCCATTCGATATCCGGATGGATTTCGTGAAGTAAAACAACTTTCCCAGGCTTAAGTTTACGGGTAATCCGTTTTAAAATTTTCTGTTTATCGCGTATTACGGTATCCAGCGACCGGATGCTCCAGCCGATAGTTTGATAGCCCATTTGTTTTACGGCCTTTTTTAATGGCGGATTGGTTACGCCAAAGGGTGGTCTGAACAAATGTACCCGTTTGCCCGTAGCCTGCCAAATCAAGTCTTCAGTTGATTTTAATTCTTCAATCATCCTGCCGGAATTTTGAAAATCGAAGGTATTGGAATGTGAATAGGTGTGATTGCCAACAATATGACCCTCATCTACCATGCGTTTTAGCGTTGCTTCCCTGCCGGTAATATTTTTCCCGATACAGAAAAAGGTAACCTGGATATCAAATTCCTTTAAAATGTCGAGGATACGGGGAGTAATTCCCTTTGGACTATCGTCGAAAGTTATGGCTATTCTGCGGTTGTCTGCTGGCCCCTGGCAGAGCGTTTTGAGGTAAACACCGGATGCAATATCAAACGAAGAAAAAGCGGGAACGGAAATGATGAGGAATGCACTCAACCAAAGAAAAACCGGGCATAAAAAATAAAAATAACTGATAATGAATATAATCAGCAAAATTGGCGCGAAAACAAAGATTATCAGTCTGGAATAATTCATTTTGAAAGCAGGATAAGAGAATGTTCCAGATTATGGTAATGGTTGTAAATAAGTATTTTTCGTGGCGAAACATTACCAAAGGCATTGAGCTTGGTTTCTTCGGGTACCATTCCCGATTTCAACATCCGGGCAGCCATCCACACAGCAAAGGAAACGGCGGTAAAATATTCGCCACAGCAATGCTTGAAAGCACAGAAATTCATGCCTCTGAAATAAGATTTCATAAGTTGATGATAGCCTTCGTTTAACAGTCCGCTGCCATTAATTCCTAAAACAATCAGGTCGAGTTCGCTTTTTTCGATTTTTGCTTTTTCTAAGAAACCCGAAATCTGACTTTCTATTTCATCCTGATTTTCGGGATTAAAAAAAGTAGTGGTAGCGACGATCTGGGCATAATTTTCGGGACGATTTTCATTCGTCAGAAGAAAAAAAGCAGAACCTTCGCCGGGTAAAATCTGGATGCTTTTATTCTGATGGAAAAGTGTCAGCGTGTTATTCCGGCATAGACCGAGGCGGTTGATAATCTTCAGATAATTGGGCGTTATTTCGTCCACGCTGCCAAGCAAAACATTCTGAGCTTCCTTTTCGTTGAGCAGCATCATGCTGTCGAGCAATCCGGCTTCAAAGGAAGAACCCCGGTTGACGTAAGTTATATTATAGTTATGACATTTGAGATCCAAAGCAATCTGGGCGCCGATGGTATTATGGGTTGATTGAATGAACGATGTGGGAGGAAGCAGTTTTTCATCATTTTGAATAATGTTGATGATAAATTTTTCGGTATCCTCGATGCAGCCCAGACCGGTAGCGGTGATAATGGCATCGGGAACCTCAACTTTGGCGTCGGCAAGGCACATTTTTGCAGCCGAAACACCCATTTTCAGAATCCGGCTCATCCGTCGAGCCATGGCAGGATTAATAAATTGTTTATAATCCGGTTCGATGCACTTCAAATAGCCATCATTGGAAACATTACTGATGACCTGATTTTTATTTTCCGATGCCGGCAGAGGCGAAATATTCCCAAGCCCTTTTATAAATATATCCATACTAACTCCTTGAAAATATTAACGTTGAATTATTTCCGCCAAAGCCGAACGAATTGGACAGCACATGATTAACGGTTGTATTTTTAATTAATTTGATGTTCGGCAGGAAGTTTAGCTCTTTCATCTTTTCCGAAAAATTCAGGTTGGGATAAATCAGACCGTAGTTTATGGCCAGGGAAGCCAGAACAGCTTCCACGGCTCCGGCAGCGCCCAGGGTGTGTCCGGTAAAGGCTTTGGTAGAACTTAGCGGAGGAACGGCGCCACCAAAAAGCTTTTCAACCGCTTTGCCTTCCGAAAGGTCGTTATTCTGTGTGCCGGTACCATGAACATTGATATAATTTATTTCTTCCGGCAAAAGATGGGCTGTGTCCAGCGCTTTTTTCATAGCCAGCCAGGCGCCGTAGCCATCGGGCGAAGATGCTGTTTGATGGAAAGCATCACAGGCGTTTCCATAACCGCTTAGTTCACAATATATTCTTCTGCCATTTTTTATAGCACTTTCTTCCGATTCGAGGACAAGATAGGCGGCTCCTTCGCCAAGATTGAGTCCGTTGCGATTTTCATCAAAAGATTTGCAGTGATTTTTGTCTAAAATCATCAGCGAATTAAAACCATTCATGGTAAAACGGGTGAGCGAATCGGCACCTCCGGCAAGAACCCTGTCAACGTATCCGTTTTTTATCAGGCGGGCGCCTAACATAATGGAATTTGCCGACGAGGAACAGGCTGTGCTTATGGTCGTCATAAATTGTTTTAATCCCAGTTCACGGGCAATAGCTTCGGTGCTGTCGCCACAATCGTGGTGAACAACGTTGCGAAGCCGTCCTTTGTTTTGATCGGAAATAAATTCGGGATAAAAATTTTCACTTTTATCCATTCCGCCCACCGAAGTGGCAGAAACCAATCCTGTTTTTGACAACTCTTCAGCCGACAATCCTGCATCCTGTACCGATTGCCGGGCAGCAAAAATGGCAAGAAGAGCTGTACGCGTGAAACGTTGCACATTTTCAACCCCGGCCATTAATGCCAGTTCTTCGTTGGAATGTTTTATTTCGGCCACCGGCAAAATGTCTTTCAGATTCGTTTTAAGATATTCGGCATAGCCAATACCCGAATGTCCGGTTTCGATGGAGTGAAGTGTTTCGGTACTATTTTTACCGATAGATGTAAAAATCCCTATTCCGGTTACAAATATTCTCATCCTGCAAAGTTAAGATAATCGGTGGTAAAGATAAGTCAAAAGAGTACATGTCGAAAAACTTATAAAAACGTGTAATAGAGAATTATTTTTCAATGCATTGTACTAACAGGAGACTATGTTCGGCATTATGGTAGTGGTTCCAGACAAGGATATTCCGGACAGGTAATTCCGGCGAATTTTTAATGAGCATGTATTCCGGAACCTGTTGTAATTTTAAAATAGCAGATGCCATGCTGAGGGCAAAAGTGGTGGAGGTAAAAAATTCTCCGCAAAGGTGTTTATAGGCGGCTGTTGATTTTTTGTCAAATATCTGATTACAAATCCGGTTATAAACCTCATCGCTGTCAACGTCCCCGTTGAATCCAAGCATCAGCAAATCAATATCCTTTGATGTCATGCCGTTTTTATCCAAAAATTCCTGAATATTTTGAGCCATTTGTGCCGAGGTTTTGGGCTTGTAAAACGTGGCAACATCTGCCAGACAGGCATAGCTTGTGTCCACAGGTTGAGCCGTAAGGAAAAAATAAGCGGCTCCTTCGCCGGGAATGGTTCCCTCGGTGGAAGATTCGAGCAGATGAAGACTGTTCACCGTTTCTTTTTTCCAGATTCCGAGCTTGCCGGAAATGGCATAATGATTGGCTGTGATTTCATCCACACCGCCAACAAGCACATTACCGGCTCTTTCCTCGGCGATGAGCATCATCGCATCAATCAACGCACTCTCAAAGGAAAAAGCCCGATGAACAAAAGTATTGTTGTAATTGGTACAGGAAAGTTGAATGGCTATTTGCGAACAAAGGGTATTGTAAGTCGACTGCATGAAATGCGCCGGATTAAGCAGGCGTTCCTGGTTTTCCAAAACAGAGGAAAGAAATCGTTCGGTATCCTCGATGCAACCCAATCCGGTACCGGTGATGATGGCTTCGGGCATGGTCACACTGGCATCGTTCAGGCATATTTTTGCTGCTGATACCCCGGCTTTGATTATTCTGCCCATACGGCGGCGAGCCATCAAATCAATATATAATTTATAATCAGGCGGAATTATCTGAAGGAAATTGCCGGTATATTCTACCAATTCCTCAGGGAAACCTTTTTGTTCGCAGGTTTTTTGAGGTGAGATATTTCCGATTCCGCTGATGTATACTTTCATATCAATACCTCGAAAAGATTAATGATGTATCATTACCACCAAATCCAAACGAATTGGAAAGCACATGATTGATTTTCGCATTGGTTATTAAATTCTTCACCGGTAAAAAATGCAATTCTTTCATCGCAGTTTCAAAATTCAGGTTGGGATAGATGAGGTGGTTTTTAATAGCCAGCACGCTGAGCACAGCTTCCACGGCGCCTGCCGCGCTGGTAGTGTGTCCCGTAAATGCTTTGGTAGAACTTACCGGCGGAATGCGGGAACCAAAAACGGTTTCTATGGCAACTCCTTCCGACAAGTCGTTATTTTCGGTGCCCGTTCCATGAGCATTGATATAATCAATATCCGAAGGATTAAGGTTTGCTGAAGCGAGCGCTTTTTGCATGGCAAGCACGGCGCCAGTGCCTTCGGGTGATGAAGCCGTTTGATGAAAAGCTTCACAGGCATTGCCAAAGCCGGTGAGTTCGCACAGCACTTCTTTGTTTTCCGCTTTTACAACCTCTTCCGATTCGAGAATCAGATAAGCGGCGCCTTCGCCCAAGGTAAGTCCCTGACGGTTTTCGTCAAAAGGCTTACAAGGTTGGGTATCCAATATTTGCAATGAATGGAATCCGCTGATATGGAATTTTGAAAGACATTCGGTGCCACCGGCGATAACACGGTCGAGTTTTCCGTTTTTGATGAGGCGGGCACCAAACATAATGCTGTTTGCCGAAGAAGAACATGCGGTGCTGATGGTTGTCAGAAAATCGCTTATGCCAAGATAATCGGCTATTTTTTCGGTGCTGTCGGCACAATCGTGGGTGTCGATATATTCGTTATGAAAATCATTTTTCAGAAAATCCTGGTAATAAAGCTCGCTTTTATCCATTCCGCCAACGGTAGTGGCCGAAACCAATCCTGTTTTCCAGGTGGAAATATCGGTTATACCACTGGTTTTAAGAGCTTCTTTTGCCGCCATAAGCGCCAACAGAAAGGTACGGGAAATTCCTTCCTTTTCCGGAATGTCAAGCAAATGAAACAATTCGGTGTTACTGCATTTAACTTCCGATACCGGAATAGTTCCCTTATGGATGGTGCTGACATGAGTAATCTCACCAATACCCGAATGGGAAGCGAATACCGAACTCAGCGTTTCATCGGCATTATTCCCAATACCGGTTATGATTCCGATTCCGGTAATAAATACCCGTTTCTCCATCAACAAGCCCTACACTTTCTTATTGGTTGTGATATATTCTGCCAGTGTACGAATGGAATAAAAAATCGTTTTTCCTTCCTTGGGATCTTCAATCTTTATACCGTAATTCTTCTCCAAAAGAACGATAAGCTCAAGGGCATCTATTGAATCCAGTCCCAATCCGCCTTCTCCGAAAAGGGGAGAATCGTCGTTAATATCTTCCGGTTTTACGTCTTCGAGGTTGAGTTCGGCTATAATTTGCTCTTTCAGTTTTGCAATTAATTCTTCCATTCTTTAATTTATTCCTTGATGATACAATGTAGTTAAATTTTCAACGGTAAAAATAACATTTTTACCTAAACCCCTATCAATTTTTTTTTCGGCTAAAAAAAGAAAAGCCTGGTAATTGTCGTTCCCGCATTCTATCCATCCGCCAAGGCAGCTTTGTATTTTGCCTGTTGTGAACGAATTGTCAATAATATCGTACAAAAAACTGGCGTCGAATTTTTGGGAAATGAACAAGGTGTTTTCTCCTTTTATTTTATGACGGATGCACAGTTCGCCTATCATGATGTTGGGCAGGGTATATACAAAAACCGCCGGGCTTGGGAAATAATTTGTTTTGTCTTTTATCGAAGCGGCATGTTTAAGGTCGGAATCGAGGCTGGAACTGCCATTCTGAAAAAGCATCCCGATATCTTCAGGCTGGTAGCGGGTGAGAAAGCCGGTATCTTTCAGCAATACTTCTGCGGCAATAAACGCTAATTTGCTCAGATTATCCATTTTGAAAAACTTTGGATAATCCACCTTATAATTTCGATAAGCTGCCTTGATAAAATCGGTAAACAAAACATCGCCGTCCTGAACAAAATCAGTCTGACCATTCACCGAAATACGGTTACCGCTTATGGCGCAATAGTTTGTAATTTCTATCATGAAACAATTTTTTTCTGGAAAACAACGGCAGCATTGCATCCTCCGAAACCCGATGCCATCTTAAGACAGGAATTTACAGGAGTATGTGTTAGTTTTTTAATAATATTTAAATCCACAGATACGCCGTGTTCCTGATAACCTTTGGTGTTGAAAAGAATATTTTGCTTCAGCGAATAAAGACACACTACCGATTCGATGATTCCGGCGGCGCCCAGGGTATGGCCAAAATAACTTTTAAGGCTATTTACCGGAACATGGTTCAATCCGGCCAGGGCAAGGGCTTTGGCTTCCATTTCGTCGTTATAGGCGGTAGCCGTGCCGTGTGCCGAAACATAATCAAGGTTTTCGGGCAGAATGCCAGCTTCGCTCATGGCTCCTTTGATGGCGAGGTATAAGCCATCGCCGGTTCGCGAAGGACCCGAAATATGGTTGGCATCGTTGCTGCTATGGCCTCCGGTTACCCGGATCAGGCATGAATCGTCGGCAAGCGATGGATTGGAGGTAAGAATGATGGTTCCGCAACCTTCGCCGATGTTTAACCCGGTTCGCTTTGCATCGAAAGGTTGACAGGGTCCCTGGCTCAGCGACTGGAAGGACTGAAATCCGGAAACGACAAACTCCGACAAGATATCACCGCCGGTTACTATCACATTTTCGTACTTCCCTGCTTTTATCAGGCGCATTCCGGTAATGATGGCCAGCACTCCCGAAATACAGGCATTGGAAATAACAACCGGCTGATTTGGACTTCCGAAAAATTCAGCCAGCCGTTTAGCCGTTTCCCATAGATATACACGTTCGGGATTGAAGCGGTTTTGCTGGGTTTCTTCCAATAAATCTATGTTCCCTTTGGTGGACGAAAGGATGATCAGTGTTTTGGCATCGCATACGTCGACTTTTGAATTTTTCAGGGCTTCCGTAAGGGAAAGAATCTGCATCTTTTCGAAACGGGTGAAAAGGTCTACGTCGGCTATCCCGGCAAAAGAATCGTTCAGTCTTTCGGTAGACAAAGGAGATGCCCAAAATGGCGTTGGGTATAGGTTTTTATCGGTACATAATTTGATACCGGAAATATCATTTTTCAGGTTTTCCACATTTTCGTCAGTGGTAAAACCCAGGGAAGTCATCATGTTGTTACCGGCAATGTATACTTCAGGCATTTTTTCAGATTTTAGGCTATTCCCCATTTTTTCTTCCACTCGGCAAAAAACGGAGGGACGGTTAGCAGTAATTCTTTGTTTTCGTTCAGGAATACCTGAATGCTTTCGCCCGTGGCCACTACTTCGTGGTTGGATGCACGGTATATTTTAAAATGAAAGATCAGTTTGGCGGCTTCGCTATCCACATACGTGGTTTCCACAATAGCCTTTTCGCCAAAAGTCAGCGGGTATTTGTATTCGCAGCTCACTTTAACGATGGGTGTTAACAGATGATTGTTGAAAATATCGCGGTAGCTGATGCCATATTTATAGCCAAAGTCTTCACGTCCGTCCTCAAAATATTTGATATAATGCCCATGCCAGACGATGTGCAATGAGTCAACTTCACAAAACCTTACGGTAATTTCTGTTTCCGAAACAAGCGTTTTATTATTCACTTCGTAGCTGATATTAATGATACGGAAATAAATTGGCGGGCAAAAGTACGTAAAAAATTCAAACTAAGAGTATCTTATTGTAATATAATCAGCGTAGTTTGACAAATTCGGTTGATGTGCTTAAATTTTTTTTGTCTTTGTATAGACTAACAAAATATTTTGTACCTTGCACAGGTTAAAAATTTTAGCTATGAAATGTCCATAAGAGCTATGCTTATATCAACCAAGAATAACATTTTATGGATATTCCCCCGAGAAATCGGGGCAAGCTATGTAGTCAATAAATTAAAAAGTTAATAACACATGAAAAATCTTTACTGTATCTTTACATGGATCTTCGCCGTTATGGGCATCCTACTGATTTTGATCGGAGGCATCGCGTATTTTTCGCCCGGTTTTTTGGGAGTACAAAATTGGGTTAATGCTTATTATGCCAGCCAGCCCCTTTTGGTTGTAGCCATTTTGCTTTTATTGGCAAAACATAAGGACTGTAAAAACCAATAAAAAAAGCTTCTTTACAAAACGCAGTTATCTGTAAAGAAGAGTAGGCGAAGTAAAAAAGCAAGGCATCTGCAATAGGAAATCCGGAGGAGGCGATAGGCCAATCCGGGATACCGGTAGCGGGCGCTGATTTTATTGTATTGCCTCCGGGTGTCTAAAATTCTTTGATTGCCGGAAATGCGGAAGAAACGTTCTGTTCGAAACCGGAATAGTAATCCCTGGCCTACTCACATATCACCGCAATACCGAAGTGCATCATCACGCGCTGGGGTTTTCCTTTGAAACAGGCGGGCTTCCAGTCATTGTATTTATCCAGCAAGTGCTGGGCTAATTTTATATCATACCCAAAATCCTTGCCTCCGCTTACGTTCACCACCTGAGCTGTACCATCGGCGTCTACACTAAATTCGGTACTTACTTCATAGGGTGTATTCAGAAGTTTTGCGTAATGTTCCGGGTATTTTTTCTTCAATACCGCAAGGATGGTTCGCCAGTAATCCTGGTGATATATTCTAAACTGGTTCATACCGCCCCCTTTGAATCTGGGGCCTACATATTCCTCTTCGTAATTGTATTTCTTGCCATCCGTTGAAATGCTTGTCCCGTGGATCAGTTTTCCTTTTTTATAGGTTTCTCTGTAATACAGGGAGCCGTCGGGGTAATATCCCGTCCATATGCTGTCCTTTTTCCCGTCTACCAGGTTGCCCGTTTCGTAAAACGAGGCATCGGTATGAAACTCATAGCCCAGACCCAGAGCCTTATCTACAAACGATTGCTTACTGACTTTAAAAACAGAAGAATTGTCTTCGGTAATATTGTCCCACTCTTTTCCATAATAATAGGTAACTCCGTGCTGGGCGAAAACAGGGACAATTAAAATAAAACAAACCGCAAGCAAAAAAGTATTCTTCATCGAAAAAGGGTATCAGGATTGGTGAATAGTAATAACATGCAAATGAAATAAAATATCTGCATTTATCCAAAATACTTTGGCTATGCGGTAATATTTTTTGCTGCTAAGATGGGGTTTCCCCATTACTCCTGTTCGCCTTTCCCCGTAAGCTGGGGTATTATTTTTATCAACTGTTCGCTGAATTTATATTTCAAGTCTTCAATATTTTTGTATTCAGATTGAAAATGCCCCAATTTTTTTAATTTCCTTTGGAATGCCTTTACACTTTTTACATCCTGTTCATTTATATCTCCTGTTTTGATTTCTGCATTTTTAAAGTAGGTATATATACGCGGCTTGTTTGTTTCCTTGAACTGCCCGAATGCTGTGGTAAACTCTTCTTTGGTGTATTTGCCAACCTTTGTGAAAAACAACATTACAAAAATATCACACTCTTTTACTGTCTTATTGTATTCGTCCTGCAGACGTGTTTGGGATATTGCATCAATAGAATCTTCCCATAACTCCAATTTTAAAAAGATTCCTTTTTCGGTGTATTTCTTGTTTTCACGATTAATAAAAATCTCAAACTCTTTTCTGTCTTCTTCTAATTCTGAGGAAGAAGCTAAAAAGATTTTAAGGGTTTTCAACTCCTGTTTGGATTCTACCGGTTTTTTATTCCCGTCCTTGTCAAAATCATCAGGCATATACACTTCACCTATCATACGGCGAATATCTACACGCTGTTTCCCTTTTATGCAAAACTCATAAAGCTCCTTATATTCAAGCTTAATTTTTAAATCCTCATAGGAATAAAAATTGGGGTCTTCCCTTTTGACACAAACAGGACAGTTGCAAACGACCATTTCCGAAAAATTGATATATGGGAAAGTATTCCTGTGGATATGTTCTATCTCCCTGCGTATATTACGAAGCATTCTTTGCCGGGCATTCAGGTCGTTGCCTTTGATACGAATACCTATATATTTAATGCCTTCCTGTGTGGTTTCGTTTTGCAGCACTTCCGCAATGCAGCCATCTTCCTTAAAAACAGCTCCGGTGAGCCACACTCTACCATCATCAATGTATTCGTGTAATCGTACAATCAAACGGCTCAATAAACCTTCGGGCATAAACGGATACTGAAAGCGGAAATGAAGATTGTTTGTGGTATCAAGCGTATAGTCCGGTCGTTTATCGGGAAGTTTCATCGGTACCATATAAAAGCCTGGTTTGTGTTCCAACTGATAGCATACATCAAGCCGGTCTTTAAGCATCAGGTTAAGCAGGTAATTACATTCCGTTTGCGAATACTGCTGCGTATGGGTTTTATCGCATAGCTTCTTTTGCCAGTGCTGGTAAAGTTTTTCCTTTTCAAACTCTCCGTTTTTATCTATAATTACCGTATCGCTCAGGGCATCATAAATGGCATGGGTAATCCAGTTGGGATCCAGAAAAACCGTATTCTGAAGGGTTTCTTCTTCAAAGTTCAGGACGAAACCGATTTTATGGAAATAGTCGAGCAGGAACTTAACTTCTCCCGCTTCTTCCAACCCGTTGCGATGGCATATCTCTTCAAACTTGCTCAGGGTAATATGTTTTTGGGGGCGCAATTTTTCTATTTCATCCCGTATCGGCTTCCAGGGCTTAAGAATATTTTGCCCTACTATGGGCAGCCCGGACAACTTAAGAGCAATTTCATTTATGATATAATCCCATTTATGGTTCAGATTTCCCAGGTCAATTTCTCCCAGGTCTTCAATTTTAAGGTCGGGGAAGTTTTTCTTGTATAAACTGCTGTCGAACGAAACAACCGTTTCCTGGTTCGCGTGCCGGTTAAGAACTACCAGGACAGGACTGTTTTTTCCCAGTAAATTGATGATGTGAAACCAATAGCCATAACGTGTTTTACCGCTGCGTCCGTCAGTGATCAGTATATATACTGCATCATCCGAAAGAAAATACTGATGAAGCATGTATTGTATATCCTGCCCGCCGAAGTCCCAGATATGTGCCTTGATTTTTGGTTTTCCTCTTTTCGGATTCTTGAACATCCGGTCGTTTTGTACTTCTATACCAAGGGTGGAAGGCTGGGCACTTTGCGGCAAGGGAACCGGATGTTTTTTGTCGAACAAAAGACGCATAAACGTAGTTTTACCTGCATCCGGTTCTCCTACCAATAATATTTTAGCTTCGTATGCCTTTTCTGTATCATATTTTTTTGCCTGACGGTACCATTCTTTGATGGCATCATTCCCCTGTCTCACTATTTTTCCAGGAGGAGTTTTTAATGGATTATCATAAAAATTAATTCCTGAAAAGGAATATTCTTTTGTTAAATGTATTTTAAGCATTTTCTCCGTAAGCCATTCAGGAATTTCTTTTATTTGATTATTACTTAAATCAAGCTTGGTAAGCTCTTTCAGGTCTTTGAGAAAGGAAATATCGGTTATTTCATTATAACTTAAATAAAGCTTGGTTAGCCCTTTCAAGTCTTTGAGAAAGGAAATATCGGTTATTTCATTATAACTTAAATAAAGCTTGGTTAGCCCTTTCAGGCCTTTGAGAAAGGAAATATCGGTTATTTGATTGCCGCTTAAATCAAGATGGCTTAGCCCTTTCAGGTCTTTGAGAAAGGAAATATCGGTTATTTGATTGTTACTTAAATAAAGCTTGGTTAGCCCTTTCAGGCCTTCGAGAAAGGAAATATCGGTTATTCGATTGCCGCTTAAATCAAGATGGCTTAGCTCTTTCAGGCCTTTGAGGAAGGAAATATCGGTTATTCGATTTTCACCTAAATCAAGCACAGTAAGTCCTTTTAATTCTTTAAGAAAGGAAGAATCGATTATTTGATTGTCATATAAAGAAAGTTCGGTAAGTTCTTTCAGATTTTTAAGGGAAGAAATATCGGTTATTCGATTTTCACCTAAATCAAGCACAGTAAGCCCTTTTAGGTCCTTAAGAGCAGAAATATCTTGTATTTGATTTCTATTTAAATTAAGCTGAATAAGCCCTTTTAACTCTTTAAGTGCTGGAATATTTTTTAATTGATTTCCACTTAAATCGAGTCTGGTAAGTTTTATCAATTCTCTAAGTGCAGAAAGATAATATATCTTATTCCCGCTTAAATCAAGCGTAGTAAGTCCTTTTAGTTCTTTAATGGCAGAAATGTCAGTTATTTGATTTCTGCTTAAATAAAGTTTAGTAAGATATTTTAGTCCTTTTAAGAAGGGAATGTTTTTAATTTGATTATTACTTAATCCAAGCAAAGAAAGTCTCTTAAGTTCTTTTAAGAATGAAATATCAACAAGGTTTGTATTTATTAAGATAAAGTATTGTAAATCTTTGAACCATGGTAATAATTCAATGAAATTTATATTAAGATTATTTTTTAAGGGAGCAATATTAAGTCCCGTAACTGAATCTTTATTATTTAAACAATATTTATATTCAATATCCAAATTTGTTATTTTATCCGGGGTTACTTGTTTCAATTTAACTCCTAATGTTTGCTCCAAAATCCGTAAATTATCCAAATCACTCATCACCTAATGTGTTTATTGATACTCCAAATTTATTTTTTTTGCTTACTATTTTCCCCATATTTCCGGCAACCGTTTTGCTTCCGGTTTTAACTCCGAGCTTATAGTTCCAAACTCCCGGCTATTCCATTAAAAATTTTTACGAATTTACTATTTTTTTCTTTGTTTTTAATTTTTTTGTATTTTTACTGTGTTAAACCATTTAGTATTTATCCTTTAAAATCCAGGAATCATGAAAAAGAATTACAAATTCCCTCACCTGGTCATGTTGCAAACCAGCCAGGTTATCGTAACCCTTCTCATCGCCGAAATCATCTTATTTACGGAAAGGCGAAAATCCATTACCGTTGAATTTGCCCAGGCTTTGCTCAAACGCATTGTGGATGGCATAAAATTGGTTTCCACCGATAAGTTCATCAACCAGAAAAATGCTACCCTTTTGGTGGGTTCTATCGTGGAAGATGCGCGTAAAAGAGCCAAAACCCTCTACACCGACCTTTGTACCGTCTATGCTAAGGACAAAGTCCGGTTGAATTTCATCCTGCAAACGCTTGGCTTCACCCAGTGGTATGCCAGGGCTTCCAAGGGGAACCAGGGAGCGCTCGAAGGTTTACTGTTTGCCTTCAGTCAGAATATTGAACCACTGAGGGCCGAGCTGATAAGCAAAGATATCAACGCCGCTACCCTCGACGATCTTTGCAACGATGCCGCTCAGTTCAACGATGCCAATACGAAACAGGAAGGCGAAAAATCACTCATCAGCGATCTGAACGAAACCCAGCAAACCGAGCTGAACGATATTTATACCGAAGTCATGGCTATTTGCAAATTAGGCAAGGACATCTTCAGCGACGATCCGGGCAAACAAAAAATGTTCATCTTTAGCGATATTGCTAAAGGCTTCCAGGGTAGAGGCGGCAACAAACCCGGTGAAGGTGAAACACCTGCTTCTTAGGCTTTTCCCCTAAGGGGGCTGGCTAAAAAAACTTAGTGCCCTTTGTGTAAACCATCGTGTTCTTTGTGGTTAATTATTTTTATCCGTTGGGATCACAAAGTTACACAATGAAGAAAAAAGAATAAAAGCTTCTTTTAGCCAGCCCCGGGAAGGGGTTCAAAAGTTCAGGTTTATCCGCCAGACAACATTCGGATAAATACCAACAGCATTACCCTTTCAGCATAACAGCATCACCCTTTCAGCATAACAACATTTTGATAAATACTAACAGCATTACCCTTTCAGCATAACGGCATCACCCCTTCCGCCTAACAACATTTTGATAAATACTAACAGCATTACCCTTTCAGCATAACGGCATCACCCCTTCCGCATAACAACATTTTGATAAATACTAACAGCATTACCCCTTCCGCATAACAGCATCACCCTTTCTGCATAACAACATTCGGACAAATACTAACAGCATCACCTCTTCCGCCTAACAACATTCGGATAAATACTAATAGCATCACCCTTTCCGCATAACGGCATCACCTCTTCCGCATAACAGCGCCTCCTCTTTGGGGAGATTAGGAGGGGTTTCCGCACAACAGCGCTTCTTTTTTGGGGAGGGTTGATATTACCTTTTATCAATAAACTTCACCGGTTTCCGGCTCATTTCGGGGAAAAGGGTTTTGTTGACCGAGTCCACCGTTTCGATCTTAACAGTGGGCGCCACCCTAAGCTTTGCCCTGAAGTGGTCCTTGATGGTTTTATCGAAATCGGGTATGGGTTTATTGCAACCGATACGGATAAGAATATCGTCGGTGCCGATGTTGTTGGTCGAGACTTCCACCACGTAATTGGTAACGTTAGGGATATTGTCGAGTATATCGTAAAGGGCGGGGGGATAGAGCGAAGTGCCCTTGTATTTAATCATTTGTTTTTTGCGTCCGATGATGGGGCCTACCCGCAGGGTATTGCGTCCGCAGGCGCAGGGTTCGGTATAATGGTAGCAGATGTCGCCGGTTTTGAAACGCAGCAGAGGCATACCTTCCACGCCAAGGGTAGTAAAAGTAACTTCACCGGCTTCGCCTTCGGCTACCGGGTTATTGTTTTCGTCCAGGAATTCGGGGATGATCAGTTCTGGATGATGATGCCCCCCGTGATGCTGGCCACAGTCGGTAAAGCAGCCGCTCATCTCAGTAGAAGCATAAGTGGTAAAGAGGTCAATATCCCATTTATCTTTGATCCGTTTACCGAGGGTGGTAAGGGAAAAATCGGGGTTCTGTAAGGGTTCGCCTATGCACACCGCTTTACGGATGCTGCTGTTGCGGTAATCAATTCCATGGGCTTCGGCGTATTCGATAATCCGGAGGATAAAAGAGGGAACGGTAATAAAAGCATTGGGCGAAATACGGTTTATGGTGTCCCATTGCAGTTCAGGAATACCCGAACCTACCCTGATGATGCCTGCACCCATGCGTCGTATACCCATAAAATAAGCGAGCCCGGCCATAAACCGGCGGTCGATGGTGGTGATAAGCTGGTAAATGTCGTGTTCGGAGCCGTTGGCACATACAAAAGAGATGTGTTCGTTATACGCCAGACGGTTCAGGTCGCTGTCGGTCAAAGCAAAGGTTACCGGATCGCCGAGGGTTCCCGACGTTGTACAATAATCAATGACTTTGCTTTTGTCCACGCATATAAAATCGGAATTGTTTGCCTGAAGATCGTCCTTGGACGATACGGGAATATGGGTAAGGTCGCCGAGGGTTTTTATTTTGGAAACGTCAATATGGTTTTCGCGGAACAGCCGGGAATAAAACGGCGAGTTTTGGTCGAGGTAAGCTAATTGTTGCTGCAGCCGCACTTCCTCGAAGCGTTTGATATCGGCTGGCGACTGGGTTTCAATATCAGGAATGATCCTGCCGGAGGATTCACCCGAAGAAGGTTCAAAAAATCTATTCATTACAAGCTTATCGTGCCGATTCCTTTTCGATAAATTCGGCAATGGTATTGATAGAAGTTAAGATAAAACGGGCGAGATTCTGGTCGTCCATACGAACATTATACTTACGCTGGAGCGCCATTATTATTTCGAGGGCATCTATCGAATCGAGACCCAACACATTGTCGGTTCCAAACAAAGGGGCGTCATCAGGCACGTCCTCAGGTTTTACATCCTGAATTTTAAGCGTATCAATAATCAGTTGTTTTATTTCAACTTTGAGCTGAGTAGAATTTTCGGGCATTTTATTCAATTTGGTGGTAAAAATACTAAATTTTTATTTTGTTTAACTGTGTGAAAAATTCTTTTTCCACAACGGAACGTTCATAAATCATATCGCTGAGTTCTTTCATCCGTCCGGGACCCATATCGCGGTTCTTTCCGATGCGTGCGGCAAAGAGGGAAATCTCCCGCCAGCCATCGCCAATTCCCATCATTTTTTGAGCCATGGCAAGCAATTCGGGGTTATTCAGTATTTCGGACGACTGGCGCAAAAACGTAGCGTACATGTAGCGGAAACCGGCTCCACCCGTCCCCTGGTCTTCCAGCAGGACATTAATTTTCATTATTTCGTGCGAAAGATGTTCTTCGTCGCGGGCTAAGTTGGGCCAGTCGACCACCTTTTTCGAAAACCGTTGGATGCCTTTGATCCCGATAAACGGAACAGGAGTCTTCAGCATAAAAAAGACTGCGTTTTTAATGCCTTTACGGATGACTTTGGGATAATCTATTTCCTTGGGAACAGAAAGCGGATAAAAGAGAAATCCTTTGGGGGCCATGTTGCCACGGGCAAAGCGTCCTTGTTGCATGGCGTCTGTGTCGAGTTCGGCAAGCTGGGGAAAATAGCAGTCGCTGACAATATATTTGTTTTCGTTTTTCCCCACCACGGTAATATAGTGCATGTTGATATGCACGCGGTACCACGAAGGCAGGTAATTCATGTAAAAGAAATCCACCTGAATACCTACCGGAATATTCTGATCCAGCAGGCGGTCGAGTTCTTTTTTCCCCTCTTCGGGCGATGAAAAATGCTGTGTTGCAAATTTTACTCCCAGGCGGCGGGCAATGTTTTTGCGCATCTGCCCGGGTTTGTTACGAACAATAAACGTAGGAAAGGTAAGACTTGGCATCTTGCTGAAATAACCGAAAAAGATGCCGCTCGAAATGCCGAAAACCATAGGCTCGGTAATCTCAAGCCCGGCATGATTTAAAAGAGCGGCAACAGTTCCCGACTCGCAGTGAGCTGCCATGTGATGCTTAAATTCTATCTGACTCACTTATTTTTTCTCCTCAATTTTGGTTTCTACTATAAATGGGTTGTTGGTTGTTTTCTGTTCGATAAGTAATTTATCCTTGGCTGTTTCTTCTTCAAAATTGACTTTCCATTTCTGATCGCCACGGGTTTCGATCAACTGAAAAAGATTAGCTACCGGGATATTGAAGACTTCGGAATAGCACTTGAGTTGAGCGGTGGTAATTTCACCGAAATGGTTCGGTTGCAAATGTTTTTTCACTTTGCCCGCACGTATGCCTGCCCGTGCAGCGAGTTCAGAAACCGAAAGGTCTTCCATCATCATGTAATAATATACCGGGCTGATTTCACCGGCTTTCAGTTTTTCGATGAGCGCTTCATCCAAATGGGTATGTTTCTGACGGAAGTCGTCCAGATAATTTTTGGAAATATAGGAACCCGTCTGCACGGGTCCAAACGAATTATCGTCCTTTTCGGCATAGACGATAAGCTGATGTGGCTTAAAATCTATCTTGACATCTTTTTCCTTCATGGTGTGCTTGTTTAATTGCGTTTAACAAAACTGAACAAGGAGATAAACTGTGCAACGGCAAAAAATGAAACCAAAAACAGAACATTTGGCAGCACAGATAAGGCATTACCTCCACGCACAAAAATATTTAAAAAACCATCTATTCCCCAGCGTATGGGTGAAAAAATACTGATCGCCTTGATGGATAAAGGCATCAAATAAACGGGAATAAAGATTCCTCCGAATATTCCGAGAATTACCACCATCACCGAGCCGAACATAGCCGCCTGTGCAATGGTGTTGGCAAGGGTTCCGACCAATAGTCCAAAACCGATAGCCGCCAGTGCCGAAGCCGTAGCCACAAGCAAAATGGCGCCATAGTTAGCTCCTATTTCCAGGGCTGGAATGTTGAAAAAGGCAGGAAACACCCAAATTCCTACGATAAACATCAGGGTAATCTGTAATAAACATACAATAAGAAAAACGACGGTTTTCGCTGCCAGGATTGTATAATAGGAAACCGGCATGGTGCGAAGCCGGTTGTAGGCTCCTTCGTTGCGTTCGTTGATCAGGCTTCCGGCCAAGGGAATGACGATGAAAAACATGGCAAACAAGGCAAAGCCGGGGACATTGTTCTGAACCACCGTTGGCTCTACATGGGCTTGCTTGTTGAATGCATAAATTTCCTTTACTTTTACAATATTTCCGGATTTCCAGGGCAGATTCACCGATTGGGAATCGAGGGCAATGTTTTTAGCCATTTCGGCCGGGGGCTGTTTTACATTACTGAAATCAATGTTTTGAGGAGCATACGCACCCATCTTCAGTTTTATCTGCCGTTTAAATTCATTTTCCATTTTCCCGAGCTGTTTTTTCAGCTCCAGCTCTATGGGTTTTTGAATTTGGGCATTGATATGGGCGGGAAGCATAGCCGAGAAATTATCGGTCAAAATCTTCATTTCAGCGCCCTGAATAAGCATATGGAGCGAACTGATGATGGAATTTTTATAGGAAAAATTGATGGCCGGATCTAAAACAACGACAATATCTGTAGCGCCACCGTCTGCATTTAACGAAACGGCAGAAGCTTTTCCCTGTCGGAAGCTTTGACTGATGATGTTTTTCGCCTTTTTTTTGGAAGCCTGCCATGAGCCGGCTGGAATGATAATCCCGATCTGATATTTGCCGTTGGCTATGCTTTCATACGCTTTTCCCTGATTACTATTGCCGGATGAAGTTTCGTTGATGATTTCAAAAATACCGGTATCTTCCAGTCCCGTCTTTATCGCTTTGCTCAAAGGCGAATGGTCGTTATCGACCAGAAGCAGGGTAACTTTTGCCTGGTTTATCTTCCGCATGGCCGTCATCTGCGTAAGCGTAACAACGATGACCAAAAACAGCGGCATGATAAAAAGCAGGGTCAGTCCGGGGATATCACGGATAAGCGAAAGCGTTTCTTTATGGATGCTTGCTAAAAATTTTCTCATATCAATCCCTCAAATCTTTACCGGTAAGCTTAAGAAATACCTGTCCCAGGTCGCTGCAACCGGGAGTTTCTTCAATCAAGGCGGCGGGAGAGCCGTTTTTGATGATAAGTCCGTTGTCGATAATGGTAACCCTGTTGCAAAGATCTTCAGCTTCCTTCATGTAATGGGTAGTGTAAATGATGGTGGTTCCTTCGTTGTTCAATTTCCGGAGGTATTCGAAGATGAGGTTACGCGACTGGGCATCCACGCCAAGTGTCGGTTCGTCGAGAAACAAAATTTCGGGGCGATGGATTAACCCTGCCACAAGGTTGGTACGGCGTTTTATCCCTCCCGAACAGCGGGAAACTAATTTATGCGCATGGTTTTGGAGCATGACCACCGACAATAATTCCTCGACTCTGTCGTGCAATTGTTGGCCAAAAAAACCATGCAACTTGCCAAAATAATAAAGATTTTCCCTGATGGTGAGCGTTGGATAAAGTGCAATATCCTGGGGAACCAACCCGATGAACCGGCGTATTTGTCGCGGAAAATGGTTTACATCCACTTTGCCGACAACAACACTTCCCGAAGTAATGGTAAGCAAACCGCAAATGATGGAAATGGTGGTGGTTTTGCCTGCGCCGTTGGGCCCAAGCAAACCAAAAAATTCTCCCTTGTATACTGTTAAATCAATTCCATTCAGGGCTTCTTCATCCGATTTTTTATATTTCTTCCGAAGCTGACGAATCTCTATCACCTTAACCGCATCTGTCTGCATAATCGTCGAAAATTACTGGCAAACCTACGGTTATTTTTTATATTGTACAAATACAAAACACCTGAGATTAGTTGATGGCTGTTAGTTGTTAGTTGATAGTTGTTTGTTGATGGTCGCTTGTTGATAGCTGAGCTGAAGAATTTGATTTTTATTTCAAATAAAATTTAGATTTTTGTAAAACAAAACGAAATGTTATGATTAACCAGGCGATGATTTATTATTTCTCCGGAACGGGCAATGCACGGAATGTTGCACACTGGATAGCGGAAGTGGCCACGGAAAAACAAATACCGGTGTCAATGTTCGATCTGGCTAAGATTGACCGCAAAAACATCCCTCCCCCACCCCAAAATGCGATGCTTGGATTTTGCGGACCCACCCATGGTTTCAATTTTCCGCCGGTGGTAATGTATTTTATCTTTCGCTTTCCGAAAGCTAACGGGAACAAAGTCTTCCTGGTGAATACCCGCGCCGGAATGAAGTTGAGTAAACTTTTTCTTCCGGGACTTAGCGGTATTGCCTTATGGCTTGCTGCGGTTGTGTTATGGATCAAAGGATATAAAATCGTTGGCTTGCGTTCCATCGACCTGCCGTCGAACTGGATTTCGCTGCATCCGGGCTTGCGCGAACAGGTTGTTCAATCCATACACGAACGGTGCAAACGCATCTCCCAAAAATTTGCCGGAAATATCTTTAGTAATAAAAAGGACATGCATGCTTTTTATGATATTATCCAGGACATGATTATTGCCCCGGTAAGCTTAGGCTACTTCTTTATCGGACGATTTATTTTTGCAAAATCCTTTTATGCCAATACTTCGTGCGACAATTGTAATGTTTGTATCCGGAATTGTCCTGTTAAAGCCATTATTACCGTGAATAAACGTCCGTTTTGGACCTACCGCTGCGAAAGTTGTATGCGGTGCATGAACGATTGTCCCAAACGTGCCATCGAAACCGCCCATGGTTTCATCGTCGGGATTTTATATTTTACCAGCGCCGTAGTGATATGGTATTTCTGGAAACTGCTTTCTGCCCTCGACATCCTCCCTGGGCATAGCTTCACCGCACGGATGCTTTCGAACATCCTGGAGATGATGATAACGTTTACCGTCGTTGTGCTAAGCTACCGCTTGCTTCATTATCTGATAAAACTTCCGGGAATCGGCCAGATGATAAAGTATACTTCCTTTACAAGGTATAAATTCTGGCGACGATACAAAGGACGATAACTGTTAGTTGATGGTTGTTTGTTGATAGTTGTTTGTATTCCGGGGAGGGCTGGCGCTTTTGTATAAAAAAAGAGTTTTTATATCGAGCATGTTACTAATTTAATTTTTTTTGGTCAATTTGCAAATGTAATTATGAAAAGTATTATATTTGTTGCGGTTTTTAAAAAAGGGCAGAACCGGGGCTGATATTCAAAGGATGGAACCAAATACGGGGCATCCCATTGATGAAGCATCCCGAAATCAGGTGGATTTAAGACCGGAAGAAAGAAAATAATTACGCATAAAGGAATTAGCTCTTAATAAATTTTATACAAAGAAGAATGTCGTTTTATCAGGTTGCCTTTTTAAGCAAGATATACAGCAAAAATTGATAACCCAATAACCTCCACACCGAAAGGCGAGCCGGCAAAAGGTACTTCATAGAACTTCTCTATATAAAAATAAGTATTAATTTAAATTTTTAATGTTATGCCTACCAATGAAAGCGGACACGCAAAAAATGTTGCTCTATTTGGCGACCTTATTACAGGTGTGCAAAGCATGGGCGACAAGTACCATCCTACGATTCCTTTATTGGAAATTTCCTCATTACAGGCCAAGCATACATCGGCTAAATCGGTAATGAATACTGTACAAACGGCTGAACCTCCATACCGCATTGCGGTAACCCAACGGCAGGGAGCCTACGACAAAATGTCGCCTTTAGCCGCTCGTATTATTGGGATGCTGGTAGCATCGGATGTTGATCCCGGTCAGATAGCCGAAGCGCGCAGCATTATTAAGAAAATCACCGGTAACCAGGGTAAAAAGAAAAACCCTGAACAACCCGAAGCACCTGGCGGTACCACCGGCGGGGAAGAACCACCGAAATCTATTTCTACTTCACAACAGAGCTACGATATGCGTAAGAGCAATTTCGAACGCCTGATCGCCCTGTTGAAAAACCTGCCGGCATATGCACCCTTTGAAGAGGATTTAAAGATACCGGCGCTTGAAGCTTATGATGCAAGCTTAGAAACCTATAACAAAAGTTGCGATGAAACGGAAACAGCCTATGAAATTACCCGTAACCAACGCGACGAATTGTTGTACACCGGCCCGGAGAATTTGGCCGATATAGTAAAAAAGGTAAAAAACTATGTAAAGGGCGCTTTGGGCGCTACCAGTCCCGAATATAAAAGGATTAGCGGTATTGCCTTTAAACGTCGTGGATAAAAATTGTTGTTTTTAGCCCTGCTCCGAGATGCCGGTGCCGGAATATCCTGAGCAGGGTTAAAAACATAAAAAGCCAAAGCAAGAACATAAAATGCCAAGATAAAAAAGTAAGTTGCCAAAGTAAAAATATAAGTTGCCAAAGGAAGAACATAAAATGCCAAGGTAAGAAAGTAAATTGCCAAAGCAAGAACATAAAATGCCAAAGTAAGAAAGTAAATTGCCAAAGCAGGAATATAAGTTGCCGAAATAAGAAAGTAAATTGCCGAAGTAAAAATGCAATTTGGAGTTTATACAGCACTACTGTTTTATTAAAAGGGGTAGTAGTGCTGTAAGATTATAAAAGCATTTGTTGAATTTAAAGATATGACAGAAAATAAATTTAAAAATATTAAGAGCATAATACTACTATTAGTAATTTCCTCACTTTTAGTTTATGTTTTTTTAAGGGCTTACTATTTATCCTTCACCCATGACGAGAGTTTTTCCTTTAAAATAATTACAGGAGATAATGAACCAGCGAAAACCGCCAATAATCATTTTATAAATACATGGCTAATGTACGTGTTTTATCATCTTTTCGGTGCAAAAGAAATAGCTCTTAGGTTGCCAAACGTATTGGCTTTTATTATGTATTCGTTTTTTTCTTATAAAATTTTAATGAAGGCCAGTAATATATTTTTGATGCTCTTAGGGGCATCATTTTTATTTTTAAATCCCTATCTGTTGGATTTTTTTAGTTTAGCCAGGGGTTATGGACTTTCTCTTGGGTTTGGATTGGGAGCATTATACTTTTTATTTAAACAAGACAGGTTTACTACTTATAAAGAGTATATCATAAGCCTATCACTATCGTTATTTTTTAGTTTATTGTCGGCATATTCAATTCTAATCTGTATCAACTTAAATATAACATTATTGATTGTTTTTTTAATAGAACTAATTCTTTTAATTAAAAATAAAACAATTCAACTTAACAAAAAGAGAATAAGTATAGTTCTATTGATTTTTATCCTTAATTTGGTTTTTCTTGTTGTTCTTATAAATCGATTATTAATACTAAAAGACCATAATGAATTATACATTGGAGGTTCAGATAATTTCATAAGTGATACTTTAACCGTTTTAATTCACCAGTCAATTTATTTTGGTTATTATGGGGAATTATTCTGGATAAAAATTCGACAAATAATTGTTGCCATTTTTGTAATCGCGATTGTATATCAGATTTTTTACAAAAAATATTCACCTCTATTAAAAATAACAGCAGTACTATTCCTAATGGTTTCTGCATCAATTTTACAACATTATCTATTTGACGTATTATATCCCTTAGGAAGAACATCTCTAATATTTATTCCATTATTTGCTCTTTTGGTTTATTTTTTCTTATCAGATATTTATAATAAATTTTTCTCGAAACAATATCTGAAAGTAATATATAATCTGTCTACACTATTACTATTATGCCTCCCCTTAGGATGGCATTTCATAAATAATATCAATTTAAAATATACCAAGGACTGGAAATATGATTCATGTACAAAGGACATGATACAGAATATTATTGGACAACATAAGACCAGCATTTATGAAGGAAAAACAATATCTATATCAAATACTTGGCTATTTGAACCATCAATTAACTATTATCGTTTTTTATATTCCATGGATTATTTATCACCCGCTAACAGAAACGGTATTGATAAAAATACAGATTTTATTTATTGCACAAAGGAAGAAAAAGAAAATTTAATTTCAAATACTACTGATTGTTATACTATTTTATGCAATTACGAAGAAGCAGAAACGGCATTGCTTAAAAAATCAATATGCAAATAGCAGGTGTTTGCTTTTAGTAGTGATGGATGCTCTTTTTGACAAGGAAGCTGTTATAAAATATTGGTTTCTTGAAAGTGATGAAAAAGTGATTACATCAGAAATTTATTTACCAAATATTAAGAAAAAAAAGAATTGAAAAAGGGACTTTTAATAAATAACTGAAAACAATAAAATGAATATTCACTCTAAAATCAATGAATGATGATCAACAAAAACAGAATCAAAAATCAATTGCTAATGGTAATGGTTCTTGCCTTAGCGTTTGCCTATGGTTGCAAAAAGGACTCGCCGGATTTAAAATCAATCAGCCTCGACAAAACTACCCTGTCGCTTTATTATGATGAAGACTACTCCTTTACGGTATCCTATTTTCCGGCAGATTTAAAGACGCCCGAATATAAATGGACATCAAGCAATGAAAAAGTGGTCACCGTGGATAATGCCGGGAAGGTGAACGCCGTAAGCGTTGGAGAAGCAACAATTACCGTTAAAACGACAGATAACCGCTTAGCCTCAGAATGCGAGGTTACGGTGATGCCCTATAGTAATCTTTGCAAGGAACCAATTACTGAATTTGGAACAAGCCGGGCAAATATAAAAAACAAAGAAACAAGAACGCTTTGTGATGAGACGGATGAAATACTTCTATACTACGGCGAAAATGAAAAATTGAGATATTGCGGTTACATTATCGAAGCAGGAAAAATGACTTACGGATATTTATTTCTCGAGAACTCAGTTCCAACATATACGGAGGCATCAACATTTTTAGCAGAAAGATACACTTATTTAGGTGAATCGGAAGGAATCCTTTGTTATACCAATAAAATCATTTGTGTTGGCCTAACCTACGACGATACGCTGGGTTACATTGCCGTATATTTTCCGTACACAACATCTAAACAATCCGATGTGAAGTCCGTGTGCAATGTTTTAAGCGCTAAAAAAGCAGAACTTACTGCGGTCTGGAGAAGGACAATGGGGCTAAAGCCGGAAGAAAGAAAAAAATTATAACCATTGACAAAAGTCAAAAATAAACAGACAAAAATTAAAGAATATTAACGACAGATTTTAACAGCCATTAACTTATTATATAAACCACAATTACACTCCATGAAAACAAAAAATCCCGTTAAAAGAATTATAGTAACACTCTTTGTACTCTTTATTTTCCAAACCTCTTTTTGCCAGGAGAATTATTTGCCCGGATATATCATCACCTTAAAAGGCGACACATTACATGGATTTATTGATTATCGTAACTGGGATAGGAATCCAGATAAAATATCCTTTAAGGAAAAGTTAAGCGATGATAAATTGAATTATTCCCCATTGATAATTAAAGGATTTGGCGTTCTCGACGAAATTTATGAAAGCGCAATAGTAGAAACAGAAATAAGCTCTGATCAAACAAACAATTTGCAATATAATAATGAATTACAAATCAATGTTGATACTACCTTCCTGCAAGCAATGATAATGGGTGAAAAAAGCTTGTATTTTTATAAGAATAAATTCGGGAGGGATCAATTTTATATCAAAAAGGGTTCGTCGTATGAATTATTGGTTTATAAAAAGTATTTTAAAGACCAGGAAGGACAAACGACAATCCGTGAAAATAAAAGATATTTAGGTCAGTTGACAATTTATTTTCAGGATAGTCCAGCCATAAAATCAAAAATAAATACTACCAGCTATGAAAAAAAGAGCATGGAAAACCTGTTTCTTTCCTATTATAAAAGCATCAAATCGGATATTAAATTTCAGAAAAAAACAGAACGAATATCCACCGAATTGGGCGTGCTGGCGGGAATGTCATTAACTTCATTAAAATTTAGTGGCGATGATTTTCCTTCCCTTGTAAAAGCCGGTTATCCTCAGTCGGTAAATATAGCAACCGGAGTGTTTTTTGATTTTGTTTTGCCACGCAATCAAAGGAAATGGTCGTTGTATAACGAGCTTATTTTTACTTCCTACAAAGTAAAAGGATGTTATAAAGATTATGAGCACGAAAATAAATATACCATTACACATACCACAATTGGGTATTCGTACATTAAAGTTAATAATATGCTGCGTTATAAATATCCGGTTGGGAAATTATTTGTTTATGTAAACGGAGGGGTTTCAAATGGGTATGCCATATCTGAAAAAAATTACAGAAAAACAGAAACGAAGTTTTATTCTACTGAAAGCATTAAAGAAGGACTGGCAGTAGATGGTGCTAAACGCTATGAATTTGGATACATCTTAGGTTTAGGCGCTAAATTAAAAAAGTATTCATTTGAAATCAGATATGAGAAGGGAAATGGTATGTCCGACTTTTCTTCATTAACGTCTGCCACTAAAAGATTTTATTTCTTATTTGGCTATCGATTTTAATTTTGCGGCATACACAATTCTGTTTTCCACTTAAATTTCAATTAAAAAGGGCAATCTTTCTGAGAAAGATTGCCCTTTTGGCGTGTGACCCCGGGGGGATTCAAACCCTCGACCTTCAGAACCGGAATCTGACATTCTATTCAGCTGAACTACGGGGCCGGTTTTGGCGTGCAAAGGTAACAGAATTATCTTATTTTTGGCGTAGTGTTTATTATTTAAAAAAAAGTCATAACTTCGCAATGTAGTAATTTTTATATCCGTTCCAAATTTAACCGTATTTTTATGAAAAAGTTTATTTACCTTTTATTATTAACCTTAGTAACAGCTAATATTAGCATTCAGGCGCAGATTACTAAAAAAAATAATCAGTCGTTACAGGACAGCCTTTCCCAAAAGTTAATGCCAATCTCTGAAAAGGATTTAATGCTGTTAAGCAAAATTCCGGAATTGCCTTTACCTGCCGGTTTCCAAACTCGTTCAATTCCTTACTGGGTTGATAATTCCACTCAGCCTTATATGAGACCTCTTTTTAATCAGGTCGGGCTTGAATGTGGACAAGCTAGTGGAATAGGCCTTAATTTCACCTATGAAATTGATTGCAAACGAAACCTTCCTGCAAATGTTTCCCAAAATCAATACCCAACCCATTTTGCGTATGATTTTCTGAACGGTGGCGGCGATGCAGGGATTAGTTATTATGAAACCTGGGATATTTTAACCCATTGCGGTACACCCAATGTTGCCGATTATGGCGGGATGTCGTATGGTGGTCCCTCAAGATGGATGAGCGATTATGAAAAATACTATAACGGTATGCACAACAGAATTGCCGAAGTGTATTCCATTTTAGCTAATACCCCAGAAGGATTGACTAAAATGAAAAACTGGATACATAATCATTTAGGCCAACAGGAGGTAGGCGGAGTGGCCAGCTTTTATGCTCAGTATACTTCCCCTACCGAAACTTTGCCACCGGGGACTCCCTGCGAAGGAAAATATGTTATCACTTCGTTGGGCGGAAGTCCAAACCATGCTATGACAATAGTAGGTTATAATGATTCCATCCGGTGGGACTATAATGGTGACGGACATTATACTAACAATATTGACATCAATGGCGACGGTGTGGTGGATATGCGCGACTGGGAAATTGGTGGCGTTAAAATAGCCAATACTTACGGTGGTATAAATTATTGGGGAGACCAGGGATATTCATACCTGATGTACAAAACCCTGGCTGATGACCTGGGTAGCGGTGGAATATGGGGACATTCCGTGAATGTTCTCGATGTAAAAGCCACAGACAATCCGCAACTGACCATGAAAATAAAAATAAAATATACCAGCCGCAACAAAATAAAAGTGATGCCGGGTATCTCAAGCAATTTATCAGCAACCCAACCCGATCATATTCTTAATTTACCAATTTTTAATTTTCAGGGCGGTAATCTTTATATGCAGGGCGGTAGCACCGAAGCCGACAAAACAATAGAATTTGGTTTGGATATTACCCCTCTTTTAAAATATATAAATAGCGGCGAAACATCTAAATTTTTCCTCCAGGTAGTTGAAGATGACCCATCCAACGAAGGAAGCGGCGAAATCCTACAGTTTGCAGTAATTGATTATACCAATGGCGTAAATACCATAAACTGCAATACCGTACCTGCCACCATCACTCCCAACGGAATTACAACACTTTCCATAAATGCGGCTATTTCATTTAATAAACCGGAGATTACTTCCGATACACTTCCCCAGGCAACAGTTTACCAACCCTATACCTATCAGGTGGAATCTATTGGTGGAAGTACACCTTATCGTTGGGAAATCAAACATGATTATTCACAAACAAATGGCAACGAGCCTTTCCCGATAGTCAATGGATCGCAACTTACTTTAAATAGCAAGGATTTTGCTGAAAAGAATCTTGATTTTGAGTTTCCTTTCTATGGCAAAAATTATTCAAAAGTTTATCTCCATGCTGATGGCTATTTGATGTTCGACGATCAGATATTCCCCTGGCCATACATTACGATGGAAAGCATTATGTTCAGAAACACACGGAACATTTCCCCTTTTATGTGCAAGGTACTTGAAATAAATTCGGGAGACGGTATCTGGTACGAAGGTGATCAAAGCGGGGCTACTTTCCGATGGAAAACCTCTGTTTATAATCAACCTTCAACCAACAAAGTCAATTTTGCAGTGAAAATATTTCCCTCCGGTGAAATCAAATTCTTTTACGGCGACATCGCAATACCGGATTATGAACAACGGAATTCCGGAATCTCTGAAGGGGACGATGATAATTATGTATGGTGTTTCTCCTCCGATTCCATCCCTCCTCTGCCTAACAGAACCATAGATTTCTTGTCCGCTCCTTATCCTGCAGAGATGAACCTAACGACTAACGGTAATTTCAACGGAACCCCTCTTCAGCCATATCCGAATACCAACATTAAATTTGCCGTTACCGATAATAATTCTATTCAGGTTACTAAAACATTAGAATTCATTACTAAAGGAATTCTAATTGATTATTCTGTTAATTCGGGAGAAAACAACATTATAGAGTACGATGAAACCCCAACGTTAACAATTCAATTACAAAATATGGGTTTTGATACACTAACCAATGCAGTGCTGATGCTGTCATCGTCTGATCCCTATGTTACTTTAACCGACAGTATTGAAAATGTTGGAACCCTTGCAACAGGACAAACACTCACCCTAAATAATGCTTTAGGATTCCACGTTTCGGGTAATGTACCTGATCAGTATCCTCTCAATCTCATCATCACCATTACTTCCCAGCAACTAACCATTCAACGGCCTATCTCTTTAACGGCCTTTGCTCCTAAGATACAAGCCGGACAGCTTACTATTATTGATGGACAAAACGGTAGCCTTGATCCCGGTGAAACTGCTGATATAGTAATAAACCTTAAAAATATCGGAGGTGCAAAAGCTACAAATTTAAATGCTTTACTCTCTTGTGTTGATCCTAATATTACCATTAATAGCAATACATTTAACCTTGATACTCTATATGCCGGTACCTCTAAAAACCTAATATTTAATGTTACCGTTTCTGCTAACGCTCCCATTGGATATAATCTTCCGTTTAACCTGGCAGTTACTGCCGACCATGGATATAATGTTATGGATATTGTTAATGTGATTATTGGTCTGGTTGGCGAAAATTTTGAAAGCGGAACATTTCAATCCTACGACTGGCAATTTGGAAGCGATGCCGACTGGGTGATTGATAATACTAATTTTTACGAAGGTCAGTATAGCGCTAAATCGGGTTTAATTGATCACGCTCAAGAATCGAGCTTATTCCTGACTTTGAATATAACGGCTGACGGAGAAATTAGTTTTTATAAAAAAGTATCCTGCGAAAACGATCCAAATGGAACAAATTATGACTGGTTAGGTTTTTATATTGATGGTAACCTAAAAAATAAATGGGATGGCGAAGTTAATTGGAGCCAGGAAGTCTATGCAGTTACTGCCGGTCAGCATACTTTTAAATGGGTGTATCATAAAGATGGTTCGGTAAGCAATGGAAGCGATTGTGGTTGGGTTGATTATATTGTATTTCCGCCACTTGTTCCTCCGGGACGCATGCTTAGCGGAACTATTCTATATCCAAATTCAGCTCATACTCCTTTAAACAATGTGTTATTGAATCTCAAAAACAGTTCGGGAACTACCGTTGCCACTACACTTACAAATCAAACAGGAAATTATACCTTTATTGGTCTTCCCGATGGTGCATATACTTTAAATCCCTCAACAACAAAATTATGGGGAGGTGTTTCAGCAGCCGATGTTCTTTTATACAAAAAACATATCGCTTTTATTTCATCGCTTTCCGGCATCTTCCTTGCTTCGGGCGATGTAAATGTTAGCGGCGATTTAACAGCTTCCGATATTCTTATCATCAGAAAAAGAATTGCTTCAATTTTAAATTCATTCCCTTCAGGCAATTGGTTGTTTAACAATACTCCCATCACTATTAATGGAAGCAATGTTGTACATAATTTTGACGGTTTGGTTTATGGCGATGCCAACGGCTCCTTTGTTCCGTCATTAACCAAAAATGTGGAAAAGCCTTTGCCGGTAATTACTGATGATTTCAAAAACCAGCCAGCATCGCTGTTTGTCATTGAACAAGGAAAATTACAAAGTGGTAAAATAATATTCCCTGTGGTTGCCAACAACGTTAATAATTTAGGATCCTTCCAGTTTTCTATCAATTATGATCCCTCAAAACTCATCTTTGCCGGTATCAACGACTGGTTTTCAGGAAAAGAGTCGGCTACCGTCGGACAACCAGAAGCTGGCAAGCTGACTTTTGTATGGACGGCTGATGATCAGAGAGTTTCTTTAAATAATACAAAATTGTTCAATTTGATTTTTTCGCCCCTTTCTGGCGATGAATCTTCCATATCCTGGAGCGATTCTCCTACACCAAGAGAATTCGGCGATTTTGATGGAAATCTGTTTATGCCTAATTTTATTGATGGAAAAACTGCAACTTCTATAATGAATTCAGAAGATGCTTCCATCATCATTTATCCTAACCCGTGCCATGGACAATTTACAATTGAAACCATAGGTTCAATGGATAACATAAAAGCTGTAAAAATCAGGAATGGTGTTGGGGCGCTTGTTTTTGAAGAACAAAACATTCTGAATAAAGTAATATCAGTAAACGGATTATCAAAAGGTGTTTATGCGGTTGAAATTCAAACCACAAATGGTTATCTTGTCAGAAAGATGGTTGTTAATTAAACTATTGATAACTCACTAAATTAAAAAGGAGTTTGAACTTATCAGACTCCTTTTTGTTTTATCCTAACGTTAGATTGGGAAATAATATCAATTATGGAAACATTAAAATTTAAAACAAACATCAAGTGCGACGGTTGCATTGCAAAAGTCAGTCCTGTTCTGAATGCCGATTCAAGCATTGAAAAATGGGAGGTTGATCTTTTGCATCCCGATAAGATTCTTACCGTTTCCGGTGAAAGAATTTCCGGAGATCTTATCAAAAGTGCATTAAAAAACGCAGGCTATATTGTAGAGCTATTATAATTGCAGCTCAAAGTGCTAATAATAACCAAAATATAGCAGAAGTGCTTTAACAATAATTAACGATAAAAAGATATTTGAAGCGTTTTTGCCACGTAAATTTGCATCGTTAAAAAATTCAACAATAACTTAAATTTGAAAAAAATGAAAAGCGTAAAAATTTTTGCCACAGCAATCTTATTAATTGCCGGCATTTCGTTCAGCCAGGTTTTTGCTCAAACCCCGGTTAAAAAAGAAGAAAAAAAAGTAACTACTGAGAAAAAAGTAACTCAGAAAAAAGAAGCTAAAACAGAAGTAGCTCCTGCAGCAACAGATCAGAAAGCAACTCCAACAAAAGATGCTAAAAAAGCTGTTAAAAAACACAAAAAAGGTGTAAAAAAAGCCGAAGTAAAGAAAGCTGAAAATGCTACCGAAACCCCTGCCGTTAAAGCAGAACCTAAGAAAGCTCCTGTAGCAAAGAAAGCAGAAGAACCTAAGAAAAAGTAATTAAAGCAATTTAATTTAAAAAAAGGGACTCAATGAGTCCCTTTTTTTATTGTATCTGGAAAAGTAAAGCCCCTGTAAAACTTCAAAAGTTTTACAGGGGCTTCGCTTTTGTATTATTTGCTTTTATTCTTTAATATCTAATTCACTCATGATGTTCTGAGCATTGGCATATTTGTCAATGACAAAAAGCACGTAGCGAATATCCACGCAGATGGTGCGTTGCAGTTCGGGTTCAAAGGCGATGTCGCCACTCATGGCTTCCCAGTTTCCGTCGAAAGCCAAACCGATAAGCTGGCCGTCGGCATTGATAACGGGGCTTCCCGAGTTTCCACCGGTAATATCATTAGTGGTCAAAAAGCAGGTTACCAAATCGCCGTTGGAGCCATAACGTCCGAAATCCTTTTTCTGATAAAGATCTTTCAGTTTCTGGGGAACGATGAACTCTTCGTTGCTTGGATCCTCTTTTTGCATCACACCACTGAGGTGAGTTACATAATCGTAATGTACGGCGTCGGCTGGATAATAATCCAAAACTTTACCGTAACTCATACGCATGCTTGAATTGGCATCGGGATAATAAACCTTGTTGGGATTCATTTCGCGAAGTCCGGCAATGAATAAACGTTCTGCTCCGCTCATTTTGCTCGCTCCCTGGCGGTATGCCGAAGAATATTTCATCTGGAACTCCATAAGCTGATTCATCATTTTATATGCCGGATCTTTGTCCAGTTTTTTATAATTTGGTTTATCGAGGAAAGCATTCAGGCTGGTTTCGTTGGCAAAGATTGATTTTGCATACAAATCGGCGGCAAACTCATCAAAGTTGCCTTTGTATTTCTTTTCTATCATGGCAAAGAAAGCCGGGAGCTGATCCTTGGGTACGTCGGTATAATAAAGTTTGAAAAGGGCAGCAAGTGTTTTTTGATCGGTGGCCATGTTGTAATCTTTAAAATGAGTTTTAGCCGATTCGCGTAAGCCATCAATGGTTGTTTTGATGACATCCTTTTTGTCCTTCGAACTTTTTTCCAATAATCCATGCAGTACATTATATTCCTGAGCAAGGCCGAATATTTCAGCGCCGTTCATTCCTGCCAGGGCTGCATAATAAAGCGGAATTACATCCTGCGACATGTTTTGGTAAGCCGTTTCAATATCCTTGAGACAGCTTCCGTATTTTTCCATCCGTTTGGGGTCGGCATTTACCCAGGTCATAAAATCGGTTTCAATCTGGCGTTTTTTATCGGCAACCTTTAGTTTTTTAAGTCCGCGTATTTGTCCGATATAATTTTTCCAGCTATTGGATATGCCAAAATATTTTGATGAATATTTGATACGGATAGCATCGCTGGCATCCATATCGGTTTTCCATGTTTCCAATTGTTTTCCCCATATTTTCACGAGAGCCGGCTGGGATTTTTCCACATTAAAACTGATACCGTAGGAAGTTAGAAAGCGTTCGGTGCTTCCCGGATAACCCCAGATCATGGTAAAATCGTCCTTGGTAACCCCTTTAAGGCTGATGGGAAGATGGTATTTGGTTTCAAGGGGAACATTTTCCTTTGAATAATCGGCAGGCAAACCATCGGCAGAAGCATAGATGCGAAGGATGCTGAAGTCGCCGGTTTGACGGGGCCACATCCAATTGTCGGTATCGCCTCCAAATTTGCCTATGGACGAAGGAGGAGCGCCAACCAAACGAACATCTTTGTAAGTCCGGTAAACGAACATATAGTATTCATTCCCGCTGAAAAAACTCTTAAGAGCTACTTCATACTTTCCATCTTCTGTAGCATCTTTTTTCAGTTTGGATGTAATTTTTTTGATTTCGGTAGTGCGGTCGGCTTCGCTCAGCTTGGGATCCAATCCACCCAATACTTGTTGGGTAACATCTTCCATGCGTACGAGGAAAGAGGCCGTCATGCCTTCATTGGGAAGTTCTTCTTCGTATTTGGTTGCCCAGAAACCTTCGGTAAGATAATCGTGATCCACCGAACTGTGTTCCTGTATGGAACCAAATCCGCAGTGATGATTGGTAAACAATAATCCTTTTCCCGAAACTACTTCGGAGGTACAGAAGTAACCGTTAGGAGCGCTTCCGCTTGCCAACCCGACAATAGCATCCTTTAAGCTGCTATGATTAATGCTGTATAATTCGTCGGCAGTAAGATGCAATCCCATCTTTTGCATGTCGACATAATTAAGCCGCTCTACAAACATAGGCAGCCACATCCCTTCATCGGGCAGGCTCGACGAAAATGCCGAAAAGCCCAACGCAAGGGATAAAACAATAGAAATTAACAATTTTTTCATGAAATACGTATTAAAATAATTATTTAAAATTTTTCAAAACAGTCTTCAGTTCAGCACCCAGTATTTGCAAAGGGTAATATTTGAAGATGCGCAAAAGTAAATAAAAAATGTTCGCCCTCAAATCTATTGGTAATTTGAAGGCGAACAGTTTGTCGATTAATCGTTCAACCGTTGGAAATGAACGGTGAATTGTTGTTTTTAAACGTTGTTATAAACCCAGCGCTTTGACCCCCTGTTCAAAAACGATATCAACCGGAATCTTAGCTGTTTTTAGTTTACCGATGTCGGTTTTTAACGAAGGACGAACGATGCTGTTTGTTTCAAGATATTTGGAAGCGCCGACATAATCGCCTTCGCCTTCAAATTTCAGGATGAGCGCCGACCATTCATCGGCGGCTTTTTTCGTCTTGGCTATGTCCACTTTGTAGGTTCCGTTAGCGTTGCGGGTAAAAGCGCCCTTATCTTCAAAAAAGTTAAAACACATCATGTTTGCCTTGCCATGAGCGTCGGCAGCGCCGAAACGAACCGAACGGATAATACCCATCATATAGGTAACGTAAGCGTCGTCAACGGTAACATTTTTCAGTTCTCTTTTTTCGATGAGTTTGCTAACCATAAATAGTCCGAGGATGTCGGCTTTGGCTTCTTCAAAAGCGGAATATTTTTCCTTGAGAGCCTCGCGCACGGTTCCTTTTCCGGTAACGGTATTTTTGATGCCGAGACCATGAGCCACTTCGTGGAACATCACGTTGGAGAAAAAGGCATCGAAAGTGATATTGTTAAGCTGGGACGGGTCGCAGAGAACCTTGGCAATGGGCTGGAGGATGTTGTCGAATTTGGCTTTCATGGCATTTTTAAGCTGGAGACGGCGCGAGCCTTTTTTCAACTGAACCTTTTCGTCGTTGGGCAGGTTGATGGCGATGGTTTTGCCTCCGCAATTGCTGTTGCCGGCATAATAAATAATGTCGTAGGCATTAAGATCGGAATTGGAGCCCGGTTTTTCTTTTTTGTATTTTGCATCCACCGGAAGCTGGGTTTGCAGTTCGGGAAGCATGGCTGAATATTTAGCCAACTTCAGACTCCAATCCTTATCCTTTATCAGCAGGGCGGCTTCGTGGGCAGTTTTATAGCCGAAGAGTTCATCCTCGTAGTTTTCGATGGGACCGACTACAAAATCGAGGGTATTATTTTTCATATCCATCCATGCCATGTCGCTGGCAAAGTAATCGTCGGTAAGCAGGGCCTGGGCGCGCAGGTTGAGGTAATTTTTCAAACCCGCATCTTCGGCAAGCAGGGCGGCTTTCTGGAGCAGGGCGGCGGCTTTCTGGATTTTTTCCTTATAGGCTTCGTGATACCATACGCATTTCAGCGATTTATCGTCGTTGCGGCGGATAAGAGTATACTGGCTGGTCTTGTTTTTGTCGCCGAATTTTTCAAATTCTTCCTTGGTCATGTCGGCAGGATAGAAGTTGGCTCCTTTAGGTTTTTCGCCAAAGGAAGAAATAAAGGGCGCGTTGTTGCCGAGGCGTTCCCAGGGACCATAGTTGATTTCGGCAAACTGGCGTGTAGCTTCGTCCTTGATGCTGTCGAGGAAAGCCTGTTTGTTGCCCAGGGTTTGTTCCCAGAAGATGTCGTCCATCAGTTGAGCCGCTTCGATAAGGATAGGAATCATTTGTTTTTCCTTTACGCTGAGTTTGCTCAGGTCGGTGGTCAGTTTGACGGTAGCAAATTCGTCGAGTTTTTGTTGCATAGCCGTATCGTTTTTAGTGGCGGAAGCAGGTTTCTTTTTTGAATCGCATGCGCCGGTAACCATGATTAATGCTGCAAAAATCACGGCAGGAATGAGTTTTTTTACCATAAACGTTTGTTTTTAGGTGAATCGTTGAATTTTGGGTACGAAGATAATTATTTTTTGAATAGGCGGAATAAAAGTGCCTAAAGTGAGCTAAAGTTTGGAGTGCCTAAAGTATTTGCAAGATGGATAATAAAGAGCCCAAACTTTAGGCATGTTTGTTCCAATCAGGAAAGCTTCCGTCGCTACGATTTCTGATTCCTGCGTCTAAAATATTCGAATACACGAAAGATGAAATATCCCACCAGAGCCAGATAGGCTATTAGTCGTACCGTATCCATTTTTTGTTGGGCATAGGTTTGAAAAAGATCATACCCGAAAATAACAAGTAAAATTAACAGTAAGAGTAATGGATAGATGGATTCCTGAAATTTTTTATACGTTTCGTTTCTTTTTGATAAAAACTGAACGGCAACGAATAAAAAGATTACAAATACGATGATAAAGAAGGATTCTGTTGCATTCATAATTATTTATGGAATTAAATTAAACCTGGCCGGTTAGTCCGGTCTTTCTTTTTCCCTACAAAAATACAAATTCCTTCTAAACTTTCACATAATTATATTTTTCGTACGTTTTTTTTCCGAACCACATTAGGCACATTAGGACACATAGTATTTATTCGTTTTCTGCTTACTGCTTACTGCTTACTGCCTACTCCTTACTACTTACTACTTACTGCTTACTGCTTACTGCCTACTTTCCCTTGTCCTTCACCTCTCGTCAGCCGCCCTTCGCCTCTTTTTCCCTGTTTTTACGTAAAGCGCTGTTGCGGAGGCTTTCCTCAACCGGAAAAGCTATCGCAACGACTGGAAAAGCTATCGCAACGAGCGTTTTTTTTGTCGCAACGGACGGAAAAGGCATATCAATAACCGCTTTTTCAACCGCAATATCCGGAAAAGCTATTGCCAAAGCCATTTTAGCTAATGCCAAAGCCGTTTAAGCTATCGCAACGTAAATTTGAGAGCTAACAACAAACGTTGAACAAAAACTGACAAAGGGTTGTCTTTTTCAACGGGAATGTGATAAAGCGCAACAAATGATTAAATTTTCGCAACAATTTTTTAAAAAATATGAATTTTATATCAGGATTTTTTTATACTTTAGCATCGGGTTTTTACTTAACTTTTAACAAACTACTATGAAAATAACATTAACATTACCGGTTTTCCGTTTCCCCATTCCTGTGTTGATTCAACATGGAAACAAAACGGTAACTTTGCTTGCACGAGATGCCGCCGAGCTGGCAGCTTATGGTATAACCGATGCCGACAGCATTGCGATCAAAAATCAAACGCAGGCATTAACTGATTTTCCAACCGATGCCGAATACGAGGGCATAGTGATTGAAAAAACCGGCATTAAGGACGGACTTGCCAACCAGATAAACGTCGACATCCGCTCAAAGATGGTAAGGGTAAATGATGCTTTTGGCGAAAACTCCGGTGTGTATCATCGTTTTGGTACTAAAGGCATGCATGAAATGACTGATCTTGAACTGTCGCAATGCGCCAAACGCGTAGTGCGTATGTGTAATCTCTATCTGAACGATTTAGTGGCAAAAGGGTTAACTCAGGCCATGATTGACCATCTTAGCCAACTGATTGCTGATTTCGATAAAGCTTTGGGCGAAAAAGAAGATGCCGCGATGAACCGTGAAATTGCAACCAACGACCGTAATGCGCTGGCTAACGATTTGTATGCAAAAATTTCAAGAATTTGTGATTTCGGCAAGGATTACTGGTCGAGCCGTAACGAAGCCAAGTATAACGATTATGTGATCTACGACACGCCCAGTGGAGGCAAAGAACCGGAAGTTCCGGAAAATACACCGGCCTCACCTGAAGCATAATTATTAAAAAGCCTCACCAGACGATGTTTGGTGAGGCTTTGTTTATTCTTTATCATTTTAGCTATTGACTAATATGCAATTTTCTTTGTACACCAAGTATTCAACTGACTTTTTTTACCGATTGCTGTCCTTCGGTCAGTCTCGTCATGATAAATTCTTAAGAAAAAAATAAATGAGTAACTTTGCTTTTGATTAATCTCCTCATAAAAGAGATAAACGATGACAAAAGATATGGCTATACGATTGTTTAATGATAAACGGGTCAGGGTTCTTTGGGATGCTCAGCAGGAAAAATGGTATTTTTCTATTATTGATGTCATTGCTATTTTAACGGATAGTCCAAGGCCAAGGAAATATTGGAATGCTTTAAAAACTAAATTACAACAAGAAGGTAGTGAACTGTCCCATTTTCTGGGACAGTTGAAAATGCAAGCCGAAGACGGGAAGTTACGTTTTACCGATGTAGCCGACACACAACAATTGTTACGGATCATACAGTCCGTTCCCTCACCCAAAGCGGAACCATTTAAACAATGGTTAGCAAAAGTGGGCTATGATAGGATAGAAGAAACCGAAGATCCGGAAAAAACGATTGATCGTGCGATGGAAACCTATATGAAAAAAGGTTATTCAAAGGAATGGATCAATCAGCGTCTTAAAAGTATAGAAATCCGAAAAGAACTTACTGATGAATGGGAAAACCGTGGGGTACATAAAGGACAGGAGTATGCTATACTTACCGACGAAATTACAAAAGCCTGGTCGGGATTTTCTACTAAACAGTATAAACAATATAAAGATCTGAAAAAGGAAAACCTTCGTGATAATATGTCTAATCTTGAATTGGTATTAAATATGCTTGCTGAAGCCACCACCACTGAAATATCCAAAGAAAAAAATCCAGAAACTTTTGATGAAAATAAAATTATAGCCCGACAAGGTGGAACCATCGCCGGAAATACCAGAAAAGAAATTGAAGCGAAAACAGGAAAAAAAATTGTTACACAACGAAACGCTAAAAAATTGCAACAAGATAAAAATCTAAAAAAATTACGTTAAGTTAACTAGGCATACACAATCGCATGGCATCGCTGCAAAACAAAATATCTGATGCCGGCATAAAATGCTTATGCCATAGCCTGAAATAATCATTATGCAAAAAAATAATTTTTCTTCTGATATATTAGTAATACGCTTACTTTTGCCTTCGTATTCAAAATCAATTTTAAAATAAAAAACTCTTATCATGCTCAAACGTACACTATTCTTTGTTTTTACACTTATTACATTTATGGGATACTCACAGGAACGCGAAGAAACCGAACCGGTAAAAGTGATAGTACCGGCTGAAAAATTAGAAGCTGTCAGCAATGTTGATCTGCAAAAATTTGCCGGTAAATGGTACCAGGTGGCAGCTTACCCGTCACGTTTTCAAAAGGACTGCTATTGCTCCCAGGCCGAATATACTATCACGGAAAAAGGCTACATGAAAATCGTTAACAGTTGCCGCAAAGGTAGTCCCGAAGGCAAACTAAAAATAGCCAACGGCAAAGCATGGGCTGTAAAAGGCAGCAACAACGCCAAGTTAAAAGTTCAGTTTGCCTGGCCATTCAAGGGCGATTACTGGATTATTGGCCTCGAAAAGAATTATCGCGCCGCCATTGTTTCCGATTCCAAACGGAAATACCTCTGGATACTTTCGCGTACGCCCAAAATGGAAAACGACGCTTTTCAGAAGGTATTGGAAGTGGTTCGCGCCAAGGGTTTCGATCTTACCAAAATTGAACTCGACAGCCAGGAGTGCAAATAAAATAGTTATACCAATTCGCGATTATTTTTCCCTGTAAATGACTTCGAGCATCGTTTGTCCGACGGCTTTCAGGGTATTTTTATCAATCACGGAAAAATCGTCTTTTAAGGTATGCCAATAGGGATAAAATCCGCTTTGGGTGGAAGGATCATGCTGAATAACGTCAATCATGGGGACTTTCATGATTTTATTCACATACAAATGATCGTCGGTGATGCCTCCGGTTTGCTGGGATGAAAAATAGCCCGAATAACCGGCTTCGCTGGCAATATCCCATATTTTACGCATGATGTCGGGAGCATAGTACATCGAAGTTTCTTCCATAGTAAACGTAGCATTGGCAGCGCCAACCATATCGAGCAGAATACCAAAACGGGGTTTGTAACCGCTTTTATGAGGATTCGCCGACCAATATTGGGCGCCTAACGCCCAGGTATCGTCGCTGTTTTCCACCTGAACACCTTCGGGAGCTCCGTAATCTTCGGCATCGAACAACACCAGGTCAACACCAATATCCGGCTTGTTTTGGCTAAGCTGCCTTGCCATTTCGAGCAACACCCCTACCCCGCTGGCTCCATCGTTGGCTCCAATAATGGGCTTGCGGTGATTTTTTGCATCAGGATCCTGATCAGCATACGGACGCGAATCCCAGTGAGCCGAGATAAAAATCCGTGCCGCTTTATCGGGATTAAAGGAAGCAATGATGTTTTGGAAACGGAGATACGTTCCGTCCCATGCCCTCAGCTTGCCGCTTTGCACCACAACATCAGGCGTAAATGATTTAAATTTGGATATAAGATAATCGGCACAAAGATCATGCGCCTTGGTATTGTTTACCCGCGGTCCGAAATCGCATTGTGCTTTCACATAAAGATATGCCGAGTCGGCATTAAACGAAGGGACATTCACTTCTGTTGTTTTTTCTTCGACGTTTTCAGTTTTTGGTTTTCCTCCGCCACACGAAGCCATCACTATAGCCGTTGCCGCAAAAAGAACCAGGAATATTTTGCTTTTCAGATTCATTTATACTCTCAATTTTTGAATAATCTGGTGCAAAATTAATGTTTTATTCCTAAGCTTGCCGTATTGAAGAGATAATTATTACTTTTGACGCTTCTTATTTCTAACTAAAAACATCAACACAATATGAAGAAAAGCCTTATCATTATTACTTTTGGTTTGTTGTTAACTGCATTTGCCTTTCAATCGAATGCCTGTACCAACTTTATTATTTCCAAGGGAGCCACCGTTGATGGCTCTACGATGATCACCTACGCCGCCGATTCGCACGTGCTTTACGGCGAATTATATTACCGTCCGGCTGCCGACTATCCCGAAGGCGCCATGATGGATGTTTACGAATGGGATACCGGCAAGTATCTTGGCAAAATAAAACAGGTTCGTCATACGTATTCCGTAGTGGGAAACATGAATGAATACCAGGTAGCCATTGGTGAAACCACCTATGGCGGACGCGAAGACCTGCAAAGCCAGCCCGATGCCACCATGGACTACGGCAGCCTGATGTACATCACCCTGCAACGCGCCAAAACGGCACGCGAAGCCATCAAAATCTTCGGTGAATTAGTTGCCGAATATGGCTATGCCAGCGAAGGCGAATCCTTCTCCATCTCCGATCCCAACGAAGTATGGATATTGGAAATGATTGGCAGGGGCAAGACTCCGCTGATGGACATAAATGCTAAAAAAACAAAAAAAGCAGTCCCACAGAAAGTGTTAGGCGCCGTATGGGTAGCCCAACGCATCCCCGACGGATATATTTCCGGCCACGCTAACCAATCGCGGATCTCCACCTTTCCGCTCAACGATCCCGAAAACTGCATCTATTCGCCCGACGTCATCTCTTTTGCCCGCGCTAAAGGTTATTTTAAAGGCGAGGATAAAGATTTCAGTTTCTGCGATGCCTATCAACCCATCACCTTCGACGGAGCACGCTTTTGTGAAGCCCGCGTGTGGGCAGGATTCCGTAAAGTAAATTCAACCATGGATAAATATACCGACTATGCCATGGGCGCCAACCTCAAAAACCGCATGCCTTTATGGATTAAACCCGACAGAAAAATCAGCGTAAAAGACGTCATGTGGATGATGCGCGACCATTATGAAGGTACGCCTATGGATATGACCCAGGATATCGGTTCAGGACCCTACAACCTCCCCTATCGCTGGCGTCCGATGACATGGTCGGTTGACGGAGGAAATTATGTACACGAACGTGCCACCTCTACCCAGCAAACCGGTTTCTCTTTCATTGCCCAAAGCCGCAACTGGCTGCCCGGACCTATCGGTGGTATTAACTGGTTTGGTGTGGACGATACCTACAGCACTGTATACACTCCCATGTATTGCGGCATGACCAAAGTTCCCGAAACCTATGCCGTAGGAAATGGCTCTATGATGGAATTCACTTTCAATTCCGCTTTCTGGACTTTTAACATGGTCTCCAACTGGGCTTATACCCGCTACCGCGACATGATACCCGAAATCCAGAGCGTTCAGTCGGAACTCGAAAGCAAATATATTGCTAATACTTCCGCCGTAGATGCTGCCGCCTTGCAGCTTTACACTAAAGATAAAGCCTTAGGCATTAAATTTATCACCGATTACTCGGTAAATGCCGGCAACGGAACCGTAAAACGCTGGCAGGAATTGTATGCTTACCTCTTCACCAAATATATGGATGGTAACATCAAAACCAAAGACGGCAACAACATGAACCCGAAAGTTAACCAACCCGGCTATGGCGATGAATGGCTCCGCCGCATCGTTAAGGAAACCGGAAACCGCTATAAAGTGATTGAAAACAAATAATCCGTTTTCAGTCTTTTATCAAAAAGGAACTTCGCCGGACGAAGTTCCTTTTTTTATTGCCCATTTAAACTCAATGGCGTATATTTGCACATTGAATCATTATATCATCCTTTATCATGGAACAAAATAATACAAATACCAATATTTACAAGATCATCATTGCCCTGCTTCTCGTCATCATTATTATTTTAAGCTGGAGGTTGGTGGTAAATAAAAATAAGCTGGAAGTCAAAACTGTTTTTGTAGAAAAGGCTAAAATGAATAATAACCTTCAGTCGCAACTGGATTCACTGCTTGCCGAGCATGAAAAAATCAAGGGCGAATACGGAACTCTTTCCAATAACCTGAAGGAAAAAGACGAAATCATCCAGAAAAACGCCAGTGAAATTCGCCGACTCATCGCAAAACAGGGCGACTACAATCAAATTAAACACAAACTTGATTTGCTTCGCGGCATTGCCCAGGGTTATATCCGGCAGATAGATTCCCTTTACACCGTTAACCGTGAATTAAAAGAAGAAAACGTTCAGATAAAAACGAATTACCAACAGGAACAACAGAAAAATGTTGTGCTTTCGAAGGATCGCGAGGATCTGAAAGGAAAAGTGAGCAAGGCTTCCGTGCTTAAAGCATATAACATCACGGCCAAAGCCGTTGTACTTAAAGCCAGCGGTTCGAAGGAAAAAGATACCGAAAAAGCACGCCGTGCCGATAAACTCAAAGTTTGTTTCACGCTCAGCGAAAATCTTATTCTTACTCCCGGCATGAAAACCATTTATGTCCGCATCGCCAGACCTGATAACAAGATTCTGGTAAAAGGCAAATCGGATGAATATTCCTTTATGTTTAACGGCGAAAAACTTCAGTATTCCATACGCGAAGACGTAAACTACCAGAACCAGGCTATGGACATCTGCACCTACTGGATTAACCGTGAAGGAAAAAGTGCTTTACAGGAAGGCAAATACTTTGTTTCGGTATTCTGCGATAATACGATGATAGGCGAGGGAAGTATAGTGCTGAAATAATTGCCGGTATTACCTTCTATCCTTCCTCCAGTCGAAGTTTGTCAGATACCCCTCCCAACCCTTCCCAAAGAGGTAATGCTGTTATGCGGAAAGGGTGATGCTGTTAGTATTTACCAAAATGCTGTTATGCGGAAGAGATGATGCTATTATGCAGAAGAGGTGATGCTGTTAGTATATGCCAAAATGTTGTTAGGCGGAAGGGGTGATGCTGTTAGTATTTATCAAAATGTTGTTAGGCAGAAAGGGTGATGCCGTTAGTATTTGCCCAAAAACAAACACCCCCTTGTCCGATCGGAAAGGGGGATGTTTGCAATAACAATTTTATTTACCAACAACGGCAATGGCGAAATGCCGTTGTATCTTTTTATTCGCTAACTTCTTTACGCATCGCATAAACTTTTTTTGCGCCGTAGGCAGCACCTAACAGTAATAAAATGCTTAAGCCACCATCAATGGGTGCGCCACCGCCGGGAGCACTGCCGCCTATGGGGCCACCATTTGTATTACCGCCGCCTATTCCACCATTATTGGGTGCCGGTTGGCTGAAAAGCATGGGAGCTGTTAGAAGAAATCCTGTAACGAGTAATAATCTGATTGCTTTTTTCATATCGTTTGAATGATTAATGATTATTTTTAAATGCCTAATGATTAATGATTATTTTTTAATGATTAATTTCTGCTTTGGGCCGTTTTGCGAGATGCAACAAAGATGGCTGTCAACTCTAAAGACTCTTTGAGTAATGGCTGAATTAATTCCATTTTTAATAGATTTTCTTCAACCAAAAACTCAAGCCAAAAACAACTCTCATCTGCTTCTTCTATCACAATTCCTAATTTTGAGATAAAACTTTTTTTTGACTGAGCAACACAAGCTGCACGATAATTGGCTGCCACCGACGTTGAACATCTGATCAATTGACCTTCTATATGACTACTCAATTTGCCTGAAGGCAGAGAAATTGCAACCTTTATACATCTATGTGCAAATGTTTTTGTCCGTTGTACAAGATCTTTCTCCATCTTATTTGTGCAAATGAATTAGAAATTAAACATTAAAAATTTATCATTTAATAAATACTTTTTGTGTATAAACGCCCTGAGCGGAAATTAATTTCACCATATAATAACCCATAGGATTGTTAAGACTGATGCTGTAAACCGACGATTCATTGTTCAGATGATTCTTCACGATCTGGTTGCCGAGGATATCATAAACAATCACTTCACCCTGCAATTTTGTGGTGCCCGGGTTGATGAAAATGGTATTGCCATTGGCATAGACTTTAACATTTTGTTTATTGTTTTCGCCAATTCCGGTCGATGATTTGAAACGAAGGGTAAAACGATCGCTGTTGTCGCCGGCATTTGCCGTAAAAGTATAAACCGGATTAGCACATAAATTCTGAGTTACATTCAAAACATTATCTGTTAAAATAACAGGTGCCGCATCAAAATTCAGAATTTCGGTTGCATTAATAGTAAAATTACCCGTAACTCCAGCCTTGAAATTCAAAGGAAGGGTTGACGAAGTTTCTACTGAAGGCAGAGTGTTAATGGCTAAATCTACATTATTGTCGAGGCTGGTGTATAACTGTGGAACATTGTCGGCAAACAATTTCCATGCATCATACGCATTATCGGCTCCGGAGGTTGCATTGGCATCAAAACGGACAACTGTTTCGTCGGAATAATTTCCGTTGGTAACCAGCAAACGAAGGAATGGATTGGTGGTTTCGCTTTTGTAGAAAGCAGGAGTAGTATTGTTCACGCGTATACCGTTAGCAAATCCCAGATTAGTAGCAGGAGTAGCCGTAGCTTTTACAAAAAAGCCCTGCATGGCAGGAATAATATTGGTTCCGCCGTTTACGCCAGTTCCGTCGAGATAATATCTGTAATTGGCTATGGAATTATCCCAGAAATAAACACCGTTATTCATTTCAGCAGGTTTGCTCCAACCACTGGCAGCATTCCAGTCAATAGCCGAAGGATAGGGGTTTCCAACCAGGTTCCAGCCATCGCCCATACCGGAAGTATAGGTTAATGCTACAGACTGAGCGCCAGTATTCAAAGCGCCGGTAAATTCAAGGGTCTTGCTGGTGGGAGCGCCACTTTCGTAACTGTACATGGTGGAATACCCTTTACCAACAGTGCTAAGCGTAGTACCACCGGGTATGTTTGCATACAAACCAGTGAGTTCGTTAAATTCTTTCAGATAGCAATAGGTAAACACATCGCTTGCCAAAATACTGGCAACCGGCTGTGAAATCAGATGCCATTTATCGTTAGTGCCTGCCAATGCACCTTCTATTGTTTGTTGTACGGTAGCTGTTCCAGCAACAGTTAAAAAGCCACCATCGAGCAACGAAGCTCCGGAAGCAATGGTAATATTTTGACAACTACCATTGGCTGTAAGTACAGGATAATTGGTCAAGCCAGCAGGAATAGTAACGTTTAATCCATCATAAGGTACATTATTTGTCCAGTTTCCTGCATTTGCCCAATCAGAATCCACAGCTCCGGTCCATGTGGTGGAATTATATAATGCCCACACATCATTTGTTGTAGTTGTACCGGAAACGTTTAAAATACGGTTAGGATTGCCATCCCATTCACCGTAAAACCAGCTACCATTTTTAAAATATTTATATTGATATGTATCGGCAGGAAGTTGCAGGGTAAGGGTATAAATCAAAGTAGAACCTACCTGCGACAAAAGAAAATCAGGATTTGTGCCGGGTTCATTCCAGGCAGCGCCAGGAAAACTACCTGCTAAATAAACAACATCAGTACCGGGAATGAATCCGGTTGCTGTGCTCATATCCACGTTGAAGGTTACGGGGTTGTAGGCCGTTATATCTGAAGCTGTTCTGGGATTAAGTCTGTAATGGGAGGTGGCGCTCAACCAGTCTACAACGCCTGTTGCATTGTAGGTAGAACCAATAGTCAATGCAGTTGTTGCAAAACCAAAATCAACATTATCCCCAATAGTAAAATAATAAGTCGTCCCTCCGGAAATCCAACTGCAACGATACTCTTTATTTGTAGCATCAAAAGAAATAACAGTAAATTTTTCGATTTTTACTAATTGTCCTTCCCATTGTTCTCCGGGATTAGTATTTGCTGCAAGCGTTTCATCAATATCAGAACCCGGAATAGTTGTCGGCCCGTAAGGCGTATTTCCAGTAGAAATAGTTGAAATTAAAATAGGGGCTGTTAATTCTGTTAAATTATTATACGGACTTCTGATGGCAGTAAATCTGATTTGATCACCAACAGCAGCTACCGCATCAAAATTATTATCATAAATCATCACTCCGTGATAAGCGCCAGCGGCATCGGATACCCAAACATTATTATAAGCATCATTAGCAGAAACAATACCTTCAAAGGTCGCAATATGCGTATTGTCCATAACACCACCAGGATTGGTAGCATTAGTATAAGATATTGGCATAATCCCTGCATAAAAATCGTAATTCGTGCTATTGGCTGCATCAGCAATATTATCCAAAATAATATCGCCAGTCATTGGAGCAGATGCGCCAGTAAGATGAACCAATTTGGCATTTGTACCGTCAATCGTTGCTCCGGAGAACGTAATAGTAGAAGTTCCGGTTAACGTATAATTGGAGGCAATTACAGAAGTAACATTTTGATTATACAAAACATTAACTTCAGTTGAACTAATTGCATAAGCTTTGCTAATTGCTGGATTTACAGGAGCTGATTCTGTTATGGAAAAATCATCATAATATACAAAACCACCAGCAGCGGTTCCTTTATATCCTCTTACTTCAAACCTAAAACCATCAGCAGTAGCAGGAGCAACAAGAGTTACTGTCCAATGTTGCCAGGATGGAGTATCTGTAGAATATGTAGATGGCTGAAAAATATCTGTATTATCAGATAATGCCGTTGAACCACTTAACCATACAGACCAAATTCTTTCTTTCGCATTAACATCATTATCATAATACCAATAGCTTATAGTATAAGTATTACCGGCAATAATACCAGATACTGTCTGGCTTAATTTCTTTGCACTACTTGCAGAGGTCTGTTTCGCGGAATAAGTTCCCCCATGAATAGTTGTTGATTCTTGAGTAATGTTTTCATAAACAGTCCAACTAGTAGGCTGAGTTGTTGATGTCCATAATTCAATATCTCCATTAACAACTAGATTTTGCCCCCACCCCACTTTGGCAAAGGCAAATAGCATAATAAGGCTTACTAAAAGCGTAAATTTTTTCATCGTTTAAATTTTTTTGTTAATACTTATTTTATTTTTTATTTATCAAACAGTTTGTTTTTCTTTTATCTTTTGCAAAAATAATACAGATAATCAACCGGTTTGTTAACAAAAGGTTAATTATTAGAAATTGTAGCTAAAGTACAACAAATTGTTGAAAAAAATAATATTTTTGTTAATAAATATTTTTTAATGGAAAAACACCATTCTCAATCCAAAAAACAAGGCATCAATGCCTTTTTTAATAAACTAAGCCGCAAGTTGTTCGGTAGTTCTCACCACCATCATTCATCTGATGATAACTATATGGCCAATATTTCTGACAAACCAGCGCCATTCATGGCTTCGGACAAAAACGATAAAATTTCATCATCGCATCACCATTCGCACAGAAAAGGACACCACAAACATGGTTTTTGGGCTAAGTTGTTCAAATTAAGAAAAAAACACCGAAGGGAAAAGGATGTGCAAAAAAACTGGCAATTTGCCAGCGAGCCTGTAAAAAAGGAAAAGCTCGAAATGACTTCCTACATCATTTACGCTGTCAATTCCACCATGCTTTACATTGCCGCCTATATGGTAGCTTTCTTCACGTATCAGTTAGCCGTCATTTTTGTTTCTTCTCATTACGGAATTGATTCGGTGCTCTATTATTACGAATTATATTTCCCCTGCGGCAACAATTCTTCCCTCTGGACTCCCTTCAACATCATACTGATCACCCTCTCCGGTCCAATGATTTCCATTATCATGGGAACCATTTATCACCATGTGGTATTGAAACGCACGTCCAAACCGGCAAATAAATTGTTTGTACTTTGGCTTGCGTTCCATTCCATCAATATGTTTTTCGGGGCTTTTGTAGCCGGTATTATCACCGATCAGGGTTTTGGCTTTGTAGCCGACTGGATGTATATGCACGTGGCTTTTAAATTCATGTTTGCCATCATCGCTATTTTCATCCTTGCTGTCCTTGGTTTTTATTCTGCCCGTTATTTTCTGGAAACAGCCACATCGGTTTACCGTATCAAATCGAAAAACAGGCTTGCCTTTTTCATTGCTCAGGGAATCATTCCCTGGTTTGTCGGCGGATTAATTCTTTTTGCAATAAAATACCCCACCATACTTCCTCAACACGAAAACATACTTGTTTATGATTCCATTATCCTTGGAACTCTTATATTTCTGGTTATTCCAATCATTTTCAACACTACGGCCAAGCCAAAATTTATTGATAAATATTCCCGTTCGAAACGCGGAATCAACTGGACTATGGTTGTGGCTATCGTGCTTTTACTGGTGGTTTTTCGCCTGGGATTGAGCGGTGGTTTACATTTTTTTATAAAAATTATCGTTTCCATTTCTCCATGGCACTAAAAGGATATGAAACCGAAAATTTAAGTCTATTTTCTTCCGAAATCAGCTGGATTTTCGCCCCAGGCTTCGGTTTCCCATTTTAAAACCAGGTTGGAATAGCGATTGTTTTGCAGCCAGACGATAGCGCGGTCAACCAGTTCAAAGAGCTTTTCATTCTTTGGACTTCGCTCTAATTTGGTTTTGATCGCTTTATCCTTCACCCATTTGATAGCCGTCCGGGAATCGGAATATACCGGAAATTTGCTTTGCCGCTGAGCAAGATAAGCCAATCCGTGAACAATGGCAAGGAATTCGCCAATATTTATGGTTCCTTCGGGAAAAGGTCCCCTGCGAAAAAGTTGAATGCCCGACTGGGTATCTACACCCCGGTATTCAAGAACTCCCGGATTGCCCGAACAGGCAGCATCCACCGAAAGACTGTCGGAAACCGGACTGCCAAACTTTGCCCGTTGTTCCGGAGTTATTTGTTTCACAATCTTTTTACCGATAAATTGCCAGGGATTCGATTCGTAGGCTTTTTCGGCTTGTTCCTTAACTTCAAACGATTTATACAACGCTCCCTCAAAACCTTTTATCTGTTTTTCGCACTCGGACCACCGTAAATATATCCCGGGCTCCTTCCCTTTCCAGACTACATAATATTTTTGTTTTGGCATGATTGCAGATGCGTTATCTTTGCAGCAAAATTAACATAAAATGAAGCGTCGCATAGCTACTTTTCTTTTTCTTGCTTTAACTGCCTTATTTTCGTGCAATTCGTCCAATCGCGTATTTGAACAATATCATAAATTCGATAACGCCACCTGGAACCGCTTCGACATTCTGAAATTTGATGTTCCCGCGGAAAAACCTGGAATTTACGACGTTTCCCTTGTTGTAAGGCACACAGCTAATTATGCTTATGACGTCCTGCCCGTTTATATTACCATCATTTCTTCGGGTGAGGAACGTGCCAAAGAATACCAGTTTAAGCTGAGGGACAAAAACGGTAAATTCCTCGGCAAACCTAACGGAGATATTTTTGAAAGCACCTTCCCTGTTCACAGCGAACTGGAAATCACCAAAACAGGTAGTTTTACCGTTAAAATTGAAAATATCATTCCAAAATACGATACTCCCGATATCAAGGAAATTGGTTTGATCGTAAACCGACAAAAACTTCCTGAAAAAACGGAGAAAGACAAAAAGGATAATCAGAAATAATTTTTAGCTCACATTGATCGCAATGAGAGTTATATCAGCATTTTGCTAATACTTTCCCGGTCTTCCGAAAGTTGTTTCTTGAGCAGATCGAGGCTCCCGAATTTTTTTTCGTCGCGGATGCGGGCTATCAGATGAATGCTGATGGTTTCATAATAAATATCATCATCAAAATCAAAGATATTGGCTTCAATGGTCAGCGATGAACCATTTACGGTAGGCCGGTTGCCAATGTTTGCCATGCCTTTGTAAATTTTTCCCTGTCTTTCCACCCGGCAGGCATACACTCCCTTGGCGGGAATAAGTTTGTTTTTGTCTTCCAGTTCGATATTCGCCGTCGGAAAACCAAGGAGTTTGCCCAGCTGCTGGCCCCGAACCACTTTTCCGGAAATAAAATACGGATAACCCAGCATGGCATTGGCTTCTTCAATTTCGCCCTTTTCGAGCAACAACCTGATTTTAGAGGAACTGATGCCGGCTTTTCCCAGTTTTTGGGCGGCAACTTCTTCCACCTTAAACTTTTTCTCAATGGCAAAATTCCGTAAATCAATAAAATCGCCGCCGGCATTTTTCCCAAATGTATGGTTATAACCAACCACGACGTGCGAAGGATGTATTTTTTCGATGAGTATTCGTCCGATAAATTCGTCCGGGCTTAGCTCGGCAAACTTTTCGGTAAAAGGAATGATAAGCAAATGGTCAAGCCCGGCTTTTTCAAGCAGTTTAATTTTTTCGGGAAGCGAATTCAATAATTTTATCTGGGCATTTTCCTTGTTTAAAACTAGTCGCGGATGAGGATTAAAAGTGATTGCCAGCGTTTCGCCCTGTTCATTCTGAGCTATTTTTTTTAACCGGTCTAAAATTTTCACATGCCCGAGATGAACCCCGTCAAACAATCCGATGGTTACGACGGCATTATTAATTTCCTGAAATTCGTTTATATCGTTATATATCTTCATAAATTTATCACCGTCCGGTTACCGGCATAATTTTTCCGGTAAACTCTGTATTTTGCTTTTTGTTTAAATTTATTGCCGGTTGTCCCGGATTCATTACCCTAAACCAACTGATTTTTTATGATATACGCTGCAATTTGTATAGCATTGGTAGCCGCACCTTTGCGAAGATTATCGGAAACCACCCATAAATTCAGTGATTTGGGCTGGGAATAATCGCGGCGGATTCGTCCGACAAACACCTCATCCTTGCCCTCGGCATATTTTGGCATGGGATATAACAATTCCGAAGGATTATCCTGAACCACAATGCCCGGAGTTTGACTCAACAGACTCTTTACTTCTTCCGTTTCAAAATCATTTTCAAATTCCACATTCACCGCCTCGGAATGGCCACCGAAAACCGGAACCCTGACAACGGTGGATGTCAGCCTAATGCTGTTGTCCGATAAAATTTTACGGGTCTCGTCCAGCAACTTTTGTTCTTCCGAAGTATAGCTGTCGGGTTGGAAATTTCCGCCATGAGGCAAAACATTTAAATCAATCGGATAAGGGTAAGCCATATCGCCGGAAATTCCATTGCGTTCGTTGTTGAGCTGTTTCACGGCTTTTACACCGGTTCCGGTTACCGATTGATAGGTGGAAACCACTACCCGGCGGATTTTATATTTTTTATGCAAAGGAGCCAAGGCCAGCACCATTTCAATGGTCGAGCAATTGGGATTGGCAATAATTTTATCCTTCCGGCTTAAAACCGAAGCATTGATTTCGGGTACAACCAGCGGAATTTCATCAAACATACGCCAGGCGGAAGAATTATCAATAACCGTTGCTCCTGCTTCTGAAAAACGGGGTGCCCATTCCTTGGATGTGCCGGCTCCGGCTGAAAAGATGGCAATCTGAGGCTTACGGTCAACCGCTTCCTGCATGCCCATTACCCGATATTTTTGATTGTTAAAAACTATTTCTTTGCCTACCGACTTTTCGGAAGCCACCAGTAAAAATTCAATATCTGAAATATCAGTGATATACCGTTTTTCTTCAAAAACTTTTCTCATCATATTTCCCACCAATCCGGTGGCACCGACAATCGCAATTTTCATCTTTATTAATTTTTATGACCTGCAAAAATACTATATTTACAGTTTGTTAATTTACGGAAATTTTTTTCTGTTTTCTTTCCCGTAGTTAACGTGTTCTTGTAAAAATAATTGCAAATGCTGATGTTCAATTTTCTTTGTTAAAATTGGATGTCAGTAGTTTAAGAGTCAATAACTAAAAATTATTTGCGAATGAAACGAGCATGTTCGCTAAACGCAAACACGGATGAAAATTCACAGCGAGTTCCATCCGACCTTAAAAAAACAAATTATTTACGGATGAAACGATTATTTTTTTTGCTCGTATTCCTTCCGGTATACCTTCAGGCACAGGTTTCGGACGATTTTTCAGACGGAAATTTTACGTCCAATCCCCGCTGGTCGGGCGATAGCGCTCAGTTTAAAATAAATTCAAGCAATCAATTACAATTATTTTCTTCCGGCGAATCGGTTTCCTGCCTTTCAACTTACAACGCATTAATGGACAGCACGGAATGGATTTTTTGGATTAAATTGCCTTTCGATCCTTCCAATCAGAATTTTGCCAGGATTTATCTGATTTCCGACCATTCCGATCTAAAAACCAATCTGAATGGTTATTTTCTTCAGTTTGGCGAAAATGGCGCTGTCGATGCTATCCAGCTTTTCCGTCAAAACGGAACCACCCAGACTTCGGTTTGCCGGGGAAAGGATAGTTTGATTGCCCATTCCTTTGCTCTCCGAATTAAAGTTACGCGAAGCAGGGGAGGAGCCTGGAAAATTTTTGCCGATGCCTCCGGAGGGACAAACTTCATCCAACAAGCTTCCGGAACCGATAATACATTTGTTACCACTTCATTCTTTGGCGTTTACTGTAAATATACTTCGAGCAACAGCACTAAATTCTTTTTTGATGATTTTTTGATCCGGAACATTCAGCCCGACAATTCCCCGCCGGAAATAGTTTCCGCAAATGCCATCCGGGAAAACAAACTCGGCGTTTTATTCGACGAACCGGTAGAACGAACTTCCGCTCAGACAATAACAAATTTTTCTGTGGATAAAAGCATTGGAAATCCAATTCTTGCCGAAATTTCACCCGAAGATCCGGCTTTGGTTATTCTGACATTTGGTGAAAACTTTACCGCCAATTTAACGTACACTTTATCTGTAACTAATATTAAAGACCTTTCGGGGAATATTCTCGTCCGTGCGGAAAAAACCTTCGGTTATTATGTTGCCCATCAGTTTGATGTGCTAATCAACGAGATTATGGCCGATCCCAATCCGCCGGTCAATCTTCCCGATTTTGAATACCTGGAACTTTATAATCGCTCGGATATTCCTGTAGATTTAACCGGCTGGCAGTTGGATATCGGTTCATCCCAAAAATATTTTCCATCATCAGCCATACCTTCTCATGGTTTTCTGATCGTTGGAGATGTTGATGCCGAACCTTTTTTAAAAAATTATGGGACATTCACCGGTTTCACGGGTTTTGCACTTACCAACACAGGAACAACGGTTACGCTAAAAAATCCGGAAGGAAAAATCATTCATTCGGTAAGTTATACCGATGATTGGTACCGCGACAACAGCAAAAAAGACGGCGGCTGGTCGCTCGAACTTATTGATCCTATGAATCCTTGCGGTGAATCGGGCAACTGGAAAGCTTCGGCAAGCGCCAATGGCGGCACGCCCGGAAGTGTAAATTCCGTTTTGTCCGAAAATCCGGATAATATGCCGCCCGAAATAGCTAAAATCAGCCTGCCCGACAGCACAACACTCGGAATTTATTTTACCGAACCTATGGATAGCCTGAAAATGAATGACCCGTCTGTTTATCTTGTTGATCAGAATATTGGAAATCCAGCCGGCATAAGCCTTTCTCACCCCGACTTCCGTTCGGTAACACTTCATTTTCTGATGCCTTTCCAAAGAAATACGATTTATCATATTACGATTTCCGATACTCTTTTCGACTGCGCCGGAAACCCTTTAATCCAAAATACTTCCGCCCGTTTTGCCATACCGTCAGCCGTCGCGTCCAACGATATCGTGATAAACGAAATATTGTCGAATCCAAAGGATGACGGAGTGGATTTTGTGGAAATTTACAATCGTTCCACTAAAATTATTGATCTTAAAGAACTCATTCTTTCTTCCTTTGATACGCTAACTTCCACCCTCAAAAACGTTTGTCCCGTTACCGCTGAAGGCTACCTGTTTTTTCCTTCGGAATATGTTGCGTTAACTACAAATCCCGAAAAGGTTAAAGAACAATATTATACTACAAATCCGAAAGGATTTATTCCAATGAACTCGTTTCCACCTTTTAACGATAACGACGGCATCGTGGTGCTTGCAACCAAAGGCCAAACTACCATCGACCGTTTTCATTATTATGAAGGCTTGCATTATCCATTGCTGAACAGCACCGATGGCGTTTCGTTAGAGCGCATCAGCTTCGACAGGCCCACCGAAGATGCAACCAACTGGCATTCGGCCGCCGAAACCGCCGGTTTTGCCACTCCGGCTTATCAAAATTCACAGTTTATGAATTATCCTCCTGAAAAGGATAATATTACGATTTTACCGGAAATTTTTTCACCCGACAACGACGGTCATAATGATGTACTGAATATCATTTTTTCTTTTGATGATCCGGGATACGTGGCCAATATCACGATTTATGATTCGAGAGGCAGATTGGTACGCAACCTGGTTAAGAACAAATTGTTGGGAACTTCCGGAAGTTTTTCCTGGGATGGAATAAACGAAAACAACGAAAAAGCATCCATCGGCATTTATATCATTTATTTAGAGGTGTTTGACTTAAAAGGAAAGGTAAAACATTATAAAAAGACGGCGGTTCTAGGCGGAAAACTTTAGCTTCTGGCAAAAGCGATGGCGGCAATACTTATTTTTACTTCCGGAATGGTGAGCAACGCATGAATGCTCGCTTCCAACGTAGCGCCGGTAGTAATCACATCGTCAACCAATAAAAGATGTTTTCCGGCAAGGTGTTCAGCATTTTTTACTTCAAAAATTTCCTTCACATTTTCCCAACGACCGAAGCGGGATTTTTTGGTCTGGGTTTCAGAGGCTTTTATTCGTAATAACGTATTGGTATTTAACTCAATATTCATCGCTTCGGCCAATCCGCTGGCAAACATTTCGCTTTGATTGTATCCGCGTTGCCGTTCTTTTTTCCAGTAAAGCGGAACCGGAAGTACACAATCCACCGTTTTAAAAAATTCCGATTGTTTTAAGTCATAACCATATCTTTTCCCGATATACGTTCCAACCTCTTTTTGTCCATTATATTTCAACTGGTGCAGAAAATGTTGTACCTTACCGCCTTTACGGAAATAATAACATGCCGCCGCCGAATAAACCGGAACCCGGCCCCAGAATGTCATGCTTATCGGATTGTCCTTTTCCAGATGAAAATTGGTTTTCGGCAAATGAAACAAACAAAAGGTACACAAAACGTCCTCATTTTTAAACAACGTATTTCCGCAAGCCATACAAATCCGCGGATAAAAAAGTGAAAGAAAGTCAGAGAAAATGGTCATCTTCCCAATTTTTATGACGGTAAATATACAAATTTCTTCCCATTGCTCATTTAATTTCTTTTCATTTGATTCAAATTTCTACCTTTGAATCCTAAAACCGGCTTTAGCGGAATGGAAAAAAATCTTCTCGAAATTAAAAATCTATCCATTGAATTTCAATCGGAAAACAACATTGTAAAAGCCGTTGACCATATCAGCTTTACCCTGGAAAAGGGAAAAACCTTAGGCATCGTCGGGGAATCGGGTTCTGGAAAATCGGTTACGGCTCTTTCGGTAATGCGCTTGCTTCCGCCCAATGGCAGAATTACTTCAGGGAACATCATTTATCATTCAGATAATGGACAAACAGTTGATTTTCTTACCTTTTCTGAAAAAGAAATGCAGAAATTCCGTGGCAATAAAATAGCCATGATTTTCCAGGAACCGATGACTTCGCTCAACCCGGTACACACCTGCGGCAGACAAGTGATGGAAGTTCTTTTGCTGCATGCCAAGCTCAATAAAAAACAGGCGAAGGAAAAAACCATTTCGCTTTTCGAAGAAGTGTTGCTACCCCGTCCTTATGAAATTTTCAATTCCTATCCGCATCAGCTCTCGGGCGGACAGAAACAACGGGTGATGATCGCCATGGCGATGTCGTGCAATCCTTCAGTGCTCATTGCCGATGAGCCGACTACTGCACTGGATGTTACCGTTCAGAAAACCATCCTCGACCTGATGAAAAGCCTTCAGAAAAAATACGGGATGAGCATCATTTTCATCACCCACGATCTGGGCGTCATCGCCCAGCTTGCCGATGAAGCCGCCGTGATGTATAAAGGAAAAATCGTGGAACAGGGACCCATACATCAACTTTTTATCCATCCCAGCCATCCTTATACCAAAGGATTGCTTGCCTGCCGGCCTCCGCTGGACAAGCGATTACGCACATTGCCTACCATTTCCGATTTTTTGAAAAATAATCACCCGGATTCTGTGGAAACGTTCGTCTCAGATTTAATCGTTACCGAAAAAGAACGGGAATCCGGACACCAGAAAATGTATTCCCAACCACCTGTTTTACAGGTAAAAAACCTCGAAACCTATTTTCCGGTGAAAAAAGGAATCTTCGGAAAAACAACTTCTTATGTGAAAGCCGTTGATAATGTAAGTTTTGATGTTTTTCCCGGCGAAACCTTGGGTCTGGTGGGCGAATCGGGTTGTGGCAAAACTACGCTGGGACGAAGCATTCTCAGGCTGATTGAGCCCACCGGAGGTCAGGTAATTTATGCGGGTCGGGATGTGGCAACTTTGCACCGGAACGAACTTCGCAAACTCCGTAAAAACCTGCAAATCATCTTTCAGGATCCATATTCATCACTGAATCCACGAATTTCCATCGGTTCGGCCATTATGGAACCCATGAAAGTTCATAAATTATATGAAAACGATAAAATCCGTAAGGAAAAAACCATCGAATTGCTCGAAAAAGTAAACATGAATGCCGATCATTTTCACCGTTATCCGCATGAATTTTCGGGCGGTCAGCGGCAACGAATTTGTATTGCCCGCGCCTTGGCTTTAAATCCACAGTTTATTATCTGCGACGAATCGGTTTCGGCTTTGGATGTTTCCATCCAGGCTCAGGTGCTCAATTTATTAAATAGTTTGAAACAAGAATTTGGATTTACCTACATTTTCATTTCCCACGATCTGTCGGTAGTTAAATTTATGTCCGACCGCATGGTGGTGATGAAAGACGGCAAAATCCAGGAAATGGGCGATGCCGACGAAATTTATTTCAACCCAAAAACGGATTATACCCGACGACTTATTGATGCCATCCCGAAAGGAATAAATTAAAATCTACCCTTTTTTATCTGTTATCGTTACCTTTATCTGTTTATCCGACAACTGAAAAACAACGCTTTGTCCTTTCCGGTCAATCATGCAGAAACCATCCTGCATTTCCTTAAAACCGGTAAAACGTTTCGATTGGCGAAAGGCTTCTCTGGTTTTTTGGTATCCTTCGCGACAAGCATTTTCATCGGAATAATCAAATAAAAACGAGCGTCCATTTTTATACTTTGCCGAAACACCATCCCGGTAGCCCATAACTGCATCCTGTCCAAAGGAATAAATATTCGATAATGCAATATCCCCCTTAAAATATACTTCAGAACCAATTATCGCATTCTCAACCGGAAGCCCGCTCACCAAAACAGGGATTTTGCCTTCCGTTTCAACTTTTTCAAAGATGGTTTTGGCCATATCCGATAAAGGTCTGGTAAGCTGCGTTGAATCGCCGTCGCCGGAAATAACGACAAACACATCTCCTTTCCATCCGAAAATATAATTGCCTCCGCTCACCGCCGCCTGGCCTAAAGCAAGCGACTTTTCCTCCGGACTTTTCTTTAACGAATAAATGCCGTAAGCCGCCTGAGCATCCGCCATCCGGTAAACCTCAGCTCTTATTTTCAATCCGTCAGGATTCTTATATTCTGCCTCCGAAACATCACTAAAACCATATTCAAGGAAAACAGCCGCCCCGCCATCGATCAGATAAAACAAATCATCGCCTTTATAATGGACAATGCTGTCCACCAGTTGCCAGTCGCTGCCAAATTTTGCTCCGGGCAAATAATCACTGTCACCGGCAACAGCAAAATTGATACTCAAATAGAGAAACCATGAAAAAATCAATCCCCTGAAAAAAACAGAACGAAGCGGCATGATTTATTGTTTTATTTCTTTTATCCTAACTTTTGTAAGATCCTTTTCGCCCAGTTTATTGCCATATCCTTTTTCAATGGCTAAGGCATCATCCTGCGACCAACCCAACTCCTGAGCACAATAGGCATCCACAGCTACCGGATCGGCAGAAGCCACAACTTTTTCCGGCTTTTTAATCTCGCCGGGTCCCGAAGGTCCGTTGGTTACAATCACTTCGGTCATGTCGGCAACCACCAAACATTCTTTTTTAATCATGTGAATATCCGCATTGCACTGCGCCAGGTAACCGGGATCGTTTTTCTTCGGACCGTTAAGATGCATGGTTACATTGGTGGCTCGTGTGCAAAGACCCATATAATTTTTAATGGCACAGCTTAAAAAAGTCAATCCGTGATGTTTGGCAATGGGTATATTGATAACCACATCTACATTGAACAGCTCTTTTACCACCTCGGCATTACGCAGACATTTTGCTCCCGGGATTGTATCAAGTTTTACCCAATTTATTGAGTCGTATTTTGCCGGAAATGTATTTACGCTAACGGTTCGCACTTTGGCAAGCATTTCTTTATACTGCCCAAAAAATGAACTCCGCTGCCAATATTCCTGTTTAACATCCTGCAGGCAAATAATATCGGAAGCTCCGGCATCAAAGCACATTTTAATGACGGCAATGGAAACATCGGGATTGACATAGACACCCTTGTCGGTAAAATCGGAATTGATCAGCAGGCCGACTTTCATCCCCTTTTTGACAAATTTTTTCATTCCGCCAAGCATATCTACCGATTTAACCGTATTGGAAAAATAATCCATTCCCTGCACCACGGCAAGGTCGGTTTTTGATTTCTGTGAAAATAAACTCAATGGCATGGACAAAACCATGGTGCAAAAAACCATTGCTTTAATAAAATTCTTCATGGATGTAATTTGTTTTATCATGAGTATTCGATTTGATTTTTGTTAAAAACAGCTAAAATTATACCATATTCCAGACATTTCTATCTTCCAAATAATTATTAAAATTTATAAGAACATCGTACATCGTAAAGTGTACATTTTCCTACAAAAATTGTTCACAAACGAACGTGTCATCGAACAATATGACTCATCGTTTCGTTATTATAACTACTTTTACGTTTTAATACGCAAGATTATGTCGAAAAAGAAAAAGTTGTCAAAGAAAGCTAAAAATCCGTTTGCTAAAACGGTACTCGATGTTTTTACCAGCAATCCTTTCAAAGGATTTAATTTCCGGCAAGTCGCCGCCGCCCTGGGAATAAGCGACAATGCAAGCAAAGAATTGATTAAAACCATCCTCTTCCAGCTTCAATCATCCAACCTGATAGTGGAAGAAAAACGCGGAAAATTTCATCTGCACCCCGAACAATTAGCCAAACCTATGCCCAGCGCGGTCATTTCTGGCAAGGTGGATATGAAACAAACCGGCAAGGCTTATGTTATTACCAAAGATCTTCCCGAAGATGTTTTTATTTCGCCAAATAATACCCATCATGCCCTGCACGGTGATATGGTTAAGGTTCACCTGTTTCCCAAACGCAGGGATCATAAATACGAAGGACAGATTGTAGAGATTATTTCGCGGTCGCATACTCAGTTTGTCGGAACCATTAAAATTGTCCGCCAATATGCCTTTTTAATTCCCGATTCGGTCAATGTGCCGGTGGATATTATTATTCCTCTGGAACATCTGAATAATGCAAAAAACGGTGAGAAAGCCGTAGCCCGCATCACCGACTGGCCCGAAAACGCCAATAATCCTTTCGGCGAAATAACCGACGTACTCGGTAAACCAGGCGACAACAATGTGGAAATGAATTCCATCTTAGCTTCCTTCGATTTTCCGCTTTCTTTCCCAGCACAAGTCGAAAAAGAAGCCGAACATATTGACACCACCATTTCGCAGGAGCTAATCAACAGCCGCCGCAACTTCCGCGATGTCTGGACCTGCACCATCGACCCTCCCGATGCCAAAGACTTTGACGACGCCATTTCGCTGAAAAAACTCGAAAACGGAAATTGGGAAGTCGGCGTTCATATTGCCGATGTATCGTATTATGTAAAACAGGGTTCTGCCATTGATGCCGAAGGTTACGAACGCGGAACGTCAATTTATATGGTTGACCGCACCATCCCCATGCTTCCCGAAAAACTGTCGAACATGGTTTGCTCCCTCCGTCCCGACGAGGAAAAACTCTGTTTCTCCGCCGTTTTTGAAATGGATAAAAATGCTAAATTGCTGAACGAATGGTTCGGAAAAACGGTGATTAAATCCAACCGCCGTTATAATTATGAAGAAGTTCAAAAGATGATTGAAGGCGGTGAGGGCGATTTTAAAGACCAATTGATGACATTACACCTCCTTGCATCCAAACTGCGCGCCGAACGCTTTAAAAAGGGCGCCATCGCCTTCCATTCGCAGGAAGTAAAGTTTATTCTTGACGAAAACGCCAAACCTATCGGCGCTTTTGTAAAGGAACAAAAAGAAGCCAACTGGCTTATCGAGGATTTTATGCTGCTTGCCAATCGGCGCGTTGCTGAGGTTATTGGTAAAAAAAATGGCAAGCAACCACCCAAGACTTTTGTTTACCGTATCCACGACGTACCTAATCCCGAAAAGCTTCAGAATTTTGTTGAACTCGTCGGACGACTGGGATATACCATGAAAACAGGCACTCGTAAAAGTCTTGCCGATTCCTTCAACAGTCTGTTCGAAAAGATTGCCGGAAAAGGGGAGGAGAAGCTTATCGAAAGCGTGTCCATCCGCACAATGGCCCGTGCCGAATATTCCACCCACAACATCGGTCATTACGGGCTGGCATTTGATTATTATACCCATTTCACTTCACCTATTCGCCGTTATCCCGACCTGATGGTTCACCGTCTGCTTGAACGCTACCTTGAGGGCAAACCTTCGGTAAGCGCCGAGGAATACGAGGAAAAATGTGTCCATTCCTCCGATATGGAACGTAAAGCCGTGGAAGCCGAACGCGCCTCGGTAAAATATAAACAAGCCGAATACCTTTTGGATAAAGTGGGACAGGAATTCAACGGATTAATCTCCGGCGTAAGCAAATGGGGTCTCTTTGTGGAACTCGACGAAACCAAATGCGAAGGTATGGTCTCCCTCAAATACATGAACGATGACTTCTACTATTTGGACGAAGATAATTACCGTGTCATCGGTCAGCGATTTGGCAAAGAATACAAACTCGGCGATCCGGTACGCATTCGGGTTAAAAAAGTGGATTTAGGTAAAAAACAAATGGACTTTGAACTGGCGTAATTAACTTTCCGTTCCATATTAAACCTTCAAGGTTTTGAAAACCTTGAGGGTTTTTATTTTTTACTCCTGCGTTATTTCCGGTTTTATCTTTATGCCGTCGTAGCTTTTTTCGATGCCGTTTTTATAATAAATCATCAGGAAAGGAGTCCCGTCGTAGTTGAAAGATGTCCATTCGCCCTCGCGGTTACCCATCACATAATTGCCTTCATCCTTGCGGTTGCCATTATCCCAGTACCAGATATGTTTTCCGTTGGGATTATCGTCAATATACGAACCTTCAAAACTCAGTTTTCCGTCAGGATAAAAGGTTTTCCAGCTTCCGTTCCGCATGCCGCTTTTATAGGTTCCTTCTTCGCGCCGGTCGCCGGTATTATATTTCCATAAACCTTCTTCCATGCCTTCTAAGTATTCGCCCTGAGTGATCACGTTACCGTCCTCGTCGTATTCGGTAAATATACCGTCTTCCAGTCCGTTAATATAATTTTCCTCTCTCAGCAGTTTTCCGTCGGCAAAGTACCATTGCCATAAACCTTCCGGTTTTCCGGCTTTGTTATATTTTCCCGTTTGTTCCAATTGTCCGTTCTGGTGAAAAAACTTCCATTCTCCTGTCCGTTTATCGGCATTGTATACTCCCTGCGATTTAAGGCTGCCGTCTGCAAAAAACTCCTTCCAAGGTCCATCTTTCACCCCTTCGTCATCCACGATACCCTCGGCCATCTTAACGCCATTTTTGAAGGTATATCCTGCCACTACCTTACCCTCCTCCGAATATTCGCGTCGTACGCCTTCGGGAATGTTGTTTTTATAGCTGGCAACGGTCTTGGGCTTACCATCGGGATAATAGTCCGTTTTAACATCTAATTTTACAATCTCGGCAGCTTCTACCTGCAAAACATCATCAACATATTTGGTGATTTCAAGCAAATTACCTTCCGTGGAATACTGTTTGAAATACCCGTTTTTCTTATCATCCTTGTATGTTCCTTCCAGACAAACATTACCATTTTCATAAAATGTCTTCCATAAATCCTGTTTTAAACCGTTTTTATCCCTGCGGTTGATCCGTTCGCGATTGATAATAAAACCTTTTTTATATTCAAGGATCATAATCACCGTTCCATCCTCGGCATATTCCTTCGATAAGCCGTTTTCCATCCCTTTTTCAAAATTAATGGTTTTCATTATTTTACCATCGGGATAGTAATAGGTTGTCAGTCCTTGTTTTATATCGTTAATGTAATTTTCAGCTACAATTTCCTTTTCGCGATACGTCTTTTTGATACCGTTTTTCTTTCCGTTTTTATAATTGATTTCAAGGATCAGCTTGCCATTATCGTCGTAAAACTTCCAAAGGCTGTCCAGTTCATAATTTTTACGGTTACCTTCCGATTTTATGATCTCATTTTCATTATACGTTTTCCAATAACCATCGGGTTTGCCTTGCCGCATAGTACCTTCGCTCGATTTTTTACCGTTAGCATGATAAAATACGTTGTAACCGTCTTTTTTGACGTTACTTTGGGCAAATAAACCCATCGAAATCATTAAAATTAAAATCAGAATGCCGTTTCTTTTCATTTTTGTGATAAAATGTATAATGAACTGATTTTATTTGATTAGCTTATTATTTTTTGATATTTCGAGCATTCGCAAGATAGGAACTTTAGCCTTCGTTATAATATTTTCCGTCAGATTTATTTCCGGTTGTTCATTCAAAAGGCAATAATACAACTTTTCCATTGTATTCAATTTCATGTAAGGACAGTCGTTGCATGAGCAGGTTTCGTCCTTTGGCACAATAATAAATTCTTTACCGGGCGAGTCCTTTTTCATTTGATGTAAAATTCCGCTTTCGGTGGCAACAATATATTTTTTACTGTCATCAGCAGAGGTAAATTTTAACATTGCGGTGGTGGAACCAATAAAATCAGCCAAAGCAAGTACCTGTGCTTTGCATTCAGGATGTGCAATTAATTTAGCATCCGGATTTTCTATTTTTAAACGGATGATTTTTTCGGTTGAAAGAATATCATGGACTTCACAACTGCCATTCCATAACACCATATTGCGTCCCGTAAGATTGTTAATATATCCACCGAGGTTTTTATCGGGAGCAAATATCAGTTTTTGTTCCTTTGGAAAAGATTCTACGATTTGAACTGCATTTCCCGATGTGCATATTACATCCGACATGGTTTTAACGGCAGATGAACAGTTGATGTATGAAATAACTTTATGGTCAGGATATTGTTGAATAAAATGTTTAAAATCATCCGCAGGACAGGAATCGGCTAACGAACAGCCTGCATTAAGATCAGGCATGATAACTTTTTTGGAAGGATTGAGAATTTTAGCTGTTTCTGCCATAAAATGAACACCGGCAAACAAAATAATAGCTGCATTGGTCTCGGATGCCTGTTGCGAAAGTCCGAGACTATCACCAATGTAATCGGCTATATCTTGAATTTCAGGTATTTGATAATAATGAGCTAAAATTACGGCGTTCTTTTCTTTTTTTAATTTTAAAATTTCTGTTTTAAAATCACGTTCTGTTTTTTTATTCAATGAAGTTTCCTCCCCGGTTTTTATAATAATAATATTACTTATTTAAATTAAAGAAATTATTATTATTATTAGTGCTGTTAACTCTGTTGAAAAATATTTTTTAATTTATTTTGATTTTTTAAAATCTCATTTTTATTAACAACAAATGAATATTTTTATTTTAATATTATAAAGATTTTAAATTAATTACAAAGTTATTAACAATACTGTTCATAATTTATTTGTTAGTAAAATATAGACTTAAAACCTTTAAAAAATTGTTGAAATAGTCTTGATTTCTTTTTACAAGTAATGGGTAATTTTATAATTGTGGCACCAAAACTCATAATTGTTAATAACCTTAAAAGTTGTTGTAAAAATTTGAACAAAAATACTCAGATATAAACAAAAACTTGTTAAAAATTTTTAAAAAATTGAAGTTAAGTTATGTGGAATAATCTCGATATAATGAAGTTTAAAAATAAAGAGTTTAAAATCACAAAGCTTACGGTTTATTGTTTTTTAAACTAAATTTGTCGGTTGAAAAAACTTATTAACAATGATGGATAAAAACAAAATTTTGGCATTAGGAAGCGATCATGCAGGATATTTATTGAAGAAATTTTTGATAGAAAACCTCGTAAATAATGGTTACCAAGTAAAAGATTATGGTACTTTTTCAGAAGAAAGCGTTGATTATCCTGATTTTGCACATTTAGTTGCATATTCCGTCAATGAAGGAGTATATGATAGAGGTATTTTAATCTGCGGAACCGGCAACGGAGTTAATATTACAGCTAATAAATATCCAAAAGTAAGAAGCGCTTTATGCTGGAATGAAGAAATTGCTAAATTTGCTCGTTTGCATAATGATGCCAACATCCTTGCCTTGCCTGCTCGTTTTATTGATTTTAATGTTGCACTCAATGTGATGAATATTTTTTTGACTACCGGTTTTGAAGGTGGTCGTCATCAAAGAAGGATAGAAAAAATTGCAAAAATTTTATAAAATACCCTTAGCATGTCCGAAGCTTACGAAAAGTTTATAATAGAATCCGAAAAAAAGGCCTTTGATAAAGAACACCGCCGGAAACTCGACTGGAATATTTCAAGGTATGATTTAGCCGTAGTGAATGGCAAAAAACAATATTGCGATATTGAAACGGCTAAGCGACGTGTAGCGCACATTAAGCATAAAGTGCTTAATGAATTGGATAAATACCTTATTGAATTTGAATTCAATTTTGAAAAAAGGGGAGGTAAAGTTATCTGGGCTGTAGATGCTGTGGATGCGATTACGGAAATTCTCGCTATTATGAAGAAATATCGTGCCAAACATGTGGTTAAATCCAAATCCATGATCAGTGAAGAACTGGAACTGAACAAAAATCTCGAAAGTCATAATATAGAATCACTCGAAACAGACCTTGGCGAATATATTGTTCAGCTTGCAGGAGAAAGACCTTACCATATTCTTACGCCGGCGATGCACAAATCGAAAGAAGATGTGGCTAAATTGTTTAACGAGAAATTTGGAATGTCAGCTCAAAGTACTCCGTTGGAAATAACCACTTTCGTTCGAAAACTTCTGCGTGAAAAATTTTATTCCGCCGACATTGGCATTACCGGAGGCAATTTCATTATTTCCGATATTGGAGCAATAGCGCTTACCGAAAATGAAGGTAACGGAATGATGTCTGTTTCTTTTCCAAAAGTACATATCGTTATTACAGGTATCGAAAAGGTGATACCGTATGTGAAGGATTTGGATTTATTTTGGCCTCTTTTGGCAACTCATGGAACCGGACAAAACATTACAGCGTATAATTCAATTATAACGGGACCCCGCCAGGATGGTGAAACCGATGGCCCGGAAGCGATGTACGTAATATTACTTGATAATAACCGTACGCAGGTTCTGGCTCAGCGCCATCAGCGTCGTGCATTGTTGTGCATACGTTGCGGTGCCTGTCTCAATGCTTGTCCTATTTATCGCAGCATAGGTGGATGGACTTATGGAACAACCTACAGTGGCCCTATAGGTTCCGTCATTTCACCGTATTTACGCGGATTGAAAGAATTTAAACACCTAAGTTATGCTTCTTCCCTTTGTGGAAGATGTACTGAAGTGTGTCCGGCTAAAATCAATCTTCATGAATTGTTGTTATACAATCGAAACGATGCCGTGAAAAACTATTATTATAGTTCTATTGACAAAATTACCATGTTTGGATGGAAAAAAATAATGCTCAACCGCTGGATGATGGATTTTGGTAATGCCAATATGAAAAATAAAATTTTAAATAAAGTATTTACCAAAGCATGGGGTAGCCGCCGCGCTTTACCGGTGGTAAAACAAAAGAATTTTCATCAGCTTTGGATGGAAAAAATTGGTGCTAAACATTAAAATTTATGAAGGATGCTTTCAACCGAGTTTATATAACTTTCTCCAAACAGGTTAACATGAACCATTAACGGATAAAGATTACAAATATCCAAACGATTTTGCCAGCCTTTTTCGAGAGGATATTGCTGTTGATATGCTTCATAAAAGACAGGACAGAAACCACCAAATAATTTTGACATAGCCAGGTCCATTTCGCGATGGCCAAAATACACTGCCGGATCAAAAATACAGGCTTTTTCTTGCGGAGAAATCATAAAATTGCCGTTCCAAAGATCGCCATGAAGCAAAGCCGGAGATTCTTCAGAAAAAATTTCGGGTAATACTTTGAATAAATGCTCAAAACGACTTACGCTGTTTACTGATATTTTTCCAGCGTCGCGGGCAAGCCGGATTTGTTTTTCAAGCCGTTCTTCAATAAAAAAACTAATCCAGTCGCTATGTTTTTGATTGCTTTGAGGTAAAGATCCGATATAATTATCGTGATCTAAACCAAAATAACCGGAACTGTGCTTGTGTAAACGCGCTAAAGAAATACCGAAATCTTCCCAAAAGTTTTTGATTTTATCTACCTGATCCACAAATTCAAGCAATAGAAAAGAATACTTATCAACAAGGAATGATGAAATAACTTCAGGAATAAAAATTTCACCCGCATCTTTTAAAAGTTTAAGCCCTTTGGCTTCTGCTTCAAACATTTCCGGATATTTGAAAGCATCATTCCATTTTAAAAAGAAAACTCCTTCCGAAGTTGTTATTTTTTCTGCTTGATTGATACAACCACCAGAAACAGAATTTGAAGATAATAAAGTTACCGGATGCTTATAGCGGGATGATAAGTTTTCTGCTAATCCTTGCTCCAGTTTTTTTGGAAGCATTTGAATAAAATTAAAAAATGAATGCTTTGTGCGTAGCCTCTGGTTTGCGTAATAACCTGTCGAAACCAAACAATAATGGAATGGCAAATAATACAGCAATAATTACAGGTGAACTTTTAAAAGAAGCAAAAGCCCTGCCTAAAGTATGAGATCCCGTGATGATATAGTCGGCAATGGAATTTAAATAAATTCCTATGGTGTTAAAAACCGGCAATTCATTTCTAAAACCAAAGTTTGTAAAATCAAAAACCAGGCAAAATATTCCAATAGCGATAAAAGCAATACAGAAAATTAACCAGTTAAGCTTACTCAGCCAGGGTTTGGCTTCTACGGTTTCTGTAATTATGCCGGTCTGAATTTTATCCATGATTTTTAACGTAAAATCAGCCGGTGGTTGTTCCAAATCAACTTTATTCATCAGATTTTTGATGAAGTCATCTTCTATTTCTTTATCCTTTTCCATGTCTTTCATTTTTTAGTTGATTGCTGGTACTTTAACATTAATTTGCTCATTCAGTTCGGCATATAGTTTTTTCCGTATACGGTGCAGTTTCACTTTCACATTTGATGATGAAAGGCCGGTTATTTGGCTTATGTCTTCAACAGAACTTTCCTTTTTATAAAAAAGCATTAATAATAAACTCTCATCTTCAGGCAATTGTTTAATAGCCTGATTGATTAATTCCGATTGTTCTTCATCGCTTAAGCGGCCTGCTGATTCATGAATTTCGTCGGTTGTAAAATTATCAATAATTATATCGTCAAGAGGCGCCAACTCCATTTGTTTTTTCCTGGTTTTAGAAATGGCCGTATTATATACGATTCTATACATCCATGTTGCAAATTTCGATTCCCGTTTAAAAGTCTTTAATGCCTGGTAAGCTTTCAGAAAAGCATCCTGAGCAATTTCTTCAGCGTCCTCCCGATTACGTACTACTTTCATGGCAATGGTGAAAACCATTTCTTTGTGCTTTTCAACCAAATAGCTGAAAGCAGCAACTTCGCCTTTAAGCACCCGTTCAATATAAATATTGTCGTCCTGGAATTTCACTCGCAAATAATTTGTTTTTTCAAGGCCTTGTTTAACCTACAGGTATAAAAAATATTTTCATCATTATTTCTATTTGTCATACCTGTGGGTTTTATCTGGCTATTTGACGTCAAAATAATTTTTGGGTTACAAGATACGAATTATTTTTATAGAAAATTGTAACCTGAAATAATTACCGGCGTCAAAAGCTATGTAAACATGATTTATGAACCCTAAAAACTTAAAAATATGACACCAGTATTTATCATCGGAATTATTTTCGGAACGTTTTATGGCATTGTTAATCTTGCCATTCGCAGAAAAGACAGGCTGGCAGCCATGGAAAGAGGATTAGATCCTACCATGTTCGACAGCAAGACAAATTTTTTCAATCCGCTTAAAATTGGATTATTACTTGTAGGTATAGGTTCCGGCATTTTTATCGGAAATATACTCACAGCTACCACCCGTCTCGACCCGGAAGTTGTGTATTTCGGATTAATCTGTATCGGTGGTGGAGTAGGGCTGTTGGTAAGTTTCTTTATGGAAAAGAAAAAAGAAGATGCCAAAGAAACAAAGCCTGAGACAGAAACCGAAACAATCAACGAAGTGGAAAATCAATAATCAAGCGATTATTGAATCTATGAAAACGGAAACGTTTCCACCACCTTATAGATAGGTCCTTCTCTTCGCAAAATACTTTCATACAGGAAAAAACGATTTACCGAAACTTCCTGTATGAAAGTATTTTTATGTTCATTTATCACTTCCTGAAAAAATTTACGGTCGTTCAGCAATTTTATTCTTCCGATAGTCAGATGTGGAACAAAATGTTGACCGTCGTCGTCAAATCCTATGGTTTGTAAATCTGTTTTTACATTTCTGGCAAGTTCAAGCAGAACAGAATTCGTATCTATCCCAAACCAGACCACTTTGGGTTGATACGAACTTCCGAAAATCCCCACTTTGTTGATAGAAAGTGTAAATGGTTGAGCATGGAGTGCAATGTGCTTGAAAACAGCGTTAATATCCGGAATTTTCCGCTCGTCGGTTTCGCCAAAGAATTTTAGAGTGATGTGAATATTTTCCGGCTTTACCCAATTTATCCGTTCGTTGCTAAGGTTAGTGGTTAGATGGGTATAAACTTCAAAAAAAGTTTTCTCAGGTTTTATTTTGATGGCGGCAAACAGACGCTTCATTTTCGGTAATTTATTATGATAATCGATGCTATTGGATAATTTTTTAAAAATCGCAGGAGAAATCAAAAAAAATTTATCTTTGCACCCTGTTTTAGATTTTGCGTACAAAGATAACGATCATACTGCAATCTCAAATAATAACGGGGTATTAGCTCAGTTGGCTAGAGCGTTTGACTGGCAGTCAAGAGGTCAGGGGTTCGACTCCCCTATACTCCACCAAAGCAAGGTTATTTCGTAACGGAAATAGCTTTTTTTGTTTATAGCCCATACTGTAAGAAAATAAAAAAAACCGTAATACTCTTAAAAAGAATGATTACGGTTTTGAGGTCTCGAGCGGATTCGAACCGCTGTCAACGGTTTTGCAGACCGGCGCCTAGCCACTCGGCCACGAGACCATTTTGACTGGCAAAGATAAGATAATTATCTAAATCAACAACAAATAGAAGCAAAATATCAGTCGTTGGTCGAAAGTGTAACACTAACGCTTCCAATTTTTCCTCCCAGCGGAGGATTTAATTTGGAAATTTTAACCTGGCAATCTGTAATTTCGGGATATGTTTGGCATACCTTGGTAAGAATACGCCTTGCCACATGTTCGAGCAGATGCGATTTCTGTTCCATTTCCGTTTTTACTAATAAATAAACGGATTGATAATTTACGGTTTTTGAAATATCGTCGGTAGATTCCGCTGCCGAAGTATCCGTTTTAAGGGAAATATCAACCCTGAATTTGGTGCCTATAATTCGCTCTTCGGCAAAACAACCGTGATAGGCAAAAAACTCCATTCCTTCTATTTGTATCCAACCCATGGGTGATTGCAGATTTTAGATTTCAGATTTGAGGGCGCGAAATTACTTCAAAATTATCATTTTGCTAAAAATTATTCCTGTTTCAACAATTACGCGTATTTTTGCATATCATTAGAAAAATCAATTACAATGGGAAATGCAGATTCAGTAGATAAAAAAGAAGAAGGCGTTCCGGAGAACAAGCCTTTGAATTTTATTCATCAAATGATTGAAGAGGATATTAAAAACAATAAAAACGGAGCAAGAGTTCATACCCGTTTCCCGCCGGAACCCAACGGTTATCTGCATATTGGTCATGCCAAATCCATTTGCCTGAATTTTGGTACGGCTGCTAAATATAACGGAATGTGCAATCTCCGCTTCGACGATACCAACCCGGTGAAGGAAGATACCGAATATGTGGATTCCATTATGGAGGATGTTCACTGGCTCGGTTTCGACTGGGGCGACCGCCTGTATTATGCTTCCGATTATTTTGAACAATTGTTTGAGTATGCCGTAAAGCTGATTAAAAAAGGAAAAGCTTATGTGGACGATACCAATGCAGAAGAAATAAGCGCTCATCGCGGGACGGTAACCCAACCCGGAGTAGAAAGTGCTAACCGCAACCGCAGTGTGGATGAAAACATGGATTTGTTCCAACGCATGAGGGCAGGGGAGTTCCCCGACGGGAGCAGGGTGCTTCGCGCCAGGATAGACATGGCTTCGCCCAATATGCTGTTGCGTGATCCTATCCTGTATCGTATTCTGCACACCGATCATCACCGAACCGGCGATAAGTGGTGTATTTATCCCATGTACGACTTTGCCCACGGACAATGCGATTCCATCGAAGGCATCACCCATTCCATCTGTACCCTCGAATTTGAAGTTCACCGCCCGTTGTACGAATGGTTTATTCGTGAACTCGAAATTTTTGCCCCTCAGCAAATTGAGTTTGCCCGTCTGAATCTGACGTATACTGTGATGAGTAAACGCAAACTGCTCGGTTTGGTAAAGGAAGGTTATGTCAACGGCTGGGACGATCCGCGTATGCCAACCATCTGTGGACTGCGTCGCCGCGGCTTCACACCCGAATCCATCCGTAACTTTGCCGAAACCATAGGTGTGGCTAAGCGCGATAATGTAATTGACGTTTCGCTGCTTGAATTTTGCTTGCGCGAAGACCTGAATAAACGTGCCCGCCGGGCATTGGCAGTGCTTAATCCGGTGAAATTGATTATTGATAATTATCCGGAAGGACAGACTGAAGAATTAGATGCGGTAAATAATCCCGAGAATCCGGATGAAGGATTACGCAAAGTTCCTTTTTCGAAAGAACTATACATCGAACGCGAGGATTTTATGGAAGAACCGCCTTCGAAGTATTTCCGCCTTGCTCCCGGCAGGGAAGTGCGTTTGAAGTATGCTTATATTATTAAATGCGAAAGTGTGGTAAAAGACCCGGAAACGGGCAATATTACCGAAATCCATTGTACCTACGATCCCGAAACACGCAGTGGTATGCCTATGAGTAACCGTAAGGTGAAAGGAACCATTCATTGGGTATCGGCACAACATGCTGTGAAAGCGGAAATCCGGCTTTACGACCGCCTGTTCAGTATGGAAAATCCCGAAGAAACTGAGGAAGGAAAAGATTTTATTTCCAACCTGAACCCTGAATCATTGAAAAAAATTACCGGTTTTACCGAACCTTTACTTGCCACAGCAAAGGCAGGAGATAAGTTTCAGTTCGAGCGGATTGGATATTTCTGCGTTGACCCGGACAGCACAACAGATAAATTAGTGTTTAACCGTACCGTAACCCTGAAGGAATCGTGGAATCGTCCGGATAAAGCGGCTATCCCGGGGTAATAGTGATAAAAATAATTTGTATAGTTAAAATCTTTTGTAATTTTGCACCGCAAAACAAAATTGTCCGATGGTGTAACTGGCAACACGACTGACTCTGGATCAGTAGAGTCCAGGTTCGAGCCCTGGTCGGACAACAAAACCATCCCAAATATTCGGGATGGTTTTTTGTTTTATCCATGACCGTTCGGTTACCCTAAATAAGCATTCCCATTGACATGATGACCGTTCGGCAACCCTAAATGACCTTTTCCAATGACTTGATGGCGGTTCGGAGCGGCTAAATGAGCATTCGGTGTGTCTAAATGACCGTTCGGGGTGTCTAAATGAGCATTCGGTGTGGCTAAATGAACATTCGGGGTGTCTAAATGAGCATTTGCTATGGCTAAATGAGCATTCGGCATGGCTAAATGAACATTCGGAGAATCGGGATGACCGATCGCCGCTTCACAAACGAGGCACACTGTTTTAGATTTCTCCTTTCAGTCGAAATGACGGTCGTTGTTGAAGAAAAGAAGGGGAGGGAGTGTATGCTGTCATTCTAACCGAAGGGATGAATCTATAACAAAGTCAATCGGTTAACAACACTTTTGAGTATCAAATAAAAAAAATTAAACTTTTTTATTGGAAATGTTAATTGTTTAAAAAAAAGTGCTTATTTTTGTTTCATTAATCCCTAAAACATTAGCCATGAACGATGAACAATCCAATCAACTGGCGATGTACGAAGAGGTGAATGATACCTTGGACGCAAACGCCGACATTGTAAACACAGTAAAACCGGCTCAGGACGGGCATGTTTTTCTTAAAGGTAGAATTGTTGAAATACAAATCCAGTACGGAATTCAGCAAAAAATCACCACCGGTATCACCGGCAATAAACAACAGGTGCGTACCGAATACGAAAAATCCATTTTTAAAGTAGCCGGCGGACTCCTGGCTCATGCTGCAGCCAACGACGATAAGGAGTTGCTTGCCATAGCCGACACTTCCGCAAGCAAGCTCAACATTATGCGCGAAGAAAAACTGTTGGAGTATGGTAAAAGTATTTACGAACTGGCAATGCCCCTGCAGACCCCATTAGCCGGACTGCTGGTAAGCGCCGATGATATTGCCTTGCTGAACACCAATCGTGAAGCTTTTGGAGTGCTGATGCCTAAAAAACGTACGGCTGTGGGAACCATTGCCACTGCCACCGATAACCTTACCGGGCTTTTCCGCGAAACCAATGCCTTTTTGAAAACCAAGCTCGATAAGATTATGATCGTATTCCACGCCACCCATCCCGATTTTTACAAGCAATACCAAAGTGCCCGTATCATTGTTGACCGGGGACATGGCGGGGAACATGAGAAGGAAGGGGACGGAAATTAAGATTTAAGATTGCAGATTTGAAATTTAAAGTACCCGGTTTATGAGTAAGCTGGGTATTTTTAACGTAAGAAGGCTGAGTACAAAAATTGAGTGATGATAAATCATGGTCGTTACCAAAATAATTGAGCAATAGAATGATTTTTGATGTATTTATAAACGAGTTACCAGCCCTATAAAAAGGCAAAAACAATGAAAAAATTAAATTACATTTTGACTTTTATCATTTTTACAAGCTTATTAGCTTGCGAACCGCCTGTAACATTTGATGAACCACAGCCAAGTAATACTAATAGTTTGTCCTTATTTCCAAGACGATTTTAAGGACAATTTCAAAGTACTACTGACAATTCATTATTAAAAATTACTGACAAAATGATTTCCAGAATTTATGACTTGGATATAATAGAACACATCAATCAACTTGACAGTAATTACAGATTAGTAGCAGACACTCTAATCAATACAATAACTAAAGAAAAGACAATTATAAAAAGAAAAGGTGACTCAATTGTCCAGCATATTCATTACATTGACACTCTATTCTTAATTTCCGAAAGCAATATTTTAAAAAAATTTAAAGGGTATTGCTTTTTAAATTTTCGTTATAACAAAAGCAACAGGCAAGTAATAAAACTTGGGTTAAACAAGAGTAAGCTTTCTATCGGTCATATTTTGACAAAAGAGGATATTGATAAACTGAAACAAATTTCAGAAAGTACTCTGGATAGCTTACCATATCAGTTCAAACCAACGAAAAGACAATTTAAAAAGTTTGTAAAAATGGACGGTTTTAGCAACACGGAGACATTTTTGAAGGTAAAATAATCGACTGGTAATAAATAGAACAGTAGTACCCGGCTGAGCGGAAAATGTTTTTCCGCTCGCAATAAAGCAGTACTGAGAGTATCCGGGAACGCTCAGCAGAAGTAAAATAACAATGTCATCCTTTCGGGATTTGCCTGTTTTGTCGTTTCTTAATTTCTGATATTCCGCGAAACCTTATTTTTCTTATCATTTTTTAACCTTAGTAGAAAAATTGCACAAGCGAAAAATAACCTTATTCCCTTATTGCCGCTAAAATAAGGTAATAAGGTCGCGGGTTGTGGCGGTTATTATTTCTACTAAGGTTCAGAGATAAAGAATAAGGTTTTTCCGGTTGAGAAAATTATCTATTTTTGTATAAAATAATGATTGTTTATGAGCAATATAAAGCTGTTTGAAAGCAAGCAAATACGAACGGTTTGGAACGAAGCCGAAGAGAAATGGTATTTCGTAGTGGAAGATGTTATTTTGGTTTTAACCGATAGCAAAGACCCCAAGCAATATGTCAAGCGTATGCGTCAGCGTGATGAAGAACTTGCCAAAGGGTGGGTACAATTTGTACCTACCCTTTGGGTAGAAACTGCTGGCGGTAAGCAAAAAATGGGGTGTGCCAATGCGCAGGGACTTTTACGTATCATACAGTCCATACCTTCTCCTAAAGCGGAACCTTTTAAACTCTGGCTGGCAAAGGTTGGATCGGAACGGCTTGCAGAAATTGAAAACCCGGAATTAGCAATACAACGAACACGAGAACTTTACAAGCTTAAAGGTTATCCCGACGACTGGATCAAAAAACGGATGCGAAGCATTGCTATCCGGGAGGAATTGACGGAAGAATGGAAAAACAGAGGCGTCAGGGGAAAAATTGAATATGCAATACTCACGGCTGAAATTTCAAAGGCAACATTTGGGCTTACACCTTCTGAATACAAGAAAGTGAAAGGATTAAAGAGCCAAAACCTCCGCGACCATATGGATGACCTTGAACTGATATTTTCCATGCTTGGGGAAGCTTCTACCACAGAAATTGTGAAAACAAAAAATCCGGAAGGATTTGATGAAAATAAAGAAGCAGCCAAACAAGGTGGCGATGTAGCGGGTAATGCACGGCGCGAACTGGAGAAAAAAACCGGTAGAAAAGTAGTATCAAAAGAAAACTATCTCCCGGAAAGTAAGAAAAATAAAGAATTACCGAAAGGGGAATAGCTGCTATTTATCGCAATTACCCCAGCGCTTTCAACGCTTTATCCATCCTTGCAATTACTTCTTCCCTGCCTAATACCGAAGCAATGTCGGCCATACCGGGACCTCTGCCGGCTCCTACCAGCGAAAGCCTCCAGGCATTCATCACCTGCCCCATGCTTAAACCGTTGTCTTCAACATAACGATGAGTAGCGGTTTCTATGGTTTCCTTTTCAAAGTCGTTTAGCGAAAGCAACAAGTTTTTCAGTTCGTTGAGAAGAGCCGGAGTGTTTTCCTTCCAGTATTTTTTAATCGTTTTTTCGTCATAAGTCTCTGGCGCAATAAAGAAATAATCACTCTGGTTCCAAAGGTCGGGGATAAGGTTGGCGCGTTCTTTAATCAGCTCGCAAACTTTTTCTACCTTACAATCATTGGTTTGAATACCTTTTTCTGCAAGAATAGTTTTAAGACAGGCGGCTAATTCCGCATTGCTTTTGGTAATGAGATATTGGTGATTGAACCATTTAGCCTTTTCGGGATCAAATTTTGCGCCCGATTTGTTTACCCTTTCCAATGAAAAAGCCTGTGCCAGTTCTTCGATGGTGAAGATTTCCTGTTCGGTTTCCGGATGCCAGCCAAGCAACGAAAGCATGTTGATGAAAGCCTCGGGAAAATAACCCGATTCGCGGTATCCTGAGGACACTTCTCCTGATTTTGGATCCGTCCACTGTAATGGGAAAACGGGAAAGCCCAGACGGTCGCCATCGCGTTTGCTGAGCTTGCCATTACCTTCAGGTTTTAGCAGCAGGGGAAGGTGTGCAAACTGTGGCATGGAATCTTCCCAGCCAAGATAACGATACAAAAGCACATGAAGAGGGGCGGAGGGAAGCCATTCTTCGCCGCGGATGACGTGCGATATTTCCATCAGATGGTCATCCACTACGTTGGCAAGATGATACGTTGGCATACCGTCGCTTTTGTACAATACTTTGTCGTCCATCAGCGAGGAATGAAAACTAACTTCGCCACGTATCAGGTCGTTTACCCGAATTTCTTCGTCTTCCGGTGTTTTAATGCGTATTACATAATGTTCTCCGGCAGCCAGACGGTTTTTTACGTCTTCCGGCAAAAGTGTCAACGAGTTTTTCATCCGGATACGGGTAGCCGGATTATATTGAAAAGTAATTTTTTGAGCTTCCAGTTGCTTACGGATAGTTTCCAGTTCTTCCGGGGTATCAAAAGCATAGTAAGCATATCCTTTTTCTATCAATGCATCAGCATATTGTTTGTATAAATCCTTTCGTTCCGACTGGCGGTAAGGAGCATGGGGACCGCCTAAGCCAACGCCTTCGTTGTATTGCAATCCGCACCATTTCAACGATTCAATTATGTATTCTTCGGCACCGGGCACGTAGCGGTTCTGATCGGTATCTTCAATACGAAGGAGAAAATCGCCTCCGTGTTTTTTAGCAAAAAGATAATTATACAAGGCTGTTCTTACTCCGCCTATATGTAATGGTCCGGTTGGACTGGGTGCAAAACGCACGCGTACTTTGCGAGAATTCATTTTTTAGGATTTAAGCCTGCAAAAGTAATAAAAGGAAGCTTAGTGAAAGATAACGATTTTTTCCGTCGCACTTTCAGCGCCTTCGGTTATGGTTAACAAGTAAATTCCTTTGCGAAGGTTAAGCGTAGAAAGTGAAAAGTCAGTTTTTTTACGTTTTTCATTAAGAATTAGCTTTCCTGCCATATCGCTTAAATGAACGGTTATTGTTGCTGAATTCGGATTAAAAAAATGCACCAGTATGTTATCCAAAGAATAATCTGAAATTACTTTAAAATTCAATGAATTGGAAAGCTTGTCAAGTTGTTGTTGGAGGCTGTTTATTTTTTTTAAAATCCAGTGTTGAAAATCAGGATCAACGGAGAAAATGTAGTTGTGGAAAGGAATGGAATAGTTGCAAACATTAGACGTTTGTTCAAGACGTAGCGTTGTATCTCCGTTAAGAAAATGAATGCGATAATCCATTGGAACGGTAAATAGGGGAGTAGAAGAAGCTGTTGCAGATTGTACTGACGTCAGAAAAAGAGTATCGTTTTTTTGCTTCCAGGTTATATCATACAAAGGGTATCCCTCACCGTAATACCATTGATCAAAGAATGGCGTAAAATCCATTCCCGAAATACTATCAAGTACATTTTTAAAATCGTCTCCTGTGGCTGTACTTCCTGAAAATTTATTTTGATATGTTTTTAGAACAGTAAAAAAGAGACTGTCGTTTTGGAGTTTATACCGTATCATGTGGATAATGGCAGCTCCTTTGTTGTAAGAAAGATTTCCGTCTAAAATGCGTGCTGGATCATTGGCTTCGTAAAAAGGCACATAAACACTGCCTTCTGGTTTTTCCAATGCAGACTTTTGAATAGAATTGATCAGGTTATCGGCATCGTTCTGGCTTGTTAAATATTGGAAAGCGAGATACTGGGAATACGTAGCAAAACCTTCGTTAAGCCAAATGTCGCTCCAAGTACGGCAGGTTACATTATCGCCAAACCACTGATGACTTAGTTCATGAACCGAAAGCGGTAGATTGTAATCTTCCAGTGTGGTCATCGTTTGATGCTCCATTCCTCCCTTTTGGGCCGACTGACAGGTTCCGTATTTTTCATTTTTAAAAGGATACGCTCCAAATAATTTGGAATACAACTCAATGTAATCCTTCATTCGGTCAATGTCTTGTTTATGAAGTTGAATGTAATCGGCATTTCCGCAGATATAATTTTTAATAAGAATGGAATCATTGCTCCCTGTAAGTTTTGCATAAAATGAATATTCATTGTAATTGCAAACTGTTGCCGAAATCAAATAATAAGCAATGGGGTAATGGGTTTTCCATTCATAGCGTACCTTACCCGTGGGCAAAGCTGTTATTGCAGTTAGCAAGCCATTGGAACCGGCTTTATTTTCCGGGCTGGTGGTGATAAAAATCCATGCAGAATCGGCTTTATCCTCCAGAATCTGTTTGCATGGAAACCAGTATTTTGCTGCCAATGGCTCCGACAATGTCCAGGTAACTTGTTTTTCGTAAGACCAACCAGTTTTTATTCCATAAAATGAATCGGAAACACGGGGAGTTCCATGGTAAAAAATCTGAACTGAAATTAACATTCCATGTTGCATTGGACTTTCCAAAGGAACAAATACTTCATCCCAATCACGGGAAAATATAGCCAAATGGTTGTTTATTTTTATTGAATCAATAATCAGTTCTGATACTAATTCAAAAGCGAAAGTATCAAGTTTGGGCGAAATTACTTTGGAATTGATAGTTGCATTTCCGTTAATATCAATGGAATTTCGCTCAAGGCCAATGTCTAATTTGTAAAATAAAACATCATAATTAGTAAGCAAATGGGCATACTTTAAACTTTGTGGATTGGTTAGTGGTAAGTATTTTGTGGAAAGAGAAAACTGTTTCTCTTGGTATGGATATTGTTGGGCAAAGAGGAAGCTGGAAAAGGAAAATGTGATCCAAAATAGAAAGATACGGCGAAATGTGAGGAATGAAATATTTCTGTAAGATTCTGCCATAGTTTAACACGACCATCAAATTCAATTAATGAGTACTTTTGCCAAAAGTAATTAATTTGTTTGAAGGTTATAAAGCTGGATTATAAAATAAGCAATTTTTGTTTAAATAGAAGCGGATTAGATTAATTACCAACAGATCGTAAAATGCAGGATAATTATCAATTTTTAATTAATAAGTTAGATTCTTTTATCAGGAAATATTATAAAAACCAGATAATAAGAGGCACAATTTCCACAGTTTCCATATTATTGCTTTTATTCATTGTGATTACTGCACTTGAATATGCAGCTCATTTTGGAATTGTTGTTCGTACTGTAATTTTTTATTCTTTTCTGATACTTGCCCTGCTTGTATTTCTTCGTTTTGTTTTGTTTCCGGTATTTCAACTGTTAAAAATTGGGAAAATTATTTCCCACGAACAGGCTGCTGATATTATAGGGAAACATTTTTCGGATGTTAATGATGTATTGATAAATACCCTGCAACTTAAGAAATTAGCAGAGAATTCTAAAGAAAACAAAGAATTAATCAATGCAAGCATTAATCAAAAAGTTGTAAAACTCAGGCCTATTCCTTTTAATTCAGCCATAGATTTTAAAAAAAACAGAAAATATATAAAATTTGTTGCCATTCCGGTTTTGCTGATTATCATTACTTTATTTACATCTCCGTCAGTAATCACAGACCCGTTTCATAGAATAGTCAAACACGATCAGTTTTTTGAAATCAAAGCTCCTTTTCAGATCAAAATTATGAATTCTAAACTTGAAGCGATTCAACAGGAAGATTTTGTTTTGGAAATTAAATTAACAGGAAATGAAATTCCCTCAGAACTTTATATTAAAACAGAAGAAGCTACTTTTAAATGCAATAAGGAGAAAACGGTATTGTTTAATTATACGTTCAATAATATTCAGCAATCAACCAAATTTCAGCTTATTGCTGGTAAATTCCGTTCACCGGTTTATGAATTAAAAGTTATTCCAAGGCCGATTATTTTAAATTTCGACATTGCCTTAAATTACCCGAAATATACCAGAAAAGGAGATGAAGTATTAAGCAATACCGGAGATTTATTGATACCTGACGGAACAAAGGTTAATTGGAGATTCTATACCCGAGATACCAAAAAAATACAGCTAAATTTTGAAGGGAAACCTGTTATTTTGAATTCTTCGTCATCCAATAAATTTTCTTTTTCTTCGCCATTTTATAAAAGCACGACTTACAGCATACAGGTTGCAAATGAATACATGAAAAATAATGATTCCCTGATGTATTCTGTCAATGTTATACCAGACGCATATCCATCAATAAATGTTAATGAATTTAAGGATTCAATTTATAACAATCGCTTATTTTTCAATGGCTATATAAAAGATGATTACGGTTTTACCCGCTTAACTTTCAAATATAAAATTTTAAATAAAGAGGGTGAACCTTTGGGCTTTCGAAATTTATTAAAAACAGATACTATTCCGATCAATAGCAATCAAAACCAACAACAATATTATTATTTTCTGGATGTAACCAAACTTGATATTCTCCCTGGAGATGAGCTGGAATATTATTTTGAAGTTTGGGATAACGATGGAATACACGGAGCAAAATCGTCAAAAACTCAAAAAATGGTTTTTAAGGTACCAACATTGAATGAAATTGAAAAATCAACAGAAAATTCCAATAAAGAAATTAAAGAAGATATTCAGCAAACCATTAAAGATGTAAAAGCACTTCAACATCAAATTGATGAATTGAATAAAAAATTATTGGAAAAGAAATCACTGAGTTGGCAAGATAAAAAACAGATAGAGGATTTGTTAGATAAACAAAAAGAAATCCAAAAAAACGTTGATAATATTAATAAGAAGAACCAAACCAATAACATTCAGGAACAAATATTTAAACCTGTAGAGAATTCAATTGTTGAGAAACAGAATGAATTGCAGCGTCTTTTTAATGAAGTGATGAATGACAAAATGAAGAAGATGTTTGAGGATATGCAAAAATTATTGGATGAAGCAGATAAAACAAAAGTTAATGAGATGCTTGAAAAAATAAAATCCAACAATAAGGATTTGGAAAAGCAATTAGATAGGAATTTGGAACTTTTTAAAAGAATAGAATTTGATAAAAAATTAACAGAAACTATCGAAAAAATTAACAAGTTAGCAGATGAACAAACCAAATTATCGGAAGAAACAAAAAAGAATACTAATGAAAATACTCTTCAAAAACAGAATGATTTAAATAATGATTTTGAAAATATTAAAAAGAATATTGATGAACTTGAAAAGAAAAATGAAGAGTTGGAAAAGAAAAATGATTTAAAAAATACCGATGAAAAGCAGAATTCCATTGAACAGGAAATGAAAAAAAGTCTTGAAAACATTAAAAATAAAAAAGGATCCAAAGCTTCACAATCGCAGAAAAATGCCTCAAAACAAATGGAAGAGCTTAGCCAAAGCTTAGGTGATATGCAACAAGAAATGGATTCTGAAGAATCGGGAGAAGATATTGCGGCTTTAAGAGAAATATTGGAAAACTTATTAAGAATTTCCTTTGAACAGGAAAATCTGATAAAAATTACAAACAATATATCAAGTAATAATCCAAAATATCTTAAAATAATTCAACAACAAAAAGATTTAAAAGATGATTTTACTGTCGTTAACGATTCTCTTTTTTCGTTAAGCAAACGTCAAATGATGATACAATCCTTTGTTTTAAAAGAAACGATAAGGATCAATTCTTCATTCAATCAATCACTGGAATCCCTTGAATTAAGAAATATAAATATTGCCAAAAGTAAACAGCAGTATATAATGACTTCGGTCAACAATCTTTCGTTACTGCTTTCCGAAATTTTGAAACAAATGGAAAATCAGCAAAATATGCAAATGCCAGGAAAAGGGAAATCTTCTTGTTCAAAACCTGGTTCCGGAAGCCCATCAATGAAAACGATGAGGCAGTTGCAAGAGCAGTTGAATAAACAAATGGAGCAATTAAAAAACGGTAAAGGAAAAGGTGATGGTAAGAGTCAGCAATCAATGAGCGAACAACTTGCAAGAATGGCCGCAGAACAACAAGCGATAAGGCAACAATATCAAAAATATGGGGAAGAATTAAACAAACAGGGGGCTGGGGCTGATGGAAACTTGAAAAAAATTGTTAACGATATGGAGCAAACCGAAACGGATATTGTAAATAAAGCTATAACTAATGAGACGTTAAAAAGGCAACAACAAATTTTAACACGACTTTTAGAATCAGAGAAAGCCGAACAGCAGAGAGAAAAAGAACAGAAAAGAGAATCTACTGAAGCCAAAAACACCCTAAATAATAATAATTCTAAGCTATTAGATTATAAGAAAGAACAAATTACCCAAAATGAATTTCTAAAATATAATCAACTGAAATTAAAAACATTTTATAAACAAAAGGCTAACAGCTATTTTATTCATTTTTGATGTATAAAAATTTAAGATGAAAGCAATAAATTATTTTTCTGAGGTTATAGATTTTGATCTTAAAAATCAATCAGTGATTAAAAAATGGATAAGATATGTTGCTGAGAATGAAAAAAAAGAGATTGAAACAATTAATTATATTTTTTGCAATGACGAATATTTGCATAATCTGAATGTTGATTATTTAAAACACGATACATTAACCGACATTATTACGTTTGATTATTCAACGGATAATACAATTTCGGGCGATATATTCATTAGCATAGAAAGAGTGAAGGAAAATGCAGTATTATTTGAAAAATCGTTTGATGATGAATTAAACAGGGTAATTGTTCATGGAATTTTACATTTAATTGGGTATAAAGATAAATCTCCAGAAGATAAGGCTGTTATGACAGAAAAGGAAGGCTTTTACTTGATGTTTCACGTGAAACATCAAAAAACTACTTAAGATTATGAGTTTGTTAAAGGATTATGATATCATTGTTGTTGGTGCGGGTCATGCCGGATGTGAAGCTGCTGCTGCCGCTGCAAATATGGGTTCATCGGTTTTGTTGATAACGATGAATATGACCAATTTTGCTCAAATGTCATGTAATCCTGCGATGGGAGGTGTGGCCAAAGGGCAAATAATAAAAGAAATTGATGCTTTGGGAGGCTATTCTGGAATAGTATCTGACCGTACAATGATTCAGTTTAGAATGCTAAACCGTTCAAAAGGTCCTGCCATGTGGAGTCCCCGTTCGCAAAATGATCGTTGGCTGTTTACGCACGAATGGAGAAAAATGTTGGAGGCGACCCCAAATGTTGATTTTTGGCAAGATAATGTAATTGAAATTTTAACAAAAGATGGTCATGTTTCTGGTGTTAAAACGGCATTGGAAATCGAAATAAAATCGGAAGCTGTCATCTTAACTAATGGAACTTTTTTAAATGGATTAATACATATCGGGACAAAAAGTTTTAGTGGTGGAAGGATGGGGGAAAACGCTTCAAAAGGAATTACAGAATGTTTGATCAATTTAGGTTTTGAAGCCAAACGAATGAAAACAGGTACACCTGTTCGCGTGGATGGAAGAACAATTGATTTTTCAAAATTAGAAGAGCAAAAAGGAGATGAAAATCCTCAAAAATTTTCTTATTCTTCTACGCCCATAATTAGAAATCAAAAAAGTTGTTTTTTGGCTTATACGAACAATAATGTTCATGATATTTTAAAAACAGGTTTCGATCAATCTCCGTTATTTACTGGAAGAATAAAGGGCGTTGGGCCTCGATATTGTCCTTCTATAGAAGATAAAATTGAAAGATTTTCTGATAAAACACGCCATCAGCTTTTTGTAGAACCCGAGGGTTTTGATACCATAGAGTATTATTTAAATGGTTTTTCTTCTTCTTTACCTGAGGAAATCCAATATAAAGCATTAAAAGCCGTAATTGGTTTCGAAAATGTGAAGATATTCCGACCTGGATATGCTATAGAATATGATTATTTTCCGCCAATTCAATTATACGCAACGTTGGAAACGAAATTAATTAAAAATTTATATTTTGCTGGTCAGATTAATGGAACTACAGGTTATGAAGAAGCTGCCGCCCAAGGTTTAATTGCGGGAATTAATGCGAATAATAAAATTAAAGAAAAAGAAGAATTTGTTCTCAGACGGTCAGAAGCTTATATTGGAGTATTAATTGATGATTTGATTACAAAAGGAGTGGATGAACCCTATAGGATGTTTACATCAAGGGCAGAGTATAGAATTTTATTACGACAGGACAATGCCGATTTGCGCCTGACGCCATTAGGATATAAAATAGGGCTTGCATCGAAAGGAAGAAATGATAGGGTAGAAGAAAAGAATAAAAATATAGAAGAGATAATCAATTTTATAAAAAATATCAGCATAGAACCCGGCTCGGTAAATCAAATGTTGGAGGAAAATGGAACTCCGGGAATAAATCAAAAATCAAAAATTATAAACTTGCTTTTACGTCCTCAAATTTCCCTTCACCAGCTTATAAATACAATTGGTTCTTTGAGAGAATTCGTAAAAACATTGGGTGATAATTTAGAAGAAGAAATAGAAGAAACAGAAATCCTGCTAAAGTATGAAGGCTATATTTCTAAAGAAAATGATATCGCTAAAAAGCTAACACGCTTAGAAAATGTTGAATTAAAGGAAGATTTTAATTATCATAATTTACAATCCCTTTCGTTTGAGGCAAGGGAAAAACTTTCAAAAATAAAACCAAGAACACTTGGACAGGCTTCAAGAATTAGTGGAGTTTCTCCTGCAGATATTTCAGTATTAATTGTTTATTTAGGCAGATAGTTGTGGTTTCACGTGAAACAATGAAATTATGGAAGAAATAAAAGAATGCTTAATTTGTGGAACAAAAGATTTTAAAATACATCTTCAAACAGAGGATTATTTTCTAACAAAGGAGAAGTTTACAATTGTAACCTGCCCCAATTGTGGATTTCGTTTTCTAAATCCCCGGCCAATATCAAAAGAATTAGGTAGATATTACGAATCTCCACAATATATTTCTCATTCAAACAGTAAGACCGGATTGGCAAATATATTATATCAGATAATCCGACAATTTACATTAAGAAAAAAATTCACTCTTGTTAACAGACTGGTTGCTTCGGGGGAAAATATCCTGGATATTGGATGTGCTACCGGTGAATTTCTAAACGAATTTCAAAATCATGGATGGTCTTCTCATGGGATTGAACCCAACAAAAATGCGAGAGAATTTGCAAGAAGAAATTACGGGTTGGATATTCGTCCTGAAGAAGAAATTACAGATTATAAAAACGATTCTTTTGATGTTATCACCATGTGGCATGTATTGGAGCATGTATCTGCTTTACCCGAAAGGATCGATGAAATTGTACGGCTTTTAAAAAATGATGGAGTATTATTAATTGCTGTTCCAAACAGTGATTCTTTTGATGCAAATTACTATGGTAAATTTTGGGCTGCTTATGATGTGCCGCGACATTTATATCATTTTTCGCCCGTAACCATAAAACGATTATTTGAAAAACATGGTTTTATTTTGCAAAAATCATTTCCTATGAAATTTGATGCTTTTTATGTGAGTTTGCTGAGTGAAAAATATAAAAATGGAAAAATGAATTATTTTAAGGCTTTGTGGAAAGGAATGCAATCAAATTTGCATGCCCGAAAAGATAATAATTATTCCAGTCTTATTTTTGTGTTTAAATTTGCAGAAAAGCGAAATTAAGCCGTAATTTACGTTCGGGGCCTCTTGTAGTATTGTGCCCCTAAAATTCAAATTTCGTTCGTGTATGGGCGTTATTTTGGGTCAAAATTATAATTTTGTTTTACAGCTATTTACCTTAAAATGGTGAAAAATGAGATTAAACAGGGATTTTAGAAATAAAACATTGCTGTTTTTTGTACTTTCAATTGTATTTTTTTTGGCAGGAATTATTTTTACAAATACGCTAAGACAGGAAAGTGGGATTAGTGACATAACAAGTGATTTTGAAAATGTACTTCATGCTAAAGAAATTCGCACGGATAAATTATTAAGAGAAATATCAAAACTATCATTTAAAAATCCTGCTTATAATTTTTTTGATGATTTCAGGTTTAAAAATCTGTTTGCTAAAGAAGGACTAGTAATAATCATTTATCAGAAAAATAAAATAACGTTTTGGTCCGACAATACTCCACAAATACCTGTTGATTTTGATCAAAAGCTATTTAATAGAAATTTCCTGAATTTTGGTAATGGTTGGTATGTTGTCCGAAAAGTTACTACGGCTAATAAAATTTTTGCCGGCTTAATCCTGATCAAAAACGATTATAAAAATCAAAATAAGTATCTGGTAAATAATTTTCAAAAATCGTTTAACGTATTACCGGATACAAAAATTAACACCGCACATAAGGGTTACAACATTTATAATTGCAAAGGAAATTATTTATTTTCCCTTGAGTTTAAAGGCAACCAACAGCTTGATGATTCTTCTGTTTATTTGATATTCCTGGTTTATTTATTAGGATTTATATTTTTTATCTCTTTTATCAGGTATTTATATGAGTGGTTCCACTCGATTTTTCCCAACCAATTCCTATTTATTTCAACGTTTATTTTGGATCTATCCTTATTCCGGTTCATTATTTACTATTTACAAATTCCTCAACTGATTTTCCAGTCCAGACTTTTCTCGCCGCTTTATTATGCTTCTTCTGCTCTTTTACCATCCCTTGGCGATTTATTGCTTGACGTAATTGTAATCTTATTTATTTCCTATTTCTTTTACAAGCATTTTGAAATAAAGATCAAATCAAAAAGACTAATTTCACGATATTTACCATCTGTAATCCTTTTTGCTTTTATTATTGGTTTATTTTATGGATTAATATACCTGTTCGGTAGTCTTGTATTGAATTCAACAATTATATTGGATTTAAACAATATCTTCTGGTTAAATTTTCCAAGTATCACTATTTATATCATCATAGTTCTTCTTATTTTTTCTTTTATTCTGATTGTTGCAAACATCAGTAATTTATTGATCAATTTAATAGGGAAATTCCGTTTTTATCTTTTTGTTTCTATAATAACTGCCGGGATCTTTTATTTTTTACTTGGCAGGTTTATCGAAAAAGACCTTTTTTATATGATATTTCTTCTGATTTATTTGAATATAATTTGGTTTTTGACCAAGAAACGCAAGAATTATTTTAATTTTTATAATCTTGTTTTTCAGTTGTTGATGTTTGCTTTTTTAACAACGTATTCGTTATATCAATACAATAGTTTCAAGGAAAAAGAATCACGGAAGATTGTAGCCATGAAAATTTCGACTCAACGTGATAAAGTAGCCGAGTTTATGTTTAAAGAAATTGAAACCAGGATTTTGTCGGATACTCTTCTAAACGAATACTTACCTAAAGCTCCTTTTGATGAAAAGATAGAATTAAAGACCTCTGATTATATTTTACATAAATATTTTGAGGGATACTGGTCGAAGTATAATTTTAAAATCACCATTTGCGACGAAAAAAAGGATCTTTCTATCAATCCGAACGATTTTGTTATTAATTGCGATTCATATTTTGGAGGTATAGTAAAAGATATTGGAGAAACGACCCTTTCTAAAAGGTTATTTTATTTGAATGATGGTTCTGAGGAAATTAACTATTTGGCTATTTTGCCGTTCAGTACAAATTTTAAAAATCAACGAAATACGGTAAATATTTTCATTGAAATTAATTCAAAATTTGTACCGCGCGGTGTGGGATACCCTGAATTGCTTGTGGATAAATCAATAGAATTCCCTTCTGATTACTCAGGTTATTCGTATGGTTTTTATGTAAATGGAGAATTGGTTAAAAACGTTGGGAAATATTATTACAGTATTTATTTGGATACGTATGGAAAATTCAATTCCGATTTTGTTTATTTTGACCGTAATGGATTTAGTCATTTATATTATAACATTGGTAACGGATACAGCCTGATCATCAGTAAAAAAAATCCAGACTTATTAGTTAAAATCGCACCATTTTCTTATCTGTTCATTTTCTTCGGTTTATGTGCCATACTTTTATTTGGGATTATTCATTTTCCCCGGCGCTTTCACTTTGTACCCCTGAATTTCAAGTCCCGTATTCAGCTGTATGTTATATCAATAATTGTTGTTTCGTTTATTTTTATCGGTATATTCTCGTTGCTATACCTGATAAAGTTAAATAAAACAAAAAATGTTGATAATCTGAGTGAAAAGGGACACTCGGTATTGGTGGAAATGGAACATAATTTAGCTTCAGAAAAGGTTCTGACATTTGATATGAGTGATTATCTCAGCGGATTACTCAACAAATGGTCGTTTGTGTTCTTTACAGATATAAACCTTTATGATTTGAATGGGAACCTGATTGCTTCTTCCCGGCCACAGATTTTTGATGATGGCCTGATTTCAAAAAAGATGAATTCTGTTGCTTTTAATCAGCTCAATTTCAGCAAGAAAACATTACTCATACAAGATGAAAAAATAGGAAATTATAAATTCTTATCAGCTTATCTGCCCTTTCGGAATAACCAGAACAAATTAATTGCGTATTTAAACCTTCCTTATTTTGCAAAACAGGGTGAACTTAAACAGGAAATCTCTACGTTTTTGATTGCTTTTACTAATATTTATATTCTTTTGATTGCATTAGCTGTTTTGGTAGCTTTGATAATTGGCAATCATATTACACGCCCATTGCAATTAATTAAAAATAAAATAAGTAATCTAAAACTTGGTAAACCGGGCGAAAAAATGGAATGGCATCGTGAAGATGAAATTGGTGGTTTGATCGTGGAATATAACCGAATGATAGACAAACTTGCTGAAAGCGCCCTTTTGTTATCAAAGTCGGAACGGGAAAGCGCCTGGCGCGAAATGGCCAAACAGGTAGCCCATGAAATTAAAAATCCATTGACTCCCATGAAGTTAAGTGTTCAATACCTTCAGAAAGCCTGGGATGATAAGGCTCCCGATTGGGGCGAACGCCTGAAACATTTTACCACGACCATCGTCGAACAAATTGATACGTTATCGGAAATAGCTTCCGAATTTTCGGACTTTGCCAAAATGCCACAGGGGAAAAATGGAAAAACCGATCTTTGGGAAGTGCTTGTTAATGTTATTGGGCTTTACAAGGAAAGCCCTGGTGTTACGTTTACTTTTCATCCTGAAGAAAAACAATCGCTTTATATTTTGGCTGATAAAAAACAAATGTTGAGGGTTTTCAACAACCTGATAAAAAATTCGCTTCAAGCCATTGGTAATGTTGGGAATGGAATAATTGAAATATCGGTTAAAGAAAAAGAAAATCAGTTTCTGGTTACCGTTCACGATAATGGCAATGGGATTGCCAGGGAACAACGGGAAAAAATATTTTCACCAAATTTTACTACCAAATCTGGCGGGATGGGGCTTGGACTGGCCATAGTGAAAAGTATAATTACTGATGCCGGTGGCGAAATCTGGTTTGAATCCAACCCCGGTGAAGGGACCTGGTTTTTTGTCAGTTTGCCTCAATATAAAAAAGATTAACCCGTCAGTATTTTAGTATACATCATTGTGAGAAATTTCATAAGGTACAACCTTATGATTTCTTTCGCCGGGGGATTTCTATATCTACCGCAAGAAAAATTATTTCCTTACAAAAAGAAACTTACGTTCCCAAGCAAGATAACTTATTACCGTAAAAAAGAAATTATACTTTTATAAGCAAGGAATTATAATTTCCTAAGCAAGAAAAATATTTTTCTAAGCAAGGGAATGTGCTTTTGTAAGCAAGGGATTATAATTTCCTAAGCAAGAAAATCTAATCGGATAAGCAAGGGATTCCAATCGGATAAGCAAAGGATTCTAATCGGGTAAGCAAGGGATTCCAAACGGATAGGCAAGAAATTGAATTGATCTCGGTCAGGGTTATGAATACTGACTAATTCAGACGCAGATTTACGCGGAAAAGAGCGAATAAAAATCAATCCATTGAAACCTGCGTCTGAGAAAAAGATAAAATCGCTATTCCACCTTCACCCGTATTCCTTCGGAATGGGAAGCAAATTCCGGGGCATACATGCACTGTATGGTGGTGATGCCGTTGGAGAATTCTCCTTTTTGCGATACCACCAGTTCGTATTCAAAAACCCAGGTTCCTTTTGGCAAACGGCTAAAGAAGAAGTTGGTAGAGGCATCCCGGGTAGATTCATAATAGCCTAAGCCTCCCTGATATTGGTAACCGGAGAGAACGTTCACCGGTTCAAAAGCCGAAGCGCGCATATCTTTCATGTGAACATAATCCATGTCGCGATCCACGCGCAGTTCGATGCGGACTTTCAGCTTGTCGCCAACTTTCAAAGGATTTGCAGCAGTTACCGGTTCTATCACAGGGCCCGAAGGCGTGTTGCGTTCCACAAAAAGCTTTTTATCCAACTGAAGCGGCGTTTTCTGGGTAGTTATTTTATCCAACTGTTCCAGATGTTGCCAGTACATGGCTCCCCAGGCAATGCCGTCGTCGGCTTTGCTGACGGTAACTTTCCCCATTTCCGGAAGCACCTGTTCGCCTTTCCAGAAAGTCTTGAAATATCCCGTTCCGGCTTCTACTTTAGTCTCTTCCAGTTTTTGCGGTTCGATGATGCGCTTCCCTGCCTGGATGGTAAGCTTGCTATCGGTAGCAAGCATCTCTCTTCCGGTACTCAGGAGTGCATAAACCGCTTCGGCAGTGGCTCGGGTACTTCCCCAATTTTGTGTCTGCTTTTGTTTCAGCAGCCAGGTTTTCATCTCTTCCACAGCGTTTTTATCCCCGTTGATGGTGTTGAAAGCTTCTATTAGCAATGCCTGCGTTTCCACCGGAGCCTGGTGCCAGAAATATCCGGATTTATTATCGCGCCAGTACATACCCATTTCTTCCGAATGCAATGCCTTTTCGGAAAAAGACCTTAAAATGGCTTTAGCTGTCGCTGAATCGCCAAAACGATACAGGGCAAGGGCAATCATCGCCTGCTGGCAAAGATCGTTCTGCCGCCAGTATTTCTGCGCCTGCTGGCGGAAATAAGCTATGGCTTCCGCCTGTTGTTTATTTGTCGGGATGGTAGCATCGAAATAGCTTCTTGCATACAGATACTGGATTTTCATTCCGTCGAGATGATTATTTTCCAGATAGGAGGTATCCTGTTTTTTAATATTCGTAAAGTCATTCTTCACCGCATTATCTAAAAACCGTACAGCATTCCGCAGCATGTTCCAGGTGGTTGCGTTGCCAATCATATCTTTGATGCCCAACTGATCCAGATGTCCAAGTCCGGTAACGATATACTGGGTAATATATTCATCTTCGGGCATGCCGGGAAACCAGGGCCAGCCGCCGTTAGAAGATTGTTTTTCGCTTAGCTTACGCAAACTGCTTTCCATTTCGTCCGACATTTTATTAATATCGAACAGCAAAGCAATCTGTTGTTTTTGTCCTTTTTCGCTTGCAGCTTCCATCACCCAGGGCATTTCTTCGAGCAAGGCGATTTTCAGCTCCTGATTTTTCTCTAAGTTGGAAAGAAATGCAGAAGGAGTGGAGTTTTTCCAACTATCGAAAACCCGTTTGATGGCCGGATTACGGTTTACCAGAGAGGTGGAGATACTGTTGGCATAGTAGCAGTTGAAGATGTTGCTGACACATTCATACGTAGATTCCCTCAGGTAAGGCAATGCCTGCACGGCATACCAGGCAGGGTTGGACGTGAATTCGAGGGTAAGTTTACCATTTTCTTTTGCCTTTGATTGGAGCAGTTTATCCATTGTAAAATTATACGTTCCCTTGCCGGGAATAGGCATTGGCAGGGTTTCGGTAACGAGCATACGATTGGTAAGAACGGGCAGGGTGTTTTCCTCCCCGTCGCTGAAATTACCGGATTGAGCCATGATGCGGTAGGTAACCGCTGGCGTTCCTATCGGAATAATTAATTTCCAGCCGGCAACGGCACTTTGACCTTTTTGTGCATTAAATGTCTGTGTTTTTTGCGTTCCCGAGGCAAAAAGATTTACCGGCTGCATGCTTACGGCATCGAAAAATTCGAGGGAAGTGGTTCCCTGCATGGCTTCGCTGGTAAGGTTGGAAATCTTCACCTGGAAGGTGATGGTATCGCTTTCGCGGAAAAAGCGGGGTGCATTGGGCATCACCATCAGTTCCTTTTGTGTTACAATCTCTTTACTGAACTGGCCGTTCATCAGGTCTTTGGTATGAGTCAGACCCATCAGTTTCCAGCGGGTAAGCGATTCCGGAGCGGTAAATCTGATGAGAACATCCCCGTTTTCGTCTGTTTGCAGGTTAGGATAAAAGAAAGCTGTTTCGTTGAAGCTATGGCGAAGTAACGGCTGTTCCGTATGCTTTGGGGAAACCGGCTGAGATTTGTTCCCTTCATCATTTATTTTTTTATCGACGATAACCTGATTGGCAACATCCATCATTTCTGCTACTGCGGTTTCATCCCTGTTTTTTCTTTTTGCCGCCATGAATTTCATGTCTCCCCCAAAATGAGGAGAGTTCCTGATATTCATTCCCATCCAGTTTAACTGATCATATTCTTTAGGGATAAAACTTTTGATAAGATTTCTAAATTTTCCTAAATCTTCAATTGTTGTATAGTTTGAAATACCAAAACAATCTGCATTCCAGTTTTGTAAAAAAGCTTTTTTATTGAAAATATAAAAATTCCAGTCTGCCGAACGGAAAGCATCCAGCGAAGCATCGTACATGGAAGCGAGCATCTCGGCGGCAACTTTTTCACCTTTTTTGCCCTTGATGCGGATGCGCCATTCTTCGGCTTGTCCCGGTTGCAGCTTGTCGCGAAACGTTTCGAAGCTGAAATCGAGCATTTTGTTGGTATAAGGCACATCAATAATAGTTTGATGCTGATAAATACGATTGTGTTTCACAAAGAAAAGAATAACAGGAATTCCACCGCGGTCTTCTTCTTTTATGGGAATCTCAAACAATTTCTGCTGGCGGTTAAGTTTGAACCATTGCCCACCGGAAGCAGAATTGCTGCCGGTTTCAAAATATACATTTGCATTTTTATCACGGCAACCCAGCAGTAAAGATGCTTTTTCACCCGGTTCGCCGCTACTTTTCAGTTCGGTAAACCAGTCCATACCATTGGTTGCTGTTTCGCCGGATTCGGGGAGGAAAACGGTAAAGTATTTTTCGGTTTTCACTTCCGTGCCAAATTTATCGCGGGTTTTTATCTCGGCAACGTACTGTCCCGGTTCCCAGCGATTGAAATCCGGAAACGTTAGCAAGGAATCTTTCCCAGTATCCATTTTGCCTGAAAAGCAGACGGATTTCTTTTCCCATTTGGTAATATCATCTTCATTATCATAAATATCGTAAGGGAAAGAAGCATCGAATTCTTCTTTGCTCATCACAAACTTATCGGGGCGATCCCAGTTTCGTGAACGGAAAATCTTTTCCGGCTGGCGGAGTTGGGAAACCATAATTTCGAGATTTGCCGGTTCTTTTTCCCCGTTCAGATTGGTAGTGGAAAGTCCAAATCCGGATTTTACTTTGCGGTTGACATTTTCAGGAATATCGAGTTTAATTATCAAGGCATTGTAACCGACAGAAACTATTTGTTCTACTGAATGGCTCTCCCCGTTGATATCCGTAACATCGGCAGTTACGGTATAATCAAAAACAGGTTTCTGCCAGGAAGACAGATTCTTTTCGGGAATGGCGGTGAAATTCACGGTGAACATTCCGTTTTCATCGGTTTTGGCTGTTCCGTTGATAATTTCCATTTCGGGCGATTGCGGACGAATCCATCTGCACCACCAGCCGAAGTACGGAAAGTGGGTGCGGCGAACCACACGGTAACTAACTTGTGCATTGTCAATCGCATTTCCGGCATAGGCGGTAGCTTTTCCTTTCACGCTTACCGTTTCACCCAATTTGTAACTTCCTTTCAACGGTTCAAAAGTTACCTCAAATTTCGGACGTTTGTATTCTTCCACCGAAAATTCAGTGCTTCCGTTCTCGTTGCTGATTCGCATGTTTCCCGTAAGCCCCGACGACGGCGCGGTGAAACTTCCCTGAAAAGAACCATATTCGTTACTTACAAAATCCTGGGCGGAAACCTTTTGTCCGTCGGCATCATAAAAGGTTACGCTGGTTATTTGTCCGGTTTTAATGGCATTGCTGATGCCATCGGTTTCGATGATTATTCCCTTGAAGTAAACCGTTTGTCCGGGACGATAGATGGCGCGGTCGGTAAAAAAGAAAGTTTGCAGGCGTTTATTATGTTCCTGCTTGTTTTGAGAAAGATAAAAAGAATTTCCCGGGTTGAATCTGTCGTTTCCTGAAATAAATTCCAAAGAAATATTATTCTGGTTCGATATTTTATCAGGAACAGTGATTTCTGCAAAGCCGTTTTTATCGGTAGTATAGGTCCCCAACGCTTGTTTTTTCCAACTGCTGGTCCGGTAATTATATTCGCGGTAACTTGCATTGATTTGAACATTTTCCAGCGCGCTACCTTCTTCGCGGTGCAAAACATACACGTTCAGGCTCTTTTTATTCGTGTTCTGACTTATGTAGCTGATGTTGGTAATCCATAACGTACTGAAAATAATAGTATTTTTTTCTATGGGAAAACCATTGTCTTTTGAAATGATGATGGCGTATTTCCCGGCTTTCAGGGATGGGAATTTTATTTCTGCAGCATGATTCTGAAAGTCGCCGTTATCGGGAAGTTTTACACTGAACTGGTTTTCCAATGGCATTTTCAGGTATTTTTTCAGCTCATCTTTAGATTCCATCACTTTTTCATCTTCCCGGCCATCAAGGCGAACGATGCGGATAAAGGCTTCCCTGGTATTTTTGTACGTCAGCAAACCTAAAAAAGGTTTTTCCGGGACATTGGCTTCCCCGGTAACAAGTTCCAGGCTGGCATCTAAAATATTTGTTTTTAAAATTTTACATTTCTTTGCCCCATTTGTTTCCGGAAATTTCTGAATGGCTTCGTCGCAATATTTTACAGCTTCCTTCCTGTCCCATTTGTGCGATTCATCTTCAAGAGGCTGATATTTATTTCCATTTCCGTTCAACTGGCTGGCAAGGGTAAAGTACACATCTGCGGAAGCAGGGTGAGAAGAAACTCTGTTTAAAAGATTTTTTAAACTTTCGAGGTAGAGACTGTCCTTGCCTTCCATGGTTCCGTTTTGGTAAACAAAATCAAGGCGTTTGAGGTCGGCATCCACCAAAGCCGTAGGATCGGCGTCGTTCAGGTGGAAACGGAGAATTTCCTGCAGGACATGCAACGCATGGAATTTCAGCGAAAGCGTATCCTGAGTAATGATTTTCAGGTTTATGAAATCGCTGACGGGTTTAAAAAAATCTGAGTTTACGATTTCAAATTTGTAAGCCGGCTGGGTAATACCGATTTCGTCGTTCATGAAACAATCGACGGCCCGGTGAGCGAGGAAATCGTAAAGTGTTGGGCGGTATTTCTTGGAATCCAGTTGTTTTTCCAGGATGGAATCGTACAGTTTGAGTGGAATTTTTTGCAATTCAGCCGGTTTCTGTAACGAAAGCTGGTATTCGGACGTTACGGCGAGGGCAAACTTTTGCAAATCCCAGGTTTTTACATCTTCAGAATTAAAATTCACGGTAACGCTCCGGTTAAAAATCTGGTAACGGTTATTCTGGTAATAATTCCAATACACTTCCGCCAGCATGGAATGCAGAATATTGTTTATCGGAAAGGCACTGACAGCAATTTCCTGCTGAAGCATCTGAATATTTTTCTCCTGTGCATTTTCTTCAAAATCGGAAGAATATTTCAGCCTGGCAACAACGGATTTTACCAGTTGCGGAGCATTGTTTTCTGCCTTTGCCGAGGAATAAATTGTGGAAACCACGCCCAATGCCGACTGGGGTAAACCCTTGTCCAAAAAGGAATCAACCTTTTTCCATTGTTCATCATAATTGATTTTCTGGGCAAAAGCCGGAATACCGAAAAGGCATAGCAAGAGAAGGATTTTAATTTTCATCCGTAAATAATTTGTTTTTTTAAGGTCGGATGGAACTCGCTGTGAATTTTCATCCGTGCTTGCGTTTAGCGAACATGCTCGTTTCATGATTATTATTTTATAACCACGAAGAGCACAGAGAATCACTAAATATTTCTAAGTGAACGTGGTGGTGTTATTTTATTTTAGAAGAAAACGAATTTGAAAGACCCGAAAATTGTATCAATTCCATTTTTACGCTACCAACAATCACCGCCGACTGAGCCAAAATAGGAATATGATTTTTGTCGTCAGAAACCCAAAGCGTCATCGGGTAGGGATTGCTAAACGTATTTCCTGTGGCAACCATGGGTTTAAATTTCAAACAACGGATGGTGCCCAGGGATGTTTTCACATTTTCTCTTCCGGCATACTGGATTACTGAAGTATAGACAGAATCGTCCAAAAAGAAGTTTATCGGAATATTTTCACCTATATGGATTCGGCTGGCATCAATGGTTCGTGCATAGTAATAGGCCGATAAAATATCCTGCACATAATGAGGCGTCCGTTTTACGGCGTTGCGGCTTTGAACTAAGTTTTTACGCTGGTGAAAAATGACATCGTCATCCTTTTTGTAACCACCTTCGCGGGTACGGCGGATAAAAAGATAGGGAACTAAAGATTCTTCATCAAAAAAAGTCTCAAAACGGTCGTTGACCTTAAAAAACCAGTTGAATAATTTTGCCGATGTGCCAATGCCAACCACATGATAGGTGCTTCTTCCATCAAATTTTCTATCATCGTCGGTTATTTCGAGCTTAGCCGTACCGGCAGTTACATTTCCGGTAACGAATGAATTGTAATATACTCTGAATATAAGCTTTTCACCCCGGCTGAAGGCTTCATTTTTTACGATTCGCTGGTTCTGCGATACTGCCGGAACGGCAAGAATCAGAGAAAGAATGAATAAATGAAAGGCTCTTCTCATGGACAGTATTTAAAAAAAACGAAATTACAAAAATTATTCCAAAGTAAAATCAATTACGAATTACGAATTACGATTTATCGGATAAATTCTAATGATTATTATCAGTAACAAACGGTAAAACGTAATCAATTATTATCATAACTCATCGCACCAAGCGTTAAATCACAATGTTTATAATTTTTTTGGGAACTACAATCACCTTTTTGGGCGTTTTGCCTTCCAGCCATCGGGCGGCTTCGGGAGCCGAAAGGGCAGCTTTTTCCACTTCCTGCACCGGCATGTTTGCCGGAAGGCTGAGCGAAAAACGCATCTTGCCGTTGAAGGAAACCGGATAGTTAAAACTGTTTTCCACGATCAGCGCCGGGTTAAATTCCGGAAAGCGGGCATAAACCACGCTGGGCTGGTTGCCAAGCAACAGCCAGAGTTCCTCGGCGATATGCGGTGCATAAGGCGAAATCAGCACTACCAGATCCTGAAGGATAGCACGTTTGTTACATTTCAGGTCGGAAAGTTCGTTTACACAGATCATGAAAGTGCTTACCCCGGTATTGAACGAAAGCCGTTCGATGTCGTCCTGGATTTTCTGAATGGTTTTGTGAAGAACCTTCAATTCGGCGGCGGTAGGCTGTTCATTGCTTACGCAGAAGTTGTTGTCGGCATCATGAAAAAGTCTCCAGAACTTGCGGATGAAGCGGAAAACGCCTTCAATTCCCTTGGTATCCCATGGTTTTGATTGCTCCACCGGACCGAGAAACATTTCGTACATCCGGAGCGTATCCGCACCGTATTTTTCGATTAAATCATCCGGATTCTGAACGTTGTGTTTCGATTTCGACATCTTTTCCACTTCCCAGCCACAGATGTATTTACCATTTTCGAGGATAAATTCGGCATCGGCAAACTGAGGTTGCCATTTTTTAAAAGCCTCAATATCGAGTACATCATTATCTACGATGTTGATATCCACATGTAAAGGCTGTACTTCGTAGTCTTTTTTAAGATTGAAGGAAACAAACTGGTTAGTTCCGTTTACACGATAAACGAAGCTGGAGCGTCCCTGAATCATTCCCTGGTTGACTAATTTTTTGAATGGTTCTTCAGCAACAGAAAGTCCGAGGTCTTTCAGAAACTTATTCCAGAAACGGGCGTAGATGAGATGTCCGGTGGCATGTTCGGCTCCGCCAATGTATAAATCTACATTCTGCCAGTAATTTACGGCTTCTTTGGAAAAATATTCTTTGTTGTTGCGGGGATCCATGTAGCGGAGGTAGTAACCGCTACTTCCGGCAAATCCGGGCATAGTGTTGGTTTCTAAAGGATAACCATTGTATGTCCAGTTTTTGGCGCGGGCAAGCGGAGGTTCGCCGTTTTCGGTAGGCAGATAAGCATCTACTTCGGGAAGGCGAAGCGGAAGCTCGCTTTCGGGCAGGGTGTAAGGCATTCCATCTTTGTAATATATGGGGAAAGGCTCGCCCCAGTAACGCTGGCGGCTGAAAATAGCATCGCGGAGACGATAGTTTACCTGTCCGGTGCCAATTTCCATTTCTTCCGCTTTGCGGAGGATGGCATGGATGGCATCTTTCACCTTCATCCCGGTGATGAAACCGGAGTTGATGCAGATGCCTTCTTTGGAATCATACGATTCTTCCCAGGTGTCGGGAGCGGTAGGTTCTTCGCCCGGCTTGCTGATAACCTGGATAATGGGCAGATTAAAATGGCGTGCAAAAGCAAAGTCGCGGCTGTCGTGTGCCGGCACAGCCATAATGGCACCGGTGCCATAACCCATCAGCACATAATCGGCAATCCAGATAGGGATAGGCTTCCCGGTAAAAGGATTGATAGCATAAGCGCCGGTAAATTCACCGCTTACCTTTTTCACTTCCGACATGCGTTCGCGTTCGGAGCGGTTTTTTGCCCAGTTTACATAGGCATCCACCTTTTCGCGGCATTCGGTGGTAGTTATAACGTTGACTAATTCATGTTCGGGTGCAAGTACCATAAACGTTGCGCCGAAAATAGTGTCAGGTCTTGTAGTAAATATTTCAAGTTTATTTTCAGAGTCTTTTAGGCTGAAGAGAAGTGAACCACCTTCGGAACGACCAATCCAGTTTTTTTGTATTTCTTTGATGGAATCGGACCAGTCAATATCGTTTAAACCATTAAGCAAACGTTCGGCATAGGCAGTAATGCGAAGCGACCATTGTTTCATGGTTTTCCGGATCACCGGATGGCCACCACGTACAGAAAACCCTTCGCTCACTTCGTCGTTGGCAAGCACGGTTCCCAGTTCGGGGCACCAGTTTACCATGGTATCGGCTAAATAAGCAAGGCGGTAGTTCATAAGCAGTTCCTGTTGTTGCTTTTCGGTTTTAGCTTTCCATTCTTCCGGAGTAAACTGTGGCGTTTCACTACAGGCAGCATGTACGCCGGCGTTGCCTTCTTTTTCAAAAACCTCTACCAAGCGGCTGATGGGTTGTGCTTTCTGCAAATCTTTATCAAACCACGAATGGAAAAGCTGAATGAAGGTCCATTGTGTCCATTTATAATAATCCGGGTCGCAGGTACGCACTTCGCGATCCCAATCGAAGGAGAACCCGATTTTATCCATCTGTTCGCGGTAGCGGGCAAGATTAACTTCGGTGGTGATAGCCGGATGCTGGCCTGTTTGGATGGCATATTGTTCTGCTGGCAATCCGTAGGCATCGTAGCCCATGGGATGCAGCACATTAAAGCCTTTCAGGCGTTTGTAGCGTGCATAAATATCGGAGGCAATGTATCCGAGCGGATGCCCGACGTGCAGTCCGGCTCCCGAAGGATAAGGAAACATATCGAGCACATAATATTTGGGTTTGCTGATATCGGTACAGGCTTTAAAAGTTTTGTTTTCGAGCCAGTATTTCTGCCACTTTTTTTCTACGTCGTTAAAATTATAATCCACCGTTTTTTGTTTTTCGTTAGGCTTTTGTAAAATAGCGGGCAAAATTACTGTTTTTTTTAAGGAAAAAAGTAATGGTAATGCTTTAAGTTCAAGATTAAATGATTATGAATATTTTTTAATTTTTATCGAATATTTTTTAAAAGATGTGTATCTTTACAAACCTCTTTTTCCAAACAAACGTCCATATGATTATAATTGAACTCATATTCAACTTAGCCATACTGATTACGGTTAGTGTTTTATCAGGTTTTATTGAAGCCCGGTGGAAACGAAAAACAATTCAAGGTGCAGTATTGCAGGGATTACTATTTGGAGGAACCGCTATCATTGGTATGCTTAATCCCTTTGTGTTAAGCCCAGGTATAATTTTTGACGGCAGGAGTGTGGTATTAAGCCTTTGTGCTTTGTTTTTCGGACCAGTTGCTGCAATTATTGCTGCTGTTTTGGCAACCATTTACCGCCTTTATCTGGGCGGCGGAGGCATTATCATGGGTATATCGGTAATCATTTCGGCAACTTTAATAGGATTACTATTTCATCACACCCGTAGAACCGGAAAAGCGCATATAAATGCTCTTTATTTATATTTTTTAGGTCTTCTGGTACACATTGTAATGGTGGGACTAATGGTTGCCATTCCTATGGAAATGCGATTTCTTACCTTTAAAACCGTAAGTATAACCGTACTGATCGTATATCCATTGGCAACTGTTCTTATTGGAAAAATTTTAAAAGATCAGGAGGATAATGCGGTGCTTATTGATAATCTGGCGGAAAGTGAACTCCGTTTCCGGTTGTTGTTCGATAAAGCTCCGCTTGGTTATCAGTCGCTTGATTTCGACGGCAACTTTATAGATGTCAATCAGGAATGGCTGGATACATTTGGCTATCAACGCGAAGAAGTAATTGGTAAATGGTTCGGCGATTTTTTAGCGCCAGAACTCAAGGAAGAATTTCGAAAGAGATTTCCTGTATTTAAAGCGAAAGGTAAAATCGTTAGTGAATTTGAAATGATACATAAAAATGGCAATAATCGTATTGTTGTATTTGAAGGAAGAATTGGAAACGATTTTAATGGGAAATTTAAGCAGACACACTGCATTTTAAAGGATATAACCGAGCAAAAACGTATTGAAGAAGCACTGAAGGAAAGTGAAGAAAAACTGCGTTTTGCATTGGAAGGAACCAACGATGGCTTGTGGGATGTGAATATGCAAACGAATACCGTATACATGAGTCCCCGTGGTTGTGAGATTCTTGGCTTTACCGAAGAAGAAATGTCCAACAACTATGATGTCTGGATGAAGCTGGTGAATCCCGAGGATATGGAAGCTACCCAACAGGCATTACAGGAACATTTATCGGGTAAAAAACCTATTTTTATTGTTGAACAACGACTGCTAACCAAATCGGGCGAATGGAAATGGATACTTGCCCGGGGCAAAGTGGTATCGTACGATGAAGCCGGAAATCCCTTACGTATTACCGGAACTCATACCGATATTTCCCAGCGAAGACTGGCAGAAGAAGAATTACATCAGCTTAATGAAAACTTAGAACAGAAAGTAATTGATCGCACAGCCCAGTTAGAAGCCACAAATAAAGAACTGGAAGCTTTCAGTTATTCCATTTCACACGATTTGCGTGCACCGCTTAGAGGGATAGGTGGTTTTACACAGATACTTCTGGAAGAATATCGGGATAAATTGGATGATGATGGGAAAAGATATTGTGCAATCATCCGCGAAAACGCAAAGAAAATGAGTCATCTGATTGATGATCTGCTTGCTTTTTCGCGATTGAGTCGCTTTGAATTACAAAAATCTAAAATTGACATGAAAAATATGGTCAACTCCATCTATCATGAAGTTACCACTCCTAACCAGCGAAAACATATCATTTTTAAATTAGATGAAATACAAGAAGGCTATGGTGACCCTAACATGCTACGGCAGGTTTGGACGAACCTGCTCTCGAATGCTGTGAAATTTTCTTCCAAGGTGGAGCAGCCTGAAATAAAAGTTTATTGTGAACAAAAAGAACAAAAAATAGTATATCTGGTAAAAGATAACGGAACAGGGTTTGATATGCAATATGCCAATAAACTTTTTGGTGTTTTTCAACGTCTTCACACGGATGCCGAATTTGAAGGAACGGGCGTGGGGCTTGCCATTGTGCAACGTATCATCCTTCGCCATGGTGGTGAAGTTGGGGCTGAAGGTGAAATAGACAAAGGAGCAATGTTTAAATTTTCATTACCAATATTTTAGCAAAATGTAAAGATTAATTAATGCTTAAAACAACATAAAAATGGAACAGCAATACCGAATTCTGATTTTAGAAGACCTTCCCACGGATGCAAGGCTTGCTGAATATGAAATCCGGAAAGTTCTTCGAAATTTTTTGACTCATGTAGTAGAAACAGAGAATGCTTTCCTGTTTGAGCTTGAACATTTCAAACCACATATTGTAGTTTCTGATTATATGCTTCCATCCTTCAATGGACTGAAAGCATTGCACCTTGTACAGAAAATTTCACCCGAGGTACCCGTGATTATTCTTACTGGCTCCATGAATGAAGATACCGCTGTGGACTGTATGAAAGCCGGCGCAACAGATTATGTTATTAAAGAACACATCAAACGGCTTGGTCAGTCTATTTTAAATGCAATTGAGCAACAAAAAATCAAACATGAAAAGCTGGTAGCACAGCAATTATTGCAACAAAGCGAGGCTAAATACAGGTATATGTTTTCCAACAGCCCACAACCCATGTGGATTTTTGATGTGGAAACACTGGCTTTTCTGGAAGTGAATGCTGCTGCAGTAAGACATTACGGTTATTCTGTCGAAGAATTTCTTTCCATGACAAATAAGAACATCCATCCTGAGGAGGAAATTACCAGTTTGCTAAACGATATTAAACTTGCCGAGAAGAATGATAATTATCGGGGTGAATGGAAGCACCGTAAAAAAAACGGTGAAATCATTTTTGTTGAAATAACTTCATTTTCGGTTGATTATAACGGTAGAGAAGCCCGCCATGTGGTAGTAAATGATATTACCGAACGTCATTTGGCCGAACGTCAGATAAAACTGCTCAATCGTGCTATTGAGCAAAGCCCTGTTAGCGTTGTTATCACAAACCCTGCCGGAGAAATACAGTATGTAAATCCAAAGTTTACCGAACTTACCGGCTATAGTTATGAAGAAGTTTTTGGAAAAAATCCCAATATTTTAAAATCGGGAGAATATAGTCCGGAATTTTATCAAAAGCTTTGGAAAACGATTTTATCCGGTCAGCTCTGGCGTGGAGAAATACATAACAAAAAGAAATCGGACGAACTATATTGGGAAAGCGAAGTGATAGCGCCGATAATCAATCAAAATGGGGAAATCATCAATTTTGTTGCCATTAAAGAAGATATATCCGAAAAGAAAAAGATGATTGCCGAACTGGTTGAAGCCAAAGAACATGCCGAAGAAAGCGACCGGCTGAAAACAGCTTTCCTGCACAATATTTCGCACGAAATTCGCACTCCGCTCAATGCCATCATCGGTTTTTCCGACTTGCTCAACGAGGTGCAGACAACTCTTGCCGACAGGGAATATTTTTCACATATTATTTCTCAAAACGGATTTAAACTTGCCGAAATCATCAATGATATTGTAAATATAGCTACATTTGAAGCCGGACAGGAAAAACTTAATCTCGGCTTGGCCGATGTAAACCAGTTGATGGATGATATTTATAAAAAGTTCAAAACAAAAGTTCAAAGCAAAAATCTCATGTTTAATCAAATATCCACAATAAACGATTCTGAAGCTTGCATAATTACCGACGAAACCAAATTGATGCAGATTCTCAGCAATTTTTTAAGCAATGCTGTTAAATTTACCGAAAAAGGCAAAATCGAAATAGGCTGTGCCCGGCAAGATAGTTTTCTGCAATTTTATGTTTCCGACACGGGCGTTGGCATCTCAAAGCAATACCACCAGTTTATTTTTGAAAAATTCAAACAAGTGGAACATAAAAATTCAAAATTTTATAGTGGTAATGGCCTGGGTCTTACCATAGCAAAGGCTTATGCCGAAATGATGGGCGGAAATATTCGCGTGGAATCTGAACCCGGAAAAGGTTCTGTTTTTTTTCTGGCCATCCCTTTTCATCCGGCTTCACGAGCAGAAGATCAAAAAAATGATGATTTTATCTCAGAAAATGATACGACAAATCAAAAAAACATTTTGATAGTCGACGACGAAGTTAGCAATACAATGTACCTCGAAGTTTTGCTTAAAAAGAAATATAATATCATTAAGGCAAGCAATGGCAGTGAAGCCATAGAAATGTGCAAGGATCATCCGGAAATTAATCTGGTGCTTATGGATATTAAAATGCCGGTAACCGATGGTTATGAAGCCACCAAACAGATAAAAATATTCCGCCCTGCATTGCCAATAATAGCTCAAACAGCTTATGCCTTAGCCGGAGATGAAAATAAAGCTCTCGCTGCCGGCTGCGATGCGTATATTGCTAAACCGATTAAAAAAGACCTATTACTCGAAAAAATCCATAGTGTTTTGCCTTAAAATCACAACACTATTCTTCCTCACCGGAAAGCAATCATATCCTTGCCGGTGAGGCATTTTAATCTTTTGCTATTTCTGACTATTAAGCAGTTTCACCGACAATTTCCCCTTGAAGATTACCGGCAGTTTGATCGATTCAGGCGTCATCAGGATTTCGTCTATGGTTATATCATCCAGATTACCGTTAATAATCACGTTATCAACCACTTCTTTATTGGTGATGTTTTGCTGAATCTGTTGCTTGATTTGGTCGATGTTATCCTTGAGCGGGAACACCATTTTTTCACCTATCATCTTGGTGATGGTTCCGTGGGCTATCCAATCGGCAGTTTTGAGCAGGGCGTTTTTGGTCTTTAATTCAAAATCAAGATTGCGGATGGCTATGGCCGATTTTTCGGCATCGTAATACGGTTTGCCCATGAAATATAGCTTCCCCTTGATGCTTCCGCTAACGGTAGCTTCTACCACCATATTATCGTTGTTAGCATAGAGTTTCATGTCGTTGATGGTGATTGCGCGTTTACCGCTGGTAAATGTTTTTCCTACCAGAAATTGTTTGGCAAGGCTGTCTACGGTGGTAAAAGGGATATCATTCATCAGGTTGATGGAAAAACCCTCGTCGAGTTTATTCACAATTTTCAGATTGGGAAGTGTGGATGAAGAATCCGTAGGAGGTTCTTTCCCAACATAACATTCGGTTAAGGCTTTTATGCCAATGTTATGATGGATTTTCCCGTTTTTACCGCTGAGCGGAAGGGTAGAAAGCTCCTGGGGCGTAATTTTCAACCACACGTTATATTGTTCCGAAACTTGCATCGGACTTTGCATCATATCCCAGGCTTGCTGGGCATAATGTTTTACATCCAGGTTCTTGGTGATGGCTTTGTCGATTTCCGTATTGATTTTATTCTTGTTGGCTTTAAGGATAAGGTCGGCAACAAATTTAATGTTCAGGTTTACCGGACCTATTTTCAGTACCGGCGAACTGATCCATTCATACCCGTCGCTTGTTGTAGTGGTGCTTATGCTCCAATCTTTGTTCACTGAAAATTGGGTATGATATTTCAGGGCTATTTCGGCATTCAGTTCCTGGCATCCGGCCGAGAGCGAAAAACCCAATACATGAGTTTGTGGACAGGTTTTAATCCAAAGTTTTAACGGGATACGGTACGACAGTTCGTTGTTGTTAAGCCCCAGTTTAAAATTATCTTTTTTCCAGGCTTTTACCGATAAGTTCACTCCGTCGGCATCTTTCATTGCGGCATTTTCATAAATCAATCCCTGCAATTTGGCATTAAGCATGGTTTCGATATCGTTGATGTCCATTTCCACCGGAAGATTTATGGTTGATGGCTTGGGTTTAAAAACAAAGCTCTGATAAGCTTCCGCCGGTTTTTCTGTTTGTATCTGGGCTGTTTTACATCCGAAAAAGGAAGCAAAAATGATGATTGCAGTAAATAATTTTAGTTGACGTAACATTTCATTAGCAGTTTAAATTTTAAAATCGGCTGCAAAAGTACACACATTCCCCGGAAATGATAACTTTTCGGATATTTACTGCCGGCAAAAGATCCTGTTTATTGCCTGTCGGCAGAATAAGTTTAGTTACCCATCCAATTTAATTATTATTTAAAGTTCTGTTCAAAGTTCTGTTATCTGACCAAAATAAATTTGCAAATCAAAAAGTAATTATCAATTATCAACTTAAACAAAAATTATGATTGCAAAAATTTACATTTTTAAGGGTTTTGGGATTAAAAATATCCTGAAATCATTTATTGTAGCTACAATAGTCGTTATCGGCTATTCAGAAGCCAAAGCTCAGAATGCTGGATATGTTACTGGCGACTTTCACCAACATACTACGTATACCGATGGTTCTTATAGCTTTGCCCATATGATGACGAAAAACAATATGTTTGGCCTTGATTGGTGGGCAAACAGCGAGCATGGAGGCCCTTTTAGCAAAGACGGAAGCCATTCGGGAATCGACCTTGATACAACCATTTATTGGGACAGCTATATTCCCAACCCCATTATTGGCAAAGTTAATATTTCTGGCGGACATCAAAACATGTGGCGTTGGCAATCAATCCGTGATTATTCCTTCCAGGAAGTATTGATAGCACGCCCAGTTTATCCTTCAAAGTTTATTTTCCAGAGTTATGAGATGAATGTTCCCGGACATGAACATGGTAGCTTGGGATTGATCAACAATCAGTTTGATAGTTCTCCAAACTGTAATCCATTAGCCGAATTTGAGTTCAAATTTGACAATAATGATGCTGATAGTATCGGTGGGCTTTCGCAGGGTTGGTTAAAAAGCATATTAAGCGGCAATGCTAAAGCCGTGGAGGCCGTAACCTGGTTACAACAAAATTATCCTTCGACCAGCTATTTAATAGCTGCTCATCCTGAACGAAAAAGCTTGAATAATATTCAAGGATTTCGCGATATGAACAATGCGGGACCTGACGTATGTTTTGGCTTCGAAAGTATGCCCGGACATCAGAAAGCTGCAGAACGTGGAGAATATAAAAAAAGTTATAATACGGTAGCTGTTACAACTTATGGTGGATGCGGTGTGTATGCAGCTAAAATTGGTGGTTTATGGGATGCCCTGCTTTCTGAAGGACGCCATTGGTGGCTATTTGCTAACTCTGATTTCCACGAAGAAGGTAATGACTTTTATCCTGGCGAATATCAGAAGAATTATACTTATGTAAAAGATAAAAATAATCCCCAATCGTATGTTGAAGGACTCCGTTCAGGAAATAATTACGTAGTGGAAGGCGACCTTATTGATTCATTATATTTTACCGCTGCCGATTCTGTTACCATGGGTGGAAAATTGTATATTAATAATCATGAAGCAACATTAAAAATAAAAATTCATGATCCTCAGGGTAACAATAATAATACCTATAGCTCCTACACCAATCCTGTACTTAATCATTTAGATGTAATTGCTGGTCATGTAAGAGAGAAGATTCAACCCGGAACCCCTCAATATTCTATTGATAGCGTAACTACTACTTCTGTTATTGCTCGTTTTGATGCTACCGGAAATCTTCCTGATGGCAACGGTTTAAGAAGTACAGCTTGGACTGATCTTGGAAATGGCTGGAAGCAAATGCAGTTAACCCTTACCAACATCAATGATACTATGTATTTCCGTTTAAGAGGTGCCAACAAGGAACTTAATGAAACGAACGAAACAGATATTAATGGAAATCCGTTGTCCGATAGTTTGATGGCACCCAATGATGCTTCAAAAGCTTTTTCCGACTTATGGTTCTATTCTAATCCGATATTCATTGCTTATAAAACCAATACAGGGATTAATGATATTCAGGGAAGTTTAAACAATATTCAGATAACTCCTAATCCTGCATTTGATAAAATCACAATAACCAATACGCAACATAACGAAAAAATTACAATCCAGATTTATGATATGATGGGAAGGGTTTATCGCCACATCGAAAGCAACCAGCCTGTCAATACAATTAATATAAACGATTTGCCTAAAGATATTTATTTTGTTAAAATCGACGGAAGTAACCAAAGCAAAACCTTTAAAATTGTCAAAAAATAGATGCTCTCATAGTGCTATGCAATAACTGCTACGGACTCCGTTTGCCCCAGGAAATCATTTTTCTTGGGGCTTTTTCTTTTCAGGTCATTATTTAAGTATCAAGCATTATGGTTAAGGAAACAATCAAACCAAAGATAATTCATTCAATACCTGTCGATGATAAATAAAAAAAACCTTATTTCCAATTATTGGAAATAAGGTTTTTTGAATAATTTATATCTTGATTTTTAAAGATACTGATAGATTGGGATGGGTGATAGCGTCCTAAACTGATAGCTTCTATCTGATAGTTATTTAAGCGGAGGAATATTCGTTTTTTCTATAAAATCTTTTCACTCCATGTTGACTATTTCTTTTTCTATACAATTGGTTTGGCGGCTGAACATATCAATTGCTTTATGTGGAATGTGCAACAGGATAATCTGGACTCTATTCCCAATAAAGCAGACATCAAGAACTTTAAAAGAGACTTAGGTTTTTTTCCTTTGGGTACAAACGTTTTGTATTTGGGGTACAGACCAAGCAGGGTAACAAGGCAAACAGACCAGGCTCACACCCTGGCATAGTCAGAATATCGATACAAAGACTTTGCCCTGCAAGGCAATCGTGCCAGGGTGAGGGTACAAACACCGAAGGGTAACGGTACAAGCAAGGCAGGGTAAGGGTACAAAGGCTTTGCCCTGCAGGGCAATCGTGTCAGGGTAAGGGTACAACCGGTTTGCCATATGGGTACAACGCTTTTGTGGTTATAATACAAGCAAGGCAGGGTGAGCGTACAAACCGGGCAGGCTTACACCCTGGCATGAATGGGATGATAATACAGGAAGATATGGGCAAAACTACAAATAAGGCAGGGTAAAGATACAGTCGGAGAATACCCCGATGACCTTTCTATAAAAGTAAAGGGGTAAAACTTTTGCCCCTTTACTTTTGTTGACCCATTAAGATAAAACCAACCTCTTTACTGTTTGGTATCCGGATTTTCGGGAGTGCTGTCGGGAGGTTTGCCACCGGGAAAACGACGTTTAAGATCGTCGTAAATATCCTTGGCTCCCGGAACACCTTGTTTAGATGCCATCTTTACTGCATTGTAAAAAAGCAGCGCTACCTGAAGGGATTCCTGAGCCATTAATGTGGCAGTATCTTCCAACGATTGCACTATAGGCTGGGCGGCATGCACTACCTCAAAAATGGCTTTCTGCCCGGTATAATCTTTATCGGCTTCTGCCTTGTTGAGGTAATTAGGGATAAGATTGGAATTCTGGTCCATATACGTAAAGACCAGATCAAGCCATCCCAGGACTTTGTACCCTATTTTTAACCCACCTTTTCGTTCATCTTCGGTTTGGCTTATCCGGTAAGGGAATAAGCCTGCCAATTCACCAACTTTAGTTTTGGCTGTGGTTATCGTTGCAGGGTCAACTTGCTGCGAGATTTTGTTTTGTACAGCCATAATAAATGGAATTAAATTATTGCCTACTCTTTTCCAGCTTTTCGGCTTCCGCTGTTTATTTTTCAGGATGTTATCCTTATAAATTCAGTTTAAGCATATTCAAAAGCACAGGTATTGTTGAAATATGGAATAAATCCGGAATAATAATCAGTTAGGTATTGTCTTATAAGCCATCAGTCAGGCGGCGGGAGTAAAAAGGACTGAGAAGACAAACCGGAGGTTTTCGCTGATTGCGGAACTCACTCCATTAAAATCAGCATCAAAAATAAAAATAAAATTAATGCTACGATATTACTGTTTAAAATTTATCATAATTTTTTTTTTGGCCGGCGCAAACCCGCATTAAGTATGAATTTCAAAGGGTGTAGACATTCCCTTTCACCAACTTTAGTTTTGGCTGTGGTTATCGTTGCAGGGGCAACTTGCAGCGAGATTTTGTTTTGTACAGCCATAATAAATGGAATTAAATTATTGCTTACTCTTATTCAGCTTTTCGGCTTCCGCTGTTTATGATATTGAGAGCTTTTACTATGAATAGATTTGGTTGAATCAATAAAGTAGTATTTTTTTCTTATGCATCAGTAATAAAAAGGGGCTCCCATGAGCCCCCTTTTCAAACAAACTTAATTTACTTACAAAATCAGTTATTTAATTATCACCATCTTCTTAATCAACGTTTGACCATTGTTGGTAACAAAACGAACAAGATAGTTACCAGCACTGTAGTTTGAAGTTTTCAGGGTGATGGTTTTCTCCTGAATAATATTTTCAGAATAAGTTATCATACCTAAATAATTCATAATCTGAACAGTGCTGATGTCGTTGGATACTGTTATATTGACAACATCGGTTGCCGGGTTCGGGAATACCTTAACGGATGAAGATCCGATTTCAGGTATACCATCAGGTCCGGTTTCCGTACCGTTGTTGTAAACAGGCACAAAGATGTTTCCATCGTAATCAGCAAATTCACGTGGAGTCGGATTATCGCTCCAGTTAACCTGAGTCTGGATTACATCGGAAGCTATCCAATCAAAATTAATATTAAAGAAATTACCATCGGCAATGTTGATTCCATTCAAATCGGCTGCCCAGACAAAGGTAATATGACCTGCCGAAGGATTACCTGTGGTTACTGCATCAATTCCGTTATACCAATTGGTGATACTGTCGAATAAAATAATCGACGGATCGTATTCTATGGTAAACTGGAAGGAACCCATGTTGGTAATATTCTCTGCATGTACCGGAACGACAAACAGACCTGATACCAGCGTAGTGGTATCGGTAATGGTTACAGTTGCTACCGGAGCAGGTGCTGCGGCCTGGGTAACGGTAACGTTTACCGGACTTCCACTTGCACCGGGAGCTGTCACTGTGATGATGCCTGTCCTTGGCAAAGTTGAAGTGTTTTCGGTAAACGATACTTCAATATTACCCGCATTCACTCCATTACCTCCACTTGTTATCGTTAACCAATCATTTCCGGTTGTAACAGCGGCAGTATAATTCATCGTTCCTATACCGGTATTGGCTACGGCAAAGGTGGTCGTTCCTGCTGCTGAAGTTACATCCTGGTTGGTTGGTGTTACTGTCAATATCGGCTGACTTGCCAAGCCTGTTACAGATCCGTTATTATATACAGAAACAAATACGTTTCCATCATAATCGGTAAATTCTCTTGGCGTTGGATTATCACTCCAGGTTAATGAAGAGGTAGATGTACTTCCAAGCCAGTTGAAATTCAGATTGAAGAAAGTTCCGTCGGCGATGTTGATCCCATTCATATCGGCGGCCCAGACAAAGGTCAGATGACCCGGAATCGGTTCTCCCATGGTAACGGCTTCTATGCCCGTATACCAATCCGATGTACTGCTAAAGCTCATCAGTGCAGGATCATATTCTATGGTAAACTGGAACGAGCCCATATTTACAACATTGGCTGCATATACAGGAACAGTAATTGATCCTGCAGGTACATTATTCAAGGTTGCAATGGTAAATGTGGGTAACAATGCTGAATTTACTCCCTGGGTTACCGTTACCTGAACCGGACTTCCTGTTGCTCCCTGAGCAGTTACGGTAATAGTAGCTACTCTCGGATTGGTTGTGGCATTTTCGGTAAACGATACTTCAATGGTGCCACTATTTGTTCCCGAAACTCCATTGGTTATCGTTAACCAATCACTTCCATCTGTTACCTCAGCGGTATAATTCATTGTACCTATACTAGTATTGACAACGGCAAAGGTTGTAATGCCAGCGGCAGATGTTACATCTTGGTTAATAGGCGTAACGGAAAGAGCTATTGTATCAGTAGTAGTTATTGTAATAGTATTGGATGTTGTAGCAGCAGAGGTAACGCATTCCAGTGAAGATGTCATTACTGTGTATACCTGATCACCGTTTTCTGGTATATAAACATAGGGAGTTTCATCACCGGCATAGTTTCCGTTAACATACCACTGGTATGTTGGTGTTCCTCCATTTTCAGGAGTTGGTGTAAAAGTAACTGGCGTGCCTACGCTTACATGGTTTTCGCTTGCAACAATACTAACCGACGGTGTAAGCAGGCTGTTAACCGTTATATAAATGCTATTTGATGTAGCAGGGTTATTTACTGCACAAGGTAAATCGGAATGCATCATTACATATACATAGTCATTGGCTGCGGGAACATAGGTAAAAGTTGGCTCATTTGTTGTGCCGGCGAGATTATCATTCACTTGCCAATAATAAGTGGGTGCTGTGCCTCCATAAACAGGAGTAGCCGTAAAAGTAACCGGAGATCCATCACACACAGCCTCGTTATCTGCTTCTATGGAAACTTCTACGAAGGGACGCGGCAATATTGTTAATGTATCTACACTGGAAGTAGCCGGATTGTTGATTGCACATGACAAATCAGAGGTCATAACAACATATACATAGTCGTTTTCGATAACGGGAACGAAAGAAATGACGCATGTATATAATGCCTGGTTAGCACCTACAGGTTCGCCATTTTTGTACCACTGATAAGTAGGTGAAACGCCTCCATTAACAGGCTCAGCAATGTATGTAACAGTTGATCCGCCACATATAGTATCATAATCAGAAGCAATTGTAACACCAGGTATAACCGAAGTAGAAACAGACATGGTGGTAATGGCAGACATCGCCGGGTTTCCGCTAATACAACCGAGACTGGAAGTCATTTGAACATAAACGTTATCGTTGTTTTGGGGAACAAAAGTGTAGGTATCCTCGTTCGATCCTACAGGTTCACCGTTTTTATACCACTGGTAAGCAGGGGTTCCGCCATTGGTGGGGGTGGCCGTAAAAGTAACCGTAGTTCCTTCACAAACACCATTCTGGTCAGGAATAGCCGTAACACTTACAGGCAAGAGCCCGTGTTCGGTAATTACAGCATTACCATTCATATTTATGGTTATTCCGGCTGCATTAGTCCCGGTAACGGTATAGGTACCATAAAGCTGGTTGCCAAAAGAAATAGAATCCCCGGTACCAGCCATGGTTGGTGATTGGGCAATCCCGTCTTTATAAAGTGTATAAATTACTCCTTGATCCGAATCTGAAAGGCCAACAGGTAAGCCTTCACCACCTTCGCAATAGCTTCCACCACCGGTTACATTTGCTACTAGAGTGGTAGTAAGCTTGTAAGGCTCTATACCGATTACCTCGTCATCATATAGAGCCGGATAGTATAATGATCCTGCACATACTGTAAATGTAAACTGTTCTATATACATAGCACTTAACGGATCTGGGATTCCTAAGATTTGTCCCGGAGTTTGCATAGTTCCTGTTTCTGTTCCGTCGGTTTCCCATAGTCTAGTACCATAACCATCATCACTTGCCCTGAAATAAAGCTTGTTGTTATATTCAACAAATCCTTCCTTAAAATTCAATCCTGGGTTAAAATCCAATCCCCATATTGGATCAGGATTTATTTCTTTCACCTTTACGGTTCCTATGGCTGTGCCGTCCGATGCCCATAGTTCATAATTAAGCGTATTATTACCATCATATGCCAGAAAAACAACCTTCCCGTTGTAAGCTTTTATATTAGTTGGGTCATGAATGTCGGAAGAAACTATTACCGTACCTTGTTCCGTACCGTCAGTCTTCCATAATGCATTGATATTACTGCCGCCATTAGCACTAAAATAGAGAAAACCATCTAATGCAGTTAAATATTGTGGATAGCTGCCAGATGTTCCGTCGATAATGTCTTTCACTAGGTGAGTACCGGTTTCTGTTCCGTCAGTTACCCATAGTTCTTTTCCATGGGTACCATCGTCGGTTGTAAAAAACATTTTACCACCGCATACCGTTAATTGAGAAGGCACCTCGCTTTCCTGCACCAGAGCAACATCCTTAAGAAGGTATGTACCGGCTTCTGTGCCATCGGTTACCCACAATTCGCCACTATGTCCTCCCTGATTTTGAGCACCGTCATAGGCCTCAAAATACAGTTTGCCATTGTATTCACAAAAGTTTGCCGGGGAGCTGCTTTCATCAGGACAAATATCCTTAACCATATAAGTGCCTGCCTCGGTACCATCAGAACACCAAAGTTCTACATCATGACCTCCTTGGGAAGTAGAGTTATCCCTTCCGGCAAAGTAAACTTTGCCATTGAAAGTATAAAGTTGATTTGCTGAACCGTAACCACCCAAACCGGAGCCGGGAGGACAAATGTCCTTAACCATCATGGTACCGGTTTCAGTTCCATCAGTAATCCATAATTCCGATCCATGCACACCATCGTTCGCAATAAAGAAAAGTTTATTGTTGCAAACGGCAAAATTATTTGCCCATCCGGCCTCACTACTGGCGGAGCCGGGTTTAATGTCTTTTAACAGTTGCGTTCCGGAATCTGTGCCATCGGATACCCATAACTCAATTCCATGCACTCCATCGTCGGCACTGATGAATAATTTACCATTACACTCAGCCATAAAATTATTGCCGCTTGAAGAACCTCCGACAGCAATATCCTTCAATAGCTCAACTACCTGTGCTTGAATAGGAATGTCGTTACCTATCAACGCAAAGAATAGCAATGATAAAAAAAGTAGATTTTTGATTTTCATTTTGTTAATTGTTTTAATTTATCATTAGTTAGTTTGAACAGCATTTTTAAAAATACTGTAAGGCAAAATTACCTGTGCAATTTCGATTATATCATCCGTTCCAGCGCCTATTTTAAACTTAAAAAACAATAGGTGCCAGCACCTATTTTGCGCTGTTTATGCTTATTTACTCAAAAGTAACGTATTCTCTGTTTACTTTTGTTCCTGCAAAACTACTTGTATCTTTTAAAAATTAAGGTGCTTTTTGTGTACATAAGCAAAAACAAAACCACGTTATACAAAATGCCTTATAAAAAGATACCATTTAATTAAAATTATTATGTTAATACGTCTTGCTAAAATTAAGAAGAAATACCTTTTCCTAAGTACGTTGATAATAGTAGTTGCTGCATTATTGATTATTGTGTTGCAATTTATATCGGATAAAACTGGCCAAACCTCTCAGAACAAACAAAATGATCATGAAATGGTTCAGCATGTTGATTCTGTTTTTGCAAAAGGGTTAAGTTTATTTTATAAAAACACCGATAGCGCACGTAATCTTATTGTGAAGGAACTTACCCACATGCCGGAACATGATGTGCATTCCCGCATGAAACTACTGAACTTTATCGGCGCATCCTACCAGGTGCAGGATAATTATGAACTGGCTATGGACTATTATTACAAAGCATTACAACTCGTTTCCGGCGAAACAGACAGTTCATTGCTTGTATCCGTTTATAATAATATAGGGTATATAAATCAGAAAACCGGAAACTACAGACTGGCGCTGAATTTTATGCTAAAAGCACTGAACATAAACAATACAAACCATGTAACTTCAAGTATCTTAAATAACATAGGTATTGTATATTTAAGCATTGATGAGTTCGAAAAGGGAGAAACATATTTCAGGCAGGCGTTTGCAAATAGCCGGGTGCTAAAAGACAGCGTTTCCATGGCCACTATCCTTACCAACTTAGGCTTTATATTTATGAATAAGGAGGAAAACGATTCGGCAATGTATTACTTAAACAATTCGCTATCCCTATCGGAAAAAATCAATAACGACTATGCACAGATACTTGCTCTCAATGGATTAGGTGATTTATTTACGCAGATGAACGATTACCCGAAAGCACTTTACAACTACCGGAAAGCTGAAAAACTTGCCTCCGGAATAAATGATTCGTATAGTAAGGCTTATTCTATCATGGGGCAATCGAAGTTAATGAGTAACCAAAACAAGCCTGTTGAAGCACTTGAGTTGGCAAATATGGCCATTAGTGTTGCTAAAAAGTTAGATAATAAGATACTGGTTTATGAATGTAAAAAGTTACTTTCGGAGATTTACGAGCAAGCAAGTGATTTCAAACTAAGTTTACAGTATTTTCACGAATACATCCAGCTAAAGGATCAATTTGTTAACCAGAGTGCCATACGGCAGGTTTACAACCAGGAAATAACCTTTTTAAATGAGTCGAACAAGATTAAACAGCTCGAAATAGAAAAGCAAAAGCTACAATTAAGTCGCAAAAACCTGCTGGTATTTATCATCGGAATGGCTTTTATCCTCAGCATTATAGGCATCTATTTCTTTTTTATGAATTATCGTTATCGTCAGAATGCTAAAGTGCAGAATATCATCATGAGTCTTAATGAGAAGAAATCACGTGCTGCCATTGAAGCCGAAATTCAGGAACGTACAAGGATAGGTCAGGATCTGCATGATGGATTAGGGCAAATGTTGTCTGTGGCTAGGTTAAATATAAGCGCATTAAATCAAAAAACCGGTATTTCGGAGGAACGTAAGTCGGAACTGGCCGATTCTGCTCTCGATAGCATTGATACGGCTTTTAATGAATTACGGCAGATTTCGCATAACTTGGCACCATCCATACTTATCACGAAGGGGCTGACCGGAGCTATACAAGATATGGTGCTTAGAATCAACGATAGTAAAAGGGTCAAAGTTAAGTTTGAGGTTTTTGGCCTGCCGAAAATACTCGACAAACTTATCGAAAACACGCTCTACAGAGCAATTCAGGAGTTGACAAACAACGCCATTAAACATGCAGAATCCACCGTAATATCTATTCAATTAATACAAAATGAAAAAGAAATTACATTAATGGTGGAAGATAATGGAATTGGCTTCGACTTTGATTTTTACCAGTCGAACGGACTTTCCTCTACAGGAGGAATTAATAATATCAGGTCAAGGGTTGAAAATCTGCATGGCACTATATTTTTCGACAGTAATAAGAACAGAGGAACAATCGTTACAATAACACTACCTTTAACTTCAAATGGTTATGGAGAAAACTAAAATAAAAGTGATGATCATAGACGACCACCAGTTAATCATTGATGGGATCAAAGCATTGCTTCAGGACGAAAACGACATTGAGTTTATAGCAGGAGCCAATAATATGATACAGGCATTGGATATCATTTCAGAAACAAAAATTGATGTGGCTCTGGTTGACATCAGCATGCCGGGGGAATCGGGAATTGCTATAACAAAAAAACTCAAAGAATTATCTCCGGATATTAACGTATTGGCACTTACCATGCACGAAGATATCCAGATGATAACCCAAATGATAGAAGCTGGTGCTTCCGGATATATATTTAAGCGGACAAGTATGAATGAAGTGCTGGACGCCATAAAAACCGCTGCAAGAAATGAAAAGTATCTCAGCCAGAATGTACAGGCTGTTCTGATGGAAAATATCAGGTTAAAGAATGATTTATCGGAAATAACCATTGAGAATACGGCAAAACTCTCGGAACGGGAAAAAGAAATACTGAACCTGATTGCCAAAGAAATGAATAACGAAGAAATTGCTAATAAGCTATTTATTAGTGAGCGGACGGTAGAAGCCCATCGCAGGAATATTTTCACAAAGACCAATACCAAATCTATTGTAGGTTTGATCAAATATGCTATAAAGAACGATCTTATTGACGATAGCAAATAAATTAAGGTCAGAGCAAAAATGTAATTGTCGGCAGGTATGTTTAAATTACTAAGACCGTTGCAAAAAACTTGAGACTGTTTCAAATGTCCTTTTCAACAAGTTACGCTGAAAGAAGTCGAAGCGTAGATTATTGATAATTTTATTCCGGGCTGGCAAAGTTACTGATAGATCGAGATAGGTGATAGCGTTCTAAACTGATAGCTTCTATCTGATAGCTCTTTAAGCGGAGGGATATTCGTTTTTTCTATAAAATCTTTTCGCCCCATATTGACTATTTCTTTTTCGATACAATTGGTTTGGTCGCTGAACATATCAATTGCTTTATGTGGAATATGCAACAGGATAATCTGGACTCTATTCCCAATAAAGCAAATATCAAGAACTTTAAAACAGACTTCCGGTTTTAAAATATAGAGGCCCCATTTTTTGATATTTCCTTCCAGAGCAGAAATATCTTTGCCTTGATTGGTAGCGATAAGGTAGCGGCAATGGGTTATAAAGCCACCCTCTAAATGGGTCGCATAAACTATTTCGTTGGATATGACAATTTTTCCTGTCTGGTATCTTTTAATGTCTGCTTTTGTTAAATCGGAATCGCGGTATAAAAACATGATATTGCTAAATACTTCTACTGCAAAGGATGCGAATATTTCATTTTCGATATCTTCTTCATTATTGATTAATGTGCTGTTTACAAGTTGGCTGTCCATGCTAAATGATTTTAATTATTTTGGATTCAAAATTATATTATCGTGCTCAGGGTAAAGTTAAGTGAATATAAAATTAACGCATATAAATTGCAAACTGCATAGCGCATTGGTGGTATTAAAAAAAACAACAATGCAAAGGTTGGTCAATTAAGGGGTAAGAATATTTTCTGTGTTTGTTGATAAATGGAATAGTTAGGAATCAATAATTTGAAAATTGTTTGTAAATTTGTTCCGGTTAAAATTTGGAAAATATAACTTCAATGTTTCATCTTCCAAAAAAAGATAAACGGTGTCTTTATAAAAAAATGAAATCTTAAATACCGATGAGCCATACTTTTTCTCACAGTCTCCCTTTTGCTGACGAGCTGAATCATGAGTTCACGACTTTTATCAGAAAACAGGAAAATAAATATCCGAAGGATGAAGTATTAGTTATGGATTTGCATTGCCATGACCATAATAGCGATGTCCCCGATGAACTTTTAGGTCGGATTCTTAATGTGCCCGAAACCTGGCTCGAAACAGGCAAGTTGATAGATACACTGAAAAATCACGGCTGCAATTCCTTTACCATAACCAACCACAATAATGCACGTTCTTGCTATGAATTGGCCGAAAAAAATTTTGATATTCTTACTGCAGCGGAATTCAGTTGTATGGTTCCCGATTTTCAGGTAGGCATACATGTTCTTACCTATGGATTTACACCTGAACAGGAGAAAGTACTGAATAAACTTCGTTCTAACATTTATTTGTTTCAGGAATATACTTATGAAAACGATTTACCCACCATCTGGGCACATCCGCTTTATTATTATTCGTTAAAAGAATTGCCATCAATGGATTTTTTTAACAAAATGGCATTGTTATTTGAACGTTTCGAGGTGATAAATGGACAGCGCGATACCTGGCAGAATATGCTTGTGAAAATATGGGTCGAAAGTCTGATTCCTGCCAAAATTAATGAACTGGCAGATCAATTCAACATCAATCCTTCTAAATATTGCCGTCACCCATACCTCAAATCAATGTCGGGAGGTTCCGACAGCCATATGGGAATATTTACCGGGCTTACCGGAAGCTACCTTCATGTTAAAAATCTGACACAACGGCTTCAAACCCAAAAAGCATCTGACTTAGCCCTGGAGGCTATACGTGAAGGAAGAATGGCTCCTTACGGTTCGTTTAACAATAGCGAGAAAATGACGATAACCTTTCTCGATTATTTTCTTCAGATAGCTATTAACAGTAAAGATCCCGGTCTTTTCAGAATCTTGCTGCATCAGGGAACGCCAAGGGATAAAATTATTTCCTTATTAGTTTCCAATGGTTTTGCGGAGCTGAGACGCCACAAGGTTACCATGAACTTTATCGAACTTTTTTATGATTGTTTTGAAGGAATTTCTCCTTATTTTACAAAACGATGGTTCATTCCCAAGGTATATAAACCTATTTTTGATGATGCCTTGCAAATTGCCGACATTCGTAAGGGAAACCCTCAAATGACAAGGCAAGTCTTTTCGGAGTCCATATTTTCTATTTACAATCAGTTAAGCGACATCCTGGCGGAACGTTTAATGAAAAAAATTGCAAACCTTCAGGCGGAGGGCAGTTTAAAAAACTTTTCACTGAACGATTTGATCGAACACTTTGAAATACCCAGTAATTTCAGAGCGATTATCGAAAACAGCAAAGAGAAAGGCGTTGGAAAATCAGATAACGGAATGACTAAAATAAATATTTCCGAATTTCTCGATGGATTATCTTTCCCCTTTCTTACCACTTCGTTGGTAGTGGCCGCCAGTTTTACAAGTGCCAGGGTAATGTATAATACCCGGCCTTTATTAGTTTCATTTGCCGAAGAAATCGGACGGCTACAACACCCCAACCGGATATTGTGGCTTACCGATACCTTTGAGGATAGAAACGGGGTGGCTTTAGTATTAAAATCGGTTCATCAGGAAATTAAAAAAAGAAACCTTCCTATTGATATTCTCGTTTGCAGCAGTACATTGCAAACGGACGAACATCTTATCGTAGTAAAACCAAAGATGGAAATGAGTCTGCCTTTTTACGAACAACAACCATTCAGAATGCCCAATATTCTGGAGATACATAAACTTTTTCAGGAAGGCGAATATGACCGCATCATTTGTTCCACCGAAGGTCCCATGGGGCTTATTTCTTTGTTTCTTAAAAATGCTTACAGCGTTCCTGCTTATTTTTATATTCATACCGATTGGATAATGTTTGCCCGGAAGGTACTCAATTTCGATACTCATAATTTGAACCGTTTCCGTCGGCTATTACGTGCTTTTTACAAAACCTTCGATGGACTCTTTGTCCTGAATACCGATCAGCAAAAATGGCTTACCGGGAAACACATGAACTTTAATCCATCTAAGGTCTTTCGTACAGCACATTGGGCTGATGAAAAGTTTTATCCGCAGATTAAAAATAAAGCCGGAATTTTTGGCGTCGAGCCAGATGAAACCGTAATTCTTTTTACCGGCCGGTTAAGCAATGAAAAAGGCGTGATGGAACTTCCGTCCATTTATTCCGGTGTAAAGGAAAATGTAAATAACGTCTGCTTTGCTATAGCCGGAAGCGGACCCATGGAAAATGAACTTAAAGATGCTTTGCCGGAAGCCCGTTATTTAGGCTGGGTAGATTCGGATAAACTCGCCGAAGTATATTCATCGGCCGATTTATTAATCCTGCCTTCCAATTTCGATACTTTTGGTTGTGTGGTTCTGGAAGCATTTAGCTGCGGTTTGCCGGTTATTGCATATAAAACCAAAGGTCCCAAAGATATTATTAACGATGGTGTTAATGGTTATCTTGTTACGAATAAAACCAGCATGATTAAACGTATTACGACGTATATTAACGATAAGCCGTTACAGGCTTCTATGAAAAAATCTGCCCTTGAACGTGCCAGGGTGTTTAATTCCGGAAGCATTCTTGATGAATTACTAAAAAATGTAAATCTCCCGATATCTCCGAAATAATATATGCAAGCTAAATCAAACGAAGAATGGATCTGGTGGAAACATGGGGTTATTTACGAGATCTTTCCTAAAAGTTTCTACGATTCAAATGCAGATGGAACGGGCGATATCCCCGGGATTATCCAAAAACTCGATTATCTGTCATCCTTAGGGATAGATGCTATCTGGCTAACGCCGGTTTACAAATCTCCCATGCACGACTTTGGTTACGATGTCAGTAATTATCGCGAAATTGATCCCGCTTTTGGAACGCTTAATGATTTTAAGATATTATTAAACAAAGCCCATAGCCGGAATATCCGTATTATCATGGATATGGTGATGAACCATACTTCGCATCTGCATTCATGGTTTGTTGAATCGCGGAGCTCGCTGAACAATCCGAAACGCAACTGGTATATCTGGAAAGATGGAATAAAAAATAAACCACCCAACAACTGGTTATCGTCGTGGGGTGGAAGCGCCTGGGAATGGGACGAAACTACCGGTCAGTATTATTTTCACTCATGCCTTAAGGAACAACCCGATCTTAACTGGCACAATCCCGAATTGGTAGATGCATTCTTCGAAGAGATAAGATTCTGGCTCGAAATGGGTGTTGATGGATTTCGCCTCGATGTTATCAATTGGATTATTAAAGATAAAAAATTCAGAAATAATCCGCTTGTTTCACATATTTTTAGGATTCAAAAACATTTATACGACCGCAACCGGTCCAGATCGCATAAAATTGTAAAAAAATTTCGCCGCATGCTTGATGAATATGACAATCGAATGGCAGTAGGGGAGGTTTTTTCTTTACCTCCCGGAGATACAAAGCTGTCGGCAAGTTATCTTGGGGCTGGCGATGAATTGAATCTTGCTTTTGATTTTTCGCTGATGTATCGTCCGTGGAATGCCAGATTGATTTATCAATGCATCAAAAAATGGTATCGCCTTATACCTGAAAAAGGGTGGCCCTGTTTCGTATTATCGAGCCACGATTATCCACGTACCGTAAGCCGTTTCGGCGTTTTTAACAGAGCCGACCGCTATAAAAGGGCAAAAGTTGCCGCCGTGCTTTTACTTTCGCTTAAAGGAACTCCTTTTTTGTATTATGGCGAGGAAATTGGTATGCGTAACGTAAACCTTAAACGGAATGAAATCAGCGACCCGCTGGGAAGACGTTTCTGGCCTTTTTACAAAGGCAGGCAACCCGCCCGCGCTCCCATGCAGTGGTCGCCCGAAAGTAATGCCGGTTTTACAACCGCACCCCTGACATGGATGAAATTAAATAACGATTACCGGAAAATTAATGTACAGTCGCAGCTTGAGGACAGGGATTCATTATTCAATCTGTATAGGAATTTAATCGGGATACGTAAAAATTGTCCGGCGCTTTATTCCGGCAACTTCGAGCCGGTAAAAAAAGGAAAATCCGGAGTATTGGCTTTTTACCGTTTGCATGATGATAAGGAAAAAGTTTTCGTTGTACTCAATTTTACTTCCGGTACAAAAATAATTCATGTCAAAAATAAGGATTATTGGAAAGTGATGATATCAACTCATCGAACCAAAGATGCTTCCCTTATCATTCATGAATTAATCCTTGCTCCTTATGAAGCAACGATTCTCCGGCAAATTTAATACAGCCAATTCATTAACTCGCTTCGCTTCTCATGAATAATTTGGGTTTATCAAAACAGGCAATAAAAAATCTTTTACACCATCATCCTTTAAGTCATTTGGAACGTTTATCTGTAATTCTTATCTTGATTCTTGCAATTTTTACCTGAATAGCAGAAGATAATCATTTGTTTAAATATAACATTCGTGGATGCTTATGCTGTAAAAAAACATCTGCATAGGTAGAATTTAGTGGAAAAAATCTTTCCGGTTAAAGAAAAAATGATATTTTTGGAATAAATTATATATCGGAATCCAGACCTTTACAAATATTGACTTCCTTTATGCAGACGAGAAAGAAAATGTTTATAAAATTTGATGATTAACAAATGGGGTTAATGCTAAGTAATAAGCACAGTGATATGTTTTCAAACTTCCAGTATGAATAAGGCTATCTTATTAAGCGTTTTGTTTTTATTTTCTATAACAATAGATGGCTATACTCAGAACCAACATGATATAGATAGCTTAAAAAAAGATCAGATACTTCATCGCGATCAGGAAAAACAATTTTTGACACTGGTTCGGCTTACTGATTTATTGAAATACAACAGTCCTGATGAGGCGCTTGGATATATTCAGAAAGCTTATCAGCTAAGTAAAACCAAATCTCAAAAGCTGGAAGCCATAATCCGTATGGCCGACATGTATTATTCACGTTCAGAATACTCGCTTTCGATGGATTATGTTGTTAAATCCATTGATTATGCTACCGAAATGGAAAATAAAGGACTGCTTGCAGAAGCATACCGTATCCTGGGACGTATCAATATGGATATCGGTAAATATGAAGCTTGCTCCGAAAACTTTTACAATAGTCTGAAACTATTTGAAGAAATAGCTGATAAAAATGGCATTTCCAGGGCATTTAACAGTATAGGCAATCTTTATTTTGTTCAAAAACAATATAATAAATCGCTCGAATATGTTCAGAAATCTCTCATGTTTTCCAAAACAATAGGCGATACCGTTGGCATTAGCCGTAACCTGAATAACCTGGCGGCATGTTATGCAAGTCTGGGAAAATTTACCAGTGTAGATAAATATATTCGTGAGGCGATCTCTCTGAATAAAAAATTTGGGTTAAAGATTTGGGAAGGAATTAACTATCAGAATATGGGCGGGTTTTTTAATGAAAGAAGAATCAATGACTCTATTTTGCTGTATTTCAATAAAGCAAGCCAGGTATTCATCAGCATGAAGAGCTATTCAAACCTGGCACTGGTTTATCTTGACCTTTCTGATTATTATAAGAATACTGGCGACCCGATCCGTGAAATTGATTTCTCAAAACAAGCATTTGATATCGCTGAAAAATATCATTTTAAAAAGATTAAAATTGAAGCTGCCGAGATGCTTCATAATATTTTCCTTAGAAGAAATGACCTTAAAAATGCTTATCATTACAGCACTATCCAATATCAGTTAAAAGATAGCCTAAGATTGGAAGAAAGCCTTGTAAAATTATCTCAGCTTGAACTTCAGTATTCTTTTGATAAAAAGGAACAGGAGAAGAAGATTATCCAACAAAAACATAATTTCATTATTGCTATTATTATCATCATACTTGTTTTAAGTTTTTTAATAATTCTTCTGCTGTTTACCAGACAGAAAATGAAAGCCCGGAATGCCCGTCTTGAACAGCAACGTTTACAGGATGAGGTTGAATTTAAAAACAAAGAACTTACACTCAATGTGATGAACCTGATAAAGAAGAATGAAATTCTTACAGAATTTAGTAAAAAACTTTATCTTATTGAGCAAAAGACAAAAAACGAGGAGACAAAGGAAGAAATATATCAGCTTAGCAAAGATATCGAACATACGATTGACAGTAAAATCTGGGAAGAGTTCGAAAGGCGTTTTATCCAGGTTCATGGCAAGTTTTATTCACGCCTTATGGATAAATATCCCGACCTTACGCCTAATGAGTTAAAATTATGTGCTTTTCTTAAATTGAATATGTCTTCAAAAGATATTTGCGAACTTACCGGACAACAAATTTCTGCCATCGAAATAGCCCGTCATCGGCTAAGGAAAAAATTAGGCATTTCAAATACCCAAACCAACCTCATCGTCTTCCTGTCGCAGATATGATTTTTTATTTCGTTTATTAAGCGTAGTTTATCGTTATTGTTAAGGTGATGTTAAGCTATAAAATGCTTCTTTGATAAGGTTTTGTTATGGCTGTTTTCTTGGTTAACCATTTTCCTCTGGATATTTTTGCATTTTATTCAATAAATCATTTATGGAAACAAAAAATAACCCTGAGAAAAATCAATCGGAACAAAATAACAAATCGGAAGAGATGATGAATTTTATTGAAAAAAAAGAAATACAAAACCAAATCCTGAAAAAGATGATTGCTCAAATTAACAGCCATGCGGAGATCTTACCCGAAGATTCATCAGATGACCAGACTAATCAATAGGATAACAATTAAAATTTTTAAATAAACAATTCAATAACAAAATTTCAAATCATGAAAAAATTTTACTTATTTTTAATGTCGCTGATAATGTTCGGCGGACTAAATGCACAAACCTTGGTCAATCAAAATTTTGATTCTTATCCGGCAGGAACCATGTTTGTGGAAGCCGATACCAATTCTCTTTGGATGCTTGATTATGGCGAGCCTGGTGATACAACCTATGATGTGCGGGTTGTAAATGATACCGCTTCCAGTCCTGAGAATGCTTTGAGAATTCAAGATCAAAGTCAGCTTGTCCTTTTTATGGGCGATAAGGATTATGGGAAACACCGTGTTTCGTTTGACGTATTTGTGTATGATGGAATGGAAGCATTCATTGCAATATGCAATAAATACCAGAATTTTAGTCTGCCCTGGGCCTTAATGTTTAATTCCAATGGCGAACTGTCCTTGATGGATTATGTTAATGGTGGCGATTCGGCTATCGGTACTTTTGAGCATAATAAGTGGTGGAACTTCTCTGCAACAATTGACGTAGATAAAGATTCTGTTTATTATTATAAGGATAATGTGCTTTTGTATGCCAATCAATGGTCGAATAATGGAAGTTATGGCATAGGGGCGTTTTGCTTTATAGGTGTATATCCTGGTATCAAATGGAATATGGATAACGTGGAATATTATCAATATCCGACATCCAACCCACCTGTTAATCTTACAGCAGTACCCAATGAAAACTATGTAACTTTAACCTGGGATCCGGCACCCGGTACTACACCCGACTATTATGTCGTGAAGAGAAATGGAATAGTTGTAAATAATCATGTAACCTCCAACACGTTTACTGATACGGGTTTGTTCCCACGCACGTATTCTTATACAATTAGTGCACATATCCCTGATGTAGGAACAACCCCTCCATGTTCTCCCGTAGAAGCAACCATTACAGGCGGCATCGATCGTAAATATGTGCTTTTTGAAATAGCAACAGGCACATGGTGTCAATATTGTCCTGGTGCAGGCCTTGGTCTCGACGATCTTATCACAAACGGAAAACAGGTGGTAGGTGTTGAATACCATTGGGGAGATGATTTCGAAAATCCGGCAGGTAAAAGCAGGGTTGATGACTATTACCAAATCAGTTCATTTCCCACGGCAATGATTGATGGTATTTATACCTACAGTGGCGGCAATCATTCTCAAAGCCTATATGATACATACCTTCCTCTTTATAACACCGCTATGTCCGTGAAAACGGTTGCTGATCTTTCCATCAATAACATTATAAAAGTAAATGATTCTGTTTATTCGGCTACCATAGTTGCAAGCAAGCAATGGCCTTACTTTAACAATAGTGTACAACTCAGAACATCTCTGGTAGAATCAAATATAGAATTCAATTGGCAGGGACAGACTGAACTCGACTATGTTTGCCGTGGTATGTATCCTGATGCAACAGGTATTACCCTTAATTTTGCAAATGGTGACGAATTTACCCAGCAGGTTGAGTTTGCTATACCCAGCGGGGCAATCAAGGACAACTGTGAATTCATTTGCTTCCTTCAGGACGATAACACTAAAAGTGTGCTGAATGCCGACAAAACAGATATATCCCATGTCGGAATTTCGGAAAAGGATAAAAAAGACGGCTTACATGTTTACCCTAATCCGGCAAACGACGTTTTATATTTCCAGACAAACGGCAAAGGCATAATCCATATCTATTCATTAACCGGTGTGGAAATGAAAAAGATTACGGTATCTAATGATATAGAAAGTATCAGCACCTCCGACTTGCCGGCAGGAGTTTACTTTCTCAAATACGAAACCCAAACAACATACCAAACCATGAAAATAATCATAAAATAGTTTAAGTGTTTAAGTAAAAAAGCCCTGAATTTTCAGGGCTTTTTTTATAAACTTTTTTCCATGCAAATACACTCTCCGGATCATCATGGTAAATTCCCTAAGCGCTTATTTGTTTATGCCCATTTTGTATATAGGGGTTGCTGAAAAAGTCATAATATTATGTTTTTTATCGAATTAACAACTGTTTTTAGTAAAGAAATGCAAGAGAAGCCGGATTCATCATACAATACCTGTGCACTTGTAAAACTTTATCCTGATACGTTGTTATTTATAAAATCGGAAAGGATTTAATTTGAATAGCCCCGAATGCAATTCGGGGTATGAGTCAATTTTATCGTCAGTAACCCCGGCAGGGGTTCAATATGGTTATAATTAAACCTGAGTTCGGGATAAAAATCTTAATTTAAAAAATAAAGATTATTTTGATTATCAGGCATATTTATTGCCGTCCCATTTATGGGACGGATAAAAGGGGTCAGCTATTTTGGCTTTAGCCACAGTTGCCTGCCTTTTTGTTTGGCTAAAGCCCAAATTCTGTTTGTTCTTCTAATTCCGTTGACTTTAGTCAACGGCAATGAGTATTGTTTTTCAGTTGTTTGTATAAAATCTTATCCCGAATTCAGGTTGGTAATAGTCCATTAAAACCCATAGGGTTTCTCAAACCCTATGGGTTTATGTCTCTTCGCATTCATTCCGGCAATGTTCGCATTCAATCCGGCGATGTTCGCAAGTCATCCGGCAAGTTTCGCATTCATTCCGGCGAGTTTCGCAAGTTATCCGGCAATTAATCTTCCGCTTTCGTTGGATATTTCAGGATATTGTTCGTCTTTGGCTCCACCTGGAATACGAAAGGATCGGATATTCCGGTAAAAGGCAGGAACGAATAGTTACCTTGCTGGTCAGCCACATAAAAATAATAAGCAACGGTGCCGCCATTGACAGGCATGGGAATTTTTCCATCGTAGGTATTGCCGGAAATATGGGTCATCGTAACCGTTTGAAAAGAACAAATATTGGGAAGTTTGTAAAACAATAAAACCGAATCCGGATTAAGCGCTGCTCCGCTGTAAGAAGTAACATTTATTTGTACATGATAATGATCCTGATAAAGAAGTGTTCCTGTTCTGGGATGATGGCCGATATATACCATATGCCTGTCGGCTAATCCCATCACACGGCAGTGCAATGCGTCGGTGGATTCCCAGGGTGTGGAAGGATTTTCGGTGATTCCCAGCACAAGATATCCCGGCATAGCTTCCTGATAGCTTGCAATGGCTTCATCGTCCCATTGCGAGCCGGTGATGGGGACAAAGACTTTATTGTTTAAAATAAGCGAGTTGGTGTACGGCTGATTGTCGGGAGTATAAACCCGGAAAACCTGGAAAGGAGTTCCGTAAGTGCTTGTCTGGTTTTGCCAGTACGTAGCGGCAGCTTCTATGGCGCTGTATTGTGGATGATTTGCCGGAACCGAGCGAACTAAAATTTTATCGGGTGCCAGGAACTTTGCCCAGCAGTCAATATGGTCGATGTAGGTATTGTTAGGATCTGCTACCACATGATAGTCGTTTATTCCTAAATAATTAAGCATTTTCTGGTTGATCTGTGCGTGGGTTTGTCCCGGATTTTCTTCCCAAACCAAAGTGGTGGAAGCCGAAAGTCCCATGCCATCGGTCATGTAATTGCCGCCGGTATGGCTAATATTCATTCCAAACCATTCCAGATTCAGGGAATCGGCAACTTTTTTGGGAATTTCATCATCATTGGGGCGGGGACGGTTGTATGGGAAATCGATAATCCCAATCTGGTTATTGCCATAAGCCACAAACCATGGACCATAATCGCGTGTCCAGTACGAATCGGAAGCGGCCCGGATAAACTTGCAATGTGTCAGATTGACCCCGGCGGAAGTATATTGGTTGATAACGCTGTTTTGTTCGCTTTGATTGGCAACGATGGTTGTAACAAATACATCATTTGCCATTTCCTTGATTAATGCTATGGGTATTCCGAAAGGATAGCGCACCAGGGCGCCTTCCATTTTATCAAATTCGGCAATGTTTCTTACCGGTCCGGCGGGCGGATTGGTTTCTACAAAATTCTTTCCTATTTCACCTTTATGAAGCAGCTCTTCGGCGGTCATCCAGTGTTTTAGCCCTGACTGATTAACTGTTTGCTGGGCAAAGGAAGTATTGACCAATAAAAAACAACAAAGCGTGGCAATGCAGAACGAAATGTATTTTTTTCTCATGGGGGAATATTTTTATTTTAAAAAGAATAATAAATTACAGAAAAGGCAAAAATAGAAAAACTTATTTACAGACAAATCCTTAAAATTAAAAATATTCAATAAAAAATAGACATTCATTTCGTGTACCATCATTTAAATTTCTAATTTTGACCCGTTGTATTCTTTTAGAAGATATTCAGAATTTTATTTCTGTATATTTGACTAAAGATTTGAAATTAAAATAAATAATACTTCAAACTCAGGATCGGATTTATGAAGCAAAAATTATTAATCAGAGATTTAACGCTGCGCGACGGGCAACAATCCTTGTTTGCCACACGCATGAACCAGTCGCAGGTCGACCGGGTATTGCCTTTTTACAAAGATGCCAATTTTTATGCCATGGAAGTATGGGGTGGGGCAGTGCCCGATTCGGTTATGCGTTATCTGAACGAAGATCCCTGGGAAAGGCTCGAAAAAATAAAAGCTCAGATAGGCGACGTTTCGTTGCTTACCGCTCTTTCGCGCGGACGGAATTTGTTTGGATATAATCCTTATCCCGACGAGGTGATTGAAGGTTTTAACCGCAATGCGATTGAAAGTGGCATCGGCATCATGCGTATTTTCGACGCGTTGAACGATGTAAACAACATGAAATCAACCATTCGTTTTGTGAAAGAGAATGGCGGAAAAGTGGATTGTACGGTTTGTTATACTGTTGATCCCAAGTTCTCAACCAAGGACAAAATGAAAGCGTTGCTTCACGCCAAACTTTTACCATCGCGAATCTTTACCAAAGAATATTTTTTAAACAAAGCTAAGGAACTCGAAACCTTGGGCGCCAACATGATTTCCATCAAGGACATGGCAGGACTTATCCCTCCCGGAAAAACCGGAAGACTGATAGCCATGCTTAAAAAGGAATTGACTATTCCTGTGGATTTTCACACCCATTGCACGCCCGGCTACGGACTCGCTTCTACTCTTATGGCCATTATTAATGGCGTTGATATTGTGGATACATCCATTGGCTGCTTTGCCGGCGGTCCGGCGGCTCCCGCTTACGAACTTATCCATATTTTCTGTCAGAAACTTAATATTGATACCGGTATAAATCTTGAAGCTGTGCAAAAAATCAGCAGGGAATTGGTAGAAATACGCAAGGAAATGTCAGAATTCGACAGCTATAAAATGTTTCCCCGCGAATTTGATTTTACTAAAGATAAACTTCCCAAAGATATTGACCAGTTGTTCGATCTTGCCATTGGCTATGCTAAAGCCGATAAAGAAGAAGAATTGCTTGATGTTACCCAGCAGATTGAACGCTATTTTAATTTTCCGCCACCCAATGAAACTGTAAAATTTGCCGAAATACCGGGCGGGATGTATACCAATATGCTGGCACAGCTCAAGCAGTTGAAACTCGAACAGCTATTGCCCCGTACCCTCGAGCTCATTCCTGCCGTACGTTTGGCAGCAGGTTGCCCGCCTTTGGTTACTCCTACCAGCCAGATTGTTGGTGTGCAGGCTGTAAACGTGGTGATAGATGAAAACAAAGGCGTTCCCTGGTACACAACAAAATCCATACAGTTTGTCAACCTGGTTAAAGGCGGTTATGGTAAAACACCTATTCCCGTTGATCCTGAATTCCGTTTTAAAATTGCCGGCGTACACGAGGAAACGCCTTATGATACCAGCAATTATCGTAAACAGGAAAATACCGTTTTTCCCGAATATGGCGATGTGAAATTAGCTAAAAATGAAAAGGAAGAACTCCTGCTCGAACTTTTCCCAAGCGTAGCCAATGGATTTCTGAAACATAAGGTGGAAGAGGTTTATTTGTCGGAAATTCATAAAGTTGAAGAGGAAAAACGACGTAAAATACAGGAAGAAAAGGATAAATACGATAAGCTTTCACCTGAAGAAAAAGCCAAGCGTCTTCAGGATGGGCTATATAATTATAAATGGGTAACTTATCCCGATGAAAGCCTGGGACATTCGTAAAAAACATAAAAAAATAAAATTTTTTTCTTTTTTTGAAACCATAATTAAAAATTAGTATTATCTTTGTATCGAAATTACATCCATGTAATTTTTTTTCATAATATTTTAGTTTTTCTCCTGGCTATTCGTAGCCAGGAGTTTTTTTTTCATTGGCCTCAAAAACCGGACGATTCCATTTTAAACGTAAATTAATCCAAACCACAGTTTTTTTATACCTTTGCTGTGTAAAATAAAATTAGTATGTTAGAAATTAATGTCATTAAAGAAAAGCCTCAAGAGATCATACAGCGCCTTGCTATCAAAAATATAGATGCTACCGCAACGATCAATAAAATTCTTGAACTCGATGCTCAGCGTCGCGAAACACAGAAAAAACTCGATGATTACTTATCGGAATTAAATCAGATTAATAAAGAAATAGGCATTTTATTCAAAACCGGAAAAACGGCCCAAGCCAATGAACTGAAAGAAAAAACGGCCCAGACCAAAATTCAGTCCAAAGAACTGGATGCCTTTTTGGCAAGCACCATTAGCCAGATGAACGATTTGCTGGTTCAACTTCCTAATACTCCTCATTCGTCGGTGCCTAAAGGAAAAACCGCCGAAGATAACGAAGTGGTTTATCAGGAAGGAAATATACCTGATTTGGGTAAAGAAGCATTGCCCCATTGGGATTTAGCTACTAAATATGATATTATTGATTTTGAACTTGGCGTTAAAATTACCGGCGCCGGTTTCCCTGTATATAAAGGCAAGGGCGCCCGCCTGCAACGTGCGTTGATCAATTTCTTTTTGGATAACGCTTTACAGGCCGGTTACCGCGAAATTCAACCGCCGCTGATGGTTAACGAAGATTCGGGGTATGGTACCGGACAACTTCCCGACAAGGAAGGGCAGATGTATTTTGCCGGCCTCGACAAACTCTATCTTATTCCTACCGCTGAGGTTCCTGTTACCAATATTTACCGGAATACAATTCTGAAAGTATCTGATTTTCCTGTGAAAAACGTAGCCTATTCCAGTTGTTTCCGTCGCGAAGCCGGTTCTTATGGCAAAGATGTGCGCGGACTAAATCGTCTGCACCAATTTGATAAAGTGGAAATAGTTCAGATTCAGCATCCTGAAAAATCATACCAAACGCTCGAAGAAATGCGCGAATATGTTGCTTCGCTTTTGCAGAAACTCGAATTGCCATTCCGTACCCTGAAACTCTGTGGCGGTGATATTAGTTTTACTTCTGCTTTAACTTACGACATGGAAGTATATTCCGCAGCCCAGCAAAAATGGCTTGAGGTAAGTTCTGTTTCTAATTTTGAAAGTTTTCAGGCTAACCGCATGAAGCTTCGGTTTAAGGACGAAAACGGGAAAACCCAGTTGTGTCATACGCTCAACGGAAGCGCTTTGGCTCTGCCACGTATTGTTGCAGCTTTGCTCGAAAACAATCAAATACCGCGCGGAATAAGAATCCCCAAGGCTTTGGTTGATTACACCGGATTTGAACTCATCGACTAATTAATTAAATAATTAATAGCTAAAAGAATAGCCCGTTTTATCGGTAAACATTAAAATTCTTTGGTATTACATTCAGGATTCAAAAGCGCTAACGATAATGTATAAATCCATCAGGTATACCATCTTGTTCTTTTTCCTGATAACGGTTGCCTGCCGATCGGTAGCCCAAACCCAGACTGATGAACAACTTGCTGTTCAATACATGATGGACAAGGATTATGAAAAGGCTTCCCAAATCTTTGAACGCCTTTTTGATAATGATCCAAGTCAGTATAATTATTACAATTATCTGAATTGCCTGCTGGAACTGAATGATATTAAAAAAGCTGAAAAAACGGTTAAGAAACTCATCCGTCAGAACCCATCCGACCTTCGTTATGTGGTTGATTTAGGTTTTGTTTACAGCCGTGCCGGTGATGCATCCAAAGCCGAAGACCAATATAGCGATGCCATCCGTAAATTAAAACCCGACCGCCAACAGGTTATAGATGTCTCCAACGCTTTCCTGATGAAACGCGAAACGGAATTTGCCATCAAAACCATCGAAAAAGGACGGCAACTGATGCCCGGGGCGTATCCATTCAGTCTCGAAATGGCTAATTTATACGAACAGTTGCAACAATATCCGCAAATGTTCGGCGAGTTGCTCGACTTGCTGGCTTTTGATTTTAATTATCTCACCAGCGTGGAAAACCGTCTCCAGTCGACTCTGGCCAACGATCCGAATGGCAGTAAAAATGAGGCTTTTCGTACCATACTCCTGAAACGGATACAGAAATTTCCCGACCTGAGTTTTTATTCCGAAATGATGCTGTGGTATTCCATCCAGCAGAAAGATTTTGAATCGGCTTTTGCTCAGGCAAAATCGCTCGACCGCCGCTATAACGAAACCGGACAACGCGTTTATCAGGTTGCTTCTATGGCTTCTGCCAATTCAGATTATGATGTGGCTTTGGAGGCTTATGATTATCTTATTAAAAAAGGAAAAGAGACCGGATTTTATGTCCCAAGCCGCATGGAAATGCTTGATGCGAAATTCCATAAAATTACTACCTCCTACACTTTTACCAACGACCAGCTTCAGCAACTCGAATCCGAATACATTGCGGCTTTAAACGAATTGGGGAAAAGTCCGATGACCATTCCCATGTTGCGAAATCTTGCTCATTTACAGGCGTTTTATCTTAACAAAGAAGATTCAGCCATCGATGTTCTTAACCAGGCCATTCAACTGGGTGCAGTAAATCCGGATGCCCAGGCTGAATGCAAACTGGAACTTGCCGACATTTATTTATTCTCGGGTGAACAATGGGAAGCGTTGTTGCTCTATTCTCAGGTGGATAAAGCATTTAAAAATCAATCCATAGGAGATGAAGCAAGATACCGGAATGCTAAATTGTCGTTCTATATCGGTGAGTTTGGATGGGCAAAAGCACAGCTTGATGTACTGAAAGCCGCCACGTCAAAATTTATTGCCAACGATGCTATGGAACTATCTCTGCTAATTAGCGATAACACCAATGCCGACAGCACCACCACTCAACTTGCCATGTATGCACGGGCAGACATGCTGTTTTTCCGGAATAAAGACAACCTTGCCCTGCAAACGCTCGATTCCATCCTCACTTTATACCCTTCGCATCCTATTGATGATGAAGTGCTGTATAAAAAAATGGAAATAAAAATGAAAGAAGGCCGGTTTGATGATGCCGACAGTTTGCTCAGAAGTATTGTCCGGCTTTATCCTTACGATATTCTTGCTGACGATGCGCTCTTCAAACTGGCAGAACTCAACGAACAACAATTAAAAAATACGGCAAAAGCCATGGACTATTATCAAGAACTGATGACTAAATATCCGGGTAGTGTTTTTACTGTGGAAGCCCGTAAACGGTTCCGGGCGCTCAGGGGAGACCATTAGTAGTAGGCAGAAAGCAGTAGGCAGTTGAGCGAAGCGAAATCCCGATATAGAATCGCTTAGGAGGAACGACTTAGCGAATCTTCATCGGGATAGGCAGAAAACAGTAGGCAGAAAACAGTAGGCAGTATGCAGAAAGCAGAAAGCAGTAAGCAGAAAATAGTGAGCAAAAAAAGGATTTGAATTAATTTTTATGTGCCCTAATGTGCCTATTGTGGTTCAGAAAAAGGCAGAAAGCAGTAAGTAGTAGACTATTCGTAATTGATAATTCGTAATTTGAAATTTGTACAGCTATCAACAAACAACTATCAACAATCAACTATAATGCAAATTAGGGCAAAAAAACATCTGGGACAGCACTTTCTCAACGACGACAGCATCGCCTGCCGTATTGTTGACAGCCTTACCGGCAAAAGCCAGGATGTGCTTGAAATAGGTCCCGGAACGGGTGTTCTTACCCGGCATCTGATCCAAAACGAAAAAATAAACCTTTATATGGTTGAAGTTGATCGCGAAGCCGTGGATTATCTCCAAATAAACATCCCGGATATCGGGAAGAAAATACTTTACGGCGATTTTCTGAAAATGGATATGCGAAAACACTTCTCCGGCGACTTTTCCATCATTGGCAATTTTCCTTACAATATCTCGAGTCAGATTTTTTTTCGTGTACTCGAGATGCGGAACCGCATCCCCGAAGTTGTGGGTATGTTGCAAAAAGAAGTGGCCGAACGCCTTGCAGCTCCTCCCGGAAATAAAACCTATGGTATCCTGAGTGTTCTTTTGCAGGCGTATTACGACATCGAATACCTGTTTACCGTAAACGAAAATGTGTTTACGCCTCCGCCCAAAGTCAAATCGGCAGTCGTGCGATTAACCCGTAACTCGGTTCAGCAACTGGATTGCGATGAGGTGTTGTTTAAAACTATCGTTAAAACTGCTTTTAACCAGCGTCGCAAAACCCTGCGCAATGCCCTGAAAAGCATTGCTCCTTCGCCGGAATTGATGAATGATAAAATGTTTGACCTCCGTGCCGAACGCTTGAGCGTAAACGACTTTGTCAACCTGACTAAGCTGTTCACAGTTTAAATCTGTAGAAAATTCTATTTTACCGGATGCTGTTAATTTTTCAAATACGCTACCCGTTTCGACGTAACATGTATTTTCTGTATGGGCTGTGTTACCCACTTCTGATTTACAACAATTGCCGTGATTTTTACGGTTACGCTCACACCCTTTACCGCATTATCATTAGATAGACAAACGTAGTACATTCCCTTTAAAGGTGAATCCATTCTGGAAAAGTCATTGATAATTTTGCCTTTTTTGAGGTAGGGAAAATTTTTCCCCTTGAGGAACAGGTTAACATTTGTAGTATCCACGATATAGAAATCAATATCTTCTCCCGATTGCAGCCGCGAAAGATAGGATACACCTCCAAGAGCCAGAGCGGCTAAAGGTCCGTAACCGGGAATCTTCGAAATAATCGGTCCGGCAGAAGCCGCCAGTTGTGTTGTTGCCTTTTCGAATGCTTTTTGTCCGGTCTGGTCTACCCCGATATAGTAACTCCAGGCAATGGTTTTTTCCGGCAGGGTAAAGTTAAACGTGGTCTTATTCCCACTCAGATTGGTGGATGAATGAACCTTTGCCACCAGGTCAGTCAGATTATAAACAAGGGTGTCGGGTTTGAGCACCTGTTTTTCCTGTATTGTTGTGTAAGTTGTGTCGTATGCCGTTTTCCAGTACACCCCGGTGTTGAAATTTTTAGTCGCTTCGCTGGCCGGTATCCTTTGGATTTTAAATGTACAAATACGCCCGCAGATTGCTGCGTTGTAAAACCGGAATTTATAGATGCCTGTTTTGCTGATATGGATCGTTTTATTTTCAATTTTATTTGTCTTGTAATCCATAAACGCTGGAGACGAAGGAAATTCAATAATCTCCACGACTTTCAGTCTTTTTCCATGGAGTTCGGTAAAATTGAAGATGACCTCATCCCCTTCGGCAAAGCCATAATAAAATACCGTTTCGCTGAGACCACGAACTTTCAATGTTGATTCGGCAACATCTACAGGCGTCTGACTAAAAAGACGAAAGGATAATACGATAGCCAGTACGAGCGAAAGAACTTTTTTCATTTGTTAATAGTTTGTTTTTAAAATGGCGGATGAAATTTGCATACCCAATTTCCATCTGTATTTTTATTTAACGAACATGTTCGTTTCATTAGTGTGCCATATTTTTCAACATCTTATCAAAGTCCGATTCAATCAGTTTATCCTGAATGATGCGGTATTTCTCGTATTCGCTTTCGGCAAGCGCTAAAGCAACCTCGTTTGAAACGTTGCCCTGATGTCTCAAAATGGCTTCCTCGTTAAACTGTAGAAAAGTATCTAATTTTAACACCCAATCTTTCATATACATTACCATACCTTTCCGGGCCTGGTTTTCGGCATAGTCTAAATACATGGAAACAATTCGGTTTAAACCGTCTAATTCTTTTTCATCTAAGTAGTTTTTGGCTACGCCAACATCTGCTTTTCGTATGTGTCCTTTGGGTGCGTTCTTCCAGGTTGTTAAACCCATATTTTCTTTAGCGCTGTCAGCCCTTGCCGCAATAAGTTCCGCGGCTGTTTGTCCGGTAATTGCCCAATGCAATTTGTTCTGAACCGTCGCAAAGAAATTCTTAGTGGTTTGAGTATTTACATCATAGTCGGCGCTGCATTGCGAATAGATGTCCGTAATTTTTTGGTAGAACCGTCTTTCGCTCGAACGGATATCGCGGATACGGGCCAATTGCTCTTCGAAATAATCCTTACCAAAAACAGTATCCGGATTTTTCAGGCGCTCATCGTCCATGGTAAACCCTTTGACGATATATTCTTTAAGTATCCCGGTTGCCCAGATTCTGAAATGTGTGGCTTGTATGCTGTTTACCCGGTAGCCAACCGAAATAATGGCGTCGAGATTATAATATTCTATTTGCCTGGCAACCTGCCTTTCCCCTTCAAGTTGAACTTGTGCAATTTTTGCACAAGTTGCCTCTTTACTAAGCTCGGTATCGTCGTAAATATTCTTTAAATGCTTAGTAATTACACTTCTGTCTACCCCAAACAGCTCGGCAATTTTTTGTTGTGTTAGCCATATCGTTTCGTTTTGCAGATACACTTCAATCTTTACCTTGCCGTTGGGTGTGGTATAAAGCAATATTTCGCTGAACCCTTCTTTTTCCGGTATTTGTTTTTTAACCATAGTTTATTCTACTGCAGGAAATTTGTTTTTAGATTCTTTAGTTATATCCAATGCCTTAGCCAACGGATAAATGAATTTCTATTACTCATTTAGCTTTAACCGCATGGTAATTTCAATAAAACGATAAAGATAAAGAAAAATTTATTGGCGATGGCAATATGGTTGTTTCAGAAAATTGAAATGATGAGTTCAACAGCCTTTCCCGTAGGGTATCAGGCATTGTAGAAATGCTTGGAAATATCTGCAATACGTTTTTGCCCGTAGGGCATTAAGTATTGTAGAAATCATTTTTTATAAAGAACCAGCATACCTCGTAGAGGTTATACATTTTAAATATATTTATTTATTCCCTCGGTATTGATATAAATCTTTTTTTAATGAATCGATCTCTCTCTTATTTTGTCTTGTGTCAATAATATTGAGAATAACGGTGAATAAAGCGATTATAAGAAAAATTATAGCTGAAACGGTTTTAACAACGTCGTAGGTATTATTCCAAAATTCCTTTCGACCTTTAATAATATGTGTCTTATCATAAAAGGAAATTATACCTTTTTTAGTAATAAAAAATTTTAACTGGTCTTTATCCCTATTTAAATATATTTCACCTATTTCAGATAGATAGTCGGTATTTTTATGGATGCTTTCAATGGGAATATTTAATTGATCAGACATTTCTTCGAGCGTTAATTCAATTTCTTCAATTTGTGGATTCTCATTTCCCTTTAACTGTGAAGTTCTTGTTTGCAAAGCTTCAAGAATTTTGTGCCGTATTTTATATTTCTCTTCTATAAACATAGTTCCAGTCTTATTAATAGTGTATAAAGTCAGTTTTCGTTATCAACGTTCCTTTTAAAACTTTTTTCCGGGCGGTAATACCGGTAGTATCCGCTTCCTGTATCTGCCTAAGGTCGCGTACCAATTGCAGCTTGGCTTTAAGTAGATCCACAAGGCCGCTCAGGGCTGCAATCACGCTCCACACGACCACATTGTCTGCCAATATCAGCAATACTGCTTCTACTGCATTTAAACGGTTTTCTGAATTTCTGTTCATAACTGTATATTTAAAGTTTGGTCCCCAAAGATAGAATATTTTAAAAACATGTAAAAATATTTTTTCTCGTTGCAGTAACTTTTTCAGGTTTTTATAGAAAATTTTTATCCTTTTATGCAGTTACGCTTTTCAGCGGTATTGGTTAACATTTCACGTACGATAGTTGGCATTTCACGCACACTTGTTATCAATTCACGGACGATTGTTATCATTTCACAGACAACTGTTATTAATTCATGGACAATTGTTATCAAATCACGGACAACAGTTATTATTTCACGGACAACTATTATCATTTCACGCACACTTGTTCGCATTTCACGGGCTATTGTTTATAAATCACGTATAACATACAACTTCGCTCAGGGCGAATCAAACGCTGCTTTAAATGGTAATTCCTTTCGGTGTAGTAGTTATTATATTGTGATAATGGAAGTTGTAAATAATTTGCCGGGTGATTTGTTTATTTGTTTTTTTAGTAACTTTACGCCATGTTAATTCACCTTTTCTATGGAAACAAAAATCGGTTCCCTCATTAAAGAATATCTTTACCGGGAACACCTCAGCATAAAGGAACTTTCGGCTAGAGCCGGCTTGTCCAAAAGCAATATTTACATGTATCTGCGGCGCAACGACATGCCGGTAAGCCTGCTTTACCGTATCTCCAAAGCGGTAAATCATAATTTTTTTCAGTATTTAACGCCTGTATCCGGCGATACGGCATCAACGGGCGACCTTGCCACCCTGAAAGGAGAAAACGCCCTCCTCGAACAGCGCATCGCCCTCCTCGAACAGGAAAACGCCTATCTGAAACAAATCAACCTCCTGCTGGAAGGAAAATCAATTACGAATTAATAATTACGAAAAACCTTCCAGCGTGCGCCCCGAATATTCGGGGGGAAGAGTTTAACAATTCAACAATTCAACAATTCAACAATTTAGCAATCGTAAATCCCACATCGTAAATCGTACATCATCTAACCAGTCTCAGGTACAACTGCACCGTATTTTCCAATCCGTAGTATAAAGCGTCGCATATCAGCGCATGACCGATGGAAACTTCCAGAAGTCCCGGAATATTTTCTGCAAAATACTTCAGATTATCTAAGTTAAGGTCGTGCCCCGCATTGATGCCTAATCCGGCTTTGTTGGCCGCCAATGCCGCCTTCACATAAGGTGCGATGGCTCGTTGGCGGTCGTCAGGATAATTCTTGGCATAGCTTTCGGTATACAGCTCCACGCGGTCGGTTTCGGTGGTTTGGGCGTGAAAAATCATCTCCTCGTCGGGATTCACAAAAATGGAAGTGCGTATGCCTTCCCCGTGAAAACGGGTAATAATCGCTTTGAGGAAATCCTGGTTCTTTACGGTATCCCAGCCGTTGTTCGACGTAAGTGCATCGGGCGGGTCGGGAACCAGGGTTACCTGTGCGGGTTTCACGCCAAGTACCAGATTGATAAACGCTGCCGAAGGATAACCTTCGATATTGAATTCGGTAGTGAGCACGGGTTTCAGATCCAGCACATCGCGGTAACGGATATGACGTTCGTCAGGACGGGGATGCACCGTAATTCCTTGCGCTCCGAAACGTTCGATATCGAGCGCCGTTTTAAGCACATTGGGAAGGTTGCCGCCGCGGGCATTACGCAAGGTGGCTATTTTGTTGATGTTTACACTTATTTTAGTCATGAATTCATTTTTTGGCAAAGGTAGCGAATTCATCAAATAGCGGTTTATTATCTACCCGTAAACAAATTAATTTGTAAGTTTGTACTTTAATTGCTCCGGCAACACGACAGCAAAAATAATCTGGCGGTAATTAATCAATGAACCCATGACAGCAAAAGATTTTATCAATCCTGGTTTTCTGCCCTTGCGCACCTCCGACACGGCGCTTACCGCTTTAAGTTGGATGGATGAGTACAGGGTTTCCCATCTGCCGGTGGTTAACGGTGCGGATTATTTAGGACTTATCTCCGATTCGGATATTTATAATGATGCCGATCTGGACCAACCCATAGGAAATCATTCCCTTTCGCTTAACCATCCGTTTGTGGAGCAAAACCAGCATATTTACGACGTGTTGAAAATAATGGCTTCGCTTAAGCTAACGTTGCTTCCCGTATTGGATGATAAAAACCATTACCTCGGAGTAATCACTCAGGGAATACTTATAAATGGAATATCCAATATCACTTCCATTCAGAATCCGGGAGCCACGTTGGTGCTCGAAGTCAGTTCCAACAACTACTCTCTTTCGGAAATAGCTCAGATAGTGGAAGGCAACGATGCAAAAATCCTGAGTTGTTTCATCACCTCCCGGCCCGACTCCACAGAAATGGATGTTACGATAAGAATTAACCGTATGGATTTTTATCCCATCCTGCAAACGTTTAATCGTTACAACTACGTCGTCAAGGCATCGTATGGCGAAAGCGACTATTACGAAGACCTGCAGGAACGCTACGATATGCTGATGAATTATCTGAATGTGTGATGCCGATGAAGAAGAACCTGTATCTTCGCTGTTCCGTTTTTACCTCTGTTTTTCTCTGGTTTTACATCCTTTCACCTGCCGTTTTTAGCCAGGATACCTCAAAAGTAATCATCGGTAAAATTTGTATTACCGGTAATAAAGTTACAAAGGAGAAGATTATCCTTAGGGAATTAACCTTTGGCAAAGGCGATACCGTTAGCCGGGAAAAATGGGGGACGATGCTTGAGAAAAGCCGCCAAAACCTGATGAATGCAGCACTCTTCAATTTTGTGGAGATAGATACGCTTCGCCCGAACGACTCTCTTGCCATTACCGATGTTCAGATAAAAGTTACCGAACGCTGGTATACCTGGCCCTTTCCCATTTTCCAGTTTGGCGACCGTAATTTCAATACCTGGTGGGAAACGAAGGATTTTTCCAGACTTGATTACGGACTTTTTTTACAACAATTTAATTTCCTTGGCCGGAAACAAACCATCAATCTCCGGTTGCTTTATGGCTACGACGAAAATTACAGCCTCATTTATGATATTCCCTACATTAACCGCAGGCAAACCATCGGAACAGGCTTTGCCATTGGCTATGCCCGCAATCACGAAGTGCCCTATGGAACCGAAAACGATAAACTGAAATTTTATAAAGATGAAAACGCATATCCCAAAACCGATTTCTTTTCGTGGTTTCAGCTTTCTTACCGTTTCGGGATTTACGAATCGCTCATCATGCAACTGCATTACGATAAATATCGCTTTTCCGACAGCCTGATTTATAAAAACAATAACTATTCGTTCCACAACGCAACGGATATTGACTATTTTACTTTTTATCTCCTTTTTAAAGCCGACCATCGCGACTATAAACCCTATCCCCTTAACGGTTATTATTTCGATTACGAACTTACCAAAAACGGATTAGGAATCATGAAAAATGAAAAAACGGATGTTTTGTTTTCAAAAGCCACCTTGCGTAATTTCTGGAAATTAGGCGGAAGATTTTATTTTGCTTCCGGATTAACTGCGAAGGTTTCATCCGACAACGTTCAACCCTATTTTCTTCAGCGTGGCCTTGGCTACCAGCGCGATTTCGTAAGAGGGTATGAGTATTATGTAGTCGACGGACAAAATTATTTTCTCGGTAAATTCAATCTTAAATACCAGCTTGTCCGGCAGCAGGTTTATAAATTACCTTTCCTGAAAACAGAGAAATTTAACAGGATTCCCTATGCTTTTTACATCAACCTGTTTTCCGACTTTGCTTATGTAAAATCCCTCCGTTACGAAAATCATAATACGTTTACCAATTCGTTGCCCGATTCCTGGCTAAACGGGAATGGAATAGGCATAGATTTTGTTACGTATTACGATAAAGTTATCCGGTTGGAATATTCGGTGAATAAAAAAGGCGAAAGCGGTTTTTTTATCCATTTTATGACTTCTATCTGAAACAGGTGGCAACAACAACTTGCTTCTGCCTGTAAGCATTTTTCCCCGGTATATTTATTTTTTAATTATAATTAACAAACTAATTGGTTGTCGTTCATTTTTATAAAATAAATAATAGTATTTTTGGAAAATTTTTTCAATCTCATCAACGGTTAAGATTCAGATAATAAAATAGAAATTAATGAACATTGCCCTTTACGGACGCTCGGGTTCGCTCGAAATTAACGGATATATCCAGCAACTTATCAGTAAACTGGAATCATTAAACTGTAAATTATGGATTTATCAACCTTTTTACGAAAGCATCAGGCAAAAAATCAGCTTTAATTCAAAGATAATTTTTTTTAACAATCATAACGAGATAGCCCAATCGGTAGATTTTTTATTTTCTATCGGAGGCGATGGTACACTGCTTGATACCATTACGTTGGTTCGTGATTCGCAAATACCAGTCATGGGTATCAACTTGGGCAGGATGGGCTTTTTATCGAGTGTACAAAAGGAAATGATCATTCCGGCAGTAGAGGAGATTGTTAAAGGCAATTTTATACTTAACCAGCGTTCGTTGATCCAGCTTCAATCACCGGATCTTTTCGGAAACTTGAACTTTGCCTTGAACGAGCTTACCATCAATAAAAAAGATTCTTCATCCATGATACTGATTCATGTATATGTGAATAACCAGTTTTTGAACTCGTATTGGGCTGATGGTTTAATCATAGCTACCCCTACCGGATCCACCGGATATTCGCTTAGTTGTAATGGTCCCATTCTCACTCCTGATTCTGAGAATTTTGTTATCACGCCCATAGCCACACACAATTTAACCGTGCGTCCCATCGTTATACCCGACAACAGTCTAATAAGGATAAACGTGGAAGGCAGGGAAAATCGCTTTTTAGTCGGGCTCGATTCCCGTTCCGTTACCATAGATTCATCCACCGAACTGCTGATTAGCAAGGCTGATTTTAAAATTAATCTGGTTAAGCAAAGCAACGATGATTTTTTTGCAACGATTAGAAAAAAACTAAAATGGGGACTCGATTTTCGTAACTAAATATCAAATTATCAGTAAAATATTGCTTCCGATAAAAAAGAATCTTAATTTTACAGCCAATTTTTAATGAAAAAATTTATAGCATTTGCCTTTGTACTGTTGATCTCTGAAGCGGTTTTTGCTCAGGATATTGAAACGGGTATATATGGAGGAGGAGCTTACTATTTGGGCGATATTAACCCTGGTAAACAATTTACTATGGTTAAACCGTCCTATGGACTGATTGCCCGTTATAATCTGGATACGCGGTGGACCGTGCGTTTAAATGTTTTGCGGGGAACGCTCAGCAGCGACGATAAAGTTATAAAATATAAAAAAGACCGTTCAGCAAAGTTTAAAGCTGATGTTACAGAAGTTAGTGCACAAATGGAAGTGAATTTCCTTGATTATTTTACCGGCAGTTACAAAACATATGTCTCGCCATATATGTTCGCCGGAATGGGATTTTTTTCGTCGAAATATGCCAATTCATTTTGTGTGCCATTTGGAATTGGAGTTAAATATAGTTTAACTCCCAAAATTGGACTGGGCGCTGAATGGGGTTTGCGAAAGACATATACAGATTACATTGACGGAATGGCTGCTACGTATTCGGATACCGATAAGCGGCAATACAGCGATTCTCAAACCAATGACTGGTATTCGTTTGCAGGCGTTACATTAACCTATAAAATTGAAATTGGTAGCCGTCCGCGTTGTTTAAACAGCGTGAAATCGTATAAAAAGCATAAATAACAGCATTACTGAAATGAGTTTAAAGGATAAAATAGATTTAACCAAGCTTCCAAAGCATATTGCCATTATAATGGACGGCAATGGCCGATGGGCAAAACAGCGTGGGAAAATGAGAATTTTCGGTCATGAAAGTGCTGTGAAAGCTGTGCGAGAAGCTACCGAGGCTGCCGCCGAGCTGGGTATTGGCTATTTAACGCTTTATGCCTTCTCGACCGAAAACTGGAACCGTCCGAAAAATGAAGTGAATGCGCTGATGACGTTGTTGGCAAAAACGATCAGCGAAGAAGTGAAAACGCTTAACGAAAATAATATCCGCCTGCTGACTATTGGCGACACCCGAACCTTTGGAAGTGTATGCTATAACAAACTAAACGAAGCCATTGAAAGCACCAAAAACAATACCCGCTCTTCGCTGGTATTGGCTCTGAATTATGGCTCTCGATGGGAAATTGTCGAAGCCGTAAAACGCATAGCTGATAAAGTTAAAACCGGCGGCATAAATCCCGATGAAATAGACCAAAAAGTATTTTCCGAATATTTAACAACTGCCAATATTCCCGATCCGGAATTGCTCATCCGTACTAGCGGAGAATATCGGGTAAGTAATTTTCTGCTTTGGCAAATAGCCTATTCCGAATTATATTTTACAAATAAATTATGGCCTGATTTCCGTAAGGACGATTTATTCGAAGCCATACTCGATTACCAAAAGCGCGAACGAAGGTTTGGCTTGACCAGTGAACAAATTAACTCATAATTTAACGTAGATGAATAGCAACCCGTTTATGGTTCTTAAAAAAATAAAAATACCGGCATTCATTTTTTTGCTGATACTGTTTTTTAGTACAATTTCTTGTAATGTCAAAGCTCAAATATCTGTAGGCAGCAATGTTGGAGAAATTGATTATCTCAATCCTCAAAAATATGAGCTGGGTGGTGTTACTATTTCTGGGGTGCAGTATCTGGACAATAATGTTTTAATAATGCTCTCAGGTTTAACCGTTGGGAATTCTATTACCATCCCCGGCGACGAAATTAAAAAAGCCATCGAAAAATTATGGGAACAGGGTTTATTTGAAAACATTAAAATTACGGCTACCAAAATTCAGGGCGACGTAATTTTTCTCAATATTGATCTTCGCGAACGTCCGAGACTCTCCAAATTTTCTTTTAAAGGCGTAAAAAAAGGAGAAGTAGATAAACTACGCGACGAAATTAAACTTACTCATGGCGACGTAGTTACCGAAAATGTCATCATGCGGACCACCAATATCATCAAAAAGCATTTTACCAAAAAAGGCTATTTAAATACCGAAGTAATCATTTCGCAGGTTAAGGATACTTCCAAGGAAAACAATATGATTCTTGAAATTGCTATCAAAAAGCATAGCAAAGTAAAAATCAGCAAAATAAATTTTACAGGCAACGAAACGTTGTCGAACATTCAACTTAAAAATGCGTTAAAAAACACCAAAGAAAAAGGCCTGTTTCGCCCGTTTGAAATAGTTGACTGGATGCTGCTCAATACGTATAAGCTGGCTTTTGGTAAAACGATGGATTGGTACACTACTGGCTTAGCTCAATCGATAAATCAAAACATTAAAATAAGAATAGCCAAAGCTTCCAAATTCATTGAAGATGACTATGCGGAAGATAAAACCAAACTGATTGCAAAATACAACGAGTTGGGATACCGTGATGCCCGGATTTTGGATGATTCTGTTTATAAAACATCCGATAATTCAATTGGTTTGAATATTAATGTTCTGGAAGGACATAAATATTATTTCCGTAATATTACCTGGGTTGGAAATACAAAATATCCTGCTGAATATCTAAGCGCCATTTTAAATATTAAAAAGGGTGATGTGTATAATCAAAAACGGTTGGAAGAAAATCTGATGCAAAGCCCGGGCGGATTTGATGTTTACTCTTTGTACATGGACGATGGATATTTGTTTTTTCAGGTCAATCCTGTTGAAAAAGCAGTGGAAAACGACTCCATTGATCTTGAAATGCGCATGTATGAAGGCAAGCAGGCTACCATTAATAAAGTAACCGTAAAAGGCAATACAAAAACCAACGACCATGTGATTATACGTGAATTACGTACAAAACCCGGACAGTTATTTAGCCGTTCCGATATTATACGTTCACGCAGCGACCTGGCAGCTTTGAAATATTTTGACCAGGAAAAAATTGTACCGGATGTTCAACCCAATCCTGTTGACGGAACCGTGGATATAGAATACAAAGTGGAAGAAGCGCCTTCCGATCAGATAGAATTGCAGGGCGGTTGGGGTTATGGACGTGTAATCGGAACCCTTGGGCTGTCTCTTACCAATTTTTCGTTAAAAGATGTTTTGAAATTAGATGCCTGGAAACCCATCCCTATGGGTAGTGGCCAAAAGATTAGTATCCGTTTTCAATCCTATGGCAAGGGCTATTATAATTATAGCCTGTCGTTTGTCGAACCCTGGTTGGGCGGTAGCAAGCCAAATTCATTCAGCGTATCGTATTATCATTCACTATATAATAATGGTTACGCCAAAAGCAATTCTTTATACTCATCGTTTAAAATTGATGGATTTTCATTTGGTTTGGGTAAGCGTCTGGAATGGCCCGACGATTATTTCATTTTATCACAAAGCATTAATTTGCAAATGTATAATCTAAAAAATTATTCTGGAATCTTTTCATTTGGTACAGGGAACGGACAATTTAACAATTTTAATTATCAGATTAATCTGTCGAGGCGATCCATCGACGCCCCTATTTATCCGAGGTTTGGTTCCGAAATTTCATTAGATGTTGCCTTTACGCCTCCTTATTCAATGTTTAGCAATAAGGATTATAAAACCATGACTGAAGATGCAAAATACAAATGGATAGAATATCATAAATGGCATTTTACAGCCAATTGGTTCAAAACCATTATTGGCGATCTGGTTTTAAATACCCGTGTAAAATATGGATTTTTAGGATCGTATAACAGTACCTTAGGCATCACTCCTTTTGAAAGATTTTTCCTTGGCGGTGATGGCTTGTCGGGTTCAACAAATCTGGATGGCAGGGAAATTATTGGCTTCCGGGGATACAGCAACGAATCGATGACTCCCGATTATTCCTCTAATCAAAACAGTGGAGGTACTATTTTTAATAAAAACACCCTTGAATTGCGTTATCCAATATCACTCAATCCCAGTGCAACTATCTATGTTTTGTCGTTTTTGGAAGCGGGTAATGCCTGGAGAAATTTCAAACAATTCAATCCCTACGACATTAAAAAATCTGTCGGAGCCGGAGTCAGGATATTTTTGCCTATGTTTGGCGTACTCGGTTTAGACTATGGTTACGGTTTGGACGATATTCCCGGTCTTCCCTCGGCAAGCAAAGGACAATTCCATTTTTCTATCAACCAATCCATTGATTAATATTATATTGAGAATTTGTAACACGATCATAGAAATATTTTAATGAAATATTTACAATGAAGTTAATTTCTAAGTCCTTATTTCAAAAAATAATTTAATTTTGCATTTCTCAAAAATTGGCAAGTAATTTGATATCAATTAACAAAAATCATCAAACATGAAAAAAATATTTTTAACCGCAATTATTTTATTTACGGCTACTGCTTTTTCATTTGCCCAGAAATTTGCCTTTGTTGATACGGAATATATTTTAAAAAATATTCCGGAATACACAGATGCTCAGGCACAATTAGATGAATTATCAGTACAGTGGCAAAAAGAAATTGAAGCAAAATTTACGGAAATTGATAAAATGTATAAGGATTTTCAGGCAGAAGTCATGCTTTTACCTGCCGATGCCAAGCAAAAAAAGGAAGATGCTATCGTAGCCAAAGAAAAAGAAGCCAAAGATTTACAAAAAAAACGTTTTGGAAAAGATGGTGACTTGTCAAAAAAACGCGAAGAACTGGTAAAACCTTTACAGGAAAAAATCTATAATGCCATCGAAGAACTTTCAACAGATGGCGGTTATGCCGTGATATTTGACAAGTCTGGAAGTCTTACCATGCTGTATTCCAATCCAAAATACGATCTGAGCGATAACGTGCTTGATAAAATGGGATATACCTATACCAAAAAAACTCAACCCGAACAAAAAAGTCAATCCGAGCAAAAAAACAGCGGAACAAAGCAAAAAAAATGAAGGTAAAAAATAATGGATAGTTAACGAATTTCCATAAATTTGCATTTTATATTATTTATTAAATTGTCATTAAACATCATCAAAAAAGTATGAAAAATTTATTCAAAACCCTTGTTGTAGTAATATGTTTTATTTTTTCTATTTCTGCTTCGGCACAAACAAATTCTAAAATTGGTCATTTGGATTTTGCCAAATTATATAGCATGATGCCAGGAATGGACTCAATACAGAAAGTTTTTGCCAATTATCAGCAAACCATTAAAGGCCAATATGAAGCAATGCAAACCGAATTGGAAGGCAAGTATAGTGATTATCAGACCAATGCAGCCACTATGTCTGCTATTATAAAACAAACCAAAGAAAAAGAAATTCAGGATTTGCAGGATCGTATGCAGGCTTTTCAACAAAACGCCCAACAGGATTTACAAGCTAAAGAAACCGAACTTACAACACCTATTATCGAAAAAGCCAAAAAAGGTGTTCGCGATGTAGCCAAGGAAAATGGCTATACATATATACTTAACAGTGGCGATAATGGAGTTACCATTCTTTATACAGCCGAAAACAGCGATAACATTTTGACATTGGTTATGAAAAAGTTAGGAATTTCCGAAAACAGTCTTAAGGAAAAGGAAGCCAGCGAAACAACTGCTCCTAAAGAAACAACTACCCCCAAAGAAACCCCTAAAGCTAAAAAGAAATAAAAGGCTATAGAAAAGAATAAATTGTTGTTTATTTTACCGGCTCAGGATATCCTGAGCCGGTTTTTTTTGATAATTATCGTTTATTTTATATAAAGCACTAATCCTTTCAGATATTCGCCTTCGTTATGGAAAGCATTGATGGGGTGATCGGATGGCTGTGAAAGTTGATGTAGTATTTTAACATCTCTACCTGTTTCAATAGCAGCGGATATAACCGTAGAAGTGAAAAGATTACGGTCAATAGCCTGCGAACAGGAAAATGTGAATAAAATGCCCCCGGATTTGATTTTTTTAATCGCCTGATAGTTGATTTGCTTATAACCTTTAATTGCCTGATGACGTTGATGAAGATGCTTGGCAAATGCCGGAGGGTCGAGAATGATCAAATCATAATCATCCGGCATTTCAGGCAAAAATTTCTTAGCATCAATGTTAAATGATTGATGGTGCGTATTATCTAAATTATTTAAAAAAATATTTTTTTCGGTGAGTTCAATTGCTTTTTTCGAACTATCAACAGAATGAACCATCGTAGCGCCGGCTTTCAGAGCATAAACAGAAAATGCTCCGGTATAACTGAAACAGTTCAATACTTTTTTACCGTCTGAATATTGGGCAACCAATTGCCGGTTTTGCCGCTGGTCAATAAAAAAACCTGTTTTTTGTCCTGTTTCCCAATCAATACTGAATTTATGACCATTTTCAACAACAACATCATTGATTTTGTTGCCAAAAAGATATTGATCGGAAGTGTTCATCCCGGTCATCTTTTGCATGGTATCGGCGCTTTTATCAAAAATTGCCTGTATTTTATCACCATATATTTCTGTTATGGCATTGCAAATGTGGTCTTTAATATTATGCATGCCCACAGAATGAGATTGTAGAACAGCCGTCTGACCGTAAATATCAACAATAAGTCCGGGCATACCATCGCCTTCGGTAAAAATCAAACGGTAAACGTTGGTTTGTTCCTGGTCGACTAATCCAATTTTTTTTCTTAAATCGTAAGCTGCCTGAATTTTTGATTTCCAGAATGAATAATCAGGCACAACCTGACGGTGCGAAAATATTTTAACGGCTATTGAACCGGTTTGATAATGTCCGGTTGCAAGATATTGCTGATTATCAGAATATATTTCAACCACATCGCCATCCTGCGGATTGCCTGTTATTGCTTTGATGGCTCCGGAAAAAATCCATGGGTGAAACCGCCGAACAATTTCATCTTTGGAGTGTTTGAGAATAATTTGGGAGAATTCTTTCATTTGTTAAAATTTTTTACAAAAATAGCTTACTTCTTGGAATAAATAACTTCTTAAAAAACAATTAAATAATTAAACCAATATTTTAAAAATATCATAATGAGAGCTTATAAATGCTAATATTTTTTCATTCCCGTTAAAATTGATTAAATAGTTGTAATTTTGTAACCTAAAAATATTAACAAATAAAAAATACCGGCTATGAAAAAACTATTGTGGATATTACTAATCGTTCCCCTGGCGTTTAGTTGTAATCAAAAGAAAATCAAAGATTTACAAACTAAAAATGACAGCCTGATGAGTCAGGTGCAAATGAAGGACACTTCATTAATGAGTTACATTCAATCGTTCAACGAAATTCAATCAAATCTTGATTCTGTAAAGAAAAAAGAGATGATTATTAATGAGAATACTTCTGGTAATGTAGAAGTTAAGAAAAATGCAAAAGACCAAATCATTAAGGATATTCAAACCATTAATGATCTTCAAATTCAGAACAAACAAAAATTAGCTTCGTTACGTGCAAAATTGAAAAAATCCAATCTTAAAGTTGCCGAACTGGAGAAAATGATTGAACATCTGAACAAACTGATTGAAGAAAAAGATGCTGAAATTGCCGATTTAAAAGCTCAACTTTCAAAGCTGAACATTGACAATGCCAAATTAAACGCTTCTGTTAAAGATTTATCTGAGCAAACTGCCGCTCAGGGTAAAACAATTTCGGAACAAACATCTAAAATTGATGCACAAACAGCCGCTTTAAACACTGGATACTACTGCATTGGAACCAAAAAGGAATTAAAAGCGCAAAAAGTGATTATGCGTGGCAACAAATTATTGGCCGATTTCAATAAATCATTCTTTGTAAAAATTGACGTTACCAAAACCCTTGAAATTCCAATTGGTGGCAAAAAAATAAAGATGATAAGCAATCATCCTACTTCTTCGTACAAGCTGAATGCTGACGGGAAGAAGGTTCAAAGTATAACCATTACAAATTATCAGGAATTCTGGAGTGCATCCAAATACCTGATTATTGAAGTACAATAAACGTATTGTTATTCTTAAAAAAGCCCGCCTGAATCAGACGGGCTTTTTTTATTTTTGCCCCTCAAATAATACATTTTGTGGTTGCTATCCAATACGGATAGAGAAATCGTCAGTTTTATTATTTGTTGAAAAAAGTAGTATCTTTGGTTAAATTTTATTTGATTCATGTCTTATTTTGTCATTCTGATATTAATACTTTTCAACGGGCTGTTTGCTATGTTTGAAATGGCTTTGGTATCGTGCCGTAAATCAAGATTGTACGAAAAATCGGAATTAGGAAATAGTAGTGCCAAAATAGCGTTGAAAATGCTGGAAAAGCCTGAGAAATTTCTTTCTACTGTTCAGACAGGCATTACTTTGGTAAGTATAATTTCTGGAGCTTATGGCGGTTACGCATTTTCGGGAGATTTAACGCCAGTTCTTATAAAATTGGGTGTTTCTGCCGTGACAGCGCCAGCCTTGTCGCTGGTGATAGCTATAGCAACCATAACCTACTTGTCGCTGGTGTTAGGCGAATTGTTGCCAAAAACAATAGCCCTCAATAATCCGGAACGGATTACCCTTTTACTGAGTCCTTTTATGAGATTCATTTCGCATATTACCTACCCGCTGGTTGTTTTTTTAAGCTTTTCTACGCGAATGCTTTTAAAAATATTGGGAATAAAATCACAGGAGAAACCACCTGTTACAGAGGAAGAGCTTAAAATACTTATCCGTCAGGGATCTGAACAGGGAGTTATTGATCAAAAAGAATCCGAAATCATTAAAGAGGTTTTTCGCTTTGGCGATAAAACGGCTTATGACCTGATGACTCCCCGCATGGACATTGAATTTCTTGATGTGAATCATTCTGAAGAAGAAATTATTGAGAAAATTCTTACAACCAGTTTTTCGCGTTTTCCTGTCTGCGACACCACCGTTGATAACATGCTGGGTATGGTATCGGTAAAAGATATATTATTAGCTTATACACAAAAAAAGCAACTTGATTTAAGGGCAATCCTATCCAGACCTTTGTATTTTCCCGAATTGTTGCCAGCCTTAAAAGTTCTTGAAATATTCCGTGAAAAGAAAATTCACATTGGTATAGTGGTGAACGAATTTGGCGCCGTAGAAGGACTGATTTCGCTGCACGATCTTTCCGAACATATTCTGGGAGATCTTCCGGCACTACAGGATAATGAACAGCCCGAAATATTCCGTCGTGAAGATGGTTCGTTGCTTATTGACGGCAGTCTTAGCCTCGATGAACTGAAGGATCTGCTGGGAATGCCTTCGTTGTCGGAACTCATCGAGTCGAAAAATTTCTCCACTCTGGGCGGGCTTACCATGTTTATGCTTAACAAAGTTCCCTCTGCCGGCGATATTTTTGTAATGAACAACTTCCGTTTTGAAGTGATGGATATGGATGGCAACCGCGTGGATAAAGTGCTGGTGAAAAAGGTAATCTGATGCCTCAGGCCTAATCGTTTTTATTCTTATTAAAATTAGCTGCTAAAAAGTCATACCCGTCAACATCCTGTTTTAACAGGAATTGACTTTACTGGTTAAATTTCCTTACTTTTGCAAAAAATTTTAAAAAATGAGTCTGGAATTAAGCGAACAAGAAGCTATACGCCGTAATTCGTTGCAGGAGTTATACAAATTGGGAATTGATCCCTATCCTGCCGAAAAATTTGAAGTTAACGTTACTACAAAAGAAATACTCGATAAATTTCCCAATGACAATACATTATATCAGGAAATTAAAATAGCCGGCCGTATTATGAGCCGTCGTATCATGGGTGCCGCTTCGTTTGTAGAATTGCAGGATGCTTCCGGAAGAATACAACTTTATTTTAAACGTGATGATATTTGTACGGGTGAGGATAAAACGATGTATAATACCGTTTTTAAACGACTGCTCGATATTGGCGATATCATCGGTGTTAGTGGTTTTGTGTTCATCACTCAGATGGGTGAAATAACCATACACGTAAAAGAATATAAAGTGTTGTGCAAATCGCTTCGTCCGTTGCCTATCGTAAAAGAAAAGGATAATGTGGTTTACGATGCGTTTACCGATCCCGAACAGCGTTATCGTCAGCGGTACGTGGATTTGATCGTTAATCCGGAAGTCAGAGATACTTTTGTAAAACGCAACCAGTTGGTTAATTCCATGCGCCAGCTTCTGAGCCAGAAAGGTTATCTTGAGGTGGAGACCCCGATATTGCAACCGCTTTATGGAGGCGCTGCCGCACGACCCTTCACCACGCATCATAATACCCTCGATCTTACATTATATCTTCGTATAGCCAATGAATTATACCTGAAACGGCTAATCGTAGGCGGATACGACGGCGTGTTCGAGTTTTCAAAGGATTTCCGTAACGAAGGCATGGATCGTTTTCATAATCCTGAGTTTACACAGATGGAGCTTTATGTGGCGTATAAGGATTATGAATGGATGATGAATACCGTGGAAGAAATGGTGGAAAAAATAGCCCTCGATTTGCATGGAACGACTCAGATAACCGTAGGCGACAACGTGATTGATTTTAAACGCCCATGGAAACGTTTTACCATGTACGAAGCCATTCAGCATTTTACCGGAACCGATATTTCGGAAATGGATGAAAAACAACTGACCGAAGTTGCCTGTAAAGCCGGTGTGGAGGTTGATCCTTCCATGGGCAAAGGTAAACTGATTGATGAGATTTTCGGACAAACCTGTGAACCTAAGTTGATACAACCGACCTTTATTACCGATTATCCCATAGAAATGTCGCCGCTTGCCAAAAAACACCGCAATAAACCAGGCTTGGTCGAACGGTTTGAAGCCATCTGCAACAGCAAGGAAATATGTAATGCTTTTTCGGAACTTAACGATCCCATTGATCAACGCCAGCGTTTTGAAGCGCAGCTTGAATTGGGACGCCGTGGCGATACGGAAAGTATGGTTTTGGACGAAGACTTCCTCCGTGCGCTTGAGTTCGGTATGCCGCCTACGGCAGGTCTTGGCATTGGTATCGACCGTTTGAGTATGATCATGACAAATTCTCCGTCCATACAGGATGTTTTGTTCTTTCCGCAGATGCGTCCCGAGAATAAAACCGTAACGGCACCATCATCGGATAAAGATTTTTTAGAAATGGGCGTTCCTGAATTATGGGTACCTGTGATAAAAAAAGCTGGTTTTGCAACGGCTCAGGAGCTTAAAAAGGCTAATCCCAATAAGCTGCTCAACGATTTGGGAGGTTTGCGCAAAAAGATGAAACTCGATATTCAGCCACTAAAGATTGAAGAAATCAAAAGCTGGATGTAAACACAATATAGTTTAAAATAAAAAAGGACGCCGTTAAGCGTCCTTTTTTATTTATGAAAGGTGGGTTTAATAAATAAGAAGACGATTGTCTTTTATTTTAGCTTTATCTTTCATAACAGTAAATATCTGGTTGGCTGTCTGGCTCGAAAAGCTTCCCATCATCATGTTTTTCATGTTGTTATAATCCCTAACGGGAGGCGCTGGCTGGTATTGGTCAACTAAAACAATAAATACGCCCATTTCACCTTTAATGGGTTTGGAAAGAACACCAGGTTTTTCGGAAAAAGCACGTCCGATGACGCTTAATTCTCTGCCGTAGCCCGGAAGATTATATCCCATAAAGGTAATACTTGCTGTGTCAACTTTGGTAGAAAATTGAGCGGCTAAAGCGTTCAGATCTTTAGTTTTTGCCAAAGCGGAGTTAAGTTTGGCCGTGAGCATTTGTGCTTTTTTATCTCGTTTTACCAAAGGTTCAATCTGCTTTTTAATCTGTTCCAGCGGACTGATTCCTTTTTCACGAATTTCTTTTACAACGGCAACAACGTAGGAGCCTTCAACATCAAAAACGGTGGAAACATCACCTTTTTTTCTGTCGGCATTGTAAGCCCAGCGAATCAATTCGCGGGGAGAAGTAAGTCCGGCAATGGTATTGTCCATTTCACGAACATACTGAGCTTCGCGCTTGTTTAAATTTTGTTTTTTAACATTATTTTCAAAAGCAGACATCGTTTTGGATGCTCCCTGGAAAGAACTTGCTTTCACGTAAATATCCTGGAATGTTTGATTGCCCGGTTCGATAATACGATCAAGCATAGCAACTTTAATTTTTTTAACCGGTTCTTTTTTGCCGGTAATTTTTATTACATGATATCCGAAAGGAGATTCAACGACTGTATAATCGCCTACCTTACCTTTTAAAACGGCTTCGTTGAAAGGTCCAACCATAGAACCGTCGGCAAACCAACCCAGATCTCCGTTATTTTTCTTTGCTGATGGATCTTCAGATGTAGATTTAGCAATAATATCAAATTTGGCAGCATCTTTTTTAACCACCGAACAAATACTGTCGGCTATACGATTGGCTTCTTTTTTTGTCCGTTTACTTTCCGGATTGCCATTAGCGCCATTGAAGGAAATAAGGATATGGCTTGCTTTCATTGAATCGGGGCGCATCTGTACGGCTAATAGCTTTGCGATATGGAAAGCATTGTTTTCCTGGTAAGGTCCGTAGAACTGTCCGACCGCTGCATTAAATAACAGGGAATCAATCATAGGAGACAATGTCCCTTTTTTATGCCAGGTGCTGTCGAAACGTGTATCGGAAACCGAATTTATAAAACTTTGTATTTCGGTAGTGGTTTTAAACTCTTCGTTCAGTTTATTAACTTCATCCGTAATTTTTTTGATATCAGTAGCCGAAGGTACCACGTCAAATACTACATAATCAAGGTCACGCGAAGCTTCCTGATCGAATTTATATTTGTTTTCGTCATAGTATTTCTGAAAATCTTCATCGGTGAGTTTAACGGAATTGTCCGGAATGGTTTGATATTTCGGTGCAAAATAACGAATTTGAGCTAATTTGCTTGAGGCTTCATAGTTCATCTGGGCAAAAGCCTTTGGAACATAATATCCTTTGGTAATCAAGTTTTTGTACTTCGTTTCCAGACGATCAATTTTTATTGCTTTTTCGAGGTAGAGGTAACGTTCCTTCATCTTAGGATCAACTTTATCAAGATTTTGCAGGAAGTTATTAACCAAAGCAGGGTTGAATTGTCCGGTCTCCGGGTCGCGGAAGTTTTGTTGAATATATTGATGTGGGTTTTTACCACGGATCTGGTCGTCCAATTCTTCGGTAGTTATGTTTAATCCCAGTTTTTCATATTCTTTGTTTAACAGCATATCCATAACCATTTGGTTCCAGGTGGAGTTCCGGATATTAAAATTTTCGGCTGCCGTAAGATTATCTTTGCCGGAATTAAGTTTTTGCATATTAATATTTTCATCCACTTTGGAATTAAAGTCGGAAATTGATATTTGATCACCGTTAACTTTCCCAACATAATTTCCACCCCTCGAACGTTTGCGGGTGAAGTCACCTAAAATGAATGCAGCTAATGCAATACCAATAACAATTAGAAGAAATGCTGAATGTTTTCTTATTTTACCTATTAATGCCATTTTTGTTAATTTTTAAGAATTTGCAAACATACATGAATTTTTTCAAATACAAAAACCCAGATAGAAATTGAAAATTGCGGGAATTTAAAATTTAAGTAATGGAATGTTTGATTGTTAAATATAAAAGGTTGAATTACAAAATAATAATAAATAATATTACTGGTAGTTGTCGTATAGGGTGTATTTGCTAAGGGTCAGATATTTATAGAATAGAGCATCATTCATTCACATAAAAAATGCCTTTTACTTTGATAATGTGCCATTTATCAAAATTTTCGTCGGACGCTAATCCGTCGCCATAGATTATTTTGTCCTGGGTATGTATGGTTACGAATTTATCGGAATAGATTATTTTCTTTTTTTGATCCCATACAAGATGCTCGGTATTCAGGCGTTCATTTTTTAAATGATTGAGCAATATAACATTACCTTTGGCTTCCATGAGTTTGCGTTTTTCGTATTTCACTCCGTAGTTTGCGGTAAGTTGATTTTTTTGACGCTTAAGGGAATCATACATAACCACTTTAAAGCTATGGGGAAATTCAAGAAATTCATCCTCGCCCGGATGGTTAAGAAGCAATGGACTGGTAAGTACAAACTGTATCCGGCCTTGTTCGCTATAAACGACTTCAATATTTTTTACTGATTCGACAGGAATAGAATCAAGTTTGGAAATTTTATTTGCCTCATTCACATCATTTTCACACGATGTAAACAAAACCGTCGGTGAAAGAAGCGAAATTCCGAGAGAAATATTAATAATACCCGATAATAATAGGTGTGTAGTTTTCAACGGGATTAATCGTATTTACTTTTTATAAACCATCGTTCGCTTAGCGAAACACTTAGCGAAAATTTAAAATAATTTTCTTGTAAAAGGTTGTTTGCCGTGGTACCCTGTCTGCCAACTTCAATACCGAAATTGATGTTTGATTTGGATTTGCGCAAAGGCAATCCGATACCAAAGCTGAATCCCATTTCGTTGAGTTGGTTGTTTTGTAATTCAAGGTATGTTTTGGAATAATGGAAACCTAAACGGTATTCAATACGGTCGAACATTCGTGGAAATATTGCTTTCTGAGGCACGTATTGTGCGCCAATGGCGGCACGCCAACTATTTTTCAAAGAATCCTTTTCGTTAAATGATTTGAACTTATTCCAGTTTTGCCATTGATAATCGGTGGCAACTAACCAGATATCAGATTTTTTAAGGGATAAACCAATCCCAAAATTTGTAGGAATAATAATATCACCTTTTATACCCCCGTCTTTGTAAACAATAGAATCTCTTGGCTGAATGATATCCCCCGATCCAATGGTATAGGTTTCCGAGAGTATGTCCTGGGTGGCTTTTATTTTAGAAGACTTACTGAAAACAGCGCCTGCACCGAAGGTTAAATCATGTTTAAGCGGTTTAAAATATTGAATTCCGTAAGTAAAATAAAAGTCATGAACATAAGTGGTTTTACTGGTTCTGGAATTGAAATAGGTGACAGAATCAGGAAATTCGGTAGCGGAAATTTTTTCGATGGAGCCAAACAAAAAGGTTGCATTTATGCCTATGGAAAGATTTTTATTCAGTTTGAAAGCATTACCCCAGTATACCTGATTAATTCCTCCCGACCCTTCGTATTTATCCTGATAGCTCAATTTGAAAACAGAATCGGGGTATTCCGAATATAAGGAATCTATACTCGTTATATTATTTGAAACAATTTTATAACCTACGTTGCTAAAGGGAACTAAGCCGAAACTTGATCTCCACCAATTTGTAACGGGGAAACCGAACAACAAATTACTTAACGAAGTATAATTTGATTTCTGACTCAGCAAATCCGTTTTAAGAGTTGAAAAATTGCTTATCAGTCCACCTTCAAACACAAACGAAGTGGTATCAAAGGCTGTATAGGAGGCCGGGTTTGCTGCATTGACATGCATTGGACTTCGTAAAGCATAGGCCGTACCGCCCATTGATAAGTTATAGGTATTTGCATTGTTGAATAAATTGCCTATTCCAAAACGGGAATAAGGAGAACTGATACGGTTTTGTGCCAACATAGTACCGGAAATAAATACCAAAAACAGCAGGCAGAATAGAATACGAATGGTTTTATTTTTCAAGATAATGATCTAAAATGATGTTTAATCCGTTTAATACAATATTTGGGAATGCAAAGGTGCTATTTTTTAATCTATTATCAAAATATTTTGCATCACCGCCACTTAAAATAATCTTTAAATCAGGGTAATGTGAACGAAAAAAACCTATCATGCCGTCCATTTCGGCTAAAGCACCATTCATTACTCCCGACAGTATGCACTCCTGAGTGGTTTTACCCACTATTGTTGGGGGCATGCTATTTTCAATTAACGGAAGTTTATCTGTAAAAGTATGTAATGCCTTAAAACGAATAGTAGTTCCGGGAGAGATGGCGCCACCGAGATATTCATTCTCGCAGTTGACCAAATCATAAGTAATGCATGTGCCGGCATTAATTACCATAATGTTTTGATTTTTATATAAGCTGTTAGCCGCAACTACGGCAGCCAGGCGGTCTTTTCCCAGTGTTTCGGGCGTTTGAAAGCAATTTTTCAGCGGAATATCAGTGTGTTCGTCCAGTTCAATGAATGTAAAATTTAGTTTAAGGTATTTATTTATTTCCTCGGGATAATTGATAACCGAGGACAGGATGGCTGCTTTTACAGGCGCATGTTCTTCGATAAGGTTTTTGAGCGCTTTTAACGATAGATTGTTGGTTGTGTGCAAATGGGCTAAAGTATCGGATTCATAAAAACCGACTTTTGTTAGTGTGTTTCCGAAATCAATAATTAGATTCATTATTTTAAAGTATTAAAAAATAAAAACCATGCCGGTACAAACGTCATAGCTCTGATATTTGTTCTGTTATGGATAAATGACAAGCTATTTTTAAAGGTGTAAAATTAGGATAAGGAAATAAAAAAATGCAGTTTACAGGAAAATATTTTCAAATTTAAAAAATTTATTTAATTTTGCACACCCAAATAATGAAGGTGTCGTAGCTCAGTAGGTAGAGCAACGGACTGAAAATCCGTGTGTCACTGGTTCAATTCCAGTCGACACCACCCTCAAACCAAGCCAGTTCCTTATAAAGAACTGGCTTTTTTAATGTACCATTATTTAAAAAAGATAGCCTCCGGCTTTGGCAATGGCATAATCTCCCGAAGCGGAATTTTTTTTGACAAGTTTGCCCCGGAAATAAATTCTGACCACGACCTTGCCTTTGCGAACATTTGACTGAGCGGCCACATAGGCATAATTACCGGTTTTGCTCTCAAAGAAATGCGACCATTTTTTTTGAACTTCCGAAAGCTGGCAAGTTTTATCATCATCGTGATAGGTGAGATTATAACTTCCTTTGGAACCACAAACCTTGTATTGAACGGTACCTGTTAACGATTTTTTAATCTCAGATTTAAAAAGTGAAGCCATTTTATTATAATTTTACAATTGTAATTGAATCTTAAATGGTTAAAATTGTTTCTGTAAAAATAGTAAAAAAATGAACACCTTACAAACAATCGTTGAACGCCGCAGCATACGCAAATATTCCGGTGAAAAAGTTACCGATGAGCAAATTAATGAACTGCTAAAGGCCGCCATGTATGCTCCTTCGGCACGCAATACCAGATCGTGGCATTTTATTATCATTAAAGACCGTAGCCTGTTGAATGAAATTCCGAAATTTCATCCGTATTCAGCAATGTTAAGTGGCGCTTCATTGGCAGTGCTTGTTTGTGGCGATTTGCAACTTGAACCTTCGCCCGAATACAATGCGTTGAATTGTTCGGCAGCAACACAAAACCTCTTGCTGGCTGCCCATGCCCTGGATTTGGGAGCTGTGTGGTTAGGCGTTTATCCACGTGCGGAGAGGATGAATGGATTCCTTAATTTATTTAAGTTGCCGCAGCATATTCTCCCCATAAACCTGATTTCTATCGGTTATCCAGCCGAAAAAAAAACAGCACCCCAACGTTTTGAAACCGGAAAAATACATTGGGATAAATGGTAGCAAACAAAAATAATTCGTAGTTCTCATTTTGGTTGGATTAGAAAAATCAGGTATTGCTGGATAAAAAAATAATCCGGGGAAAGCAATATAAAAATCACAAAATGAAATTATTATATTAATAATATTTGTCAGTTTTCCAATAAAATATAGGATTTAACATAAAAAAAAAAGAAATTTTTGAAAAACTTTGTGTTTTTTAAAAAAACAATCTATTTTTACCGCCCTACTTAGGAAACCCGCTTCCAGTATTTTTGGATGTAAATATTTTAAAATTTTTTTCGCCTGTTAAGGGCGGAAGAGGTAATATTAATTATGTATATATCAAACAATTAACGTATTTTTAATTTTATAGAAAGGAGGAAACCCGCTAAATTATTGACACATTTTTTCGCATTTGATCGGGCACGGATTTTTAATTATTTCCTGTCCCATCACCAATTTTTTTAACAGTGTTAAACGCATTGTTATTGTTTTAAATTAATTTAATTACTTACAAAATCAAATAATTATGAGATTAAACTTACGGCTTCTAAAGGTCTTTATGATCTTAATAGCCTTTTTGTGGGGTAATTTTTCATTTGCCCAGCAAAAAGTGTTAACAGAAAAGGCGAAAAACCTGATCGAAAAAGGGCAGATTAAAATGCCTGAAGCAAGTGTAAAAGCAAAAACTTTTACAAAAGCCCCGACTAATTCAGTCAGTTTAAATCGCTTGGTAAAAAACAAATACAGAGGTACTGCGTACGCTGTAAATGCTTTGGACAATAGTGTGGTTTCTTTTGACTTAACTTCTCCGGGAACGTTAAACACTATTTCAACCCTAACCTTATCCGGTACCAATTTTATATGTGCTGGTTCATGGGCTGACAATACCTGGTATGTTTCCGAATATGGAGCTAATACCTTAGGTACTATTGATCCTTCTGACGGAACTTATACAGTTATTGGCTCTTTTGGTGTAGGAATTAATGCATTAGCATATGATAATTCCACAAACACTATGTATGGAGCTGGTACTGATAACACTAATTCTCAGTTGTATACCATTAATTTATCAACAGGTGCTGCCACTTTAGTTGGCTCTGCAGGTGCTGGAGTAATTATAGGTATGGCTTGCAATGCAAGCGGAACGCTATTTGCTGCTAACTTAGATGATAATTTATATACCATTGACAAAACTACCGGTGCTTCTGCATTAGTGGGACCACTTGGAGTAAGCATTAATTATTCCCAAGATTTGGAATATGATAATGAAAATGATATTCTGTATTTAGCAGGATATACCACTTTAGCAAGTTTATATACTGTTGATCCTGCTACGGGCGCAGCAACTTTAGTTGGCGATTTCCCTTCATCAACTGAAATGTGCGGTTTTGCTATCCCTTACAATCCTGTAACGTATACTAATGATATCGCACTTCAATCAATTATATCTCCGGTAACCGGACCAAACCTTACTGCTACAGAACCTGTAATTGTAAGAGTTAAAAATAACGGTACTGTATCTCAGTCAAATATTGCTGTAAGCTACACTTTAAATGGTGGAACAGCCGTAAATGAAGTTATTGCAGGCCCTATTGCTGCTGGTGCTTATGTTGATTATACATTTACTCAAACTGCCGATTTATCTGCAGTTCAGGGTTACGAAATTGTTGCTACGGCAACTCTAACCGGTGATGAAAATCCTAACAATAACAGTAAGACCAAAAATGTAACTAACCTTGGTAACTTGGTTTTGATGCAGAATGGTACAGTTACTACTTGTTCGGGAAGTTTTTATGATACCGGTGGTCCTGACGGAACCTATCAAGTTAGCGAAGATATTACAATGACTATTGCCCCGAGCACACCCGGAGCAAAAATGAAATTTAATTTCACTGCTTTTGATTGCGAAAATAACTGGGACTTTTTAAAAGTGTATGATGGCGCCGATGTAAATGCTCCAATGATTGGAAACTTTACCGGAGCTTCTATTCCTGCCGAATTGGTAGAACTGATCGCTTCACAGACGAATACTTCCGGAGCTATTACCTTCCATTTCACTTCCGATAATTCAGTTATGCACTTAGGTTGGGCCGCAACAATGAGTTGTGTTGTTTCTGCTAACCTGGATTTAGCTGGTGTTTCTGTTTCTGGTAATGCTGCTCCGGTTATAAATACCGCTGAAACATATACCGTAAACGTAGCTAATTCTGGTGCACAGGCTGTAACAGGAGCAAACTACACTGTAACTCTGTACGATGCAGCAAATACCGTAATTGGTACTGCTAATGGTGTAGATATTGCAGCTGGTGAAAGCAAAACTTTTGATTTTAGTTGGACTCCCACTACGTTAGGCGCAACTCATCTTTATGGAAAAGTTGTCCTGACTGGTGATGAAAATCCGGCAAACGACCAGACACCTAACTTTAATGTTAATGTAACTCAAGGCGGCTCGAATCCTGTAATTTATTCTTCCGATTTTGAATCATTCACAGCAGGTGGACAAGTAGCTTGTCAGGATCCAACCAACTGGACAACATGGAGCAATGCTCCCTGCTCTCCTACGGAAGATGCCTTTATAAGCACAGATTTTGCTCAAAGTGGTGTTAATTCCATTAAAGACGAAGGCGTAAACGACCTCGTTTTAAGCATGGGAAATAAAACTACTGGAAAATATGAATACACATTCTCGATGTATGTTCCTTCAAATTTCTGTGGATATTATAATGTTCTTCAGGATTTTGCCGGTACTTCCAGCAAATGGGGATTAGAAGTATATTTCCATACCGACGGAACAGGATTGGTTAATGCAGGTGCAAACAACGCAGCAACCTTTACCTATGTACACGATCAGTGGATACCTATTAAGAATGTAATTGACCTGGATAATGACCTGGCCGAACTTATTATTAATGGTGTATCTATTTATTCATGGCAATGGAGTCTTGGCGCAACCGGAACCGGTGGCGTTAATCAGCTTTCAGCTTCTGACTTTTTCGCAGGCGCTGATGCTAATTTCACAACAGATGTTCCTAAATATTATTTAGACGACATTTCTTACAAAGAATTTGTTGCTGTTAATCCTCCTATTTATGCTAACGATTTTGAATCATTTACAGCAGGTGGACAAGTAGCTTGTCAGGATCCTACCAATTGGACAACCTGGAGCAATGCTCCTTGCGGAACAGAAGATGCTTATGTAAGCACTGATTTTGCTCATGGTGGCGTTAATGCCGTTAAAGATGAATTGGCAAATGACTTGGTTTTGAATTTTGGAAACAAAACTACAGGAAAATATCAATTCTCTTTCTGGATGTATCTCCCAGCTAACCATGGTGGATATTATAATTTACTACACAATTTTGCAGGTTCTACCAGCGAATGGGGTTTAGAATGTTATTTCCAGGATGCAGGAACTCTTAATATTCAAACCGGTGCCGATACCATTACTACTCCTTATAATCATGACCAATGGTTCAAAATGACCAATGTTATTGATTTGGATAATGATCAGGCAAGTGTTTATATGGATGATAATTTACTTACCACATGGCAATGGAGTCTTAATGAACTCAATGGTAATCCTGGCTTAAACCAGTTATCTGCCACTGACTTCTTCTCAGGTACAGGTGCAACAGGTATTACTAATCCTTTATATTATTTTGATGATATTGAATTTACAGCTTTATCAGCTCCAGCTGGTCCTCACATTGCTGTAACTCCAACCAGTCTTTCACAGGATTTAGCTCCTAATGCTACAGCTACCCAAACATTGAACATTGCTAATACTGGTTCAGGTGATCTAAACTTTACCATTGATGTTGCCTATCCGGTGAAATCAGTTAAGATTGTTAATCACAATACTAAATACGAACGCGTTATCGAAAAAATTCCTGCAAAGGGCGGAAAAATTTTGGTTGATAACCAAACAAGTAGAGCTCTTCCAGAAGTTGTAGATTATGCTACGATTACTAAGAGTACTACCAATGTTAACAAACACATTGCAAAATTCGGACGTGCTACTATTTTATATGATCAAACAGCTAATCTTTCAGCAGAAGGTGGTATATCTTCTCAGGTATTCCCAGATTCTCCTACTTATAGCAATCAGGGAGCAGATGATTTCATCGTTCCTTCAGGTTCAACCTGGACTGTTGGTCATGTATATGTTGCCGGCTCCTATTCATCAGGTGCACTTGGTGAAGTTCCTGCTGTTGACGTTATTTTTTATAACGATGCAGCCGGTGTTCCTGGTACTGCTGTAGCTACATTTACTGCTATTCCTGCTATATCTGATGCAACGGGTAATGTTAATGTTTTCCTGACATCTCCAGTTACTCTTACAGCCGGTAATTATTGGGTTTCGGTAGCCGCTAACATGGCTTATGGTACTTATGGACAATGGTACTGGTCAAAACAAGCTGCTCCTACTATTCAGAATGAATTCGAATGGCAGAATCCTGGTGGCGGTTTCGCCGGATGTACTTCCTGGTGTCCTTCTTCCACACAGTGGCCTACACAGTTAGACAAAAATCTTACTTTTGCTTTATCTGATAGTGTTAACACTCCTCCTACTTACAACTGGTTAGCCGCTAATCCAATTAGTGGAACAGTTGCTGGTGGAAATTCCGTAGATGTTCAGGTTACTTTTGATGCTAATGGTTTAGCATTAGGTACATACAATGGAAATCTTGCTATTAACAGTAACGATGCAGCTCATGCTACCGTTAATGTTCCTGCTACGTTAAACGTTGCTGTTGCCGGTGGTTTACCATTAATTGAAGATTGGGCATCGGGTAGTTTTGCTACCAACGATTGGACATTTGATCCTGATCAGAGTAACTGGTCAGTAACTACTTCTATGGGTAATCCTGCTCCTTCAGCACAGTTTAGCTGGACTCCTGCACTTACTAATTATAATGTTGCTATGGTTTCTGAAGTTTTAGATGCAACTTCCATTACTGATAACGTAACTTTGAAGTTCGACATTAGTCTTAATAACTTTGCTACCTCTACCCTCGAAGGTATGGCAGTTGAAGTATTTGATGGCTCTGCCTGGCAGATGGTTCATGATTATCAGAACACCAATGGTAGTATTGCCTGGACAAGTGATGCTTATAACATTACTTCATTAGCCGCCGGACACAGCTTTAAAGTTCGTTTCCGTGCTTATGGAGCTAATTCATACAACATTAATTACTGGTATGTTGATAATATCAAAATTTATCAACAAGTTGTTGGTAATATTGCCGGTACTGTAACTAAATTATCGGATAATACTCCTGTTGCAGGCGCTGCTATCACGATGACCAATGCATTAAGTGGCACTTATACCGCTACTACTGCAGCCGATGGTACTTATGCAATCAATGGCGCTGAAGCTGGAAATTATGCATTAACCCTTTCAAAAGAAGGATACAATGTAATTTCCGGTAATGTTGCTATTACAGGTAATCAAACATTAACTCAGAACTATCAGTTAACTGCTCCTACGATTGCAGTTGCTCCTAATTCATTAACTGTTACTGTTCCTGTTGGACAAACTACTACCCGCGACCTGACAATTACCAACAGTGGTAATGGTCCGTTAGCTTGGAGTGGAAATTTACAATCCAATAAAGATCAAATTTCTATCCCTGCAAGCAATGGTAATTTTGAACATACTGCAGCTTCCGCAGGTGTTGCTCCAGTCGTTAACAAAACGAATGTTGCCAATACTTACAAAGGTGTAAGAGGTTCTACCGCTTATGGATTTGATGTAAATAACGGAATTTTTATGTCTATTAATACTGACGATCCTTCCAATGCAACAACAATTGCTAATGTATCTGTTACTCCTTTTGGAGGAACCTTTGATGCTTCCAATACCGACTTTATGTACATCATTGATTATACTGATGGTGCAGTTAAAAAAGTAGAAGTAGCAACAGGTAATGTAACTACCGTAGGCGCTGCCGGCTTACAAAGCGGTGATACCCCAACCGGTTTAACCTGTGATAAATCAGCTGGCATTTTCTATGCAGCTTCTACCAATGGAACAGAATCTCTGCTTTATACCATTGATCCTGCTACCGGTGCAAGTACTGTTGTTGGTCCTACGGGAATTCCTGCTTTGATTGATATTACTATCGACGGAACAGGCCAGATGTACGGTTATGATATCGTTGCTGACAACGCTTACAAGATTGACAAAACTTCTGGTACTTCTACTTTGATTGGTTCCATTGGATTCAATTCAAGCTATGCTCAAGGTATGTGCTGGGATCCTGCATCTGATGCTATTTATATGGCAGCTTACAATGCTGGAACTTCAGCTGGTGAATTACGCTTATTTGATAAAGTAACTGGTAATACAGCCGTATTAGGTTCATTACCTGGTGAAATTGACGGATTTGCATTCCCTGGTGGCGGTGGCGGAAACTGGGCAAGCATTGCACCTAATTCAGGTGTTATAGCTCCTGGTGCAACTGCAACCGTAACTGTTACTTTTGACGGTAATTATATTCCTCCTCAGAAAGACCTTACCGTAACCGGTAATATGGTTTTTGCTTCCGATCCTAACGTAGGTTCTCCTTCAGTTGCTTTATCTATGACTATTAGTGGTCCATTCTATGGCATCTTAAACGGTACTGTTAATCACGGCACAACTCCTGTTGAAGGCGTAACCGTAACAGCTACCCGCGAAGAAAGCCCTGTTTATACCTATACTATGGTTACTGGCGCTGATGGTGCTTATTCATTCCCATCAACCATGTACGGTACTTATGACTTTACCGCAACTAAAGAAGGATTCAATCCTTACGAAGCTTTAGGTATTGTTGTTACCGGTGACCAAACCACAACTCATGCTATTGCAATGGTTGCTCCTATTATGGTTATTGATCCTTTATCCATTACTGCTTCAACTCAGGCTGGCCAGATTATTACCCAGACTATTCATGTAAACAATACGGGTGATGGTTCTTTAGCATGGGATGCTGCTGTTCTGCTGAATGGCAAAGAACAGGTTTCTATTCCTGCAAGCAATGGTAACTTCGAACATACATCTGCTTCTGCAGGCGTTGCTCCAGTTGTTAATAAAGCAAATGTTACCAGCGCTTATAAAGGTGCTAAAGGTTCGATAGCTTATGGATTTGAGGTAAATAATGGTATTTTCATGTCATTTGATATGGACGATCCTTCCAATCCTACAACGATTGCTAATGTAACTATTACTCCTTTTGGAGGTACCTTTGATGCCGATAATACCGACTTCATGTATGTTATTGATTACAATGATGGCGCTATTAAAAAAGTAGATATAGCAACAGGTGATGCAACTACAGTTGGCGCAGCCGGCTTACAAAGCGGCGATACCCCAACCGGTTTAGTCTGTGATAAGACTGACGGAACTATGTACGCAGCATCTACCAATGGAACAGAATCTTTGCTTTATACCATTGATCCTGCTACCGGTGCAAGCACAGTTATCGGTCCTACAGGAATTCCTGCTTTGATTGATATTGCTATTGACGGCGAAGGCCAGATGTACGGTTATGATATCGTTGGCGACAACGCTTACAAGATTGACAAAACTTCTGGTACTTCTACATTGATTGGTTCTATCGGATTCGATGCAAGCTATGCTCAGGGAATGTGTTGGGATCCTGCATCTGATGTTATTTATATGGCAGCTTACAATGCTTCAACTGGCGCAGGTGAACTACGTTTATTTGATAAACTAACTGGTAGTACAGCCGTATTAGGTTCATTACCTGGTGAAATTGATGCATTTGCATTCCCAGGCGGCGCAGGCGGCAAATGGATGAGTATTGATCCCAAAACTGGTATTGTTCCTGCCGGGACGTCAATGGATGTGACTGTTACTTTGGACGGAGGTGTTACTCCTCCTTCAAAAGGTTATACTTGGCATGGAAGCGTTACTTTTACTTCTGATCCTAACGTAGCTACGACTTCTGTTCCGGTTACTTTCACAGTAGAAGGTGAATTCTTTGGTACACTTACCGGTACAGTAACTCATAATGGTGTTGTTGTTCCTAATGTAACTGTATCTGCTACCCAATCTGGTCATAACTATTCAGCTACTTCTGGTTCTGATGGTGTTTATACGATCAATAATATATTGGCTGGTACTTATGATGTTACGGCTGAAGCAATGGGTTACAACTCATTCTCAACTACCGGCATCGTAATTACAGGTGGACAAACCGCTACATTACCTATTGCTCTTAACGCTCCTGTTATGGTTATCAATCCTGCTTCTCTTACGGTTAATATTCTACCTGGAGCAACTGCTGATCAAACTATTGCTGTTAATAATACAGGTGATGGTTCGTTAACATGGACTGCCGCTGTTCAGGCAAATAGCAAACAACAAGTTTCTATCCCAGCAAGCAATGGTAATTTTGCACATACTCCTGCTACTTTAGGCGTAGCTCCAGCTGCAAAAAATACTAATGTTATCACTGGTGGTACTACTAAAGGTGCTAAAGGTTCGGTTGCTTATGGATTTGATGTAAATAATGGTGCATTCATGTCATTTGATATGGATAACCCATCCAGTCCTACGACTATTGCAAGCGTAACAGTTACTCCTTTTGGAGGTACTTTTGATGGTACTCATACTGACTTTATGTACATCATTGATTATAATGATGGTGCCATTAAGACAATTGATGTTGCTACAGGAAATGTAACTACCGTTGGTCCTGCTGGTTTAGCAAGTGGTAATACCCCAACAGGTTTAACCTGCGATAAATCAACAGGTATTTTGTATGCTACTTGTACAAATGGATCGGAATCTCTGATTTATACCGTTGATCCATCTACCGGTGCAGCTACATTGATTGGACCTACCGGAATTCCTGCTTTGATAGATTTTGCTATTGACGGAACAGGCCAAATGTATGGTTATGATATTGTTGGCGACAACGCTTACACGATTGACAAAACCACTGGAGCATCAACTTTGCTTGGTTCTATCGGATTCGATGCAAACTATGCTCAAGGTATGGCTTGGGATCCTGCAACCGATGCTATTTATCTTGCAGCTTACAGTACAGCCGGTGAATTACGTCTGTTTGATAAAACAACAGGTAACTCAGCAATGATTGGTTCATTACCTTCCGAAATCGACGGTTTTGCATTCCCAGGTGGCGGTACAACTCCTTGGATTACCATTGCTCCAAAAACAGGTATTGTTCCTGCTGGTAATTCACAGAATGTAACTGTTCATTTTGATGCTACCGAACTTACCGAAGGAGACTATACTGCAACTATTACTTTTGCTTCCGATCCTAACGTAGGTACCATTATTGTTCCTGTAACTCTTAAAGTTGGTCTTTCTAATCCAACAACCCTTACTATTGCTACTGTTGCTAATGTAGAACCTGGTCCAGTTTCTGTTCCTGTTCATGCAGACAGTGTCCTCAATATGGGTTCATTCCAGTTTACCATTGAATATGATCCTACGTTATTAACTTACGTTGGAACTTCTAACTGGTATACCGGAATTGAAGCTGTTACCGTTGGTAATCCTGCTGCTGGCAAACTTACTTTTGTTTGGGCAGCCGAAACCGAAGGTATCAATATTCCTGATGGTAATTTCTTTAACATTGACTTTACATGGAATGGTGCAGCAAACCAAACTTCAACATTAGTTTGGAGCGATAATCCAACTCCACGTGAATTTGGTGATTACAATGGCGTTATTTTCACACCTACCTATGTTAGCGGTTCTGTTACCGGTGCAAATGGTCCTCTTCCTACAGTTACCATTGGTAGTCTTAACGAAATTCCAGCAGGTCCGTTTGTAGTTCCTGTACATGCTAAGAATATTACCAACATGGGTTCATTCCAGTTTACCATTGAATACGATCCTACAATTCTTGGATATACCGGCATAGTAGAAGATTCTTGGTATACCGGTATTCAGGCAGTAACCACTGGTAATCCTTCAGCAGGCCATATCACATTTGTATGGGCAGCTGACATGAATGGAATCAATATTCCTGATAACAAATTCTTCGATATTAATTTCGATTGGTTAGTTTCTGATATAATTATTACTAATGTAATTTGGAGCGATAATCCAACTCCACGCGAATTTGCTGATTATGACGGAAACATTTTTGTACCGGTGTATGAAAATGGTGTAGAATCTGGTCTTGACGGTATGCCTGAAATTGGATCTGCTTCCAATTCGGTATGTCCTAACCCGGCTTCTGATGTTGTTAAAATCACTGCATCTAATGATGTCCGCACTGTACAAGTTATGAATAATTTAGGCATGGTTGTTTCTTCTGCAAATATTGCTCAGGAAAAGACCGTTACCCTGAATACTTCTAACTTCAGCGCTGGTACATATTTTGTACGCTTTGTTTCTGAAAATGGTAAGACAACCGTTAAAAAGCTTGTCATTATCAAATAATCATTAAATTGATATTCTTTAAGGGGTCTCTTTTGAGACCCCTTTTTTATTTATACAGTACGCGTATTTTCACTGATGTACAAAATGCGGCTATGGATTGCCCGGGAAGGACTTCGCCCTGTAAGAAATTGACAGAATGTCGCCTCTTGTCCCTCGTCCCTTGCCTTTATCCCTCGTCTCTTGCCCTTTGCCCCTCGTCACTTGTCTCTCGCCCTTTGTCCCTCGTCTCTCGTCCTTTGTCCCTCGTCTCTCGCCCTTTGTCCCTTTGTCTCTCGTCCCTCCTCCCATCAATCTAAAATTAATATCTTTGCAGAAAAATTATTTATACCGATACCACCATGTTTTCAGTAAACAACCTTTCCATCCATTTTACCGGCGAATATCTTTTTGACGATATATCTTTTAATATCAACGACAGAGACAGGATAGGCCTGGTAGGAAAGAACGGGGCGGGTAAGACCACCCTCCTGAAAATCATTGCCAAAAAACTGGAGCCACAAAGAGGGACGATAGTCATTCCGTCGGATGGCACCATAGGCTATTTGCCGCAGGAAATGACCATCAGCAGCACCGACAAGGTGTTTGATGAAGCCATGAAGGCTTTTGCCAAAACCCTGAAATATAAATCAGATATTGAAAAATATACCCACGAAATAACCCATCGTACCGATTTTGAATCGGTGGAGTATTCAAAGCTGATAGAAAAACTAAACGACGCTAACGAACATTTCCAGATGATGGGTGGACAGACCATGGAGGCCGAAACCGAAAAAGTGTTGCTGGGGCTGGGCTTTCTGCCCGAAGAATTTTCGTTACCCATCAGCAAATTCAGCGGTGGCTGGAAAATGAGGGTGGAGCTGGCCAAAATCCTGCTCCAGAAGCCCGATTTAATCCTGCTCGACGAACCTACAAACCATCTCGACATCGAGTCCATCCAATGGCTCGAATCGTTCCTGAGCGATTACTATGGTGCTGTCATCATTGTTTCGCACGACAGGGCTTTCCTCGACAACGTAACCCAACGCACCATCGAAATTTCCTTAGGGAAAATCTACGACTTCAAAGCCTGTTATTCCGATTATGTGGTGTTGCGTCAGGAAAGCCGCGAGTTGCAAACGGCAGCCTTTAACAATCAGCAACGGCAGATTGCCCAGATCGAACGCTTTGTGGAACGCTTCCGCTATAAAGCCACCAAATCGCGTCAGGTTCAGTCGCGGATAAAACTGCTGGATAAAATGGATCGTGTGGAAATAGAGGATATAGACGCATCGTCGATACACTTTAAATTTCCTCCCGCCCCTCATGCCGGTAAGATAGCGCTGGAAGCAAAAAACCTGACCAAACGTTTCGAAAATAAATTAGTTCTTGATAAACTCGAATTTTCCATTTTATCGGGTGATACCGTGGCTTTTGTTGGGAAGAATGGAGAGGGGAAAACCACCCTTTCCAAAATAATTGTTGGCGAACTGGATCATGAAGGCGAGTTAAAACTGGGGCATAATATCAAAATAGGATATTATGCGCAAAGCCAGGCCGATTTGCTCGATGCCGAACGAACGGTATTTGAAACCATTGACGACATTGCCGTTGGCAATATTCGCCCGAGGGTGCGCAATATCCTGGGTAGTTTTCTGTTTAGCGGCGAAACCATTGACAAGAAAGTTAAAGTGCTTTCGGGTGGCGAAAAAAGCCGGCTTGCGCTTGCCCGTTTGTTGCTTTCACCGGTCAATTTGCTGGTGCTCGACGAACCGACCAACCATCTGGATATGCAAAGCAAGGATATTCTTAAAAATGCCCTGCTGCAATACGATGGCACGCTGATCATTGTTTCGCACGACCGCGACTTCCTTCAGGGATTGACCAAAAAAGTATTTGAATTTAAGAATCGTACCATCAAACAATATTACGGCGATATCTACGACTTCCTCGACAGTCATAAAATTGATTCGCTGAAAAGCCTCGAAGCGGTAGCAAACGTTGGTAAACAGAAAGAAATTTCCGACCAGCCGTCGGCAAACAAAATCAACCGCGAAAAGAAAAAACTCCACGAAAAGGAAGTTCGTAAAATCCAGAACCTGATTAAGAAATCGGAGGAACAGATAACCGAATGGGAAACAAAAATCAGGGAAATGGACGTGATTTTAATGAATCCCGATAGCTTTAAACAGGCGATGAGTTCAGGCGATATTTTCCGGGATTATGACGAAGCAAAACGAAAATTAGATTTGGAAATGAGCCGCTGGGAAAAATTACACCAGGAAGTGGAAGCGCTCGAAAATTCCTGAAATACGCTTCATCAAATGGGGTTGACTTTTTTCCCTGTTGGTAAACGAACGCATTCTTAACCTTTTTCCTGAAAAGGGAGATTTCTCCCTTTGGTACCAATTACAACAAAAGCAAATGGTGATAATGAAACAGATTTCTCCCTTCGGTCGAAATGACAGCCCATAAGATAATGGTAATAGAGGGAGAGTGGGCGGCGCAGCCGCCCACTCTCCCTCTTCTTCTTCTTTTCAGCAACGTCCGTCATTTCGAGAGTCTACCCCTAAGAAAAAGGGGCATAATGCAAAGATGACAGTGAATAAATTGCCTATCTTAGCGCTACGATCTACACAGTTTGACCGTCCTGTGTTTAGTGTTATTTACCTGATTTCGAGTATAGTTCCAAAAGATTGAGGCATAATGTATGGTACTTCCTCCAAAGGAATGTCCGATTGGTAGCCTGCCAACGTTTAGTTAACAAAACCCTTTTGGGTGTAGATCTTTTAACTTAATATTTTATTATAATGGAAAAGATTAGAACAAATGTTGCTGGAATTGACGTGGGGGCAAAAAAAGTATTTACCTCTGTTGAAGGACAACCCGTCGTAAGTCACCCTACCTTTACAGAAGATTTTCTTCTGCTTCGGAATTATCTTTTGAAACATAAGGTAAAAACAGTAGCTATGGAGGCCACCGGGGTATACTGGGTTATCTTATATGAGATATTGGAAGAGGCCGGTATTGATGTTTGGCTTGTCGATGGACACCAAACCAAACAGGTTCCCGGTCGAAAAACCGATGTTAAAGATTGTCAATGGATACAAGAACTTCATAGCTTTGGATTGCTAAATAGGTGCCTGGTTGTCGATGCCGATATAAAAGAACTAAGAAGTTATCTTCGCCTCAGAGAAGATCACATTCAAAGCTCGGCTATGCACATCAACCATATGCAAAAAGCCTTAACATTGATGAATATCAGACTTAAGGAAGTGTTGAGCCAAATACACGGAGCAAGTGGTATGGCTATAATTGAAGCAATCCTCAAGGGAGAAAGGAATAAACATGTTCTTGTGGGCTTGTGCCATCAAAGTGTATTGAAAACCAAAAAAGACTTCGTATTGAAAGCTTTGGAGGGGAAATACACTCAAGCTGGGCTTTTTGCATTAAAACAGGCATATGATGGATACATGTTCTATTTGCAACAAATTGCCGAATGTGACAAACAGATCAATACAGTGATCAATCGGATTGGACAATCAGGCAAGGGCCAGAATCTAAAAAAAAAACGAAAAGCAATCCGTCATCATAGACCATGTGTTGAAAAACTGGAAGAAAACCTTTTAAACGTGTTCGAGGGCAAAGATGCAACAGTAATATCAGGCATTACCGATTACACATGGATGCAGCTATTGGCAGAAACAGGACCTGATCTGCAAAAATGGCCCACAGAAAAGCATTTTACAAGTTGGCTTGGTTTGGCCCCGGGCCAGCATAACTCCGGGAAAATGCACAAAAATGCTAAAAAGAAAGGGCACCCGGTAGCAGGCCAGATTTTCCGTACAATCGCACAAAGCCTGATAAACAGTAAAAACATTGCAATCGGCTCCTTTGGTCGAAGGCTAAGAGGACGGAAAGGTCCCCGTATTGCGATAAAAGCGATGGCTCGAAAATTAGCAATACTATATTGGCGCATGATGGTTAAAGGAGTCGATTTTGTTGAACAAGGTGTCACCCATTATGAGGAACAATTGTTAGCCAATAAGATAAAAACACTAAACAGACTTGTCAAAGAACTGAATGTTAAACTACCAGAAAATGTACCAGTTGCGTAAATCTGTCATTGGTACCGAAGGGAGAAATCTCTAACTGGGAAGCCTCCCGAGCATTTTGGGATGGCTCCCGAGGATTCTGGGAAGCCTCCCGAGCATTTTGGGGAGCCTCCCGAGCATTTTGGGATCGCTCCCGAGCATTTTGGGATGGTTCCCGAGGATTTTGGGATCGCTCCCGAGCATTTTGGGATGGTTCCCGAGCATTTTGGGAAACCTCCCGAGGATTTTGAGAAGTCTCCCGAGGCTTCTGGTAAGCATCCCTGGAACTTTGGCAGGAAGGCTTATCAGCAGGAGAGAGGTTACGATTGCCGTTTCATCAATCGTTGGGCAAACTGTTTCAACTCGGCTTTTTTCGCTTCTTCCACAGCAATGGCATCAAGATTTACCAGGGACTGATGATAATATTTGTCCATCTCTTTTTCGGCGAAATCTTTAATTTTCAGATTTTCGTAGATACGTTTTACTTCCCTGTATTTTGTTTCTTCATCAAAATCGGTTCCGCCGAAATAATGTTGTAGGGCAAGCCGGTCGTTGCCTGTGGCAAGTTCAAAAGCTTTGAGGTAAAGAAAAGTCTTTTTATTGCTCGTGATATCGCCTCCGCAATGTTTTCCAAATGTTGCTTCATCGCCAAACACATCGAGCAAATCGTCTTTCAGTTGAAAAGCCAGTCCTATATTTTCGCCAAAACGGTAGATGTTTTCGGCATCCCGGGGTTCAGCGCCGGCAATAATGGCTCCTATTTTGAGGCTGGCCGCCGGAAGCACGGCCGTTTTAAGCCGTATCATCATCAGGTAATCGGCTATGGTAACCTTTTCGGCTGTTTCAAATTCCATATCGTATTGCTGACCCTCGCAAACCTGGCGTGCCGTAGCGCTGAATGTTCGTAAAATTTCAGGAATCAGCAGGGTGTCGGTCTCAATCAGACAATCAAGGGCAAAAGCAAACATGGTATCGCCCGAAAGAATGGCAGTGTTGGTATCCCATTTCTGGTAAACCGTTTCTTTGCCGCGGCGCAGGGGAGCTTTATCCATAATATCATCGTGCAGCAGGGTGAAATTGTGGAAGATTTCTATTCCCAAAGCCGGATTAATCGCTTTTTCAATATCGCCGCCAAAAAGTTCGCAAGCCATCAGCATCATCACCGGACGCATGCGCTTGCCTCCCGGAGTAAGAGTATAAGAAATAGGCTCGTACAACCCGGCTGGCGACAGTTTGAAATCGATGGCCGCAAGTGCTTTTTCTACCTTTTCGAGCAATTCACCGAAATGATGCATAACTGATATGTTTGATTATAAATCGGTAAGCTGGATCAGGTAATCGCCATAACCGCTTTTCAGCAGAGGCTGGGCTATTTCTATCAGTTGATTACGACTGATGAATCCCATGCGGAAGGCTATTTCTTCGATGCAACCAATTTTTAAACCCTGACGTTCCTCTATCACTTCCACAAACTGGGAAGCCTGCAACAGCGAGGTAAAAGTACCGGTGTCGAGCCAGGCCGTTCCGCGGCTAAGGATACCGACTTTTAATTTACCCTGTTCAAGATAGCATTTGTTGACGTCGGTAATTTCGTATTCTCCGCGGGCACTTGGTTTGATGTTTTTAGCCACTTCCACTACAGAATTGTCGTAAAAATAGAGTCCGGGAACGGCAAAGTTGGACTTGGGCTGCCGGGGTTTTTCCTCTATCGAAATAGCTTTCAGCTCCGAATCAAATTCCACCACGCCGTAACGTTCGGGGTCGGAAACATGGTAGGCAAATACTACTCCGCCTTCGGGGTTGTTGTTCTGCTGCAAAATATTCTGAAGCCCGCTTCCATAAAAAATGTTATCGCCCAGAACCAAAGCCACTTTGTCCTGTCCGATAAATTTCTCGCCTATCACAAAAGCCTGAGCCAGTCCGTTAGGGACTTTTTGTTCGGCATAGCTGAAAGAACAGCCCAACCGGCTGCCATCGCCTAACAATTTTTCGAACTGCGGCAAATCGTAAGGTGTAGAAATAATCAGAATTTCACGTATGCCTGCCATCATCAGCACCGATAATGGATAATAAACCATAGGCTTATCATAAATCGGCATCAGTTGTTTGCTTACGGCAAGCGTTAAGGGATGCAGTCGGGTACCGGAACCTCCGGCTAAGATAATACCTTTCATATTTTTTTATTTAGTTACATTTTCGTTTTCTTCGTCGTCTTCATCTGTTTGTTCAAGCATGGGAAGCATAGGATGCCGTATAAATTGCCGGGTATCCAGATGCTTTTCTAAAGATAAGAGTATGGATGGCAGAACCAACAAATTGGAAACCATAGATACCAACAGTGTGATAGAAATCAATATACCAAGAGCCTGCGTTCCTCCAAAACTGGAAGCTGCAAAGATGGCAAAACCACAAAACAGGATCACGGCGATATAAATCATGCTTAATCCTACTTCCTTCACGGTGTTTGAAACGCATTTTGAATTATCAATAGATTTGCGGAGTTGATTCCGGTATTCCGTAAGTATATAAATGGTTCCGTCGGATGCTATACCGAAAGCTACGCTAAAAATCAGGATGGTGGTTGGTTTAAACATGATACCGAAAAAGCCCATAATCCCTGCCGTGATTACTAACGGAACAAGACAAGGGATCTTGGAAAGTAAAATGATGGTAACGGAACGGAATAAAACCAATTCTATCAAACAGATAATGATAATGGCAATGATAAGGCTTACAAACAGATGATAGTATAGATAATCATTGCCTTTCAGATAAACAAGACTATAACCTGTTAACGATACTTTGTAGTCCTTGTTACCAAAAATAGAATCAACCTTGGGCTGAACCTGTTTAATAATTTTTTTCATCCGCTCCGAACCCACGTCGGCCATCTGATAGCTGATACGGGTAACCTGTCGTGAGCTATCTAAAAATGATTTAAACTTGTTTTCCTTCCCGGTGATGGTTCCTGCATAGTCCGAAAGTTTTTTCAGTTCCATGAGCGACGGCAGGTTGTAATATTTGGGATTTCCACCGCGATAGCTTTGATAACCGAACCGCAAGGCTTCTACTATGGATAAAGGTTTGGAAAATTCGGGATGCTTGCCAATTTCCTTTTGCAGACTTTTGATTTTATAAAGCGTAACGGCATCGTTTTTCAGCAATCCATTTTTTGTTTTCGTATCCACTAAAATTTCGAAAGGTAAAACTCCGTGGAAGTTATGTTCAAAAAAGTGCATATCTGAATAAATCGGGTTGTTTTTCGGAAGGTCATCCACCACATAACCTATTAGTTTAATGCGGTTCATCCCGACAATGGATATCAGGGTAATAATAACGAAGGTGATGTAAATGGCTTTTCTACGGTGATGTACCAGAAAGTCAATGGTATTAATTACTTTATTGATCCTTGGTCCGGTAAGATGCCGGGTACGTTGCACAGTGGGCTTGGGCAAATAACTTAAAATAATAGTAATAAAGATTAATGCAATGGTGTAGGTTGTCATCACATTTAGCGCTGCCACCACTCCAAATTCCATCAGCATTTTACTCTTGGTAAAATAAAAAACGCCAAAACCGGCAGCGGTAGTCAGGTTGGCCAGGAAATTCGACTGTCCGACTTTACTTACCATGCGCGAAATGGCTTTCATTTTGTTGCCATGAACAAGCAATTCTTCCTGATATTTGTTGGTCAGGAAAATACAATTGGGCAAACCGATAATGACAATCAAAGGGGCGATTAGTCCCGTAAGCAGATTTATCCGATAGCCGAAAAGTTGAATGGTACCCAGCGTCCAGATTACACCAATAATTACTACAACCATGGAATATGCCATTACACGGAACGACTTAAAGAACAATAGCAAAATGACTGCGGTAACTACAATGGCTAAAATCAAAAAGAGAATCAATTCCGAAGAAACCAATCGCATAAAAACAGTCCGGATGTAGGGCATACCGGAATAGTGCATTTGTAAATGATGTTTCTGACCGAAAAGATCAACTTTGGCTTTGATGGCATCAACAGTATTTATCCGCCCTTTGGAATTTAGCTTTTTATTGTCGAAAGTTACAGTCATCAAAGTGGCTCCGGTTTTGGAATTGATGGCTAATCCTTCGTAAAAAGGCAAAGCGCTTATCAGGCGGTGTATGCTGTCGACTTCCTGTTGGGTGCGGGGAAGTCTTGGTACTATCGGCTTGAAATCAAAACGTTTCATACTGTCGTTCCGGACGATATTGTAAAGCTTGGCTACCGACAGCACATCTTTTATCCCGTCAATTTTTTTGATTTCATCGCCTAAACGATACCAGTCGTTGAATTTTTCTAATGTAAAAAAGTTTTTATCCTTAAACCCAATAACAAAAACATTACCATCTTCGCCAAATGTTTTTTTGAAATTTTCATAATCTATCAGCGCCTGGTCCGACTTAGGAAGCGGACGAACCAACTCATACGAAAGTTCTATTTTTGAAGCCTGATAACCCATAAAAACGGTTATCAGGGCGAGGATAATTATTAAAACGACTCTATTCCTTAAAATCCAATGTGCTAACTTTGCCCACATACTAATATTCTAAATTGCAACTTTATAGCGTTTTAAGCCTTTGGTGGCTCTACCCATATAATTAATCAACGAAAGTAATGTTTTAATTGTAAACAGGAAAACTAAAAATATCATAACTTCGTTATAATTTTAAATTACGTTATGGCTCCAAAAATATTGTTCATTGATTCAACTCATCGTTATTTAATGGATGAACTTATGCGCATGGGTTTTCATTGCGATTATTGTTCCTGTTATAAGCGAGAGGATTACCTGAATATTATTCCGGATTATACCGGTGTAATTATCAGAAGCAAAATTAAACTCGACCGGGAAATATTAGACAAGGCCGTTAACCTGAAATTTATTGGCAGGGTGGGGGCTGGTATGGAAAATATTGATCTGGAATATGCCGAAAGCAAAGGCATAGTATGCCTGAATGCTCCCGAAGGCAACCGTGATGCCGTGGGCGAACATGCTCTTGGGATGTTGCTTTCGTTGCTCAATCATTTGAATCGGGTTGATCGTGAAGTTCGTCAGGGAATATGGATACGCGAAGGCAACCGCGGTACGGAAATTAAAGGGAAAACTGTGGGAATTATCGGTTATGGTAATATGGGTTCGGCTTTTGCCCAACGGCTGAAAGGCTTTGAAGCCCGGGTGATTGCCTATGATAAATACAAAACCGGCTATTCCAACGATTGGGTTACCGAAAGCACTATGGATGAACTTTTTGAAAATACCGACATCCTGAGCTTGCATGTCCCTTTGACCGAAGAAACGGATTACCTGGTTAATGATGATTTTCTGAAAAAGTTTAAAAAGAATATTTATCTTATCAACACTTCGCGTGGACGGGTGGTAAAAACTGCCGATTTAGTCAAAAATATGCAAGAAGAGAAAGTGCTTGGCGCTGCCCTGGATGTGCTGGAATATGAAAAGCTTTCGTTCGAAAATATTAATAAAGATAAATTACCCGAAGATTTTCAATATCTCATCGCTGCGGATAATGTCATCCTTTCGCCGCACATTGCCGGCTGGACGATAGAATCGAATTATAAATTAGCAAAAGTATTGGTGGATAAAATCAAAAAATTGTTTGAATATGATTCTATTCATTGAATTTTGTAAGAAAAATGAAAAGGATGTACGGTTAATTAATAATTTATAATAGCACAAAGTTTCTCAAAGTTTTACCAGGTTAAAGATTTCTTATCACTATTGGCCGATGAATTTTTATATCATCCCATACGGGATTCGGGTTACTTTATAAACAATCTTCTACCCATATTTTATCCCTACGGGATAGTTCCGTTAGGAACCCAATATCGGTAGAAAAAGAAAGCAGCCCATCCATTCACAAGTCCCGTACGGGACGTTATAAATCAATGATTTCTTATAGAAAACGTTGGGTAACTTTGTGCCTAAACTTAGTGAAACTTAGTGTTCCTACGGTGCGGTTGCCTATACTCTACCAGTTCAGTATTTTTTTAAAATCGTAGTACTCAGGATTGGGAACATATTTCTTTGCAGCTTCGTAGTCTTCCGGTGAGAGGTATTGCAAACCGTCTTCAAACACCATTTTTGCTTTTTGGCCGTTCATATTTACCAATCGTGGACGCACCTTACCGTTTTCGTCTTCCACATCCTTGAGGAAAAGCGGATGGATATCTCCTTTTTGATCGGATGTTACCATGCAGCCCGTCAGTCCCTGATCGAAGAGATGTTTTACGCCTATTCCCAACAGGGAACAATACATCAGGTCGAAGGCCGTAGGCGAATGGCAACGGAGTTCGTAGCCCAGTTCTACCGGCCGGCTTTTGATGCTTACTTTTATTTCTTTCAGTTTATTCTGGAGGATAACATTAAAAATGTGCGCTTTGCTCACGTTACCCAATTCGGGATGGCCGTGTTCGTCGTACGAAAAATTGATGCCGCTCGAAAGAATTTCCTCGTCGGTCATAAAATGGAAAACACCTTCACTCACCACGGCAACACCATAACCGATATTCAGAATTTTGCGCTTAAGCATAGCCGAAATGATCAACCGGATAATTTTATCGAAAGTAACGCTTGTTTTATTGAACATTTCCGGGATAATAATCATCGGGAAATGGCAGGCAGCGCCAATACCGAAAGCCAGGTGACCAGCTTCGCGGCCCATAGCCGAGATTACAAACCAGTTGCCGCTGGTGCGGGCATCTTCATAAACGGTGGAAGCTATGCGAACGCCTTCTTCCTTAGCCGACTCGTATCCGAACGTAGGATTACCTTCGGGCAACGGAAGATCGTTGTCTATGGTCTTGGGTACATGAATATTTTGAATCTTGATGTTGTTAGCCTCAAGGTATTTCGAAATACGGTTAGCCGTAGATGCCGTATCGTCGCCACCAATGGTTACCAGGAGTTTTACGTTGTTTTTTACAAAAAAATTGGTATTAAACTCCGAATCTTTGGGCTTGTAACGGCTCATCTGCAATGCCGAACCTCCGCGATTGACGATGTTATCGGCAAAAGCAAATGTTAAATCCTCGATATCGGGATTGCCCGAAAACAAACTTTTATAGCCACCATGCATACCAATGATGCGATAACCTGCTTTTAAAAATACTTTAACTACTGTACCTATGACCGAATTGATACCGGGAGCAGGACCGCCTCCGCAAAGGATGACTATAGAATCTTTCATTTTGCTATGTATAATTTAAGGCCGTAAAATTAGAAAAATATCAACTATCCTCGTATTAATGATTACGATATTTTTAGGCGAGAAAAGATTTTTTTTGTAATTTCGTTGACTAATATAAGTTTAAATCCTATTGCTATCAGAGAGTTAGTTAATACCACCGGCATCGTTTTGGGACGGATGAAATATTCCGAAACGAGTGTTATTGCCCGTATCTACACCCGGCATTTCGGCCTGCAAAGCTACCTTCTCAAAGGAGTGAGAAGCAGCAAATCGAAGATAAAAATGAACCTGTTAGGACATTTATCTCTTGTAGAAATAGTGGTTTATCATTCCGAAAGAAGCCAGTTGCAACATTTGAAGCAAATCCGCAGCGCCTATAATTATACGTCCATCCCGTTTGATGTGCGCAAAAGTTCCATTGCTCTTTTTCTGAACGAAATTCTTAATAAATCCATCATCGAAGTGGAACCAAGCCCTAACCTGTTCGATTTTATCGTTAACACAATCCAGATTTTTGATGTGATGGAAGAACATTTCTCGGATTTTCACCTGCTTTTCATGTTGCAGTTGAGCAAGCATCTTGGATTTTATCCGAGGGAGAATTTTACGGCATTTCAACCGGTTTTCGATTTAAAGGAAGGCCTGTTCCGTGCAGGCATTCCTAATCATCCTGATTTTATCAATACTCCCCTGTCCGAAAATTTCTTCAGGTTGTTGAATACCGGCTTTAATGAAATGGCCGGTTTGAAAATATCAAAGGAAACACGCCGCCAACTGCTCGAAACGCTGATCACTTATTATGGATTGCACCTGCCATCGTTTAAGGACATCAAGTCGCACGAAGTACTGAAAGTAGTGCTGGGTTAAATCGGGAATAAAAGGTATTTCCAATCAAATAAGATTCTGAAGCTGGGTGCTGGGTTAAACAAGGAATAATTCCGAGGCTATTCTGTCGGCAAATAACTTCCCTTTATCCGTAAGGATTAATATCCCGTCGGTGTGGCAAAGCATGGAATTATCCATGAATTTTTTGGATTCTTTCAGAAGATAATCACCGCAATCCTTGCCGAAGCGGTCGTATACCTGCCCGATGTTGCAGCCCCACATCGTTCGAAGCGAAGTCATCACATATTCGTTATATTGCTGAGTCGGGGTAAGCGTTTCCATTTCAAACGACAGGTTTCCCGAAAGAATATTCTTAAGATAACCTCCAATGGCTGCTGTGTTCCAGTGGCGCGACGAGCCATTGAAGGAATGAGCCGAAGGACCGATGCCTAAGTAATGTTCGCCCTGCCAGTAAGCCGTGTTGTGGCGGGAATACCAGCCCGGATGGCAAAAGTTGGATATTTCGTAATGCTCGTAGCCATTCCGACGCATTAGATCCATCATCAGTTTAAAATGAAGTATGCTTTGCTGCTCATCTACCGCAAGAAGTTTCCCGCGGCGGATCTGCATATCGAGGGGTGTTTTTTCTTCTATCGTAAGTGCATAAGCCGAAATGTGATGTACTCCCAGATTAAAGACAGTTTCCAGGTTGGTTTCCCAGTTTTTTTCGGTCAGCGTGGGAATCCCATAAATAAGATCGAGGCTCAGGTTGCCGAAGTCATAATCCTGTGCCATCTTTACCGCATCTATAGCCTGATTGCCGTCGTGTATACGCCCCAGATAATCTAAATCTTCATCAAAAAAGGATTGAATGCCTATGCTCAGCCGGTTGATGCCGATGGCTTTCCATTGCCGGAGTTTATCGGCGGTGATGTTGTCGGGATTGGCTTCGAGGGTTATTTCCGGTTCGGGCGAAAGGGGGAAGTAACGGTAAATGGCTTTAAGCAGCGAGACAATTTCCTTTTCGTCGAGCAGCGAAGGCGTTCCCCCACCAAAATAAAGGGTAGTTACGGTTTTGCCGTCAAGGTAGTGCTGCTGCAATTCGAGCTCCCTGATCATGGCGTTTACCATTTCGGGCTGATCGCTGAGCGAAGCCACCGAAAAGAAATTGCAATACCGGCATTTCCGGCGGCAAAAGGGAATATGAAGATAGATACCGGCCATAAATTAACATAAGACAGCACAAAAGTAATTGTTTTTTAGTGATCTTCTAAATTCAATAAAAGAACCTGAATGCAGGTATTCCCGGAATGCCAGATTTATCATTGGAACAAAAATATTTTTTTGGATAATTTGAATATTGTTATCCCCTTCTGTAAAGATGAAATCGTGGAATTCAACGTTACAATCCCTCTTTACAATGATAAAACCGGTGAGTTTAACGTTGCAATACCCCTTTACAATGACGAAATCGTAGAATTCAACGTTGGAATACCCCTTTACAATGATAGAATCGTCGATTTTAATGTTGCAATACCCCCTTGGAATGATAAAACCGGTGAGTTTAACGTTGCAATCCTCCCTTACAATGATAAAATCGATGAATTCATGATTAAACTCCCCAATCTGCAATCTGCAATCGGTAAATCTGCAATTCCCCTACCTTGGAATCATTTTCTTCGGCATTTTTTTACGGAGTATGATACGGAAGGTAGTGCCCTGTTCCAGGGTTGAACTCTGGACAAAGATTTTACCATGATGATATTCCTTTATGATCCGTTGCGAAAGCGAAAGTCCCAATCCCCACCCGCGTTGCTTGCTGGTGAAGCCGGGCTGGAAAACGCTTTTGAATTTCGATTTGGGTATCCCTTTTCCGGTATCGTAAATGTCAATAATTACCGTTTTATTCTGTTCGGTAATTTCAATAGCTATCAAACCATTACCACCCATAGCGTCCACGGCATTTTTGCACAGGTTTTCTATCACCCATTCAAAAAGGTGAAGGTTTATCGGTACCGGGATAAATTCGTTGGGCGAAGGAGAAATGTCGTACCTTACCTTTTTGGAAGTACGTAGTTTAAGGTATTCCACCGATTCGTAAATTACGCTAACGATGTTTTCGGGCTTAAGGATGGTTGCCGATCCGATCTTGGAAAATCGTTCGGTAATAATGCGCAAACGGTTGACGTCTTTTTCCAGTTCGGTGATGGTTTCGGTATCCACATTTTTCAGTTTAAGCAACTCCACCCATGCCATGATGGACGAAAGGGGTGTGCCAAGCTGGTGAGCTGTCTCTTTGGCAAGCCCTGCCCATACTTGGTTTTGTTCCGAACGCCTCGACCAACTGAACAACAGATAAGCTATCATCAGGAAAAGACCGATAATGAAAAACTGTATAAAGGGGTAATAACGCAATTGCGTAAGCAGGAAAGAATCTTTATAAAAGATATAACGCACGCCCACGTCTTTCAATACAATACGAATGGGGTCGTTTTGGGAAGCCATTTCGGCGAGGGTATGTTGCACATACATGCTGTCGCGCATCTTTTTGGCATCGAGGTTTCCCGATTCCAACACGTTATGCATGGAGCTGTCGGTGATTATAACCGGTACGGAGGCAGAATTTAACGCCACTTCCGAAAAAAACGACTTCACCAAATCATCCAGGTATTTACGTAAATCGGCAAACAACCGCGAGTCTTTATAATAAAAATAGTTTTTGTTTCCGCCGAAATAGGTGAATTTGATGGGCTTATACACCGTGAATTCTTTTTTAAGCGAATCGGTCATTACCCTGATCTTACTTTCGTTGAAATCCACATTTTTTGTCGAAAGTATCTTTCCTTTTTCGTCGGTAAGCACTACCGGGATAGAGGTATTGTCGGCAATTATTTCGGAATAAAAAGTAATATCTTCGGTACTGCTTGCATTAATCAGTTTCTTGGTAGCTTCAGCAAGCAGTTCCACACGGTGGCGTTCTTCCTGCTGGATTTTGACAAAAAAATCGTTGGTATAGTTTACCAGACTTGCCTTGCGGTGGATGGTTTCGGCCCAGGTGGTTATTTTACGACGCTCGTCTTTGGCTATTTTTTTTACCAGCATATTGGTATACCAAAGCGAAAGAGCTACGATCAGTATTCCCGAGACAAAAAGGAACCATTTCCAACGACGTTTCTGAATATAAAGGTTCAAAATAGAATAGTTAAAAATATTAAGGGGTAAAATTATAAATTATTTGCACGCAAACGCACACTATTTGCTTTATAACCGAACACTATGATAAATAAATTTTTAAACATAATCATTGAAATACATGGCTTTATGGTTTTGGCACAATAAATGATATACCAGAACATCCAAAAATAGTTTATCGTTTTCATAATAGTATCTTTAAGAAAACGTTAATTGATAGAAACATAGTATAATAATTTATTCCAGGGAATGATTAATATTACAAACCTCCATAAATCCTACGACATGGGCAGCAACAAGCTCCATGTACTCAAGGGTATAGAATTAGATATTGAAAAAGGTGAAATGGTGTCCATCATGGGTTCATCGGGTTCGGGAAAATCCACCCTGCTGAATATCCTTGGGATACTCGATAACTATGATGAAGGCAATTACAATCTTAACGGTTTCCAGATAAAAAACATGAGCGAAACCAAAGCCGCCATGTATCGCAACAAATATATCGGCTTTGTTTTCCAGTCGTTTAACCTGATAGCTTTTAAAAATGCCCTGGAAAATGTAGCCCTTCCGTTGTATTATAAGGGAGTTCCCCGGCGCAAGCGTAATAAAATTGCCATGGAATATCTCGATAAAATGGGTTTAAAAGAATGGGCTGAACATATGCCCAATGAATTATCCGGCGGACAGAAACAACGTATTGCTATTGCCCGCTCCCTGATTTCCAACCCTAAAGTGATACTCGCCGATGAACCTACCGGAGCGCTCGACACGACTACTTCTTATGAAGTGATGAATATTTTGAAAGATATTAATAAGGATGGAATAACCATTTTGCTGGTTACCCACGAAAACGACATCGCTCACATGACCGACCGCATTATCCGTATCAAAGACGGAATCATTGAAAATGGAATGTTTTAGTATCATTAATCCCCGGATGCAGTGAAAATAATAGATATTGATAAATGGCAGGAGATATTCAGCACCATCCAAAAGAATAAGTTACGAACTTTTCTTACCGGATTTAGTGTTGCCTGGGGCATTTTCATGCTGATTATTTTACTTGGTTCGGGCAACGGACTGGAAAATGCCGTTAAATACCAGTTTAATTCGTCGGCAACCAATACCATCTGGATGTGGAGCAACCAGACTTCGATGCCTTACAAAGGACTCAAGTCGGGACGGCCCATAAATCTTGAAAACGATGATTATGATGTAATTAAAAATACGGTAGAAAGAGTAGATCAGATTTCTTCCCGAAACTATATCTGGCAGAATTCTACGGTAACTTATAAAAAGGAATTTGGCAGCTTCGACATCTTTACCGTTTATCCGGATTACGGAAACATCGAACAGATTCAAATACTGGAAGGTCGGTATATTAATAATATTGATATTGAAAAATTTAGAAAAGTAACCTGCATCAGCAAAGTAGTTAAGGAAATCCTTTTTAAAGGCGAACCCTGCATGAACAAATATGTAAAGGTAGCCGGAATTCCTTTTCTGGTGGTGGGCGTATATACCGATCAGGAAAATGGAGATAATGGTAATAATTTACGACAGATTTATGTCCCCATTTCTACAGCTCAAAGGGTTTTCAATGGTGGAAACAAGGTTCAAACCATTGCTTTTACTGTTGGAAAAGCTACGGTGGAACAGAGCAAACGCATACAGGATGAGGTGAAAATGAAAATGGCTGCACGCCATAAATTCGATCCTCAGGATCAACGGGCAGTACAGATGTGGAATGCCGTGGAAGAATATAAAAAGGTTATGGATTTGTTTGCAGGTATCCGTTTGTTTATTTGGATAGTCGGAATTGGAACCATCATTGCCGGTATCGTAGGGGTAAGCAATATTATGCTTATTGTTGTAAAGGAAAGGACAAAAGAGATCGGTATCCGTAAGGCTTTGGGTGCTACTCCCTGGTCCATTATCAGCTTGATTTTGCAGGAGGCTGTGCTTATTACCGGCTTTGCAGGGTATATTGGTTTAGTGCTCGGTATCGGTGTTTTGGAGCTGATTACAAAATACATGCCGCCTTCCGATTTTTTCCGTAATCCCGAAGCTGATTTTGCTATAGCCGTGAGCGCAACCATTGTATTGATCGTAGCAGGAACACTTGCCGGATTTGTCCCTGCAAGGAGGGCTTCGGCCATTAAACCAGTGGAAGCGCTGAGGGATGAATAATTAACGCTGAAAAAAGATAAAAATTAAACAACCATAAAATGTTTGACCTCGATAGCTGGCACGAAATAATAGAGGCGCTTAAAAAGAACAGAATCCGTACTGCTTTAACTGCTTTTGGTGTTTTTTGGGGCATTTTTATGCTCATTATCATGTTGGGGTCGGGACGCGGTTTGCAAAACGGAATTACCTCCGGTTTTGGCGATTTTGCCACCAACAGTTTTTTTATGTGGACACAAAAAACTACGTTACCCTATAAAGGATTTCCCCGCGACCGCTGGTTTAATTTTAAAAACGACGACATCCAGGCTCTTAAAGATAATGTTCCGGAAATAGCCATATTAGCTCCCCGTTTGCAGGGTGGCGGCCTCCGCGGAGGCGACAATGTAGTACGTGGTTTGAAATCGGGGGCATTTACCATCAATGGCGACTATCCTGAATGGAACCTCATTGATCCGGTAACCGTTACCCAGGGTCGTTTTCTTAACCATATGGATTTAATTGAAAAACGAAAGGTAGCCGTAATTGGCTCCAAGGTGTATGACGCGCTGTTCAAACCTGGCGAAAATCCGCTGGGACAATACGTCCGAATTCAGGGAGTATATTTTAATGTCATTGGCGTTTTTAAACCCCAAAATTCCAATGTAAATTTTGGCGGCGACAAGGATCAAACCATATTTATGCCTTTTACCACACTGCAAAAAACCTATAACTATGGCGATGTGGTAGGTTGGTTTGCTGTAACCTCTAAAGAGGGTATTCCTGTTTCTGTAGTTGAAGAAAAAGTGGTAAAACTGATGAAAGAACGCCATAGTGTTCATCCCGACGACGACCAGGCCATCGGACATTTTAACCTGGAAGTACAGTACAAAAAAATGAAAGGATTATTTACCGGAATCAACGGGTTGATCTGGCTGGTAGGCATAGGGACACTGCTTGCCGGAGTGATCGGTATCAGCAATATTATGCTGGTTATTGTAAAAGAACGTACCAAAGAAATGGGAATACGCAGAGCTATCGGGGCTACGCCGTCCATAATCATCCGGCAGATTATTGCCGAATCCGTTTTTCTGACCACTATGGCAGGATATCTGGGATTGGTGGTTGGCGTTGGTTTGGTGGAACTTATTAACTTTCTGCTTACCAAGTCAGGAGGAGCAAAAGATACAATGTTTAAAAATCCAGAAGTAGATTTTAATGTGGCTTTGATGTCATTAGCCATTTTAATTGTTTCGGGAGTTTTTGCGGGATTAATACCGGCCAAAAGGGCGGTAAGCATTAAGCCGATAGAAGCATTAAGAGATGAAAATTAATATTTTAAAACCGAAAATATTTTGTACATGAAATATCCATAATTGCCCATGCTACTGCGAACCGGAAATGATTTTTTATGGATATTCCATTTGACCAATAAAAAATAAAATTAATAACAAATGAAAAAAGTAATAAAAATTTTAGTCATTATCATCATCCTTGGAGTTTTTGGATGGACACTCTTTTATTTATACAACAAATCGAGACCAAAACCGGTCATATTTGAGACCAAAACAGCAATTGTTACCAATATTATCAAAAAAACTGTTGCTACCGGATCGGTAGTTCCCCGTAAGGAAATAGAAATAAAACCTCAGGTTTCGGGTATCATTCAGGAGCTTTATGTTGAGCCAGGCAAAATAGTTAAAAATGGAGACTTGATTGCCAAGGTAAAGATAATACCTAATATGATAGAACTTAATGCAGCAGAATCGCGGGTGAACCGGTCAAAAATTGCTTTGGATGATGCCAAACAAGCCTACGACCGTCAAAAAATACTATACGACAAAAAAGTGATTGCTGTAGCTGATTTTCAGAAATTTGAAATTGCGCTAATGACTGCCCGTGAAGAAGTGAATGCCGCCGAAGATAATCTTCAGTTGATCAGAGAAGGTATAACCAAAAAAGCCGGTACCGCTACCAACACGCTTATCCGCTCTACCATTCAGGGCATGGTGCTTACTGTACCTGTGGAAGTTGGCAATTCGGTGATTGAAAGCAATAATTACAATGCCGGAACCACCATTGCCACCGTTGCCGATATGGGCGAAATGATTTTTAAAGGTAAAGTTGACGAATCGGAAGTGGGAAAACTGCGCGAAGGTATGGAACTGATTCTTTCTGTTGGCGCTATTGATACCACAAAATTTAAAGCCAAGCTTGAGCATATTTCTCCTAAAGGTGTGGAGGAAAACGGCGCCATTCAGTTTGAAATAAAAGCTACCGTAAAATTGCAAAAAGGCGAATTCATTCGTGCCGGTTATAGTGCCAATGCCGACATTGTTCTTGCACGAAAGGATAATGTGATGGCTATTCCCGAAAGTCTGTTGCAATTTAAAGACAGCACCGCTTTCGTGGAAGTGGAAACCAAACCCCAGGTTTTTGAAAAACGGAATATTAAAACCGGACTCAGCGACGGGCTGAATATTGAAGTGGTTTCCGGACTGAAAAAAACGGATAAAATTAAAGTTTTAAATGCTGCCCCGGCTCCGGGTACAGAGAAAAAATAAGAATAGCTCGTATTAGTTATAAAGGATGGTATTCTCAGATGATTGCCATCCTTTTTTTTGTGAAACGCTTTCTCCTGGCATTTTTTCGGAACCGCATAAATTTTTCCGGCAAGATTGATTTTTAATTCAAAAAAATGTAATTTTGAAATCCGATAGATTGGTGTTGGATACCATTTAAATCTAAACTAAAATGATGATTATGTTTAAAAAGCGTTACACTTTAAAAATTACTTTTCTTCTGTTATTAACAGTTAGCCTCGGAGCTTGTAAAAAAGACGGAGGCATCAATATTTTTTCATTGGATGAAGATGTTACGCTTGGATTACAGGTGGATCAGGAAATAAGAAATAATCCACAGGAATATCCGCTACTCGACACAATTCAATATGCCACAGCATATTCTCATTTAAACCGCATTCGCAATACCGTTCTGAATTCGGGAAAATTAAATTATGCCAACCGCTTTACATGGAAATGCCGGATAATTAAAAATGACAATGTCATCAATGCCTTTTGTGCACCTGGAGGAAACATTTACGTGTATACCGGTCTGATTAAACTTCTCGATAACGAAGCCCAGTTTGCCGGAGTAATCGGCCATGAAATGGCGCATGCCGACCAACGCCATTCTACGGAGCAACTTACAGTTAAATATGGAATTGATTTCCTGATTGCTGCCATATTGGGAAATAATCCGAATAATATTGCTCAGATTGCCGCCGGATTAGCTTCCGGTTTAGGTGAACTGGCGTATAGTCGTAAAATGGAATACGAAGCCGATAAATATGCCGTAATATATCTTTATCCAACCACTTACGATGCGGCAAGCCTTGGAGATTTTTTTGTGAAAATGCAAAGTCAGGCGAATCCACCCGAATTTTTAAGCACTCACCCTTCGGATGAAAACCGTTTGACAAAAATCAATTCGGAATTTCAAAGCCTTGGAGGTGTTCACGGCGAAAAATATGCCGACAGGTATCAGCAGTTTAAAAACAGCTTGCCGTAAAAAATTAAATTTCTTCCGGATAAAATTAATCAATAGCATTTAACTAACAGTAAATCATTTTGATAAAGACGTTAAGGTTTTTGTTTTTAAAAAATTTAATTAAAAACTAAAAAAATAGTGCTACAACTAAAAAAATAGTTGTAGCTTTGCAAAAGAAAATTTCTCTTTTTTTATACTAAATAACTAAAAAATTAGTTATACAACTAAGAAAAAAGTTTGAGTAGCAATACAAAAAAATAATAAACAGAAAATGAAAGAACTAACCAAAGCCGAAGAACAAGTAATGCAGATCATTTGGGAATTAAACAAAGGATTTGTAAATGATATTATTGCCCAATTGCCGGAACCCAAACCGGCTTACAATACCGTATCAACCGTCGTCAGGATTTTGGAAAAGAAAGGTTTTGTGAGCCATCGGGCGTATGGAAAAACGTACGAATATTTTCCCGTGGTTAGCCGAAAGGATTATACCAAATCATATTTCGGAACCTTTATGAACAATTATTTCGGAAATTCCTATCAGCAATTAGTTACATTCTTTTCAAAAAACGGAAACCTCAGCCTGAACGATCTGGAAGATATAAAATCATTAATGGAACAGGAAATTGAAAAACAAAAAAACTCAAAACCATGAACGCCCTGATTTTTTATGGAATAAAAGCAATGCTTTGTATGGCTGTTTTTTACGGCTTTTACCTGCTGCTGTTGCGGAAAATGACTTTTTTTTCTGTCAACAGGTTCTATTTACTTGGAACACTCGTATTTTCATTCATACTGCCGTTTATTAGTCTGCCTTTTACCATATTAAAAGCCCCTGCAACAACGCTTCCGGAGATTTTTCTTAATCCGGTTGTTGTCGGAAATCGCCGGAATGAAATAGATACTGTGGTTCAAAGCAATGTATTAAGTTGGCTAACACTGATATATTGTTCCATTACCGCCATTTTCCTCCTGCGCTTGATGCTGAATATTTTTTATATTTTCCGGCTTTATCATAACGGCAGCGTTGTGCAACGGAAAAGTTGCCGGATTGTAAAAACCCGTGAAAATATAGCTCCCTTTTCGTTTTTCAATCTGATTTTTATCCCACGTTCATTGGAAAAAAACGAAGCCGAGAGGAAAATCATTTCTCATGAGTTTGTCCATTCTTCTCAGTTTCATTCTGTGGATATCGTTTTATTACAAATAATAAATGCAATTTTTTGGTTTAATCCGTTTATTTACGCCTATCGTGCCTCGTTAAGCCACGTTCACGAATACTTGGCCGACCGGGGCGTTTTAAACCATGGAATCAATATGATAAAATACCAGCAAACGATACTTAACCAGGTCTTCGGAACTCGTTCGCTGGTATTAGCTAATACATTTAACCATTCAATTAAAAGGAGATTTATTATGATGACTAAAAATCAATCGCGCAAAACAGCCAAATGGCGGGTTTTGCTTGCTGTTCCGCTGTCGCTCATGCTGATAGTGGTGTTTTCTTCATTCAGGATTAGCGGTTCCGATTATTCCACCGCCAATTCCCGAAGTCAGTTTGATGCTTTAAAAAACATTAAACCATTGACAAAAATAATTCCAGAAACAAATGACGAGATTTCCGATGCCATGCAACAGGGAACTCAGAAACTTCAGAAGACTCAGAAACCTGCTAAAGTTACTTCTAATCCTGATAAAAATGGGATATATACGGTAGTTGAAGTGCCACCTTCTTTTCCTGGAGGTGAAAAAGCGAGAGTGCAGTATATGCTCGATAACCTAAAGTATCCTGAAGGAGCTAAAAGTAAAGGTATTCAGGGCACTGTGTTTGTAGCTTATATTGTACGTGCCGATGGTTCTATTTCGGATGCAAAAGTATTACGGGGCATAGGTGGTGGTTGCGACGAAGAAGCGTTGCGCGTTGTCAATGCTATGCCAAAATGGGATCCTGGCAAACAAAGAGGTAAAGCTGTTAATGTGCAATTTAATATGCCGATAAAGTTTGTTCTTGATGATCGTCCGGCGAAATCCGAAAAAAAATAGTATTTGTTTAAAATGGATCCCGGTTTTGCCGGGATTCGTTTTTTAGCTATGATAATAGACGAATGAAAAAAATATCTATTTTTAGTTTTTTACTTTTCCTTTCGCTGGTTTCATCGGCTCAGTTTTTCCATCGTAAAGTAAATAAATTCGATAAAAGCGGTCTCCGCCAGGGTTTATGGATTTCATACTTCGATTCGGACAAAAAAGCAATTGCCGGTATCGAACATTTTAAGGACGGAAAAGAATTCGGTGTATGCCGGTATTATCATCCAAATGGAAAACTGAGGCTGAAATTCAAATTTCGCAATACCGATATCAAAGTCAAATACTTTGATGAAAAACGCAAATTGACGAGCAAAGGCGCTGCAATAATGGAGAATACCGCCAAAGAAATTCATTATTACTGGGTTGGCCAATGGAAATTTTATGACCAGCACCATCACATCAAGTCTATTGCTATCTACCAAAAAGGAAGTCCTCCCGTAATAATAAAAGGCGAGCCACAGAAATGATTGATGGTATTCTTTTCATAAATCTAAATATCAGCAAATTAACTGGTAATAATTGGTAATAAATTTCTTCTTCAAATGGCTGTCCGATAACTTATATTTGTATTTTTGCAGGCCAATTATGCGTTTGTAAATGAACAAAAAAGTTAAAACCGCCCGTCTTTCCATCCTTTCCAATTCAGTTTTGATTGCCATGAAAGTAGTCGCTGGTATTCTGAGCGGCTCGGTGAGTATTTTATCCGAAGCCATACATTCGGGCATGGATTTGCTGGCGGCTTTGATCGCTTTTTTTTCGGTAAAGATATCGGATACTCCCGCAGATAAAAAACATCCATACGGACACGGGAAATTTGAAAACATTTCGGGAGTAGTAGAAGCGTTCTTGATTCTTGTTGCTTCTTTTTGGATAGTTTTTGAAGCCATACGGAAAATCAAATCGAATGAACACATTGAAGCTATGGGCTATGGATTTGCCGTGATGTCTGTTTCGGCTCTGATCAATTTTGTAGTTTCACGAAAATTGTACAAAGTAGCCCGGGCTACCGATTCCATTGCTCTGGAAGCCGACGCCCTGCATCTGAAAGCCGATGTATTTACTTCGTTAGGCGTAGCCGTGGGTCTGCTGCTTATCTGGATTACCGGGTTTCATTGGCTCGATCCGATAGTTGCCATTATGGTTGCCGTCTTTATTCTCAGGGAATCATTTATTTTACTTAAAACGGCTTTTTATCCGTTGGTTGATACAGCCCTTACCACTGAGGAGGTGATGATGATAACCGATAGTATTAAAAAATATTCAGCCAATTTTCACCATTTACGGACGCGAAAAGCTGGGAATTATAAATTCGTTGATTTTCATCTTGAACTACAGGAAGATACTCACATTAAAGATGCGCACGACCTCTGCGACAGGATAGAAGCTGAAATTAAAAATCAAATTCCAAACGTAGAAATTACTATTCATGTGGAAACACTGGGCTCAAAATAGTAAAATTAGAAGGTAGAGCGCATAGCTTCAATCGGGCTCAAACGCGAAGCTGTAAAAGCTGGAAACAAACCGGCAACGAGTCCGATGAACATCGAAACACCCAATCCTAAAATGATATTCCCCTGGGTAAGTATCAGTTTCATATCAAAAGAATAAGAAATGACCAGCGTTGCTATGTATATGATCAGCAATCCGACAATTCCTCCGATAAGGGATAGAAAAATGGCTTCAAATAAAAATTCCAGCAGGACAAAATAACGTTTGGCGCCCAGCGACTTTTGGATTCCAATAAGAGTAGTCCGTTCTTTTACCGATACAAACATAATATTGGCAATACCAAAACCACCCACCAGCAACGAAAATCCTCCGATGATCCAGCCCACGATGGCAATTACCCGAAAAAGACTATCAAATCCTTTGGTAATAATACTTGTTTCGTTGATGGCAAAATTATTTTCTGCCGAAGGTTTTAGTTTTCGGACGGAACGCATAATACCGGTCAATTCATCAATCAGTTCTTCGTTAGTTACATTTTTTTTAGCTTTTACAACGATGGTACTCCCGGAACGTTCATTTTTCAGGTCTATAAAATTGCGCGCAAAATTTATTGGGATAACCACCTGATTGTCGGTTGAGTTGTCGAAAGTGTTGTTTCCCTGTTTGCTAAAAACACCGATTACTTCAACCTTTTGTCCGTAAAGAGTGATGCGTTTACCAATGGCCGAAGCATTTCCGAAAAGGTTTTTAACAATATCGCTCCCTAAAATTGCTACGTTTTTGCCAGATGCCGTTTCCGATGGAACAAAATACCGCCCATCACCAATTTCGAAAAAGGTAACTTTATCAAAATCCTGAGTAACAGCCGTAATATTGGCATCTTCTATATAATTTTTTTCATATTTAACCAATCGGCTGTCCGAAGCTTCAAAAGCACAAGCGTCAGAAGCCTGGCTTCGCTTCTGAATTTCTTCCATGTCAGTCAATTGTGCTTCGGGACGTTTCATGTATTTCCACCAGGGATAATCCTTTTCGGCAAAAGCCCAGGGCCACTTTTGAACATACAAAACATTGCTTCCCAGACTTTCAATACTCTTTTTAATCGTACTTTCAATCGAATCGAAGATCGTAAATACGGAAATGACCGAAAAAATACCAATGGTAATCCCGAGTAAAGATAATATGGTTCGTACTCTGTTTGCTAAAATAGACTGAATAGCAAACAAATAACTTTCACGGAATAATCTTAAAAACAATAACATGCCTGATTATGTTGTTGAAGGAGTTTTATTTTGTAAAAATAATATAATTATTGAAAATTTGTTGAAATTTAATTGTTTGTTTGAGCGTTTTTCGATAAAATTGCATGATGTTACCGAAAGACAGCTTTTAGTAAAAAATAAGTGTAATTTTCGGGAATACAGATGTATGATATCATTAATAAAAAATATTTTTAATGGAAGATTTAAAGAAAATAAAAACGGCTTTACTTTCAGTTTATTATAAAGATAATCTGGAACCGATCGTCAAAAAATTGCATTCGCTGGGCGTAAAACTGATATCAACCGGAGGCACTTTTGAATATATTCAAAAACTTGGAATAGAGGCTGCACCGGTTGAAGACCTCACCAATTATCCGGCTATACTTGGCGGAAGGGTAAAAACACTTCATCCCAAAATTTTTGGCGGCATCCTTGCCCGTAGAAATGAAAAAAATGATCAGGAAACCCTGAAAACTTACGAAATTCCCGAAATTGATCTGGTTATTGTTGATCTTTACCCTTTTGAAGAAACCTTGAAAAAGACCGGTGATGAAACCGAGATAATCGAAAAAATTGATATTGGCGGTATTTCATTAATCCGGGCAGCCGCAAAAAATTATAATGATGTTCTGGTGGTGAGTTCGTCGGAACAATACCCTGATTTGTTTCAGTTGTTATCCGATAATCAGGGCTATACAGGAATTGAAGAGCGTAAGAAATTTGCTGCCAGGGCTTTTAATATTTCTTCTCATTACGACACGGCAATTTTCAACTATTTCAATTCCGATGGCGGGTGTAACGTCTTTAAAAAAAGTATTATTCCTTCAAAAACATTGCGTTATGGCGAAAATCCACACCAGCAGGGAATATTTTACGGCAACCTGAACGAAATTTTTGAACAGCTTCATGGGAAAGAAATATCCTATAATAATCTGATAGACATTGATTCAGGAATTAACCTGATCAATGATTTCAATGAAACCACCTTTGCGATTATCAAACATACCAACGCTTGCGGATTAGCAAGTCGCAATAAATTAATCGACGCATGGAAAGATGCTCTTGCCGGAGACCCGGTTTCTGCCTACGGAGGTGTGCTAATAACCAATGCCTCTATTGATTTGGACACAGCACAAGAAATCAATAAATTATTTTTTGAAATTATTTTAGCGCCCGGTTATCAAAAAAATGTGCTTGAACTTCTTCAATCAAAGAAAAATAGAATAATTTTGCAGTCGAAATCAAATCAGCTTCCCAAAAGACTGTTTAGGTCGGTTTTGAACGGAGTTATTGAACAAACAAGGGATGATATTGTTGAAACTTCCGGAAACATGAAAACGGTAACTATCCTAAGTCCTTCAGAAGCTGAAATAAAAGATTTAATTTTCGCTAATAAAGTTGTAAAGCATTTAAAATCCAATACGATAGTGATTGCAAAAAATAAACAACTCATCGCAAGTGGCGTCGGCCAGACTTCACGGGTTGATGCGTTAAAACAGGCAGTGGCTAAAGCTGGAGAGTTTGGATTTGATTTACATGGCGCCGTTATGGCTTCGGATGCGTATTTCCCCTTTGCCGATTCAGCAGAAATAGCTGACAAAGCGGGGATAAAAGCCATCATTCAGCCAGGCGGATCCATCAGGGATGCCGATACGATAAATTACTGCAACAATCATGGTTTAAGCATGGTTTTTACTGGCATCAGACATTTTAAGCATTAAAAAAAATAATTAAATATAAAAAATGGGACTTTTTTCGTTTTTAACCAAGGAAATAGCAATGGACCTTGGAACTGCAAATACCATTATCATTTATAATGATAAAGTTGTAGTAGATGAACCTTCGATCATTGCTATTGAACGAAATACAGGTAAAGTAATTGCTGTTGGGAAAAAAGCCATGATGATGCATGGCAAAACCCACGAAAACATCAAAACCATACGCCCTTTACGCGATGGAGTTATTGCCGACTTTCAATCAGCCGAATACATGATTCGTGAATTGATTAAAATGACCGGTACCGGGAAATCATTATTTCCACCCGCTTTGAAGATGGTTATTTGCATCCCTTCGGGTATTACCGAAGTGGAAGAACGAGCCGTTAAGGATTCGGCCGAACAAGCCGGAGCCAAAGAAGTTCGGCTTATCCATGAACCGATGGCTGCCGCTATTGGAATTGGAATTGATGTGTTGGAACCAACCGGAAATATGATTATTGATATTGGTGGTGGAACCAGCGAAATCGCCGTTATTGCCCTTGGCGGAATCGTAAATAACAAATCTATCCGGATTGCCGGTGATGATTTTAATGCCGATATTGAGGAATATATGCGTAAACAACACAATATCAATATTGGAGAACGTACTTCCGAAACTATTAAAATTGAAGTCGGCGCTGCCATGACCGAAATTGACAATCCTCCACCCGATTATCCCGTTCATGGACGCGACATGCTTACCGGAATTCCCAAGGAAATTTTTGTCAATTATGCCGAAATAGCTCATGCTCTCGATAAATCCATCTCCAAGATTGAAGCCGCGGTGCTGAATGCTCTTGAAATGACTCCGCCCGAATTATCGGCCGATATTTATCAAACGGGTATTTATTTAGCCGGTGGCGGTTCCATGCTTCGTGGTCTGGATAAACGTATTCACCTGAAAACAAAATTACCTGTTCATGTTGCTGAAGACCCGTTGCGTGCTGTGGCTCGAGGCACCGGTATTGCCTTGAAAAACTATAATAAGTTTACGTTTTTGATAAGATAGCTGTCAAAACAGCCTAACTGATTGTATACAATATGCGTTACCTTTTTGCTTTTTTATGGAAGCATAACTTTTTCTTTCTTTTTTTACTATTGGAGGTAATTGCATTTCTGTTGATTGCTAATGATAATTATTATCAGTCTTCTTCCATTTTAAATTCAACTAACAGATTTACAGGTTCAATATATACCGCATCCAATAATATCTCTGGGTATTTTCACCTGCGAAAAGTTAACAAGAAACTTGCCGAAGAAAACGCAAGGCTGCATTCCTTGTCGTTGAATGCTTTCCTGAAAACCGATACCAATAATTTTTTTGTTAAGGATACTTTCTACAGGCAACGTTACGAGTATATTTCCGCAAAAGTAATTTCAAACTCTACCAGCAAACGGAATAACTATATAATGTTAAATAAAGGGCGTAATTTTAACATCGAAAAAGACATGGCTGTCATTTCTGCCGGAGGCATTGTTGGTATTGTAAAAGAAGTTTCTCAAAATTTCTGTTCGGTGATGTCGGTTTTACACAAAAAAACGAAGATCAGTGCAAAAATAAAGAAAAACAATCAATTAGGTACAATTGTATGGAATGGGCAAAATGCTACTATCGGCTCCCTGACCGAAATTCCTATCCATGTCCGGTTGGTTAAAGGCGATACTGTTATCACCAGTGGCTATTCCCTGCTTTTTCCGGAAGGAGTTATGATAGGTACAATAAAGAATTTTTATGTTGCCAAAGGAGATAATTTTTATACCGTAGATGTTAAATTTTCCACCGATTTTAATGCCATTGGATATGTGGAAGTTGTAAAAAATATAATGCGAGAGGAGCAAAAAGAACTCGAGGATAAATCAATCGATAAAAAAGATGAATAACCTATTATTTAAGAACGCATTAAGGTTTTTTACTCTGGTAATAATACAGATTTTTTTATTAAACCAGATACGTTTGGGCGGATATATTAATCCGTATTTATATGTTTTGTTCATTCTGCTTTTGCCTTTCGAAACTCCACGTTGGCTTTTATTGATACTTGCTTTTGTTTTGGGATTGACCATTGATATATTTTCCGGTACTATGGGCATGCACACCGCCGCTTCGGTATTGATGGCTTTTGCCAGACCCGGCGTACTTAAAATGATTGCCACCAAAGCCCAGTACGAATCCGGAGTAAAACCAGGCATACAGGATATGGGGTTTCCATGGTTTTTTTCGTATGCCGGATTGTTGATTCTTATTCATCATTTTCTGTTGTTCTATATCGAAGTGTTCCGTTTCAGTGAGTTTTTTATCACTTTTTTTCGTATCATTCTCAGTTCCATCGTTACGCTGGCTTTAGTCATATTGTCACAATATTTATTTTTAAAGATTAAAAAATAGAAAATTCCTTTATCATTAAAATTAAATATAAAAACCAAAAAATCAATAAATTAAAAATCAAAATGAAAAAACTGCTTGTATTATCGTTAGCTGCCATCCTGATATTTGGCTGCACGGGAAAACACAAAAATGTACAGAACGAATTTACTATAAATGCAACAATTTCAGGCATTACCGATGGTAAAATTCTGTTGCAGAAACGTGAAAACGGAACGTTTGTTACCGTGGATTCAACTTCGCTTGCCGGAGGAAAATTTACCTTAAAGGGGAAAATTACCTTGCCGGAATATTATTACATTACCATTGGTGATAAGCCAGATAAAATTAAATTGTTTGTGGATCCATCGGATATTCAAATTACAGCCAATGCCGATAGCCTTTCCGAAGCCAAAATTACCGGTTCGGCTACCCAGGATCAATATCAGGCCTATTTAAAATCCGTTGGTGATTTTGATAAAAAATTAGATGCTTTGGATGCCCAATACCAAAAAGCAAAGGAAGCGAACAATATGCCAACGCTTAAAAAACTTGATTCTCTGTCGGAAGCAGTAGACAAGGAAAAATCGGCTTTTACAGCAAAATATGTCAGAGAAAATCCGAAAACGGTGCTTTCTCCATGGCTGGTGATGAGCAATGCCTATCAGTTTACGCTGGAAGACCTTGAATCGTTCGACAAAGCTATCGACACATCGCTTTCAAAATCCGTTTATGTGATAAAAATGAAGGAACGGATAGAAATACTTAAAAAAGTGGCCGTTGGGCAACTGGCACCCGATTTCACCATGAATAATACCGAAGATAAACCCGTTTCTCTGTCGTCGTTCAAAGGGAAATATGTGTTGGTTGATTTCTGGGCTTCCTGGTGTTCATCCTGCCGTGCCGAAAATCCGAATGTGGTAGCTAATTACCAGGTATTTCATAAAAAAGGACTTGAAATACTCGGCGTTTCGTTCGACCGTAAAAAAGAAGACTGGCTCAAAGCCATTAAAGACGACAAATTGACCTGGAACCATGTTTCCGACATTAAAGGCTGGGCAAATGCTGCCGGTAAACTTTATGGAATTATGGCTATCCCGGCTAATGTTTTAGTAGACAAAGAAGGAAAAATTATAGCTAAAGATCTCCGCGGAGATGCCCTGAAAAAGAAACTCGAAGAATTGATGAAATAATTCTTTATTTTTAGCGCCTTGGCGGGAAAACATCCGCCGGGGCGCTAATTTCTACTTTTCAAGTTTGCAATTTAAAAATCTGCAATTTAAAATCGTAAATCTAAAATCAACTTGATTCCTCCCGATACCATACAAACAATTTTCGATACCGCTCATGTGGAAGATGTGGTAGGAGAATTTGTGTCGTTAAAAAAGCGTGGAGGCAATTTTGTTGGGCTTTGCCCTTTTCACAACGAAAAAACGCCTTCGTTTTACGTTTCCCCGGCCAAAGGCATTTTTAAATGTTTCGGATGCGGAAAAGCAGGAAATGCCGTGAACTTCATCATGGAACACGAGCATTATACCTATCCGGAAGCGCTTAGGTATCTGGCAAAGAAATATAATATTGAAATAGAAGAAGAAGAGCAAACGCCGGAGCAACAGCAGGCGCTAAATGAAAAAGAAAGCCTTTATCTGGTTACTGCATATGCTCAAAAATTTTTCACAAGCCAGCTTTTCGAAACTACGGAAGGAAAAGCCATCGGGCTATCCTATTTTCACGAAAGAGGCTTTTTAGACAAGACCATAGAAAAATTTCAGTTGGGTTACAGCACTGGCGAATGGGATGCTTTTACCAAAGAGGCGCTTAAAAATGCTTATCAAATTCAGCATTTAGTAAAAACGGGTTTAAGCATTGAAAAAGAAGAGAAACATTACGACCGTTTTCGCCAGCGGGTGATGTTTCCCATTCATAATCTTACCGGAAGAATTATTGGATTTGGCGGGCGTATTTTGACCGAAGATAAAACAAAGTCAAAATACATCAACTCGCCGGAGTCGGACATTTACAGCAAAAGTAAAACGCTTTACGGCATTTATTTTGCCAAAAATTCCATCATATCCAACGATAACTGTTACCTGGTGGAAGGGTATACCGATGTTATCTCGCTTCATCAGGCAGGAATAGAAAATGTGGTGGCTTCGTCGGGCACCTCGCTTACCACCGAGCAAATCAAACTCATCAAGCGTTTTACACAAAATATTACCATTTTGTACGACGGCGACCCTGCCGGCATCAAGGCTTCTTTTCGTGGCATCGATATGGTGCTGGAAGAAGGTATGAATGTAAAGATCGTTCTTTTTACCGGTGGAGACGATCCTGATTCGTTTGCCCGCAAACACCGGACGGCAGAAGTCAAGGAATTTATTGAAAGAAACGCCAGTGATTTTATTACGTTTAAAACGAATTTATTACTTGAAGAAGCCGCTAACGATCCCATCAAAAGAACCAATCTAATCAAGGAAATCATCAGTTCGGTCTCATTAATTCCCGACGGCATCACACGTTCGGTTTATGTGAAGGAATGTGCCGGGATGCTTGACATTTCGGAACAGGCGCTGATGACGGAATTGAACAAGCTTCTGCGAAAGCAATTTAATAAAACTCACCAAATAACTGAACGGGAAGCCATTCCCGAACCTACGTCCTATACCGCTCCCCAACAACTTGAAGTTGATCCGTATAACATCGAATTTCAGGAAAAGGATTTAATCCGGTTGCTCCTTCAGTATGGAAATAAAGAAATACGGTTTGAAGTTGAAAATGAAGATAAACAAATGGTTACGATTCCGGTAAAAGTTGCTTTGTTTATTGTGAACGATTTAAAAAATGACGATTTGCAATTTGAAAATCCGGAGTATCAGAAAATATTTGAAGAATTTGTAGCCGGTTCACCTACAGGTTTTATTCCCGACGAACAACATTTTTTGAAACATCCCGACAGCGAAATTAGCAGCCTTTCCGTTGATTTAATCAGTTCACCCTACGAACTAAGTAAAAACTGGGAACGCAAACGAATTACCGTACCTACCGAAGAGGAAAAACTGAAAGAAGCCGTGCGTTCGTCGGTTTTGGGGTTCAAGTCCAAAAGGGTCTCGCAGTTGATGCACGATTGTCTAAAAAAGATTAAAATTGCAGACAACGAAGAAGAAGTCATCGCATTAATGCAACGGCTTCAGGTTTTGAAATCGCTGAGCCAAAGCATCAACGGACAATTGGGTAGAATTGTAACCAATTAGCCTTTAAACATTTTTAGGTGGTTGATTTCTTCCTGAGCAAGAAACCGCCATTTTCCTCTCGGGAGATTTTTTTTGGTTAAACCGGCAAAAAGAACTCTGTCGAGTTTTACAACGGTATAGCCAAGAGATTCAAAAACACGCCGTACGATACGATTGCGTCCTGAATGGAGTTGCACCCCCAGTTCTTTCTTGCTGCTTCCTTCGCTGGTATATTCCATCGTATCAAATTTTACAAAGCCATCTTCAAGCTCAATACCTTCCATAATTTTGGTGAAATCATTTTTGGTCAGTTGTTTATCGAGTTCAACATGGTATAATTTAGTAACACCAAAACTTGGGTGAGTTAATTTTTTGGCAAGATCGCCGTCGTTGGTAAACAAAAGTAAACCTGTTGAATTACGGTCGAGGCGGCCTACCGGGTAAATCCGCTCTTTACATGCATCCTGTATTAAACTGAAAACAGTCTTTCTATCCTGTGGGTCGTCGAGCGTGGTAATATATCCTTTGGGTTTATTCAGAAGTAAATATTGAGGTTTTTCTCTTTTTAGGGTTTGGTCGCCATACTGCACCTTGTCAGTTGGAGATACTTTGGTTCCCAGCTCGGTAACAATAGCTCCGTTTACCGACACCGCTCCGGCACGGATAAGTTCATCGGCTTCGCGACGCGAACAAACGCCGGCATTGGCCAAATATCTATTTAAACGGACAAGCTCCTTATCCGGATTTCCGGATTTTGGTCTGTCGCTTCTCTTCTTGTCTCTATCCGATCTGCCGAATTTTGGTCTGTCACTTCTCTTTTCGTCTCTATCCGATCTGCCGAATTTTGGTCTGTCGCTTTGCTTCTCGTCTCTATCCGATCTACCGAATTTTGGTCTGTCGCTTCTCTTCTCGTCTCTATCCGATCTATCAAATTTTGGTCTGCTGTTTTGTCTTTCTTCTCTATCCGATCTGTCAAATTTTGGTCTGCTGCTTCGCTTTTCATCTCTATCCGGTTTGCCAAAATTAGGTTTGTTGTTTTGACCTTCATTTCGATCAAAAGATCGTCCGGAACGGGGAGCAGATGTGCTTTTATAAATACGCTTGGTGTCTGTTGCAGGTTTGCCACCTGGTCTTTCTTTTCTGCGGGATGTGTCTTTTTCATCGGAAAAGGATTCTTCCTTACGGTCCGGTTTATTTTTAGGGTAGCCTTTTGATCCTGTTACAGATTTCGGTTTACGGCGGGAAGGGACACCTGTTTTTCTTGAAGAATGAGCTGGTTTCATGTGTTAATAACTTGTTTTTTAATGGTCACAAGGAATATCCATCATTATCATTCACGGTTTAAATGAACGTTGTTCCATGGATATTTCATGATGCAAAATATAAGTTGCAAAGATACAAAAGATTATGTTAAAAATAACGTTGACAGGTTTTTTAAAATTAAAAAAATTCTGCAATATTATTTTTGATTGAAACATTCCGATATTAAAATACGTATTAATAGTAAAATTCGTAGTCATGAAAGAAGAAAAAATCATTTCCGTAGCAACCTATTCCTATTCACGTGCTCATTTGCTTAAAGGGCGTCTGGAGTCGGAAGGAATAGAATGTTTTCTTAAAAATGAAAACCTGATCCAACCCGATATTTCCACCGGAGTAAATGTTTTAATCCGGGAAAGCGATGTGGCGGGAGCAATGAAAATAATTGAAGAAATTAAAAAAGAGTATGGGGAAGAACGAAAACCGGTTACCCTAAAAGAACGAAAGGAACGAAAAATCCTTCTCCCGGTTGATTTTTCCAAAGATTATCCTAAAACCACGGAGGTGGCGATAGCTCTTGCCGCAAAACTTCATGCCCAAATTAAATTACTTCATGTTTATTATGAACCGATAATAAGTCCTGTACCTTACGAAGATACTGTTTTTCCCATACAGACCAACCCAACCGCTTTTATGACGGATACCGGGCGCGACCATAAAAAAGAAATGGTAGAGCTTAAAAATGAACTGAATGAACAATTGAAAAAAGAAGGCATTTCGGGAGTAGAAATAACCTATTCGATGATCAATGGTTTACCATCCGAAGCTATACTGATGTATAGCGATACCTATAAACCGGACATTATCATTTTAGGCACAAAAGGAAAAGAATCAGAAGATTCGCTCTGGGGTAGTACCACCAAAGAAATCATTGCAAATACAAAATATCCCGTGCTGGCTGTTCCCGAAAAATTTATCTTTAAACCGATAGAAAGCATTCAAAATATCCTTTATGCCACCGATTTTGATGATTCGGATTTCGTTTCTGTCAGTCATTTGTTGAATCTTGTTCGCTTTTTCGATGTTAAAGTTCACTGTGTACATGTTAGCCTTGGCAGGAAAAAACCCTGGGATAAAGCTAAGTTTGATGAAATGAATGAATACATGCAAAAGGAATTCGGAGAAATGCGGATAACCTGCGATTTGATAGTAAGCGATGATATTTTCAAAGGTCTGGAAGCCTATATCCGTAACAATGATATCGGGTTAATCAGCATGACGACGCATAAACGCAATATGATAACTAAATTACTAAACCCCAGTCTGACGCAACGAATGATGTTTCACACCAGTTTGCCGTTGCTGGTTTATCCTTCGTAAAAAAAGGAAACTTATTTCACTATTTTCAGACAAAGCTCTTTAAGCTGTTCTTCCGAAATCTGGGCAGGAGAATCAGCCATAAGGTCGCGACCGGAATTGTTTTTTGGGAAAGCAATAAAGTCGCGTATGGAATCGGCGCCTCCGAAGAGCGCACACCAGCGGTCGAAGCCAAAAGCGATACCGCCGTGAGGCGGAGCGCCGTATTCAAAAGCATTCATCAGGAAGCCAAACTGGCTTTGCGCATTTTCTTTGGTGAATCCAAGTACCTGAAACATTTTCTGTTGTAAGTCCTTGTTATGGATACGTATAGAACCACCGCCAATTTCCACACCGTTGATGACTAAATCATAGGCATTGGCACGAACATCGCCGGGATGGGTATCGAGCAGTGGAATATCTTCAGGTTTGGGAGCCGTAAACGGATGATGCATGGCATAAAAACGTTGGGTTTCATCGTCCCATTCGAGTAACGGAAAATCGGTTACCCAAAGCGGAGCAAAGACATTGGCTTTTCGTAAGCCGAGGCGGTTGCCCATTTCGAGGCGAAGTTCACCAAGGGCTTTTTGTATTTTAAGCCGTTTTCCCGAAAGGATAAGCAATAAGTCGCCGGGCTTGGCATCGAATGCTTCCGCCCAGGTTTTAAGTTGCTCCTGTGTATAAAACTTATCGACGGATGATTTGAAGATGCCATCGTTCTGGTATTTAACATAAACTAATCCGCCGGCGCCAATCTGAGGTTTCTTTACAAAATCGGTCAGTTCGTCCAACTGTTTGCGGCTGTATTCGGCGCAGCCCGTAGCACAAATGCCGACGACCAGTTCGGCATCGTCAAATACTTTAAATCCTTTATTTTTAGCTAAATCATTAAGTTCGGAAAACTTCATTCCGAAACGGATATCGGGTTTATCGCTTCCATAATATTTCATGGCATCGTGCCACGAAATCCGTGGGAAGCTGGCTGGTTCCACATTTTTAATCACTTTAAAAAGATATTTTGCCAGTCCTTCAAAGGTTTGGAGGATATCTTCCTGTTCAACAAACGACATTTCGCAGTCAATCTGGGTGAATTCCGGCTGGCGGTCGGCGCGAAGGTCTTCGTCGCGGAAGCATTTTACCAACTGAAAATAACGATCGAAGCCGGAAACCATCAGCAACTGTTTGAATTGTTGTGGCGACTGAGGCAAAGCATAGAATTCGCCAGGGTTCATACGGCTGGGGACAACAAAATCGCGGGCGCCTTCGGGCGTCGATTTGATGAGATAAGGCGTTTCTATTTCGATAAATCCAATAGAATTCATGTAGTTGCGTGTTGCAATAGCCATCTGATGACGCAAAATCAGGTTGTTTTTATTGATATTCCGTCGCAGGTCGAGGTAGCGGTATTTCATACGGAGTTCATCGCCTCCGTCGGTATTATCTTCTATGGTAAAGGGAGAAAGTTTGGATTCGTTGAGAATTTCGAAGTTTTCGACGATAATTTCAATGTCGCCGGTGGACATTTTTGGATTTTTATTGCTGCGTTCGGCAACTGTCCCGGTGGCTTTCAGTACAAACTCACGGTTTAGCTTACGAGCTGATTCGCAAAGGGAAGCATTGGTTTCCATGTTAAAAACCAATTGGGTGATGCCATAACGATCGCGAAGATCAATAAAGGTCATCCCGCCAAGGTCTCTTGATTTTTGTATCCAACCGCAAAGGCTAACCTGTTGGTTAACATTGCTTATATTCAATTCGCCGCAAGTGTGTGTCCGTAACATATCGTTCAATTTTTGAAGTTGCGAAATTACAAAAATATAAGCCTGAATTATTCCTCTGAACTTTTTTCCGTATTCTGGCGTTTTTATACTTATTTTGCATCATGGCTTTTCAGGAATTATAGCCTGGAGTGCGGAGTAAAAATGCCGGGAAATGAAAATAATTCAAAAAATAGCAGTACGAATAGCTAAGATCATTCTGTGGTTTGTGCTATGCCTGTTGTTTGTGATTTTATCCGTTTATATGCTTTGCCCGGTTTACCATTTTCCGGAAACACAACCTTTTTCCGGCGATAAGATTTTTAATCCCTATCAGGAGGTAAGTGGAAATTACTGGAAGAAATGCAATTTTCATGTTCATTCCCGGGCCTGGGGAGGCATTACCGCCGGGAGCGAAAATTCCAGCCAGGAGATTTTTGGCGTTTACCATCAATTGGGCTACGACCATCTTTCCATTTCCGATTACATGCGCATCAACACCTACCGAAGCGGCGACAGCAATTATCTTCCCGGATATGAACATGGTTTTGGAATGGGTAAAAATCACCAGTTGATTATCGGAGCTAAAGAAGTTTTATGGTTCGATTTTCCCTTTTTACAGAACAGGCACAACAAACAATTTGTACTTAATCATCTAAAAGGCAGGAGTCAGCTTTATTTTATTGCTCATCCCGAATTTAATCATTCCTATTCCCCTGACGATTTCCGTTACCTGACCAATTATGACGGGGTGGAGGTTTTGAATCATTTCCGTGTTTCTGCCCGGCAATGGGATGCTGCACTTTCGGTTGGGCATTATCTTCCGCTGATTGCCGATGATGATGGTCATGATATTTCCAATCCCAACGAAGCCGGACGTTGTTTTACGATGATCGATGCGCCTTCGGGTAATCTGTTGCAACTGGTTGCTTCGCTCAAAGCCGGGCGGACTTACGGAGTTGCCGATGAAAAATATGCCGGACTTTCGTACGAGCAAAAGGCGGAGCGATTTAAAAATATTCCTTTTGTAAAAAAGATAAGTGTAAATAATGACAGTCTGATCGTGGAGGTGAGTGAGCCTGCGGGTGAAATACGGTTTATCGGACAAAACGGCGTTAAAAAAATGACCGTTGCCGGAAGCCGTCGTGCCGCCTGTTTTATCTCGCCTGCCGATACGTATATCCGTACGGAAGTGCTTTGCAAAAGCGGTTTCCATCTTTATCTGAACCCGGTATTCCGCTATTCCGGCGATCAGCCGAAGGCGTATCCGCTGGCTACGGTAGACTGGCTACGGACATCTATCTTGCGGATATTGTTCGTTTTGATAGTGATAATCATTGTTAGTTATTTTAAGCAAAAAAAGAAGAAAACATTCCAAACATGAAATTTAAATCCGGCTTTGGGTATCCGCTGATTTTTCTCATCCTTATTTCCACTTTGGTGAGAAGTTTTCTTGCGTTTACACTCGAATTTAATAACGATGAGGTTTATTATTGGACCTATGCTTTGTATCCCGATTGGAGCCATTTTGATCACCCGCCCATGGTGGGATTGGTTATCCAGCTTTTCAGCGGTAATCTGTATTTCGACAGTGAGTTTTTTATCCGTTTGGGATCGGTTGTTTTCGGAGCGGTAAATACCTGGCTTGTTTTTCTGATCGGACGCAGGATAAAAGATGAACTTACGGGCTGGTACGCAGCCTTGTTATATACGGCTTCGTTGTATTGCTTTATCATTGCCGGGGTATTTATTCTGCCCGATACGCCTCAGGTTTTTTTCTGGCTGTTGAGCCTCTATCTGCTAATCCGGCTTTTGCCCGACAAGGATTTGATGACAAAAAACCGGCACTATCTCTTGCTTGCCGGATTTACCATCGGATTGGCCATGCTTTCAAAATATACTTCCGTTTTTTTGTGGGTGGGAGCATTGGCATTTATGCTGTTTTATAACCGGAAATGGTTCCGGACGAAGGAACTTTATCTTTCCATCCTGATTTCTTTTGTCGTGTTTCTTCCGGTGATTTACTGGAATGTTCATAATCAGTTTATCAGTTTTACCTACCAAAGCGAAAGGGTTGGTGTTGCCAGGGCTTTACTCCGTCCCGATTTTTTTGGTACGGAATTGTTGGGCCAGTTCTTTTATAATAATCCGGTGAATTTTATCCTGATTGTGGTAACGCTGATTGCGGTGGCTAAGAAAAGATTAAAGCTTGAAACATCTTATATCCGGGTTTTGTTATGGATGAGCCTTCCATCGGTCATTCTTTTTCTTACCTTTTCCTGGTTTCGAAGCACTCTCCCGCATTGGACGGGACCGGCTTACCTCAGCCTGATTTTATTAGCTGCTTCGTATCTGGGTTCGTCGCGAAAGAATGTTCTTTTCCCGCGATGGATCATCGTCTCGCTTGGATTTTTATTCCTCGTCATCGTTTTGGGTTACGGACAGATTAATCATGGATGGTTTAACCTCGATAAAAAACATGCCGGAGATGCACAGCGGATGGGAAGCGACGATATTTCACTCGACCTTTACGGATGGGAACAAATGGGTCATAAATTTCAAAAGATAGCCGAAAGCGACCGTTTTTTCAACTTGATGAAACCTGATGCCATACTGATCAGTTATCGCTGGTTTCCGGCTGCCAACCTCGATTATTATGCTGCCCGGCCCGCCGGACTGAAGATGTTTGCCGTTGGCAATCTGGAACGTATCCATAAATATCATTGGATAAATCAATACCGGGGAGGCTTGAAACAAGGCATGGATGCCTATTTCATTACCACCAGCCACGATTATAAAGATCCTGTTCTTTTGTATAAAGAAAATTTCGACACCATACTTCCTCCCGACACCATTGCTATTTTCCGTGGAGGTAAAAAAGCGATGAATGCCTTTGTTTTCCGGATGAAGAATTTGAAAAATCTGCCGGAATATAATTAGACTGGCGGTACACCGCTAAACATCTGTTCCTTGCTTTTGTTTTTTCACTTCCTTTTTTCCCGGTAAGGGAACCGAGAAATCCTTCAGTTGAAGGCGGGGAAAAATAAAAGGGGCGACGCTGGCAACAGGTTTGAACAACAGGGATTCAGTTTTCGATTTGGGTGTGATGATACGTTGTCCGAAATCAATGCTGGTGATCAAAAACAGGATGATGCTAAGCACGAAGGCGGTTTTAAGAATACTGAACACCGCTCCGGCTATGCGGTTGAAAAAACCTAAGGCTACCATTTCCACTACTTTTTCAATTACTTTGCCAAGCAGATGAATGGAGATGAGGACAACGGCAAAGGTGATAATGAAGGATACAAAAGCGACATACCGGCCGTTCCATCCGAAAACATCGTGCAAAAAACCAGCCGTAAACCACGAAAAGTGCGAAGCAAGGTAAATACCTAAAATCAGTCCGGCAAGCGAAGCGATCTCAATGACAAATCCCTTGGTAAACCCTTTATAAGTTGCCCAAATCAGTGGTATCCCAAGAATAATGTCTAAAATATTCATCGTTTTGCTAATAAAAAATCTTTAATCAGAGCCTAAAGTTTGGAATGCCTGAAACGATACAATTCTTATTTTAACCTCCGGGTAAGTTCGGTGGCAAACACAAAATCGTTGAGTTCTTTGTTATCCGTATGCAAAATCTGAGTCTTATCGCCCGACCACCATAGTTCGCCATGGTTGATAAAAGCGATATTATCGCCGATTTCAATCACCGAGTTCATGTCGTGAGTGTTTATTACGGTAGTGATGTCGTATTCCCGGGTAATTTCGCTGATAAGATTATCAATCACGTTGGCTGTATGTGGATCGAGACCGGAATTGGGCTCATCGCAAAAAAGATATTTCGGGTTCATGGCGATGGCACGGGCAATAGCAACCCTTTTTTTCATGCCGCCGCTGAGTTCCGATGGCATCACTTTATTGGAATTAACCAGGTTTACCCTCGACAGGCAGAAGTTGGCTCGTTCGAGTTTTTCTTCCGGTTTCATCCTGGCGAACATCGTCAGCGGGAACATCACATTTTCTTCCACATTCATCGAATCGAACAAAGCTCCGCCCTGGAACAGCATCCCTATTTCCTGCCGTATGTGTTTCATCTCGGTAAACGACATCTTGGAAAACTGCCGGTCGTCATAAAAAACCTGTCCCGAATCAATTTCATACAGTCCCACAAGACACTTCATCAGTACCGTTTTTCCCGAACCGCTTTCTCCGATGATCAGATTCGTTTTCCCCTTTTTGAAGGTAAAAGAGATATTCTTTAAAACCTGTTTTTCGCCGAAGGATTTGGATATGTTTCGTGCCTCAATCATGCTAATAACAGTTTGGTTAGGACAAGGTTGAACAGAATAATGGCAATACTGCTTTGCACCACGCCTTTGGTACTGGCTTCGCCCACTTCGAGGGCGCCGCCTTTGGTGTAATAACCGGCAAATCCTGATATAGAAGTGATGATAAAGGCAAAGACAACGGTTTTGATCAGTGCATAAACAACGTCGTAAGTATGGAAGGCGTAAGTAACGCCGTAAACAAATTCGTAGGATGAAACCACCTGACTAAGTGTTCCCGCTGCCCAGCCACCGCCTATAGCCAGAAACATGCTTAGCATAATCAGGAAAGGATTGATGAACATGGAAGCGACAATTTTGGGTAATATCAGATAGCTTGCCGGATTGATACCCATAATTTCGAGGGCATCTATCTGTTCGGTTACCCGCATGGTTCCTATCTCGGAAGCAATACGGGAACCGACTTTACCCGCAAGGATAAGACTGATGATGGTAGGTGAAAATTCGAGGATGATGCTCTGGCGCGTTGCAAAACCTACGGAATACATCGGAATTAGCGGGTTGTCGATATTAAAAGCCGTTTGTATGGTAACCACAGCTCCCATAAATACCGAGATAATGGCTACGATACCCAGCGAATCGATGCCCAGATGGTCAATCTCAAGCAAAATCTGTTTGAAATAAATGGATTTTTTCTCTGGTTTCTTAAAAACCTGTTTCAGTAATAGAAAATATCTGCCTATATCGTAAAGAAAACGCATACGCGAATTTTTTTTGCTAAAGTACGCAAAAATTAAAAATAATCACATCAAAGAAAAAAATTATGAATAGGGCAACTACTGTGCTTATTTTGAATGTCTTTAAACCATTAAAAATAAAAGTAGCACAACGTTGCTCAGGTTTTTTTAATAATAGCCACTTTTAGCTAAGTAAAACTGCCGGTTTTTCTGACCCCACCCATCTGGTTTTCCCGACAGGGATTTATATTTATTAATTTTTTGGAAGAAAAGGAAGTGATATCCGTAAGAATTAGCATGAGATAACACCTTTGAGGGAGGCTAATTAAAAAGTTTAAAAAACCGGTGAATACTATGGCATTCAAAAGAGCGTTTTTGATTAATTAAAAAAAACAGTACTTTTGCCGTTAAAATAACTTCAAGTCTGATGATCCGTTTCCGGAGAGCTATTTGTCTGTTCTGTCTTTGTTTAACTGCCATGATAATTTTTGCTTCATGCAGCGCTAACCGTCCGAAATATCATAAATTCCATAAAAAACATAAGCATTACCGCAGTTACGATTGCGGCTGTACAATGATACCCGATCGCACGAAGAACATTACCGCAGGATAATGGATAAGGAAATAGAAAAATTAAACCACTATTTGCCCAGTCCCGCCGTGGACATCATCTATGGATGGCTGAAAGCAGACAGGATACAGTTAACGATTACCCGTAATCGCAAGACCAAGTTAGGCGATTACCGGGCCCCGGTTGACGGTAAACCTCATCGCATTTCGGTGAATCACGATTTAAACAGCTACAGTTTTCTGATAACCTTAGTTCATGAAATTGCCCATGCGCGGGTATGGGAAAAGTATAAGCGCAGGGCTAATCCGCATGGCAAGGAATGGAAAATGGTGTATAAAGAATTGATGGATAACTTCCTTAATGAAGATATTTTTCCGCCGGAAATACTCCAGGCGTTGGATCATTATTTTCAAAATACCTTTGCTTCGAGCAGTACCGATCTCCAGCTTACCCGTATGCTGAAGAAATACGATCATAAAACGTCGGGTATTATGCTTGAGGAAATTCCCTATAATACCGTTTTCAGCATAGCCGATGGCCGCACATTCCGCAAACAGGATAAACTGCGCAAACGCTACCGCTGCATCTGTTTAAACAATAAACGGCTCTATCTTTTTAACCCGCTTACGCAAATCATTCCGGTAGAGCCGGAAGAATAGCACCGGGGTTCCAATTTTATGTTTTTCTATTTGCCACTTATCGTATCCGGTAATTCCGGACAGCGATACATAATATATTAACAGACTATGGTAAAACATGGACAGACTATGGTAAGAGCCTTGACAGACTATGGTAAGACTTTGACAGACTATGGTAAGACTTTGACAGACTATGGTAAAATTTTTGCAGACTATGGTAAGAGCCTTGACAGACTATGGTAAAACATGGACAGACTATGGTAAAACTTTGACAGACTATGGTAAGTGCCTTGACAGAGTATGGTAAAACTTTGACAGACTATGGTAGAGCTTTTGCAGATTAGTGTAAGCAATGAATGATTGGCAGATAGCATTTGTAGAAGCAGTATAAATGAATTGTGGAGCGGAGGCCGATTTGGTGTTTTTGTGCGTTGGTGGGGAAAATATTTTCGGAGCGGGTTCAAATCTTGCGTGTAAAAACATGATGGGTTTTGTAAAAATTATGTAAGTTTGGGTTTTATTTTAAAACACCAATTTATGAACGAAAATAATTACTGCATCATTATGGCAGGCGGCATAGGAGCAAGGTTTTGGCCTATGAGCCGTACAGCCCATCCCAAACAATTTATCGATATTCTGGGTACAGGCGAAACCCTTATCCAGCAAACCTTTCGCCGTTTCGAGCATTTCTGCCAGCGCGATCATATCTATATTGTTACCAACGAACTTTACCGGCAGTTGACCCGCGACCAGTTGCCCGGCATCAGCGACGACCAGATTCTTTGCGAGCCGGCCCGTCGCAATACCGCTCCCTGTGTGGCGTATGCCTGTTATAAAATATTGGAGAAGAACCCCAACGCCAACATGGTCGTTGCTCCTTCCGACCATATCATCCTGAGGGAAGATATTTTTAATGAGGTGGTGGAATCGGCTCTCCGGACAACCGCTGCCGACGACTGGCTGCTGACGCTTGGAATAAAACCGAGCCGCCCCGATACCGGTTACGGATATATTCAGTTTAACGAAGAAATCAAATGCCAGGAGGACGACCGCATTTTTAAGGTGAAGACGTTTACCGAAAAACCGCAGTTAGAAATGGCAAAATCGTTTCTTGCCAGTGGCGATTTCCTGTGGAATTCCGGAATCTTTATCTGGTCGCTGAAAAGCATATTGAAAGCTTTCGGCGAATATTTGCCCGAGGTGGATGCTATTTTCAGGGAAGGACTGGGCAAGTATGGCACTCCTGCCGAAAAAGAATTTATTGACCAGGCGTATGCCGTTTGCCGTAACATCTCGCTCGACTATGGCATCATGGAAAAAGCGGATAATGTGTATGTGCTCTCATCCGATTTCGGCTGGTCCGACCTGGGAACCTGGGGCTCGCTTTACGACATTCGTAATAAAAATGAAGACGGAAATGCCATCATGGGTAATAATGTATTCACTTACGACACGTCAAACTGCATCATCAACATGCCTAAGGAGAAACTGGTAGTATTGCAGGGACTGGAAGATTATATTGTGGTGGAAGAAGATAATACCCTGCTGGTTTGCCGCAAAGGCGACGAACAACAAATTCGGAAGTTTGTCAACGATGTAAAATCGAAAAAAGGAGAAAAATTTGTTTAAAAGGGACAAGGGACGAGAGACGAGGGACAAGAGAAAGTGACGAGTGACAAGAGCAAGTGACAAGGGACAAAGGGCGAGTGACAAAGGAAAAGTAAATAGTAGCGAAGGATGAGTGAAAGAAGATAAGTGGAAGTAATTAGGGATACTTAAAAAGATAGATTATGGGTGATAGGTTGGATGCTTTGTTGTTTTATCAATTGTCCTTACAGTTGTGGGATGGTTTTTGGCAAGATTCCGAACTGATGATGAATGATGTTCGCGGTAAAGAATTAGTTAAACAAATGACGAGATCTGTCGGATCAATTTCAGCAAATATTGAAGAAGGATATGGAAGAGGTTTTGGTAAAGAATATCCTCACTTTTTAAGAATCTCCCGGGGTTCTGCCCGTGAATCCAAGGGCTGGTATACCCGGGCAAAGTTTATTCTTCCCAGTAGTACAATTGAACAACGAATAAAAATGATTAACGAAATTATAGCAATGGAAACCAAAACCATAGAAACGCTTGAAAATCGTAATTTGCAAAAGGGGCAAGTGACGAGAGACAAGTGACGAGGGACAAGAGCAAGTGAAAAGAGACGAGAGCGAGTGATTCCTTGCCCCTTGTCCTTTGCCCTTTGCCCCTCGTCCTTCGTCCTTTGCCCCTCGTCCCTAAGAAAAAGAAAACAACAAATAGAAAAATAAGATAAAAATGAAACGACTATTAATTATTGCTTTATTAATTCTGGGGATGTTCCCTGTTTTGCGTGCCGACGAAGGCATGTGGCTGCCTTTGTTTGTGAGCCGGCTCAATTATGTGGATATGCAAAAGATGGGCTTGCACCTTACGGCAGAAGAAATTTATAGTATCAACCATTCAAGCATGAAGGATGCCATTATACAATTTGGCAACGGATGCACGGCGGAAGTCGTATCGGCAGAAGGCCTGGTGCTGACCAATCACCATTGCGGTTACGGATCTATACAATCGCATAGCTCGGTTGAACACGATTATCTGACCGATGGCTTCTGGGCGATGAATAAAAATGAAGAACTGTCCAACCCCGGCTTAACGGCTAAATTCCTGGTGAGGATAGAAGATGTTTCAGCCAGGGTGTTACATGAAATCACTTCTTCGATGACCGAAAAAGAACGGAGCGACAAGGTACATGAAATAGCAAAAAAGATACAGGATGAAGCCATCAAAGGCACACATTATGAAGCCAACGTCAGGAGCTTTTTTAATGGAAATGAATATTACCTGTTTGTTTATGAGATTTTCAAAGACGTGCGTCTGGTCGGAGCGCCGCCTTCATCCATTGGAAAGTTCGGAGCCGATACCGACAACTGGATGTGGCCCCGCCATACCTGCGACTTCTCTATGTTCAGGATTTATACCGCGCCCGACGGCACACCGGCAGAATATTCCAAAGCCAATGTCCCGCTGAAACCCAAACAATTTCTTCCCGTTTCGCTTAATGGCGTTCATAAAGATGACTTTGCCATGATCATGGGGTATCCCGGCACTACCGACCGTTACCTTACTTCCTATGGAGTAAAGCTTGCTGTTGACCAGACCGGACCAACCATTGTTTCGATCCGTGCCAAAAAATTGGATATTATGCGTCAGGATATGGATGCCGATGCCGCCGTTCGTATTAAATATGCTTCCAAATATGCGGGAATTGCCAATTACTGGAAATTCTTTATCGGGCAAACCAAAGGATTGAAACGACTGGATGTTTACGATCAGAAAAAACAAATCGAAGCCAATTTTACCCAATGGGTCAATGAAGATCAGGGTAGAAAAGGAAAATACGGCGAGGCGCTGAGTGATATTTCCCAGGCGTATGCCGAACTGGAGAAATACAATATTTCGCGCATTTATTTCTCAGAAGCTATCCGCGGAATGGAAGTAGTGGTTTTTTCAAGGAATTTTGAAAGCCTGTATAATGAATTGAAAAATAAAACTCCCGACCAGGCAAAAGTTGCCAATCTGGTGAAGAAACTTCACGAGACAGCCGATAAATTTTTTAAGGATTACAACGAATCCACCGACCGGAAGCTGATGGCTGCCATGCTTGAGATGTATTATAAAAATGTGCCTTCCGACCAACAACCAGCCCAGATGGCAGATATTGTGAAACGCTGTAATGGCGATTTCGGCAAATATGCTGAATGGGCATTCAAAGAAACTTTTCTTGCTTGTCCGGTGATGGTCAATGCTTTTTTAGATAAACCTTCGTTAAAAACCCTGGAAAAAGACCCGGTATTTTCCCTATGGTCGGCATTTTCGACTAACAAAAAGACAGATGATGAAACAAACAAAGCTAATGAACTGCTCGACCGCGGAAACCGTTTGTTCGTTGCCGGCTTACGCGAAATGCAACCCGACAAAAAGTTTTATCCCAATGCCAATTCCACGATGAGGCTGACTTACGGACAGGTGCTTGATTATTATCCTGCCGATGCCGTTCATTATGATTATAAAACAACATTGAAGGGCGTGATGGAAAAGGAAGATTCCACCAACTGGGAATTCGTGGTTCCGGCCAAGTTAAAACAACTTTATAAAACAAAAGATTTTGGTCCTTATGCCGAAAACGGCGAGCTGATGACCTGTTTCCTGACCAACAACGACATCACTGGTGGCAATTCCGGAAGCCCGGTTATTAATGCCGATGGTAAACTGATAGGACTTGCCTTCGACGGCAACTGGGAAGCCATGAGCGGCAACATCGCCTTTGAACCGGCATTGCAGCGTACCATCTGCGTGGATATTCGTTATGTGATGTTTATCATTGATAAATACGCGGGAGCCCGCAACCTGGTGGACGAATTGGTTCCTAAGGTAAATCAGAATTAGTAAAAGTAAAACCCCAAGGGTTTGTTAAACCCTTGGGGTTTTTTCAAAACCTAAACCTTCCAAAGTCCGTAGGACTTGGAAGAGTTATGGTTTTAACCTTTCAAGGAAGCATTTGACTTCATCATTTCACCTTTTTCAGAATTGCTCCCGATAGCGTAGCAAGCCGGATTTTATTTCCTTTCACCTTTAAATTATCGAGAAGATTGATAAAAGTACCCTTTTCGGGAAGTGTAAAATCTTTGCCGGAAGGCTCAAGATTGAACAACACATAGATGCAGTCGTTTTTACCATACCTTTTATACATCAGTGTTTCGCCTTCGGCAGTAATAAAGTCCATTTCGCCGGTACTCAGCACCGGGTTGCCGCTGCGGATATGAACCAGTTTCTTATAAAAATCGAAACATTCCTGATTAAAACCCACCGGATCGTAAGTTTTAATTCCCGGCTGAATATTATTCCGGGTTTCCGGCTGAAATGTATATTCTTTCCACCACAAAGGTTTGCGGTTGTCCGGGTCAACGCTGCCCCACATGCCCATTTCTTCTCCGTTCCAGATATTAGGCGCACCGACATTGGTGAACTGGTGGATGAGATACAATTTCACCCTCTGATAAGTCTCTGCATCGGGTTTACCGGTTTTATAAGCAGGGTTTTCGTAAGGATTTGCCTTGTCTTTGTATTTGCCATGATTATAAAAACAGCTTAATAATCTGGGTGTGTCGTGAGTTGACGACACATTCATCATCGAATAACGAAATGGTACTTCCAATCCAGACCATTGGTAGCGAAGGCTATCAGCCAACTGATGCGCATTGATGGCATTGTCGGCACGCGAAAAGAAATTACGTGCCGGGCGATACAGGTGATAAAACATAACCGCATCAAACACTTCACCGTTGGCATAATATTCCGGCGGCATCATCTTATCCATCCACCATTGAATTTCGCCTACAAGATAGGCGTCCGGTTTAATCTTTTTTACGAAAGTGTGGTAATCGCGCCAAAATCCCAGGGGAATAAAATCAGCAACATCGAGGCGGTAGCCGTCAATTCCTTTGGAAACATCCCCATCGGGTGCCAGCCAGCGTTTGGTTACAGCAAAAATATGTTGTTTGGCTCCATCATCCATATTGCCTTCATACGGATGGAAAAAGTCTTTTGCGGAAGACAAATTAGTCTTCCGGATTTCGGGCATATATTTATTATTGAACCAGCCTAAATAGTTAAATTCATTTTTCTCCGTAGCCGGATCATCATAAGTATAAACGGTGTACCAGTTTTTGTATGCCGATTTTTCCCGGTTTTTAATGATATCGCGGAAAGCCCAGAATTCTACGCCCGTGTGGTTCCACGAATAATCCATGATGATCCTGATATTCCTTTTGTGCGCTTCATTTATCAGTTTCAGAAAAAGTTTATCAGCGGCAGTCCATTGCCAGGTAGCCGGATCACCGGGATTTTCCGAAGCAATAATCTTGTTGTCGCCCACCGGATCCGGACCAAAATTCACATCAATATGATGATAATTCCGGGCATCGTATTTATGAAGCGTTGGCGCGTCATTTACCGGATTAAGGTAAATGGCATTGATGCCAAGGTCGGCAAGATAATCCAGTTTATCTAATACTCCCTGCAGGTCGCCGCCAAAACGCCTGTCCTGCAGGTTATCGGCAAACGATTTCCCGTTTTTGGCAGCCCATGGCTCAATTCCGTACCAGTCCTGCGTCCAGGGAGTGATTGCCCAGTCTTTTGCCACCATTCCCGACAAGGCATTATACATATTTTCCGGTTTGGGATCGTTGGAAGGATCACCGTTGTAAAACCGTTCCACAAAAATCTGGTACCAGATGGCTTTTTTTGCCCATTCAGGTGGTAGTTTTGGATTTTGTGCCATGCTGTTCCAGGGTAAAAGCAGTGCGGTAAAAAGCAGGATAAAGAAGTTTTTTTTCATCTGTCGGTTATTTTTTCATCCGTTAATAGTTTTTTATCAAAATTTCAGAATAGCAATCCTGAAAATACCGGTTAAAACTCTAATTTTAATTGACCTTTGAAATGGAACGAAAGGCGGTGGTATGGCGTAAAGCCATGGAGATTAATAGCCTGTCGGTGGTTTAAGGTAGGGTAGCCTTTGTTTTTTGCCCAATCGTAAACGGGAAATTTTGCATGAAGATTTTCCATGAAATCATCGCGATAGGTTTTGGCAAGCACCGAAGCGGCAGCGATGGACAGGTAAATACTATCGCCTTTTACGATGCAATGATGCGGAATCCCGCTTTCGTTTTTGAACCGGTTGCCATCGATCAATAATAATTGAGGTGTAAAAGCCAGATTTTTAATTGCCCTTCCCATCGCCCGGAAGGAAGCGTTGAGGATATTTATCTCATCTATTTCTGCATTACTTACGCTTGCCACCGCCCAGGTAAGCGCTTCGTTTTCGATGATGGGCCTCAGCGATTCACGTTGCTTGCGTGTGAGCTGTTTGGAATCGGTAAGCAGTTCGTTTCGGAAATCTTTGGGTAAAACCACGGCCGCAGCATACACCGGTCCGGCAAGGCACCCACGACCCGCTTCGTCGCAGCCTGCTTCCGTCAAATCATCGGTGTAATAAGGTAAAAGCATCGTTAAAAGGTAAAGGAAAGGTATCGTTCAATCAAAATGGAAAGTATCAAACCGATAAAAAGTATTTCCGGGATAAGTGGTTTTTTTACCGAGGTTAAAAATATGGCTATATAGACCGATAACGGAATAAAAAGAATACAGAGCTGAATATCAAAATTTTCACCCGAAAATATCAGGGAGACTATGCCTGCAAACAAAAAATTGAATAATATGGTAAACCGTTTACGAATGCTTATTACTTTATCCCTGACCTCCGACATGGCTCGGGGAAATGAAATCAAAAAAATCAGGCCAAGCAGAACATAAAAAATGATAAGTATTGTATCCGGATGAAAAACAATTTGTCTGAAATGTCTGAAAAAATACAAATAATCGTCAGGTAATAATGGCTTGTCGAACCAGAAGTTATAGACAATCAGAAAAAGGTAGGGCGTAATAATTCCAAAAAGCGAAATTGCCCATTCGCGCCACGAAAGCAGCCGATAGGTAATATAGCTGAACCATATAAACACAAGAAAGAATATCGCCGACAGATTAAAGAGAGAAGCTATTCCGACCCAGAAGACAGAACTGTATATTTCGGAAGAAGCATCATCCTTGTTGAATGCTTTGAAAAAATCTCGTACTGATAAGAGTAAGAAAAGATTAGATAATAAAACCGGATGAAATGTCAGGAGGTTTCCCGAATGGCTCATTAAAATCAGGTAAATAAAAGCCACGAAAAAAGTTGAACGGGGCAATATTCCGTTTTCGGAAATAATCAGGTTTAAATAGATGGCTTCAAATAAAACGAGCATCAAGGCTAATAATTTACCGAACCAAACCATTCCGGAAAACCAATCGGGAGAAAAGTGGATAATTGAAATTATTTTGGGATAAACCGTTTGCGGAGTCTGAGGCAAAAAGGCCTGAACCCAAAGAATAAAAGCGGCTAAAAAGAGTATGAAAAACTGAAGCGCAAGGTTTGACTTAAATATCCGTGTAAACATCAGGAGCGAGTTTTTAAGGTAACTGCAAAAGTATAATAAAATCATTATACTTTTTGTTCGCTTCCGTACAAAATCCAGCACGGAATTGAACAAGTTAAAACAGGAAAATAGTTCATTGATGTTGTAATATTCTCATAACATGCATTTTGTATTTATGGCACAATATTAGTAAGTTATAAATTTACTAAAAGAATATTCCCATGGATCGAATCATAGAGAAAAAGAAATGGACAACAAAAAAAATTATAACGATCGCAGCCATTACGGCTTTTGTATTATTTGTCGTTTATTTGGTGTTTTTCCGCGATAAACAAAGCCGCTTGTATGTCAATCAGGATGAAATAACTATTGCCACGGTTGAAAAAGGTAAGTTTCAGGAATTCATACCGGTGGATGGAATAGTTTATCCTAAAAACACCATTTATATTGATGCCGTTCAGGGAGGTATTGTGGAACAGGTGTATGTGGAAGATGGCGCCATGCTTAAAAAAGGCGACCCGATTTTAAAATTGTCTAACGCCGACATGGAATTAAATTATATGGACCAGGAAACCCGCATGTACGACGCTATCAATAATTTGTCAAATACAAAAATCAGCCTCGAACAAAATAAATATAACCGGCAAAAGGACATTACAAGCATTCAGTACGATATTGATAAGTTAAAACTTGATTTTCAGCGGAAACAAGGTTTTTATAAGCAGGATATGATTTCAAAAAAAGAATTTGAAGATGCCCAGCGCGATTATGAATATGCCCTGAAACAATTGAATATTTCCTTACGGCTTCAGCGTCTTGATTCTATATCAAATATTACACAAGGCTCTCAGATTGCTTCTTCCATGGATCGCATGCACAACAACCTGGGATTGTTGCGCAAAAATCTGGAAAACCTGATTGTGAAAGCTCCCGCCGATGGTCAGTTATCTTCGTTCCTGGTTGAAATAGGCCAGACCAAAGGCACCGGCGAACATCTTGGTGAATTGAATATTCAGGGTGGTTATAAACTCCGTGCTAACGTTGATGAGCGTTACATTTCCAGGGTTTTCAACGGTCAGGAAGCCGAATTCGACCTTTCGGGGAAAACCTACGAAATGCAGGTTTTTAAAATCTATAGCAATGTTACCAATGGCTCGTTTCAGGTTGATCTTAAATTCAAAAACGAAGAACCTCAGGATATTAAACGCGGGCAAACTTTGCAACTCCGGCTCAAATTCAGCAGCCCTACCGATGCTCTCATCCTGAAACGTGGAGGTTTCTTCCAGGAAACCGGTGGCAATTGGGTCTATCTGCTTGACGGTTCCGGGAAAACGGCAGTAAAACATACAATCAGAATCGGACGCCAGAATACCGACTATTATGAAGTGCTGGAAGGTCTGCAACCCGGCGACAAAGTTATTGTTTCGTCCTACGATTCCTTTGGAAATAAAGATAAATTAATTTTAAAATAACACATAACAAACGAAAAGAGGTTAATTTGCCTTTTCGTTTTTTCAAACAAATTTAAAATAAATCAACAAACAAATAATTATGATCAGAACTGTTAATTTATCAAAAATCTTCCGGACGGATGAGGTGGAAACTACCGCTTTAAACAAAGTATCGTTTGAAATTCAGGAAGGCGAATTCGTAGCCATCATGGGACCTTCGGGTTGCGGAAAATCAACATTGCTCAACATCATAGGCATGCTCGATAATCCTTCGGGCGGCGAATATTTTTTTCTGGACAAGGAAATATCCCGTTTTACCGAAAAGCAACGGGCAAATCTCCGTAAACAAAATATTGGTTTTGTTTTTCAGAACTTTAATCTTATCGATGAGCTTAATGTCTTTGAAAATGTTGAGCTTCCATTGATTTACCTTGGTTATAACACCAGCGAACGCAAAAAACGCGTGGAAGAAGTGCTGGAACAAATGCAGATTATCCACCGGAAAAAACATTTTCCGGTGCAGTTGTCGGGCGGTCAGCAACAGCGGGTAGCCGTGGCTCGTGCCGTGGTTGCTAAGCCACATCTTATCCTCGCCGACGAACCTACCGGAAACCTTGATTCGGCTAATGGCGAAGAGGTGATGAATCTGCTGGAAAGTCTAAATAAAAACGGAACAACCATCATTATGGTAACCCATTCCCAACGCGATGCTGAATATGCCGGACGTATCATCCGTCTGTTCGACGGACAAATCATCAACGAAAATATAAATGCTTCGAAAATGGCAGTATAAAGCGGGATAAATGAACCGAAATCTGGAAAAAAGATACGATGCTTAAAAATTATTTCAAAATAGCCATTCGTAATTTAACCCGCCAACAGGCATATTCGTTAATTAACATTATCGGACTTACTTTCGGCATTACTCCTTTCTTGCTGATAATGATGTATGTGCAGTACGAAAGCAGTTTCGATAAGCAGATTCCTGATTACGGGCGGATTTACCGTATGGTGGAAATTCAAATTGAAGAAGGAGTTGGTGAACAGCATGTTGCCATTACTATGGGACCGCTGGCTCCCGCATTAAAAGCGGATTTCCCGGAAGTGAAGGATGCTGTGAGGCTTCTGATGCATGGACGGGTTCCGGTAAGGTATGAAAATAAACAGTTTAACGAAGATAACTGCTTTATAGCCGATCCTTCGGTGCTTGTTTTTTTTGGCATTCGGATGTTGTCCGGTAATCCCCAGACTGCACTTCTGGAAAAACAATCGGTAGTGATTTCGGAAGATATGGCAAAACGCTATTTTGGTTCAGCGGAAAATGCTATTGGTAAAACTTTGGAAATAAGCAAACGACCTGGGATGAAAGTGTCCGGTGTAATGGAAAATTTCCCCAAGAACATGCATCTGCAATGCGGCATGTTTATTTCGATAGCCACTTTTGAAAATGAATGGGATTGGCTGAAAAATGATTGGGGCACTAATTCAGTTGTAACTTATATTTCACTTAAAGAAGGTACGGATTACAAACAGCTGGAAGCAAAACTTCCAGACTTTATAAAGCGCCATGTCGACCGTAAGAAAGCGGAATACGGCTACCTTTCCATGTATTTGCAGCCATTGTCCGACGTTCACCTGAAATCGAATCACATAAAATTTCAGATACAATTTTACCAGGGTAGCATCATTTTGTTTTACCTGTTTTTGGCCGTTGCCATTATTATCTTATTGATTGCCTGCGTAAATTTTATCAATTTAGCTATTGCACAATCCGTTAAAAGAGCCAAGGAAGTCGGAATACGAAAAACACTGGGCGCCAACAGGTCCAACCTTATTTATCAGTTTATAGGTGAGTCGTTTATCGTTACATTTGTTTCTTTGATATTTGCTGTTGGTCTTGTAGAATTGCTTTTGCCCCGTTTCAATTCCATTTTAGAAACCAATCTGCGAATTGATTTTATGGGAAATCCACTATTCAATGTTGGACTTTTCATCATTTTATTGGTAGTAAGCTTGTTGTCTGGAAGCTATCCGGCATTTTACCTTTCCAGGTTTCAGCCGGTGGTGGTTTTAAAAGGAAAATTAAACGGTAAAAGCAAACAGGTAAGCTTGCGCAAAACGCTGGTTGTTTTCCAATTTACCATTTCGGTAATAATGATATTTTCGGTAATGGTCGTGTTTGCCCAGATAAAATATATGGTAAACAAAAATCTGGGGTATAATTATGATAATCTCATCAGTATTCCGGTTTACGACAAGGAGACACTTAAAAAAGCGGAAGTTCTGAAAAATGAATTGCTGAAAATTCCTTTGGTAAACGATGTGGTTTTTTCTTCCGGCGCTAACGGCGCAAGCGGTTCACAGGGCGGAATATGTGCATTCGATTCTACCCGAAAGCGTTGTATGGTACGTTACGGTTTTGTGGATTACAATTTTTTCAAAATAATGGAAATACCGTTGGTGGAAGGAAGATATTTTGACAAAAAAAATGGTACCGACAGCACCGCAGCGGTGATTCTTAACCAGGCTGCCGTAAGGGAATTCGGCTGGAAGCAGCCCTTGGGAAAAAAAATACAATTTATTGGTGATACTAAAGCCTTTACGGTGGTTGGTATCATTCGCGATTATCATTATTATTCCCTGCATTCCAAAATTGAACCGGCAGCATTTTTTATATTCCCGGAAAATTATAACACGTTATTGATTAAAATAAAGGCATCTACCGGTAAGCAAATTATTCCTGAAATAGAAAAAGTTTGGAAATCGGTTTTCCCGGAATCGCCATTTGAATATGAATTTGTTAAACGACAGATAAAGAATCAATATCGTACCGAAGAAAACATTTTGATTATTTTCATCTACTTTACCATACTTTCGCTGGTAATATCCTGTCTGGGTTTATATGGACTTACGTCATTAATTGTGGAACAACGGACTAAGGAAATCGGTCTTCGTAAAGTGATGGGAGGATCCAATTTTAGAATAATAAAAATGTTGAATAAAGAATTTATTCGCCTGGTGCTTTTAGCCGGAATTATTTCCATACCCTTAACCTGGTATTTTTCAGGGATGTTTCTGAATAATTTTGCATATCATATTTCTGTAGGATGGTATTATTTTGCTGTTTCAATCCTGGTGGCTCTTTTCATTGCAATATTTACGGTAAGTTTTAAATCGTTGAAAGCAGCCAATGCAAGCCCTGTGAAATCGCTTAAGTACGAATAATTAAATTTAAAATGGATGCTTAAAAATTATTTTAAAACGGCTTTTCGTAACCTTTGGAGAAATAAAGGGTATGCTTCCATCAATCTGCTGGGGCTTGCTATCGGGTTGGCAACATTCATCCTTATTTCTTTATTTATCAAAGATGAACTAAGTTACGACCGATACAACACTAAAGTAGATCGAATTTTCCGGATGAAAGAAAATATAAACTGGACCGGCAAATGGGAGGTGTGCGGTATGACTTCGGCGCCTATGGGGCCAGCTTTGGTTCGCGACTATCCGGAAGTGGAAAACCAGGTGCGCATTGCGCCTTTATTTAATGTAACATTAAAATATCAGGATAAAAGTTTTAGTGAATCACCTTATTTTACCGATGCCAGTATTTTCGATATTTTTACCCTTCCGCTGGTGTATGGACAACCGGCAAACATGCTGAAAGAAAAAAATACAGTTGCACTTTCCCAAACAATGTCGCGAAAACTTTTTGGGAATGAAAATCCTGTTGGGAAAATTATTTCATACAACGGTGATATCAACCTGAAAGTGGATGGAGTATTTGAAGATGTACCGCATAATTCTCATATGCAATTTGATGTGCTTATATCGTTCGAAACGCTTACTGACGAGAGTATTGGATGGGAAGAAGATATTAACCGATGGGGGCCACATAATAATTATACCTACCTTTTGCTTCATGATGCCGGCCAGGCTAAACAGCTTGAAAAGCAGTTTCCTGCTTTTATCCAAAAGTACATGAACAAGGAAAATCAGGCAAAATATCGTCCTTTTCTTGAGCCATTGACTTCTCTCCACCTGAAGAGGGCTTCCGCTTCTTTAAAAATATTTACAATCGTAAGTATTTTTATTTTGTTACTTGCCTGTATCAATTACATGAACCTTGCCACTGCCCGTTCGGGAAAACGAGCAAGAGAAGTAGGAATGCGTAAAGTAGTCGGAGCCAACCGCAGGCAAATCATCAGGCAATTTCTTGGTGAATCCATGATACTTACGTTTATCGCTTTTTTTCTCGCACTTTCGTTGGCCGAAATTTTTCTTCCTCTTTTCCGGAATATTACGCAAAAGCCTCTTTTTATGGCCTCCATCTTCCAATGGAAATTTTTACTTTTTTTAATTGGAACCACCATACTTGTTGGCTTGTTATCCGGATTTTACTCGGCGTTTTACCTTTCTTCTGTTCAGCCGGTAATCGTATTGAAGGGAAAGATATTATCGCCCAAAGGGCAAAATGTTTTACGGAAATCGCTGGTGATTTTTCAGTTTATTGTTTCTATTTTTCTGGTTATTGCTTCCATTACGATTTATCGCCAGGTGGGTTATATGAAAAATTGCGATCTGGGTTTCGATAAGAAAAATATTATTTATCTGGAACTTAATTCTCCAAACATTCAGGAGAAAGTACAGGTTTTCAAACAGGAATTACTTCAAAATCCTGAAATTACCAATGCAACGGCAAGTTTTTACATCATCGGCAAGGACGGGGGCATGTGGGGTGTAAAAACAGATCGGATGGCAGAGGAAACTACGATGACAGCTTGCATAGTAGATCCGGATTTTTTGTCAACTTTCAACATTAAACTTAAATCCGGAAGAGATTTTCTAAAAAACAGTCCTTCGGAATATCAAACGGCATTTTTGCTTAACGAACTGGCAGTGAAAAAACTGGAACTTGGAGACGGTATTGGCAAACAGGTGGAAATGCAAGAAAAAAGGGGTATCGTAGTCGGGGTGATGAAAGATTTTAATTTTGCTTCATTGCACAATGAAAAAGAACCGCTGATTATCACTCTGGACAACCGTTCGTTAATGTTTCATTTCCTTAATCTGAAAATCAGAACCAATGATTTCAATAAAACCATTTCATTTATTGAAAAGAAATGGAAGGAGATTGAACCGGTTCAGCCGTTTAACTATCGCTTTTTGGATGAAAGCCTCGACGAACAATATGCACAGGACAGCAGAATGGCAAAAATCATTCTTATTTTTACCGTATTAGCTGTAATTATTGCTTGCCTTGGACTCCTCGGATTGACCATGTTTACCATCGAACAGAAAAACAAAGAAATAGGGATACGTAAGGTTTTTGGAGGTTCCGTTTCTTCCATTTCGCGTTTGCTGGCAGGTGATTTTTTGAAATGGGTGATCATTTCGTTTGTTATTGCCAGTCCGCTCGCCTGGTTTGTAATGAATAAATGGTTACAGAACTTTCCTTACCGGGAAGGAGTGTCTATTGGCACATATCTTATCTCTTTTTTAATCATCGTAGCTATAGCGATGGCTACCGTTTTCGTTCAGATCCATCGTGCAGCCCGGATGAATCCGGTGGATGCTTTGAAATATGAATAACTATTTAAAAAACGTAGTGATCGTTGAATTTTTTATACTTTTGATTGTCAAAAATACTGTTACTAATACCCTGTTATGGAACCAGAAATCAATGATAATTGCCGTCGGCCCCGGTGGGCTGCAAAAATAAACGACTGGGATAAATGGCCTCACAAGTACGAACATCGCCACCGCAAAAAAAGCGATTTTGGCGGCGCAATAGTGGTAAATCTTATTGTGCTTTATCTCATCAATAAAATTCCGGGCTGGAACCTGTGTTTTATTACCGACGGCTTTCAGGCACTTTTATGGATAATAAACCTTAACCTTGTCATCAAGATTGCAGGAAACATCATCCTTCTGATTCATGATCAGCGGGTGGTTTACCGGTTTATCCAACTGGTTTTTCATGTGGCTGAATTTGTTACACTTCTGTCGGTTTATTATATTTATCCGTTCCAATTTTCGGTATGTTATCACCACTGGGTTGACGTGCTGATAAAATTGGGGTTGATTATTTCGTTAATCATTACAGGAATTTCGGTAATCGGTCTTTTTTTCAAACTTATTTTCGGAAATAATAAATAATGTTATGGTAACAGCAAAGCAAATAGAACAGTTTCTGACTCAGCCCGATTTTGCTGTGGTCGGCGTTTCGCGCAACCCCAAACAATTTGGGTACATTGTTTATAAAAAACTTAAGGAAAACGGATTAAAGGTAATTCCTGTCAATCCGAATGCTACGGAAATTATGGGCGATGTCTGTTATCCCGACATCAAATCGTTGCCCCAGCCGCCTGCTGCCGTGATCGTGCTTACCCCTGCTAAATTTACCGACGGTATTGTTACCGAAACCATTTCGACGGGTATCAAACACTTGTGGATACAACAAACGTCGCAAACTCCCGCCGCTCTCGAAATGGCTGAAAAAAACAACATTGATGTCATTTCTAAGCAATGTATCCTGAAATTTGCCAGTCCCGACGGGATTCATAAATTTCATCGAAATATCAATAAACTCTTCGGGCTTTTGCCAAAATAATTCTCAATTAATCAAAGCAATGGAAGAAATAGTTAAAAACATCCGGGATTACTGCATCGCAAATTCCAACCCGGAATTGGTTAAAAAATACAGTCGCTATTTTAAAGAAGGCTACGATGCTTATGGTCTGAATTCTGAGCAAATGCAAACGAAAACGGCCAGCCTGCTTTCGGAATATAAATTATCGGCAAAGCAGGTTCTGGAATTAGGCAATATTCTTTTCCAAAGTGGCAAATACGAAGAAGGCACCTTTGCCATCGTGCTTTTGCAGAAACTTAAGAAAGAATTACCATCGGAAACTTTAAACGACATAGGAAAATGGTATGAAAACGGCATCAACAATTGGGCACACAACGATGTAATTTGCAGCGAACTGATTTCGCCCATGTTGATAAAAGGCATCGCTTCCGTGGATGATTTATCCGCCTGGCGGTCGTCAACCTTCCGTTTTAAAAGGCGGGCTGTTCCTGTAAGCTTGATAAAATTAGCCAAAACCAGCAAAAACATCCCGGAATTGCTCGCTTTTATCGAACCTATGATGAAGGATGACGAACGGGTAGTTCACCAGGGTTTGGGTTGGTTTTTGCGAGAAGCATGGAAAATTGACCCTGAACCGGTGGAAGCCTTTTTGCTGAAATGGAAAGATATTTCGGCAAGGCTTATTTTCCAGTATGCCACCGAAAAAATGACCAAGGAAAACAAGGAACGTTTTAGAAAAAGCAAATAAAACCCTGAAAACAGGTCGTGTTCGGCAACGGATTTTACTGTTTAGGAAACAATAATAAGATCAATAAAATAGAGCATGGAATATTGTAATAATCCTTCAGGTGTTGGCGATTCGGATTTGATTTCTGTTTATGACGAACTTCCCTTATGGTCGGCGCCATTTGGCTCGTTATTGCTCGATACCGTCAGATTGAAAAAAGACATTAAAATTCTTGATATTGGTTGCGGCACGGGGTTTCCCTTGCTTGAACTGGCACAACGGTTCGGAAAAGGAAGTCATGCCTGGGGCATAGATCCCTGGGAAGAAGCTGCTGAAAGGGTAGCATTGAAAAAAAAGGTGATGAACGTCGAAAATGTAACGATGGTTAAAGGAATTGCCGAAAAATTACCCTTCGAGGATAACTTTTTTCAACTGATTGTTTCCAACAACGGATTGAATAATGTGGAAGATTTAAACCGGGTTTTGTCGGAATGCTACCGGACAGCAAGCAACGATGCACAATTTGTATTCACCGTTAACCTGCCCGAAACCATGATCGAATTTTATCAGGTATTTGAAGAAACGCTCTCCGCTTTGGGCAAAAGAGCGGAAATCGAACGGCTTCATGAACATATTTTTTCAAAAAGAAAACCTCTTGCCGATTGGGTCGATGTCATTAATGATGCCGGATTTTCGGTCATTGACATCAGGAAAAACAAGTTTGACTACCGTTTTGCCGATGGTACCACGATGTTTTCCTATTATTTTATACGCCTCGCCTTTCGGGATTGCTGGCTGAAAATTGTATCCGAAAAAGATATTCCCGAAGTTTTTGGGATAATAGAAAAGAAATTGAATAAAATAGCCGGACAACAGGGCGAATTACGGTTATCGGTTCCGTTTGCCTGTTTCGATTGCATCAAAGCATAAAGTGGTTAATGAGTAATAATACAAAATGTTATGTTTATAAATTAATAAAATAAGTACTTAAAGTGCCTAAAGTGAACTAAAGTGCCTAAAATTTTAACCGGAGAATAAAGAGCTTTTAAACAAAGGAAAACAAACTAAAATTTCAGACGCTGATTAATAATATAAAAAATATATTCGAATGGAAAAAGAAATAGTATCGGACAAAGGAATGGTTGCTTTTTGCGGATTGTACTGCGGAGCCTGCCGTTCGTACCTGAAAGGCAAGTGCCTGGGTTGTGCTAAAAACGAAAAAGCAAGCTGGTGCAGCGTACGCAGTTGTTGTCTTCAGCATCAATATCAAAGCTGTGCCGATTGCAAAGAATTTCCCAATGCAATGGATTGCAGTAAATACAACAACTTCATGTCGAAACTGATGGGATTTATCTTCCGTTCCGATCGTAATGCGTGCATCGAAATGATTAAACACGTAGGTTATGATGCTTTTGCAGCCGAAATGACAGCCAAAAAGCAACAAACCATCAAAAAATAGTACCGGAAGGTATTTTACAAAATACCATTGGTTTATTTTTCCTTTATCAGGAAAATATACACCGGAAAGTGATCGCTGTAGCCTCCCGTCCAGGTGCCGCCGGAAAAGGTGCGCCACGGATAACCGGCATATTGGCCGTCGGGCTGAATGAGAAACCGGCGGTTAAAAACTTTTGTTTTATATAGTTTATAGGTTGACTTATCGTCGCCCAACAATGGCTGACTGACAATTATCTGATCGAAAAGGTTCCAGGCGTCTTTATAAGCCAGCGAACCGATGCCATCTTTAAACATCTGCCACATTGGGTCGTATAAATCTCCTGGTTTTACGTCTTTGATTTTTCCTTTGGCGCCCAGAAACTGGGTAAGGCTGGGATCAATAGGGTCATCGTTGAGGTCGCCCATGATAATGATTTTAGCTTTGGCGTCGAGCTGCATCAGCGAATCGGCAAGATGGCGTGTAAGTTTGGCGGCTTCGGCACGGTATTCCGGACCCTGGCCACGGGATGGCCAATGATTCACAATCACGCTCATTGGCTCGCCATCGAAAAGACCGGAGACCACCAATTGGCCACGGGTACGAAAATCGTTTCTCCACGACACATGCAATGGCGTGGCTTTGCTTGCCGTAACTTTAAAAACGGATGGTTTATAGAGCAATGCTACATCAACTCCCCGTTTATCAGGCGAATCATAATGAACGATGTCGTAACCGGCATTTTTCAAAGCTGGCTGATGAATCAGGTCAACCAGCACCTGCTTGTTTTCCATTTCCGATAATCCGATAATGGTAGGGCCGCCTTTTACCATTTCGTCGCCTATTTGGGCAATGACTTCCGACATGTGTTGTAATTTCAGGTTATACCGTTCAGTATTCCATTTGCTTGGCCCGTTGGGAAGATATTCCGCATCATCCGTCTGCGGATCGTCAATGGTATCGAAAAGATTTTCGAGGTTATAGAAAGCAATGCATCCGGCTTTATATTGCTTTTGCTGAGCATAAACATGGTTGATTCCGGAAAGGAAAATAATGATGGCAATACAAGCCAGCCAACGGTTTAAAGAAGAAAACGGGAAGTTCATAAGTGAAAATTTGCCGACAAAGATAGGAGGAAAATCATAAGCAAAAAGTACATTAAAGATAAATTAATCAAAAATTTATGACAAAAATGCAAAACCCAACGAAAAAAGTCGTTTTTTTGTACCCCCTTTTTATAAAAGAACAACAAACAATTAAATTATTATTCACACAAATTACAGGTTAATGAAACAAATTCTATTGCTGATTGCATTAATTTGGTTTACTGTAACGGGAGCTATTGCTCAGAATGTTAAAGTTACCGGTTCGGTTACCGAATCGGAAGCGGGCAGTCCACTTCCCAATGTTACCGTAAACATTAATTCATTTCAGGTATTGACGAATGAGAAAGGTTTTTTTGAATTTAATAACCTTAAACCCGGGAAAAGCATTATTTATTTTTCGGCCGAAGGTTACGAATCATTCTCACTTCCGGTTGATATTGGTAAAACCAATATTGATCTGGGAAAAATTAAATTAAAATTTTCCAAACCAATCGAAGCTGTCGAAAATGGTTTGACGGAAGTAAGTCTTTCGTCGGACGACATGGAAGCTGAGGACCAGGATATTTCGGGTTTGCTGAATGCATCTTCTGATATTTTTGTTTCTACGGCTTCTTACACCTTAGGTTCGGCTTATTTTCGCATCCGGGGCTATGATGGAGAAAATCAATCGGTATATATGAGCGGTATACCCGTGAATGATCCCGAAAACGGCCGTGCTTCATGGAGCGAATGGGGCGGATTAAATGATGCTATGCGTAATAAAGTAGTTACCAATGGTACCGAACCTTCAGATTTTTCCTTTGGAAATGTGGGTGGCGCTTCCGACATCATTACCCGCGCTTCGCAACAAAGAAAACAAACCAAGCTTTCCTATTCTTTATCCAACCGTACATATACCAATCGTTTGATGCTTACCTACAGTACCGGAATGCAAAAAAACGGATGGGCTTTCACGGTAAGCGGTTCACGTCGCTGGGGTCAGGAAGGGTATGTAGATGGCACTTTCTACGATGCATGGGCTTATTTCCTTGGTGTGGAAAAGAAACTGAGTAATAGACACAGCCTCGCACTTACGGTATATGGTGCGCCTACTCGTCGGGGAATGCAAGGCGGAACTGTTCAGGAAGTGTATGATGTTGTTGGCAGCAATTATTACAATCCAAACTGGGGCTATCAGGATGGTGAAAAACGTAACGCTAAGGTAAAACATTACCACGAACCCATGTTTATACTGAACGATTATTATAAACTGAACGAAAAAACAAAACTTACCACTTCTGTAGGTTATACTTTTGGTACTACCGGGACCACGGCTCTTGATTGGTATAATGCCCCCGATCCACGGCCCGATTATTACAAAAATCTTCCCAGTTTTGAATCAGATCTTAAGAATCCTAAACCAGCATGGGTTACTGCCCAAATTGCCCAGGTATGGAAAACAGATGTGAATACAAGACAGATTAACTGGGATGAGTTGTATCAGGAAAACTATTCTAATAATGTTTACGGCAAGCAGGCTGCATATATTTTGGAAGATCGCCGGATAGATCACAAACAATTTAACTTTAATTCCCATCTTAATCATGATGTAAATGACCATATTGCTCTTTCCGGAGGCATCGAATATCAGAATTACACCGCCAATTATTATAAAACCATTGATGATCTCCTTGGTGGAAAATATTGGGTGGACATTGATCAGTTTTCACAACGTGATTTTGAAACAGATTCCATTAAATACCAAAACGATTTGCGCCATCCCAACAAAGTGATTAAAAAAGGCGACCGTTTTGGCTATGATTACGATATTCACCAGAATTCGGGTCAAGCCTGGATGAATTCAAATTTTACATACAGCAAGTTTGATTTTTATGCCGGAGCTTCAATTTCACATACCACCATCTGGCGTGATGGAAAAATGCTGAACGGACGTGATACCACTACCTCTTATGGAGAATCGAAAAAACTCGATTATACCAATTTTGGTGTAAAAGGCGGACTTACCTATAAAATCACCGGCCGCAATTTTATCGAAGGTAACATTTCGTACATTACCCGCGCTCCATTTTTCCGGAATGTATACATCTCGCCACGTACCAGCGCCAAATCTATCGACGGCTTGGGAAGCGAAGAAATATTCAGTACCGACCTGAGCTATGTTTATCGCAGTCCAATTATTAAAGCCCGCATTACGGTTTATAACACTACCTTTACCAACGGTAGCGAAGTTACCAGTTTTTATTATGACATGGAGGATAGTAAAACCCTTGTAAATTATGCCATGAAAGGTATTAACAAAACGCATCAAGGCGTGGAAATTGGATTGGAAGGCAAAGCAACCTCACGACTGACCCTTTTTGGTATAGCCGGTATTGGCAATTTCCGCTATACCAATCGTCCGACGGTTACGGTTTCGTATGAAAATGGTTCGCAACCTGATTTTACCGATAAAGTTTACCAGAAAAACTTTTATGTGCCGGGAACTCCGCAGACAGCTCTTTCGGGTGGATTTAAATATGCGGCACCCCATTATTGGTTTTTTGATGCCAATGTGAATTATTTTGACAAAATCTACCTCGATTTTAATCCCGACCGACGCACTTTAAAAGCCATTGACAATTATCTTCCAGGAGAATCCCAAATTGATGAAATTACTCGCCAGGAAAAACTAAAATCAGGTATAACCTTAGATGCGTCCATTGGTAAATCGTGGAAAATTAAGCAATATTTTGTTAATTTTAATTTGAGTGTCAGCAATATTCTGGATAATAAGGACCTTATTACCGGAGGTTACGAGCAAAGTCGTTATGACTATAAATATCAAAATACTAATAACTTTGAATCCAAATATTATTACTATTATGGCCGGACATTTTTCATGAATGTCGGTTTCCGTTTCTAATTAAATAATTGATCATAAACAATAAAATACAAATATGAAAAAAATAAATAAACTCAATTTAGGATTAATCATAATCTTTTTGGCAGGCATAATGGCTGCTTGCGTTAAAGGTGATTACGACACCCCGCCAATTAATATTCCAAAAGTCGATTTTAAGGAAAATTATAGTATCTTAAAACTTAAGCAAGCATACACTACTTTAGATTCAATAAAAGGGGATACTATTATTAAAGGAATAATTATTGGTAATGATGAATCGGGTAATATTTATAAGCAATTAATCATTCAGGATTCGACGAGTGGTATTGTTATAAACATTAATCGCACCGACATGTACCTCAAATATAGAATAGGACAGCGGGTTTATGTTAAATGCAAAGGAATGTATATTGGCGATTATAACGATCTCATTCAGATTGGTTATAATAATAATGGAGAAATTGGTCAATTACCTTCTACTTTGGTTGGTAATCATATTTTTAAAGATGGTTTGCCTGGCGAAGCTCCCGAACCGGTTACCATGACCATTCCAACAACCATTAATTCTTCTAATGCAGCTAAAGTTAGTACTTTGGTTAAGTTTGAAAACGTACAGTTTGTAGAAGCCGGAGAGGAATATTGTCCTGACAACGTTAGTTCGGCTATCGATCGCAATATTAAAGATGCCGATGGAAATACAATGATCGTTCGTAATAGTGTATATGCTTCTTTTCACAAGGCAATAATGCCTTCGGGCACAGGAACGGTAATAGGAATTCTTAGTAATTATAGAGGTACCCCTCAGCTTATTCTGCGTGATACCAGCGATGTTCAGGGATTTATTGCCAGTGGAAAAATTTTATTAAATGAAAATTTCACAACCACTCTTGGAAGTTTTTCTGCTTTCAGCGTTCAGGGTGATCAAGTATGGGAATGGGATAAATATGGGAATGGTTGTGCAAAAATGACTGGCCATGTTGGTTCCAGTAATCTGCCTAATGAAGATTGGTTAATATCTCCCGCTATTAATCTCACCGGGCATACCGGAACGAAACTTAATATTAACCAAGCTGCAAATTATATTGATAACCATTGGGATTATATGAAGGTGTTTGTTTCCTCCGATTATGACGGAAGTAGCAATCCGGCTACCCAGGGTCATTGGACGGAAATAACAGTTACAAACAAACCTACGGGTTGGACTTTTGTCGATTCAGGCGACTTGGATCTGTCTGCCTTCGACGGGCAAAGCAATGTTCATATCGCTTTCAAATATATTTCTACTTCCAGCGTTGCTGCAACATGGGAAATAGGTTCGGTTAAAGTAAAATAATAAAGTTTATCCCATAAAAAAGCCTCTTCATTTTCATGGAGAGGCTTTTTTTTGAAGGAATAATGTCTGGCTGTTGGCTGTTAGCTATTGGCCGTTTAGCTAATAGCTAATAGCCAATAGCAATTTTGCAGATACGATAATACAAACGGAATGCTGTGTGGAGAAGCTAAATTAAAACTCGGGAAAGTTATGGATTTAGATTGCTTTAGGTGTTTTCATTCTTACGCATAGTTCTACATTTCTTACAGGAGATTCGACACTTCTTACGCAAGGTTCTACACTTCTTACGCGGTCTTCTACCTTTCTTACGGGAAATTCGACTCTTCTTACACAAGGTTCGACACTTCTTACGCGAAGTTCTACACTTCTTACGCGAGGTTCGACAGTTCTTACGGGAGATTCGACAGTTCTTACGCGAGATTCGGAGGTTCTTACACGAGGTTCGACGGTTCTTACCCGAAGTTCGACAGTTCTTACGGGAGATTCGGCAGTTCTTACGCGAAGTTCGACAGTTCTGACACGAGATTCGACGGTTATTACGGGAGATTCTACACTTCTTACGCGAGGTTCAGCACTTCTTACGCATAAATTCTACCTTATTATATAAAGCCAAAGCTATTATACAGCCAAGGTCAGGAATAATCGGGAAGTTCCAGGCCGGAACGGCTGATAGCCGAGACATCCCGATTTTTCATAAGGAAAGTTCTGGAAAGATGTTGTCCTAAAAAACCCGATACTCCAGAAATGATAATATTCATGTCGCCCGAAAACAAAACTCCGGACCTGGCAGAATACTTATGAACGGTTTGAATGATCGTTCTTCGGTATGTCTTCCGGGTCCAGAGACAGTGTTGTTTAAAATAAACTATGGCAGAAGCACTATTTTCTTCACTAAGGTTTGTCCGTTAGCCGTTAAGCGGCAATAATAAACACCGGATACCAACAGATGTCCGTCGGCGTTAATGGCGTTCCATCTGTACTGATGACTGCCGGCCTGAAGATTTCCGTTGAAAACCGTGCTCACTTTTTGTCCGCTCTGGTTAAAGATACTGATATCGGCATTTCCGTTAGCCGGCAAAACAAACGATATGTTTGTCTGGTTTGTCAACGGGTTAGGATATACCGACCATGAAGTGTTGTTCAACTCGCTGATTCCGGTGGTAGCGCCAACGGTTCCGTTAACCAGTTGCGGCTGGAACAGCGTGCCGTCGTAGTTGCTGAATTCGGCAACGGTAGGATTGTTGCTCCAGATAATATCTGACTTTTCGCTGGAAACGGAGTTGAAAACAAGATTGCACAACGTAGCGTTGGTACTATTGATGCCCATTTCGTCGGAAGCCCAAACAAAGGTAATTTTGCCTGGTTCGGGATTACCTACGGTTACGTCCATACCGTTCATCCAGTTGTTAGCTTCCACAAAGGTTAGCTTTTTTGTATCATAGCTGAGCGTAAACTGGAAAGCGCCAAGGTCGGGGATGCCGGCAATGTGTACCGGAACGGTAAGCTGTCCGTTGGTTGCGGCAACCGGTTCCATGCTCAGGATGCCATGGGAAATTATGGATTTCTTAGCTGTTGGAATGTAAGAGCCATTAGCATCACCATAAACGATACCGTTGAAATCGGCGGTAACATTGCTGTTGCTTACGCTAATGGGTTGATTGTTGAACAACCAGTCGCCTACAGAAAACGAATTGATAATGGCGGCAATACGTTTTCGGATAAGCAATACGTCGGAAGCCGATAAGCTGCCGTTACCGTTTACATCGCCCGAAGCAAGGAAAATACCGTTGAGCAGACTTATGTTGGCAATGTGTTTTTTGTACAACAGCACATCGCTTGCCGAAACACTATTCCAGGGTTTGGATGTAGAAACGGAAAGGGTGTAATTGCCTTCCTGAATTTCCGTAAAGGAATATGCGCCCGAAGCATTGGTGGTGGTCGTTGCCACGGTTGTTCCGTTGGTTGTTTTCAGATCAATAGCCACGTTGCTCAATGGAGTATTGGAAACGTTGGGATAAGTAACGGTTCCGCTGATGGTGTATCCGTTAAAGATAGAAATACCAAGCGTGCCATCGAGGTGGATATTCTGGGCATAAATGTCGCCACCGTCGTTGCGTTGATCTTCCCAGGCAGCAATATATTGTGAATTCAGGTATGGTCCAAAGACGGGATGCAATTTGGCGCTTTGTACGGTACACATCGGTACTTTTTGAGCATTCCAAACGTAACCACCATCGTTGTTGATGCGCATTGCCATGATTTTACTGTCGTTGGTATTTCCAAAATCATAATATTGATAAAATACCACCACGTCGCTTTCGGCGGCACGGGCAGAAATAAAGCTTTCGGAAGTAGAGAGCGACATAGGAATAAATATTTTACCGACATTTCCCCACAGGCGGTTACCGTCGATGGACAACCGTTGTCCGTAAAGTCCGCGATTGTTTTGGTTATAATCGCGTTCGTCCCAAAAAGCATACACTTCGCCGCTGTTGTCGAAGCAGGCAATTGAAGGATCAATCTGGTGGTCGCTTGAATTAGTTGACAAAAGAGCGCCGTTGGGAGGCATCACTACGTCGCCATTGGTAGTAACATGTTGTACATAAGCGCTAAAAACGTTTCCGCTAACTTCGGCATGCCAGGTTACAAAAACGCCGTCGGCATGATCGGGAATAATTTTTATTTCGGTAGAATAAAAAGGAATTCCATTACCCGTAAATACACCTACAGGAGAAGTCCATACAGGACTTCCGTTAACATCAAATTTCTGGGCATAAATCTTTTTAACCGTTGATGGAAAGGTTCCGGTAGCTTTATACCATACCATGATAAAATTATTTCCGTCGGAATTAATCATGTATGGACAGGTGTTGTCATTAGTGGTTTCCTGAATATCAATGCCGCTGGTTCCCCACAACAACTGGCCGGTAGGCGATATTTTCTGCATTTTGATATATTCCTTACCAACATCAGGGAAGCATTGTATAGCAAAAATGGCATTACCGTCGTTGCTGGCAAGCACTTTAGGGCTGTATTGTATTACCGAACTGTTGAAAAGTGCGATACCGTTGGCGCCGTATAAAAACTGTCCTGAAGGTGAAATGCGGTAAGCATAGGTGTTGTTAAGTCCGGTACGTATATCCTGAACGGTAATCAGGGCGCAGGTATCGTTGTCCACGGTCATATCGTAGTCGGTAATCCAGGAGTCGGAAGTATTGCCGCTGACCAAAATACCATCGGCAGGCCAGAGAGGATTGCCATTGACATCCAATTTCTGAAGACGAACATTATAGTTTCCGTTATCGTTGGAGAACCAACTGATATAGGTAATTCCGCTGGCGGCATGGGTAGCCACTTTGGGCAGCGTTTGTTCGCCTGTCATGTTGGAAATGGCGTTGTTTGCGCCAGGATCGCTACTCCATTGTTCGCGGGGAATCGTAGTAAAAGGAATTGTTTTCAGCGACGAAATGTTGTTATAATCGGTAACTTTAAAGGTAACATCCCAGGATTGATTAGCTTCAACAGGAGTACCGCTGAAAACGCCATCGGTAGACACAAACATTCCGGAAGGATAGGGAGGCGCTGTAAACGATGTCATGTAGTTATTCGTAATCTGATAATTACCACTAATCCCTTCAAAGAGATAGCTGTTGCCTCCTCCGTTGGAAATTCCGGCGGTCCAATTGGTTCCGGTTGTAAGATTATTGCCATAATAGAATTCTATTTTTCCGGAAGGGTATAATTTAACAGCCATATCAATATGGGTGGACGGGTCGCCAAAGAAGGACGCTTTCCAGCGGAATGTTGCCTGGGTAGCATCGCCGGTGTAATAAATAGCATCGCCGTTGGAAGGATAATATTGCAGATCGGTTCCATAAGGAGTGATGCAGCGTGTTGCCGTAAGGTTGGCTGCGTTGCGTACGTATTCAAAATTATTATTAAAAAGCAGGGAGCCGTCGGTAGAAACTGCTAACGTATCATAATGTTTTCCATAAAAAGGAAATTGAAAATCGAGTTTTTGAAGGGCAAAACCATCATCATCGCTCGAAGGATTTAAGGTTTGACTGGTAATCGCTGGAAAACTTCCCTGAAGGGCAACTTCGGAATAATCTACCTGAGTATCCCATTTATATGGAGGTAAACCACCTTCAGCGCTGAGTTGCTGGCTGTATGACTGATTGACAGTTGCCGAAGGCAATTCGTTGGTCGTAATGTTTGGTGCATTGAAGGCAACGGCTTTTTCTACCGAAAGGTAAACCGTACCGTTTTCGTTGATAGGAATATTTGTTTGTGTGGAAGCCACTTCCTGTGGGCTGGTTCCGGTATAATCAATCACGGAAAAAGAGATAACCTGGCCGGTTCCGGCATTATTGGGATCTTGCCCATCGACTTGCAGGAAGAATTTAGCCGGCTGTCCATTAGTAATGTAGCTGAGCAAAGGTGTGATATCCAGACCAAGTTCAAGGGTTTTATCGGCTTCCGAGGATCCGCCCTTCATATTCATGGCGCCACCCTGGTAATTAAACATTGGGAAGTCAAGGCTATGTTCGGGAACCGTTGCCGATAAATCGGAGGAAACGCCAGCGGATATCTTAATTTTATTCCTGCTGTTGTGTTTAACGGTAGCTTTCACGGTAAGCAATGGAGTACACGATGGTTTGGTGGTGATAATATGGACGGTATTATTCCAGATTCCACCGTTGGTAGTAGCTTCGGCAAGTGTCCGGTACATCACATAAGCTTTTCCGCCGTTGCCCCAGCTTCCGCCCCAACTGTTAGCCATTTTCACTCCGCCGATTTCCCAGTCGCGCATATCCACCATGCCGTCGCCGTTGATATCAAGGTTGTTGGTGTACTGTCCGTCATTGTTGTAATCGAAGCGTATGGAATCGTTGTAGCCTATAAAAGTCATGGCATGATTAACGTCGGAATCCCAGTATGTAACAACCGTCTGACCCGCTTCGGGTGTTCCCGAGGGCAGATTATTAGTTTGAAAATTCCCAGAAACACCGCCGCCAAAGCAGGCAACGCCGCCGGTAGCAGAGCCGTTGGCATGATCGAAAAACCATTGTTTTAACGTTTGCAAGCCTTCGGGGGTGGAAACATTGATGGAATAAATGTCGAGCACGCGATTGCTCATTCCGTTGTAATATGACGAATAACCACTCAACCAACGGGTTTGTCCGCCATACCATGGTGTTCCACCATAATCAGCAACATTAACGCAACCGTTGGCGTTGATGATTTGCCAGCCATCAAAATACCAGGAACCGCCGCCATTACCACCATTGAGAAAATTCCAGGTGTAATGGGTAGGATATTGATTTTGTGTGGTATTTGCAGCGATACCACGGGCAAAATCCTGTTCATAGGTAAAGGCATAACCAATGCCGCTTGCCTGTCCGCAACTTCCGCCGTCCTGGTTAAAAACAGGACGGAAATAGGGTTTGGTAGAATTATCAACGCTAACAGGCAATGTTCGTGTACGGTATTCTGCCGGTACTTTGAATTGCGGCAGACTGTTCAGATAATCATAATCGGATTGAGTAAGCTGACGTAGTCCGCCGGCATACCAGGGTTCTCCGTTTTTGTCAGGATTCAGATTGATTAAATCCTGAGCTTTTGCTATGTTTCCGACTACCAAAAGGCAGAGAAACAACAAGATGATTCGTAATGATGTTTTCATGATTTTAAAATTTAGTTATTCAATAATAGCTGTTTTTTTATTTTCAATAGTTGGGATTTCTACAGGCGAATACGAACCGTTGGCATCACCGTAAACGATACCGTTAAAATTCTGGGTAACATTGCTGTTTCCCATGGTGATGGTGGTGTTGTTAAATAACCAGTCGCCTATCGAAAAAGAATTAATGATGGCAGCAATACGTTTGCGTATCAACAGCACATCGGAAGCGGTCAGGCTGCCGGAAGCGTTGACGTCGCCGGAAGCTAAATAAATGCCGCTGAGCGAAGAAATGTTGGCGATATGTTTGCGATAAAGCAACACATCGGTAGCGGTAACTCCGCCCCAGAGTTTGGCTGTGGTGGCTTCCAGCGTATATGTTCCGGCGGTTACCCCGGAAAAGGAATAACTTCCGGCAGCATTGGTGGTGGTAGTTCCAACCACATTGCCTGAAGCATTTTTAAGCTTAACGGTTATTCCGCTCAAAGGCGTGGAAGCTGTATTGGCATAATTAATAATCCCGCTGACGGTTTGTCCCGAAGGAACCGGCGCCGGTAAAACAATAAAATCGAGCCAGCTACAGTCGCTGCCACTTGCGCTGCTACCATCTTTCATGTATTCCCATTTAAAGGTGTGATTTCCGGCAACAACAGGGAATGCTACCCTTGTCCAATCCGCTGTACCCGACCATTGTCCGGCGACGGTGGCATCGATAAAAAATTTAAGATAATCCCAACCGCTTTCCGACGAAACCTTGTAATAGAATGAAATGCTGTCGCTACCGGCAACATTTATTGCCAGCGACAGGTCGGATTTCTGGCTGTTTCCTATAGCACCCGATTTGGCACAATAAACGCCTTCGTAAGGCTGGACATTGGTAATGATCCAGGGTTGGTTGCCGCCCTGCACCCAGGAAAAACTTGTGAATGCGCCCGTTTCAAAATCTTCGAGAATCAATCCGACCGAATAACCGAGAGTAAAATCTTTGGTATAAGTTCCGTTGTTGGCTGTAAAATTGATATTTACACTAAAAGGATGACCGATAGGGGTATCTGGCGAGGCGGTCAGGGTAAAAGTTCCGTTTCCGGATTGTCCCTGGGCAAGGTTTCCGAGATTGGAAGTGCCGGCAACGATGGTAATGTAAGGATCGCTGCAGGTAATGGTTCCAACGGTATTTTGTGCAGTGATATCACCGCTGTTGCGGATGGTAAAGTTTAGATTCACCGTTTCGCCGACGTCGATGCGTCCGTTGCCGTTGCCGCTTGCATCATCAATGGAATGATTGATCATGGTAAGATAAACACCCGAAATAGGTTCGAGCACCTGAATGGCATCCAGATCGAAGCCGATGTGATTGCCCGAAGCGGAACCATCGCCATCGTCCATAATTTTAATATAGCGGGCTTCGGGGATATTGGCATTAGCCAGATCAAATTCATGGGTTCCGGTTGCATTGCCAAGACTAGTCCAGGGACCATCCATGGCTGTTGACACATAGCAGGAATAACCTTCGGGAGAATTATCGCCTTCAATTACTTTAAAATCATTACCCGGACCTTCAATAACCGGAGTGCCCATATCTACAATTATCCAGCCGCTTTTGCCGAGGGAATAATACGTTCCGTCCGGCGATCCGATAACGCCGGGCGTATAACCGGCATCTGCAAAATTATTGCCGGGTATCTGACAGCCAATCACTTTATACACATACTTTGCATTGGCTGTAGGTTGAAGCACAATATTATTGACGGTACACTGGTTGGCTGTTACCACAACATTAGGAATAGTCTTGGTTTGGTATCCGTTAGCCACAATTTTCAGGGTATAGGTTCCTGGAATCAGAAAACGGTGATAGTCGCCAACAGTGGAATCGGTATAGACGGGAAAATCAGAACCAACAAAAATAGCGGCTCTTACGGGAGCACCGGTAACGGAATCGGTAATCAAACCGCTGATGCCATAACCGGCATATTCTATCATTTTGAGCATGGCTGGACGGTTGTAATTCCAGTACATTGATATTTGTGATGCAGGCGGTTGTTTATCGTTGGAAACCTCGCACGACCAGGTGATGGAACCCATAACGGCATAATTGTAATCTTTTGAACTTCCGTTGATGGGATACATTCCCGAATAGCCTTGTCCGTAGGGTAAATTTTCGTAGCCCGACGAGCTGTGGTAAAGTTGAGCAAGATAATCAAGATGTGGTTTATCGGGTGCAATTTCAGGACGATAGCTCCAGGGATAGGATAAATATTCGGTACCACCGTGATAAGAAGTATGAACAGTAAACTGATGGTTGAGCACTGCCGAACGCAGAGCATGGGTTTCGGGTTGAGAGCTGGGTGCCGGAGTTCCCGGATCCCACATATATCCCCAGTCGCGGTTCACGTCCACGCCGTTGGCATTTTCACGTTGCATAGCAATGCGTCCGTCGGGATTAACATTGGGATACAACCATATTTCGCGGCTGTTCACCAGATCGGTAACCGTGGTATTGCTGCCATAATTGGTGCAGAGGTAACGAGCTAAGCGTATGGTTATTTCCTGTCCTATCAGTTCGTCGCCATGAATACCGCCATCGAACATTACTTCGGGTTCATTTTCATTAACCGACACATTGTTACTGACTTTTAATCCATAAATGGGATGTCCTCCGGCGGATACGCCAAACTGATAGCGTTTACAAATATTCGGATACGCAATCTGAAGACTATCCATCAGGGCTACATTCTGGTCGTAATTATGATAAGCTTCGAGCATGGCGGCATTATCCTTGAAAAATTGGCTCAGATTGGCTTTGGTGATTTCATATCGTATGCCCAGTTGCTGTATTTTTAACAATTCATCGGGTGTAACATTAAATAAACCGTAACCGGTAGGATAATAATCCCCCTTGAGATGGAGGTCGTATAAGTTTTTTCCTTGTTCAGAGTTATTCAGATAAATCTTTACTTCCATTTCATCTTTACGCCATCCTTGAGCAAAAGATGTAAAACACACGAAAATAAACATTAAGCTGATTAAAAGATTTTTCATCGTAACGTATTAATTATTGATATGATATAATGTAAATTGATTGTTCCTTCAGTGCAAGCGTATGGACTTCAAAAATATAAAAATTATGAAATAGAATTTAAAAAGAATAAAAAATTCTAAAAGCAGTATTTTTATTTAAAAAAATCAGAAAATGGATGATAATTGCCGATTAAGGTGTTTTTTTACCTTTTCAGGATCATAGAATCCGGAAAGGGTATCATCGTTTATTGGTATCGTTATCAAGTTTATTCAAAGCAAAAGCATAAGCGCCAACGGATACGGCATTGGAAGTTCCCAGTTTGGTAACGCCAATACCCACACGTTTCATGGGATCGTAAGTGATTTTTTTATCGCTGAATGGTATTTTTATTTCGCGGACGTCGCCCTTGATAAATTCAGCAAGTTCGTCTTTGTTTTCCAGGTTAAATACCTTAACTTCGAGTCGGTTAAGCGGAGCACCGGTCATGGTCTGAAAATGATAATTCATGGCATCGGTCATGGTTTGCAGGAACAGGGGAGCTGCGCCGGCTAATCCTCCGCCAAGGACGATTAATCCATCCACAAGCGTAATAGCATTGGCCAGGGAATCACCGCCAACGGTAGCCAACTCGGTAAATGCTTTAATTGCAGCATTTTTGTCGCCTTTTCGTATTCCCATCCCGATTTCAAATATTTCTTTTGGATTGGGACTTTTGATGATGTTGATGCCGGCTTCGAGGGCATAGGTTCGTTTTACGCCGCGTATGCTAACGCTTTCTTCCACGCTGGCATTATGATGCCAATGATTGCGCATGCGGTTGATTTCTGCCTGAGCCGAATTATCGCCGGCAAAAAGTTGTCCTCTCGATACTATTCCTCCGCCAAATCCGGTTCCAAAGGTGGCGCCAAAAAGATTGTTATAGCGTTTCGGACTGCCGGCTTCCTCCAGCTTTGAATTGATAAAAGGCAGCAATCCGGCAATGGCTTCACCATAGGCAAACAAGTCGCCATCGTTATTGATAAATACAGGAATCCCGAATTTTTCTTCCAACATGGGACCTAAAGCTACGCCTCCGCGAAAAACCGGCAGATTTTCCAGATCGCTGATGATGCCTAATTCATATTCGGCTGGACCTGGAAAGCAGAAACTGATGGCTGTAGGCTTTTGGGTAAGTTGTTTCTGAATTTCTTCAAATCCGTTGATAATGGTGTTGAGTACGATTTCGAGAGCATCGCCGTGAGCAGGAAGGATAATGGGTTTTACGATTTCCTTTTCGCTTTGAACAGCTGAAAATACAAAATTAGTTCCTCCGGCATCGAGTGTCATTACTATCCGGTCATCATCAAGGTATCTCATTTGTCAGGTTTATAAACATCTACAAAAATATTAAAAAGTTTGATAACCCGCTCAAAAAAATCAAATGATAAAATCTTCGTTTAAACGTATTATAAACATTCGTTTTTCCCAATAAATCTGAATTTACTAATGTGCTTCCAGCCAATTTGTGCCGGTATTCATTTCCACTTCTACAGGAATCAGTAGCGGGATAGCATTTTTCATCCGGCTGCTGATGATGGGCTTTACGATTTCCAATTCTTCTTTATAAACATCAAAAATCAATTCATCATGAACCTGCAAAATCATCCGGGTTTTAAGATTTTTCTCATTTAAATCGTTGTAAATATTGATCATCGCAATTTTAATCATATCGGCCGATGAACCCTGAATGGGAGCGTTGATGGCATTTCGTTCGGCAAAACCACGAATGTTTGCATTGCTGGATGTGATTTCCGGCAGATATCGCCGGCGTTTCATGATGGTTTCCACATAACCGTTGGCACGGGCAAAAGCAATGGTTTGTTCCATATATTGCCTGATGCCAGGATATTTATCGAAATATTGTTTGATAATTTCGGCGGCTTCGTTGCGTGAAATAGATAATTGTTCGGACAATCCAAAAGAAGAAATTCCGTAAACGATGCCGAAGTTGACAGTTTTAGCCCGGCGACGCATTTCTTTGGTTACATCTTTGAGTTTAACACCAAAAACTTTTGCAGCGGTGGCGGCATGGATGTCGAGTCCCTGACGGAAAGCATCCATCATTCCTTCGTCCTGGCTTAGGGAAGCAATAATCCGGAGTTCGATCTGGGAATAATCAGCCGAAAGCAGGAGATAATTTTCGTCGCGCGCGATAAAAGCTTTGCGGATTTCCCTGCCTCTTTCGGTGCGTATGGGAATGTTTTGCAGGTTGGGATTGTTGGAGCTAAGTCGTCCGGTGGAAGCCACGGCCTGGTTATAAGAAGTATGCAGCCGACTCGTTGTCGGATTTGTCAGTGCCGGTAAGGCATCTACGTAAGTGGATTTTAGTTTGCTCAGTTCGCGGTATTCGAGTATTTTGGGAACGATAGGATGTTTGTCCACCAATTTTACCAGCACCTCTTCGCCGGTAGCATACTGTTTGGTCTTGGTAAGTTTGGGCTTGCCGGCAAGCTGAAGCCAATCATAAAGCACTTCTCCCAGTTGTTTGGGTGAAGCAATATTAAATTTGGTTCCTGCCAATTGCTGTATGTCGCTATCAAGAGTGGAAATTTCGTTTTTGAGCTGTTCGGAATACTCATTCAGCGTATCCATGTCGAGCCGCACGCCTTCCGATTCCATCGACGCTAAAACCGGGATAAGCGGCATTTCTATTTCGTCGAACAACTTCCGGGTACCGGTTTCGGTAAGCAATGGTTCAAAAATTGCCTTAAGCTGAAAAGTAATGTCGGCATCTTCGGCGGCATATTCTTTGATGGTTCCTGTATCCACCAGGCGCATGCTCAGTTGATTTTTTCCTTTTTTCCCAATCAATGTTTCGATGGATACCGGAGCATAATCCAGATACGTTTCGGCAAGATAGTCCATGTTGTGACGCATATCGGGCTGAAGCAGATAATGTGCTATCATGGTATCGAATAAATTGCCCCTGACGTTGATGTCGTAGCGGTGTAGCATCGCGATATCGAACTTGATGTTCTGCCCTGTTTTTTCGATTTCGGAATTTTCAAACACAGGTTTGAATTCCTGAATGATGGAATGGGTTTCCTTGTAATTATCCGGTAAACGAATAAACCAGGCTTCGTGAGGGAGAAAAGCGAATGAAATTCCCACCAACTCGGCCGTGGAAGTATCCAGTCCGGTGGTTTCGGTATCGAAACAGAAGGATTTTAAATTTTGGAGCTTCGCAATTAATTCAGCCCGTTTTTCGGGCGAGTCAACTAAATGGTATTGATGAGGTGTATTATAAATATTGGCTTTGTTGCTTTGTATTTCGTCAACGTTGACTTTATTTTCTGTAAAACTGAAAAGATCGGGTTGAGCATTGGGTGAAGATAAAACGGTTTCCGGCGATGTTAACGAAAGATCGGTAAAAACCCTTTTGGCGAAAGCCCGGAATTCGAGTTCGTCCAGGAGTTTTTTTAATTCTTCGACATTGGGCAAACCCATCTCGAGATTTTTTTCCTCGAAAGCGATGGGCACATCAAGGATGATGGTGGCCAATTGTTTCGAAAAGATGGCTTGTTCGCCGAATTGCTGAACTTTCAGCCGGACATTTTCATTTTTAATTTCGGAAGCGTGAAGCACAATGTTCTCCACCGTATCGAATTCTTCGATTAAGCGTTTGGCTGCTACCGGACCCACACCGGGTATGCCCGGAATGTTATCGGAAGCATCACCGGCAAGACCCAGAAAATCCTGAACCTGTTCCGGACGCTTGATGCCAAATTTTTCGCAAACATCTTTCGACGTGTGAATGCTCGCTTTTTCGCCGAATTTTCCCGGTTTGTAAATAAAAATAGAATCCGAAACCAACTGCCCGAAATCTTTGTCGGGAGTCATCATATACGTGATGAAACCTTGCCGTTCGGCTTCCTTGGCTAAGGTTCCGATGACATCGTCGGCTTCATACCCGTCAACATAAAGAATGGGAATGTTAAACGCATGAATCAGCCTTTTGATATACGGTATGGCGATGGATAAATCTTCGGGCATTGCCTGGCGGTTTGCCTTGTAAGCCGCAAAATCATCGTGACGGACGGTGGGAGCCATGGTATCGAAAGCCACGCCGATATGGCTTGGTTTTTCGGTTTTTAACAGGTCGTACAATGTGTTGGCAAAACCCAAAATTGCGGAAGTGTTTAATCCTTTGGAATTTTTGCGTGGATTTTTATTCAATGCATAAAATGCTCTATAAATGAGAGCCATTGCATCCAAGAGGAATAGTCTTTTATCGTGTTCGGGCATGATTAATTTATAAATATTTTGAAGGCTAAAGTACTCATTTTTTCACAGAAATTTTAAAAAAATTCACACGCTAGCTGCACTCCGAAAACGGAATTTTTATTAACGGATTAAAATTATGGTAGTAATACCAATAGCCATTATGCTTCGGGGAAAAACGGAAATACTATTCTTCGTCGGGCAAAATATGGAGTTTGTTTTCCAGAAGATATTTGATGATGCTCTGAATATCCTTGTATTTAATGGTGTCTTCCGAAAAGCTCGGAACAATTTCCCGGAGCGCTTCATATCTTTTACGCGAATAGGTCGAAAGCTTGTCGTGGAATCCGAGATAATCAATGGCCTGGAGTATGGTCATCATTTCAATAGCCAGCACCTGGTAGGCATTGTTAATAACCCGCCGCGTCATCAGGGCGGCATTGGTTCCCATACTCACAATATCCTGGTTGTCGTTGTTGTTGGGAATACTATGGATGTACATGGGGAAGCAAAGGGTCTGATTTTCGGCAACGGTGGAAACCGCCGTGAATTGTACGCCCTGCATTCCCAGATTAAGACCCAGTTTACCGAGGTTGACAAAAGGCGGGAGTATTCCGTTCAGTTTATCATTCAAAAGGTAATTCAACTGTCGTTCGGCAAGCATGGAAAGTCTGCTGACAACAATTTTTAATTTATCCATTTCCAGCGATACATAATCGCCATGGAAATTACCGCCATGAAAAACATTTTCGCTTTCGCTGTCGATAATGGGATTATCGTTGATTGAATTTATTTCATCCAGGGTAACCTGTTTTGCATAGTTGATGGTGTCAAGGACAGGACCTAATATCTGCGGGACACAACGAAGCGAATAGTATTCCTGTACTTTATTTTTAAATACTTCTACCTTTTGGGTTTTTCCGTTGTATAAATGATCGGCACGGCGGCGGACCAGCTGACTGTCGTGAAGCAGGTCGCGCATCATTTTGGCTATCTGTTGTTGCCCTGAATGACGTTTTACGCGGTTGAGTTCTTCCGAAAAATGGTCGTCGTACGATTCCACAATTTCAATAATCATCGCCGAGGCAAGTACCGACCAGTCGAGCAGGTTTTGGGCATGAATCAGGTTGATGAGTCCGATGCCGGTCATGACCGAAGTGCCGTTGATCAGGCTCAGTCCTTCGCGGATATGTACTTTTACGGGTTTTAATCCGAGGGTTTTGAAGACTTCTGCGGTAGGCAGGCATTGACCTTTATAATGTACGTCTCCTTCTCCGATAAGGATAAGGGCGAGATGGGCAAGTTGCACCAGATCGCCGCTGGCTCCCACGCTACCATGCTCGGGAATATAAGGAATAACGTCGTTGTTGATCAAATCCCGGAGCAGGTCAACACATTCGGGATGTATTCCCGAATGGGCTTGCATCAGCGTATTGAGACGGGCTATCATGGCCGATTTTACATTGGTATCCGACAAAGGTTTTCCCAAGCCGCTGCAATGGCTGCGGATAAGATTGTATTGAAGTGATTTTGCGTTTTCGTCGCTTATTTTATATTGAGCCATAGGTCCCAGGCCGGTATTGATACCGTAAATAACTTTACCTTTGGCAAAAGATTCTAAGAAGTTATAGTTTGCTTCCACATGTTGCCGGGCCTCGGCGTCGAGTTCAATTTTTTCTCCTTCAAAAAGTATTTTATATAAATCGTCGAGCGTAAGGATATTCTTTCCTATACTTATCATTGTTTGCAGATGTTAGTCGGTATAATTATAAAAAAATAATAATATAAGAATCATTTTAATTCCGTTGCGAATTTACATTTTTTTTGATTCATGGAAATTATCTACGCAAAAGTTTCCAGGTTTTGTTTGTAAAAGTAGAAACAGTATGATTTTACAGCTTTTCGGTTCGGATAAATGCAGAGGGATTTCTTGTTCTGTCTGGCACTATTCTTAGGATAGCTTCCAAAGGATTTAAACGGGTTGCTGGCATTTTTTGGGTAATTTCTTTCTTTAGTAATAGCTTTCCGAGGTCGGAAAGTGTACACTAAATGCCGGAAAACTTCCACTAAACGGCGGAAAGCTTCCACTAAACGCCGGAAAGCATCCGCTAAATGGCGGAAAGTATTCGCTAAATGATGGAAAGTATTCGCTAAACGGCGGAAGCCGTCTGCTAAATAACGGAAACCATTTACGAAATAAGACCGTTGCAAAATAAAGCGAGAGTGAATTTTCTTGTTTTTTTACTGAAGATATTTAGTTTTATACCATTAAAATGTTTTTTTTGCCGTTTTTTATTCTCCTTATCTCTATAATATTGCTGTAAATGAGGAATTTTCTCCTCATTTTTAGCATTGGGACATAATGATCCCAGGTGAACGGTATAAGTTGTATGCAATAGCTTCCATCAGATGTTGGGTATGCATTTTTGACAACCCCACATAACGGGCTACTCCTCCACCAAACCATCGTTTTATTGACCCAAATGTCCGTTCTACTTTATACCGGGTTTTACTCACTATTTTGTTGAATTGTATTTCTCTTTCTGTTAACTTTCTATTTTTGGCTGCTTTATTCATTATATGATTACGAAGTCGTTTCTGCTGTAATATTGTATCGTTCTTTTTACTTTTATATCCTTTGTCTGCTTTTACCCAAGTCCTTTCCGTTAATTCACATGTATCCAATACCTGCTCCAAATTGCTTATTTCATTCACATTAGCCGAGGTGGTAAGTACTCCCAAGATTAACCCATTGACATCAGTAATCGTATGTTTTTTATATCCAAACCGGAGCTTCCCGGCTTTTTTTACCCATCTGCCTTCGGAATCAACTCCTGGCTGGGTCTTCTTTATCAATTTAAATTGTGAGGCTTCTTTTTCTCTTTCTTCCTCCTTTGGCTCTTGCTGACGATCTTCTACTATTTCATATTCCGTTTTCCCCTTTGGCTTTCTTGGACTATCGGTAATACTCGCATCTACAATGACTCCTCCCTTAACCAGTATTTTCTTTTTCTCTAATTGTTTATTCATCGCTTTGAATAATTTTTCGTACACATTCTTTTGGGTAAGTTCGGTACGAAAACGACTGATAACACTATGATCGGGACATTTGTCATCTATACTTAATCCTACAAAACGACTGAAGGATATTCTGTCATTTACCTGGTCTTCTACTTCATAATCACTCAAATTATACCAGGTCTCCAAAAGACATATTTTAAAAAGTAATAGCCCTTCATAAGCCGGACGTCCACTTACACTTTCTCCTTTTTGATAGTGCTTATTGATAATATTGGAAATAAGTCGCCAATCGATCAATGTATTTACCTGATCAAAAAATTCTGTCTTTACTTTCCTTCTTTCTGCTGCTAAATCAGCAAAGCCTATGTGTTTCTCATTTTTCATGCTACAAATATAACAAATTCATTGTTATAAATAACACTAATCTAATATTTTATACGCATTTTTGCCTTGCAATGGTCTTGAAATATCAGTAGCTGTTAGCTTTTGGCTGTTAGCCGTTAGCCAAAGGCCAATAGCCAAAAGCCAATCTTAACCTTACCAGGAATCGAACCTGGATCTAAAATTTAGGAAACTTCTATTCTATCCATAAACGGTGGAATCCATTCACTAAACGGCGGAAGTATTTAGCTATTAGCCGTTGGCTTTTAGCTATTAGCCGTTGGCTTTTAGCTAATAGCCAATAGCTAACAGCCAAAAGCCAATCGTAGCCTCACCAGGAATCGAACCTGGATCTAAAGTTTAGGAAACTTCTATTCTATCCGTTGAACTATGGGGCCGACTTATAAATTAATAATTATAAATTTATAATTATTAATTTATAATTTTTTCTGTTGCAAAAGTCCGAAAAAAACGGCTAATTGCAAAACATAATCGTTTACCGTATTTCCGAACCGTTTTTTATGGCTTCGGAAGGGGCAACAAAACAAAGTTTACCGTCAAAATCTTCCGCCATCAAAATCATTCCCTGCGATTCGATGCCTTTAAGATTTCGCGGAGCCAGATTAACAAGAATACTTACTCGCCGTCCGATGATTTTTTCGGGTTCATAATATTCGGCTATGCCCGAAACTACCGTTCGCTGGTCAATGCCGGTATCAATGGTAAGCTTAAGCAGCTTCTTTGTCTTGGCAACTTTTTCGGCAGCAACGATAGTCCCCACACGAATATCCATTCTGGAAAAATCGTCGAACGTAATATCCGGTTTTTGAGGATTGGCATGAAAACTTTCGGCTTCGTTTGCCTTTTTGGTGTCGAGCAGTCGTTGAACCTGGGCATCTATGGCTTCGTTTTCAATTTTTTCGAACAATAAGATGGCTTCACCTAATTCATGACCGGCTTTCAGGAGATCGGATTGTCCGGCTTTTTCCCATGTAAATGGTTTACAATTGAGCATCTTCAACAGTTTTCCGGCGGTAAACGGCAGGAAGGGCTCGGCCACGATGGAAAGGTTGGCGCAGAGTTGGAGCACAATGTTCATTACGGTTTGTACCCTTTCCGGATCGGTGGCAAATATTTTCCAGGGTTCGTTGTCAGTAAGATATTTATTTCCCATCCGGGCAAAGTTCATCATTTCGCTCAAGGCTTCGCGGAAACGGTAGTTTTCGATGCTCCAGGCAATTTTTCCGGGATAATTTTTAAACTCTTCCAATACCTTGTTGTCATAATCGGTCAGTTGGGTAGCTTCAGGAACTTTTCCATCAAAGAATTTCTTTGTCAGAATCAACGTACGGTTTACCAGATTGCCAAGAATGGCTACCAATTCGTTGTTGTTTTTGGCCTGAAAATCTTTCCAGGTAAAATCGTTATCCTTGGTTTCGGGAGCGTTGGAACACAAAACATATCGAAGCACATCCTGCTTGTCCGGGAAATCGGCTAAATATTCGTGCAACCACACAGCCCAGTTGCGGGAGGTGCTTATTTTGTCATTTTCTAAATTAAGAAATTCGTTGGCCGGAACATTGTCGGGCAGTATATAGCTGCCTTCGGCATGAAGCATAGCCGGAAAAACGATGCAATGGAAAACGATGTTATCCTTACCAATAAAGTGAACTAACTTCGTTTCCTTATCCTTCCAATATAATTTCCAATCAACGTCTGCCTTCTGCTTTCTGCCTTCCGCATTCTTCTCTTTCGCCCATTCTTTGGTAGCAGAAATATATCCGATAGGAGCGTCGAACCAAACATAAAGCACTTTTCCTTCGGCTCCTTCGATGGGGACTTTCACACCCCAGTCCAGGTCGCGGGTAACGGCGCGGGGTTGCAGACCCTGATCGAGCCACGATTTGCATTGTCCGTAAACATTGGTTTTCCAATCGTCCTTATGTTCTTTCAATATCCATTCCCGAAGCCAGGCTTCGTATTTATCCAAAGGCAGGAACCAGTGTTTGGTTTCTTTAAGCACAGGAACGTTCCCGCTAAGGGCCGATTTGGGATTAATCAGATCGGTAGCATTAAGCGAAGTTCCGCAGTTTTCGCACTGATCGCCATAGGCACGTTCGTTGCCGCAATGCGGACAGGTGCCGGTAACGTAGCGGTCGGCAAGAAACTGATTATACTCCTCGTCGTAAAGCTGCATGGACGTCTGCTCGATGAATTCGCCTTTATCGTAAAGCGTTTTAAAGAATTCCGAAGCGGTTTCATGATGTACAGGATTGGAAGTCCGGGAATAAATATCGAAAGAAATACCAAACTCTTCAAAGGATTTTTTGATTATTCCATGATATTTATCCACTACCTGCTGAGGCGTAATTCCTTCTTTTTTTGCTTTGATGGTGATAGGCACGCCATGTTCATCGCTTCCGCCGATAAAAAGTACGTCCTCGCCTTTGGAACGCAAATAGCGAACGTAGATATCGGCAGGAATATATACACCGGCAAGGTGTCCGATATGGATAGGCCCGTTGGCATACGGCAGAGCCGAGGTAACGGTATATCTTTTGAATTGATGATTGACGATTGACGATTGCTGATTGTCCATTTAATTTTTTATTAGATCACTGAGGCAAATTGTTTGAGGAAACGAAGATCGTTTTCAAAGTATAACCGGATATCGTTGATATTGTATTTAACCAGGGTCATACGTTCGATGCCCATGCCGATGGCGAAACCGGAATAAATTTTACTGTCGATTCCACAATTTTCAAGCACATTGGGATCAACCATGCCGCAACCAAGAATTTCAACCCAACCCGAATTCTTGCAAATATTGCAGCCTTTACCGCCACAAATGTTGCATGAAATATCCATTTCTGCCGAAGGTTCGGTAAAAGGGAAATAGGAGGGGCGAAGCCTGATTTGAGTTTCAGGGCTAAACATTTCCTTGGCAAAATAAAGCAGCGTTTGTTTAAGATCGGCAAACGAAACGTCTTTATCTATATACAAAACTTCTACCTGATGAAAAATGCAATGCGAGCGTGCCGAAATGGCTTCGTTACGGTAGACCCTTCCGGGGAAAATAGCGCGCATGGGCGGTTTGTGAGTTTCCATCATGCGAACCTGAACGGAAGAGGTATGAGTGCGCAATGCAATATCTTTGGAAACTTCGTTCGATTTTTCGATAAAAAAAGTGTCCTGCATGTCGCGGGCGGGATGTTCTTCAGGAAAGTTGAGCGCCGAAAAATTGTGCCAGTCATCTTCAATTTCCGGTCCTTCAAAAACCGTATAACCGATATGTGAAAAAATATTTATGATTTGATTGCGGACTATCGACAACGGATGGCGCGAACCCAGTTCCATAAAATCGGCAGGAAGGCTGAGGTCGGATGGCTCCCCGTCGGATTTATGATTTTGAAGAAATTCCTCTTTAAGAGTTTCGATTTTTTGCTGAACATGATTTTTTAGGTCGTTAAGCAACTGACCCACTTCCTTGCGTTGTTCGGGAGCGGTGTTTTTGAATTCGGAAAATAAATCGTTTAACTCACCTTTTTTGCTGAGGTATTTAATACGCAGTTGTTCCACATGTTCCTTCGACTCGGCTTTAAGCTCGTCAATTTCATGGAACAGTTTCTGAATTTTTTCTTTCATTTTTTAGTATAAATCAGTCTATTTATCAACAATAGTGATATTCATTTTGATATCTTTCAGCGGTTTGCTTCCTGCGCCAACTTCTACGGAAGCTATTTTATCCACCACATCCATACCTTCGATCACTTCACCAAAAACGGTATAGTCTCCGTCCAGATGAGGAGCGCCACCTACCGTTTTATAAACTTCGCGTTGTTCGGGAGTCCATTGGTGACCGGTCTGGGTATACATATTATCCAATTGAGCATCGTTAAAAGTCCTGCCATGAACAATATAAAACTGTGAACCGGAAGAAGCTTTCTGGGGATTATTGGTGCGGGCGGCACATAATGCTCCGCGTTTATGGAAAAACTGGGGCTTGATTTCGGCTTTGATGGTATAGCCGGGATCTTCTTTTCCCTTACCGCTCATGCCGCCTTGTACCATAAAATTCTTGATGACACGGTGGAAAATAGAACCGTCGTACCAGCCGCTTTTCACCATTTTGATAAAATTATCACGATGTTGAGGAGTTTCGTTATATAATATGGCTTTTATATTTCCAAAATCGGTGGAAATTAAAATGATGGTCTGCTTTTTTGCGGCAGTGGTATCCTGCGAAAAACTGTTCATGCTTAAAAAGGTTATAAAAATTAATGATAGAAGAATTATTTTTTTCATTTGTTATTAATTTTGTTTCTTATTGGGTAAATGGAATATCCATAAAATATCATTTTCAGTTTGTTTGGACATTGTCCTTATGGATATTTCATAGACTTTGGTTATTTTAAAATGGTTACTGTCATTTTGATGTCTTCTGCCGGACGATTGTTGCCATCAGTTTTTACGGCAGCAATCTTATCCAACACTTCCAATCCTTTGATCACTTCACCAAAAACGGTGTAGTTTCCATCCAGAAATGGTGTTCCACCAACGGTGGTATAGACTTTTCGTTGTTGATCGGTAAATTTGAATGGCTTGGTTTTGGCAAATTCTGATTCCACCATAGGTTGAAGTTCATTAACCAGTTTCATGTAGGATATAGAATCGTTTTTTGTACGATATTCGGTTAATTTTGCACGATAAGCCGCATTTTCGGGCTTTTGCAGAAATTGATCGAAAAACTTCATTAAATTTCTTTGATTTATTTTTTCTTCCAATTGTGTAAGTTCCGGGTCGGTATACGCTTTTCCCTGAACAATATAAAATTGTGAACCCGAAGAAGCTTTTTGTGGATTCACTTCATCCCCTTCACGGGCAGCGGCAATTACACCTTTTTTATGAATTAAAGCCGGATTGAATTCGGCGGGAATATCATAACCTGGACCACCTTCACCTAAAACTTGTCCCTGCGATGCTTTACGCGAATCCGGATCACCACCCTGAATCATGAACTCATGGATAACACGGTGAAAAAGGGTGCCATCGTAATATTTTTCTTTGACTAATTTCAGGAAATTGTCGCGGTGTTTAGGTGTTTCATCATATAATTTCACCACCATATCGCCGTATTTTGTACTGATTAAGACCGAATTTTTCGGATACTTGTTGCGATTACAGCCCGCAACGGCTAAAAGCACCAATGACAATATTAATAACTTCTTCATTGTATATATCTTTAATAAAAAACGTGCAAAGTTATGCAATTCTCAGTAAATGTACGTAGCATACAGAAAAAAAGGCTGTCGTTTACCGGCAGCCTTTGTAAAATTAACAGTAATCGGTTATTATCCGCAGCAACGACCGCAGTTGTCCTTTGATTTAATAACACCTAATTCTTTACCGATTTTAGTAAATGCGGCAACGCATTTATCCAAATGTTCGCGTTCGTGAGCGGCCGAAACCTGTACACGGATACGGGCTTGTCCTTTGGGAACTACCGGATAATAAAATCCAGTAACATAAATACCTTCGTCCAACAGTTTGGCTGCCATGTCCTGTGATAATTTAGCATCGTAAAGCATCACGGCAACAATAGCGCTTTGGGTTGGTTTGCAGTCGAAACCGGCTTCCACCATTTTTTTGCTGAAGTATTCGGTATTGGCATGCAGTTTATCCTGAAGTTCGTTTGTTTCGCTCATCATTTCCACCATTTTAATACCGGCTGCAGCTACCATTGGAGGCAGAGAGTTGGAGAATAAATATGGACGTGAACGCTGACGCAACATTTCAATGATTTCTTTTTTACCGGTAGTGAATCCACCAACAGCGCCACCAAATGATTTTCCTAAGGTTCCGGTAAGGATTTCAACTTTACCTCTCAGGTTGTAGAGTTCGGTAACACCACGACCGGTTTTACCAACCACACCGGCAGAGTGCGATTCGTCAACCATAACCATAGCGTCATATTTATTGGCTAATTCTACAATTTTATCAACAGGGGCAACATTGCCGTCCATCGAAAATACACCGTCGGTAACTACGAGACGGAATTGCTGTGCCTGAGCTGCCTGGAGTTGTTTTTCCAAATCGGCCATGTCGGCGTTGGCATAACGATAACGAACGGCTTTGCAAAGACGAACACCATCGATGATCGAAGCATGATTCAGAGAGTCGGAAATGATAGCATCATTTTCTCCCAGTAAAGGTTCAAACACACCGCCGTTAGCATCAAAACAAGCTGCATAAAGGATGGTGTCTTCAGTTCCAAAAAACTCGGCAATTTTCTGTTCCAATTTTTTGTGAGTATCCTGAGTTCCGCAAATAAAACGTACAGAAGACATTCCGTAACCACGGGTATCCATGGCTTCTTTAGCGGCAGCAATCAACTTGGGATTGTTGGACAATCCAAGATAATTGTTGGCACAAAAGTTAAGTACAGTTTGTCCGGTACTTACTTTGATCTCGGCTCCCTGGGGAGTTACGATGATTCTTTCGTTTTTGTACAAGCCGGCTTCCTTGATGTCAGCTATTTCTTTGTTTAAATGTTGTTGAAATTTGGCGTACATTGATTTATGATTTAAAAAATTAATACTTTAGTGTGTTTACAAATGTGGATGCAAAAGTAAAATAATTTGACGGTTGATTGGTGATTTCTTAATAAATATTTTATTCAAAAACTTTTTATTCATCATTGGCATTTATTAAAATTGATTACTTTTGCCCGAACGAAACTAAAATAAGTTAAAATATTAAAAATCAAATAACATGAAAAATATTTTGATCATCGGAGCAGCCGGACAGATAGGTTCGGAATTGACCATGGAACTACGCAAACGTTACGGAAGCAATAATGTAATAGCCGGATACCGCAAAACACCGCTTACAGGCGACTTGCTCACTTCGGGTCCAGCCGAACAGGTGGATGCAACCGATCCTGTACGTATGGCAGAAGTAGTTAAAAAACATAAAATTGATACCATTTATAATCTGGCAGCTATTCTATCGGCTGTTGGCGAAAGCAAACCTCAGGCAGCATGGCAGGTAGGTATAGGCGGCCTGATGAATTGCCTTGAAGTAGCCCGCGAATATAAATGTGCACTGTTTACCCCAAGTTCCATCGGAGCTTTTGGCGGCGGTACTCCTCTTGACAATACCCCACAGGATACCATTCAACGTCCGGGTACCATGTACGGTGTAACCAAAGTTACCGGCGAATTGCTCAGCGATTATTATCACAAACGTTTTGGTGTGGATGCCCGTTCGGTACGTTTCCCCGGCATCATCTCCAATGTAACCTTACCCGGCGGCGGAACCACCGACTATGCCGTTGAAATTTATTATGAAGCCATCAAAAATAAAAAATACACCTGCCCGCTGAAAGCCGGTACTTTCCTCGACATGATGTATATGCCCGATGCTTTGAATGCTGCCATTGACATTCTGGAAGCCGACCCAAGCAAACTGAAACACCGCAACTCGTTCAACGTAACAGCCATGAGTTTTGATCCTGAAATTATTTATGCAGAAATCAAAAAACACATCCCCGATTTCGTGATGAAATACGATGTGGAACCCATCAAACAATCCATTGCCGAATCGTGGCCCAACAAGATGGACGACACCTGTGCCCGCGAAGAATGGGGCTGGAAACCTGAATGGAATCTCGAAAAAATGACCATTGACATGCTGAAAGTCATTGGCGAAAAACATAAAAAAGGATTAATCTAACATTATCCCGATACTGTTCAAAGGCATGCCTCGACCATCGGGCATGCCTTTTTTATTTACTTTTGCAAACTTAGACAAATTGATTTTGTGTTTTTAAACCTTAAAACACGCAAAGAAAAAATTATGGAAATAGCAGCATTGGTCTCCGGCGGGGTGGACAGTTCGGTAATGCTTCACCTGCTGAAGGAACAAGGATATGATCCCACCATTTTTTATATCAAAATTGGCATGGACAACCAGGATGGCTGGGATTGTCCCTCGGAAGAGGACTTAGAAATCACTTCCTGGCTGGCGCATAACTATGGTTGCCGGATGGAAGTGGTGGACCTTCAAAAAGAATACTGGGACTTAGTGGTGGCTTATACCATTGATTCCGTGAAAAACGGCTTTACGCCCAACCCCGATGTGATGTGCAACCGGCTGATCAAATTCGGGGCGTTTGAGGAAAAATTAGGTAAAGACTTTGATAAAATAGCCACCGGACATTACGCTACTGTAGTGGAAGAAAACAATAAATTTTTTCTTGGCACAGCCAAAGATCCCATCAAGGATCAGACGGATTTTCTGGCTCAGATCACCAATCATCAACTGTCGAAACTGATGTTTCCGGTGGGAAAGCTGATGAAAAAGGATGTCCGCAGGATTGCCCTCGAAGCAGGCTTACCCAGCGCCACCCGCAAGGATAGTCAGGGAATTTGTTTCCTGGGGAAGATCAATTACAACGATTTTATCAAACGTTTTATTGGCGAAAAGGAAGGATCCATCATTGAACTGGAGACCGGCAAGCAACTGGGTACGCACCAGGGATTCTGGTTTCATACCATCGGCCAGCGGAAAGGACTTGGACTAAGCCAGGGTCCCTGGTTTGTGGTTAAAAAGGACATCGAACAGAACATCGTTTATGTTTCCAATGGCTACGATCCCGTTTCGGCTTACGGAAAGGAAGTCAACCTGCAACATTTTAACTTTATCAGCGGCGATCCCTGGGGCGACTTTACGGGACTGATACCCATCCGCTTCAAGATCCGCCATGTGTCGGGCTTTACTCAGGGACACATCGAAAAACAGGGCGATAATTACCGGATTATTTCTTCCGAACCGGTGCTTGGAATAGCTGCCGGGCAGTTTGGGGTGGTTTACGATGATGAGGCAAGGATTTGCTACGGAAGTGGGGTAATTGCTTAAGTAAATTTTGGGAAGTATGATTGCAGAAGTGTCAATCTGAAATCTGCAATCGGCCAATCTGAAATTTTATTCGTTTAAACGCTGACAGATACTTCGTATGCTGTCAGGTTTTTCAAAGCAGAAAGTGATAGTTGGCTTATTGGCTGTTAGCTATTAGCAATTGGCTAACGGCTAAATGCTAATGGCTAAGTTTAAACGCTGAAAGATACTTCGTATGCTGTCAGGTTTAATCTGCAATCGTCAAATCTAAATTCAAATACCCCCTTAGGAAAGATAAAATCATCGAATTCAAATTTGGATACCCCCCTCAGAAATACAAAATCGTCGAATTCAAATTTGATTATTCCCTCAGAAATATAAAAATGACGAGCTTAAATTTGAATATCCAAATCCGAAATATAAAATCGTCGAATTCAAATTTGATTCCCCCAATCCGAAATATAAAAATAACGAGTTTAAATTTGGATATTCCCCTCGGAAATATAAAATCGTCGAATTCAAATTTGGATTCATCAATCTGCAATCTGCAATCGGTTAATCTGAAATTCCCTTCGGGTGTTTCCTTTTTTAAACGCTGACAGGAACTTCGTACGCTGTCAGGTTTTTTTTGGCTATTGGTTGTTAGCTATTAGCTGTTGGCCAACTGCTAATAGCTAAAAGCTAGCGGCTAAAAGCTAATAGAAAATCCTCCAGCGCCGGTTTAAAACTTTCGGGGAATAGCATCCTATTCCATATTCCAAACGGCGCCTTCTTTGGTATCCTTTACGCTGATGCTTATTTTCGCCAGTTCGTCGCGTATCTTGTCGGAAGTGCCAAAGTCCTTGTTGGCGCGGGCATTCTGCCGGAGCAAAAGAATGACATCCATCAATTCATCTATCAGTTTGTTTTGTTCGCCCGAAGAGGTTTCGTTGATCAATCCTAAAATATCGGTAACGAAATCGGCAAACAGTTTTTTCAGCAATGCTAAATCTTCGGCGGTGATGCTTTCTTTTTTATCGTTTACCGAATTGATGATGCGAACGCCTTCAAAAAGATTAGCGATAAGAATCGGGCTGTTAAAGTCGTCGTTCATGGCTTCGTAGCATTTGCTTTGCAGTTGGCTAATGTCGGAAGTAGAAGTTGCCGATGGCTGAAGCTTTTGTAACGTTTCCATGCCCTGGAGCAGACGTTTCAGGCCTTTTTCGGCAGCCTGCAAAGCCTCGTTGCTGAAATCCAACGGACTGCGGTAATGTGCCTGAAGAATAAAGAAACGGATAGTCATCGGACTATAAGCCTGGGTAAGCGAAGCATTGCTACCCTTGAAAAATTCATCGAGTTTGATGAAATTTCCAAGTGATTTTCCCATCTTCTGTCCGTTGATGGTAATCATATTGTTGTGGAGCCAGTATTTTACCGGTTCGATACCATTGGCAGCCTGCGACTGGGCTATTTCCGATTCGTGGTGAGGGAATAATAAATCCATGCCGCCACCGTGGATGTCGAAACGTTCGCCAAGATAACGGGCGCTCATCGCCGAGCATTCGAGATGCCAGCCGGGGAAGCCTTCGCTCCATGGTGAATGCCAGCGCATGATGTGCTCGGGCTGGGCTTTTTTCCACAGAGCAAAATCAAAGCTGTTGCGTTTTTCGTCCTGTCCTTCCAGTTCGCGGGTGTTTGCCATCAAATCCTCGAGTACCCTTCCCGATAATTTACCGTAATGATAGGTTTTATTATATTTTTCCACATCAAAATATACCGAACCGTTGGCTTCGTAAGCATAACCGGCATCCAAAATTTTCTGCACCAATTCCATCTGTTCGATGATGTGTCCGGAAGCCCGTGGTTCTATGCTCGGATGTTTTACGTTAAGCGCATCCATATTGTCATGGTAACGGTCGGAAAAATACTGAGCTACTTCCATAGGTTCGAGTTGTTCGAGGCGGGCTTTTTTAGCAATCTTATCTTCGCCTTCATCGGCATCATTTTCAAGATGACCTACGTCGGTGATGTTACGGATATACCGAACTTTATAACCAAGGTGTTGCAGGTAACGAAAAACCAGATCGAAGGTGATGGCTGGGCGGGCATGCCCAAGGTGAGCGTCGCCATAAACCGTCGGGCCGCATACATACATTCCTACCAGCGGTGGATTGAGCGGTTCAAATAATTCTTTTTTCCGGCTTAAGGTATTGTAAACAAAAAGATTGTTTTCCATGATTTTAATGTGTTTTACGGCTATATTCTATTCATTTGCAAAGATAGAAGTAAAAATAATAAAAAATTCATTGAATTGTAGTTGTGGTTTTTCGGATGTACGGAATGAAAGCAATCAATTTGCTATTTATTTGTTTATGAATGATTTGTGATAAAATTTAAAAGTAATGAACGTTTAAAAATTTGTTTTTAATACCGATTATCCGAATTTATGTTAGATAATTATTAATTTTTTATTTGAATTTTGCAAATTTTATTTGAATTTTGCAAAGATGATATTTTTAATTTTTTTTCGGATGATTCTTGTTTCCCCAGAATTGTTGCGGAAGGATAGTTTATTTAATTTAAATTGAAAAAAATATCTAATATTCATTGAATTAAAAATTTTAATTTCAAGCAAATGAGAAAATTTATTTACTTTATTGCATTACTTATTGTGTTTTTATTGCCGGTTACTACTCGTGCGCAAGGATTAGTAATTAATGAAATGATGTCGGCAAATGCTACCACTATTGCCGATGAAGACGGTGATTTTAGCGACTGGATAGAATTGTATAACGGGACAAATGATACGATTAATCTCGCCGGCTATACGCTTTCCGACAAACTTAGCCAGCCGGCCAAATGGACTTTTACGGATTATTCGTTGGCTCCTAATTCGTATTTAATTGTTTTTGCTTCAGGAAAAGATCGGCAAGGACTTCCGTATTTTCATACCAATTTTTCGATAAAGGATGAAGGTGAGGATGTTTTGTTAAGCAATCCCCAGGGTGAAATAATCAGCCATTACAATCCTGTTCCACTAACGGATGATAATAGTTACGGATGCCGCACCGACGGAAATACCAGCAACATGGTATTTTTTCTTGGCGCAACTCCCGGAAATATGAATAATCATCAGCCATTAATTTCCTCTCAGGGATTTGTAATCAATGAAATGATGTCGGCAAATGCCACTACCATTACTGATGAAGATGGCGATTATAGTGATTGGATAGAATTGTATAACGGGACGAATGATACCATTAATCTTGCCGGCTATACGCTTTCTGACAGACTCAGCCAGCCGACCAAATGGACTTTTACGGATTATCTGTTGGCTCCTAATTCGTATTTAATTGTTTTTGCTTCAGGAAAAGATCGGCAAGGACTTCCGTATTTTCATACCAATTTTTCGATAAAGGATGAAGGTGAAGATGTTTTGTTAAGCAATCCCCAGGGAGAAATAATCAGCCATTATAATCCTGTTCCACTGACTGATGATAACAGCTATGGATGCCGCACCGACGGTGATACGAGCAATCTGGTATTTTTTCATGGAGCAACTCCCGGAAATACAAATAATCATCAGCCATTAATTACGGCTCAAAGCTTGGTAGTAAATGAAATGATGTCGGCAAATGCCACCACTATTGCCGATGAAGATGGTGATTATAGTGATTGGATAGAATTATATAATGGAACAAATGATACGATTAATCTTGCAGGCTATACATTATCCGATAAACTCAGCCAGCTGGCCAAATGGACTTTTACGGATTATTCATTTTATCCTGGTGCATACCTGGTAGTTTTTGCATCAGGAAAGGATAGGCACACTCTTCCTTTTCATACCAATTTTTCGATAAAAGATGAAGGAGAGGATGTTTTGTTAAGCAATCCCCAAGGTGAAATAATCAGCCATTACAATCCTGTTCCACTGACCGATGATAACAGTTATGGATACCGTATTGATGGTGATACCAGTGTCCTGGTATTTTTCCTTGGAGCAACTCCCGGAAATACAAACAATAATCAGCCATTACTCAATTTGACTGACAGCCTCATTTTTTCACAGCCTCAAGGTTTTTATACACAGGAATTCGAGTTGACTATTTCACATACTTTACCTTGGACTACCATGCATTATACACTCGATGGAAGCGATCCAACACCGCAATCACCAGTTTATACTGCGCCCATTCTTATCCAGAATCGCCAAAATGAGCCTAATGGAATTTCTATAATTCCAACCAACCCATTAGACACTCCTTTTCAATGGTATGTATGGAAAGCGCCACAAGGCAATGTTTTTAAAGCTAATGTGTTAAAAGTGCGTTCTTTTAATGATACTGTGGCATCGTCTGAAATTGAAACTCAAAGCTATTTTGTTCATCCCGATATTTTTTCAAAGTATCCCAATTTTTCAGTTGCATCTTTAGTTACTGATACTGCTAATTTGTTTAATTATTATACTGGTATTTATGTTCCTGGTTATTACCATGATATTGATACAAGTTGGGCTTTATGGTATGGTACGGGCAATTATCATCAAAGGGGTGATGAATGGGAACGTCCGGGAAATCTTAGTTTCTTTGAAACTAATGGAACGCTGGCTTTTCAGCAAAATGTAGGAATAAGGATAAATGGAGGTGGTTCGCGAGTTTTTCCTCAAAAGGCATTACGAATTTACGCAAAAGATACTCATGGGCAAAGTTATATTAGTTATAAATTATTTCCTGATAAAGAGGTAAACAAATATAAACGTTTTATATTGTCGAATAATGGTCAAGATTTTTTTAATTCAACCATAAATGATGTCCTTTCATATTATATCATAAAGGATCTAAATATAGAGGTTCAATCATATAGGCCTTCTGTATTATTTATCAACGGAGAATATTGGGGAGTTCATAGCATAAGAGACCGTCTTGATAAATATTATCTTGAATATACTCGGAATATTGATCCAGATAATGTTGATGTTATTGAAAATTACAGAGAGGTACAAGAGGGAGATACGATGCAGTATACGGCCATGCTTGATTATGTAAAAAATCACGATATCACTCAACAAAGTGTTTTTGACTCGATTTCTTCCATTATAAATATTGATAAATATATTGATTATAATATTTGCAAACAGTATTTAGCTACGGGCGATTGGCCAGGTAATAATGTTACATGTTGGAAAGAAAGGCCTTCTGGGCATAAATGGTGTTGGATGGTTTATGATAATAATTTTGCTTTTTTGAATTATGACGAAAATACTATTGAAATATCCACTGCTGTAGGCGGCCCACCTTGGCCTAATCCCGATTGGTCTACTTTTCTTTTACGAACCTTGCTTCAAAATGATACTTTTAGGCAAAAATATTTGCAAAGATTTGAATATCATTTATTAAATACTTTTCGTACAGAACGAGTTCTTTATTATATTGATAGTTTATCTGCTCTTGTTTCACCTGTTTTACCCGAACATATTGCAAGATGGAATTATCCGCAGGACATTAATTATTACCAATGGAATATAGATCAGATGCGTTTATTTGCAAATGAACGTCCTTGTAAAATGCGTCAGTTTATTATGTCATATTTTAATATTACAGATACAACTTATGCAGCAGGATTGTGTGATAATGCCGGAATTACCGAGCCGCCAATAAATACAACCCATGTTTATGCCATAGGAAATGAAATAAACGTTGATTTACCTGCCGAAATTTCTGGTAATTTATTCATTTATAATGTTATGGGACAGCAAGTGGGCTTTGAAAAAATTGGTGGGAAAATGCACTATCAATATCATATTGATGGAACTAAAGGATGTTATATTATCCGTTTAATTTCCAACAATAATGCCTATAGCTGGAAAGTGGTACTACCTGATTAATTCTGTATTAATTACGTTAAAATATAACCTGTAATGTCCATTATAACATTACAGGTTATATTTTGATATTTATAGGAATGGATTAATTTTGATTATTCGCTTTATCCCGTCTTTTTAGATTTATATAACCCGAAGCTGCCAAGGCTATGAAAAACAGGACAACGGTCAGCGTTTCGATAAGTCCATTGTTAAAGCCAAGTCCGGTAATGCGTTTTAGCAGATAGCTGACGTAGGAATCAGGAAGGTCGGTTTTTCCGAGGCGGTGAAGTACTTTCCAGTGCCAGTCGGTAAGTGGACAATATCCTATGCCATAAAAAATGCCAAGAATAAACCACGAAGAACCAGTTAACAGGAGTGTGATTAAATTGATTTTTCTTACTGGTTTCCAGAGCCAGCCGAAAAGATTAAAAACAATGAGAATAGGATGAAAAACAATAAAAAACAGGTCAAGAAATCTATACCAGAACATAGCGTTCGGGGTAATTATCTTAATTCAAAATTAGCGCCAAGATATACTTTACGTACCTGCGGGTCGTCGGCAAGTTCCTGCGAGGTGCCGGCTTTAAGCACCGAACCTTCAAACAACAGGTATGCACGATTGGTAATGTTAAGCGTTTCGTGAACATTATGATCGGTAATCAAGACGCCTATGTTTTTGTCCTTAAGCTTTTTTACTATATTTTGAATATCTTCCACGGCGATGGGATCAACACCGGCAAACGGTTCATCGAGCAGGAAAAATTTGGGGTCAACGGCAAGGGCACGAGCAATCTCCGTACGGCGACGTTCGCCTCCAGAGAGCGTAATCCCATAACTTTTACGTACTTGCTGCAAACCAAATTCATTAATCAGTGATTCCAAACGATCCCTCTGATCGGCTTTGGTGAGCTTGGTAAATTCAAGTACGGCGCGAATGTTGTCCTCTACCGTAAGTTTACGGAAAACCGACGCTTCCTGTGCTAAATATCCTATACCCAACTGTGCCCGGCGATACATCGGTTCTTTGGTAATTTCCTTATCGTCCAAAAACACTTTCCCTGTCAGTGGCTTTATCAATCCAACAATCATATAAAACGAGGTTGTTTTTCCGGCACCATTAGGTCCCAAAAGTCCGACGATCTCTCCCTGTTTAACTTCTATGGAAACGTCGTTTACCACCGTGCGGTGACGGTATTTTTTTACAAGATTTTCGGTACGGAGAATCATTTGAATTTTAGATTTATGATTTTAGATTTAAGCTCCAAGCTAATAGCTGCCAAAGGTACAGATATTTTTAGAAATCAAACCACATGGAAACCATTACTGCAAATTTATTGATTTTTGGATGATCGAGATAGGAAAGCCGCCACAAGGCATCTACCCGTATAAACCGCAGGATATTTTCTACGGCTACACCGCCTTCAAAATATGGTTTTTTCAAAAGATACGTATCCTTAATTCCATCAAAATTATTGTATTGTTTATTTTCGTTAGTTATCGAGCCAATAACGCCTTTAAGATATCCCACTTCTCTCCATTTGAGTTTACGCATCAAAGGTATTTTATTAAGGAAAAACCCGCCGAAATGGTGAGTGTAATAAAAACTTAAATACTGATCGCTTACAAATTCATTGTAATTCATCAGATTAAATGCGGTTTCGTCCCACCAGAAGGTTTCATTTCCTTCGTGATTTTTAAGCAGGGGATAAGGGAGTCTGCCCCAGATTTTCCCCGCCTCAATATTATATCTCGACCAGCCGAGTGTACCAATATTAAACCAATGCCGTAAATTAAGCTGAATACGATGGTATTCGTAATTTCCGTTCCAAACATTGGGAATTCCGTATCCGTAATTGATATCAAGGGTTGGATATTGCGCTCCTATGCTGACGCGTTCAAATTCACCACTTACAAAACGTTCTTTATAAGCGAGATGTGTTGAAAGACCTATTTCAGAAGTGGTAATGATTCGAGTGGATAAAGTATCCTTGTTCTGGTAATTGATAAACGGGTTGTTTCCAATAGCATGCAGGTCGCGATGGGTAAGTGTCAGGGTATTGGAAAAACCAGTCATCCATTCATGTTCATAATAGCCTTTAAATTGTTCTACCATCGAAAGCCGGGTAGATGGATTCCGGCGGATGAGCGAGGTAAACAAAAAATCCTGCCCGAAAGCATTTTGACTTTCACCCAATTGTTCCAGATCTCTTTTGTAGGAAAGATTTATACATCGCCGGGGATTTTTATCGAACATGTACAGAAGTCCTCCTCCGTATTTAAAGTCCTGATCTTTAGTTCCGTATGCCAAATGACCGTCAAGCATTAACTTTGTGCTGAATTTATTACTGGTCCGGCCTCCGATTTTAAAACGATTGCCTTCTATCTGGTTAAAACTATATATTGAACCTACCGGTCCCCATTCAAAATTACCTTTAATATAATATCCAACCGTAATCATCTGAATAATATCAACGTAAGTTTTGAATACGGGAAGCGATTTCAGGGTATCTATCATGTGATAGATGGTTTTTTCATCCTGCGTCAGGCTGTCGTGGCGCGAAGTTTCCCAATATTTTTTATCCTTTTTCATGGCATCATCAGCTATGATGATATTGGTAGGTGAAGAATAAAACTCTTTGTCCTTTACCTGATTAAATAAAAAATTCCGGTAACTTGTCGTTTTGGTACCATAAAAACCCAGCGTTGATTTTGATTCTTCGATTAAGTTAAAATCGACGATCATTTTATCTTGGGTAATCATCCAGTATTTATTATCAATACGTTCGTATTCCTGATTGATTACCAAATCGTTGATGAAATTTATGTTTGCCCCTTCCGACAGTCGCATGTCCACCTTTTTAATCGCAAAAGTTGTATCGTGAACCCAGAATTTTCCGGTAAACGTTAATTCCTGAGCGCGTCTTGGTTTAAACATCACCTGGTAACACCATTGATTACCAAGATAAGAGCTATCAATCAAATAATATTTATAGAAAAGCAATCCTAAATTTCCTACCGGATTGGTAAAATTTTTCTGAAAGACATCCAAGTAATTATCGTAAATGTTGATATTCTGAATCATATCTCCCAAAAACTGAGAAATGCTCGCATTTTCGATACCCGATATTTTTGAAGCTTTGATATATTCTTTTTCAGATTTTGGTTCCTTGCGGAAATATATATCTGATAAAGTTTCCGATAAAAAGATAGGCAGATAGGCTTTGCCGTTGACGGTAGAAGTATCCATATTGTTGAATACAAACTGAAAAGGTTTAAAAATTCTGCGGTTACGGAATTTTTCGCTTAAGTTGTTGGCGTCAAACTGAATTTTGGTATAAGCTTCATATTGATAAGCATCCAGTTTTTCGCGGTTGTTGTTTTTACGGTTTGCTAAAATTTTCTCGAGCAACACTTCCGCAGGATTTCTTCCCGGGTGAATTTCAACGGTAGCCAGATTAAATTTATTCGGCTTAAGCTCGAAATTAATCGTCTGGAATTTATTTTTTGCAAATTTTTTGGAAACGGTAACATAGCCTAAAAATGAGGCAACTAAGCTGTCCGAATTTTTTTTGGTTTCTATGGAATAATTACCTTCAAAATCGGTAAAATTTCCAACGGTGGTTCCTTTTAGGTAAACGTTCGCAAAAGGAATAGCTTCATGGGTCTGGGCATCGGTAACTTTGCCCATGATTTTTGTTGATTGTGAAAACGAATTATTTGCAATGCATGATATGCCGAGAATTACACATCCGGCAAATATATTTTTTAAAGCGTTGTAAACATGAATCATAAAATGTTGTTCATTAGCAATAGCTTGAATCTCCAATGTAATTTAACTGTTTTTCTCAATTTCATCCCAAAATTCGATAGCACGGCGGGTATGAGGTATAACGATGGTGCCACCTACTAAATTGGCAATGCCAAATACTTCAAAAATTTCGTCACGGGTAACGCCATTTTTATGACATTGCAGCAAATGATATTTAATACAATCGTCGCAACGAAGAACCATTGATGAAACCAGTCCAAGCATTTCCTTGGTTTTTACGGGTAAAGCTCCTTCAAGATAGGCGTTGGTGTCGGCATTAAATATCCGTTTGATGGTTTTTTCGTTAGAAGCCAACAAGCGTTCATTCATCCGGAGGCGGTAATTGTTAAAATGATCGACGGAGTTTTCCATGGATAGCGTGATTAATTTTTATAAAATTCCTTCTTTCAGAATGTCATGCAAATGTATTACACCCAGGTATTTACCATTGTCTGCGACTAAAAGCTGGGTAATATTGCTTTTACGCATCCTATCCAGAGCATCGGAAACCAACGTTTTGCTTTCGATGGTTTTAGGATTGCTGCTCATGATGTCGCGGGCTGTCAGATTTTTAATCTCAATATTTTTTTGCAGCATTCGTCGTAAATCGCCGTCGGTGATGATCCCCAGTAATTTGCCATCTTCCAAAACTGCCGTAGCACCCAAGCGTTTTGAAGAAATTTCCATAATTATTTTGTTGATGCCATCCTCGGCATTAACTGAAGGTTTTTCATTATTGATATAAAGATCAGCCACTCTGAGGTATAATTGTTTACCAAGAGCACCGCCAGGATGAAAACGTGCAAAATCTTTTACAGTAAATCCCCGGCATTCGAGTAAACATACAGCCAATGCATCACCCATCACTAATTGAGCTGTAGTGCTGGAGGTTGGAGCCAGATTGTTTGGGCAGGCTTCCCGCTCCACGGTAGCATTTATCACATAATCGGCTTGGCGGGCAAGGTAGGAATCTGTATTTCCTACGATAGCTATCAGCTTGTTCCCAAATAATTTAAGCAATGGAGCCAAAACCTTGATCTCCGGGGTATTTCCGCTTTTTGAAAGGCAGATAATAATGTCTTCTTCCTGTATTGTCCCCAGGTCGCCATGCACGGCATCGGCTGCGTGCATAAATATAGCCGGAGTTCCGGTGGAGTTCAGTGTTGATACGATTTTGGTGGCAATATTTGCACTTTTACCTATGCCGGTTACGATTACCCTGCCCTTTGAATTATAAATTAACTCAACACAACGGGCAAAATCATCATTAATACTATTCTTTAAATTTTCAATAGCAATAGCTTCGCTCGAAATTGTATTCTGCGCAATTTGTTTTATTTCGCTGCTTGTTTTCAATGTAATTAATCTTTTTACAACAATTTAGCAAACGTACATAAAATTTTCTGAATATCTATTTACCCAATAAAAATGTAGGTTTTTCCGGAAAAATAGTAAATTCTGAAAAGGCCTACAAACAATCGAATGAACGATAACCAGATAACAATGTAAATTTATTAAAAGAACACAATAAATATCCTTTTATTGTGTTCTTTATTGTGCCCGAAAGGAATTTTACACCTGTAAATTCTTACAAAAGAAACTATTTCTTAATTTTGCAGGGGGAAATAGAAATTTCAGTAAATTAAAATGTGGATGTTTTTTTATTGATTTTCGATTTTCCGATTTTTTTTATTACATTTGTATAAAGTATGAAATAATCCGGTGTTTTTTACGGAAAATATATACTTTTGCTTACGATTTTGAGAGAGATCATATAATTAACAGAATATAAACGATATAGGAAAATCCATTTTTTTATAAACTAATGGCAATTAAAAAAGAAGAGTTATCGCTCAACGAATACTTAAAGAAATATTTTGGTTACGATTCATTTAAAGGAAACCAGGAAGCGATAATAAAAAATGTTTTAAACAAAAGAGATACTTTTGTCATAATGCCTACGGGTGGTGGAAAATCAATGTGTTACCAACTCCCGGCTTTGATGCTAAAAGGTACGGCTATCATTATATCGCCATTAATTTCCCTGATGAAAAATCAGGTGGATGCCATGAGAAATTTTGGTAACGAAAAAGGAATAGCTCATTTTTTAAATTCAACACTAAGTAAACAGGAAATTATTCAGGTTAAAAAGGACCTTACCCGTGGCAAGACCAAGCTATTATACGTAGCTCCCGAATCGTTAACTAAAGATGAAAATGTTAATTTTCTGAAAGATATTAATATTTCCTTTTATGCCATTGATGAAGCTCATTGCATTTCGGAATGGGGTCATGATTTTCGTCCTGAGTATCGCCGTTTGCGACCGATTATTGAAAATATCGGAAAAAAAGTACCCGTGATGGCTTTAACAGCCACAGCCACACCTAAGGTACAACAGGATATTCAGAAAAACCTGAACATGATGAACGCTGTGGTTTTCAAATCATCGTTCAACCGGCCGAACTTATACTATGAAGTACGTTCCAAGGGTCCCGATGTGGTTAAGGAAATCATTAAATACATTAAGCAAAATTCCGGCAAATCGGGAATTATTTATTGCCTGAGCCGTAAAAAAGTGGAGGAAATTGCCGAAACTCTTCAGGTCAATGGCATTAAAGCTTTACCATATCATGCCGGTCTGGATGCCCAAACCCGCGTAATCAATCAGGATAAATTCCTGATGGAAGAAGTTGATGTTATTGTGGCTACCATTGCTTTCGGTATGGGAATTGACAAGCCTGATGTTCGCTTTGTTATCCATCATGATATTCCCAAAAGCCTTGAAGGTTATTATCAGGAAACCGGTCGTTCGGGTCGAGATGATGGTGAAGGCAATTGTATTGCTTTTTACAGTTACGACGATATTCTTAAACTCGAAAAGTTTATGAAGGGCAAACCCGTTGCCGAACAGGAAATAGCCAAGGTTTTGCTCATTGAAACGACGGCTTATGCCGAATCTTCCGTCTGCCGCCGTAAGCAATTACTGCATTATTTTGGCGAAATTTATCCTTCGGATAATTGCCAAAACTGCGATAACTGCCTGCATCCAAAAGCCAAATTTGAAGGAAAAGAATACGTGGTTTTATTGTTGGAAACGGTACTTGCCGTAAAACAACTCTTTAAATCAAAGCATATTGTCAACGTATTGATTGGAAAAAATTCTGCCACCATCAAAACGATGAAACATAATAAGTTGTATGTTTTTGGCAAGGGTATGGGCAAGGACGAAAAATTCTGGGATTCCGTGATTCGTCAGGCACTTATCGAACGATTGTTAGTAAAAGATATTGATAATTATGGTTTACTCAAAGTCAGCGCCGAAGGAACGAAGTTTTTGAAAAAACCTCATTCCTTTATGCTTACGAGCGACCATGATTATGAACATGTGGAAGACGAGGAATTTTTTGAAGGCGGAGGCCATAAAACCAGTACTACCGATAAAACTCTCTTTGCCTTGCTTAAAGATTTACGAAAAGAACTTTCACGCAAAGAGAAACTTCCACCTTTCGTAATATTTCAGGATGCTTCGCTGGAAGATATGGCTATTCAATACCCCATTACCAATGAAGAATTAAAACAAATTACCGGAGTCGGGGCAGGGAAGGCTCAAAAATATGGCAAAACATTTCTTGAACTTATTGCCAGGTATGTCGAGGAAAATGAAATTATCCGCCCGATGGATATGGTGGTTAAATCGGTTGTCAATAAATCGGGATTAAAAGTTTATATCATTCAGAATATTGACCGTAAAATCAGCCTTGAGGATATAGCCCTCTCCAAGTCGCTGACTTATGATGACTTATTATCCGAAATTGAACATATCGTCGCTTCCGGAACCAAAATTGACCTTAAATATTATATTGACGAAACTGTTGATCCCTATCACCAGGAGGAAATCTTTGATTATTTCAAAGAAGCAGAAACGGATTCTATCGAAGATGCATTGAAGGAATTGGGAGAAGAAGAATATACACAGGACGAAATCCGCCTGATGCGTATCAAATTTATGTCGGAAGTTGGTAATTAATTCATTTTAAAATGTCAGAAAACATTCCCACAGACGAAGTGTTGCAGGAAACAACATCTACGGATGTAATATCTTCAACGGAACTTCAAGCAAAAAAACCGAAAAAAAATAATCTTCTTCTGCTTGCCAATGCGATACTCTTGATTGGCTTGGTTGTTTTATATGTTTTGTTTTTTTTCGGAAATAAGCATGAAAAATCATTACCTGAAATAGCTAAAGCCTCTTCCGGATCTGTTTCCATAGCTTGTGTTAATTCTGACTCCATTTTGGAACATTATGAATTGGTGAAAGTAATGAGACAACAGCTCGAATCGGCACAAAAAAATAAAGAAACCGAACTGGGTAATCTGAAAAGGGCGTTCGATAAAAAAGTAGCCGATTATCAGCAAAAAGTATCGTCAAATTCGCTTACGCCCCAACTTGCTAAGCTGAATGAAGAACAGCTTCTGAAAGAACAACAGAATCTTATGTCGCTTCAGGAGAAATATACCAATGAACTTTCCCAACAGGAAATGAATCTTAATGTTCAACTACTCGACTCCATTACCAATTTCCTGAAACGGTATAACCTGAAATATAAATTCGATTATATTCTCAACATTAAAAAAGGTGGAGATGTCTTTCTGTCGAATAAAACACTGGATATTACCGGTGATGTACTGAAAGAACTTAACGTTGAATATAAGGCTAATCAACAAAAATAATGAAGTTGCTTCGCGTTTTCGGGTTATTGATATTCATTTTTCTTTTGTCGGGTTGCCATCGTGGCGCTGAAAATAAAGCATCCGGCAATGACGATGCCATTATTTCAAAGGATGAAATGGTAGCAGTTCTTGTGGATATGCACCTGGTGGAAGCTAAAATTAAAGCGTCACAGACTTCCGGCTACAATCAGGAATACTATCTGAAGTTTTATTTCAGCAGTATATTGAAAAAACATAACATTACTTCAAAACAATTCCGCAAAAGCCTGCAATATTACCAGGATGACGCGGTAAAAATGGATAAAATATACACAGATGTAGTTTCGAATTTAACAATGTATCAGGCGCGCCTTGCGGCTCCCTGATTATTGTTTTTCGGCTGTAGCCGTATAGCTTACGGCATCGCCTCCGGCCGTTATCACATAATTCCAGTTCATCCTTTCTGACGAAATATACGTTCCCGAACCGCTTATCAACCAGTTATCGCTGGTAGTTTGAGGATTGACCACAATTTGATTGGTTGTTACTATTCCATAAACGGTGCTTCCTGTACCCGGATTTCCGAAGTTTTTCAGAATCACCTGGGCGCTGTTCGACGCGTCTTTGCTGATGACAACCAAATAGGAACTGGTTTCCGATGCTTTGGTCGATTTTTTTGTAATAGTTTCGGTAAAACGCCATGTCCCGGTGAAATTGTCGCGGTAATCCCCTTCGGAATCACTGTTGCTATCGGGTGTACAAGCCCATAGCGAGAGGAGTATAAAAAACACCGGAAATATCTGTGTTTTCCTTTTTAGATAATGAAATTTAATACTCATTTTTTAGCAGATAATTTATGGTTCATCGCCCAATAAAGATAAGCGCTGAACAAAGTTGTGGCAATAAGTTGCGAAATAAGAAATACCGTTTGTATTTCCGACATAAAGAATGCCCATGAAAAGAAAACTAGGTAAAGCGAATAACAAAACATTTTACTGAGAATAATACTCAGAAAGATGCTGATAAACGTCCGGCTTGTTTTTTTGAAAATAAAATAAAATAACCACACGTTAAGAGTCAGTTCGGCAGTAATGATAAGCATTTTCACTACTGCCGGGTGTCCGGAAAAAAGAAAAGACACCAGCGGAAGACTAAGTGCAAGGGCGTAAGCATTTGCTTTTTGGGTATGAGCCAAGGCTAAGATCAGCATCAGCCGCATAGGTTCGATATAATAAATAGGGAAGTTGGCTAAGTGTGCAAGTGCCGGAGCCAAAACGATGAAGAGGATGGCTGCAAAGCCGAAAAGAAGATTTTTTAAGAGTTCTTTGGAACCGCTTAATGTTGCAATGTGTTTCATAAATATTGATGATTTAATACCATGTATTTTTAACGTAAAATGATCAATTTAGCCTTTTCCAAAATTTGGGTATCGTTGGCCAGGCTTATCAGATAGCATCCCGGTGAAAAACTGCCCAAAGGTAATTGAATTTTTTCTTTACCCTGACTACTAATTAAAACCGGTTGTTTGGCTAAAAGAACACCCGTAATATCGTATAACGAAAGATAATATTTACCGGGACTTGCTTCTATGTTGATGTTGGTATAATCTCCGGCAGGGTTTGGCAACAAGGTAACGGCATGGTTTTGTTTTTCTATGGTTGTGGGAAGCCCAACGCTACACGGTTGATAAATGCCTCCGTAAGAAGTAATAATGCTGTCTAATATTTCGGTATCGGGAGGCCAGATATATTTCTCAACAATTTGCCGGTTGGGAGTAATGAGTATAACCGTAGGATAAGATACAATTTCATACATCCGGTTGATGGAATCGCCGCCGCCCTGATGTCCGCTCACCGACGGGAAGGTAATTCCGTAGATGCTGTCAAACTCATGAACGCTCTGGTTATCGGCAAGCGTATTCATGGCTAAGAAAATAACATTTCCCTGGTTGCATCCGAAATCAAGATAGGACTGGTTGACTCTTGGAGCATAAAGCTGGCATCCTCCACAGGTAGCAGTGAAAAAATCAATCACAACAAATTTATTATTGTCCAAATAATTAAACAGATGATGCACATTTCCTGCTATATCTTTGCACGTAAAATTGACGGCCGTATCCAGAGTGGTTTGTGCCGGGACACGGAGAAAAGATAGAAAAAACAGAAGGATAATAAAAAATCGTTTGAAGGTCATTTCTTGTCAATAAATTAGTTTGCAAAGATAACGGATAGTCGTATTACGGTGGTAAAATTACGAAAATTTATGGTTTACTTTATGATCGTCGTTAAATTTATAAACCATACTTTTGTATCATGATTTTTGTAGATACCCATACCCATCTTTATCTTGAAGATTTTGATGCCGACCGCGACCAGGTGATAGCGGATGCTATGGCCCTCGGTGTTGACTATTTCCTGTTCCCCAACGTGGATGCTACCACTACCGAGGCTATGCTGGCGCTTTGTTCAAAATATCCCCTCCATTGCTATCCCATGATGGGATTGCATCCCACGTCGGTAAATCAGGATTATGAGGAGCCACTCCTGCAAACAAAAAAACTGCTCGAGACAGGAAAATACATTGCCGTAGGTGAAATCGGGATGGATTTATATTGGGATAAAACCTTTGTTGAAGAACAGAAATACGTCCTGACTGAACAATTACGTTTAGCCGAGGCTCTACACTTGCCGGTGGTTATCCATTCGCGGAATTCGTTCGATGAAATTATGGCTGTAATTCAGCAAACGGCTCTCCCGGGTTTAACCGGTGTATTTCATTGCTTTTCGGGAACGGTAGAACAGGCGGAACAAGTGATAGCGATGGGTTTTAAGATTGGGATAGGCGGTGTACTGACGTTTAAAAACTCCGGACTGGATAAGGTAGTCCAGCACTTCGGACTTGAACATTTTTTATTAGAAACCGATTCGCCCTACCTGGCTCCGGTACCTTATCGCGGCAAGCGCAACCAAAGCGCTTATATTCCATTGATAGCCCGGAAAATGGCAGATATAAAAAATGTCCCGCTTCAGCAAGTGGCTGAAATTACTACGCAAAATGCAAAAGAGCTGTTTAAGCTTCAGTAAATTATTAAGCTAAACTTAGCTTAATAATCTCTGGCCAATTTTATTTGTAGGAAAACGGAGGAGCATTTATTTAAAATCTCCCAAAACAACTACCTTATCCGAAAGCGAAATACCTCCGGGATTGATTCCGGGTTCTCCTTCCGGTATAGCACAGTTTAATTTGGAAAAGTATGAAACCCATTCCGGAATTATTTTATTCGTTTTCGGACTTATAAATGTCATGGGTTTTAACTCAAATAATGGCGATCCATCATCATTTTTAAAAAGTTCGTAAATCAATTCCGAACAATAATAGGAATCATCGCCCAGGGTATAACAATCGTCATAGGACTTGCCGATAAAATCCGGATAATATAAAAGAGCATGGTTTTTAGTAGCGGAATATTGTTCTTTAACGCGGGCGAGTGTGTTCCCGGAATGTGAAGCCGTTCTACTCAAAAACGAATCAATGGGAGTTAATTTAACTACCGGAGAAACTGCTTCCAGAATCCATAATGCATTATTATGTGAAATAACAATGCCGCAATGGGTGTAGTTACGGCTATGGTACGATTGGGTAACCCCGGCAATAGCCCGGCATAAATCGCCACAATCGTATTCCTGAAAGATGATATCCCCGGGCTTCGCTTCTGTGATGCATAGCTGAGCCCATAAGGTAAACGGAAAACTGAGCAGCATAATAAAAAGGACGCTCTCTTTCTTCAGAAATCGCCGGTTGTTTCTTTTTTTATTAATCATTTTTAACCATTTTTATCAGGCAATAACGAATATTCCGATAGAACACCGGGTAATTATATTTTCTTTACATAACATCTTCTTCTTTTATGCTGGATATGTTCGTAATTTTTCCAGTTTGTTATTACATTTTGATTCGTTTCGAATATACCGGTAGTTTCCAATTGAGTAATGCCTGCTTTCATCATTTCTTCCTGAAGCGCCGATATTAAAACTACCGCAATGCCCGCATTTTGATAATCCTGTAAAACGCCAGTGAGCAACATGTCTACAACCTCGGGCTTTTTCAATGCCTTTAAAATATGGAATATCCCCAATGGGAATAAATGCCCGTTGGCTTTCTGCATGGCTTTGGATAATGAAGGCATGCCTACAAAAAATCCTATAGGTTGCCCGTCTTTCACCGCAATTTTAATGTAGCGGGGATTTAAAATTTTAAAATATTTATCGGCATAAAGCTGTATGGTCTTCTCATTAAAAAGAGACACATAGGGCAGAAACTGAAACGCTTCGTTTAATATTTCAAATATTTTTTTAGTGTAAGGTTTAAGCTCGGAAATAGAAGAAAAATTAAGAACTTCCACTCCGTATCTTTTCTTTATCATTTCGGCGCCACGCCTTGCTTTGGTAAATGGCACTTCGGTAATGGTTAAACGAAATTCAATCCAGTCGTTTTCTTTTTCAAAACCAAGTTTCTCGAAATGCTCCTTATAATAAGGCAGATGATATACCGAGGCGATGGAAGGTAAATAATCGAATCCTTCAATTAACAAACCTTGCGTATCGAGGTTGGTATAGCCTAACGGACCGTGAACGTATTCCATTTGCTGTTCTTTAAACCAGGCAATGGCTGTAGCAATTAATTTTTCGCTTACTTCGTAATCGTCGATAAATTCAATACGATTTATCCTTCCGAACCGTTGGTTTATTTTTTCGTTATAATTCCGGTTAATAATGGCTCCGATGCGCCCCACACATTTTCCGTCTTTGTAGGCCAGAAAGAATCGTGAATCACAAAAATCATTGGCAGGATTATCTTTTGTCAACGATTTAATCTCTGCATTTTTTAAAGGCGGAACCCAGTATTTATTGTTTTTATATAAATCGAACTGAAAATTAACAAACTGCTTTCTGTCCAGTTTTGTTTTTACTTCTTTAATTGTTATGGCCATAGTGAATGATTTTATAAAAACCGTTTCAGCAGTTCAGTTTTATTCCTTTTTTCCGCAAAGCGAATTCAAAATTGTTATCAAATAGGAATAATTGTTTCTTGTAACGGTACTGTTATACAAAAAAGTGCTCAAATTTAGTATAATTGTGCGTGGCGAATCCGGGTTTGCCGAAAAACTTTAAAAAAATCATACTTACCACTTTTTTCTTTTTTGAGAAACCTGACAGCGTACGCAGTACCTGGCAATTGGCCATTAGCTTTTAGCCATTAGCTATTAGCCAACAGCTAACGGCCAATAGCTAACAGCCAACAGCTATACACGGTAGCACAATGTTTCACGAAGTCCCGGCACAACGTTTCACCAAGTTTTCTATAATAACAACTTTTAACTTAGCGAAACTTCCGGTTCTTCTGACCCCACCCATTCAGTAAAGTCGTGAAATATAGGCGTACACCTCCCTCCCCTCGCGAGGGGAGGGCTGGGGTGGGGTTCAAAAAAGCGTTGTGTCTTGTTCTGAAATAGGTAGCACAATGTTGCACTACGTTTTTTTAGTTATGGACTTTTGCCGCTTTCCTCCGCTCCCCCTTCTCTTTTTTCCAAGAGAAGGGGGCTGGGGGGATGAGTTGGTTTCAGCATCCGGTTTGAGTTGGTTTATTCCACAACATTAACCTGACAGCGTACGAAGTTCCTGTCAGCGTTTAAACGAGTAGAAAACAAAGGGTAGCACAATGTTTCACGAAGTCCCGGCACAACGTTTCACTACGTTTTTTATAACACCAACTTTTAACTTAGCAAAACTTCCGGTTCTTCTGACCCCACCCATTAGATAATGGTCTGAAATATAGGCGTACACCTCCCTCCCCTTGTGAGGGTAGGGCAAGGGAGGGGTCCCAAAAAGCGTTGTCTTGTTCTGAAATAGGTAGCACAATGTTGCACCAAGTTCCGGCACAACGTTTCACTACGTTTTTTTAGTTATGGACTTTTGCCGCTTTCCTCCGCTCCCCCTTCTCTTTTTTCCAAGAGAAGGGGGCCGGGGGGATGAGTTGGTTTATTCCATAACATTAATTTCCAACTCTCCGGCAGTATTTGCATCCGGATTATTGACTAAGAGCAGGGTATTGCCGGCGTTGCCTAATCCGGCGGCTGTAATTTCCAGTTCCTCGTCGGGCTGAAGGATATGCACTCCGGCAGGTACCGTGGCGTTGGCATCGGTAGTCGTGTAGATGCCCAGCGCTACATGTCCCGAATTGTAGAATGAAAATGATGTATTATCCGTAAAGGTAATTCCGGAAGCTTTAACAGAAGCCGGAGGTATGGCAAGGGTTTCGCCGTCTTCATCGCCGGTTTCGTTACCGTTTTCGTCTTTCTTATGGGTACGCATCAGGTGATAAGGGAAAAACTTTTCAATCAACTCGGGATTGGCAGGGTTTTTCCAGATAAACCAGCCTAAGTGAGCATAGAGTATGTTGCACAGTCCGGTGCGTTTGGCATTTAATACTTCGGAAGTATCGTCAGCCGAACCGCTTTGTTTCTGTTGCGTATCGCGTACCTGACTAAGGGTAGCGGCATAAGCTACCACTTCACCGTGTACGGTGGATAAATTAGGATAAGAGGCAAGGCGTCCGGCCAGCGCATTCACCTGGCGTATTTGTTCGTCGATGGTGCCTTCGCGAAAAGCGCTTATGCCTCCGGGAAAAATGCTGATGTATTCGGGCGTCTTTTCGTCATATTCAAGCACAACAAGCAGTTTCCAGTGGCGGAGTTTCTTTTTTAGCTCTTTAAACGTATCTGCCAGCCGCGAGGTTTCGCCCTTGCGCAGGCCCATGGTGGAAATAAGTGCATCGTACATCCCGGTATATTCCTGATACGCACTCTGGACTTGATCCAATAACGGAATTAGCTCGGCATTACTTTTACCGGCTTCCAACTGACCCATGTAATGATTAACTAAGGTCAGCAGCCTTTTATGACTCCTGGCAAAAGCAGCCAAAAAAGGATTTCTTAAAAAATAAGGAAGTTTTTGCATGGTATTAAAATTTAATAGGTTAGTAATAGATTTAAAATGGAATCCATTCCGAAAAGCGAAAATTTTAAATGCCACTAAATCACCAAAACGCTAAATCATGCCAAAGAAATCATGGTAAATCGCTACCTTTTGTGCGTTTATGGCAAAAAAATATTTCGAAACTGTTTCAAAATAAGATGATAACTGATTAGTATATTAAAATAACCCTGTTTTATTTCAATCAATGATTTTATTTTATTTTCTGAATAAGTGATTTTATTTTTCACCTGGCAACTTCAGTACCGGAGTAAGCGGTACAAACTTTTCACCTGGCAACTTCAGTACCGGAGTAAGCGGTACAAACTTTTCACCTGACAACTTCAGTACCGGAGTAAGCGGTACAAACTTTTCACCTGGCAATTTCAGTATCGGAGTAAGCGGTACAAACTTTTCACCTGGCAACTTCAGTACCGGAGTAAGCGATACAAACTTTTCACCTGGCAACTTCAGTACCGGAGTAAGCAGTTCTGATTTTCGGACTGACTATTTCGCCCGATGATGGTTCAGGAGTCTGAGAAATACTTTTGAGCTTTCATAATTTATATTTTTTTGATGATATTCCGGCTAACGGGTAATCTCTTCCGTAACCGGGTGTTTAATTCATTATTTAACGGGCGGCACATACGACCCGTTGGCATCGCCATAGCACATTCCGCTGAAATTGTAAAGGAAAATACATCCATTATAATTTATCGTTGTATTGTCAAACAACCAGTCGCCGACAGCAAAACTGGAGATGATATGGGCAATACGTTTTTTAAGTAACAGGACATCCCCTGCCGTAAGGCTACCTGAAGCGTTTACATCGCCCGAAGCTAAGAAAATACCGGTTAAGGGAGCTATACCGGCGATGTGCTTTCTATAAAGCAATATATCTGCCGCCGTTACTCCGCCCCAGGGCTTAGGTGAATATGATGCAAGCGTATAATTGCCGATAATATTCCACGAAAAGTAATAATTCCCTTCGGAATCTGTAGAAGTGCTTTCAACCACAACTCCCTGATCGTTTCTAAGCTTGATATTTATTCCTGCGAGGGGAGTATTGGACGAAGAGGGATAGGTAACTTTACCGTAGATGGAAATTTCAGGCGGATAAAAGTTGATAAAAGCAGAAAGATTCCGGATGGAATTATCGCCGGGTGTACCCGACAACCCCGGTTCATTATCGGCCTGGTAGATGCAATGAATATTTTCATCAACTTTTGTGGCAATGGAGGGAAAAACACATTCATCGTAGGCATGGAGAACATCGCCGGTAAAATCCTGAAATTCGCTCCAGACTAGTCCATCGTAGGAAGCTCTTCCCCAGATATGACGATAATTCAGCGCGCCGTTATCAAACGTTTCGGTAATTCCGGAATAGAGCAGGCATATCATGTTGTTATTGTCAATGATTAACTGTGGCATACTGGTAGGTCCTAAATGATTATAAGAATCGGGTAACCCCACGATGTCTAATTGCCCGTTACCATTGATATCCTGCATCCAGGCAATAAGGCTTCCTTGCTGGTCAAGAATATCGGAATCAAGGCAGTTGCATTGTTCTTCGTGGGTTCCGCCCGTCCATGTAGGATAATTTTCGTTCCAGTAGGCAATTCCATCCACCCAGGGAAAATATTGAATGGTAGTTCCGTCGGAAATCAGCCGGGTTAGCCCGAAAGCTACGTGCAACATTCCGTTGTTGTCAAACACACCATGAGCCGAACCGTCGGGACAGTAAAAAGTATCGGTAGCGGAGGTTCCGTTCCAGTGCGGATACGGATGTTGCCAAATCACCGTCTTTTGCCAGGTAGCGCCGGCATCGGCAGATCTCATCACAAACAAATCATTCTGATTGTCGCAAACGATAAAAGCCAAGTTGTCTCCTTTTGGTTCCACCCAGGAATATTTATCGGGATGGAAGTTAACGTAGTCGGTTGATCCCATGCCGTTGAGGATAACGTTGTCTTGCGTCCAGGTGGCGCCGCCATCGGTGGAACGGGAATAAACCAAAGCTCCGTCCTGTCCCTGGTAGGGTGTACCGCCTTCGGCAACCGGAGCCGTCAAGGCAAAAAGATGAACGATGTTATGATCGTTTCCATTGGTAACTAATCGCGGGTACATCAACTGATGCCCGTCGGGACCGTTGAACGTAGTTTGTGTCCAGTCGCCGCTTCCTTTGGTATTGCGTGTGCTTATCACCAGCGGTTGCGTGGCGCTGCGGTGGGCAACGATGATTTCGCCGTTGGCTCCCAAAGCGGCATAACTTGGCCATCCGGCATTAATGGAACCAACATTGCCAGTGGCTTGCCACGATGTACCATCGTAATAATTATAGCCGGTACCTAAGGTTGTGGAGTTAACGGATTTTGTCCAGACAGCGCCCATGGTTCCGTCGTCATAATAAAAGTAGCGCCCATAGGGTGTACACGATTTCGACTGAAGGTCGTAATTGGTCTGTCCTATTTGCTCTTCATCCACCGAACGCGAAGCCTTGGCGTTTGCCGGAAGAGCCGCTGAGGATTGGGAATGAGTGGCAGATGTTGTCGTTTTTACCTGCGAAAGGTTAACGGTTTTGTTTTTAAGGGAAGCCGGCAGGGTAACCTTTTTTTTCTGTGAGTAGCCCAGGCAAACGATGCAGGTGAGCAGACAAAGGAGTAGAAGTTTTTTCATGATGATTGTGTTTATAATTTTTAATTTAATTGGTTACATAGCCTGTCCCGATAATTCGGGGAAATATCCATGAAAATCATTCCCGATTGGTTTGGGAAAAACCCTTCAGGATATTTCAAGATATTTTACTATTTACACCAACAAAGTTAAACAACGATTTAATATTTTATTCTTTTTTTTAAAGAATTTATTATTCGTAGGTGTTTTGCGAGTATTCGTAGGTGTTTATCGAGTATTCGTAGGAAAAGCAGAAAAAAGGAGCCCGATTTTTCTTCATTTTTTGGCAAATTCAGTACAAAATAACACGGTATTTTAACCATGCCAAGCCCGAGATCCTAATTCCGTTTGTATTATTATCTGTTTTTAGCCGTTAGCTGTTGGCTAATAGCCATACATGGTAGTACAATGTTGCACGAAGTTCCGGCGCAAAGTTACTTAACGTTTTTTTGGTATACCCATTTTTGCTGCTTCTTCCGTTCTCCTTTTCCAACAAACTCACCCTAAATCCCTCTCTTGGAAGGAAGAGAGGGCCTTTTGTTGCTTTATTCCATCAAATTAACGTTATGGGCTTTTGCAGCTTTCTTCTGCTCCCCTTCTCTTTTTTCCAAGAGAAGGGGAAGGGGGGATGAGTTGGTTTCAGCATCCGGTCTGAGTTGGTTTATTCCGCAACATTAACCTGACAGCGTACGCAGTACCTGTTAGCGTTTAAAAGACAATTACGAATTAAAAATTACGAATTACGAAAATATTCCAAAACCTGACAGCGTACGCAGTACCTGTCAGCGTTTAAATTGGCTATTAGCTTTTGGCCAATTGCTAACAGCCAACAGCTAACAGCCAATAGCCAACCGCTAAAGATCTTTCTTAATCTCTGACAAAAATTCCTTGATCCGCGTAAGCGATTTAATAATCTCAAGATTGTCTATGGTATCGGTTTTATTTTCATTCAGCTTATCCTTTGCGCCCTGAAGCGTAAACCCGCGTTCCTTTACCAGATGATAAATGATGTGAAAATTGTCCACATCCTCCTTGGTAAACATCCGGTTGCCTTTTTTATTACGGTGAGGCTGGATGATGTCAAATTCTTTTTCCCAGAAACGGATAAGCGAAGTATTTACATCGAACATCCGGGAAACCTCCCCGATGGAGTAATAAATCTTTTCTGTAGGTTTCTTTTTTACGGCCATAGCTTAGTAAGAATTAATCCATAGTTTGCGAAGGTCTCGATGATAGTTCGAGCATCTGTTGGTATTCGGCAGGGGTAAGGTCGTTGAAGAAAAAATTGATGGGATCTATCGGTTTACCGAATTTCAACACTTCATAATGAAGGTGCGGAGAGGTAGATTTTCCGGTATTGCCTACAAATCCGATGACCTGGCCCCGTTTCACCACCTGCCCGCGATGGACGTTCATGCGCGAGAGATGGGCATACATGGTATTGTAATTAAAACCATGATTAATGATGATTTGATTGCCATATCCCGACGCACGCCCGGCATTGGTTACCACGCCATCGCCGGTAGCATATATTTTTGTTCCGGCAGGAGCCGAAAAATCAATTCCTTCGTGAAATTTCAATACTTTATAAAACGGATCGGTACGATAACCGAAAAAAGAACTCAGCGCCCGCAGGTTTTTGTTGCTTACCGGTTGTATGGCAGGGATGGCGGCCAGCATTTTTTCCTTTCCCTTGGCAAGTTTAAACACCTCGTCGAACGATTTTGACTGTACGTACATCTGTCCGGCTATCTGATCCAGCTTTTTGGTTGCATTAATAATAATATCGGAGTTTTTATATCCGGCCAATTTGGCATAACGGTCGGCGCCGCCAATACCGGCTTTGCGCATAGAGGCGGGAATAGGCTCGGCTTCAAAAATAACGCGGTAAATATTATCGTCCCTGTCCTGCAAATCGTTCAATACTTTTTGAACACGACCCATACGGTCGTTCAGGATTTCAAATTGCAGTTTGTATTGTTCAATTTCCCGCAATTGCATTTTTTCCTTTGGCGAATTGAAGAAGTTATAAGCAAAAAACAACACCACTGCCGAAAATACCAAGCCCGATGCCAGCACTCCCAAGAGCTTAATCAAACGCTCCTTCAGGGTTACCCTTACCGTTTCAATTTTTAACGAATGGATATTAAAATGGTACTTGATCTTAGCCATCTTTTGTCAATGTTGTTATCTAATCTGAAACCTCTCTTTGCAAACCTACGAATTTTTTCTGAAACCAGGCCGTACACGGAAACAATTATTCAAGAGCTAATTTGAGGCTTTTCTAAACAAATATTTTTTCAGAGGTTGTTTAATTAAACTAAATTTGCAGCCTGATTATTGTAACAAACATCTGATTTGTTTGCTAAATAATGAAAAATTCAGGCGTAGCAACGAAGTATTTCGCCATTTTTAAAAAAACATTAATTAATATTTTACAGCATTTATGAATTCAGTTCAGGTAAGAAAAACTTTTCTCGATTTTTTTGAATCCAAAAATCACCATATTGTTCCCTCGGCTCCAATGATAGTAAAAAATGATCCTACCCTCATGTTTACCAATGCGGGTATGAATCAGTTTAAAGATATTTTTCTTGGAAATGTTCCTGCCGTTGCACCAAGAGTTGCCGACACGCAAAAATGTCTCCGGGTTTCCGGCAAGCATAACGATTTGGAAGAAGTGGGTCACGACACCTATCATCATACCATGTTCGAGATGCTTGGCAATTGGTCGTTTGGCGATTATTTTAAAAAGGAAGCCATTGCCTGGTCATGGGAACTCCTGACCGGCATTTATAAAATCAATCCCGAAAAACTGTATGTTACCGTTTTTGGAGGCGATAAAAACGATGGTACATCCATTGATGAAGAAGCTTACGAATACTGGAAGGAAATTGTACCCGAAAGCCATATTTTATTCGGTTCTAAAAAGGATAATTTTTGGGAAATGGGCGAAACCGGTCCCTGTGGTCCCTGTTCCGAAATTCATGTTGATATCCGCGACGAAGCCGAACAAAAAATAATCCCAGGCAGGGAATTGGTAAATCAAAGCCACCCCCTCGTCATCGAAATCTGGAATTTGGTATTCATCGAATTTAACCGGTTATCGGATGGCAGTTTGGTTCCGCTGCCGGCAAAGCATGTGGATACCGGCATGGGCTTCGAACGTTTGAGCATGGTATTGCAGGGTAAAAAATCCAATTACGATACCGATATTTTTCAGCCGTTGATACAGGAAATTGCCCGGATAGCCGGTAAACCCTATGGCCTGGATGAAAAAACGGATATTGCCATGCGCGTGGTTGCCGATCATCTGAGAGCCATCGCTTTTGCCATTGCCGACGGACAGCTTCCTTCCAACAACAAAGCCGGCTACGTTATCCGTCGTATTCTGCGCCGTGCCGTTCGCTACGGCTATACCTTCCTCAGTTTTAATGAACCGTTTATCAATTTGCTTGTACCCTTGCTGGTGGAACAAATGCAAGGCACTTTTTCCGAACTAAAAACGCAACAGGATTTGGTTATCCGTGTCATCAGGGAAGAGGAACAGGCATTCCTGCGTACGTTATCGCTCGGGATTCAAAAATTCAACCATTATATTACTTCAAATCCCGGCGCCAAAATAATTGATGGTGAATTTGCTTTCGAATTATTCGACACCTATGGCTTCCCCATTGACCTTACCGATTTGATGGCTAAGGAAAACGACTGGAATGTCGATATGGATGGTTTTAAAAAAGGACTCGAACAGCAGAAAGCCCGCTCGCGGCAGGCTGCTGCGGTCGACACTGCCGACTGGGTCGTTTTGAAAGAGGAAAGTGAAACAAAGTTTGTAGGCTACGACTTCCTCGAAGCCGAAGCTGAAATAGTGAAATACCGTAAAATAAAGACTAAAGGCAAAGAATTTTACCAGATTGTCCTTAACCAGACTCCTTTTTATGCCGAATCCGGCGGGCAGCTTGGCGATAGCGGAACGTTGCGCTCGGCTAATGAAACGGTGATTGTGGAAGATACCAAAAAGGAAAACAATCTTGTTATCCATATCACTTCTACCTTACCTTCGAATTTAACATCGTCGTTTATTGCAAGTGTTGATGCAGAAAAAAGAAGACTTACCGCTAACAACCATTCGGCTACCCATTTATTGCATTATGCGTTGCGTCAGATTGTCGGAACTCATGTGGAACAAAAAGGTTCGTTGGTTGATGCCAACCATCTTCGTTTCGATTTTTCCCATTTTGCAAAACTCACCCCGGAAGAAATTGCCAGTGTGGAAAAGTTGGTTAATCAAAAAATACGTGCCAATATTCTTCTTACCGAATTTCGTGAATTTCCTATAAAAAAAGCCGTTGAGATGGGAGCCATGGCTCTTTTCGGTGAAAAGTATGGCGATAAAGTCAGGGTTGTTCGTTATGGCGAATCGGTGGAACTTTGTGGCGGAACCCATGTGCCGGCAACAGGACAAATTGGCATGATAAAGATCGTGTCAGAAGGTGCCATAGCGGCAGGCGTACGACGCATAGAAGCCATCACTGCCGATAAAGCGGAAGAGTTTATCAATAATCAGCTTTCTATGATTGAACAACTTAATGATCTTTTTAAAAACACAAAAGATGTAGTTCGTAGCGCCCGACAACTGATTGAAGAAAATTCAGATCTTCATAAAAAGATTGAAGAACTGAATCATGAAAAAATTAAAAATCTTATAACAGAACTTGCTTCAAAAATTAATCCGATAAACGGGATAAATTTTATTGCTTATAAATCCGATTTAGATTCGAATAGCATTAAAGACCTCGCATATGGCTTAAAAAATCAGGTTGAAAATTTGTTTTTTGTCAGTGGTTCGTCAGTTGATGATAAGGCAAATTTGAGCCTTATGATTTCAGAAAACCTTGTTACCGGTAAAAATTTGAATGCAAGTGTAATTATCAGAGAGTTGGCAAAAAATATTCAGGGCGGGGGAGGCGGACAACCGTTTTATGCTACTGCCGGAGGAAAAAATCCTAAGGGTTTGGATATGACATTCGAGAAAGCAAAAAACATTCTGGAGCAGATAAAAGAGGCAGAATGATATTAAAAATATTCATGACAAAATTGATTTAAACTTTTTTCTTTATTGGTTGTTATTATTTTAAAATTCATATAGGGATGAAAAAAAATAAGTATTCCATAAGCGATCTGGAAAGATTTACCAGTATAAAAGCCCATACCATACGTATGTGGGAAAATCGATTCAAAATTTTTACCCCGGAACGATCGGTAGGTAACGTCCGAAGTTATAAAGACGAAGATTTGCGTAAATTATTGAATATTTCGCTTTTACTTAAGAAAAAGTTTAAGATTTCAAAGATCGCAACCCTGACGAATGAGGAATTAAATGAAAAAGTTATTGGACTCTCATCCATCAAAAACAATGATGAATATCAGATTGATAACCTGTTGGAATCCATGATGGAATTTGATGAACAGAAATTTGATAAAATCATCGCATCTTCTTCAATTAATATTGGTTTCGAAAACACCGTTATCAATATTATTTATCCTTTCTTTGAAAAAGTTGGCATTCTTTGGCTTGCCGGAAGAATAAATCCGGCATATGAACATTATATGACAAACCTTTTCCGGCAAAAATTAATTGTAGCCATTGACGGACAAATGCCAAATCAAAAACCTGATGCCAAAAAATTTCTTCTTTTTCTCCCTGAAAACGAATGGCACGAACTCGGACTTCTTTTTTATTCCTATATTCTGAAAAAAAATGGCCATTCAATAACTTATCTCGGTCAGTCTGTTCCGCTTAACGAATTACAGGAAATAACTCCGATTATTAATCCTGATGCCGTGGTAACATCATTCACAACTGTTTTTTCTGACAGGGAGTTTGATAGTTATATTCAGAGGCTTTCGTTATTGTATCCATCCACCACAGTTTTTATTACCGGCTTGCAGGTAATTTCCTTTAATCCTTCGTTGCCACCCAATTTTATTAAAATCAATTCACTTTCCAGGTTCAAAGAAAAAATTGCCAGTATTTAATTTCCGTTTTTACGCTTAAAGGGAATTTAATTTCCTTTTTGGGAAAATCTATGTTCCGATGGGCAATTTAATGGATCATTCAGGCAAAGATTTCTTTATTTACTTATTTAAGTAATTAGTTACTTAAAAGCCTGATATTCTATATTTTAATGTCAAAAGGATCACAAAAATGTTTAAACATTCGAAATACATTTTAAACATTGCATATTTAAATTAAATCAAGATAAAATACAGACAAACAAGAATATAAGCTAAATTTCTTTATTTTTTTAAATAAATATTTTTAAAAATTGGTTAAATTTAACAAAATAATGTTTAACTTAGCACGTTATTTGTTAAACAACTGATATAACATAAAAATTTTTCAAGATGTCAGAAATTGAATTCAACTATAAGCTACTTGGTGTTCAAAATCACCTCAGGTATTTTGCAAGCACCTTAACTTCCAACCGTGAAGAGGCCAACGATTTGATCCAGGACACAAACCTTAAGGCTTTGGTAAATAAGGATAAATTCTCAACTGATACCAACTTTAAAGCTTGGACCTATACAATAATGAAAAACACATTTATAAATAATTACCGGCGTACAATAAAATCCAATACCATTGTAGATTCAACGAACGATTTGTACTTTATAAATACAAATAATAAGTCCGATTTTCCTCAGCCCGATTCTATCATTTCGGAAAAAGAAATTTTAAGGTCAATAGAAAACCTGAATGCAGATCAAAGACTACCTTTTGAAATGCACCATGCTGGTTACAAGTATAAGGAAATAGCCGACAAGCTTGATTTGTCAATTGGCACGGTTAAAAGCAGAATATTCTTTACGAGGAAAAAACTGATGAATGATCTTCAGGGATTTGAAAATTAAAGAAATACCAAATACAGGAGAGTGTATCGTAAAACTGCCAATTTCTCCCGAACGTTTCCCTAAAAAAACAAAAGCCTTGTAAAATATTTTACAAGGCTTTTTAATTTATTCGTGTACCCAAGACAGGACTACTAATATTGATTCAATAATTTTCTTTTTAGCATACTTTACTTGATTATAAGCACTATTTATTTTCTATTTGTGCCATTCTTTTTCTTTTAAACCATTTAATTGTTCCCCTATTCGTTCCCCTAATATTTTTGTTTTATCTTTGTAGAAAATTTCAGGGTATGCAAATCAAATTTTTTCTAAAGGACAAAAATTCTGAACAAACTTCCATTGTTGCGATTATTCGGAATAAAGGAGAACGGTATAAAATTTACACTGTTGACAGAGTGAAATCGGGATACTGGAACCCTAATACCTATCGCTGCCGGCTTCAAAGAGAGTATCTCGAAGCAAAATCTATTAACGAACAGTTGGATGAGTGGGAAAAACTATTAAATGACGCTCTCAATTATTTTAATCGGGAACTTGTTATACCCGATAATAAAGCATTCAAAGCAAAGGTGGAAGAATTGCTAAGTCAGAAGAAAAAAGATGCTGGCTTTGCTGAACCGGAATCTGAGATACTATATTTCACCGATTATATTGAACAATTTATAAAAGGCGTTGAGCGAAAACCAAATACTTTGAAAAGGTATGTTACAACGCTAAACCTGCTGAAACGATACGAAGGAAAGAAGAAACTTCGATTTGAGGATATAGACATGAAATTTTATAACAGTTTTCAAAAATGGATGAATCAGCAAGGCTATTCTGTTAACTATTTTGGTGATCTGATAAAAAATATTAAAGTTTTCCTGAATGCTGCTGCCGAGGATCATTTAAACAATAATACTGAATATCTTTCAAAGAAGTTCAAAACTGTGGACGAGGAAACTGACGCCATTTATTTAACCGTTGACGAACTTATACAAATGAACAGGCTGGTTATTGACGAGAAACTCATTTTGGCGAGCTGTGGCAACGACATACTCAAAGTTAAAGGAAACCTTCATCGGAAGATTGAAAGTTTAACGGATGCACGGGATCGATTTCTGATAGGTGCGCTCACGGCTATGCGATTTTCGGATTACGGCGACATAGATGGACTTAAGTCAACCGATGATTTTATTTCCAAGCGAACGGAAAAAACCGGTACTAAGGTTGTCATCCCGATGCACCATGTAATCAGAGAAATTTTAGAACGACGGAATAACCAACTTCCCCGCCCGATAACTAATCAGAAATTGAACGATAGTTTAAAAGAACTTGGAAGGCTGGCTGGGATTAACGAGAACGTTGATATAACTATGACCAAGGGAGGAATGCGAATTACCGAAACATTCAAAAAATGGGAGTTAATCACCACTCATACGGCAAGACGTTCAGGCTGTACTAACATGTACCTGGCGGGTATTGATGCCATTGCTATCATGGGATTTAGTGGCCACCGGACAGTTAAAAGTTTTATGAAATACATCCGTGTTAAACAGGAACAGAATGCAATCCGGCTTAAGGATCATGACTTCTTTAAAAAATTAAACTTGTGATTTCTTAATTTATTACATGAAAGTTATATGTATGGCTGAAAATTTAAAGTATTTTCAAAAAAATGTCCTGTTATTCACGCAATAAACAGGACAAATATATTTATTTGCAAAAAAATATCTGAATGAAAGTGTCTGAAAACATTGCAAATATAATAGATAGACTTCCTGCTGACTATATTTTCACCTATAGTGATTTTGATATGGCGGTGAGTAATAAAGATGCTATTGTAAAAGCATTGAACAGACTGGTTGCCTCTGGGAAAATAAGCAAACTTTCAAAGGGTAGGTTTTATAAACCTCGCAAAACCCAATTCGGAACCTTACAACCATCTATATATCAGATTGCAAAAGATTTTTTAGAACAAAACGGTGAACTTGTCGGATATTTTACCGGCTATTCTGCTTACAATAGTTTGGGATTGACCACACAGATTCCTGCCGCACTACAAATTGGCACAAACAAGTACCGTAGAGCCATCAAACTAGGATTATACAATATCTCATTTATCGTTCAGCCCAATAAAATTACAAAAAAGAATATTGAACTGTTACGCATTTTAGATGCAATCCGCTTTATCAAAGAGATTCCCGCTGCTACACCCGATGAAGCTTGCAGCCGATTAATATCTATCATTAGCCAATTGCCTGAAACAAAAATAAAGATGCTGGCAAAACTTGTTTTAAAATATTCCCCTGCGGTGCAAGCCCTTTGCGGAGCAATGTTGGAACAAGTTGGAGTAGAGGATAGCATATTAAATAAAATTAGCGATTCACTTAATCCCGTAACGGAATACAATATGCCAATATCTGAATCGGTTCTTCCTAACAAAAATAAATGGAGGCTAAAATAATGTTACATAACAATAATAAATCATTCATTGATAATGCATTAGCAACCTCTGAATACTTTTCAATTCCACTTTAAAAAAACGATTGTGCGACAAGTTCGTTCTTTCTTTAACATTAATCAGGTTGTGCCTTATTCTGTCATAAATTTTATCTTGTCCGTATGTTTTTAAAATGGGATTGTCAAAGACCCTTTTCACCAACAAATGGTTAGCGTTATTACCTTCTGCCTGTTTTAAGTCTTTATTTGCAGTCATAATTGTTATTTGAGTTTTAATTTATATTGTTCTATATCTCAGATATTTGCAAAAAGAGTAGTTTTTTGCCCTAAATCAACAACTTTATAAATTTTAAAGGCATTCCCGGTTTGAGCATGAATTTTCATGACTTCGTCGTATGTAAGTAATTTTATTTTTTTGTCGTAAGAAACGATGTCAGCAATAGTCATTGTTGGATAATGATAATTGTCTATCAGATAATTTACTGAATCTAACAACCGCTGGTCTGATATTTTAAGTTCCTTAACTCGTTCCGCTAACACAGAAACAAAATCACTTCCAAGATTTGGAAACGCCTTGCTTAACTTCATTACCGTTTTTGCAGCATTAATCGGATTAAAACCGTCGGTGTACACGCTAATTTCATTAGTTTGTGCCGAAGGTATTGGCAACGATGGAGACAATTTCTGAATCGGTGCAACCTCTGTTTTTTGATTTTCCATTTTTTATTAATTTAATGATATTGATTAAGTTAGAATCTATTTGATTTAATTTTAATTGATCTTGATAAAATTTACCCCAGCGATCATATTTTTGAAAAATAATTTCAAAGGCATCACAAATTGCCTGTTCCGAAGTTGGTTTTTCTTTGATATTTGATTTTAGGTATTTGATTATGTTTTTTAAGGCTTTCCCTTGTGTCCCGTCAATTTTTGCTTTTACGCCTAATTTCTCTAAAATAAAATCATTGTAAATTTTCATGCAGAGAGAATAAGCCGGAATTTTTTCTTCCGGCATAATTACTTCTTCTCCTTTTTCTTTATTCTTATCATTCTTGTTAGGTGTTAGACGTCTGTTAGGTGTCTGTTGGTCGTCTGTTAGGCATCTGTTAGCTTCTATGTTAGTTCCATCATTTTTATCTTGGTAATTCTCCCAGTTACAAATTGTTATAAGCCTGTTTTGCTGTGTTGATTTGTCTGTTAGAAATTCAAGTTTTTCAAATCGCTTTAAAGATGTTCTGACATTTTGTTGTGAGATGCCTTTACCTGCTTTTTCAACAATTCCATCTAAACTGGTAATAAATTGCCCTGGTTTGCAAGTATATTTCTCCCCTGCAAACTCCCATTCATTATCGCTATGATTAGCCATCAATAAAAGTGTAATAAGAATGGATTTTTGCTCAGGTGTTGATAGTTTTCAAATAGGTTTATCAAGAATTTCCCTATATAATTTTATCCAGCCTTTCATATTAATTAAAATAAATGTTCGTTAATTGTTTTTCTCCACTCCACAAAGCCCAAAGGTTATTTCGTTCCGCCCTAAGCTCTAAGTTTTCAACCTTGCCAATCCTTTTGTAAGTTCCGCAAAGGTCAATCGTCCAACTACATTTCTTTGAAGGGTGAGGGCGGATGCTTCTACCTACCATTTGATAATACAAAGCCAACGACATCGTAGGACGAGCCAGAACGACCGAGATAGTTAAGAGAAAAGAAAACTTGATCTCCTCTGTGAGGTTACCATATAGATAGATGTATTCCTCAAAGAATACAGGCGTGATAGCGGTAATTATGAATAATATTATCTCAGTGAATCTTACAAATCATTTCATTGTCCTAAATCTTTCGGCAAAGCAATGAATCTTTGCATTAATTGAAGTGCTAAAAAAACACTAATTGACGACATTTTGGAACTGTTTGGTGCATTAAATGCCCTTCATTCGAGAAAAGTTAGACGGGGACAGTGAATTTTTATCCCCTCGTTTTATCCTAATAATTTCTATCTATTTCTATTTCAATTAGTTTTCTCTTATAGAATCACCAGAATACGGGCAATTTAATATTACTCGCTAATAATAAGCATATTGCACTTAACAACGATAATCTCGTAGTATTTAATGTATTATCCGTATTTAATTACTTACATGATTGATATATAATATTATACGATTATATTACACATACTTCCAATCGCACAATCATTGAAAACATCAAATTTGTAGCGAAATTTAGCCCTTTTCCAGAATGTATAACGAAATAAATAGTTATTATGTGTAAATTAATGGTGTAAATACATAAAATAGAGTTGATTGCAGTGTTTGTTTTTAAAAACAAATTTGTTTTGAGTTTACAAATTTGTTCTACCTTGATTCATAATCAAACTATTAACGACGAGAAGAGAAGAAATGAAAAGAAATTTTATTGTAAAAGTTAAATTTACCATTATTGGTGAATTTAGTATAGAGGCAGAGGACAAAGAAAAAGCTTACGAGCTTATTTGAGATCATTGTGAAATGACCGAAAAAAAGGATTAAATCCTCATTGAAGAATGGAGCTAAGTGATCAGAACAAAATAATGACGTATATTTTGTAATATGGAATAAAGTTTGTACATTTGTCTCGATATGAGATATATAATACTAAAGATAGAGGAAATAGAAGCATTAGAGCAGCTTTATAAGTATAGCACTAATAATACAGTGAGAAAGCGTAGTCAATGCATACTTTTATCCCATCAAAAACGAACGATAATTGATTTATTGGTTTTTTTAGAGTAAGTTGCAGAACAATTGAACGCTGGTTTGACGGTTAGAATAAAATGGTATTGATTCTCTTTCCATAATGCCAGGCAGAGGAGTTAAAACTCGTTTAAAAGGATATGAGGAAGAAATCGCTCAACAATTAAAGATTCACAGCAGAAATCTAACAAATGTACTGCTTTATTTTAAGAAGAAACACAATATTATAATCTGCAAAAAGACTTTGCAGAATTTTTTAAAAGATATTGGGCTATAGTTGGAAAAGAGCTCGACTGTCTTTAAAAAGTAAACGCAACAAGGATGAATTTGAACTTAAACAAGTAGAAATAGAGGGTCTTAAAGAAATGGATGATAGCGAATACATTGATCTTTATTATGGAGATTAAAGTCATTTTGGGCATACACCTAATGTGCCGTACACATGGCAGAAAAAAGAGAATCCGATATTACTACCTGCAGCAAAAGGAAAGTTCTTAAATGTTGTGGGTTTAATGAATCGAAAAAACAATCTGTTTTTTGAAATACTTGAAACAACATTCAATACTGACAAATTTATCTGTTTTATGGATAATTTTACCAAACAGACTGTTAAAAAGACTGTTGTAATGTTGGATAATTCTCCGATCCATAAATCAAAAAAGTTCATGGCCAAAATAGAAGAGTGGAAAGAAAATGATGCATTGATTTTCTTTTTACCTCCATATTCTCCGGAATTAAACTTAATCGAAATTCTATGGAGAAGAATCAGGTATCAATGGATACTTTTCAATGCTTATCTCTGTTTTCAAAATCTCAAAGAACGTTTGAAATATATACTGAATAACTTTAGCAAAAAAATACGACATTTTATTTTAGCCATTACTTAATTGCTGAGTTATTTGCAATAACAGTTCCCAAAGAAGGAGCTTGTGCATAATTTAGCATTGGTATTAAAAGTAGTATAACTACGGTTAATGCCTTGAGTAGTTTTGTTTTCATTTTGTGTTTTTTTAATTTGTGAATAAAATTTCACCATTTTACAAATGGTAACTACCGTATTTACAATAAGTATTACATAATTCTGGGGATAAGTTACATAATTCACACATCTTTTTTCGGACATAAAAAACTGCATCGTAGCATTACCAAATGGAGATTTTCTAATAAGTTGAAGGGGAAAAGAGTTGGGCTTATCCGGGCTGATAGTGGCTTTTACAGTAAAGAAATATTTGATTATTTGGAGACAAGGTGCCCCAAATCCATTGATTATATTATAGCCGCTAAATTTTATCCACTCATCAGACATGCGCTGGCATACCATAGAACATGGTTAAAATTGGACGACGGACTTGAGATAGCAGAAACAACCTATCAAGCACCCGAATGGAAAGAGCCCAGAAGGTTAATCATGGTAAGACAGCAAATAGATAAACGTCCCAAGGCAGCAGGTAAACAATTACATTTATTTGAAGACGAATATCTCTATAAAAATTATCGTTACTCCTGCTTTATCACCAACTTAACATTACCAGCTAAAATAGTATATGATACTTATCGCAACCGGGCAGATGCGGGAAACCGTATAAAAGAAGTGAAATACGATTTGGGATTTGAGAGTTTTAATACCAATGACTTTTGGGCAACGGAGGCCACATTGAACTTTGTTATGTTGGCTTATAACCTGATGAGTCTTTTCCGACAGGCAGTACTTGGCACAAGTGTTCAACCATTTATGAAAACCATGCGATATAAAGTTTTTGCCATGGGAGCTTACATGATAAAAGATGGAAACTCAAGAATCTTAAAGCTATCCTTGGCCATGAAAAGACGAGAATGGTTTAAAGGATTATGGAGTTCATCTAAACTTATGAATTGGCCTTCCATTGTCCCTTCTTAATTCCTAATGGCGGATTTGGGTTAAAATTTTCTCTATATTTGACCTATCAATTAAATTCTCGTTAACATGCCTTTACGTTTTTATAAAAAACCGATAATCTGGGTTGGTAGCATTGCTTTGCTGGCAGTTGCCCTGATAATTATTTTCATTTCTTTATTTAAAAATAATCCACCCCCCAAAGAGCAATATAAAGCCGAAAAAAAACAGTTGGCAAAAATCTTTGCAACACTGGATACCGCTTATTGGAGAAATAAGGATAATAGTCTGTTTCTTAGTGATAAAGCTATTAATATTGCTAAAAAAATCAACGATAGCAATGCTTTGGCAGAAGCTTTATACAATAAGGTAAGGATAATACAGAAATTTGAAATTAATGATAGTAGCTTTTTTATTGATAATCAAGCCTTAGCTATTGCAGAGAAACTTCATGATGATACTTTGATTGTAAAAATCAAGAATAGTATTGGTCATTATTATTATTATAAAGATAATTATTACTTATCAATGATTTATTACACAGAAGCGGAAAATATTGCTGCTAAAATAGGTGATAATTATTTAATTGCAAAAGCTGCCAATGGATTAGGCTTAGTGTATACAGAAATGTATGATTACAAAAGGGCATTAGAATATTATGAAAAATCCATTCGTATATTTGAAAAACTGGCGAATAAAGCCTATACTTATGATTATTGTTCTACATTAATGAATATTGGTGTTTGTTATATGTATAAGGGCGATTATAACAAAGCAATATTATATCAAAACAAAGCATTGGATAAAGCAAACCAGTTACATAATATGGAAATGATTTGTAAAAGCTATGGCAATCTGGGAACAATCGAACAAGAACGGGGACATAATGCTTCTGCATTGAATTATTTATTAAAAAATCTGGATTATTCAAATCAGGGTAATAAATATAATAAAATGAATGCAATTACTCTTCATAATCTGGGATCTCATTATTTTTTTAATAAACAATATGATAAGGCAGAAGAATTTTTGAATCAGAGCCTATCTATTTCACAAAAAATGGGTTTTAAGAGTATGGAAGGAGGAACTTCCTTCGTACTTTCTGAAGTAAAGAAGAAACAAGAACAATGGCAAAAGGCATATGAATATCATACCCGTTGGCAGGCGATTAACGATAGTATTTTAAGTTCGGATATAAAGAAAAAAATATCCGACTATCAGTGGGAAATGAAATCGCAGAAGAAAAAATACGAGGAAGAGCTTTTACTTAAGAAGTATGATATTCAAAAGAAAAGAAATTTAATTTTAATTATTGCCGTTGTATCCATTGCTGTTATTGCCTTGGTTGTTGGCCGAAGTTTAAAAAAATCGGTAAAATTTCAAAAGTTGCAAAATGCTTATTTGCAGGAGAAAATGAAAACCGATGAAAAAATTAATGCATTGGAAAAATTGCACTATCAGTCAGAAATAGAAGCTAAGAACAAGGAGTTAACAACCCTTTCACTTCAATTGGTTACCAAAAATGAAATATTAACAGATATATCGGATGCTACGAATAAATTATATGAAACAAAGATGATGGATGAAGCATCCTTTAAAAATTTGAACAAAATAATTAAAGATAGTTTAAATACAGGTAAAGACTGGGAGCAATTTAAAAGCATGTTTGAAAAGGTACACCAGGACTTTTTTGTAAAGCTAAAGCGATTAAATTCAAAATTAAGTGAGAATGAATTACGTTTATGTGCTTATTTAAAAATAAATCTTTCAAATGCTGAAATTGCCAGAATCTTTAATATTAACCCCGGCACACTTAAAATAAACCGCCATCATATCCGTAAAAAACTTAACCTGGAGAGTAAGGATAGTCTCGAAGATTACATTCGAGAAATATAATCTTTATTTTTAAAATTTTTCCGGTTTTTAACTGCTATCATTACCGTACTTTTATGTCAATTTACCTGGTTTTTACCATGGCGTTGTTCACAATCACCTGAATATTAATTAATAGATTATTATTACAGAAAAATATTTTTTGAGTACTATTAACCATTTATAAACCCCCAAAATTTTGTCAGGGGTGAATATTAAGTTTCCTTTGTCGCTTCGATTTTAACATGTAAATGTAAAATTGATAAAAATTGATTCAATCATAACTATTAATTAAAATTCATTACCAATGAAATTAAACTTACGACTGATTAAGATTTTTATGGTCTTAATGGCCTTTTTGGCGGGTAATTTTTTATTTGCCCAGCAAAAAGGTTTCGCAGAAAAGGAGAAACTCCTTTATGAAAAAGGGCAAAGCAAAAAGCCCGGGGCAATAGTTAAGCCTAAAACTTTTACAATGATGCCGGCTAAATCGGGTAAAAATGAAGCTATTTATTCCACCGATTTTGAATCATTAACTGTAGGCGGACAACTTGCCTGTCAGGAACCTGCCCATTGGACTACTCAGACACCCTGTGGCCCTGGAGATCCGCATATTAGCACCGATCTGGCTCACGGAGGTTCCAATTCTGTTAAACTTACCAATGCAGTAGAAGATTTTGAGGCCGGTACGCTTCTGTTGGGAGATAAAACTTCCGGTAAATATACCCTTTCGTCTTGGATATATACACCCGCTGACTATGGTGGGGAATATTATCTTTATCATACGTATGGCGCTAATCCCGAAATGGCAGCACATGTGTTTTTTAATGATTGGGGGACTTGTGGCGTATTGGTTAACAATACCGTACAGTCTACATTTACGACCCACCCTATTGATCAGTGGTTTAAGCTCACACAGGTCATCGATTTAGATCAGGATTCAGCCTGGGTTTATTTAGATGGCACACTTCTCTTTAACTGGAAATGGACTGAAGCCAATTTAACACACAACGGGACAAATCAGCTTGCTGCAATATCATTTTATGCATCAGAATCGGGTTGTGTTGATGATGCTTTATTTTATGTTGATGATGTAAACTATGAGAAGATTGTTGAAGACCCAACTATTTATTCCACCGATTTTGAATCATTGACTATAGGCGGACAACTTGCCTGCCAGGAACCTGCCCATTGGACTACTCAGACACCCTGTGGCCCCGGAGATCCATATATTAGCACCGATCTGGCTCACGGAGGTTCCAATTCTATTAAACTTACCAATGCAGTAGAAGATTTTGAGGGAGGTACGCTTTTGTTGGGAGATAAAACTTCCGGTAAATACAGCCTTTCGTTTTGGGTGTATACACCTGCTGACCATGGTGGGGAATATAATCTTTATCATACGTATGGTGCTAATTCCGAAAGGGCTGCAAATGTGTGTTTTAATGATTGGGGAACTTGTGAAGTTTTCGTTAGTCCGACAGTATCCTCTGCATATACAACCCATCCTGTTGATCAATGGTTTAAATTCACACAGGTCATAGATCTGGACCAGGATTCAGCCTGGATTTATTTAGATGGCACACTTCTTTTAAACTGGAAATGGACCGAGACCTATTGGACGCATAATGGGATCAATCAGCTTGCTGCAATATCATTTTATGCATCAGAATCGAATTGTGTTGATGATGCTTTATTTTATGTTGATGATATAAATTATAGTAGCTTCAACGCGCAGGGTAATGCGATTGAGGGTACTGTTACCCAATTATCCAATGGTTCTCCTGTGACAGGAGCAAGCATTACCATCAGCAGTTCAGCGTTGGGGACGCTTACAGCTACTACCGATGCGAATGGCGCCTATGCTATCAGTCAGGCAGATGCCGGAAATTATGTCCTTACAGTAGAAAAGGCCGGATTTAATGTGATGACGGATAATGTAACTCTTATTGAGGGGCAGACACTCACAAAAAATTGTCAATTGACGGCGCCTGCTATTTCAGTTGAGCCGAATACATTATCTGTTTCGCTTCCAGCAGGAGGGAGTGAAACGCGTACAATAATGCTTCATAATACCGGTGATGGTCCGATGAGATGGGCTGGTTTATCTGTATTACAAGGAACTTCTATGGGAAAAAACAGCCTGGTTTCTGCAGAAAAAACTTCTCAATCCGGGAATGTATCTGTTTCCTCACCGACAGGTGCATCAAGAGGTTCTACAGCCTATGCATTCGATTATGAACATAGTTCCGGATCATTAATATCTTTTGATGTTGATAATTCGCAAAAGGTAACAACCATTTTATCAGGTCCCCTGGGATGTGGAGCTGTATTTGATCCGTTTTCAACAAATAGCATTTATTTTATGAACGATGATTTTCCATATCCGGCATTAAGCAAAGTAAATGTTGAGACCGGAAATATGATTGAAATCGGAACGATGAATGATGTTTATATAGGCGGAGGACTAACCTTTGACAGAACAACAGGAACAATGTATGCCCTTGGTATTAGTTCAGGTAATTGGTCATGTCTTTATACGGTAGATACGATGACAGGAGCTACTACATTAATTGATACTACAGGCGTTCGAAATATGTCTGGTATTACCATTGATGGTAACGGTCAGATGTATGGTTATGATGAAATTACAGACGACGCGTATTTGATTGATAAATATACAGGAGAAACTACGCTTTTGGGCCCTATGGGTTGTGATGGCTGGGGAGTCACCCCTAGTTTTGGTGATATGGCATGGGATCCCGTAAGTGATAATATTTATCTTACAATTGTGAATAAGGCATCGGGAACTTATGTCCCTGAATTTCGTATCATGGACAAAACCACCGGAAATACTACACTGATCGGTACATTCAGTGGGCGAATTGATGGGCTGGCGTTTCCTAATGGAACAAATTGGGCAAGTATAGCTCCTTCTTCCGGTACCCTCGCTGCCGGAGATAGCGTTCCCGTTGTTGTTACTTTTAATGGTAATTATCTTCCTTCTCAGGATAACCTTACGATAAATGGTAATTTAAATTTTAGTTCTACCCCTAATGTAGGTATAACAGCTATTGCATTATCCATGACATTAACCGGAGAACTAAATGGTAACTTAAGTGGTATAGTTACTCATGGTACTATTCCTGAAGCAGGAGTTACCATAAAAGCTATGCGTCAGGAAAGCCCGATTTATAATTATACGGCCATTACTGGTAATGATGGTAATTACAGTCTCGATTCAATATTCCAAGGCACCTATGTAATTTCGGCTATAAAAGAAGGTTTTAATACTTATTCGGATACCTTATTGATTAATGGAGGTCAAGTTCTTATTCAAAATATTGCCATGACCGCTCCAACAATGGCTGTTGATTCCTCTTCTCTGACAGCAGCAACTCCTTTTGGTACAGTAATTACCCGTACTTTACATATAACCAATAACGGAGATGGCTCTTTAGCATGGACCGGAGTCCTTCATAGTATTTTAAGAGATAAGATTAGTATTCCAGCCAGCGACGGCAATTTTGAACATACTTCAATCTCTCTGGGTTTGGCACCGGATAAGGTAAAGAGCAATGCTCCTGCCAATTCCAGTACATCAAATTTCAAAAATACAAACGGCACTATAGCCTATGGATATTGTTTTGGCAATAGTGCTTTGATGTCTTTCAATCTCAATGATCCTTTAAATCCCATAAGTGTTGATACCATTCAAGGAATACAACCTTTTGGCGGAACTTTTGATGCCACTCACAATGATTTTATGTACATCATTGATTACAACGATGGTAACATCAAAAAAATAAATACAATTACAGGGGTTGTTACCACAGTAGGCCCGGCCGGTTTGCAAAGCGGGGATACGCCTACCGGTTTAACCTGCGACCGATCTACCGGAATTTTGTATGCTTCTTCTGCCAGTGGCAGTGATTCAAGAATCTATACTATTGATCCGGTTACAGGGGCAAGTACATTAATCGGATCTACCGGAATTCCAGCCTTAATTGATATCACTGTTGACGGAAACGGCCAGATGTATGGTTACGATATGGGTGGCGATAATGCTTACAAGATTGATAAAGCCACAGGTATTTCTACTTTGATCGGTTCTATCGGATTTGATGCGGGTTTTGCACAAGGAATGTGCTATGATCCTAATACTGACATTATTTATCTTACAGCTTATGATATGTTAGGAGGTAGTCAATTACGTATTTTGGATCGCACTACAGGTAATACGAGCCTTATGGGAGTGTTGCCCGGTGAAATGGATGCTTTTACAATACCAACCGGGTGGTTAAACTATAGCCCGAAATCAGGGATTGTTGATACCGGTGATTCGGCAGAAATTATTGTAACCATGGATGGACATTATCTTCCTCCTCAAAGTAAAAATAATACGTTGACAGGAACCCTTTTTCTTTCTTCTGATCCTAATGTAGGAAACATTGAAATTCCGATTACATTTACAGTAGAAACAAGTTATGGAATTCTTACAGGAACAGTCAGTCATAATAGTAATAACATAGGAGGTGCAGCTATTACAGTTACCCGTGAGGAAGCTCCGTCATATACTTATGCTGCGATTTCAGACACTAACGGAACATATTCGCTTGCTTCTGTTCTCCCCGGGACTTATGATATTACAACTACCAAGGAAGGATATAATCAGTATACGGCTATTGGTGAAGTGATAGTTACTGCCAGCCAGACTACGACGTATAATATAGAGATGCTGGCACCGGTAATGGCAGTTAATCCTTCTGAAATTATTGATTCTGTATCATTTGGTAATACCATTACCCGGACACTGACGATCAGCAATACGGGCAATGGAACATTAAACTGGACAGGCCTTGCTATATCAGGAGAAGAGAATAAAATATCAATACCGGCAAGCAATGGTGATTTTACGCATAGTACACCTACTATTGGGCTCTCTTCAGTGATAAACAGTAATATTCCAACAGAAACCAAATCGCTGAAAGATTTATTGGGAAATTCCACCGGCTATGCATTTGATATTCATCCCAATAATGTCTTTTTCTCATTTAATACGAATCATCCATCTGCACAGAATGTTATTAGTGCTGTTTCCATTTTGCCTTTGGGTGCAACTTTTGATGCAATTCACAATGATTATATGTATATTGTTGATTATAATGATGCTAATCTTAAAAAGGTAGATGTAGCCACAGGAAACGTAACAACCATCGGAGCTGTAGGGTTCCCAAGCGATTATGTCCCGACAGGATTGAGCTGTGATAAAACAACAGGAATTATATATGCATCCTGTGCTAATTCTGCTGGTACTGAATCCATGATTTATACCATTGATACTGTTACAGGAGCCGGTACGCTTATTGGAACTACGGGAATTCCTATTTTAATAGATATTGCTATTGATGGTAATGGCCAGATGTATGGTTTTGACATTGCTAACGATAATGCGTATAAAATAAATAAAGCTACAGGTGCATCATCCGTGATCGGCTCTATCGGATTTGATGCAGATTATTCTCAGGGAATGGCTTGGGATCCGGCAACCGATCAGATTTACATTGCCTCTTTTGATGCACATGATGTAAGTGCATTGCGAATCTTTGACCGAACGACAGGAAATAGTTCTGTTGTTGGTTACTTTGCCGGAGAGACCGATGGACTGGCCTTTCCCGGAACAGGATATGGCTGGTTGTCTATAGACCCGAAAATTGGGACAATAGCACCGGGAACGAGTCGGGAAGTTACAGTAACCTTAGACGGAAACTATCCGTTACCATCAAAAGAAAGTGTTCGTACAGGACATGTGGTAATCAATTCGGAACCCCATGTAGGAAATGTTTCTGTTCCGGTATCCTTTACCATTGAAGGTGATATTTTTGGAACTTTATCAGGAACGGTTACCCATGACAACGAACCAGTGGAAGGAACAACCTTAACAATTACCAATAATGAATATCCTTCATATACCTATTCTGCAATTACGGGAAGCAATGGCACTTATGTAATTTCCGGAATAATAGACGGTAGTTATAAAGCGACAGCAAAAGCTACAGGATATAATGAATACTCAACCGATGCAATAGAAATTACAGGAGGTCAGACAACAACATTAAATATTCCGTTTACAGCACCTGTTATAACTATTACTCCACAAGGATTAAACATAAATGCTTTACCTAATGGAATAACGGATACGACTATTACCATTGCTAATACCGGAGACGGCATATTGAATTGGACATCAGGATTCTCCTATGACAACAAAAAACTGACAATATCGGTACCAGCCAGCAACGGCATTTTCCCACGAGGCATGACTTCGCTATCTCTTGGCCTGGCGCCAAAGAATGTCCTGAATTTTCCATCAGATAAACCCGTTCCAAAATTATCGACAGGTTCTATAGGTTATGGATTTGACATAGTCCAGACCTTTGCTTTCTTCTCTTTTAATACAAATAATCCTTCTGTGACAAACCCTATAAATTATAGTGGAGATGGTGTTGTGGGTGCTACTTTCGATGCAATGCGATCCGATTCAATGTATGTTATTGATAATACGAATTATCTCAGAAAAAGATCTATTAATGATGGAGGTACAAGAATTATCGGAATCTGCAGTCCAATAAACAGCAATCAAAAATGGGCCGGCATTTCTGTTGACAAATTTTCCAATGTAATGTATGGTGTTAGCTCGGATGCTAATAGTTCATACCTATACACAATCAATATGCAAACCGCCGAAACAACTGTCATTGGTCCAACTGGTATTCCGTGTTGCATCGATATAGCCATTGATGGTGGCGGACAAATGTACGGTTATGACATTGCAGGAGATAATTCATACAAGATCGATAAGATTACAGGAGTATCTACTTTGCTTGGTTCCATAGGTTTTAATGCTAATTATGCTGAAGGAATGGGCTGGGATCCGGTAACCGATGTCGTTTATCTTGCCGGATATAATTATAATGCTGGCTATGCCGAATTACGGGCTCTTGATAAGGTAACAGGAAATACCCAATACATAGGAGTATTTAATGATAGTAAAGATCTGTATCCTGAAGTAGACGGCTTGGCCTTTCCTGGAAAATGGTTGACCGCTTCTCAGGGTTCTGGAAGTATTCCTCCGGGAACAAGCCAGGATATCACCCTTCGTTTTAATGCTATGGATATTCCGGAAGGAACCTATACAGCCAATATCGTTTATAATTCCAATGCCGGAGAAAGCACCATTACCATTCCTGTAACCTTTACTATTGTTAATCCGGTGTTATCAGTAACGCCGGCTAATCAGGATGTAAACTATGCAACCGGGACAACATCATTTACCGTATCCAATACCGGAGCCGGAACAATGAATTATACAGCTGAAGTAACTTCAGGAAGCGACTGGCTGACAATAACCAGTGGCGGAAGTGGCGTAAATACAGGAACTATCAATGTAGCTTATACCGAAAACACGTTAACTTCACCAAGAACCGGAATGATAACGATAACCGCTCCGGGAGCCACCGGAAGTCCGGTTCAGGTAACCGTAACCCAGGGAGTAAATTCAGCTTTGTTACCCACATTTACCATCGCAACCTTGAATAATGTACCTGCAGGATCAATTACTGTTCCTGTATATGCAGCCAATGTTGTAAATATGGGATCGTTCCAGTTTACCATAGAATATGATCCGGCACTGATGAGCTTTAGTGGTGCATCGGATTGGTATACGGGCATAGAAGCCGTTACCATGGGAGAACCGATTCCGGGTCATCTGACCTTTGTCTGGGCCGCCGATATGAATGGGATCAACATCGCCGACGGAACTTTCTTCAATCTGAATTTCAACTGGCTTGGAAGTACATCTACCTCTTCATTAACCTGGAGTGATAATCCAACGCCAAGAGAATTTACCGATTATGATGGAAACGTATTTGTTTCTGTATATAATAACGGATCAGTAACAGGCTTGGCAAGTCAGCCGATATTGACAGTAACACCAACCAACCAGGATGTAACTTCAGCAGCAGGAACGACCACCTTTGCCGTAGCCAATACCGGTATAGGAACGATGAATTATACTGCCGCTGTTACAACCGGAAATGATTGGTTAACGATAACAAGTGGAGGTAATGGAGTGAATGCGGGTAATATTGAAGTATCGTTTACCGAAAACACTTCAACTTTGCCAAGGACAGGCATCATCACAGTGACAGCTCCCGGTGCAAGTGGAAGTCCGGTAAACGTTACCGTTACCCAGGCCGCAGCACCAGCTCCGGTAGCAACTGTAACCATTACCGATACCACTACGCTGGTATCAGGTCTGTTTGTCGTTCCGGTACATGCAGAGAATATTACCAACATGGGTTCCTTCCAGTTTACCATAGAATACGATCCGTCGATTATTTTATTTGACAGTATCACCAATTGGTATAACGGAATTGATGCAGTAACCACCGGTAATCCTTCGGCAGGTCATATTACCTTTGTCTGGGCAGCCGATTTGAATGGAATCAACATTGCCGATGGTAATTTCTTTAATATTAATTTTGATTGGATGGCTTCCGATGTAATCCAGACTCAGGTTAACTGGAGCGATAATCCGACTCCACGTGAATTTGCTGATTACAATGGGAACATCTTTGTACCTGTTTACAATAACGGTACGGAAACCGGACCTGATGGTATACCTGAAATCGGATCTTCATCCGTTAAGGTATTCCCGAACCCGGCAACCGATGTTGTCAATATAACAGTATCCAACAATATCAGCACTGTTCAGGTGATGAATTATTTAGGTATGGTAGTTTATTCTGAAAATATTACTCAGGACAAGACCATCACCCTGAATACTTCCCGTTACAGCGCCGGTAATTATCTTGTACGTTTTGTTACCAACAGTGGCCAAACGTTGATTAAGAAAATGGTGATAATTAAATAACTGATTTTGTAAGTAAATTAAGTTTGTTTGAAAGGGGCTCTGATGAGCCCCTTTTTTATTTCTCTGCTTTAGCATATATTAAATTCAACAAATAGCATGAAGCATAGTAAAGAATAATACCATATTATGAATAATTCAGGATAAAACTTAAGCACCCTCCCACTCGGATATTTTTATGTATTTTTGGAAAAATAATTCTCAAACATTTTACTTTATGCGCTATTGTTATTTTTTGTTCTTATTGATCGCATTATCTATTTCTAATGGAACGTGCTATGCAATAATTCCGGGTGAAAAAACGACAGATAGCCTCGATATTCTATTAAACGCTACACAAAATCCCCAAAAACAAGTAGAAGGATTGCTTGATCTGACCAAAAAAAACAAATATAGTTATCCAGATAAAGCAATGCTATATGCACAACACGCTTGCGATATAGCAGTAAAAAATCATTTAAAAAAACAAGAATTGCAGTCTATGCTTGAAGTAGCTGATGTTTATAAATTGAAAAATAAATTTGTAGATGCAATGTCTTTGGCAATCAAGGTAAAAGAAGTTGCCGAAGAATATGACTTCAAGGATGAACTAGCATCTTCATATCTTACAATAGGCTTAATTCAGGGAAATCTTTCTCAAGAAACAGAGAATTTTTTTAAAGCTTTGGCAATTTATGAAAAAACAGGGAATAAGAAAGGAATTGGTGATATTTATAATGCGCTGGGATGTGTACTTGGGCAACAAGGTGATTATACAAAAGCCCTACAATACTTTAATATTGCACTCGCATATATGAAAGAAGCAAAAAGTACTTTTGGTATAGTATCTGTTATAAATAATGTAGGAAATCTTTATTATTTTAAAAAAGAATACAAAAAAGCAATCACAAATTTTAAAGAAGTTTTGCACCTTAGCATAGGTATGGGGCTTATTGAAAGCCCCTTGTTTTGTAACATAGCCGCATGTTACTATGACATGGGAGATTTTGATACTTTTTTATATTACAATAATCAGGCAATTTTACTTTCTCAAAAATTTGGCAAATATTCAACTTTACTTTTATCCTATTGTCGGCTTGCTGATTACTATCTAAAACAAAAAAAAGATAAGAGCGCATATTTACATTATCTTATGCTTATTTACCAACAAGGAGAAAAATATAAGCTAAAAGATAGAATTTATGATGCTACATCCATGTTAAACAACTTTTATCGTGACGAAAATAAATGGGATAGTGCCTATAAATATTCTATTATTGAACATCAGGTAAAAGATAGTATCGGAATAGAAGACTCCAAAATTCGTTTTACTATTGTGGAAATGCAATATCAGGATGAAAAGAAACAACATGAAGCCAAATTAAAACAACAACAAAGAGACTTTCTCACCCTTTTTATAATTCTGTTACTTCTTTCAGGGTGTGCCACTGCTATATTACTTTTGTCACGTCAACGGATAAAGATGAAAAATATTTCTCTTGAAAAGAAGCAATTGTCCGATGAAATTGAATTTAAAAATAAAGAACTTGTTATTAATGTAATGAGTCTGTTAAAGAAAAATGAATTTATTGTGGAAACTTCTCATCGGTTACTTGAAATAACAAAAGAACTTATGGATGGGAATAATAAATTACGCATTCTCAATGTTATTAACCAAATGCAAAAAGGGAGTGAAGAGGAAATATGGACTGAATTTGAAGCTCGGTTTAAACAGGTACATAATACTTTTTATGAGCATCTGATAAAATTATTTCCCGCATTGACACCCAATGAATTAAAACTTTGTGCTTTTTTGCGACTAAACCTTTCTACTAAAGAAATCTGTAACCTTACTGGACAAAATGCAGCAAGTCTTGATGTTGCACGTTGCCGATTACGAAAGAAACTAGAACTTCCTAATTCAACGATCAATCTGGTTAGCTTTCTATCTCAAATTTAATCTCTTAAGATTAATTTCCTACAGCTCTGTTGCAATAAAAATATATTTTCAAGCAATACATAGACTTCTCTGATGCGAGGTCGTTTATTTATTTGTTAACGATTAATCTATCACACACGTACGTTTTGTGTTAAGAAATTGTTAAGCCTCTTCTTCCTGTATATTAATATTTTGTTAAGCCTGTTTCTGACTGCAGGGGCGAATCGTAATATATATTTGCCGGCATAATTGGCAAACGAAAATCCATTTACGATGACAAAAAAAAATCCGAGAAACCATCCGAAGAAAAATCGAATAATATTCCGATGGAAGAAATAAACAATTTTATTGAAAAAAGAAAATTGGAAAGCAGTATCCTGCAAAAAATCATAAAAGGAATTAAGCTGAATACCGCAGCATCTAAAAAAAAGAAAAAACAGAATTAGAATAATTTTTATACGGAAATATTTCCAGGTTAAAATTTAAAAAAGAAAGGAGTTCCAAATGACTTAATAAACAAATACACCTGCAAAAAGTCAGAATATTTTTGGCTGGCAGATTATAAAAATAAAAAATTAATTAATCAATTTTATACTAAGTTATAATGAAAAAAACAAATATACACATAATAAAGCTGCTAACAATTTTATTTGTGCTTATGGCAGGAAGCTATGGCTTTGCCCAAGATAAAGTGCCTTTAAAACATTCCGGTATTACGGGAATGGGGCAACCTAAATCTGCGGCTTTACCATTTTATGAGGATTGGTCTAGCGGAAATTTTACTGCAAATGCGTGGACTTTTGATCCGGATAATAGCCATACCAATTGGCGTATTCTTTCTACCTGGGCTATGTTTTACCCGACAATACAATTAAATGATTATTCCTATGCCTTAGTTTCAAAACCATTGACTGCTATAAGTACTGGGCCAATTTATTTACAGTATAACATACGCTTGGCTATAAGCAACCATGAAAGTACTATTGAAAATATGGATGTGTAAGTATTCGACGGAAATAGTTGGAATGTGGTTAAACATTACGATAATCAGGGAGGAAGGTTCCCTTTTCAAACGGATACTATCGATATTAGTTCCTTGGCCACTGGGCATGACTTCCAAGTACGTTTTCGTGCGAATGGGATAGATAATTTACAAACGACAAGATGGGATATAAGTAATGTTTATGTTTATCAATATTTCCCTGGAAATCTGACAGGTACTATTACCCTTCCCTCTGGAGCTCCAGCAGAAGGTGTAATAGTTAAAGTTATTAATGGCTGTTCGTTTAGTGATACTACCGGAACAGATGGAAGTTATTCTTTTATAAATTTAAATCAAGGAAAATATGCCATTAACTGTACAAAAAATGGTTATACTACTTATACCGACAGTATTACGATTGCTGGAAATCAAAACAAAATAAAAGACATTCAGTTACAATATCATTCATTGCCATTTATTGAAGATTGGTCCAGTGGAAGTTTCGATACAAATGCATGGACTTTTGATCCGGATAATAATAATGGAAATTGGTCTTATTATTATAATTTTGACAAAAAGAATCCACTTCATCCAGATATAGAACATGTAAGTAAAAATCCGCTTCATCCCTACGTATGGGCTGAATTTAAACCAATGTCATACATTTCTAATTATTCCTATGCCTTGGTTTCGGAGCAATTAAATGCTACAAATACAGGTCCTATTTATTTACAATATAAAATACAGTTAACAAGCAATGCTTCAACTGTTGAAAATATGGACATAGAAGTATTTGACGGAAACACTTGGAATTTAGCAAAACATTATGATAACCAAGGAGGAGCATTTACCTGGAAAAACGATACGCTCAATATTAGTTCTTGGGCTACCGGGCATGCCTTTCAGGTACGTTTTCGTGCTAATGGGACTACAAATTTCGGCAATACCTCCTGGGATATAAATGATGTTTATATTAATCAAGAGTGTCCCGGAAATCTTACAGGGACAGTAACTACACTCCCTTCAGGAACCCCGGCCAAAGGTGCGTTAATTACTCTTATAAATGGTCCTTATACGATTAGTGATACTACCGGAGTTGATGGTAATTATTTTTTTACAGGGGTAAATGCCGGAAAATATGCCATTGTATGTAAAGACTTTTATGGCTACATAAATTATAGCGACAGTATAACAATTGTAACAAACCAAACGGCAACCAAAGACATCCAGTTACAACAGCAGACGCCGGTTGCTTTGCCTTTTACAGAAGATTGGTCCAGTAATAATTTTTCCAATAACTCATGGACATTTTATCCGAATTCAGATTGGTGGTTATTATCCGGCGTGGGTAATAATAAATTTGATAATAAATTTGCAGAATATCATTGGTCACCACTTACAAATTATGAATCCTCTCTTCAATCTGAATTATTTGATGCTTCTGATATTTCTGATAATTTGATTTTGAAATATGATATTTATTTTAATGGTATTTTCACCTCAACATCTGAATGTATGGCGGTAGAAGTATATGACGGAACAAGCTGGCACTTAGTTCATGACTATAATAATCAACAAGGTAGCATAGCATGGAGACGTGATGCTTATGATATTTCCTCTATAGCAGCAGGGCATAATATGGGAATTCGTTTCCGTGCTCATGGGGAAAATGCAGATAATTTTAATTGGTGGTTTATAGACAATGTGCATATATATAAACAAGTAACCGGTAATATAGCAGGTACGGTAACCAGATTATCAGATGGTAGTCCTATAGAAGGTGCAATGGTCGCCCTGATTGACACTTTTTCTTTTATTCCCGGCCAAACACAGATTAAAACAATAAGACATACTACTACTACAGCTACGGACGGTTCGTATGTTATTAATAATGCCGAAGCCGGACAATATATTATTAGCTGTTCAAAAGATGGCTATAATATTGTTAATGATAGCATAACAATTGGTGAAAATCAAACACAAACCAAAATCTTTTCATTAACGAATCCTTCTATGAGTATTATTCCTGATTCAGTAAATACAACAGGAACAACCGGGCAAATTGTTACCACTACCATTTCTGTTACAAATAACGGTAATGGGCCATTGACTTGGAGCGGGCTTGTATTAACAAATAATCAGAAACTGCCTGCCATACCGCCAGACCAGACGATAGCAAATTCTGTAAAAAACACGAAAGGAAATACAGCATATGCATTTACGGAATGTTATTATTCATTTAATACAGATGATCCTTCAAATGCAACAATTATAGCCCGTTATTATGAGGTTCATGAAATGACTGGCTGTACATTTAATGCAACTAATACTGATTTTATGTATTCTCTTGATCAGTTAGGCAATCATCTTAGGAAAGTAGATGTTATTTCGGGAGACGTTACCGATATTGGTTATACAGCTTTAGAAATAGGGGAATTATGGACAGGTTTGAGTTGCGATAAGACTACCGGAATATTATATGGGTGTTCCACAAGCTATGGTTCTCATAATACCAGTAGTATATATACTATTAACCCAGCTAACGGGAACAGTACGATAATCGGGCATTTGGCAATTCCAATATTGGCAGGTATCACTATAGATGGTACGGGACAAATGTATGGCTGCGATCTTCGCGGGAATATTTATGCGATTGATAAAACAAACTGTACATTTACCCAAATAGGAAATGGTAATTTAACCAACACAGGTCCATCAGGAATAGCATGGGATCCCGCAAGCAATAATATCTATTTGAATGACTGGGAATATCTATATACTTTCGATAAGGCAAACGGAACCTTAATAAATGCTGGAACTCTAAATGTCACTCCTTATACATTTGCATTCCCGGGGATAGGTGCTAATTGGTTAAGCATTAGTCCAAAATTTGGAACTATTCCTGCTGGGACTACGCAAGATATAACCGTAACACTTGATGGAAGCCAAATTCAAAAGGGGACTACTCTTAATGGAAATATCGTTTTTGCTTCCGATCCGAATGTAGATAGCATAACTGTTCCTGTTACCTTTAAATTACAGGAAGATATATATGGGCAAATTACAGGTAATGTTACCCATAATGGTACAGGTATAGCAGGCGTAACTTTAAAGGTTCAAGAACAAAGCAACAATACCAGTTATACTGCCACATCCAACGCTGATGGTTCATATACTTTTCCACAGGTTCTTGCTGGTACGTATGAAATGACCGCTACGAATGTAGGATACAATCCATATTCTATTGCGGATATAGTAATAACAGGAGGACAAAGCACTACTCAAGACGTAGAGATGACCGCTCCAACTATGAATTTAAATCCATTAGCTATTGTTGATTCAGCCGTAATTGGGGAGATAAAAACGCAAACCGTTACCATTACTAATACCGGTGACGGACCATTAACATGGAATGGCATGCTACAACTAAACGGAGAACAAAATTTGATACCTGCAAGTAATGGTGATTTCATACATAGTCCAGCTTCCATCGGCCGCGCTTCCATAGCTAATAAAACTAATGCTACTGATACACATAAAGGAGCAAACGGCTCAATGGCTTATGGATTTGATCTTATTAATCATCTTTTTATGTCCATCAATACTGATGATCCGGCTAATCCCACAACAATAACCAATGTCAATGTTCAACCCTTTGGAGGAACCTTTGATGCTTCTCATACTAACTTTATGTATATTATTGATAACAATGATGGAAATATAAAGAAAGTGGATGCAGCCACAGGTAATATTACTACTGTTGGGCCTGCAGGATTACAGAGTGGAGATATTCCAAGTGGTTTATCCTGTGATAAAATAACAGGAACTTTATATGCATCATCTACCAATGGTAGTGAATCAAGTATCTATATGATAGATTCAATAACCGGAGCCAGTACTTTCATTGGAACAACGGGAATTCCTGCATTGATTAATATTGCTATTGACGGAAACGGACAGATGTATGGCTATGATATTGCTGGCGATAATGCTTACAAAATTGATAAAACTACAGGGGCATCAACATTAATTGGCTCTATTGGTTTTGATGCTAATTACGTACAAGGAATGGGTTGGGATCCTGAAAGTAATAATATTTACCTTGCAGCATACAATGCTACAACTTCATCCGGAGAACTACGTATTCTTGACAAAACGACTGGTAATACGACCCTCGTAGGTCAATTATCAAGCGAAATTGATGGATTTGCATTTCCGGGTGGCGCTTGGTTGTCCATTGATCCAGAAACAGGCATTGTTCCTGCCGGCACTTCAATGGATGTAACTGTTACTTTAAATGGGAATTATATTCCTTCTCAAAAAGATTACACATTAACCGGAGACATTAACTTTATGTCTGATCCTAATGTAGGTACTGCTACTGTTCCCGTTACTTTTACCATTCAAGGTAATATTTACGGTATGCTTACCGGAACTGTAACTCATAATGGTATTGCTATTCCTAATGTTACTGTGACGGCTACTAAATCTGGTAATCACTTTACGGCTATTTCAGGAGCCGACGGGGTTTATATTTTCCCACAAATTTTAAGCGGTACATATGATATTTCAACTGCAGCCGTAGGTTATAATTCATACTCTATAACTGGAGTTACAATTACCGGAGGACAGACAACGATTATACCAATTACTCTTACATCTCCTGTTATGAATATTAATCCATTATCACTCATTGCTACCATTCCTGTTGGACAAGCTACCGATCAAACTATTACAATTAACAACACAGGTGATGGTATGTTAGGATGGGTTGGCACTTTTCTGGTAAATAACAAACAGCAGATTTCAATTCCTGCAAGTGATGGAAACTTTGAACATGGAACTGCACCTATCTCTATCGGCCGTGCTCCAAATACAGTTGATGCTTCCCCTGCTGTTATTAAGAACTTGTTTAGAGGTGCTAACGGGTATGCATTTGATATTAATAATAATAATTTCTTTTCGTTTAATACGGATGATCCATCAAATCCAACGGTTATCAGCTCAACTACTATTGCTCCTTTTGGAGGTACCTTTGATGCAATGAATACTGATTTTATGTACATCATTGATTATAATGACAGTCATCTGAAAAAAGTTAATGTAACAACAGGTGATGTTACAAACATTGGTGCAGCTGCTACAACTGGTGGTTCACAATCATTCACGGGCTTAACCTGCGACATGAACACCGGTATTCTATATGCCGTATCTTCAGACATTAACGAATCATACATCTATACTATCAATCCAGCAACTGCTACAACAACTGTTATAGGAGCTACGGGTATTCCCGGATGTATTGACATCACCATAGACGGAACAGGTCAAATGTACGGTTATGATATTGTTGGCGATAATTCTTATAAAATTGACAAAGCAACTGGAACTTCAACTCTGTTAGGATCCATTGGTTACGATGCTAATTTTGCTCAAGGTATGGGTTATGATTCAAAAAATGACATAATCTATCTTGCAGCTTACAATGTTGCAAAGAGTACAGGCGAATTGCGTATTCTCGATAGAGTTACTGGAAATACTGTTTTAGTAGGTTCTTTCGCTGGTGAAACTGACGGATTAGCCTTTCCAAAAGATAGCTGGCTAACCATAGCTCCAAAAACAGGTCTTATTCCTGCCGGGAGTTCGCAGAATGTAACCGTACATTTTGACGCAACGAATATAACAGGAGGTACTTATAATGCAAGCATAACTTTTAACAGTGATCCTTACGTGGGAAGCGTTACTATCCCAGTTACATTAAATGTAACTTCCGATGTTACAGTTCTTACAATTACGCCATCTAACCAGAATGTTACTGCTGACGCCGGCTCTACAACTTTTGCCGTAGCCAACAACGGAACCGGAACAATGAATTATACGGCAGAAGTAACTTCAGGAAGCGACTGGCTGACAATAACCAGTGGCGGAAGTGGCGTAAATACAGGAACTATCAATGTAGCTTATACTGAAAACATGTTAACTTCACCAAGAACCGGAACGATAACTGTTACCGCTCCTGGTGCAACGGGAAGTCCAGTAATGGTAACCGTAACCCAAGCTGTAAATCCAGCTTTGTTACCAACCCTTATCATTAGTACCCTTACTGATGTAGTAGCCGGTCCGGTTTTTGTTCCGGTACATGCCGCCAACATCGTTAATATGGGATCGTTCCAGTTTACCATCGAATATGATCCGGCATTGATGACTTATAGCAGTGCATCGGATTGGTATACTGGCATAGAAGCCGTTACCATGGGAGAACCGATTCCGGGTCATCTGACCTTTGTATGGGCAGCCGATATGAATGGAATCAACATCGCTGACGGAACTTTCTTTAATCTGAATTTCAACTGGCTTGGAAGCACATCTACCTCTTCATTAACCTGGAGTGATAATCCAACACCACGAGAATTTACCGATTATGATGGAAACGTATTTGTTTCTGTATATAATAACGGATCAGTAACAGGCTCGCCAAGTCAGCCGATATTGACAGTAACACCAACCAACCAGGATGTAACATCATCAGCAGGAACAACTACCTTTGCTGTGGCTAATACTGGCATCGGAACGATGAATTATACTGCCGCTGTTACCACCGGAAATGACTGGCTGACGATAACCAGTGGCGGAAGCGGAGTAAACACAGGAACTATCAATGTAGCGTATACTGAAAACACTTCAACTTCACCAAGGACAGGAACAATAACCGTTACCGCTCCCGGAGCTACCGGAAGCCCGGTACAGGTTACCGTTACCCAGGCTGCAGCTTCTGTTCCGGCAGCCATTGTAACCATTACCGATACCACTACGTTGGTATCAGGTCTGTTTGTCGTTCCGGTACATGCAGAGAATATTACCAACATGGGGTCATTCCAGTTTACCATAGAATACGATCCGTCAATTATTTTATTCGACAGTATCACCAATTGGCATGCGGGTATTGATGCCGTAACCACAGGTAATCCTTCGGCAGGCCATATTACCTTTGTATGGGCAGCCGATTTGAATGGAATCAACATTGCCGATGGTAATTTCTTTGATATTAATTTTGATTGGATAGCTTCCGATGTAATCCAGACTCAGGTTAACTGGAGTGACAATCCGACTCCACGTGAATTTGCTGATTACAATGGGAACATCTTTGTACCTGTTTATAACAATGGTACGGAAACCGGACCTGATGGTATACCTGAAATCGGATCTTCATCCGTTAAGGTATTCCCGAACCCGGCAACCGATGTTGTCAATATAACAGTATCTAACAATATCAGCACTGTTCAGGTGATAAATTGTTTAGGTATGGTGGTACATTCTGAAAATATTACTCAGGAAAAGACCATCACCCTGAATACTTCCCGTTACAGCGCTGGTAACTATCTTGTTCGTTTTGTTACCAACAATGGTCAAACGTTGATTAAGAAGATGGTGATAATTAAATAACTGATTTTGTAAGTAAATTAAGTTTGTTTGAAAAGGGGCTCTGATGAGCCCCTTTTATCACTGATGTATAAGAAAAAAATACTACTTTATATGATTTAACCAAGTTAATTATAGTAGTAATTCTCAATATCATAAACAGCGGAAGCCGAAAAGCTGGAAAAGAGTAGGCAATAATTTAATTCCATTTATCATGGCTGTACAAAACAAAATCTCGCAGCAAGTTGACCCTGCAATGATAACCACAGCCAAAACTAAAGTTGGTGAATTGGCAGGCTTATTCCCTTACCGGATAAGTCAAACCGAGGATGAACGAAAAGGTGGGTTAAAAATAGGGTACAAAGTCCTGGGATGGCTCGATCTGGTCTTTACGTATATGGACCAGAATTCCAATCTTATCCCTAATTACCTCAACAAGGCAGAAGCCGATAAAGATTATACCGGACAGAAAGCCATTTTTGAAGTAGTGCATGCAGCCCAACCCATAGTGCAATCGTTGGAAGATACTGCCACATTAATGGCTCAGGAATCCCTTCAGGCAGCACTGCTTTTTTACAATGCAGTGAAGATGGCCTCCAAACAAGGTGTTCCGGGAGCTAAGGATATTTACGACGATCTTAAACGTCGTTTTCCCGGTGGCAAACCTCCTGACAGCCCTCCCGAAAATCCGGATACCAAACAGTAAAGAGGTTGGTTTTATCTTAATGGGTCAACAAAAGTAAAGGGGCAAAGGTTTTGTCCCTTTACTTTTATAGAAAGGTCATCAGGGTATCTCCTGACTGTATCTTTACCATACTTTATTTGCAGTTTTACCCTTATCCTGCTGTATTATCACCCCATTTATGCCAGGGTGTAAGGCTGCCCGGTTTGTACGCTCACCCTGCCGTGTTTGTATTCTAACCACAAAGTGTTTGTGCCCACAGGGCAAACCGCTTGTACCTTCACCCTGCCTCGTTTGTATCATCACCCTGGCTTGATTGCCTTGCAGGGCAAAGCCTTTGTACCCTTACCCTGCCCATGTCAGGGTGTGAGCCTGGTCTGTTTGCCCTTTTACCCTGCCTGCTCTGTACCCTAAATACAAAATGTTTGTATCCACAGGGCAAACCGGTTGTATCATCACTCTACTTTTGTCAGAGTATAAATCTGTCGTAATGGTATTCTCATCTTGGCATATCTGTATTTTCACTTTATTCCTTTGCACTCTGATTTCTGATTCCAATATTTATTAGCTATCAGTATAGGTTATCCTCTACGAACAGGTGAGACCAGGTTAAAATAAGTTATTGTCTATGCGGGTTAAAATAATTTTGTAAATTTGTACCCTAAATCAGAACAGATAATTTCAATGGACTTTTTAAATATAATTATATGGTGGCAACTTAATTTTTCTCCGGATAAAGGGTAGAGTTGTTCGCATGTATATTTTAAATTAATACTAAAGCTGCAAGAATCCCTTGCAGCTTTTTTTATTGTCAAAAAAATGAAAATAACTAAAGTAATTTATTTAAGGCACCTTCAGTGGCAGGGCTTCCCTGCCATAACTCAGAATTTTCACACCCTTAAGTGTTCGTTTTTACACTAACACGATAATATAAATTATTACTAATTTTTTCAGAATAAATCAATAAAAAATACAGATATGATACAACAACAAAATATAAAAATAGCTCCACTTTCAACGATGTTAAATTATAATGGAAAATATGGAGAATATGGTGGTTCCTTTGTCCCCCCGGTTTTAAATCGCCCACTCCTTAAGCTGTCCGATTTTTTTGATCAGGAAGTAAAAAAAGAATCGTTTGCCGACGAATATGTTTATTGTTTAAAAAATTATGTGGGGCGGCCGTCACCTCTTTATTATGCAAAGCGACTTAGTGAATATATCGGATCTAAAGTATACTTAAAACGTGAAGATATGAATCATACCGGTTCACACAAAATAAACAATGCTATCGGCCAGGTACTTTTAGCTAAACGGATGGGAGTAAAAGAAATCATTGCAGAAACAGGCGCAGGGCAACACGGTGTTGCGGCAGCAACGGTAGCAGCACTTTTTGGTATTCCTTGTAAAATATTTATGGGGGCTGTGGATGCGCAACGTCAGATGCTGAATGTCCGCCGGATGAAGTTGCTGGGAGCTGAAATTATTACTACATCGAGGGGGACTGCAACGTTGAAGGATGCCGTGGACGAAGCATTGGAATATTATATTTCGCATCCGGATTCCTATTATCTTTTAGGATCCCAAGTTGGTCCGGATCCTTATCCTCGAATGGTTGGTTATTTTCAAAGTGTGATTGGTCAGGAAGCAAAATTGCAGATTATAGAAGCCGAAGGCCGGTTGCCGGATGCTATTTTTGCTTGTGTGGGCGGTGGTTCTAATGCCATCGGCTTGTTTTCCGGCTTTCTCGATGAACATAATGTGAAAATCTATGGAGCCGAAGGAGGAGGCAATGGTAGTAAAAATAATACTGCTGCTACGCTTTCTTTTGGTGTTCCATCTCTTTTTCAGGGAACCATGTCGTATTGTTTGGTAGATGAGCAGGGAAATCCAATGGAGTCGCACTCGATTGCTGCCGGTCTTGATTATCCCGGCATTAGTCCACAGCATGCTTATTTAAAAGATTCTCGCAGGGTTTTTTATTATCCGGTTACAGATAATGAAGCTATTGAAGCATTCTCCTTATTGTCAAAACTCGAAGGGATAATCCCGGCTATTGAATCAAGCCACGCTATTGCACTTGCAATGAAAATGCTCAAAAACAAGCATGAACTCGCCGTTATTAACCTTTCGGGGAGAGGTGATAAAGATGTGGAACGCGATTTTTGATATAATTTTTTTAAGACTACTGTTTGTTCTATTCAACAAATGGTAGTCTTAGATTTCTTGTAAAACATCATTATTTTCTTACCATTTTAAAAAATGTATTACTTTTGCCGAAAATTTATCACAATGTTTTTTACCAATCAGCATCACCATCATCATACTTGCCAGCAGGCGAAAAGGTGATGTCATGTGCTGATCTCCAAAATAAAGATAAGTAAAAATCGCCCCGCCTGATACCAGACGGGGCTTTTTGTTTTCATAACAGAGGAACTGTCGGGAATTGGACGGGCATAAAACGAAACAGATGTCCGTAACATTAAAAATTGCAGTTCAAAAGTCGGGAAGGCTAACAGAAGAATCGCTCCGGCTTCTTAAAGAATGCGGAATTTCCATCGAAAACGGAAACGACAGGCTAAAAGCCGTTGCCCGCAATTTCCCGGTGGAAGTGCTTTATCTCCGCAATGCCGATATTCCACAGTATGTGGAAGACGGGGTGGCCGACATTGCCATCCTTGGCGAAAATGTGATCATCGAAAAATGCAGGGATATTCAAATCATCGAATATCTTGGTTTTTCCAAATGCAGGCTTTCCATGGCAATACCCAAGGGGATTGAATATTCTGGATCTGAATATTTCAACGGGAAACGTATTGCCACATCTTATCCCAACTCTCTGAATGGTTATTTGAAAAAAAAGAACATCCTGGCCGAGGTTCATGAAATTTCCGGTTCCGTTGAAATAGCTCCCAATATTGGATTATCGGATGCTATTTGTGATTTGGTGAGTACGGGAAGTACATTATTTTCAAATGGTCTAAAAGAAGTTGATGTTGTGCTCAAAAGCCAGGCCTGCCTTGTATCCGGGAAAGAATTACCGGAGGAAACACAAAAAATACTGGATAAATTATTATTCCGTATTCGTGCGGTTTTAGCTTCACGCAATAACAGGTATATTTTGCTGAATTCTCCTGATGATGCTGTTCACGAAATATCCAGAATATTACCAGGTATTAAAAGCCCAACGATTATGCCTTTAGTTCAAAAAGGATGGAGTTCGATGCATTCTGTAATCAGTGAAACGGATTTCTGGAATGTCATTGATCAGTTGAAAGCTGCCGGTGCTCAGGGAATATTGGTGTTACCAATAGAAAAAATGGTTGTTTAAAAAGAAGTATGAATCGAGTTCCGCTTTGCGGGACGAGTTTCATCCGACCTGTTAATAATAAATTATTTACGAATGAAAATAGTATATAATCCTGATATCCAAACATGGAAAAGATTGACCACCCGCCCGGCAATCCATATTGAAACCATGGAAAATGTTGTGAAAAGCATTTTTAACGGTGTAAAAATACATGGCGATGCAGCAGTAAAAAAATACACCCATGAATTTGATCATGCAGAAATAAATGAACTGCAAGTTACGGATAAAGAAATGGCAGATGCTGAGAATAAGATAGGCGAGAGCCTGAAAGCAGCCATTCATACCGCTTATGCAAATATTTATAAGTTTCATGCTTCGCAACAGATATCAACCATAAAAAAGGTAAAAACATCGCCGGGAGTAGTCTGCTGGCAAGGTGTCACTCCCATCGAAAAAGTGGGTTTGTATATTCCCGGAGGCAGTGCACCTTTGTTTTCAACTGTACTTATGCTCGCTGTTCCGGCAAAAATTGCCGGTTGTGGCGAAATGGTGATGTGTACGCCACCTTCTGCCGACGGAAGTATAAACCCGACGATTCTTTATGCAGCAAAAATTGCCGGAGTAACACGAGTATTCAAAACGGGAGGAGTACAGGCTATAGCAGCAATGACTTTTGGGACAAAAACAATACCTGCTGTTTATAAAATATTTGGTCCCGGCAATCAGTATGTAATGGCTGCTAAGATGGAAGCATTCCGTCATGGTGTTGCCATTGATTTACCGGCAGGTCCGTCAGAGGTAATGGTTGTGGTTGACAGAACGGCCAATCCGGCTTTTGTAGCTGCCGATATGCTTTCGCAGGCGGAACATGGCAGAGATAGCCAGGCGCTGATGGTTACCTGGGAACGAAGCATTATTGATCGGGTGGCAAAAGAAATTGAACGGCAACTGGAGGTTCTTCCCCGTAAAGAAATTGCTTGTGCTGCTCTGGAGAATTCAGCTTTGATATATGTGGATGGGAAAGAGGAAGCCCTGTATTGTATTAATAGTTATGCCCCCGAACATTTGATCCTTTCTGTTGAAGAGGAAGATTATTTCTGCAAACGGGTTATCAATGCAGGCTCTGTTTTTATCGGAAATTATTCGCCCGAAAGTGCCGGCGACTATGCTTCGGGAACTAACCATACTTTGCCAACATCGGGTTTTGCCCGTATGTACAGCGGAGTTTCCCTTGATTCTTTTGTCAAGAAAATTTCTTTTCAGAAAATAAGCCGGGAAGGGCTAAAAAGGCTTTCTCCAACGATTATAGCTATGGCTACTGAAGAGAGATTAGATGCTCACAAAAATGCAGTAGGAATTAGAATTAAATTTTGAAACATGATTTTAGAAGATAAGATAAGAAAAAATATAAGAGACTTGGAATCTTATGCATCAGCACGAGATGAATTTAACGGCGAAGCAGAAGTATTTTTAGATGCAAACGAAAATCCGTTTTTTAACGGAGTAAATCGTTATCCGGATCCATGTCAGCATGAACTGAGAAAAGTAATTGGGTCAGTAAAAAAGGTGAATCCAGATCGGATATTTACAGGAAACGGATCGGACGAAGTCATTGATTTGCTGATACGCATTTTTTGCAACCCAGGAAAAGATAACATAATCATTCAGCCGCCCACCTATGGCATGTATGCCGTAAGTGCTGCCATTAATGATGTTGAGATTCGAAAGATTCCTCTTACGCCAGACTTCCAGCCCAATGTAAAAGCTGTGCTGGATGCAGCGGATGAAGATTCCAAAATTTTGTTTATCTGTTCGCCCAACAATCCTTCGGGCAACCTGATGAACCGGCAGGCAATGACACAATTGCTCGATGGTTTTAAAGGACTTATAATTGTAGATGAGGCGTATATTGATTTTTGTCCTGATGCCAGCGTTGTTGACTTACTGGCAAAATATTCCAATTTGTTCGTGATGCAGACACTGTCGAAAGCCTGGGGAATGGCAGGACTGCGTTTGGGTATCGGGATGGGCAATCCGGCGTTAATTCGTATCCTCGATAAAATAAAACCGCCATACAACATCAGTGTATTAAATGCTGAATTAGCGATTCAGAAACTATCTAATCCCCGGCGAATGCAGGAACAGGTAAAAATTTTACTCAACGAACGGGATTTCCTTTCCGGTGAATTGAGGAAACTGAATTTTGTCAGAACCGTTTACCCATCCGATGCTAATTTTTTACTGGTTAAAACAGATGATGCCTGTGCAGTTTATCATCAGTTAATCAAACAAAAAATAGTGGTGCGCAATCGTTCCAATATCATTCTTTGCGACGGTTGCCTGCGGATTACCGTAGGGTTGCCAGATGAAAACGTAAAACTAATCGAAACAATGAAATTAATGGAATCATTTAAAAACAATTAAAAATTGAAAAAGGTATTATTTATTGATCGCGACGGGACATTAATCCTGGAGCCTTTCGATTTCCAGGTTGATAAAATAGAAAAACTGACGTTTTATCCGGATGTTTTTCGCTTTTTAGGGCAGATCGCCCGGCATCTCGACTATGAACTGGTGATGGTTACCAACCAGGATGGACTGGGTACAGAAAAATTTTCCGAGGATACATTCTTTCCGATACAGGATCTGATTATCCGGACGTTTGAAAATGAAGGAATCCGTTTTTCTGAAGTATTCATTGACCGTTCCTGTCCGGAGGATAATCTGCCTACACGTAAGCCGGGTACAGCTATGCTCAATCATTATATGACTGGTAATTATAATCTTTCGGATTCTTTTGTGATTGGCGATCGCATAACCGATATAAAGCTGGCAGCTAATTTAGGCTGTAAAGCAATAAGTCTTAGAAATGACCCTTTTGCAGATATAGTGAGTGATGAGTTAAAGCCTGTCTTGGCTTTGGAAACATCCGAATGGCAGCAGATATGGACATTTTTATCGGGTCAGTTTCGTCGGGCCGAAGTAAACCGCATTACGCGGGAAACGGCTGTTCAAGTCATTCTTTGTCTCGATGGCATGGGCAAGAGTGCCATCAACACCGGTCTTGGATTTTTTGATCATATGCTGGAGCAACTGGCCTTTCATTCCGGTATTGATTTGACCATGAATGTACAGGGCGATTTGCATGTGGATGAGCATCACACGATAGAAGACACAGGCTTGGCTTTGGGAGAAGCTTTTTTAAAAGCCGTTGGAGATAAACATGGAATCGGTCGCTATGGCTTTTGTTTGCCGATGGATGATTGTCTGGCACAAGTGGCAATTGATTTTGGCGGGCGTCCCTGGCTGATATGGAAAGCCGATTTTAAAAGAGAAAAAATCGGAGACGTTCCGGCTGAAATGTTTTATCACTTTTTTAAATCGTTTACTGATACGGCTCATGTAAATCTGAACATTCAGGCTGAAGGTGAAAACGAGCATCATAAAATAGAAGCCATTTTTAAAGCTATTGGCCGGGCTTTGCGGATGGCTGTTAAAGCTGATTTTGAAAATGCAGCGTTGCCTTCAACCAAAGGGGTCCTATGAACAAAATTACGGTGATTGATTATGGGGCCGGCAACCTGGCTTCGGTAAACTATGCTTTGAAGCGTCTTGGGGCAGAAGTAGAGTTGACGGCAAATCGGGATACACTTCTTAAGGCTTCAAAAGTGATTTTTCCTGGTGTAGGACATGCTGCGACAGCAATGGAAACTTTGCGGGCAAACGGACTCGACTGTGTGATTCCAGAGCTAAAAGTACCCGTGCTGGGTATCTGCTTGGGAATGCAACTGATGTGCAGATACAGTGAGGAAGGGGAAGTAAATGGATTAAATATTTTTCCTGAAAGAGTCATTCATTTTGCCCCCGGCTTAAAAGTGCCACACATGGGTTGGAATGCTATTACAAGGCTGAAAGGGCCTTTATTTTCTGGCATGGAAGAAACCGCTAATGTATATTTTGTGCATAGCTATTTTGTACCAGCAATCCGGGAAACTGTTGCTGTTGCTGAATATGGCGTGTCGTTTAGTGCAGCGTTGCAAAAAGACAATTTTTTTGCCGTACAATTTCATCCTGAAAAAAGTGGAGCCATGGGCGAACAAATACTCAGGAACTTTATAAAATTATAAACTTATTGTTACTAACAAATTATGATTCAAATTATTCCGGCTATTGATATTATTGAAGGAAAATGCGTGCGGCTTGAAAAAGGGGTTTTTGCTACCCGAAAAACTTATGCCGGTGATCCGGTAGAAATAGCCAAACGCTTTGCCGATATTGGTTTAAAACGGCTGCATCTTGTTGATCTCGATGGTGCCTGTTCGGGGCATTTGGCGAATCTTAAAGTACTCGAAAGAATTGCGGCATCTACCTGTCTCCATATTGATTTTGGCGGTGGAATCCGTACGCTTAATGATGTAAATTCAGCATTTAGTGCGGGCGCTTCGATGGTCAATATCGGTAGCATGGCTGTTAAAAATCCCGAATGTGTAACTGCTGTACTTGAATGTTTTGGTAACGAGAAAATCATTCTGGTTGCAGATGTAAAAAATGAGAAAATTGCCATCAATGGCTGGATGCAGGATGCGGATCTGGATTTATGGACTTTTCTGAAAAAATGGACTGTCGATGGAATAGATAAAGTTTGTTGTACCGATGTCTTGCGTGATGGCATGCTAAGCGGTCCGGCTTTTGACTTGTATCAGCAAATTAAAGAAAGACATCCGGAACTATTTCTGATTGCGAGTGGAGGAATCAGCAATATAAATGATATTCATAAACTTAACCAAAACGGCATAAATGCTGTAATTATTGGAAAAGCTCTTTATGAGGAACGGATTAGATTAAATGAATTAACACCATTTTTAAGATAAAACAATGTTGTACAAACGAATAATTCCATGTTTGGATGTGATGAACGGACGAACAGTAAAAGGCGTCAATTTCTTCGATTTACGCGATGCCGGCGATCCGGTGGAACTTGCTGCCCGTTATGCCTGTGAAGGAGCGGATGAGTTGGTATTTCTGGATATTACCGCTACACAGGAAAAACGAAAAACCTTGATTGACCTGGCATCGAAAGTAGCTGCGACAATTAATATCCCCTTTACCGTTGGCGGAGGCATAGCTTCCGTAGAAGATGCTTTGGCATTGTTGCATGCCGGGGCGGATAAAATTTCGGTAAATTCTGCGGCAGTCCGACATCCCGGATTGATTGATGAACTAGCATCCCATTTTGGAAGTCAATGTGTGGTTTTAGCAGTGGACGCTTGCTGTATGAATGAAAAGTGGGAAGTTTACCTCAATGGCGGGCGCTTGCCAGCCGGTATCGAACTTTTTACTTGGGTGGCCGAAGCTGTGGATCGTGGTGCCGGTGAAATATTATTTACCTCTATGAATCACGATGGCACGCGTAATGGTTTTGCAGTAGAAACATTGGCAGAGTTGTCTGCCCATTTTACCGTGCCTTTGATTGCTTCAGGTGGCGCTGGTAACATGGCTCATTTTGCCGAAGTATTTCAGCAGGGCAGAGCTGATGCCGCTTTGGCAGCCAGTATTTTTCATTACGGAGAGATCAAAATTCCAGATTTGAAACAATTTCTCAGCGATTGTCATATTCCGGTCAGAATAAAATAACCAATGTTTAACAATAAAAATGATTTATAAAATGAATGCGATAAAATATGATGCTAATGGTTTGGTTCCTGCAATTGTACAAAATACCTATACCGGTCAGGTTTTGATGATGGCTTATATGAATGCAGAATCTTTACAAAAAACAAAGGAAACAAGATTGGTAACCTTTTATAGCCGTTCGCGGCAACAACTGTGGGTAAAAGGCGAAACAAGCGGCAATTTTTTGCATGTTGAAAGTATTTCTGTTGATTGTGACGGAGATACACTGCTGGTGAAAGCTATTCCAGATGGACCTGTATGTCATACTGGTAGTTATACATGTTGGAATGAAAAGTCTGCAGAAGGGTACCAATTGGGCTTCCTTATGCAGTTGGAAAAGGTAATCAAACAACGTCGCATCCAATCACCGGAAAACTCTTATACTGCACATCTGTTCAAAAAAGGAATCAATAAAATAGCTCAGAAAGTGGGAGAGGAAGCGGTAGAAGTTGTGATTGAAGCAAAAGATAACAACGATGAGCTGTTTCTGAATGAATGTGCCGATTTACTTTTTCATTTCATGGTTTTGCTTGAAGCCAAAGAGAAAGCTTTAACGAATGTTGTAAGTATTTTAAAAAATAGAGCAAAGAGAAAATAATAAGCTTTGTAAATAAATTAGGAACCTGCTGATATGCTTTCCATACAACGGAATATTTTTACTTTCTTATTAAATGGATTTACTTTACATTTGACAATTCAAAAGCAAATCCTCTCATCATGTCTTTTCATCTCCATAAAAAATCTCTAAAATATCAATAGGCTATGATTACCACAGCCTATTGAGTTGACATTTTCGTCGGCCTTCTACTTTATCCCTGATAGGTTGCTCTCCAGCAGAGCCTATTTCCGTTTGAGTAGCTTTTGCAAAAATGTGAAATTTAAACTACCGTTCTCTAAAAGTGTTGAAATAAACACCCTGAAAAATGTCCATTAGAAACCATCGTCTAAAATTTATCCTGAAAAATGTCTATTACTTCGAATTATCTGATAAAAGGAATTACCATTCCACGCGCATTTCACCATCGCTGTTTCCAAATGTAACCGAAGACAGATTAATCACATCATACTGCCACGGTACCCAAACCGAAAGAGCATCTTTTTCGGAAAGAGACTGAAGCATATGGATAGAAACGGTTTCCCGTGGGGCAGGGGCGCCATTTATCTTTACCGGATTTTTGCTGTCGGTAAAACCATGAAACACCAGGCAGATGTAACGGTAGCGGCTATTGAACATCCCTTCTTTTTTACTGATCAGCAACTGGTTTTTGGCGGGCTGGTACTGAAAAACCCGTTTATCGTATTGCTGGTTCTGATAGGCATAGGTGGTTCCGTCGTCTTCGTAATAATCGAAGGCGTTTGAATTTTTTCCCGCATACAAATGAATGGTAAGCGTATCGGAAGGCTTTTCGGAAGTGGATTGTATGGCCGACTGCATGGGAATGATGCTTCCGGCTTTAACGAAAACGGGCAAACGTTGCAGGGGACAGTCGATGTTCAGTTCCTGGTTGCCGTTGTATGTTTTATCGGAATAAAAATCGTACCAATCCCCGGCGGGCAACCAGGCTTTGGTAAGGCTGGCGGTGCTTACAGCGGGAATAATCAGCAACGATGGTCCGAAGAGGTATTGATTCTGATAGTTGTTATCGTACACGGCAGGTTGATAGGTATAGTCAATGGCAAGCGTCCGTGCCACGGGTAGTCCCGTACGTGTGGCATTGTAAAAGGCGGAATAGATATACGGCATCAGTTTATAGCGAAGGGTGATGTAGTCGCGGGATATCACCTCCATATCCTCGCCGTACGACCAGGGTTCGCTTTCCTTGTTGTTGTATGCCTTATGGCTACGGAAGAAAGGCGTGAACGAGCCTACGGTAAGCCAGCGGGTAAACAAAGCGGCAGAAGCGTCGCCCATAAAACCGCCCACATCGTAACCGCAGAAAGGAACTCCGGCAAGTCCTATGCTATTGACCATCCGTACGCCCAGCATCATGTGATCGTCCGAAGGGCTGTTGTCGCCTGTCCAGATAGCCGAATAACGTTGTAGGCCGGCAAAGCCGGCACGGGTAAGAATCAGGGGACGCTTTCCGTTGAGCAGCTTTTTCGTTCCTTCAAAGGTAGCGCGCGACATCAACAGTCCGTACACGTTTTTTGCCTGTGGAAACAATGTCTTTTTTCCTTCCCAGTCGAATCCTATCAGGTTGGGCGAAGTTCCTCCTCCCCAGCTTGCGGGTTCGTTCATATCGTTCCAGAAACCTTCCACTCCGGCATCCGACAGTGTTTTGAAGTTATCGCCCCACCAGGTGCGTACCTTGGGATTGCTGAAGTCGGGGAAGTGGCACCAGCCGGGCCATACCTGTGCGGTGTAGTTGGTATTGTCGGGGTATTTAACGAACATGTCTTTGGCTACTCCTTCTTCGTAGGCGGTGTAACCTTTTTCCACTTTGATGCCCGGGTCAACGATAACGGTGGTATGGATACCAAGGCTTTTCAACTCGTTGAGCATCTTTTTAGGTTCGGAAAAACGGGTGGGGTTCCATGTGAAGATTTTGTAATTATCCATATAATGGATATCAAGGTAAAGCACGTCGAGCGGTATTTTCTTTTCGCGGAAGGAGTGAGCGATATTCAACACTTCCTTGTCGGGAAAATAACTCCAGCGGCATTGCTGGAAGCCGAGGCTCCACAGGGGAGGCATCTCCATTTTTCCGGTAAGGAAGGAGTAAGACGAAAGGATGTCGGCCACGCGGGTGTGCCAGATGAAGTAATAATCCATTTCGCCGCCCAGAGCTCCAAAGGAAGAAAAGCGGTCGTTAGAAGCCCCGAAATTGAAGGTGGAGCGGTAGCTGTTGTCGAAAAAGATGCCGTAGTTCAATCCGTGGTGAATGCCGATATAAAACGGAAAGGTGGCATAAAGCGGATCGTCCCAGTTTTGGTGATGCGGATTGTCAGTATTCCAGTTGATGTACGTATTGCCACGGCGATCGAGGTTACCGGTTTTTTCACCCAGGCCGATAAAACGTTCATCTTCCTGCAACTTTTTATAGGTGGTTATTTCATCGCCCACCCAGTTTGTGCCAAAAGAAGCATCATCTTCGTTTATTGTTTTCCCGTCAAGGGTTTTAAATGTAAAACGCAAGGGCTTTTTAGTCATCTCCAGAACCAACGAATCGGTGCTAATGGTAATCATCCGGCTTTCCTCTTTTATCGTAAGATGGCAGGGCTGTGGCTTGCCAACCACTGAATAGGAAAAATCGTCCAGAAAGCCATTTTGCACTATCCGAATCCTGAAGATATTGGGACTAAATACCGTAACAGTTGCGAGACCGGAGGTGGTTTTTAGGGTAAATGTCTGGTCGTTGCGGCTGAACTTAGTCAGGTTTCCCAGACTATGGCTTTGTTTATTCTGGCTATAGCCAAAAAAAGAAACCAGGAAGGCGATGAGAAGAATGTGAATTTTTTTCATAAAATAATGTATGATTTTATAATGATTTTTCTTTTTCAATACGGCTGACTTTAAGCACGCCTTTGATTTGCCGCAGCCGCTGGAACAGGAAATCCATCTGCCGTTTATTTTTTATAAAAACGGTGATCAATCCTTCAAATTTACCGTTTTTCGACTGAATGGAAGCTTCGCGGATATTCACGTTCATTTCCTTGGAAATGACATCGGTGATGGTGCTGAGCATGCCCACTTCGTCCATGCCGATGATCCGGAGGTGGGCAAGAAAAGCGGTAAGCGAGCCGGGATGTCCCCAGTTGGTTTTTACTATGCGGTAGTCGTATTTATGGTGCAGTTGTTTTGCGTTGGGGCAATCGGAGCGGTGGATGGTAATGCCTTTAATGATGGTAACAAAGCCGAAGATGTCGTCACCAAAAACCGGATGACAACATTTAGCTAATTTAAAATCCCTGAGTTCAGTGGTATCGTTGAGGATGATGATGGCTTCGGAAGAAGCGGCTTCGATGCTTTCTTCCGGCTTAAACCCTTCCGCTGGTTTAATAATTTCGGCAGGTTTTTCTACCTCGGATTTTGCAGAAGGGAAGAAGACTTCCTTGATCAACGAAATGTCTATCTTTTCGGTACCAATGCTTTGATATAAATCAAGAGGCGTGGATTGTTTAAAATGGGCAACTAATTTATTGATGGCTTCGTCGTTAATCGTCAGCTTGAGCTGGCTCAGTTTGCGGCTCAGTAATTCTTTTCCGGCGGAGGCTTCTTTATATTCAAAATCTTTTAAAGCTCTTCTGATTTTGTTTTTCGAACGCGTGGTAGCAACCCAGTTAAGCCAGTCGGTATTTGGTTTCTGATTTTTGGAAGTAAGTATTTCCACACGGTCGCCGTTATGGAGTTCATGCTTCATGGGAACGATCTTGCCATTTACTTTACCGCCGGTGCATTTGGTTCCCACGTTGGAATGTATTTCGAAGGCAAAATCGAGAACGGTTGCTCCGTTGGAAAGGATTTTTAGGTCACCGTCGGGAGTAAAAGCGAACACTTTATCCGAATAGAGTTGCATTTTATGATCACCGGTAAAAGCGGCTTCGCCCGGCAGCGGCTTTTCCAGAATTTCGCGCATGCGTTTCAGCCAGTCGTCGCTTTGGTCTTCGTTTGACGATTCCTTGTATTTCCAGTGAGCCGAATGTCCTTTTTCGGCATCTTCATCCATTCGGCGGGTGCGTATCTGTACTTCCACCCATTTGCCACGCGGGCCAATCACCGTTGTGTGCAGCGACCGGTAGCCGTTCAATTTGGCTTTGGTAATCCAGTCGCGCATGCGGTCGGGATCGGGCTTATAAATATTGGTAACGATGGAATAAATATGCCAGCAATCTTCTTTTTCTTTCTTTTCATCGCTATTGATGATGATGCGGATGGCAAATAAATCGTAAACCTGTTCAAAGTCGAGGTTTTGTTTCTTCATCTTGTTCCAGATGGAGAACACCGATTTGGTACGGCTTTTTATTTCAAATTCAAAACCATGTTCGGTTAATTCCTTTTGGATAGGTTCAATAAATTTGCCGATGTATTTGTCCTGTATTTGTTTGAATTCATTTAGCTTGTTGGAAATGGAACGATAGGTGTCGGGCTCGGCATATTTCATGGTAAGCTCTTCCAGTTCGGTTTTGATATTGTATAAACCCAAGCGGTGAGCAATGGGCGAATACAACAGCGAGGTTTCCGAAAGCAGACGTTCCTTGTTTAAAAGCGAAAGCGAAGTAAAACGCCTCATGTAATGCAGACGGTCGGCCAACTTGATGAGGATGATGCGGACATCATCGGAATAGCTAAGGAAAAGTTTGATGTAATTTTCGGTGTTCAGCGCTATTTTAGCCGTTTGCATCGAACTGATTTTTGACATCCCTTCCACGATACTTCCAATCTGTTCGCCAAACATCTGATTCACTTCTTCCACGGGCACTTTTCCCTCGTTTACAATATCGTGAAGCAATGCACACACAACCGAAGTATAACCTAATCCCATTTCGGAGGCTACAATCTTGGCTACATCTATTGAATGGATATAATACGATTCTCCCGATTTGCTCGGATGGCTGGCTCCCCGTTCACGGGATAAAACTAAGGCTTTTTTAAGCAACGATTTCTCCGCTTCATTCAACGATGCAGGGCAGTATGCAAGTAGGTCGTAGAAGTCGGGAGCGGAAAGCTCTTCGGGTTCTAATGCTGTTTCGTTTTTTTCCATAATCAGCTTTAGCTTTTACAAAGATATGCTATTCTGTTTCGAAAATGAAAAATTAAGATAATGTTTTTCCGGGCTAAGCTGTTTTTTAATTCAGTTATTCAATGGTGGCCGTCAGTCCTCTGTCGGTTAATTGCTGCTTTAGGGGATCTAACTGATCGAAATCGCCGGATTTTACGGCACATTTTCCTTTATAATGAACAATGAGTGTACATTGTTCGGCTTGTTCGGGCTGATGATGGCACACTTCAATAAGCGACTGAATTACAAACTCAAAAGTATTGAAATCATCGTTGTACAACACTAATTCGTTAGTTTCCGAAAGGCTGGTAGCCTCTTCGTTTACCGGGTCAACTTTTTCCCTTGTCATACTTCAGGTTTTTAGAATCTATTGACAAAAAACAGGTAATTTTATAAAAAAGCATTTTTCATCAGGTATTTACGGACGTAATCGCTGATTCCGTCTTCGAGGGAAGTGAATTCGGCAACGTATCCGGCATTACGAAGTTTGTCCATTTTAGCTTCGGTAAAATACTGGTATTTATCGCGTATATCCACCGGGGTATCAATAAACTGAATGTTGACGGTCTTTTCCATGGCATGGAACGTGGCGGTAGCCAGATCAAGGAAGGAACGGGCTTTTCCGGTTCCGAGATTATAGATGCCGGAATTTACAGAATGATTCATCAAAAAGGAAATGACCTCAACCACATCTTTTACATACACAAAATCGCGTAGTTGCTTACCGTCTTCAAAATCGGGACGGTGCGATTTGAACAGCTTCACTTTTCCGGTTTCGTTGATCTGATGGAACGAATGCTGAATTACCGAAGCCATCCGGCCTTTGTGATATTCATTGGGACCGTAGACGTTAAAAAATTTAAGTCCGGCCCAGAAAACGGGTTGTTTTTCCTGTTGCAACGCCCATTTATCAAATTCGTTTTTGGATATTCCGTAAGGATTAAGCGGTTTTAAACCAGGGATAATGGCGTGATTGTCGTCATAACCAAGTTCGCCCATACCATAGGTGGCAGCCGATGAGGCGTAAATCAGCGGAATGTTATAAGCCACACAGGCATTCCACATCCGGATGGTGTAATTCAGGTTCAGTTCATCAAAAATAGCTTTTCGAAATTCAGTAGTATCTGTTCGTGCACCGAGATGGATAATAAATTCTACCTGCGAATGGTTGCTTTCGAGCCATTCAAAAAATTGAGTACGCTCCACCTTCGCCGAAAAGGATTTGCCTTCGAGATTAAGATTCTTTTGAGGATTGGAAAAATTATCCACCAGAACAACATTATTGATGTTCTTTTCATTGAGTTTGGCTACCATGCAGCTTCCGATAAAACCCGCTGCTCCTGTTACGACTATCATTTGATTGACTATTAATGATTAATTTCTCCCGAATATTCAAGAAAGAATAATTATTTTTTGCAAAGATAATATTAATGCACGTTAAATCGCAACTGGGCAATAAGCATACCGGAAAACATCAGGCAGCAACCCAACAAACCACGGCTGCTCAGGGTTTCGCCAAGCAACAGGTATCCGCCTATGCCGGCAAACACCGATTCGAGGCTTAAAATGATGGAAGCATAGGCTGGATTTGCCTTTTTTTGAGCCACCACCTGTAATGTATAAGCTACGCCTACCGACAAAATACCGCCATAGAGTATGGGAACGGCTGCCTGCAAGATGGTGGCCCATGAAATAATTTCGGTAAAAAAAGCCGTGATCAGGCTGAGTATCGAACAAACCGTAAACTGCATTCCGGCAAGGATAAGGGAATCACTTTTTGGCGATAGCCAGCCGATAAGCAGGACGTGTGCCGTCCAGAAAAAGGCAGAGAAAAGAATTAATAAATCGCCGGGCGAAATGCTGAAATTGCCGGTAATGCTTAGAAAATACATGCCCGATAATGCCAAAATAGCGCCTAGCCAGATTTTTAATTTATTCCGTTGACCGAGAAAAATTCCTGCCAAAGGAACCAAGATGACATACAAACCTGTGATAAAACCTGCTTTTCCGGCGGTGGTATACACAATGCCAACCTGTTGAAGCGAAGCGCCGCCAAAGAGTAATAAGCCCAGAAAAATACCTGACATAAGCAACTTTTGCCGTGAATCGGGCTTCCCACGAAACGACAAGTTGAGGTTTCCTTTGCGGTAACGATAAACGAGCAACGGCAAAAGCGAAAGTCCGCCAAGGGCAAAACGTATGCCATTGTAGGTAAACGGACCGATAAATTCCATCCCTTTTCGCTGGACAACAAAGGCTAATCCCCAGATTAGCGCCGTAATCAGCAACAAACCGTCCGATGCAAAAGTCTCTTTCCTGTTTACCATGGGCTAAAAAAAGAACCAGCCCTCTTTGAACAGGCTGGTTCCGTGTGTTTTTAACTATTTAATTGTCTGTTATAAACTGAAATCAAGTCCGACAGCAATAAAGATTGCCTTGTTTTCGATTTTAATGTTAGGATTGGTATTTGGATTTATCAATTGTAATTGTTCAGCTGATAGCGATTTTACGGTTTCATTTCCGCTGACGCAATAACCTAAAGCCAAGTTAACTTTTAGCATATTAATGACTTTATAGGCACCACCAATGCTGAAGTTCCAGTTGTCGTTTTTCGGGGCTTCATAAGCGCCGAGAGCGGTAAAATAACCTTCTTTGTCGTTGTATAAAAATTTGGTGAAAACGGTTCCGCCGCTTACGACTAACTTATCGTTTACATCGTAAAGCAGAGCGGCTCCGGCGGTATAGCAGTCACCGGCCATATCCGACCATTTTTTATAAGATCCGTCATTTTTAGGAACTTCGGAAGTTCCCCAATTGGCAGCTTTCTGGAAATAATAGCTGTAATCGGCTTCGGCGGTAAGTTTTTTGGTGATCTTGTAGGAAGCGCCAAAATTGAGGTTTGAAGCCAGATCGCGGCGATTTTTGGCTCCATCGGTAAACTCGCCTAAGTCATCCTTTTTAACCTTGGTTTTAAAATCAAGTTTAACGGCAGTTTCGTAATGCAAACCGATATTCCATTTTTCGTCGGGTTTGATGTTCAATCCGATAATTCCGCCAAAACCGTCAGCATTGTCTTCGGTACTTATTTTTAATGGTGCATCCGGCATTAATCCTGAAGCAGAACCGGCGAGAGTCATTCCAGCCTTGGTGGTGTTTTTGCAACTCAGATATCGTGCGGCAAGAGAAACGGAAAACATATCGTTGATGGCATAAGCGCCTCCCAAAGAGAATGCAAGGTAATAGGAAGAAGCTTTGAGCGATTGATTATTTGCTTTGGTATAATCGGCTCCCTGGGCGGCATAAGCCTGCAATACCTGCAACGACATCAGTTCGGTAGTAATCGAACCATCAGGATAATCGGCGGTAGCGCCGCCACCGGGGATATAAATTCCGCCAAAAATGGCCCATTTGCCTTTGTTGTACGAAGCATATAAATTGGGAAGGATAGGATCTATTTTATCCTGTTTGAAGCTTTGTTCGCCTTCGCCAAACCCTAAATCAAAGGTATGCTTGGGCATGCGGATTAAGGTTTGATTCCCGATATCAATGTGTAAACCGGGGGAAAGTTTAACCAATCCGGCTGGGTTATAAACTACAATGTCGGCTGCATCCAGAGCGGCATTGCGGTTGGAAGTGCGCATCCATTCGGCGCTCATGTTGGTAAGGTTATCCATCTGGGCAAAAAGTCCCATTGAACTAAACAAGCTCATCAGAAAGAGAGCTGCAAAACGTAAATTTTTTCTCATTTAAACTTCAATTTTGAGTTAATACTAAATCTGTAAGTAAATTTAAAATTCAGAATGTAAAATAAAGAACAATTTTCCAATTTGCCAAATGGTAAAGAGATTAAATTGGTTTGCTTTTCTCTTTATCAGCCGGCTCAGGATAGTCCTGCTGTCAGGCAACAATAAGATCATCGTCAACAGTGCCGGTAATCATTCCGCAATCTCTTGCTTTTTGAACCAGGATAGTTATAGCATTTTTTCCTTCACCGCCCAAGTCAACCGAAAAATCGTTAACATACAATTGAATATGCTGCTGCATCACTTTTTCATCCATTTCCTGTGCATGACTTTTTACAAAATCGCGGCTTGATTCGGGATGGGCAAAAGCATACTCCACGCTTTTTCGCATCACTCTGTTTATTTTCAAGAGGGTTTCCTTTGGCAGGTTTCGTTTGGCAATGATGCCGCCCAAGGGTATGGGACAGGAAGTCGTCTTTTCCCACCATTCGCCCAGATCAATTACCTTTTTTAAACCTTTTGTCTGGTAAGTAAACCTGCTTTCGTGAATGATAAGTCCGGCATCCACTTTTTCGTCGAGGATTGCCTGTTCGATGTCCGAAAAAATAATTTCGGGTTTGTCGTTTATCTGTGGATTAGCTAAGGATAGCAATAGATTGGCCGTGGTGAACTTTCCTGGAATGGCGACCTTGCAATTCGTAAGATCCGATAAAGATATATTCCGTTTGGCAATCACAAGAGGCCCGCAGTTGCGTCCCAAGGCGCTGCCAGAGTTTAGCAGAATGTAATTTTTAGTCAGATAGAGAAACGCATGAAAACTGATTTTGGTAATATCCGGTTCATGGTGGGAAGCCCTTTGATTGAGCTCTTCAATATCTGCAAAATGATAATCAAACGAAAGCCCTTCGGTGTCGATTTTTTGATGAACCATGGCATCAAACATAAAGGTATCGTTAGGGCAGGGGCTGAAGTTTAGTGTAAGTGTTTCCATTATTCATCAAGAATTTCAAGCAGGATGCGGTTGACATTGGCTACCGCCAGTGGAATATTCCATTTTTCTTTATTGCGTTTTTCAACGAAATTGGAAATAGCCCGTATCTGGAAACACCGCATTTTTAGGCAAAGGCAGACATAAAAAAAAGCCGCTCCTTCCATGCTTTCCACATCGGGATGGAAAAGATGCTTTACCCGTTCGATCGTTTCGGTTTTTCCGAGCATCGTATTTACTGTTATTCCACAGGCTTTAGGAAGTTTTTGTAAAACAAGGCTTCTAATCTGGGAATCATTTACCAACATATTGTCGGTATACGGAAAATCATCTTTTTCGATGAGTTTAAGGTCGATAAATGATAAAAATTTCTCACCCGATTCGGCTCCCATTTCCGAAAAACGATCGCTGGTAATATTTACGACATCACCAATTTTAAGTTCGGGATTGAAACTTCCGGCAATGCCCATATTTATGGCTGCATCGTAGCGGCGGCGGGATAAAATCGTTCCAAGGTTGAAAGCCGTTGAAACCATGCCAACTCCCGATATCAGGATGTCAATAACGTACTGTTTATAAGTATATCGTATAAGATTAGCGGTAAGCTGTTTCCGGAGCTTCAGTTTCCTGACAAGGGGCTCAATTTCTAAATTAGTTGCCGAAACAATTAAAATTTTCATGTGTTATTATTTTCATTTTTTTATTGGTCAAATGGAATATCCATAAAATATCATTTTCGGTTTGTTTGGACATTGTCCTTATGGATATTTCATGGTTTATATGGATGAAACATCCCACAAACGTACAAAAAAAATGGAAAATAAAAAAGTCCCTTCCGGTAGGGAAGAGACTAAACGATAAGAATTTATTGAATGTCTTAAATTACATCACATTAACCTTATGCATCAATTTGCCCTTCAGGTTCGAAGCTTTGTTTTTGTGGATTCCCGAATGTTTTGCAAGTTTATCAATCATGGATAATACTTTGGGTAATTTTTCGGCAGCTTCGGCCTTGTCGGTCAATTCGCGGAATTTCTTAACGGCATTACGCATAGTTTTAGACTGGTAACGGTTGCGAAGCCTGGAAACTTCGGTAGAACGTATTCTTTTAAGTGATGATTTATGGTTTGCCATAGTTCAAAGTATAAAGTTCAAAATGTATAGTAAAAACGCAAAATAATAAGCTTATAGTAAACTTAATACGTTGCTTTTGTAGCCCGTAGGGGACTCGAACCCCTGATTTCCAGGATGAAAACCTGGCGTCCTAACCGACTAGACGAACGGGCCTTTTGTTCGTTTTTGGGAGTGCAAAAATAAACCTTTTTTTTACACCAACAAATAATCCTTCAAAAAAATAATAAGATAATTGATTAATTTATTCTGCGCTGTAACATTCTTTACTTTTCGTTATCGCTTATTTGCCTGATTAAAGGATCATAAGCCGGTTTTCGGTTAGCTTAAATAATGGTTTGAAGCCTTTTGCTTTATTTAAATTCATCCTGGTCGGCCTGAAAGCGAAACCCGAGGCGTTTACCGGTTTTCATCTTCATGTTGTCGAGCGTGGTTTGCATTTCGTAAACGCTTACCTCTTTAACGGAATCATAAGGAGGGGTAAGGAGATCGAAATTAATGGTATAAAGCATAGCCGATTCCACAATTTTACGGATACTTTCATTGTCGAGGATGGAAGTGGCAAAGTTGAAGAACAAATTTCCTATTTCACGTTTTCCTTCGATAAAATAATGTTTTTCGCGGTTGATAAATACCCTGCCGATGAGGTAGCCCAGATCGTTGACACGGTTGTATTTAAACGAATCGGAAAGGAAATTGTAAATGTTTATCACCCCGCAATAGGAACGTAGTTTATCGTCGCGGATGTAGGGTGTACGCATCACTTCGTGGTCGCGCGAAAATTCAAAGATATTGGTGTGCATCATAAAAATGAGCACATCGCCGGCAAATTTCAGTTCGACTTCAAATTCGCTGATGTCGGTAAATTCAAAAGGAATATACTTCTCGTCGTGATTTCTTGTCTTGTTAAATTCATCGACCAGCGTTTTGATTACGTTTTTGAAATCTTTAAATGCGTTGAGCGATATATCATAAACTTCCTGTTTCAGGTTTGCTTTTTTCCGCAGAATATCAAATATTGATGGTTGTTGGTTGAGTTCGTCCATGATTGAAAAATTTTGATAAAATTATAATTTTTTCGGATATAATAGTTTGTAAAGTTTGTAAAGTTCTTAAAGTTTTTAAAGTTCATAAGGTTTGTAAAGCTGAGCGAAGTGAAGTCCCGACATAGAAGCGCTTGGGAGGAACGACTTAGCGAATCTTCGTTGGGATAGGGGCAGATAACACGATGCAGAAGGCAGAAGGCAGAAGACAGTAAGTAGTGGTAGTAAACGAAACGAAAATTTGAATTAATTTCTATGTGTCCTAATGTGCCTATTGTGGTTCATAAAAAGACAGAAGACAGCTGAATGGAAGTCCCGAGTCCGAATACTTTTATCGGACAACCGTGATTTAAAAACGATAATTATTTGTGAAAAAGTTCTGCAAGCAATTTACAAACTATAATTGCCCATGGAAAAGTTATACAGGCAATTTGCAAACGATAATTGCCTGTGGAAAAGTTCTACAAGCAATTCATAAACGATAATTGCCTGTGAGAAAGTTCTACAAGCAATTTGCAAACTATAATTACCCGTGGGAAAGTTCTGCAAGCAATAAAAGTTTCGTCATTGCTTAAAAGAAAGTTCTACAAGCAGTGAAAGTTTCGTCATCGCTTAAAAGAAAGTTCTATAGGCAATAAAAGTTTTGTCATCAGCAAATAACCAATGTTTTGAGCCTTTACGAATCCCGACGAAGAATCGCTAAGTCGTTCCTCCCAAGCGCTTCTATGTCGGGACTTCGCTCAGCTTTACAAATCCCGAATCGCTTCGCTCGGGACTTCACTTCGTTCAGCCTTATAAACCTTAAAAACCTTACGAACCTTAAGAACTTTAAGAACTTTAAAAACTTTAAGAACCTTACAAACTTCTCCCCCCCGCAATCATCGTCGCACATCGTATCCCGTCGATAGCCGACGAAACGATGCCTCCGGCATAACCGGCTCCTTCGCCGCAGGGATAAAGTCCTTTGATCTGAACATGCTGAAGACTTTCTTTATCCCGAAGTATCCTTACGGGAGATGAGGTGCGCGACTCCACGGCAAGCAGGTTGGCTTCTGCGGTATAGAACCCGTGCATTTTTTTATCAAATTCCCTGAATGCCTTCGCCAGCCTCTGAACGATGCTTCGGGGCAGTAATTCGTGCAGCGGAACAGAACAAACGCCGGGATGATAGGATGTGGCTGCTAACGATTTGGATATTTTATGACCAATGAAATCAGTCATTCGCTGGGCAGGCGCTATTTGTCCGGAAACTGCGCCGGCAAAAACCGTGCGTTCCACTTCTTCCTGAAAACGCAAACCAGCCAGGGCTTCGTCGGCTCGGTATTGCGTCAGGTCTTTCTCTTCCACGGTTACAACTATTCCTGCATTGGCAAAGAGTGAATTCCGGCGCGAATTCGACATGCCATTCATTACAACCTGTTCCTTGTCGGTGGCTGCTGGCACAATAATTCCGCCAGGGCACATGCAGAATGAAAAAACGCCTCTTCCGTCAACTTGTTCCACAAGCTGATAGGTGGCGGCAGGAAGGTAAGGGTGATTTCCCGCAGAATGATATTGAATGGAATCAATCAATGCCTGGGGATGCTCTACCCGTATGCCGAGGGCAAAAGGTTTAAACTCCAGATGAATTTTTTCGCGCTGAAGCAATTCAAAAATATCACGGGCAGAATGCCCCGTGGCTAAAATCACATTTTTGCTTTCGTAGGCATTTCCATTGGCATCCGATACTCCGTAAATCTGATCGTTTTTAATGTCGAAGCCGGTGATGCGACTGTTGAAATGGAATTCGCCACCGGCATCGGTGATGGTTTTGCGGATAGCGGTTATGATGGCCGGTAACTTGTCGGAACCAATATGCGGGTGGGCATCGTAAAGGATTTCGGGCGAGGCTCCGTGAGCCACAAAGGTTTTAAGAATATCTTCCACATTCCCGTGTTTGGTGGAACGGGTATACAATTTGCCATCGGAAAAAGTACCGGCTCCGCCTTCGCCAAAGCAATAATTGGAATCGGGATTAATGATTTGGTTGCGGCTAAGTTTGGCAACATCGAGTTTGCGAGCGCTAACTTCCTTGCCTCGTTCAATAATTACCGGTTTAAGATTATTTTCGATAAGTGCGAGGGCGGCAAATAATCCTGCGGGACCTGCACCAACAATGATTACCTGCGGCTGATGGCTGACATCGGGATAATTTTTCCTGTTTATCTTCAATTCGTCAGGAGGAGTTTCGTTGATGAAAATTTCAGTTTTCAGTCTCACATTGATTTTTCCTTTGCGGGCATCCACCGAACGTTTGAGCAGACGAATATAGGAGATGTCATCCGTAGTCAGGTGCAACTGATTTGCTATTTCCTGCTTATAAAATGACTCATCCGAAGCATCGTGAGGGGATAAAACCAGTTCGAGTTCTTTAATCATGGGGATGATTTTTAAAAAGGTAAAATTAAAAAATGGAATGCAACGAAAAAGAAAAAGTCCGGGAAAATATTTGTCATTGGTTATCGCCCGAAAAGCAGGGAGCGATTACCCATTGCTATTCAAAGGTGAACGTGAGCTGAAATATCTTGGATGTAAGTTTATCAATGCCTTGGGTATAAATGCTGTTATCTTTTTTCAGGATATTGCTCAATCCATACGACATTTTAATTTCTGTACCGAATTTAAACCAGTAATTATAAAAATCGAAACCGGCGCCTAATTCTGCGTATGTGTCGTCGCGAACCAGGTCAACGCGTATATTTTCTTCAGAGTTTTTTTTCTTTTTCTGGGTTCCCAAATCAATGCTGTATTTTACACCGGCTATTAGATAGGGACGCACGTTGCCTATACGTTTCCCTTTGTATTTCACCATAAGAGGAAGATCAATAAAGGTGGATTGAATGTCTTTATTGATGGAGATGGGTCTGGAATTGGTGTCGATGCTGACGGAATAATGCAGGTTTCGCTGTCCGAACGAAAGCGATGGGATAAAACGCAAATCAAAATTGTTGCCCAACCGGAGGTTGGATACTATGCCGATAGTAAATCCAAGTGATGGTTTTGCATCTACACTAAGAAGCCGGGCCGAATCGCCGTTCAAATCCATAATACTTGGTCCGGAATAAAACGTATTACTTAAGTCGGGTTTTGTTTTAACCGTAAAATTCATTTGGTTTATTGCCAGAACAAATCCAAAATGATAAGGAGCCTGGTCGTAATTAGGATTATTCAGCACATCGCCGTGGCGCTGGGCAAAACTTCCGGCCGGTAGCAGCAACAAGGATAAAATTAGAGTAAGCGCTAATGTTCTTGTTATCTTCAAGGAAATATTTTTTTGATTTTGTAATGTTAAACGGAGATTTGAATAATTTATTTTAATAAAAGGTTTTATTAAAAAGCAAGGCTTCATTTGCAGCATTTAACATAGATGCCATCGACAAAAAACGTCTTCAGTTTTTTCTTTTAAAAAAGCTGGCCTACGTTAACCGAGTTATTGTTAAATCCACGGAGTTTGATAGCGGTAATCACTTTTTTGGTGGAAAGCGGAAATTCGGCTTTCATCATCCAGTCGTAGTAGGAGGGTTCCTTTTTGAAAATTTCCGAAACCAGACTTCCTTTATGTTTTCCAAAATTAAAAATTTCCAGACCGTTGTCGTTAAAAGCGATATGCCCGGCAAGATCGGCGTTTTTTGAGTTATAGGAAAATTCGTGTAGCGCTTTAATATCGTTAATGATTGGGCGGTCGCTTTTCCCTTTGGAATCGGTATATTCCACATCCTGGTAGCGGTCGAGCTGCGCTTTAAGTATTTCGTAGGTGGCAAGGGTATCTGCCTGGGCGCCGTGGGCGCCGATAAGTTCTTTATGGCAATAAAACTTATAAGCGGCGCTGAGTGTGCGCGATTCCATCTTGTGAAAAATGTTCTGAACATCAACCAGCCGGCGGCCGTTTATATCAAAGTCGATGTCTGCACGCAGAAATTCTTCAATAAGTAGCGGAATGTCAAATTTATTGGAATTGTAACCGGCCAGATCGCAATTGAGCAGAAAATGAGCAAGCATGGAAGCCACTTCCTTAAACGTTGGACAATCTTTCACGTCATCATCGGTAATTCCATGGATAGCCGTAACTACCGGAGGAATGGGAATGGTAGGATTAATTCTCAGCGTTTTTGTTTCTGTTTTTCCGTTGGGTTCAACTTTTAAAATGCTTATTTCCACTATCCGGTCTTTGGTAACGTTTATTCCGGTTGTTTCAAGATCAAAAAATGCCAGCGGGCGGCTTAGGTTAAGCTCCATAAATTTTATAAATTTTGGTTAAATGTAAACCATGGTTTGAGGCGGCAAAGGTAGAATTTTATCCTTAATGCGGACGGTTTAATTAAGCTGAGGTCCGTCCGAGCCGGGTAAATCCTTTAAACAGTGTGTAAATGTCGTTTGAAATTTTAAAATCGCGGGCATAAAGTAAATTCAGCCGCTCGATGGTAGCCTGATCATCGATTTTTTCTTTCAGCAAATCGGTAGGATTAAGAACTCCTTTGCGGATTTTAGGCAAGTGTTCTAAATTGGTGTTGGGGAATCCTGCGTACCCAACCCAGGTTTTAAATCCCAATAAAACCTTAAAAATATTGATAATAAATCCCAAAGGATGAGCCTGAACAAAGATAAAAACCGGAAAAGTGAACAGCAGGATAAGGCTAATTAAAATGTCGATAAAGCGTTTGTTCCGGCGGTTATTTGTTTTGGATATAGAATTGATGTTGATGATGTACAGATCGCCGGAGGTGTTGATGGACTTGCTGCCGATGATGGACATACTTTCAGGAGGCGCGATTTTATAATCCACCTGGCTATCCTGAAGTTTTGCCATGTGATCGATAATGTCCTTGGCAGGAATATCTTTGGCACAAAAAATCAGTTCATCAATCTGGTAAATGGTGATAATGTCCTTTATTTGAGAAAGACTGCCAATGAATCCGTTGGTTTTATCGCTGTTTTCGGTAATGCGCACCAAACCGATAAATCCGGGATTAATAACCGTTTTCCGGAGCAAATCGGCCACCCTTTCAGCTTCCTGTTTTTCGCCCACGATGACAAATCGTCGGTTTTTATTATTCTCAAAACGGTAATCCCGGTATTTTAAAAGATGCAGCAACGAACGGCTGATAAGCATTGAAACCAATGCCCAGGCTGCTCCAAGGATTAGTAATGCCCGCGAAAAACGATACGATTCGCTAAGCAAGGCATAAAAAACAAGGATGGTAACGGTTCCGATAAAGATGCCCTGAAAAACTTTAATAATTCTGAACGGGCGATCGTAACCTCCGCTCAACATCACAGCCAACAGCCATACTAAGAGATAAACCGGAATGACAATGGTCATGTATTCCGAAGGATAATGCCCTCCGTAGGAATAGGTGATGTTTTTTTCCCAGTAAAGTTTAAACAGATAAATGCCACCGTAGGTAATCGCCGCATCCATTAACGGAAGAAGAATGTTGTATAAAAAGCGGCTGATGATAGCTAAGGAAGCCCTCAAATAAATGGCTAAATTGATGATAACCGAAAATAAACGGGCATTTTTGCGGCTAAAATGTTTTTTGGCAAAAATAACCATGGCGTTGTAAAACGTGATCACATAATTAACGCTTGTCTTTTTGGTACTTTCGCCTTTGTAATGGATAATGCGTGTCTGGGGAAAATAATAGTTGACAAAACCGGCCTTGGTTATCCGGTACGAAATGTCAATATCTTCGCCATACATAAAAAAGGATTCATCGAGCAAACCAATAATATCGAGGGTTTTCTTACGAAGCAGCATAAAAGCTCCCGCAAGGATGTCTACAGGCGCCGTTTTATTTTCGTCGAGGTAGCCTAAGTGATATTTCCCAAACGATTTGGATTTAGGGAAAAGTTTGGATAAACCTAAAATTTTATAAAAAGCGACAATAGGCGTTGGCAATCCTCTTTTTGATTCAGGAAGGAAATCTCCATTGCCATCTATCATTTTAACACCCAATCCACCGGCTTCGGAATGTTCATCCATAAAGGCAATAACTTTTTGAAACGTCGTATCTTCCACCACCGTGTCGGGATTGAGCAAAAGAATGTATTCGCCTTTTGCCTGACGTATGGCCTGGTTGTTGGCTACCGAAAAACCCTTATTTTCCTTGTTCTGGATTAAATGAACCTCCGGGAATTTGTCCCTGAGCATCTTCACCGAATCGTCCACCGAATTATTATCAACCACAAATACTTCCGTATCCATATCTGCCGATGCCTTTTGAACCGAATACAGACATTGCTCCAGAAAGTATCTGACGTTGTAGTTAACAATGATGACGGATAGTTTCATCCAGAAATGAAGAGATTAATTTTTATCAAAAATATAAAAAATTGTATATCGGCTTAGCCGGAACAAAAATACTACGTCAAGCAAAGCACACGCCCATTTTGGAAAAAATAATTTTCGTGTTAAAGGTGAACAGAAAAATGGTATTTTTATTGTTTCAAAAAATAACTATTAAGCACGTCGTTTATGAAACATTTCTATTGGACATTATTGAGCCTGTTGTTGTTTGTCCACATGTCGCCAGCCGAAAACGTATCGCTTCCCGATGCCGGAAGAGTAGCCCGAAATTTTTATTACGAAAGGATAAATCAATATTATCCTTTAGCTTACGATTTGATAAAGATACACGATACGTATGTTTGCGAAGAAATGGGGAATCATCTTTTGTACATATTCAATCTTGAAAATAAAGGATACGTCATCGTTTCGGCTCAGGATGCGACTTATCCCGTGTTGGGCTATTCATTCAACGGCAACTATCAGAAAGAAAACTCACCTGCAAATCTCGAAGCCTGGCTGGCATTTTATCAACGCCAGATTTCGTATGCGTCGACTACTAATTTGCAAGCAAGTCTGAACATTCATTCGGAATGGAAACGTTTGCTTGAAAGCAATCCACAGGAATTGAAGATTTACAGCGGTCAAAAATCGGTATTGCCCATGCTTACTTCTCAATGGAATCAGGATCGGTATTATAACGATATGTGCCCGTCGGATTCTGCCGGTCCCGGCGGTCATGCGTATGCGGGATGTGTGGCTACGGCTATGGGGCAACTGATGTATTATTTCCGTTGGCCCGACCAGGGCGTGGGTTCGTACACCTATTATCATCCGGTTTATGATACGCTTACGGCTAACTTTGGAAACACTACTTATCAATGGGATAAAATGCCTGATGCCATTAGCAGTCCCAATGATGCCATTGCTCAACTGCTTTTTCATCTCGGCGTTTCGGTGGATATGGATTACGGTCCCGATGGCTCGGGAATGTGGAATCATAAGGCGGCTTATTCTCTCCGGACGTATTTTAAATATTCCCCTCAAACACAATACGTATTTCGCGACAGCACTTTGCTGAACTGGGATAGCCTGCTCATCACTCATTTGGATAAAAAAATCCCGCTGTACTATGCCGGATGGGCTGCCGTGGGTTCTACCAATGGTCATGCTTTCATCTGCGATGGATACCAGGACAGTCTGTTTTATCATTTTAATTGGGGCTGGAGCGGACAGTACGACGGCTATTTTTATACCAATAACCTTGTCCCGGGCGGCAATAACTTTAATTTTGCCCAGGAACTGATTATTAATTGCTATCCCGATACGGTAAATTATCAGTATCCAACCTATTGCAACGGTGAAACCACATTGACTTCTACTTCCGGTTCCTTTGAGGACAACAGCGGACCCGGTAATTATCAAAACAATTCATCCTGTAGCTGGCTTATCGCTCCCAATGATCCCGAGCAGGATTCGGTAAGTTATATTACCCTCAGTTTTTTGCGGTTCGATACCGATACCGCCGATATGGTTACCGTTTACGACGGAGAAGATACCTCGGCAGCAATTATCGGCTCGTTTTCGGGCAACAGTCTTTCTTCCGATATTACTTCAACTGGGAATAAACTATTTGTTACCTTTTCCTCGGATGGAGTGAACACAGCCGATGGCTTTCATGCCAATTTTGCTTCTCATTTTCCAAAGTTTTGCAGTGGTATTACTACGCTTACTCAACCTGCCGATACCTTGTCGGATGGTAGCGGAGCCTATCATTACAACAATAATGCCTTGTGCCGATGGAAGATTACTCCTCAGGGTGCAAGCTGGGTAACGCTAACATTTACCGCATTCGATATCGAACCGAATAGGGATTTGGTTAAGATTTATGATTTAGCAAACAACACCTTACTGGCAACATATTCCGGAAACGAAATTCCACCTCCGGTAACTTCGCCAAGCGGAAAGATGTTTATCATTTTTGTAACCGATGATGACAATACGGCTCAGGGATGGGAAGCTCATTATACCTCTTCAACAGTTGGGAATAAGGATAATGATCCAATTCCCGATAATTTGGCGCTTTCGCCCAATCCTGCCCGCTCCTTTTTGAATGTTAAATTCCGAAACGAGGAGCATAAAAATATCAGGTTGGAAGTGCTTGATATGTATGGCAAGGTAGTTTTTTCCGAAAAAGTACCTTCGTCCATTGACGTTTACAACCAGAATATGGATGTTTCTCATTTTCCAAAAGGCATCTATATCTTCCGTAAAATGGCTGAAAATGATGTGGCTCAGCAAAAATTTGTTGTCCAATAAGCATACAATTCAGTTTCAATTTATTCCTTTTTCACCGATTTTCAACTGACCGGCTGACATTATTATTTTTTGGCAAGGTATTTGGTAGATGGTGTCGTATCTATATTTCTACATGTAAGCCAAACAAACTGTAATTTCTGGTGTTTATACTCAAAAATAATCCGATGAGAAAAATATTATTTACAAGCGTACTAATTTTAATGTCAACTTTTTTTGCATGTTCGGGCACACGCAGTGGCAATCCTCCCTCCGAAAAGGGTGGTTCAGCCTCCAAGCCTGTTCAGATGAACAAAAAAATGTTTCTTACCCAAGTGTTTGATTACGAAAAAAATCCGAATGAATGGAAATTTATTGGCAAACGTCCATGCGTCATTGATTTTTATGCTGATTGGTGTGGCCCATGCCGGTTAGTAGCTCCGATAATGGATGATCTGGCAAAGGAATACGAAGGAAAAGTTGATTTTTACAAGGTGAATGTTGATAATGAGAAAGAACTTGCCACAATGTTTGGCATACAAAGCATTCCGGCGGTATTATTTATTCCATCCGAAGGTAAACCGCAGATGACTCAAGGCGCTTTGCCAAAAACAACTTTCGTTCAAATAATTAACGATACCTTTTTTAAAAAAGTGAATTAACTAAATTAATCAATTATATAATATTTTTATGGAACATTTAACCAAAGAAACTTTTAGGGAAAAAGTGTTTGATTTTGAGAAGAATAAAGAGTGGATGTATGAAGGGAAATTGCCCTGTATCATTGATTTTTATGCCGATTGGTGTTCGCCATGCAGGATGTTGGCTCCGGTTTTAGAAGACCTGTCCAAAGAATATGCCGGTAAAATAGACGCATATAAGGTGAATACCGAAGATGAGCAGGAATTATCATCTGTTTTTGGGATCCGTAGCATCCCATCCTTGCTGTTTTGTCCTGCCGAAGGGCAGCCGCAAATGCTGATGGGGGCTTTGCCGAAGCAATCGTTGAAACAAGCTATTGATGATATTCTGATAAAAAATATAAAGTGAAATATTAGGGGAGAAAATAGAAATTTTCTCCCTGTTTTTTTATATCCTATTCGATTACAAATATTCCAACAAATTCTCCCGTTAATTTTTGAATGTACAGAAGTGCTATTTGCTTCCGGTAAGTCCTAATATTTTAGGAAGATCGCTTGCTGTGATAATTCCAAGCAATGGCATTACCGGGCGGCCATCGTGGGTAATGATGATCGCCTGCAAATGCATCCCGCCTTTCAGTGTATTTCTGAATAGTTCCACTACTTCGAATAAGTCGGTTTGGTTGTTAACTACGGCGTAATCTTGTTTTTCAATATAGGGAATTACATCGGCAACGAAGGCTTTGCGAAGGGTGTCTGTTTCGTGTATGTTTCCTGCCATCCAGCGGGCAAGTGTCTTTGCCGTGAGCAAATAGCGTAATGAATTATTTTCAATTACGGGAATGTGCATGATATTCCGCTGGGCAATTCCATTGAGTACCTCAATGATAGGTGTGGATGGTGAAACGACAAACAGTTTAACCGTCGTTAGTAAGTTAACCCGTGGCGGGTCGTAAAGCAAATCGCGGATTCGTCCGATTTCATTGACGATGTCGTCGTGAGGTTCGGCAATAACAAAATTCTCGCGGCGGGTATGGATGATGGCATTACGCAGTTCGGCAAATTCCTTAAGGTCGGTTGAAAATTTTCGGACAACTTTATTAAAACTTTGTGCTTTTCGTATAAGTTCCAAAAAGCCCATGTGGTATTGTTCATGACAGATTTCTTTCAGCTTATGTTCTATATCGGTAAATGCGTCAAGAAAAAGGGTGGAATTAGGTGTTGTAGTATTATTCATAGAGAAATGGTTAAGCTTAGAATAATTTTCGTTTTTCAACAAAATCAAAAAAGGATTTACGATACGATTCGCTGATGGGAATTATTTTATCGCTAATTTTGATATGATTACGTTCGATGGTTTCAATTTTATCAAAAGCAACAAAAAATGACTTATGAACTCTGAAAAATTGAGGTTCCAGAAGAACTTCCTCTATCTTTTTTGCATTAAGCAAAGTCATGATCCGACGTGTTTTAGTAACAATGCGCCAGTAATCGCCCATTCCCTCAACGTACAAAACATCGGCGCTATTAACTTTTTCCATGCGGGTTTCCGTTTTTACAAAAAAAGTAAATGCTTCATTTGACTTATCAGTCGAATGATCGGAAGTTGTAGCTGATGGAAAATCCTTCTGCATGCGTTCGCTCACTTTATTCAATCCTTTGAGGAAGCGTTCGAACGAGATAGGTTTCAGCATATAATCAACTACGTCCAGCTCAAATCCCTGAATGGCATATTCGTCGTAAGCCGTGGTGAAAATGACATACGGACGTTTTTGCAGCGCTTTCAGTAATTGGATTCCGGTAATGTTTTCCATCTGGATGTCAAGAAAAATCAAATCCACTTTATTCGAACGAATAAATTCGATGGAATCTAATGCATTATCGAAAGTGTGCATGAGATTAAGGAAAGGAATTCTGGAACAATAATCCCTGATGATATCCAGCGCCAGCGGTTCATCATCAATGGCTATACAATTTATTATCATTGATTTTCAAGTATTAGTTTGATGCTAAACATTGTATCTTCTGGTATGATTTCTAAGGAATGTTTTTGTGGATACAATAACTCAAGCCGGCGGCGAATATTATTTAATCCGATACCGCCGATTTTATCTATGGAAACACTATTGATTTTCCGTATTCGGTTTTTAACCTCAAAAACGATTCGGTTTGATTCAATAGTTAATCGTATCCAGATGCCTGGACGGGTGCCACTTTTATCGCCATGCTTAAAAGCATTTTCCACAAACGGAATCAACAACATCGGTGCGATATATCGCCCGTCGGCATTTCCTTCGATCAGTAATTCAATATAATCTTTATGCCGCAAACGAAGTTTCTGAAGTTCAATAAAGCTTTGAAGATATTCTATTTCCTTTTCAAGAAGAACTTTGTCGGTAGTAGCGTCGTAAAGCATATAACGCATGATGGATGAAAGTTTCATCACCGCTTCGGGGGCTTCTTCTGCTTTTTTATAAACGAGGGAGTAAATATTATTTAAGGTATTGAAAAGAAAATGTGGGTTTACCTGCGATCGTAACAATGCCAGCTCACTTGCCTGGTTTTGGGTAATTAATTCGGCTTTTTGTTTTTGAATAACATACCAGTCAATAGCCAGTCGCATCAACACTGTATAAATACCCAAAACAAGCGTTGACCTGAATTCATTGACCAACTCCCATGAGGTGTAAAAGGGGAAAGTGAGCGTTTTATGGGAAACATAAGTATCCAGAAAATACCAGATAATGATACGAAAAATACCAATGATGAAAACGGCTCCCAATCCAATCAGGACTGTATATACTTTGTTTTTAATCTGTCGCAAACGGGGAAATACCACAAGATAAAACAGATAAAAAACAGAAAAAAAGATCAGGTAAGAAAAGAGCTGGTCGGGAAATTGGAACTTGTATTCTTTTATGAGAACGAAAACAATAAAATCAGGATAAAAAATGTATATCCAGAAAAGCAAGTGAATGATAAAAATTTGTTTTCGATTCATTGTAACCTCATGCTAATAGAATTGCAAATTAAAACAAAAAAAAGCTTTTACAAAGAATTTTTAGTCAAAAATCTATCAAATGCTCTCTGTTCTCGGCTATGCTTCGGGATTTATCGCCATAAATTTGATTTAGGAAAAAAACTAACCAGCACAAACTATTCCGGTAACGTGTACCAGCCTGAATTAAATTGATTGTTTTTTTAAAAGCAGTTTTAGGAAACGAAAAACTGTTTTTATTTTATTTCTTTTGGAAAGGTCATCACTTAACGTAACTATTAGATGTTGAATATCCTGACGATGGACAGCCTTTTTGAAAACAGCATCGAACAACCAGGAAAAGCCTGTCAGACGGGATAAAAAGAGACTGATGCGGGATTCCTTCCAAAGCTTAGCTTTGATGATTTTATCGTAGTTAACCATTTGATTTTTTGAAAAATCATGAAGCTGAAAACACTGCAGTATTTGGTTTGCCGCCAAACGTCCGCTAAGCAAAGCATTACCTATACCTTCACCGGTAAATGGGTTGACCAGTCCGGCGGCATCGCCTGTCAGTAACATGCGTTCGCCCGAAACCGGAGTTTTTTTGGTGTATAAAGGTAAAAAATAGCCTTGTAGATTTCCGACCATGGATGCCTGAGCAAAACGTGGCGCAATTGTTTGACTTTCTGTAATTATGTTATTAAAAATATGCTTCAGATCTTTATGAAATCCTTTTTTTGATCTCATAAAGCCAATGCCAACATTTGCCAGGTTATTGCTTTCGGGAAATATCCAAAGATAACCCGAAGGCAATTCCTTTAAAAAATGCATTTCGATAAACTGTTGGGAATGAAAACCGGTTACTCCCTGAAAATAGCCTCGCAAAGCAAATGCTGTGCTGTTTTTTGAGTGCGGATGAAGATGTTTTTTAACAATGGATTGGTATCCGTCGGCACCAACCACAACTTGCGAGTTTATGATAAGATTTGTGCTTTTGGCCACTATTTTATCCGGGAGAACGGTAAGAGATTTGATGGTTGTATTTTCAAACAAAGTAATATCGGGATGATTACTTAATTTTTTCACCAAAAAGTCATCAAATGTTTTGCGTTTGCAAGTAAAGCCGGGGGCATGAGCTGGATTTGAAGTTAGAAAATAAGGCAGATCAAGCTGGTAAGAAGAAGGAGATACGATTCTAAAGCCATGGGATGGATTTACATCCGGAAGGTTTAGAAAATTATTGAAAATACTGCCTGGTAATTTTTTTAATTCTGAGACGGCATGTCCGCTCAATCCATCACCACAGATTTTATCTCTTGGAAATGTAGCTTTATCGGCTATAGCTACCCGCAGTCCCTGATTTGCAAGATGCAACGCACAACTACAGCCGGCTGGACCGGCACCAACGATGAGTACATCAAATTGCAAATCCATTTTTTGATAAAGATAAGAGTTTATCTCAAATGAGCTTAAATTTTTATGTCAGAATTTAGCTGCCAAGTTGCATGGCAGCCTTGACAAATTCAACAAACAAGGGATGAGGATTGGCTACCGTACTTTTATATTCCGGATGGAACTGAATTCCAATAAACCAGGGGTGATTTACCAATTCAATGATTTCCACCAGATTATTTTGAACATTAATTCCCGTTGCTAACATTCCTGCTTTTTGGTATTGATCGAGATAAGCATTGTTAAATTCAAAGCGATGACGATGACGCTCGGAAATTTGTGTTGTTTTATAAATCTGGGCGACTTTTGAACCGGATTTAAGTGTACATGGATAGGCGCCTAAACGCATGGTTCCTCCTTTGGAATATACTTTCTTTTGATCTTCCATGATATCAATAACCGGATAAGGGGTATTCCTGTTTATTTCAGTGGAATGTGCATCTTTTAGTCCCAACACATTACGTCCGAATTCGATTACAGCACATTGCATACCAAGGCAAATACCTAAAAAGGGGATGTTATGTTCGCGGGCAAATTTAATGGAAGTAATTTTCCCTTCGATGCCTCTTTCACCAAATCCTGGGGCAACAAGTATGCCGTTTAATCCATTAAGCTTATCATTTACTGTCGATTCGGTGATGGTTTCGGAATGGATGAGCCGGACTTTAACTTTGCATTCGTTGGCAGCCCCGGCATGAATAAAAGCTTCGTTGATGGATTTATAAGCATCTTTAAGTTCAACGTATTTGCCGACCAGCCCAATGGTAACTTCACTTTTGGGATGTTTATGTTTATAAAGGAATTCTTCCCACTTCTTTAGATCCGGTTCATTGTCAGTGGGCATTTTCATTTTTTGAAGAATTTCTATGTCGAGATGTTCGGCAAGCATTAAAAGTGGAACATCATAAATGGTTTCGGCATCAATGGATTCAATTACCGAAGTCGGCTCAACATTACAGAACTGAGCAATTTTATGACGCATGTTTTCGGTGAGATGCTTTTCGGTGCGGCAAACAATAATATCAGGCTGAACACCTTGTTCTAATAGTGTTTTAACCGAATGCTGGGTGGGCTTGGTTTTAAGTTCACCGGCAGCGGCTAAATAGGGAACTAAGGTAAGATGAATAACAAGGCAATTGCTTCCCATTTCCCACTTAAGCTGACGAACGGCTTCGACGTAAGGTAATGATTCGATGTCGCCTACCGTACCTCCAATTTCTGTAATCACAAAATCATAATTGCCCAGGTTTCCTAATATTTTAATGCGGCGTTTAATTTCGTCAGTGATGTGTGGAATAACCTGAACTGTTTCTCCAAGATAATCGCCGCGACGTTCTTTATTAATCACGGATTGATAAATTCTTCCGGTAGTAACATTGTTGGCCTGCGACGTAGGAATGTTCAGAAAACGCTCGTAATGACCCAAGTCCAGATCTGTTTCGGCTCCGTCCTCGGTAACATAGCATTCGCCATGTTCATAGGGATTTAGCGTTCCAGGATCAACATTGATATACGGATCAAGTTTTTGTATCGTAACAGAAAATCCTCTTGCCTGAAGTAATTTTGCTACTGAGGAAGAAATTATTCCTTTACCAAGTGATGAAGCAACTCCACCTGTTACGAATATATATTTAGAATTTGGCATAATATTAATATTTAAAAAACCGCAAATTTCGGCAATAATTTCTAACCGTTAAACAAAATTTGAATTATAATTTTTGTTGAATGAAAAGGGGTGATCAATTAAATCACCCCGATATGTAACAATGTATCAGAATTTTAATAATACCGGTAACTTTTAACCTGGCCGATATGTTTGGCCAATCTGATTACCTGACTGGTATAACCAAATTCATTATCGTACCAAACATAGAGTACGATATTACGCTTATCTTCAGAAACAAGAGTGGCAGCGCTATCAAAAACGCAAGCGCAGGAATCACCAATGCAATCGGACGACACTAATTCATTGGATGTGGAATAACGAATTTGTTCGATAAGTGTTCCTTTTAAGGAAGCAATACGCATGATTTCGTTTACTTCTTCGCGGGATGTTTCGTGGGCAACATTAAGAGAAAGAATAGCTAAGGAAACATCCGGAGTGGGTACTCTTACAGAATTAGCTGTGAGTTTACCTTTAAGGCTTGGAACCGCTTTTACGGCAGCAGAAGCTGCACCGGTTTCAGTAATTACCATGTTAAGCGGTGCTGATCGTCCACGTCGTGTTTTATTATGATAATTATCGAGTAGGTTTTGATCGTTGGTATAGGAATGAATGGTTTCGAGATGGCCTCTTATGATACCCAGTTCATTTTCAATTACGTATAGAGGCGGTACAACAGCATTTGTGGTGCAGGAGGCAGCGGAAAAAATGGTTTCATTTTCCAGATCAAGGCTTTCCTGATTTACACCGTAAACAATATTTGGGATATCGCCCTTTCCTGGCGCCGTTAGTAAAACTTTGTCAATACCTTTAGCTTTCAGGTGACGGTTTAATCCGACACGGTCGCGGGCTGTGCCTGTGTTGTCGATTAACAGGGCGTTTCTGATTCCATATGATTCATAATCAATATCTTCAGGATTTGAGCTGGTAATCATTTTTATGGTATGACCATTGATAAATAAAGACTTATTTTCCAGATCTTCAATGGCAACTCCTTCAAATTGACCGTGAACAGAATCTTTACGAAAAAGGGATGCTCGTTTACGGATATCTTCATCCGAATTCGATCGTGTTACAATGGCTCTAAGTCGTAACTGAGAACCGTTTCCTGCAGCATTGATTAACTGGCGGGCGGCCAATCTGCCAATTCGTCCAAACCCATAAAGAACAACATCTTGAGTTTTTTCGCTGCGCGGTTTAGCTCCAACAATATAATTGAGCTTTTGAATGAGAAAATCAGTGATGCTTTTGTAATTATTATGTTCTAAAAGCCATTCGCTGTTTAATCGTCCGATATCAATACGGGCGGGAGCTAAATCTAATTCGAGCATCGCTTTGGCAATCTTGAGCGAATCCTGAATGCAAAGCGGTTGTTTAATAATATTTAAGGCGTAGGAATGTTTGTGAAGGATGTTGCTTGCTCCACGATCGAGCAACTGACGACGTAAAAATATCAACTCAATAGATTTGTCAAACCATAGTTTGCCTATGACATCAATAAATTCATTGGCTGCTTTTTCATCATTAATCCATTTATCTAACGTTTTTTGATAATGATTGTTTGAATCATTGCCCTTGTAACCCGTATTTTCCATACTTTTTGATTTAGATTTTAAAAAATTGAATAAGGAAGTCTTTACGGGCTTCAAATATATAAAAAAAAAGGGGGTAACCAACAATAAATTGGATAACCCCTATATTTTTTTAAAAAAGTTTTATTGCCCCAGATAAGCTTTGAGCAATTTACTTCGCGAGGTGTGTTTTAACCGACGGATTGCCTTTTCTTTAATCTGACGAACACGTTCGCGGGTAAGATCAAATTTTGAACCTATTTCATCGAGGGTAAGTCCATGTGGTACGCCAATTCCGTAAAAAAGATTTACCACATCCCGTTCTTTTTCGGTAAGTGTTGCCAATGAACGTTGGATTTCTTGTGATAACGATTCCCGCATTAATCCATAATCGGTAACCGGAATATCATCGCTGACGAAGAAATCAATAAATTTTGAATCTTCATCCTGTGGTAATGGAGCATCCATGGAAACGTACCGGGTTGAAATTTTAAGAGCAGCATCAATTTTTTGCTGTGGTATTTCAAGAGATTCAGAAAGTTCAAATGCAGAAGGCGGCCGTTCAAATTTTTGTTCAAGGCGTGATGCTTCCTTTGAAATTTTATTTAACGAACCCACCTGATTCAGAGGTAAACGTACAATACGCGATTGTTCGGCAAGTGCTTGTAATATAGATTGACGTATCCACCAAACGGCATACGAAATAAATTTGAATCCGCGCGTTTCGTCGAAACGTTGGGCGGCTTTGATTAAACCTAAATTTCCTTCATTGATTAGGTCTGGTAAACTAAGTCCTTGATTTTGATATTGTTTAGCAACAGATACTACAAATCGAAGATTGGCTTTAATTAATTTTTCCAAAGCTTTCTGATCACCGGTTTTAATACGCTGAGCCAACAAAACTTCCTCATCCGCAGTTATCATTCCTTCCTTCCCAATATCCTGTAAATATTTATCCAAGGAAGCGTTTTCGCGGTTAGTGATTGATTTTGTTATTTTTAATTGTCTCATTTTACAATGGTTTTTTCTTTGTAAACCTAAATATGGATTAATAACAAATAAAAATTATTATCTATATTTATATCTTACCATAATTTTACGTATTATAACAAAAAAGGTTACAAAAAGTTTAATTATAATCCAAATCCATACCATGCCCGTTTATGGTTGGGATATATTCCTTCAATCAGAACACCACCTTCTCTGTTTTTTAGGGCATTATATAAATCTTCTTCATTTTTTATTGATTGCTTGTCTATGGCGGTAATAATATAGCCTTCTCTTATACCAACTTCTTTAAGCTTACCATTACCAAGTTTTATCACTTTTAAACCGTTTTTGATGCCAAGACGATTCATTTCGTCTTTAGATACCGTTTCGAAGGTGGAACCTAAAACAGAAATGACATTTTTTTCATCGTTATTTTTAACTATGGCCGTATTCCCTTGTTTGTTTTTAAGTACAACGGGAATAGTTAACTCTTTATTATCCCGTCGAATTAAAAGATTTACTTTATCGCCAGGGCTATGCTGACCTACAATTTCCAATAATTCGGAAGTGCTGTTAACGGCGCTGCCTTCAATGCTGATAATGACGTCTCCGGTATGAATACCTGCATTTTTGGCAGCGCCATCTTCAGTTAATTCGGCAACATAAACGCCCTTAACATCTTTTAATCCTTCTTTTTCAGCAAAAGCTGCATCAATTTCACGAATGTTTACACCGATATATGCCCGCTGAACGTCTCCGTATTTCATTATGTCGTTGGTAACTTTTTTAACAATATTTACAGGTATTGCAAAAGAATAACCTTCATAATTTCCTGAATGCGATGCAATAGCAGCATTGATGCCAATAAGTTCCCCTTTAATATTTACAAGGGCGCCTCCGCTGTTTCCGCGATTTACTGCTGCATCCGTTTGTATATATGATTCAATAGCACCTTCTGTTCCCAAAATATTAATGTTACGTGCTTTTGCACTTACGATTCCTGCTGTAACCGTTGAGGTTAAATTGAACGGATTTCCCACGGCAAGAACCCATTCTCCTATCTTTACATCATCGGAATTTCCGAAAGGAATGTAAGGCAAATTTTTAGCTTCAATTTTTATTAATGCTAAATCGGATGAAGGATCAGTACCTATAATTTCTGCGGTGAAGGTTCTTTTATCGTTGAGGGTAACTTCAATTTTATCCGCATCCTGTACAACATGATTGTTGGTTACAATATAACCATCATCAGACAAAATGACACCTGAGCCAAATGCCTGAACCGGAGCTTGGTTTTGCTGATATTGTGGCATATTAGGATCTAAATTGAAAAAATCACGGAAATCAAAAAAATTGTCATAAACATTACTTTTCCGTTGATACTCGGTTTTGATATGTACTACTGCATGAACTGTCAAATTTGCAGCGGTAGTAAAATCGGGACCGGTTACGGGATTATCCGGGACATAATTTGCATTTTGAACGGGCGTATCCGGTTGAATGCTGCTACGCCCATAATGTTGTTTCTGAGCAAATGAATAAGCTCCCAGTGAAATCATTCCGCCTACAAAAGCCATAAAGATGGCGCTTCCTATCTTTTTCATACTTTTCTGTTTTAATGTAATTTAAGTTTAATTTAATTTTTATGGTTCTTGATAAAACAAATTTTATACCTTATTTTTCTTGTATGCTATTTTTTGATAAAACTTTAAAACGCATCCAAAATATCAACAGTATGTATATATCCGTTAAAAAATGTTAATTCAAAGTTCATCAGTATTCAAACAATTAATGCTAATTTTGTGCAATATTTTTGAAATGAATGAAATTGTTGTATTCGGCTGAAAAACAATGCATGGTAATTCCTTATTTCCATACTGTCAGGAAAATGTTAGGTTGGTCAGTGAATAGACAAAAAAATTAAAATCAAAATGAGAATACCTTTTTATAAATATCATGGAACAGGCAATGATTTCATCATCATTGATAATCGAAATTTATTATTTATTGGTGGTAAAGAATTGATTTCAAACTTATGCGACCGTCATTTTGGCATAGGCGCGGACGGATTGTTGCTTTTACAGGAAAGGAAACCCTTTGATTTTGAAATGGTTTATTATAATTCAGATGGGAAAGAAGCGACGATGTGTGGTAATGGTGGAAGATGCATAACCGCTTTTGCGCATAAAATAGGTATTTGTAATGAAAATGTTAAATTTATAGCCGCTGATGGTGAGCATATTGCTAACATTATTGATCATGATAATGAAATTGACAGAATTTCACTTAAAATGTCGGATGTGAAAGAGGTGGAATTGTCGAAAAATGTATTTATAATGAATACCGGCACTCCGCACTTTGTAACGTTTGTAAACGATGTTAAAAAAATTGATGTTTTTTCGAGCGGAAGAGCCATACGATACAATCAACGGTTTGCAGAAGAGGGCATTAATATTGATTTTGTTGAAATTCACGACAATAATCTCATGGTTAGGACGTATGAAAAAGGTGTTGAAGATGAAACACTTTCGTGTGGAACTGGCGTTACGGCATCGGCTATAGCCGCATCATATAAAAATAATCATCTTAAATATTCTGTTCAAACCAAAGGTGGAAGTTTAAATGTAAGTTTTTCAAGAAAAGGTGATTTTTTCACTGACATTTGGCTGGAAGGACCTGCAAAACTGGTTTTTAAAGGAGAAATTGAGGTATAAAAAGCGTAAAGACAATAATTTAGTATGAAAAATAAATTATTTTTTTTTAAATATTTTATTTTACTAACAATTTGTTCCATAAATACTTTATTTGTCTATTCGCAGGAATATGCACGAAATATCGAGGATTTGCCTTACGATTATTCCTTTTTTAAGAAAGATACCCTGTCATTTCCAAAAATAGGTATTATTTCTTTTCATTCGGAAGTGTCAATACGTTATCGCATTGTTGATCTGGAACGTACGATAGCAATGCCCAAAGTGCTTGGGGAAAATGATGAAATTGAAATACTTATTAGTACTGATGGAAAAGAGTTTGAAAATCTCGGAATTATTAACAAAGATTCTCATATTCCTTCGCTTGCTTATGTTGACGTGAGTTTTCCTATTTATTCCTATGCCGGTAAATCGGCTTGGTTTAAACTTATTTGTCGTAAGTCAACCGGTAATTTTATGTTTGATGTTGATCAGATTGAGATTAATGATATTGCAAAATTAAAAGAAACAGATGCTAATAGTTTTGAAGAAGTAACCGTTTCGCCTATACCGGCTACTGAATATTTTGTAGTGAGCATCGAGAGCAAAAATAAATATAAAAAGGTAGAATTTATTAATGATTGTGGAAAAGTGTTTGAATATGATTATGTTAGTGATTATAGCGGAATTTCCTTCGATGTTTTTGGTTTTCCCAAGAATATTTACTTTGCAAGACTAACAGGCGATAGCAATTCGATGATAAAAAAAGTGATGATTAAAATTCCATATCCTGACATTATTTTTAAATAAAAATTCTCTGGTATTAATATTGTGATTAATATTATTTTTGTTACAAATTTTTTATAATGATTAAAGGTAAACATATTGTTTTGCGTGCGTTGGAACCAGAAGATGTGAACCTGCTCTTTCAATGGGAAAATGATGCTTCACTTTGGCATATAAGCAATACTACATCACCTTTTTCGCGTTTTGTTCTGGAACAATATGTATTAAGTTCACAACAGGATATTTATACCAACAAGCAACTCAGGCTGATGATTGATCTGGAATTACCTGATAAAACCTACCAACCTGTTGGCACAATTGATTTATACGATTTCGATCCTCATAATTTGAGGGCAGGCGTTGGTATACTAATTAGCCGCGATAAGCAACAAAATGGTTACGCCGCTGATGCACTTGATACGGTAATTAAATATGCAAAAGAAGTCCTGCACCTCCATCAGCTTTATTGTGGAATTTGTGTAAATAACAACGCCAGTCTGAAATTATTCCGGAAATTTAATTTTGAGTTGACTGGTATTAAAAAAGACTGGGTTTTTCTTGAAGATTCTTTTATTGATGAATATATTTTACAATTGATACTTAATCATTAAATTGGGTAATTATGGCAGCGTATTATTTGTCGGGGTATAGTGGTGCAAAACGCAAACAACGGTTACGGATTAGGAGAACAATCAGTATTGTTTTTATTGTACTGGTGTTAGTTGCTTGTGTGATAGGATACAAAATGATATACATGAATAATGTTTGGCTTGGCGACCAAACATCTGAAGATGTTTTTATTCCTACAAACGCCAACTTTGATAAAGTAAAAAATTTACTTTATCAAAAAGGATTGATCATTAACCGGAAATCTTTTGAATGGGTTGCACAAAAAAAAGCGTATCCTTCACATATTCGTCCAGGGAAATACTTGGTGAAAAGAGGAATGAGCAACAATACGTTAATCAATATGTTGCGTTCGGGTAAACAGGAACCTGTGAAATTGGTTTTTAATAATATCCGTACCAAAATGGACTTCGCCCAACGAATTTCGGAACAAATTGAAGCCGATTCATCATCCATCATTAAATTGCTGAATGATAAGTCATACGTTAAAAAATTTGGGTTAAACACTGAAAATATCCTTGTTACCTTTATTCCCAATACTTACGAAACCTGGTGGAATATTACTGCTGATGAGCTTATTACAAGAATGAATAAGGAATATGACAAATTTTGGACCGAAGAACGCAAGGAAAAAGCAAAAAAAATAGGTTTAACGGTGCCGCAAGTGTCAATTTTAGCTTCCATCGTAGAGAAAGAAACGAATAAAGACAGCGAGAAACCACGAATTGCCGGAGTATATTTGAACAGACTTAAATATGGAATGCTGCTCGAAGCCGATCCGACGCTTGTATGGGCTTTGGGTGATTTTTCGATAAAACGTGTTTTGAACGAGTATAAAAAATTGGATTCACCATACAATACGTATAAATATTTCGGCTTGCCTCCCGGGCCAATATGTCTTCCTTCTATAGCTTCCATTGATGCTGTTTTGAACTTCGAAAAACATTACTATTTGTATTTCTGTGCTAAAGATGATTTATCGGGTTTCCATAATTTTGCCTATAATTATGAACAACATAGCATGAATGCACGAAAATACCAGCAGGCATTAGACAGAATGAACATAAAACGATAATATGGAAATTTTTAAAGCCTATGATATCCGGGGAATATATAACCGCGATTTTAATAAAAATGATGTCCGGAAAATCGGATTTTTTATTCCTCGTTTGCTCAATGCTAAAAAAGTTCTGGTAGGAAGAGATGTTCGAACTTCTTCAGATGAAATATTTGAATATCTAATAAAAGGAATAACCGATGCCGGAGCCGATGTGTATGATATTGGACTGGCAACTACGCCTATGGTTTATTATTCCACTGCCCGTTACGGATTTGATGCGTCGGTAATGATTACCGCATCACATAACCCAAAGGAATACAATGGCTTGAAAATATCTCGAAAAGACGCATTACCTGTTGGTTATGATACCGGCTTGTCGGAGATTGAAAAATGGATGGAAACGGAGATTATGGTTGTCTCTGAAAATAAAGGAAAAGTAATTCCTTTTGAAATCAGGACAGATTATCTGAATTTTATGAAGAAATATCTATCCGATTTTTCAAATCTTAAAATGGCTGTGGATTGTTCCAATGGAATGTCATCACTTTTAGTCAGGGACTTGCTTGGTAATTCGCCCGTTTACATTTTTGAAGAACCAGATGGCACATTCCCAAATCATGAGCCAAATCCACTGATTCCTGAAAATACTGCTGATCTTAAAAAGGTTGTTTTAAAGGAACATTGCGATATCGGCGTGATTTTCGACGGTGATGCCGACAGAGTTATGTTTGTGGATGAAAAGGGACAATTTATTTCGCCCGACCTGATGATAGCCGTTTTAGGTATTTATTTTTCAGATAAAGAAAAAGGAAAAGCGCTTCAGGATATTCGCACATCGAAGGCTGTAAAAGAATATATTGAAAAACTTGGTTATCAGATGTATATGTGGCGGGTAGGAAGAGCTTATGCTGCTCTGAAACTTCGTCAAATCAATGGATTATTTGGTGGCGAGCTGGCGGGGCATTACTATTTCCGTGATTTTTATTATTCCGATTCCGGCATGCTTGCCTGTCTTATCATGCTCAATGTTTTTGCTGAGATGAAAAAACAAGGGAAAACGGTCTCGGAACTGATGGCTGAAATTGCCGGTGGATATATCAATTCCGGAGAGATCAATTTCAAAATTCAACAAAAAGCCGAAGCTATGGAAGCTATCAAGGATTATTTTATGGGGTTGGAAAAGGCTACCGCTTTTTACGATTTTGATGGCTACCGTGTTGAATTTCGCGACTGGTGGTTTAATATTCGCCCATCGAATACCGAACCTTACCTGAGATTTCTGGCTGAAGCGTTAAGCCGGGATTTGCTTGATAAAAAACGCGCAGAGGTAAATCGCATTTTAGCTCAATTTAAATAGCTAAAATGAAGTTTAACTCTTTGTGCTTTAAATGGTAATTTTTCACGATATTCGTTTATTAATCTTTTTATTATGAAACAACCGGGCGGCAATCTCTATCTGATTCCTACTCCGTTGGGTGATAGCCCAGTTGATAAAATTTTGCCTTTTTTCAATACTGGTATTATTCTTTCGCTCGATGAATTTATTGTTGAAGAAGTGCGAACGGCTCGTCGCTTTTTGCGTAAAATTGGGTATGAACGTGATTTTGAGATGGTGACTTTTCATACTCTCAACGAACATACCACGGAAATGGAATTGTCAGGGTATCTTGCTTCAATTTCTAAAGGTAAAAATATCGGACTATTATCCGAAGCTGGAGTTCCTTGTGTAGCCGATCCGGGCGCCAAAATTGTTGAACTTGCTCATCTGCATCAAATCAGGGTAATTCCGCTGGTTGGTCCCTCATCCATTATACTGGCGTTGATGGCTTCGGGATTTAACGGTCAAAACTTTGCTTTTATCGGATATTTGCCAGCAAAAAAAGAGGAAAGAATTAAAAAAATACGGGAAGTTGAGCGCAATATACGACTGAACCACCAAACACAAGTGTTTATTGAAGCGCCTTACCGTAATATGCAAATGCTGGAAAGCATTATTTCTTCCTGTAGCCCCGATTTACGATTGTGTATTGCCTGCGACATAACACTGGATAGTGAAATGATTGTTACCCGTACATTGCGTGATTGGAAAACCCAATTGCCAGATATCAACAAACGGGCAACGGTATTTTTGTTATACCTTTAATCAAGCTTTTTCCATTCCGTCAATGCCTGAAAAGCCTTGCTGTGGTCGGAGGTTTTTGCACCTTCTATATAAAATTGATCGGAAACATCATTCGTGGCAGTAAAAATTGAGACTTTATCTCCGTATTTCATTTCTTCGAGATAGTTTATCTGGATAGATGCCAGTTGGTGAGAGCTTACATAGGATAAATCGAAGCAATCCATCAGCCATTGTACATAATGGGCATTATTTACATGCTTATTTACATCAATTTCATTGATTGACACATTTCTTTCATACCGAAACAAAGGGTTAGTAATAGGGGAGGTGAGCTTTCCAGGTATTTCGCGTATAGCAAACTTCCCGTGATTGTCGGGCATACTGTAATCAATCGTTTGGGGCTTTAGCGGGCGTCGTTTGTTAACATCAACTACTATCCAGGCTGAGGTGGCGGTAATTATGGGTTGGTTGTTTTTATCCGTAAGAATAAAATCCCTCATAAAAAACAACTTATCTACTCCTTTGGGCCATGTTTGCAGATGAATGGTATCGCCCCATTTGGGTAAAACGTTTATAATAACCTTAATTCGCGAAAGAGCCCAAAAAACACCTTCCGTTTGCATAGAGTTGAAACCGACACCCAGTTTTTTTGCATGGTTTCCACCCGCTTCCTGAAGGAAGTTGAACAGAGAATAGATATTTAACCACCCGTTACTGTCGGTATTGTATGCAGTAACATAAAGGTCTTCTTCGAATATTGATTCCAAAATTTATCCTTTACGAAATAACTAACGACTATCAACAATCAACTATCAACTAAAAAAGCATTACTGTTTACTTTATCGGCAAACAGCAATGCTTTTAATTACATTTAATTAAAAATTTATTTTACGTATTCTGCAATGATGTCCTTAACGCCATCAGGAGCAACGCGTCCATAAACTTTTTCGCCTATCATTACAACAGGAGCAAGTCCACAGGCGCCTACACAACGCAGGCAACTGAGCGAAAACTTACCGTCGGGGGTAGTATCGCCAACCTGCAGGTTGAGTTGTTTTTTGAATTCGTCGAGAACTTTTTCAGCACCACGCACATAACAAGCTGTTCCCAGGCAAATGGAAATAGGATGTTCGCCTTTTGGAGTCATCGTAAAGAATGAATAAAAGGTAACCACACCATAAACAGTTGCAAGTGGAACATTAATCTCACGTGAAATTACTTCCTGCACTTCTGCAGGTAAATAGCCAAAGGAAGTTTGTACTTTGTGAAGTATATTAATCAGCTCGCCTTTTTCATTATTAAATTCTTTACAAATAGCTTTGATTTCGGCTAATTTGCTTTCAGGTATTTTGATATTTGCCATGATAATAATCTTATTAAAAATGAATTACTTGTCTAAAAATATTTCCTGACTTCTGTCGAAATAATGAGTATGAAGCAGGTGATGTGATTTTTCGCCTAAAGGTTTTCCAAGAAATTCTTCATACAATTTGATAATGTCCGGATTTTCATGAGATTTTCTGAGGGGCTTGTTGACATCTTCCTGATAAATAGCTTTCTGACGAGCTTTTAGGATGCTTTCGTGTCCGTGATGGAAGGGTTGTCCGCCTCCGCCGATACAGCCACCCGGGCAAGCCATAATTTCGATGGCATGGAAAGTGCTTTTACCAGCGCGAACATCTTCCAATAATTGACGTGCATGTCCTAAACCATGAGCAATACCAATATGAAGAGGTAATCCGTTGAAATCAATGGTTGCCTCGCGCATGCCTTCCAGGCCACGTAATTGTGCAAAGTCGACTTTTTCTAATGTTTTGCCGGTATAAACTTCATAAGCGGTACGAACAGCGGCTTCGATAACACCGCCGGTGGTTCCAAAAATAACGGCAGCACCTGTGGATTCGCCTAAAGGAGAATCAAAATCTTCATCCGGCAACGACATGAAATCGATGTTGGCTTGTTTGATCAGATTGGCTAATTCGCGGGTGGAAATGGAATAGTTTACATCAGGATCGCCGTCTACCTTAAATTCAGGACGTTCGCATTCGAATTTCTTTGCCAGACAAGGCATCACCGAAACGACAACCATGTCTTTACGGTCAACTTTAATCTTATCGGCAAAATAACTCTTGGCAATAGCTCCAAACATTTGCTGAGGTGATTTAGCTGAAGATGGAACGTCTTTCATTTCGGGGAAGTTCGTTTCAAAGAATTTAACCCAACCCGGACAGCAGGATGTTAGAATAGGGAGCTTAACCGATTTGTCGCCTTCCAAAAAGCGTGTCAAACGGTCGAGCAATTCGGTTCCTTCTTCCATGATGGTAAGGTCGGCTGCAAAGTCGGTATCAAAAACATAATTAAAACCTAACAAGCGTAAAGCGGCTGCCATTTTACCGGTAACAAGAGTACCGGGTTCCATACCAAACTCTTCGCCAAGAGCAGCACGAACAGCCGGAGCTGTTTGAACCACAACGGTTTTTGTGGGATCCGTTAAAGCGCTAAGTACTTTACGTGTATGATCAACTTCGGTTAAAGCGCCGGTAGGACATACCGAAACACATTGTCCGCAGTATGTACAAACAGATTTTTCAAGATTCATCTCAAAAGCCGGAGCAACAACAGCAGTAAATCCACGGTTAACGGCTGAAAGAGCGCCAACGGTTTGTATAGTGTTGCACATCATTTCGCAACGACGGCACATAATACATTTATCAACATCGCGTATAATTGCCGGAGAAGTGTCTTTCCGGTAGGTTGATTTTTCTCCCTGATAAGGGATGTCGCGAATGCCAAGACGATGAGCCAGGTCCTGCAGTTCACAGTTTCCTGATTTTGCACAAATTAAACAGTCTGCAGGATGATCACTGAGCATCAGTTCAACCACGGTGCGGCGGGCATTGATTACCCGGAGGGTATGAGTATGAACTACCATTCCGGGAGTACAATCGGTAGCACAGGCTGGAGCCAGGTTGCGACGACCTTCAACTTCAACAACGCAAACACGGCATCCACCAGGTTTATTTTCGATGTGCATGTCGCCAAGGTCGAAATAACACAGGGTAGGTATATCAATCCCGATTTGACGGGCTGCTTTCAGAATGGTTGTTCCGTTTTCTACTTCAACGGTTTTATTATCTATGGTTAATTTTATGAGTTCCATTTTGCCTTCTTTATTAATTTATTGAATACTAATAGCATCGAATTTACATTTTTCATAGCAGGCACCGCATTTGATGCAAACCGACTGGTCAATCAGATGAGCCATCTTACGTTCACCTGAAATGGCATTGACCGGGCAATTGCGTGCACAGGCAGTACAACCAACACAGGTTTCCGGATCAATGACGTATTTTAGCAGGGATTTACACTGACCGGCTGGGCATTTTTTATCAACAACGTGAGCCAGGTATTCGTCATAGAAATTATCCAAAGTAGAAAGAATGGGGTTTGGAGATGTTTGTCCTAATCCGCATAAAGCGGTATCTTTAATTACATTACCGAGATTACGTAATTTTTCGATGTCCTCCATGGTTCCATTACCTTTGATGATTTCGTCGAGAATTTCTGCAAGACGTTTGTTCCCAACGCGGCAAGGTGTACATTTTCCGCAGGATTCTTCAACGGTAAAATCAAGATAGAAACGGGCAATTTTAACCATACAGTCGTCCTCGTCCATAACTATCATCCCGCCCGAACCCATCATGGAGCCGCTGGCAACAAGATTTTCATAGGTTATAGGCATATCGAGGTGTTTGCTTGTTAAGCAGCCACCCGAAGGACCTCCGGTTTGAACGGCTTTGAATTTTTTGCCGTCTTTAATGCCACCGCCAATTTCAAAAATAACTTCGCGTAACGTAGTTCCCATCGGAACTTCAATCAAACCTACGTTGTTAATTTTTCCGGCAAGGGCAAATACTTTGGTACCTTTGGATTTATCGGTGCCAATACTGGAAAACCACTCGGCACCTTTATTAATGATTACAGGGACATTGGCAAAGGTTTCTACGTTGTTAACGTTTGTGGGTTTTCCTAAATAACCTGAAACCGATGGAAACGGAGGTTTTAATGTCGGTTCGCCACGATGTCCTTCCATGGAATGGATTAGGGCGGTTTCTTCACCACAAACAAAAGCTCCGGCGCCATAACGCAGTTCAATATCAAAATTGAATCCGGTTCCCAGGATATCGTTGCCCAGTAATCCGTATTCGCGTGCCTGTTTAATAGCTATTTTTAAACGTTCGATAGCCAGTGGATATTCAGCACGGATATATACCAATCCTTTATCGGCTTCAATGCAGTAACCGGCTATAGCCATAGCTTCGATTACTGAATGAGGATCGCCTTCAAGGACAGAACGATCCATAAAAGCACCGGGATCGCCTTCATCAGCATTGCATACTACATATTTTTGATCGGCTTTCGATTTACGGGTGATTTCCCATTTTAAACCTGTAGGAAAACCTGCACCGCCACGTCCGCGCAATCCTGAATTTTTTATTTCAGCAATTACCTGGTCGGGAGTCATTTCGGATAAACATTTTCCTAATGCCTGATAACCGTCGCGTGCAATGTATTCGTCAATATTTTCGGGATTGATAAAACCACAATTTCGTAAAGCAATACGAATTTGTTTTTTATAGAAACCCATATGTTTGGAATCGCTGATATGTTCCTTGTTTTCGGGATCAGTATATAAAAGACGGGTAACTTTACGTCCTTTTACAACGTGTTCTTCAACGATTTCACGTGCATCTTCTGGTTTTACTTCTGTATAAAAAGTATTATCGGGCATCACTTTTACGATAGGGCCTTTTTCGCAAAACCCAAAGCAACCGGTCATAATTACCTGTACTTCATCGGCAAGTCCTTTATCGTTAATAATGGTTTTCAAATTTTTCAATATCTCTTCACTTGCAGAAGCCCGGCATCCGGTACCACCACAAACTAAGAGATGCATTTTGTATTTAGCCATTCTTTTTTCCTCCTTTATTTTGAATGTATCGTTTCGTAATTTACAGGAATTATTCCATCCACCAATTCGCCGTTTTTGATGAATTTTTCGATGATTTCATCGGCTTTTTTAACATTAACATAGCCAAAAACAACAGGTTCCTGGTTAGGTAATGTAACTTCAATGGTGGGTTCGGCATAACAATATCCCATGCAACCGGTTTGTGTAATCACGGCTTCGATGTTACGTTTATCCAATTCATCAATCAGGTAATCCATTACATCCTTTGCTCCGGAGGCTATGCCACAAGTTGCCATCGCTACTTTTATTTGTACAAGGTTTTCGGGATGAGTACTTTTTTCCCGCAAATCCATTTTTGACTGAAGACCATCTTTGATCTTTTTTAAATCAGCCAATGATTTTACTTTTGCCATAATTTACTTTGTATGTTAATGTTATGTTCTTTAATTTGATTATCAAAATTTTTATTGCAGATCCTAAAAAGTGGCGCAAAATTAGTTATTTGTATTAATTTCCAATAAATTTTCTTTTATCATTTCTTTAAGATATTTCATGATATCAGGATTTGAAATAGAAACTCCTTCAAGAGTTTCTTTGACTTCACGGCTATCAAAAATATATTCTCCGCTTTCGGTTATGTGCCGGTAAACGAAATTTATTTCGGGGTTTGCCGAACAGAGCAACACAATTACTCCGGCAATGTCGCCCAAAACAGGCCTGTCGATACTGTTGTGCTGAAAAACTGCTTTAACGGTTGTGCCACATCCTTCTTTTGAGGTAATGGTTAAATATCCGCCGGTGCGTTCGGCATTTTGTTTCAAAAGTGGTAATCCCAGACCAACCTTTCGGGTGGTTCGGCTGGTGAAATAAGGATCGACCACTTTTTTTGCAGTTTCATCACTCATTCCTATGCCATTATCAATAAAAGTAAGCGTGTAAAGATTGTCTTTCAGATTTTCTTCTATTGTCAGCTCGATCAGGTTTGCTTTGGCAGAAATAGAGTTCTGGATGATGTCGAGAATGTGTAATGATAAATCTTTCATCCTACAATTACCTCCCGACCGTTAATGCCAGCCAAAGCCATGCGTATTTCTTCAAAAGAAATTTCTTCCATCAGAAATCGGGTGCTTATTTCTCCGATATTTTCAACATAATGAGCATCAGAATCCTGGATAAAAGTGAATTTATTCAGATAGCGATTTTTGCTTAAAAAATCGGTTTTACTAACATGCTTTGAGATTTCCAGTGCTTCAAACTGTAAATCGGCAGGTACAAATCCTAATTGGCTTATAATGCTGAATTTAGACTTGTTGATGTGAGCTGGTATAAATAAACCACCTAATTGGTGTACTTTTTTTTCAATATCTTCAAGGCTTTGATCCAAAGCAGAAATAAGTAAACGATCCTCTTCTTCAACAATATTTTCTTCTTTATCCACTACAACCTGATACCCAAATAATTTTGTATCGTTTTTAATATCAGGTAAGTGTAAATCAAGATATTGCTGAAATTCGAATAGTTTTTCGGTTGTTTCAAAGAACGTTAAACAATGTACTTCTTCCTTTGTGGTAACCTCGGCGCCTGTCATTACAAATATCCCTTCCGAACAGGCAACCTGTTTTATCACCTCACATTGTTTCGTGGAATTATGATCTGTAATTCCAATGATATCTATATTCTTTTCTTTAGCGGCATGTACAATATTTGCCGGACTCATTTCTAAATCACCGCAAGGCGACAAAACAGTATGTATATGTAAGTCAGCCCTGAAGGTTTCCATCCTATTTTTTGATAAGATTGTACAACATTCCCGAAATTTCAAAGGATTCAGAATCTGTACCCAAAATTGGAATTCCTTCTGAATTGCTTTGCATAGCCGTATCTTCTTCAGGTTGATTGCCTTTTACCAGGATAATGGCTGCCAATTCTTTAAGCGAAGCGATAGCCATTATGTTTTTATGGGTCTGAAGAGTAATCCAAACAAACCCGGCATCAGCATTTCCCATTACATCGCTCAAAAGATCGGAGGTGTAACCGCCTTCAATTTCTTTATCCAAGCCGGCTTCGCCGCTATATACTTTTAATCCAAGTGTATTTACTAATTCTGAAACTTTCATGCTATTTGAATGATTAAATGTTATTTTCCAATTTATTATTTCCCCAGATTTCTTTAATGATTTCTATTGATTTTTCGGGAGGTAATTTACCTTTTTGTTCAAGTTTTTTTTGGATGAAAATACATTGGTTTAACTTTGCTTTTCCCTGAACAATGTCTTCGGCTAATGCTGCACAGTTGGGAGTACCACACACACTGCAATCAACTTGTGGCAATTGCTTAATCAACTCATTTGCTTTATCCATTTTTTTCATGGCTTCCGACATGTTTTCGTCCAATTTCATCATTGAACGTGGCTTAACTTCACTTAAAGTAATGTGTTGATTAAGATAGTTTTTATAATCGCTGATGTCCGTTTCTTTTTCTGGAAATTCATCATCCTGATTTTTTTCTTCCGCCCGATGTTTTAAACGTCTTGCTGCCAGAAAACGGTTAGCTGTCGTCAAAACTCCGCCGGCACAACTTTCGTCGCAGGCACGGAGTTCGAGAAAATCCACATCGGTAATTTCATCGTTTTCAATTTTTTCTAAAAATTCTATTACATTATGAATCTCATCAATGGCCAGGCTACTTCCTTCCAGGTTGTCAGATTCGCCATCGGTAAGGCTCCAACGTAAAGCTTTACCTGTTAGTGGTTTGTTCAGAGGTATCTGGCATGTATCTGTACTGCTATGTTTTAAACTGCGGTAGGCTTTATTAAAAATAAAATCCATATTTATGACTCCGGTGATGGGCGAAGTATCGTCTCCGACAGGACTTTTTACAGCCGCAATCTTGGCTGCACATGGAGTGATATAAAAAATGCCAATTTCTGATTCGGGAACACCCGAGTCCATCAATTGTTTTTTGCAGTATAAAGCCGAAATGTCGAGTGGTGGTTTAAGCAGAAGAATATTTTCCACCAAAGCAGGAAATTTTACCTGAATTAAACGGATGATTGCCGGACAAAAGGATGAAATCAGCGGTTTGATTGTGTTTTCATTTCGTATTTTTTCGTTCATTGCTTCGATCAATACTTCTACCCCTTGTTCAACTTCAAAAATATGGGTAAATCCCTTTTCCATCAAAATGCTGTAAATCTGACGTATAGATACGCCATCAGGAAATTGTCCGATGAAGATAGCCGGAACGAGTGCAATGCGATAAGTAAATTCAAATATTTTATTAAAATCGTCGTGTTCAATAATAATTGCCGATGCAGGACAAGCTTTGAAACACTCACCGCAATCTACACAGCGATTGTCGTTTAAGCGGGCTTTTCCTCCTTTAATCCGTAAAGCTTCGGTAGGGCATACGGCCATGCAATGAGAGCAACCTATGCAAAGGTCGTCTTTGATTTTTAATGCGTGGTGAAAATGAGGAATGTCTGTCATAATTTTAATTCAAATAATTAATAATTTCCACATTGGTTCCTTTTCCAACTTCACTGCTTATGTTTAATACGTCAGAGTTTGATTTCATATTTGCCAAACCCATACCTGCTCCAAATCCCATTTCCCTAACTTCCGGCGATGCCGTTGAAAACCCTTTTTGCATGGCTAATTGTATATCGGGAATCCCTGGACCTTCATCAATCAACTGAGTTTTAATTTCTTTTGTATTAATATCAACATAAATGATTCCATTATAGGCATGTGCAACGATGTTAACTTCCGCTTCATACAAGGCAACTACAATTCTTTTAATTATCTTTGGATCAACGTTGAGTTGTTTCAATATTTTTTTAACCTCGCTCGAAGCAGCGCCGGCTTTTGAAAAATTACCACCCTCAACCTTGAATTCAAAATGCATAAATAATTGATATTTAGTAAATTGCTTTTAAACCAGATTGATACAATAAACCGCATGTCTTAAATACAGAGTAGCTGCATTCCATCAAAATCATTTGATTTTCTTCGGCTAATTCAATAATTTCTTCAGATAATTTTTTTCCACGACAAAACACGATATACGAAATATTCGACATTTCGGCTGTCCGTATGGTTTGTACGTTGGCTAAACCTGTGATTAATAATAAATTACTCGTATCAAGAGTAAGAACATCGCTCATCAGATCCGATGCAAAGGCATATTCAACAGTCCCTTCCTCTTCCTTTATCCCGCAAACTATTTGGGCCTTCAGTATCTTTGAAATTTCTGATATTTTCATGTTTTACAACTCTTTATGCAAAAGTATATATTTTTTTAATTTGAAATTACATTTTACAATAACGACCGCAAAATTAATTATTCGGAAGTTAATAAACAAAAATTATTGTGAAATAATTAACAATGTTATTGAAATAACAAAAATTTAAAATTGATCTAAATAATAAAAAATAAATTATAGATAATCAATATTATAACAGTTTATTTTTTTAATAAAACAAAAAAAGGATGGTTTTGGCCATCCTTTTTTAAACAAAAATTTAAAAATAATCTTTAATACCTGTTTCTTGGTTTATAATGAGTGTGTAACAGGTCATGCGAACGATGTCCAAGCGGTTCGAAAAGGTATTCTTTGTAAACCTCCACAACTTCAGGATTTTCGTGAGATTTACGAACAGGCATATTCGCATCTTCATCATAAATGGCTTCTGCACGTTTCTTTCTAATTTCCAATGAAGTAGGTATAGGTTGACCGCCACCGCCCAAACAACCTCCAGGACAGCCCATAATTTCGATAAAATGATAATTAACCGCACCGGCTTTCACAGCATCCATCACTTTTTTTGCATTGGCAAGCCCGTGAGCTACGGCCACGTTCAAATCAACTCCTTCCAGAAAGCTCCATTCGGGTTTTACATTTTTAATTTTAATGCTTGCTTCTTTTACGCCTTCCATACCACGTACCGGTTGAATGTTCAGATTGGTAAACGGTACTTCTCTTCCGGTAACTATTTCATAAGCTGTGCGTAATGCGGCTTCCATCACTCCTCCGGTGGCTCCGAAAATAACGGCAGCTCCGGTAGATTCGCCTAAAACCCGATCATAATTTTCGTCCTCCAATTTATCAAAATCAATGCCGGCCTGACGGATCATCATTGCTAATTCGCGGGTTGTGAGTACGTAATCTACATCTTTATAGCCACTGTCGCGCATTTCGGGGCGATCACATTCAAATTTTTTAGCCGTACAGGGCATAATAGAAACTACAATCATGTCCTGAGCTTTGATGTTGATCTTTTCAGCATAATAAGTTTTGGCCAGGGCTCCGAACATTTGCTGGGGCGACTTACAGGTTGACAGATTATCAAGTAATTCGGGAAACATGTGTTCCTGAAATTTTATCCATCCTGGCGAACAGGAGGTCATCATGGGTAAAGCCACCGGTTCTTTGTCGACCAACGCTTTTTTCAATCGGGTAAGCAATTCGTTGCCTTCTTCAATGATCGTGAGGTCGGCAGTAAAATCGGTATCAAGTACTTTATTAAAACCTATTTTTTTCAAAGCCGAAACCATTTTACCCGTAACCCGATGTCCAACACTTAAACCAAGGTCTTCTCCAACGGCAATACGTGTGGCTGGAGCAGTTTGAACTACAACAAACTTATTTGGGTCATAAATGGCATTCCAAACTTCTTCGATATAATTTCGTTCCGTTAAAGCTCCGGTAGGGCATCGATTGATACACTGTCCACAATTGGTACAAACAACTTCATTCATTGGCTTATCCATGAAGGTTGAGATTTTTTGGTGGTCGCCTTTATTGACGACTGCCAATGCCGAAACTGCCTGAAGTTCGGAACAGGTACGGACACAGCGTTGACAGCGAATACATTTACTGTCGTCTTTTGAAATAGATGGCGAAGAGATATCCGGAATTTTGGTCTTTTCTTTTACCAAATCAATAAATACATGGTCGCCAAAACGATATTCATTGGCAAGATCTTGTAATTCACAATGACCGTTTTTAAAGCATTTGGTACAGTCGGCATTGTGTTCGGAAAGAAGCAACTCAATGATGTGCTTACGGGCAGTCCGCACTTTTTCGCTGTTTGTATAAACTTCCATCCCTTCCGAAACGGGTGTAGCGCAGGATGCTGCCAATAATTTTGCCCCTTTCACTTCAACAACACAAACCCTGCAATTTCCTGCAACACTTAAGTCGGGGTGATTGCAAAGGGTAGGAATTTTAAAGTTTAATTGCTTGGCTGCATCAAGTATTGTTGTGCCTTCATCAACGGAAACCGGAATATTATTTATTTTTAAATTAACTAAATATTTGCTCATTTTTTGAATCTCCTGAATTATGATATTAATAAATGATTTCTTCTCTGAAATTATCAACAATTGAATTAAACGGATTGCCAACGGATTGGCCTAAACCGCATTTGGCTGCAATTTTCATTGTGGAAGTCAGCTTTTTCAATTCATCCAAATATGCCGGAGGGCGCTCGCCTTTTTTAACGGCTTCAATTCCTTTGAGTAATTGTTGACATCCTACACGGCACGGAGTGCACTGGCCACAGGATTCTTCGTTAAAAAATTCCAGGTAATCATGTAATACATTGTACATTGACCGGGAACTGTTAAAAATCATCATTGAACCTCCGGTAGGTATTCCTTCAAATCCAATGATGGTATCGTTGAGCTTTTTTCGGGGTACACAATGTCCCGATGCTCCACCCACCTGAACGGCTTTTGTATCACCATCACCAAACTCGTTTACGAAATCAATCAAAGGCATACCTAATTCTACCTCATAAATACCTGGGATTGGTGTATCGCCAGATACCGAAAATACTTTAGATCCACGACTGTCGGAGGTGCCAAACGATTTGAATTTTTTGGCGCCCATGCTACAGATCATAGTAACATAAACGAGCGTTTCTACATTGTTGATAACGGTGGGCTTGCCATTATAGCCGGCAACGGTGGGGTAGGGTGGTTTGTTTCGTGGTTCACCGCGTTTACCTTCCATTGATTCGAAAAGTGCGCTTTCTTCCCCGCAAACATAGGCGCCACTTCCTGATTTGAAAATAATTTTAAAATCTATTCCTCTTTTTTGTAATTCTTTGTTAAATGTTTCGAGTTTAGGTAAAAGGGTTTTTAAAAGAAAATTGTATTCACCTCTCAGGTAAATATATCCTTCTTTGGCGCCAATAACATAACCGCAAATAGCCATACCGGTAAAGATTTTTTCAGGTACGCTGTCCAGAATTTCACGGTCTTTAAATGTCCCCGGCTCACCTTCATCGGCATTACAAATCACGTATTTGGTTTCGCTGGCTTCGTTTTTAGTAAATTTCCATTTCAAACCGGTGGGAAAGCCTGCCCCGCCTCTGCCTTTCAACCCTGAGTCTATGAGTTCTAAAATGATATCGTCCGGTGATTTAAGTAAAGTTTTTTCAAGTACTTCCAAGGGTTTTATACTCTCGGTATCGAATATGATATCTACTTTTTTAAGATTTTTATTTTCCATGTTCTTATCGTTTAATTTTTATTTAAAAAGTTGAGTTTAAACCTATTTTGTAGCTTTGGAATAATTTTCAATGATTTCAATAGCTTTTTGAGGCGTGAGCTCGGGATAAATCTCATCATTTATCAACATGACAGGTCCTTTATGACACCAGCCAAGACAATTGGCGGTCAGTAAAGTGAATTTTTTATCATGCGTTGTTTCTCCAACTTTTATTTTCAGGGTTTTTTCGATGGTATTGATTATTTCATCTTTGCCCTTCATGTGGCATGTGATGGTTTTACAAACACGGATAATATTTTTACCGCGGGCTTTTGTATCCAGAAAAGTATAAAAAGTTGCGGTGCCATATACTTCGGCTGCCGAGAGATCCAATTCTTTAGCAATGGCAACCATGGCTTCTTCCGATAGATACTTTTCTTCATGCACTACACCCTGTAAAACAGGCATTAAGCTATTCCTGTTTCGTCCGTGTTTTTCAACTAAGTCCTTAATTAGTGTTTCTGTTACGGTCATTTTTTCCTCCAATTTTAATGTTTTATTGTTATAATTAATTGATATAAATTGTTTTTAAATTGTCATTGTTATTCTGTTAACAAATCGGCTTCAAATTTAGAAAAAAACATTTGCTAACTTAAAAAAAATAATGAATAAATTTCTAATTTATACTCATTCCAAATATTATTTATTGAAAGATAATTAAATATCGAAAGAAATGAATTTATATCTTTGCAAAAGTTTAAATTTTTAAAGAGTGATTTATCGTTATTTTATCAGGCTGGCATACAATGGTATGCGTTTTCATGGTTGGCAGATTCAGCACAATGCAAATTCTGTTCAGCAGCTTTTGAATGAATGTTTTACAACAATTTTAGATGAGGAAATTAAACTTACAGGAGCCGGCCGCACCGATACAGGAGTTCATGCGAAGGAATTTTATGCTCATTTTGATGTAAAAACAAAAATTGAAACTTCACAAATTGAAAATCTGATTTTCAGGTTAAATAGCTATTTACCTGATGATGTGGTGGTATACGATATTCTTCCAGTTTTGCCGAATGCTCATGCCCGTTTTGATGCAGTTTCGCGAACGTATCAGTATTTCCTTAGTTCGAATAAAGATCCTTTTGCAAAAGAGTTCTCGTATTATGTATATGGAAACCTGAATGTTGAAATGATGAACAAAGGCGCTGAGTTTTTATTGGATTATCAGGATTTCTCATGTTTTTCAAAATCGAAAACACAGGTCAAAACCAATAACTGTCATATCATGAAAGCTAATTGGAAAAAAGAGAATAATATGCTTATTTTTACCATTAAAGCCGACCGTTTTTTACGCAACATGGTCAGGGCTATTGTAGGAACTTTGCTTGATTTGGGTCGCGAAAAAATAACGATAGATGATTTACGAAGAATTATCGAAGGTAAAAACCGTTCTGATGCCGGCTTTTCGGTGCCTGCCTGCGGACTTTTTTTAATAAAGATTGAATATCCTACAGAAATTTTCTTGCCTTTAGAGAAAAAATTAGTTTCCGGTTCTTTTTAGTAAACGCATAGCTGCCTTAACAATGTGATCGGCGGTCATTTCGTATTTTTCCATCAATTCTTCGGGTTTACCCGATTCGCCGAACGTATCTTTCATTCCGATGAATTCCACAGGGACGGGATAATTCTGAGCGAGAACTTCCGCTACGGCGCTTCCTAATCCGCCGGTAATCTGATGTTCTTCAGCGGTGATGATACCATGAGTTTCTTTGGCAGAAGAAATAATGGCTTCTTTATCTATAGGCTTTATAGTGTGGATGTTAAGAACACGGGCAGCAACCCCAATTTCTTTAAGTTTATATGCTGCCTGAAGAGCTTCCCAGGTTAAATGTCCGGTTGCAATGATTGTTAAATCGTTACCCCGGTTAAGTAGTTGGGCTTTGCCAATTTGGAAAGGAAGATCGACAGGAGTAAAATCAGGAACGGCTTCTCTGCCGAAACGAAGATAAACCGGACCGTTAATTTGTTCCACGGCAGCGATTATGGCTTTTTGTGCCTGGGTGGCATCGCAGGGCGAAAGAACTGTCATCGTTGGCATAACACGCATAATTGCAATATCTTCTAATGCCTGATGAGTAGCACCATCGGGCCCTACCGAAACTCCGGCATGTGCACCGCCGATGATTACATGCAGATTGTTGTAGCATAATGAAATTCTGATCTGATCGGTAGTCCGGAGTGCTGCAAATACTCCATAGGTGGAAAAGACTGGAATTTTCCCGGATAAAGCCAATCCAGCGGCTACTCCTATACAGTTTTGTTCGGCTATGCCTAAAGAAATAAACCGGTGAGAAAATTTTTCAGCAAAGAAATTCATTCCGACGGAATGAGTAATATCGGCACCTATACCTATAATTTGTGGATAATGTTCAGCGATTTGAGCCAGCCCTTCTCCGAAACCTGTTTTGGTCGGCTTGTTTCCTTTATTTATAAATTGTTGCATTAGATGCTTGATTCTATTTGATTTATAAAACCTTCGACTTCAGATTTTAAGGGAACCTTCCCATGCCAATGATAGTCGTTTTCGATACTTTTCACGCCTTTGCCCATGATGGTTTTGGCGATGATTACGGACGGTTTGTCTTTAGTATTTCTGGAAGTTTTAAATGTGTCCAGAATTTCGGGAATATCATTTCCGTTGCAGTAAATAACATTCCAGCCAAAAGCCTCCCATTTTTCTTTTAGAGGTTCAATTTCCATCACATCGCTGTTTCTTCCGTCAATCTGAAGTTTGTTTCTGTCGACGATAGCCGTAAGGTTATCCAGATGGTGATGAGAAGCCGCCATGGCCGCTTCCCAGATGGAGCCTTCCTGAAGCTCGCCATCGCCATGGATGCTGTATACCTGCCACGAAGTTTTATCCATTTTAGCAGCCAAAGCCATTCCTACGGCTACTGAAAGCCCTTGACCCAGCGAGCCGGCAGAAAGTTCAATCCCCGGTAAACCATGGTCTCTTCCCGGATGCCCCTGCAGACGCGAATTTAACTTACGCAAGGTCATCAGTTCTTCTTTGGGAAAATATCCGGCATGAGCCAAGGTTGTATAAAGTACCGGAGCCACGTGTCCTATGGAAAGTATCAGTCTGTCCCTGTTTTCCCAGTTGGGATGGCAAGGGTCATGATTTAAGATATTAAAATAAAGAGCTGTAAAAATATCTGCCAGGTCGAGGGAACCTCCGGTATGTCCGGAACCGGCTTCGGCAAGACTTCGAATGATGTCCTTCCGTATTTCTTTAGCTATCGTTTGGAGTATAGCAGTTTCTTCAATTTTTTGAAACATTATTCATCCGATTTATGATATTCAACCAATCCTGCGATGGGCGATTTAACTATTTTATTTAAAGAAATACCATATTCGCTTGACACTTCGTTGAGCAGCGAGCTGAAATTGAAAGCGATGGATCCTAAAAAATGAACCGGAACTTCTTTATATCCGGTATATTTTGTCAACTGGTTGTCGAAGAAATCGCGAAAGCAGTTTCGGATGATGTCTTGTAGATACGGTTGATTTATATTTTGATTGATAAATTCGGCAAAGGAGGCTAAAAACCGGCTGGGCATGGGTTTTTTATAAATGGTATCGAGGATTTTTTCGAATGACAGTCCAAATTTGGCATCAAAAGCTGATTGTATTTCCGCAGGTAATTCGTTTTTCAGAACCGCTTTAATAAAGATTCTGCCAATATGAGCTCCACTTCCTTCGTCGCCAAAAAAATAACCTAAAGATGGCACATTTTCAATAACATCTGTTCCATCGTAAAGACATGAATTAGAACCTGTGCCAAGGATACAGGCTATGCCTTTTTCCTTGCCGCAAAGGGCACGAGCAGCGCCAAGCAAATCGTGTTCGATATAAATTCGTGCGTTCTGGAAAAAGTCTTCCAGCGCATTGGATACAATACTCCCTTTTTGTTCGCACGAACAACCGGCTCCGTAGAAAAAAACTTTTTCCACAGCTTTATTATCAAAAAAAGGAAACAGCTCTTTTTCCAAAGCATCTTTGATTTCCTCTGAACTAACAAAATAGGGATTAAAACCTATGGTTTGAAGTTCGTCGATGACTATTCCTTTATCTATTACCCGCCAGTCCGTTTTGGTGGCTCCGCTATCTGCTATTATGATCATCTATTTTAAATGTTTATTTCAAATAATTTAGGTATAAAAATCAGTAAACCAGCTAATGCAGCAGCTATTGCCGCTATTAAAACGCCGCCGGCTGCCAGGTCTTTTATTTTTCCGGCTTTGTCGTTAAACCCTGGATTTATCAAATCAACCAGGCTTTCGATGGACGAATTTATGGCTTCGGCGGCAAGAACCAATCCTATGGCGAGAATAAGAATGCACCATTCGCCGGAGCTTACCCTGAAAACAAAACCGGAAATAATCACCAGAATTGTTGCAACAAGGTGTATGCGGGAATTATGTTGTGTTTTAAACATCCAAAGAATCCCCTTTGCGGCAAAACGAAAACTTAACAATCTTTTTTTTATTGAAAACCTGTCAGTTTGTTCTGCCATTGTGGAATTAGTTTTAAAATGTAAAATTACCCGATTTTTGCTTACCGCATTTATTTTTTATTTGTCAATTTCGTGGAATTAAAAAAACATGTAGGTTTGCAAAAAATTATAAAATGGAATTTTCTATTCAGCCAGGCGTAACGGGTAAACAGGAACGTATTGTAAAATTTGAAGATACGGCGGCTAACTATGGTTCGGGCCTTTTGGAAGTATTTGCTACTCCGGCGCTGATCGCATTAATGGAAGAAGTCTGTTTCTGGAGCGTAGCTCCGTTATTGCCGGAAGGATATACTACCGTTGGAACGGAAGTGAACGTTAAACACCAGAAAGCTACAGGTATAGGTGGAAAAATAGTTTGTGAAACCTATTTAGCAGAAGTTGACGACAATAAATTGCGTTTCAATGTGGAAGTCTATAACGAAACCGGATTGATAGGTACCGGCAATCATACAAGATTTATTATTAATACCGAAAGGTTTCTGAAAAAACTGTAGTCTTATCATTTGACGGATAATTCCATCATTTTTCATACCTTTGCAAATCATAAAATTATATTATTTTGACTAACGACAATAACGATTTCCCGATGGTAGCCAAAACCATTACGGGTTTGGAAGAGGTTCTTGCTGCTGAACTGAGAGCGCTGGGCGCCAATGATGTTGAACTATTGAAACGGGCGGTGAGCTTTAAGGGCGACAAAGCTTTGATGTATAAGGCTAATCAATGGTCGCGGACGGCATTGCGGATTTTAAAACCTTTAAAATCGTTTACTCTTGTCAATGAAGAGGATTTATATACTGAGTTAAGGCAGATTCCGTGGGAAGATTATATGGACGTTCACAAGACGCTTGCCATGGATGCTGTGGTCAACGATTCCCTGTTTACTCATTCACATTTCGTAGCCCTGCGGGCAAAAGATGCCGTGGTAGATTATTTCCGTGACAAATTTGGCAGGCGACCATCGGTAAATACCGAAAATCCGGATTTGCGTATCAATATCCATCTGCAAAATAACATCTGCGACATTTCCCTCGATAGCTCGGGAACTTCCCTTCATAAAAGGGGATACCGGCAAATTGTAGGCGAAGCCCCCATGAGCGAAGTGCTTGCTGCCGGACTTATCCTGCTGTCGGGATGGGACAAACAATCAAATTTTCTTGATCCCATGTGCGGTTCGGGCACTTTGCTGATTGAAGCCGCCCTTATTGCCAACAACATTCCTCCAAGCACTTACCGCGAAGACTTTGGTTTTATGAAATGGAAGGATTTTGATGCTGAACTCTGGGAAAATCTGAAAAACGAAGCCTTCGACCTTCAAACGGAATTTGACTACAAGATTATCGGTTCGGATATTTCGGAGCGGAATCTCTCGTCGGCCATACGAAACGTCCGTAGCGCCCATCTGCATAAAGACATTGAATTATCGGTCGGTTCGTTTGAAAATATTGTTCCTCCCGAAGGAACAGGAATGCTTATCACCAATCCGCCTTATGGCGAAAGAATACAGGTACACGATATTATTCAGCTATACCGCCAGATCGGCGATACGCTGAAACAAAAATTTGCCGGTTGGCAAACATGGGTTATCAGTGGTGATCTTTTAGCCATTAAACATATTGGATTGAAACCCACCAAAAGAATCACTGTTTTTAACGGACAATTAGAATGTAAATTCAATAAGTTTGAGATTTACGAAGGTAGTAAGAAAGCAAAATACCAGGTTTAATTTTCTTTTCTGCAATTACTCCTTCTGTTTTTTGGTAATTTTACCGTTCCAAAAATAATCCGTGCATGGAAAGACGAACGTATTTTGCCGATGTATTACTGCCGCTTCCGCTCAAAGGATACTTTACTTACCGGATTCCGAATGAGCTTGCCGATGCTGTAAAACCCGGACAACGCGTGGTGGTGCAGTTTGGTAAAAAGAAGATATTTACTGCACTCGTTCGCCGGATCCATGAAAATATTCCGGCCATTGGTTCTGTAAAATATGTTTTATCGGTGCTGGATATTCTGCCGATAGTCAACGAAATTCAATTCAAATTTTGGGAATGGATAGCTTCGTATTATCTGTGCACCGAAGGTGAGGTAATGAACGCCGCTTTGCCCTCGGCTTTAAAATTAGCCAGCGAATCAAAAATTATATTAAATCCTTTGTTCGACGGCGACGTTTCGGCCATGTCGGAGAAAGAACTGCTTGTTCTGCAAGCCTTGCAGTCGCAGCAAATTCTAACACTGAGCGAAGTAGCCGCTGTAGTGGATCAGATCAAAGTGTTCCCGCTTATCAAAGGGATGATAGAAAAGAATGTTGTGTTGATAGAGGAGGAACTTCAGGAACGCTACAAACCAAAAGTCGAAGTTTTTGTCCGGTTGGCCGAAAAATACCACGATGAAAAATCGCTAAACAAGCTTTTTGATACGCTGAACAAACGGGCTTACCGTCAACTGGAAATGCTTATGTCGTTCGTCCAGCTATCCCAACTTTTTTCGGGCAAACCCCAGGAAGTGAAACGGAACGACCTGATAAAAACTCAAAAAGATGGGGCTTCGCCTGTGGCCTCTTTAATCAAAAAGGGAATACTGGAAGCTTACCAGAAGACGGTCAGCCGGCTCGATAAGTACAGCCCCGACAGTCTGGTTAGCACAATTGATCTGAACGATGAACAAATGCAGGCTATCGAGGGAATATCCCTGGCTTTTGAAACGAAGGATGTTGCCCTTTTGCACGGGGTAACTTCGAGCGGCAAGACGGAAATCTATATCAAACTGATAAGCCAGGCCATAGCGCAGGGCAAGCAGGTATTGTACCTGTTGCCGGAAATAGCTCTGACTTCCCAGATCATTAACCGTTTGCGAAAATATTTCGGCGATACGGTGGGCGTGTACCATTCGCGCTACAGCGATAACGAAAGGGTGGAAATATGGAACAGCGTGGCTGCTTCGGGTGTGGATGCCTTGAACAAGACTCATAAATACCAGGTTGTGCTTGGGGCACGTTCGGCTTTGTTCATGCCTTTTTCGTGCCTCGGACTGATCATTGTGGACGAGGAACACGATGCTTCGTACAAGCAAAACGATCCGGCTCCCCGTTATCATGCCCGCGATTCGGCCATTCGGCTTGCGGGTTTCCATAAGGCAAAGGTTGTGCTTGGTTCGGCAACGCCCTCGGTGGAAAGTTATCATAATGCAACGATCGGGAAGTTTGCTTTGTTGGAGATGAGCCGTCGTTATGGTGGAATTCAGTTGCCGGAAATCCAACTTGTGGATATCAAGACCGAAACCCGCTTTAAACGGATGAAGTCCATTTTTTCGCAAACACTGCTCGATGAGATGGAGAAATCGTTGGCAAACAAGGAACAGGTTATTCTTTTTCAGAACCGGCGAGGCTTTTCGCTCCGGCTGGAGTGCGACATCTGCAACTGGATACCTCAGTGCAAAAACTGCGACGTTTCGCTTATTTATCATAAAAACAGCAACCTCTTGCGTTGCCATTACTGCGGATATTCGATAAGCATACCCGAACGTTGCCCCGATTGCGGCAATACTAAAATATTGATGAAAGGCTTTGGTACCGAAAAGGTGGAAGAGGAGCTGGCTTTTTTCTTCCCCAAGGCAACGATAGTGCGCATGGATTTGGATACCACGCGTTCGCGCTATTCCACCCAGCAAATCATCAGCGATTTTGAGGACGGACGTATTGATGTGCTTGTGGGAACACAGATGGTTACCAAAGGACTGGATTTTGATAACGTAAGCCTTGTCGGGATACTGAATGCCGATGCCATGCTTACCTATCCTGATTTCAGGGCATACGAAAGGAGTTTTCAACTGATGGCTCAGGTGAGCGGCAGGGCAGGGCGTAAGAATAAACAGGGGAAAGTGATCATTCAAACCTATAATCCGCAACATCCCGTGCTCAGGCAGGTGATTGGCAACGACTACCTGGCAATGTATCGAAGCCAGATGACGGAAAGGGAGAAATTTAACTATCCACCTTATACCCGGCTTATCCGTATCACCATGAAACATCACGATTATCATTTGCTGAACGAGGCGGCTAAGGATTTTGCCGAACGTATGCGTAAAGCTTTTGGCAAAAGGGTGCTCGGACCGGAATACCCGCCGGTGTCGCGAATCAAGAATCAATTTCTGAAAAATATACTTATAAAGACCGAAAGAGGCGCTGCTCTGGCACATGTTAAAACCGAACTGCTCAATCAGATAGAAAGGTTTACAATAGAAACTTCCTTTAAAGCGGTAAAGATTATCCTCGATGTTGATCCTGCCTGAAAAGGAGGCTGTGAAAAATGCTCAGGCGCTTTTATTTAAAAGATACGGTTCTTCTGGCAAAGAGATACGGTTCTCTTGAGGAAGAGATACGGTTCTCCTGAGGAAGAGATGCGGGGCATTTGAAAACGCTGTCAGGTACTGCGTACGCTGACAGGTTAGGTTTTTTTTGAAAAATACAGGGTTTATTTACCGGAGCCTAAGGATTGATTTTATAAATCCTTAGTTCGGCGGCATTGGCCAGCTCGCGGGGAACGGCAAGGATGATCTCGTTCAGTTCCGGCACAAACAGGCTGGTGCGCGCTCCTTCGCGGGTGGCTGTCCTCGATATCCGTTCATAATCACCTTTGGCCGTTCTTCGGAATACATCCATAAATCCTTCGCCGCCGCTGATGTAAAACTCTTTCTTTTGGTTGTTATAAAAAATATCGTCTGCATCGGCGGAACAGGGAGATTTGAAGATCATTTTACCGTTGCTGGTATGATAAACCAATAGTGTGGCGGGACGGCGACAGGTAACAAAAATCGTTTGAGAAGCATCATCAAAAGCCATCGTAAAATTCAGCTTTGCGCCGGAAACCGGCCATCTTTCCGTAACTTCGCCTTTGGCAAGGTCAGCCACTTCAATCTGCCGGGAGTCGGGAACATTCACATACAACCTGTTTTTCTTCTTATCCAACTGAAACGATTCGGGATGTGCCGACAGTTTGATATCAGCCGTCTTTTCCCATTTTCCGGCATCTGCCACGGCAATGGCTCCTTTGCCATAAGCCGCAAATAAACGGTTGGAAGTGGAATCGTAGCGGAGGTTGCCGGCATCGTTTCCTATGGGTATTTCTTTGATTTGCTTAAAAGAAGTGGCCTCAAATATCCGCAAAAAGCCATCGCCTCCGGTGATGAGAGCAACTACATCCTGCGAAGGAATATAAACAATGCCCTGCGGTTTTTTAAGTTTGTTGATGCTTTGTATCACTTTGCCGCTTTGCAGGCTGACTACTTCCAGCGAATTATTACCCTGTGCGGCAATGTAAAGCAATTGTTTTTTCAGGTTGATGGCCATGCGGTCGATGCGTCCGTTGACAGGATTGAGCGAGATGGTTTTTACCAGTGTAAGACTGTCGGCAGTTGTTTTTGGCGAATTGTTTACCGGAGAAGTACAACTAAAAAAGGTAATCATTACCGACAGGATAGCCCAGAATATCTTTTTTTGACCTGTAATTTGTTTCTTTTTCTGCATATTGTTTGTTTTAAGAGTTTGTTTCTTAAATGAAGTATCCCTATTTTATGGTTTGGCAAAATTTATTCTTTTGGCAGCATAAAAGTACGACAAAAAATTAATGATAGTATTAATTGGACTAAATTATTCAGTAGAAAACAGGGATAAGCCTGCCAGTCCAGAATAGAAACCCAGGTCCGTTTTCATAATGGCAGTTTTTGTTAATACCTTTGCGGGATAATTTGAAGAAATGAATTCCGAAAACGAAAAGCCTATCCGTAAGCCTGCATGGTTGAAGATCAAACTGCCTAAAGGCGAAAATTTTCTGTCGGTCAGCCACGCGGTAAACGAAAACCGCCTGCATACCATTTGTAAAAGCGGTAATTGTCCCAATCAGGCGGAATGCTGGGAAAAAGGCACTGCCACACTGATGATTCTTGGAAATACCTGCACCCGCAACTGCCGTTTTTGTGCTGTTGATCATGGCAAACCGTTGCCACCCGATCCGGAAGAACCGGCAAGAGTAGCTGAAGCGGTTAAACTGATGCATCTGAAACATTGCGTGCTTACTTCCGTTACCCGCGACGACCTTCCCGATGGCGGAGCCGCTCTTTGGGCGGAAACCATCCGGAAAATAAAAGAACAGAATCCGCAAACGACCATCGAAGCCCTGATTCCCGATTTTAATGGCAACGAAGAAGCGCTTCAAACAGTGATTGGTTCCTATCCGGAAATCCTTTCGCATAACCTGGAAACGGTGGAAAGGCTTACTCCCGAGATAAGAAACCGGGCGCAATACCGTCGCAGCCTTGCCGTACTTCAATACATCAGCCAGGCAGGCGTAACTGCCAAATCGGGCATTATGCTTGGCTTGGGCGAAAAAGAAGAAGAAGTTTTGAAAACGATGGACGACCTGCTGAATGTGGGTTGCAGCATACTTACACTTGGACAATACCTGCGGCCATCGCTTCAGAATATTGCCGTTGCAGAATACGTTCATCCGGATGTGTTTGCGAAATACCGCACGGCAGGTCTTGCCAAAGGATTCCGTTTTGTGGAAAGTGGTCCACTGGTTCGTTCGTCGTACCATGCCGAAAATCATTTATAGATGGAAAAGACTATTATTTACCGGGATCTGGGGATTATCGGATACCAGGAAGCCTGGGATTATCAGGAAAGACTTTTGCAGGAAGTGATCGGACAGAAAATCGGGAAATCCATTCCCGATGCGCCGAATTACCTGCTGTTTTGCGAACATCCGCATGTGTATACTTTAGGAAAAAGCGGCTCGGAGGACAACCTGCTTATTAATCAGGTGCAGATGCAGGCGGTAAACGCTACTTTTTTTCATACTAATCGCGGAGGCGACATTACCTATCATGGTCCGGGGCAATTGGTTGGTTATCCTATTTTCGATCTGGAACAGTTTTCGCTTGGCGTAAAAAAATACATCTTTCTGATGGAAGAAGCCATCATCCACACATTAGAGATGCTTAATATTACGGCCGAACGTCTTGCCGGCGCCACAGGCGTATGGCTCGATACCACTAAGCCGCATCTTACCCGTAAAATCTGCGCTATCGGGGTAAGGGTAAGCCGTGGAGTTACCATGCACGGCTTTGCACTTAATGTGAACACCGATCTTAATTATTTCAATTATATCAATCCCTGCGGTTTTACCGATAAAAAAGTAACTTCCATAGCAAAGGAAACCGGAAAGAAATATGATATGAGCCTGGTAAAAGACATGCTCAGGAAGCAAATTATTAGTACTTTCGGAAGTTTGTAAATTGTACGTATCCCGTACTAAAAGGATATTTTTATCCGTAGTTGTGCTTAACAAATAGGGTTGTTTCTAAGGAAAAGGAATACTTGTGGCGGGACAGTTTCCTCTGCTGAACAAAATTTGCAATTCTGCTATGTTGCGGGCGGTAAAATATTTGCCGCTCAGCCGAGTTTTTTATTTAATTATTTTGTCAATCTCTTTTTCAATATTTCCAAGAATAACTTTTTGCTTTTTTATATCAAGAGAGTTGCAAATAAAGTTACAAAGTTTTGCTTTATCCAACTCTCTTAATATGTTTTCAGCTCCGTAGTCATCTATCTTTGTTCGTTGTTTATAAAAAGATGAAATGTCTAAATCTATATCTCCGCCAATTGTCAAAAGATTCTCAACCCCAATTTTAAAGATTGTATTATTGGGATTTATTTCCATTTTTCTTATCAAGAGTTTTTCAATGTCTTTTTCGGGTTTATTTGTATCACTGTCATATAACAAAACTATTTTACTTTTAATTTGCTCCATATTTGCAACAAAAAAAGTCTTTGCATTATTTAGTGCCGTATCACCTGTATTTTCAGCATTACCTTTTTCGTTTATTCTTCCAATCCATTTGAATTCTATCGGTAAATTAGTTTTACTAAAAACTTCAAGGCATTTATTAAAATATTTTTCATCAGTTTCCCCTTCTAAAAATACAGTTGTTTTATCTGTAGATATGTTATAGAAAATATTAAAGGCTTCTTCAACTAACTTTTCATTTGACCACCCAAAAAATTTAGATTCATTTGGAATAAACGTCTTTCCATTTTCGCTCTTTTGTAGAATTATTACTTTATCATCATTTCTATTTGCATTATGCAAAATAAATGGTGAGTGTGTGGAAATGATAATCTGTGATGTCTGTTTACCATTAGTGTTTGTAAAAAGCTTTTTAAAAAAACTCAAAACCTTTAATTGCCAATTAGGGTGTAAACTAATTTCTGGTTCATCAATCAATATTAAAGCGCCTTTAGAGCTTTCTTTGTCTTTTAAAAGAAAGCTACCTCGAAAAACGATTTGTTTTTCACCAGAACTGAGTTGGCTAATGGTCATTTCCTTCCCGCTTTCTTCAAATATAATTTCTTTCCTATTATTTACATTTTCAATTCGTTTATACCTTTTCTGTGGAAACATAAAATCAAAAGCAGAAGTGAATCGTTTAATCCTAACATCTATTTTATCATTGTCAATTATTTGACCATTATTTTTTCTTGCCCACTCCGTAAATTCTAAAGCATCCAAACTTTGAACATCTATTAATAATTGAGTAATCTCAGTTGCTAAGTTGGAGTTTGAGCGTTGACTTTTAATGTCTGTCCTGTCAATATTTGTAGAAGTAACAGTTCTAATTTCCTGAGGCGTGAAGTTTATTTCAACGTCTGAAAAAACTGCTTTTAAAATGTTATTTGTGCCATCTCGCGAAAATAGGTATCCTACTAATGATGGGGAAAATCCGTTTTCTATTTTTCCCTTAATATCGATTTGATTCCAATTGCCTGTTATGTTGTAGTCAATTGAGATTTGAAAAATGTTGTCTTTATAATTAGTTGTAAAATATTGCTTTGAGACTTCGCCGTTTTTTAAAACTTGAATTTCTTCATCTGAAAGTTCGATTTCAAAAATTCTTTTCTCTTCACTTTTTCGATCGACTAATGTTAAATTAGAAAACTCAAAAATGTCATTAAGCAAAAGAGATTTACCAACACCATTTTCTCCAGCAATAATAATCGTATTGATAGTCTTTCCATTATGGTCAGTAAAGTCAAACTCAATGTCTCCAAACAAGGGATGATTTAAGTATTTTATTTTTCTGATTTTCATTGTCTGTTTAATGTTGTTGTCTTAGAATTATTGCTAACCACTGTATAACCCACAAATGCCGATTATTTCTCAATTAGTCCTCTTTTTTTGTCCACAAATATAAAAATATTTTAAATATCCAAATTATCCAACGGATTTTTTATTCTTAGAAAAACCCTCAGGGTTTGCCAAACCCTGAGGGTTTAATGCAATTTTTATCAATTATGGGATAAATTACTGTAATTCTATTCTTTATGGTAACGCATCTTCCCTTTTCCAAACCATGCTATCGCTTTATTTTATGCTGTTTTCCTTTTATTATAGCATGTCTTTGTTTTACGGTAACGTGTCTTTGTTTTATTGTAACGTGTCTTTGTTTTATTGTAACGTGTCTCGGTTATACGGTAACGTGTCTCTGTTTTACGGTAACGTATCTCTGTTTTATAGTACCGTATCCCTGTTTTATAGTACCGTATCTCTGTTTTATAGTACCGTATCTCTGTTTTATTGTAACGTATCCCTGTTTTGCGGTAACCTATCCCTTAGTTTGCCATGGAATAGGGGAATGTAAACCTGCCGTAAAAGTATTCCTGGCAAGGATAAAAACAGAGCGTTTTTAAAACGAATACAGTTCTGCCGCCGTAGTGCAATATCTTTCCGGAATAATTATTTTTTTAAACAAAACATATTTCCTCATTCATAGTGGTTTGTGATTGTTGGCGGAAATTTGTCAGCCGGAGGATGAAAATGCTATAAATAAGTGTTGCTAAACTCTTTATTACCCGGTTAAGTACGTTAGGCACACGTAAAGTCAGTTCGCATTAAGTACTGATTAGTAACCAATCCTCCAATGGAGATGGATAAAAAAATTTGTCTGTTACAACAAAATTATCGTAATTCGCTAAAATTTTAGTAAACCAATTTATAATTTAAAAAGTAATAAACATGTCAGAACCCAAAAAATTTGTTCCTTTCGTGTCGTCGGAGACTAACATGAAGGAATTTACCGTCAGGGCCTTAGTCATCGGACTTGTTCTTGCCGTGGTGCTTGGAGCAGCCAATGCCTATCTGGGCCTGAAAGCCGGAATGACCATAGCCGCTACGTATCCGGCAGCGGTTATCGGGATGGCTATCCTGAAGATGATGAAGGGAAGCATACTGGAAGAGAACTTTGCCCGTACTGTAGGAAGCATAGGCGAGTCGGTAGCTGCCGGAGCCATCTTTACGTTGCCTGCCTTTTTTATCTCTGGATTGTGGGATCCATTTTTCACTCCCGGACACTATGTTACATCGTCGCTTATCCTTATAGCCGGTGGTGTATTGGGAATTATGTTTGTGGCATTGCTTCGCCGGGTAATGGTTGAAGATGCCGAACTTCCTTTTCCCGAATCAGTGGCAGCATCCGAAATTCATAAAACGGGTCGTCAATCGGGCGGCGGTTCCAAATATCTTTTTGGAGCAATGATAGGCGGCGCTTTGGTAAAAGCCCTTGCCGAATTCAAATTCTTTGCCGAAACCTGGGAACATTTTGTAACTTTTGCCAAACAAACCATTACCGGAACTTCCATTCAGGGACAGGGCGGTATTTTGTTAAGCTCTCCCGGCATCAGCCCGGCATATATGGGCGTTGGTTACATCATCGGACCACGTCTGGGCGCTTTAAACTTCAGCGGAGGTTTACTCGCCTGGGGTTTACTTACTCCTATGATTATGTATTTTATCGGTCCGTTCATGGACTTTAATTTTATAAATAACTGGGCCAATTACCTGATGGCACATAATTCTACTCTTTCATTGGCCGATGCCACAGCCAAGGCAAGCGATCCTATTTTCCAGATGTATGCTATCTGGAAATTTATTGTTAAGCCGATAGCCATTGGCGGTATGTTGATGGGAGCCGGTTTTACGTTATTTAAAATGCGCAAGAGCCTTATCACCGGCATCAGCCGTTCGGTAGGCGACGTTAAGAAAGCCGCTTCGGGACACGAAGTAAAAGTTGCCCGCGTTGACAAAGACATTAATTTCAGCTGGATTATTATTGGAATTTTAGCCGTGGCAGTTCTTACTTTCTGCATTACCTTTTTCCTGTTTTCAACCTCTTTGCTTGTTGCTTTTGTAGCTGCCACCGTAATGATTATTCTTGCGTTTTTCTTTGCAGCCATTTCCGGTTACCTGGTAGGTATCATGGGATCGAGCAATAACCCCATCAGCGGTTTAACATTGACTGCTTTGGTGGTAACTGCTTTAATCATGGTTTTACTGGGTGTTCGTGGTCAGGAAGGTGTTGCCGCTGTGTTAGGTGTGGCTGCTATCGTTTGTGTGGCTGCCGCCGTTGCCGGCGAAATGCTTCAGGATCTGAAAGCAGGACATATTCTTGGTGGTACTCCCTGGCGTATGCAGATCGGCGATATCATCGGTGTAGTTCTTGCCGGTGCCGTTATGTTTTTGGTATTGAATTTCCTTAACCAGGCAGATATTGCCCAGGGAAAAGTGGATGGTTATGACGGTGGATTTGGCAGTCCTAAACTGTCGGCTCCCCAGGCCGGTTTAATGGCTATGCTGTCGCAGGGAATTGTAGGCGGACAAATGGCCTGGCCATTGATTATCGTGGGTATGCTCCTTGGATTAGCTTTAATTCTGATGCAGGTAAAAAGCCCGATGCTGGTTAGTGTGGGTATGTATCTTCCGTTGGAAACCACTTTCGCCATTTTTATCGGTGGCTTGGTTAAAGGCATTGTTGATATGGTTGTTGAACGTAAAAAATTCAATGCTGCACAGAAAGCCCGGGTCGAAAATGTCGGTATTTTGCTTGCTGCCGGATTTATTGCCGGGGAAGCATTAACCGGATTGGCTTTTGCTCCTCTTAAAATTGCCGAAATTGAACTTCTCAAAATATTTGCCAACCCACCGTTTGCAATTAGCTTGACTATTCTTATATTGATTGCTCTGGCTCTGATTCTGATTCCGTTGCGTAATGCCGGAAAGCCTGATGAACCGGCTCCGCCGTCAATCAGCATGTAATTTTTAAAAAAATGGGATATTTTTTAAATATCCCATTTTTTGTTTTATTTTTGTGAATCGTATTAACGGGTGATTAGTTCAATGAAAACTTCAACGTGGGCTTAAATTTTTTTCAACGGCGAAAAATCCTTAAAGGATCAAATGTATTGGAGATGACCCCTGTCAGATTGCATGAGCATATACTCAACGACGATGGACAGCTGACCCTGATAGTGCCCAAATTTAAGAATGAAGCCTTTGCCAATTTCTGTATTCCCAAACGCAAATCAAAGAATTTTAAAATCAACCTTGATGAATTTGGCTCGGCAACCTGGCTCGAAATTGATGGCAGGCAAACGGTAGCCGACATTTGCAGTCAGTTGGTCATACAATTTGGCGATAAAATTCAACCTGCCGAAGATCGTATTCCTAAGTTTCTATCCTTGTTATACGAACAACGTTACATCACTTTTAAAGAATTAATTGAATTTGAAAAAGAAAAGAAGAAAAATAAATTAACAAAATTAAAGGAGGATTAAAATGAATAAAGTTTTGAGTGGTTTACAACCAACAAATTTATGGGAAAATTTTGAAGCTCTATGCGGAATACCGCATCCTTCAAAACAAGAAGGTAAAATCAGGGACTATATTGTGAGTTTTGGAAAAAAGCTTGGTTTGGAAACCATCGTTGATGAAGTTGGTAACGTTATCATTCGCAAACCCGCTACTCCCGGTATGGAAAACCGCAAAGGAGTGATTTTGCAAGGGCATATTGATATGGTTCCACAGAAAAATAATGACACCGTTCATGATTTTGAAAAGGATCCTATCCGCCCGCGTATTGATGGCGAATGGGTGAAAGCAACCGGAACAACGCTTGGTGCCGATAATGGTGTAGGCGTTGCCGCAAGCATGGCTATATTGCAGTCAACCGATATCCCTCACGGACCCGTTGAAATGCTTTGTACCATAGATGAAGAAACCGGTATGACCGGCGCTTTTGGTATTAAAAGTGGTTTCCTTAAAGGTGATATTTTATTAAACCTCGATTCGGAAGAAGAAGGCATATTATGCATCGGTTGTGCCGGCGGTACCAATGCCAATGTTACGTTCTCATATACTACCCAGCCTGTTCCTGCCGGAATGAAAGCATATACCCTTGAAATAAAAGGATTAAAAGGCGGTCATTCGGGTGTTGAGATAAACCTTGGACGAGGTAATTCCAATAAACTGTTATTGCGTTTTCTTTATCATTCAGCAAAAAAACATGGTATGCGTTTGGTAAGCATCGACGGCGGAAGCCTTCGTAATGCTATTCCCCGCGAATCGAATGCCGTAGTTTTGATACCTGCCGATAAAGAAAAATGCTTTTTGGAATGTGTTCAAAATTTTGAAGCCGACATTCAACACGAACTGAAAACTGTTGATCCCGGCGTTAAATTTTCTGCTTTGCCAGCAGCTCAACCTGGTGAAATGTTCGACCTTGATTCACAAAACAAAATGATCAATGCTCTTTATGCTTTGCCCAATGGTGTGATGCGAATGAGCAACGATATGGAAAACCTGGTGGAAACATCCACAAACCTGGCTATTGTAAAATCAGAAAATGGTAAAGTTTATATCCAGTGCCTGCTTCGCAGCTCTGTTGATTCGGCAAAGGATGATCTTGAGTATATGATGGCAGCGCTTTTTGAATTGGCAGGTGCCGATGCTAACTTCTCTGGCAAATATCCGGGATGGAAACCCAATGTAGATTCTCCTATACTGAAGGAAATGAAGGAAATTTATGCTGCAAAATTTGGCAAAACTCCTGAAATTGGCGCTATCCATGCCGGTTTGGAATGTGGTTTATTAGGTGGTGTTTATCCTAACTGGGATATGATTTCTTTTGGTCCTACGATACTACATCCACATTCGCCCGACGAAAAAGTGAATATCGCTTCGGTACAGAAATTCTGGGATTTCCTGGTGGATACGCTTAAGAATGTTCCGGTAAAATAATTTTGAAATTACAATTTGTAATAAATCAACCTGACAGGTGTTTTTCCTGTCAGGTTTTTCATTGCATACCATGAACGATCAATCCAATACCATACTTTTTTCCACGGCTTATCTTCCGCCTATCGAATATTTCGTTCAAATTGACCAATCGGATGAAATTTATATCGAGCAATTTGAAAATTACCATAAGCAGACCTTCCGCAACCGCTGCCACATAGCGAGTGCCAACGGCTTGCTTTCGCTTAGTATTCCGGTTATCAAAACCGATGGCAATCATACACTGATTAAGAATATCGCTATCTCCAATGCCGAACCCTGGCAAAAAATTCACTGGCGAGCTATTGAATCGGCATATAATAAGTCTCCTTTTTTCCTTTATTATGAGGATGAATTGAGACCGTTTTATTTTAACCGGTTTGAAAATCTCCTGGATTTTAACATGAAGCTTACGGAAAAGCTTTTGCACCTTATCGGGATCGAAAAAAAAATTAATCTTACCACTGGATTCATTCATCAACCTGAAAACATGACGGATTGTCGTTTCAGGGAAAAACCAAGGCAGGAATTCTATAAAAATTACAAACCCTATATCCAGGTTTTTTCTTCTAAATTTAAATTTTTTCCAAATCTGAGCATCATCGATTTGCTGTTTTGCGAAGGACCCGATGCTGCGGATTATCTGAATAGCCTTTCACTGTCGGCATGATGTGGAAAAGTTTTTTTTAATGAATGCTTATTCGGGATAGGTTATTCGTACATGGAAAATATTCATCAGTTTTTTCTTCAGCACTTTTTTAATGGTAGTAATATCCCTCAGGGTTATGTTAGAATTAATGAATTGCTTGTTCTCTATTTGCTTATTAATCACGCGTTCCACCAAATCACTGATGGAATGTTCGTCGGGATGTTTGAGTGTGCGTGATGCGGCTTCCACCGAGTCGGCCATCATCAAAACAGAAGTTTCTTTGGAAAAGGGGATAGGCCCGTGATAGGTAAATGCTTTTTCATTGGTGGATTCATTGGGACAATCCTGTTGTTGTTTGTTAAAGAAAAATTCAGTCCGGCGGGTACCGTGATGCGTACGGATAAAATCAATGATTTGTTCCGGTAGTTTGAAGCGTTTTGCCCTTTCCACGCCATGAATAACATGGCTTATGATAATCCCTGCGCTGTCTTCGGGCGACAATTCATCGTGCGGATTGAAGCCTGTGGACTGGTTTTCGATAAAATACATCGGCATATCAATTTTTCCGATATCATGATAATACGCTCCTGTTCTGACGAGCAGGCTATTGCCGCCAATTTCGTGAATACAGGCTTCCGCCAGGTTGGAAACCTGCAATGAATGCTGAAAAGTTCCTGGTGTTTTTTCGGCTAATTCACGCATTAGTTTACTGTTGGTATCGCATAATTCCATTAGTGTTACATCGGTGGCGAAACCAAAAAGGCGTTCCAACAAAAAAATGAAGGGATATGAAAACAAAGTAAGCATGGCGCTACCGCCAAAAAGAATAAAATTCCATGATTGCATTTTTTCAAGGCTGCCTTCCTGTATCATTGTTAATCCAATATAAACCACTGAGTAGGAAATAAAGATATAAAACGAAGTCAGAAAGAACTGCGAGCGACGCTGAAGCTTTACGATGCTGGTGATGGTAATAATGCCTGCGATTAGTTCCAAAAACATGAATTCAAAACTGTTGGGTACCAAAAAGCCGATGATGATGATGGTAATCAAGTAGACGAATAATGCGAGGCGGGTATCAAAGAAAACCCGTATGATAATCGGTACAAGGCATAATGGCAAAAGGTACAGAAAATCAATATAGTGTTTTACCACTATGCTTGTTGCAAATGCCATCAGAAATATTATTAAAAGAATGAACAACAGCTTTTTATTATCATTATAAATGTCTTTTCGAAATGAAATAAGGAAAAGAAAAAATACGAGTATGGATATTGAAACCAAAACTACCTGCCCGCCCAAGATGAAATAATAATTGGAATTGGATCCAAGTTGGGCCTCGTATTCCTTTTTTAAAGATTCAAGTATCTGGAATTTATCAGGGGTTATCAATTCTCCGGTGGAGATGATACGTTCGCCCTGCTGAACCATCCCGCGCGTAAACGAAATATTATTCATTAAAGCATTTAATGCTTTTTCAGAAGTCTCCGAATCGTAAGTAATATTTTGAATAAGAGAGTTTTCTAATAATGAAGTTAAAAATTCACGTTTAATTCCCAGCCCGTTGTTTTCATATTTTGTTAACTGGACATTAATGTATTCATCGGCAGATTGGATGGTGAAAAATTGACCCAGCGTTTTTTTCTCAGCTATATTATTTTGAACGACGTAAATTGTATAATCATTTGGTTTTTTATCAATTACTGAATTTAATTCGATGATTCCCCTGCTGAGCAAGGTGTCGGCGATGTTCCAAAAAACTTCTTTATTGGTTTTGCGAAGGGATGTTGAAATGTTTTGTCCGTAAAATTCGTCATTCCAGCGTTTTTCAAATAGTTTGACCAAATCATTCAGTTTGGAAACTTTGATATTGATATCGTAATTAAAATAAGGATGATAGTTATCCAGTACCAGCTTTTTTTCTTTTTGAATTTCAGCATTTGATTTCTGAATGGCAAAATCGAAAGGGGCAATCAAATCCTTGTTTCCCCAGGGTTTTCCTTTTTGAAATTCGTATTTAAATTTTCCTTCTTTTGGAAATAATGAAACGAGTAAAATGATTGAAAGGAGGAAGAGTACGGCTTTATAAATGTCAGAATAATGGTTCCTGAGGTTAGGAAAAAATTTCATCATATTCTTAAATCTTTGGAAATACGAAAGTAAAAAAATAATCAAAGCAGTTACCCATTCGGAAATAAATATTACATTGGCTGTGTGAAAAAAATGCAAAAAAATGGGCTTCGGAATATGTAATTTAAGTATGGTTGCTTTAAGAAAAGAACCATCGGATAAAGCGGAAATGACTAATCAGTTGCTTTTTGGCGAGCTGCTGGTAGTTATCGGATTTTACAAACAATGGGCAAAGGTAAGGTTGGTTTATGATAATTATGAAGGCTGGATTGATCAAAAACAATTCAGACCATTGTCCGAATCTGCTTTTACGTTGCTGAATAATTCACCATCGTTAATAACACTTGATTTAGTGCAGCTTGTTGCGAATTTGAGCGAAAATAGCTTTATTCCACTTGTGATGGGAAGCAGTATGCCCGAAATGGTTAATCATACCTTTTATATTGAGACTGAACAGTTCAGCTATGAGGGCTTGGCCGTAATGCCCTGTCCCGATTCGTATAAGGATATTGTAAAAAATGCCATGTTGTATTTGCATTCTCCCTATTTATGGGGCGGTCGCTCTCCGTTTGGCATTGATTGTTCAGGATTTACACAAATGGTATATAAACTCAGCGGGATAAAATTGCTTAGGGATGCTTCGCAACAGGCAACTCAGGGTGAAGCTGTAAGTTTTATTTCTGAGGCTAATCCTGGCGACCTGGCATTTTTTGATAACGACGAAGAACAGATTATCCATGTGGGTATTATTCTGAAAAACAACCGTATCATCCATGCTTCCGGGAAGGTAAGGATAGATACAATTGACCACCAGGGAATATTTGATAATACTTCACGGAAATACACCCATAAGTTGCGGCTGATTAAAAAGATAATCTGAGAAATATCTTTGAATTAAATTGTGATTTGAGTTTTTGGAAGAAAAGTCGTACGCTTATTAGTTATTTTACTTATTTTACTTATTTTAATTCTATATTGTTAATAATTTGTTGAAAAGTTGTAAATAAATTTCTGTAAAATTCGAATAGTTAAATTGTTTATTGCATACTTTAGCTGTACCAAAGTTGCTAAAAATTATTAATTTATTAATTAAATTTTATTAAATCAAATGCTTATGAGAAAATTTACAAAATTCTTAATGTTATTTGCTTGTGTTTTTATATTAGCAGTATCAACGTATGCACAAGGCACATTAAAAGGTGCTATAATTGATGCAAAAACTAACGAAGTACTTGTTGGCGCTACAGTTTATGTTCAAGGTACAAGCCTTGGGACAACAACAGGACTTGACGGAACTTTTTCATTTAAAGTGAATAAAAATAATATTAAACTGGTTATAAGTTATGTCGGTTATATTTCTCAGACTTTATCCTTAAATGTTAAAGGAGAATTAAATGTTGGTAAAATAAAACTGGAAACTAATGCTGTTGGTTTGGAAGGCGTGAATATAATTTCTTCTATAGCTATAGAACGTCGAACTCCAGTAGCTATGTCATCAATTAGATCCGATATGATTGAACGAAAAATTGGGAACCAAGAGTTTCCTGAAATTTTAAAAACCACACCTTCTGTTTATTCAACTAAATCAGGTGGCGGATTTGGCGATTCACGTATTAACGTCCGTGGATTTGATCAGCGAAACACTGCCATAATGATCAACGGAATTCCTGTTAATGATATGGAAAACGGATGGGTGTACTGGTCAAACTGGGCAGGTTTGAGCGATGCTACTCGTACTATGCAAGTACAACGTGGTTTAGGAGCTTCCAAGCTTGCAATTAGCTCTGTTGGTGGTACCATTAATATTATTACTAAAACAACCGATGCAAAAAAAGGTGGTGTATTTACATCAACTATTGGAAATGATGGTTTTTTTAAAAATGCGCTTACTTTATCTACAGGCAAAATGAAGGGTGGATGGGCTATTACCGCATCGGGTTCTCGTACCGTTGGTGATGGCTATGTAAAACAAACATGGATTGATGCCTGGTCATATTTTGGATCTATTACCAAGGAATTCAACAGCAAACACCTGCTTGTTCTTACTGCTGTTGGAGCACCTCAACGCCATGGACAGCGTTCCACTCAGGAATTAATATCTTTATATGATAAAAAAGGTAAAACTTTTAATTCTGATTGGGGATATAAAAATGGAAATGCTTTTACAAATAGGATTAATTTTTATCACAAACCTCAAATTGCATTAAACCATTATTGGACTATTTCTCCTAAAACCTTTTTGGCAACTTCTGTATATGCTTCTTTTGGACGTGGTGGCGGTACCGGCGATGCAGGCAACCTTTCATACAAAGATCCAACAAACAACAAAACCAATAAAGTTTACCTTTCCAGTTTACGTGATGCAAATGGATTGTATAGATATACGGATATTTATAACTATAATTCTGGTAATAACGCTTTACAATATATTGCTAAAAATTCGCTCGGAGTTCTTGATACTTTTAATATTTCCAATACCAAAGATGCTTATGGAAAATACAAAGCCGGCATTATTCGTCGTTCAAGTATGAATGAACATAACTGGTATGGTTTACTATCAAACCTGCAGCACAACTTTAACGACAACCTTAAATTAACTGCCGGAATAGATCTTCGTTATTATAAAGGGCATCATTATCAAAAAGTTGATAACTTAATTGGAGCAGATTATTATTTGGATAATACTGATATAAATAACCCTAATCGTAAGCTTACTAAAGGTTCGACTATGGGTTATGATTATGATGGCTTAGTATATTGGGAAGGCGTTTATGCACAATTGGAATATACAAAAGATAAACTTTCGTTGTTTGGTGCAGGTAGTGTATCCAATACCACTTTTAAGCGCATTGACAGATATAGTTATTACAGTGATGCTAATATTCAGAAAATTGCCGATACTCTGACTGTTCCTATTACTATAGATAAGATTAAATATAATTCTGCATCTGATCTTATTGCAAATTATCCAGGTCAGGAATCTCCAGCAAAAAGCTATATCGGATATACCGTAAAAGGAGGCGCAAATTATAACATTAATGAATACAACAATGTATTCTTTAACACTGGTTATTTTACGCGTCCCCCAACTTCTACAAATATCTTTGTGAATTATAAAAATGATTTGGGAAGAGATATTAAAAATGAGAAAGTTTTCAGTATGGAATTAGGTTATGGATTGCATTTGAATAAATTTTCTGCCGGCGTAAATTTGTATTCTACAAAGTGGGTAGATAAAGCTTTTCAGCAAAGTTGGACATCTACTTCGGGTATTGTACTTATTGCCAACATTACAGGTCAGGATGCTTTGCACCAGGGAATAGAATTTGATTTTAATGCTGAGCCAATTAAAAATTTAAATCTTAATGCCATGGCTTCAGTTGGGAATTGGAGATGGAAAAATGATGTAAAAGCTACCATTTTTGATGAAAACCAGCAACCCGTTGATACGGTAAATGTATATGCAAATAATTTAAGAGTTGGCGATGCCGCTCAAACTACTTTTTCCATTGGCGCAAATTATAAATTTGGTTTTGGGCTTGGGTTAGATGCCATATATTCCTACTTTACTAATAATTATGCAAAATTTGATCCTTCGAGTCGTCAAAATGCTGATGATAAAGGACAATCAGCCAAGTTAGACCCCTATGGACTACTTGATGCTGGTATTTCTTATACTTATCGTTTGTCTAAAGTTGGTTTTACTCTGCTTTTAAATTGCAACAACCTCCTAGATGAAACGTATATTTCTGATGCTACTGATGTTTCTGTTAAAAATACTGATGGCACTTATACCCATGATATTGCCAATGCTAAAGGCTGGTATGGTTTTGGAAGGACATGGAATTTAGGCTTACGAATAGATTTCTAAATTAAATTCAATTTGGTAAAAGCTGTAATCATTTTCTGGTTACAGCTTTTTTTCTATTTTTGTTTCTTTAGTAAATTAAATACACACATGAAAAAAATAATATTTCTTATTTTCATCAGCGCCCTCACATTTACCCTGTTCGCTCAGAACCAGGCTGAACGCTCTTATGTAGTGATGATTTCTATGGATGGATTTCGCTGGGATTATCCCGACAAGGTAGCCACTCCTAATCTGCATTATGTGGCGAAACACGGTGTGAAAGCCCAATCACTCCGTCCGGCTTTTCCTACCAAAACCTTTCCCAATCATTATGCGATGGCAACAGGCTTGTATCCCGACCATAACGGTATTGTGAATAATAGTTTTTACGATCCTGAGATGAACGCACATTATTCGATGGGCGATTCCACCAAAGATAATCCGGCATTTTACCTTGGGGAGCCTATCTGGAATACAGCCGAAAAACAAGGAGTGAAAACGGCATCCTTTTATTGGGTTGGTTCCGATGTGGCTATTCAGGGTATGCATCCGACATACTGGAAAAAATACGTTCATCAGTTTCCATTCGAGCAACGGCTCGACACAGCTATCGCCTGGTTACGTTTGCCGGAAGAAAAACGTCCTCATCTTATTTTGTTGTATTTACATGAACCCGATGCCGTAGGGCATGATTTTGGACCCGATGGAGAAAAAACCCTTCAGGAAGTGCATTACCTGGATAGCCTGGTTGGCGATTTTATTAAAAAAATTAAAAAGTTGCCTGTTGGCAAAAAAGTAAATCTCATCTTCACTGCCGATCATGGGATGTGTAATATTGCTAACGACAGGGTGGTTTATCTTTCGGATTTTGTTAAGAAAAGTTGGCTTAAAGAAATTGAAGGAGGTAATCCCAATTATAATCTGAAAGTGAATCCTGACTGTCTTGATTCGGCGTATCAAAGTTTGATTAAAGTGCCACATATAAAAGTATGGAAACACGGTATGCTTCCACAGAGGTTGCATTATGGTAACAGCCCGAGAGACCTCGACCTGATTGTGGTGTCGGATAGCGCCTGGAGCGTGAGCTGGAAAAAAGGCCGTTCATTTTCTGGCGGAACGCATGGCTTCGAAAATTCCAATACCGATGTTCATGCCATTTTTTATGCCATGGGTCCGGCTTTTAAAAAAGGATATATTCAGCCTACGTTTGATAATGTTGATCTTTATCCTCTGATTACCTATATTTTGGGAATCCGTCCGGCGGCTACCGACGGAAATCTGGAAGAGGTGAAGTCCATGCTGAAATAAATGTATTCTTAGACACCGATCTGCAACGAAGGTTTTATTTGTTTAATCCATAAATGATTCTGAAATGGTATCCAAAGACGGCAAAGGTTATGGCATCTATGAACGAACCCGGACGTCTTAGCAGCGTCCAGATAAATAATTTCCAATATTCTCTTCTCCCTCTGTTGGCAATGCCCATAATAAATATTGATTTAAGGAAACCCATCAGGTAAGAAAGTTCTATGTTTTTTGGTCTTTTCTTGGGTTGTTTGTAATTTTTTAAGAACTGGCGAATCCTTTGATAATAAGGTTTTGTATTATAAATGTTTTCAAGTATTTTAGTATAACCGTCCAATAGTTCACGTTGGTTCATTTTAGGGATAAAATTCATGGATGCATCGGTGTTGTTCCCGGTGGCTTCGGCTGTCAGCCTGTTTTCTGTCTTAAGCCGTTCGTACAACTTGGTGTTTTTGGGAGCATTTAAAAGCCCAACCATGGCCGAAACGATTCCGCTTTGCTGTATAAAATCAATCTGCCGTTGAAAAACACCCGGCGTGTCGCTGTCGAAACCCACGATAAACCCGCCTGAAACCTGCATCCCGGCTTTTTGTATTTTTTTTACACTCTGAAGCAGATCCCGGTTTTTGTTTTGTACTTTATTACATTCCTGAAGAGAATTCTCCTCAGGAGTTTCTATCCCAATAAAAGTAGAGCAAAATCCCGCTTCAATCATTGACGACAGAAGATCCTCGTCATCGGCAAGATTAATGGAGGTTTCGGTGCTAAATGTAAATGGATATTTGTGGATTTGCATCCATTTTTTCATTGCCGGGAGCAGATCATTCTTAATTTGATTTTTGTTTCCGATAAAATTATCGTCCACAATTAATACAGGCCCGCGCCAGTGAAGTTTATAAAGCAAATCAAGCTCATTTGTTATCTGAATGGAATCTTTCATCCTGACCTTGTTTCCTAAAAGCGCCGTTATTTCGCAAAAATCACAGGAAAACGGGCATCCCCTTGTAACCTGGATATTCATGTAAGCATAGTCTTTTCTCGACAACAAATAATAATCGGGAACTGGAGTTGTGGTAATATCTGCGAATTTATCGGTCTTGTATATCCTTTGCGGAAATCCTGCCTTTAAATCTTTCAGAAACGGCGGCAACGTAACCTCCGCCTCGTTCAATATAAAATGACTAATCTGAGGATAATTTTGATATTCCTGAGTAAAAAGAGGACCTCCTGCCACCATTTCGACTTTATACTTCATGCACTCTTCTATAACCTTATTTACGGATTCCTTTTGAATGTACATGGCGCTGATAAAAACATAATCGGCCCAGAGGATATCGCTTGCCTGAAGCGTTGAAACATTCATGTCCACTAATTTTTTTTGCCATGTTGACGGGAGCATGGCCGACACGGTTAGTAAGCCAAGAGGTGGCACGGCAGCCTTTTTGGAGATAAACCGTAAGGCATGTTTGAAACTCCAGAAAGAGTCGGGGTATTGAGGATATACCAATAAAATGTTCATTATGTTGTTCTTTTTACAAAAGTAGTTACCAAAACCTACTTTTTTGAAAAGAAGGGATTAACACAAAGAAATTAGTGGTATACCTGACAATTAAGGGATAGTTACCCAAAAAACGGGGTAGGTGGTATTTGCCCCTGAATGTTCAAAGGGCTTCTTTACCCTTTATAAAATGTAATTTTACAAAAAAATGATTTTAGCTTACTAATATAAAGTTTTCCGTTCCCTGGCTTGCCGATTTCCGCGACCCGTGGACGAATATCGATTTCTATCACGATCTGATGCTGACCTCCGACCGCAAACACCACCGGCAGACTGTCGGAAGTGCTCGATACCTTAGCCGGGCGATAAAAAAACGCCACGGAGCTTTACAATGCAACGTCTTCTTAATACGAAATAATTCCGGGATATTACGAAGCTTTGCCGGAGTATTACGAAGCCTTACCGGTATATTACAAAGCTGTTCAGGGATATTACGAAGCCATTCCGGAGCGTTTCTATGCAATTCCGGGAAACCTTATCGCAGTCGCCGCCAGGCTTTTTGTACTAAAGAACAGCGGCTTTGAAACCCCGCGGAGGCATCACGCAAAGGAGCTTCTTGCCGTTGCATAGGGGCGGAGAGGCTTTGAAAAAGGGAAAAAGGCAAATGAATGCTGGCGGGAGCTTCGCTCACCGGATTTTCAGTAAAATAACATTCCTTTATACGCCCGGATTAGCCGGAGACAGGGTTTTGAATGTCTTTACCATCGTTTTAAAACTCTTTACCATCATTTTTATGGTTGTAGGTAGTCTTTCCAATTTTCTTTATGGACAGGCGATAAAAACTCCGGGAACAATTGTTCCCGGGATAAAGTGTCTGACCCGTATTTCGGGTGCCCGGGATGGTGGGGGAGGCTTTTGCCATCAGGCTCAGTTGGCGGGGCAATACCCGTTTATTTTATAATTCTTTGACCTTTTAGGTTTTTTATAATCTCGAAATGCAAATCAATCAACTCTTCAATATCAGTCAGGTTATCAACAGTCATACTAATTACAGAAATCAGGTCTGATGTTTGTTTTTTTGTGTCTGTGGAATAAGCTATCGAATAGACTTTTTGTTTCAGAATGCACTCAGCAATTTCTTTTGACAATAGTTTAGTTGTCTCAAAATTTTTATTTGTTTCTATAAAGTATAAACTGTCAAATTCTTTATTTCCAATTTCAACTTCTTTCTTTCCAAGTCTTTTTAAAATTTTCACAAAGAAGTCTTCATGTCCAAGTATCAACCGGTAATCAACGGAACTCTCAAAATTTATTTCAAATTTTAAAGGTTTTGTATCAGATTCTGTCAAAACTAATTCCCATTTTTCAAATGGTATAGTAAGTTTATGCATTTCCAATACGTTTCCAGGAGTTGATTTTATCTCTAATTTACCATTAAATTTATCACATACGTTTCGCCATAAATCTCGTTTGGAGAAAACGTCTAAATAACCAAGCGCCATATTTATCTTTTATTTGAGTCGGTTCGATATTCGTTTTTTAAAATGGATGCCAACGATCGGGACTATGGTTAATTGCCGATTGCGGATTATCCATAAACCTAAAAACTAACGCTAACCATTTAATGGGTTTTGTCATTTTTTGATACTTAGCATTCAATCTATAACTGCAAACCTTGTTTAAATTGGACACAACATACTAGCGTTTTATTCATCGGTTCCATGCACAAATATAAACAGAAAGAGACAATAGCCCATAAATTATTAAAAAACATTCATTATTGTCCGATGGAAATTTCTTTGCAGGGCTAAAGCCCAATGTTTACGGTATTTTACTAACACCAGGCTTAAGCCTGGTGTTAGTAATCGTAATTATTTAAAGGACTTTAGTCCGAATACGTTAATCGGACAACTGTGCTTTTAAATATCTTTACCATCATTTTTATGGTTGTTTGTGGTCTTTCCAATTTTCTTTATAAACAGGCGATAAAAGCTCCGGGACAATTGTTCCTATCCATATTCCGAGTACTTGGGATGGCGTGAGAGACTCTCTCTATCAGCTCAGTTAGCGGGGCAGTTTATTTGATTGGTTGTAGTTATTTTTTTAATTCTTTTAAAATCATCTCTTCATATTCGGGATTGAAATCAATTTTTATTTTTTCCATGTATGTCTTTACCAGCCATTTTAAGTTCTCTTTTTTGTCAGATTTTTGGTATATATCTGCCAGGTTTAAAAAAGCATTGGAATATCCGGATGTTACAATCCCTGAAATACGGGGAATATCATTTTGCTTAATGGTTTTATAATTGCTAATATTTTCAGGTCTGACAAGTTCTTCAATTTTTGATTCATCGAAAGTGTATTCGCTATCGTTTGTTTTTATAGGCATTAATTTTGAAACCAATCCACAATTTTGAAAGTAATCATTTAGTCCGCCATAAAACGTTGGGGATGCAAAATTTGAAAAATATATAGGACGTTCGGCAAGGTTATTCTCAACTATCTGTAAAAGTATAGCTCTTTGCGGGCTAAGGTATGTCCTTTTTTTTGCTTTTTCCTCTTCAATCTTTGAGTGTATCCTTTCCGATGTCAAGTCAGGTGAGACGGTCCATTGCATAGTATAACCCTCCGGTAAATTGAGTTTTAATTTGTCGTTGGGAGAAATATTGATAAAAATATTGGTTGTATCCCATTTGAAAGGGTGAATATCCATAATCTGTTGTTCTGTGATATTAATTTTGACATTTCGAACGGCGTTTTTCAAGCCTTTTTTCAGAAACTGCACATACCATGGACGGTCAATATTTCCAATAGGGATGACCGTTATATCAGTTCTAAAATTTTCACATAATTGCAAATAAGAACAAATATCGAAATCGGCATTTCCACCTGTAAAAAGGATGGCGTTTATATCGCAGTTCATTAAGAAGTTTTTCCCGAACTCTATCAGCCAATCCGGGTAAGCACCTTTTTTATAGGCACGTTGATAGAAATATCTCAGTTTATCGGCATCATAGTTTTGCATGGCTAAAAAAGCATTTCCGCTACATTGGGCACCGTAAAAATACTTTGCATCGCCATAATTAGGGTTTAGTTCAAGGGCTTTGTCCAGATACTTGAATATCTGTTCGGAATAGGAATAGTCGTAGCCGCTCAATGGACGGCTATCGTAAGCCCTGTAATGGTTGAACCATCCCAAATAATAATAAATTTCAGCATCGTTTGGTGATTCGCTCAGCGCTTTTTCAAGCAAATCAATAGCCTCGTTGTAATGCTCACTTTTAAACTCTTCCAATGCTTTTTCTTTCAGTGTCATCTCCTGAGAGAAAGCAATTGTCATTGAAAGTAATAAAATACAACTTGTACTAATTATTTTCTTCATTCTTGCCATTTTTATAATTGTTTGTAACGTAATAGCGTTTTATTCATCGGTTCCATGCACAAATATAAACAGAAAGAGACAATAGCCCATAAATTATTAAAAAACATTCATTATTATCTAGTAGAAATTTTTTTTGCAGGGCTAAAGCCCAATGTTTACTGTATTTTGCTAACACCAGGCTTAAGCCTGGTGTTAGCAATCGTAATTATTTAGAGGACTTTAGTCTGAATAACCGCAAAGCCTGTTTTGTTGAAAATATAATAGAGCATACTAAAAACCATTACTATTTTCCTTTATAATATCGTTGCTTTATAATTTTGAGCAGAAAAACGGAGAATCATATAAAATAATTAAAGGTGCTTTTGCCATTTTTTTTGTTCATTAACACTAAAAAACATAATCATTTCAGTAAATAACAAAATCATTTCAGTAAATAACAAAATCATTTCAGTAAATAACACAAATGTTTTTGTAAAAAACACAATTGTTTCTGTAAAAGACACAAACTATTCAGTAAATAACACAAATCATTCTGTAAAAGACACAAACTATTTTGTAAAAGACACAAATCATTTGGTAAAAAACACAAATCAAGGATCGGGAACGCATCAAAGAATTAGAAATAGAAGTGCGCATTCTACGGCAAACGCTGAAGGATGCAACGAATCGTTGACATAAAGGATACGTCATGCATTAAACGAATTTATTTACATAAACGCCGGACAAAAATGAGGACTGCAATTGAAAATAAACCCTGATGAATTGGCAAAAAGCTGCCGTGCGGTGGTTTGTGATTTGCTGTAGCAAGGGAATTTTAAAGATGTTCACCGGCAAAAGAAACAGAACATAGGCTAAATGTAAAATTTTATCGAACAAAGTAGTGTTACGAACTGTTTCTACTAACAACTACAAATAAAAAAGGCGTAATCGAAAATTTATATACTTTTACGCCCGATTATCAAATGACGAAAATAGCGAGAGCCACCGGAATTATTCTACTGTTGAGTATCTTTTTATCGGGTACCATAGGGCTGTCGGTATGGCGTCATTTGTGCTCGTGCAATAAAACCCAGTACTTTGCCGTAATGCCGGAGATTGTTGGCCATCATGCCCAATGCTGCTGCGAAACTACCGGCAGTATGATGACCCGGGAACCGGCTCCTGCCGCTTCCTCCTTGTCGTCGGGCGATTGCTGCAAAAATATCCGGCTTTATCTTAAAGCCAATTTTGTGGCTTTGCCTTTGGTTACTCTTGCCAAACAGCTAAATCCTGAGCTGGCAACGATGCTTTTTATGCCGACGCTTACGCTTCAGCCCAAACCACAGGTAACGGTCCGCAACGTTTTTCTTGAATATTACCCGCCTCCATTATATGGCAGCGTATTAATCCATTTCCTTCATCAAATTAAAATTCCTTCGCCGGTTACTACTACTCCGGGCATGGCGTAAGCCTGTCCCGTATCTGCCTTTGGCAGGATCAATAGTATTATTAACTAAGTAACTGGACAAATAGAATGTCGTATATCAAAAAAAATAGGACGCGGATTCTGCGGAAAAAAACAGATAAACACTGATCATAATACAAACAGATTTAACGCTGATTTTATTCATGCAAGCATGAATAATAAGAACGGATATGTCTGAAAATCATTCCGGCTTGTCGGAATTAAAATCCGTTTTTAATCCGCTATTTTCAGCAAAAATCCGTGTTCTATTCTTAATGTTTCCAAATTCAATGATACGACAATTTATAGTTTCTATTACTTATCAAAAGAAGGAATTATGCAAATAAAAAATAAAATTTTTGTGCTCATCCTGATGATGACGATGAGCATGTATGGATATTCCCAGTCCATCTCGGGATTTGTTTACGAACAAACCCCTTCCGGGAAAAAGCTGCCGCTTACAGGTGTAAATGTGTATTGGTTGGGAACATCAAAAGGAACTTTCACCGACGAAAAGGGCAACTTTCAGCTGTCGAAAATAGTATTAAAAAGCAGCCAGTTGGTCGTAAGCTTTTTAGGTTATAAAAAAGAACTTCTTAAAATTGGCAGAAACGATACGCATGTGGAGGTGGAATTGCACACCGACAATCAGCAATTGGGAACCGTAGAGATCAAAGAACGAAAGGACAACACGTCCATCTCTAAGATCAATCCTATAGCCACCCAATTGATTAATACCGGCGAGCTGCAACGCGCCGCCTGCTGCAACCTTGCCGAAAGCTTTGAAACCAATGCTTCGGTAGATGTGTCGTATGGCGATGCCATCACCGGGGCTAAGCAGATCCAATTGCTCGGCCTTTCGGGAATCTACAGCCAGATTATGACGGAGAACATCCCGTTGATCCGCGGAATGGCTTCAACTTATGGTCTGAATTACATTCCCGGTCCCTGGATGGAAAGCATTCAGATAAGCAAAGGAACGGCTTCGGTGGTTAACGGCTACGAGTCGGTTACCGGACAGATCAACGTGGAATATAAAAAGCCCGAGAACAGCGAGAAACTGTATGTAAACCTTTTTGGCAACAGCAATGGCCGGATGGAAGCCAACATAAACAGCGCCGTAAAACTCAACGATAAGTTAAGTACCATCGTGATGCTTCACGGCGACGATTCCCGCCAAACCTTCGACCGTAATCACGATGGTTTTATGGACTTGCCCAAACTTACCACCTATAACTTCTTCAACCGTTGGGATTATATCAATCCCGGGAAATGGGTGTCTCGTTTCGGTATTAAATATCTGGATGAGGATCGCAATGGCGGGCAGATGGATTTCCACAAGAAAGATTTTACCAACGATACCACGGGTATAAGCGATAATACCAAAAAATATGGCTTTGGCGTGAAAACCAAACGCCTCGAAGCGTTCTGGAAAAACGGGTTCTTTTTCAAAAACCATCCCGATGCCAGCGTAGGAATTATTCTTTCGGGCGTAAACCATGAACAGAAGTCTTTTTACGGGCTAAACCCGTACAACAGCCACGAACGAAGCTTTTATGCCAACTTTCTTTTCCAGACCAACATTAAGAATAAACATCATAAAATTGTTACCGGGCTTAGCTATTTGCTCGATGATTACCGCGAAAGCTTTCTCCAGACGCAATTGCAGTATCTCTACCAGTTGAATCAGGATACCTCGGCACGCAGCCTGTTTACCTTGGCCGATTACCGTAAGGTGAACTATAACATGAATCGCACCGAGATTGTCCCCGGTGCTTTTGTGGAATACACATTCAACTACCACGATAAATTTACCATGATTGCCGGTTTGCGAAGCGACTATAACAGCCTATACGAAAAACTTCTTGTTACTCCGCGGCTGCATCTCCGGTATAAGTTCAATGAGTCGGTTTCGCTCAGAGGTTCTGTTGGCAAAGGATACCGCACCGCCAATGTGTTTGCCGAAAATGGCTCCATTTTTGTCAGCCAGCGGGAGTTGGTTTTCGTGGATAAGCTCAAACAGGAAGAAGCCTGGAATTACGGATTGAATTTTGCCTGGGATTTTAAACTCTTTGGCAACAAAGCCGATTTAAGTCTGGATGCTTATCGTACCGACTTCATAAACCAGGTGGTTGTGGATATGGATAGTTTACCCACCAAGGTTTTCTTTTATAACCTTGACGGAAAATCGTATGCCAACAGTCTTCAGGCGCAACTTACCATGGAACCCGTCAAACGGCTGACGCTTACGATGGCTTTCCGGCTCAACGATGTGAAAACTACCATCGACGGGAAACTTCGCGAGAAACCTTTCGTTAATAAATACAAAGGATTGGTTACCGTTTCGTATGCTACCCGCTTCGAAAAATGGCGTTTCGACCTTACCGGACAGTTTAACGGTAGCACAAGAATACCCGATACCCAAAAGATGCCGGTAAAGCTGCAACGTGCTGAAAATTCTCCGGCATATTTCAGTCTGCTGGGACAGATCAACCGGAAATTTAAATTCTTCGAAGTGTATCTGGGTGGCGAAAATCTTACTAATTTTACCCAAAATGATCCGATTACCGAATATCAGTACCCCTACCACAGCCATTTTGATGCTTCCATGGTTTGGGGACCTATCGTTCAGTGGTCGCTTTATGCCGGAGTTAGAATTTCCATTAAATAATAATTAACAACAAACAATAACCTAATATCAAAAAATGAAAACAATAAAAGTAATGATGGCAGTCCTTGTGCTGATCGCTTTCTCTTTTGCGGGAGCCACCAAAGCATCTGCCCAAAGTAAAAAAACATCTGTAATAGAAATTAAAACCTCCGCCGTTTGTGGAACATGCAAGGAAAAGATTGAAGGCGGATTGGCTTATGAAAAAGGAGTAAAAAAGGCCAAGCTCAATTTAGAAACGAAGGTGGTTACGGTAGAGTATGTTGAATCCAAAACCACTCCCGAAAAGATTCGTCTGGCCATTTCCAAGCTTGGTTATGATGCCGATGGCATTCCTGCCGACAAGGTGGCATATTCAAAACTATCACCCTGCTGCAAAAAAGATGCGCCAAAGCATTAAGACGTAAACCGGATTGAGTTTTTGATCGGAGGCTGCCTGAATTCAGGCAGCCTTTTTTATGCTTCTGTAGTTGTCAGAATATTATTCACAAAACTGGAGATATCGTAACTTTCGTTAAAAACCTTGTAAAGTTCTTTGATCAGATGGAAATTATTGACGGCAGGATTGGCACGGGCAATTTCATTAATAAAGATATTCGTTGCAATTTTACCTTCCAGCACCACTTTATCGGAAATATTTTCATTAAAAAAGCCTTTTCCAATCAACAGCCCGAGGGTACGGTTACGGCTAAGGTCGTTAAGAGCGGTCAAACCGAAATCGCCATATCCGCAATAGCGAAACAAAGTTTCTTCCTTGCCTCCGAACTGAAGCAACATTTTTCTCATTTCGTTAAATGCCTTGGTTAGCACCAGGAAACGAAGATTGGGTGAATTAAAATGGGCATCCACTATACCCACAACGATAGCATAAATATTTTTCAGAATACTTAGCATTTCTACTCCACGCACATCGGTGGAATAATCGAGGTAAACAGGCGTATCGTCAAACAGATCGTCGAACATCGGGAAAAGTTTTTCATCCGTCGATGCAATGGTAAAAGCGGAAGGAATTTTATTGATCAGTTCAAGGGCGAACGTAGGTCCTTTAAGAGCACATACCGGATTCTGTAACTCCTGTTGAAGGTTCTCGGCTATGGTTTGATGATTGTTGCCAAAGCCTTTTGCCAGGTTTACGATTATGGCTTCGGGATTTAGAAATGATTTTATCTTTAAAACATAATCAACCGTAACCACCGAGGGTATGGCCAGAAAAACAACATCGGCGGATTGCAGAATGCTGTTTTCGCCGGTAGCCTTTAAAGCTGAATGTAGTCGAAAATTGGGGAAATATTTTTTATTGATATGCTGATTATTGATGGAATCAACAACGTCGGCTTCGATGGAAAGAAGACAGATATCCAATTTTTTCTTAACCGAAAGGGTATTGCCAAGTGCCGTACCGATGGAACCAGCGCCAATAATTACAATTTTTCTAAAAGAATTATTCATTAATAAAATCTGAAATTAAGGTTGCAAAATTAAACTAAAGTTGAAGATTTTTGAAATTTTCTTTCCAGTTGGAGATGTTATGCCACTTGTGCCAACCCTGACGCAGGGTTTGTAGTTCAATCTTTTCATAAAAATTCATGAAATACAAAACAATAGGGAAGGCTACAATCAATCCGGTTTTAATAATAAGCCGCCAGATAAGTTGCATATCGTTGGTAAGAAGGGATAATATATAAAGGATAACTCCGAGAAATAACATTTTTAGTAATTTATTAATTTCGTAAGGTATCTTATACACCTTTTGGGAACTTCTGTAAATGATTAGGAAAAATATTATTTGCGAAATTAATTTGGAAAGTGCAGCGCCGATGTTATGTAAAAAAGGTATGAAAAGGAAGTTTAATATGATATTTAATCCGGCAACTAATGCAACCGTTACGGCAATTATTTTTGTTTTCTTGGCAATATTCAAGCCCGTTACGGCTATGTCCTTAAACATGCTAAAAAGAATGGCGTAGGCAATGAATGGGATAATCTGATAAGCATCCCAGTAATCCGGTTTTTGTGCAAACAGTTTGATGATTTCCTTGCCAAAGAGCATTATCCCCAACACAAAAAACATGAGGCCAAAGGTCAGGTAGGTTAATAATTTTGAATAAAACCGCTTATTATCCGGAGCATCCATCATTTTATAGATCATCGGTTGAATGGCGAACATTACCGAAGTGATAATAAAAACATTTAACGTATTGGTGATTTTAAACCCCAGCGAATAGATTCCAACATTCTGCAAATCGCCAAGTATTTTCAGCGAAAAGCGGTCGGTAACGTTAAAAATTACTCCCGAGATGGCTGACAGAATCAACGGATAACAGAAGATAAGCATTTCCTTTAACACTTTACCTTCAAAATGGAAAGCCATATTTTTGAAGATAAAACGGGATAAAAACAGGAAATAGACAATACTTCCAATAATCTGGGCGTGATATATCCCTTCCACTTTTTGATGATAATGAACGATAAAAAGAACAGTGAAAAACAGATTAACCGAAAGCTGAATAATATTTGCCGTGGTATAGAGTATGGCTTTTTCCTGAAGTCGCATCAACGTGGATGGCATCACCATGACCATTTGCATTAAAGAGGCAATAAGCATCATGTTAAGTAAATAGCGGTAATCGTTTGTTCGAAAAAACCAAAAGGAAATCGTCTTTAAAAACGGAAAAATGGCTGCAAACGTTAGCAAAGCTATTCCGATTAAGATTGCTATAACTGTAAAAAACATTCCCTTTTGCCTTCCCGCCATGCCTTTGTCCCAGTACCAACGGAAAAATCCCTGGTAAAGCGCCAAACCAAAAACAGCAATAATCACCTGTGCTGTAACTTCCATCATGCCTAAAACTCCAAATTCGGCTACGGAAAAGTGTGACGTATAAATTGGAATCAATACAAATCCGGCAAGTTTGGTGGAAAGGTTTCCAAAACCATAAATAGCAGAATTCTTAAGGATAGATTTGAGGTTGGATAGCATTACAGGAGTTTGGATTTAAACTTAACAGATTTTATGCAAAAATATTGATTTATTTGGTAATTTTGATGACAGAATGAATCGCTTGGTTTATTTCGCTATTCCGCTGATAATAAACGTAATTTTTAATGAAAGAAAACATTCCCTTAGTAAGCATTGGATTACCGGTTTATAATAGCGCCGAATATCTGAATGAAGTTATAGACTCATTATTAAATCAATCATTTAGGAATTTTGAGCTTATTATTTCCGATGATGCGTCGAAAGATGAAACGGCAAATATTTGTAAATCGTATGTACAAAAAGATGATCGCATTCGCTTTATCGCACAGAAAAGCAATTTAGGCATGGTTAATAATCAAAATTTTGTATTGAATCAGTCAAAGGGAAAATATTTCATGTGGGCGGCTCATGATGATTTTTATCACAAAGATTATATACAAATTTTAATAAATGAACTTGAAAATGACCATAAATTAGTTACAGCTTTTTGTCCCGTAGCTTATTTTACAACTAATCCTGAACAGGTAGCGAGGGTTTGCCGATGGAATTATTCATATAAATGGAGTTTTGTCAGAATTATATCTTTGTGTTTGCATTTTAATGATGCCATGTTTTATGGAATTCATCGAAGGAGCATAATCACAAAAACATGTGTACCTACATGGTGGGGAAAAAACTCATTAACACCGGCAAACAGCAATTATCCAGTAGTTTTTTATCTGTTAGCTTCAGGAGGTTATAAACTTGTAGGGAATATTCCTTTATTTTATAAAAGGAAAAAAGAAGAAACTTATTTGCTTAGCCCTAAGAATCGGGGAATGAGCCCATATTGGTATTTGTTTTCCCGTAAGGTGAACCTCTTTGTATATTCGCTGAAATACATTTATTCTGCTTCAAATTCTATAATTCTACCTCTTTCCCTTGCAGTTCCGCTATTTCTCAGAATAGGTAAGGATATGGTCTTTGATTCCTATTACAGGTTAAAATGTTCTATTTTAAAACGGAAAATGTAAGTTTTTTCTAAACTTGGATTTCATGCAACACGCATCAATAAAGATTTCTGTAAATGTAGGTATGCGCTAAAGTTATCTTTTTTCAGCCCGGATAAGTACTTTGCGAAATGAAGGCTCTTCGTCTGGTTGAAAAAAGAGCACATACCCATTGGAAACGGTCCATGTAAAACCGGATGATTTTATTATTTCCTCAATCTCTTTAAAATCGTTGGGATGATGGTACGTACATACAGCCATTTTAACTGGATTTTCCGAAATTATCAAACGCTTCATTCCGGAAAGGGCTTTCTGTTCAAACCCTTCAATATCCATTTTTATAAAATAATTTTCGTCCGATTCCGGGATCACCAAATAATCAATCGAAATAGTTGTGTCGCTTGTAGTATCCGACATGTACTTTTCAACAAACACTACTTTATCTTTCCATGGAGCAAATGTAAGTCTAAGGGCTTGCATCCAATCAGCATCGCACTCAATGAGATATAATTTTTTTGCTTTATCAACTACGGAAAGAGCGAAATTACCTTCGGCTACGCCAGCATCTATAACAATGCTATTGGGTCCTACTTGGAAATCATGGGTCAGATAAAGATGAGGCGAGAGTGGATCTTGCTCTTTGAGGATTCTTCGTAATGCCCAAACTACCTGTATGTGGGTAAAGCGTTTGGGGAAATACATTTTTTTACCATCAAACATGGTGTAAAAACATTGATTTGTTTCGTCAAGAATAACTTCTGGCATGAGGTTATCGTATTTCTGTGTCCATTTATAGGGAAAAGATGAATACTTATGGTACTTTAGATATTTTAAGCACTCGCGGATTTCTGGAAGTAGTGTACTTTCATCAATCTTCTTAAAATGCGATAGCGTAGCCTTTCGACGTATTTTATAGCTTTTGGGTTCCAATAAAAAACGAACGAAAACAAGTAAAAAGTTGGGGGAGATTTTTTGCCAGATATGTTGTATTATATTCATCATGTTCTATTTAAAAATTCAATACTTTTATGATTACTACTTTCCATTTTATAAACAAATTATCACAGAATGTCTGGAAATTTAAGTGTGTAAAATTAGTTAAATATATTTCTTTAGTTAAAGAATTGTATCAGTTTTTAATTTTTAATCGAAATTGCAGAAAATCAAACATTATTAGATTGCAAGCAGATTAGTTATGTGCGATTGAAAATGATAATAGGCTGTTCGTTTTTTTTACAAAACAAGCTTATAATTTATAAAAAGTAACTGCTAGCCAGAACTTAGGTTAATAGATAAAATTAGTATAAAACCTCTTTTAGTTAAAGTATTTTCTTATACATTTTTATCAATGCTTGCGCAAAAATTTCGGTATTGTATTTATTCATCACTTCGGATTTTCCCTTTTTGCCCATTTCTTCTCTACTATTTTTATTAGTTACGAGATATTTTATTTTTTCGGCTAAATCTTCTGCATTCTCACTTTGAAACACTAATCCACATTTTCCTTCTTCCACAATTTTTACCTGAGGTTTGCAGTCGGAAACAATTATCGGACGTTCAAAAAGCATGTATTGGAAAATTTTATTGGCAACACCCGATTCGTGTTGATCATTTTTTACTATGGGAGAAAGACAAACGTCACTTATCGATACATAAGAAGGAAAGAGCGAGATATCCTTCCACGGATAATGAATGACTTTGTCTTTAAAGATATTATTTTGCAAACAGGCATCAAACAAAGGTTTGTCGGCTTTATCAACTGGTCCGATGATTAACAGCTTAATGGCTAACCCCTTTTTAAGAAGAATTTTTAAGGCTTCCAGTGTCGTAAAAATACCCCGACGTTCCGAAATCCCACCAAAATAGAACAGAAGAAAATTATCACCTTTATCAAATATTGTTAAATCTACCGGATAACTTAATAGTTCATCCAAATCAGGGATGTTTGAATAAACGGTTATATTTTCCGGTTTCAAAAAGGAATATTTATTCAACAAATCATCTTTATAAGTATCACTAAGGACAATAAGTCGGTTGGCGTACGAAAGATATTTTTTTTCAAGTCGTTTCCATTTTTGCGGACGTACAATTAATCGTGCAGGAAATCGGGTCGCCCAATTATAACTCAAGATGGCTGCAGGATAATTTTCATGCAAATCCAGAACAATGGGTATTTTATATTTTTTTGTTCCTATTTTTGCTGATCTGGCCATATACAAATCATTCACGTGCAGGATGTCAATGGAATATTTTTCAATAAACTTTTCAATATGTTTAGCCCAAAGCCAATGATAAACCGGACAAGTGTTCATGGTTCCAAAAAGCAGGTCCTTCTTTTTTTTGCTTATTGGTATTCTTACTATTTCTATGCCTTCGATTTTTTCAGTAGCGGGGAATTTTCCGAAATTGAAACATAGAACAACAACGCTAAATCCTGATTTATGAAGTATTTTAGCTTCATTATTAACACGGGGATCACCGTAAAATTCATTATCAACGATTATTCCTATGGTCATAAAACCTGTTTTTGGGTAACTTAGTAATTGTCTTTGGGGGTTGGTTGTTTCTTTTTGCATTCAGAATACTCGCATTAAGTTCAAAACCGATAAGAAGTATGATAGCATTAAAATATATCCAGAGTAAAACAATTAGTAATGTTCCAATGGAACCATATAGCGTATTGTATTTAGAGAAGTTACTGACATAAAAATTAAAACCGATGGAAGTTGTGAGTGAAAGAAAGGTTGCCAGCATGGATCCTGGTGAAAATAACCTGAATTTTGTTTTTTTTGCCGGTGCATAATAATAAAGAAAAGATACCGAAAAAAATATTAATGCAGTAATAACAAGCCATCTGCCTGTTTCTAAAAGAAAAATGGTAAAACTATTTTGTAGTATGCCATGCTTGACTAAAAAGTGCAGTACTACTGTTCCGGCTGTTATCAGTGTAATGGCAATGATAACAATGAAAGAAATCAAAATGACAAGGAATAATGAGATGAGACGGCGCCTTAGCCAGGGACGGGTTTCGATGGTGTGATATGTATTATTAAACTCTCGGATAATAGTATCTACGCCATTAGTAGAGAAGTAAAGAGCTAAGATAAAACCTATCGAAAGCAAGCCTGCGCGTTGCCTTTTAACAATATCTTCAAGGGTTGTTTGAGCCGCATCAAAGGCTTTATCAGGAAAAATATCTTTTAGCAAAGCAAGTAAGGTGTCCTGAAAATGGGTAATTGGGATATAGGGTATAATAGTGAAAAAGAAAATAATGGCTGGAAAAATAGCAAGAAAGAAGGTGAAAGATAGGGAGGAGGCTCTTGAGGTAAGCGATCCTTTTTGAATTCCCTTAATAAAAAAAGTAGCTACATTATAAAGCGGTAGTCCATCAAAACCCGGAATGATTATTTTTTTCGAAAATTGGACGGGCATTTGAATGATACGGCTATCCAATAATTGTTGCCAACCTGTTTTAAGCATTAGAAATTATTATTTTACAGCTTTTAAGCTCATATCAAGGCTGCTAATGTGATGCGTGAGCGCCCCAACCGAGATATAATCTACTCCAGTCTCAGCATATTGACGGATATTGTCTATGGTAATTCCTCCGGAAGCTTCCGTTTCATACTTTCCGGCTATTATTGTTACTGCTTTTGCGAGATCCGATGTATTAAAATTATCAAGCATGATACGATGAACGCCTCCGAGGGATAAAACCTGTCTGATTTCTTCAAAATTACGTACTTCTATTTCAATTTTTAAATCTTTTCCTTTATTTGCAAGATATTCATGAGTTGCTCTGATGGCATTTTCTATTCCACCGGCAAAATCAACATGATTATCTTTTATCAAGATCATATCGTAAAGTCCAAATCGATGATTTTTGCCTCCGCCAATTTTTACAGCATATTTTTCGAGCAGTCGCAGGTTGGGAGTTGTTTTGCGGGTGTCTAAAACTTTAGTTTTTAAGCCTTCAAGTTGTTGAACGACTTTATGTGTAAAGGTGGAAATGCCGCTCATCCGCTGCATAAAGTTAAGTACTAAGCGTTCGGCTGAAAGAATGGATACTGATTTTCCTTCCACTTCAAATGCGATGTTTCCCTTTTCAATTTTTGAACCATCCGGCAAATAAATTTTCATCGTTAATTCTTTGTCAACTTGCTGGAAAACTTTTTTTGCTACATCAACTCCCGCAAGTATGCCGTTTTCTTTAATAAGCAATTGCGCTTTGCCGCAAGCATTTAAGGGAATTGTTGCCAGGGAAGTGTGATCGCCATCGCCAATATCTTCTTTTAAAGCATTTTCAATAATTTGGTCAAGAGTCATATCAATTACGAATTACGAATTATGAATTAGGCTTTTTAGGATTTTGTTTTTGAAGAAGAAAACGCTGGAAAATATTACTTCTTATACGTTTTCCTTTTTTTATTCTTTCTCAAATTGCAAAAGCTGGATGAGATATTGTTCGCCAACCTTTTTAATCAGAAAATAGGCTCTGAAATTCTGTTTTTGAGTAGTATAAAGGCCGATAAAGAAATGGCTTCCATCATTTGATGAGCCTTGATGATTGATTTTGAAGCTTTTGGGTGGATTTTTGGAAAAGAAATCTTTCATCACCACTTCTGCCTGAGCCTTGCTGAATGTGCCTTCGTTTTCCGGGGTATTAAGGTCGAGCGTATTGTTGAAAAACTTGGCAAGTTCTTTGGCATTGCCATGTTGTATTGCTTCAATTATTTTATCATCAGTCTCATCCATTAAATCATTGGAAAAAGCAAAAAACGAAGAGAGAGTAAATAAAAAAACGCTTATTATTGTTAACTTTTTCATCCAAACATAAACTGTTTTAATTGCCTGAAAAACCCGCATGTGAGTTTTTATTCCTGTTTTTTTAAACGGACATGCCCGCTTATGGAAATATTAATTTAAAATTAAGATACAAAAATCAAACCACTTCAAAATTTAATGATTTTTACTCTCGCAAATTTACAATTTTTTTTGATGTTTCCGTTTTATTATGCAATAAATAAATTATAAATGAAAATCAAACTTTTGCTTATCGGAAAAACTGAAGAAGAATATCTCAGGAAAGGAATTTCTGTTTATGAAGAAAGATTGAAACATTACATTGGATTTGAAATGATAACAATAGATGCATTAAAAAATACCAAAAGCCTTTCCTTTGAACTTCAGAAAGAAAAAGAAGCAACGCTGGTTGAAAAATATTTAACAAATGCCGATTGTATTATTTTACTCGACGAAAACGGAAAGCAATTTTCTTCGGTTGAATTTGCCGTCTTCCTTCAAAAACAGATGAATAATGCCGTAAAAAATCTCATTTTCATTGTCGGAGGGCCTTATGGCTTTTCAGAAAACTTGCAAAAAAAAGCAAATTTTAAAATATCGCTTTCCCGAATGACGTTTTCTCATCAGTTGGTTCGTCTTATCTTTGCAGAGCAACTTTACAGGGCTTTTACTATTATCAAAAACGAACCTTATCATCATGAATAGTTTGTGTGTTTTTTTTGATTAATGATTGTGTGTAAGAGTGTATTTTCAAATAAATAAAGAAGCAATTTAATAATTTATAAAAATGATAGATCTGGTTTTTGTAACGAATAATAAATTTAAACTTGAAGAAATACAAAATATCGTTGGTTTCAAGTACAGAATAATGAGTTTAAAGGATATAAACTGTTATGATGAAATACCTGAAACCCATATGACCATTGAAGAAAATGCTTCTGAAAAATCGCATTATATCTATAAAAGATATGAACTGGATTGTTTTGCCGATGATACCGGACTGGAAATAGATGCATTGGACGGACGTCCCGGGGTATTTTCGGCAAGATATGCCGGAGAAGGTAAAGATTTTGATGATAATATGAATAAGGTCCTTTCCGAACTTCAAAATACGTCAAACCGTAAAGCCCGTTTTCGCACGGTTATTTCCCTGATACTCGATGGAAATGAATACCAATTTGAGGGCATTGTTAACGGCCAGATTCTTACTCAGAAAATTGGTAAAAAGGGATTTGGTTACGATCCCATTTTTCAACCCGATGGCTTTTCAAAAAGCTTTGCCCAACTTACGATGAAAGAAAAAAACAAAATTAGCCATCGCGGAATGGCCATCCAAAAGATGATCGAATTTCTGAATATCCTGTAATAGAATTAATTCAATTTGGAAAAGGAATAATTACTGGGATTTTTTGGTTTTATTACCTGGTGTGACTTTAAACTAATAAATGACTAATTTTTTGGCCAGAAAAATATTATTACCGCTAATTTTAACAATATACAATCCTTTATTCAGGTTGCGTAAATCAATTTTTTTTGCAACTACGTTTGAGCTCGAATTTATTGCTACCGTAATCAAAAGTTTTCCGGCAAGATCAACTATTTCACAATTCAAATGTTCGTAATAGCCGGGGGACTTTATAAAAATTTCATTTTTTGCAGGGTTGGGATAGAGTTCAAACTGTTTATTGTTTGTTTTTTCAGCTATACCGGTACATGATACAAAGTAAATTTTCACCGAGTCGCTGGTCTGGCAATCATGAATGTCGGTAACCAACACCTTTTCAAATTTTATTCCTCCGACATTTCCTGTTGAATCCACCTGAATAACCGGTTGGGTCTGACCGCCGGGCAACCATAAATACGAAGTGGCATTGGGAGTGGTAGCATCCAAAGTTACCAATTGATAGTCGCAAACAGTGGTATCGGGTGAAACCAAAATATTTACATTGGTCTGTGGGTATTTCATTAGAAATAAAAAATCAGAAAAGATGCCCATATCGCAATTGTTTATTCCGGCAACACGAATTTCTGCTGAGCCCGAAAAATTCTGATTCCATGTAACATTGGCCTCCGTGCTGTTCCCCTGAACACTTCCGGCTTCGGGTGGATAAATATCCCATAAATAAATAGTGGCATTATTTGCCCCAGATGTAAAGTAATTTGAATTTAATGTATTATGGCAAATCGAAATGTCTCCTTCGGGAGTCGAGGCTTTGTCGGGTACATCAATCAGGGTGAGAATTAAATTGTCGCTTACCGTTAGATTACAACCGGCCAATCCTGTGGTATGTAATGTAATGATGGCGCTACCTGTGATTTTGTCATAGTTGCCCGGGAAATAGTTTGTTGACAACGAATAAGGATTGGAAAAATATCCGTCGCCCGAAGAACTCCACCATAAGGAATTATAATAATTGGCCGTACCATTCAGAGAAGCAGTGGAATTTTGGCAAATAGTTTGGTCTGTGCCGGCGTCCGGTTCTGGCAAACGGCTTATGATGAGGTTTAGCGAATCGCTAACCAGAGAGCCACAGGATGCTTGCTGGTAAGCCGTGATTGTAAGTTTTATTGTTCCATTCAAGATGTCGGCATTTCCGGGATAATAAAAAGTAGCTATTGAATCGGGATTGCTAAAGCTTCCATCTCCTGAGCTTATCCAGTAAACTGAACTGAAATCTGTAGCAAAAGCTTGTGCATGATAAGCCGCGTTCTCACAAATAAGTCCATCGGTTCCGGCTTCGACTATCGGAGGGCTTATAATGTGAAGAACCATTGTATCGGTTGAAAAATCCTGGCATGGACTTATCGCATAGGCTTTCAATATAAGATTGACCTCCCTCTTGCTAATATCATTTTGCCCGGGAATGTATGTCGGGTTTAAGACGTAAGCATCAGTAAAGGCTCCGTCGCCTGAAGTTGACCAAAATACCGAACTTTGATGAACGGCTATCCCGTTTAAAATTAAAGAATCGATTTTACAAATTGTTTCATCCGATCCTGCATTTACAAACGGCACAGGAAATATGGACAAATTTATTGAATCGGAAGCAACTTCCTGGCATGGGGTTATCGCATCAGCATTTAAAATTAAAGTTACCCCTCCATTAACAATATCGTTTTGTCCGGGTGTATACGTTGGATTAAAAACGGTATCGTTGTCAAATATTCCGTCGCCAGTCGAAGTCCAGTAAACGGCTCTCTGGTTAATTGCATTTCCTATTAATTGGCAAGATTGATTTTCGCAAATTACAGTATCATTTCCGGCAAACGCCCGGGGCTCTTTTATCATAGTCAGCAATACATTATCCTGGCTAAATCCATTACACGGAGGTATTGAGTAAGCATTTAATGTTAATTCAACATTGCCATTTAAAATATCGTTATTGCCCGGAATATACCAGGGATTAAGAATGCCAGGATCACTGAAAATTCCATCCCCGGAAGTTGACCACAATACTGAACTATTATAAAGAGCCATTCCCGATAAAAGAGTTTGAGAACCTTCGCAAACAAGGCTGTCGGAACCAGCATTAGCCGTGGGTAATTTAGCAATTAAAAGATCCATGGTATCCGAAACCGATTCCTGACACGGATTTATTGCTTCAGCAGTCAGAATCAGATGAACAAAACCATTCGTTATATCGTTTGCTCCCGGTAAATAAACCGCATTTAAAATGGATAAGCTATCAAAAATGCCGTCGCCGGTAGTTGACCATAGAATACTTTGAGCGGAGTTAGCCGTTGCTGTTAGCTGATAAGAATTGTTTTGGCAAGTAATGCCGTCGTTTCCGGCATTAGCCGTTGGTAACGAAATAATAGTTAGCAGCAACGTATCGGACGAAGAACCCGTACATGGCGGGATGGCTGTTGCCGTAAGGATGAGCTTGACATTACCCAATGTTTTATCATTCGTTCCGGGTGTATATACCGGATTAATAACCGAAGAACTGCTGAAAATGCCGTCGCCTGTGGTAGCCCAACTAAATGTGCCCTGTTGAGAGACGAAACCGTTGAGTTGGCAGTTCGCATTTGCACAAATAGTCATATCTTCACCGGCATTCGCCGTTGGCAGAGGAGCCATCAGCACTTTTACGCTGTCGGTGGATGCACATCCGTAGGAATTGGTTACGGTAGCATAATAAGTTGTATCGTGCGCAGGACATACCGTGATGCTAAACGTTGTGTCGCCGGTACTCCATAAGCAGAAACCGCTTCCGGTGGCTGTGAGCATAACACAGTCCCCTGTACAAATGGTTTGGTTGTCGCCGGTTTCGGTATGGCAGGAGCACATGCCGTCGGGTAAGGTAATGCCGAAAATGGCACACATTCGCTGCCTGAGCGAATCTTTAGCTGATCCCCGGGGTGTCATCAAAAGGTAGTCAATTGCTATATTTGCGTCGTTTTGGCTATGCGATGTTTCTGTTTTGGTTACCCAGATATTGGTTGTCTGTTCGGGAGGAACAACAATTTTTCCATTCCAGTTCAGGTTGATCAGGGAATGCTCTGTTCCTATACCATTGTATGAAACCGAAGTGCCGCCATCCACCTGAACCGACTGAATATCCACATCAGCATCTACCAGCAGCGAGAGCGCATAAAAACGAAAGTTCGTCGGCAGATTCCCCTGAAAAGTTATTGTTAAAACATTACCATCTAATTGCGAATTTATGGTTAGCGTGTCCTTGATGATCAAATATTCCAGAACTTCTTCTTCTGTCGCCATCCAAATATTATCCAAACCGTTTTTTCCATAGGCGTTTTCCACGTAATTCATCTGGGTTTTAAACTTATCGAAGGAAATCCCGTAATTGGAATTGGTAACAGAATGCGAAAAAGCAATGCCCCAGTGATGTGCTCCGTTAATACTCAAAGAAGCAATACCGTCTACAATATCGGAGATACTTTCATTTTCGGAAAACGCACTACGCCCCATATCAAAATACCTATGGTTCCAATTTCCGGTAACATCAAAACTTGGATAGCCAAAAGAATATCCCAAACGGTAGCATACTAAATATCCGTATTGAAAAGCATAGGGTGATCCGGCTGCATCTCCGTTGGGGTTCACAAAAACGCTCATATCCACCCCACCCGGAGTAGCTCCCTGCGTTTTTAATTTTACAAAGCTATGGTTGCGAGGTATAGAATAGTCATAATTCCCGGCATCTAAATTAATACCATGATTATAAATTCCCCAACCGTTCTGATACATCTCATTGAGCTCGGGCCAGGTTACGTTGATAGTGGCATAATTGCCGTTGGGATCATGGCAGTCCAAACCCCAGCCATTAAAAGAGAAAAGAGCCGTACTCATCTTAAATTTAATGTCGTTGCCGCAACCATCGGTATAGTTAAGCCCCGGATAAGTGGTGCCATCAATGACGCCACCGTTTAATAATTGATAAGCATGGGTATAAATGTCTTTAGCTCCGTCGTCGAGGTGCATCCCATAGGCAAAATCCTTGTTGTATTTCAACGGAGCCTTTTGAACCGAAAAGGTAGAAGGAACAGCAGAAAAGGTAATAGTTACGCTATTCACTCCAACATTGCTTTGGGCAAATACAAATGTAGAAATAAAGAGTAAAAAAACCGACATCAAAACCCGGTACATTTTCATCAACGGCTATTTAGTTTATAAAAAAAACATAAGATCAAATAATTTGGTCTATTAAAAATTGAATACGTAAAATTATAAAAAAAGCAGACCTTTATTCCGGTCTGCCTGATATTTTTTAATTGTTTTATTAATAATTATTTCGACGACAAAAACCTTTCCGCCTCAATGGCGGCCATACATCCTGTGCCTGCTGCCGTGATGGCTTGGCGGTAATGAATATCCTGAACGTCGCCGGCGGCAAAAACGCCTTCCACGCTGGTGCGGGTGGTTCCGGGTGTGGTTTTGATATATCCGTTTTCATACATCTCTATCTGTCCTTTAAACACGTCGGAATTGGGCGTGTGGCCTATGGCGACAAAGAAGCCGTCAATACGGAGTTTGGTTTCTTCGCCGGTTTGTACATTTTGAATTAAAATTCCATTAACACCCATGGCATCGCCCAGAATTTCCTTGGGCACATTATTCCAGTGAACTTCGATGTTGGGGGTTTCCGTTACCTTAGCCTGCATGGCTTTGGAAGCCCGCAATTTGGTGCGGCGGTGGATCAGGTGAACGGTTCGGCATAGCTTTGCCAAATAAGTCGCTTCTTCGGCTGCGGTGTCGCCTCCGCCAACGATAGCCACATCTTTTCCGCGAAAGAAAAACCCGTCGCAGGTGGCACATGCCGAAACGCCCATGCCCTTGTATTTCTCTTCCGATTCCAAACCTAACCATCTGGCGGAAGCGCCGGTGGCTATGATAACGGTTTCGGCTATCAATGTTTTACCATCGTCGGCAACCACGCGGAAAGGACGTTTCGAAAAGTCAACTTCGGTAACGATGCCGTAACGAACGTCGGTACCAAACCGTTGGGCTTGTTTCTGAAGTTCCTCCATCATTTCCGTTCCGGTAATTCCGTTGGGATAACCCGGAAAATTATCTATTTCGGTGGTGGTAGTCAGTTGTCCGCCGGGCTGCAATCCCTGGTAAACAACGGGCTTTAAGTCGGCACGGGCTGCATAAATGGCTGCGGTATATCCTGCTGGTCCTGAACCAATGATCAGGCATTTTACGTTTTCTGTGGTTGTGTTCATCTCTCTATTTTTTATTTCTGATCGTGATAATTCTGAATTGTTTTTACAAAGTGCAAAGTTAGCATATCTGGCAAATTAACCAGTAATGAAACAACGGATAGACGTTTTAGTTTGATAAAAATTTACATTTAGCTTATGCTCTGATTCTTTTGATGAATTACGATTTACGAAAAACAATTACGAATTACGATTTGGGTGATGAAGTGATGAAAGTGATGAAAGGGGAGTGATGGTAACTTTGCGTCATTGCGTCTTTGCGAGATTTACGATGCCAAATTCTCAACAGCTTAAAAACATGGAATGTCTATCACGGATTACGATGTACGATGTATGAATTAGCTGTAGGTTGATATAAGATAGCGGAGACGGGATAACGCGTAGCGATCACGGGTTTTATAATAGTAATCGTTAGTTTTATAATAGCGATTGTAAAAAGTATGATAGCGGTTGCGAGTTACATGGTAGCGCATGCGAGTTTTATCAAAGCGATCACGAGTTTTATTAAAGCGATCGTTAGTTTTATCAAAGCGATCGTGAGTTTTATAGTAGCGATTTAAAAAAGCATAATATCGGTCACGAGTTACATGATAGCACATGCGAGTTTTATCAAAGCGGTCGTTAGTTTTATCGTAGCGATTGAAAAAATCATGATAGCGATCGCGAGTTACATGATAGCGCATGCGAGTTTTATCAAAGCGGTCGCGAGTTTTACCAAAGCAATCGTTAGTTTTATCAAAGCGGTAACAAGATATACCGTAGTGGTTGCGGGTTATGCCCTATTTTCACCCTTAATCTTTCAGCAGATTTTTAAAAGGAATAGCGTTGATGCGTTTATAGGTGGGATGGGTAGCGCCTAAGACCGACAACACATATTTTTTAACGGCTTTGCTTGTATCCACAATTCCTGTTACGGGATTATACAGAATTTTGTTACGGACATTAATGGCTTCGAAATAAGGAGTGCTGGCATTGATCACTGTTGTATTCAGGGTGCGAAGCGTGCCGCAATAGGTCTCCAGAGCGCTGGTTTTAAGGTCGGGTTCGTTGGGGTTATACATCGGCTCGGCTTTGTACAACTGGATGAGTGCATCGAAGTGTTCGATAAGTGAATCGTAACTCTGCTGGGAAACGGAAATAGTTTTAGGCTCAACGCCAGGCTCTCCGGTGGTGGAACCGCCTTCGGGCACAGCTTTGGTTGTCGCACGGCGACCCTGAATTTTACGAACCAGCGTACGCGCGTCTTCGATAATCTGTACTGAAGCTCCAGAGGAAGAAAGCGAACCAATGGTACGTGTTACTAATTTGCCAAGGGGCTTAAACCCTTCTTCCCGCGCAGCCGTAGCCTGGTCGTACACGGGTTTCACCGTTTTAAGGGTAGCCAACGATTGTGTTGCTTTGCCGAACATTTGTTCGAGCATTGGAATACCTAAGGCCGGATTGGATGGGTTGTAATCCGTTCCCAACGCCTTGCATTCGACGATTAATTTTTCTGTACCGGCTACATTTTTATCATGGCCGGTTTCGCTAATACTTGTCATAACATACTGTTTTTAAGTTTGAAATAAATTGACGCTATAAAAGTACGAAAAAAATAAATTGAACAAATAAAAAATATTTTCGGAAATATTTTTTTCATTAAACTTTTTTTAAAATCAAGGAAAATAATTTCTAATTGGATAATTTAGCTATTGAAATTTTATTATACATTTGTGGGATGTAAAGATAAGATTTTAAGTAAGAAATAACCGCCATAATGGTGGTTACACAATCGTTACAGGGCATTTTGAATAGGGAGATAGCATATGCAGCAAAAAATTGAAGAAATAAGAAAATTGACAAATTTGGAAGTTTATCATTTCCAATTTTCAAAGACAGCAAAAATTCCTTTCAAAGTACATTCTTTCATAGAAATTATGAACTTGAGAATGCTTGATTTTTGTGAGTCGACAGACTTACTATTAAAAAGGAATCATGTGATTCCAGCATTATCAACGCTGAGAGTAATTTTTGAAAATGTTGCTGTTTCCAACAGAATTTCCTTGGCAGTGGAAAAATCAATTGAATTAAACAGTCTCCAAGAGAATTTCGACGATTTAATTTCAAAAATAAATTTTGGAACACGATACAGTGATGAATTCCCAGCAATAAATATATTGACACAAATAGATAAGCTCAAAAAGCGCTATCCGATTACAGAAAACTTTTATGATGCATTAAGCGAATTTGTCCACCCTAATTGGGACGGTGTTCAAGGAAGCTATTCAAATCTGATTGAAAATCAGAATAAAACTGAACTTAGAAAAATTATCACAAGTTCTCATGAATTAATGAACTGGATAAACGCTTGCTTTGATTTATGTTTAAGTATTCACCTTGAAATTCATAATATTCTATTGAAAAGACTGCCTCAATTCGCCAAAATTTGTGAGGCAGATATCGAAAAAAAACAAAACCTTTAAATATTACACTCATGGCAAAAGAAGAATGGAAAATTATAAAAGAATTCGAAAAATCAGTAGACGGTTATCCGTATAAAATTAGAGCACGAATTTTACAATTAAAATCAAGGAGTTCTAGCAAAACTTATTATGGAATGGTAAGTCACCATTGCAAACCAAGTGAACAAGCTGCCGGAGTTATGAGACCTCATGGAAACGGAAGTAGTATAGCTGCAATTGAAAGAGAACTTAACATTTATATAAATACTTTCACTTCGATTGGTGTAGAGGAAAATGAGAATTTTGACCAATTGAAATATTAAAAAACGCCCTGTAACAATTTGCAAATTGCATTGCGGGGTTAGTGGTGTGCGTTGTCTCTGCTCCTTTCTTGACCGTCATGTCCTAGCGGACACCGACGCTCTTCGAAATCCGCAACGACAACTTGCAAGTGACCGTTGGCAGCAAGCGTGTAACATCGCTACAACCAAAGAACGAATGATTATGAATGAAATTGATATAGACTATGATTTTCGTCAAGACAGTAAATGCGGCGACCCCGATACAGACAGCCAAAGATTATATAAAGTTCATAAATTTTTGTGGAATAAAATGTTGCCGTGCGGAAAAAATCTTGATTTGAAAATTATAGGCGACAGTTATGGTCGATTGTTAATAAAAAATAATTTATATGCTAATTTTTCTAGTGACAGAATGTGTCCACATTTTGACGGAAAATATAATGGTAAGTTTGATGGCTGGTTGACTGACGTTGAGAAAGAAGAATTGAAACATAAAGTACGCACAATTGGAGGACATATAATTTTTCCTGCTCACAAAAAGAATGGCTTTACAATAAATCAAGCCAGAGGTGTCAGCAGAATTATCTGTGACAGGTTTGATTTAACTTTGGAGTGTATTAGACGTTTTTACAAAAACGAACGAAGTCCACTTTACGATACACTTGCGAGATACAAAGATTTCTTTGAATTGTTTATTGATTTCAGTGGTTACGTTGACTTCTTTATGTTGCAGGATTTTATAGACGAAAAAGAGCAAATAAAATTTTCTTTGCCGTTTGACAATTTCAATCATTCACCATTACCACAAACTGTTGACGAGTATAAACAATATAGAATTCATACAATAGATTTGATGAATAGTAGAAACAGGAGAATTTTAGAAAGTATTTAAAAACGAGGGAAAAAACGCCAGCCACTAACAGCGTATTTATGGCAATTTGCTGAATAGCGTTACCGCTACCGGAAAACACCACCACGGTTGACATTTCCGGTTACCTGGCAGGGATTTATATTATCAGGTTTATGGATAAAAAAGGCGTTGTGGCGAAAAGGATAGTTAAGAGATAATGATTATCTTTATCCGGTATTTTCAAAGACTGCGATTTTTTAATGTTTCTGAATTCAGTAGCATTAAAACGGGGATTAAAATCAACCCTTTAAAATTTTTAAGCCATGGTTAAAAACAAAACGATAACAGTTAAAGGAATTGAGATAACAATTATTAAACAAAATAATGGTGATTACATCTTCTTAACTGATATGCTTAAAGCTAAAGACGGAGACTTTTTTATTTCCGATTGGCTGAGAAACCGAAACACCGTTGAATTTCTTGGAATTTGGGAAAGTGTTTACAATCCCGATTTTAATCATGGCGAATTCGCCATAATTAAAAGTCGGGCAGGATTGAATAATTACAAGATAAGCGTGAAGGAATGGCAGGAAAAAACGAATTCAATTGGGCTGAAAGCCGCTGCAGGCAGATATGGAGGAACCTATGCCCATCTTGATATAGCATTTGAATTTGGAATGTGGATTAGTGCGGAATTTAAAATCTACCTCATCAGGGAATTTCAACGCCTCAAAGAAGACGAAAATAACCGCCTTAAGTTAGATTGGAACCTGCAACGCACCCTGGCAAAAGTCAATTACCAGATTCATACGGATGCCATTAAGGAAAATTTGATTCCTAAAGAGCTTACTAAAACTCAAATCAATTTTGTGTATGCCAACGAAGCTGATATTCTGAATGTGGCTTTGTTTGGAATCACTGCCAAACAATGGCGTGATGAAAATCCCAAAGCAGAAGGTAATATCCGTGATGCAGCAAGCTTAGCGCAACTGGTAGTATTATCCAATATGGAAAGTATCAATGCTGTTTTGATAAGGCAAGGACTATCCCAATCGGAAAGGGTAGTGCAATTGAATAAGATTGCTATCACTCAAATGAAATCTTTGCTTGGCAGCAAACAAATGGATAAGTTGAGGAAGCCGCAATAACGGTAAATATTTCCGGTTATCAGGCAGGGATTTATATTATCAGGTTTATGGATAAAAAAACTGTGGCGAAAAGGATAGTGAGGAGATAATGATTATCTTTATCCGATAATTTCAAAGACAAAGACTGTGATTTTATAATTAAATCTCAATTAATCAAATTCACTAAAAATTTCATTTATGAAAGGCTTTATCTTATCATTTATTGTTTTCCTGACAATGCTTCAGGTAAATGGTCAGGAATTTAATATCGATTGTAATTGGGATACATTATCAGCAAGGAAGATAAAAATAATTACCCTGCCCACTTATTTTGATTGTTCAGGATTAGCCGTTGATAACCCTATCGCATTTATTTCCGCCCCGGAAGAGCTGTATAAAGTTTTACCAATGAATTAACAGATACTCTTAAGCTCAGCCAATACAACCTGTTTATATGCATTACCGGGTCATCTGGTTGCAAAGAGCCTAAGGTAGATTGCTCTTTATTTAATGATGATTCCAAAAACGAGGCTTTTTTTAAAGCAACCGTTACAGAATTTGGGGTATGCAAGATATTGCGACCACTTATAATATCTTTTTTGGTTAAAAAGAAAGATTGTCCTTCTTTAAACAAAGGTTGTTTTATTAAAAAAGTTATATCCTAACTCATTACCGCTTGGGGAAATTCTTAATAATTTAACCTGAGATTTCCAATTCGTCGAAATATTACAATTAACCCTAATTTTTTTTAGCCTAAAAATGAAGCCATGAGATGGATGTCTCAGAGAAATGATTTCTCCCCTTCATAAATAGTGGCAATGCCAAAGGTGAGCCTTCGCTGATTTATATTGCTGAAACCACAGCCGGCCATGATTTTCATAAATTCATTTCCTTCGGCAAAAGCCATCACCGTATCGGGAAGATAGGTATAGGCATTGCGGTGCCGGGAAATCATTTTGCCGAGCAGCGGAAGGATATGGGTAAAATAGAAACGGTAGAGTTGCTTGACGGGGAATGCCTGTGGCCTCGAAAATTCAAGGATGAGGGCATGACCACCAGGGGTAAGCACCCGGTGCATTTCCGTAAGTCCTTTTTGCAGGTTCTCAAAATTACGGACGCCAAAGGCAACCATCACCAGGTCGAAGGTATGGTCGGGAAAAGGGATGCTTTCGGAATCGGCAAGCAGCAATTCAATAGCAGTGTCCAATCCTTTGCGGTGAAGTTTTTGTTGGCCAATACCGAGCATAGCAGGGGAGATGTCGATGCCGGTAATTTTATTGGCACGAAGTTTTGAGGCGGCAATGGCTAAGTCGCCAGTACCGGTAGCCACATCAAGGATGCGTTTGGGATGGTGGCGCGAAGCCATGGCGATAAGTTTCCTTCGCCAGCATTTATCTATGCCGGCCGAGAGGAAATGATTCAGAAAATCGTAATGCGGAGCAATACCGTCGAACATGGAACGGACTTCTGTCCTTGATGTTTTTTGGGGATTGCCCTGATTATTTTCCAATGGGTTGATTTTAGCTAAAAATTACAAGAGTAATAAAGCGGCTTCTTCGAACAAACGCTTTTTATTGACGGGAGCCACGCCCACAAATTCGCAAACTAAACCTCCGGCAAGGTTGGACAAAGCAGCCATATCGCAGGGAGCCATGTTCAGGGCGAGGCAAAGGGTGGCTACGCTGATTACGGTATCGCCGGCTCCCGATACATCGGTGATCGAACGCCGGTGAGCGGGGATGAGATACGTCTCCGGCTGATTAGTATTGCCGTTTATGCTGATAAATACGCCGGCTTCGCTCAGAGTAGTCATTACCATCCGGATATGCTGGCGCTGGTGGAGTATGTTAGCCGCTGATGCAAGAGAGCTTTTGTCGCCGGATTCAAATTCAAGTTTCAATCCTTCTTTTAGTTCTTTCAGGTTGGGTTTAAATAAGGTAACATCATGATAGGCTTCAAAGTTTTTCTTTTTCGGGTCAACGGAAACCGGAATGTTATACTTTTTAGCTTTGGCAACTACTTCGCTGATGAGTTCGGGGGTGATGACGCCTTTGTTATAATCCTGGAAAATGATGGCTGCGATGTTATCTTTATCGAGCAATTTTTGAATGGTATTCAACAAACAGGAATAATCCTGATGGTCGAGGTCGGAAGTCATTTCTTCGTCCACCCGAAGCATCTGGGCGTTGTTGCCTATAATGCGGAATTTGGTGGTTGTCATGCGTTTCGTGCTTTGGCAAATGCCATCGGTACCGATATTTTCTGCTTTAAGCAGATTCATAAATTCGTTGCCATGGTCATCGTTGCCTATCACCGAACAAAGGATGGGAACGGCGCCCAGCGATTTAATATTCAGCGCAACATTGGCAGCGCCGCCAAGCAGGCTCGAACGTTTGTTCACGGCTACGATGGGTACCGGCGCTTCCGGCGAGATGCGTTCTACCTTTCCCCAGATGTACGAATCCACCATCACATCGCCGATGATCATTACATTGAGATGATTGAAGGATTCGTAGATTTGGGTGAGTTTTTCCTTTGTAAACATGCCGATTATTTATGGTTTGTAAGGTTTGTAAAGTTTGTAAGGTTTGTAAAGTTTATAAGGTTTGTAAAGTTTATAAAGTTTATAAAGTTTGTAAAGTTTGTAAGGTTTGTAAAGTTTATAAGGTTTGTAAAGTTTATAAAGTTTGTAAAGTTTATAAAGTTTGTAAGGTTCTTAAAGTTCTTAAGGTTATAAGGTTATTATGACTTTAGTTGTTTTACTATTGTTGCAAAAATAGCAAGGATTTCATTCGCTTCTGCGATTATTAATTATATGTTTGAGCCGATTCCGAAGAGTTTTTTGTGCCACCAAAGCACTAAATTTCGCCGAAATTATTCTGTTAAAATCTTTGTTTTATTAGTTTTAATGTTATCGTAACTCTATAAACTTGTATGAATCCCGAATCGCTTCGCTTCCCGATGAAGAATCGCTAAGTCATTCCTCCTAAGCGATTCTATATCGGGACTTCGCTTAACTTTATGAACTTTATAAACTTTAAGAACTTTATAAACTTATTACTTCAACTTAGCCAGTGCTTTTTTGATACGTTTGGCGGCTTCTATCAGTTTGTCGTTGGACGTAGCGTATGAAAAACGGATGCAACGCGGATCGCCGAAGGCATCGCCGGGAACTAAGGCAACGTAAACGGTTTCCAATAGGTAGTTGCAAAGGTCGGTGGCATTATTAATGGTTATTTTCCCATTTGTCTTACCGAAATAAGCGCTGATGTCAGGGAAAATATAAAAGGCGCCGTCGGGAACATTGGTCTTAATACCCGGTATTTCGTTGAGCAAACCAAGCATCAGATCGCGACGTTCGTGGAAGGCTTTACGCATCATTTTCAGGTCAGGGCTTTGGGTTGGGTCGGTATTCATGGCGGCGATGGCGGCACGCTGCGAAATGGAGCATGTTGCGCTGGTGAACTGTCCCTGGAGTTTATCGCAGGCTTTGGCAATGATTTTCGGAGCGCCGATATATCCCAAACGCCAGCCGGTCATGGCAAAACCTTTGGAAACACCATTTACGGTTATCACTCTTTCTTTAATAAAATCAAACTGGGCAATGCTTTGGTGCTGGCCGGTAAAGATGATATGTTCGTAGATTTCGTCGGAAATAATAAATATATTTTCGTGTTTAGCCACAACTTCAGCTATGCCTCTTAATTCGTCTTTGGAATACACCGAACCTGACGGATTGCAGGGACTGCTGAAGATAAGCATTTTTGTTTTTGGCGTGATTGCTTTTTCCAACTGATCAGGAGTGATCTTAAAGTTATTTTCGATGGATGTCGGAATAAAGATGGCTTTACCTTCGGCTAACTTGATGATTTCTTTGTAAGAAACCCAAAAAGGTATGGGAACAATGACTTCATCGCCGGGGTTAACCAGGCTTAGGATGGCATTGGCTAAAGCCTGTTTGCCACCGGTGGAAACCACAATCTGGTCGGCAGGATAATCAAGATTGTTGTCGCGTTTAAATTTCCGGGAAATGGCTTCGCGTAAATCGGGATAACCGGGTACCGGCGGATAAAAAGTATAGTTCTGATCCAATGCTTCTTTGGCAGCATCTTTGATATACGTTGGCGTGTTGAAATCGGGTTCTCCTATGCTCAGGTTAATAACATCAAAACCTTTGGCTTTTAATTCACGGCTTTTACGGGTCATGGCAAGGGTTTCCGATTCGGATAAGTTGTTGATACGGTTTGATAATATTTCCATCAGATTGTATTTTTGTGGTTTCTAAAATTAAAAAGGCAAAAATAGTAAATAATAAACGGAAGCGAACTAAATTTATGGTGTTTTATCACAATAATTTCGGATATTTGCCTTTTCGTACGTTAAAAAACATTGTAGCTTATGAACGAAACCCTTGAAATGGTAAAATATATTTTGCCAACGCTTGCTATATTGATAACCGCATACTTGGTGATGAAGTTGTATATGGAAAATGACCAGAAAAAGCGGACAAACGATTTAAAATTGGCAAGCCGGAAGACGGTAACTCCGTTAAGATTCCAGGCTTATGAACGGATTGTTTTGTTTCTGGAACGGATAACTCCCAGCAATTTGATCCTGCGTGTTGCCGAAGCGGAAATGACGGCCGCAGAGCTTCAGTCTGCCCTGATAATTACCATACGTCAGGAATATGAACACAATCTTTCGCAGCAGCTTTATCTTTCGTCGCAGGCCTGGGAGTTGGTAAAAACAGCCAAGGAGGACATGATACAGCTTATCAATGCTTCGGCTTCCCGCCTAAATGAAACGGCTTCGGGTACCGATCTGGCAAAGCTGATTTTTGAGCAAAGTATACAGCAGGGCACCACGCCGATAAATATGGCGTTGGAATTTGTTAAAAAAGAAATACGATTGTTGTTTTAGAGTTTATAAAGTTTATAAAGTTCATAAGGTTTTTAAAGTTTATAAGGTTTATAAAGTTTATAAGATATAAGGTTTTGATGGATGAGAAGATGCCATGGAAAAGTAAAATTAATCCAGGGCTGATTAGTAAAATAAATTAAATCTACAGTTATGAAGAAATTACTGTTTGTTTTTGCTCTTTTCTTTTTGATGGCAGGATGCAGTCAGAAGAAAGATACTCTTTCGGCGCTAAAGAACGGCAAATGGCTCGATTTGAGCTATTCATTTGATGAGCAATCCATTTACTGGCCCACCAATATTCCGTTTAAACACGATACCGTATTTGAAGGGATGAACGATAAAGGATACTATTATTCTTCGTTTAAATTCAGTGCCGAAGAGCACGGAGGCACACACTTTGATGCTCCGATGCACTTTGCCAAAGGTGGACGAAGCATCGAAAAGGTTCCCGTGGAACAACTCATGGGCGAGGGCGTGGTCGTAGATGTTACGGCGAAAGCGGCGGCTAACCGTGATTATCAGGTTACGGTAGCCGATTTGCAGGAATGGGAAAAGAAATACGGACCTATTCCTGAAAATGCTATTGTATTGCTGTATACCGGCTTTGGGAAATATTATCCCGATAAGGAAAAATATACCGGTACCACCTTAAGCGGCAAGGAAGGGGTGGAACACCTTCATTTCCCCGGCCTGCATCCTGATGCTGCCCAATGGTTGGCGACAAAAAGAAAAATCAATGCCGTTGGGTTGGATACTCCGAGTATTGATTTCGGTCAATCCAAGGATTTTATGACTCATCGTACCTTGTTTGCCAACGGGCTTACGGCGTATGAAAATGTAGCCTGTCTCGACAAGCTCCCGCCCAAAGGTTCGTGGATTGTAGCGCTTCCCATGAAAATTAAAGGCGGTAGCGGCGCTCCACTACGCATAGTGGCTTTATTACCTTGAGAAAAGGAAAATTTATGGTAAAAATCTTAAATCTGCAATCTAAAATCTAAAATTACATTACGTTGATAAGCAATAGCAGACGTCAAGCCGTAACGGGAGCCTTAGCCGTATCCGTAGCCGCCATCCTCTGGGGATTGGACGGTATCGTTTTAACGCCAAGGCTTTATAATCTTAACATTATCTGGGTAGTTTTTGTGGTGCATTGCATCCCTTTTATCCTGATGAATTTTTTTCTTTTTCGTGAATATAAGCATTTAAAAGAATTCACCAGGGGAGATTATCTGTTTATGGGATTGATTTCGCTGTTTGGCGGAGCCATCGGAACGCTTGCCATCGTCAAAGCCTTGTTTTTACTCAATTTTCAAAGCCTGACTGTCGTTGTTTTGTTGCAGAAACTACAGCCGGTATTTGCCATCACACTGGCGGCGCTTCTGTTAAAGGAAAAACTGAAAAAGCATTTCCTGCTTTGGACAGGATTAGCCATAGCTGCCGGATATTTATTGACTTTCGGGTTAAGTTTGCCCAATTTCCATACCGGGTACAAAACCTTGTATGCCGCTTTATTTGCTTTGTTGGCAGCCTTTTCTTTTGGAAGTTCAACTGTTTTTAGCAAAAAAATACTGATAAAATACAATTTTATTACCGCCACTTTTTTCCGTTATGGATTTACGACCCTTTTCATGCTCGTATTCGTACTCGCCACCGGAAAATTAAGTCAGGTTTACAGTACTACTTCTTTCAATTGGTTTATTTTTATTATCATTGGATTTACTACCGGTTCGGGAGCGATCTTCCTGTTTTATTATGGGCTGAAACGGATAAAAGCCATACTGGCAACCATCTGCGAGTTGTTTTTCCCTATGTCGGCTATTCTTTTCGATTACCTTTTTAACCACAATTGCCTATCCCTTGTTCAGTGGATAGGCGCTGCGGTCATGATTTTTGCCATCATCCGGTTGAATACCGAAGAATGACGTTTACGAAAGTTTATAACGGATTATAGCTTGCATTGGCATCGCCATAGATGATTCCGTTAAAATTCATCTGAACATTGTTTCCATTTACCGAAACGGGAGTTGGATTAAATAACCAGTCGCCCGTAGGGAAAGAAGAAATAATGATTGCAATACGTTTTTTAATCAGAAGTACATCGGCGGCTGTAACATCACCTGAAGCGTTTACATCGCCCGAAGCCAAAAAGATACCCGTCAACTGCGAAATGCTGGCTATATGCTTGCGATATAAAAGCACATCGCTGGCAGAGACGCCACCCCAGGGTTTGCTGCTGGCAGATGCTATCGTATAATTTCCGTCAGGGATATTGGCAAAGGTATAATTTCCCGAAATATCGGTAGTTGCCGTGGCTACATTTGCACCGCCGGCATTTTTAAGAGTCAAAACGACTCCGGCAAGTGGTGTATGAACGGCATTAGGATAAGTAAGCGTTCCGTTAACGGTATAGGCTGGAGGTGGAGGTGTGGTAGCCGTAATTAAACCATCGCGCGAATTGCTGCCTTTATACGTTCCGAAGAGAACGGTAGAAGCTGTGCAGGGCACATTGAGTGCATAAACATTGACAATGGCTGAGTCGGTGGCGGAAAAAGTCTGGTCGTAGCTCAGGGACACCAGCTCAAGCATACCGTCGTTATTCACATCGGCCAAGTCGGCTCCGTTCATGTAGGAAAAGCCCTGGGGACGTAAGGGAAACCCGGTTGCTTCGCCGCTTCCGTTCATTTTAAAAGCATGAATAAAACCGAAGCCTCCGTCGCACAGGTTGCTTCCGGTTACAATTTCATATTGACCATCGTTATCCACATCGGCAATGGTAACGATGCCTTCATCGCCGCCACGGGCTGACTTTGGAAAGTTACTTAACGTGTTTGCATCTTTATCAAATCCATAAAGCATGGGCATTACCGTATCGTTGATCGGACGGGTAAAGAAGATGCTGTAATTGCCATTTTGGTTTAAATCGGCTACGGCAGGCGGGCAATAGGTCCAGCTTGCGTCGGGGATAGGCACTGGCCAGCCGGTATGAGAAGTCCCGTCGAAATTCAAAGCATAAAACTCGGGAACATCACCGATGGTAGAACCTACAATATTGAGCTTCCCATTTCCATCCAGATCAACCAGCAAAGGCGATTGATACGAAAAGGTAGTGTTGGGATCAAGAACAGGAAAGCCAGGCTTTAATGCTCCATCCAGACCAAAAGCCAAAACGTCGTTGTAGGAACAGAGAATAATTTCCTTGTTTCCGTCGCCATCAATATCACCTACCGAAGGAGTAACCGATGGCGTAGCATCAATAGTTACCGGCCAGTTATCGTTAAGCGAACTGCCGTCAATTTTGCGGATATGCAGTTTTCCCTGCGGATAAACGCGTTCGTTGAAAATAATTTCAAGGGTATCGTCTCCATTCACATCGGCCATCACCGGGCTGCATAAAATCCAGTGGCTACTGAAATTCAAAGGCCATCCCGGGAGATTATTTCCATTTTTATCCATAAGATAGATGCGTCCGTTAGCCGGAGAACCTCCTGTAGCCTGGGCAATCTCTAATTGTCCGTCAAGGTTAATATCTGCTACCGTAGGCGGATAAATAGCAGCGCCCGTAAGTTGTTTCGACCATAAAAGACTTCCGTCGGCTTTAAAAGCATAAAGTGTATTGTACGAAGCTGCCAGGATTTCGTTTACGCCATCATTATTGATGTCGGCAATGGTTGCTCCGCGCATGTTTTTGAAGTTGGGATGAGCCGCAATCTTTTTGGGCCAGCCTGGCAATTGATTAAATAATGTTGCCTTGGCCGGTTGGTTGCCTTTTTCGCTGACCCTGGTTGTTAGAACAGCGCCGTCTTCACCCAGCGAAGCGCGGTAAACCTGTGCAGGCAATACCGTCCAGAGAGCCAGTGCACAGCATAAGAGTAGAATCTTTTTCATCGTTTTATTGGTTTTGTTTTTAATTAATAATGAGTTATTTTTTGCGGATAGAATAAATCCTTCCAAAATTAAAATTAATGTGTTGAATTAAAAGACAAAAATAATAGAATATCTTACCTTTACAAGTCAGGCGGATAAAATTATTTAAAGATTGATCAAAAATTTTCAGGAAAATGTTACTTTTGATTCATCAATTTTAAAACAAATCAGTAATCCTTAAAAAATAAAACGATGACACTTATTAAATTAGTTGAAAAGGAAGAAGCTACCGGCAAAGTAGCCGAAATTTATGAATCGATGAACAACATGTGGGGAATGATACCCGAAGCGTTTAAACTGTACAGCCCCAGTGAAACCCTACTCAACCAGCAATTCAACAACCTGATGTTTTACTCCAAGCATCCGACCATAGGAAATAAATTGCAGGCTTTTATCCGTTTGCTGGTTTCGGAAAAGGAAGAATGTAAATATTGCGTTGGAATGAACACTGGCATGCTTTTTCATTACGGTGTATTGCCCGAAATGATTGAAGAGATTAAAAAAGACCCGTCTACCGCCCCTTTAGACGATAAGGAAAAGGCGATGCTGCTTTTTGTTCTTAAACTGGTTCAGAATTCCAATTCCATTGAGCAAAAGGACGTGGATGAACTTAAAAAATTAGGCTGGAGCGATGCAGAAATTCTGGAAGCAAGCTACCATGGAGCCATGCAAACGGGAACAGACAAGCTATTTAACGCTTTTAAGATTCAACTTTAACTAACAGGCTTGTAATTGTTGGCAGGGTTTTATAATCCTGCCAACAATAGGCTGAATCTTTTAATCATTCTCATGAATTGGTTTGATGGTTGTATAATTTTTGTTTTTCAAGTTGGAATTCTTATTCCGAACTCATTTTTTAGAAAATAGATATAAGTAAGGAGAAAATAGAGCTCTATTTATTTTAAAAGAACGTTTGTTCATAAAAAAAGATGTCTCTTTTTAGAGAAGTAACGTCTGTTTTTTGAAAAAGGATGTCTGTTTTTTGAAAAGAAACATCTAATCTGGAAAAAGGATGTCTGTTTTTTGAAAAGAAGCATCTATTCTGGAAAAAGGATGTTTATTTTTTTAAAAGCAACATCTGTTTCAAAAAAATTGACGTCTCTTTTTGAAAATAAATGTCATTTCATGAAGGATAAGCGTTTGGTTCTGGAAAAAGAACATCTATTCCTGAAAAACAAGCATCTGTTTTTGGAAAAGAATGTCTGTTCAGTAAAAATAAACGTTTGTATAATTAATCAACCATCTTCCGGAATAAAATATGTTTTTGCATCTTTTAAAAATCCGCATTCTGTTAATATTAATTGCCTACGGCGAAATATAAAATGCCGGGATATAGCCTAAGATGATTTTCCTATCTTAACCCAGAATCAGGTTAATAAACAAATGTGCTTATTTTTTAAAACCGTTAGCCCCACCCTTAACTCCCATGCAAAGGGAGAAAGGGTGGGGCGGAAAACAGCTTGCAATTATTGCCTTATCCTAAATTTATTACTTACTAATCACTAATTGCTTGTTTAGATTGAGATCAACGTTCTTTATGTTCAGCATATAAACGCCTTCGGGTAAAGTGCCCGGGTTAATTTCGATGGTTTGATTCCCGTTGGCCGGAACATTCAGTTTTTGATAAACAATCATTCCTGAAGCGTTGTAAACCGTTACATCAATGTTTCGGGTGATGGCCTGATTTACGGTCAGGGTAAAAGCGCCGGCAGACGGGTTGGGATAAATAACCAGATCGGTCTTTTTTATGTCGGCAATAGAACTCATTACATCAGTTGAGCCATTGGTCAGTGCCGGTTCGTATACATTTCCGTTCCAATCGGCAAATTCGCGCAGGGTAGGGGTATCATTCCAGGTGAGGGCTGAAGTTTCGTTGGTCAACGAAGTAAAATGCAAATCGAAAAGCTTATCGTTGAGGATTGAAATTCCGCTATTGTCGGCAGCCCAAACAAAGGTGATTTTTCCCGGTACCGGATTTCCAACGGTTACGTCCTGAATCCCGTTAAACCAGTTATCGGCTTTTATAAATTGTAACCTGGCAGGATCGTAGGCAATGCTAAACTGGAATGAACCTAAATCCTGAACATCGGTAGCATAAACCGGAACGGTGATTTGACCTGACTGGGAAGTTACGTCCGGTATGGCAAACGAAGCGGAAGTAGGTAGCAAAGCGCTTGTTGTCTTGGCAGCAGGAGTGTAGGAAGCGTTGGCATCGCCATAAATTATTCCGTTAAAGTTCATGGAAGCATTAGCTCCGTTGACGGTAACCGTCGTAGGATTGAAAAGCCAGTCGCCGGTTGGGAACGAATTCGTAATATGAGCTATGCGTTTTTTGATCAGAAGCACATCGGTAGCGGTAACGTCGCCCGAAGCATTCACATCGCCCGAGGCAAGGAATATTCCGCTTAATTGCGAAATATTGGCAATATGTTTTTTGTACAGCAATACATCGGTAGCGGAAACGCCTGTCCATGCTAAATTGATGGAAGCTTCCACCGTATAGTTTCCGTCGGAAACATTGGAAAATGTATATTCACCGGCAGCGTCAGAATTGGTAGTTCCTACAATATTTCCATTGGCATTTTTAAGATTCAGCACCACGCCCGACAATGGAGTATTTGCTGTATTGGGGTAAGTGATGATTCCGTTAATGTCATTTCCGGGAACAAAGAACCAATCGAGCGCCTGAGATATGGTGTTGTTGATGTCGTCATCACTGGTAAATTGCGAAATGTCGAAGCTGAGGAAAAATGATTTGTAAATCAAATTATCCAACCATATGCCACAACCTTGTCCTTTGGAATAAGCATTTCCGTCAAATGGCCCGGCATTGAAAACAAACGATCCCCATGAGCTGATTTCCGGATTGGATACTTCGTTGGCATACCATTCGGGGCAGGTGCTGTTATAGATTACGTCCGGACTATCGGAATATACAGGAATTTCAACATCTTGCTGCCCTATGGGAGAACCGCCTAAGCCAATAATGCTTCCGTAGTTATAGCCAACAGCATCGGGTCCGCCAATACCGTCGCTTCCTCCGTTATAAGGCGGATTGGTAACCGGGTTGTAACCTCCGCGGAAATAGGCGGTAAATAATTTTTTAACCGGACTTGCATTGGGTTGCCCATTTTGCATGTTGGCTAACTGGTCGGAAGCCATAAATACATTTTTAGGGTTTGCTTCTGTTCCGTTATCCATAAAATCCATTAAAGCGACGGATAATGTATCCTGAATGCCGTTATTGCCTGAATTATTCGAATATGCAATAATCGTTTTGTATGAATCAGGGAAGCGGTAGGTCGGGAATTCCGCCCAGTTATAGATGTCGTACGATACTCCGGCTGCATTAAGTGCGGCAAGGTATTTGGGATATTCCTTGTTTTGATAATCCTGGTAACCTGGTTTGTTTCCAGGGGTGGCAAATAGAATACTAACGCCGTCGGTAGGGAGGATTTTAAAGGAAAAATATCCGTTTATCGTGTCCGTTAGAATGCTTCTGTTGTGGTTTACCGAATTGTCGGTTGCGGCAAAATAATAATTGATGGTTTTGCTTTTAGGAATTACCGGCAATTGGTAATGATAAATATTGGGCTCTTCAAAAGAAGTATGCGACAATGCCTGCCAGCCGTTTCCTATGTTATAATACAGGGTGTCCGAAGCGATGCCGCTAACATCGTTGATATTGGCTTTGATTTCGGGGGTTTGAATAAAAGTGTTCCACATGCTTTCGTGCGAAAGAATCGGAGGTTGGGTATCTTCGCCCATGAAAAATTTTATGGCGAGTCCATTGGTCAGAAGGTTGCCTGGAGGTTCGGGACCGATGTACTGATTGTTTTCCACGATTTCGGTCAGGTAAGAAAGCCCGGCCGAAGCGTCATCATTCTGAACAGCTACCGTGGCGCTTTGTCCGTAATCGTGAATGGCGTTGCTACCGCTTTGTCCGTTGGCTACGTTTTTATATTGCATGATAATATTACCGTTTTCATACAATATAGCTTCAAAACATAAGGTAGGAGAGCCGCCGGTTCCGGCAGAAAACCTCAGATTATTCCATTCAATCACGCAATAGCGGTTAGGAGCCGTTCCAAAAGTCTGGAAATATACATTCCCCGTGCCCTGATCGGCAAATAAATCGTCCCAGTATACAGCAATGAGCGCCGGCATTTCGCTATACCCTGGAATTGGATAGGAAAAATTAAAAATATTGCCATCGTTATCCCATCCATTGTCGGGGAAAGGCCTGTACCATTGATTATCTGTTAATAGTAATTCGCCGTTGACGTCAGCATAAAAATGGTCGCGGGTATAACCATAAAATGGAAAATCAAATCCAATGGGAATAGGTTCCGAAAAATTATCATCGCCGGCAAAAGAATTCACTCCATACATCACTGTTGATGTACCGGTAGTATTTATTTCAATCCAGTTGTAGCTGGGTCCGCCGGGTTGGCTGTTGTCTATCCATTGATAGCTTTGAGCATCGGGTCCGCCGGTTCCGTAATGTAAAACCACTTTGGTAGCTTTGGATAACGTATCATTACTCGGATCGCCGTCGCCGGTTAAAAAAGTGGATGCATATACGTGATAAATTCCGGTGTCGGAAGTTGCCCATTGCGGGAAAGTAATCGCCTGAGTTGCGCCCGAAGCTAATGTTCCTGTATGGGTTATGGTATTTGAATATACTGCATTCCCGGCAGCATTTTTAATGGTACATTGTACAGGAAAATCAGCGGTAATATCTGAAGTTCCAAAGTTTTTAATCGTAGCTACAGGGGAAACCTGAGATCCGGCTACATTATATTTCAGGGGATTGTTGATGGAAATTACTCCCGCATCGCCAGTTATAGGCTTACCTATTTTTATATCATCCACGATAAGTGCATAATTATCCTGTAGCCATTGGATGGCAAGGTAAATATGCTGTCCGGCATAAGCGCTTAAATCGTAAGAATATTCAACATAATTGGTACTTACACCGGTTACTGATTGCAGGTTTACCGTAAAATTACTGATTGCATTTCCGGTAGTTGAAAGCTTAACATTCATGTTTTCGGTCGAAAACCATGACCGGGCATAAAATTTGAATACATACCCCGGCAGAACTGTAATTTGCGGAGTTACAAGCCAGTCGTTGCCATTATTTCCGTAACAGTCAACAAAAGCCATGTGTGTTCCGCTATGGGCATAGGCATGTTGTGATACCCGCCAATGACTTCCGTCGTTGTTTACGTCGTAATAGGTCCAGCCTGAAGGAAGAGATCCGCCTTCAAATCCTTCGTTAATAACCCATTGAGCTTTTGCAAACGATGATAAACACAGAAACATCGCTGCAAGAATAGCCCATTTTTTAAAATTGGTAAATCTGTTCTTTGCCATTTCTTTTCTTTTTTAGTAAAATAATATTAGAATTGAATTATTAAACCCCGGGTTTAATATCGATTGCAAATTAAATAGAATAGTATAAAAAAAAGAAACCAAATACTAATTGATTGGTATATTTGTAAGCCTAACTAAGTGTCATATTCGTTTGATTATCCGTTTCTTTTTTAAATACAGAAGGCGTAATCCCGGTGTATTTCTTGAAAACAGAGTTGAAATTGGAAATGGTGTTAAACCCAGCTTCTTTGGCTATGGCTTCGATGGAATATTTATGGGTTTTTTGAGGGTCGGAGAGCATAAGCATGGCTTCTTTCACACGGAAATCGTTGATGAAGTCGGTATATTTTTTATTATATTCATCATTAATAATCTGCGACAGATACGTGCGGTTAGTGTTCAGTCGTTTGGCGAGTTTTTCGATGGTCAGATCCGTTTTGGTATATATTTTATCCACGTCCAGTAATTTTTCCAACCGCTTCATTACCTTTTCTTTTTCATCTTCCGAAATAATGCTTTTGGGCTCTGAATTTTCCAGTACATTCCGCATCTGATTCCGCATTTCCTTTATTTCGTGCTCCTTGCTTATTAAATCCATATTCTTTTTCACGATGAACTTATAAGCGGTATTCTTTTTCCGATACTGAATAACAATGATAATGATGGCCGCAATCGAAAGGATGATCGTGATTAAATAGGCATAAATTAATTTTCGCTGGTTGGTTATTTTGGTTGACTGTAAATCGTTTTTAAACTTTAAGGTCAGGTTTTCTTTTTCTAATTTTTCGTTAAGAAATTTTTCTTCGAGTATGGCAATTTTTTTTGCTTTTTCGATGTTGAATAAACTATCTTTCAGCACTGCCGATTCTGAAAAAGTGCGATAAGCTTTATCAAACCTTCCGGTGTGGTAATAAATATCGGCAAGCAATTCGAGAGCGTTTCTTTTTTGGTCCAGGTCGCCGGATTGGGTAAATAAAGGGATGCTTGTATTACAATAGTATTCGGCAGTAGTAAAGTTTTTTCTTTCGTTTTCGAGGCGCGAAATATTCATATACGATGTTGCCAAACCGCTGATGTCGCCCGTTTTTTGGTATATTTCCCCGGCATCTCTGTAGAATTTCATGGCTGTTTCATACTTTTTTAATTTAAAGTATGCCGTGCCGATGCTGTTATAATTGGAAGATATTCCGTCGAGGTCGTTGTTTTTTTTATCGATGGCGACGGCTTCTGTGAAATATTGCAAGGCTTTCTGGTAATTTTTTCTATCACTATAAATTGAACCGATGTTGGAAAGACAAATGCTATAACCCTTGGAGTTGCCAATTGCCTTAAATTCATTCATTGCTTCTCCCATATATTTGAACGCCTTATCGTAATCAGGAAGTTTAAAGAAGAGAGAACCTATACTTAATTTGCATCGGGCAATTTGTAATTTATCCTGAAATTTCTGGAAAATACGTAAAGCATTAAAATTATTTTCATTGGCTTTTTCATAATCGCCCAAACGAATGTATACCAAGCTAACGTTGCTATAAATTAATGCTTTGTATTTTTCATAATGATTAGTTCTGGCTATTTCCAATGCGAGGGATAAATAATCGAGCGCCTTGTAATTATCGCCTTTATAAAAGTACCGGACGGCAAGATTGTTATAACATTGCATTTCATTGTACTTAAGCCCTATTTGTTTATAAATGGCTATGGCTTTATTCAGTAAATCAAAGGCCGTGGTAAAATTGTTGGAATTTATGGGATCATCAGCCATTTTTACGTAAACGTCGGCCATGCCTTTTTTATAACCAATTTTAATTGAACGGTTCAGCGCCTGGGTATAGTAATTGTTTCTGATGTTTGCATTGCCATTGCGGTATTCATTAGCCAGACTAAGGCAGGCTTTAATAATGAGAGTGTCGGTCTTGGAATTTTTAATGATGGATTTCAGGCTGTCAATCGTTTTGTGATTTTGAGCAAAAATCGTTACCGACGACATTACCAATATAAATACGATGTTGATTTTTATCCGATGACAGTTCATTGATATTGATTTAATTAGTAAATGCAAATTTTTTTCAGTGCAAACTGATTGCTTGAATCGTTTTCGGTTTTTGCACGGGCAAAAAACAATAAGCATTTGAAGTGATAAAATTATAAATTATTCCAATCAGCAAAAAATAAATTTGAATATTTTAAAATAAACAAAATTTTAGATGTTTATTTTGATGACAACAGGGCATAAAAAAACAGACATTCCCCGGAAGGAAGTCTGTTTTTGAATTGGCAGGGCTTATGCCCTAAGCACTTAATTATTCGATGAAACGGTTTTATTCTTTGGGCAAACTATTGATTTTTTTAGCGCCATAGATTGCTCCTAAAGCCAGCAAAATGCCCAAACCCCCGTCAATGGGAGCTCCGCCGCCAGGCGCTGAGCCTCCGATGGGTCCGCCTCCGGCACTACCGCCTCCAACGGTTACATCGTTGGGTTTGGGTTGACTAAAAAGCATAGGCGCCGTGAATAAGAATCCAGCGAGAAATATAAGTCTGATTAAGTTTTTCATATTGATTGAGTTAAATTTCTATTCTTAATTAAATTTCAGTTAGTATTGGCTAAAGGTCTTATCCCAATAGCCAATAGCTAACATCAAACACATTTTTATTTAATAACCACTTTTTGAGAATAAACATTATTACCTGTAATTACTTTTACAATGTAGCAACCCGGCGTGATGTTCAGATGCAGACAATATAGCGATGTACCTTCCAGTTGTTTTGTTGCAACGGGTTTGCCTAAAATATCATAAACCACAACTTGTCCGTGAAGATTCACTTTTCCGGGATTTACATAAACCGTTTTGCCACAGGCATAAATGTTTACTTTATTTTCCGATGGATCGTTTATGCCATTTACCGATTTAAAATGAAGATTAAACCGATCGGGATTGTCGCCAATGGAAGCCGTGAAAGAATATGCTGGATTTTGGGTTAAATCCTGAGTGATGTTCAGTATTTTATCTTCCAGCATAACCGGCGAATCGTTAAAATTGAGAATTTCGATTGCCCGGATGGTAAAATTACCGGTTACTCCGGCATTTAATTGTAAAGGAACAATCAGATCACTTTCCGCTTGTGGAAAAGTATTAATTGCCATATTTACGTTGTCGGCAGTAACGGTAGATAATTGCGGCACATTGGAAGCAAATAATTTCCAGCAATCGTAAGCATTGTCGGCTCCGGAGGTTGCATTGGCATCGAAACGGACAATGGTTTCGTCGGAATATATCCCGCTAATCACTTTTAATCTTATTAATGTAGTAGTGCCATCTTTGTAGAAAGGAGTATTGTTGTGAACGCGAATTCCATTATCCATAACAAGGGTGGTAACAGCCGAAGTTTTTACAAAGAAACCCTGCATCGGCGGAATATAACGGGAACCGCCGCTTATGCCAATACCTTGGTTTGAACCTTCTGCACCTAAATAATAGGTGAAGTTACCAATTCCTCCGTTGAGCGAATTATCCCAGAAATAGATGGAATTGTTCATTTCGGCAGGTTTTGTCCATCCAGATACAGCATCCCAGTCAATTGCCGAAGGATAGGGGTTACCAACCAAATTCCATCCTTCGCCTTGTCCGGTGGTAAATGATAATGGCATAGAATAAGTTCCGTTATTCAGACTTCCGGTAAATTCTAACGTCTTGGTGGTAGGAGCGCCATTTTGGTAACTGTACATGGTGGAATAACCTTTTCCGACAGTATTCAAAGGAGTTGTTCCGGCAACATCTTCATAAAGATTGGTCGTTTCGTTGTATTGTTTCAGGTAGCAATGGTTAAAAACATCGCTTGCCTGAGCGATAGAAGTAACCGGTTGCGAAATCAGATGCCATTTGTCGTTATCACCGGCCAAAGCTCCATCGATGGTGAGTTGGACATTGGCTGTTCCGGTTATGGTAAGATTTGCATTTCCCAGCAATGAAGTTCCGGGTTCCATAGTTAGATTATGACAAGTTCCGGCAGCAGAAAGAGTCGGGTAGTTGGTTAATCCTGCCGGGATAATAACATCCGTAGAAGCTATGGGAAGTTGTGCGTTATCCCAGTTGGAAACATTAGCCCAGTCGTTATTTACGGCACCATTCCATAACCCAGCCTGACCGGTCATGGTGGAAAATGACCAGATGGGACATCCTGTGGCATCGCCCCCGCTATTGAACGGCACAACCTGCCAGTAATAAGTAGTACCAAAAGTTAATGGAGCAGCAGGTGTATAAGGTGAAGTTTGAACCGTACCATTTTCGATATTGGTAGGGGCAACTGTGCCACCACCATCGGTTCCAAAATATAATTTATATCCCTGAGGCGTTTCTCCGGTAGCGCCGGCAGACCACGTAAGTGTGGTATTGATGTTTACTTTGCTGGCGGCATTGGCAGGAGCGCCGATAGTTGCAGGTTGCGGTGGTGCAACGTAAATTACCGGTCCTCTTACATAGTCTACATAAAATTTAGCAGAACTGTAAGTCGTGGTGGCAGCTATTGCCAGATAATAATTATTGCCTGCGATAGATGAAAGATCAACGATATATTCTGTCCAGGTAGTGGTAAGTGTGTTGGCAATTCCAATATCGGTCCAGGTAATAAGGTCTGGCGAATATTTTACCTGTAAGGTCTGTGTTGTACCTGAATTTGTTTTTGCATAGTATTTTAACGTACTACCAGTTATTATGGTAAGTTGTGGGGTGATAAGTTTTTTATCGGAAACCACGGCATAAGGAGTGTAATAAGTACATTTTACGCCCTCGTAATATTGAGAAGATGATTGTCCCCAGGTAGAAGGATCTATGCTCCAGCCCTCGGGTGGGAAACTACCTTCAAAACTTTCTCTCAAAGAACCTTCAGCAAAGGCTGTACCGCTTAAATCGGCAATGTGTGTTTCTTTGGCATTAGCAGCTATTTGTAACTGGGCTGTTTTGTTTCCTGTGGAAGTTGGCGAAAATGAAATGCTGGCTGTTGCTGTTTGTCCATAAGCAAGGTTGATGGGATAGGTATTGGCATCACTAAGCGTAAACTGGCCGGCATCGGTTCCCGTAAGGGTAATACCGCCGTTGTTGATGACAAGCGGAGTCTGTCCATTGTTACTGATGGTAAATATTTGGGGTGTAGAGGTTGAGTTGGCAACAATTTCTCCAAAATTTTTGCTGGTTGGGCTCATCAGGAAGATTGCATTTACAGGAATTTCTTCCACCACTACATTATCCAGATAAATGTAATCCACATTGTAATTACTTGTTCCCTGGAAAGCAATTCTCACATTATCATAGCCGGCGCCGGTATAGGCGCTGATGTCTTTTAATTTTTCGGTCCAGGTACTTTGTCCGGTTAATCCCGACCAAAGAATATTGGGATATGTATTTCCGCCATCGGTAGAAAGCAATACAGAGAAATCGCCTCCATAGGCATTTTTGAAATAAAATTTTAAACAAGCGGAAGACAATCCGGATAAATCAAGTACCGGTGTGATTAATTTGGATTGATTACCCGAAGGATTGTTGGCTGTTTCAAATGCGGCACAATTTCCTGAATAGCCGCCTGCGCTACTTCCCCAGCCATAGGAAGAAGAAGGTGTAAGGACTTCGCTCCAGCAATCTGCTGTGGGCGGTATGCTTCCTTCAAAATTCTGGGTAAAAGGATAGATGATATTTTTACCACAAGGTGTGGTCGCACTGGCAGTTTTTCCTGTTGAATAATTATTGGTATTATCTACTGACCAGGCTTTATAATAATAGGTTGTATTTGATAATACAGGTGTATGGTTAAACGTTGTCTGATCGCCATTATACAGGATTGTTCCGCCGCCGGTAATGGTATTTCCAGCCGAATAGGATGAGCCATTTGCCGGTGTCCCAAAAGTGTTTGACGTATTCCATGCAACCATCACATTATCATTTGCCAGATTTTTAGTCCAGGACAAATCAATTTCAGTAGCATTGGCGGTAGTTGCGGTAAAGGTTACCGGGTTTGTGGTATTTGAGGGCGGGGTAAACGTATATAGTGTTCCATTGGAAAGCCCCGTATTACTTGAAATGTTGTTATTTGCTGTTGTTGAGCTAACAGTACTCAATGAAGGTGTAGCATTAGGTGTTACACTAAGATAGTGTCCCGAACCTCCTGTAGCATCGTTCATTCCAATTGAAATTGCGGCCATGTAAAATGCAGTTGTATTTCCAAAAATGATTTCTATTTTGTTTGTTGTTTCATATAATTTTACCTGAAAATTCTGACTTGCACTACTACTAGCCTTTGAACATTTTATATTTTTCCATTGTACAGTAAAAATCCGATTAGGAGATGTTCCATCAGTAGTATATTGAATATCGCCAGAATAGTTATCATCCCATAATGGTGCAATAAGTGGTTTGTAAGTAGTTGATGCTAAATTATTACTTTTTGCATGATTTGTCATTGCCGTACCTAATCCTAACCAGCAGTTTGTAGAGATTTTTACCTGGGTATAGGCAATTCCACAATAGGTAAACGAAAATCCAATGTCAATAGCAGAAGATAAATAATCATCTCCGGTAGTAATACCAGTGGTGGAGCCTGTGATTTCTGTGTACGTTCCTGTGCTCCCCGCAAATTGATAATCGGCAGCCGTCTGAGCCATGGTTTTTATGCCGCCAGCCAGAAACAACAGGATAATTAAAAAAGTAAATGTTTTTTTCATAATTTGAGAATTTTGTTAATGAGATTATGAATTACAATGTTTTGTTGAAATAATAAATTTAAAATACCTTTTGCAAATAAAAACTATTATTTCAGAAATTGTCAGACAAATTCTTATTAATTGGTATATTTGTTAATGTAAAAAATACTATTATCTGTAAGATTATTAGTTTATTGGCAAAATGGAAAATGGACTTTGACAAAATAGAAATTTTATTTCTTTTATTAGTCGTTTTTGCCCGATCAGTTTTTAAATAAATGCGGATTCTGCGGATTCTGCAGATTGTGCGGATTGTGCAGATTGTGCAGATTGAATGGACACAGATAGAACAGATAAATGCTGATAAAAATAAGACGCGGATTACGCGGAAAAAAACAGATAAATACGAATAATAATATAAGCGAATTTAATGCTGATTTTATTTATGCAGGCATGAATAAAAGATCGGATATGTTTGAAAATTATTCGGAGAAGTTGGAATTAAAACAGGGCTGATTTAAAATCAGATGATTAAGTATTACATAAACAATGGGCATATCAAAAAAATATGACCATTTTCACGGTAAATATTGACGTATTGAAAAAAATATGACCATTGTTCACGCAAACAATGAGCATATCAAAAAAAATATGACCATTTTCACGGTGAATATCGACGTATTGAAAAAAATATGACCATTATTCACGCAAACAATTGGCATATCAAAAAAAATATGACCATTTTCACGGTGAATATTGACGTATTGAAAAAAATATGACCATTGTTCACGTGAACAATTGACGTATTGAAAAAGATATGACCATTATTCACGCAAACAATGAGCATATCAAAAAAAATATGGCCATTTTTATAGTAAATATTGATGTTCTGAAAAAAATAAGACGCGGATTTCGGGGATAAAACGGATAAAAGATTATGACACGAATTACACAGATAAACACGAATTGTGCGGATTGAATGGATTGTGCGGATTGAATGGATTGAATGGATTGTGCGGATTGATATGATCTGTGTTCTATTTTTAAGGTTTTTGAAAATCTCTCAGGTTTATAATCAAAAATAAAAAAAGGTCTGGTTTTAGAATTCGATTGAGCGTGGTTTTTTATTCATTTACTTTTTCAATATGTGGCATTTCGGCAGATACGGTTATTTTTTCGATATCATTTACCGGAATAATCCTTAGTCCGCCTACCAATCTGGATTTCAATCCATATAAAGTATCGTTCTGAAGAATAACAGTATCAAAATATGCTTTAATTTTTTTTCCATCCGACTTTTTAACAAAAATAAATTCAGTGTTTTTATCAGGATATAACCAAACATTAATCCCATTTTTATCCACACATTTTATCCTTTGTAAGTTATTTGAAGGATAATCAACTAATGCAAATTGTTGAAAATATAGATTTTCCTCAATCTTTTGATTTTTAGTAAGCTGAGAAACCAGACTTTGGGTTGATACCATATAATTTGCGCATCCGGTTAGGAAAATCACTAATGTTAATCCAATTGAAGTTTTTAAAATATTCATAATTGACAGTTTAAAATTTTTTATAAAATGCAGATAAGTAATTGGACAAATAGAATGTCGCATATCAAAAAAAGAATAGGACGCGGATTTCACGGAAAAAAACGGATAAACACGAATCATAATATAAACAGATTTAACGCTGATTCTATTCATGCAAGCATGAATAATAAGATTGGATATGTCTGAAAATCATTTTGACTTATCGGAATTAAAATCCATTTTAAAATCAGCTATATCAGCAAAAGTCTGTGTTCTATTCTAAGGTTTTTAAATTTAATTACACAACAATTTATAGGTTCTATTATTTAAAACCTGAGCGATTTTTGAAAACCTTTCAGGTTTATGATCAAAAATAAAAAAATGATTTGATCTTAGAATTTAATTAGGTGTTGATATTTATCGTTTATATTAGATGTTATTATAATTACAAAAAAAATGTCTGATTCAATTTTGCATCTAACTATGGGACAAATTTCTTACATTCTTGTGATTCACTCTTTCTACAAATCAAAATATCGCCATGCCCTTTATAAAAATTCACGCTGTCTTTTACCGAAAGAGAGTAGTACATTCTATAAATTGAACCATCTTGGAATATAGTTGGATCAGAAATATCCAGTTGGATGGGAGTATCATTTTTGGATGCATAAGTAAATACTGTATTAAAGTATTTATCAACAATTGCGACTTTAAACTTTAGTAAGCCAAATCCGCTATAACATATCGTTAGTCTGTTACTCACAGGATTTGGATATGCTATTACCATATTTTTGGGTTGTTCGTGAATTCCTATGCCAGCGTTCCATCCTATTGTGTCTTCTATAAATGTATTGTCCAGACTAACTGTATCCGGGAAATTTAATAAATGATACTCTTCTTCCGACCAAAAACTGTCTGTTTTCCAATCTCCATCTTCGACGCCCCAACTTCCTATCGGCATTCCTGTTTCATCCATTTCAACAATTCCAGTAAAATTATGAATAACTGGAGTTGTTTGACCATCTGTATGTTTTTTACAACTATCAATAAAAATCAAAACCACGATAATGAAAAGAATTACCAATATAGATTTTATTAAATTTAACATGTATAATCTGCCTTTGGATTTCACTGAACTATTCATATAAATTGCTTTTTTATTTTTATATTAACACCTAACGATTATATAACCACCATTATGGCAGTTATATGATCGTAATTTTTATTATTTTTTTGTTCGCAAATATAAAAATATTTTAAATATCCAAATAATCCAACGGACTTTTTTATCCGATCAAATCCTTTGATTGTAATAGATGTGTGAATTTTTGTGGTTTTGCTACTCTCATGCCCATTATCCTTGGTATATAACATAACCAAACACCCTTTTCCAAATGATAAATTGCAAAAGGATGCCTTAGCGTGTGCATTGTGTTTTTTTATATTTGCTTTTGGAGATTAAAACCTGAGCGGTCTTTGAGAACCTCTCAGATTTAATATCGGGAAATTGCTTTGCATCTTAATGAATTGCCCCGAGTACTCAGTATGGTGTGAGAGCCTCTCCGATAGGCAATTTAGCCTATTGGCGGGCTACTTGATTATTACACGTTATTTTTGTTTTTCTTTAATTTTTTTTAAGTCTACAAGTAACTTATCAATAAATCCAAACAATTTATTCTCTTCTAAAATTTCAAATCGTTTTACTATTTTATTCTTTTCATTATTACTTATATTAAAATCGGATAATATCTCTAGTTTGTTTTTAAATTCTGTAGCAATATCAAAGGTAGAATCCTTTGTTTCCCAAAATATAACACTATATCCATAAATATCACACCAAATATCAAGTTTTATAAATAAATTATTAACCTCAAATCCATTGAATACAGTATCGCATTGTTTCCACCTAAAAATATTTGAGAAAGGATAATAATTTTCTTTATATTTTTCTTCAATTCTTATAGCAAGATATTCAGGCAAATCATTAAGCATATTTCTAATTGAAATTGCAGTCTTTAGATTGTCCTTTTCCATTACGGAATTGTAAAATTTTTCTAGAGAAATTGTATCCATAGTATTAGTATTTAAATATTTTATTAAATTTCCATATTGTCGTAATAAAAAAGAACTATCTAAATTTTCTGAATAGATAATTGAGGGAACTATCCAATTGCTAAATAAATTAGTCCTTGTGGTATCAATGTCATATGCAGGAATAAGTTTTAATATAGGATTGATTTCCTTTAATTCCTTTTCACTCCAGTCATTCTTGTCTGGTCGTTTTGAGAAATTCAATGTTAAATAAACAATCGAAACAATTTGAAATTCATTTTTAACAATATTAACATATCTTGGTAATTGCCTTTGTTGGTCAACTGCATTATTTATTTTATTTTCTACTATAATCGCCTTTTTTGAACAACTATCCGTTATCAATATATCAATATTATTTTTTTCTCTTTCAACTATTGCATTTTTAAAATCATCTTTATATATTTCATATTGTTTATCGTAATTTGTCTTATTTAGTAAGTCTATAAATAAATTTAGATACTTGTACCCTTCATTATGCTTTTCTTGTGGACTTAAAAGAGATTTTAATATATCGCTATGAAAGTTTTCCCTGTAATATAAATCCGATGATATTGCAAAGACATTAAATCCAATCTCTGATCTATCTTTATTCCTGTCCGTATAGTCTAAATGTAATCGATGATTTTCCAAAAGAAATCTATCAATCGTTATGTTATGATTTTCGATTATAATTTTCCAATCTTCAATTATCTGCATACTTTGTGCTGTTTTTTATAATGCGCCATAACATTTTTATAATCACAATTGCATTTATTTCCGATTTAGTTGGAATACAAATCATATCAGCTAATTTATTGTTTTTATAACATTTAACCAAATCACTCGTATTCATTGGCATCTGCTATTTTTCAAATAGTAAAAATAATAAAGTTTTTAAATAACAAACTACTTAATAAAAAAATAAAAATTCAGATTATCTAACAGATTTTTTATCTGATCAAATCCTTTGATTGTAATAGGTGTGTAAATTTTGATGGTTTTGCAGCTCTCATACTCCTTATCCTTTGTATATAACATAACCAAACACTCTTTTCCAAACGGTGAGTTGCAAAAGGATGCCTTAACGTTTGCATTATGTTTTTTTATTTTTGTTTTTGGGAATTAAAACCTGAGAGGCTTTTGAAAACCTCTCAGATTTATGATCAAAAATAAAAAAATGTTCTGATCTTAGAATTCAATTATACGCAGATTATTTTATCATTTTGTTAAGTTCCTTAAATATCTGTATTTCACTATCTCGAAGAAATTCACCATAAATATTGGCATCTTGAGAAAGAACTTTATACTTTATAGTTGAGCCTTTGTAATTTATTTGGTACTCCTCAAACTCATAACATACTGGATCTGGTGGTATAAATTGGCGTTTACTAAGTTTGTCTAGATCGGCAACTAACAATTTAAGATTTCCAAATTGATTGAGCAAGAGAGTGTCTAACAAGTTTTGTTGTCGTTGTGTGAGTTGTCGATCATTAATAAAATAAATTCCTGATGTCTTAATAACAGTAATAACTTCGATTATTGAATCTTTCTTTAAACCGCAATCAGGGTCATACGAAAAATTACAATTCCCATGACAACCATGTCGGTAAGTAATTACTTTTTGAGAAAATGTCTTTCCAGATTTTTGACAATAGGCTGTCTGGATTATGAAAAGGAGAATGAATAGTAAGAATATTCTCATAATTTTTGTCTTCTTTTAACTTCTGACTAACGTTTTTATAAATGTTTATTTTTCAAAATTTTATAATCATTAATTATTTTCTGTTTTTTCACTTATTCTTCCTTTTTTCGTTAGCTTGGGAAGTCTGTTTTCCGAAACATAGGGGATTGCCACCAACGTTCGCATAATCGCAATTGCGTTTATACCGTATTTAATTATTAAAATTAATGCACAAATATATTAATTTTTAAATATCCAAATAATCCAACAGATTTTTTATCTGATCAAATCCTTTGATTGTAATAGGTGTGTAATTTTTTGTTGTTTTGCGGCTCTCATGCTCCTTATCCTTTGTAAATAACGTAACCGAACACCCTTTTCCAAACGGTGAGTCTCAAAAGAATGCCTTAGCATGTGCATTATGTTTTTTTATGTTTGCTTTTGGGGATTAAAATCAGAGAAGTTTTTGAAAACAAGATGAACTTTCGTTCAAAAAATCGCCTGAAGCTCTCTTTCTGCTGATGCAACAAATAAATAAAAATTTATTTGTTTGTTAAGACAGTACCTCGATTGGGCGTTCGTTATTTATTTTTCATTTTAATTCCATCATAGAAGTAGTCTATTATATACTTTTCAAAGGGATGTATATCTTTAATATTTTCAACCATATATTCTTTTCCAATTCTATTAAATTCTTCAAGTAGGCCGTGAATTGTATTATTTTCATTTTCTAAATTAATCAGACCTGAGTTTTGTATTTTTCTGCTTAACATTCGAGGCAAACCATATTCTTCCAATTCATAAACAAATTTTGGCAAGAATGAATGCGAAATTTTTGAAATGAAGGATGAAATATCACAAGATCTATTTAAAATATGTTTTTGTAAAATATTTATATCATTTAGAATGGAAGTAAGCTTAAATGAGGCTGTTCTTTCTAATTCGAAGAATTTTTCTATTGTAACATCATTACTTCTCAAACCTGATAATATAGTAGGTATATCATTTTGCCAATTTTTAGAAATCGCTTTTATGAAGGCTACAAAATCACGATGAATCGTACCAACACCACCGGCATAATTTAAGACTAAATATAAATTAGTATCCCAATCATTTGGGTTTTCAGAATTAAGATAGTTCAACCCATTCCATTTTTGTGGGTTGTTTTTCATATCAATAGCGATTATTTTTAAATTATTTGAGTTTACATTCTGAAATGCATTTTCTTTCATTAGTTTTTTATATGTGTCAAAACCTAAGACAGAATCCATTTCATTATTGAATGCTATAATCTTGATTAACTGTTCTCGGGTTAAATCACCTTCGTATTTTTCTGCATCTAAAGAATTTAATAAATCATCGGTAAAATCTAATGAAAGTTGAGTCGATTCTTGTGTTGGCGGCTGTTCAAATAAATATACTTTGCCAATAAAATGTCGAAACATTCGACCACCACGACCAACAATATTCTTATATGTAAAATCATTTAGATTTGGCCGACCATTTTTGTTCGCCCAAATAATCACATTTTCTGCGGAAGTATTCACTCCCTCAATAATTGAAGAAGTAGAAATGATGTTATTTAAACCACCATTTTCTTCTTCAAAGAGTTTTATTTGAATTTGACTTAAAGATCTATGTAATTGTCCATTATGAATACCGACACCCTTTTTTACAATATCAGATAAAATATATTGAGGATGATAATTTGACTTTAACCAATTTGAAAAATCATTCAACCGTTTATGCTTAACATTGAATAGGTTTGCATTCAATACATTTGTTATTACATCAATGTTTGTGAAAGTTCCTGCATAAATTAATGTTTTGGTCACTTTTTTATTTAAAATTTCAATTAGTTTTTTTTCTTTAAAATTAGGAAATTGAGCCTCATTTTCTTTGTAACATTCAGTTATGTGAGAAAAAACCGTATTGAAATCAAGCGGTATGAAATCCATACCTGCTGTAAAAAGGCTATCATTAAGATTTGAAATATTAGGAGCTAAATAATATCTCTGTTTGGCTTTATTTCCAAGTTCTAAAATTGCTTTTAATAAAATCGGTGCTCTATCCTTGTCAAATGCGATACCTGCTTTATAAAACTCATCAATTATTAATATGTCTATAGCAGATATTTTATCCATGTAATAAATTGCTCGCTCTTGGGGGAAAATAAAAATGTTTTTTTCACCCAACTCGACTTCTGGAGTTGTGATAATTTTATATGAATGTGCAAATTTTTTAAACAATCGTCTTCGTGTCTCGTCTGTTAATGCTATTGTAGGTACAATAATTACAACGTTTTTGGGCTCTTTAATTGCAATAAATGCATCAATCACAAAGCTTTTTCCAAAACTTGTTGGAGCACTAACAGCAATGCTTTTACCATCAATAAGCTTTTTAAGTAAAGATGATTGTTCCCTGTGAAGGGTCAGAGATTTTTCTTCTCCTGTATTTACTTTAAAAATTTCAAAAACAAATCTATCTTCCCAATTTGATGTTTCAGCATCTAAATAAGGGAACAGCCCTGTTTCTCTAATTAAATGATTAACAAGACTAGAATATGGAATTTGGTTCTCTTCATGATAATCCAATAGTTTAATTAATTCATTTCTAGCATCCTTGTCGTTATTTGATTGCAGAAGTAAATTAATCGTTTGGCAAGTTTCAAATATTTCCATTTCTATTGGTTTTTATAATGCTGAACATTAGAAATAAACTTATCAATAATTTGCTGTTTTGTAGGCACCGGAAATAATATTAGATGAAAGTTTATTTCAGAATATTTGAAAATTATTTTGTTAAGTTTCTCTATTTGTTTGGCAAAATATGAATTTGCTCTGTCTTTATGATACGTTCTTATCTTATCTTTATAATCTTCAGATATACAATCATTATTCGCTGTAATCTGGCATTCATGCAGGAGTAATATTGGAATATGAATCTTGTTTTTTAAAATGTCTAATGATTTTTCAGGAGAAAGCATATCTTTTATTTTTGTAGCTAATTCTTTATTTTCAGGCAAACAGTAATCAAGATCAGAGACATTTGTTATTATGCTGTTTTCTTTTTTAATTTTATCCTTATTTAATGAGTTTTCAACGGATTGCACTATTGAATTTAACCGACTATCATCAAGACTTTTGTAAAACTTTGCCTCTCCGAACCACAGAGAAAAGTCAGAATCACTTTCAACTACGATATGAACACTATCAGCTCCTTTGGCATTATCCTGAACATTCTGTTTGTAAAATATTTTAGGTACAATAGGTAATGCTTTGTAATGGTGCTTCATTATCCCATAAAGAACTATTTCAGCAAGTTCGCTTCCTTGTCCATTTTGGTCTTTTGCAATATCAGTTAATCGTAATTTTTTGGCAGATTCGGTCAATGAGCTATGGGTTTTATTTAAAAGTGCTTCTCGTTCCTTGAATGAAAGTGCGGTTTCTGCAATATTGTCCCAGATGAAATTTTGAAATTTACCATATCTCCATTTTCCATCTTCATAATCATTTAGAAGACTTAATACCCTTTTCTTTTCAATAGGAGTCAAAATTGAACTCTTGTCAATATTTAGAAAAAAATCATCAATTAGTATTTCAAATTCTATTATTTCTTTTAGTTTTCTATTTGGTAGCAGGATTTTTTATAATGACGCCTAATATTTGTATAAATGCAATTGTATTTATTTCCAGTTTAATTAAAATGTAAATCACATCAGCTCATTTATTATTTTTATAACATTTAGCCCAATCACTTGTATTAATTAGCATCTGTTATTTTTTCAAATAGTAAAAGTAATAAAGTTTTTAATCGATATATTATTTTTAATAAAAAAAATAAAAATTCAGATTATCCAACAGATTTTTTATCTGATCAAATCCTTTGGTTGTAATAGGTATGTAAGTTTTTGTGGTTTTGCGGCTCTCGTGCTCCTTATCCTTTGTATATAACATAACCAAACACTCTTTTCCAAACGGTGAGTTGCTAAAGGATACCTTAGTATATGCATTATGTTTTTTTATGTTTGTTTTTAGAGGATTAAAACCAGAGAGGTTTTCGAAAACCTATTAGGTTTAATATCGGGAAATTGTTTTGCATCTTAATGAAGTGCTGTTAAAATATCCGGTGGACATTTTTACTGTATTATCCATGAATGTCCGTTAAATCTACGACTTTTTGCTTTCTTACTCGGTAGAAAATATATATTTTTTATTTTCCGGTATAGTTTCTTGTTATAATCATATTGTTTTCAAATTCAATAGATCGGCGTTTCCATAAAAAACTCTTTAACTAATGGTTTCGTCATTATCTTTATCAGCAAGATGGGTTATTTTCTTTTCCTTGCGCTCTTTCATAATTTTTCTGATAAAGCTAATTGAATAAAGAACTACAAGAATAAATGACATTACTGCAATAATTGCAAGATAGAAAAGAATTGCATCGTTTGCGCCGCCTGTTCCGGCATAAGCAAAATAAAATGAAAACAAAAAGGGAATTAATAAAATTTTTTTCATCCGTAAATAATTTATTTTTTTAAGGTCGGATAGAACTCGCTGTGAATTTTTATATACGATTGCATTTAGCAAACATACCCATTTCATTGTAGTAATTATTTAATCAGTAGTTATTTTTAATTTACTTACAAATAGAATAAATTCGTAGCATCCGGATCATTTATAATCCCCTCTTATCCGTTCTATCCGTTTCAGTAATGTTTTATTTCAATCGACAATCAACAATCAACAATCAACAATCAACAATTAATCAACTTCTACTTCAAATTCTCCTTCTTTTATGGTATCTGCATTAAATACATTCAGGAAAGTATTGCCTGCGGGGCCTAAACGGTTAGCTGCAATATCGGCAGTGGCTCCGGGCGACAGGGAATAGGCATTTGCCGGAGCAGCAGCAGTAGCTGTGGGGGCAATATAGAATTGTAAAACAGCATCGCCTATATTGGTAAGCGTAAAAATGCTTTTATCGTTAAAACCACTGCTTAGTATGTTGGTAACTGCGGCGGGAGCTACTGTGCCTGTAATTAAATTGTTATCACCGGGCAGTCTTTTATAGCGTACTCCCCAGCTACGGCATTGCAGGCGGCGTGTTGCCGGCTCGCTCTTACGAAAATAATATTCTATCTGATCCCACAAATCTTTAATCAATGCATCGGCAACTTCACGTTCCTTTTGCATTTTTACTTGTTTTTCATTAAATTCAAGTTTCTTGTCTCTTTGTTCTTTAAGGGTGAGCTTGAAACTATCTTCCATTGCTTTTACATCGGCTGCCGAGGGATTGGTCATAGCCGTACCTCCTTTGGCTATTCGTGCCTGTTCGCCGTTAATAATGTTATCGCACCAGAGAATAATATCATTTTCGGAGGTAAGTTTAGGTATTTCATTATTATTTACATCTATTCCGTACAGACTTCGTTCTGAAATTTTATACGAGCCTCTTTCTATCCCATTATTAAAGCTTTGGACAAAATGGGAAATGATTTTTTGAACAGCTTTTTTAACCGGAACTTTTTGTTTAATAATTTCACTTTGCTCGTTTTTGGCAGAAATGTGGCTTTGATACAGGGCGAAAAAAAATACAGCATAAATTTTGAGATGATCAATGGTTTCAGCCTGAAAGATTTTTGCTGCTTCCGGGTTTACTTCATTTTCGGATGTAAAGATAAGTTCGGATGTGCCTTTTAATACACTATTGCGTTCGGCATCCGATTTCGGGCGTTTAATAATGCTAGACATATTTTTTGGGTGTTTAGTTAATAATAGATTAATTTTATAAAGCAAAGATATAATCAATTTTTTAAAAAAAGTTAAATTTTTTTAAAAAAATTAAAATTTATTTTTATTTTTAATATTTTTATAGTACCTGGCCTGGTTTAAATTAAACAATAATGTGATAAATGCTACATTATCAAGATGTAAAGTAAATTGTGTGGATTGAATACGGATGACACAGATTGAACAGATAAATACTGATAAAAATAGGACGCGGATTACGCGGAAAAAAACAGATAAACACTGATCATAATACAAACAGATTTAACGCTGAATTTATTTATGCAAGCATGAATGATAAGAACGGATATGTCTGAAAATCATTCCGGCCTGTCGGAATTAAAATCCATTTTTAATCCGCTATTTTCAGCAAAAATCCGTGTTCTGTTTTTAAGGTTTTCAAATTTAATTATACGACAATTTTTAGTTTCTATTACTTAAAAGATCGGATATGTTTGAAAATTATTCGGAGAAGTTGGAATTAAAACAGGGCTGATTTAAGATCAGATGATCATATATTTTATAAACAATGGGCGTATTGAAAAAAATATAACCATTGTTCACGGTAAATATTGACATATTGAAAAAAATATGACCATTGTTCACGCAAACAATTAGCGTATTGAAAAAAATATGACCATTGTTCACGCAAACAATTGGCGTATTGAAAAAAATATGACCATTGTTCACGCAAACAATTGGCATATTGAAAAAAATATGACCATTATTCACGCAAACAATTGACGTATTGAAAAAAATATGACCATTGTTCACGCAAACAATTGGTATATTGAAAAAAATATGACCATTGTTCACGGTAAATATTGACGTATTAAAAAAATAAGACGCTGATTACGCGGATGAAACGGATAAAATGATAGGACACGGATAAAAGATTAAGACGCGGATTACGCAGATTACGCAGATAAAAGGATAAAATGGATTGAATGGATGGCTGCTTTATTTTACCGATATCGGGTTTCTGACGGAACTGTCCTGTAGGGATAAAATAGGGGTAGAAGATTATTTATAAATTAACCTGAGTTCCGTATGGGATAATCTGAAAATTTATCGGGTAATATGCTTACAAATGATGATTTTCGATGAACATTAGTATCTGTTGCTGTGTTTCTATTCTGTACAAATAATAAGTTAAATTTTGATAGCTATGGATCTGATAAAATATTTAAACTGGCGTTATGCCACCAAGCGTATGAACGGGACAAAAGTTCCCAATGAAAAAGTTGAAAGAATACTAGACGCAATCAACCTGTCGGCTTCGTCCATCGGACTTCAGCCGTACACCGTCTTTGTGATTGAGGACGAAAATCTTCGCAAACAGATAAAGCCCATTGCCAACGATCAGCCTCAGATTACCGAATGTTCGCATTTGCTCGTATTTGCAGCATGGGATAACCTTACGGAACAACGGATAGATGATTTTTTGAACCGTACGCAGGAAGTCAGGGGTTCGTTACCCGCCAAAATGAAGGATTGGGAAATGTATCTGAAAAATAAGGCTAAAAATTCTTCTGCCGAGGATAATTTTAACTGGAATGCACGGCAGGCATACATTGGTTTAGGTACGGCTTTGATAGCTGCTGCCATGGAACAGGTGGATGCTACTCCGATGGAAGGTTTCGACCCCAAAGCGCTTGATGCTTTGCTGGAACTTGATAAAAAAGGCTTACGCAGCGTGCTTATCATGCCTTTGGGCTATCGCGATGTTGCTAACGATTATCTGGTAAATCTGCCGAAAGTCCGCAGGGAAAAAGAAAAAATGTTTGTTAGGTTATAATTAAGTAATTGGACAAGAAGAATGTCGTATGTCAAAAAAGAATAGAACGCGGATTTCACGGAAAAAAACAGATAAACACGAATTGTGCGGATTGAATGGATTGAGTGGATTATGCAGATTGATATAATCTGTGTTCTGTTTTTAAGGTTTTCAAATTTAATTATACGACAATTTATAGTTTCTATTACTTAAACCCCTATCGGGGTTCTTCGCTTGCAAAACGTTTTTTACTCCCGAATTGCATTCGGGGCTATTTATAGTTAACCACTTCGTGGTTTTTTCGGCAAACCCTAATTGGGTGCGAACAAAACAAAAGAGTCCTGCAAAAAATTACAGGACTCTTTACGATTTAATCAATGGCATGTTTATAATTAACTGCCGTAAGTTTTATTATTCGTGATGATGACCGCCTTCGCCATGTACATGTCCATGGGTAAGTTCTTCGGCAGTACCTTCGCGAACGGAAAGAATATCCCCTTCAAAATGTAAATTTTTACCAGCCATCGGATGGTTAAAATCCATGGTAACTTTATCCAGACCACGTTTTACCACCCGTCCGTGTAAGGTATTACCGGTTTGGTCCTGCATGGGAATAAAATTGCCAACGGTTAACATTTGATCGTCGATTTTACCGTCGACCATAAATATTTCAATGGGTAAGTCGGTTATGGCTTCTTCAAGGGTTTCGCCATAAGCTTCGTTGCATGATAAAGAAAATTCAAAATGATCTCCTGCATCTTTTCCGTGAAGGTTGTTTTCAAAAGCTTCCAGAAGATTTCCTGAACCAAAAAGCATGGTAAAGGGATTTTCGCTGGTAACAGTTTCTACGATTTCACCCTGGGCATTGTCGAGTCTCAGTTGGTAAGTCAATGAAACTACAGTGTTTTTGTTGATTTTCATCAATAAATGATTAAAGGTTTATAAAATTATTTGATTCTAAAACAGTATTACATAAAAAAAGTTCAGTTTAAAAGTCTTCCGGTATGGCGTCGCCGAGAGAATCGGCTGGCAAGGTATCGGCTTTAGGAATAAACGTATGACAGGTATAGGATTTGTTAATTTTAACCGTAGGTTTCGGAAAATGTCCCTTTAGATATGCGAAGCGTTTATCGGCAAGTACTTTTTCCATAAAAAGTCCGTAGATAGGCAAGGCGGTATGGCAACCTTCGCCTAATTCGGCGGTTCGGAAGTGTATACTTCGGCTTTCGCCGCCTACCCAGGCTCCGGCAATAAGGGTAGGGGTAACGCCTACAAACCAACCGTCGCTGTGATTGGATGAAGTTCCGGTTTTTCCTCCGAAATCGGTATCGTAACGGAATAAATCGTATTCAAACAACGCCTGAGTGGTGCCTCCGGGTTCATGCAATCCACCCTGCATCATCTGATTCATCAGGAATGCCGATTCCTCGCTTAGTACGCGTTTCTTTTCCGGCTTGTATTCATAAATTACTTTTCCGTCTTTGTCTACGATTTTGGTTACCAAAACCGGATCAAGAGCATATCCGTCATTTACTGTTGGACAATAGGCATCCACCAGTTCATACAGCGAAACATCGCTCGAACCAAGGCATACCGAAGGAACATCTTCCAGTTCGGTTTTTATTCCCATTTTATGAGCATATTCTATCACCTTTTTCCAACCCAGTTTTTTTGTAACCTGCACGGCTATGGAATTAATGGATTTGGCGAAAGCATATTTCAGCGTAACACTTCTTCCCGAAAACGAACCGTCGGCATTGTGAGGCGCCCATACTTTATTCTGTCCTTTTTCAACATATTCGTACGAAACCGGGATATCAGTCATCATATCGCAGGGGCCCATGCCGTTTTCCATGGCTGCCGAATAAACAAAGGCTTTAAAAGTGGAACCCGGTTGACGTTTGGATTGCTTTACGTTGTCGAATTTAAAATATTTGTAATCAATATCGCCAACCCAGCTTTTTACAAACCCGGTATTTTGTTCCATAGCAATAAATCCGGCATGAAGAAAATGATTGTAATATTTTATCGAATCCATGGAACTCAGGGTGGTATCTTTTTCGCCGTCCCAGGTAAAAACGGTCATCCGGTGCGGAAGATTCATATAATAATCCACCGAATCGGGATATTTTTTATATTTCTTTTCCAGAAAATCATACATTTCTGTCCGTTTGGCGACGTTGTTGATGTAGTCGGGGAGTTCTTTATTATTTGCATCAACCCAGGGGTTTTGTCCCTGCCAGTGCTGATTGAAGCGTTTCTGCAGGGCTTTCATGTGTTCGGAAGTTGCTTCTTCGGCATAAGCCTGCATGTGGGAATCGAGGGTGGAATAAATTTTTAAACCGTCGGCATATAAATCAAGATTATTTTCTTTAAGCCATGGTTTTAGATAATTATAAACGGCTTCGCGGAAATAGGAAGCTTCGCCATCATAATTATTTTCCACGCTGTAATGTAACTTTAACGGTAAATTGCTCAGTGAATCGCATTGCGATTGTTCAAGCATCCCATATTTTACAAGCTGATTCAGCACAATGTTGCGTCTTTCCCGCGAACGTGAAGCGTGAGAAATAGGGCTGTAATACGTTGGCGCTTTTAATAGCCCAACCAGTACCGCAGATTCTTCCCATTTCAATTGTGAAGCTTTTTTATTGAAAAAAGTTTTGGCGGCCGTTTTCAGTCCATAAGCATTGCTCCCGAAATCGTTGGTGTTAAAATACATGGTTAGAATTTCCGATTTGGAATAAAAGAGTTCAATTTTTATGGCGGCAATCCATTCCTTGGTTTTAGCGACTACGGTTCGTATGCCGGGAATACGTCCCAATAAACCGCGCGAATATTGGCCGCGGGTTTTAAATAAATTTTTTACCAATTGCTGGGTGATCGTGCTTCCACCGCGTTTTTCGCCGTGAAGCATATACCAGAAAATAGACATGGTAGCTTTAAAGTCAACGCCATGATGCTGATAAAACCGGGTATCTTCCGTAGCAATCAGCGATTTGATAATATTTTCGGGAATTTCTTCATATTTCAAGGGCGAACGGTTTTCGTCGAAGTACTTGCCGATGAGTTTTCCGTCGGCCGAATAAAGCTCGGAAGTGATTTTTTGATCAGGATCGTTGATCGAGCGTATGCTTGGTGAGCGGCCAAATAGCCATAAGATATTACTATCTACCATTCCAAGCCCGATAAAAATGATGATGATCACATGTACTATTCGCAAGAGTATCCGCTTATAAAGCGGAGTACCTTTGGGAATTAAAAAAAAGTGTTTTATCCGTTGTCGTATCCTGAGTTTTTTAATAAAATGATGAACTTTCAGTAGCGCATCTAAAATTTTCTCTATGCTAATCTTCATTTTTTTATGGATTCAAGATTTTTAAGTCGTTCCAGTAATGGCGGATGTGAGTAATAGAAAAACACATACGCTGGATGCGGGCGCAGGTTGCTCAGGTTGTCAACCGACAATTTCTTTAGCGCCGATTGCAAACTCCGGGCATTATATTTTGTTCCTGCAAAACTATCGGCCTGAAATTCGTGCTTGCGCGAAATAATATTCATTCCTAATTCCAATATCAGCGAAAGCGGCGTATATAATATACCAAAGGCAAGTATTCCCATGTGGAAACTGCCTTGTTCGGCACCCAATGCCTGCGATAATAAAGGATTCCCGATAAACCACGACAAAATATAAAGTGTAAGTCCTGTCTGAAGAATGGAGAGGATAACTCCCGTGCGTGTATGCTTCAGTTTATAATGTCCTATTTCGTGAGCCAGAACAGCCACCAGTTCGTCGGTAGTGTGTTGTTTGATGAGGGTATCGTATAAAACAATTCTTTTTTTGGAACCCAGCCCACTGAAATAAGCGTTGGATTTTTTGGATCGTTTCGAACCGTCAATTACAAAAATATTATCTAACCTGAAACCTGTTTTTACAGCAAAATCTTCGATAGCGCTACGAAGTTCCCCTGCTTCCAGTGGAGTTTGTTTGTTAAATAGCGGCACAATAAGTGTAGAGTAAAACATGGTCATGAAAATGCTGAAGACGCTGATGACTATCCATGCCACCAACCAGAACCAGTTTCCTGTGCTTTGATATATCCATACAATAATGGCTAATAAACCGCCACCGATAATTGCTCCCAAAAGCCAGCCTTTCAGCTTGTCGAAAATGAAAGTTTTTACGCTCGTTTGATTAAAACCAAATTTTTGTTCGATGACAAAAGTATGATAAACGGACAATGGCGTAGATAAAATGTCGGCTACCAGACCCAGTATTCCGAAGAAAAATAAGGCAAGTACTATGGGATGGGTTACGTATTGTCTCAGGTAATCGTCGAGCCAGGCAAAGCCACCTAAAACAATCATGGCAAGCATAACTACAAGCGTTAGGGTATCGGTGAAGATGCCAAAACGAGTATTCACTTTTTGGTATTCCTGTTGTTTGCGGTATTTTTCTGCGTTGTAAATTCCTTCCACTTCTTTGGGAAGTTCATTGCTCCAGCGGGTGCTGTTCAGGTAATCCAACCATCGCTCAAGAATATAATCCCCGATGAGTATGAATATGATGATGTAAAAAATTATATTTACCAATGGTTTAGTTGATTGTTGTTAGACATTCCATGTTTCTGGAACTACGTAATATTTTATAGGTTTTAGCAAATCGTGGTATTTCTTTAGTCTATACTTTTAAACATGGAATGTCTTTTAAATCGTACATCGTACATCGTACATCGTAATTCATAATTCGTAATTCGTAATTCGTTAATAGCTTCCATTGTATTTTCGCAGAAACCATTCGGTTCCCAGCAGTACTATTATTAACACTAAAACCCAAAAAATGTTATTCAATCCGGTTAATCGCTTTTGGGTATAGGATACATTTTTAATATCGTCGCGTGCTTTAAGTATTTTCGCCAGTTTATCCAATTGCCTGGGATATACCATTTCGCCATCGTGGTTTTTAGCCAGGCGATACATCAGGTTATGATCAGCCACTGTGTTTACGGCTTCCAGATTGAGCGGAACCACCGTAAACATTCCGTTTTTTTGTAACAGTTTGTTATTTAGTTTTACCCGTGCCGAGTATTTGTAATTGCCTGCAGGAAAAATTCCGGCATTAAGATAATAGGCGTTTGTCGTTTTGGTGAATGCGAAACTGTAATTTTTGTTCTTTTCATTGGTAATACTAAGGCTGACTTCGGGCTGGTTAATCAGTTCATAACTTTGATTATAAACTTCGGCTTCCAGTTCGATGGGTTCGGTCTCAAAGAAATGATTTTTACCATTTATCCTGAAAAAGCTTCTGTCGGCTTTCACCGTCAGGAACTGAGCAATCTTGTTGATAAGTTTATCAAACCCTGCGTGATTGCTATTGCGTTGATAATCGGCGATACGCCACCTCCAGATGCCTTCTCCGGCGATAATTCCTGTTTTTACATCGGCATCCTGATTAAAGGCAATCAGGGGCTGTTGCGTGGTTACTTTACCAATTTTCTGGAAAAACAGTGTATGGGTTGCATTCGATTGTTTATAGTCGCCAAAAGGGCTGATCAATGGAGGAAAAATATCGAATAGTTTTTTATCGTCGTTGTCGATGCCAAAAAGTGGAAATTCATTGTCTACAACCGGCAGCGATTCGTTCAGGCTCATCTTTGCCGTAAGGATGTTTACGCCTGTTTTCAGACGGTTGAAAGCAAAAATATCCGATTGTGAACCGAGGATATAAAGCACGGGAATATTCGCCTGTTTTAGTTTTGAAAGAATCGAACCTGCACTGTTCGTAGCGGATGGCAACTGGTGCAGGATTACAAGATTGTATTTATCCAGGGGCTGGTTAAACTCGTTGATGTAGCTGCTTTCCACCTGGTAATTTATATTGCTTTCGAGCGATTGTTTAATGGCAGAGATATCGGGATGAGGTGAATTGGCTAAAATGAGTATTTTTTGCCTGTCGTCAATTACTTCTACAAAAATGTCGGCTGCATTGTTTTTTTTGCTGATTTCTCCAGGAAGAGGCGAGAGATTCAGATGATAATGTTGCAATCCGCTTTCTTTGGCTTCGAGTTGAAATGTAACGGTAGTTGCAAATCGGTCGGAAGTAAATGATACCGCTTTGGTGGCAAGTATTTGTTTGCCTTTGCTAAGGGTAAGTTGTGTTTTCTTCCCGTTAAACTTGTTGGCATTAATAATTACTTCAACAGGGAAAGTATTTCCGCGAAAAACAACCTGATTGTAATTTACCTTGGTAAGAATAATATCGCGTTGCACGTTGGTGTCGCCAAGTGCGATGGTATACACGGGATATTTAAACTTTTCGGAAGCATACACCGGGCTTGTTCCTTTATTGTAGATGCCATCGCTGGCAAAAATTAATGCGCCGATGTTGCGGTTGGCATAACGGCTGTTCAGTTCATCAAAAAGTTGAGCCATATCGCTTTCTTTTTCGTCGAAATTACCTGTAAGTTGGTTGTTGACTCCACTTCCAAAAGTATGCGTTTTAATATCGTAATCGCTGCCCATTTGTTTTACGAAACCAGCAAGCTGTTGATGATATTCGGTTTTATAAAACGAAGAATCTTTGTTGATGATTACCGATTGCGAATTATCCTGTGCCAGGATGATGATAGGCTTTTCGATAGTGTTGCTGATGGTTTTCAGCAAAGGCGACAGTAATAAAAAAGCGATAAGACTTACCGCTACAAAACGTAATGCTGCCAGCAGTCGTTTTAATTTAGGCGGAAATTCATTCTTTCCCCAAAAGTACAGAACATAAGCATACAACCCGCCGGTCAGAAGGCAGAAAAATAAAAACCAGATGGGTTGTTCTGTAACGATTGACAATTAATTCAGAATTTTTAAAAATAAGGTTTTATCAATTTCATCCTTATAAACTTTTTAAATATCAATCCTGTCAGGTTTCAAAAACCTGACAGGATTTTTTATAAATCTTATAAATCCCGAATCGCTTTGCTCGGCCTTATAACTTTATAAACTTTATGAACTTTATGAACCTTATAAACTTTTATTCTCTTACGTATTCATTCCCCCACAAACATTGATAACCTGTCCGGTAACATATTCGCTCAGGTCGCAGGCAAGGAAAAGAGCAACATTGGCTACGTCGGTAGCCTGACCACCACGGCGAAGAGGAATTTTTTCCATCCATCCTTTGCGTATGTCTTCGGGAAGTTGTGCGGTCATTTCCGTTTCGATAAAACCTGGGGCAATGGCATTGGCGCGTATGTTGCGAACGCCCATTTCCTGAGCTACCGATTTGGTGAAACCAATAATTCCGGCTTTGCTTGCCGAATAATTGCACTGGTTGGCATTTCCCGAAACACCTACTACCGAACTCATGCTGATAATGCTTCCTCCGGCTTGTTTCCACATTACCGGCTGAACGGCTTTGGTAAAGTTAAAAACAGATTTGAGGTTAACGGTTATCACGGCATCCCATTGTTGTTCGGTCATGCGTTTGAGAGCGCTGTCCTTGGTAATTCCGGCATTGTTTACAAGAATATCAATGCGTCCGAAATCATTTGCAATTTTATTCACTACCGTTTGCGTTTCTTCAAAGTTAGCGGCATTGGAGGCATAAGCTTTGGCTTTGATGCCAAGGGCTATTAATTCTTTTTCGGTTGCCTGTGCATTTTCATCATACATCAGGTCGGTAAAGGCGATGTTTGCGCCTTCAGCGGCAAACCGCAGGGCTATGGCTTTGCCGATGCCGCGGGCAGCTCCGGTAATTAATGCGGTTTTACCTTCTAATAACTTCATAAGCGTATAAATTTAAAATTAGGCGGCAAAGATACAAAGTTTAGCGATTCCCGTTTCAAGTTTCAGCCTCAAAGTTTCGGCTTTGGAGTTTTGGAAGATATTTTATACGACAGCCAACGGCTAACAGCTAATAACTAATAGCTAACAGCCGTCTATCCTTCCCAGACAAAACATTCCGGGAAAAGGTTTTTTAACTCAACCGTTTCGTTAAAAAGTCCGTATACTGCCGAACCGCTGCCACTCATCGAAGCATATACAGCGCCCAACGCATAAAACCGTTCCTTGATGGATTTAATTTCGGGATATTGGGCAAAAACGGTGTTTTCAAAATCATTGATCAACCGTCCTTTCCAGTCGCTAACCGGTAAATGAATTACTTCTTCTACTGTATGTATAGGTTTGACTGGTTTTATTCCGGCATAGGCTGCTGCTGTACTCACATGCACCGGTGGCTTTACGATGGCAATATGATAATTGCTTAAATTCACGTCTGTTTTTCTGAACATATCGCCCCGTTCATAAGCAAATACGGTTTTATTTTCGATGAAGAATGCACAATCGCTTCCTAACTGGTGTGCATAATCCTGCATCTTTTCCGAAGAAATGTTTAGCGAAAATGTTTTATTAAGCAGCTTAATCATATTCGCAGCATCCGATGATCCGCCGCCTAATCCTGCTCCTACGGGTATGCCTTTGAGTAAATAAATTTTAACCGGAGGCAGATGGTAATCTTTTTCCAGCAGATGATAAGCCTTAAGGCATATATTTTCGGAACTGTTTCCGGGAACGGGCAAACCGCTGAGTTGTATTTCCGTGTTGCTGCCTTCGGAAGGAATAATCTCCAACGCATCGCGAAGGGTAACCGGATAAAATACCGTTTCGATGTTGTGATAGCCATCGGCACGCTTTTCGGTAACCGATAACCCTAAATTGATTTTAGCATTGGGGAAACAAATCATGAGGCAAAACTAAGAAAAATTACATTAGAAAACCTGCTTACGTAATAGGATAAAATGTCGTCTGTCAAAAAAAAGAACAGAATGCGGATGACACGAATGGCACGGATTTTCACAAATAATAATTACTCTGCATCATGAACAACTATCAACAGTCAACTATCAACTATCAACTAAAAGAATTGATGATTACCGTTACATGAAGGTATGAAATGCAAACAATGAAGGATGATTACCATTACATGAAGGTATGAAATGCAAACAATGATGGATGATTACCGTTACATGAAGGTATGAAAGCCAAGTATTGAAGGATGAATACCAAACATCTTAGGATGAAAGTCAAACATCTTAAGATAAAAGCCAAGCATTGAAGGATAAAAGCCAAGCATCTTATGATGAATACCAAGCATCTTAGGATGAAAGTCAAGTATCTTATGATGAATGTTAAGTATCTTAGGATAATTATTCCGTCGGTCGGATTTTATCCCTTCACTGGTTGCTCCTCAGCAGAGCCAGTGTCCGTTTATCCCAACAAAAACAAAAATACTAAAAAAATTCATGACACAGTTCATTTTACACTCCCAATTTCACCTGGCAACTTCAGTACCGGAGCGTTTAAATTGGCTATTAGCCATTAGCTGCTGGCTTTTAGCCAACAGCCAACAGCCAATCCCGAAAAGGTCGGGACTAAGCCTTCGGCTCAGCAGCTAATGGCCATAAAGGAAGCACAACGACGATTTATTGTTTCATCATTTTCCGGTTAATTGTCTGTCCGTCTTTGGTAATTAATTGAACAATATAATTGCCGGCGCGGTAGCCGGAAGTGTTTATGGTTATCGTTTTGTCGCCGGTGATGTTTTGTTCATAAACCGTTATCCCCAGGTTGTTTATTACCCTTATATTGCTGATGGTATTGTCTACTTCAATGCTGAGGTGATCCGAAGCCGGATTGGGATAGATTGTAACGGATTCTTTTGCTGTTTTATTAATACCACCAACAACATCACCGCTGGCTGAGCCATTAATGTAGTTTACGGGGATTGGCGTTCCATAGTCCCATGAAAAATCGCGGGGCATAGGGTCATCGCTCCAGATGATAGGGAATGTCATCCAGATATCTGTAAATTCAGGCCAGCGAAAAAGCAAATCAAAGAAATGTCCGTCAGTAATGTTAAGCCCCTGAGTCTCGGCACACCATTGGAAAGTGATATGACCGGGAGTAGGTTCTTCTACCATTACGGAGTCGACAATGCTCGGATTCCAGTTAGTTACTCCCTGAAATGATAGACAGGGGTCATATTCTATGGTAAACTGGAAACAATCAGGATTTATCGCAAACTGAGCATGGACAGGGACAGCAATGGTTTGCATCCCGCTTCCATTAGGTACTGTGATGTTTTCAATGCTGACTGTAGAATTGAAAATATTGTTACCGGAAACTTGTCCATTAACATACAAGGGTACAAAAATATTCCCGTCATAATCGCCGAATTCTCTGGGTGTAGGGTTATCGCTCCATGTGATATTTGAAGCTTGTCCTGCGACGCCATTCCAGGTAAAGTCAATGTTAAAGAAGTTACCATCTGGTATATTAATGCCTTGGGTTTCGGCAGCCCAGACAAAAGTAAGATGTCCAGGAATAGGTTCACCAACGGTAACAGCATCAATTCCGGGATACCAGTCGGAAGTGCCGGTATAAGTTAACAGTGCGGGATCGTATTCTATGGTAAACTGGAATGAGCCTAAATTGGAAATGTAGTTAGCATGAACAGGAACAGAAACCGGACCCGCCTCCACATTAGTTACTGTTTGGATGGTGAGGGTGGGATAAGCACCGGTTAAAACGGTGAACGTAACGGGAATGCTATCGGTGCCTACATCAGGACTGCTGGTAAAGATAATCATAGCATGATAAGTGCCTGGCGGAACGTTGGCGTATACGGGGAAGTTTAGGTTAGTGCTTTCGCCGAAACCTAAATAACCGCTCATTGGTACCATGTAATAATTCCAAAGGCTGTCGGAAACTACATGGACATTATACCCGAGTGTTCCGTCGCCACTATTGCTTAGGGTTAGCGATAAAGACCCTGATTCATTCGGATTAAGGCTGATTGCTAATGAATCGGGGCTGATATCCATGGTGGGAGCAGTGAGGTTGATAGGCAAAGTAGTCGTTTGTCCGTACCCAATAATTACACCTGTTGTTGAGAACAGGTTGTAGCCTGTGGCTTCGGCAGTAACCGAATACGTTGAAGGAACAAGGTTTTCGAAGGTATAAACGCCATTGTTGCCGGAAGTAGTAACGTAACTCATGCCATTCTGTGTCGCATTAAGCGTTACACCGGCAACCGGTATGCCGTTATGCGTAACGGTTCCGGTAAGCGTGCCGTAATCTTCGTGTGGAATGAGCGTAACCGGAACAATTACCGTACCCACATTGGGATCGGAAGTAAAAGTAATGGTTCCATCTACAGAAACTTTTTGAGGGGGGATGTAATTGCCATCCAGTGTAACGGTAACATCCCGTGTGGTGCCCGGAGGAACAGTTCCATGTCTTGGACTAACGGTTAACCAACTGCCGTTTCCGCCAGGAAATGCAAACCCGTCAATTTCACCGGATAACGAACCTATTACGGCTGTATTACCGGTTGTTTTATCAAACAAACGTAATTCACCGGCTGAAGTTCCGGCATTGTAAGCTGCCATATAAATAGCATCTGATGCAGGATCCCAGCACATGCCCTGGGCATAGCCTGCATTGAATCCGATGGAACCAATCAACGTAGAAGTACCGGAAGTTTTGTCAATCATGTAAGCGTTGTCGCCGACAATATCATAACCGTACATCTGGCCACCGCCGTCGATAGCAATATCAATCAGGGCAGGGATTCCTGTTGCACCAATTACGGTAGCTGCACCGGTGGCGGGGTCAATGGAATAAAGCATAGATCCAGCCCCATTGGTAGATGTTGCGTACAGCGTTCCGTCAGTCTTATCGCAGGTTAACCCGGTCGGGGTATCACCGCTTTGTAAACCGGCAGGACCAACTGTGGTAACATTGCCTGTGGCTATGTCAACAGTTTTAATGTTGCCATCATTGTAATCAATGATGTACATAAAGTCGGTATGGGTTGCATCAAAGGTACCGCCAAAAGGCATAACTGTTACGGAAGCAATAATTGTAGGGTTGGATGGATCATCCATGTCGAACGAAATAAACATCTCATTATTTACATCAAATCCATAAGCAATCGAACCTTTAGCGCCTTTGTAAGCGCTGATAACATTTGTTTTATTAACAACAGGAGCAACGCCTGCAGAAGCAGGGGTATGTTCAAAATTACCATCGCTTGCGGGAATTGAAGCTTGCTTTTTGATGTTTGTCTGAACATCAGCAGTCCAATCCAAAACGCCATCGCCATTATTAGTAATGTGAATCGTTCGGGTAATCGTTTGTCCAAACAGAAGATATTCCGTAATGGATAAGGGATCAATAACCATGGTAGGAGCAACCATTGCAATATTATGAACAGTTGTTTGTCCGGTGCCAATCTCAATGCCTGTAGCTGAATAAGGATTGAACCCTTCTTTCTCAGCAGTGATATCGTAGGTTCCATATATTACAGGATCAAAACTGTATACACCATCGGCGCCGGTTACCATTGAATAGACATAAAGGGGGCTTTCTTCGCGGGTAGCAGTTACCGTTACGCTCTCCATGGGAGCTGTACCATGACTAACTACGCCATTCAGTTTTTCACCCCATGGACCATTTATAAACATTGACAGAGCTACGGTAGCCTGTCCGACATCCGGGTCGGAATGGAATACTAAGTTTCCGGCTAAGGGATCTTTCTGCGGAGGAATATAATTCCCGTCGAAGGTAACCGTTATGGTTTGAGATTGTCCGGCTTCAACAATGCCAGAACTTGGGTTGATGAATGCCCATAGGGAACAACAACCACCAGGGAATGCAAATCCGTCAATTTCACCAGGTAATGAACCTATTACGGCTGTATTACCAGTTACTTTATCAAGCAGGCGTAATTCACCGGCTGAAGTTGAAGCATTATAAGCTGCCATATAAATAGCGTCGGATTCAGGATCCCAGCACATGCCTTGAGCATAACTTGCATCAAATCCGATAGAGCCAATCAAAGTTGATGTTCCCGTAGCTTTGTCAATCTTGTAAGCGTTGTCGCCAACAATGTCGTAACCGTACATCTGACCTTCACCGTCGATAGCAATATCAATCAAAGCCGGAATACCTGTAGGTCCAACAATAGTGCTTGCACCGGTAGCAGGATCAATGGTATAAAGCAGAGATTCTGTTCCATTGGTAGATGTTGCGTACATCGTTCCGTTAGTCTTATCACAAGTTAAACCGGTTGGGGTATCGCCGCTTACTAAGCCGGCAGGACCAACGGTTGTTATATCACCTGTAGCTACTTCTACTTTCTTAATAGCGCCATCATTGTAATCAATAATGTACATAAAGTCGTTATTGCTTTTTTCATCAAATGTGCCCCCAAAAGGAGTAACAGATACATTAGCAATTGTTGTTGTATTTGAAGGGTCATCTGTATCAATAGACATAAAAATTCCGTTATTTACATCAAATCCATAAGCGATAGAACCTCTTAGTCCTTTGTATGTATTGGCCACCTTCGTTTTGTTAACGACGGGAGCAACACCTGTGGATGTAACGCTATGTTCGAAATTACCGTCGCTTGCCGGAATAGAAACCTGTTTTTTGTTTGTTAGAAGACTTCCATTCCATGCTAACGGGCCATTACCACTGTTGGTAATGGTCAGCTCGCGGGTAGTCGTTTGTCCAAAAATGACTGTAACGGTTAATGAATCGGGAACAACAGCAATGGTAGGAGCGGTTAACTGATAGTCTTTGGTTACGGTTTGATTACCAAGGATGGTATCCTCTTCGGAAATTACATTGTATCCTTCCTTTTCGAGAGTCAATGCATAAATTCCGGCTTCTATACCATTGAAGGCATAGCTTCCATCGGCAACAGTAGTTGTGGTATAGCTACCACTTAATGCGTTGGTCATCGTGATGGCAGCATCTGCAACAGGACTCCCATCCAATAACCTGGTTACCGTGCCGGTAAAGTTGCCCGTTATCTGTTGATAGATTCTAATATTATCAACATACCAGTAGTTGATATTGTATGAATCGGCACCATAAGCGCGGAAACGAAGCTTAAAAGTGTGTCCGGCAGCCCACTGGGTAATATTATACGATTCGGATATCCAGTAGAAACTGCCATTAGCATTTGTATAATCATGCACCATCTGCCAGGTAGTACCATCAAATACTTCAACGGCCAGTCCTTCGAGGGTAGAAGTAGAGAAGTTATTCAGATTAATGTCAAATTTCAGCGTTACATTATCCATAATGGCTGTAGCATCTATGGTATCGGAAACCAAAGCAAAATTATAGTTGGAAAGTTGAGGACTCCAGCCAAACTGAGCCGAAGGCACAGGATTACCCGTAGACGTAGTTACCGACCAGTTGCTCTGATCCGGATCGAACGACCAGTTGTTGGCATCAAAATTTCCGGCAGTCCAATCCTCAAAAAAAGGTAATATTATTGAGTCGCGATTACCCGGAATTATTGGAAGGGGTGCGTTCACCCCCTGGGAAGAGGCGCTGACTTGGTGGTTGCAGCGGTTACCTGCCATTACAGCACAGGATAACATGCTTAGTAGGAAAAGAATGGTGTAGATTTTTTTCATATGGCTATGGTTTTAAAATTATTTTCCTACAAAGTTATAATTAATTTAACAAGACATGTAAATTTTTATAAATATTTTTTAAAATAAATTTATCCGGTACCTCTCTTTTCAATAAACTCACCTGTTTCCTCTCTTTCTAACTAATAAACTCACCCTAAATCCCTCTCTTGGAAGGAAGAGAGGGACTTTTGTTGCTTTCTTCCATTAAATTAGTGTTATGGACTCTTGCCGCTTTCTTCTGCTCCCCCTTCTCTTTTTTAATAAACCTGACAGCATACGCAGTATCTGTTAGCGTTTAAACTTGGCTATTGGCTATTAGCCTTTAGCTGCTGGCTTTTAGCCAATGGCCAACAGCCAATAGCCAATCCCGAAAAGGTCGGGACTAAGCCTTCGGCTCAGCAGCTAATGGCCATAAAGGTAGCACAATGTTGCACGAAGTTGCTACACCAAGTTTCACTACGTTTTCTATAATAATAACTTTTAACTTAGTGAAACTTCCGGTTCTTCAGACCCTACCCATTCGGTAATAGTCTGAATTTTAGGCATACACCTCCCTCCCCTCATGAGGGGAGGGCAAGGGTGGGGTCCCCAAAAGCGTTGTCTTGTCCAGAAATAGGTAGCACAACGTTGCACGAAGTTCCGGCTCAACGTTGCTCAACATTTTTTTTAGTCATACCAACTCTTGCCGCTTTCTTCTGCTCCCCCTTCTCTTTTTTAATAAACCTGACAGCATACGCAGTATCTGTCAGCGTTTAAACTTGGCTATTAGCTTTTAGCTATTAGCTGTTGGCCAATTGCTAATAGCTAACAGTCAATAGCCATACACGTGGTACCTGAGTAAGCAGTTGTAATTTTTCACCTGGCAACTTGGGTACCTGAGTAAGCGGTTGTAATTTTTCACCTGGCAACTTGGGTACCTGAGTAAGCGGTTGTAATTTTTCACCTGGCAACTTGGGTCCCTGAGTAAGCGGTTGTAATTTTTCACCTGGCAACTTGGGTACCTGAGTAAGCGGTTGTAATTTTTCACTTGGCATCTTCAGTACCTGAGTAAGCGGTTGTAATTTTTCACCTGGCAACTTGGGTACCTGAGTAAGCAGTTGTAATTTTTCACCTGGCAACTTGGGTACCTGAGTAAGCAGTTGTAATTTTTCACCTGGCAACTTGGGTACCTGAGTAAGCGGTTGTAATTTTTCACCTGGCAACTTGGGTACCTGAGTAAGCAGTTGTAATTTTTCACCTGGCAACTTGGGTACCTGAGTAAGCAGTTGTAATTTTTCACCTGGCATCTTCAGTACCGAAGTAAGCGGTTGTAATTTTTCACCTGGCAACTTGGGTACCTGAGTAAGCAGTTGTAATTTTTCACCTGGCAACTTGGGTACCTGAGTAAGCAGTTGTAATTTTTCACCTGCCAACTTCAGTACCGGAATAAGCAGTTGTAATTTTTCACCTGCCAACTTCAGTACCGGAATAAGCAGTTCTTATTTTCGGACTGACTCCTTCGGATTCACCTATGGATGGTTCAGGAGCCTGAGAAATGCTTTTTACACCAATCCGATACATAAAAAAATCAAGACCGTTGCAAAATAAAGCGAGAGTGAATTTTCTTGTTTTTTTACTGAAGATATTTAGTTTTATACCATTAAAATGTTTTTTTTGCCGTTTTTTATTCTCCTTATCTCTATAATATTGCTGTAAATGAGGAATTTTCTCCTCATTTTTAGCATTGGGACATAATGATCCCAGGTGAACGGTATAAGTTGTATGCAATAGCTTCCATCAGATGTTGGGTATGCATTTTTGACAACCCCACATAACGGGCTACTCCTCCACCAAACCATCGTTTTATTGACCCAAATGTCCGTTCTACTTTATACCGGGTTTTACTCACTATTTTGTTGAATTGTATTTCTCTTTCTGTTAACTTTCTATTTTTGGCTGCTTTATTCATTATATGATTACGAAGTCGTTTCTGCTGTAATATTGTATCGTTCTTTTTACTTTTATATCCTTTGTCTGCTTTTACCCAAGTCCTTTCCGTTAATTCACATGTATCCAATACCTGCTCCAAATTGCTTATTTCATTCACATTAGCCGAGGTGGTAAGTACTCCCAAGATTAACCCATTGACATCAGTAATCGTATGTTTTTTATATCCAAACCGGAGCTTCCCGGCTTTTTTTACCCATCTGCCTTCGGAATCAACTCCTGGCTGGGTCTTCTTTATCAATTTAAATTGTGAGGCTTCTTTTTCTCTTTCTTCCTCCTTTGGCTCTTGCTGACGATCTTCTACTATTTCATATTCCGTTTTCCCCTTTGGCTTTCTTGGACTATCGGTAATACTCGCATCTACAATGACTCCTCCCTTAACCAGTATTTTCTTTTTCTCTAATTGTTTATTCATCGCTTTGAATAATTTTTCGTACACATTCTTTTGGGTAAGTTCGGTACGAAAACGACTGATAACACTATGATCGGGACATTTGTCATCTATACTTAATCCTACAAAACGACTGAAGGATATTCTGTCATTTACCTGGTCTTCTACTTCATAATCACTCAAATTATACCAGGTCTCCAAAAGACATATTTTAAAAAGTAATAGCCCTTCATAAGCCGGACGTCCACTTACACTTTCTCCTTTTTGATAGTGCTTATTGATAATATTGGAAATAAGTCGCCAATCGATCAATGTATTTACCTGATCAAAAAATTCTGTCTTTACTTTCCTTCTTTCTGCTGCTAAATCAGCAAAGCCTATGTGTTTCTCATTTTTCATGCTACAAATATAACAAATTCATTGTTATAAATAACACTAATCTAATATTTTATACGCATTTTTGCCTTGCAATGGTCTTAAATCACCTTTTGCCGTTGACTAAAAGTAATCTGTCAGCGATAAAAGGTGATTCGTTGTTAGCCAGTTTGCCTGGCTATGGTCAGGCTAATAAATGTTAGCCGTATTCCGGTAGCCTGCTTTATCGGTATACCAATCGGTATAGTCAATTCCGCCCGATTCGGCCCATTGGGCAAAATGGAGGTAGGTTTGCAGAATATCTACCGTTTCGAGAGGATAATCGAAATTAATAGGTATTTCGAAAGCCCAGGGCAGTCCGGTTTCCGACCTGTAATATTTGCCCTGTCCGGGATTGGAGGCATCGGGAAGTTGTCCGAAGAAGGATGTGTTTACCAATTCCGTTGGCGGCTGGTCTTTCAAATGTACTTCTTTTCCTCTTTCCTGTGCTTCAAAAATAAACGGGTTATACGGTGGTGTGCCGATATTGTCCTGTGGATTGGAGAAATGGGTCGTTACCGTCTGAAGTGCCGTTTGAACAGTTACGCCGCTTGCATGGCTGGTGTTTATCATACCGCCACCCAGCAGGGTATTTACAGCGTCAAAAGGTATAATCACCGTTTCGCTGGTATGTCCGGCTTCATAACCTTTGGCATCAATGGTTACGGCGTTTCCTACTTTAATACATCCGGTAACGCTTTGTACATTGGTGGGAGCCGTATTAAAGACTATACCGAAACCATTGTCCTTGGAAGCGCCGGCGGCTTTGATTTTAAATTTAGAAACAACGTCAACCACTTTATTCTGGGCATTGGTAACAATCTGGTATTGAAAATTAACCACCAAATCGTTGCAGTCGTAATCGCCGTAATAGGGCCAGTTGTCCTCAAACACAAAGCTTCCGTAATCTACTTCATTGGGATAATAGGAATTAAATGCACGGGTAGGATCGTTGGGATAAGCATCGAGGTTGTCGGCTACGCCATCGCCATCCGAATCGTTGGCGCTGGTATTGTTATCAATAGTTATTACTAATGTTTGATTGTCCGAACCAATGCTATTGGTAGCCGTAAGCGCTACATTGGTAACGCCGGTAGCCGATGGAATGCCACTTATGGTTGAGCCATTAAACGTTAAACCTGCAGGAAGGTTGGTTGCATTAAAAGTGATGGGCGCAGTGCCATCGGCGGTGATGGTATAGATGAATGACTGTCCTTTTACTCCGGTAGCGAAAAGTACGCTGGTGATGGTAGGCGCATTTCCTGCGGAGGCTATGGTAATGACAAGCGTTTTTGTATCGGTTCCAAAGGAGTTGGTTGCCGAAATGGTAACGTTATACGTTCCTGCCGAGGTAGGATTGCCACTGATGGTGGAACCGCTGAAGCTTAATCCGTCGGGCAGGTTGGTAGCCGAATAGGTGATAGGGCTATTCCCGGAAGCGGTAATTTGGTAGATGAATTGTTGCCCGGTGGTTCCGGAAGCGGAAAGCGAACTGGTGATCACGGGAGCTGAACCTGTTCCCGGGTTGCAATCGGTAGGTGTTACCTGGTATGAACAATAGGTTACGTGAGAGCCCATGCTTCCATGATTAACTTCTATACCATCGGCATCGCAAAGGTCGACGTAGTTGTTTACCGAAGCGCCCCAATTGATATTTGTAGTTTTTAATATATTGATCCTACAGCCGGAAGTATTAGGTCCGTTGATTGATCCCTGAAGGTTAAAATGTTTGGTATCCATCATGCTGTTTAAGCCCATGTTGATTACTGCGCCTCCGTTTACGGTTGTTGTTCCTCCGCCATTATCAACGCCCACCTTGATGTAGCTGCCATTGTTAACCGTTCCTTGCTGATCGAAGTTACCCGAGATGATAACTTTGCACGAATTGGTAAGTTGGGAACCGCCGTTGTTGGTAAAATTACCGTTTACGGTAAGGGTAGACGAGTTGGTTATCGTTCCGTCGTTCACAAGTTTATTTGTAACTGATAGTGGCCCTGAGTTGTTTAAACTGGAGCTTCCTTCGATGGTAAGTTGTCCGGAGTTGATGGTTAACGTGCCACTGTTTGTCATCGACGAATTATTGTCAAAACTATTGTCAACGGTCATCGTTCCCGAATTATTAAAGGTTACGGTTCCTCCGTTGTTTGTAAATTGTCCCGAAACGGTCATCGTTCCTTCATTAATAAAATCACCGCCGTTGGTAAACGAGTTGCTGGTAGATGCGTTGGCATTGGCATAGTTGTGGAAAGAACCATCTTGTCCTACGGTTAGTTTGTTTAGCGTTACGGTTCCGTAATTTTCAAGTTTTAACTGATAACCGAGGGTAAGGTTCGTTGGATTTAATGTTCCGGTGGAAGTTATTGTGATGGTGCCGCCGCCGCCCCAGCCATTGGTGGTATTTAATGTTACGCTTCCGCAAACGACTAATTTACCATTGTTGTGGATGGTTAAGCTGCTGATGTTTGCCGATGTTCCTGAAGCAATACAAACCTGCTGTCCTGAGGATATTTCCAGGTTGGAAATATTTCCGGTGATGGTTTGTGTACAGCCCGAACTGCAATCGGGACCAGCTTTTAATCTTCTTGATTTGATACTGGTGCCATCAAAAGTATAGGTTAGCGTGGTTCCTGTAATCGGAACGGCTTTATATTTATAATTGCCATTCGGACCCAGGTCGGCAACCCAAAGTTCGGTCAGGCTGGAAGGTACCCGGAGCGTTGTTACATATTTCAGGCTATTATCGGTAGCTCCGGTTTTTACCAATTTTCCATCTGTTCCGGGGTTTCCGTTATATATCTTAATGATATGAATACCGGCTTGACTACCCTGGGTAACATTGATGGTAACATTCAAATCCACAAAGTTATCGAAATTAAAATTCGGATTAACTTTTAAATCGGTGAACTTGGAAGGTGTACTGCCGCCATTATTGTTTTTCTGACATGCCGTAAGAGATAAAATACTGGCAATTATCAACAGGAAAAATACGGACTTAAACCCTGTAATTAATTTTTGGTTTGTATTCATAATAAAAAGGTGTTTTTAATGATGATTAATATAATGGTAGTATTAAAATCATGCCAAAGTAAAAATAAATAACAATTTACTGGTTACTATTGTTCTATAATCATCAAAAAAAATTGTTGAAATTATAATTGTCCCATAAAGGAACTTTTATTTCCCTTTTAAGGCATCAAATAGGATTTCAACCGGATGCAATGCCTTGCGATGAGTTCCGTCGAAAATCTGATGACGGCAACTCGTCCCGGGGGCAGCAATCAAAATATCATCCGCAGCTTTCCTGATTTCAGGAAACAAAACCAACTCTCCGACTTTCATCGAAAGCTCGTAATGTTCCTTTTCATAACCAAAAGAACCAGCCATTCCACAGCAACCCGACTTAATTTCTTCTACCGTGTAATTGGTGGGCAAGGTAAGCATTTTTTTCGTTGTTTCAGTCGTTGCCACCGATTTTTGTTGACAATGTCCGTGCAATTTAATGGTTTTTGTTTCGGAGGTGAATTGCTTGGCGCTGATATTCCCTTTTTCGGCTTCGCGGACAATAAACTCGTCGAAGAGCAAAGCATTTTGGGAAAGTTTTACTGCGGCCTCCCGGAGTTCGGGCTTTACCAGTTCGGGATATTCATCGCGGAATGATAAAATGGCGGAAGGTTCTATTCCAATGAGCGGAGTTTCATCCGAAATCAAATCTTTTAACAGGCTTACGTTTCGGTTCGCAATTTTTTGGGCGGTGCGTATCAATCCCTTGGAAATATAGGTTCTGCCGCTTTCGCCATGTTTGGGTATTTCTACCCGGTAGCCTAATTGCGATAATAGTTTCACCGCCTTGATTCCGATTCCGGTATCATTGTAATTGCTGAATTCATCGGCAAAAAGATATACTTTGCCTTTTAAGCCTTCCGTGTATTCAGCATTCGGAGTGTTTTTTTTCAGCCAACTCCGTAACGTAAACTTATACAGAGCCGGGATGCTTCGTTTGGGAGCAAACCCGAGCATTTTTTTCAGTATACCTGAAGTAAATTTGTTTTCGACAAAGAAATTAAAAACAGAAGGCAAAATGCTTCCCAAGCTGTTTATTTTGGTGATGTAAGCGATGAGCCGGGTACGCAATGGAATTCCGTTGGCGTCGTAGTAATGCTGAAGAAATTCGGCTTTATACTTTGCCATATCGATGTTGGATGGACATTCGGCTTTGCAACCCTTGCACGAAAGACATAAATCGAGTATGGAATAAATTTCCTTGTGATCAAAAGGATTTGTTTTGGTGGAATTCGTCAGAAATTCACGTAAAATATTGGCGCGGGCGCGGGTAGTGGCATTTTCGTCAAGAGTAGCCATAAAACTGGGACACATGGTTCCGCCCATGATGGCCGATTTGCGGCAATCGGCCGAACCATTACAACTTTCGATGGCTCGCAGCATACCGCCCGATTTTGAAAAATCAAAAATGGTTTTCAGATTGCGGAAAGGTTCTCCTGTCCGATAACGCAGGGAGGTGTTCATGGCTGGAGTATCCACAATTTTACCCGGGTTGAAGATGTTTTGAGCATCCCAGGTAGCTTTGATGTCCTTAAATAACCGGTAATTGTGTTCACCAAGCATCAGTGGAATAAACTCGCCGCGAAGTCTTCCGTCGCCATGTTCGCCGCTGAGCGAGCCTCTGTATTTTTTAACAAGCCTGGCCGTTTCTAAGGCAACCGTGTGAAATAGTTCTACATGTTTAGGATCTTTCAGATTCAATACCGGCCGGAGATGAAGTTCGCCGGTGGCAACATGGGCGTAATACACACAGCTTAACCCATGACTGTCCAGCATCGTTTTAAATTCGGCAATATATTCGGGAAGCACTTCGGGGTGAACGGCGGTGTCTTCGGTAACGGCAACCGGGCGTGCATCGCCGGGAATATTGGAAAGCAACCCCAGTCCGGCTTTTCGCAATGCCCAAACGCGGGCGCAATCGGAACCAAAAACGATAGGAAAATGGTAGCCATAACCGGCTTGCCTCATTTCGGCTTCCATTTTTTTAGCAATATCAAGGATTTCTTCCTTTGAATTACGGGCAAATTCCACAATCAGTATTGCACCAGGATCGCCTTTAACAAAAAAACGGTTACGGTTTTGTTCGATATTGCTTTTGGTACATTCCATAATCACATCATCCATCAGTTCCACCGAACCGGGCTGATATTTTAAGGCGATTAAATTCGCTTTTAAGGCTTCTTCAAGGTTATGGTGATGTACACAAATCAATGCCTTTTCTTTGGGCGGCAAGGGTAAAAGATGAAGCTTTATTTCTGTGGTAAAAGCTAACGTTCCTTCCGATCCGGCAAGCAAAGTGCAGAAATTAAAGGGCTTTCCTTCATCGGCAAACGGTTCCGATTCGAGCAATAAATCAATGGCATAACCCATGTTCCGGCGGGGAATATTTTTATCAGGAAATTGCTCGCGAATTTCCTGCTGATTTTCGGGATTGGAAAGTATAGCATTAATATTTTGATAGATATGCCCTTCAAGGGTATTTTCCTGTCCTTTGGCTAAAAATTCTTTCTTGGTTAATGACTTAAATTCTGCTTCGCTACCATCGCTGAGTATGGCTTTTATGGAAAGAACGTGCTCGCGGGTGCTTCCGTAAATGAGCGAGTGTGCGCCACAGGAATTGTTTCCCACCATTCCGCCAATCATGCAACGGCTTGAAGTAGAGGTTTCCGGTCCAAAAAATAAACCGTAAGGTTGTACTTTTTTATTTAGCTCATCAAGAACTACTCCCGGCTGAACGCGTATCCAATGTTCTTCGGCATTTATTTCCAGGATATTCGTCATGTATTTCGACACATCCACAACGATGCCACCGCCGACGACCTGTCCGGCTAATGATGTGCCTGCCGTACGTGGAATGAGCGATGTTTTTTCGTCGTGGGCGAAGGATATCAGTGTTTTAATATCACTGGCATCTTTCGGACGAACAACACCTAACGGTAATTTGCGGTAAGCCGAAGCGTCCGTTGCATACATCAACCGCCAGGTTTCGGCGGTAAATACATCGCCTTTAATGCGTTCTTGCAGTTTTTCTAATTTCTGCTGAATGGAATTCGTGATCATAAAAAAAGAATAAGCTGCAAATTTCACTATTTTTCCGGTTTAATCCAGTAAAGATTTACATCCCAGCTTCCAATATGATATTTTTTTACCGAATCAGCTTTTTCGGAGAGAATTATACCATTAGCAAGATATGCCTTTTCTGAATCCGTTTCGTCAGCTTCTGAAATGATTATCCGTGGTTTATATTTTTGAATAGGATTTTTATAATTCAGAAAATTATTCCATACCGGGAGCGTCCGTGCTTTGCAATCCCAGCATAATGCCGGAGCCCAGGCGCCAATAATTGGTTGATTGTACGAATATTTGGCAAGATAAGCATTCGCTTTTTTTAGTACAAACGTACGCTGCCGGTAGGTGGTATAAAGTGTTGTTATATTCTGGCAGAAAAGGAGCATGAATATACAAAATGAAATAACTTTTACCAGGCCATTTCTTTTTTGGAAAATGGGATGGAATAGTAATTCTGAAATAACAACGCTTATCAATAAACCCATTGAAAAATAGAAACTTATTAAGTATCTGGTAGGCAAATATCCCATGGTTAGCTTATGCGTTTCCAATAGAAACCAAAGAACAGAGCAAATGAATATAGTCCTGAATTCGGTTCTTTTAAAGAAGAAAAAAATGAGAAAACCGGTTAAGAGACAAATGCAAAAAACACTACTGTAAATATAGTTTACGTCGTTAAAGAATATATCCCGGATGTTGTTTTTTATGATTTCACCGGTTTCACCATTAATTTTAAAAGTTCCCGATTGGTTAGCCATCATATAATCAAAGGTTTTTTGTAAAGGCAGATACCAGAAAAGGATAAAGCATAACGATAGACCAATCAACGTAAAACACAAATACCGGAAGTTTTTGAAAAACAATTTCTTGTCGTAAGGATTGATAAAATAATCTATTGGCGTAGCCAGCAAAGCAAAGGGCAATAAATAAATAAACTGGATCTTTGCCATGAAAGCGCCGAAAATGAAAACCTGTGATAAAATGAGAAACGTTTTGGGTTTGCCAGCGTTGGTCGCATATAAAAAAAAGAAAAGAATAGCCATGGTGAAAAGAGAAACGCTCAACATTTCGGCAAGGCAAAAATGGGAAAACTGGTGAATTTGATATTTTAAAAAAACCGTTCCGACGAGAACCGGGAGAATATATCTGATTTTTTTTAAAGTGCAGATATAGAAAAGCATACCAATAACAAACAATAAAATGGTTAACCTGCCGGCAAGATGACTGGTTCCAAAAATTTCAAAAGGCAGAAAAAGTATGGCGTTGAAAAGTGGAGTTTTAACCAAATTGTCGCATTCGTTAAAGCTCAGATAACCATAGTTTATAAAATTTCTAAGTTGGCAGGTATTCAGTCCTTCATCCGTAAATGGTCCGCGGCTAAATGAAATATGGACATCAGGATCAGCCGAAAGGAAAGATAAATGCGAAACAAACAAGGTTATGATTAACAAAAAACAGAAAAACCAATAGGTTTTATTTTTAATTTTGGTATTAATAATCATACTGCGGTTAGAATTTTTGAAGTACAAATTTAGTTTAATTGCTCAGTGAAATATTTTTTGATATCCGGTTAGGGATTAAAATAACTTCCGAAAATTAGAATAAATTTATTATCTTTGATAAAAAAATAATATTGCAATGGATAATTATAGCATTTTTCAGTCAGGTGCTCATCCTATATATTTGTGTAATAAATCGTTTTGTAATATTAAGGATTTTTTTAAAAGTAATGACGGAAATCATTTTTCCAATGTTTTTTTGTTGGCCGATGAAAATTCCAACGAAAAATGCATCCCCGCACTGAAAGAAAATGTCGAATTTTTAAGAAATTCAAAAACGATTACCATCGAAAGTGGAGAAGAAAACAAAACAATAGAAAAAGCACAGTATATCTGGCAACAATTAATTGATTCGGGCGCCGACCGTAATTCTATTTTAATAAATATTGGCGGAGGAGTTATTTGCGATTTGGGTGGTTTTGTGGCTTCTACGTATAAACGTGGCATAACGTTTATTCATATTCCCACAACGCTTTTGGCTATGGTTGATGCTTCTATCGGAGGCAAAGTTGGGGTTAATTTAAAAAATATTAAAAATCAGATAGGGCTTTATAGTCAGCCTTTAGCTGTTTTTGTTAATCCTTATTTTTTAGGGACTCTTCCAAAAAGGCAACTTCTTTCGGGCTATGCCGAAATGATTAAACATGCTTTGCTGAATGGAAAAAAGTATTGGAAAGTTGTTTCAAAACAAAATTTTAATGAAATAGTTGATTGGGAATATCTTATAGAAGGCTCTGTTAAAATTAAATCACATGTTGTTCTTTCTGATCCTAATGAATACGATTTACGGAAAACCTTAAATTTTGGACATACGATGGGCCATGCTTTGGAAACGTTGGCAATGGAAACTTCCCAAAACATTCTTTTGCATGGTGAAGCCGTTGCCATGGGAATGATTTGTGAAACGTGGCTTTCGTCCAAAATAGCCAAACTGGATTTGAATAAAATGAATGAAATTAATCAGTTTATTCTTTCACAATTTGATTATTATAAATTACCTGAAAATTATAAGGATGAAATGTCGGAATTACTCCAGCAAGACAAAAAAAACAGTAACGGAATGTTTAATTTTACACTTTTATCTTCCATTGGCAAACCTGTCATCAACCAGAAATGCAATCTTGATTTAATATGGGAATGTCTGAATTATTATCAAAGTTTACACAAAAATTGATTGTTTGATTTAATGATAATTAAAAAAGAAGATAAAAAACTACACGGAAGCATCTGTTTACCGACATCAAAAAGCATCAGCAACCGTCTGCTGCTGATCAGGACTTTATCGGGTAAGAATTTTAACATTTTTAACTTGTCGGATGCCGATGATTCAAGGTTACTATCAGAACATCTTGCTGAAATAGAGTTGCATTCTAAAAATCAGTCAAAGGAAATATGCGAGCTTGATTGCGATAATGCCGGAACCGTAATGCGTTTTTTAACAGCCTATCTTTCGACAATAAATGGGAAATGGGTGCTTTCGGGTTCCGAACAAATGAAAAAACGCCCTATTGCCATTTTGGTTAATGCTTTACGGGATATTGGCGCTTCTATTGATTATCTGAATGAAAATGGGTTTCCTCCGGTTTTAATTCGTGGTGGACAAATCCATGGAGGATGTATCGAAATGGATGCCGGAATCAGTAGCCAATATATTTCTGCTTTGTTGATGATAGCTCCAGTATTACCTGGCGGGCTAACCATCAAATTATCAGGTAATATAATTTCAAAACCATATATTGATCTGACAGTTAGCTTGCTAAAATATTTTGGCATACAAACAGAAATACAAAACAATGTTATTTCAATCGAAGAACAGGATTATAATACAAATGATTTTACCGTTGAGTCCGATTGGTCGGCGGCATCTTACTGGTATCAAATGGCTGTTTTGGCTGATGATGTGGATTTAACATTAATCGGATTGATGGAAAATAGTTTACAGGGCGATGCAATCGTCTCAGAGATTTTTGAACATTTTGGCATTAAAACTGAATTTTTACCAGGGAGCGTTAGAATAACCAAGAAAGGGAAAGTCAATCGCCGTTTAACTTTTGATTTTTTTGATTTTCCGGATATTGCTCCAACACTTATTGTTACCTGTGCCGGTATAGGAACTGACGGAGATTTTTCCGGTCTTCAAAGTTTACGTATCAAGGAGACCGATAGATTGGAGGCGCTAAAAACTGAATTAGCAAAAACCGGCTTTCAATTTGGAAAGTATCAGGATTCTGAAACCTGGCATCTGATAAAAGAACAAAATTGGAAAATGCGGAAAATCAGTATCAATACTTATAATGATCACAGAATGGCTATGGCTTTTGCCCCGTTGGCATTAAAATTTGGTCAAATCTCCATAGAAAATCCCGAGGTAGTTTCAAAATCATATCCCCAATTCTGGAACGATATTCAATCAGTTGGATTTCAGGTAATAAAATAAATTTTCAATATTTTATAGTTTTGGATACGGTTTTTTAGATAAATTTGTTCCAAATTATAATATATGAAGGTAGACGTTTTTATTCCTTGTTTTATTGATCAAATCTATCCCGAAACCGGAATGAATATGGTAAAAATACTCGAAAAAGTGGGATTGGATGTTCATTACAATGATAAGCAAACCTGTTGCGGGCAAATGGCTTTTAACAGCGGTTATTGGGATGAAGCTAAAGCGATAGGCGAAAAATTTATCCGCGATTTTTCAAACGACCGTCCAATTATTGGACCTTCAGCTTCTTGTGTTGGTTTTATCCGTAATTATTACGACGAACTGTTTTACAATACGGCTTTGCACATCGAATATAAGGCTCTTAAAAAAAATATTTACGAGTTTAGTGATTATATGGTTAATTATCTTAAAATTACTGATTTGGGGGCAACATTCAATCACGTTGTTACTTATCACGATTCGTGTGCTGCGTTGAGAGAGTACAAAATTAAACAAGAACCCCGCGTTTTGCTCAGCAAAGTTAAAGGCTTAGAATTGAGGGAAATGAAGGATACGGAAGTTTGTTGCGGTTTTGGAGGAACGTTTTCGGTTAAAAATGAAGCAATTTCTACAGCTATGGCGGAACAAAAAGTGAAAAATGCTCTTGAAACCGGCGCTGAATATATTGTTTCCACCGATGCGTCCTGCCTGATGCACCAGCAGGGATTTATTGACAAACACAAACTTCCGATTAAAACAATTCATCTTATTGATGTATTGGCGTCTGGATGGTAAAATTCAATTTCTAACCGGATGAAAATTATTTGAATGAAGAATACATGCAGTATTTTTTTGCTGATTTTAGGTCTGCTACTTTGCCCGAACGTAAAATGCCAAAATTTTACCATTGCCGGTAAAATTAATGGCTCGCCATTGAAACAGGTTTATCTTTACGATTATTATGGCGAAAAAAACACCCTGATAGATTCCACTCAGGTTGATGATGAAAATGGTTTTCAGTTTATTTTAAAATCAAATACACCTGCAGGACTTTATAAAATTGGTTATTCCAACGACAAATCTCTTGATATTGTTTTTAATAACGAAAATGTTAGATTTTCAACTAATTATTACCATCCGATTGATTCGATGAATATTATACAATCAGTTGAAAATAAATTATATTATGAGTATATTAATAAGAGGGATAAAAGTCATTATAAACTTGGAATCCTTAATCAGTTATTGAATAATTATCCCGAAAAGGATAGTTTTTATTTTTCAGCCCAGAAAGAATTCCTTTTGATTCAGCAAAATCTTGATGCATATGCTCAATCAATAATTGACAAACAGCCGTTTAGCTATATTTCAAGAATTATTAAGATTGAAAAATCGCCTTTGGTTATTCCCGATATGCCACCTTCTGTACGTAATGAATATATGCGTAGTCATTTTCTGGATAATAGTTTTGATGACACGCTATTAATCCGGAGCAACGTAATAACATCGAAGATTATCGCCTATTTAACCTTTTACAGGAATCAACAATTCAGCAAGGAAAGACAAGAGTCGGAATACATTATAGCTATTGATACTGTTTTACAAAAAATCCGGACCAATGAAACCATTTATGAATTTGTGATTGACTATCTTATACGTGGCTTCGAAAAATATGGTTACGATCGGCTTATCACACATGTTGCTTTTAACAGCCGGTTCGATGAAGGATGTGTCAATACAGAAAGAAGACAGCAATTGGAAAAGAAAATCGAAAATTTAAAAAGATTATCGGTTGGTAAAATTGCTCCTGATATCAATATATTATGTTATGACGGAAAAAATGTTAAATTATCAGATATTTCTACCGATTATACTGTGTTATTGTTTTGGGCAAGCTGGTGCCCGCATTGTAGCCAGCTAATACCGGAATTAAAGGATGTATATAATAAACATAAAGATAAATTGGAATTGATTGCTATTTCGATAGATACGGATAAAAAAGCCTATGAGAGTTTTTTATCTAAAAATCAGATAGATTGGATAAACTGTACCGATTTGATGGGCTGGGAAAGCAAAACGGTAAAAGATTTCGATGTATTTGCTACGCCAACTATGTTTTTGTTGGACAGAAATAAGAAAATATTATCAAAACCAATTACAATCAATCAATTAAAGGATGCTTTAACAGAAATTGGTTTGAATTAGAACATCATACTCAAGTTCAGCTAAAAACTTTATCTTTGCCGCTCAATTTTCCATTTAAATTTTAACATGAATAAACAAAACATTATAGGTATCGTTTTAATTTTTGCCGTAGTCATTGGGTTTAGTCTTTGGCAAAGTCCTTCCAAAATTGAACGCGAAAAGATGCAGCGTAGTCAGGATTCTCTACTCAATGTCCAGCGTCAATCCGATTCTTTAGCTGCAATACAAAAGAAAGTAACTGAACAACAAGCAAAAATGTCGGATACTGCTACCAAAAAAGTAGAAGTTACCGATACTGCCCAATTAAAGGAAAAACTTGGAGCTTTTTCAAATGCCGCCAAAGGCGAAAATAAATTCTATACCCTGGAAAATGATTTGCTGAAAATTAAAATTTCAACAAAGGGAGGCAGAATACAGTCTGTTCAGTTGAAAAAATATCAAACTTACGATAGTTTACCCTTGCAAATTTTTGAATCCGACTCTTCAGTCTTTGCTTTTACTTTTTTTGCCGAAAACCGTTCAATAAATACCGATCAGCTTTATTTTCAGCCCTATTGGTACAATAAAACAACTTCGGGAAATAGTTTGATGAGCGTTAAAGGTTCCGATTCGTTAAAATTTGCGATGAGAATTTATGCCAATGCCGGCGATACAGCCTTTAACCGGAGTCAATACCTTGAATTTGTTTATACGTTAAAAGGCGACAAATATGATGTGGGGTATACTGTGAATTTTGTCAATCTTAAAGATGTGATAGCCAATAACGCCAATTACGTCAGTTTAGATTGGAAAGTTAATATGCGTTCGCAGGAAAGAAGCCTTAAAAACGAAAGAGTTAACTCTTCTGTTTATTACAAGTATTTTCAGGATGAGGTAAAATACCTTAAGGAAACCAAGGATGAAGAAGATAATTTAAAGACGAAGGTTAAATGGATTTCATTTAAAGATCAGTTTTTTTCGGCAACCCTTATTGCTGGAAACTATTTTAACGAAGCAACAATTAAAACATTTACTGCTCCCAACCGGTCTCATTATCTTAAAACCATGAGCGCTTCAATAAATATACCGCTCAATTTAACGTCGGATCAAAGCATACCCTTTTCATTTTACTTCGGACCAAACAAATATAATACCCTACGTAAATATCATCTTGATTTGGAAAGGCAAATCCCATTAGGATGGAGTTTCTTCCTGATGCAATGGATAAACCGTTATGCTGTAATTCCTGTTTTTGATTTTCTTAGCAAATTTGCTTTAAACTATGGTATAATCATTCTCATCCTTACTCTTTTATTGAAAATCGTATTATTTCCCATTGCTTATAAAACCTATACTTCTTCAGCTAAAATGAGGGTTCTGAAACCCGATGTAGATGAAATAGGAAATAAATTTCCCAAAAAAGAAGATGCAATGAAGAAGCAGCAAGCCGTCATGGCCTTGTATAAAAAAGCTGGTGTCAATCCGATGTCGGGATGCGTTCCTTTGTTGCTTCAAATGCCTATACTTATTGCATTGTTCCGTTTTTTTCCTTCATCTATAGAGTTAAGACAGCAGTCTTTTTTATGGGCTCATGATCTTTCATCGTATGATTCAATTCTGAATTTGCCGTTTACGATACCTTTTTATGGTGATCATGTAAGTTTGTTTTGTCTGCTTATGACGATTTCTACCATTATTTATACAAAAATAAATAATGATATGATGGCTGGTTCCACTCAGCAGATGCCAGGCATGAAAACCATGATGTATCTGATGCCGGTAATGTTTCTCGGATTTTTCAACGATTATTCTTCCGGTTTGAGTTATTATTATTTATTAGCCAACTTAATCACTTTTGCTCAGATGTGGGCTTTCCGCAAGTTTGTGAATGAAGATGCCATTAGGGTAAAAATTCAGGAAAATAAAAAGAAGACTGTTAAGGTTTCAAGTTTTCAGAAACGGCTTGAAGATATGGCTAAACAACGAGGTTATAATCCTAAAAGATAAATTATTAAATTGTGTGATTGTTTAATATCAATTTTGGTATTAAACAATCATGCAATGTATTTCAAAAAAAGAGCAAGCGCTTTTTTCTTTTGCTCATCAAAGGGATAGTTGATGTCGTTTTGCAAATAACTAAGCAGGTTAATCCCTTTGGGAATGCAATAATCAGTATTTTTAACGACTTCAGGGATATTATTGATCCCCCATTCTGTTGCCTGATCAAATTTTGTTAAAAACTCCTGCGGAATAGCTTTATTGGCAGTCCAACAGGCAAAAACGAATGGCATCCCGGTAAATTTTTGCCATTCTTCGGCCAAATCGTAAACAAACGGAAAATGGTTCCTCATTTCAAAAGTTTTATCACCTATTATTACCGTAGCTTCTATATTTTCTATATTTGAAAAGATTTCCGGGTTTGCCGGCAACCATTCGGGATGTATTTTCCAGAAATGATCCGAAAGAACCTTGACCAATTTTACAGAAGTCCGCGATTCAAAATCGAGATAAATTGTTTTTATTTCGCTCACAGGTTTTCGGCTGACTAAGAGTACCGTTCTTACAGTTCCGCATGCTCCTATGCAATAATTAGTTAAAAGATAATAGTTCTTTAACGCAGGTAAAACGGCAACGGGTACCAGCCCGATATCTACTTTATCGGTTATCAATTTTTGGGCACAAACTGCAGGTACATCCAAATCCATCTGGTAATCCGTTAAAAATCCAGAATTTTTTATTCCATACACAAAAGGAAGTGAGTTTAGGTAAGATACTGCTGAAATGCGGATTTTTTTGATCATTTATACACTATTTGATCGCAAAAGTAGATTAATAAATTCTTTATAGTTAATAATTTTCAAAAAAAACTTATCTTTGCACCCCAAATTTGAACAAAATCAGATTTGTAATTAACCCTAGTATTAACCCGTTCCTAACGCTGTTAACTTAAAATCAAGTTTTAGGAGCATAAAAGAAACAAAATGACTGAAGAAAGCAAAGTAAATGATGAGTTGGAAAATGTGAATAACGTTGAACAGGTTCCAAATGAAACGCCCTCAACCCATGAAGAACATTTACCTTTAGAAGAAGTTCGTTCAGAAATCAAAGCAGAAAACGAAGAAGATGATGCCAAGGAAATGGTTGCAACAAAAACCGCCGAAGCTGCTGTAAAAAAGGAAGATGAAAAAGTTGCTGAACCCGTTGTTAAACCAGATCCTAACGTGCCAGAAAGTTTCGACTGGGATACCATCGGAAAAAAGCATGAATTTTATTCGGCTACCGAAAGAGAAAAACTTGAAAAGGTTTATGATAAAACCTTAAGTCAGATTGCCGAACATGAAGTACTGAACGGTATTATTGTAGGAAAAACTTCCCGTGAATTAGTCGTAAATATTGGTTTCAAATCGGACGGTGTTATTCCTTTATCGGAACTCCGCTATAATCCAAATATTAAACTTGGCGATGAAATAGAAGTGTATGTCGAAAGTCAGGAAGACCCCAGCGGCCAGCTTATTCTTTCACACAAAAAAGCCCGTATCTTGAAATCATGGGAACGTGTAAACCAGGCATATGATACACAGGAAATCATTAATGGCTATGTAAAATGCCGTACCAAAGGCGGTTTGATTGTTGATGTTTTTGGAATCGAAGCATTTTTACCCGGTTCGCAGATAGATGTGAAACCGATACGCGATTACGATATTTTTGTTGACAAAGTCATGGAATTCAAGGTTGTTAAAATCAACCACGAATATAAAAATGTAGTTGTTTCGCACAAAGCGCTAATTGAAGACGAACTCGAACAACAGAAAGCTGAAATTATCAGCAAGCTCGAAAAGGGACAAATACTCGAAGGCACCGTTAAAAATATTACATCTTATGGTGTATTTATTGATTTAGGCGGAGTTGATGGTTTAATTCATATTACCGACCTCTCATGGGGACGTATCAATCATCCGGAAGAAATTGTTCAGCTTGACGAAAAGATAAAAGTGGTAATTCTTGATTTTGATGATAATAAGAAACGTATAGCTCTCGGTTTAAAACAACTTACTCCTCATCCGTGGGATTCGCTTGATCAATTGATGAAGGTTGGCGATAAAGTGAAAGGTAAAGTTGTGGTTATTGCCGATTATGGCGCATTTATTGAAATAGCTCCTGGAGTTGAAGGTTTGATTCATGTTTCGGAAATGTCGTGGAGCCAGCACTTACGTACCGCTCAGGACTTCCTGAATGTTGGCGACGAAGTGGAAGCCGTTATTCTTACCCTCGATCGCGAAGAACGCAAAATGTCATTAGGCATCAAACAACTTATTCCTGATCCATGGGCAAACATTATGGAAAAATATCCCATCAAGTCAAAACATCAGGCTACCGTTCGCAACTTTACCAATTTCGGTATTTTTGTTGAATTGGAAGAAGGCGTTGACGGCTTAATCCATATCAGCGATTTATCATGGTCAAAGAAGATTAAACATCCTGCAGAATTTACCAAAATTGGTGAACAAATTGATGTACTTGTACTGGATGTTGACGTTGAAAATCGTCGTCTCAGCTTAGGCCATAAACAATTGGAAGAAAATCCATGGGAAGTGTTTGAAAGCATTTTCACCCCCGGTTCTATTCATAAAGGAACGATTTCCGGAAGCAGCGACAAAGGTGTTATTGTTACCCTGCCTTATGGCGTAGAAGGTTTTGCACCCATACGTTATCTGCAGAAAGAAGATGGCACCATTGCACGTAATGAAGAAACCCTTGATTTTAAAGTGGTAGAATTTTCGAAAGAGAACAAGAAAATCATTTTATCGCATTCACGGGTTTATCAGGACGCCGCTACGTCTCTGAAAGCTAAGGAGCAATCTCAGAACGAAGATGCTGAAAAATCTACAAAAAGAGCCGTTAAAAAGATTAAAGACAATCTCGAAAGGACAACTTTAGGCGATTTGGAAGCTCTTGCTACCTTGAAATCAGATATGGAAACCTCTGAAAAGGCTGCCTTGAAAAAGAAAGCCGATAAATTAAAGAAAGCTCACGAAGAAAAAGAGAAGAAAGAAGAAGAAGCTAAAGCTGCCGAAGCCATCGAAAATGCTAATGACGATGCTCCTGTTGCCGAAGCAACCGATGAAGAAACTTCTGTTGAATAAGCTTTTATAATTCTATTTTAAAAAATCCTTTTCTCCTAATAATTAATTCAGGGAAAAGGATTTTTTAATTACATAAACTTAAAAATAAAGAAACAAGATTGTCGTTTTAAGTTTACCTGCTCTCTGAAAAAACCTTTCATTTTGACGAGTTTAGTCTTACGAAGTTCAAAACAGGATAAATACTTGGAGAATTCACAAATAGCAGGATGTTTTTAACCAAAACGTAGAGAAAAAAGCAGAAAATTAATTAGGAATTAATATTTACGTAACGAATTTTCTTAATTTTGCAATCCTCTAAATGATGATAAGTTTTACGATTATAACTTTCACTAAATAAATTAATAATAATACAAAAGGAGAATATAAAATGAGTAACACTAATGAAAAAAAGTATGTTTACTTTTTCGGCGGTAAAAAAGCCGAAGGCGAAGCTACGATGAAAAACCTTCTCGGAGGTAAAGGAGCTAACTTAGCCGAAATGGTAAATATCGGATTACCCGTACCAGCAGGTTTCACCATCACCACCGAAGTTTGTACGGCTTATTATGCAAATAATAAAAACTATCCACAAGAGCTCAATGCTCAGGTTATGGATGCTTTGAAGCGTACCGAAGCCGAAATGGGAATGATTTTCGGCGATAAAGATAATCCATTATTGGTATCCGTTCGTTCCGGCGCACGCAGCTCAATGCCAGGTATGATGGAAACTGTTTTAAATGTTGGTTTAAACAACCAAACCCGTGAAGGTTTGATAAAAAAGACCAATAACCCCCGTTTTGTTTACGATTCTCAACGTCGTTTAATCCAGATGTATGCAGATGTTGTAATGGAAAAAGCTGCTGGTTTGGAACCTGAAGAAGGCAAAGGCGTTCGTCAACAGTTAGAGCATGAACTTCAGAAAATGAAAGATGCTCATGGTTGCAAAAGTGATACCGACCTTACCGCTGAAAACCTGAAAGATCTTATCGAAATATATAAAGTAAAAGTAAAAGAAGTCATTGGCAAACCATTTCCTGAAGATGCAATGGAACAACTCTGGGGTGCAGTTAGCGCTGTATTCCAAAGCTGGAATGGTAAACGTGCCATTTCTTATCGTCGCTTTGAAGGTATTCCTGAAGAATGGGGAACGGCTGTAAACGTTCAGTCCATGGTATTCGGAAATATGGGCGATACTTCAGCTACCGGTGTAGCTTTTACCCGTAATCCTGCTACCGGCGACAACTATTTTTATGGCGAATGGTTAGCTAACGCTCAGGGCGAAGATGTGGTTGCAGGTATTCGTACCCCAAACCCAATCAATGAAATAGGTAAAGATGAACATACCCGCCATTTACATTCCTTGGAAACGGCTATGCCTGTTGTATATCAGGAATTGAACAAATATCAGCAGCTTCTCGAAAAGCATTATCACAACATGCTCGATATTGAATTCACTATCCAGGATCAAAAATTATACATGCTTCAGTGCCGCGTTGGAAAACGTAACGGCCCTGCCGCCGTTCGGATGGCTTTGGATATGCTTAAAGAAGGTTTAATTACCAAGGAAGAAGCTGTTTTACGTGTTGAACCTCATCAGTTGGACGAATTACTTCACCCCATTATTGATCCTGCTGCCGAAAAGAAACTCAAACCTTTTGCCAAAGGTTTACCCGCAGGTCCTGGCGGAGCTGCCGGACAGATTGTTTTCAACTCGGAAGACGCAGTGGAATGGGCTAAAAAAGGTAAATTAGTTATTTTGGCTCGTGAAGAAACCAATCCTGAAGATATCGAAGGTATGCGTGCCGCTACGGCTATTCTTACCGCACGCGGTGGAATGACCAGCCATGCTGCTTTGGTTGCCCGTGGTTGGGGTAAATGCTGCATCGTTGGTGCCGGAACGCTGAAGATTAATGCTTCTGCTAAGACGATCACTTATGATGGTGGCGTTTTCAACGAAGGCGACTTCGTTACCTTAAACGGCTCCAAAGGCTATATTTACAAAGGTGAATTGCCAATGATTAAAGCTGCTGAAGAAAATCCCGATTTCCAATCGTTCATGAATTTATGCGACACCGTACGTACCATGAAAATCCGTACGAATGCCGATTCACCGGAAGATGCTAAAAAAGCCCGCGCTTTTGGCGCCGAAGGTATTGGCCTGTTCCGCACCGAGCACATGTTCTATGGTTTAAATTCAGAAAAACCATTGTTCCTGCTTCGCAAAATGATTGCCAGCAATACCGTTGAAGAACGTCGTGCTGCTTTAGCCGAACTTTTCCCATATGCCAAAGCTAACGTAAAAGCAACTCTTGAAGCTATGGATGGCCTGCCAGTTACTTTCCGTACACTGGATCCACCATTACATGAATTTGTTCCTAACAATCCTGAAGAACGCAGCAAATTAGCAAAGAGTTTAAATGTTAGTGCCGACGAATTCAATCGTCGTGCCGATGCTTTACACGAAAACAACCCAATGATGGGCCATCGTGGTGTTCGCTTGGGTATCACTTATCCCGAAATTACTGAAATGCAGGTAAGAGCTATCTTTGAAGCTTCTGCCGAATTGATTAAGGACAAGAAAAATCCTTTACCGGAAATTATGATTCCCGTTACCTGTGCCGCTTCTGAATTGAAAGACCAATATCAGATTGTTGACCGCGTTTACAATGAAGTGTTAGCCAAATTTGGTATTAAGGAAATTAAACACCTTGTGGGTACCATGATTGAAATTCCTCGCGCAGCTCTTACCGCTGATAAAATTGCTGAGTATGCTCAATTCTTCTCTTTCGGAACGAACGATCTTACCCAGATGGGATTTGGTTTCTCACGCGACGATATCGGCTCATTCCTGCCCGAATATCTCGACAAGAAGATATTACCTGTTGACCCGTTCAATGTACTGGATCAGGAAGGTATCGGACAATTGATCGAGATTGCCGTTAAAAAAGGACGTGCTACCCGTAAAGATATCCATATCGGTATCTGCGGCGAACATGGCGGCGAACCTTCATCGGTTGAATTCTGCCATCGTTTGGGCTTTACGTATGTAAGCTGTTCCCCATTCCGCGTTCCTATCGCACGTTTAGCCGCTGCCCAGGCAGTTGCCCGTGCAAAATAGTTAGTGCAGAATAAATAAAACCTTACATTCCTTTTTTAATTACGGGAATGTTTGATAACCGGAAGGAGGTAAGTCGATGACTTGCCTCCTTCTTTTATTTAAAGGATAGGGTAGCTTTCGAGTAAAAGATAGTTAGCTTTCAAGTAGAAGATAGGTAGCTTTCGAGTAGAAGATAGTTAGCTTCCAGGTAGAAGATAGATGGTTTCCAGATAGAAGATAAGTAGTTTTTAAGTAAAAGATAGGTAGTTTTCGGGCAAAAGATAGGTATCTTCTAAGCAGGGTTTGCTGAAAAAACCACGAAGTGGTTAACTATTAATAGCCCCGAATGGAATTCGGGGCAAAATATTAAGCAAACCAAGAACCCCGGCAGGGGTTCAATATGGCTATCATTGAACCCCTGCCGGGTTCCTGACGATAAAATTGACTCATACCCCGAATTGCATTCGGGGCTATTCGTATTAAATCCTTTCAGGATTTTAGAAAAACAAGTATCCAGACAAACCCGACAGTGATCACTTTAAAACTCGACAGTGATCATTTTAAAACTCATCAGTGATCACTTGATAAAGAGATACGGTTCTTCTGGGTAAGAGATACGGTTCTCTTGAAGAAGAGATACGGTTCTCTTGAGGAAGAGATACGGTTCTCTTGAGGAAGAGATACGGTTCTCCCGAGGAAGAGATACGGTTCTCTTGAGGAAGAGATACGGTTCTCCTGAGGAAGAGATACGGTTCTCCTGAGGAAGAGATACGGTTCTCCTGAGGAAGAGATACGGTTCTCCTGAGGAAGAGATACGGTTCTTTTTTAAAACGCTTCCTTATATCGTTACAACAGGTTGACTGTTATTCGAAAAATCGGTCAAACGGCAAATACGGATTTATGGTTTAAAGCGAAATAAGGAATAACGATTAGTTAGTGATAGAACAATGCTTTTCTGAAGGGTTTGCGGGTATTGAAATATTTTTTCAAAAACGCCTGTTCCTTTTCAAGGCGGCTGGACAGATCGTTGAGCTGGCGTTTGAAGACGGCAATGCTTTTCCTGATTTCTGCATTAGGATTTGAAATCATGGTAAAATACATTTCTGAAGTCTGGTACCTGACCCGGCAGCTATCGAAAACCGCTTGAATTGCCTGATCGGATGCCATTGTTTTAAACTGATGATTTTTGGCGTCGCTGTATTGGTTAAAAAAAGCGACAGCGGCATTGAATTCGGCAGTGCTCAGGTTTAAAATATCGACACTTTCGTTAAAAACTTTGACCTTTTCGTTCTGTTTATAGATCTCTCCGTTTTTGACAAAAAGGTTATATTCATCGGCTATCATTTGATTTTCAATGCCACATTCTTTTATCCGGCGTGCGGCACCTTCCGCTTGCTGAAGTTTGGTTTGTTTGTTGTATTCAGCCAAACTGTCGTTGAAATTAAAATACGTTCGTTGCTTTGCGTTGGAAAAATCATTGTTTATGAAATCGCTATGCGAAAAAGGATAGTCTAAAAACTGCCAAAGCGGATCGAACGGGCAGTGCGTTAGAATAAATTTATCGGGCGGAACCATGAAATAATCCGATGAAAACTTTTTGGTGAAGCTTCCGTTGTTAACAAAACCCGAAGCCCAGGTGGGATCCATGAGATACCATTTGTTGTCAAGCAACACGGCATTCCAGCCATGGCTCAGATTCATTACTTTACCTTTCTGGCGGGTATAGCCCGAAATGGTTACGGACGGAATGCCCAAGCCCTGGCAAAGCGAATTGAATACTTCGGAATAGCCCTGGCAAACGTCGCGTCGTGCCGAAAGGGTGTGCTTTATTCTATCGCTGCTCGAAATCTGCTGAGGTCCCGCTTTAAGCATATCCAGATCGTAGGAAATGTTGTTCGCTATCCAGTAATACACGGCCATAACACGGTCTTTCGGCGTATCAAAGTGTGCGGAAATATAGGCAACTAAGCTTTCGATCGAACGGGTAGAGTCGTCGGGAATGGCATTCACCGGCTTAACTACCCGGCGGAAGTCAAATTTTTGTGAAAAAACACCGGTAACGGAAAATAATAAAACTACAACCAGTAGCAATCGTTTCATAAGATAGCTTTCTGTGAAAGGATAAAAAGAGTTTAAGAAAAGAAGAATTGTTTCGGTTTATACCGTCATAATGTCTTTTTCTTTGGCATCGAAAATCTTGTCAACTTTAATGATGTAAGCATCGGTTGTGGTTTGAATATCCTTTTCAAGATTTTTGATTTCATCTTCGGGTATTCCTTCTTTTTCGAGCTTTTTAGCGGTTTCGTTAGCCGAACGCCGGATATTACGGATGCTCACCTTAGCTATTTCTGCTTCGTTTTTGGCACGTTTCACCATATCGCGGCGGCGTTCTTCGGTGGGAGCCGGAACAATGATGCGAAGCGCCTCGCCGTTGTTGGTCGGGTTAAACCCAAGATTGGCGGCAAGGATGGCTTTATCAATAAGACCGAGCATATTTTTTTCCCAGGGCTGAACGATAATTTGGCGCGGATCGGGAGTGTTGATGTTGGCAATTTGATCAATGGGAGTAAGCGTACCATAATAATCTACCTTAACACCTTCAAGCATCTGTGGGCTGGCTTTGCCCGCACGAATCTTATGAAGTTCACGTTCGAGGTGGATTATGGCATTTTGCATACTTTCTTTGGCTTCATCGAGACAAAACTGGACTTCTTCGTTCATAGTTGTATATTTTGTTAATGCAAAAATATAAAAAATCCTTACAAAGACTAAGGAGAACAGAAAAAACCTGTTTTTAGATTCGTTCCGTTCTCCTTAACTAATTTTTTATTTTTCTATCAGTGTTCCTACTTTATCGCCAGAAACCACTTTCAGCAGATTGCCATTGGTATTCATATCAAAAACAATGATCGGAAGGTTGTTTTCGCGGCAGAGGGTAAAAGCGGTCAGGTCCATGATGTGTAATCCTTTCTGGTATGCTTCGTCAAACGTAAGCGTATCGTATTTAACGGCATCGGGATGCTTTTCGGGATCGGCAGTGTAAACGCCATCCACCCGCGTGCCTTTCAGTATAACGTCGGCTTTGATTTCGACGGCTCGCAATGCCGAAGCGCTGTCGGTAGTGAAAAACGGATTGCCCGTTCCTCCGCTGATGATTACAACTTTACCTTCTTCCAGATAACTTATGGCTTTACGCCGGCTCATGGCTTCAGCCACAGGTTCGATGGCAATGCCGGAAAGGAGTTTGGTTTTCATTCCTTCTTTTTCCAATGCGGCTTGCAATGCCATGCTGTTGATAACCGTAGCAAGCATACCCATATAATCGCCTTGTACGCGGTCGACGCCGGTGGCAACACCAGCCATTCCACGGAAGATATTACCTCCACCGATAACGATGGCTACTTGTACCTTCTGGTCGGCTATTGATTTTATTTCGGAAGCATAATCCGAAAGCCTTTCCTGATCAATTCCGTATTGCTGGCTACCCATGAGGGCTTCGCCACTAAGTTTTAAAAGAATACGTTTGTATTTCATTGTATTAATTTATTTTTTAAGCTGACCCGTAATCTTTATTTTGAATTTACAGGCAGAGTAGTTTTCTCCTCTTCGTTGCTTGGCGTTGTACTTCTGTTGGCGGGTACATAACTGCCATTGGCATCGCCATACGTTAATCCGTTAAAATTAACGGTAGCATTTCCGTTGTTTACACTTACAGGTTCGGGGTTGAATATCCAGTCGCCCGTAGAAAATGAATTTAGAATCAAAGCAATGCGTTTACGGATAAGTAGAATGTCGCTTGCCGACAGGCTTCCGCTGCCATTAACATCACCACTGGCAAGGAAAATTCCTGTTAACGGAGTAATATTAGCGACATGCTTTTTATAAAGCAGAACATCGGAAGCGGTAACTCCGCCCCACGGTTTAGCGCTTGTAGCCTCGATGGTATAATTACCATTGGCTATTCCGCTGAATAAATAATTTCCCGTCTGATCAGATGAAGTTGATGAGATGACCGAACCGGAATTATCCTTCAACTGAAGCTGAATATCATTAAGCGGAGTATTGGCTGTATTGGGATACGAAATTATTCCGCTTATGGAATAACCTGTGGGAGCGCTAAGAGTAGTAACAACGACATCGTCAAAATAGAAGCCATCGCCGGTAGTATAACTGTCGCTTTTTAGCGTAAATCGTAATTTTATGGTATGGCCAATGTATGGTGTTAAATTAATGCTTTCGTTTACCCATGAGCTTTGGGTACCGTCATAAACCGGTTCGCCCGGAGCCTGATATTGTGTACCGGCATGAGTGTATTTTCCGGTAAGAGGAACCCAGGTGGTGCCTCCGTTCGTTGAAATTTTGATCTGAACATAATCGTAACCGGCTTCCAGATCCCATTTTGCCCAGTAGCTGAGATCGGCATAAACGGCTGAAGTTAAATCGATGGTATTGGTCAGGGTAATGGATTTGTTGGCATTGTTACCATAATCACCGCTTGGCGAATCAGTAATACTTGCAGGTGATGAATGATAGGACGAAGTAGTGATAGCCCATCCGCCAGGAGTCCAGTTGCCGATGGTTGTACAGGGATCATTAAATGTGATTATAGGTTGACCAAATATTTTTTGGATGGTGTCCATTTTCACACTGATTCCGTCGTTCAGTTTCAGAATGTACGAAAGGAATGTACCGCTTGGTGTATTGGGATTTAATGAAAAAGCAATGGAATCGGTAACGGTTTGTCCAGGGCTGATACTTCCGAGGTTGATGGAATCACCGACATTTAAAAATTCATTGCTCAATGGAATTACAGATGCGGTGAAGGTTGATGTGGAATCCAGTCCTAACTGACTAACACTAAACTTTAAATATCCCGAGTTTTGCGAAATGATGGATGGCGATTCATCCGTGATGGATCCGTAATTATGAACAAATTTTGCTGCAAGCAGGCTGGTGAGCATGTTTTCCTGGCATAGAGGAATAATTTCATTAATGGTGGGCCAAAAACCACTTCCGGCAATCTCGGGTGTGTAGGCAAGGATTTTATTTTTAGTCGTTTGCTCGCCATACATCCAGTCGTCGGAGCCACCGGTAGTAACATAAATGGTTGTAGAACTTGGACCATAGCCATAATGGCTGTCGCCGGTCATTTTAGCGGCTTGTTTGTTAAAAAGCGGTTCATCTGGGGTAACTTCGGTTGTTGTATATCCCCAGGAATAAAGTACTAGTCCCGAATTTGAATGATAGTTGATGGCTATACCAAACTGATGATTTTCACAAAAAGCCTTGATAGCCTGTGCTTCTAGTTCTGAAAATGCGGCTGTACCGTGATAAGTTTCGTCATTGGGGTCGCCTGATGAGCCTTCGCCACCCCACATATAGCCATAATTACGGTTAATATCCACGCCATAAATCCCGCCGCCATTGTTATGACGGTTTTTACGCCAGTAACCGCCACCGTTGGGATTGGTGGTTTGGTTATATTTATATCCATCAGGGTTCATGATGGGTACAAAATACATTTCTGTATGATCCACCAGGTATTTTATATCGGCATCAGTATTGTAATTTTCAAGCAAATAATACATATAAAAAAGCAGATGCATCATTCCGATAGGCTCGCGGGCGTGGTGCATACCGGTATAAAGTACCTGAGGTTTTGGATCCTTCTGCACCGCATTTCCGGTTATTTTTACCATGTACAACGAACGATTTTCATCGGTCTGCCCAATGGATACTTTTTGTGAAATAAGATCAGGATAATGAGCATACATATAGTCAAGATTACTGATGTATTCCTCCCATGTGCAATATCCACCCATCGAGCCAAGCTGAAATTCAAAAGGAACCGGATAATTGCGGGATAATTTAGGATCGCCGGTAAGTGGTTTATTGGCATATTCCTGATTGGTTTTCAGATAATGTGCCAGGACATCATCTACAAGAATGTCGAATTTAAATCCATTGGAACGAATAACTTTTATTTCTGTTTCCGAAAAATCGGAAATAAAATAAACGCCTTTGCGGCAGATGCCTTCGTCAACGGCTAAACCGAGTTTTGATAATTTTTGTAAGCCATTATCATCGGTATAAATCTTGATTTTAGAATACTTTTCAGTTTGCGAGTAAGCAAACACAGCAGAAAATATGATTAAAAAGAGTAAAATTGTTTTTTTCATAATGGGTTGATTTGTTTAACAATAAATGTAATGGTTATTATTTTTTTTGATTTATTTTTTCCACCGGAACGTTTTAAGCAAATGAGCTATGTCTGTTTTAATATACTTTATCACGGGTTCCAACGAGTCGTTGTTAGGCGTTACATTAAAATAAAGAGCGCCCCGTAGAAAATGCTTGGTACTGTCGGTAACCCAAAACTGGTAGGTTGATGCGGCTTCAGAACCTTTGATATTATAAATCAGCCCATATACTTTGTTTTGCTTATCTGAAATTGTCTGTTGTTCGATGCCATACGATTTTGGGACGTGCTTTATTACAAGATTGTGAGCATCATCCATATATTTCGATAAATTATTGTTTACCATTTTGTAGCTTAAATGGAGCCGGCCTTTAAATTTTGGATATACAATATTAATCCAATAGGGTTCGCCGGGTGCATATTTATCGTGTTCAATATAAGCGTATTTGGAATATTCAAAGGAAAATGGAAAGGTGGTATCAAATTTTATATATGAGCTTTTAGGCAAATCAATGCGGAGATAACCCATGGGTTTGGGAGTATAACTTTGCTGGCAACCGGCAAAAGTAAAAAATATACATCCCAATAAAATGATGATTATTATGGAATTAGAAATCTTATTCATTTATAAATCGTTCAATTATTGCTTACAAATGTAAAAATTATTCAATTAGAGCGCTGATATTTCTTTTAAGTCCTTGAAATTTTGTTCGTTTTATGGCTGATTTGCTGAAAATATTATTAAATGTTTGTTCATCAAGATTTTCCCAATCGGATGATGTCATCGTCAAAATTTTATCGGAAATTACAAAAGATGGTTCGTTATGAGGAGAACTAAATTTATTCCAAGGGCAAACATCCTGGCAAACATCGCAGCCTGCAATCCAATGGGCATATTTGCCCTTTAACTCATCGGGAAACTCATCTTTCATCTCAATGGTTAGATAGGAAATGCAGCAGGAAGCATCCAATACATGAGGTTTGGTTATGGCTTGTGTTGGACAAGCATCCATACAACGTGAGCAGTTACCGCAATAATCATTGGAAAATGGGGCATCATACTCCAATTCAATGTCTGTAATTAATTCGCAAATAAAAGAATAAGATCCTTTTTTGGTAATCAGATTAGTATTTTTTCCTATCCATCCTAATCCGCTTCTTACCGCCCAGGCTCGTTCGAGTACCGGCGCTGAATCAACGCAGGCGCGAATTTTTGCTTCCGGATATTTAGTGTGAATAAAATCAACAAGATGAAATAATTTCTTTTTGATTACTACATGATAATCTTCGCCATAGGCATATTTTGAAATTTTATATTTAGAATCTGAAAACTGAAACCGTGAAGGATAATAATTATAAAGGAGAGAAATAACCGATTTAGCATTGGCAACTAACAGCCTGGGATCAAGTCGCATTTCCAGGTTGTTTTCCATATATTTCATGGAAGCCTGTTTTTTTTCATCGAGCCACTTTCTAAGATGGACGGCTTCATGGTGAAGATATTCAGCCCTGGCGATACCACAACTTTGAAAACCAAGCTCAATGGCTTTATTTTTGATTTGATATGTTAAATCCAAGGTTCTAATATCTCATTAAAAGAGTTCGGATTGGGTATTTTTCCTGATCTTTCCTAAGTGTTTATATGCCATATCCGTAGCTTCCCGTCCTCGAGGAGTCCGCATAAGATAGCCTTCCTGGATGAGAAAGGGTTCGTACACTTCTTCAATAGTGCCTGCATCTTCGCTTACTGCCGTGGCAATGGTTGTAATTCCTACCGGGCCGCCCTTAAATTTATCAATGATTGCATTTAAAATCCGGTTATCCATTTCATCAAGGCCATTTTTGTCTACGTTTAATGCATTGAGCGCATATTGGGCAATGGGTAAATCAATAGAACCGTTGCCTTTTATTTGGGCAAAATCTCTAACCCGTCGCAGAAGCAAATTGGCAATTCGGGGAGTTCCTCGACTTCTTCTTGAAATCTCAACAGAAGCATCTTCATCAATTGCAACTTTGAGTATTTGAGCCGAACGCTTGATGATTTTTTCAATGGTAATGGCATCATAGTATGATAATCTGGAATTTATGCCAAAACGTGAACGTAAGGGAGCCGTTAACAATCCGGAACGGGTAGTTGCACCGATTAACGTGAAAGGATTAAGCGTAATTTGAACACTGCGGGCGTTGGGTCCGCTTTCTATCATAATATCAATCTTATAATCTTCCATGGCTGAGTATAAATACTCTTCTACCACAGGACTAAGTCGGTGGATTTCGTCGATAAACAAGATGTCGTTTTCTTCCAGATTTGTTAATAAACCCGCCAGATCGCCAGGTTTATCGAGTACCGGACCGGAAGTAACCCTGATATTTACGCCCATTTCATTGGCAATAATATGCGAAAGCGTGGTCTTTCCCAATCCGGGAGGGCCATGAAGCAATACATGATCCAGGGATTCATTACGCTGCTTAGCTGCTTCGACAAAAATTTTCAGATTTTCCACCACATTTTTCTGACCCGAAAAATCTTCAAAAATTTCTGGACGCAGAACTTTTTCAATTTCTTTTTCTGCAAAGCTAAGCTGTTCTTTATCCGGATTTAATAAATCGTTCATTAATTTTTTTTAATATTAAGCAAAAATATAAATTTAGGTGAATTTTCTATTGTTTTTTTTTTTACCTTAGCTTCAAATTAGCAAACTATATTAATCGAGTTTGAAACAAGTCCCGACTTTAGGATGAGTTTGAACCGGATTAGTGATTACAAACTATTAAAAAGATGAAAAAAATAATTATAGCCGTTGATTTTTCCAAGTATTCGATGCGTGCACTTGAATATGGAATTTATTTAGCTAACCGGATGATGGCCGATATTACCTTGGTTTGGGTAGATAATCAAAGTATTCAGGAACATTTATTGCCTTTTGAAACCACTTCAGCCGACGTTTATAAGGCTGAAGCAAAGGAGAGTATGGATGCTTTGGTAACCAAGTATAAAAAAAAGCTTAAAAAAGGGAAAATAACTTATCGGTTAAGAAGAGGTAAGGTATACCATGAAATTGCCAATCAGGCAAAAAAAATAGATGCGGATTTAATCATTGCTGGAACACACGGTATTACCGGATATGAAGAATTTTGGATAGGTAGTAATGCGTTTCGTATCGTAACATTTGCTCCTTGTCCTGTAATTACTGTCCGGCACAATTTTCCGTTTGAGCTGGGAAACAGTAAGATTGTTTTGCCCATCGACAGCACAAATGAAACCTTACAAAAAGTTCCTGTTGTTGCTAAAATTGCCAAAGATTTTGAAAGCGAGGTGCATTTACTAACATTGTACACTCCCGGATTTCCAACGTTAAAAAGAAAGATTGACAATTTCTCGCTTCAGGCAGAAAAATATTTTAACAGTAATGGAGTTAAATGCGTTAATGAAGCTACTTCTTCCGATAACTCAACCCTTACAACTATCCGTTATGCTGAAGCCATAAATGCAAAACTTATTGCAATTATGACCGAGCAGGAATCATCTTCATCAAACATACTTTTAGGCGCTTTTGCCCAACAAATGGTGAACAATTCACCAATACCTGTTTTAAGTGTTCATCCACAGGAAACATTTTCGTTATTTAATACAATTAGTTAATAAATTAAAACATAATAATTTTTTAAAATAATATTCTATCAATGAAATTTGTTAATCTAATCCTTGGATCGTTTTTTATGTTTTGCTTTCTAAATAGTTATGCTCAAACAGAGGCATCTGAAGTTGGAACCGTAGAAATTATCCAGGATAGTAGAATTAATACTTTGCTTGAAAAACATAAAGTAATAAATGAAAAATATCCTTTTATCGAAGGATACAGAATCCAGATTTATTTTGAATCGGGTAATTATTCAAAAAAGAAAGCCGGAGATGTTAAAGCACGTTTCCAGAATTTGTTTCCCGAAGTTGATGCCTATATCATTTTTCAGGAACCATATTACAAAATAAGAGTGGGCGATTTCAGAACAAGGCTGGATGCACAGGCGTTTTTGCAGAAAATCATATCCGATTTTCCCAACGCTTTTGTTGTTAAAGAGAATCAGATAAATTTTCCCAAAATAGATTGATGATGAACCGGAAATATTTAATATGATAAATGAGAAATTAGTATAAACGAATTCTAATTCTTAAAACCATGAAAGAAATTGTTGTAGCTATTGATTTTTCCGACTGTTCTGTGAATGCTCTGGAACATGCTGTGAACATTGCAATGAAATCGGATCTCGATGTAAAGATGGTTTGGGTTAATAATCCCAATGTTTCAAAAATATCAATTTCATCGGACAAATCGGACGAATTAATAAAAGAGATTAGCGATCAGTTTGAGAAACTTCGTGCTAAATATCAGGGCGATTTTAAAAAATCGAACTTTTCCTATAAAATCCGTGAGGGGATAATTTATAAAGAAATAATAAACGAAGCCAGGGAAAGCAATGCTAAAATGATTGTAATGGGAACTCATGGGACATCGGGTTATGAGCTTTTTTTAATTGGGAGCAATGCCAACAGGGTTGTGGCTAATGCCCCTTGCCCGATTATTACCATCAGGGGCGACCGTAAGGTAAACCGTAATCTTTCCAAAATTGTTTTACCTATTGATAGCACCTCCGAAACCCGTCAGAAGGTTCCTTTTACGGCTTCGCTGGCCAAACTTTATGATGCGGAGATTTATATATTGGGACTTTTTACGTCAAAGGTAGAAGAAGTACGGCATATCGTAAAACAATATGTAAAACAGGCTGCTCAATATCTTGAAGACGAACAAATCAGTTATAAAACTGAATTTATGGCTTCCGATAATATTACTAAAAATGTAATTGAATATGCTGGTAAGATTGATGCCAACTTGATTTCTATAATGGTTCGTCAGGAAAAGGTAGCTTCAAATCTATGGTTGGGATCGTATGCTCAACAAATGATTAATCATTCACCCATTCCGGTTTTGACTATTCATGAAAAGGAACTTATGGCTACCAAATCCTGATAGCCATAAGTTGAATATTTTAGAACCGATCAATACAATTCAGATCAGTAAACGCAACTTTAAGCCGTTCGACAACTGATTTTTCCCCTTCGCGTAACCATGCGCGAGGATCATAGAATTTCTTGTTGGGTTTATCATCACCTTCGGGGTTTCCAAGCTGACCCTGAAGATATGCCTCTTTGGCTTTATAATAATGTAAAACACCTTCCCAGTATGCCCATTGTGTATCGGTATCAATATTCATTTTGATTACACCATACGAAATGGCTTCTTTAATTTTTGCAGGTTCTGAACCGGAGCCTCCGTGGAAAACGAAGTTTACAGGTTTTTCAGGGGTATGGAATTTTTGTTGGATATATTCCTGGGAATTGTGAAGGATTTTTGGTTCCAATTTCACATTTCCGGGTTTATAAACCCCATGAACGTTACCAAAAGAAGCGGCAATGGTAAAGTTAGGACTGATATTTCCAAGCGATTCATAGGCAAAAGCTACATCTTCGGGTTGGGTATACAAGCGTGAGCTATCAATGCCGGAGTTGTCTACTCCGTCTTCTTCGCCACCGGTACATCCCAATTCAATTTCGAGGGTCATGCCAATGCGATGCATTCTGTCGAGATAGCGTTTACAGATTTCAATGTTCTCTTTTAAAGGTTCAACCGAAAGGTCGAGCATGTGTGAACTGAAAAGAGGTTTACCGTATTGTTTGAAATATTTTTCGCCAGCGTCGAGTAAGCCATCAATCCAGGGAAGAAGTTTCTTGGCTGCATGGTCGGTATGAATAATAACCGGAATACCATATAATTCGGCAACTCTGTGAATATGTTCTGCCCCCGAAATGGAACCTGTTATAGCAACCTTTTCTTCGGTATTAGTAAGAGATTTACCGGCATAAAAAATGCCACCTCCATTGGAAAACTGCACAATAACGGGTGAATTAACTGTTTTTGCTGCTTCCAATACAGCATTTATTGTGTTCGTTCCTACCACATTTACTGCTGGAATTGCAAATTGATTAGCCTTTGCTATATGGAATATTTCCTGAACCGCATTGCCGGTAGCAACGCCCGGACCAATTTTAGATGAAATTTTTTCTGTCATAATGCTATTTGTTAAATTTAATGTTCAAAATTAATCATTTTAACGGTAAACGATTCTTTAAAATTATAAAAATGTAGAAATATAATTTCTCAATCACATTTCAAAATCACTGTAAAGTAATTATAAAAATGTTGATAGAAAAGAATAAAACAATGGAAAGTCAGGATTGTTCGTTTAGCGTTCAATTCTTTGATAGGCACCCAGATCGGGTGGAAATTCGGATATGCGGCTGTTCCCTTTAATGTCGCGCGACAGGTCTATCCACGAACCATTTAACACTTCATAACTTCCGGCTTTAATCAATGGCGAAAGTGTATCGGGCTGAAGGTTGAAGGTGGTGTAGTCTACAAATAAAGGATCTTTATTTTTTATGCAATTGGAATAATATACGGGATCGGAAATGTTGAGTTGTGTCCTGAACAAGCAGTTTTCAAATTTATAGTTAAACAGAGCTATATCTTTTTTGTCGAGCGTAATTTCTTCAAACTCGTTTCCGTAAATAACGCAATTACCGAAATAAGCATTGGTTAAGTTATACGGAATGGGATCCCCATTATTATCTATGGAATAGTTATTGAGTACCAGCGAAGGTGTATTTCTTACATTATATATCCAGAAGTTACCTATAGTGCAATGCCTAAAATCATAGTTGCCTCCTTTGTTAAGATAAACAGCCGAGATGCCGCAATTGCCGATGACACAGTTTTCCGCTTTTACCCATGCATCTTCGGCCAGTAAACCTGCTTCGCCCATGTTGTTGATGGTTGTATTGCTCAAACGCAGGGTAGGAGTGGAGGAATTGGTTACAGAATCAACTTGTAGCCCGATGGTTCCGTTTTTGATGATGGCATAGCTGATTTCGTTGTCGGTACTGCCGGCTTGCATCCAGATTTCGCCCCACTGCGAGGGAATATCATTATAAAAATCTTCCAGACGATCACCCTGAAAAGTAACCGGTTGATCCAATGTTCCGTTAACTTTTAAGGTGGCATTCCTGTGGATGTATAGCGAGGAATTGTGATGAAAATAAATCCGGGTTCCCGGTTGTAAGGTTAAGGTATACAGCGAATCAATGGTGAGATTCCCATAAATAACGTGAGGCTTGTCGTTAGTTAAAACGGTATTTTTTTTAAGCGTAACATCATTATAAAAATGTGCATCCTGTCCCCAGGCTACCAGACGAACGCATTGCAGGTTTCCGTTGGTCTCAAACAAGATGGAATCCGATTGGATTAAAGGATCGTTGGCATTGTTGGGATTGATGGTTACTTTTACGAAAATATACATGCTGTCCTTGCCTGCAATTTCCACGTCGTTGAGCGATAGGGCAGGAGAGCCGTCAATATTTAAACGAAAAGGAGAATTTGCACCCCGGGCTAAACGAATGGAAGAGATTTTTAATTTTAACGGGTTTTTATTGTAAACCATTAACGCGCGAATGGATGATCCCACGCTGGTAAAAACGGTATCAAACAAAACCGTATCGTTGGAAAAAGTTAATTTATGGTTGGAATTGGTATCGGTGATATCATTTTTATTGCACGAAAATACGATGGTAAGGGAAAACAATATTCCTATTCCGGAAAGCAGGTATGCATAAAAACTTTTTTTAACAGGCATGGGTAAGTATAAATAAAGGTATTAAGGTATTAATACGTGGAGAATGGATAAATATTGTAACGTGAGAAAAAATATACCCGAAAACAGAAAAAGCATTTTATTTATATAAGGTAACGGTTTTGGTCATGGCTACAGAACTACTGGTTCCGGCAACAATAAGAGCATCGGCATAGCCTATAAACTGTGTGTTGGGATTCAATTGATCGAAATTGTTAAGCATGGCCAGGATGTAGACTACTTCGCTGGGAAGAATAGAATAAGTAAATGTTTGATGAACGTGACCATCCGAATCTGAGACAAGCATAATCTGATTGCGGGCAGCCGTTTCATGCTTAAGGGCATCGTATTTATAATTGATCAGGTAAACATTTTCATTAGCCACCGGTTGTTGCGTGGTAGCATTTAGCACCGTTACGTCCAGTTTTACTTCTACCTGGAGGGTTTGAATATCGCTGCTTTTGCTGCAGGAGATTGTTGCGAGAGCCAATACTCCCAGGGTTAAACAAATAACCCTTAAACTTTTGGTTAAATAATGTTGCCGTTCCATTGTTTTATTTTAAAATGGGTTGATTACTAATTATTGAAACAATTTAAAAATAATTACCAGGCGCTTGTTAATCCTCGCTGCCCTCTTTTTCCTCTTCTTTTTCTTCTTCCTCTTCTATCCCTTTTGTATCTACGGATTCAATAATCAAATCCGTTTCAAGAGTTGGAGGTTTGTTGTCAATTTTAACGGGGACTTTTACTAAATACACCACATCGGGAGTATCCACCGTTATTGCCCAAAAAGTGGAAAGGGGTGTTGTGATTTTTTTAACGTGATTAGCATATCCTTCCGGGTATTGCAATTTGATAGCTTCAATAACTTCTGCTGGTAAAGCGTCAAGGCTTTTTATCATTTTTTTCTTTTCCATACAGTTGATAATTTTTTACAATATTACATAACATTTTCAAAAAAAAAAATACCCATAAGTGAATTTTTATGAATATTTAGCAATTTTGAATCAACCTGTCAGATTGTTCTGCATTTGCATTCATTTTCAGGAACAAAAAAATCAATAAATTTTTGATAATTGTGAGCTAAAATAGTGTAAGTTTGTTGGGCAAATATAGAAATAGTATCATGAGCATCGATGAAAATCTGGAAAATGTAAAAACTTGTATTCCCGAATACGTCCAACTAATAGCCATTTCCAAGACAAGACCCGCTTCCGACATTATGAAAGCCTATAAATCGGGACAACGTTTGTTTGGCGAAAACAAAGCGCTGGAAATGGAAGACAAACAATTTCAACTACCCAAAGATATCCAATGGCATTTTGTAGGACATCTTCAAACCAATAAAGTAAAGTATATTGCTCCGTTTGTGAACCTTATTCATAGCGTGGACAGCCTGAAACTGCTGATGGAAATAGATAAGGAAGCTCGGAGAAATCATCGGGTGATCGATTGCCTGCTTGAATTTCATATCGCTGCCGAAGAGAGCAAATTCGGATTAACTATGGATAAAGTGGAATCGATGTTTACGGTTCCGGTATTTCATGTGCTGGATCATGTCCGTATTTGCGGGGTGATGGGTATGGCTACCTTTAGCGAGGATGAACAGCTGATCCGCAGGGAATTTCGCTCACTGAAGGGGTATTTTGATGCCCTGAAACAAAGATATTACCCAAATAGTGATCATTTTTGTGAGATTTCGATGGGCATGACCAACGATTACCGCATTGCTATTGAAGAAGGAAGTACAATGGTGAGGGTAGGGACGGCGATATTTGGGAAGAGATGATGGAAAATTGATTATCAATTACGAATTACGAATTACGAATTACGATGTACGATTTTTGATGTATGAATAAAAACAAGTGATATGGAAAATGCTAATGAAAAGGTAACGCCGGAAGAAGCTGCGTTTAACGACCTGATGCGGCATGGCGATGATTTTATGAATATCCAGATTTACCGTAATGCGAGGGAATGGTATACCAAAGCTCTTGAAAGCGGGATAAATGATTCCGTGGCAAAGCATAAGTTAACCGAATGCGAAGTGCTGCTTACCAAAGAAACGAGGACAAAACGTATTCTTGCCATTATTGCTATCGTTGTCATTATTGCCGTAGTGTTACTAATGATTTAATTTAGAATAAGCCAGAATTTGCATCGGTAACCCCAACTAAGCTATCGGTAACCCCAACTAAGGCATCGGGAGCCTCAAAAAAGGCATCAGAAACCTCAAAAAAGACATCGGTAGCTCCAACTAAAGCATCTGAAGGCGCAACTAAAGTTTCCATAGACACAAATTTGCCATCTATAGACTCAACTAAGGCATCGGTAACTTCAACTAAGCTATCGGTAACCCTGACCAACGCATCTATATGCTTTACAAAATACGTATCATTCAGGACCTACTGAACAGGCTGAGATGGCTTCGGAGGTTCATTGGTGAGTTTGGAACCGCTAAGCTGTTTGAGGATACGGGAGTACGAAAACTGTTCCTTCATCAACGGATCGTCCTTGAACAGGCGCCGAACAATTTTGCATATCCCTATCACTTGTTTATACACGGCGTTTAGCTCGGTAACGGCTTTTAAAGTAAGTTCCTTTTTGCCTTCCTTGAGCAATTCCTGATCGATATTTTTTGTTTTTATTTCATCGGCATACGACACTAAGAGGTTGAGGGAGTCCGGTGAAGTGCCCTTTTCGACAAGCATCGTTTTGAGTTCGGGCGTAAGATTGGTCTTTAGCTGAAAGAGCTGACCTACCAGGGCGCTTTGACTTTTGCGCTGAACGTCTTTGAAATAATTGGTATACCCAAGCTGGGTGAGTATTTCATCGCGCCGGGCTTTGTCGTCCTCAAAATCCACTTCTATCTGCACTTTGATACCCGATAACTTAGTCATGGCATTTTTCTGGATGCCGCAAACCATAGCCGAGGCTTCACGCAGCGCTTTGGCATTATCCACGCCAAGGATAGTAGCGAAGTCGCCGTCGATGCGTTGTTTCAGTTTTGGAAAAAAAGGATCTGCCCAAAAGGGACGTTCGGCTATGAGCACATCTTTTTTTTCGATAGCCGTTTCAACGATAATGTCAGCAGTGGTAAGCATTTCAACAGTCGTACCACTGAAAATAATTTTAGTTGTTTCCATATTGATAAGATTTAAAATGTTGGTTTCACAAAATTAAAGAAATATTGTGAAACGTTTCACAAATAAGGGCTATTATTTTTAAAAATATTTTTGTTAAAGGGTTGGTTAGTTGATAAGTGGAGGATAAATGCAGTGGGAATTTACGGGGATGGGAGAAGGAAAAGGGGACGGAAAGTAAAAAAGTACGTTTGATGACCTTTTTTAACGAAATTGATTTACTTTTGTAAGTGGAAACTGAATTTATTAAAGGTGTACATTGGAAATGGATGGATACTGTTGGGAAAATTAGAGGTATAAGATGGAGTTAATAGCAACCATAAGATGTCACAAAATATTGATGTAAATGAAAATAGAATGAACAATTCAAGACGAGAAATTCCACAGTGGACTTGGTATAATGGACAGTTTCTTTTTCAGTTTGATGAACAGTTAAAACAAAATCCAAACAAAACAATTTCAGAATTCTTCAACGAGTTTCTGACAAGTCAAGGACTTGAAAATTTATCTGTTTATCATACCAAGAATCAAGGAATATCAATTTTGCTATCATACGGATTATTAGTTATTCCAAAAGAAATTTGGGAAAAGGCAGCTACAAATTTTTTATTTACAACAAGAAATAAATTTTTGATTTTACAGCCGGCTAACAATAATATTGACACTTTAAAATTTTTGCGACTCCTAAGAAATTCGTTATCTCATGCCAATTTTGCAATTGACACAAATGATCAAATGCTGACGTTTTGGAATAGTAAAAATGGAATAAAGAATTTTGAAGTTAAAATAGGTTATGGTGATTGGGGTTTATTTCTAACAGAAGTTGGAAAATACTACATTAACGAAGTGAAAAATGGACATCCCGGCTGATCGGAATTTGCAATTCTGCTCAGAGCATAGCAGTGTTGAGTACTCGGGATGTATTTCCATTCAATGAAAAACCGGATAGGGTCTGTTTAATTTTTTTTATTTTTGTAAAAACCAAATGAAATGAGCCATGAGAATTTATTCTCGCACACGAGGATACTTATTTTGGCGAGTTCCAGGTTATCTGACAAATAAAAAACAAATTATAAGTGGATGAAACAAATACTCTTTCTGATTTTAATTTTAGCATTAACCAACCAAACATTTGGACAAACAAAAATGGAAGTAACAAACAAGCAAATCGTCAAAACAAAAACAATTAATCAGCCGCTGGATACCGTTTGGTGGCGATGGACAACGCATGAAGGCTTAAAAACCTTTTTTGGCAGTGACAATAAAATTGAACTGATGCCCAATGGCGCATTTGAGATCTATTTTCTTCTGGACAATCCTGCCGGACTCAGGGGATCGGAAGGCTGCAAGGTGCTTTCGTTTCTGCCCCAAAGGTATTTTTCCTTCTCCTGGAATGCCCCGCCGCAATTTGAAGAAGTCAGAAAGTCGGACTACAAAACATGGGTAGTTGTGGAGTTTAATGCAATTTCCGACAATCAAACTCAAATCACGCTTACTCATTTAGGCTGGCCTGACGACGAACGGTGGACGCCGGTGTTCGATTATTTTTCAAAGGCATGGGATGTGGCGCTGAATAACCTTTCGAAAAATGTGCAAAATGAAGCAACGTCTAATCCGCTTTATAAAAAGGTTACAGGAATCGGAGGTGTTTTCTTTAAATGCAAGGATCCTGAGAAAATGAAAGAATGGTATAAAACCCATTTAGGTTTAAACACCGACCAATACGGAGCCAGCTTTGAATGGCGACAAAGTGCAGATTTTACGAAAAAAGGAATTACACAATGGAGCCCTTTTCCCGAAACAACAAAATATTTTGAGCCTTCCACCAGGGACTTTATGATAAACTACCGGGTCGAAAACCTGGAAAGGCTTGTTGAGCAACTTAAGAAAGAAGGGGTAACTATTGTCGACAAGATAGAATCGTATGACTATGGAAAGTTTGTTCACATTCTCGACGTTGAAGGAAACAACGTTGAATTATGGGAACCCAACGACAAAGAATAAGCTAAAATACCTGGCGGACAAAATAAATGAAAATACAACTCCATTGAAAAGAACGACTATCCGTTAACACGGATTTTACATTAGTGGCGGATAGTTGAGCACTTTTAGCAGTCTACGTTTGCTGTAATTACAGAGTTTAAAACAACTATATCCAATAAAGTTGTAGTGAAGCTATGTTGCACGAAAAATTGTTTATAGGCCAGGGGCAATAAAAACAAATTTCAGCTATCTTTACCACGTTAAAATTTTTACAGTATGGGACTTCTTTATTTATTTACAGGACTGTTGCTTGGCGGTATCATGGGATGGTATTTTGCTAAAAACCAGTCGGCTTTTCACAAAAAAGAACTTGAAGAGCAGATCATGGCTCTTGAAAAAGGCGCCATCACCAGAATCGGTGAAATTGATAAAGAAAAAAGTATAATCGAAGAACGGTTAAATTTAGTTACTGAACAAAAAGAAAAAGCCGTTGTGCAATTAGAGGAAGAAAGGGAAAAAACCTTGTCCCAAAGTTCGCGACTGGCAAAAGCTGAATCGGAATACCGTAATCTTCAGGAAAAACTGGAAACTCAGAAATCCGATTTTGAAGATTTGCAAAAGAAATTTACCGCCGAATTCAGAAATATGGCTAATGATATACTGAAACAACATTCGCAGGAATTTACCCTGTCCAACCAGAAAAACATAGGCGATATCCTTAATCCGTTAAAAGAAAAAATAAAGGAGTTTGAAAATTCCGTTAATCAGAAACACGAATCGGCAGTTAAAGATAATGCAAGTCTGAAGCAGGAAATCAAGGGACTGTTCGATCTCAATCAAAAGCTTAGTCAGGATGCCGAAAACCTTACCAAAGCATTGAAAGGTGATGTTAAAAAACAGGGAAACTGGGGAGAAGTGATTCTTGAAAGGGTACTCGAACGTTCGGGATTAACGCGGGGAGTGGAATACGAAACACAATATACTGCCCGCAACGAACAGGGCGACATGTTACGTCCCGATGTCATTATTCATCTGCCCGACAATAAACACATCATCGTGGATTCCAAAGTTACCCTTGTTGCCTACGAAGCCTTTTCGAATGCCGATTCCCAGGAGGCGAAAGACCGTTATCTGAAACAGCATGTGGATGCCGTTAAAAACCATATTAAACTTCTGAGCGAAAAGAATTATCAGAATGTTGCCTCTTTCGATACTCCCGATTTTGTACTGCTGTTCATGCCCATCGAGTCGGCTTTCAGCGCTGCCATCCAGGCCGATTTGGAACTGTTTGGCTATGCCTGGGACCGGAAAATTGTAATCGTTAGCCCATCCACTCTCCTTGCCACTTTGCGTACCGTTTCTTCCATCTGGAAACAGGAAAAACAAACCCAGAATGCCCTCGAAATTGCACGGCAGGGCGGAGCTTTATACGATAAATTTATTGCTTTTCTTGCCGATTTGGAAAAAATGGGCACCCAACTGAACACCTTGCAGAACACCTATGGCGACGCACATAAAAAACTTTCTTCAGGAAACGGTAATCTGGTAACGAGGGTGGAAAAACTCAGGGAATTAGGTGCAAAAACCACCAAAACTCTCCCTGATAAATATCAAACCAGCGGTAACCTTTTTATCGAAAACAGCAATCAACCTATTTAAAAAATTAGTATTTAAAATGAGAGAACAATATCAACACTATTCGCGGGAACGGGAAAAACCATCGGCAGGTAATTTAATCTATGGACTGCGCCCGGTAATAGAAGCCATAAACGCCGGTAAAGAAATTGACAAACTGCTTATCCAGAAAGGACTTCAGGGAGAATTGTTCCATGAACTGTTTCAATTGGTAAGGGAAAACAACATTTTATTTCAGTATGTTCCCGTGGAAAAGCTCAACCGCATGGTAACCAAAAACCACCAGGGAATAGTAGCTTTTATTTCTGAAATCAGTTATCATAAAATTGAAAACATTCTGCCCATGTTGTATGAGGAAGGAAAAACACCGCTTTTGTTAATCCTCGATCGCATAACTGATGTGCGTAACTTTGGCGCTATTGCTCGTACGGCCGAATGCTCGGGCGTGAATGCCATCATTGTTCCCGATAAGGGAAGCGCACAGGCAAATGCCGATGCCATGAAAACGTCGGCAGGCGCATTAAACAAAATACCTGTTTGCCGGAGTTCAAATTTAAAGGATACTATCGCTTACCTCAAAAATAGCGGCGTTCAAGTTGTAGCAGCCACCGAGAAAGCGCCCAATTATTATTATAAATCCGAATACAGCCTTCCCACCGCCTTTATTCTTGGCTCGGAAGATGAGGGAATTAGTCCGGAATATCTTCGTATAGCCGATGTATTGGTAAAAATACCCCTTGCCGGTGAAATAAAATCGCTGAATGTTTCGGTGGCCGCAGGCGTTATTTTATATGAAGCGGTTAAGCAACGAAGCAGTGATGTTTCGGACGATCAGTAACCATTTGTCTTGGAAACAAACTTTTGATCTTAAAATAAAAGAAAATTTCCATCGTTACCCATACAAAGATAATGGTATATGAAGGCGAGTCATGTTTTGTATTTTATGATTTTGTTTTTTTTCGTTATGGAAATAAGCGGTTGCAACCGTCCGGAAACCGAATACTGGCCTAATGGTCGCAAAAAATCCGAAATTTCCAAAGAAGATGGGAAGATGAATGGCGTTTCCACCTGGTATTGGGAAAATGGCATCAAACAAATGCAGTGCACTTATCAAAATGATAAACTGAGCGGAGTATTGAGTCGCTGGAATTTGAGGGGAATAAAAGTTCTGGAACAGAACTATGCTTTGGATAAACTCAATGGAATATCCACAACATGGAACGATGATGGAGTAATGATTTCGGAAGAAAACTATACCAATGATGTGCCCAATGGCAGTTACCGGGTATGGTGGAACGAAAACAACCCAAAGGTTACGGGCTTTTATAAAAACGGGAAAATAGACGGGGAATGGAACTATTTTGATGAAACTGGCAAAAAAGTAGGCTCCGGATTTTTTAATAATGGTTCCGGTGTGCTGAACTCATTTTTTCCTGATGGAAAACTTGAGTACGAAACCCATTATGTCAATAATAAAAAGGATGGTTCCGAACGTATTTTCGACAAAAAAGGAAAGATTATAAAGGTAAATATATTTAAAAACGGAGAAAAACAGTAAGTAAAACAAGCAACATTGTTAAGTAATACACGGACAAATAATCTCAATAAAAAGGCCATTTTAATCGATTAAAAGCTAATTTATACATGCAAAAAATCATATTTGATTTATTAACAGTTGCTTAATGGTGTAAAAAAAATAATAATTTTTTAGGATATATCGGGTTATAACGATTAATTTTGTAACGTTTTTTTAAACCACTTTTCATCTTATCACATAAATAATAATTAAAAAATTTTTTAAAATGAACGTAGAAAAAATCATGACCGACCTGGAGAAAAAACATCCGGGCGAGCTTGAGTATTTGCAAGCGGTACGAGAAGTTTTGGACTCTATTGAAGATGTCTACAACGACAATCCTCAGTTTGAAACAGCAAAAATTATTGAACGTTTGGTTGAACCAGACAGGATTTTAGCTTTTAAAGTTCCCTGGGTTGACGACAGCGGAAATGTTCATGTTAACCTTGGTTACAGGGTACAATTCAATCAGGCCATTGGACCATACAAAGGCGGATTACGTTTCCACCCGAGTGTTAACCTTAGTATCTTAAAATTTTTAGGTTTCGAACAGATTTTTAAGAACAGCCTTACCAGCCTTCCGATGGGTGGCGCTAAAGGTGGTTCAGATTTTGATCCCAAAGGCAAATCCAATACCGAAGTTATGCGTTTTTGCCAGTCGTTTATGCTCGAATTATGGAAAGTTATAGGTCCGGAAACCGATGTCCCTGCAGGTGATATCGGAGTAGGTGGCCGCGAAATTGGCTTCCTCTATGGTATGTACAAAAAACTCACTCACGAACATGTAGGCGTTTTAACAGGAAAAGGATTAAACTGGGGCGGAAGCCTTGTTCGTCCTGAAGCTACAGGTTTCGGAGGAATTTATTTTGTTAAAGAAATGTTAAAAGCCAAAGGCGAAGATTTAAAAGGTAAAGTAGTTGCTATTTCCGGTTTTGGAAACGTAGCATGGGGTGCTGCCCTTAAAGCTACCGAATTAGGCGCTAAGGTTGTTACTATTTCCGGTCCCGATGGTTATATTTATGATCCCGATGGTATTTCTGGTGAAAAGATTAATTATATGCTCGAACTTCGTGCTTCGAACCAGGATATCGTAAAACCGTATTCGTATGAATATCCCAATGCTCAGTTCCATCAGGGAAAACATCCTTGGGAAGTGAAATGCGACATTGCTCTGCCTTGCGCTACCCAGAATGAATTGAATGGCGAAGATGCAAAACAATTGATTGCTAATGGATGTAAACTTATAGGCGAAATTTCCAATATGGGTTGTACACCAGAAGCCGTTGAACTGTTTATCGAACATAAAATGCTTTATGCTCCCGGTAAAGCCGTTAATGCAGGTGGTGTTGCCACTTCCGGTCTGGAAATGACACAAAACTCTATGAAACTCAACTGGCCGGCTAAGGAAGTTGACGATCGTCTGCACCATATCATGACAAGCATTCATGAATCATGCGTTAAATACGGAAAAGATGCCAGCGGATATGTTAATTATGTAAAAGGCGCTAACATCGCAGGTTTCCTTAAGGTTGCCAATGCAATGCTTGATCAGGGTATTATTTAATCCGAACGTTAAATTTTAAATAATTTGTTTCATAAAAATTTTATGAATTTCCTCTGTACAATAAATTACCAATCCATGTACAGAGAAATTGTTTAAAAATACTTTTTAAAACTCCCTCCTGAACGAGGGAGTTTTTTATTTTTGCTGAAAAGAAAGAGATCACCCCATGCAGTTTGTTAACCCTTTGTTTTTGTTAGGACTTTTAGCCATAGCTATTCCGGTGGTTATCCATCTTTTTAATTTTAAACGATTCAAAAAAGTATACTTTACCAATGTAAAATTCCTTCAGGAGATTAAGCTCCAAAGCCAGAAACAATCCCGGCTTCGTCATTTAATCATTCTTTTCTTACGAATATTGGCCATTCTATGCCTTGTGCTGGCCTTTGCCCAACCCTATATTCCGATAAACGGAAATCAAATAAAACAACAAGCCCGCAATGCGGTTAGCGTGTATATTGATAATTCCTTTAGCATGGAAGCCCGCAACGAAAATGGCATTCTGCTCGATGAAGCCAAAGCTAAAGCCAGAGAAATTGCTTCCGTTTATAAATCATCCGATTTGTTTCAACTGCTAACCAACGATTTTGAAGGAAGTCAGCAGCGTTTTATTACTCAGGAAGAATTTCTGAACCAGGTGGATGAAGTTAAAATTTCATCAGCCGTAAAAGATATTTCTACCGTTGTTCGCCGTCAATCCGATTTGTTTTTGGAAAGCCGTTCGCCGGCGAATTTCAGTTATTTGATTTCCGATTTTCAAACGTCGACGACTACTTTAGCCGATATATCAAAGTCTGTTAATTTTAACACGGTTCTTATCCCTGTCGCATCCAAAGTATCAAACAACCTTTATATTGACAGTTGCTGGTTTGAAGCTCCCGTTCATCAATTGGGTCAAGGTGAAAAACTGAAAGTCAGGATTAAAAATACATCCCAAGAACCCTTCGAGAAAATTCCGTTAAAGCTTACTATAAACAACAAACAAAGGGCTGTCGCCAGTTTCAATATCAAGGGCGGAGGAGAGGCTGAACTGGAGATTCCTTATACAAATCATGAAGATGGATGGCAGTTTGGAAAATTGGAAATTACCGATTATCCCATAACTTTCGACGACAGATTCTATTTTACCTATCCTGTAACTTCTACCATTAAAGCGCTATGTATAAATGGGGCTGCCGAGAATGTATATCTTAATTCGCTGTTCGTTGGCGATTCAATCGTAAAATACACCAATTCGCCCGAAAGCAGCCTGAATTATTCTACCATCGATAATTTTAATTTTATCATTCTCAACCAGCTTCCGGCTATCAACACGGGCTTAAGCCAGGCATTAACTCAATTTGTTTCCAAGGGTGGCTGTGTTACCGTGATCCCATCGCAGACCATGGATATAAAGAGTTACAACAATTTTTTAGCAACCGTTCACTCCGATCTTTTCCATTCGAAGGATACGGCAAAAGTTAAGATGGCTTCAATAAATTTTAAAAACATCCTTTTCAACGATGTTTTTGAGTCGGTTCCCGATAACCTGGATTTGCCTTTTGTCTTTTCGCATTTCCGTATCGAAAAAACCGTTCATTCGTCGGGCGAAACCTTGCTGCCATTAGCTGACGGATGCTCGTTTTGCAGCGTTTATCCGTTTGGAAAAGGCTATATTTACCTCTTTGCAAGTCCGTTGGACGTTAAGTATACCAGTTTTTCACGGCATACCCTTTTTGTTCCCGTTTTGTATCGCATGGCTTTGCTGAGCACCTATACCAACAAGTTGTTTTATAATCTTGGAAATGATGAAATCATTGATTTGCCCGAAGCGAAAACAGGCAGCGAGCCGGTATTTAAAATCAGGAGCAAAGAAAAAAACTTCGAAGTTATTCCCGAAATAAAGAAAACGGGTCTCCGGCTTTCTTTACTAATGCATCATCAGATAAAAGAAGCCGGAAATTATACTATTTTTGATGGGAATAAAGATATTAGCGGTATTGCTTTTAATTACGACCGGCGCGAATCCAATCTCGAATGTTTAAGCATAAATAAACTGCAAAATCTGATCGATAAATCAGGTAAAAAAAATATCCAAGTGTTCAAAGTCAAAGAAAAACCACTTGCGGAAGCGCTATCGGAAATGAATAATGGAATACAATTGTGGAAAACTTTTGTACTTTTAGCTTTGCTTTTTCTGGCTTCTGAAGTAGTTTTGTTAAGAATTTGGAAGGATAAATAGAAATGGATGAAATAGAAGGAGTAGACAATAACTTTGATGAACACGACGACACGGTAGAAATGCCTTCGGGCGAACTACAGAAAATTATTCCCATGTCGGGAATGTATCAGAATTGGTTCCTCGATTATGCTTCTTACGTTATCCTCGAACGTGCTGTTCCCGCCATTGAAGATGGGTTTAAGCCCGTGCAACGACGGATTTTGCATTCCATGAAGGATCTTGACGACGGACGTTTCAACAAGGTGGCAAACATTATTGGGCACACCATGAAGTATCATCCTCATGGCGATGCTTCCATTGGCGATGCCCTGGTTCAGCTTGGGCAGAAGGATTTGCTGGTGGATTGCCAGGGAAACTGGGGAAACATCCTTACCGGCGATGGCGCTGCCGCTCCCCGTTATATTGAAGCCCGCCTTTCGAAATTTGCCCTTGATGTGGTTTTTAATCCTAAAACCACACTTTGGAAACTGTCGTATGATGGACGTAATAAAGAGCCGGTAACTCTTCCCGTAAAATTTCCCTTGCTTTTGGCTCAGGGTGTGGAAGGAATAGCTGTGGGATTGTCCTCAAAAATCCTTCCCCATAACTTTATCGAACTTATTGACGCCTCCATTAATCATTTGCTTGGGAAGGACTTTGAGATATTTCCCGATTTTCCTACGGGCGGTTTAGCCGATTTTTCCAGATACAACGATGGAAACAGGGGCGGTAAAGTCAGAATCAGAGCCAAGATTAGCCAGCTTGATAAAAAAACACTTGTAATAACCGAAATTCCTTTCGGAACCACTACCGGCTCGCTCATCGATACGATTATTGCGGCTAACGATAAAGGCAAAATTAAAATTCGCAAGATTGACGATAATACGGCTCAGAATGTTGAAATTTTAGTTCACCTTTCGCCCGGCGTTTCCCCCGACACTACGATAGATGCTCTGTATGCTTTTACTGCCTGCGAAATATCGGCATCTCCCAATGCCTGCGTTATTGAAGGAAATAAACCCCGTTTTACGGATGTTAAGGAAATTCTCAGGGTTTCGGCCGGGAACACGCTCGACCTTCTGAAAAAAGAACTGGAAATAAGAAAAAACGAACTTACCGAGCAACTCCTTTATTCTTCGCTCGAAAAAATATTTATTGAAAACCGGATTTACCACGATATTGAAGAGTGTAAATCGTGGGAAGATGTGCTGGTTACCGTGGATAAAGGATTGGAACCATACAAAAAGCAGTTCTACCGCGAAATTACCACCGATGATATCCTTCGTCTGCTTGAAATAAAAATCAAACGCATTTCCCGCTATAATTCCTTTAAAGCCGATGAGATAATCAAAGGGCTGGAAGATGAAATAAATGAAACCATTTTCCACCTGGAGCATCTGGTGGATTATGCTATTGATTTTTTTAACCAGATAAAGAAAAAATACGGCAAAGGCAGGGAAAGACGTACCGAAATTCGTAATTTTGATACCATTGAAGCAAAGATGGTAGCGGCTGCCAGCCAAAAATTGTATGTTAATCGTCTGGAAGGATTTGCCGGAACGGGGCTTAAAAAGGACGAATTCGTTTGCGATTGTTCCGACATTGACGATATCATCGTATTTCATGAAAACGGTACCTTTTTAATTACCAAAATAAACGAAAAAATCTTTGTTGGCGAAAATATAATCCATATTGACGTTTTTAAACGCAACGACGACCGCACCATTTATAACATGGTTTACCAGGATGGAAAGTATGGAAAGGCTATGGTTAAGCGTTTTGCGGTTATGGGCATTACCCGCGACAAGGAATACGATTTAACCAAAGGAAATCCGGGCAGCAAAGTGCTTTATTTTAGCGCCAATCCCAATGGTGAAGCCGAAGTGATTAAAATTTACCTGAAAGCAAAGCCAAAGCTTAAGAAACTTTTCTTTGAATTTGATTTCAGCGCCCTCGAAATCAAAGGGCGTGGTTCGATGGGAAATATCCTTTCGCGGCATTTGGTTCGCAAAATAGACAAAAAGGAAGATGGAGTTTCCACACTTGGCGCCCGCGAAATCTGGTTCGACGAAAGCATTAAACGACTGAACACCGAAACAAGAGGCAAGCTGCTGGGCGATTTTCATGGCGACGATAAAATACTTACCATCATGCAGTCGGGACAATATAAGCTGGTTAATTTCGACCTGGCTAATCATTTCGACGACGACCTGATGATTATTGAAAAATATGATCCCGAAAAGGTGATTACAGCCGTTTATTTTAATGGTGCAAAACAGGATTATTATGTCAAACGCTTTATAGCGGAAGGCGGAGATAAAAAAACTGATTTTATTGGCGAAAGCGATGGCTCTAAATTAATTTTTGTTTCCATCGATGTGCTTCCGCAGATAGAATTATCATTTGATGAAGCGGCCCTGAAAAAGCCGCATCCGAACGAAATTCTGCCTCTGGCCGACTTTATTGATGTAAAAGGATATAAAGCTGTCGGAAAAAAGTTGTCGGCTTTTCCTGTAAAGGAAATAATACCGCTCGACCCGCTGCCTTACGAAAAAGAAGAGGACGATACGATGCCGGAAACGTTGGATGATGGTGCCGGTTCGGATGATGACAACCCGGAAACCGGTGAAATTTTTAATGAAACGGACGAAACCGGTGAGAAGACTGCCGGGGACGGCGCCAAAAAGGTTGATCGAAACGCAAAAGATACGGAAACCAGCAATCAGGACGATGCGGTGCAAATAGAAAAAGCAGGGGCGGGCCAGCCCGGGGAAATAAGTAAACCGGAAATCAGTTTTAAAACGCCGGTGAGATTATCACCGAAAGTTCCGGTTAAGGAAGTTCCTTCCGAAAAGCCGGTTATCAGTTTTGAACCGAAAAAGGCAGCGCCAGCCAAACCTGCCGTATCGAAGGACGAGGGGAAAAAGGATGGAGAAGCAATACCACCCAAAGATATTGATTTTGAAATTACCAATCCCGAAAAAGTAGAGGACGCAAAGAGTAAGAAAACCGAAGAAAATCCGCCGGATGAACCCCTGCAAATGTCCTTGTTTTAAACGGTTTGCAACGGACGCCCATTGCCGGAGTTAAGAATAGCAAATAAAAGCTTGATAGACAAAAGGATTGCTAAGATACTGAAGAGATTTTAATCCGGAATATGCGTCGATTTTATCGTCAGAAACCCCGGAAAGGTTCAATATGGTTATAAACCTGAGTTCGGGATAAAAATTCTAATTTAAAAAACAAAGATTGTTTGATTATCAGGCTTATTTATTGCCGTCCCATTTATGGGACGGATAAAAGGAGTCAGCTATTTTGGCTTTAGCCACATTTTTCTGACTTTTTGTTGGGCTAAAGCCAGAATTTGTTTGTCTTTTTAATTCCGTTGACTAAAGTCAACGGCAATGAATTTTGTTTTTCAGTTGTTTGTATAAAATCTTATCCCGAATTCAGGTTATAATTGAACACTTCCGGGGGGGGGTGATTTGCAGAACAGTTTTACCCTGGATTGAATTCGGGGCTAATCACGTTTAACCACCACCTTATCCTAACGAATTCTCAGCAAATTTGATTTTAGCCATCCCAATGGCTTCTCCGGCCACTCAGACGGCTTCTCCGGCTATTCAGACCATTTCTCCGGCTACTCGGACGACTTCTCCGTTCACTCGGACGACTTCTCCGTTCACTCGGACGATTTCTCCGTTCACTCTAACCATTTCTCCGGCTACTCTAACGACTTCTCCAGCTACTTTAACCATTTCTTTGGCTACTCTAACGACTTCTCCAGCTACTTTAACCATTTCTTTGGCTACTCGGACGACTTCTATGTTCACTTGGACGACTTTTTAGTTTATTCTAACTGGTTTTTTGGCTGCATTAATCATTTTTACAGCTACATTATGGTTTGCTGAAAAGCCATAATATTATGTTTTTATTGAATTAACAACTGTTTTTGGTAAAGAAATGCAAGAAAAACTGGACTCATCATACGATATCTGTGCACTTGTAAACCTTATCCTGATATTTGTTATTTATAAAATAAGACCATTGCAAGGCAAAAATGCGTATAAAATATTAGATTAGTGTTATTTATAACAATGAATTTGTTATATTTGTAGCATGAAAAATGAGAAACACATAGGCTTTGCTGATTTAGCAGCAGAAAGAAGGAAAGTAAAGACAGAATTTTTTGATCAGGTAAATACATTGATCGATTGGCGACTTATTTCCAATATTATCAATAAGCACTATCAAAAAGGAGAAAGTGTAAGTGGACGTCCGGCTTATGAAGGGCTATTACTTTTTAAAATATGTCTTTTGGAGACCTGGTATAATTTGAGTGATTATGAAGTAGAAGACCAGGTAAATGACAGAATATCCTTCAGTCGTTTTGTAGGATTAAGTATAGATGACAAATGTCCCGATCATAGTGTTATCAGTCGTTTTCGTACCGAACTTACCCAAAAGAATGTGTACGAAAAATTATTCAAAGCGATGAATAAACAATTAGAGAAAAAGAAAATACTGGTTAAGGGAGGAGTCATTGTAGATGCGAGTATTACCGATAGTCCAAGAAAGCCAAAGGGGAAAACGGAATATGAAATAGTAGAAGATCGTCAGCAAGAGCCAAAGGAGGAAGAAAGAGAAAAAGAAGCCTCACAATTTAAATTGATAAAGAAGACCCAGCCAGGAGTTGATTCCGAAGGCAGATGGGTAAAAAAAGCCGGGAAGCTCCGGTTTGGATATAAAAAACATACGATTACTGATGTCAATGGGTTAATCTTGGGAGTACTTACCACCTCGGCTAATGTGAATGAAATAAGCAATTTGGAGCAGGTATTGGATACATGTGAATTAACGGAAAGGACTTGGGTAAAAGCAGACAAAGGATATAAAAGTAAAAAGAACGATACAATATTACAGCAGAAACGACTTCGTAATCATATAATGAATAAAGCAGCCAAAAATAGAAAGTTAACAGAAAGAGAAATACAATTCAACAAAATAGTGAGTAAAACCCGGTATAAAGTAGAACGGACATTTGGGTCAATAAAACGATGGTTTGGTGGAGGAGTAGCCCGTTATGTGGGGTTGTCAAAAATGCATACCCAACATCTGATGGAAGCTATTGCATACAACTTATACCGTTCACCTGGGATCATTATGTCCCAATGCTAAAAATGAGGAGAAAATTCCTCATTTACAGCAATATTATAGAGATAAGGAGAATAAAAAACGGCAAAAAAAACATTTTAATGGTATAAAACTAAATATCTTCAGTAAAAAAACAAGAAAATTCACTCTCGCTTTATTTTGCAACGGTCTTAAAATCCTGAAAGGATTTAAATTGAATAGCCCCGAATGAAATTCGGGGTATGAGTCAATTTTATCGTCAGGAACCCGGGAAGGGTTCAATGATAGCCCTATTGAAACCCCTGCCGGGGTTTATGGTTTGCAGGATATTTTTGTCCCGAATTGCATTCGGGGCTATTCATAGTTAACCACTTCGTGGTTTTAAGAAGTTTTTCGACAAACCCTATTTATAAATTGTAAAAAATAAAAAAAACCCGATAACGAATTACCGGGTTTTTTTAAGTTGTGATATGCTCTTTATTATCCTTGAAGGATGAATTTGATAGGCATGTTAAACTGTACCCTTACAGGCCGTCCACGTTGTTTACCTGGAGACCATTTGGGCATAGATCTAACAACCCTGATAGCTTCTTCGTCGCAACCGCCGCCGATACCACGTAATACTTTTACGTCGCTCACCGAACCGTCAACTTCAACCACGAAAGTAACAAAAACGGTACCTTGTATACCAGCTTCTTTTGCTACCTGAGGATAAGTAATATTCTGTTGCAGGAATTTGATACGCGATTCTTCGCCACCCGAAAAAGAAGGTGCTTCTTCAACCACGGTGAAAATTTCCTGTGGTGCAGCTTGTTCGATAACTTGTTCTACGGGTTTATCTTCAACTACAAGATCACCTTCAACGGGCACATTGTTTACCGGTTGTTTATTCAAATCGTCCTGTAACAGCAGCCCGCCACTTTCCACTTCTTCTTCAACAACCACAGGAGCTGTAAACTTAACCTTTTGTTCCAAAGCTTCAGCAGGAGGCGGAGGTGGAGGTGGAGGTGGTGCATCTTCCCTTTTAGCTAAATCCATCATTTCGGCAGCTACTGATCTATCTTCAATGATTCTGGTTCTTTTATTCATGTAACCGGCAACCAAAGGAATGGTTACGGCTAACAATAAAATGGTAGCAGAAATTGCAAGAGAAATGTTTAAATGCTTATTATAGATTTTTCGCAAAAAGTAAGCACCATAAGCTTTGTTCCTTTTTTCAAAAACGATTTCGTCCCATTGTTCGGCACGCTCTTTTTTTGCCATAGTTTTACCTTTTAAATATTAATTACAAATATCAATTTATTTAGGAGCGTTTTTTATCATTCCCATTTCAATCGGGGAAATGTCAACAACAACGTACTGTGCAACGGTGGCAATAGCCATTTCGTCAATAATGTCAACTACATTTTTGTACTTGGCTTTATCGTCGGTTTTTATTAGCACAATAGGTCCTAATTTATCAGCTCTTTTAAAACCCTTAATTTGTTCATTAAAGGTTGAGTCAGCCATTTTTATTTCGCCTTTTAAACGCTTTTGGCGCAAATCGTAAATTTTAGTGAACAAATCTTTATTCAGGCCTAATAGCACTTTACGAATTCCATCTTTACTATAATTAGTAGCTACTAAAGTGGGTAAAGGTTTTCCGGGTTCTGCCAATCCATTATAGTAATAAATTTTATCATTACCCGTAATTAGAATATTGAGAGTTTTGTCAGCCGAAATTCTAGGGGCGTCAACAGGTTTATCATCTTTATTTTTCTCAGGCATGGTAATTTCCATAACCTTCGGTTTACTGAAGGCCGTGGTAAGCATAAAGAAGGTAATAAGCAAACACATTAAGTCAACCATTGGGGTCATGTCAATGTGTGGAGCCGATTTTTTAGCTCTGCGCTTTCCTCCTTTTTTTCCACTTTCTTCTTGGATTATTTCAGCCATATTTATTTCTCCGTATATTATGATTTAAAATCAAAATTATTTAATATCACTTGGCTTAGCTTCTTCTTTTTGAAGATTAGTAACCAGATTGAATTTGTTAACCTTGTTATCCTGTAAGTAGTCCATTACCTTTTTAACCTTGGCATAATCGGTAGTGGCATCTGCTTTGATAGCTACTTCAAAATTAGGATTGATCTTGCGCGAGCAATAAATCCAGTATAAAAGTTGGTTATCAAGAGAGTCCATAGGCATACCTACCTGGTACTGTTCAATCTTTTTAGAATCGCGAGTATTTAACCATGATTTAACAAGTTTAATGGGCATCCCAAAAGATGACATTTTAGTAAATCTTTCGATTTCCGTCTTGTTAAATTTGATGTCATATTTGCTACCCATTTCCTGCAATACATCAGCCCTGAATTTTGTAGAAGAGTCTTTTCCATTATCTATATTGAAAAATACTTTACCATCTTTATCAACCAATAACGTCATTATGTTTTTGTCTGGCGATTGTTTTTCTGATACAGATGTAGGGGTGTCAATAATTGCAGCTTCCTGGGGTCTAAAAGATGAGGTTAACATAAAGAATGTCAACAACAGCGAAAATAAGTCCACCATAGGCGTCATGTCTATGTGTGGAGATTTAACCGGTAGCTTAATTTTTGGCATATTGATTTTTTTTTAATCTATTTATGAATAGCAAAAGGCTATAAAAAACAGAATAAATTATCGTTTAATTTTTGTATTGAATGTCTGAAGCAAACTGAAGTTAGCTTCATCCATTTTAAATGTTAAGCTGTCGATGCGTGTAGTGAAATAATTGAAAAGAATAATAGCAATAGTAGAACCGCTGATACCGAAAGCTGTATTGATAAGGGCTTCAGAAATACCGGTTGCAAGAGCTAATGCATCAGGTGAACCTGCGGAAGCCAAAGCGGCAAATGCACGGATCATACCTAATACAGTTCCGATCAAACCGATAAGTACCGAAATAGAAGCAATGGTTGAAAGAATAACCAAGTTGCGTGAAAGCATAGGTAATTCCAAAGCAGTGGCTTCTTCTAATTCTTTTTGAAGAGATAAAACTTTTTGTTCTTTTTCAAGGGTTTCGTCATCTTTTAACGCTTTGTATTTATTTAAACCCGAACGCATAACATTAGCCAAAGATCCTTTTTGTTTGTCACAGGCAACAATAGCTTGATCAAGTTGGTCTTTTGCAAGATAGTTCTGAATGTTGGAAACAAATACATTAATTCCGCCTTTTCCTTTTGCTTTTGCAAGTGTAAATGCGCGTTCAATAGCGAAGGTAAAAAGAATTAATATAAGCGCTATTAATAAAGGTACGATGTATCCCCCTTTATAAATAGTGGCTAAATAATTTCCTGGTAGTGGTTGGCCTTTAGGGTTTCCGCCTTCGAAGTTGATAGGATTTCCCATGATGAATTTGAAAATCACGAAACCGATAACAAGGGCTATCACAATAGTACCGATTGCAAATACTGAACGTAATGCATCTTTTAGTGGTTGACCGTTTTTGCTCATTTTTAAAGAATTTAAAGTTTAGTTACTGTTTTTAATTAATTTAGATTTGTAAATAATTTAACGCCACAAAAATAAATAAATTTTAATTAATAATAAAAAAATTGTGACGCTGGGTTTATAAATTAGGTTTATGGTTTTGTTTAATAAATGAATAACGTGTTATTAAATTTATTTTACTTTTCCTTTCATTTCATTGAGAATGGTCTTGGCTTTTTCATCATTTGGTGTGATTGCTAATACCTTTTCGCAATACAATACCGAATTAGCTGCATCAAGAGTGCTGTGAGATATATTGTATTGTACAAAATAATAATAACTCAAAAAGGAATAGGCTTCCGTAATTTCTTTAACGTATTTAGCGGAATCGGGAAGCGCTTTAGTGACTAATTTTTCATAAATTGGTTTGGCTAATCCAAGTTTTGCATCAGGATCCATATTCGATTTGGTACGAGCCCTCCAGCTATAACCTTGAACATAATCGGGCAGTAATTCATTAAAGGTGGCGAAAGTAGTGTCGGCTTTATCCCATTTTTGAACATTATAATAAACCTTACCCAAGTTATAATAGTCGCTGGCTACGGCTTTGCCCATGGCAATTTTCTTTTCAAAAAAACTAATTCCTTCATCGTATTTTTTTAATTTGCTGTATGATAGAGCTATTTCTGATAAAAGATCGGCTTTTGTGGTATCCATCTGAAAAGCAATATAAAGATTTGCTGCAGCTAAAGAGTCGTTTTTTATCTTTGCATAAGCTCTGCCGCAATATACATAATCATCGGCTCTGATTTTCTCTGGTTTTGCATTTTTCAGGAACTTTTGAATGTATACTATACTTTTATCAAATTTTCCGGTTTCGTAATAAGAATAAGCCAACGCTCTGTTCAAATCATTATGGGTGGAGTCAACCATTAAAATTTGATTGATGTCAATAATGGCTTCTTCATAATCTTTAGCATTTATTAAAGCGGAGGCGTAACGGATTTTTGCAGAAATGTTATCTCCGGAGAGGCTTAGGAATTTTTTATAATTTGCAATAGCATTATCATATTGGCGAGCCAAAGTATATAAATCGCCTAATTCACGGTAAGCAGGTGCAAAAGTGGAATCAATATTAAGGGCTTCCTTATAATATAATAGGGCATCTTTGTAATTTCTAGCTCTTACCCATAATTGCCCAATACGAAGTTTTGCTTTGGATGAAGTGGGGTCTAAGGTTTGTGCCTTTTTATAGTTTTCGATGGCATTTGATCCGTCGTTTAATCCGTAAATATAATAGTCGCCAATAACCAAGTAAAGTTCAGGAACTTTTACTAGATCCTTACCGGCATTTTTTGGATTAGGATCTTTTATAATACTCTTTGCTCTTTCTAATAAAGAAATTGCTTCAGCAAGATTTGGCTTTTCGGCTTTAACGTAGGTTTCTGCAATCTTGTAAAGGACTAAAGCTTGCCTATCCGGAGACATTATTAGCTTATTTTTTTTGGTGGGCAAAAACGAAAGGGCTTTATCAAAATAAGGCTTAGCCTGACTGGTATCGCCATTATACATGGCAATTTTACCCAAACCAATATAATTCATAGGATTTGTTGGATCAACAGCTATCCCATTGGTAAATAATTTACCTGCAGGTTCAGCAACTTCTTTGAACAACGTATTTGCCGGGTCTGAAAAATATTGTTTTAGATAATTTTCACCATAATAATAATAATAATCACCATTATTAGGTTCTTGTTTAAGTAAAACGTCATAAGCTTTTTCTGCAGATTCAAATTGCTCGCTTTCAGTAAGTTTTATAGCGTATGTTATATCTTGAGCCAACAAAGATGAAGTACATAAGCCAAAAAAAGCAAATAGAGCGCCGATAGTTTTTAATGCTATTTTATACATAACGGATAAGGAATTATTTGTTGTTTTTATTTGTTCTTTTTTATTTCAATTAGTCTGATTGGCATTGTGGCTGGTACTAAACCAGATTTTAAAACAATTCGTTGCCCTTTATCTCCGGCAAAGAAAGAAATAAAACCTGAACCAAGTCCAGCAAAAGTTTCACGCGAAATAGCATACACCTCTCTTATAAATGGATATGAACCTTCGGCAATATAACCTTGATAAGGTTTTCTGAACTCTCCGGTTCCATTAATATCTCCTTCCTGACCAACGCTTACAATGTGTAATTCGTTGAGAAACCGGTGGGAAATGGTATCGTGAGGATCGCTTATCCAGTTTACACTGATGATGCCAAGTGCATTTTTGTTATTTTTTACAAAATTAATAACTTCTTCATTTGATTTAACGGCATAACAATAAGATGGGAATTTTCCCTTAACAGAAAATTTTTCTCTTATATACCTCGGATTGCCAGACTCATTATTATCGAAAACAACGGCCAAATTGCCTAACGTAGATTTAGAATTAATACTTTTCCATTTCGATAAATTGCCTGTAAAGATGTCTTTTAATTGGTCGTATCTGATTAATGTATCAGGATTATCGTTGTTTACAATTAATGCAAGAGCGTCATAAGCAATTTTTGTAGTTCGGGGAATGATTTGTGCTTTTTTGAGGTTTTGTTCCTGGTCATCTGTTAATTTTCTGTTCACTATCATTAACCGGATAGAATCTTTAAAAAAAAGATCAAATGCTTTGGTTTCTGTAGTGTAATCTACATTGATTTGGGCATATTTATAAATGGAATGAAACGTATAAATTTCAGTATCTATTAGAAGTTGATACGATTCGTCAACAGCAATTTTAACATTACCTCGAGTTGGAGTTTCATCAAATTTTTTATCGCTACGATTTCCACAGCCGAATATCAACAAAAAGAACAAAATAATCAAGGATTTACCTGTTATTGTAAAAATGCTTGTTTTCATTGCTTATTTTTTTAAAGTTTAATCATAAAGTATAACAATAATGTGCCAAATTTATTGTGATTGAACTGTAATACTACGTTTAATGCCGAAGGAACAAATTAATGTCTATATTTTCATGTTTTTGTATTTATTCCAAATCCGTACAGTACGAAAAGCGCCATAGGAAATAAAAAAAAATCCAAATATTATTTTAATATTTTTTGGTAAATTGTAATTTTGGGAAAAAAATAACAGAAAAAAACCAATAACAAAATAAAGAAATACTACAAAAATCTCAAATAGTTTAAACAATTTCGACCAAAACATAAATCGTTAATTTAGAATGCAAAATTAATTTAATTCTTTAATTAATACAAAATAAATCAGGAGCACCATATTTCCCATGATTTTTCAGCTTGATAATGAAACATTTCTAAGCCATTTTTAGTAATTGCTCCATATTTTTTTGAAAATTGTAAAAATTTAGTTTCTAATGGATTGTATATCAGATCAATTACCAAGTGTTGTTGATTTAGAAAATGATATGGAAAATTTGGATAATCCGTAACATTGGGAAACATCCCAACGGGAGTAGCATTAATTACAATTGAGTGCTCCTCAATAATATTTTTATTAAGATCATGATAATTAATGCTTTCGTTATCTAAATGCTTTCGTGTTACTAATGTAAAAGAAATATTGTTCTTTTTTAGGATATGCTGTATGGCATTTGATACGCCACCGCTACCTAAAACTAATGCTTTCTGATGATGTGTTTTTAGTAATGGCTTTAACATTTTTTCAAAGCCATATCCATCTGTATTATAACCGATTAATTTAGTTTTGTTTTGGGTTCTTATAATTTTGATAGTATTTACAGCTCCTATTTCTTTGGCATTATTGCTAATATCATCTAAATAGTTAATAACCAATTTTTTATATGGATGAGTAACATTTAGTCCGCATAATTCCTGGTTGTTTATTATCAAATCTTGGATTTGTTCAATTTTTAATAGTGGAAACATCTGATAACTAACATTTTGTATTTCTGAGTGGTGCTCCGAGAATTTTTTATTGAAATAATCGGCAGAAAAGGAATGCGTTAAAGGAAAACCAATCAGACCAAACAGGGACATGACTATTAACTTTTGACAGTAATTTTTTGTTTTTTAATTTGAAATTGTTCAGGCAGGAACGTAAAAAATGTATCTCCACGCAATCCCAGACGTAATGTTTCTAAAGAAATTATTTCATTGGGCGCAATGTTACCTAAATTTACATTGGCTCCAAAATGTTTGATAAACCAGACTTGTTGGGATTTTATTGGGGCTTCCCAAATAATTTTTTCCATTGACACCTTTGAGGAAATTTTGTTGATCAGTGCGGTATGAGCGCTTCCATCGGGACGATATATGCCAACAGTTCCGCTTTCACGGGCTTCAGCTATCACTTTAAATGAACCAGCCTCCAATTCTGCTTGCATCATGCTTATCCAACGTGCAGGGGAAATTAATACTCCAGCTTCTTTTGATCCAACTTCAGACAATACAATGTAATTTTTCGAAAGTTGATTTATGTATTCACATTTTGTGTCGTGCTGAAGAATAATGGATCCGTCGGATACTTCCACTGCATCTAACCCAAGTTTTTCAATGAGATGCAGATAATCATCAAATTGATTGCGAATTAAAAATGCTTCGAGAAGTGTACCGCCAAGGTATACCTTTATTTTTGCTTGCTGATAAATTTTGATTTTTTCAACCAAATTATTGGTAACCGCCGAAGTGCCGAAGCCTAATTTTACAAAATCGGTTAAATTGCTGGCAACGGAGACAAAATCTTCAGCTTCGCAAAGACTTAAACCTTTGTCCATAACCATAGCTATTCCATTTTCACGAGGTTTTTCCGGTCGCTGTGGCAGATATGATAAGTTGAAATTCATCATGATACTAATTTTTTGAAATAAATAAATAGTTGAACTTGTATTAATAAATGTTATTTTTCAGGATTTGAGTATTTTTGTATTAGCTTTTTGCATTTTGTATCATTTAGAAGTTCAGGAGCATAATCTAAAAGGGTGCTATGCAATTGAAAATCTTTTAATAATAAATTTTTCAATAGTTGATAAGCTTCTTTTTTATTATTCATTTGATAATAATAAGCCACCAACCGGTATTGTAAAGTCAGGTTTTCGGGTTGAATTTTAATACCTTCATTAATTGTATTAATTGCATTCTGGAAATCAGGTTTTTTGGTGAAAGCATCAGAAAATTCAAGCCAGATTTCTTCATTTTTGGGATCAAGATTGCAAACTTTTTCGTAGGATTGAAGAGCCTGCTCAATGTTATTATATTTTAATTGTAAATCGCCAAGTATAAACCATGGATCTGGATTAGAAGGGTCAATTTCAATCGCTTTCATGATATTATTAATTGCCGATTCAGAATCGCCCAATTCATCACGGGATATGCCTAACCCAAGCCAAGCGTCTATAAAATCATTTTTCAATTCTATGGCTTTGCGATAGTTTATCTCAGCGGCATCATATTTTTTTAGATTTTCAAAACATTCGCCTATGTAATAGTAAGTTACAGCTTCAGGGTCTTCGTAAAGAAACGTTTCACGGTAAACGTCAATAGCCTGATCGTATTTTCCTATATTTGCCAAGGCATTTGCTTTATTAAAATAAGCCGAAGAATACATTTCATCAATGGCGATAGCAAAATCGTAGGCTTCAATAGCTTTCTCAAAATTCTGGATGTTGCTGTAAGCTACTCCCAAGTTAAACCATGCATTGACGGAATAAGGGTGGTTATCAATAAAATTCAGAAAGAAAGCGATACTTTCGTTATTTTTACCAGATGCCTCAAAACTAAAAGCTATTTCAAAGAGGATGCTATCGTTATCGCTATTAATTGTCAAGGCTTTTTTTAAATATTCCAAGGCCTTGTCATATTTTTTCAAGTTTTCGTATTCAAAGGCGATATTAATATAAACTTCGTCCAGAGCTTCGGCTTCACTCAACGCTTTTTTGTATTCTTCTATAGCTTTTTCATATCGTTGAAGTTGGCTATAGATAGCTCCACGAGCCAAAAAAAACTCACTGTCGGCAGGATTAATGGTTTCTATTTCTTTTAAAATAGTTAAAGCTTTTTCGCTGCGATTCGACGAAGCAAATAGCTGGGCTTTTTTTAATTTTATTAATACATTTTGAGGATATTGCTCCAATGCATGTTTGATAGCAATATTTGTTTTTGTAAAATTTAACTGGAACAAATAATAGTCTATAATATCAATATATTCATCAGCATCAAAGTAGGTGTATTGATGCTCATTTATCATTTTTTCGAAACGTTCGATCAATAAATGAAAATAATCCTCTTCCTCCTCATTCCCGTAATCGTATGGATTATAATTTTCTTCCATTTTTTATCTTTAAAAGTATTTCCGATACAAATCTACATAATTTTTCTAAAGCATTTACTCATTTCTAAAAATATATATTCGTTGTTTTTCTTAGGCGGTTTTGAAATGTATGGCTTATACCGTAAAAGAAAAATTTATAATAACTCAAGTTGATTTTTCGAGATTCTGATTTGGGATGGATCAAATAAATTTGTTTTTGAAGTAGTTATGTCATAAATATAAAATCATCTAATCAAAAATATAGGTAAAGCATAAAAAGTATAATTTTGTCGTTAAATTTTTTTAAATGACATTAATAAAATCTATATCGGGAATTCGGGGAACAATTGGCGGCACAGTTAATGACGGATTAAGTCCCATGGCAATTGTAAAATACACAGCTGCTTTTGCAAATTTTATTATAAAACAAGCAGATAAAAAGAAAATTACATTAGTTGTTGGGCGCGATGCACGCATCTCAGGCGAAATGGTTAATCATTTAGTTATCGGTACATTACTCGGAATGGGTATAGATGTACTTGATATCGGACTTTCTACAACACCCACGGTGGAAATAGCTGTTATAGACACTAAAGCTGATGGTGGCATTATTATTACTGCCAGTCATAATCCCAAACATTGGAATGCATTAAAATTATTAAATAATCTTGGAGAATTTATTTCAGCTTCCGATGGTAATTTAGTACTTGAATTTGCCGAATCTGGTGATTTTACTTTTGCAGAAGTTGAAAATTTGGGAAAATACACTTTTGATAATACATTTATTCAAAAGCATATTGATAAAGTATTAAACCTCCCATTGGTGGATGTAGAAGCAATTAAAGCCGCAAATTATAAAATTGCAGTTGATTGTATCAATTCGTCCGGAGGAATTGCAATTCCGGAATTGCTTAAAGCTCTTGGTGTTAAAGATGTTGTGAAATTAAATTGCCAACCAGATGGTAAATTTGCTCATAATCCAGAACCTTTACCCGAAAACCTGCTCGATATTTCTAAAATAGTATCCGAATCAAATGCGCATCTTGGTTTCGTTGTTGATCCAGATGTTGACCGTTTGGCAATAATTACGGAAGAGGGAGAAATGTTCGGAGAAGAATATACACTCGTTGCTGTGGCTGATTATATTTTAAAGCATAAAAAAGGAAATACCGTTTCTAACCTCTCTTCAAGCAGGGCTTTGCGGGATATTACAGAAAAAGCAGGCGGCGAATGTTTTGCATCTTCTGTTGGAGAAGTAAATGTGGTTGAAATGATGAAAAAACATAATGCCATTATTGGAGGCGAAGGAAACGGGGGTGTTATTTATCCTGAATTGCATTATGGCCGTGATGCTTTGGTGGGAATTGCATTATTTTTATCTTCTTTAGCACAATCGGGAAAGAGTTGCTCGATGTTAAGAAGTACATTCCCAGAATATTATATTTCAAAAAATAAAATTCAGCTATCTCCGGAAATGGATGTGGATAATATTTTAAATGAAATAGCTGAAAAATATAAAAATCACCCATTGAATACCTGCGATGGAGTAAAAATTGATTTTGAAAAAGAATGGGTTCATTTACGCAAATCCAATACCGAACCGATTATTCGTATTTATTCTGAAAGCGACTCCCCAACTAAAGCAGAGCATCTGGCTCAAAAAATAATTTATGATATTCGCGAAATAATTAAAAATAAATAACATAGCATACCTCTCAATTTCTATATTGAAACATTATTCTGATTTACAGCAATATGATTTAAAGATTAGTTAATGACAAAGAAAAATCCATATAAATCAGTCAAAAAAAATAAATATCGGCAAGTTATTTTTAAACTTTCCGATAAACAAAAAAAAGTGATTGATCGCTATTGTGATAGCCATCGTACTACTCCCAATAAATTTTATAAAACAGCTATTCGGACGTTTTTGGCTAATTTTTCCAATTTATCTCCTGAAGATGAATATTATATCAGCGAAAATCAATTGAAACTTTTTGATGATGAAGAAGATTTTGAGGAAATCCCGTTGGTAGCCGAAAACGGATTATAAGATTTCTGATTGAATAAATTATTTTATCAGAGAGTTTTCGTAGGGTATTCTATTGATAATTGAACGACCCAACGTTACCTCATCGGCATATTCTAATTCGTCTCCAACAGATATGCCTCTTGCTATTGTTGAAATAATGACCGGAAAATTTTTAAGCATCTTGTATAGGTAAAAGTTCGTAGTATCTCCTTCAATGGTAGAAGAAAGGGCCATAACAATTTCATGAATATTTCCGAGCCGAACCTTCTTAACGAGCGTTTCAATGTTTAAATCATCGGGACCAATTCCTTCCATTGGAGATATTATTCCTCCTAAAATATGATAAATGCCATGAAATTGAGCTGTGTTTTCAATAGCCATAACGTCACGGACGTCTTCAACAACACAAATCAAAGTGTGATCGCGTTGTGGATTTGCACAAATTTCACAGGTTTCTGTATCGGAAATATTGTGACAATTTGTACAATATTTTATGTTTTGCCGCATTTTAAGAATTGAATTTCCAAGAGCTTCTGCAATTACTGAATCTTGCTTAAGAAGATGAAGACTAAGTCGTATGGCTGTTTTCTTTCCGATACCAGGCAATCGGGAAAGTTCATTTACAGCATTTTCAACTAATTTTGATGGAAATGTATTCATTTATAATTGTTTATATATCTATAAATTTCTTTACTTTTGCAATGCAAAATTAGGTTAAAAACAAATAAGCCCGAGTGGTTTGTTTTAAATTCAGATAATCAAACACTAATATAGTCCGATGAGCACTTTACTGAAAAACTTGTTTTTATATAGTTGTCTTATTTTTTTATTTTCACAAGAATCTCTTGCACAAAATATTTCAAATTTTACCGATGCTAATGGTAAAAAGCAAGGATATTGGAAGAAATTTGACGACCAAGGTAAATTAAAATATGAAGGGAATTTTTATGATAATATTCCCACGGGTAAATTTATCTATTATTATTCCACAGGTAAAATAAAAACTATATCAACCATATCTGCAAGTGGAAAAGTATCTTATACGACCATGTATTATCCTAATGGAAAAATAATGGCTGTGGGTAAATATTTGGAAAACGTAAAAGATAGTCTTTGGAAGTATTTTAACGAAGAAGAAATCCTTATTTCCGAAGAGATGTTCAAAAATGGTAAAAAAGAATCGGTTAGCCATAATTATTATGCTGATGGAAAAATTTCTGAAGAAATTAATTGGAAAAACGGAATAAAGGATGGCGAAAATCAGCAATACTTTAAAGATGGAAGTATAAAAACCTCATTATTTTATAAAAATGATGTATTAGATGGGCCGGCAGTTTCTTACTATTCAAATGGTAAGATCATGGTTTCTGGAAATTATAATAAAAATCTTCATGATGGTGTATGGATATATTATACCGATAAAGGTGAAGTTGAAAAAAAACTGACTTATAAAAACGGAAATTTAATCGAAGAAAAGATTTTTATTCAGCCTGTTAGTGATGAGAAACCAAAAGTTAAAATCGAAATTCCACAAATGCCTGAATAATATTGTAAAATAGCTTATTTTTTTGTGCGAATTATTAAACGAAGTGATTGGTCGTAAGTTACATAATTCCAAAACCAGTTAATAAATAATAATAATCTGTTTTTAACACCGACGATAGACATGAGGTGTACAAACATCCAGACAAACCAGGCAAAGATTCCCTGAAACCTGACAAAGGGAAAATCAACTACTGCACGATTCCTTCCTATGGTGGCCATTGAACCAAGGTTTTTGTATTTAAACGGATGCAATGGCTTATTAAATTGAATTCTGAGTAAATTTTTGGCTAATAATCGTGCTTGTTGTATTGCAACCTGTGCAACTTGTGGATGTCCCTTCGGATATTTTTCTTCCGTCATCAGAGCTATATCGCCGAGAGCAAAAATATTTTCATATCCCTGAATCTGATTGTATTTATTTACCTTGATTCGATTTCCTTTGCCTAAAATATCTGAATTTAATCCATTGATAATATTCCCCTTGATTCCGGCAGTCCAGATCAATGTATTGGAAATGATTTTTTTTCCATCAGACAATTCAACAATTTTTCCGTCATAATTTGTAACAGCCGTATTTGTAATTACTTCTACGCCTAAGCTTTTAAGAAATATTTTGGCTTTTAACGATGCAATTTCCGACATTCCGTTCAAAAGTTTATCGGCTGCTTCCAACAGATAAATGTGAATTTTGGAACTGTCCAATTCTTTAAAATCTTTAGGAATGACAAATTTTTTCATTTCGGCTAATGCTCCCGAAACTTCGACGCCGGTTGGCCCGCCACCAACGACTGCAATATTCAAATACCCTTCTTTATCGGCCTCATTTTTACAACTTAATGCATCTTCAAAATTTTGAAGTATTGAATTTCTCAGATTCAAAGCCTCTTCGGTTGTTTTCATTGGCAATGAATGTTCTTCTAAGGATTTCATTCCAAAATACGAAGTATTGGCTCCTGTTGCAACGACCAGATAGTCATAGTAAATATCACCTAAGTTAGTATTGATAACCTGTTTTTCGGTATCAATAAAAGTAACTTCGGTAATGCGTATAAATACATTCTTAACCTTTTGAAAAATTTTTCGCAAAGGAAAGGAAATGGCGCTTGGCTCAATACCCGAAGTAGCGACCTGATAGAAAAGAGGTTGAAATTGGTGATAATTATATTTATCAATCAATACAATTTGAAAAACAGAATTTCTTAATTTTTGGGCTAATTTTAATCCTGCAAAACCACTACCTATGATTACAAGACGTTTTTGCTGAGATGGAGGTATGTTTACGGTCATAGGTTAAATTTTTATTATGTTCTGTCAATAAAAACAAATCCGCCTTACTATTGTTTGAATGCAAAGTGGTTAAAAATATATGGTGGAATTATTTCCCGAAAATATTTTTTTTAAACAAAAGGCATTAAAAGGATTACGATAATAAATTTAAAAAATCATTTTCTGAAATAATTTGAATATTCAGATCTTTTGCTTTCTGAAGTTTGGCAGGTCCCATCTCATTACCAGCAATCAAAAAAGTGGTTTTTGATGATATGGAACTTGAATTTTTTCCACCATTTTCCTCAATCATTTTTTTGACTTCATCGCGTGAAAAATTGGTAAAAACGCCGCTTACCACAAAAATCTTTCCTTCTAATTTTGAAGATTTTTGTTTTGTTTCGGTTGATTCCATTATTATTCCGTGCTGTTTTAGCCTGTTAATTATTTCAATATTATTGGGAATAGAAAACCAATCATTTAAACTTTTAGCAATTTTGTCGCCAATTTCATCCACTTTAATTAATTCATCATAAGATGCGCTTAGCAATGAATCTATGTTTTTATAATGACTGGCTAATTTTTTTGCAACGGTTTCACCAACGTATCGAATGCCCAAAGCATATAATACCTGATGAAATGGAGTTTTTTTTGAAGCTTCAATGCCATTAAGGATATTAGTTGCCGTTTTATCTTTAAAACTGATTTTCTTATTTTTTTCACTCGACGATTCAAATACTTTTTCTAATCCTAAAAGCTTTTCGTAAGTTAAATCAAATAAATCAGCAACATTGTAAACTAATCCATTATCGTAAAGTATTTCAATTTTACCTTCCCCAAGGCTATCGATGTTCATGGCTTTGCGACTGATAAAATGTTCTAATTTTCCTTTAATTTGAGGTGGGCATTTTGTTTCGTTGGGGCAGTAATGATTAGCTTCGCTTTCATTTCTGATCAGCGGAGTACCGCACTCTGGGCAATTAGTTATATATTCAATGGGTCGGGCATTTATATCGCGTTGTTTCAGGTTTACGCCAACAATTTTAGGAATTATTTCGCCACCCTTTTCAACATAAACCATATCACCGATACGAACATCAAGATTTGCAATAATATCTGCGTTGTGAAGCGAAGCTCGTTTGACCACTGTACCTGCCAATTGCACAGGCTCAAGGTTGGCAACAGGAGTAATGGAACCTGTGCGACCAACCTGATAGCTTATGGATAATAAGCGAGTTAAAACTCTTTCGGCTTTAAACTTATAAGCGATGGCCCAACGGGGCGATTTTGCTGTATATCCAAGTTCTTCCTGTTGATGTAATGAATTCACTTTAATAACTACTCCATCAATATCAAAGGGAAGTCCTTGCCGTCCATTATCCCATTGATTAATAAAACTAAAAATATCATCAATGGTTTTGCATCTGGCAATGTAATTGGATATTTTAAAACCCCATTCTTTGGCTTTAACCAAGCTTTCGTAATGATATTTAAAAGGAAGGTTTTTATCAGGGAGGTAATACATGTAACTATCAAGACCTCGTTTGGCAACTTCTTTGGGATCTTGCAACTTTAATGTGCCTGAAGTTGCATTACGCGGATTGGCAAATAGCTGATCACCTGTTTCTTCACGTTCATTATTTATTTTTAAAAAAGATTTTGCAGGCATAAAAATTTCACCACGAATTTCAAAATCGGAAGGATAATCATTGCCCGAAAGTTTGAGCGGAATGCTGTGGATTGTTTTTACATTAGTCGTAATATCATCACCTTGAATACCATCACCGCGCGTAATTGCCTGTGTAAGGATGCCATTGTGATAAATAAGACTAATTGAAACGCCATCGAATTTTAGTTCACACACATATTCTATCGTTTCACCCAGTATTTTTCTGATCCGGTTGTCAAAATCACGTATTTCTTCTTCTGAATACGTATTTCCAAGTGAAAGCATTGGATATTTATGAGTTACCTGTTGGAAGGATTTAGAAATTTCTCCACCTACCCTTTGGCTGGGCGAAAAGGGTAAAACTAACTCCGGATATTGTTTTTCGAGGTCTTGCAATTCATAAAGGAGCATATCAAACTCATAATCGCTTATGGTCGGAGTATCCAACACATAGTAGTTATAATTGTGCTGATTGATTTTCTCAGTGAGTTCCTGTATTTGTTGCCTGGCTTCTTTAGAAGTCATTTTAGTTTAATTTAGTTGGAAAAAAATCGGTATTTCGATAAATATAAATAGTTTGATTTGAATTAATGGGATTCATTTTAAATAAAACAATATCAATGAACCCCGGACGAATGGTGGTTTCGTATTGGATATGGGGTGCAATTGTCTTGATAGAATCTATTCTTTTCTCAAGATTTTTATCACCAAATAATAATATAAAATCTGGATAATCATTTTTTTGAGCTCCCGCATATACTTTGGATAATGGAGAGTATTCTTTAGATTTGGCGTATTCTCTAACCTTCACCCATTGCCCTAAATAAAATTGCGGTGGACGTTTTGACCGTCCGTGATTGGAGTCCTCAATCAAAATATTGTGAATGTTTTTGTACTTTGATAAATAAACCATTGATTCTACTCGTGAACGTTTGGAATACATGGTTGATACAAAAAATAAAAGGATAATGTTAATTACCCAGAAAAAAATCCAGCTTCCTCTTAACCATTGTTTATGGTTTTGCCAAAATTTTGATTTGACGACAAAACCATTCCATCCGATTACACCTAACATAATAATAAACGGAAAAATAGGAATAATAAACCGTTCCTGTTTGTTTGGAAAATACGAATGAAAAACTAAAAAAAGTAAGGTCGGTAAAAAAAGTAATAAATGTTTTTTCCATGTCCTGAAAAAACCAAAAAATAAAAAGAAACTAATGGGTGGGATCAAAATTCCAAGTAGAAGCAAAATATAGGTGTACCATGAGGAAGTTAAATAGTTATAAGCATTTTCTACATTGTAGCGAATATACTCGCCAAGTTCGGCAAACGGATAACCCCAGAAATAATAATCGGAACTACACTGAATAATACAAATACATGGAATCAAACCTAGCAGAAAATAAACCGAAGCTTTCCAACGTTTTAATAATAGCAATGCTAATCCGACGCCTGCTGTAAAAAACAAAGTCTGAAATCTGACTGAAAATGCAAGCCCAAAGAAAATTCCTGATAAAAAATAGGCAAGCATGATGCTTTTCTTTTGCTCGGAATTAACAATAAACCAAATGCCTAAAATCAAAAAAGGAATACATACCACTTCCACGAGATTACGAACACTTAACCATGGCATTATCCAGTAAATGGCAAGCAATATCCCGACCATTTTTGCTGATGATTTGTTGTCAATTTTTTCTGCTATTTTATAACCATAATAAACTGTTATTAGGGAAAATGCGGCATGAATAAATCTAACGACGAACATTTTTGTTTGAGGATCATTTATTTGCAATAAGTGCAACAAATAAAACAGAAAGTAACTTAATCCGGTATAGAAAAAGCTGTGCCCAGAGGGCTGTGCATTTGCATCACTTCCGGGAAGCCAATGATTAAAATTTACTCCGTCAATCCATGATTGGGACACTTCTATTACTAAAAAATGATCGTCGTGCATACCAAAGCCTTTGGCAAAAATGACAGCAATAAAACGGAATATTATTGCCAACCAGATAATTATAAGCAAAGGTTTTTCTGCCCAAAGCAATTTCATTTTTTCCATTAGTGGGATTTTTTTGAAAATTTAAAAGTACAAAGTTAATAATTATTAATTTTTGTAAAAGTATTATCTTTTTATCAGAAAGAATTTTAATCATTCCATTTTGGGACGTTCTTAAATAGAAATGGGAAAATAAATTGTGATAAATTAATACAATATCTGAAAAGACAACGTATTATATAATTGGTTCAATATTTGATGTTCTATACTAATAGTTAGTAATTTATTCAAAATACATTTAAAATGTACATCGAGGATATTGACGGGGGAAAAGATATTAATAGTATCAATTTACAAATTAATGAATCGAAGCAACTCCTAATGGAGGATGTGATTAGTGGTGGCATTTTGCAATCCAATGTCGATGATGCTAAAAATCGAATTTTAGCTTTGGAAGAAGAAAATCAACAATTAAAAAGCATTATTTCGCAACATAAACATATTAAAAACGAATTAAATAAGGCAAAAGCAAATGCAGAAAAATTAAATCAAATTAAATCTGATTTCTTAGCAATGATGAGTCATGAAATACGCACTCCAATGAATGGAGTTATTGGCATGACGAGTCTGCTTCTTGATACCGAATTGACTTCCGAACAAAGAGATTTTGTAGAAACAATCAGGATCAGCGGCGATAGCTTGATGACTATTGTAAACGAAATACTTGATTTTTCAAAAATTGAATCCGGAAAATTAACACTCGAAGAAGCGCCATTTGAGTTAAGGACTTGTATTGAAACGACCTTAGACCTATTTGCTCAAAAAGCATTAGAAAAAGGAATTGATTTATTATATTTGATTCAACCTGAAGTTTCCTCAGCTTTTTTAGGCGATGTAACACGATTCAGGCAAATTTTGGTAAACCTGATTAATAATGCTATTAAATTTACTGAAAAGGGTGAAATTTTTGTCAAAGTAGAAAAGATTGATGAAAAAGAAGGTGTACAGGAAATATGTATATCTGTGGATGATACAGGAATTGGTATTGATGAAGATAAGATTGATTATCTTTTCGATCCTTTTATACAGGCTGATACTTCAACAACAAGAAAATATGGTGGTACAGGACTTGGCTTAGCTATTTCAAAACAATTGATTAACCTTATGGAAGGCAAAATCTGGGTGAAAAGTACAATAAATGTCGGTTCAACATTTATTTATACGCTTAAGCTAAAAATATCGGATCAGGGGAAAACAAAATTATATATCAAAGGAAATATTCCCGAATTGCAAAATTGTTGTGCTTTAATTGTTGACGATAATCAGACAAATCGGTTGATATTAAATCTACAGTTTGAATCATGGGGAATTAAAACGGTAATGGTAGATTCAGCCATAAAAGCTTTGGGAATAATTAAGGATAATGACGATTTTGACTTGGCCATTCTTGATATGCAATTACCCGAAATGGATGGAATTCAACTGGCACAGGCTTTTAAAAACATGCCAGATAAAAAACATATTCCACTAATTCTGCTTACATCGCTTGGGCATTTTAATAACATTCCTAAGGATTTATTTGAAGCACGTTTATCGAAACCAATAAAAATGACGGTATTATTTGATTTAGTGCTTAAAGTTATTTCTAAAAGAAAAAAAGAAAATGAGGATAATGACAATTTTGATAAAAATCTTGCTTCAAAATTACCGTTAAAAATTCTCATTGCCGAAGATAATATGATTAACCAGAAGTTAGTAATATCCCTGTTGAGTAAAATGGGTTATGATGTAGATTCTGTTACTAATGGAAAAGAAGCGGTAGATTTTGTTACCCGAAAAAAATACGATATTGTATTTATGGATATTCAAATGCCAGGTATGAATGGATTAGAAGCTACGCAGACCATTTTAGAAGCTCAAAATGGTATCAACCCACATATCATTGCAATGACAGCCAATGCCCTTCAGGAAGATAAAGAAAAATGTTTTGAGGTAGGGATGGTGGATTATTTGTGCAAACCTATAAAATTTAATGAGGTGCAACAAGTTTTGATGAAATGGGGGAGAACAAAGAAAAAGTGACCAGATATTCTTGAACTTTATTTTAAAGGTAACGTAAAATAAAAGGTAGAGCCTTGTCCTTGTACCGAATCTACCCAAAGTTTTCCGCCCATTAGCTCTGCTAAATTTTTTGAAATAGAAAGCCCTAACCCGGTACCTCCATAATTTCGGGTATGCGAACCGTCAACCTGGCTGAAACGTTTGAAAATTAATTGTTGGTTTTCCGGAGATATTCCAATACCCGTATCTTTTACAAAAAACATATATTTATTGGCACTTACCAGATCAAAACCAAACTCAATAAAACCTTTTTCTGTGAATTTGAGCGCATTTCCCAGCAGGTTAGTCATAATTTGTTTTAATCGTTGTGGATCGGTATAAATGGTATGTTTTTTCGAGGGTTGATCATTATAAATTATTGTCAATTCTTTTTTATCCAATTTTTCTTTCTGCTGGGTGAATGTAAGATATAATTCATTAAAGAGAGCATTAATATCGCAATCGGATTTTTCAATAAGAATTTGTCCGGCTTCAATTTTTGCAATATCTAATATATCATTAATCAGGTTTAAAAGAGAATTGCCGGCAGTATTTATGTGTGCGATATAATTGTTTTTTTCCTCTTTGGTAATTTCGTCATCCGAAAGCAGATCGGAGAAGCCAATGATGGAATTCATGGGCGTACGAATCTCGTGAGACATATTGGCAAGGAAGGCTGTTTTAAGCCGATCGGATTCTTCGGCTTTTTCTTTAGCTTCCCTTAAAAGTATTTGTTCCTCTTCAAGCTTCTGTTGGATTTTTTCCCTTGCTTCAAGCATATTGTTTGCTGAATCGGCGAGTTTTTTAAACTCAGAAAAATATAATTGTGAGAAATCAATTTTCTTATTTTCAGTGGCGGCTTTTTCAAAAAATACAGTAAAGACGGCAAGACTTTGCCCGGTACGTTTGGCAAGGAATCGGGCAATTAAATAATTTATCACAAGAATAATAATAAAACCACATAGGATTTGAGCTATCGTGCTTTCGATGCTTTGAAACAGTTTGATACGTTGCAATTGAATTGCTTTTTCAATTTCTTCCCTGTTGGTCCCGGCACCTATAATCCATCCCCATTCGGGAACGTGCTTAACATAAGTGATTTTTTTTGAAAAGGATGAAGCCCAAACTTCTTTCCATGGATATTCAATAAACCCGCTTTTGCTTGCATTGTATTTCGTATTTGCCTGATTGTGGAAAACGTTTATCCAGTTTGTGTCCCCTGATGTCAATATGTTTTGTGGAGGATTTTGTATTTTGCCATATTTTATCAATGATTTGCCATCAATGGTATTGATAAAAACATATCCGTCATTTCCAAAGCGAATTTTACTGATGCGATCCAAAACTTCTTCCTGAACATTAGTTTTGAAATCGGTAATATATTCCTTGCTTCCAATATACCAACGAAAGGGTTTGAAAAGCTTTATATAAACAATTTTAGAATCCCGTCTATTCCAGTTAATCGTTTTTTCATCAATATTATAATCAAGAAATCCTTCGCCGTGTGTTTTTAAAAAATTGATTTCATTTTGTATAACCAGACGACCCATAGAATCTTTGAGCGCAATGCGGTTCTTGTTTTCTTTATTAGGATTTTTTTGATTCAATATCTGATAACCATCCAAGGAATAAATATAAATATACCCTCGATTATTGTTATATCGAATAGTTCGCAGGGCATCGGTAATCATTTTTTTTATTTCGGCATTACTTTTGTTTCCCTTGTTTTTAATGTAAATGTTTTGTGCAATGTCATAGGATTCGTTTACTTTTTCGCTTAATAATTTCCGTAATTTGGTTATAGCTTGTGATTTTACGTAATCAATATGATCGGTAGCCCGTTCGGTTTCAAATTTAATTACCGATTTTTGTTCGTTGATATAAACTTCTCTCTGTTTGTTTGCATCAATATCAAAACGCTGATATTCCTTTAGTATCCACAAAATGCTAATGACTATCGTAGTAATTAAGCTTACCATGATTAAATTAAACAGGTACGTTTTATTGATACTACGGTTGTTTTTTTTTCGATGGAGTTGTTTTAACATTTTAATGCGTCTCAGTGAATGTTTAAATTGTTCAATCAATAATCCATGTATTCCTGAAAAACGGATTGAAGGTACGATTTTCCTTCTTTTATCAATTGATTTTTATGTGCTTCATCAGATTGCATAAAAAAGTATTGATTACTTTTTTTATCATAAACAAAATATCCGTAAGGTCGTATCCAACCCACACCTTCTTCAAATGCATAATAGGCAAACTGGGGAGAATAAGGACTTAAAAGATTTTTGCTCCAATGAAATTGCTTTTTGTTAATTTCCATCTGAGATAGAAGGGTTCCGGCAATATCGGTTTGAGAGCCGATAGCTTTCCATTGGGTTCCTTTCCATTCGTCTTTGATCACATTGCCATAAAAAAGTAAGGGAACATGATGGTATTGCGGCGAAAACGGATGCCAGTGACGATAGGAATGATGCCCATGATCGGCAACCAGGATAAATAGAGTGTTATCAAACCATGGCTGTTTTTTTGCATTTCTAAAGAAATCGCCGAGACATTTATCGGCATAATAAGCCGAATTAAGATAGCCATTTAGCTCGTTTCCCCAGGTGATTACATTTTTCATTGGCTGGTCGAAAGGGGAATGAGTACTGACGGTGAAGATGGTTGAAATAAAAGGTTGCTTTTCGGAATTTAAGTCTTTGAGTTGTTGGGATAACGTGTATTGATCATGAATGCCTAATTTGCCCCGTGGTAATTTTTTGTCAAAATCGTAGATTTCTTTAATTTTATCAAAGCCACAATCCATAATATAGCCTTTGATATTTCCATAAATTAACTGACCACCGAAATAATAGGATGAATGATATCCGTTGCTTTTAAGAACTTTAATCAGACTGGGAAGTTTCTGGAATTTTTCGGGTTGCACGGTGATGGAAGATATGGGATGTGCCGGAAATCCGCTGAAGATACATGCCATTCCCTGTTCCGATCTTGAACCGCTTGCATAAATATTGGTAAAAAGTATTCCATCTTTTTCCAACTCCTTAAATTGTGGAGTAATGCCCGGTTTTGCGCCAAGGTCTTCAATCAAATCGGCCGACCAGCTTTCGAGTATTATCAAAACAATATTCGGACGATTGGTTTTTAATACGGAAATACTGGTATCTTTTGGAACGGAATGAATATCGAGTACCGTTTTGCGGGCCTCGCCGGTAGAATAAAACTGAAATGGATTTTTATTGAAATTCTTTATGTTTTCGGTTATGCTTTTGATAAAACTAAAACCGGAATTAACTGCACCTGTATTTAGTATGTTGTGTTCGGAGTAATACGACTGGCTTTGATTGATGGGAATCTGTTGTACGCCTCCGCGCATCCCGATGAAAAGCAACGGAGGAATAATAAGTAAAAAGCAAAAGAAGGAACTGATTTTTCTTTTCAGATGAATCAGATTGGAATAAAAAAACTTTTGATATAAATAATAGAAAATTACAAATTGAAAGCCAAGAATCAGCACTAACCCGATAAAACGCCAGGAAGATGTGGAGTTGAACATTTCGGTGGGATGGCTCAGGTATCGGATGGCTTTGTAGGGTAATTTTGTTTGCCATTCGTCGTACGTTCCCAATTCGGCGGTAGTGATTAAAAGTATGATGAACAGTAAAAGTGCGGTATATATTTTATTGATGGAATTAAACCATTTTGGACTGTAAATATTTTGAAACAAAAGGAGAAAATAGGGAATCGAAATTAAATAGCAGGCCGTAGCAATGTCGAGTTTAAATCCATACCAATAAGAAGCAAGGATTTGCACGAACCCAATATTTTCATTTATCAGTAGCTGATTATAGTAAATAAAAAAAACAGTTCTGGATAACAGGAAAACCATTAGCCAGAACATGAATTGCTTGGCTAAAGATAAAATAGTAGGAAAAAGGCTTTTATTCATATTTTCTCAGCTGCAAATATAAAAAGTTTATTCAATAGGGTATAAAAAATTTACACTAACTATGTTATAATAATGAAAATAAATATAACTTTGGAACTGTAAAAAAAAACGGTTATGAGCATTTTAGTAAATAAAAATACCAGAGTAATTGTGCAAGGATTTACGGGCAACGAAGCTACCTTTCATGCCCGGCAAATGATAGAATACGGAACCCAGATTGTGGGCGGAGTTACTCCCGGCAAGGGTGGGCAAAAACATTTGGATTTACCTGTTTTCAACACGGTATCCCAGGCCATGAAGGAAACCGGATGCGATGCTGCCATTCTTTTCGTTCCGCCGGCATTCGGAGCCGATAGCATTATGGAAGCTGCCGATGCGGGCATAGACGTTATTGTATGTATTACCGAAGGTATTCCCGTAAAGGATATGCAGGTTGTAATGGATTTTTTAAAAGGCAGAACGAATCATCTTATCGGCCCTAATTGTCCCGGGATTATCACTCCCGGTGAAACCAAAGTCGGGATTATGCCGGGATTTATTCACAGTCCTGGGACAATAGGGATTATTTCGCGTTCGGGAACGTTAGCTTATGAAGCCGTGGACCAGATTACCAAAGCGGGACTGGGACAATCCACCGGATTGGGTATAGGCGGCGATCCTATCATTGGCACAAGCATGAAGAAAGCCGTACAACTATTCATGGAGGATACTAAAACGGAAGGCATCGTTATCATTGGCGAAATTGGCGGCAACATGGAAGCGGAAGCGGCCTTATGGATTAAGGAAAATGCTACAAAACCTGTGGTGTGTTTTATTGCCGGAGCCACCGCTCCCAAAGGAAGAACCATGGGACATGCCGGAGCTATTATTGCCGGGAAATCGGAAACGGCTCAGGCTAAAAAAGAAATAATGAGTCAGTGCGGTGTTCATGTGGTGGATTCGCCTGCCGATATTGGCATAACTATGGCATCGCTGATGAAGTAGATTTTAATTGGGGCATTTGTATATAATTTTGCTTCTCTTCCTGGAAAAATAACAAAAAAAACTTAGTGAAACGTTGTGTAGTCCCTGGTGTTGCTTTGTGTTAAAGATTTTAAGATAATTATATTACAAAGTTGCACTAAGTAATTGGACAAATAGAATGTCGCATATCAAAAAAAGAATAGGACGCGGATTTCACGGAAAAAAACGGATAAATACGAATCATAATATAAACAGATTTAACGCTGATTCTATTCATGCAAGCATGAATAATAAGATTGGATATGTCTGAAAATCATTCTGACTTATCGGAATTAAAATCCATTTTAAAATCAGCTATATCAGCAAAAGTCTGTGTTTTATTCTAAGGTTTTCAAATTCAATGATACGACAATTTGTAGTTTCTATTACTTAAGTTATAGCACAAAGTAACTTGAAGAAGAATTAAAGAATACTTTTCGCCGGTGATTAATGTAGTGTCAACAAATACCTTTTTTATTCAATCGCATTTGCTATTTTTGCAAAAAAAAATCGTCATGTTACAGCGTATTCAAAGTGTTTATCTATTCCTCGCATTTATTGCCGGTGTATTATTGTTTGTATTTCCGTTAGCCGTTTTCGATACCGGGCTGGCGTATTATAAATTTTATATTTATTCGCTTAAAGATATGGTTCCCGATTCACTGGCGTTATTTCAATCATGGTTTGCCTGGCCTTTAACTATTCTGACAGCGGCTATCTGTATTCTGACACTCGAAAGTATCTTTCTTTATAAAAACCGCATCAAACAGATGTTGCATGTAAAAATCGGCATCTTTCTGACGATGCTTCTCATTGTCCTCATCTTTTTTGTGTACATGACTCTTGTTGAGAAGAAGCTGCATATTTCTCCCGATTATCACGGGATTGTCGGTATTTATTTACCGGTAGCAACGCTGGTTTTTCTGGTGCTTGCCTACCAGCGCATCATGCACGACGAAAAGCTTGTCCGTTCTGCCGACAGATTAAGATAGTCTCTTTGACCCCACCCAGCCCTCCCCTCGCGAGGGGAGGGCTGGGTGGGGTCGTAAAATTATTATAATTTAGATAAGTGCAACGGATTATCGTTCGACACAATATGTTTGGGAAAAACCCTCAGGGTTTATCAAACCCTGAGGGTTTAAAATAGTATAGGAAGAATTACCTCTTCAACTCCAGTATTTCCAGATCAAAAATACGTTCGCCGTCAATGGCGAAGCGTATTACCGTCGACACCTGGTGCATCCCTTCCTTACCGGCAGCTCCCGGATTAATATGAAGAAGATGGTTGTGCGGATCGTTGATCACTTTAAGGATATGCGAATGCCCGGAAATAAAAATCTTAGGCTTTTCCAATGAAATCAGGGTGCGGGCCGCCGGACTGTATTTGCCGGGATAACCGCCGATGTGCATCATGGCTACTTTTACCTTTTCGCACCAAAAGACCAATTCCTCGCGATAGACTATACGCACATCATGTCCGTCAACATTTCCGTAAACAGCCCGCAGGGGTTTGAACGCATTCAGTTCATCGGCTACCCCGATGTTGCCCATGTCGCCCGCGTGCCATAGTTCGTTACATTCGTTAAAAAAATCATACAGTTTCGGATGTATGTATCCGTGAGTGTCAGAAAGGAGGCCGATGCGTGTCAAGTTAGTTTGTAAGGTTTGTAAAGTTTATAAAGTTCGTAAAGTTTATAAGGTTTGTAAGGATTTGCAAAGTTAAAAAGTTTTTAAAGCGAAGCGATTTAGGATTTGTAAGGTCTCATAGTGTTAATAAATAGCAGCTGTAATTAATTTAGTAAAGCTTGTAATTTCTCTGACCCCACCCTCAGGAATCCTCCTAATATTTAGTTGCATTTCTTCCTCCCCTCGTGAGGGGAGGGCTGGGAGGGGTCCGGATGACAAGTTCTTAAAGCGAACATAGAGTCGCTTAGGAGGAACGACTTAGCGACTCTTCGTCGGGAAGCGAAGCGATTCGGGATTTATAAAGCAAAATCCCGCCAATAGCTAATCCCGATCCCGATAAATACTCGGGAGGGACTAAGCCTTCGGCTCAGCAGCTAACGGCCAATAGCTAACAGCCAATAGCCAATCAACAATCAACAATCAACTATTGTGCAGGTGGTGTTAGTTCGTTATTGGTTTTATTGTTTTTCCGGGTGGCGGCGGCACGGGCTGCGGCACGCGAAACTTCAATAACGTTGTTGATCTGGTTGATTAACGATTCCAATACGGGATTGCCCGTGCTCTGGAATTGCAGATCGATCATGGTAAACAACGAACGGAGACTGTTCACTAATAAAGGACGTGTTTCCTTCAGGGTCGGTATTCCCGACGGTGGCTGAACGGCTTTTTCGGTAAACGTAGCTTCAAAGTTTTGCTGACTGGCTTTAAGATTGGTAAGCCATTCGCCAGCATTAAGCAGGGCGATATCGCCTGAATATTTTTCATCGAGTTCGCCGGTCAGGTTTTTGATGGCAGCCGTTTCGTCGATATAACCGAAGCTGAAAGCGCCCCAGCCATAACGCTGAATAACATAAATGATACGGTTAGCCGCATCGCGCTTGGCCGGATCATGATAATGGCTAAAGGCGATAATATGTCCTCTGAAAGCGAGGAAGGCCTCGTCGCGTTCATCGTCTTTCTGTGCCAGAAGTTCGGTGTACGCATTTTTGGTCTCGCGTGCTACCGCCTTATCGAAGAGGTTAAAGTTAGTTTGGGTTTGCTGAAGAAAAATTTCAATACCGGTGCCGGTAAGGTCAACACCCTGGAATACGTTGATGGTTCGGTGGCCGAACGTAAACAGCCCATTGCTGTCGAGTAACGAAAAATTAATAGGGTAAATCATGGTTTAAAAATTTTTTAGTTAATGATGAAGCGTTATTTTAAAAATTGATATTCTATGAGTTAATATTTTCAGTAACGTATATCCTGTTGTCAGCCGCTCACTTTTGGCGCGAAAAGCTCTCCGCTCACCGCCTGCCGCTCACTTTTGGCGCGAAAAGCTCTCCGCTCACCGCCTGCCGCTTACTTTTGGCGCGAAAAGCTCTCCGCTCACCGCCTGCCGCCTACTTTTGGCGCGAAAAGTTCTCCGCTCACCGCCTGCCGCTCACTTTTGGCGCGAAAAGTACTCTGCTCACCGCCTGCCGCTCACTTTTGGCGCGAAAAGCTCTCCGCTCACCGCCTGCCGCTCACTTTTGGCGCGAAAAGCTCTCCGCTCACCGCCTGCCGCTCACTTTTGGCGCGAAAAGCTTCCCGCTCACCGCCTGCCGCCCACTTTTGGCGCGAAAAGTTCTCCGCTCACCGCCTGCCGCCCACTTTTGGCACGAAAAGTTCTCCGCTCACCGCCTGCCGTTCACTCCCGGCGCGAAAAGTATGCCGCTTATTGCCGGCTGGTCACTTCCGGCGGAAAATGTAAGCTATTCCTGCATTCCGGGTAGTTTTTGCAGCTAAAAACCGGTTTTTGTATAAGAACGATGATAATTCCGAGTCAAAAATACAAAATTTTAATAAAGCTACTAATAGCCGAAAAAAATATTTTTTTAAAAAAACGTCAGCGCATTAAAATAGTTAGAAAAATTAGTTTGGATTATTGAAATTAGTGTAATTTAGTGGGCGGAAATAGTTTGGGAAAGGAATCAATGGAAAAAGAAAAACAATTGCGGGTGTATAAATATTGGATATTATTATAATAGCTTGTCTTAGATAGTAGAAATGGAATTGAGAACTTATTTAGATATAATTCAAGGCTTATCAGTAACTTTAGCTTCAATTGTTGCTGTTTATGGAATATCTTCATGGCGTAGAGAAACAATGTGGAAAAGAAAATACGAACTGGCTGAAGAAGTGTTATCCTGTTTTTATGAGGTTTCAGAAAGTTTTCACATTATCCGAAATCCTGCGGGATATGTTGGTGAAGGAAAAACAAGAAAAAGAAATGAAAATGAAACCGATGAAGAATCTAAAAATTTAGATAATGCATACGTTGTCATTGAACGATTTGAAAAAGAAAAAGCTCCATTTATAAAGCTAAAATCTATGAAATACAGATTTATGGTTTTGTATGGTAAAGAAGCAGGTGAACCTTTTGACGAAATTGTTAGGTTGACAAATAAATTATTATTGGCAAGCAATCTTTTAGGACATAGGTACTGGAAAGACCAAGGAAAAAGGAAATTTACAGATGAACAATTCGAGAAACACTTAAAAGAAATGAATGAATATGAATCAATCTTTTGGGCAAGTTTTAATCAAGAAGATAAATTCAAAGAGGACTTAAATAAGACAATCTCCAAAATTGAAACGATTTGTAAAAGAATAATAGAAAAAAATAGCAGTACCCAATAATTAGGGCTTTAAGTAGTATAAAGCGCCCAGCATAAAATCCTTTTATTAACTGATATTGTATGAAAAAACTCGGAACTTATTTACTCTATTTTATAATCTCAATTTTTTTATTGGGTTCTGTTGGCATTTATTTTCTACAGAAAAGTATTTCAAGCAAGCTTGAATCTAAAAACAAAGATGTAATAAATTCCTGGAAAATATTTAATGATAAACTAGCCGAAAGAGATTTACTTTTAAGTTCTCTATCTTTAGCAAAGTCTGATAGCCTAATATGTTTGATGAATAAGTCACGTTCTGTAAGGATTAATAAAAATAATTCATCAGATGTCGTTATTAGCGAATATCAATTGAATAAATTCATGATGAAAAGATTCCCGGAACCTGATAAAAGTATTTTAGATTTAATTAATAGTCTAAATACTCTTAGCATAAACTATAATTCTGTGGCTAAAGACTACAATGTTTACTTTTCTACTTTTCCAAATTTTTTGATCGCAAAGAAAAATAAATTTAAAAGAGCTTTTTATTTTGATATCGAATATGGAAAAGAGAACGAAGACCCCGTAAAAAAATCGAAAGAACTTCCAGAATGGGCAAAAAATGTAGATACAATATAATAACAACGTCAGCCAATAAAATAGAGTCATTGATGAATAAACAGGAGGAAAGAAATAATAAGAGCGAAGCAGGAATAAGAGGATTGGCCTTTATCCGTTTATATTTGAATGATACGCAATCACGTTAAGTGTAATTTTAAGATGAAAAAATATCAGTTTTGTTTTATTTTGATAATTCTATTGCTTGCCGGCTTTCCACAAAAAAGTCATGCACAGGAGAACAATTGTTTGTATCGTGGAATTAAGGTTGATTCTAATAATTTCCCCGGACTAATTAAAACATTGGATAGCCTTGTTCTTCAGACACCAAATAGTGAACTTTTAAAACTTATAGATTGCCTGATCTTAGTGGATAGTACAAATCCAAAATCATATAAGTATAAAGCCAATGTATTGGCCATGTTAAATGGTCGGGACTCTTCCTATATCCCATTTCTCAGAAGGTGTATTGATATGGGCTATGATGTTTCTACTTCCTATTACAATATTGCCGCATTTTATATGAATTATCAGGATGAAAAAATGGCTGAACTCTCATCAGCTACCGTATCACTATCAACGCAAGATCGTGTTAAACTTTTAACTCTTGCTGAGGATAATATGTGGCATGCTGTTGAACCAAATGATAATATCAAATGGGATGCTTTAGTTGCTATTGGTGATATTCAAAACATAAAAAGTGAGCTTCTTGGTAAATCATCACCCAAAATTAGCCGGAAGATGGATTCATTGGAAATAATAACTCATATTCGTGATTGCGGCGAATTCGGAGGGCATTTCGAGCAAATTCAAGTTAGTAAAATGGGAAATAAATTTATTGCTACGTTTTTTGCTGATAGCATTTATTGTATGAATGAGCTGGCCAGGAATTCTCCGAATGCAAAATATAATGGAATAAGGAAGACTTTAACAAAAGGGCGATTAAATAAGTTCCTTAATGGTTTTGAAACTTACGAAGAAGATAAATATTTACTCTCAAATGCACCTAAGGATATATCGGTAATTCAAGGTAAAAAAGTTATTAGTAAGCATATTATCGGGCCATGGCCTTATTATTTAAATTTCAGGAAAAAATTATTCGGATTTTAAGTTTGTATACAACAAAAACAAAGATTAATGAAAAAGTTATACTCGTTTTTTAATGGATATTCATGTGGTATGCAGTGTTCTTCCCGCTTTAATAAATTGTTAACGTAAAAATAGGGTCGAGAAAGAAAATAATAAGAACGAAGCAGGGATCGTAAAAAAGTAAATTAAAAACAATAAGTACAATGGATAACAAAAGAATTTGCTCTGTTGAGAATGCCGGAGGGCTTGATAATTCGGTGAGGCGAATGTTGCAAAACCCGCAGAAAATACTTAAACCATATATCGGTAAAGGGATGACCGTTCTTGATTTGGGTTGCGGCCCGGGCTTTTTTTCTGTTGAAATAGCGAAAATGGTTTCCGATTCGGGCAAAGTTATTGCAGCCGATTTACAAACCGGAATGCTTGAAAAGGTAACTCAAAAAATTAAGGGAACGGAACTGGAGCGGCGGATAGAAATTCATAAATGCGGGGACGACCGGATAGGCGTAACCGGGAATGTGGATTTTGTTTTGGCATTTTACATGATTCATGAGACGCCAAGTCCGGAGAAACTGTTTGAGGAAGTGAAATCTATTTTAAAACCCGGTGGGAAGTTCTATATCATTGAGCCGAAGTTTCATGTTCCTAAAAAATCGTTTGAAGCCATGATCAATAGCGTAAGTAATCTGGGATTTGAAATTTTAGAGCGTCCTAAAGTGTTTTTTAGCCGTGCCGTTTTATTGACGATTAAGAAAAAGTAAAGTTCATACCCCGTTCCCGAATGATATTCTTCCGTGGAGTTATCAAAACGGGAAAGCAGGAATAAAAAGAAAATGAATATCGGATATCTAAGTAATTGGACAGGAAGAATGTCGTATATCAAAAAAGAATAGGACGCGGATTTCGCGGATAAAACGGATAAACATAAATTGTGCGGATTGAATGGATTGAATGGACTATGCAGATTGATATAATCTGTGTTCTATTTTTAAGGTTTTCAAATTTAATTATACGACAATTTATAGGTTCTATTACGTAATCATGCAAATCAAGGGTTAAAAATTTCTCTGCGGCCCTCTGCGAAAGACTCAGCGTATCTCTGCGTTTAAATCTTTTTTACCGCAGAGAATTGGACAAATAGAAAGTCGTATATCAAAAAAGAATAGGACGCGGATTTCGCGGATAAAACGGATAAACATAAATTGTGCGGATTGAATGGATTGAATGGACTATGCAGATTGATATAATCTGTGTTCTATTTTTAAGGTTTTCAAATTTAATTATACGACAATTTATAGGTTCTATTACGTAATCATGCAAATCAAGGGTTGAAAACTTCTCTGTGCCACTCTGTGCTTCCTCTGTGTTGCTCAGTGTTATAAATTAAATTACACAGAGAACCTCAGAGAATTCAAGGAGAACCACGGAGCCTGTCTTGTTGAAAATATAAATTATTTCGCTATCCCGACAAGCTATATCTCGCGGAAAGTTTCGGCTTTTACCCAACCTACGCTTCCATTGGCTATTTTCACTTCCCGCCATTGACCTACCTTGTCGGTAACACTTACCTTGGTGCCTTCGTGCAGTATGAATAAGTCGGTGCTGTTGTCGTCGGGCGAACTTTTTACCGTCAGGGAAGGGGAGAAGATGATCGCTTCTTTCTGGCGGGTAAGGGTATGATACCAGTTGCTTGCAAAAAGAAAAGAAAACGTGGAGAATATAAATAATAAGATACCGCACCAGAACGATGCTTTGCGGATTAACATGGTGTTGGAAATTAAATAAAAAGAGATGGCGATAAAGAACAGAACCACATTTACGATTAAAATAACCGCCCATGTATCCATTTCAAAAAGATTTTGCAGGGCATTCCACCAGCGTTTGTAAAACAATTCGGGCAGAGGGAGAATCTTGTCGGTAATTTTAGTATTGGCAACCTGGATGTTGTTTTTTACGTATTCGTCGCGCGGGTTTAGTTTGAGCGCTTTCTCGTAATACAGGATAGCCGAGGGCATGTCGTTGCATTTGAAATAGGCATTGCCCAGGTTGTAATACAATTCGGAAGCCTCGAAGCCGTTCGACACCACTTGCTGATATAAGGTGGCGGCCTGTTGATAGGCTCCGGCAGAATAGGCTTTATTTGCTTTGACAACCAATGCATCGTTATCGGAAGCAAAAAGTCCGTAAGAAATAAAAAGCAGTATGATAAGAAATGTCTTTTTCATCATTTTTCTTTATTGATTTGATCCACGCTGGAAACTGTTTTTTTGCCACTAAAACACGAAATCACAAAAATTTATTGAAATTTGTTTTCTATACCTCTGTCTTTTGTGCAGTCTGGTGTTTTAGCGATTTCGTGGCATTTAATATTTTTTACTTTTCCAAAATGAATCCTTTATTGGTTTACCTGTCGGCTGATATCCGGGCAAGATCAACTATTTTAATTCCCTTTCCATTTTTAAGATAACATCCATAGCTTCTTTATAAATGCCTTCCATAGCTCCGGTACTGTCGCCGGGCGCAAAGCGGGCAAATTCGCAATCGTTCAGCGTAGCGATAAATTGTTTAATGATTTCTTCCTTAACATTTTTTTCACTCAATGCCATGTTTACCGAATCTATAGAGAGTTCCGAAAGCGGAATGGCAAATTTATCGCTCAGATAGCCCCATAAGGCATTGGAAATTTCATTGTAAAAACCGTCGGTTTCTTTTCGTTTCAGAAACTCCATGGCTTTTTTCAGACGGGCAGTGGCTACTTTTGTAGCACGGCGGTTTTTCATCATAAGCACATTGCTGCGTTTTTTTATTTCGTTTTTCCAGATGATCACGAATAAAATAAACAGCAGGAATGGAATAAACAAAAGAATAGAGAACAACAGTGAGCCGAAGAAATTGGAATCGATTTTCGATAGCTTAAAAGGCTGATTTTTGATAAAGCGGATGTCGTTTCCGACATATTTAATGTCTTCCTGGCTGTTGTAAACGCTGGTTCCCTGGTTGCCGTCGCCTTTGGTAACGTTGATCGAAAATTCAGGTGAAGAGAGCGTGATGTATTTATTTTTTGACAGATCGAAATAGCTGAATTCAACCGGTTTTATTTTATATTGACCGGCATTTCGCGGGATCATCAGGTATTCGAAAGTTTTTGTACCCGAAATACCACCGGAACCGGAAGAAATATTTTCAGAGGTTTTCGGATCATAGGTTTCGAAATCGGGTGGCAACTGAACGTTTAATTTATCAATCAGTTTTAAATTACCGTTGCCGGAGATGCTAAGTTTAAGCGTAACCGCCTCATTGGCTTTAACCGTAGTTTTATCTATTTCCGATTTAAGTGTGAAATTGCCCACGGCTCCCTGGTATCCGGCAGGTTTTCCGGCAAGAGGCAACGGTTTAACATCCACGCTGACCGAATTGGATCGAAGCGTTTTCTTTACGTTGGAAACGGTGCTTCCGAAGAAATCATCGAATAGATTATCGAAGAAAGGATCGTTGGAACGATGATGGGCACGGCTTTGAACCTGAGCAAGGACTTCAATTTCGAGTGGCGCAATGGAGAGTTTGCTGGTTTTTTGCGGGAATAAGGCAACTTTACGGATTTCGGCAACCATATATTTTTCGCCATTCACCGTTTCGGTATATTGCTTGGGTTTTTCGTTTTCTTTCATCAGATCCTGCGACCAAAAGCCGGTATAGGACGAAAGTTTATTGATCACGAATTGCGAAATGGATATTTTGGTATAAATCTTATAAGTGATGATTACCTGTTCTCCCTGGCAGGGCGATTTTTTATCCACAAAAGCTTTCAGGAAAAGGTCGTTGGAAGAAGCGCCGGTAGCCGGCTCCTGATCGGGCACATTCTGGTATTGCCTGCTGTTGCTTCGTCCCGGCTGATTGTATTGGGGACGTTTGCTTCCCTTTACCACATGTATGGACAAGGCATTGGAAACATATCTTTTGCCACCTACGGAAATAGATGCCGGAGGGATCGTAAACGTGCCTTCGGTTTCGGCCTGAAGATAATACGTATACGAATAGTTGACCGATTGTTTAACATTTCCATTGATGATTTGTATGCTTGAACTGGAGGAAACATTGGGCCCTGCTAAAACTGAAAAATTTTTAATGATCGGCCCTGCGAACCCGGAGCCTTCGGCATTGATGCTGAAAGTTAATGCAAATTGTTCACCTACGCCGACGGTATTATTGGCGGATGCAACAAATCTGATATCCGCAGCCCTGGCAAAGCCTGTAAAAAATAGAATAATATGAACAAGTACTATTAATCTTTTCATTTTGTATATGCAATCGTCAATGACTATCTTCTGGTTTTTATTGGTTTATAATAATAACATTTACCAATCCTTTTGAACAGCAACCTTGCTACGTTTGCCTTTTTGTTTTTTCAATTTGTCCAATGTATTTTTTTCATCGTTGTTCAGCGCCTGAAGCATACGTTCGGCATCTTCCTTCGAAATTTGCTTCTGGGGATTTTGCTGTTGGTTCTGTTGGTTTTGCTTTTGTTGATCGTTTTTTTGTTGCTGTTTCTGATCTTTATTTTGCTTATTATTCTTATTATTTGGATTTTGCTTGTTTATAAGCATTTTTTTCGCGTATTCAAGGTTATACTTGGTTTCCTTGTCTTTTGGATTCAGGCGCAGGGAGTTTTTATACGCATTGATACTTTCTTCAAACTTTTTGTCTTGCAGCAACGAATTGCCGAGATTATGATAATTGCGGGCAAGGGCATCCTTGTTTGTTTTTTTGGAAGCGAGGCTTTGATAAAGCTTGGTGGCTTCCTCATAGTTTTTTTGCTTGTAAAGAGCATTGCCCAGATTGTAATTTCCGCTGAACGATTCTTTATTTTTGGTTAACGCTTTGCGATAATTGATTTCGGCTTGTTTATAATTATTTTTTTCATAAGACTTATTACCGTCCCTTATCAGCTTTCGCTCGCTTTGGGCAAAGCAGGCAACGTTAAGAAAAATGATTAGTAAAATATTTATAAAACACTTCATTTTAGTTGATGGTTGATAGTTGTTGGTTGTTAGTTTGCATGATTATAATGTTCTTTTTCCAAACAAGTTGATTTTTCCCGCCCATTTGGGTTTTCGTTCACTAAGCATCAGTTCGATGATTAATAAAACGATGGTTACAGCAAAGAAGTATTGAAAACGGTCGGAATAATCGGAGAACATTTTATTCTGGTATTCATTTTTTTCCATTTTATTGATGCCTTCAAAAATTTTATCCATTCCGGTTTCTGAATTGTTGGCTCTCACATAAATTCCTTTTCCGTTGTGTGCAATTTCCTGAAGCAAGGCTTCATCTAATTTACTGATAACGGTGCTGCCTTCCATATCTTTTTTAAATCCAATCTGAATTCCTTCGTTGTTACGGATGGGAATGGGTGCGCCTTCAGCCAGCCCCATACCAATGGTATAGGTATAAATACCTTTTTTTTCGGCAGCTTTAGCTGCAGCTACGGCATCGTCTTCATGGTTTTCACCGTCGGAAATAATGATAATGGCACGGCTTCGTTTATTATTGTCGAACGATCGGGAAGCGATATCAATGGCATCGCCTATGGCTGTTCCCTGGGTAGGAACGATATCGGTGTTAATGGTGGAGAGAAATAATTTAGCAGCGCCAAAATCGGTAGTAATGGGTAATTGAATATATGCTTTTCCGGCAAAAACAACAATTCCGATCCTGTCGTCTTCCAGATTATCGATCAGCCTTGAGATGGCTTGCTTTGCTCTTTCCAGCCGGTTGGGTTTAATATCTTCGGCAAGCATGCTGTTGGAAACATCCATGCATATCATTAAATCAACGCCCTTGCGATGAACTTTTTCAACTTTTGAACCGATTTGGGGATCGGCAAGACCGATAATAAGAAAGGTATAAGCCGACATCAAAAGAACAAACTTCAGTATAGGACGTTCTGTTGAAATGTCAGGGATTAAGCGATGTATTACGTCCCAGTCGCCAAACTTTTTCAGCGATTTCTTTTGCCAACGAAGCATCAACACAAACAGAAATGTAAAAACCGGAATCAGTAACAGTCCGTAAAGAAAAAAAGTATGTGCTAATCTGAACATTTATTGGTTGATAATTGATAGTTGTTAGTTGATAGTTAGTTGATTGTTGTTGGTTGATTGTTGTTTGTTGATTGTTGTTTGTTATTAATCAGATAGTTTTAGGGAATAGTTTTAAAAACGGTGTTTCGCAATGTTCCTTCAGCAATAAGCAATACCAAAGCCAGAAGGGCAAAGGGCAAAAACTCTTCCTTTTTTTTACGGAATTCAGTTACATCAATTTTCGATTTTTCCATTTGGTCGATTTCTTTGTAAATGCCGGCTAATTTTTGTTTGTTTGTAGCCCTGAAATACTTGCCGTTGGTTAAACCGGCAATATTTTTCAGCAAGGGTTCATCAATATTCACTTCCATTTCCTGATACTGGATTCCAAAAGGAGTTTGGACGGGATAAGGTGCCATACCCATTGTCCCAACACCTATGGTATAGATTCTTATCTTGTAGAGTTTCGCAATTTCGGCGGCCGACATGGGATCTAACGAGCCCATATTGTTAACGCCATCGGTGAGCAGGATAACCACTTTGCTCACGGCTTTTGAATTTCGCAGGCGGTCGACAGCAGTTGCCAATCCATCGCCCAAGGCTGTTCCGTCGTCAATCATTCCACTTTTTACATCCCTGAAAAGGTTTATTAATACCGAATGGTCGGAGGTAAGCGGGCATTGTGTAAAACTTTCGCCGCTAAAAACCACCAGTCCGATGCGGTCGTTTGGCCGGCCTTCAATAAAATCGGAAGCAACGTCTTTAGCAGATTCCAGTCGATTAGGTTTGAAATCTTCGGCAAGCATACTTCCCGAAATATCGGTAGCTAAAACAATATCGATACCTGTAACCGAAACGTCCTGTTTACTCGAATGCGATTGTGGCCGGGCAAGGGCTATGATTAATAAAGCTAAAGCTAAAAGTCGGATAACAAACAGGGAAATATACAACCGCTGGCGCAGACTTTTTCCCGTGTTTGTGAATGCTTCGAGTGATGAAATCTGGATGTCGGCATGGCTGTTGCGATGTCTGAAATAATACCAAACTGCCAGCAAAGGCAATAGCAGAAGCAAAAAAAGGAAATAAGGATGTAAAAACTGAATATGACCTGGCATCGCTTACTGGTTTTTAGGTATTAATTGATTTGTGTTTTCATTGACATGATTTTCCTTTTTATTTTCTTCCACAGGTATGGTTCCTTTTACAAAATCAATGGCAAAACTCAGACTCTGGTCATGATGAACAGGCAATGGTTCTTCTTTGGCAAATTTAACCAAATCGGCAAGCTGGAGTATTTGTGTCAGTTTATCAACCAATTCGTTTGGCAATGTAATTCCGCTAAATGATTCAAGAATCTCGTCGGTTGTCATTTCGATAGCATTAACATTAAAACGGTCGACGATATATTTTCGCAGGATGTCGGTAAGTTCGGTATGGTATTGCTTAACATTCCCGCTTTGCCATAGTTTGGACTTTCGTATTTTTTCAAATGCTTCCAAAGCAACGACATGAGGGGGCTGTGGCGGTTTGTGAGGAAAACGTAAAAGAGGTTCAGATTTTTTCCGTTTGTTAAAATAATAAATCAGAAATAAAACCAAGAGAATAATGGCTACGAAGCCACCGATCCAGGGAAGCAGTTCTTTAAAGGTGAAGGGTATGCCTAAAGGGGCTTTGATATCTTTAAATGTTTTTGTTGTGTCCACCGAAACCGTAAGAACATTAAGCATTAAAGGATTGGATTCCGAGTAAAATAATGTTGTATCGTTGGGTTTATGGTAAGCAAAACGGAAAGGCGGTAAATTATAAAATCCCGAATCGAATGATGTGATGGTTAACGATTGTGTCAGGGTTTTTTGAGATTTGTCTTCCGAATAAGCCGTATCAATTTTTGATTTGTTGATTATTTCAATTTTACCGGCAATAGAATCGGAAAGGGGAGTCCATAATGCTTTGCAGTTGGCTGGAAGGGTAAAACTGAGTTTTAGCTTTACCTGATCGCCAATCAAAATGGAATTAGTATCAATTTTGGCTATGGCTTTTGCCTGTTGTGCCAAACCAATTCGCCCGGTAAGCATCAACAATAAAAGAAATACTATTTTAATTTTCGTTTTCAACTCTTAATTCCTATTAATCTTCGACTTTCCAATTCTTAAATCTAAAATCCTCAATCTGAAATTCTAATACCTTGCGCCTCTTTTTTTAAACAACCCCATCAAAGGGCGGACATAATCCTCTCCGGTGTGAATTTTAGCCGAATCTACTCCAGAATGGATAAGCGCATTGGTAAAGTATTGTTCTGTCTTTTTCCACCAGTTGCGATAATTACTGATTGTTTTTTCATCGGAAGTGTCAATCCAAATCTGATTACCATCTTCTTTATTACTTACTTTCATCAGTCCGATATTTGGTAAAACAGTTTCCCGTTTATCGAATACACGTAGTGCAACCAAATCATGTTTGCGTGCTGCAATTTTCATTGCTTCTTCATAGTTGGTATCAATAAAATCGGAAATGAGGAAAGCAGTACTTCGTTTTTTTAATGCATTGGTTAAAAACCGGAGCGCTTCGGAAATATTTGTTTTTTGACTTACAGGTTTAAAATCAACCAATTCGCGAATAATGCGCAAGATATGGCTTACCCCTTTTTTGGGTGGGATAAATTTTTCCACCTTATCGCTGAAAAAGATAACCCCAACTTTGTCGTTATTCTGAATCGCTGAAAAAGCAAGAACGGCGGCTATTTCAGTCATCAATTCTTCTTTGAGTTGTTTTTCGGTTCCAAATTCATTCGAGCCACTTACGTCTATCATCAAAACAACGGTTAATTCCCGTTCTTCATCAAATACTTTGATATAAGGATGATTAAATCTTGCGGTAACGTTCCAGTCGATAGAGCGAATATCGTCGCCATATTGATATTCGCGCACTTCACTGAAAGCCATCCCGCGGCCTTTAAAAACACTATGGTATTGCCCCGAAAAGATTTGATTGGATAATCCTTTCGATTTTATTTCTATCCTTCTTACTTTCTTAAGAATATCGGCAGTTTCCACTATTTTTTATTTTTAGAATTTAAAATTCAGAATTGCACACTTACTTTGTTCGTGATATCGTAGTCGTTAAAAAAATCTTCAATTCTTAATTTTAAATGCAAAATTCAAAATTTCAAATTTTCTACGGTACTTCAACGATGTTAAGGATTTCGTTGATGATTTCTTCGGTTGTGATGTTTTCGGCTTCGGCTTCGTAGGTTAATCCGATACGGTGACGCATGACATCGTTTGCCACTGCCCGTATGTCTTCAGGAATGACATAACCACGGCGTTTAATAAAAGCAAAAGCTTTGGCAGCCAATGCCAGATTGATGCTGGCACGTGGTGATGCTCCGTAATTAATCAGGTTTTCAAATTTATTAAGCCGGTATTTTGCTGGATATCTGGAAGCAAAAACGATATCGGTGATGTATTGTTCTATCTTTTCGTCAAGGTACACTTCGCGAACAATATTGCGTGCCCGGAGAATGTCTTCGGGTTTAACAATGGTTCGGGTTGTAGCTTCTTCGTTGGAGATGTTTTGCCGCAGAATCATTTTTTCTTCTTCCTGCGTTGGATAATTTATCACGATTTTAAGCATAAAACGGTCAATCTGAGCTTCGGGAAGGGGATAGGTGCCTTCCTGCTCAATGGGGTTTTGCGTAGCTAAAACCAGGAAGGGTTCAGGGAGTTTAAAGGTATGTTCGCCAATGGTAACCTGGCGTTCCTGCATGGCTTCCAGCAAAGCGCTTTGCACTTTTGCCGGCGAACGGTTGATTTCGTCAGCTAAAATAAAATTGGCAAAAATGGGTCCCTTACGAACTAAGAATTCTTCATTTTTCTGACTGTAAATCATGGTACCGACAAGGTCGGCAGGCAGAAGGTCGGGCGTAAACTGAATACGACTGAATTTTAAATCAATGACATTGGCAAGCGATTTAATAGCTAATGTTTTTGCCAAACCGGGTACTCCTTCCAGCAAAATGTGCCCGTTGGATAAAAGACCAATGAGCATGCGCTCAATCATTTGTTTTTGTCCAATGATTACCTTGTGCATTTCCATCGTAATAAGGTCAACAAAGGAGCTTTCGAGGCGAATGCGTTCGTTTAGTTCTCTAATATCAGTTTCTGTCATTATGATTCTTTTTTTGGCAAAAGTAAAAAATAAAAAATCGAGTCAATGGTATATGTATGTTAATTTTTGTTAAGCCTGTTGTTATAAACCTGTAATGCAAATAGATATTAAAATAATCCTTCAATCAACTCATCAAGGGTAACATGCCGAAAATAATCGTCAATAGGAAAATTTGAAAGAATTTTACGGATGCTCTCCTCCTCATGAGGCACACCTGTCAGCGCTTTTTCAATGTCAGAAGTGTCGAGACGGTTAAAATAATCGCCAAAGATTTTGATGTTGTTGATTACTCCGTTTTTTACATCTATATCAAATTCAATTTTTCCGCCCTGAGTTTTTACAAACTTTTGAAGAGTATATTTGGGCGAATATCCAAAATTCCATTCCCAGGTAGCATATTTGGTTTCAACCAGATCGTTGATATTGCTGATATCAGATGGGGTTAATTCGTAGGCCACGGCATCATCGTACATCTGCATAATATCATCCATCACCAATTGCCTGAACCGAATCACATCCATGGGGTGTTGTAAATGTTCGCTAATATTGGTTACACGGCTTTGTACCGACTTCACCGCTTTATCGCGAAACTTTAGCGGATCAACGTTCAGCGCCTTGGTTAAATCGGTCATTTTGGATGAAAAAAGCAATGTTCCATGATGCAAAACTTTGTTTTTATAAACCATTTCGGCATTGCCTGAGAATTTTTTTCCACCTATTGTCAAATCGTTACGGCCTTCAAAACGGGCATTTACACCTAATTTAGTTAAGATATCGAGGATGGGTTGTGAGTATTTGCGGAAATCTATCATATTTTCCCTGTTGCCTTCAACAGTCTGGATAAAAGAGAAGTTGAGATTTCCCAAATCGTGGAAAACGGCTCCGCCTCCAGTCTGGCGGCGAACCACAATGATCTTATTTTCCTTAACATAGCCGGTATTTATTTCAGCCAGCGTATTCTGGTGTTTGCCTATGATAATTGAAGGGCTGTTGATATATAAAAGGAAAATGTCGTCGGCGAAGTTTTTTAGAAAATATTCTTCGCTGGCAATATTAAAATAGGGATTGGTATTGGTACTTTTGATACAAAGCATAGTTAAATTTTGGCAAAGATAGTAATCATCTTTTAAAACTTTAAGATGGGACGATTTAGTATAACCATGCACGAATCTCTCTGAAATAGCCCAAAAGCAACTTTTGTGACCGATCAATAGCTAACTATTGTATTCCAGCGTATTGTTGCATTGCCACCATAAGTCCTAAAAGTAAAAAAGATAACCCCACTCCAATGATTAATGGAACAACAAAGGATCTCTTATGGTATTTTATATCAATCCCTATAAATACGCGCCAGTAATAATTAGTTAATAACAATGCTCCGACAACATTCAAGATAACAGACCAAATAGGTGCCGAAGTCTTAAATTGATTCATTACAACAACTTCGGTTGCCGTATATAAAAACGAGAAGGCGGCCACTTGCTTTATAGCCTTCTTATTCTTTAATTTATAAAGGTTTATTATCAGAAGTATACCGCCAAAAATAATGGAAAATAACAAAGCAAATATTCCGATTACCTGTGGCGAATATAATTCGGGCTCTTTTTCCGGATTTACGTTTAACGGTTTATATTCTCCGGCGTCGTTATTGTTTTCGTCGGTTGATTGTTCAGGAAAGTCGTTTTGAATGAAGTCTGTTGCCAAGAGCTAAAATATTAATAATTCTGCCGGCAAAGATAAACCTCAAAAAACTTTATTTTACATTTTTTTATTTTACCGGTGAAACTTTCAGTCCTTTATTTCGTTATTTTTGTAGGAAATTCAAATGATTTATAACGATAAACCAAAAAAATGGACAAAATAAGTATTCTATGGGCTGATGATGAGATAGACCTGTTAAAACCTCATATCATGTTTCTTCAGCAAAAGGGTTATGAAGTATTCACTTCCAACAATGGCGATGAAGCTATGGATATTATACGTACTCATCCCTTTGATATTGTTTTTCTTGATGAAAACATGCCAGGTTTATCAGGAATAGAAACGCTATCGCTTATCAAAAGCGCTTATCCGAACTTACCTGTAGTAATGATTACCAAAAGCGAAGAGGAAACCATAATGGAAGATGCTATCGGCTCCAACATCGCTGATTATCTTATTAAACCGGTAAATCCAAATCAAATACTGCTTTGTCTGAAAAAGAATCTGGAAAACAAGAAATTGGTAAGCGAAAAAGCTACTTTTGCTTATCAACAGGAATTCAGGAATATAGGAATGGAAATTTCCAACAAACTATCCTACACAGAATGGGCTGATGTATACAAGAAATTGGCTTTTTGGGAGCTGAAACTCGAAAAATCTCATGACGAGAGCATTATTGAAGTTTTGAAACTTCAGAAAAGCGAAGCCAATCAGGTGTTTTCAAAATTTATTGAAAATAATTACATTAACTGGCTTAACGGATCGGTAAAGGAACGCCCGATTTTATCGCATACACTGATCAAGGAAAAAGTTATGCCTTTCCTTAATGATCCTAATCCGTTGTTCTTTATATTAATTGATAACCTGCGTTACGATCAGTGGAAAGTGTTGCAGCCGATTATCGAGGAATATTTCCGTGTCGAAAACGATGAGATATATTACAGTATCCTCCCAACAGTAACTCAATATGCCCGTAATGCCATTTTTGCCGGATTACTTCCTGTGGAAATAAATAAAAAATACCCTAAATTATGGATAGAAGAAGGGGAGGAGGGAACCAAAAATCAATTTGAAGGTGAATTGTTGGGCGAACAATTTAAACGATATGGAAAAGACATTAAATATTCCTATACCAAAATTTTAAACCTTGCTGCCGGAAAAAAATTGGTTGAAAATATGCCTAACCTCATGGGAAACAAGTTCAATGCCATAGTGTATAATTTTGTAGACATGCTTTCGCATGCCCGCACCGAAATGGATGTTATCCGCGAGTTGGCTGATGACGAACCTGCGTATCGCTCGCTTACCGTTTCCTGGTTTGAACATTCTCCATTGTTCGACATCATTAAATTTTTATCCGAAAAGCGAGTAAATCTTATCATTACCACCGATCACGGTTCGGTAAGGGTAAACAATCCGGTGAGAATTGTTGGCGATAAAAATACCAATACTAATTTACGTTATAAAACCGGGAAAAGTTTGAGTTACAATCCAAAAGAGGTTTTTGAAATCAGAGACCCCCAACAGGCATATTTGCCAAGAACTAATGTCAGTTCCAATTATGTCTTTTGCCGGCGTAATGATTTCTTTGCTTATCCCAACAACTACAATTATTATGTAAATTATTACAAAAATACTTTCCAGCACGGAGGTATTTCAATTGAGGAAATGCTGATACCTTTCATTACATTGAAAAATAAATAATTACATTATCAAACTGATAATATTGCGTATACAATCCGCGTAAAGAATCCATGGAATTACTATGCCCGACACCCGGTGATTTTGAAACAACAGCGAAGGAACTTTTGAGCGCCTATCCTCAACAAAGAGTTTTTGCTTTTTTTGGCAAGATGGGAGTTGGAAAAACCACTTTTATTAAAGCTTTGTGCAAAGTTCTTGGCAGTATGGATGTTGTTAATAGTCCTACTTTTTCGATTATTAACGAATATATTACTAATTCAGGCGAAAGTATTTATCATTTTGATTTCTATCGTCTGAAATCCAGGGAAGAAGCTATGGATATTGGAGTTGAAGATTATTTATACAGCGGTAATTATTGTTTCATTGAATGGCCTGATATGTTTATCGGACTTTTGCCGGAGCATTATGTAAATGTAACCATTGAGGCGGATGAGAATACCCTCGTAAGAAAAATAGTTTTTTAAATACTAACGAAATAGTATTTTTGTATTCTGTTTTATCCTGAATTTACCGGATTTTTTACTTTAACTTTTTTAAAACAATGGTTATGATTAATCCTGAAGATACATCCGCTTTTTTAAAGTATTCGCCCACAGAGACTCTCATGCCTCAACCCGAAACACTTGAACTTTCCAAACAAAAAAGCAAACTTATTATTGGAATACCCAAGGAGGTTACATTTCAGGAAAACCGCATCGCTTTGGTTCCTGAAGCCGTAGGTTTATTGGTACAGAAAGGTCATCGGATTCTTATTGAATCTGAAGCTGGTAAAATTGCCCATTTTCCTGATATTGAATTTAGTGAAATGGGCGGCGAAATAGTATCTACGGCCGAAGAAGTATATCAAGCTGATATTATTCTTAAGGTCGCTCCTCCTACGTCCGAGGAAATATCGCTTTTTAAAACCCATCAAACCATTATTTCGTCAGTACAATTATCAAGTTTTAAGGAAGATGCTTTCCGACAAATGATGGCTAAAAAAATTACGGCTATTTCTTTCGAAAATATTAAAGATAAAACCGGACAGCATCCGGTAATTCGGGCCATGAGCGAAATTGCAGGAAATACTTCTATTATTTTAGCGGCAGAATACCTAAGTAATCTTGAATATGGAAAAGGAATAATGTTGGGAGGTTTTTCGGGTATTACGCCTACGGAAGTTGTAATTATTGGCGCCGGAACTGTTGGGGAATTTGCCGCAAGAGCTGCTATGGGTATGGGCGCTTTGGTTAAAATTTTTGATGATTCCATTTATAAACTTCGAAGATTGCAGGCAAGTTTTAACAACCGGATTTTTACATCCATACTGCATCCTCAGATTTTACTCCAATCATTAAAAAATGCAGATGTGGTTATTGGCGCATTAAGAGTTTCCGATGGAAAAACATCAGTGGTGGTTACCGAAGAAATGGTAAAATCAATGAAGAAAGGCTCTGTACTGATAGATGTTAGTATTGATCAGGGAGGCTGTTTTGAAACTTCGCATTTAACCAACCATTCTAACCCGATATTCGAAAAATTCGGAGTAACACATTATTGCGTACCCAACATTGCCTCTAAGGTTCCGCACACGGCTTCTTTTGCATTCAGTAACTTTTTTGCACCTACGCTGTTAAAGACAGGAGAAGAGGGCGGAATTGAGAATCTGTTTCGTACCGACTACGGGCTCAGGCAGGGAGTATATCTTTATAATGGTGTACTTACTAATAAATACATGGGCGATTATTTCCATATCCCTTCTCAAGATATTGATTTGCTAATGGCGGCAATGCATTAAAAAAACCTGAAAGAATTATCCTTCAGGTTTTTGTAGCGTGGACGAGAGTTGAACTCGTGACCTCCGGGTTATGAATCCGACGCTCTAACCAACTGAGCTACCACGCCGTTTTTTGAGGCTGCAAAATTATAAAATTTTTGATTTCTCAAAGCGTTCAATCATTATAATTTTGTTTTTTTAATTTCATCGTATATTATTCCACGTTCTTTCAGTGAGTTAAGTAAAAATTTAACACATTCTTTGTTTTTACCAATAAATTCAGGGGCGGAAACACCTGGTTTGCGATAAAGTCCTTTAATGATCATTCGCAAAGCGCTGGAAGCTGTATAGCCAGTTGTTCTTGCCATAGAATGAGTGTGAGTATCATGATTATACTGATCGTATAAATCCCATGAATATGATGTCTTTTTGCCCTCTGCTTCCCCTTCTACAATAACCTTCATTATAGTAATATCGTCTTCTCCTTCTTCGAGTTTCCATTTAGGAAATAATAATTTTGAAGTTAATGCCAGAGGACTTATGGAACATCCGTTAATTTTTATTTCTTCTTTTTGGAAAAATCCTATTTCACGCAAAAATTTCATTTTATCAATATGTCCAGGATACCTGAGTGTTTTTTCCACCATAAAAGGCGCATCAATGGTTTTGATAAGCGAACGCAACCCATCGCTGTTAAAAGCCTCCAATGTTCCTATTTTTGGGAAAAAAAGTAATTCTGGTTCAGATAATGCTTCACGAATGACAATTTTACCATTTTCAACGATGCGAGCTGGACGGGTATATTCTTCAATAACATCGGCTGGTGAAAAAACGGCTTTATATTCAAAAGGAAGTTCTCTTGTTTTTGGTAAACCGCCAACATAAATTATGGCTTCACTACTGATGCGTTAAAATTAATCACAAAATAAATCGTATTGTTCTTTCACATTTTGATTGACTTGTACCTCGGTAAGCAGTTCCTTAACTGAAGTTTTATCGAAAGCAGATATTCCCAAAATTTGCATTATTTCGTAAACCGACAAGTTGGTTTTGAGTGAATGCTTGATATATGCTACAATCAGATAAGTGCAGATAGCCACCCATATATGAATGTTTACTGCATTTTCTGAGTGCCCCCATAATCTTTTGATGGTGAGATTCTGCTTTATCCATTTGAAAAACACTTCTATTTGCCATCGATTTTTGTATAAACGTGCAACTTCAAGGGCTGATATGTCAAAATTGTTGGTTAAAAACACGAGCAATAAGGCTTTTTCTTGGTCGTAATATTCAACAAGCCGAAAGTTCTCCGGGTAAAGTTTTTTAGACTTATACCCATTAAGTTTGATGGTTTTATCACTTCTTAACCCCGATGAGTCATCAATATTGAAGTTTCTTTCGATTTCAATATAATTGAGCGATATTTTTGCTCTGGTTACAAAATATGCCCCTACTTTATGGATATTGTACAATGCGAGAAAATCGACATAAGCCTTATCCATCAAATAAATAGCATTAGGGATTGGAATGATCTCATCAAGTGCGTTGCTGTCATGGTATTTACCATCGGTAATAAGGATAAAGGTCGGTATGCTTCCCCGCAAATCAAGCAAGGTATGGACTTTTATTGCACCCCGTGAGTATTTTCCATGTGCCCATTGGAACAACTTGATGCTAAGCGATATCGTCGTCGAATCTAAAGCAAACACATCATTGTCAATATCGATATTGGGGATTGGGGTATCTTGATAAAGAGGTCTTACCAGTTTTATCAGATACTCTCCAAAATCAGCAAATATGTGCCAATTACGATTTTCATTTGCCCGCGATAAAGTTGATTGTTCAACATGTTGCTTAATACCCAAATGATAGAGCTTCTTCTTGTGAACTTTCAGACATAAACAAATATCACGTAATGAATTAAGAGAAGTCAGTTGACCAAAGAAAAGTTGTAAAAACTGGTTCCAACAATTCAAATTTCTGATCCTGTGATCACCATTATACCGATTTACACATTTTTCAAACTCATACCTGTTGACAAATTGTAAAAGCTGGGCAAATACATACTTACCTGAATTCATAATCATGCACTTAAAAAAGTGCAAAACTACAGGTCAATTCAAATCAAAAAATCAAAGAACGATTATATTTGTTTTTATATCAATTATTTACAACTAATTTTAAAAAGTTAACGCATCACTAGTGTTATGGCTTTTTCAGTTCTGTCAAGCATAGCATTAGCATAACCAATTAATACATTGCTCATTCCGGGTGCAACACCCATATCGGAAATAATCGTTACTCCTTTTTCTTTTGCCAAATCATTTAAAAGAAAAAAATCTTCGGGAAAGAAAGCAATATCTACGGCACTCTTTCCAGCCTCAATAATTGCCTTAAGTGTTTGAAATCCCATAAAACCTGGTACGGCATTGATAACGTAATCGTAATCCGATACTAAATTTTTTACGTCGCTGGGATTGGATAGATCTTTTTGCACAGACTTAATTCGCTGGTTACATGTAACTTTTTCAAGAGAATCTTCATTTATATCAGCAATGCTTATTTCAAAATCTGATTCTTTTGACAGATCAATAGCTATGGGGCCTCCCACAAGTCCCGCTCCTAAAACAATAATTTTGTACATTTTTTAAACTAATTAGTGATAATTTGATTGAGTATTAATTAATAACGTTTAATCTGGGATACAACAAGTCCGGATATTACAATAACCATTCCTGCGATTTTATTGACGCCGAATTTTTCAGCTAAAATAAAATAAGAAAAAATAGCGGTAAATATTGGGATGGTGTTTGTAAAGATATTTGAACGTACAACGCCAATTTCACGTATCGAAATAATATAAAAAAAGTAAGCACCCGAAGAAGCAAAAATGGCTAATTGAAGCAATGCTGAAATTTGATAAAAGGAAGGTACAACGTTAATAAAATGATTAAAGTCGAAAATGAGGAATAATGGCAGAAAATAAAAAGCGCCAATCGTGTTCTGATAAGTGATGATGGTAAGAGCGGAATATTTATGCGCTAAATTTTTAATGATTACCGAATATCCTAAGGCCGAAAAAACTGCAAAAAATAATAGCATAATACCCTTAGATGAAGCATTTAATGATAAATCTTTATTGATAAGCATAAATAATAAACCAATAAATGAAATAATTATACCTATCAGGCTTGAACGTGAAACCTTTTCTTTAATAGTCAAATATGCAACCAATGGGCTAAAAAGTGGTATGGTACTTATAATAACTGATGAAATGGTGGAAGATACAAATTTAAGTCCATAGCTTTCGCCTAAAAAATAGAAAAATGGCTGAAACAGTGCCAAAATCAAAAAAGATTTATAATCAGAAGGTTTTATTTTTTGAAATTGGTGCAACATGGCAAGCAAACAAAATAAAAATATGCTTGATATTACAAGTCGTAGAAAAATAATGGTAATCGGTTCGTAAATTGTAATAACAATTTTGAACCAAACAAATGATAACCCCCAGAATAGCATTGATAGTAATGCGAACGAATAAATAATATAGGAATGTCGTTTCACGGGAAAATATTTTGTGGCAAAGTTATTTATTTTCATTTACATAATTTAATGGTATTGGAAGGAAGCGTGTGTAAAGAAAATTATTATCAAATAGAATGGATTTTTTACTTGAAATTGTTTTATTCGATGAATTTTTTTTTGAATATTTGCCGAAAAATAATAATTATAGCATAAAAACAAACAATACGCAGATTATTAGTATTTTATATATTTATCGTATTATTTAGCACAGTTAAAACATTTTATAAAGTTGTATCAAATGAGTTAATAACAACGCGTTGTTGATACTTTTTTAGTAAAATATATTTGGATATATTTAAAAACGTTGTAAATTGTGCCACTTTTAAGATGGATATATCATATTTTATAAATAAATAAAAATCAATATGAAAAGTAAAAGTTTACTCTTTAGTTTATTAGCAATTTTAATCGGAACTACCGTATTTGCTGGGTCCTTTACTGGATTTAATTTGCCAAAGGATAATGGTCCTAGCAAATTCAAAACAAAACCTTCTAATAAATCGTCGCAGATAAATATAAATTGGACATCTATTGGACCGGATAATTATGGCGGAAAAACCAAGGCGGTTTTAGTTGATAAAAATGATGCTCAACTTAAAACATTATTTGCCGGTACTTCAGGTGATGGAATTTGGAAATCTACAGATAAAGGTATTTCGTGGTCAAAAATTAGTAATTCTGAACATTCACTTAATGTTTCATGTATGATTCAAGCTCCAAATGGAGAAATTTGGGTGGGTACGGGTGATCATTATTATAATACCCTTTCCATTGATGGAACGGATAAAAAAACATTTACAGCTTTTGGCGGGCTTATCGGACATGGAATATACCGATCAACTGATGGAAATGTATTTACTCAGATTGAATCTACAAAACCGGCAGAAAATGATACAACTTCTCCGTGGGCTTATGTTAATAAAATAGCTTTTGCACCTAATGGAAAAGTTTATGCAGCCACAAATGCTGGTTTAATGTATTCCTCGGATAATGGTCTTACTTGGACAACGGCGAAATATGAATATGTTGACACCACTTCTACTAATTATTTACCGTTAAACTTTTTTTGCACAAATGTAGCTGTCTCTTCTGATGGTGCAGTTGCGGTTTCGGCAAACGGTAAAGGATATATATCGGATGGATCTACCGACACAACTTTTGTTTGTGTTTCTACCTACACTCCTGGAGATACATTAACAGATTCAACTAAACTTCCTTCAAGTGGAATAGGTTTAATAGATTTTGCATTTGCACCTTCCGATCCAAATTATTTGTATGCTGTAGCAATTGGAGATGGAACTAAACCTGGTATTTCAGTTGGTGAGCTGGAAAATATATATTTATCAACAGATAAAGGTAATTCATGGCGAATTATAGGACCTGGTGGAAGCGATTATTTTATGGTATTTGGTAATTATGAGTCAGCAATTTCTAAATATAGTAATATTGGAAATTACGTCAGTTCAATAGCTGTTTTTCCTGATAATAAGGAAAAGTTATTAGTTGGTGGCACTTATATGTGGGAAGGGGTTAAAGCTAACGAAGATGGAAATTATTATTGGCAAATAAAAGAGGCCCAAACAATAAACCATTTTGATATTGTTTTTGCTCCCAATTCTTCTTCTACCTGCTATATTGGTAGTGCTTATGGTATCCTTGCTACAACAGATGGTTTTCAAACATTTTCGCAGATAAATCGTAATTATAATTCAACACAATTTTATACAGTTGCTTTTTCTGGTGAAGGTGCGGTTATAGGCGGTTCACAGGATAATGGTACCATATATATTGATGGAACTGGAAATACAAATCAGGAAGGAGCAAGTATTAACTCGGGTAATGGCGGCTATTGTGCTATATCGGCTGTTAATCCCGATATATTAATTTATTCATTACCTAATTGCTCTATGAGCAGGTCTGATGATAAGGGAGGAAGTGTGTCTCCAGTATTTTTAAGTTCATCTATTACTAACACTAATACTTTCCTTACTCCTTTTGCCATGTGGGAAAGTTTTAATAACTTAAATAGCAGAGATTCTGTTACATATTATGCTAAGAAAAATATTCCTGCTAATGGAACTATTGTAGCTAAAAGTAACAACCAGGCTTATCCTTTTTATTATGTTACTCCTGTTGCCATAGATTCTGCGGATTCTGTAAGAATACAGGATGTTGTATCTAACAGATTTTTTATAGGAGTGAAAGATGCTGTTTGGATGACCAAAGAAGTACTGAATTTCACTAAAGAACCAACATGGTTTAAAATTGCGCAGATTTCTGGCACTCCTACCAGTTTGGCATACTCAAAAGATGCTAATCATTTATTTGTGGGAACAAAAGACGGAAAATTATATCGGATTTCAAACCTTGCATTAGCTAATGATGCTGCCACAGCTGATATTAGTAATCCAACTTGTATTGTAGCTACCACTCAGATAGATTCAGCAAAATATTTAAATCGTACTATTACATCAATTGCTGTTGATCCCAATAATGATAATCATATTATTTTAACTTTAAATGCTTATGGTGCTACCGACTATGTTTATGAGTCTATGGATGCCATCTATAGTGAGTATCCAACGTTTACTTCAATTCAAAATGACTTGCCTCAAATTCCGGTTTATTCTTCTTTAATGGATAATGAAACATCTGCTGTAATTATAGGAACTGAATATGGTGTTTGGAACTTATCGGATAATTCTTGGACTCCTCAGTATAACGGAATAGATAATCTCCCGGTAATGATGCTTAAGCAGCAAACAATAAATCGCCCTGTAGTTGTTGATACAACCAATAGTGGTAATTTAGTTGTTTATCCGGGGGTTAGTAACCTTGGAGTTATTTATGCAGCTACTTATGGCAATGGTTTATTTAAAAGTAATAGTTTTGTTGGAATTAATGATCCTGAAAATCCAGAAACCATTTCTACAACAAACCATTTGAATATTAATCCAAATCCAGCTTCCGATTATGCTAATCTTTCATTCAAATTGGACAAATCAACACCTGTGCAAATTAATATTTTTGATTTGAACGGAAAATTAGTGAATTCGATTAAATTAAACATGCAGTCGGTAGGCGTACATAAAATAATGGTTGATTGCAAAAGCCTTAATACTGGAAATTACGTAATGCAATTAATTACAAATGAAAATACGATTTCTTCGAAATTTATTGTAATTAAATAATTTAAAAATCATTAATTTACAATGATTAATCATACAAAAGAGACATTGAATAAATAATTTAAATCATATAATATGAAAAAAATATATATCACAATTTTGTTTGCATTCACAACTTTTTGTCTTTTTGCGCAAACAAAAAATTATGTTCCTACCTTGCTAACACCAGAAAATAGTTCAACAGACCAGGTAACTAATGTTATACTTGATTGGAATAGCGTTGCTGGAGGTGTTGGAATGAAATATCAGCTCTTGTTTGATACTGATTCATCGTTTCAAAATACTACAATAATTAACACAAATTTTTCCAGCTACCAAACCAATAATCTATTCTTTGATCAAGTTTATTACTGGAAAGTTCGTTCGATTGATCCAACAATACCTGATACTTCAGCTTGGTCTGAAAGGTGGTCGTTTAATACGATTGCATCAATAAAAATGAAAAGCAATCCTTCAAATGACCAAAATGCTGATGTAAATTTGGTATGGATAGCACAAACAGGCTTAACGAGCATTGATTTTCAGATGGATACAACCAGTACTTTTACCAGCCCATTAAATTATGCTGTTGAGCTTGATGGCAGTTTATCTAATTTTAAAGTGAAAACGCTTTATTTTGGTAAAAGGTATTATTGGCAATTACGTGCTAAAAACGAGCAAGATACATCTGCTTGGTCTGAAGTACGCAATTTCAGAGTTGCAGCAAAAACAACACTTTCAAGCCCAGCAAATAATGCAACAGATCAGATGCCGGATGTTCAAATAAGTTGGAAAAAATTAGGCGATACTTTGATGACTTATAAATATCAAATAAGTTTAAATTCTAATTTTACCAATATTATTCAAGAAGGGTTAGATACTGCTAATAGTTGGAAAGCTACTGCTGATACTCTTATGTTTGGAACTAAATATTATTGGAGAGTATTGGCAATGCATACAAAAGATACGGCTTTATGGTCAGAGACAAGGGCTTTTACAATTAAGGGCAAAGTTACTTTAAGTTCGCCAGCAAATCAGGATACAACTATTGCGATTAACCCGTCATTAGAATGGAAAAAGATTACTACTGCGAAAGGATACCAGATTCAACTTAGTGATACTGTTAATTTTTATAGAACGATTATTGATTTAAATTTAGGAGATGTTTCTCAATATAATATTCCTAATGATTTGGATTACTCTAAATTATATTATTGGCGAGTAAGGGCATTTAAATCACGTGCAGATTTAACAAGCCCTGATACTACTATTTGGAGTGATTCATGGTGGTTTAAAACAGAGAATGAAGTTACTTTATTAACTCCTGCTAATCAAGATACCAGTATTTCTATTAATCCAACATTCACATGGAACACTGTAGATGGGGCTACAAGTTATAAATTATTAATTAGCGATACTATTAATTTTACAAGAAATATTAGAGAAATAATTGTTTCGTCAACCGATCAATATTTATTGCCAGAAGCACTTGAACGCTTGCACATATATTACTGGAAAGTAAAAGCTTTTAGAAGCGAAACTGATTCAACAGATTGGAGCGATGTATGGTCATTTACTACTGCTCGCCCTGTTGGTATTGATAAACCAATTCAAGCATCCGGTATTACGATTTATCCAAGTCCGACTTCCGGTAATGTATTTGTTAAAATATTTGCCAATAAATCTCAAAATGCAAAGTTGGTTTTAATGGATTTGACGGGAAGAATAATTTTTGAACAAATTGCAAACCTAAATAATGGTTATAATCTTAATAATGTTAATTTGAGTGATCTTGAAAATGGAATATATATCCTTTCTATTCAAACTAATAAAAATATTATTAGTAAAAAAATCATTCTAAATAAATAAACAATTTTTTAGTGAGTAAAAAGCTGTTGTCGAATTTGGCAACAGCTTTTTTTTTAATTTTATACTATACTGAATTTTGTTTTTGCGAATTAAAAAAATTGTAAATTTGGCAGGGATAATGTTTAATAGGATTTCAGTTAAGAGATGAATAAAATTAAGCTTGAAATAATAGGTATGTCGTATAGCCAATCGCAACAAGGGGCATATGCATTAATTTTAGGCGAAACGGAAGGAAATCGCCGCTTACCTATTATTATAGGTGGGTTTGAAGCCCAAGCCATCGCCATTGAACTGGAAAAAATGAAACCCAGCCGGCCATTAACCCACGACCTTTTTAAAAATTTCGCCGATACATTCCATATTATTATTACGGAGGTAATTATCAATCGTTTTCACGAGGGGGTCTTTTTTTCTCGTTTAGTGTGCTTTGATGGACAACGGATTACCGAAATTGATTCACGCACCTCCGATGCGGTAGCCCTTGCTCTTCGTTTTAATTGCCCCATTTACACCTATGAAAACATTCTTGCAGAGGCTGGTATTGTTTTAGATGAAGAAACATCCGATAAAATAAAAGAAACCGAAACAGAATCTGGTGAATATTCTGATTATACCATGGACGAATTACGGGAACTTTTGCAAAAAGCCATCGAAAACGAAGAGTACGAAAAAGCTTCTATCCTCAGAGATGAGATTAATAAACGCAAGTGAAAATCGCTATTACACACATATTTACTGTTAACTTAATTTGAATCAGCTATGAATTTAAAGTTCCGTTTGATTATAATGAATTTTTTACAATTTTTTATCTGGGGCTCCTGGCTTTTAACCATTGGGGCTTATTGGTTTCAAACAAAACAATGGTCAGGTACAGAATTTGGTGCAATTTTTTCAACCATGGGGATTGCTTCCCTTTTTATGCCAGCTATTGCCGGTATTTTGGCCGACCGTTGGATAAACGCCGAAAAACTCTATGGCATTTTCCATATCATAGCTGCATTCATTCTCTTTTACATTCCAGCAATTAAGGATCCATCTACCATGTTTTGGGTTATGCTTGTAAACATGATTTTTTATATGCCTACCATTTCCCTTTCCATTACAGTTGCTTATACAGCAATGAAAAACAGGAATATGAATATTATTACCGAATATCCGCCTGTTCGTGTTTGGGGTACCGTTGGTTTTATTGTTGCACTCTGGGTAATCAGTCTTTCCGGCTTTGAAACCAAAGCTGCACAATTCTATGTTGCTTCAATAGCATCATTACTCCTTGGTATTTATGCTTTTACAATGCCTAAATGTCCGCCATTAAGTAAAGAAAATAAAAAATCTTTGGTAAGTGCTCTGGGATTAAATGCCTTTTCACTTTTTAAAAATACGAAAATGGCAATGTTTTTTATTTTTGCGATGTTGCTGGGAGCTTCGCTTCAGCTAACCAATGCTTATGGCGATACTTTTCTGCACGATTTTGCCAAAATTCCAGCGTATAAAGATTTGATTGCAGTGAAATTTCCGGCTATCATCATGTCTATTTCTCAAATTTCGGAAACCCTTTTTATCCTTACCATTCCATTTTTTTTACGCAGGTTCGGTATTAAAAAAGTGATGTTATTCAGTATGATAGCATGGGTTTTGCGTTTTGGATTGTTTGCTTACGGAAATCCTGCTGAAGGACTCTGGATGATTGTATTATCTTGTATAATTTATGGAATGGCATTCGATTTTTTCAATATCTCAGGATCAATGTTTGTGGAAACACAAAGCGACCCCAGCATTCGAGCCAGTTCACAAGGATTATTTATGATGATGACCAATGGTTTTGGTGCTTTTTTTGGCAGCCGGATCAGTGGAATTGTGATAGATAAATATTTTAAAACTGCAGAGGGCTTGCAGTGGCACGGTATATGGCTTACTTTTGCCGTATATTCTTTAGTGGTTGCGTTGCTGTTTGCTGTCTTCTTCAAGCATAAGCACGATCCAAAAACGATGGAACTGGCTAAACACTAATCTGATAAGATAATGGATTTAATGTCTGACTGTTAAGAATAATTTTTTGCTTAAAATTTTTAAACGGGTACAGCTTACTTTGAAAAAATGAAACAATACCTCAACTTATTAAGTTATGTGATGGAAAACGGTGTGCATAAAAATGATCGCACCGGCACGGGTACCATCAGTGTTTTTGGCTATCAGATGCGATTTAACCTGCAACAGGGGTTTCCATTACTTACTACTAAGAAAATGCATTTACGCTCCATTATCTACGAATTACTTTGGTTTTTAAAAGGTGAGACTAATATTAAATATCTGCATGATAATAAGGTTAGTATTTGGGATGAATGGGCGGCACAGGATGGGGAACTTGGGCTAATTTATGGATACCAGTGGCGGTCGTGGCATTCGGCAGATGGAAAAGTAATTGATCAGATTTCGCAGGTGGTGAAATCAATAAAAGATAATCCGGATTCCAGAAGGCATATTGTAAGCGCCTGGAATGTTGGCGATTTAGAGAAGATGGCATTACCCCCTTGCCATGTGATGTTTCAGTTTTATGTTGCCAACGGAAAGTTATCCTGCCAGCTTTACCAGAGAAGTTGTGACATATTTTTAGGAGTTCCCTTTAATATTGCATCCTATGCTTTACTTACCATGATGATAGCACAGGTTACCGGTTTACAGCTGGGCGAATTTGTTCATACACTTGGAGATGCTCATATATATTTGAATCATACTGAACAGGTGAAATTACAACTTACCAGAACGCCTTTTCCATCTCCGGTAATGAAAATCAATCCAGCGGTTACTTCTATCTTTGGTTTTAAGTACGAAGATTTCTTATTAGAAAATTATCAGTTTCATCCTCATATTAAAGGAGAAATTTCAAAATAAATAATTACGTAAAAATATGATTTCTATTATAGTAGCGATTGCTGAAAATTATGCAATAGGTAAAGATAATCAACTCCTTTGGCATATCAGTGATGATTTACAGCATTTTAAAAAAATAACTTCCGGACATGCGGTGTTAATGGGAAAAAATACTTATTTTTCATTGCCAAAAAAACCGTTACCAAACCGGAAAAATATTGTAATTACAGATAATCCCAACGAGGTTTTTGATGGGTGTTTTATGGCATATTCTATTGAAGATGCTTTGACAAAAATTAATAATGATGAGGAAACTTTTATCATGGGCGGAGGGTCTGTTTATCGGCAATTTTTCCCTTATGCCGACAAATTATATATCACAAAAATACAAGCTTCGTTTGAAGCCGATACTTTTTTCCCTGAGATTTCTGACACTGATTGGCAATTGATAGAAAATGAGGAAGGATTAATAGATCCCAATAGCAATTTATCATATTCGTTTTTAACTTATAAAAGAAAAGATAAATGAGAAATTTAATCATTAGAACATTTTTTTTTATTTTTCTTTTACCTTGTTTATTTGGATGTCATAACTCAAAACGACAGGCAAGTAGTAATCAGATAACTGTTAGTATTTTGCCATTAAAATTCTTTGCTGAAAAAATTGCAGGAAATGATTTTCATATTTCAGTATTGGTTCCTCCGGGTTCAAGTGCCGAAAATTTTGATCCAACACCTCGTGATTTGGTGGATATTAGTAAATCCAGTATGTATATAACAACAGGCAATTTTGGATTTGAAAAAATATTGACCGATAAGCTATTGACCCAAAACACTGAAATTAAAATGATTGATGTTTCTAAGGGTATGCAATTAATTACTAATGAAAACCATTTACATAATGGGAAAATTTGTGGCAGTGGTGTTGATCCCCATATTTGGCTTTCTCCAAAAATGGCCAAATTAATAGCTAAGAATGTTTTAGATGGTGTTTCTTTGATGTACCCTCAGTACACATCTACTTTTGATAAAAATTACCATGAATTAATTTCAGATATTGACAGTTTAGATAAAAGCATTCAAAATTCATTGTTGCCGTATAAAAATAAAAAATTTCTAATTTATCATCCCGCTTTAGCTTATTTTGCACGCGATTACGGATTATCTCAGGTATCTATGGAAGTCGAAGGCAAAGAACCCACAACTCAAAATTTAACTAAATTAGTTGATATTGCTAAAAAAGAGAATATTCATACTATTTTTATTCAAAAAGAATTTGATATAAACATGGCGAAATCTTTTGCCGAAGAGATTAATGCGAAAGTTGTTGAAATTAACGCATTGTCACCCGATTGGTTTGAAAATATGGATGCTATTACCAAGTCTTTAATTAAAAGTTTTAATTAATATTTTATTAAAGCACTTAGTATATGAGCCATCTGATCATCCTTAATTCTATTTCTGCTGGTTATGATGATGAAATCATTTTAAGGAATGTAAATCTAACGATCAATGAGAATGATTTTATTGGAGTTATTGGACCCAATGGAGGAGGGAAAACTACTTTGGTAAAAGTTATTCTTGGGATACTTAAACCCATGAAGGGAAGTATTGAATATGCTTCTAATGAACCGGGTAAAACTTTAATAGGGTATCTGCCTCAAATAAATCAAATTGATAAAAAGTTTCCAATTTCAGTTTCTGAAGTTGTTATATCGGGTTTAATGTCAGCGGGAATAAAGCGATATCATTTTTCAAGTACGTATAAATCAATAGTAGACGACCTCCTCGAAAAGATGGGCGTTTATAGTTTGCGCAAAAAACCGATAGGCGAGCTTTCGGGTGGGCAAATGCAACGCGTTTTACTCTGTCGGTCTCTGATTTCTTCGCCAAGACTTCTAATTTTGGATGAGCCAAATACATTTGTTGATAATAAATTTGAAAACGATTTGTACGAGACCTTGGGCGAATTAAATAAGAAAATGGCAATACTTTTGATAACTCATGATGTTGGTACTATATCTTACTATGTAAAAACAATTGCTTGTGTAAATACATTTCTACATTATCATAATTCAAATGTTATTACGGAACAACAACTTGCGGCATATAATTGTCCCATCCAAATAATTACTCATGGTGATGTACCACACACTGTATTAAAAACGCATAACCATCAGGAAGAATGAATATATTAATGCAATTTCATTATGAATTTTTTGTAAATGCGATTTTGGCGGCACTATTTGCCAGCATTTCATGTGGAATTGTGGGTACATATATTGTTTCCAAACGAAAAGTTTTTATTAGCGATGGTATTACTCATGCTTCATTTGGAGGAATTGGAATAGGTTATTATTTAGGATTAAATCCAATAATCGGTGCTGTAATATTTGGAATCTTATCAGCTTTAGGTATAGAATTCATTTCAAAAAGCAGAGATGTTAGAGAAGATTCTGCTGTTGGAATTATTTGGTCATTTGGTATGGCTGTCGGTATTATTTTTATTTTTATTACTCCCGGTTACGCACCCAATTTAATGTCTTTCTTGTTCGGAAATATCTTGACTGTAACTCGTTTCGAGATTCTATTGATGATGATCTTATCTTTATTTATTGTTTTGTTTTTTTCAATTTTATTTAAGCTAATTCTTTTTATATCATTTGATGAAGAGTATGCGATGACCCATAACGCACCTGTTAAGTCAATAAATTACATGCTATTGATTCTTATCTCTTTGTGTATAGTGTTAAATATTAGAGTAGTCGGAATAATATTGGTGCTATCATTTTTAACAATTCCTCAAACTACAGCCAATCTATTTTCAAAGAATTTTAAAACTATTATGATTTTTTCTGTAATTATTGGATTTGCAGGTTCGTTTACAGGCTTGATCTTTTCTTATTTATATAATATACCATCGGGGGCGTCCATAATATTTTGCTTTTCGGTCATTTTTATCATAGCAAAGTTGTTAAAGATAATTGCCTCCAAAAATAAAATCAGAAAAGCAATTCAATAAGTATTGTTATTTGTCGTCAATTTTATCTGTAACATTTTCCATTTTAAAATCTTTGTAACGGACGATAAAAACCGATTGATTATCATAGCCACCATTTAAAGTCTTTTTAAATTGTAATTTAGAAGATAATGGATCCATTTTTATATTTTGTAAACAATACTTAAAGTCATTACCATATTGTAATAGCGCACTTAAAAAATAATAAGTAACATCAAATCCAATAAATGCATATTTACTTTCTTCCGGTTCTATTTTATATGATTCATGGAAGGTTTTAATGAAATTTTTCGTATTATTGTTATGATAATCAACAAATGAAGGCATAAATAAATGCAAGTTGAGATTTTGTGTATATAAAGGATCCATATCTAATTCTGTCCAGGCAGGCATACCGAAAATGGTAATTTTACAATCGTTTCTTTTTTTATTTAATTTAGTTAATAAATTTAAAACGAATGCTTTATTTTCTGATAATGCCAGAATAATATTTTCGGGTTCTGATTGAAGGTTTTTAATAATGTCATCAATATTATTTACTTCTTTGAAATTCAATTTTTTACCGTTTTCCTGGTTAATTATTTCTGATTTAAGTGTATTAAAGTAGGAAGAGGTTTCATTTGTGCGGGGATAACGGATTACTAAGATGTTATGCTTTGAGTAATTTTTTTTAAGGAAATTAACAGTTTCATTAAAGCCAGCCTTATTTGATGGCTGAAATTTAAATACATAAGGATTGTTCTCAAGTATTTCTTCTCTTGTAGAAAGTGGATTGACAATAGAAATATTATATTTTTTTGCAAAAACGGAAACCTTTTTAAAATTACGACTATAAAACGGTCCAATAATTAAATTCATTTTTTGCATTTCTTGTTTCCGCAATAACAGACCTGTTTTTAAAGTATCTTCATCAACATCATAAACATAAAAATTTACATTTAATCCCATTTTTTTTAGTGAATCCACCGCAATAAGCGCTCCTTCATAAAACTGAAGAAATCTCATTGATTTATATGCTATAGCAGGCTTTATTTTGGTAATGTCATCTGTTATAATGCTATCTGATTCCTTTAAATACAAAGGTAAAAGTAGTGCTACTCGATAAACATTGCTTTTAGGCGCAGTTGAACAATCTGAGGGTTGGGAAACTTCAGTAGCTATAACGTTAGCATTTATTGCTTTTTTTTCTTTTACGATATTTTTTTCAGGAAAAGTATCTAAAACAGCATGCTTAATTTCCTTTTTATGCTCTATTGTATCATTTAGGTTTTTCTCTGGGCTATTGGAAGGAATTTTAATAATTTGATCTTTTTTTAGTCCATCTTTTAATTCAGGATTAATACGTATTAACTCGGGTATAGGAATTCCAAATTTTTTAGAAATTCCATATAGTGTTTCTTTAGATGCCACATGGTATTCTATTAAATTTTGGTTATTTTTTTGCGTTTCTTGTACTTCCAATTTTTGGGGAGTAGGGTTGGATTGATTAACTTGCAAAGTTTTTTCTGCTGTTTTTGTCTGATGCAGAGGGATTTTTATAGTGGATTGAAATTTTAGACCGTTTTTTAATTCTGGATTTGATTTAATCAATACATCTTCTGAAATATTGTATTTTTTTTCAATGCTAAATATAGTTTCTTTTTCTTTTACAATATGAAATATGTAATCATAGGTTTTTTGATCAGGGTCAAAGTTATTATCATTGGTTTCAACCTGTTTTACATTTGATTGTTGATGGGGTAAAATTGAGCTTTCAACAGGTATTTTTATAATTTGGTTGGCATGTATTCCCGTTTTTATTTCTGGATTAGCCAGAACAAGATTTTCAGACGTAATACCATAAGCTTTGGCAATACTTTTAATGGTTTGGCCTTCTTTTGCAAAATGAATATAATAGTCTTTCCCGTCAATTTTTTCAATAATTTCAGAATGTTTTACGTCAAATTTTTTTTCTTGTGCAAAACAAATCAGAGATGATAAAATCAATAAAATTCCGAAAAGGAAAAATTTTTTCATTTAATGAGGTTTAATATGATTAATTGTAAGTTATTATGTAATATAATCTTGTTTGCTTATTCCCATTCAATAGTAGCCGGCGGTTTAGAACTTATATCATATACAACCCGGTTAATCCCTTTAACATTATTAATGATTTTGTTGGAAACCATTGAAAGGAATTCATATGGTAATTGAGACCAATCAGCAGTCATTCCATCCGTAGAGTTAACTGCTCGTAGGGCAACGACATTTTCATATGTGCGTTCATCTCCCATAACACCTACGGATTGAACAGGTAAAAGAACTACTGCTGCCTGCCATACTTTATCGTATAAATCATGTTGAATCAATCCTTGTATGTAAATATCATCAGCTTCTTGCAAAATACGAATCTTATCTGGTGTAACTTCTCCTAATATTCTGATTCCTAAACCAGGCCCAGGAAATGGATGTCTGTTTAATATTTGGGGAGGAATACCAATTGTTTTTCCTACCTTTCTTACTTCATCTTTAAACAGGCTATTAAGTGGTTCGATAATATTCAGTTTCATGATGTCTGGCAATCCCCCAACGTTGTGATGTGATTTAATAGTTGAAGATGGTCCATTTACAGATGCGGATTCAATAATATCGGGATAAATAGTACCTTGAGCAAGCCAATTAACATCTTCTATTTGTAAGGCTTCATGTTCAAAGACTTCAATAAAAGCTTTTCCGATTGCTTTTCGTTTTTTTTCAGGCTCAGTAATTCCTTTTAAGGCAGATAAAAATTTTTTATTTGCATCAACGCCTTTTACATTCAATCCCATGGATTTATATGCTTGAAGTACGTTTATAAACTCATTTTTGCGCAATAAGCCATTATCAATAAAAATGCAATAAAGTTGATTGCCAATAGCCTTTTGTAAAAGTACTGCAGCAACCGTTGAATCAACACCTCCAGACAATCCAAGTACTACTTTATCATTCTTTATTTTTTTTTGTAAATCTTTAATTGTAGTTTCAACAAACGATTCTGGAGTCCATGATTGTTTGCAATGACAAATATTAACTATAAAATTATTTAACAAAGTATTTCCCTCCACGGTGTGATATACTTCGGGATGAAATTGAATTCCGTAGGTATCTTCGTTTGCAATTTTATATCCGGCAATTTTTACATTGGAAGTAGAAGCAATGATTTCAAAATCATCAGGAGTTTTTAATATTGTATCACCATGCGACATCCAAACCTGGCTATTAAAGGAAATACCTTTAAGCAAGTTATTATTATATTTAACAAATGAAAGATTTGCTCTTCCATATTCTCGAATTTTTGATGGCATTACTTCGCCATTTTTCATTTGTGCGAGCAATTGTGCTCCATAGCAAATAGCAAGTATTGGAATTTTACCTTCTACTTGGAAAAAATCGAACTTAGGTGCATTTTCATCTTTAACTGAAAAAGGACTTCCTGAAAGAATTAATCCCTTTATATTCTGATTTATAGCAGGCATCAAATGGTAAGGATATATTTCGCAGTATACATTTAATTCGCGGACTCTTCTTGCTATCAGTTGGGTGTATTGTGATCCAAAGTCTATTATTATTATTGTTTCAATCATAGTGCAAAGATAAAAAAGATGAGTATAGGCGCAAAGATTTGATGAGATTTTTTGCAACCGTTCGCTTAGTTTAATTTAAGCGGATAGCTGTGAAATAATTTATCAAAATAATTAAAAAAGGAAATTTTAACCATTTAAATTTTCTATATTTGAATTTTTAAATTTTATAAAATAGAATATTAATAATATACATTGTAATAAACAAACATTGTCTTGAATATTAAATTGCATTGTTTTAAAATTAATAGGTTGATAAATGATAAAGTATTTTTTTTAATACTTTTCTTTTTGAATTTCATTAATTATTCCGTTTCGCAAAATACGCATATAGATTCGCTTAGTAACAAACTTAGAAAATCGTATGGATATGATAAAATTGATCTGTTAAATAGTATAGCGGAATATTATATAAATATTAATTTGTCAAAAGCTGTTAATTATTCACAACAGTCCCTAAAAAACGCAATTGAATGTAAATATATTAAGGGAGCTGCAAATTCGTATTTAATTCAAGGGCAAATTTGTAATTACAATGGAAACTATAATAAAAGCGAAGAATATTTTGAAAGGTCTTTAATACTATACCAAAAAATTGGAGATCACACAAATATGTGTTCTGTTTACAATTGTATTGGGGAAATATATACAAGTAGAGCTGATTATGCAAAAGCATATTCCTATTATATTAAAGGATTGCAAATAGCAGAAAAAGAGAATGATTATAAGGTATTATCATATACCTTTAAAAACATTGCTTATTTATATATAGTTTTAAATAATGATGAAAAAGCAAAATCTTTTTTTGAAAAAGCATTAAAAAATGATTTTATATTAAAATCAATTACAAATATAGTTTATTCTTATTTGGGATTTGCTTTCTTTTATCAAAATAAAAATGATTTAGCTAAAGCTCATTATTATTTATATAAAGTTTCAAAAATTATTGATAAAAGTAAGGATGATATCTTATTGGCCAAATTTTTTACTAGTTATGGAGATTATTATTTAAAAACAAAAGACTATAAAAAAGCTTTAGATTTTTATGACAAGGCTTTTAAAATTTATAAATTAAAATGGGATAAATTTAATGAGAGTATTGTATGCACAAGAATAGCACATGTCTGCCAATTGCAAAAAAAGCACAATCTCTCGCTGCAATATAATATTATATCGTTAAATATACGTAAAATGTCAGGATACGATTTCCTAATTGGAAGTTCCTATACTAATATTGGAAGCTCATATTTTTTGATGAATGATTATAAAAACGCACTTAAATACTTTCAGATGGGTTTATTAATAGCCAAAGGCTTAGAAAGGAAAGATTATGTGCAATATAATTATAAAAAGATATATGAATTGTTCGTAAAACAAAAAAACTACAAAAAAGCTCTAAATTATCATATATTATTAACATCGTTAAATGATAATATTAATCGAGAAGAAAAGGATAGAAAAATTACAGAAATACAAGCAAAATATGAGATTGAAAAAAAAGATCAATTGATGAGTAAAATAGTTAAAGAAAAAGAAATACAAAACCTTATTAATAAAAGGCGCCAATATTTTTATTCTTCCGTAGCAATTTTTTTTATATTAACTTCTGTAATTATATTACTATTTTATAAACAGTCACAACTTAAAAATGATCAGAAAAATGCAAATATTGAACAAAAACTTTTTCGTTCACAAATGAATCCTCATTTTATTTTTAATTCCTTATTATCAATTCAAAGCTATATTTTTAAAAATAATTCAATTAAGGCGGCTAGCTATTTATCAAGTTTTGCTAAGCTAATTAGATTGGTATTAATCAATTCAAGAGAAGATTTTATTACTCTTGAAAAAGAAATAGAAACGATTCAACTATATTTAGAACTACAGGAATTAAGATTTAAGGATAAATTTCAATACAGCTTATCAATTGATAATGAAATTAATAAATCTTTAATTGCAATTCCTCCCATGATGATACAACCATTCATAGAAAATTCCATTGAACACGGTATTTTAAATCAAAATCAAATGGGTAAGGTTGATATTAGAATTGTTGAAAAAGCTAATAGTATTCAAATAGAAGTTGAAGATAATGGTATTGGAATAGAAAAATCTAAAAAAATTCAAAAGTTAAATAATATAGAACATAATCCATTAGGGACAAAGATTACCGTTGAAAGGATTTTACTTTTGAAAAAGAAATATAAAATGAATGTAAACTTAACAATAAAAAATATAAAAGGTAAAACTAAAGATGAGATTTCCGGAACTCTTATAATTTTAGAAGTACCAATAAGGAAAATTTAATTAGATTTGTGGAATTCTACAATTTATAAAATTTATTAAAATTCCAGCGGAGAGAGAGGGATTCGAACCCTCGGTTCCCAAAAGAGAACAACGGTTTTCGAGACCGCCCCGATCGACCACTCTGGCATCTCTCCTAAATTTTTTAAAATAATAAAATAACAAAAGGAATAATATGTATTACATTCTATTTATTTGGCGGAGAGAGAGGGATTCGAACCCCCGGAGGTATTAGCCTCAACGGTTTTCAAGACCGCCGCAATCGACCACTCTGCCATCTCTCCGCTGCAAAGATATATTTTTTTTTAAAACGAGAAAGAAAATATTTAGTAACCAGTAGATGTAAAAACAAAACATAAATAGTAGTAACTGTTTTTAACATAATGTTGTAACTAAAATATCTCTCAACTAAATGAATTATGTTTTGAAAATTTTTATTTTTTTTGTAACTTTGTTACAAATTATAATAAATTATGATTTTATTGAAAATAATTGATAACCAATAAAATATAAAACCATGAAAAAATTTATCTTATTTTTTGTTATTATAATTGGAATATTTCCAATGAATAACATATATGCTTCTAAGGTCAGAGCATTTTTATCATATGCTACGTTTTATTCGCCAGAACAAGGTCCCTATATTGAAACATATTTAGTAGTTATAGGGAAAAGTGTAATGTTTAAAAAAAATGAAAAGAATACATATCAGGGGAAATTGAAAATCACTATGCTCTTTAAACAAGGAGATTTGATTAAAAAATTTAAAAAATATGAATTGTTGAGCCCGGAAGTCTCTGATTCTACAAAAATAAACGTAAATTTTATTGATCAACAACGATTCTCACTGCCCAATGGAAGCTATTTGTTCGAAATGTTAATTTCTGATAGTAATTGTGATACCATACCCTTTTCAGTATCTCAGCCTCTTGAAATTAATTATAATACCGACTCTGTTTTTATTTCCGGGATTCAACTCATAGAAAAATATAAAAAAACTAAAGAGTCAAATATCTTAAGTAAAAGTGGTTATGATTTTATACCATATGTAAGTGATTATTTCCCCGAAAATATGGATACAATTGCTTTTTATACAGAAATATATAATACCAATAAGGGATTAGGAGCCGATCAAAAATATTTATTATGCTGGGATATTGAATCATTTGAAACCGGTAAGGTTATTAATGATTTTATAAGGTATAAAAAAGAAAACGTCCAAGGTATAAATGTTTTATTTAATCAATTTAATATTAAAGAACTTCCTTCTGGAAATTATTATTTAGCAATTAAACTAAAAGATCAAAATAATAAAATAGTAGCTTCAAATAAATTGTTCTTTCAACGTAACAATCCCAATGTTCAATTAAATTTTAATGATATTTCATCTCTTAGTATTGAAAATACTTTTGTTGCTGCATTTACTAACAAAGATACGCTTCTTGATTATATTTACTCATTGACTCCAATTTCAACAGGGATGGAAAAAACGTTTGTTTTTAGTCAATTAAAAAAATCTGATATAACAATTATGCAACAATATTTTTATAATTTTTGGAAGAAACGGGATGAATTGGAACCTGAAAAAGCTTGGGAAAATTATCACATTTTGGTAATGAAAGTGAATGATACTTATAGTACGGGTATAAGAAAAGGATATGATACTGACAGGGGAAGAATATATTTAGAATATGGAATGCCAGATGTAATAATAGCAAAACCATTTGGCAAAGCTTCTGTTGGTGGAAATGCAGTATCTTTGCCTTATGAAATTTGGAAATATCATAAATTGGGAGAAAACCAAAGGAATAGAAAGTTTGTATTTTGTAATTCGGATATGGCGCATAATACCTACGAACTAATACATTCCGATGCGGACGGAGAATTAAAAAACTATAATTGGAGTTCAATGATGTATAGAGGAATTTATAATAATGTAAGTGCTTCCATGGAAAGACCAATGGGAGAATCAACGGGAACAAATGATGCTTTTTTTGAAGAAGAATAAAAGCTATTAAAATAATAGAATGCATATTTTCTTTTTATTTTTTAAAGCTATAGCTTGGTTAATATCACTGTTGCCATTTTGTGTTTTATATGTTATTTCTGATTTTTTATTTGTAATTTTCTATTATATAGCAAAATACAGAAAAAAGGTTGTTTTCGAAAATTTGAGAAATGCATTTCCTGAAAAAAATTCTAAAGAAATTAATAAAATTGCAAAAAAATATTTTCACAACCTATGCGATATTATTATTGAAGTAATAAAAATCAGACACATTACCCTCAATCAACTCTTAAAACGAGTTGAGTTTAAAAACTATCAAATACTTGATGATTTGTATGCTTCTGGTAAAAGTGTTATTGCAGCTACAGGACATTGTGGAAATTGGGAATGGATGTCCATGAATATGGCATATATTACCAAATTTAATGGTTATGTAATCGTAAAACCGTTATCAAATAAATATTTTGATGAATATTTGAATAAATTACGTACAAAATTTGTCAAAGGCGGCGGAATTATTAAGTTTAAAGAAACGTACCGAAAACTCATTCAATTAAAAAATGTTCAGACCCTTAGTGGCTTTGCAGCTGATCAAACACCGGCAAAAAATGAAATTACATATTGGACAAATTTCTTAAATCAAAATACTCCAGTCTATTTAGGTGTCGAAAAAATTGCTAAATCTCTTGAATTGGCGGTAGTTTTTATTTGTGTAAAGCGAGTAAAACGTGGATTTTATGAAGCTGAGATTATTAAAATTACTGACAATGCTCGTTTAACTGTTGGTCACGAAATTACTGAAAAACATGTTGAATTATTAGACCAATTTATAAATAAATATCCCGATAATTGGTTGTGGTCTCATAAACGCTGGAAATATAAACCGGTTGATGTTCAAAAATAATCTGCATGCCTTTTTAACGTGGTACAATAAATCATTAGTTTTGCCAAATTTTAAATTACTTCAATAGTTTGAAAAAAGTTGCCGTTGTTATATTAAACTGGAATGGAAGAAAATTTTTAAAAAAATTTCTTCCATCAGTAATTAAATATAGTCAAGATAATTGTGATATAATTATCGCAGACAATGCATCTACTGATAGTTCCATTGAATTTTTACATGAAACATATCCTCAAATTCGCATTATTCAAAACTTGATTAATGGAGGATTTGCAAAAGGATATAATGATGCATTTAAAAAGGTTGAGGCTGAATATTATGTATTGTTAAATTCTGATATTGAAGTTACATCAAATTGGATTAATCCGATTATTGAACTGATGGACAAAGATCCTACTATTGCGGCTTGTCAGCCCAAATTACGGTCATATGAGCATCCCGAAATGTTCGAATATGCCGGAGCAGCAGGTGGTTTTATTGATAAATATGCTTACCCTTTTTGCAGAGGAAGGCTATTCCAAACTATTGAAAAAGATGTAGGACAATATGATGACATTACGGAAATTTTTTGGGCAACAGGGGCATGTATGTTTGTAAGAGCAAATTTATATCATAAGTTTGGTGGATTAGATGAAGATTTTTTTGCTCACATGGAAGAAATTGATTTCTGCTGGAGATTGAAAAATGCAGGCTATAAAATTATGTATTGTCCACAATCTATTGTATATCATGTTGGCGGAGGTACTTTACCCAAAGTGTCGTCCCATAAGACATACTTGAATATGCGAAACAATATAACCATGTTGTATAAAAATCTTCCGAATAGATTATTGGTAAAAGTATTTATCATTCGATTATTCTTAGATGGAATTGCCGCTTTTAAATTTCTAATAGATAGTGGTTTTAAGGATTTTATTGCAGTAATTCATGCTCATATTAGTTTTTATGCACATTTAAAATTGAATCTGAGAAAAAGACAGAAGATAAAACATGCGCGTGTTAATAATATATATAATGGGAATATTGTAATTGATTATTTTTTTCGAAAAAAAAGATATTTCAATGAACTTGAAAACTCAAAATTCGATTAAAGAACTGGCCTGAATAATGATATTTAATAAAATTCTTTGGGCTAATTTACTTAAATATTTTTAAGGTGAAACTATTAATGTATTTATTCAAAAATAATAGCATTAACAGCTAAACGATAGGAATTTAATCCAAATCCACTAATAGTTCCTTTGACAAAAGGTGAAAGCAGTGAATGTTGTCGATAAGATTCTCTTGCCCATATGTTTGTGATGTGAACCTCAACAACCGGGGTTGAAATGGCTTTAATAGCATCTGAAATAGCGACAGATGTATGAGTATAACCTCCGGCATTTAAAATAATCCCATCATAACTAAATCCCACTTCTTGAATTTTTCCAATAATTTCCCCTTCAATATTACTTTGGAAATATTCGATTGATATAGATGAAAATGAATTTCTTAACTCTGTTAAAAAATCATCAAATGAACGATTTCCATATATTTCTGGCTCTCGTTTTCCAATAAGATTTAGATTTGGTCCATTGATTATTATTAATTTCATTTGCCACTTGAATTTATATTTTTAAATTAAGATTTGATATGGTGGAGATGTTAAGTATTAACATTTAGTGTTTTAACTATATAATAATCATATTGATGAAACGTTATTCAAAATTTTTCAATAAATCTGGTCTTCGTTTTTGGGTTCTTTCCAATGATTTTTCGAACAACCATTTTGAAATCTCTTTGTCATTACCCGAAAGAAGAATGTCAGGAACTTTATTTCCTTCAAAATCATAAGGTCGGGTATAAACTGGCGGCGATAAAATATTATCCTGAAATGAATCAGACAAAGCAGAGGTTTCATCGTTTAAAACTCCTGGAATAAGCCTAATAATACTATCAACCATAATCATTGTTGCCATTTCACCACCTGATAGAACGTAATCTCCTATCGAAATTTCCTGAGTTATAAACATTTCTCTTATTCGCTCGTCTATTCCTTTATAATGTCCACAAAGTATTAATATATTGTTGAAAGTAGATAAAAAATTGGCGGTTGATTGATTATATGGTTTGCCATCGGGGCTAGTATAAATTATTTCGTCATATTTTCGTTCAGTCATTAATTTCTTAATAGCCAGTGCAATAGGTTCAATCATCATAACCATACCAGAACCACCGCCATAAGGATAGTCATCTACGCTTTTATGTTTGTTAGTAGAAAAATCGCGGATATTGTGGATGTAAATTTCAACAATGCCTTTATTTACAGCTCTTTTAATAATTGAATAGTTAAATGGACTGTCAAACATTTCGGGAAAGATTGTCAATATGTCAAATCGCATAAAATTAGTTATAAAAATACAAAAATAAAGTAAATTATTGTTTAAAAGGCCAAGAAATCACAAGGAGATCGTCTTTTAAAAGGATTAATGTTGGACAAACATTTCCCCTTTAGAAAGTTAACTTTTAATGAAAAGTATAAATCCAGACCTGAAAAATTATAGGATGAAAAAAATCCAGTAATTTTTTCGGTTCCAATAGTAAAATTCATAAAGCGTAACGATAGTCCGACTCTTGGTGAAAAATTTTCATAAAGTGTTAAAGGTAAATTTAATTCAAAGAATCTGGTTTCAAAACGCGGAGTAACGGAAAGATTTGTTGGACGTAATACGTATTGATTACCGAAATGAATACTTTTTATGGCTGTTAAATTAATGTAGAAATTTTTATATGCATGAAAATCGATTTGGATACTTAATGCAGAAGGTAGCCAGATTGTTAAATTATTTTTTTTCATTAAAAGATTTTGAGAACCAGCTAAATATTGAATAACAACAGAATCAAAATCATTAGGAGAGTCCATGTCATAAGCATGAGTCCCCGACCAAACAATATTCGTTGTATCAAACATATACCTTCTTGCATTTGTGTTAAATTTAACTTTCCCTACATCTAATAATGATGCTCCGATTTTAAATGTATAATCTAAGCATTTTTGCTGGCATGGTTTGTTAATTTTCATTGGTTTGAGACTTGTCGGCTCACTTTTTCTAATATATGTTATTCCCAGATCGTAGCTCCAACCATTACCATTAATTAAATTATGATCAGATATTTTATTAGTTTTGTAATTTATTGGTAATGAATAGCCATATAATGCTTTTATTTTTTTGATATAAAGCGTATCATCTACAACTTTGTAATCCAGATGATTATTGGTGTAGCAAATGCCAGCCATACCCATTAACTTTTTTATACTGAAACCGATAGAAATTTGACTATAGAATTTATTATAGAGTATGTATGAATAGCTTAAGCCAATTTCTCCCCAGGCAAGACCACTTGCATTGATTTTTTTTGAAGATAAAGCCAAATTAAGCTGTGGTTTATATGAAATTCCATAATAGGCAAACTTTATCATTTCTGGAGATATCCCGTTAACAGATATTGCTGAACGAATGGATGTTGTTAATGCTACTGAATGCCTACCATAACTTAACATAGCCGATGGTCCATTTATCATGGCATTTACAAAACCTTTACCTTTAATATCTTTATTAATGTAGAAAAACATTTCTGAGTTGTTATCAATATGGGAAGGATATTTTGGGTGCTTTTCAAAGAAGCGTCTAAAACGATACTCATTTTTAGCCAAATAGGCTATATTGTTTTCCTCGAATATATTACCGGAAATAAGGTTTATATCAAGGTAATAATAGGAAGTTGAGATGGCTGAAGGATTTATATATGCAGCGTTAACACCCGCATAGTTTCCGTTGACCAATCCAGATATTTGTTGTCCTTTTAGAGATAAGGACAGGCAAATAAAAAAAAGTATTCTATAAAATTTAGATAGTACCCACAAATCGTCGGCAAAACTAAGCCTATTATTTTTATCACAAAAATAAATGTTTCCGTTATATAAAATGAAAAGCAGAAATTATTTATTTCTTTTAACAAATTCGTTTTATTTTTCTAATTTTGAACCCATAAATAAACATATAATTAATAAACCAAATATCAAAAGCTATGAGTTGTAAATGTTGCAGTAACAAAGAAAATTCAGACGAAAATACGTTGGATTTAACTGTTTATGGTATTCATGATGTAAAAGAAATTTTTCATAACTTATCCTATGAGGAATTATTTAAACATGAAACCAATCCTGAATTACAAGGATTTGAAAAAGGTTATTTAACTAACACAGGTGCTATAACGGTAGATACTGGAATTTTTACAGGCCGTTCGCCAAAGGATAAATATATTGTAAAGGAAAGTACATCAGAAGAAAATATCTGGTGGGCTGGACCCAATCGTAAGGGCTCGGATAACAAACCGGTATCAGAAACAGTTTGGAAAGCTTTATTAGAAGTTTCACAAAAACAATTAAACAATAAAAAATTATATGTTACTGATGCATTTTGCGGAACAAACGAAAATACCCGTTTAAAAATACGTGTAATCTCGGAAGTGGCATGGATGTCGCATTTTGTTAAAAATATGTTCATTCGTCCAACTGAAGAAGAACTTAAGGAATTTAAACCTGATTTCGTGATGCTTAATGCATGCAAGACTACGAATCCGCATTGGCAGGAAATGGGTTTACATAGCGATGTATATGCTGTTTTCAATATTAAAGAAAAAATGGCCGTTGTCGGGGGAACCTGGTACGGAGGAGAAATTAAAAAAGGTATGTTTTCTATCATGAATTATTTTCTTCCCTTGAAAAAAATTGCAGCCATGCACTGTTCGGCAAATATGGGAAAAGATGGCGATACTGCTATTTTCTTCGGATTGTCAGGAACGGGTAAAACGACTCTTTCTGCAGATCCAAAGCGTTTATTAATTGGTGATGATGAACATGGCTGGGATGAAGAAGGCGTCTTTAATTTTGAAGGTGGGTGTTATGCGAAATGCATTAACCTTAGCAAAGAAAAAGAACCTGATATTTGTTATGCAATTAAACGGAATGCATTACTTGAAAATGTTGTCTTTGACAATAAAACAGGTGAAATTGACTTTGCCGATGGCTCGAAAACCGAAAATACCCGAGTATCCTATCCGATTTATCATATAGATAATATAGTAAAGCCTGTTTCTAAAGGTGGACATCCTCGAAATGTAATTTTCCTGACAGCGGATGCATTTGGAGTATTGCCTCCGGTAGCCAAGCTTTCAACGGATCAAACAATGTATCATTTTTTAAGCGGTTATACTGCAAAAGTAGCTGGTACCGAAAGAGGTATTAAGGAACCAACCCCAACTTTTTCGTCTTGTTTTGGAGCTGCTTTTTTGTTGTTGCATCCCACAGTATATGCACAGGAACTTGCCAGAAAAATGAAAGAACATGGTTCATCAGCTTATTTGGTGAATACAGGTTGGATTGGTGGCCCTTATGGTGTTGGAAATCGTATTGATATCCCTGCTACACGTGCTATAATTGACGCTATCCTCGACGGATCATTGGTTGATGCTGAATATGAAGAACTTCCTGTTTTTGGTTTAATGATTCCCAAAAATGTTAAAAATGTTGACAGTAAAATATTAAATCCAAGAAATTTATGGAAAATTAAAGAAGAATGGGACGATGCTGCAAAGAAATTAGCCGAAAAGTTTATTGCAAATTTCAATAATTTCACGGATAATGATGAAGGCAAACGATTAGTTGGAGCTGGACCTGTTATTTAATATACAGTTAATCAACAAAATATAAAATAATTACAAAAAAATTATGTTTTTTTTAAAAAAAACAAGAAAAAATTTTTCTGACTGAAATTATTGTATATTTGTTTGTTAATTTTTTAAATCATTTATTCTATGTCTACTGGAAAAGTAAAATTCTTTAATGAAAGAAAAGGTTTTGGATTTATCGTTGACGATGAAACCCAAAAAGAAGTGTTTGTTCATGCATCTGGCTTGATAGACAAACCCATAGCTGACGAGGACAATGTTACCTTTGAAGTTACGGAAGACAAACGTGGGAAGAAAGCAATCAATGTAAAAAAGATATAATTTTTTATTTGAATGCCCGGCATTAGAGAGGCTGCCCCCAAAAGGCAGCCTCTTTTTTATATCTTTGCAAATCTAAGTTATAAATACTGATGAATTATCTTCTTGCTGAAAATCTTAAAAAATCCTTTGGTGAAAAATTACTCTTTAAAAACCTGACTTTCGGTATAGATGCGGGGCAAAAAATAGCAATGATTGCCAAAAATGGTTCCGGGAAAACTACTCTTTTAAACATGCTGGCTGGTATTGATTTTCCAGAAGAAGGAAGAGTTGTTATTCGAAAAGGTATCAGAGTTTCGTATTTACAACAAAATCCGGAATTAGGTGAGGAAAATACAATCCTGGAAGTTGTATTTAACAGTGAAAATGATTATATTACCGCAATAAGAAATTATGAACAGGCATTAATCAACATAAAATTATCAGATTCATCCGAAAATCAACTGCTGTTTGAAGCAGCAAGTTCTCGTATGGATGCTCTAAATGCCTGGGATTATGAAACCAAAATTAAAGAGATTTTAACTCGTTTTCAGATTGAAAATCTGCTGCAAAAGGTAAGCGAACTTTCGGGTGGGCAACGGAAAAAAGTTGCTTTAGCAAAGGCATTGATCGAAGAAGTGGATTTGCTTCTACTTGATGAACCTACCAATCATTTGGATATAGAAATGATTGAATGGCTTGAAGATTATTTATCCAAACAAAAACTCAGCCTGTTGGTGGTTACTCACGACAGGTATTTTCTCGACAATGTTTGTCAGGAAATCTTGGAATTGGATAATGGACAATTATACCACTATAAAGGAAATTATAGCTATTTTTTAGAAAAAAAAGCAGAACGCGAACATATTGAATCATTAGAAACCGAAAAATCCCGCAATATTTATCGTACCGAACTCGAATGGATGCGGCGGATGCCATCGGCAAGAGGAACCAAATCAAAAGCAAGAGTAGATGCTTTTTACGATATACAAGAAAAAGCATTAAAGCGAACAGGTAATGGCGCCATAGAGTTGAATGTGAAAATGAATCGCCTGGGTGGAAAGATTCTTGAATTAAATAACATATCGAAAAGTTTCGGAGACTTTAAAGCTGTTGATGATTTTACGTATACTTTTAAAAAGGGCGAACGCATAGGAATTGTAGGCAAAAACGGCATTGGAAAATCAACATTGCTTAATATCATAACCGGAGATAGCCGCGCAGACCGGGGTAAGATAAGTTTGGGGCAAACGGTAGTATTTGGCTATTATTCACAGGAAGGGTTTCTGCCAAAAGAAGATAAGCGAGTCATCGAATTAGTGAAAGATATAGCCGAAGAGATACCCTTGGGCAAAGGAACAATGTCAGCTTCACAGTTTTTGAATCATTTTAATTTTCCGCCTACGCTTCAATATAATTATTTTTCCAACCTGAGTGGCGGTGAAAAACGGCGATTGTTTTTATTAATCACTCTTATAAAAAATCCAAACTTTCTTTTGCTTGATGAGCCTACCAATGATCTTGATATAAGTACATTGCAAATTCTCGAAGATTTTCTGCTTGACTTTAAAGGCTGTTTGATGATTGTATCTCACGACAGATTTTTTCTCGACAAATTGGTTGATCATGTTTTTGTTTTTGAAGGAAATGGCAGAATAAAAGATTATTATGGAAATTATACCGGATATTACCGTCAGAAATTATTGGAAGAATCGGCGAAAAGCCAAAATAAAATTGAAAAGCCAAAGCGGGAAAAACCAAAAGATGTAGTAAAAAAGCCATCATATAAGCAAAAGCTTGAATATGAGTCTTTGGAAAATGAGATTCAATCACTTGAAACTGAAAAATCGGAAATCATCAACAGACTTGACTCAGGTAAAGAAAATATGGAAACACTTCACGAATTATCCATTCGCTTCGGAGAAATCGAGAAACTGATAGATGAAAAAACTATTCGCTGGATGGAACTTTCGGAAATAATTGATAATTCCAGGTAATTGATTCGTTATAAATTGACCAAAAACTTCATCGTATCAACTCTATCGGCGTAATCCCAAAGCTCTGGTTGTTGCGCTTTTCCGAAAGGTATATTTGTCGCAAATGTTTCATTGCTTCCAATGACACATTGGATATTCTCAGAATGATTATTTAGTTCTTGCTCAACAACTTCCAAATTGCCGTATTTTTCAAAATTAATCACCGAAACCGGCGAAGCAATAGCCCTATCTTCCTTCAAAAGCAGGAATCCATTGTCAGCAAAGGGAATGCTGTTAACCAAAAAGATTGATTTATAATAATCGTAATTGTTTCGGTATTTGTTATGATTAGCCAAATCGTTCCACGATTCATTAGCTTCGAAGAATTTTACGAACGAATATCCTTCCGGCACAAACAGTTTGGACACATTACGGCATCCCATTCCAAAATGGATAAAAATATCGTTTCCTAAGGCTTTCAATTCTTCATTTGATTCTTTACCAGTAAGAATAGCAATGGCATTTCGGTTATGGCGGAGAATATGAGAGTACTTTCCAAAATAATATTCAAAATAACGGGAAGTATTATTACTACCGGTAGCTATTACCGCATCAAAATTTTCGAGTTTCCCTTCGGAAAAGTAGATCCGTTTGCCGAATTCCGGCTCGTAATCCATAAGTATATTAGCAATGGCAGGGATTAATTTATCATCGTCCGATGAAAGTTTCCCAATAAAACGATTCCCGGAAATCAAAACACTTAAAAAATCATGAAACCCGACGGCAGGAATATTCCCAGCCATAACAACGGCAATATTCTTTGTTTTTTTTTCTGTTTCAAGCTGATTGCGATAGGGGAGAAGCCATTTTTTCAAATTTTCCGCCGTCAGACTTTTTCCTAACGCAGCAATAGCAAAGCGAACATTATTTTCGGTGAACCATGGGTTATAAATTTTAATATTTTGAATCAGTTTTTCAAAATCAGAATAATGCTTTTGGAATACAGCATCGGGATTTGCATTCCGTTTGTCATCGTTTACACACCATCTTAGGAAGTTTCCCAGTTTTATAAATACTTCAATCCTATTGTCTAAAGTCATAATTATTCAATTATTATAAGGAAAGGTAAAAATCTTATTTTTTAAAAAAGTAAAGGTATCAATTTATTTACCGGACAATTATTATAAACTAAAAATGTTCAATAAAATTATTGGATAAATTGATCAAAATATTCTAATTTTGTTATCGTTTTTATGAATGTAAATACAAAACTCAGAAATTATTAATAACCTAAAATTCATATTACTATGAAAAAACATAATTTTAATGCCGGACCATCTATTCTTCCGAGAATAGCCATTGAAAACACAGCAAAAGCCGTTTTAGATTTGAACGGAATAGGAATGTCAATCCTGGAAATTTCGCATCGAAGCAAAGATTTTCAGGCAGTGATTGATGAAGCCGTAGCTTTATTTAAAGAAATGTTGAATATTCCTGATAATTATCACGTTTTGTTTCTTGGTGGCGGTGCAAGCCTTCAGTTCTGCATGGTTCCTTTTAACCTTTTGAATAAAAAAGCTGCTTACTTGGAAACAGGTGTTTGGGCAAAAAAAGCATTGAAAGAAGCTAAATTGTTTGGCGAAGTAGTTACCGTTGCTTCTTCTTCCGATAAGAATTTCAATTACATTCCCAAAGGCTGGACCATTCCTACCGATGCTGATTATTTCCACATCACAACCAACAATACCATTTATGGAACCGAAATCCGCGAAGATTTCGACAGCCCTGTTACCTTAGTTGCCGATATGTCATCCGACATCCTGAGTCGTCCGGTGGACGTTTCTAAATATGGAATGATTTATGGCGGTGCACAGAAAAATCTTGGACCTGCAGGCGTTACCTTTGTAATTATTCGCGACGATATCCTCGGAAAAGTAGAACGTGCTATCCCAACCATGCTCGACTACCGTACGCATATCAAGGAAGGTTCGATGTTCAACACACCTCCGTGTCTGCCTATTTTTACCGTTAAAGAAACTTTGAAATGGATCAAGGAATTAGGTGGTGTTAATGTATTGGAAGAAATGAATAAGAAAAAAGCCAACCTGCTTTACGACGCTATCGACAACAGCAAAATGTTTGTTGGAACCGTTGAAAAAGACAGCCGTTCGCGTATGAATATCTGCTTTGTGATGAAAGAACAATATAAAGACAAAGAAGATGCTTTCATGGAATTTGCCAAAGGTAAAGGCATGGTAGGTATCAAAGGACATCGTTCCGTTGGCGGTTTCCGTGCTTCATGCTACAATGCACTTCCTATCGAAAGCGTTCAGGCGTTGATTGATGCTATGCACGAATTTGAAAAAGCTAACGCATAAATAGCTTGGAGAAGGGAGTTAGGAGCTTTGAGTAATTGATATTAAACTCTCAACTCATAGCTCCCAGCTCCAAACTCATAGCTAATGAAATAACTAACAAATTAATACCGATAACATCATGAAAAAAATATTAGTTGCCACCGAAAAACCCTTTGCAAAAATTGCCGTGGACGGCATCCGCAAAGTGGTGGAAGCTGCCGGCTACGAACTGGTACTTCTGGAAAGTTATAAAAGCAAAGCCGAATTGCTTGGCGCTGTTGCCAATGCCGATGCTATGATTGTTCGCAGCGACATCGTTGACCGCGAAGTAGTAGAAGCTGCCAAAAACCTGAAGATTGTTGTACGTGCCGGTGCCGGTTACGATAATCTCGATTTGGCTGCATGTACCGAAAAAGGCATCGTTGCTATGAATACTCCCGGACAAAACTCCAACGCCGTTGCCGAGCTGGCTCTTGGCATGATGGTTTTTATGGCTCGCGGAATGTACAATGGCAAATCTGGAAGTGAATTAAAAGGTAAAAAATTAGGTATCCAGGCATACGGCGCCGTTGGTCGTCTTGTGGCTACCATTGCCAAAGGTTTTGGTATGGAAATCTATGCTTTCGATCCTTTTGTTCCTAAGGAAGCTATTGAAAAAGATGGTGTTCATTGTATCGAAAAATTGGAAGATTTGTACAGCACCTGCCAATATGTATCACTACATATTCCGGCAACTGCCGAAACAAAGAAATCAATCAACTTCAATCTTCTTTCAAAAATGCCTAAAGGCGCCGTATTGGTAAATACTGCCCGCAAGGAAGTTATCAACGAAGAAGAATTGCTGAAGATGTTTGCCGAACGTCCCGACTTTAAATACCTAAGCGATATTGAACCGGAATGTAAAGCCGAAATCGCCGAAAAATATGCCGGTCGTTACTTCTTTACTCCCAAGAAAATGGGTGCTCAGACCGAAGAAGCTAACATCAATGCAGGAATTGCTGCAGCAAACCAGATTGCAGATTTCTTTACTACCGGAAATAAAAAATTCCAATTAAATAAATAAACTACCCCTCCCTGACCCTCCCCGAGTATTTGGGGAGGGAGCTTCGGGATGGAGTAATTAATCAGATATTTTTTATCTGAAATCTCAAATTTTAAATCTCAACTTAAAAAATGGCTATACTTAAACCTTTTAAAGGACTGCGTCCTCCAAAAAATCTCGTAAAAGAACTTGCTTCACGTCCTTACGACGTACTTAATTCTGCCGAAGCACGCGTGGAAGCCGGTGGAAACGACTATTCGCTTCTGCACATCATAAAACCTGAAATTGATCTTCCCGTTGGCATCGACGAACACGACGAAGCTGTTTACAACAAGGCAAAGGAAAACTTTGAAAAATTCCAGAAAAACAACTGGCTGGTTCAGGACAGCGAGGAATACCTTTATATTTATGCCCAAACTATGAACGGCAAAACCCAGTACGGAATGGTTGGCTGTGCCGGCGTGCAGGATTATATGAATGGTATCATTAAAAAGCACGAACTTACCCGTAAGGACAAGGAAGAAGACCGCATGAAACATGTACGCATTACCAATGCCAACATGGAACCGGTATTTTTTACCTATCCCAACGTTAAGGAAATTGATGAAATCGTTGCTAAGTTTGTTAAGGAAAATGAACCGGAATATGATTTCACTTCCGTAGATGGTTTTGGACATCATTTCTGGGTAATCCGCGACAAAGCCCTCGTACAGCATATCGTTGACTTATTTGCTAAAGTACCTTATACTTATGTTGCCGACGGACATCACCGTACCGCCGCCGCTGCTTTGGTTGGAAACGAAAAGAAAAAAAATAATCCAAACCATACCGGTAACGAAGAATATAACTTCTTTCTTGCCGTACATTTTCCTGCCGACCAGTTGACAATCATTGATTACAACCGCGTGGTAAAAGACCTGAACGGACTGTCAAATGCTGATTTCATGGCTAAGCTTGGAAAAGTTTTCGATATTACCGAAAAAGGCAGCGAAATTTACAAACCCTGTTGCCTGCATAATTTCAGCATGTATATTGATGGAAAATGGTACAGCATGACTGCCAAACCAGGAACCTTCAACGACAACGACCCGATAGGTGTGCTGGATGTTACCATCCTATCCAAATTAGTTTTGGACGATGTATTAGGCATCAAAGACCTGCGTACCGACAAGCGTATTGACTTTGTTGGCGGAATCCGCGGCTTAGGCGAACTGAAAAAACGGGTGGACAGCAACGAAATGAAAGTTGCCTTTGCATTGTATCCGGTTTCTATGAAGCAGTTAATCAACATTGCTGATACCGGTAACATCATGCCACCAAAAACTACTTGGTTCGAGCCCAAACTTCGGAGCGGTTTAGTTGTTCATAAACTTGATTAAGCGATGAGTTTTGAGTTAGGAGCTATGAGTAGAAATATTCCTAGCTCCTAACTCCCGGCTCCGAGCTAAACTATACAAATTAGTAACTTTAAACTATAGCCTATGGATGCCACAGAATTAGTTCTCAAAACCTTAAAGGATGCCGGAGTGCCTATGAAATCCGGTGAAGTTGCTGAAAAAGCTGGCATTGACAAAGCGGAAGTGGATAAAATCATCAAGAAACTGAAAAAAGATGAAAAGATCATTTCGCCCAAGATGTGCTTTTACCAGGCAAAGTAAACCACAAACACATCCCGCTGAAGGATGTAAACACTGAAACAGCCTCTGTTATTTATTGTAGCAGGGGGTGTTTTGTTTTAGGTAATGGTGGAAGTATGGGCGGCTCTTCCAATCAGTTCAGTTGGCGGCAGTCCGCTTGATTATTAACGTATTTATTTATGCTAAATCAGCGTAAACCCATACGACATGGAAATTTCAATGCCGGTTTGATTTGCAAACTTTGAAATTCGTTCAATAACCTCATCGCCTTGTCCTTTCACCTTCTGGTAAAGTTCTTCATAGTCGGCAAAGCGTTGAACGGTATCATACGATTGATGTTTTTTTAGATTAAAACCTTCAATGGCTTTCCAACTATTGGCAACCTTTCGCTCTTCACCAACAATGTATGCCCATTCTGAATTGGGTAAATGGTCGCTTATTAGCGCTATGGGTGCCATGGTTAATGCCCGCCTGAGTGCAAGTTTTGCATCTTTCATTTCGTGAAGACAAAATTCAAACAATACGACATCACCAGTCAGGTTTACCTGTTCAAATTCAGCGTGGATAAGTTCAAATTTATCTATAAGATTGGCTTTTATCAAACTGTCGTTGAGTTTATTCAGAGCCTCTTTGTCGTTGTCAACGGCATATACTTTTTGAGCTGCTCTCGCATATTCAACAAATTGTCCACCACCGGCTCCTACCGATAGTATTATTTTATTTTCAAAGTTGTAAAACGATAGCAGGTTCGCAATAATTGCTTTTACGTTGGTTGCCATATTACAATTTTTTAATCATTTCAAACTGTTTTCCTTTCAATGGAATTCCGCATGAATTCAGGAATGCCGTCATGTTCCCGCAAGAGATTTCTGTATTTATCACCTTAACAGAAGTGTGTCTGTTATATTTTAATGCTTCAGAAAGTAAAGCAGAAGCAAGTCCCAGTCGCCGGTGTTTTTTATCTATTGCTATTTGGGTTACGTCGCCCGAAGTAGGTTCAAAAATACAGTATCCGACAATTTGCTGCCCTTTATATGCTTCCCAAATCTTAAAATCTTCTTTCCTTCGCAGGATGGCTTCAAACCCATTTTGCCATGAGGGCGTAAAATCCCAGAAGCCTGAAAACTCACTCTTTTGCTCCATACAAGCTTCACCAATACGATATGCCGAAGGCAATATTTTAGGAGGAATACTTACAGAAGAGCCCGATTGTGTAAAGTAGTTAAACTCCCGGCTTACAGCAAATCCAAGTTTTCGATAGACCGAAACGGCGCTTGTGTTGTGTTGCAGCACTTCCAACAGATACTGTGACACTCCTGCCTCTTTGAGAAAGGGCAGGGAGTCTGTAAAGATTTTAGAGGCAAGTCCTCTGCCACGATATTCTTTTATTGTCCCGGTACCGGTATCATACGCTGTTTTCCGGGAATTAAATTCGCCTATTCCATTCAGTGTAAAAGCGATTAACTTATCGTCCTCAAATAGTCCAAAGGATAATGACGGAACAAAGCCTCTCCGGCTTAACATTACGCTAAGTTCTTCGCTGTTGACTTGAATTTCATAATCTCTGAATGCTTCATTAAAAGCGATAAATAAGGAGCCGAAGCTCAATGTGTCAAGTGATTTTATGGTTTCCATGATACATCTTTTAATTTGGTACGAGTCAATGCTTACAGTTTACCAGAAAATTGCTCCACATCTTAATGAACCGTCCCGCGTATTCAGGATGGTGTGAGGCTCTCCCTGTCAGCTCAACTGGCGGAGCAGACCACTCCATACGATTGGCTGCTGCATTTAATCTTACAACTTTGTAATTCTTTCTGCCAATTCTTTTAATTTTTCAGGATTAGGGTGCCCGTTTTCAATTGCCACTTCTACGTTTTTATCCAAATTCCAACCAATGGACCGAACGCCTTCTTTTAATAACGACTCAATAGCTTTTTCCGATTCATCAAGCGATTCAGGATAGTGTGCATATTTATAAAACCATAGCTCAACTAATAAACCATTTTTTTCATTATTATTTAGTTGAAATGCTTTTTCCAAATGCTTAGTTGCTTCAATTTTCCTATTCTTAATTAATAGAAAGCCGGCATAATTACCATTGGTGTTTGCATGTTCAGGATCAATAGCCAACGCTTTGAGATAATATTTTTCTGCATTCTCATAATCCTTTTTTATGTTGTTTAAAAAGATGGCATAGTTACCATTGTTGATTGCATCTTTAGGATCAATAGCTAAAGCTTTGAGGAAATATTTTTCTGCATTCTCATAATCCTTTTTTATGATTTTCAAAAAGAGGGCATAATAACCATTGTTGTTTGCATCTTCAGGATCAATAGCTAACGCTTTGAGAAAATATTTTTCTGCATTTTCATAATCCTTTTTTCTGTTTTTCAAAAAGAGGGCATAATTACCATTGTTGATTGCATTTTCAGGATCAATAGCTAAAGCTTTGAGGTAATATTTTTCTGCATTCTCATAATCCTTTTTTATGTCGTACAAAAAGAGGGCATAATTACCATTGTTGTTTGCAAGTTCAGGATCAATAGCTAAAGCTTTGAGGAAATATTTTTCTGCATTCTCATAATCCTTTTTTATGTCGTACAAAAAGAGGGCATAATTACCATTGTTGTTTGCAAGTTCAGGATCAATAGCTAAAGCTTTGAGGAAATATTTTTCTGCATTCTCATAATCCTTTTTTATATCGTACAAAAAGAGGGCATAATTACCATTGTTGTTTGCATCTTCAGGATCAATAGCTAAAGCTTTGAGATAATATTTTTCTGCATTTTCATAATCCTTTTTTATGTCGTTCAAAAAGAGGGCATAATTACCATTGTTGATTGCATCTTCAGGATTAATAGCTAAAGCTTTGAGATAATATTTTTCTGCATTTTCATAATCCTTTTTTATGTCGTTCAAAAAGAGGGCATAATTACCATTGTTGATTGTATCTTCAGGATCAATAGCTAAAGCTTTGAGATAATAATCTTCCAAATTTGAATAGTCCTTTTTATCAAAATGTAAGAAAGAAGCATATTCACCCAACAACCATGCAGTTTTGGGGAACCTTTTCAGGGCTTCGAGGTATATGGCTTTTCGTTTTTCATAATCGGGCTCATTATTAGCCATAGTGGAATATTCAAATGCGGAAAGTTCTTTCTTGGATGCTAATTCAATAGGATCAACAGATTTAGACTGAACGTTCATTTCATTCAATTGCGTATTTATAGTTTCAATTCTGCTCCTTGTTATCGTGTCCAACTCATCTTTTACGGGTTTGATTTCAGTAAAAACCCAAAGTAATTCCTTCATCATTTCGTCAAATCCATCAATGTCGATATAGCTTCCATCCAACTGTTCCACTAATTTTTTAATTCGTTGCGAAGGCGGAGTTCCTTTATGTCCACACCAGAAAAAATTACTTGGCTTTTTCATTTTTTCAAAATAGTCCATCAGGCTGCCATCATTGCCACCATAACCAATGATTATAGGGATGTGGCTACTGAATATATTATCCAAAGGCTTTTTCCAGCCTTCGTCAAGCGTATTGATTTCATCAGGATCACTCTTAGGCGATAATAAAAGGTCGCGGTGAATTTTTATGATTAACGGATGAATATTCGATGGACTGGCATAACCGCTCAGGGATTCATGTCCACAAACCAAAGGTGTTTTATCTGTATATTGATAAATAGAAGATTCAATCAAACTGTCAAAATTAGTAGTAAGAATACAATTACCAGGTGCTTTAGTTAATATTTGAGCAAGTACGAAATGTCCAAATGTAGGTTTTGCTGCCCGCATAGCTTGAACTAAAAATTCGTATCCCGAAGTCTTATCATTTTCAAAACGTTTTCGATAAATAGAACCATAGTGGGCGGCGAGATCTTTTCTGTCTATTCTTGCTTCCTTTATCCATTGGGTAATTTCTTCTTTGGAATATCTTTCTTTGATCTCGTCAAACCATTTTTCGGCTAATTGCCCTCCGGTAGGTATTCCACTCTTATAACTTGCACCTGCACCAATAACAAAACAAAACTTTCTGTTTTCAGTATTTGTATGAATATCTCTAAGCGTATATTTAAAGGTATGAAGACTGATTTTTTTCATTATTAAATTTGTCTTTAGTTTATGTTGCCGCCAACGACATCCCATAACCACCATTATGCCGGTTATCTCTTTATTAGAATCTAACTTTATGTTTTACAAATATACAATGAAATTTATATATCCAAATAATTTTTCAATCCTTTTATTTTAAACACAAAAGCCCTGTCGTCGCCTTAGTTTACGCCAACAGGGCTTCGCCTCTCAAAACATCCCTCTCCGGAATCCCGCATTCTTACTTTCAAAATCTGCAATCTGCTTCCTGCCTACTGCTAACTGCCTTCTGCAATCTAAAATCTCAAATCTGCAATCCCCTACGCTTCCGGTTTTACTTCTTCGCCTTCTCCGACTTCGCCTCTTTCGCGGCGGATTTTCTTAATGATTTGTGAATAGGTATAATCCGGCAGTTTCGACGGGTCGTTGATGCGATAAATCCTTTTCCCACGATCCATAATCAGGGCAAGCATTTCCCATAAATCAGCAAACTTTTCCTTGTTTTTGGCTACAATCTGAGCCCGGTCGCTCATCAGGTCGTTCTGGCTTTTATTCAGGGTATCAAGGGTGGTTTGTTTTTGACGGAAAAAACCTTTTGCTTCATCGCTAAATCCCTGTTCCTTCAGCGCATCAACATTTTTTTCGATGTTAGGACTAAGGATACCCAACGAATTAACCAGCGATTCCGGATCACCGCTCTGCAGGCTGTTGCGAACATCGCGGATACCAAAATCGGCAGCCCCACAACTAAGATTTACGGCATCCATTACATAACCTTCCAGTAAAAGAAGTTCAGGACGTAAACCCATCGATTCGGCTAAAATCTGCCCGGTAACTTTTTTAATTTCCCGGGTAGGAATCTCTGTTTTTATCACATTCTCTACGGGTGTTATCTTCCCGTCAAGAATTTCCAGTGTATTGTCAGGAAATTTTTTAGGAAAAAAAGATTTAAAATCTGCCTTGTCGCGTTCAAAAGTGTGCCGTAGTGCACTTGCAACAAAAGGCAATTCCTCTATACGGCATGGAATTTTGTTGCTCATTTTTTTAGTTTTTAAATTTTAAAACAAAAATAATACATTTTAAAGCCCAAATCAAGTAAAACAGCTAGAAAATGTAAAAAAAATGCTGTTTTTTGATAAAATTTTTATATGGAAATTTTTACCAAGAGTTAATTATTTATTATCCAACATTTTAAAATTATTAATAAATGTTTGGGAACAGCTAATCAACGATTAGGAATGATCACTTTATATTTGGGAATCGTTACTCAATGCTTGGGAATCGTTACCCCGCCCTTGGGAATCGTTACCCCGTGCTTGGGAATCGTTACCCCGCGCTTGGGAAGCGTTACCCCGCGCTTGGGAATCGTTACCCCGCCCTTAGGAATCGTTACCCAGCGCTTGGGAATCGTTACCCAGCGCTTGGGAATCGTTACCCCGTGATTGGGAATCGTTACCCAGTGCTTGGGAAGCGTAATATCAACACTTTAGATTTTATTAATCTGACCGAAATTGAAGGGTGGACATTGAAAAACCTGTCAACACCTTCCAATGGCCGAATAAAAAGTAAACCTGACGACTATTTATCGATAAATCCGTTCGCCAAGGGCGATCTTAAGTTTTAAGAGGCTTACGGTATAGTCAATTTGCGTCTTTAGCAAGGCCAGCTTGCTTTCGGAAACCGATGTGGAGCTGTCGAGCAGGTCGAGATTGGTGATGGAACCCGACTGAAAGCTTGTCTTGGCAAGAGCAAAAGCTTGTTGCGCCTGTTGCAGTTGTAACTCCGATTGCATCACCTTTTTCAGCGAGGCTTTTGTGTTGGCACGGCTCTCCACCACCTCATTCACAATGTTACGGCGTGCCAGTTCGCTATCCTCATCGTTACTTTTTATTTCCGCCTTCACCTGCAAACGGTTGTATTTGGTGCGCCAGACGTCAAATACCGGTAATTTAAACCCTATTCCCACGGCATAATTGGCTTTTTCTTCATTCAAATCGGGAGTATACCCATTTTTAAAACCTCCGGAAGCAAAGAAATTAAATTCGGGATTATTCTTGGCGTTCACTATTTTATATCGCATCTCAGCCAGTTTGCTTTTCTGTCGGGCAATCTTCATCTCTTCGCGATGTGCCAGGGCAAATGCAATCAGCAAATCGGCAGGGGCAACTTCTTCGGGAATCCGCAGCTCATCTTTCACCGTTAATGCGTTATCCTGGGGCTTCCCAAGGAAAGAATTGAGCTGGCACAATTGTACCTGGAGCGACGTCAGCAAATCTGTTTTTTGATTTTCGATGGTCGATATACGCACTTTGGTGGTCAGGATTTCATATTGTGTGGCCGAGCCCGTTGCCTCTCTTTTTTCTACAAAATAAAGATGTTCACCGAGGGTTGTCAGCTCTTCATCTTTAATACGGATGGCTTCCTGCAAAAACACGGTGGTATAATAACTGTTTACCAGCGAATACGAAAGCCGTTGCTTCAATTGTTCGACGGACAATTGGGATAGTTCCCTGTTCTGATATTCCAGCGAAACGTTTTTGGCTGTTTTCCCGAAGTCGTAAATTGTCTGGTTATAATTCAGATTTGTGGAAATATTATCCTTCGGGTAAAAGCTGAAGGTTCCAAAGCCCGGGAAGGATACTTCGGATACCGGCCCGATGCGGGTATAGGAGGACGTGAGGTTGACATCGGGATAATAGGCGGATTTTGCTAAACCTATTTTGGCGTTGGCAACTTCGGTTTCCTGTTCCGCTTTTTTGATTGACGGATAATTTTGCATCACCTCATTGATCACTGCCGAAAAACTCAGCGAGTCGCCGGTAAAGGGTTTGCCGGTGGTTTGTGCCTGTACTCCAACAACCGGCAACAGGAATACTGCTATGGTAAATTTAGATAAAAAGTTCATTTCTTTGGTATTTTTTGTTGAATAATAAAACCGGGTTTATGCTGTTCTTTTCTTCGTTTTCAATATGATAATAGGTATCAAACCGAGTACGGTAATAAAGGCTGCAATCAGAAAGTCGTCGTCAACGCCCTGGATAAATGCCTGTGTACTTACATTCGACAACAACAGGCTTTGTCCCTGTTTAAGTGCCGTTGCAAACGATCCTCCGGCATGTTGCTGGATGTAATAAGCCATGTTTTGCGTTACATTTTGAAATGTCTGCGAATGCGATTGAATGGCTTCACCATAAGCTTGAGCGTGAAAATTGGTACGTGATGTTAATAATGTAGTCAGAATAGCCACTCCAAGACTGCCTCCGATTTGTCTTACCGTATTTGAAATTCCCGATGCCTGAGCCATTTTTTCGCGCGGGATGGTTAGTAACGACAAGGTGCTTAACGGTGTAAATATAATTCCCATAGCAAAACCCCTGATATAAAGTGACGTCATGATAAATGAATGTTCCGAAAGAAACGACAGCTTAGAGTTGATGTAAAAACTGAGTACGAGCAGAATCACACCAATAAAAATAGGAATTTTGGGGTTGGTTTTATCCGCATAAAGTCCGGATAATGGTGAAATCGCACCCTGAATAATTCCGACCGGCAAAAAAACGGCCCCCGACTGCAAGGCGGTATAACCCATAGAATTTTGCAGATAGAGCGGCAATAAAAACGTACTGCCGAACATTCCTATGCTGAACACCAGCATTATGATATTTCCCATCCCGAAGTTATGATCGGATAACAGGCGCAGGTCGAGCAAAGGATATTTCGTAGTCAGTTCGCGGGTGAGAAAAACGGCAAAGGCTATTCCGGAAATGGCGAAACAAGCTAAAATATAAGGCGCCGACCAACCGGATGAATTGGTTACCGCATTTCCTTCCGACAAGGCATAAAGCAATACCGGTAAAAATACAATCACCGACACAAAGCCGACAAAATCAAATTTGCGTGCGCTGGGGTTGATAAATTCCCGCTGTACCAGAATGGTGAAGAATAATGCCATAATGCCTATCGGAATATTGACGTCGAAGATGAGTTGCCAGCTAAAGTTATCCACCAGGTATCCGCCGATGAGCGGGCCAAACGATACGGAAGCCGCTGCCGCAATGGCCCAGAAACCAAGCGCCATACCACGCTGACGGGCCGGAAATTCACGGGTGATGATTGCCATACCGAGTGGTTGAACCATTCCTGCACCCAACCCCTGAATAACCCGTGAAACGATCAGCGTAGTTTCGTTGTTGGACATACCGCATAGCAATGAGCCGGTGGTGAAGAGGAACAATCCCCAGAAATAAACCTTTTTATACCCGAACTTATCAGCCAGCCAGCCCGAAGTGGGTAGCATGGCGGCCATAGCAAGCATGTAAGCCGTAACGACCCATTGAATGGTATTCAGTCCTACGCCAAACGATGACATGATCTTGGGAAGTCCGACATTGACAATAGTGCTGTCGAGTACCGCCATAAAGGTTCCCAGCATAATATTGGCTAACACAAACCATTTATACAATGGGCTTCTGGGATGGTAGATAGAATTGTGGCTGCGAAGTTTGTGCCGCATTCTATGAATAATTGAAACCTTATGCATTGTTACTTGATGATTTTAACTACGGCAGACATTCCTGTTAAAAAGTTGAACGATGATAGCTTTCGCCCGTCCTCTGTTCCTTCGATGGAAATTTTCAGCGGCACACGTTGTGTTACCTTGGTGAAGTTTCCCGAGGCATTGTTGGGCGGAATAAGCGAAAATTGTGATGCCGTGGAGGAACTCATGGTGAAAACTTTTCCGGTAAAGGTAACCCCGGGATAAGTATCGAGGGTGAATTTAGCCTTTTGTCCTAAGTGCAATCTTGTCATCTTGGTTTCTTCAAGATAAACGAGTATCCAAAATTTCTTATTATTATTAATGGTGTAGATGGATTGTCCGGGTTGTGCAATATCGCCGGAAAGCAACCACCGTTTGGCAACCACGCCATCCGTAGGGGAATACAATTTTGTATTGTTCAATTGTGTAGCGATCACTCCGATTTGTGCCTGAGCGCTGCCAATAGCCGCTTCCGCACTTTTTATCTGCGCTTTCGACACAAGCAATTGAGCTTTGGCAGCTTCTACCTGTGCCAGAGCCGTTTCTTTTGTCTTTTTGATATGGTCGAATTGTTCTTTGGTCGTTACGCCACCTTCAAACTGTGTTTTTGCCCGGTCATAATCATCATTCGCTTTTTCAAGGGCAATTTGCAACACTTTGATATTTTCCTCATCATATTTATACTTGGCTTCCGATTGTTCTTTGGAAGCTTCGGTTTGAATTCTGGAAGCAATGATTTGTTTTTTCTGAGCCAGCAAATCCACACTGTCAAGCTCGGCCAACAATTGTCCCTGTTTCACCGAATCGCCTTCCTGGGCGTATAATTTATTGATGCGTCCTAATAATTTAGCGCTTACGGAAGTATTGTCCGAAGCTACACAAGCATCATCGGTCCGGAGGTAGCTCGAATAATCAATGTACCAATAGATTCCTCCAATAATGACAAATAAGATGATTATCATGAGCGGAATATAAAATTTCCAATTTATTTTTCTCTTTTTTCTGTTCATAAATTTTGTATTAAATTTCTATGTCCATACAGATGGACGGGTTTATATTTCTTATTATTTTAAAATAATGATAAACTACTCTGTTTTACAAGGGGATGAAGCGGAACATGGTTGCTGTTCTTTCAAAATGCCCATCAGAATATCTCTGACTTGCTGGGAAGAAGTCAACAGTGTTTGCAATTGTTCATCCGTAAGCAATTGTAGTTTTTGTCCTAATACATTAACGATTAGTGACTTAATTTTTTTAAATGTTTCTATGCCTTTTTCCGTAATTTGGATATAAATAATTCTGCGGTCATTCGGATCATAAAGCCGCTCTACAAGGTCTTCGGCTATCAGTTTGTCAACTACAGAAGTTACATGTGGTTTGGGTATGAGCAAATGACATCCAATTCCTGACATGGACAGTTTTCCGTGATGGACTAATGCTCCTAAAGTATATATAGCTCCGGGTGAAAGGTTTATTTGGGACCGGAATGCCCTCATCACATTTTTCGAAAGCAAAGGGAGAATGGATGTTAAATTTTCGATGACCAGATTAATGGTGTTTTCGTTGTTCTCTATCATGGTATAAAAATCAATAATTATTTACGATTTAAAATGGTTACAAAAGTATAACTATTTCTAAAACGGAATAGTTCGTTTATGAAATTTTAACAAAATTCAGAGAAAATATTTTCAGGGCAAAAGATAATTTGCTTGTTTTATGGCTGTTTCAGTCCTGCTTTGTCGGGCATCTTTTCCTTGCTGGGAACAAAAAAATCGTGGCTCAAAGAATAATGCGAAATCGGTACTGTTGTAAGGTGTGGTTAAAGTTTTTGACTAAAACGGCGTTTCACTTCCCATATAGCAATGGATTCCGGCGTCTCGAAAAGTTTGTTCGATAACTCTTAAATGTTCGTTCGTCGGAACGGGAATACCTTCTCCTATGTATTCTTTATCCAGCTTTTGGTACTTCTCTTTGCCCAGATGATGTAACGGCAGGATGTTGATTTCGTTTTTTCCGTTTTCCTTCATAAACTGAATGAGGGAAGCAATGTTTTCGCTGGTATCATTAAAACCCGGGATTAACGGAAGTCTGAAAATAAGCCTTCCGGCAAATTCCCTGGCGAGGAATCTTGCATTTTCCAGAATTATCTGGTTACTGGCAGTGGTAGCTTTTTTGTGTTCTTCGCTGTTGAAATTTTTAAGGTCGAAGAAAATCCAGTCGAGATAGGGAAGCACTTCCCGAAAGTTTTTCCATGGCACATTGCCACAAGTTTCGATGGCGGTATGGATATAAGCCTGATGGCATTTAGTCAAAAGCTCTTTTACAAAATCTATCTGTAACAAAGGTTCGCCGCCGGTTAACGTTATGCCGCCCTTGCTGCCCCAGAATTGCCTGTCGCGACGAATGATTTCCATCAGTTTTGTAAGCGTGATTTCGTAGCCGCATAATCGCAAGGCATCGGTATAGCATTCGCTAATGCAGCTTTGTTCCTCGCAAACGGCACAGTGTTGCCTTAAAATAATAAGTTTCCCATCTTCAATCCGGATAGCATTTTGCGGACAATTCGTAACGCAATTGCCACAGGCAATACATTTTGAAGAATAATACATCAGCGAGGGTTTGTTGCTGATGCCTTCGGGATTACAGCACCAAAAACAGTTAAGGGTGCAGCCCTTCATAAAAATCAGCGTCCTGCAGCCGGGGCCATCGTGTACCGACAGCCCCTGAATATCGAATATATAAGCTTTCAAACCAGGTTTATATTGCCTTAAAGTCGTTGCAGGTTATGGCATTCATTTCCGGGTAGGCGTCATACTTGTTCATGCAGGTTCCCAACTCTTCGCCGGTAAGCGTAAAGTTGGAACAATACTTGCATTTTTGAGCCTTCTCAAAATAATCGCAGGCTGTGTCGTCGGCATTGATGCTGCTTTTATCCCTTTTACATTTGCCTTTAAAAACGTCAGTATTCAGGTAATATTTACAATCGTAGTGTTTCATAATTTTAATTTTATCCTATTTTTTCATATTCTGTACGTGCGATCACTTCATCCTGGATTTGTTTTCCGAGTTCGACCCAGTATTGCGTAAAGCCAGCTACCCGCACCATCAATCCTCTGTAGTTTTCGGGATTTTTCTGTGCATCTTTAAGCATGCGTGAGTCCACAATATTAAACTGAACATGGAACGACCCTCTGCGGAGATAGGCTTTTATCATCTCGAGAAACTTCCTTGAACCTTCCCGTCCTCTTACCACCGAAGGATGGATTTTCATGTTCAATTGCGAATTCTGGGACAAGGAATGGTTGTAGCAGGTAGCCGAATTGAATAGCGCGTAAGGTCCATTGGTATCCGTTCCCGGGTATGCCGATACCGAACCGTCGGCAAAGGTAGTCCCGCACAACCTTCCGTCGGGCGTAGCCAGGGTAACCGCTCCCATAGGCGCATGGGTGGACACCGATATCTGGCACGAATACAAAGGTTCATCGTACAGCGAACGGTAATTTTCGCACATTTTACTGAACCAGTTCTGCCAATCTCTGAAAATATTATCCACATACTTGTCGTCGTTTCCGTATTTGGGCGCATCTAAGCAAAGTTTGTGAATCTTCAGCCAGCCGGTAAAATTTTTCGTCTTTACCTGTTCAATCAGGCTGTAAGAACCGGTTTCCAATGCAGAAACATAACCAAAGTTGGCTTCTATAGCAGTTTTTAATTCCTGCAAAGTCAGCTTCTTTTCATCAAATACATTTTTCTTTATGGATGCCAAAGAATTGGCAAGGTTTACGCCTCCGCAAACTTCTACATTAAAAGTCCTGTTGTAGCGGCAGCCTTTGTGGCTGATGTCTTTGCCTGTTTCCAGACAATCGGGTTTCAGCATACTGTTGACGATGGAAGGGGAGACCTTGCCCCAGATGTCGTGCTGGATATTATTGGTAAGCGTGAGAATCTCCACCGTAAGACTGAAATATTTTTTGAAGATATTCCATATTCCTTCATAAGAATCCAGTTTGGAACCATGGGCAGGATAAACGCGTATGCCTGTCCGTTTGTCGAGACCATCAAACAAAACGGCTTCCAGCACTTTAGGCAACGAAATAAAATGTACGCCCACGCTGGTTGCAGGAGCCGAACCTCCGGGTATGAACCAAGTTTCTCCGTCCACATCCAGAGGCATCCAGCTTCCCGGTGAAGTCTCCAGGCAACCACCAATGGACCATGCCCTTGCTTCTTCTAATTGTAAACCTTCTTTTTGATAATTGTTCAAGAGAAATTCCATGGCAACCCGGTTGTTTACCCAGGCAGGATAGCCTGTTCCGATTTTGGTACATTCAATTCCTTTCAGCAAAAACTCCTCCGGAAGTTTTTCATCGTAAAGAAGGCTAAGCGTCGGTTGAGGTGTGTCGCACGACATGGCGGATTCAAGGATAAGCATTTCCAGTTCGTTTGCTGCACTGTCGCCGTCTTTGTTCAGACCGCCAACGCAAAGGTTGTTAAAGGTGTTTCCACTTAAAACGCCTCCCACTACGCCCATGGATGCAAAGCAATCCAGTTCGGTAAACTTCATCCGCATACATTCAAGAAGCTCGATCGTTTTTTCGGTGGTGAGAATGCCTTTGTCCATATCTTTTTTCCAGAAAGGATAAAGAACCTGACCCAGACGGCCTGGCGACAAGCCGGAAATAGCATCTTCATTGAGCACGGCTACATGGAATATCCATACCATCTGGAGTGCATCGTGAAATGTCCGGGGTTTGTTTTTCGAAAGCCATTCGAGGCGTTCGGCGATGTCGAGATATTCTTCTATTTGTGTTTTGTCTGTTTCGAGCGAAGCCATAAAACGGGCCTCCCCGGCATAGTTCAGTATCCAGGTTTGAAGGCCTTCCAGCATGGTGTAAATGGCTTTGTAAAAATACAACCTGTCCATCTCCGGGTAACCGGCTGCCTGGCTTTGTTTTTCTTTACAGATATTTTTAATACCTTCAATACCATATTGTAAAGGATAGTAATAATTAATCACTTCCCGTCCCTGCGGTAAGGTGTAGCCTGAATCGAACATACAGATAACCGCCCGCATGATTTCTTCTTTGGTTTGATAATCCGGAACGAGTTGTTCGTATTTGTGTCCAACGTCGTCCACCGATTTATTGAACCATTTTCTGGCAATCTTCAACAAAGCCGGCATCTCTTCCTTGCGCAAGCCAAACTTTCCGGCAATGGAAATCACATTGCCTATGCTTTTGGTAACGTTTCCACCGCCCTGTCCCATAGTGGTAACTTCGTCGGCGCTAACCTTTCCGGCTTTCTGAGCTTCTTTATAAAGCTCATCTTCTTTGGCAAGGAAAAATGCTTCCGACAGCCAAGGCATGGGATAAGAACCACGCAGATACGTTGCTTTTCGCATTGCAAGCAATTCTCCCGGTAAAACGGCAGGAGTTAAATGCGAAAATCCGGCTTTCAGGGCTTCGGCTCTTCTTATGATTGGGATTTCTCCCTCCAGTTCTTCCCAGCGGCGGGTGTACCAATACGGAAACTCTACGGATGCAGAGGAAGAAGACTCAAAATACAACTGGCGTTCCTTCTCCACGCGCAGAGTCGGTGCTTCCTTAGTTTCTCTTGCCTGCATTCCACCTTCCGGTTTTGCTCCGTAATAATTATAGACGTCTGTGGAAGTTTCTGAAGGTTTCTGATTTGATGACATAAAAGTAAAATTTTAGTTTTTTAAAAACTTTGATAAATATGGTGCATGCTTACCGTCGCAGTGACGTGTCGTATTGGATTTCACAGCAATCGTATGGGTTCGAGCATTTATCAATCGCTCAGCAAAGTTATAAAAAAAACACTGAATTTTTACATCCCGGTTCAAGTGTTTTCGCCGGAGGATGGCTGGGTTAGTATCCCAATTCTTCGCCAATCAGTATGATTTTGATTCTTCGGGGAGGATATGATTTTTCAGTTATCGTCCATGTGTTGCATATTCTTTGGGGACTTCTGCAATTGGCGCAGACTCCTGTTTTCTGGCAGGGAGTTTTAAAGTTTTCGTGACGCTTTGCATTTAGTGGCGCGGAAATTGTTTTTATCCTTTTGAATGCATCATCCAGATTTTTAACGATTTTATTTTTGCCGATAAACAAAACCACATTTCGTGGCCCGAAGGTAAGTGCGGCTACCCGGTTGCCTATCATGTCGAGGTTGACCAGTTGCCCGTTTTCGGTTACGGCATTTGTACCTGTGAGAAACAAATCTACGTCCAGAGCTTTTCTTCGCTGACTGATCCGGGTTTCCCAACTGTCGTTGTTGTCGAAAGTTTCGATAAATTTGATAGAACTCTGGTTCCTCAGCAAATCAAGAACTTCGGTTGCCTGCATTGTTAGCGAATCGGCATAAGAAACACTTGAAAAATTACCTTTTTTAAGAATCTCGGTTTCAAACAAAGTTTTGGCTGCTGAAACATTTTCTGCATAGAAAACTTCAAAATTGTTCCGTTCAAGCTGTTTTATGACTTTTGACAGGTTTTCGTTGTCCATGGCTTTGATGTAAGATGCATTTAATCCGTTTCTGAGACGGTTAGCAATAGCCTACACATTAAACCTGATATGAATAATATCGCCGTCTTCCATCACATAATTTTTACCTTCTACGTAGAGTTTTCCGGCTTCGCGGCAGGCATGTTCGGTCTTTAATGTGATGAGATCGTTGTATTTCATCACTTCGGCGCGGATAAAACCACGTTCGATGTCGCTGTGGATTACTCCGGCAGCCTGGGGTGCGGTCATCCCTTTTTTAATTGTCCAGGCTTTGATTTCTTTGGGTCCGGCAGTAAAAAAGGTCTGCATATTGAGCAGGCTATAAGCCGAGCGAACCAGTTTATTAACTCCGGGTTCGCTTAAACCTACATCCTGGAGAAAGGCGAGCCGGTCGTCCTTGCTTTCCAGTTCGTTTATTTCGGATTCAAGCGCACCGGCAATGATTAAAATATCGGCTTTTTCATCTTTTAGCGAATCGATCACAGCTTGGGTATACTTATTTCCGGCAACAGCCGACTTATCGTCCACATTGCAAACGTACATCACCGGTTTGTCCGTCAAAAGGCACATATCCTGTATGTATATCTTATCTTTTTTATCCACGGGGCAGGTGCGGGCTGACTGAAAGTTTTCAAGATGGTCCTTATATTTTGTTAATATTTCCAAGCCATGTTTGGCATCTTTATCACCTATTTTCAAAAGCTTTTCATACTTATGTATCTTCTTATCCACCGATTCGAGGTCTTTTACCTGAAGTTCCAGATCTAAAATTTCGCGGTCGCGTACCGGGTCTACCGAACCTTCGATATGCTGAAGCTGGTTGTCGTCGAAACAACGTAATACATGAATAAGCGCATCCACATTACGAATATCATTCAGAAAAGCATTGCCTACGCCTTCGCCCTTGCTCGAACCTTTTGCCAACCCAGGAATATCAACTATTTCCACGGTGGTGTGTACAATCTTTGCCGAATGTATCAATTCATCCAATTTATACAATCGTTCATCGGGGACATTAATTTGTCCGATATTGGATTTGGATTGACTGAAAGCAAAAGCCGAAGCTTGTGCACGGGTATTTGATATGCAGTTAAATAAAGTTGTTTTACCGGTATTTGCTAAACCGACGATTCCGCAGGATAATGGCATAAATTAATTTTTCAGCAAAAATACGATAAAATAGATAAAGAAATTACGAATTGCGATTTACGAATTACGATTTACACATAAACATTATTTTGAGGTGCTGATAAAAATTACTTCCTTTGCTTTTTTTAAAGATAATGCCACAAAATCACGAAAACACTAAATTGCACCAAAAAAACTATTTACCAATATCTGACGAATTAGAGGATATAGGTAAGAAAATAGTTGATGCTGCGTATACGGTTCATAAGAATCTGGGACCGGGTTTGCTTGAGAAGGTATATGAAATCTGTTTCTGCCACGAATTATCAAAAAGAGGGTTAAGTTATTCTCGTCAAGTTGATATTCCTATTGTTTATGATGGACTCACCTTTGAAGAAGGCTTAAGATTGGATGTTTTGGTTGAAGATAAAGTAATTTGCGAACTTAAGGCAGTGGATTTAGTGAATCCTGTTTGGGAAGCACAGGTATTAAGTCATATTAAATTAACAAATAAACGGTTAGGTTATTTAATCAATTTTGATGTAGTTAATATTGGACACGGAATAAAACGTTTTGTAATATAGTTTAGTGAAATTTAGTGTTTTCGTGATTTTGTGGCAAAAAAATTTAACATCATAAAATTATATTTAGAATAATCATGAGAAAGCACCAAAGTGAACCGGTAGTTTATGAAAATGTGGAAATTATTGATGCCGGTTCCGAAGGAAAAGCCGTTGCCCGTGTGGGCGAACTGGTCGTATTTGTCCCCTTTGTAGTTCCGGGTGATGTGGCAGATATTAAGATTGTTCGCAAAAAGAAATCTTTTCGCGAAGGGGTTGCCATAAAAATTCATACGTATTCCGACAAGAGGGTAGAGGCTTTTTGTGAACATTTTGGCGTGTGCGGTGGTTGCCGCTGGCAGAACATGAACTATCAAACCCAGTTGTTTTATAAGCAAAAACAGGTAGAAGATAATTTCCAACGCATTGGTAAATTTGAAATGCCGGATGTTTTGCCAATTATTGCTTCTGCCAAGACGCAATATTACCGTAATAAACTTGAATACACATTTTCTAATAAACGTTGGCTGATGGACGGGGATATGGAGGCTGATCCGGCATCGCGTAATATGAATGCGCTTGGATTCCACATTCCACAGATGTTCGACCGCGTGCTCGATATCAATAAATGTTTTCTTCAATCCGAACCTTCCAATGCTATTCGTCTTTCCATCAAAGCGTTTGCCGAAACCAATCATTATGAGTTTTATGATGTTCGCCGCTGTACAGGATTTCTGCGCAACATCGTTATCCGGAGTTCAAATACCGGCGATATCATGCTGATATTGGTGGTTAATGCTGATGAACCGGATAAGATTAAAGCGGTGCTGGATCATGTTTCGGATCACTTTCCGCAAATTACTTCGCTGATGTATGTGGTAAACAGTAAACACAATGATGTGATTTCCGATTTGCCGGTACAATTATATAAAGGGGAATCCTTTATTATGGAAACCATGGAAAATCTAAAGTTTAAGATAGGTCCGGTTTCATTTTTTCAGACTAATTCCGACCAGGCTTACCGGCTATACAGTTGTGCGCGTGAATTTGCCGGGTTGACGGGCAATGAAGTGGTTTACGATTTATATACCGGTACCGGAACCATAGCTAATTTTATTGCTTCGAATGCCAAAAAGGTAGTAGGTATCGAATATGTTGAATCGGCTATTGATGATGCCAGGGAAAATTCTTCGATAAACGGCATAACCAACACCGTTTTTTATGCCGGCGATATGGTAAAAGTGTTGACGGATGATTTTGTAAAAGCTAACGGTCAGCCCGATGTGGTGATCACCGATCCACCGCGAGCCGGGATGCATCCCAAAGTAGTGGAACAGTTGATGACAATAGCGCCGGAGAAAATAGTTTATGTCAGTTGCAATCCGGCTACCCAGGCAAGGGATATTGCCCTGATGGATGAAAAATACAGCGTGGAAAAAATCCAGCCTGTGGATATGTTCCCTCATACGCAGCATGTGGAAAATGTTTGCCTGCTGAGAAGGAGATGATTAAGAATTTGACAGCATCTTTGCCATGACTGAACCGGCGATTTCATCTATTTTCGGATTAAATCCGTCGACGGTGAGCGAAGCCATAGTATAAAATGCTTCTCTTTGTTTCAGTTGGTTTTCGATATAGATTTTCAATTCGTCGTTGGTAAGATCAGCAATAAGAGGTCGTTTCAGTTTCGATTTTACCAGACGGCTATGCAATGTTTCCGCCGACATTTTCACATAGATGGTAATTCCCTCACGATTCATCCATTCCATATTATCAAAGAAGCATGCTGTGCCACCTCCTGTGGAAAAAACAGTACGGTCATAAAATTCAGCTTCTTTAAGCATCTGGCTTTCGATTTTACGAAAGTGTGATTCGCCATATTTTAAAAAAAAGTCAGTAATGCTTATCCGAAATCTGGTTTCAAATAATACGTCAAAATCAATAAAGTCATACTTGAGTTTGCTTGCCAAATGCTTACCCAGCGTAGTTTTTCCGCAGCCCATAAAACCGACAAGAAATAGCTTCATCCGAAAGGTTATTGCAATTGTAACAAATCGCTCATGGTAAAAATGCCGGTTTTTCCGATAACAAATTCGGCAGCCAATAAAGCGCCAGTGGCAAGACCCAGTCGGTTGTGTGCGGTATGTTTTATTTCGATAGTATCGTTTGCCGAATGATAGTTTACGATATGAACACCAGGCACGTTGGCTGTACGCAATGAATTTATCTCCAATTCCGAAGGTTTTTCAGTTTCATGATTAACCCAATATTCCTTCCTATTCACCCGGCTGATAATATCCTGAGCGAGACAGATGGCGGTTCCGCTTGGCGAATCCAGTTTATGTATGTGATGTATTTCGTCAATACTTATCCCGTATTCGGGATGGGGATTCATCAGTTTTGCCAGCAAGCGGTTTATTTCAAAAAAAATATTTGCGCCTATGCTAAAATTGGAAGCATAAAACAAGCAACCCTTTTTTTCGTCGCAAAGGTTCTTTATTTCTTCAAATTGAGCATACCAGCCAGTAGTCCCAACGACCACAGGGATATTCGCATTCAGACATTTTTTAATATTATCCGGTGCGATTGAAGGAATGCTAAATTCGATGGCTACATCAGCATTTTTAAGATCTTCCTGTTTCTGATGCCAGTCATTATCATTATCAATCGTAAGGCATATCTCGTGCTTCTGTTCCAGGGCAAGTTTTTCTATGGCTTGTCCCATTTTACCATAACCTAAAAGTGCTATTTTCATAGATTCCTGATTTTTAAGAAAGAAAAAACAATTAAAACTGCTAAAAACGCAACGTAAGTTTAACTCCTCCTGAAGGTTTGTAAGTCATATAATTAGGTGTAATCACAGGTTCAACGCGAAGGGTAAGGTCGTTGCTGATGTCGTAATCGAAAAAATGTGCATCAACGGTAGCATCCAATACATTGAGGATGTACCATGCGGCTGTGCAGATATATGAAAGTTCGAGCCGTCGCCGGTAATAATCTTTCCCGGCCAAAAGGCTTGTGCTACTTTTGTTGTATCGTTCCACATAACTGTTGGGTGGGGGAGCCGTTGAGTCTCCATTAACTACATAGGTATAAGCTTTTTTAAATTTCTGGTATTCGGTATTATTGGTTGAAATATAATACGCTAAAACGCCAAACCCTGCATAAACAACAGGTATTTTCCAGTATTTATGATTATATGCTTGTCCTAAGCCAGGTAAAACCATGGAATAAATAGTCGCTTTGTGTGGCGAATGCTGAGATATGGGTTTAGCTTTGACGATGTGCTTGTTAATCGTATCTTTTATTGTATCGTTTTGCGAAAAAGCAGCAAAAGGATGAAAACAGATAAGTATGGAAAAAACCAAAACCATCTTTTGCCACGAAAAAGCATAGCACTTTATCTGGCATGAACGGAAAATCAATCGTTTTAAGCTCCAAAAACCGGACACTGTTATTATTTTTACGGAAATTGTTTATACGAGTGTTGCGATAATACGTTCAAATTCTTTATTCGACTTAAACGGAATAACGATGCTTCCTTTCCCTTTGTTATTACATTTAACATCAACCTTAACTTCCAACTTTTCAATTAGTTGTTTTTTTATCGTAACATATTTTTCGGGTAATTCAATATGCTTTTCTTCTTTGGGATTATCACCGTCCTGGCTTAAATTTCTGACGATTTCTTCCACTTTTCTTACCGAAAGATCCTTGGAAAGAATATTCTTGAGAATGGTAAGCTGGGTTTCGATATCGTCGATATTAATCAAGGCTCTGGCATGTCCCATGCTGATTTTATTATCGCGTAAAGCAATCTGGATTTCAGGAGGTAATTTTAGCAGTCGCAGATAGTTGGTAATTGTTGTACGATTTTTTCCAACATGTTCGCTTAATTCGTCGGAAGTAATATCGCATTCCTCAACCAGTCGCTTATAGCTAATAGCAATTTCAATGGCATTTAAATCTTCGCGGTGGATATTTTCAACCAAAGCCATTTCAAGCATTTGTTTATCATTGGCTATACGGATGTAAGCCGGTATGCTTGTCAGTTCTGCAAGTTTTGAAGCCTTCAGCCTTCGTTCGCCCGAAATCAACTGATATTTATCATAACCCAATTTACGAACGGTAATAGGCTGAATAATTCCCTGTTCTTTGATGGATTGGGATAATTCATTCAACGCATCTTCATCAAAATCGGTGCGAGGCTGAAATGGATTAGGCTCAATTTTATCAATTTCGATATTGGCTATAGCGCCGGCAACGAATTCACCGGAAATGTCTTTTGATGTAATGTCCGTTTCAGGGCTTTCCAGAATTGCGCTCAGCCCTCTGCCAAGAACTTTTTTCTTAGGATTCATTTGCAAAGTCTATTTGTTTGTCTGACTGATTTATTTTTGTAAGATCGTTGTTTTGTAAAATTTCACGGGCAAGGTTTAGATAATTTATCGCACCCATGCTCGTGGCATCGTGCATAATGATGGTTTCTCCAAAGCTGGGAGCTTCTCCCAGTTTAGTATTTCTATTAATCAATGTATTAAATACCATTTGTTGAAAATGCGTTTTAACTTCATCAACTACCTGGTTCGATAGGCGTAGTCGCGAATCATACATTGTTAAAAGTATTCCTTCGATATCAAGTTCGGGGTTTAATCGAGTCTGAACAATTTTTATAGTGTTTAAAAGCTTGCCAAGTCCTTCCAGTGCAAAGTATTCGCATTGAACGGGAATTATTACCGAATCGGCGGCGGCAAGCGCATTTACGGTAACCAAACCAAGAGAAGGCGAACAATCAATAATGATAAATTCATAATTCTCTCTGATTTTGTTGATGGTTCTCCGCATCATCTTTTCGCGGTTGGGAAGGTTGATCATTTCAATTTCTGCGCCAACAAGATCAATGTGAGAAGGTAGTAAATCGAGATAAGGAGTTGAAGTTGCGAGTATTACATCTTTTGGATCAACATCATCAATAATACACTCGTAAAGGCTTGTTTTAATATTTTTTGGATCAAAACCTACGCCTGAAGTTGAATTGGATTGCGGATCAGCATCAACTAACAGCGTTTTATGCTCCAGTACTGCAAAACTGGCACAGAGATTTATTGCCGTAGTAGTTTTCCCAACTCCTCCCTTTTGATTAGCAATAGTTATTACTTTTCCCATATATAGTTATAATAGTCACTGACTAATTATCAAAAATTCAAATGCTTTAAATGAAAATGCAAAAGTACAAGTTTTAAAGTTAACAACTGACTTCATGGCGTCATTTGTTAATAAGTTTTATCAGGATTAAACGTTTATGTTTGAAAATTATTAGACGAACCGTAATTACAGAGTTTTTACTTGTTAATAATCAAAAAATACGGTTTAATTTTTTATGTATTACAGAAAATGTAAATTTTTAGATAGGCGCTTCTAAGTCAATTAAATCCCTGGGAGATCGGTATTACTAACCATGATTTTCATTCTTTGTGTTGAGTTCATCATGATTATCCTGACCGGTCAAAGATGTCTCATTATTATTGAATTGAAAATTACACGTCTTAACACCATTTATCACATTGGTTAACCCTTCCAAAAACTTATCAAAATCTTCTTGATAAAGGAACAACTTATGCTTTTCATGAATAAATTTACCCTGATCGTTGTTAAAACGTCTTTTACTTTCGGTTATTGTAATAAAATAATCATTAGATTTAGTGGTCCTTACATCCATAAAATAAGTTCGTTTACCAGCCCTGATTGCTTGAGAAAAAATATGTTCACCTTTTTCAATGTTGTTTTCTAACTCTTCCATCTTCTTTTAAATTAAACCTGATTATTTAATAGGCAAAAATAAATATTTAAAATGTAAAAAAACAAAATTTTACTTTATCTTTTAACATACGGGCATTTTTTTATTAATATTTACTCTACTTTTGCAAAAACTTACTTTTGCAAAAGGCACAATTCATTATTGCTCATTTAAATATTCTTATGCTTAATCGAAGATTTCTGCGAATCAAGGTAATGCAAGCCTTGTATGCTTTTTTTCAATCGGAAAACGAACGTGTTGATTTAGCAGAAAAGCAGTTAATTCAAAGTATTGAAAAACTTTATGAATTATTTATTTATCAACTCAGCTTGCTAATTGAGATCGTTGATTTTACAAAAATTAAGGTTGAAGAAGCCAAGTTGAAATTTTTACCTTCTCCCGATGAATTAAATCCAAGTACGAGATTTATCGACAACAGGTTAATTAAGCAAATAGCCGAAAATATCAATTTCCAACGTAAAAGAGAAGAATATAGAATCAATTGGTCGGATGAATCAGAAATGATTCGACGGTTTTATTTAACCATCAAGGAAAGTAAAGAATATCTCCGATTGATTAATGAATCAGAGGATACCTATGATGCAGATAAAGACTTTGTTATAAAGATGTTTAAAAAATATATTTTATCTTCAGAACCGTTTCAAAGCCTTTGTGCAGAAAAAAGTATTTATTGGGTCGATGACTTTGATACGGCGGGTGTTATGCTTCTTAAGTTTTTTAAAACCATTGACGAAGAATCAAAGCAGGATTTTCCATTTCCTGTGTTGTTTAAGGATACAACTTCAGGTGGAAAGAGTGAGGACAAGGATTTTCTACTCAGGTTATTTCAACGTACAATTATTCATAGTAAAGATTTCGAGCAAATTATAGCTGACAATGCCAAAAATTGGGAAATTGAACGCATAGCGGTTATGGATATTGTTTTATTAAAAATGGCCATTTGTGAATTAATTGATTTTAAATCTATCCCCATAAAAGTAACGCTAAATGAGTATATTGAGCTTGCTAAAATGTACAGTACCCCCAAAAGTAGTGTTTTTATTAATGGCCTGTTGGATAAGCTTATCGGTGAATTCAAATCTGAAGGAAAGATAAAAAAGTCGGGCAGAGGGTTGATGGAATAAAATAAGTATGAGTAATTTTATTATCCGTGATTACGTATCTGGCGATTATGAAGATGTAATCAAATTATGGCTTGATATCGGGTTAGGAAATTCACAGCGTGGTGATAATATCGAAGTTATTGCACAAACCCTTGCTTCCGGAGGACGTTTATTTATACTTGCCAATAAAAATAATAATGAAATTCTTGGTACATCCTGGCTAACTAATGATAAACGACGCTTATATTTGCATCATTTTGGTATTAAAAAAGAATATCAGGGGAAAGGTTTATCAAAACAATTAATGGAAGCCTCTTTGAAATTTGCTATTGATTGCGGATTACAGATTAAAATTGAAGTTCATAAAGAAAATCTTGTAGCATTGAATCTGTATAAAAAATATGGATTCAAGTATTTAGGCGATTATGACGTGTATATTGTTCGTAATCTAAAGGATATTAAAATTTAAATCAATTATAGCCCAGCTTAGTTATTTTTTTTAACTTTGTAAAAATTAATAAAGAAGACACTGATGAAAAGGATTTTATTTTTAGGTTTCTGTACAATTATCGGAATGTGTTTATTATCATGTCATCATAAATCCGGAAATGATGAAAAAATTTCCACGGATGTGATTCAGAATCCTAATTCTGCAACCGGCAACCAAGGTGCAGAAAATATGCCAATTTTTCAATTCAATGAGGAAGAGCATGATTTTGGAAAGGTTATTCAGGGCGAAAAAGTTTCATATTCCTTTGCTTTTAAAAATATTGGGAAGTCGGATTTACTTATTTCATCGGTAAGTACTTCATGCGGATGTACAGTTCCACAGTATCCTAAAGGAATAATTCATGCGGGAGAAACCAAGGAAATTTCAGTGAGCTTTGATAGTGAAGGGAAAAAAGGATTTCAAAATAAAACAATCAGCATTGTTGCTAATACACAGCCAAGTACTAAAATATTGCGTATCAAAGCTAATGTTATAGTGCCTGAAGAATAAGTAAACTAATAAATAAACAAACAATTAAATCATAACACAATGAATATTTTAAATTTCGTTTTATTATTTAACCCCGCTCAGGGGGGGAAACCAGGTGAAGGTGGAGCGTATTCATCGCTTATCTTTTTATTATTAATTATTGTAGTTTTTTATCTTTTTTTCATTCGCCCTCAGGTAAAAAAGAGTAAAGAACAAAAGAAATTCAGGGAAAACCTGAAAATTGGAGATAAAATCATTACGATAGGCGGAATACATGGAAAAATAGTTGAAGTTCAGAATACTACTTTTACCATTGAAGTTGAAGGCCAGAATCGTTTACGAATTGAAAAATCGGCTGTTGCAATGGATGCTGCTTCTCAGTTGCCTGAGAGCAAATAAGTTGTTAATTTAGATGAAAGATAAGGTAAAGCGGTTAAGAGATGCTAAGCTGCGAATAAAGATTATCATTTTTTTTATTTGCCTTATTCTTTCTATTTCTACATGGCTTATTATAAAACTATCAAAGGATTACGTTGCTACTCTTGATTATCCGCTAAGATTTACACACCTGCAGAAAGACAAGGTATTAATCAATAATGGCGATACTATTATTCATGTTCATCTTAATTTGAAGGGTTTTGAATTAATTTATAAAAGATATTTTCCAAAGAATAATTACTTCAACATTGATCTTTCCAACATAAAATTCAAAAAGACAGCTCACGGATACATTTCCTATTTAGCGTCCAATGAATATCTTCATCAAATTCTTTCACAATCCGATTTAAAGGAAAAGCTAATTTCCGTAACCCCCGATACCGTATTACTTGCAATGGAATCAAGGGCCTATAAAAAGGTTCCTGTTAAACTTGATATCTCTTATGACTTTCAGAAACAATACCAATTGTATGGAAACATTAAATGTGAGCCCGATAGTATTGTTATTTCAGGAACGAAAGCCGATTTAAACAGGATTCGGGAAGTAGAGACTCGGAAATGTGTGTTCCATAAATTGATTCAAAATCAAATTGTTAAAATACCATTACGTCCCATCAATGGAATAGGAAAGGTGAATTTTTCTAAAAAGCTTGTTAGTGTTACAATCCCTGTGGAAAAGTTTACCGAAGCAAGTGTTGTATTACCTATAAATATCAATAATTCAGAGAAATATACTATTAAAATATTTCCAAACGAAACAAAAATTAATTTTTGGGTAGCGTTAAAAGATTACCGTCGTATTGATCCGGGTATGTTTAGTGTAATGGTGAATTGTGAAAATATTGAAACAACGCCTGGAAAAAGATTGGATGTTGGCATAACCCGTTATCCATCCTTTGTTACCAATATTACGCTTGAACCCGAGTCTGTTGAATATATACTCCTGAAATAATGAATGTAATAGGAGTTACCGGAATTATTGGGAGTGGAAAGTCGAGTGTTTGTGAAATTTTTAAAATTATTGGTATACCCGTATTTTCTGCAGATATTGAATCAAAAAGATTTTTAGAGGATAAAGCGGTAATTTATCAACTGCAAAAACTTTTTGGAGAAGATGTTTGTAATCGGGATGGAAACATCGACCGTAAATTTTTAGCAGAACATGTTTTTACTAACCCAGAGAAACTCATACAATTAAATTCAATTCTGCATCCCAAGGTCAAACTACGGTTTGATGAATGGAAGGATGATAATACCGATCATTCCTATGGTATAATAGAAGCAGCAATATTATTTGAAAGCGGATTTAACCGGTTTTGTGATGCGGTAATTGTCGTAAATGCTCCTGATGAGCTATGTATTCAACGAGTTATTGAAAGAGAAAAATGTTCCAGAGAGGTTGTGAAACAACGCATGAAAAATCAATGGAATAATAAGCGGAAAATAAAACTTGCTGATTATATTTTAGTTAATGATGAGACCCAATCCGTTATTCAACAGGTTCTTCAGTTTAATACGAAATTTAAAGGGTGTGTCAAATTAAACGTTTAGGAAATCCAGGGTAATTTTTCAAGATCAACATTGCCTCCCGAAAGAATGATGCCTATTTTTTGCCCTTTATAATCGATTTTATTTTCAAGCAAAGCGGCAATTGGTACTGCCGACGAAGGTTCAATAATGATTTTCATGCGTTCCCATATCAATCTCATTGCCTGTATAATACTTAATTCGCTTACCGTTACAATTAGCGTAACATATTTTTGAATGATAGGGAAAGTTAATGACCCCAAGGAAGTTCTGAGCCCATCGGCAATGGTTTGAGGGTTGACCGAAGGAATGAATTTCTTTTGATAAAAAGAATGAAAAGCATCATTGGCTTGTTCGGGTTCAGCAGCAATTATTTTTGTTTCGGGTGAATAATAATGAGTTGCGAGTGCGGTTCCACTCAATAATCCACCACCGCCAACAGGTGCGATTATTACATCAAGATGCGGAAAATCTTCGATTAATTCTTTGGCAGCAGTGGCCTGGCCACAAATAATATGGTAGTCGTTATAGGGATGAATCTCTATGGCATTAGTTTCGGAAATAACTTTGGAAAGCGTATCTTCCCTCGACTGTAATGTTGGTTCACAAAAAGTAATTATTCCACCATAGCTTTTTACAGCTTTAATTTTTATTGTTGAAGAATCTTCGGGCATCACAATAAAAGCCTTAATATTTCGGTTATGGGCAGCCAAAGATAAAGCAGCGGCATGATTGCCAGAAGAATGGGTGGCTACTCCATTTTTAAGATTATCTGCCGAAATTGAAAATAGAGCATTGCTTGAACCCCGGAATTTAAAAGCCCCGGTTTTTTGAAAATTTTCGCATTTTAAATAAAAATCTCCGCCTAAAATCTGATTAATACTTTGGGATGTTAAAACCGGAGTCCGGTGTATATATGGCTTAATCCTGATAGCCGCGTTATTGATATCAGAAATGTTGGGTATCATTTACTTAACAATTTTGGATTTTGGAAACTAATTTTTCGACAATTTTATCAGAAGCTAAATCCAATTTTTGAAAAACATACTCAAAACCATTTATTCCGCCATACCAAGGATCGGGCAATTCTTCGTTTTTCCCGGGTTCAATGGTATTTAAAATATAATCAACTTTTGAAACATCCTGTTTATTTCGAGCTAAAGACAATACATCACGATAATTATTTCTGTCCATGACATAAATCTTATCAAAGTTATCAAAATCCTCTTTTGTAAAAAGGCGCATTTTATGTTTTGAAATATCCAAACCATGTTTTTTCATAGTAAATATAGCCCTGTCGTCAGGAAAATCTCCGATTTGAGAGGACTCAAATCCGGCAGAATCTATAATTGCCTGAACTCTATATTTTTCTAATTTACTTTTAAGAATGCCTTCCGCCATCGGGGACCGGCAGATATTTCCGAGGCATACCATTAATATTTTCATAACAAATGGAAACAGTGGCTACTAAATGATTTTTAAATAAATCATTGAAATATAAATAATTACTAATGTCAGAGTTTGATTTTTTTATCAAGCTCGTCAACATACATGCGGAATTGTTTGTCGGTTTCTAAAAGGTTATTTACGGTACGGCAAGCATGTAAAACGGTAGCGTGATCTTTGTTTCCACAATGAATTCCAATGGCTTGGAGGGAAGCTTTGGTGTGTTTTTTTGAGAAATACATCGAAAGTTGCCGGGCCTGAACAATTTCTCTTTTTCGTGTATTTGAATTAATTAAATCAACTGGAATGTCGAAGAAGTCGCAAACAATTTTCTGAATGTAATCAATTGATATTTCTTTTGTTATGTTTTTTACAAATTTGTCAATCATTTGTCGGGCAAGATCAATGGTAATGGCTTTTTTATTAAGGGAGGATTGTGCAAGTATGGAAATGAGAGCGCCTTCGAGTTCCCTTACATTAGTTGTTATACTATATGCAAGATATTCAATAACGTCCTGGGGCATTTCAATACCATCACTATATAGCCGTTTATTTAGAATTGCCATTCTGGTTTCAAAATCAGGTACTTGCAAGTCGGCAGCAAGTCCCCATTTAAATCTGGATAATAACCGGGGTTCAATGCCCTTGAGCTCTACAGGGGCTTTGTCGGATGTAATTACTAACTGATTACTTTTCTGATGAAGGTCGTTAAAAACATGGAAAAAAACGTCCTGAGTTTTTTCTTTACCCGACAGAAATTGAATGTCATCAATGATAAGCACATCCATCATTTGATAGAAATGCATAAAATCATTCTGATTATTGTTTTTTACAGCATCAAGGAATTGCTGTAAAAATTGTTCAGCCGACACATATAAAACAGTTTTATCTGGGAAATTGCATTTTACTTGTATTCCAATGGCATGGGCTAAATGAGTTTTTCCTAAACCTACGTTGCTATAAATAAATATTGGATTAAATGCGGTTTTTCCCGGATTGTTAGCAACGGCATATCCCGCCGAACGAGCAAGACGGTTACAATCGCCTTCAATAAAATTTTCAAATGAATAAGATTCATTCAATTGAGAGTTAATCTTAATTTTTTTTAAGCCAGGTATAATAAAGGGGTTAGGAATTTCTTTTGATTGACCTCTGTTAATATCAATAGGCATGGATATAGAGGGATTGTTAATCACTCTTTTATTACTTGTGGGAACCTGAATTGTTATAGGTGATGAGTTTTGATTATAACCGTTAATGGAATTATCCATAATAATACTATATTCTAACCTTCCGGATGGACCTAATTTATTTTTTATTGTCTTCTTTAATAAATTAATATAATGTTCTTCCAGCCATTCATAAAAGAATTGACTTGGTACCTGAATAGTAAGAATGTCATTTCGTAATTTAATTGGCTTAATGGGTTCGAACCAGGTTTTATAGCTTTGATAATTAATGTTATCCTTTATGATTTTCAGACAACTGTCCCACACTTCATTATAATCCATTCTCATTTATTTTGACGTAAGAAATTGTTAATTGTTGTAGTAATTTAAAATTGGACATTTATTCAATATAATAATGAAGACTCCCGATGCAGGGTTACTAAAATATTTTTAAACAAAATTCGGTTCAAAAAAGTTAATTAAAAAATTTAAAAGTACTTGATTCTTTAAAATTAATGTTGTATATGGGCGATTTTTGAAATGTTTTTCTTTTATTTAATTTTTCATTTGAATATTTTAATAAGTTTCAAAAGGACAAGTTTTTAAAATTTAAAATACACAAATAAAAAAGAACATTCACTTTACAGCAAATATAAAAATATTCTAAAAAAAACATTAAATTTTTGTAATTTTTAAAAAAAATCATTAAAAAATTTTAGTTTTTCTATTGGATTATTATATTATAACTGATTTGAAATTACTTAAAATAATAATTAATAAACTGAATAATAGTCATTTGAATAGGATAATATTTTTTATTTATCAATAATAATTAACATAATAATCAGTTTATCAGCAGATTTTGTATTTTTAAAAAACAATTTTATGCAGTCTTTATAAAAGTAATTATTAAGTTATTGATTTTCATTAACTTGTCACTAACTCGAAGAGATTCATTTTTACGTACAGAAAATCTGATGGTACAAGGCAAATCATAATTGTGTGCAAGTAGTTCTAGGTTTTCTTCTTTTATGATCTTCATTACTTCATTCATCGAAATGTAATCAAAACGAATATCATAGATGTCGTTAACCGTTTTTGTGATAATTTTTGTAGATGTAATAGCCTGAAAAGCAGCAGTTTTATAGGCGTTTATTAAACCGCTGACTCCTAATTTAATACCTCCAAAATACCGGATAACTACAATGAGTATGTTAGTTACATCAAAGGAAAGCATTTGTCCCAAAATTGGTTTTCCGGCAGTACCTGAAGGTTCTCCGTCGTCGTTTATCCTGAAAACGGATTTATCGAAGCCCAAACGATAAGCATAGCAATGATGTCGGGCGTCATGGTATTTTTTACGTAACAAATTAAGATGTTGCTTGATTTCCTCTTCATTAGTAACGGGAAGAGCAAATGAAATAAAACGACTACTTCGATCTTTAAATAATCCTTCGCCTTGATTTTCTATTGTTTTGTAAGTGTCGTCAAAAAGCATGTGTTTTTAAATTTTCCTTAGCAAATGTAGTAATTTGCCAGCTATAAAGGCAGCATAAATTTTAAGTAAATTTGCAGCGGTTTTTCAGAAAAATTTAATAATTAATTCTTTTCCTTTTGCATATAGCACATTTTGGTGAGTTTGCGGCATTACTAACAGCCGTTTTTTGGACAATAACAGCAATAGCCTTTGAACAAGCAAGTAAAAAAGTAGGGTCGCTAACAGTGAATCTAATTCGGCTTGTCATTGCTTTTTTCTTGTTGGGTATTTTTGGATTTTTCTACAGGGGGTATTTTTTCCCTTCAGACGCAAGCCTTCATGCCTGGATATGGTTAGCTATGTCGGGAATTGTTGGTTTTGTAATAGGTGATTATTTCTTGTTTCAATCGTATGTAGTGGTAGGCGCTCGAATTTCTATGCTTATTATGGCAATGGCGCCTCCCATTTCTGCTTTTGCCAGTTGGCTTCTAATGGGTGAAACCTTATCCCCCAAAAGTCTTTTAGGGATGATATTAACATTAATTGGTATAGCAATAGTCGTTCTAAGGAGAACGGAAGGCGAAGGCAACAGAATACGCACCAAGCGCAAATCGGTAAAATTTTCCTATCCTATAAAAGGTTTACTTTTAGCGTTTGGCGGGGCTGCAGGACAAGGAATAGGTTTAGTTTTAAGCAAATATGGTATGAAGGATTATGATGCTTTTGCTGCTTCCCAAATCAGAGTTTTAACCGGCGCTCTTGGTTTTGCTTTACTTTTCTGTATTTTAAGAATGTGGAATAAAGTAGGTATAGCAATAAAAGACCGAACTGTGATGAAACGGTTGGCTATAGGATCGTTTTTCGGTCCGTTTTTAGGGGTGTCATTTTCATTATTGGCAGTTCAAAATACATCGGCAGGGATAGCTTCCACTATTATGGCTATTGTGCCAGTACTAATCATTCCTACGGCATTGATTATTAATAAAGAGAAGCTTAAATGGAAAGAAGTCATGGGAGCGATTTTGGCGGTAATTGGTGTCGCCATATTTTTTCTATAAATTAAAAAGGAGACAATTACTTGCCTCCTTTTTAATTTTAATAATATTATCTAAACGAATTATTTTTTGATTCTCATTTTATAAAATGAACGCCAAACGAAGTACAGAGCGATAGCGAAGAAAACTATTCCAATGTAAGGAGCTATTGCTACAAAACGATCGGAAATAGCTATTTCCATAGCAAGCAGTCCGAAAAGAGTTGTAAATTTAATGATGGGATTCAAGGCCACAGAAGATGTATCTTTAAATGGATCACCTACGGTATCACCAATTACCGTAGCTTCGTGAAGAGGAGTGCCTTTTTCTTGAAGGTCAACTTCAACCACTTTCTTGGCATTATCCCAACATCCTCCGGCATTAGCCATAAAGATTGCCTGGAATAAACCAAAAACTGCAATAGAAATAAGGTAGCTTACAAAAAAGGAAGCTGCTTCAGGATGCGCCTTATCGGCTGCTGAGAAAAAGGCAAAAGCCAATGCAAAAGAAAAAATGCCAATAAAAATATTGAACATTCCAGTTTGAGCGTATTGAGTACAAATTTTAACCACTTCTTTAGATTTCTCTATGGAAGCGCTTTTACTCGAATTGGCATCAAGATGTATATTCTTTTTAATATAGGCAACGGCACGATAAGCTCCGGTTGTAACAGCTTGCAACGATGCACCCGTAAACCAATAAATAACAGCACCTCCTGCTATAAATCCAAGAATAGTGTATGGATTTAAAACATTTAAAACAGATTCAGGTTCGATACCCAATTTGTTTTTAATAACGAGTATCAGCGAAAATATCATTGTGGTGGCTCCGACAACTGCAGTACCAATCAGAACAGGTTTGGCCGTAGCTTTAAATGTATTACCGGCGCCATCGTTGGCTTCCAGATAATATTTGGCCTTTTCAAAATCAGGTTTGAATCCGAAATCGCGTTCTATTTCGTTAGAAATTTCAGGAAGTTCTTCAATCATCGAAAGTTCATAAACAGATTGCGCATTGTCGGTTACAGGACCATAACTGTCAACGGCAATGGTAACGGGTCCCATACCTAAGAAACCAAAAGCAACCAATCCAAAGGCAAAGATAGAAGGATAGATCATGATATCACCCAATCCAAATTGGCTGGCGAAGTATGCAATAAACATCAACACAAGGAAAACCATACCCTGCCAGAAGGCGCTGAAATTACCGGAAACCAAACCCGATAAAATGGTTAGTGAAGCTCCCCCTTCGCGAGAAGCGGTAACAACTTCCTGTACGTGTGCCGATTTTGGCGAAGTAAATAATTTGGTAAATTCAGGAATTAACGCAGCACCTAAGGTTCCGCAACTGATTATAACAGAAAGAATTATCCATAAGTTATTTGCTAAGCCACCTAATTGCCAGTAGCTTACTGCAAATGTCATGATAATGGAAAGAACGGAAGTCAGCCAAACCAAATTGGTTAATGGTCTTTCAAAGTCAATATTATCTTTTCCAGTATAACGTATTTTGCTGATCGCTTTATTGACATAAAAAGCAAGAACAGAAGTAACAATCATAAGGATACGCATCGTAAATATCCAGGTCAAAAGTTCAGTCTGGATATCAATAGCTGCTTGATTAGGATCGAGAGCGGAAATAAATTTATCGGGGATAATAGCCAGAACTATGAACGAAACCAATGCAACGCCGGTAACTCCATAAGTTTCAAAACCATCAGCAGTAGGACCAACACTATCACCAGCATTATCGCCTGTGCAGTCGGCAATTACTCCGGGATTACGTGGATCGTCTTCTTTGATGTTAAAAACAATTTTCATCAAATCGGAACCGATGTCTGCAATTTTGGTGAAAATACCACCTGCAATACGTAAGGCACTTGCGCCTAATGATTCACCGATGGCAAAACCAATAAAACTTGCTCCGGCATATTCCCGGGGGACAAAAAGCAGAATGATAAGCATCATGATAAGTTCTACAGAAACCAGCATCACGCCTATACTCATACCCGAATCAAGTGGAATATTTAATAAATGTAGTGGCTTGCGTTTTAGGGAGGCAAAGGACATGCGGCTGTTGGCTAATGTATTCATGCGAATGCCAAACCATGCTACTCCATAAGACCCTAAAATACCGACAACCGACCAACCAAGAATTAGTAAAACGCCGCCAAATGGCATTCCCTGAAGGTAACCAAAATAAAATCCGATAATTACAGCGATAAAGATTTCGAGTAAAATTAAAAACTTACCCTGCTGAATCAAATACGTTTTACAGGTTTCAAAAATCGTATTGGCTACATCGAGCATTGATTGATGAGCCTTTTGATTTCTAACCCTTATAAATTGATAGAGGCCGAATAATAAACCAAGAATACATATTACAAAACCAAAATACAAAAGACTGTTTTGTTCTGGTTTTAAACTTGGAATTTTTAAATCGGCTTCGCTTGCAAAAGTCATTACTGGCAGGAAAAAACCAGCTAAAATCATAATTATCTTTCTCATAGCATTTATTTAAGTAGTAATTTTAAATTGAGTGCAAAAATAGACAACTATTCTAATGATTACTAAATTTTTTGATGAATTAAAAATATCTGTTTTGTGAAAAGTTTAATAGTTAAGGAATTGAATTTGTTTTATGACAAAAAGATAACCTACCCTGAAAAGCGAAACTTGTTTCGGATAATGCAGAATCTCTAAAGATCAGAATCAATGCTGAGTTTACCAGAAAACAGTATACAATACTATTAAAATAATGCAAATACCTACAGAACCCCAGATAAATCCTTTGCTTGTTGCGAAAATATGTTTGTCAAGTACAATGGCTTTAGGCTGTGGTTTACCAGATTGAATCAAACTGTATACGACCATGATAGCCGAAAGAATCAGAAAGACAATGCCCATACGGTCGAGGAAGGGCAGGGAAGGCCAGATAAAATCGAAGGCTACTGCCAGCGGAATAGTGAGTATGGCTGTTGCCAGTGCGGCATTTGCCGTGGCTCGTTTCCAGAAAAATCCGGCAAGGAAGATCACCAAAACACCGGGAGAAATATATCCTGTAAAATCCTGGATGTATTGAAATGCCTGTTTGAGACCCAATTCAGAAATTACCGTAGCCATAATAATGGCAATAAAGATGCTGATAAGCGAAATAATTCTGCCGGTAGTTACCAGATGTTTTTCTTTGGCATTACGGTTGAAAAATGGTTTGTATAAATCCATGGTAAAAATGGTGGCTGTGCTGTTGATCATTGAGCTTAATGCGGCAACAATAGCGGCAACCAATGCGGCAAAAGCGAGTCCTTTTAAACCCGACGGAACCAGTTGCAACAGCCACGGATAGGCTTTATCGGGAGGATTAATGGATGGCTGAAGAACATAAGCAATGATTCCGGGAATTACCACAATCAATGGCATAAGTAACTTAAGATAACCCGCCATGACGACACCTTTCTGAGCTTCTTTCAGACTTTTAGCTGCAAAAGCACGCTGGGTGATGTATTGGTTAAATCCCCAATAACTCAGGTTAGCTATCCACATTCCGCCAATAAGTACACTTAACCCAGGAAGGTATTTATAATCCTCGTCGCTTGGTTTTAAAATCATGTGAAAATGGTCGGGTGCTTGTTGCATCAATATTTTAAAACCATCGACTACTCCATGGCTGCCAAATTTGGCCGCTATGGCATTCAATCCTATAAAAGTGGTTATTAATCCGCCTACAACTAAAACTGTTACCTGAACAATATCCGTCCAGGCTACCGCCTTTAATCCGCCGTAAACGGAATATAGCGCTGCAAAAAGAGCTAAACCGATGATAGCATAAATAATGTTAACCCCGAAAACTGTTTGTATGGTTAATGCTCCGAGATATAATATGGAAGAGAGATTTACAAAAATATAAACCAACAACCAGAAGATGGCAAAACTTGTCCTGACACGGCTATCGAAGCGCCGTTCAAGAAACTGAGGCATCGTCCAGATGTTTTCTTTTAGATAAATAGGTAAGAGAAATTTTCCTACAATAATTAAGGTAGCTGCCGCCATCCATTCGTAACTGGCAATAGCCAGGCCTATTTTAAACCCTGAACCCGACATGCCAATAAATTGTTCAGCCGAAATGTTCGATCCGATTAATGTGGCTCCAATAACCCAGAATGGCAATGATTTATCGGCAAGAAAATACTCCTGCGAAGTTTTACTATGTCCTTTCTTGGTTCGTGATACAAATAAACCGATAAAAAGAATTACCAACGCATAGATCACAAATACAATGTAATCTAAAATCGAAAAAGCAGAATGGTTCATAATTGTTATTTTAATGGTTGGCAAATTTTAAAAATATTCTTCATTTTCCCAAAATCAATTTAATTCTTTAAATTTGCTTCTTAATTATAAAAAACGGGATATGAAAAGTATAATTAGAAATTCTGCCATATTGTTGTCAGGTATACTGTTGATTTTTATCACTTTTTCCTGCTCTAATCTATTTAAAAGTAAAAATAAAATGGATATTAAAAAAGAATTGTTTGGGAAAACCCCCGATGGTAAACAAGTTTTTCTCTATACGCTTACCAATATAAAAGGAATGACGGTTAAAATTACAAATTTCGGTGGAATAGTTACATCCATTATTGTTCCTGATAAAAAAGGTGATATGGGGGATGTTGTGCTTGGTTTCGACAGCCTGGCACCGTATTTTATAAATAATCCGCACTTTGGCGCTATTATCGGAAGATACGGCAACCGCATTGCTAAAGCAAAATTTTCCATTGATGGCAAGGAATATCATTTAGTAGCAAATGATAATCAGAATACGCTTCATGGAGGCATTAACGGTTTCGACAAACATGTTTGGGATGTGATGGAAATAAAGGATACGGCGGGTGTTGGACTTCAGCTTACGTATGTGAGCAAGGATGGTGAAGAAGGTTTCCCCGGAAATTTAAAAACCATTGTAACCTACACGCTTACAAATAATAATGAACTTAAGATTAATTATCAGGCTGAAACAGACAAGCCGACGGTGCTTAACCTCACCCATCACAGTTATTTCAACCTTGCCTGCCATGGCGATGTCTTAAAACACCAGATACAAATCAATGCTGACCGTTATGTGATTGTGGATACTAATTTGATACCTACCGGTGAACTTCCTTCAGTAAAAGGCAGTAAATATGACTTTACCCAAATGATGGAAATTGGTAGTCGTATTGATACAGGTTTTCACAAGGGTTACGACCACTGTTATGTATTGAATGGTAAACCTGGCGAAATGGTTGAGGCGGCTACCGTTTATGATCCTTTCAGCGGACGCACGCTGACAGTATATACCGACCAGCCTGGCGTACAATTTTATACCGGTAATTTTCTTGACGGAAGTTTACAGGGTAAAAATGAAATGGTTTACGACGATCATAACGGATTTTGCCTTGAGACCCAGCATTTTCCCGATTCTCCCAATCATCCCCAATTTCCGTCTACCTTATTGCGACCCGGTGAAAAATTTCATTCTCAAACGATTTACAAGTTTGGTACAAAATAGCGTTATTTAAAATTCTATGCGGTAAATTGTTATACACAAGCTTATTTTTTCTGTTGGGTTTAGAATACCTTTTTATTTTTCATAATTAACATGCGTATTATCAGTTAATTAAAATAATTGTTGATAATTTTGTTGAAAAATAGTAGTTTTTCTCGTCATTATTGTTAATAAACTCGTATATTTGACAAGGGAAACTTAATTACTAAATTATTGTGTTGTGCAGGTTGGAAAAATTGTTCCAACCTGCACTGTGCTTTAAACTGTCAGATATTCAGCTTTATTCGAATTAAGATTACCCCATATTTATTTATATAAATTATATTTGTTCCAAATTGGATTTTTTTTTACCAATTCAGGACAAATCAAGATTTTGTTAGGTTAATTAATTTATTGTTAATAAGATTTATGTAAATTCGGTATGATTATTGAGCTAATTGTTTTAAATCCTTTAAAAAATTGATTATGAAAAAGATCTACAAATTATTAATTGCAGCTAATTTAATTGTGATAATGTTGTTATTCAGCAATTTATCCGTTAAGGCTGATTGGCAGCCGGTGAATGGCGTCAGTGGTAATACGGTTAAGTGCATTACCAGAACGGGAACGGGTGATATTTTTGCCGGGACTTTTGATGGCGGGGTATTTTCTTCCGGTGATAATGGCAAAACATGGAGAGCTCGAAACAACGGGATAACGATTTACCCCATCCTATCAATAACAAGTATCGGTGCAAAGTTATATGCCGGTTCGAGCGGAAGTGGATTATTTAAGTCCGACGATTATGGAGTTACCTGGGTAGCCATAAACAATGGTTTGACAAATAACAGTATCCTTTCTTTATATGCCGTAAGCGAAACGGAAGTTTATGCAGGAACCGAAGGCTCGGGTATCTTTAAAACTACCGACGGAGGTGCCAATTGGATTCCCATTAATACGGGGCTGTCCAATTTGTATATACGAAGCATTGTAAAAAAAGGAAGCGACTTTTTTGTAGGAACCGGTAATGGTATTTACCGTTCTACCGATGGAGGTGCTAACTGGTGGTTACGTGGCCTATCGGGTAACCAGGTGAATGCGCTATTTGTTGATGGCGCTAATCTCTTTGCCGGAACAGCTACCAATGGCATTTATTGGTCGAGTACATCCGGAGCCAGTTGGGTACAAAAGTATTGTTGCGGTTATGATGTTCGTTCTTTCTCTTCCGATGGCACGGCTGTGTATTCTGCAACTTATGGAAGTGGAATAGTTAGAACATCCGATAACGGAACTACCTGGAATCCTGTTAACAATGGTATAAATAACCTTTATGTTGAGGCGCTTTACGGTTATACCAGTACCGGCGGAAATCATTACGTTATTGCTGGTTCGCATGGCGGAGGTATTTTTGTTACTTCTGATTTTGGAGCCAATTGGAGTTGTAAAAAAATTGTTTACTTAACCAATAATGATACACGAACGTTAGCTTCTGTAAGTACGGGCTATCCGAATTTACTTGCGGGAACCTATTCCGGCGGAACTTTTTTAACTGCCGATAATGGAAATTGCTGGACTCAGGTTAAAGACGGAAATACACCGGTAAGAACGATTTCCACAGTAGTAACCGGAGCTTCTACCAGTAATACATATGCTGGTACTTATGGAGGCGGTATTTTAAAATCTACGGATAATGGTATAAACTGGTCATCTCTCAATGGAAGTGGCGGTACCGGGCTGGGAAACCTTTTTGTGATGTGTTCAGGGATTAATGCTGCTGATGGCTATTTATATGTGGGAACCGTTGGCGGAGGTGTTTATAAAACTCTTGGGACATCACTACCTACCTGGATTCAAGCCGGACTTACCGGAAAAGATGTCCGTTCAATTACTTTTAATGGGACAGATATTTATGCCGGAACCAGTAGCAATGGTATTTATAAATCAATAAATGGCGGAACAAGCTGGACGCAAATAAATACCGGATTGACTAACCTCACTGTTTATGCTATGGCTACCCTGGGCGTTGATATTTATGCGGGAACTTACGGTGGAGGTATTTTTAAACTTGCCGGAGGCACGGGAAGCTGGACTCAGATAAATACGGGCTTAACCAATTTGCAGGTTTGGTCGTTTGTTGTTAACGCAGGTGTACTTTATGCAGGAACAGAAGGCGGAGGTATATTTATGTCAAATGACGCAGGCGCCCATTGGTATTTGGTAAACGCTGGTATGCCATCGTACGTTACGATTTTATCACTATGTGTACAAGGTCCTAATCTTTTTGCCGGAACAGGCAATGGGGTTTACAGCAGGCCAATAGGTGAACTTGGTGTACCTTGTCCGGTTGCTGCCGGTGTTATTTCGGGGGCTTCAAGTGTTTGTGCACTTGATCCAACAATAATTAATGTTCCATATTCTGTTGGAGCTATTGGCAATGCCATGGGTTATGAATGGGTATATTCACCTACGGGATGGACGACAATAACTCCTGTACCCAATTGTACAGTACCTATAAATAATAGTATACCATCAGGTTCTTTAAAAGTCCGTGGAGTTGGCACTTGCAACGGTGATTGGTCTCCCGATTTTCCAATTACAATTTCTTCATCAATACCTTTGGTTCCTGTATGGACTTATTTTACACCGAATGTTTGCCAGGGTAGTAATGGAATTGCGTATTCTGTATCGCCGGTACCTAATGCTACCGGATATATCTGGATTTTGCCTTCAGGTGCATCCATCGCTTCAGGAGCCAATACGAATGCTATCACCGTAAATTTTTCAAATACTGCAGTTTCAGGACCAATTAGTGTTTATGCTACTAATGCTTGTGGATCAAGTATTATTCCCTTAAATAATTATATTACTGTTGCTAATGCACTTGGATCAGGTTCGATTAGCGGCAATCAGTACATTTGTGTAAATAATGGATTAGTTGCTGATTACACTGCTGCTATTTTGGGCACTATGGATTATGTATGGACTGTTCCTTCATGGGCAACCATTCTTTCAGGACAACATACTAATCATATTCAAGTTTCATTTTTACCCAATTCCGCCAGCGGTAACATTTCTGTACATGGAATCAATGGCGTTTGCGAAGGAAATGAAATTTATTTACCTGTTTATGTTGGAACTGTTGTTCCTGGAGCTGCCGGCCCAATTACAGGACCAGCTAGGGTATGTCAGGGGCAAACCGGCGTAGTGTATTCAGTAGCAACGATACCCAATGCTACATTGTATCACTGGGTATTACCTGCAGGAGCTTCGATTGCTTCCTCCGGTTATAACTTCCAAACCATAACCGTTGATTTTTCCAACACGTTTGCAGGTGGCACATTGCAGGTTTGTGGATCCACAGGTTGTGATGGGTTTTCTTCATTACTGTCAATTGCCAGTAATTCATTACCTGACACACCGGGTGCAATCACTGGTCCGACAACGGTAACTCAGGGACAAACCGGGGTTAATTACTGGGTTAGCCCTGTAGCAAATGCAACGGCTTATCATTGGACAGTTCCCAATGGAGCTACGATAATGTCGGGCGCCAATACCAATTCTATTCTCGTAAACTATGCCAACTGGGCAGTTACGGATACCCTCAGGGTATACTGTTCAAACGACTGTGGAAACGGACAAACAACAAAAGAAAAGATAACGGTAAACCCGGTGATGCACTTCCAGTTTGTCGGAGGCGATGCTTCTGATTGGGTATGGACTATCTATTTTCAAGGCGCTACTTTAGTAGGAGCAGATTTACAGCCGGGTGATGAAATAGCTGTTTTTGATGGAGATATGATGGTGGGAGCCTACCAGTTAACTGAAGTTTTAACTCCGGCAGGATCAGTTCATAACTTTATTTCGGCTTATAAAACGTTGGCTAATGGAGCTCCAGGTTATACTCCGGGAAATCCCTATACTTACAGATATTGGGATGCCAGCGCGGGGATTGAAATAGGTAATGTTACCGTAACAAAGATTGATGCCGGCGCAGGTACCAATACCTGGATGGGAGACATATTTCCTCCAGATGACTTAAGATTTAGTGTTCATACACTATCCGCTGCGGCAGTTACTCCTCCTGTACCTCTTGAAACAATCACTTTTAATTTGCCCGCAACGCCACCTCAGTTTATTTCTTCATACGTTATTCCTCCCAATCCTGATATGTTGGTGGTGTTAGGCGGTATGCTAAATGGAAACCTAAACAAAGTGAAAAATACAGCAGGTGCATCCGTTAGAAAAATAGGAGCAAACTGGGTCAATGGTATTGGTAACTGGTTAAATACCGAAGGATATATCTTTTATATGAATGGACCGGCTAATTTTTCAATTACCGGAAATGCTATTGATGACCAAACGCTTATACATTTTGCTACTTCGGGTATTAAAATTATAGGCTATATCAAAGACCACGATATAAATGCTAAGGACGCATTTGAATCATACTTTAATGCCGGACAAATTGATATTGTGAAAAATTCCAATGGAAATATTCTTCGCAAAATAGGCGGTACATGGGTAAACAATATCGGAAACCTGAATGTTGGCCAGGGCTATATGATTAATGTGGTTACTCCAACGCCACCAGCACTATTTGTTCCATTTGATTTTCAATATCCTGCCGGTAAAAAAGCAACCACCTCTGTCAAATCAGCCACCGCCCAGCATTTTGTAGTGGAAGGCGGCGATGCTTCGGAACCGGTTTATACCGTTTATATTTCAGGCGCTGCTATCAATGGCTATAACCTGCAGCAAGGCGATGAGATAGGTGTTTACGATGGCGAAAACTTAGTTGGTTCATTGGCATTAACACAAACGCCAACAGGAGACAACCAGTTTGAAAATGCTATTCCTGTATTTTCAGCCATAGTTGATGGTGATGGATATACGGCAAATCATCCGTTAAACTTCAAAATTTGGAAGGCTTCGGATAATACGGAATATGCAGATGTTCCGTTTAACTTAAGCAATCCGGGCGGAGAAGCCCTGATGACGGGTTTATATCCTGAAGAAGATGGCGCTTACAGTGTTGCTTCCCTGAAAATGACATCCACCGGTTTATCCAACGATCAGTTAATCACCAATACCGTGGCTATTTATCCCAATCCTTTCAGCAATACCATCCATATTGAGTATTACCTGAATGAAACAGCTAACGTAAACATCAGTGTTTATAATTCGGTAGGACAGGAAATAGCAACATTGATGAATCAGCAACAGGCTGCCGGAAAGCAAAACCTGCAGTTTGACGGAAGTAAACTTCAGCAGGGCATCTACAACCTGAAAATTATGGTGTCGAACGGCAACAATAAATTTTCGGAAATTCGTAAAATCGTATTAATGAAATAAAATCTCCGAATGGAGTGAATGAAAAAAGCCCTCTAAACTTGATTTAGAGGGCTTTTGTTTGATAAAGGGGTTAAGTAAAACGATACGTATATACTATTTTAAAACCTTAACATTCGTTGCTTGCGGTCCGCGTTTGCCTTCGGTAACATCAAATGTAACCTCGTCACCTTCTTCAAGGGTTTGATAACCCGATTTAATAATTCCGGTATAGTGTACGAAAATATCTTTTCCGTTTTCGTCTTCTATAAAACCGAATCCTTTTTGGTTGTTAAACCATTTAACTTTTCCATTCATAATGAATTGTAATTTAAATAAAAATAAAATGTTGCTTAAATTAAAAAAAGGTGATAAACATAAACTGGAGTAAAGCAATGAAACTAAACGATGGCAGTTGTGAAATACACAATCTCTTAATTTTTGCAAAGATATATAAAATAACACCTGAAGAATTATTTTTTAAAAAATTTATTTTTTTTAAAAATTCCGATTGCATATAGAAGCAGATCGCTAATTAAAAAATATTTATAAGTTTTTGATCGTTTGTAATACATATTTAGAAATTTTTATACCTTTATAAACTCAAAACAATATTAAACAATGAAATATCCACAAAGGCTTTGCTGATGATAATTGAGCGTGCTATTTTAAGGATATTCCATTTGACCAATAATTTATAAATTAATTACGATGAAATATCCATAAGAATAATGCTCATACAAACCGAAAATGATATTTTATGGATATTCCATGTGACCAATAAATTAAAAATTAATAACACATGAAAAATTATTTATTGTTAATCAGCAATTCAACAAATTCTGGCGAAGAGTATTTAGGTTGGCCACGACCTTTGATAACCGATTTCTTATCGAAAACGTCGGTCAGCAGGCTGTTATTTATTCCCTATGCAGGGGTAACTATCGGATGGGATGACTATACCGAGCGTGTAAGCAAAATTTTTAAAGATTTAGGCTACACCATTTATTCCGTTCATCATGAAAATGATCCTGTAAAAGCCGTTGAAGAGGCCGAAGCTATCGTTGTCGGTGGCGGAAATACATTTCAGTTGGTTGCCATGATGCATCAAACCCGGATAATGGAAGCTATTCGTCGCCGGGTTAGGAATGGTTTGCCTTATATGGGTTGGAGCGCCGGAGCCAATGTTGCCTGTCCGAGTCTGAAAACTACTAACGATATGCCTATTGTTCAACCTCAAAGCTTCGAATGCCTTAATCTCGTTCCTTTTCAGATCAATCCGCATTATTTAGATGCCAATCCCGAAGGACATGGAGGCGAAACGCGCGAACAACGGATTTTAGAGTTTATGGTTGCCAATCCCGATACGTATGTGGCAGGATTACGGGAAGCTACCGCCTTGCTTGTGAATGATTCGCATTTGGAACTTCTGGGTAAAAGACCCATGCGTTTATTTAAGGAATTCCAGAAAACAAGAGAAATTTCTCCGGGATCGGATATTGATTTTTTATTGAAATTGTAATCAAACCCCAATGAAATAGATAGTATGAAAAGGCTTTCACCGTTTTGTCGACGAATAATTGTAATTCTGATGTTGATATTGTCAACTTCTCCAATCCTTATTGCACAGAAACATTTTGTGTTTAATGGTGGAAACACTGTAACGGAACGAAGTGAACGTGTGGCTCCTGTTTTGGAAAGCGCCGTAGCAGGTAATCAACAGATAATGTTAAATTGGACTCCTGTTGCCGTTCAAGAACGTCCCGTCCATTTTAATTTTGAAGGAGGCAATGCCGCTGATCCTATTTATACTATTTATTTTTTCGGCGCCACGCTTAATGGCATGAATCTGGAAGCCGGCGACGAAATAGCTGTTTTTGATGATAGCACTATGGTTGGTGCGCTAATTTTAGATACTATTTGTACATACGAAAATTATAATAATGATTTAGCCGCCTTTGCAACCTTAAATTCCGGACAGGGTTATGTCCCGGGCGATACGGTTAGATTCAAATGCTGGGATGCAAGCGCCGGAATAGAATCTGCCGAATTTCAGGCTGCTTTTATGGATAATGGTGAGGCCTGGACTCAAAATGTTTTTCCGGAAGGGGATGATTTCTACAGCCTCTGTTTGATTTCTTTTTTCACCCCTGCTCCTTATCAGCCAACCTATAATGTGTATTATTCCGATAGCACGTTGGTGACTTCCGGAATTTCGGATACTACTTTTGTGGATAGCGGATTAACCAATGGAATAGAGTATTGTTATTTTATTACCCAAATCATGCAGGATGGACTTGAATCGGAAGCATCCAATGTGCTTTGTGCTACGCCTTTTCAATTAATTATTCCCGTTACCGGCATCTCTGTTTTACCTGATACGCTCGGTCTGATGGTTGGCGAAAACGGGCAGTTTACTTCGTATATCGAACCGCCTGATGCGACTAACCAAAATGTAACCTGGACATCGGCCAACCAAAATATTGCTACGGTTGATGAATCGGGGTTTATAAGCGCTATAGCTGAAGGACAGGTTTATATTACGGCAACTACCGACGATGGTAATTTCTCCGACAGCAGCCTTGTAATCGTAAACCAGGTGATCGTCGCTCCAACTCTGGAAAGCGCTGTCCCCGGATGTGAAAAGGTTATGCTGAACTGGTCTCCGGCAAATACAGGTAAAGGTCAGATGTCCGATTCTGATTCTTTTCTCTGGAAATTAATTCCGGGTTTTGAGTATATTCCCACTTATAATCTTTATTATGGTGATGGTACACTTATCGTCGGCGGGCTTACAGATACTTCTTTTGTTGATCAGGGTTTAGTTACCGGAACGGAATATTGCTATTATGTAACGCAGGTTCTACCCGATAGCTCCGAATCGGTGGCATCGAATGTTTTATGTGTCACGCCTGAAATGATTTTGCCTGAAGCCGCCGGAACAATTACCGGAACGTCAAATGTGTGCGAGGGACAAACCAATGTTCAGTATTCGGTACCTGTCATCGAAAGTGCTGACGGATATTCCTGGATGTTGCCCGATGGAGCTGCAATTGTTTCGGGTAATAATACTAATCTTATTCTTGTAGATTATTCTGATTATGCCTTATCGGGAAATATTGCGGTAACCGGAACCAATGCTTGCGGAGCCGGATCCGCATCGCCTGATTTTCCAGTAACGGTAAGTTCTATGCCCGGAGCGGCCGGAAATATTAGCGGACTTTCAACGGTTTGTCAGGGACAGAATGCGGTGATTTATTCCGTACCGGTTATTGCAAATGCAGTCGGTTATATATGGACATTACCCACCGGGGCTTCTATTGTTTCGGGATACAATACCCATATTGTAACTGTAAATTTTTCCAATACGGCCACTTCTGGTAATATTACCGTATACGGATACAATAATTGTGGTATTGGAACAATTTCTCCATCGTTTGCTTTAACCGTAAATCCGGTGCCGGGAGCCGCAGGTATTATTTCGGGTTCTTCAACCGTATGCCAGGGACAGAATGGCGTTGTGTTTTCAATTGCCGAAATACCAAATGCTACAGGCTATGTTTGGACGGTTCCTTCCGGCGCTACCATAGTGTCGGGAGAAAACACCAATTCAATAACCGTTAATTTTTCAACTACAGCCGTTTCCGGGAATTTTACCGTTTACGGAACTAATAATTGCGGCAATGGCACCGCTTCTCCGCCGCATTTGGTTTTTGTTAATCCATTGCCAAGCGTTGCCGGATCGATTTCCGGCGATTCAACGGTATGCCAGGGACAAAACGGAGCAATCTATTCCATACCGGCTGTTGCTAATGCCACAGGCTATGTGTGGGCAATACCTGCCGGAGCGACTATTGTTTCGGGAGCAAATACCAACACTGTTATTTTAAATTTTTCCGAAACTGCCCTTTCCGGCGAAATAACGGTATATGGAACCAACACCTGTGGCAACGGAACCGCTTCTCCGCCATATCCCATTACGGTTAATTCATTACCATTAATACCAGGAACTCCCGTGGGTTTCGATACGGTTTGTTACAATCATACCCCTTCCACTGATTATGTAACAACGGGCGCAATTTATGCCACTTCCTATCTTTGGTCAATTACTCCTGCTGCGGCAGGACTAATATCCGGCAATGGTTTAACGGCAACGGTTTTATGGAATACCTGGGCCGGAAATGCTTCGATTGCGGTAAGGGGGAATAATGATTTTTGCGAAGGGCCGCTTTCGGAATCTTTAAATGTTTATGTTGATAATTGTGAGGGTATCCCGGAAAAGACGGTTGCCATTTTTGGGGTCAGCGTTTATCCCAATCCATCCAACGGACTTTTTACTATTGAAATGAATTCGGATAAAAATATTAATGCTGATTTATCCATCCGCAACCTGATGGGCAAAACCCTTTGGGTTGAGAAAAATATCCGGCTTAACGGAAGGAGCTTTAAAACACTTGATTTGAACAACCTGATGGATGGCGTTTATTTTGTGTATCTCGAATGTAACGAAGGAGTGGTAATTAAAAAAATAACCATTTTGCGCTAAATAATTGTACAAACAGAATGTCGTATAGGACGTGGATTTCGCGGAAAAAAAACGGATTAACGCTGATTTTATTCGTGCGGGCATAAATAATATTGGCAGCCTTACTGCAAAATGCAATAGCCCCCGCTACAACTGTTGGGAGTCTTATTGCAAATGTAATAGCCCCCGCCACAACTGTTGGGAGTCTTATTGCAAAGTGCAATAACCTCCGCCACAACTGTTGGCGACCTTACTGCAAAATGCAATAAGCTTCCCAACGTCTGTCGAACTACCTTTTGCAAATGCAATAAGTTTCGTAACAATTTTCAGCTTTAATAAATGCTTTTAATGGGCAATTTTATTCGGATGTTTTCATTCCAAATTCCCAAGTTTACAAAGAACGATTTCTTTAGTAATCTTTTCCAAAGATACAACGACTCTTTTTGATTTTTTCAAAAAGAAGGGGTTAATGTAGGAATGGTAGGATAATGATGACGAATGGTCGATTTTTAATGACGAATGGTAATTTTGGGTTGCTTAAATGGGCAGATAGCATGCGTACGTGCCAAAGCAAAATAAAAAAAGCCTCAGGCATAAACTATTTAAGTCTATATCTGAGGCTTGTGATCCAGACAGGATTACTAATATTGATTTAATAACTTTCTTTTTAGCGTACTTTACTTGATTATCAGTACTAATGTTTTTGCGTTGGTGCAATAGTTTTCCTTTTAAACCCCTTATTCGTTCCCCTGAGCGTTCCCCCAGTTTTTTTTATTTTATTTTTGTAGAAAATTTCAGAGTATGCAAATCAAATTTTTTCTAAAGGATAAAAATTCTGAACAGACCTCCATTGTTGCGATCATTCGTAATAAAGGGCAGCGTTATAAAATTTACACGGTTGATAAAGTAAAAACGCTATACTGGAACCCTAATACCTATCGCTGCCGGCTTCAAAGGGAGTATCTCGAAGCTGGAGCTATTAATGCAACTTTAGATGAATGGGAGAAGCTATACAATGAAGCTCTCAATTATTTTAATCGCGAGCTTGTTATACCGGACAGTAAAACTTTTAAAGCAAAAGTTGAGGAACTTGTTAGGGAAAAGAAAAAAGAACTATATGGTGACGACATAGAGAAAGAAAAGAAGGAGGTTGGGTTACTGTCATGGTACGACGACATGATCAAAACAATGGCAACCATCGGGCAGAAAAACATCAAAAGCCATAAAAGCACACGAAATAAGTTGATGGAATTTAGTAAAGGGAAAGAAATTCCTTTTACGGTGATTGACATGAATTGGTACAACAAATTCCGGGCATTTCTTATTAGAAAAAATCTATCAAAGAATTACATAGGGAAGTTGATAAATAATGTAATAGTGGTAATGAATGATGCAACCGAGAATGAGGTTAATACAAATCTGAAATTCCACAGCAAAAAATTTAAAAGGGAAAGTGAGCCTATTTACAATATTTACAATACTGTTGATGAACTTATTCAGCTTTACAAATTTGATTTTTCAAAGCATGAAAGGCTGGAAAAGGTTGTTGACCGATATTTGTTGGGATGCTTTACGGGAATGCGATACAGCGATTACAAGAGGATAGGGGCGGGGAATATCGAGGGTAACGATTATGTACTGCAAGATCAGCAAAAGGTCGACGGGCGGGTTAAAATACCCCTTCACTGGATAGTTAAGCGAATCCTTGCTAAATATGACGGGGAACTTCCAAAACCCATTTCGGAACAGAAATTTAGGGATTATCTTAAAGAAGCTGCTAAAATGGCTGGGATTGATAGTCTCGTGATAAAAACGATTACAAAGGGAAATGAAAAAATAACAACAACATACAAAAAGTACGAGTTAATGACTACCCATACGGCCAGAAGATCATTAGCTACCAATCTTTATCTGGCCCATGTTCCGCTTCGGATAATTCAAATTCTTCTGGGACACAAAACAACAACACAAACACTCAGGTATATTAAAGCTACGGTATCCGATGAAGCGGAATCTATGAAAGACAATCCTTTCTTTAATGAACCACAAGAGTGGTAAAACTGAAAATAATCCGTTTTTCAAATCAGTCGGCGAATAGCTGCCTTCTAATGCCTCTCTTTAAATTTTGTTTTAATTCCAGTATGGGGTACTTGGTAAAATACAGAATGTCCTTCGACTTAAGCATTGGCATATACGGAAGTGGAAGTATTATTAATAAAATTTACGAATTTATTAAATTCCTTCTGTTCGTTATAATATCCTACCTTTTGTGGGCATCCTTCGATAAGTTTTACTAATTCTATCTCTACATCAGAAGAATTTACACTCTTTGATTCAAATAATCTTAGTAAATCATGTTCTTTAGCTAACTTATACCACAACGTATTTGGACGGTGAAGGTAATTTACTAATTCTCCTGCCGTTTTCTTTCCAAATTTGTCTGCAATATTCTCCAATAATTCAATTTCATTATCAGAAAATTCATCATCAGAAAATTGCCTGATTGCTTTTATATAGCGATTGTTCTGTCCATCTACTGATATGCCAATGTATTCCCCTAACAATAGGGGCTTAATATCCGCTTCATCATTTGACAAATCAACGAATATCTCCCTTGGCACTGGGCCCGCCTGCCAAACTTGAAACTCTAAATCGAAAAATGGACGATTCAGGGTTATGACAGACTGTTCTTCGATTATATATAAAAGCCTAATCAACTTTGTCTTAGATAGGCCTGGTATCTTTTCAGTCAAGAAAATAATAGCATTACCAAGTTTATCAATTTGGTTTTTGCTTAAACCTTTCATAGCGCTTTGAATTTTAGTTAAATAAGTAAATAGTTTTTTTGCTGCGCAATAGAGAAAGAACCGATAAAAATAAATTATTTTTTAAAGTGGTAAAATTAATTAAAAAATTAATAAAAATAACATCCTTAAAAAATTAATTCTCTTTATAAGAATATTATTATTAAACACTGAAATGTCGATTTTGTTGAAAGACTTAAGATGTTTTGCTCACGACATCAATGTCGGGAGCAAATTGCATTTTCAGTTGACTACAATTTGTAGCCAACTGACTTCTTTCTTTAGCCGGGTTTTAAGCACACTCCAAATATTTACGGGGGTTATTATTTACTCAACCAGAAAAATGGAGTATATTATATGGTAATTTTATTTTTTGCGAACCAAGTACCGGGTAAAACTGTAATCTATCTGTCAGCTAATTACTGGCGGGGCGGTTTACTTGATTATGCGGTGTGTTTTATTTGTTCTTATTATATATTTTTTATCTGATAAAACTATTTAGTTGTTAATAGATCCATCTTTATGATGATTATATATATCTTTCCCAATTTTAATAAAATTGTATAAAAAAGTTATTGAACCAATAAAAATAAACAAATAGCACAATACTATATTTTTGGATAAAGTCAATCCCATAAAGAAAAACATTAATGAAAGATAAACTCTTACGAAAAACATATCAATCAATGTTTTTCCAGATCTTGTTGGAACATGTGAGTTTATTGTTGAATGTTGAATGATTTCTGTTAAAAGAATGCTAGGAATAACAGACATAACAATAGAATCGCGAAAAGAATTATCATAAAAATATATATATGTTGCAAATATTGCGATTAACTGGATTATACAAGCAGGAATAAACGTTCGGATTATAAATGCATTGGAATCTCTTTTAAGAGATATGTTTATAATGGATAAGTTCTGTAAATAGTAATCTGAAGATTGAAAATAACCTACACAAATTGGTTCTGACTGTGATGACACAACGTTAAAACCTCTTAATCTATATGAGTCATATATGAATGGAGTAGATTTTTTTACTTCATTACTTATTTCAGGAATTAACATTACCTCAGTTATGTCAAAATTTGATGCAAGTGCAAATTCAAGTGTAATATTTGACACATCAAAAGGGAATCGCCGAGTGTTTAAACTATTTTTTATTTTGTACAAAACTCTTTTACTTCTTGATACTTGAATAGTTTCTTCAAATTGAATATTGTAATGTACTTCTTTGACTTCTTTTAAATAATAACCTTCAAGTTCGACATCTAATATTTTGCTGATAAAGTACTCTTCAACTTGTGTTTGTGGATAATAATAATTTTTGTTACTCCATTTTTTTAAAATTCTAATAGCATCATTTTTTTCGCATAAATTCCTTGATATTAAAAAATCAAACATTTCTTTTTTATTAGTATATGTGTGAATAAACAATTCAAGTTCAATTTCATCTTTAGAGTTATCAGGAATATCTATTCCAAGAACTTCAATAAAAATTTCAACCTTAATTGGGTTTATCAATTCGTTATTTGCAATTTGGTTTGATTTTTTTAAAAGTTTAACAGATAAATCTTGATCTATATAATGAGCATTAAAACTTGATGTAACTTGCTCTAATGTATAATCAAGTTGTTCATCCGAAACTACTTGGTCTAAAACTTCTGAAAAAGTTAAGTTTGAATTTTGATTGAAGTTTGTTCTGTCAATAATTCTGTTATTTTCAGATTGGATTGTTTCTACTTTACAAAATGATTTAATCAGAAAAGGTAGAATATCAGATTCAGAAAGTATTTTCATAATTGGTAAATTTTATAGTTTCCAAATTTGTAAAACAATTCATTTTCTATAAGTTGTAAAGTTTACAATGTTATGGTTACCAGTAATCCGTTTTTTTACCTTCAAGATATATATCATCGCAATTTTATGCAATCCAAAGTCCTCCATTCTCTTTTATCTTGCCACATTCAGTGCATCTAACCCGATTGTCTCCTTCCGATTTATTAATCCATTGGTATATTCCTTCACACCCTATAACATCTAAAATTTTTTTCCCTTGACAATAATCACAAGTTTTATAGAAAAAAAACACTATATACCAAAACTTCTCCATTTTCATTGCATTTCTCACATCTTTCTTGACCTATCTTTATCTTTCTTGCCATAACATTCTTTTTAGTAAATCAAATAGTTACCTGTCTTAACATACCGCACAACTCGTTTATACCTATAATAAAGTCATACTATTGTTTCTCGTTTCAGCCGTATAGGTATGATTATTGTCATTCATTATTTATTAATAATCCGTTCTCTTCTTTTTGTTGACGATTCTCTCTCCGTTATCTCAGTTGGCGGGGAAGGCTATTTGATTAGCGGGCGTGTCTTTTAATCCTCTCTTTTCAAAATTAATTGCTGTATCTTTTGATTGTTTTTCTTTTTTAAAGAAAAAGTTAATCTCCGTTTGACCAAAAGTAAATAAAGAAAGTATGGCAATTACAGTCATTATTATTGTCAATGAATAAAAAGTAAAATAATTATTTAAACAACAAAAATCAACTCTTAAATTATCTCTTGAAAAGTCAAACAATATAAGGCTCCAAAAACAAACCAATACAAGATTTAGGATTTGATTAATCTTTGAAACACTGAATGGAAAGGGAGAAACTAATTTAAAAAATTGTTTCCGATAATGCTCCTTATTGATCATAGTCTTATATAATGGACCAATCACATCATCCTCTATTGTATCCATGTGTTTTTCCCAATTAACTTGCCAATATTTGCTTCCTCTATTCACAAAATACCATCCAATCGAAAAAATAAGTCCCAAATTTGCAAGCGAAAATAAAATCTTTAATGAATTAGAGCTGTTATCAGCTTTTGATAATGCTAAGAAATAACCTGCTATTATCGATGCAATTATTGTCCAGAAAAAATATGTTCTTTTCCAATATAATTCAATCTCAAACTTTCTGATATCAACTATCTGTTTAAATACCTCCTGTTTGTTACCTTCATAATTATCAAACAATGCAATGTAATCCTCACGGTTATTAATTATTCGATGTTTTAATTTCTCTTCGTTTGTTGTCATAGTATGTATTTCTTGATTATATTATTGTGCATAATTAGGTGGTGTGGAGGAGGGGAATCGAATCCCTCTTGCCCTAATCCTAAATAAGATTACCTGTAATCAATAGTCTCTATGCCATTCATCGGAGTTAACCCTATCTCTACATAAGGGCAAATACTCCAATTATTAATGTCATATTTTTAATCATTAAATATTTTTATCTACTACACGATTTCCTTTACTACACAGTCAAAATTGTGAGACAAATCATTTTCATGTATTGGTTTATTCTGAAGTAAGATTTTTTTTGGAAGGTCTTTAACCGGTAATGCAACCTGACTATTTAAAGGTATTGCATCAAGCTTATTTGTTAAATCTAGGACAATTAATAATTCCTCATTGTTATAAGATAGCGAAGTAATAGTTGGAAATAAAACTTTGGAATACCATAGAATTCTTACTTGGGTACCTTCTTTAAATCCTTTTAGAACAGAAAGTTCCTCCTTTGTACATCGGTTAAATGCAATACTTGCGTTAAGCAGGTTCCCGAAAGCTACGTCTCTATTTGAACTTACTATTATTGATGTGTTTAAAATTTCAGTTTGGTCCTTATGGATAGCTGTGTTTTCATAGTTAATACTACTAAGAGCTATATTTACAATTTCACCAGATATTGCTTTTGAAATATTCTTATTATTTTCATCATGCATGCTCTTTATTGTCGCATTAACTTTAATGTATTTATTATCAACTAAAACAGGCACAATTGAAATTTTATCATTTATGCTTAAAGTACCACTATTAACTTTCCACTTAATAATAGGCCCAACTCCCGTAACTTTTTCATATTTTCTATTATAGAATAGCAATAAGTCATCAATTGGATCTATTTCAGAACAAAGCTTATACTTTTCTTCTATCGCCTCCATTAATGTCTTACCTTTATACCAATTACTTTTTAACCTAGTATAGATATTTATATCTTGACGAACTTCAGTATTAACATCAATGCTTGTAGGAATAATAGGAATATCATTATCATTACCAATGATACTAATTAATACTTTCTTTGCTTCTTCATAATAATCCTCGCTTGGGTAAGAGTCATATTTTGTTAATAATATTATCGAATTATTGTTACCAAATAATTTTTGCCATACATACCATGAAGCAAAGAAATTTTGTACGGTATTGATATACTTTTCAAAAGACTTTTCAGGATTATCCTCTCTTAAATTAAGGAGTTGCTTTATTTCAATAGCAAATATTCCTATATTTGCAAGAGAAATTCCTTTAAAACGTTGAGATTCATATCCTTCTCCGCCAGGAGTGTCGATTAAATAAAAATCCCCAATTTTTGCAATATGAGCATATTTTGATGTTCCCTTAGTTACACCATGCTTCTTATCAATATTTTTCTTATATTCATCTTTTGCATCATCTATGAAATAGCTGTATAATCTATCACTTATATAATTATTACCAAGTTTCTTTTTTATTTTATCGATTTCATTAGAAAAACTTACTTCATTCAAATGAAAAGTCTTTATAAATCCTATTATCGTAGATTTACCAACATTTGCTGGTCCAAAAAAGACATAGGAAATTTTTGCTGTGTTATTATTTTCCATTTTTTTATATCTTAAGTTTAATAAAATCATTCCAACCTGCTGAGTTTTCAAGTAGCACATTACCTTCATTTAATTCAATGGAAAGAATATAGTTTCTAATTCTTGGGTCTGTAATAATTGATTCAATATTATTTATTCTAAGGAATATTGATTCCTTATTAATGTATTTTTCAATTGGGCATGTCTCAACGTGAATACCTTCACTATTGAGTAGTTGAATATCTGAACAAAAATCCAAATTTCTTCCGATAATTTCTATGCCATCATATTTGGGGTATAAACCATAAATTGATACAGGATTGCTTTTTGGCAAAACCAATTGTAATTGGTTTACAATAGATACCTCTCGTTTAGGTGGAATGTTTCTGTCAATAACAGCAAAGCCATATATTTTTGTTTCATCACCTATAGTGATAGGCCCGAATACGCGAGCAAACCCAGCAATTTCGACTTTATTTCCTAATTTTGGATGTCTACGACCAGCATTGTTCTTCATTATTCCTGTTGCACCTAATGTTACCCCTTGTAATATGTAGCAATCATTCCCAATTTCGCAAGTTTCACCAATCACTGTGCCATATCCATGATCAATAACAAAACGTTTTCCAATTTTGGCATTTGGGTGTATTTCTACACCTGTATATGATTTGGTGCTATCTGATAATTTACGAGCTTGGGCTTGCAGAAATAACTTAACATCATTCTTATTCTCTTGATCTAAATGAGATGTTGTCAAACTATCACAATAATTATAAATAAAATGAGCAACTCTATACATGATGACAGAATTTAAAGATCGATAAGAATTTAAAACGTACTTAATGTCATCTGTTTCAATAATATCTTGATCTTCATTGTCAATTGAATAGTTTTTTGTTTTTTTGTTTTTTCTTGCAGCTGGATCTCCCTTAATAAGCGCAGTTACATCTCCTCTAATAATGTCTATTAAATCCTCGGTTATTTGCTGTTTGTTAATCAAATCAATTTCAATAACTTGAAAAAAATTCTTTTCTAGGGCATCGTAGAAATCATTAAATGATTCTTTAAATACTTCAATAAACTGTTGTTGTGGGTTCATATATTAATTATCGTTTGAAGTTTATTAAGATGAGTAATTTCTTCCACCGTCAGGCGAAATTGTTACGATTGTTTTATCTTTACTGACATCTATAGCTATAGACATTGCCCCGAGTATGTTAGCAATTGATGAAAAACCTAGATATAATCCAAGTGTTTTAGATATTCGAAGTTTCATATTAAGAACATCTTTTTCATTAACACTTATTATTTCGTCAATCAATGTTTTGTCAAGAACTTTTGGAATTTGTCCAATGGCTATACCTTGTATGATATGTGGAATTGCTAACCCGTTTAACACATCACAGCCTTCAGGCTGAATCCCAATTATCTTACAATTCGGGAAACGTTCTTTAAGTGCTCTTCCTACACCACTAATAGTCCCACCACTTCCAATACCTGCTACAAAATAATCTATTTCTTTATGCGATTGTATAATTTCTTGTCCTGTACCCAAGTAATGTGCTTTTACATTCGAGGGATTTGCAAATTGATCCAAATAAATAAATACTGGATTATTTTCTAAAATTTCACGAGCTTTTCTAATATGTGAATCATTTCCTATAGTGTGGTCAGAAAGGACAACTTGAGCCCCCATATCTCGTAATAAATTTACCCGTATCTTACTATAATTATCAGGCACAGCTAATATACAACGATACCCTCGCAAAGCGCATAATTGTGCTATACCGATTCCTGTATTTCCTCCAGTTGCTTCAAGAATAGTAACTTTCTCGGGATGGTTTATGTCAATTCTCCCATCTTGCTCTGCATCAATCACCATTTGGTACCCGATTCGCGACTTAACACTACCCCCCAAATTGTACTCTTCTAATTTGAGTAACACTGTTGCCTCAGCTAATGTAAAGTCATTTGGCAAACGGACTAAGGGAGTATTTCCTATGCAATCTAAAATTTCCATGAAATATCATCTAAAACTGAATTTAAAAATTAATTTACATTTTAGACATTTGAGCAGAAACTTTAGATTCAGATGAACGCATAGCCTCCAAAGTCATTTCAAATAATTTGTCTAAATCCCAATTTAACATCTCTGCCCCAGTGATAATAGTATCTCTGGAGCATCCTGCAGCAAACGACTTATCTTTATATTTTTTCTTCAAACTTTTCAATTCCATATCAGAAACACTTCCTGAAGGTCTCATTTTTACAGCAGCTCCAATTAAGCCAGATAGTTCATCTATAGCATATAATACTTTCTCCATTTCATGAGTTGGCTGCACATCCACAGTTATTTTATATGCATGAGAGCACACTGCATGGATTATGTCTTCTGTATACCCCTCAAATTTTAAAATTTCTGCTGCTTTAATACAGTGTTCATTAGGAAACATTTCAAAATCGAGATCATGAAGTAAGCCGACAATTCCCCAATAATTTATATCATATCCTAATTCATTAGCGAACCATTTCATTACTTCTTCAACAGTTAGAGCATGTTGAATGTGAAATTTTTCTCTATTATACCTTAAAAGTAGGTTTAATGCATTTTCTCGAACCATAATTATTATTTTAATTTATTAGTTGTGTGGTAAGAAGGGAAACAGCTTTTTTGTAAGTCAAAGCATCGGCTTGTATGTCGGGACTTACAAATGTGCTGTTTTGTGTGTGGGCTATTCATAATTTTTTCTCCCTTTAGCAGCAAATTGTCTTTTTCTCTGTCTTTTTCTTTACACTTGCTGCTAACGTCTGTCTAACTCCCATTATGGTAGTTATTTATTTTTTTCGTCAGCAAATATAAAAATATTTTTAATAACCAAATTTTTTTTAGTTTTTTTTATTAAAAATTAATTATTATAAAGCGTAAAAAATTGTTTATTAAATATTTATGATTTATACCATTGATTAAGTGCATGATACTTCAAATCGTCAGGGTTTAAATGACAAATCTGCGTTTATCTTATCTTTTAATGTTTTTTATTTTACGGAAATGCAAATTCCGCTCAGGTAGGGTGGGTAGGGGAGTTCTTTGGCTGGTTTAGAGCTTGATAGTTGGCGGGAAAAATTACTTGATTAGCGCAAGTATTTTTTTAATCTGTTTTCTTTTTCTTTAGCTAATATGTCAATCACATTAAAGCGGTCAAAATCAAAATATATATTTCCTAAGTCTGCTCCACAATTAAATATTTTATCACATATTGTAGTTATAATATCATTCACAATATCAAAAAGTCCGCTGATTTCATCAAAATCAATATCCAGATTGGTTTCAAAGTCTGGATCTGTATGACTATAAACCTTATCTCTTAGAGTCGTAATTTTTAATATTAACTCTGTTCTTTTAAAAATAGATTGTTCCCATATTAAAATTTTTAAATCCTCCCGAAACATATCACCATAATATTGGCCTTCTTTAAGATTTTGTAAAAGTTTATGGATGTTATATTTTTCAGATTTTCTGTCGCAAAAAAGTTTTGATAACTCTATCAATGAATTTCTAAATAAAATATGCCTAATGAATCCAAAATCATTTTGTTTTTCTAAGTATTGTTTCTCAAGATTTGTCCTTGGGTGATAAAGGTATCGAGCATAATCAAAGCACTCTTTACCGATTAAGTAAATGTCCCAAATCTTTGAAATCTCACTATCTAATTTTTCTTTCTGCGTCATATTTATATTTGCGCTAACGGTTGCAGCTATGTTTCCGTAGGATTTACGAGCTTCATTCCTATCCGCCGAGACAAAAGCTTGATGCGGGAAATAACCTTGATATTTACCACATCACCTGCCATTACTTATACAAAATATTGTAGGGCGTTATTCTTTATCAAAAATCACATTCAATTTTCCCTCAATTTTTTCTGGCATATTCCCAGCGCTTAAAATATAATCAAGGTTAAAATTTTTAATGTCTTTATAGCTATCAAATACGATTGATAAACTTTCTAATTTCGTCGAATAGCCATGTTTTAAATACTTTCTGTAAAAATCCACATTGTAACTATTTGTTTTTTTTATTTTAGGTCTATTGAAATTTAAGTTAGTTCCTAAATTTAAACTTGAAGGAATAGTTGGGATAATTGACGAGCGATAACACCCAAAATCTAATTTATGTTTTGGTTTGTAAGGTGGTTCGGGCAACTCTATAAACTTTTCTGTTTTATCACTCTCCAATAGTTCAAATCCATTTGGAAAATGCAAATGAATATCTACATCTTCAGCCGGAATCTTTCCTGAATTCGTTACTTGTAATTTAATTTCAAATGTTAACTTCTTTCTTTTTTCTTGTTCAAAAAATTGTCCAAGAGAATCTTCATATTCTTTATAGTATGCATCAAGTTTTTTATTGTATAAATTTATTTGGTTACTGTCAGGTGCCATTGACGAGGTTAATGCCGCTATAGGATCTTTATAAGGGTCAATATGCTCCATATATGGATATTTTTGCTTTATTTTTCCCAAATTATGTGCTTTAAAATCCTCATAATTACATAGCTCAAAGTCCTCTGCTTTAAATTTCACAAATTCTTTAGAATCCTCAAATGTTAAATCAATTTTGGGAATTCTATTTTTTAGTCTTATATTTTCTTGTTCGAGTTTTTTAACCTTCTTTTCTAATTCAGATTCTTGCTCTGGCAATAAATATTTTTCTGAAGGTTTCAATGAAGCTATTCCATATTGTTTAGCTCGAAGTCTTGGCCCAATATCATTGGTGCATAGCACAATATTTTCAACTTGTCTTTTTTGTTTAAAATCAATAATACTAGCAATTAGTCGATGATCATGCTCTTTAAAATCTAAATCATTTTCTTCATAAATTTTCCGTAATGGTTTATCTAACAACACTTTAAAATCAACATTTTCATTTATCTTGGGGCTATCAATTAGATTTTCAATATAGTTAAGAACTTGTCTTGCCTTATTGCCAATTCTATTAGTCCCAATCTTTTTTTCTTCAAGCTCATCTAAAACTATTGGAGCAACTACTATTGTACATTTTTCTTCTTTACTTTCACTAATCCAGTCGATTTCTCTAAAGTTCTGAAAATGTAAAAATATATTTGTATCTAAAAAGATGTAAATCATATTATCAATATTTATGTTCAGGTTCGTTTTTTTTAATGCCCTACAACTCGTTTATCCCCCTAAATTTTTCAAAAATAAATTAATTTTGTTAAAAAAGATCATTATACGATGATTTTATTTTTTAAGACAGTACCTCGATTAGCAACTGGGCTTTGTATTTTTTGTGTAAAGGATTACAATTTACCTTCTATAAAACAATCATGACAGTTACAACTATTTATAGATGTTCTTGTTTTAAGTTTTTGAGTTTTCTTACCAACTTCAATTTCTTCAAATGTATAATTCTCAGAATAACTCAAATCAACCTCTTTTATCACTAATTCATTGTCTGATTTAATATCAATTAAATCATTTGTTGTTTCTGTGTTTTTCATATTAATTAATTTTAGGTTAATACATTAGTTTGTTATTTAATACATATGTGGCAATCTTTCTAATTGATTCGCAATTTGTTAAATGTGACAATCTTCGAACAGGACAATCACCTGCACAATGATATTTACAAAAACAATCCTTACATTCATCGTAATTTAAAACATTCATATTTTGTATAATTTTCAAATTCTGATTGTTAAAATTAATAATTTTTGTTTTATCATTGAATGTGCCAAAATTAAAAACAGATGGGGCTTCTTCTCGGCTGCATGCAGAGATTTTTCCATTAACCAAAACATTCCAATTTGGTATCCCCACAGAAGTACAAAAAACAGGTCTTATTCCATTAAATTCGGAAGAAACTGAATTAATTATTCTAATTGGTTTTCCTTCTGTATATTTGAGTAATTCAATAATTCTATTGCTATATTCAATTACATTAGGCTGTTTTATAGGTGAAGACTTTCCTCTTCCTAAAGGAATTAATGCTTCAAATCCAACAGCTTTATTAGGAAAATATTTGATAAATAAATCAACAATATCAATCAGATATGGCAAACTATATTCTGAAACGGTTGCTCTAATGGAAAAATTTGCGTGATGTTTCTGGAAAAACATCGCTGTTTCAAAAACTGTTTCAAAACTTTCACCACCATTCATTAATGGTCGATGTACATTTTGTATGAAATCAGGACCATCAAATGAAAGTGAAATATTGTCAATGTTTTTTACTAAAAAACGTCTAATGTTATCATTGTAAACACCATTAGTTGCAAGACTAAATATAATTTTGTTAACACCTCTTTTTTGTCCATTTTTCCTTGCCGCATCAACACAAAATTTTAAAAGTTTAAAATTATAAGTTGGCTCTCCACCACCGGTAAATTGAATAGAAACATTTTTAGTATTTAATGGTATTTTTTCAAAATATGAAAAGATAATAGTTTCTGCTATATCCTTGTTCATGTTAGTTAATCTGTGAGCATCACCTGCAGAAGCGTGACAGTATATACACCTAAGATTGCAATTGTCTGTTAAGGCAATAGTAAGTTCAGGAATTAAGTTGTGAATGCATTCAACATGCTGATTGATATCAATTAAATTTTTGTTTTTTAACTTATTAAATATGAAGGCTTTGTCTTCATTCATTTTCTCGCAAAGTAAAGAATCTATCATTTCTTTCTTTATTAAAGCTAAATAACTTCTCAAAGGTGCATAAATTAAACTTTTTGAATTATCCTTCTCGAAATCTACAAAAAATATTTCTTCATTATCAATAATCATATATGTGTTTCTTTATTTCATCAAGTTCGTAGCTACTTTCGCCTTGTGCATAACTCGTTTATACTTATGACAAAATCATACTATTGCCTCTCGTTTTCAGCTGTATAGGTATGATTATTGTCATTCATCATTTTTTAATAATCCATTCTCTTCTTTTTGTTGACGACTCTCTCTCCGTCAGATCAGCTGGCGGGGCGGTCTACTAGATTATCGGTTGGTTATTTTTACAAATCTTCTCCTTACATATCAAACTCCATTTTTTTATTAAATTATGCAGAACGAATTTCCTTTTCATAGGGAAGTGTATGTGCATCTGTATAATGCAATTTTTTAACTTCCTCTTCAGTATTATTAAAAGGTGGCTTAAACCACAAAATATTATCTTTTATGACATCAAAGTATTTTTCATTTTTGCAGAATAAAGGCATAAATGAAATGACTGAATTAGGAAGATGCACAGTTATAAAATTAAGGGCTTGCCTAATGGTATAACCTGATGCAACTATATCATCAACTAAAAGAACTTCTGATTTTTCTTTGCCAAGCATAGTACTAACACCTTCAAAAGTTACCTGATTAATAATATTGTCGCTAAAATACTCTGCCTTTGGACTCCAACGATCTGCCCAAAGAGTAATAATTGGGGTTTTTACATAAAGTTCTCTACAAAGCAAATCAGCGTACATCATTCCACCATTTGATATAGCTATTATAATAGTTGGAACATAACTTCCATTCTTAAATGGATGACTTAGAATGCTAGTTATTGCCTTAATTTGTTGCCAGTATTCTGGCCATCTCATTTGTCTGGAAAGAGCACCTATGCCTTCAGTAGATAAGCCAGGAATTTCAACATATAAATTTGGGTAAACATCAAAAACAAGACTATCACTTCTGTTTTCTTTTTCTGCTAGTGATTCCTTGATTGCTTCAACAAGGTCATTTCTTGAATGCTCATCGTTATGAAAATGAGGGTTATATGTTACACATCTATAACCTGAAACATCAAAGGGGATAGATGTTCCTTCTTGTCTCAACAAAATTGTACAATTACGTCTGAGAGCATATCTCATTCCAAGTTCAAAAAAAACATTTGGGTTTTGACCAGTTATATCAACAATTGCAAAGTCAGATTCAATAGTGTTTTTTACAATCTCTTTTGTAATTGCTCCAGCCAGCCGTCTATCTGCTTCTCGCAAAACTTTTATGTCTGCACCTAAAACTTCGCAAACTGCTGGAATAATTATTTTTTTAAAAACAAAATCTGATTCAATTGTCCCCTTATCATATTCATTATGTTTGCCTGATGGCATTATTACGAAACATTTTTTTGTTGACATAAAGACCTCCTGTTTTATATAAGTATTTTTTTATTATTAATTAACCGATAACGATTGTATAACCGCAATTACGTTTATTTTCGGTTTAGTTGGAATACAAATTATATCTGCTAATGTACTGTTTTTATAACATTTAATCTAATTACTCGTATTTATTGGCATCTGTTATTTTTTCAGATAGTGAAAGTAATAAAGTTTTTAAACGATATGCTATTTATTAATAAAAAATAAAAATTTATTTGCTTTTTAAGACAGTACCTCGATTGTGGGTAGTGCTTCCTTAACTTTATTTTTGTTTTCTTTCTTTGACTTCTTAATGTTTGTAGCTTCATTTAATTTCACACTCTTTTTGCTTTATAGGATTGAATTCTTGCTTTTTACTCATTAGATTTCTTTGTTATGTGCAATTTTATAAAAATCAATCATTTATTTTTTTAATAAGATTTTTCACATAGTTTTTTTGTTCATTTGTAATTTCTGAATCATTAAGCCAATCTTCAATATCATCAAATGACCAGGTTATATTAATATTTTCTTCTAATAAATTATTTAATTGTTTTTCATAATCTGAAATATTAATATTTAGCATTTTACCCGAAACACAGAATTGAAAATATTTAATAACTTCAAATTCTTTTTCAAAATTTAATTTATTAATTTTTTCAAGTAATTCAAAGGCCTTATTATAATTTTTAATAAGAATATAAAACTCACAAAAAAATAAATTACTTTCTTTATCTAATTCAATAGCCTTATTATAATCACTAATAGCTTTATCATATTGCTGTAAAACTCTATAAACATTTGCACGATTAAGGTATGCATAAAAATAACCTGAATCAATCTCAATAATTTTATTATAATTGGCAAGAGATTCTTCGTATTGCTTCAATTTATTAAAAGCATTACCACGATTATTATATGTATCTGTATCATTCGGGTTAATTTCAATGAACTTATTATATTCATTAATTGCTTTGTTAAATTGCTTCAATGCATAAAAAATATTACCACGGCCAAAATATGCGACAGCATAATTTGGATCAATTTCAATGGCTTTATTATAATCAGTAATTGCTTTTTCGTAATCCTTCATTGCAGACAAAGCATTACCGCGATAATAATATGCATATAATATTTCAGGATAATTTAATTCAATCGCCTTTGTATAATCTGCAATTGCTTCTTCATATTTATTATTATTATGATATGCAAGACCTCTATTATAATATGCATAAGTAATATCAGGATAATTTAATTCAATTGCCATTGAATAATCTTTAATTGCTTTTTCAAATTTATTTTTACTATAATAAATTATACCTCTTTGAAAATATATGTCTGCAAAATTTGAATCCAATTCAATTGCTATTTTAAAATCTTTAAATACATCCTCTTCAACTGGGTTTGGCAATTTATTCTTTGCAATAGCCCTATGCATATATGCTTCCGCAAAATCAGAATTTAATTCAATTGCTTTATTATAATCATCAAGAGCTTTATTAATATCATTCAAATAATCATAAGCAAGACCCCTGATATGATATGCTTCTGCAAAATCTTTTCCTTCTTCTAATTCTATCACTTTAGTGAAATCTTCTACTGCAGTTTTATAATCAGCCATACAGGCATAAGCTAATCCTCTATTATAAAATCCTTTTAAATATTCAGAATTATAATTAATTGCTGAGTTATATTGATTTATTGCATTTTTAAATTCCTGCGAACGATAATAAGCATCTCCAAGATTATTATAAATTACCGGATTTTTTCTATCGTAAGATAAAGCAATAATGTAATTTTGAATTGCATCTTCAAATTTTCCTTCATTATAATAAGATAATGCTAAATTAAACCATGCTTCTGAAAAATCTTGTTTTATTGATACTGCCATTTTATACTGTTTTATAGCACCAGAATAATTCCCATCTTCGTAAAGATCATTACCATTTTCATAATATTCTTTTGCAGTATCACTAATTTCATTATTTTCAATTAGTAATTCTTTAAGATATTTATCATCTTTTGTATCGTCATAAATTTGCATGCCTTTTTTATATTTAGCAAGTTTTACTTCATTTTCTCTAAGGGTTTCTGATATTTGATTTAACTTCTCATCTAAATTTTCTTTCTCAGCTTTTTCATATTGATACATTAATTCAAAAATCTTTTTATTTATGTTTTCAATATTTTCAATTGCCTCTTTCTCTGGATTAATCTTTATTTCTTCTAACTGTTTATTTCTATTTTGTAAATCAAGTATTCTATTATCACTTTCAAGTAATTTATTTTCAAAATTCCTTTTATCTTCATTTAATGCTTGTAATACTTGCCTAATATCATCTATTTCCTTCTGCTTTTCATCACGCTGCTCTTTATATGCTAATGTCTTGCCTTGACATTCTATTAATTCGTCCCTTTTTTCCTGTATCTCTTTTTTCAAATCAATTATTCTCTCATAAGGGTCTTCAAATTCATCAGGCGGATTTCGTTCTAAACTTTCTATTGCATTTTTTAGATCTTCTCTTAATTTAGCTAATTTATCTACAGAATAAGGGATTAATTGCAAATGACTAACATCAAAAGGTGCATCTTCAATTCTTTGAGTTAAAATGATAGTTTTAGTTGTTCCTATCGCATGGGCAAAACCTAATTCATAAAAAACATTTGGATTCTTATTTGTAATATCAACAATGCAATATTTTGCCTTCCTAATATTCATACAAATCCTCTCGCACCAAATGTCACAAGCGTTAAATTGACTATCAGCCCTTTCGCAAATAAATTTCGGTTTTCGCTTACACAAGTTTATTATTGTACAAATATTATCATAAACATTTTCTGAAAAAGACTCCCCAAATGGCATCATTACAAAAATGTAATTGTTTTCCTTTTTAACTTGATAAGGACATTCAATTCTACGTTTATAACAATTCATAATTTATAGTTTTTATTTCTTAATAATCTTTAATGCTTAGGATATTCTTATTTTTCTATTTTGCCCTTGCCCCAAACGTAATAGTGTTTTATTCATCGTTTTCATGCACAAATATAAATAATAGCCAATAAATCATATAAAAACATTATAAAACCGAGTGGTGTTCCCTGCATAAGCAACACACACCTAACTTAATGCCTTATAAAATGTCCACAAATATAAAAATATTTTTAATATCCAAATTTTTTAAGGTTTTTTTATCAAAAATTAGTTATTGTAGAGTGTATAAAATTGTTTATCAAATATTTATATCATAAATTTTCTAATGACGGTTATTAGAAAATTCATGATTTATTTCATTGATTAAGTGTATGATACTTCAAATTGTCAGAGTTTAAATGACGAATCTGGGTTTATCTTATCCTTCAATGTTCTTTCTATTTTACGGAAATGCAAATTCCGCTCAGCCGGGGTAGGGTAGGCAAGCTCTTTGGCTGGTTTGAGTTGGAGGTGGGGTTTGTGAGGCTGTGAAGCGTTGGCATAATTCAAACACTTTTTATTTTTTTCTCCATTCTTAATCCTCTTTCAATTAAGAAATCGTTAATGTCAATACACTTTACACCATTTCTTTCGGATACTGCCGGAATTTTGTTGTTTTTCGTCTTGCTCTCACTGGAAATCAAAGCGCATTTATGTACTTTAAAATATCCAATCAAATAAGGGGCTACTTATTCTTTTCCTTAAAATTGCTTTCGGGCATTCAAAAATCATGTATTGTATTTGGCATTGATTATTGGTATTGCTGCATTAAAACTGGTAGTATCGGTTTCAACAACCAGATGCTTTTTCTATTTTTTCACCCACTTTTTCAAAAAATCTTCTTTGCCTTCGTAATCATTTATTTTCTGCCCCACAAAGTCAATGGTCTAAAAAAATTACTCAATTCCCAAACGTCATTTTATTGCTTTATCAGGAATTGCAGGCAACCCTTGCCGTTGCAAATAAAACGCATATTTTTGTTGTAAATGTGTGATGTATGGTGGCAATAAACGACCAATTCGTTTATTTTTTAAATTCTTCCATTCCTCTTGTATTAGATTATTGTCATTAAACTTAAACTCAATTATTTTGCCGTCATCAACAAATGAAACATAGGCATTATAGGATCTTTCAATAAAAGTTCCTTTATCAAAAATTATTTTGCTTGATTTTTTCTTTGCATTAATATCTTGTTCTTTAATAGTCTTTCCTTTCAAGCAATATAATTTAACATCATCACCTTTCCTTGCTATATCACAATCAGGTCTAATGTTTATGCAATAACAGCTATCTTTCTTAAAAATATCGCCTGTTGCAGGAATCTCAGGTATTTTTTCATTCTTCAAATATCGCTCACATTCCAACACTTTTCTTAAATCTTCTTTGGTAGGTTTGTGGCGAGTTGGTTTTAATACAGCTTCGTCAAAAGTTACAGGCGTAGTTCTTGCTATCAAGTTTTTATAAAGTAATAGTGAGAGTTCGTGGTTTTCGTCCGCACCATCATCTTTCAAAGTTTCTTTAAGAATATTTGCCCACATCGGATTGATTGCATAAAAATCCCACAACATATCGCATTTTGCCTGAGTCATTGATTTTTCCCATTCTTTTAGAACATACATTGACGGCGTTTTACTTAACCAAGTTTTTATCTTACTAAATAATGCTCTTGCTTGCTTAACATTGCCTTTTGATTCTACAAAAATATGATTGCTTTTCGTGCTATCATACAAACCTGAATTTGACAGTTTGGCTTTAATATCGTCTGTGTTCTCGTTGCTAAAAATAAAAATTGGGGCAAAACAAATTTTATTGAACAATTTAATGAAATTTATATTTTCATCAGTAAATGTCTGTGGTTTTGAGATGCCTGTTTCAAGTTGAGTGCCATATAAATCCCAATCTAATAATAGAAAACTTACTGAATTAAAGTTTTTAACTTTCTCATCTGTTGGTAATTCTGTGAATTTTAGTAATGGAATGTTTTTATTTTCAAAAGACTTTGCTATTTTCCAAATACTGTCTTTTGAATTGACATTGGCTAAGGCATCATCAATAATTACTCCAACACCTCTAAACAAGTCTAAGGTATTAATCATTTTCGTCTGATTTAATGAAATTTACAATAAAATTTGTTCCAGATAATATTTTTTCTGATTTTAGTTCCGCCAGATCAATTGAATACCCCATTCTGCTCAATAACTGCCTTGCAATATACAAGCCTAGCCCTCTACCTTCTTCCTTACCTGAATAAAAAGCTTCAAAAATATAAGGTTTATCATCATCCCTAATTCCAGGACCGTTATCCGAAAATATTAGTTGCTGATTTTCCCCGTCCAATGTTATGGTAATTTTCTTGTCTGGAATATTTATTACCGACAGCCAATAAACAGCGTTATCAAAGAGATTTATTAATAATTGCAACAACACAGCGTCAGTACAATTTGCGACGATTGGCGAACCTCTTTTCTCTATTTTTAGACTTACGTTCTCGCGTTGTAATGTCCGTTTGTATATGGTTATAACTTTTTCCAGAATATCACTTACTCTTATTGCTCTGCGCCTTTGCTTTGAAGATTTGAATAATAACTGTATGTCTTTCATTTGGGAATCAACAAAAGAAAAAATACCTCTGATTTTAAGTAGTTCTTCTGTTATTTCTGCTTCTGAAAGCACGTTGCCATTTATATCTTTTATCAAACTATCAATGGCTTCGACTCCTTTACCGAGCATCATCATAATGTCGTGCGACGCAGTCTCGACAGACAAGCCGACACCTGCCAAATCGGTGGTAGTTTCGAGTTGCTTTTTATAAAAGTCCTGTTCTACTTTATACGATTTAATGACATCGTTGTATGCAGCCATCGCAATCGTATTTCCTTGTATACTTTTTTCAAGAGCAGCGAATTTACTATCTACGATGCGCAACTTATTTATTTTTTGCTCTTCCTCCTGTTCAATCCTTTGCTTGTATTGAGCGTATGGATGCCTATGAATATAAAGTAGTAATGCCAGTATTAGTATTTTAAAATCTTGAGTGGCAGTTCCTTCGTCGATTAATCCTTCTCTATTAGTTTTATCTTTTAATCGTGGATTTTCTCTTTTAGAAATATCAACAAAACCTACAACCTGATCATTACTCGGATAGTCTCCACTTCTTCCTGTACCGCGTAGAATGTCTATTTTTAGCCAATCATCATCTCTATCCCCATATGGGGCAACACGTATTTTATCTCGATACAGATAAATTCTATGGTCTTTTATTATGGACGCTTCTTCCTTATCGAGATGATAATGGGACTCTTTCTTTGCATTCAAGTCAAAAATAAAAAAGTTAAATCTAAAATTACCACAAGTACTATTTTTTAAGATAACATTACCAAATAAATTTTTTTCAACAAAGAAATGATTTTTAACTATTCCTCCTAATCCTATAATCAAGGGGTCTGTTAAACATAATTTAATTGGTGTACCGTTTATTTTAAATTCAAATTCGTGCTCATTTTCTTTATATTTCCCATCTGTTATTTTTAAAATAGCATTATCATTCAGTAAATTGGATAGTTGTTCAATTGTTTTATCCGAAACATTTATCCGTTTATTATTAATTTCAAATCCTATTTCAAAAGCATCATTTGTTTGTTTATGAAATATCTTATCAAAAATGGATTGTAATTTTTGAGACTCTTTATCTACTTCTTCTATTTTTTTCTGACTCCATTCGCCTTTAAGATTGGAGATTTCAATTCTTGTCCCTTTTTCGTTTTCATTTTCAAACTTACGATTATTTACAACTACCTCCCTATCTATGATTTGAACGGGTGATTGCGAAGTTACATCTATAGAAATATCGTCAATATAAAGTTCTTTTTCGATGCCATTCACTGAAAGAAAATCATCATCATAAGCGGATAAATCGTAATTGATTACATATTCTTCACTGTTGTCTTTCGGGCGAGTGGTTATTGTTATCTTCTGCCCTAATTTTAGTATAGCAAAACGTCCAATACCTTTTTCTCCTTGTATCACTCTTTTTTTTCCATCAGAGCGTTTTTCTTCCCCTATTCGTGCTTTTTTATTTGGTGTTGCAGGGTTCATCCAGCTTTTTTCAATCACATCCAATGTCATTCCGCAACCGTTATCTTCGATAATGATTTTTGATTCAGGCAATTTTTCAAGCTTTTCACCAAAGCCGATAAAACTGATTTTCACCCAGTCGGCATCAGCGTCGTATGCGTTTTTAATCAATTCTGCTAATGCTATCTGCTCGTTTTTAATCAGTTGTTCGCCAAGCATTGTAAGCAACCGTGCATAAGGGCGTATTTTAAATGTCTTGTTTGCCATACCTCTATTTCTTTAGAATTAAAATATATTCTTCTGGATAAACAAGTTTATGATTCGTGTTGTCCAATTTGGTAAATTTACCCGAATCTTTATCCCTGATTGTCGGCATTAACTTATGCGGAATACTTCGCTTTATCACTGTATCTCTTTTAAACCCGACAGATTTAAGAATTTCAAAGAATACTTCGGCAGATTTTATTTTTACATCCTTAATGGTTGTATTTCCTATGACAATACAAACATGCCCCCCTTTTCTTACTATCCGATACATTTCTTTTCCGACAGCTTCCATATCATTGAAATAGTTGGCGACTTCTTTTGCTGTCCTCTCATCTTTTGTCTGTAATTCATTTACAATTTTTTGTGCATTTCTTGAATTACATTCCATTTTTTGATTCAAAGAATAAAATGTTCCAATAAATTTTTGCCTGAATCCAGCGAGATTTGTCACATAATCGTACCAATAAGCAGTAAGTTGATGTATATCTGCATATTCGTACGAGGTAACGTAAGGCGGGGAAGTTATGACAGCCCCGACCGAATTTGTGTCTATTGAAGTTCCCCTTGCATCTTCTAATTTAATTTCGCATTTTGTATCTAAATATTTATTTTCTTGCAGATATGAATAAAATTCTTCATTCTTCTTCAACATTTGTTTTGTATGTAGTTGAAATGCCGAAAATGGGTCAACTGCTTTTTTATTGGGGTCTATTTGAGGCTTAGTACTTGATTGCAGCCAACGCGAACAGTTTTTTAAAATATGTGATAATGAAACAAGGAAAAAATCTTGTACAAGGTGCTTTTTTATGGACAATATCGTGTCGTATAAAAATGCTATCTTTCCTTTGTTTTCAGAAGTAAACCAATAATCTATGCGTTCATGGACGACTTTATTTTTATAACTCAAAGCATCATATTTCTCTAATGTGTCGACTATGTGTTTGAAATATCTGTTGAGCGTTACGGGCTCAACGGGATTGGTTTTTACTTTTGTGATCAGTTCTGCCACAGGATTAATATCTACTCCGATAGATGCTCTCCCGTGTATTTTTGATTCAACGAGCGTTGTGCCACAGCCCGCAAATAAATCCACAATAGTATCGTCTTTGGTTGTCTGTTCCTCAATGAGTTTCTTTACTAAATTGGGCAAAAACTTAGCCGGATATCTGTGATACCCATGAGTCCATTGTTCTGTTGACCGAACATTTTTAAAACACCATTCTGGACTTACAGCTATTTTACTAAAATCTATGTTTTGAACATCCATACCTGGTTACTTATTTTTAAAGTTATTAAGACCATTTCCACAAAATTGACCACTAATATAAGAAAGTCAGTAATTAAAATCTTATCAAGGCATACAAACTTATCAACGGAGTAATTGCGTTGAAAGAAAAAATTATACAGGGTGCCGTTGAGTTGGTTGTTAGGATGGCCCCCTATTCTCAGCATTTGTCCGGTTGGGTTTTCTTTTTGTTTTTCAATCATGCTGTAAACTGTCATCGAAGCGTTTTTTAGGCTTCTGACTAACTAACGTTTTTATAAATGTTTATTTTTCAAAAGTAAATTAATTTTGTTAAAAAAGATCATTATACATAGATTTTGTTGTTATTTTTTTAACACTTGCGAATTAATTAATAATTTTGCAAATTAGTTTTTTCAAATGTAATTTTTAAGCAACTTCTTCCTTTTTATCTTCTTCATTCTCAGAAGTTGTCAATGAAAGTAAGTTAAGTAACTTACTGATTTGTTTATCTTTCTCTTCTAATTGTTTTTTAAGAAACTTGATTTCTTCTGATAGCATCATATCGTTTTCATTCTTAGGCTCATAAGTTCCAAGTTGTTCATTAGCAACGGCATTGTCCGGCTGCTTTTTTAAGAAATTCCCCTCTCCGGTTAATAACCAATTCAAATCAATTTCGGGATAAGTAGTAACTATTTTTATAGCTATCTTGGGGTTGATTTTAGTTACTCCATTCACCAAATTAGTTATTGTTTGTCCCTTTTTATACCCTATTTTCCAAGCTAAACCGTTGGCTGTTAGTTCTGTATATTTTAGAACATACTTAATGCGTTTAATATCATCTAATTGCATACTCATAAAACGTAATTGATTAATTATTAATTACATGTATCTTTATTTAGACTAATTATTTATAATGATTCTAATGTGTTGTAATACAGATAATTTAAAAAAATAATGTTAAAAAATAGAAAACAATTGCTATTTTTATGTCCATCTTTCCATTTTTATGTCTACATTTGTACTTTAGTTCTGAACAAAAATAATACAATTTAAAATGCAAAACAATAGCAAAAAACAAGTAAAAAAGCCATTAAACAAGGTGCGTGTTGAATTCGACAACATACAAAGAATTTACGCCGCTCTTCCGAGATACTCCCTTGCTGAAATTGCCGAGGAAACGAACGTTGATTATCAAGCCGTTTATGCCTGCTTTACACGGATAAGCAGGAAGAAAAGTTACGACCGTGCTATTATTGAAGCCGCTGTAAGAAAACTAAATAGCGTGGGTAATCTGATAAGTTTAAAAGACATTGAACTTCCCGAACCTTCAAAAAACTAAGCCATGACTGCAACTTTAAAGAACACAAAAATCCGGGTACTACTTCTCAAAAAGATAGAGTACCGGTACATCGCTCAGGTAATAGAATCAGGCGAAAAAATTCAGGTTTATGAAGATGAATTAACATTTGACCAGCCATGATAGAAAAAACAATTATCCAGTGCGATAAGGAAGATTTAACAAACATCTTCACTGAAACAACAGGTAAGTTAATTATTGAAAACGCTTTCAATAAGTTTTCAAACCGGATGGTTGACACGCATACCGCCTGCCAGATTCTTGGGATTACAAAAAACACTCTATTGAAATATGTAAACGAAGGCAGGTTAATCAATAATGGCACTCCTGATAAATTCGAGTTTGACCTTTCAAGTATTCTTAAAACCGACACTAAGAAGTTTAGCAGGGTAGGGGTAATAAATTTTAAACTCTTAAAAAACTAAAGCCATGTTAGAACCTGATATTTGCCCTAATTGTGGAAGCGACGATATTAAATGTGTTGATAGTGAAGAAAGAATACTCTTCCACGCTACCCGTGAAACGCCAGAGGAGACGGAGCCTGTTTGGCAGGAATGGGAATGTCGGGATTGTGATAACGATTGGTTTGTGGGTAGCGAAAACCCGAAAGAGGAATATGTTCCAGAATTAGAAATGGTATAAAAAAAGGGCAGAACCTACAATGTTCCACCCCCAAGAGTATGCACCAACAAAAATACAATGGAAAATAATCAATATTACAAAAACATAAAAACAATTATTAACAATTAAAAAGACAAGAGATGCAAAAGAGAATATATCCGGATTATTTACTCCGGCATTCCATGAAAAAGGCTGCACAAAATGGCTCCTTTCCTGGTATAAAAAGTTTTTCAACGTTTTTTTATGATTTTTTGGTTTTAATGTTAATATAAAATGTTATTATTTAAATAATAATGATATAAAATCCAGTAAAAAAATATTTTATAATGAAAGCAATTTGCAAAAAAAGTTATTAATAATATTAATCTTGATAATCTTTTACTTATCTATTATTTTGCCATATTGTTAATAATTTTTTGCCATCGGACAATAATTGATAAAAATATTTTTAGTATTGTTGTACAATAAATGTGCTATATGAACAGGGTGTTGCATTTTGGTTTTGCCAGGTGTATATTTACTTATTTTATAGACACTGAAGCGTAATGAAAAAGAATATTTGGATTTATTATTTAGCTTGGAATTAAATTATTTACATAAATAAAGTCATCCGGATTATTTTCAAAAAATAATATAAACTTAGTTTTTTAAACACTAATTAAATTAACGAACAGATTATGAAAGATAAATTTTTACTACGTAGCATAATTCTTATTATATTATTAACTACAGCTGGTACAATACATGCTCAAATTACCGGTTCAGGAACAGCAAATTATATTCCAAAATTCTCGGGAACCTCAACTATTGGTAATAGTATTATCTATCAAAAGACAATTACAGGGTTCACCAGTAGCGATACTTACATTGGCATTGGTACAACCAATCCGTCTGCACAACTCCATGTAAATGGCAGTATAAAACTTAGTGGGAAAATAGATGGTTCGCGAACAAGTGAGTATTTAGGCATTTATGCAAACGGAGGCGTTAATTATGGGGCAGGAATTGAATTGTCACCCGATGGATTAACAGCTAAAGAAGGCACGCTCTCATTATATGCGGGAAAAGGAAATGGAACTCCGGGAGGAATTAAATTTTACAATTACACTACGACCTATTCATTAAAATGCAATATGCAGATCAACAACAAGGGCAATGTGGGTATAGGTTTATTGACTATTGCTCCGGCTTATCGTCTGGATATAAAAGACAGTATTAATGATACCCTGGTAGCAAGGATAGTGAACTGCCATGCTAATGGTAAGGGGTTGCTGGTAAAAGCGGGCAACAATACAGCCACAAATAATGTCCTTGAATTGCAAAATAATGATGGGAATAGTATTTTTAAAGTACAATCAAATGGGGTATCCGTTTTTAATGGGAATGTGGGTGTAGGAACAAATAATCCTGCGGCAAAACTCGATATTAATGCAGTCTCTTCAACAGGGTTAAACATAACCACACAACAATCTGAGGATAATGGATATTGTATACTTGCTTCGGTTGATCGTGAACATACTAAAGCCATTGCTATTTCAAAAGGGGGAACTGAGAATTTTATTGTTTACGGCAACGGGAACGTAGGGATAGGAACAAATAATGTAACTGACCAATTGCACATTCATAAAGACATACAGACATCAGCAAGCACCGTTGGAATTCGTATTTCATCAAATGAATTTCCTTGGTTTATAGGATTAAATCATCCTATATCTGATAATAACCTGATTTTTGCTAATGGCAACGATAAAGACAACCCTAGTATGGTTCTTACCACTGGTGGAAATCTTGGCATAGGTACAACTGCGCCCGGAGATTACAAATTAGCTGTCACCGGCAAGATCCATTGTACTGAAGTAGTAGTGGAAGCTTTATCATCATGGCCCGATTATGTATTTGAAAAAGGCTACAAACTGATGCCTGTTAAGGAACTGGAACAGTATGTTACTGCCAACAAACATCTGCCGGGCATTCCCGATACACAAACGGTAAGCGAAAAAGGAGTCAGCGTGGGAGAAATGAATGCACAACTGCTGAAGAAAGTGGAAGAACTGACGATGTATGTTATTCAACTGAACAAGGAAATTGAAATGTTGAAAGCACAAAATGCAAAGCGATAATTGTAAGGCGTAACTGTTTATTAATACTTACTTTTATTTTACCACGAAAGTATACATAAGATTACACAAAGACATGCTAAGGGTAAAACAATGATTATTAACTGCAATGACCGGAAAAATTAAAAAACCAAGACTATGCAAACTATCAATAAAAAAATAATATCTGTTTTCCTGATGCTTTTTTTAAGCGTTGTATCGCAGGCACAAAATTTTACCGCTACCTACGAATATGATGCTAATGGAAACAGGACAAAAGTAACCGTTATCTATTTATCCGAAAAGGATCAAATAGTTCTTGCAGATACGAATCTGATACAGCCGGATACAACACTGCTGCCCGATAACGGATGGAATAAAAAAATTACGGAACCATTGGATAATTTGGTGATAACTATTTATCCTAACCCGACACACGGCATGCTATGTGTAAAAATATCCGGCGCTTCTACCGAACAATTATCAGCCGCAGGAAATGCCATTAAATTATGGGATATGCAAAGCAAATTATTGTACAACATTGCCCCGCTTACCCAATACAATTTTGTAAATCTCTCCCGGAATACTATGGGCACGTACATATTAAAGGTATATGTAGCCGACAGGACGAAAGAGTATAGGATTGTAAAAAATTAGCTTTTTATTTTGAACCGAAATAATTATTTATGATGAAACCCACATGTATTCGCTATGCAAACACAGATAAAAATAATTTTAAAGCATGTGGGTTCCATCAGACCTTTAAAAAACAAATTATATTCTGATGAAAAAGATATTTCTTGTATTATTAATTTTACTATCCGGAACCGGCACACTCCTTGCCCAAAGTTGCGATTTTACCCCAAATGTCATTGTAACAGATTCGTTATGCAACTTGACTGATACATTACAAAATAGTAATACTACACTTACGGCACGTGATAAAATTGTTTTTACCCCCGGATTCCATGTTGGCGCTACGGAATTACACAATCATGCTTTTATTGCGCATACCGATCATTCGGTAGTTAATCATTTAGTCAATTATATTACTGAACCCGTTAACGGCAGTACACGGGTATTGGACAAGGAGAATTGTATCCCCGGGACCATAGGTGGCAGCATAGATGTAAGCTCCGGTGGGGCGGCTACTTACCAGCTACCTATACAGATGACGCCCGGAACCCATGGGATGCAGCCTTCCTTGAGTATTGTTTACAACAGCCAGAGTGGAAACGGTCTACTTGGTTACGGCTGGCATCTTGCCGGGCTTTCTTCCATATCGAGGACCAGCAAAAACCCCTATTACGACGGCATATACAATGCGGTAACATTAACAACGAATGATGCTTTGGTGTTGGATGGTGCACGGCTTATCAACACCTCGGAAAATGTATATTCTCCGGAAAACAACCCTTATGTTCGTGTAGTGTATAATGGTACCTGCTTTACGGTTACCACCCAGGACGGCATAATAACGGAATATGGCAATACGATAGATTCACGTGTGCAACCAAGCGACTGCTCCGTCCCGCTTTCGTGGCGTATAAATAAAATTACCGACCCCGAAGGCAATTACATACAGTTTGTTTACACAGGCGACAACTCTACCGGCGAATACCGCATCAGCGAGATTAATTATACCGGCAACAGCAATGCAGGGCTGGAACCATATAACAGTGTGCAGTTTTTGTACGACCTGCGTACCGACAAAAACACCGTATATGTAGCCGGTTATCCCATAACGCAAAGCGTGTTGCTTACAGGTATTAGAGTAATATGTGAGGATGTAGTTGCTAAAGAATATACTTTTACCTATTATAAAGATGAAAACAGCCCCGACCAATATAGTAAACTCAACCAAATAGATTTTACTGCCGATGGTATTACTTATAATCCTACTATTATTAATTGGGGCGAAGTAAGTAATTATACCATTCAAACTGTAAATAGCCCATGGTATGCACATGTTGATAATGCAATATATTTAGGCGATTTTAATGATGATGGAAGAAAGGATGTAGTAAATTATTTAATGGGGGATAGAAAAATTACAATAGATATGAAACAACCAAATGGTGCTTTTGTAACTTATACTATTAATCTGCCACCAGAACATGAAAGTTATAATTATCAAGATCCTCCAGATTATTCCATATCAGTTTCGGATTCTTATAATCTCCAAGACCTATCAATAGCTGACTGGAATAACGATGGGCAAGACGAATTGTCTCTTCACTATATTGACTCGGAAGAAATTGAATATAATCCTTTACCCCATTCCGATCCTAATTATGCATATCATCATTTCGAGTATAGTGCATATGATAAAATCAATACTTATGCATTCAGTAATGAAAGTTTTATTTTTTCCGGTACCAATGAAATTGTAGTAGGCGCGTCTCCCAACCCATTACAGGATATGGATACTTGTAAATACTATTATGGTGATTTTAATTATGATGGCAAAACTGACCGGCTGACCATAAAAAATAGAGAATTATTTCATTGTACGGATATTACCGGAACAAGTGTGGCAAACTTGCCTGTAATTACAGCTATTGAAGATATTAAAAATGTGGACTTTGATGGAGACGGACAAACAGAATTCTTAACACTTACCAATGACGGAACACCTCATATATGGAAATACAACGGAACTACTTTTATTGACATCTATACACCAGGAACAGTCGCGAAGTTTGGAGAGCCTGAAGATCTTTATACCGGGGATTTTAATGGCGATGGCAAAACTGATCTTATAATTTTACTTGATAATAAGTATGAACACTTTTTGATTTCTGATGGAAAATCATTTCTTAAAAAAGACATATTTGGGGGTTCCTATTATTCTAGACCAATGATGGTAGATGATATAAATAACGATGGAAAATCTGATATTATAGAAGCAAATGGTGGTCATCTTGTATTGTATATTACTATTGGAACAAAAGGAGAATATATTCAATGCAATAAAGATTTTCCTGTATTGGAAATGAGTTCATATATTTGCTCTGGACATGAAAATTCATTTACATTTTATGCAGCAGATATGAATCTTGATGGACAAAAAGAAATAATATATGGATTTAGAAATAATAGTTATGAAAATGGAACATGGCAATGTATTGATTCTACAATACATATCGTAACAATAAATGAAAAATTTGATAGTCCATTATATGTAAATTCCATTACCAACGGGCTAAATAATACTTCCACTTTTACTTATTCTGTTTACAATGACAATAGGGAATTCAGTTCAACTTTTCCAAGACCGGGATTTCCCATTAAACTTTTCAGGGGTCCAAGGCTGTTGGCAAGTAACTTGCAAACCGTAAATGGTTATAGCACCTGGCAAAATGTAAATTATACATACGGTGATGCCTACCTGCACGAGCAGGGACTGGGATTTTTAGGATATAAAAACGTTATTATTGATAACCAGCTAAACCATTTAGTCTCTACATCCAGCTATAGTTTTACTATTCCAGGCAATACATCGGTATATTATCCATGGCTTTCTACTGCCAGTGTTACTAAAAATAACATCCCGATCGCCTCTTCTTCCAATACATTAAGCGCTATGGGAGGTAATATCAGCCAAAAGCTTTTTGTGCCTATAGTAACTTCTTCCACCTCGAATGATCATTTAAGAAATAACAGCATTACCAATGCCATCGTTACTTTTAATGCCATCACCGGCAGGATAGAAAAGAAAACCTCGGCCACTTCTGATGGCTGGAGTACCGAAACCCAATCGGATTTTGCCACCATATCCAATAATGTAAGCAGGTTAACACAAACCATTCTTAAAAAGATGAAGGGCACCGATATTTATTACGATACCGTGGCTTATACTTACGATACCCAGAAACCACTCCGCCTTGTTTCCCAAAAGGAACATGGTTTGATAACCACTAGCTATACCGCTTTTAACCCTTATGGCAACCCCATAGCTATAAGCATAACCACCAATAGCGGAACCCGTAGCAGCAGTTGTACCTACGATGCCAAAGGGCGCTTTGTGCTGACGGGTACCAATGCGGCAGGATATACTTCTTCTGCTGTTTACCGTAAAACGGATGGAGCCATGCTTACTGCTACTGACCCAAACCTGCTTACCACAAAATACAGTTACACACCACAGGGCGGAAGTCTGATCTCTACAATTACTAATCCCGACCTTACGACCTCAACTTCCACCCTTGCCTGGGACAATACCGGAAACGGGATGTATAGTATGCATAACCTTGCTCCCAACGGCAGCAACAGTATTACTTTTTACAATGCCGGAGGACAAAAAGTAAGGGAAAATGTTTCCGGCTATAAAGATGCTGTACTTTCTACTACTTATGCATATAATTCTGATGGTTCACTTTACTTCCTTGTGCCACCTCCAGGAAACTCTCTTACAACTTATAATTATTACCCCGATGGACGCGTACATACAGTAACAGGGCATAACCTTAATATGCAATATAATTACAGCGGCAGTGCCGTTACCGTTACCGATAATATTTCAGGAACAACCCAAACCCAATATTCCGATGCATTAGGCAATGTAACCAATGTAAACGGGACCATGGGAACTGTTACTTATCAGTATTATGCTTCCGGAAAGGTAAAACAACTAACTGCTGTGGATAATACCACTGCTATGACCTACGATGTATTCGGCAACCAGCTTAGCCTTACTGACCCGGATGCCGGCACGACTAATTACCAATACAACGGATTTGGCGAGATAACTTATCAGGAAGATGCTAAAAACCAGATAATCAACTGTACCTACGACAATGCCGGACGAATAACAACCAAAACCGGAAATAATATAAACATTTCGTACAATTACAATGAAACCCCCGGCAGGCTTGGTTTGCTGCAAAGTGTTACCCGTAACGGCATATCCGAAACGTACGAATACGATAACCTGTGCCGACCGGTTACCGTTACCACCGCCGGCGATGGTAAAACCTTCGTTACCACCAACGAGTACAACAATAAAGGGCAGGTAAGCTATGTTCACTACCCAACGGGACTCTCCCTGATGTACGATTACGACAATACAGGTAACCTGCAAAAAATTTATAATGCAGCCAATACGACTACTCCCCTGTGGAGTGGTGATGTCAGAAACAATCGTAACCAGTGGACAGACTATACGTTTGGCAACGGGAAAACAACCACCTTGAATTATGACAATAACTACCGGATAGAAAGTATGATTACACCCGGTGTGCAGAGCCTCGGATTTACCTTTAATGACAAAGGGCAACTTACCAATCGAACCGAAGGCTCGTTATCGGAAGGTTTTAGCTATGATGCACTCAACCGGCTTACCTCGGCTACCCTTGCCGGGCAAACACCCGTAAGCTGGCAAACACAATATACCGGTAACGGTAACATAAATAGTACTACCTTAGCCGGAAATTTCACTTACCTGCCCGGTAAGCCTCATGCGGTGCAAACGGTAAGCGGACCGGCAAACATGGACCCGTCGCCGCAGATCATAACTACCAGCAGTTTTACCGCCGACAATAAAATCCAGGAAATGGAAAACGATAATTACAAAAATACTTTTACCTACGGACCTTCGGGCGAACGTTTTAAGGTGAACCATTACCAGGATGATGTACTTACCTCTTCCAAAATATATGCCGGTAACAGTGAGTTTGTATTGAATGCTTCAGGCAATATTACGACCAGCCGCACGTTTATTTATGCACCTACCGGTATCTGTGCCGTATACGAAAAAGATGCACAAAACAACGCAACCATGAATTATGTCTATACTGACTATTTAGGCTCGTGGTTAAAAATAACCAATGAGGCGGGTACGGTAACCGATCGTTACAGCTATGATGCCTGGGGACGTCCGCGCGACCCGGATACATGGCAATTAGAGCCCATTGACATTACCAATGCCCTTGCCAATCTGAATGCCATGCAGCCCCGTTTCGACCGAGGGTATACCGGACATGAATACATGGCTGGTTTCGGATTAATTAATATGAACGGAAGATTGTACGATCCTTACCTGCAGCGTTTCCTTAGTCCGGATAACGTTGTACAGTCACCGGGAAACGCTCAGAATTATAACCGCTATTCGTATTGCATGAATAATCCGCTGATGTATGTTGATCCTACGGGATGGAACATGTATTATCCAAATGGCTATGATGGGGGTATTGTTGGTGGTGGTGGCGGTGCAGGCTCTATGGAAGATGATCCATACTGGGTTTGTAGTGGCGACGGAGCAAGTTTTGGTGGTTCAACATCTGGGACAGAATATTGGAATAGTTTATATTATGAAAGAGATGCAGGGAGATTGGGTTACACCTATACGGGTAATAGCACATATATTGATAATTATACCGGAAGTGAAGTTTCATTTGATGAGGTATATAATAAATATGTTTTGCCAAAAAGCCAGTTCAGTATTATTCCTTCCAGTTCCAGCAAGGCATATTCCTTTACAGCAACATTATTGGAATATGTAAATGCAGGGTTCTCCATAGATTTACAATTAGCAGATAATGGGCAAATTAATGTGCGAACACCATCTGAAAATAGTTGGGGTATAATAAGCGAAGGCTATTTTTCAAATGCTGATATTCGTCTTGCAATCGCTGAAGCCGCAGGACAAAGGGGTACGACAGGTCTTCCTGAAAATGATTTCATAAAATACTCTGTAGCTGGAACATCTGTCTGGGCAGAAACAATTCAAACAGGTTTTGATGTTGCAAGAAAATTACAGCCGACTGTTTCTACGTGGATAAAAGGAGCTAAAGTTTTAGGAAAAACTTCCAACTTTCTTGGGGGTGTCTCGATTACATATGACTTTGCTACAGGTACTGCCAATTCATCAACGGTAGCTAATGCCACAGTGATGGTAGCTGGATCTGCCATTGTCTTTTTTGGCGGTGTTGCATTAGCTCCATGGGTTGCGGCAGGCGGCGTTGCCTACGGAATTATTTCTATTTCAGGCGGTGATGAATGGCTAAATAGAAATCTAGATATTTCTCAATATATTAATATTTATAAACCTTCTAACCCATAATGATTATGCTTGATTTTTTATTTTATATGTTCTATTGTGCAGCAAGTGACGATGGAACTAAGTCAAAACATGGAATGGTAGCTTATGGGATGGAATTAATTTCTACTCAACTATTTGTTTTTTTATCAATGATACTCATGGGGGCTTGTAATATTAGATTCAATAGTTTTATGTTGTATGTTCTAGTATTATTACCCATCCCATTTATTTCATATTATTTCATAAATGGATACTACATTAAATCAGGTAGACATAGTAAAATACTTGAAACGTATGCGGCCACTACAAATAGGCAAAAACTACTGTACAAAACAATAACAATTTTCTTATTTGTGATTTCATTTGTATTGTTGTTTGTTGGGGGCATAATAATGAGCTATTTATTTAGTTTATATGAATAACAAAGAAGCCCGGCAAGTCCGGACTTTACCGGACATGAACATATGACTAACTTCGGACTTATAAATATGAACGGGAGGTTATATGACCCCTACCTGCAACGTTTCCTTAGTCCGGATAACGTTGTACAGTCACCGGGAAACGCTCAGAATTATAACCGCTATTCGTATTGCATGAATAATCCGCTGATGTATGTTGATCCTACGGGATGGAACATGTATTATCCAAATGGCTATGATGGGGGTATTGTTGGTGGTGGTGGCGGTGCAGGCTCTATGGAAGATGATCCATACTGGGTTTGTAGTGGCGACGGAGTAAGTTTTGGTGGCGGTTCAACTCTTTTTTCAGGATATTTAAATAGTGCGGGCAGATGTGGTTACTCTTATATAGGAGACGGAACTTATGTAGATAACTTTACAGGGGATGAAGTTTCTTTTGATAAAGTTCAAGAAAATTATATTACTCCCAATGCTTTAAAACTAAACCCATCTTCTGCACGTTCTTTTGCCGAAACATTAATAGAGTTTGTAAAAGCAGGATTTCAAGTGGATGTTCAAATTGCAACTAATGGGCATCTTAATGTACTAACATCACAAGGAAATGGCTGGGGGTTAACGAATGGAGGTGATTTTTCAAATTCTGATATTCGTCTTGCAATCGCTGAAGTCGCAGTACAAGAGGGTGGCTTTAATATTGATAATGCTGTTAGCACTTTAAATGCAAATGCAAATGAACGCTCTGTTCATGCTTGTGGTAGATATGTTGGTTTAGCGTTACAGGCTGGAGGTATTAAAGGCGCTATGGCTGATGGAAAAGACTATGGGCCAATTTTATTAAAAAATGGCTTCAATATAATAAGTAAAACAGGTTATTCTCCAATTAAAGGAGATGTTACTGTATACGATGGAAATGCAACACATAAATGGGGGCATGTTCAGATATATAATGGTAATGAATGGGTTTCAGACTTTTTTCAAGGTTATATAGGAGTAAAAACAGGTTACGAGTATGGAGGCAATGGATTTATGGTCTACTCTAAAGATATTCCTCCTATAACTATTTACAGAATTGAAAATTAAATAATTAAAAAAAATGAAAATGAAAATATTAATATCATTTTTTGCTTTAAGTTTCATGTTGTTTAGTGGAATTTCTTGCAAAAGTCAACCTGCGAATTTTAATGATAAAGAAGTTACTGGCATGCTTAAAGATTTTTACACAAGTTACATTGTTGAACGAAGTAAGATGCCTGAAAATTTCAAGAAAATAGATTCAATAATTAAAAAATATTGTACAATAGACTTGCAGAATCAAATTAAGAATGAAGATATTGACTATGATTTGTTACTTAATGGTCAGTTTTGTGAAAAGGAATGGTTGAATACAATGTCTATTAATAAAGATAGCAATGATTATAGTATTTATAACGTTTCGTTTGAATACATGGCAGATGGTAAAACAAAACAGAAAAACATTAAACTTCAAATTGTTAAAAATAATGTAGAATACAAAATCAATAAAGTGATAGAATAGGCATATCCTACTATTAGCAATTGAAATGTCGTTAGATACCCTGCTGAGCGGAAAATATTTTTCCGCTCGGAATAAAGCGATATGTCAACAGGATATCAAATAAAAGACCAATATGCTCCCGGCCTGCCTCAAGTAATGGAATACCAGCATTACTATCCTTTTGGCATGCAATTGGAAGCCTTGGGCTATACCTCCGGTAATGATTTAAAGAATAATTACCTGTACAATGGCAAAGAACTACAGGAAGATTACGGCCTTAACTGGTACGATTACGGGGCAAGAATGTACGACCCGGTGATTGGGAGATGGAGTACGGTGGATCCGTTGGCAGAAAAAGGAAGAAGATGGAGCCCATATAATTATGCACTAAATAATCCGATACGGTTTATTGATCCGGATGGAATGTGGATTGATAATTATGATATTTATGAAAATGGAACTATAAAAGTTGAACGAACAAGTGATAAAACAAATACATATACATATCATAAAGTTGATGGTTCAGAAGTGGATTTGGGAATATATGATGTTACGAAAAGTAATGGTAGAGATTTAGTTGAATTACCCAATAATGGTAAATCATATAATAAAGTGTTATCTAACAATGCCAATTATCTACCAGAAGATGGTGCTGCTGCGTTTTTGGGGGCTACCTACAATTACTATGAAAAAACAGCTTATAAAGCTAAAGTAAATCAATTTATGACCATTGATCGCAAGCACTCCCCAGATCATGATCCTAAACAACACGATAAAACACTTATTGATGTTCAATATGTAGCAAAAGATGGTATACCTTATTCGACACAAGCCGATACAAGGCAAAGTACAGCAGATGTTGACAAAAGTAATACTTTAGCACAGACATTCAGGAATTTTGGATTTAATAATGAAGGTAAATATAATGTCTTTTCTCAGAATGCAAAGGGTGATGGTCCTTTTTTGAAGAATTCTGCATCTTGTTATCCACATCAAAATCACATACATTTTCAATCATTAATTAAAATAATGGAGATTGTTGGCAAATGAAACGAGTATATATTATTTATTTATTTATTTTAATACTAAGTTATAGTTGCAAGGTCAAATCAGATGCCTACCATCATTCATCTTTCATTAAAGATAAGAAAGAGTGTGCATTCTCAATTGCTTATGAAAATACAGAATTAATCAAGAATGGAAGTATTGAATATGCTTTTGTAGGGCTAAAAAATTTTAATGTAAAAAATCCAAATTGTTGGGCTTTTCTTTCTGAATTTTATAATAATATTGTTCCAGACAGTACTGTTATTATGCGTACAACATATTTTCTAAATATTGATAATCATAAGGATTTATTAATAAACATTAAATCAAAACAACAATTAAATGAAAATTCTAATTTTCTATTAATTATTGGGATACATACTATTGATTTAAACAAGAATGAATTTAATTTTAAAAGGATTAGCAAACCAGTTAAACAGTAAGTGTTTTATCATCCAGCACAATTACCTTAACAAACTCGAACTGATTGATCTTACTTCCGGTAATACTTCTACTACACAAAGTTACTTTTACGACCTTAACGGTAATATGACATATGACGGAGATAAAGGCATAATTGGCATTTATTATAACTACCTGAACAAATCGGATTCAATAGATTTTGGCGACGGAAACAAGATAAAATATATCTACGATGCCACCGGTATAAAATTAGCAAAAAAAGTGATGGACGGTAATGCCATCCTTGATGGTTCATCATATTACTTAGGTAATTTTGTATACGACTGGGCTAAAAACCTGCAATATATCCTTACCTCCGAAGGACGCCTGGTACCTACCGGCAATACTTACCGTTATGAGTACTTTATGAAAGACCACTTAGGTAATACCCGTGCCACCTATGCTGCTGCCGCTCCTGGCCTGCCCCAGGTAATGGAATACCAGCATTACTATCCCTTTGGCATGCAATTGGAAGCCCTGGGCTATACCTCCGGTAATGATTTGAAGAATAATTACCTATACAACGGCAAAGAATTGCAGGAAGATTACAATCTGAACTGGTACGATTACGGGGCAAGGTTCTATGATCCTGAAATAGGGCGCTGGATGACGCCAGACCCGCTCTGCGAGGTCAACCGCAAATGGAGTCCCTATAGGTACGCTTACGACAATCCATTAAGGTTTATAGACTCTGATGGAATGTTAGAGGGCGATTTCTATAATAAAAGGGGGCGAAAAATTGGTACTGATGGGATTGATGATAAGAAAATCCATATTGTTTACAACAACAAAGAAGCTAAAAGTATCAGCTCTAATACGAAGAATGACAAAACAACCGATGCGAGCACAATTAAAGATAAAGTCACACTTAATGGTGGAACAGAAACAGTCAATGGTGTGGTTGCGTCAGTTAATGGTGAAGAAAATAATACTTCGACTACTTCAAATGATGCTGGGTTACATGAAGAAGGTGGTCACACCGAGAAAACAGAAGGAGGCGATATCAAACCCGTTAAATGGGCTTCTGGAGCAAAGAAAACTGGTACAAATCACGCTTCATTGACTCCTTTTGGGGGTGTTACAAAACCATCAGCAGGTAATTTACTTGACATGTGGCACGTACATACTTCAGGAACCACTGAAGGAACCGATGCTTATGGAAATGTTACTGAAGCACATGCAAAACCAGGACCTTCACCAGATGATAAAAATTATCAAGAAGATCCATCAAACGGTGTAAGTAACTCAACTGCTATTCAAGTAGATACCTACGGTACTTATAGAGTGAATTTTTACAATTCAGGTGGTGTAATATTCTCAATGCCATTGTCTTCATTTAGAAAAATTGGTCAACCTTAAGATTATGAGACATATTAACTATTTTAGTTGTTGCATTGTATACTTACTCATATTTTTCAACGGAAAAGCGCAGACAAGCCACTCTCAAAAGGAAGCTGCTTTTCAAGTAAACGGTAAATCTGTTGAAGGGGTCAAATACTATTTATTAGTGAAAGATAACTTGTATTTACTACCATATCAACATAACATGATTTGTTTTCCTGATACTTTATCTTCAAAATCTATTAACCTTGTAGTATCTTATGATAAGCACAATTTTTTTGTTATGAATTACAATTGCAAAAAAGCTTATTATCTACATACGTACTTTGACAATAGCCTTTTCAACAATGGAGTAAATAAGAAATTTGGTGGATATTCGAAACTTAAATTCATCTTTAGAAAGAGATATTTAATCGATGATGGATCCGGATACGTGACTATTACTCCATGGATTAATTTAAAAAAGTTAAATATTAAAAGAACTAATTAACTAGTGCAATATCCGTTGAAAATTAAAACCCCGGCTGAGCGAAATTTGTAATTCCGCTCATAATAAAGCAAAATTTGTAATTTCGCATTTACAATAAAAAAATATGCCAGCAAGGTATCAAGTAAAAGACCAATATGCCGTCCCCGGCCTGCCCCAGGTAATGGAATACCAGCATTACTATCCTTTTGGCATGCAGTTGGAAGCCCTGGGCTATACCTCCGGTAATGATTTAAAGAATAATTACCTTTATAACGGCAAAGAATTGCAGGAAGACTACTACCTGAACTGGTACGATTACGGGGCAAGAATGTACGACCCGGTGATTGGGAGGTGGAGTACGGTGGATCCGTTGGCAGAAAAGTACGAATCATTTAGTCCTTATGAATATGCATTAAATAATCCAATAATTTTTATTGATCCATTGGGTTTTGATGTTGTAAACGCTGATAAGGAAAAAAGAGATGAAGCTGAGAAAAAGAAAAATGAAGCTGAACAAAAAAGGCAGGAATATAAAGGAGACTCAAAAAAGGAGATTAGAAAGCTAGATAGAGCTGTCAAGAGATCAAATAGAGAATTTAATTCAGCGAATAGTAAATATGAAGGGACAGAAAAGGCAATCGCAGACTTAAAAGAAAATAATCCTACGCTTTTTGATAAATTGAATAACTTAGAAGACCCAGGTGGGCAATGTGTTGATGTTTATGTTGAGACTGTTGATAATCTTAAGACAGATTACTTTGGTACGAATAAAGAGTTTTCCGAACCGACTGAAGTTATGGGTGTTACACAAATATTAAAATATGAAGATAATGGTACTTATTATTCAACAAAGTCAAAAAGCGGATTGAATACTGTTACCATAGCATTAAATAGTAACTTAAAAAATCCTGGCCTTATTTTTTCACATGAAGGTGGACACACAACATACAATGTTGCTTTCCTTAAATCATTAATAAATTGGCTCAAAACCCATCCAGGAGTATCTATAGGAGGACATGGGGGAGGTAATCCATCTGGAGATGCCGCAATGGTGCAAGAAGATATTTATAGAGCTAATCAGAAAGAGAATAAAAAGAAAAAATGATATGAAAAATACATTTCTTTTGTCAGCGATTATATTATGTTCGGTATTTACATTTGGACAAGAATTTAAGATTAATCCTTTTTTTGCAGATACAATAAGCAATAGAACTGTCGTAATTAAAGATACTTTAGGCTATGATTCTCTTTTTCAGGAGTTTTATAGTAATGGTCAGTTATTTTACCAAATGCCATATCGCAATGGATTACAGAATGGTTGGAGTGAACAATTTCATAGAAATGGTGTATTATGGGGCAAAAACCTTTGGATAGATGGTAAAAATGCTGATGGCTACAATATCTATTTTGGGGATAATGGTTCGATTCATGAAAAAGGGTATTTTAAGAATGGTCATCAAATTGGAAAGTGGTATAGTTTTGCGCCAAGTGGAGAACCACTTCATCTATATATTTACAACAAGAAGGGTAAATTAATAAAGATGAAAACTTGGAACTTGGAAAAACAAAAATGGGAAAAATGTGGATTTTATTAGATTAGCCCGCTCCAGTATGCATAATATGGCAGATGCAAACATTTATAGTTGGGAAATACCCGGCTGAGCTGCATTTGCAATTCCGCCCGGAACTTTAGGAAATTTGTAATTTTCTGTTTCCATTTATTTTATATTGTCTTCAATGTTCTTTTTTATTTTACGGAAATGCAAATTCCGCTTAGCCGGGGTAGGGTAGTTCTTTGGCTGGTTTGTGGGGAAGGCTACTTGATTAGCGCAAGTATTTTTTTAATCTGTTTTCTTTTTCTTTAGCTAATATGTCAATCACATTAAAGCGGTCAAAATCAAAATATATATTTCCTAAGTCTGCTTCATAATTAAATATTTTATCACAAATTGTAGTTATAATATCATTCACAATATCAAAAAGTCCGCTGATTTCATCAAAATCAATATCCAGATTGGTTTTAAAGTCTGGATCTGTATGACTATAAACCTTATCTCTTAGAGTCGTAATTTTTAATATTAACTCTGTTCTTTTAAAAATAGATTGTTCCCATATTAAAATTTTTAAATCCTCCCGAAACATATCACCATAATATTGGCCTTCTTTAAGATTTTGTAAAAGTTTATGGATGTTATATTTTTCAGATTTTCTGTCGCAAAAAAGTTTTGATAACTCTATCAATGAATTTCTAAATAAAATATGCTTAACGAATTCAAAGTCATTTTGTTTTTCTAAGTATTGTTTCTCAAGATTTGTCCTTGGGTGATAAAGATATCGAGCATAATCAAAGCATTCTTTACCGATTAAGTAAATGTCCCAAATCTTTGAAATCTCACTATCTAATTTTTCTTTCTGCGTCATATTTATATTTGCGCTAACGGTTGCGGCTATGTTTCTGTAGGATTTACGAACTTCATTCCTATCCCACGATATAAATCAGGATGCGGGACGAAATACTCGAAAACCCACTAAAACCGGCATGTTTTATGCCCCGTTGTTGCCAGCAGTTTTTAACCAAATCCACTTGTTTTTATAGTCTAAATAGTTTTTGTTTGCTTCAATTTTTTATTGATTAAATATTAATAATTGCACTTTTATGAATTTTTAATTTATAAAAATCCTTACTAATTAGAGCCATTTCCTACTTTGTTTTGACAACATTGATCAAATTTCCAACACAAAACTTGAATACAAATATGGTCTTTCTATAGTAATTATAGAATCAGTACTTTTCATGAGCAAAAGATTTCTGTTATTAATAAATCCAATTTTGAATCGATAATATTGAAAGGCTATTCCATAAACATTTTCCTTAGTTGAAATAGAAGCTTGAATCATTGCCTTATCAAATGGTACAACATTCAAACCAAGGGATAGGTTATAAATTTTGTTATTATAATATAACATGTCGACTCCTATATTTAAACGACCATATTTAAAAGTCAACCCCGAGCCAATTGCAAACTGGTCGATTTTTTTCTCCTTTTCACGTGCGAGGAAATTATTTGCAGTAAGCTCAGAATGAAAGACATTCATAAAGTTAACACCCAAATTAATATGTCTTGCAAATCCATATGATAAAAACAAATCCATATCATAATCAGAATGATAATGTTTGTTTTCGATAACGTCGTATGTTATATATCGAACTACATAGCCTGGATATTCTTTTCTTCTTTCTATATATTGAGGGTTATCAAATTTCTGTTTCATTAATTTTCCAGTAAATCCAATTCCTAATGATTCAAAAAGTTTAAAGGAAACTGATGAAAACAGGGCCAGTTCATTTAATCTGAACATGCTCGAAGGTTTTTCATTTTCAGGTATTTCTGTATTATATAAAACTCTGTATTCTCGTTGATACGATTCCAGAAAACCGATACTGACACCTATTCTTTTGTGAAATTTGGCAAAAGCTGATAGTTTCAATTGATTTCTCCAATTTGTTGATCCATAAAAACCAACTTTTTTATAATATGTAAATACACTAGCTGGATTCCAAAAAGCAGCTTCAGATAAATCTCTGGTTGGTGCGAAATTAAAACCTGCATTGCTTGAATTAACAAATGTGGAATGTAACAAAAATTTGCCATATTGGATTTCTGCTTCATTTAATCGTTCAATGGGTATAACATCTGTTACAATTGAATCAGGTTCAGGAGGAGCAAGAGCAGTTGCAAACATTAGCAAATTTAACAATCCGGGTGAGGCAACCCAATAATCTTTCTCAACCAAATCTTTATATTCACTATTATTTAATGCATGAAATTTTCTTAATAACAAATCTGACATGATATCAACATATTCAATACTATCACAAAGACCTTTAATGTATTTCGTTTGGATTGTAATTTGTGGAGTTGAATTAGTATATGTAATTTGATCGGAACTTATGAACTTTTTTATGCTAATATTTCTGCATGTCTTACATCTAGAAACAACATATAGCCTTATATTTTTATCATATAATAGTTCTTTTTTAATTTTAGTATCAATTACAAAAAAACCTGGTGGTTCAGAACCTGTAACTACAGTTTGTTTTGGCAACATAGAGGGTACAACCAGAACATTCTCAGCTCCTCTGGTAGAAAGATTATTAATATCGTTTGAGCATCTTATTCGTCCTTTCAACTGCAAAGTTTGAGCGAAACCAGCACTAACTATAAATAGGAATAATATGCTAATAATTTTTCTCATTAAAGTGGAGCAAGTATAATATCTAATTTTTGGTTAATTTCCTCTATTTTAACATGAATTCGTTTATCCTTGTACTTTGGATGTGAGGTGATTATTTCAATTTCGTCATTAATACTAAAACTCTTAAAGCTTAGAGAATAGCTACCATCAGTTACCGAAGTTGTATAATACACCGTATTATCAATGTTTATTTCTACATTATTGATTGGAAATTCATCTGCATTTTTTATATGTCCATAAATACGAAAATCCTTAGGTTTATTTAGAATGATATCTAGTGACATAGATTTTTTTACTTCAATTTGCCTAGTATCGTTATTATATCCTTCAGAAACTACCTCAATTTTTAATTTGCCTGCTTTGGATTTCGGGACATAAAAAATTGCTTCACCATCTGAACTTATGTTTTTTTTAATAATCTCATTATTTAAATAAAGTTTTACTTCACCGTGTTGAAGTGGTAAAGAATTATAATTGAAAACTCGAACAACTAAATTTATTTCCCTTTCTGCTTTACCGGGGAAATAAAATCCACCAATTACTGTTAATATGATACCAACAATAGGACCCGTAAAATTGTAAGTTGAACCGAACTTTTTTCCAGTTAAGCTGGCATAAGAATTCATAGCGCCAAATAAAAAAGCACTTATTGAGATACCAAATAAAATCAATATGATGTAAAACAGTTGATTTTCAATATTATTATCTTTAATATAAGGAACATAAATAGTATAAAAAACCAAAATAATTATTGAAAAGATGAGTCCCCAAATTGTAATCAACAGATAACTCTTTGCCGTGAGGGGTTGTTTATAGGGTTTGTTCATAATCTATGTTTCAATTTCGTTTTATGCTGATATCTATCTATCGTTTTGCAAGAGAAGATTAAACATTATAATATTGTCTTAGCTAATTTACTAAAACTAAATGTTTTTACACAAATATTTCTTTAATCATTTATATTTATCGAATTTATATGTAAAATCGACCCTTTTGATTCGCAATATCTGTGACCCAAATTGCTGGCAACCGCTTCCACCGCCGTTTTTTAATTACTTTCATTATCAATATCTATGAACAATCTATAATAACTTAAAAGTAATCTCAGTTGGTTTTCCATCAATCCAATTTAATAAATTCCTTGTCCATAGATATTTTTCGTAGATTTTTTGTTGCTTATTTTTATACTTTTTAATTCTATCTGAAATTATTTTTCTACAAAGCGAATTGAATTTTTTATTGTCAAAGAAGTCTGCAAATTTTTTATTTAATTTATTAATTATTCGTTGTTGCTTTTTCGTAATATTTTGGAATAAGTGAAGTGCATCTTCTTCTGGTAATAATTCCAACTCTCTCTGTATGCGCTGCTCATAATTTTGAAAAGGGTTTATAAAAACTTGTTCCGCCCAATCTTCAATAAGTTGTCCATGAGCTAATTCACGAAATGGATTATCTTTTGCTTCAATAAAAATATCTCTAATTTCTTGATGCATTGTAATCCTCGGATATACAGTTTCTTTTTCCATTTCAACGGCTTTTATTAAAGCTGTTGAGAAAATAAAATTTTTGTCAACCATATTTAGTCCGTTTGCAATACCTCCTCGAACAAAATAACCTTTGCCAAGCATTAATCTTTGATATAAGTAAGAAATTGTGGTGATAATATATATACCAAAATATAAATCAATTTTGTCATCATTGGAATAGTCAAATGAAAAGTAAACATTATCAGAGAACTGTTTAACATTTAACTTTGTTGCAAATCTTTCTTGATTTTCGTATTTATTGTCAAGTGACGATACAGAATCTTTAATAGAATAAACAGCGCAACTTAATGCAAAATCAATTGTTTCCTTTAAATCAGCAAATAGTTCTGTTTCTCTTTCAATTGATTCTTTAAGTATTAATTCTTTGTATCCCAAAATGTCTATAAAAGCTACAATACTGTATTTCTTTTCAAGTGACTTCATATTTAATTTAGGTTAATATTTATTTACATTTTTCTATTTTGCACTGTCGTTTTCGCAAATGGCAGGCAATGGTGGCAATATGCGTAGGCCGGGATTTCAAAGTTACATATTTATCAAGCCGTTGCAATTTTAATTAAATGTACTAAACTTTAAAATACCTTCTATCACCCGGCTTACGTATAGGCTATTTGATTAGCGGTGCGTTTTTTATTCTTTAATTCCATTTGAGTGTTCATCAAAACTTGAATAATTCCGGCTACCTTTTCTTATATTATTCTTTCCAAAAATTGTTTTGTCTATACGACTTTGTAAATAAGCGACTAAACTTTCAAAATAGTTGATATTTATATGATTAACTCCAGGTGCTCTGTACTTATTCATCAGATGTTTATTGAAACTTGCCCAATTAAATTTTTCTCCCTTTCTTGAAAGTTCAAGTTGTTTCCATTCACCATACCTTTTGATTAGATATGAAATGTAATTTTTCTTCTCTAAATCCTTTCCTAGTGCATTATCTGGCAAATCAGGTTTTGATTTTGTTTTTTTAGGAATAAGTTCTGGAAAATATTTCTTTAATATTTCAATGTTGTCTTCTACGTGTCTTGATAATGTATCCCAGCCCCAGTAGGAAATATCAAATGAGAATTCGTTTTTTATTGACATTATATATTCCTGAATGACTGTATCGTCCCGAAATGTAGAAGTAAATACAAATCTTTTAAACCGAAAATCAAGGTGTTGAACCTTTGTTAAATCCTTTTCAATGTCCTCTAACAATTCTTTTTGTAGCAAACTATCTTTTCTTCTTAAACTCTTCAGTTTACATTGAATTACAGTTTCAGCCTTTGACGAGAATATATCAATTCCTTTCTGTTCTTGTCCTTTTACTCCAAAAGTCTGAAATCCCAAATTTGTGTAAGAATCTGTTCTTTCAATTGCATTGAATAAATCACAAACAAATTCTTCAAATTCTGTTTCGTTCTTTAATGGTGGTAATTGATATTTTGCCATTTCTATTATTCATTTTTAGTTAGTACTTATGCGCTTCGGTCAAAATTGCACTACAACGGTTGGCGGTATGGTTAGTAAGAGATTGCGGGCGATTCCTCATCAACGAAGCACCGAACCCCAATTGTCGGGTAGTCCACTCGACCATCGACTAAACCTCTAATATTATAAAACATTAATAACATTTTTTGCAAGGAACATATCCCATCGCCTCAGCTTCGCTTTTTTTCACTTTAGACACACTGCTTTTGCATCTGGACAATCCGCTGCAATAATGGCTATGGTAAGCATATGCACTTTTGCTATTGCATATCAAAACCATTTGTTCTTTTTTAGCCTTATTTTCTTTTACAACAGTTTGTGTTTGTTGATTTTGTTTAGGTTGGCTTTGCCCGGATGCAAATTCACTAATTATTGAAACCTGAAACATCAGGATCAATAATAAAACGATTAACTTTTTCATGATTTGTTATTTTTAGTTGTTTAAATCCTAATCAAACTCTTGTCCAATTCATTTCAAAAAGGCGTAATAACCACATACATACATTTGCTATTATTTTGAAAATTGTTGAAGAGAGCACCCATCGGAAGTAACCGTTACATAACCTTCCCATGCCTTTTTATTTCCAACAGCTTTAATTTCATAAGTTCCAGCAGTCATAATAATTTCTAATGTTCCTGGATCACCACAATTTGGTGGGGAATTACTATGAAAATATGAAGTAATTGACCCTTTATAAACATTGTCAATATAAACTGAAATTTGTCCGTCATCTGAACAATCAGTCCATACAGTAATTTCCCCTTTGTTGTACCCATATGGATGGTATGAATTAGAAGGATTGTAATTGTTTGTGTAAGTTGAAGATAATGTTGAATACAATGGGTTTATGTAAGAAAGATGCGATGAATAAACATACCCTATAGTTGAACAAACTTTTACTTTATACCAATGTGGATTTGTGACTTCTAATACTTGGACTTCGTCACCATAAGACAAAGATGTTAAAATAGAATGGTTTGTCGATGGCCCTGAACGAAGATTTAAAGTATTTGAACTTACATAGTAAGTTATGCCATAGTTGTATGTCGATTCTGAACTGTTGTTGTTCAAGTATGTATCTGGATTCCCTGTCGCTGTTTCCCCTGTGTACGGATTTACGTTACCAGGATAGCTAAAATTATCAGTTGGGTCATCATTAGGTGCAGAACGCCAATACCCATTGACATAAGTCCCATCACTACGATAATATCCGTCAACCCAAATATCAGATGAGTTATGTATGCCACTATTCTCATAAAGATTTTTTGTATAAGTATCGGGATTCCCTGTCGCTGTTTTTCCTGTGTACGGATTCGTATTCCCGGGGTAGCTATAATTGTCGGTAGGATTTGAGTTTGGGCTTGAACGGGTGTGTGGTGCAACATAAGTGCCATTACTACGATAGTACCCCTTTACATGAACTTGTCCCTCAACTGTCAAAGTCAACAGGAAGATAAATGTTAAAATTAAAGTTCTCATTCTGTAAAATCATTTAGTTAAACATGTGTTTCCCTTATAAATTCAATTTTATGGCTGATTATTGGCAGTATTCTTTAATTCTTTCATAAGCATCTTCATACCCTAATTCTCCGGCTTTACTAAAATCTAAACAGCCACTATCTTTTTGTTCTAAAATAATTTTTGCCCATCCCCTGAAATAATATGCTTCTGCAAATTTTGGGTTAATTTCTATTGCTTTACTGTAATCTACAATTTCTCCACGGTTATCATGTAATGACCCCTTTGCCATTCCTCTGTAATAATACGTTTCTGCATCATCAGAATTAATTTCAATTACTCTATTATAATCCCTTATGGCTCCCATATAGTCATGTAGTTTAGACTTTGCCCTTCCCCTTTGAAAATAAGCATTTATATACATAGGGTTGATTTCGATTGCCTCACTATAATCTGCTATGGCTCCTTGGTAGTCATATAATGATTTTTTTGCTAATCCCCTGCAAAAATAAGCATCTGCGTCCGTAGGATCAATCTCTATTACCTTGCTGTAATCTACTATAGACCCTGTATAGTTTTGTAAGTTTCTTTTTGCCTGCCCTCTGAAATAATATGTTATTGCACGTTTAGGATTAATCTCAATTACTTTATTATAATCTATTATAGCTCCCAGATAGTCTTGTTGGTTAAATTTAGAATTACCTCTGTTATTATAAGCTTCTTCATATTCAGGATAAATCTCTATCGCTTTATTATAATCTGATATAGCACCAATATAATCTTTAAGGTTGGATTTAGAAAGTCCTCTGTTATTATAAGCGTCTAAAGATTTGGGATTAATTTTAATTGCTTTATTATACTCAATAATAGCTCCCGGATAATCCCCTTGATCAAATTTTGAATTTCCCCTATTTAAGTATTCTTCACTTGTTTGACTGTAGCAATTTAAACCTCCAAATAAGACAATAAGCATGCTTATATACCTAACAATTAATCCTAACTTCTTTTTTTTATTCGTTGTCATTTGATGAACTGATTGATTTTTTTTAACACTTGCAAATTAATTAATAATTTTGCAAATTAGCTTTTTCAAATGTAATTTTTAAGCAACTTCTTCCTTTTTATCTTCTTCAAATTCCGAATTTGACAATGAAAGCAAATTAAGTAACTTACTGATTTGTTTATCTTTCTCTTCTAATTGTTTCTTGATAAATTCATACTCTGAACGAGGAACTGTATCGTTTTCATTTTTAGGTTCATAAGTCTCAAGTTGTTCATTAGCAACAGTATTGTCTGGTTGCTCTTTTAACATATTCCCCTCTCCGGTTAAAATCCACGCATAACTAATTTCAGGAAATCTATTGCTAATTTTTGTAGCAACATTCACGTTAATATGTCTTGGTTTTCCTTTTCCTTTTCCTAAAATATTATAAATAGATTGCCCCTTTTTATACCCTATCTCCAGAGTGAAAGCATTAACACTTAATCCACTCCATTCCACAATCTTTGCTATTCTTTCTGAATCTGTCATTTATAATAATATTAGATAGTAAACAATAAATCAAATCATTAGCTTAATTAATGAGATAAATAAATGGTAAACAAATAATTATCCGTATTTGCCACAAAAAAATAAAAATATTTTAAAATATTTCCACTTATTTGTAGAATGTCTGTTTTTTTGTAGTACATTTGCATCATTAATTAATCATCAAAAATAACATAAAAGATTATGCAAAGCAATAGCAAAAAGATAGTAAAAAACAAAATTCGTGTAGACTTCATGAAATTGAGAGGTTTATATGAAGCATTGCCTCAAAATTCGGTAGGAACGATAGTTAAAAGGCTTGCGGCTAAAGACCGTAAGATTTGTAATCAGACAGTTATTAACTGTTTCATACAGTATAAGGTAAGTGGTTTATACGACAGGGAAATAATTGCCGAAGCTATCAACATATTGAATGAACATGGCTACAATAAGACTTTAGCCGATTATGAACTTCCCGAACCTTCAAAAAACTAAGCCATGACTGCAACTTTAAAGAACACAAAAATCCGGGTACTACTTCTCAAAAGATAGAGTACCGGTACATCGCTCAGGTAATAGAATCGGGCGAAAAAATCCAGGTTTATGAAGATGAATTAACATTTGATCAGCCATGATAGAGAAAACAATTATCCAGTGCGATAAGGAAGATTTAACAAACATCTTCACTGAAACGACAAGTAAGTTAATTATTGAAAACGCTTTCAATAAGTTTTCAAACCGGATGGTTGACACACATACCGCCTGCCAGATTATACAGAAGTATTAGCAAGTTACCGATAAAGAAGTAGGGTAGTGGTGTGAGAGACTCAATAATACGCAATTTCTACTATCGGCGGGCTACTTGACTATGTAGCGTTTCCATTTAATTTCGCAATTGATTCATTGATTTTATGGCTTGTTTGTTCAATGATTTTCTTATCTTCAATAGTAAGTACCATTTTTTTTGCTTTTTCACTGTATTTAGAAGATAATTTTAGATATTCTCGCGATAATTTTTTGTTATTATTCACCGATAACGCTAATCTCAAATAATATAATGATAATGTATCATCAAATCTATATTGCCAATTTTGTGGATAGTTTGTATACAATTCCTCAAGTTCACAAATATATTTTTCAAGGCTGTCAAATTCTTCATTACCCCCCCCCATTGTTATATAATATACATAATTGTTGATTATGTAATAATATTTATTTTTCCTATATTCCTTCATTTTGAATTTTTGATCTTTTTCAAGATACGTAATTGCAATTTGGGCATATTTAATAGCAGCAACAATAAACCTATCTTCTTTTATAGGTTCATACTTAATATCGCTAATTGCTAAGTTCTTTCTGAAGTTCGTTTCTGAATTTTTTTCCCACATATGATAATAAATATAACTGGCTGCAATAGCTGTTTTATAGTTATTATCAAAGCTATATTTTGAACTGTGTGATGAATTTACCGTGTTTAATATTTTTTCAATTTCATCTATATTTTCAGGACCATCTTTGATTTTTATTAAAGATGCAGCATGAAAAAATGCTAAACAATAATAAGAATATTTGTAATCTAATTTAGTTAATATTTCAATTATTAAATCAGATTTTCCGAGAATCCATAAAAGTGCAATTCCGATTATTAAGTCAGCTTGATCAACGTTTTCAGGATCAGTATAACCTAAGGATAGATATTGTCCAATTTTGGACAACTGAGCGGAGTATACGATTCCTTTCTGACTTTTATTGGAGAACATGTCATCAATCAGTACTTGTAATTCATTACAGTCTTTGGAATAAATTGAAAACCTTGTTAGACCATAATCCTTAAAAATATCAAGTTTGTCTCCAGTGTTATAATAATTAGAAATATTTTCAGTGAAGATTTCTTGGATAAATTTATAACTATAAAATAATGAAGAAAAAATATTACGAAAAAAAGAATATTGAGATACTCTATTTTTTATATCAGATGTTATTGATAATAAATCATCATCTACTTTCTTAATTACTTCTTTTTTGTTAAGCTTATCTTTTAATTTTTTAATAAATACTGTAGATTCATATTTTTCATTAATCCAGAAAACTTTTATGAATTTTGTTCTGATAAATTCCTTAAGTTCTTTCAAATAAGTAATGTCCATTTTTTGAAGAGCTTCTATTTTAATATTCAATTTTTGGATTAAAAAATTCAATTTCTCAAAATCATCTCTATTCGATTTTGAAATTAAGGGACAACTTTTTTCTATCTCCCTCAGTATTGCTTGTAGTAAGAAAAAGTCATTACCTTGTATGACACTAATCGAATTTTTGTCATCATATTTAAAAGAAAACTCCTCTTTAAGCTTAGTTAAGCTGATTATTTGTCTGAATAAACCAGTTGAATCATAAAAAACTGGAAGTTTATTTGAGGTATTATCAAATCTATAATTTTCTAATTTTTTCTTTATCGTGCATAGAACCAATGAATCAACGATGTTCGCTTCCTTACTATTTGGCCTTAGCTTTAAAAATCCTTTTTGCATCAAAGTAATAAATAAATCAGAATTTATAAACGAATCGTATTTGTATGTTTCATTGTCACTGGTATAAACATTTTTATATAAATATAATAATCTATCCTTCCAATTCAGGGTGTCTAATAAAAATTTGGCAACATATAGGCGCTGAGCATTATTCTTAGCCTTAAGTGCATGATATACTTTAGTTGGCGTTTTATTCAATAATTCTTCAAATTTTATCCCTGTAATTATATTCATATAGTACCATAATTCGTCTTCTTCACAAGTACTAACAGCGGTGATAGTGCTTTTGTACCGATTTATGTTATATAATATTTCATCTTCGTGAGGCAATAATACTTGAAAATTATTTAACCATTTATTAAATATTAGTCCACGTATTAATATCTCTTCACTAGCTAATTCTTGTTCGTTAAATGAACTATTATCTGTCAGAGCTTTAATACCAAGTATCATGTGCAAAATATCCCTACTGTCTATGAATAATTGAATGGGGATATTTTTTTTATTAATATGATACTGAAATCTATAAGTATCATTGAATTCCGAAATTTTACTTTTCATGGTTGTAGCTTTAATAACAAAGTGATTCAACTTTAGCTTTTAATTTACGATTACAAACATCTTTATCTAACTTCATTAGATATTTATGGCCATCAGTTACAATTCGAATTGGAGCTGTTTTCAAATCTTTATCATTTATCTCAATGCCATATTCATCAATAAATTGCCACATATAATTATTCTGCTGAAAGACTTTAGTAATATAATATCTGAAGTATTGGAAAAATGCATTAATGATATTTGCCGCTGATCGCAAGCTTGTATCAAACTGAGAGGCAATCAATGATTTTTTTACTTTTTCCAAGTGACTAAACGATTTAGCAAGCAAATAATCTCTAGCTGCTTGATTTTCTAATAGAGCAATTCTATTTTTATTATCTTGAATTTCCATCTCTTTATCAAAATTGCGAATATTAGCGAACCAATTAAATAGTTCATCAAGAGTTATCGGTGAAGGTATCGAAACAAAATTCTTGTAATTGAAAATTTTCTGTACTATTTCATGTTTTTGAAACACTGGAGAAGTAATATGTTCATTTATTTTTAAATAACTCCAATGATTCAAAGCAAATGGTTCAATTTTTTCAACATATTCTTTAATAGCACCATGCTTTATTAGTAGATTTTCTAAACATTTTTTCAATGGTCTTTCTACAATAGAATTTACTATTTCCTCATTAGGTCTATTATTAATTTTTAGAAATTCCAGAATTATCTCAATAGGTTTCTCTTCATAAAGAAGCATTTTGGATGGTATTAAATGAGGGTACTTTTGAATATCTAATTCAAATGTTAAGCCAGCAGGATCTAAATACACTAACAATACACTCAAGTCGATTCTTATCCTTACAGGTAAATTGTTTGATAAAATTCTTTCAGAATTCAAAAAACTAATTCTAACTCCGGCCTTTTTCAGTAAACAAAGTGTAATTATCTTCCTTATAGTTAAAATATTTATGTTTGATGTTGGATTTTTTTCCGCTTCTGAAAAAATATCTTCAATTATTGAAAAATTTTCATGAATATAATCTGATGGGAGTGTTTGCACATAGAGGTACGCTTGCTCTGATGGAGTCAGATCGCGACTATAATAAAAAATGTAAGATAGACTTGTATCGTTTTCAGAAAAAACATCTTTAAAAAGGTCGTATCTCTTTGAATAGTCTAATTCAATGAAATATTTTCTAAACTGTTCAAAATCGACAATTTTTTCTGAATTCTCAGATGTGTAGGTTGGTGTGTTATTCATAATTATCTAGTTTTTTAAATAAGTAACTAAGATTCAAGTTAGCACTTTTTATTACTGCTTCTGGTCTGTTTTTAGTATATCCGCTAGCTAAAGTAATATTTGATCTTGACTTAGTGAGGCCAAAGTCAATAAAATCGTCAGGTGTTGGATACCAAAGATCGTTATCAATATTTGCATCAGCAATCGTTGGTTTTTTTATATTATTCGAATCAACTCCTTTAAATATTACAAGTAATTTAGCATATTCTTTTGAAAAATATAAGTCTGACAAGCCGAGGGCGTCACAAATTTCTTCTATATTGCGATTGATTGAGAAAGAAAACGGGCTCAACTCTGAGTTTTTTTCATCCCAAGTTATCCATATTATCTTTTCAAATACTTTCAGCAAGCACTTTTTTTCCTCAATTGAAAATAATGAAGGCTCTTTAGCAAAAAACTCTTCGACATCCTCAGGAATTCTAAATAAATCTCCATATTCTGTTAATAAAAAACATAGTAAATATTCTCTAATAATCACTGTTCCAATGGTTGTAGGGGATGTCAATATTTGTTCGGATTTAAGTATATGATTGTCCATTATGTATTTTCTGGCAGATACCAGAGTCTCTTCAATATTGCCTTTATAATTAGAAATTATAAAATTGGTAATTTTTCTAAATGCAATGTCATTGCAAAAATGATCGTTCTTAAAATTATGAATTGGTATTTTTCGATCAATAATCTTGAAAGTAGAATCACCCCAATACATATTGGATATCATTTGAACAAAGACTTCTTCTATTTTTATTTTGTCTTCATCACTTAGTTTTTCGAAATTTTTCATATTTCCGGTTTAGTTAGAATTCAAATCACATCAGTTAATTTATTGTTTTTATAATATTTAGCCAAATCACTCATCCTAATTAGCATCTGTTATTTTTTCAGATAGTAAAATTAATAAAGATTTTAAAAAACATGCTATTTCATAAAAAAATAAATATCCAAATTTTCTAAGGTTTTTTTATCAAAACCTTTGGTGTATTGAAAAAATGAGCAAAATAAGTTTATAAGTGTCACGGTAAATTGGTAATTCGTAATATAGTGCCAGATCAAAAAAAATCGACCGCTTCGCAGAATTATTAAATAATTAAATTGATAAATAGTTAAAATTTCCTGACTGCACGAACTCTATAGGGATGGCTCTTATCCCAGCTGCTCGTGCTGCCGTAGACGAAACTCTGGCACCACGCGTTGTTATTGGAGTCCTCGGTAGAACTCCAATAGGCGGAGAACCGAAAATTGGTAGCTCCTAAAATGGTATTTACTACAAAGGCAGCATTGTAGCATTGGTTTAATTCCCAAGCGGCTGGTAAATACCAATCGTTAAGACCACCATCGCCTGGAGCGCTATATGCCCTGCACAAACCAGCCGCATAAGTAATACCAGCACCTGCTTGTGCAACAATTGCATTTGAATTTGCCAAGCCATCAATTGGGCTTGTTGCACCACCGGGTACTGTTGTTGATTGATAAGCTGCAGTTGTCCATTGTATACCACCACCGTTTAAATCAAATCCCGAAGCAATCAAACCGTGTTCAATGCCGCTTTCTTTCCAAACTGCTACTATAATACCACCACTGTAAATCTCTCCCACGTAATGGGTAAAACCTCCGCCACCACCTGTTACCGTTTCTGCTGTTTTTGCATGTAACGCATAAGGAACACTCAACAACTGGCTTGTTCCTGTTATAGTGTAGTTAGTCAATGGAGGAACTACTGCTGTTTTTGTTTCAATAAAATAAGGTCCTGCCGACCAATTTATTGTATTAAAACCAGCTCCACCACCTATTTCAACACTTACCAAACCATTGGCATTGGTGTTTGGTGCTTGAGTTTCGGTATAAACAACAGTACCTGATGGTGAACTTTGATGGATATTTATTTTCATTCCGATTTGTGTGTTTGTTACCAAAACGTCACTGCTGTTTCTGATTACTGCCTGATAGCTCATTTTTTCGGGACTCTGTGCCCAAAGTGTTGCCGTTAGTAATATGGCTACTAAAATTGCAAATAGTTTTCTCATAGCTTTTAGTTTTTAATGATTTTAAACGTTTTTACTTCTTTGTTACCTTGAATTACTTTCACGAAATACGTTGCAGGAACGAGATTGCTCATAACAATACTTGTCTGGTTGCCTGTGATTTTCTCGCTTTGTAAAAGTTTTCCATTCATCTCAAAAAGTTGGTAGTTCAAATCTTTTAACTTTTCACTTTCAACTTTTAACTGTAAAAAATCGGTTGTAGGGTTAGGATATACCGAAACCGAAAGGTTTATGCCTTTGGCTTCTTCAAGTCCTGTTACTACCGAAATCTCGTAAGGTTGTTGTACGCCTTGTGCCACCGAACCGTTCGTTCCTGTATTAGTGGTGTAAACAACCTGTCCAACGGAATAACTCGCCGAGCCTCCGCTGCCCGAAGCGTTTCCGCCTGTGGCGTTAACGTTTTCTTGTGCCTGTAGCCCTGTTAGTCCGAGTCCTAATAAGAGTATGGCACTTAATTTTATTCGTTTGTGTCGCATTTTTTGTCCTCCTTTTTTTAATTGTGAATATTCCTTTTATTTATCTATTTTTGTTGCTATTTCTATCTGCTGTTGGGGTTTTCTCCACTGACCGCTAACATAATAGTGTTTTATTCATCGTTTCCATGCACAAATATAAATAGAATAGCTAATAAATTGTTTAAAAACATTATAAAACCGAGTAATATGTCCTGCATAAGCAGCACACACCTAACTTAATGCCTTATAAAATGTCCACAAATATAAAAATATTTTTAATAACCAAATCTTTTAAGGTTTTTTTATTAAAAAATAATTATTATGGAGTGTAAAAAATTGTTTATTAAATATTTATGATTTATACCATTGATTAAGTGTATGATACTTCAAATTGTCAGAGTTTAAATGACAAATCTGGGGTTATCCCATATTGTCTTCAAAGGTTTTTTTATTTTACGGAAATGCAAATTTTGCTCAGGTAGGGTAGGCAAGTCTTTGGCTGGTTAGGATTGGAGGGTTAGCTGGTGTGAAAGGCTACTTGATTAGCTGTTTTTTTTCTTTTAAATTCATTAAACATTTTAGCAATCCCTTTCTCAGTTTTAAATTTTTTATCCGGCTTGCCAATATTATAATTCAAAATTCCATCGGAAGGCTTTGCTGTATATTCTGTTTCGATAAGATAATCTCCATTATTAATATAAATCCTTGCCTCAACAGCATATTTAAGAATTAATCCATTATCTACAAATTCAGGTGATAGGGCAACACTAAATGTTTTATTTTCAGATTTAATTCCTGGATAATAAATACCTTTATAACCTTTTGAAAGAATGTATTCTGTAAAGAGTGCAGAAGGTAAATAATCACATTCAGATTTAACATTCAATGTGAAATAGTGATACAAAAACGTGGTAATTCCTTCAATTATTTTAGACTCCTTCTCATCAGGCATAATGAGCCAAGTCCTTGATTCATGAAAGTTACATTGAGCTTTTCCTGCATAAAAATCTTTTAATTTCATTATTACCGGAAGCAATGTATAAGTTGTTACTTTCCAAACTCCAAACGTTACCTTTTTTCTAATAACATCATTTGTACTTGAAAAGGTATTAATATCAAATAGTTCAAAAATAGTTGCAAGTAAAGCATTGTTAAATTCTATGTCGAAATGATTGTTCGGAATAAAACAACCATAAAACATAGTTTTGTTTGGAGTGCTTGCCCTTTGGTATTTTGCATTTAGATTATGCGGTTTATAGCTTATTTCACTAATATTATTGAAAGATTTATCCTCATTGACCCTTGCCCTAATAATAATATCATCAGGTTTCAAAACAGCAAAGTCAAATGATATCCAATCGAGTTTTTCATAAAGTTGTTTAAGTCGAACAGAAGGGAAAGTTGATAAATCACACTTTAACAATGAAATTAGTTCATCAAATATTTTCATATCCCAATTTATCCAATTTTCATGTTGTCTGTTCATTTTAAATGGTAGCTAATTCGTTTATTCCTCTGAATTTTCCAAAAGTAAATAATTATTTATTATGGACAATTAATAATGATTTCATTGTTTTGTGAAATTTTTCTGTCTGCCTATAATAACCATCATGGTGGTTATTTCCTATATATAGTGAATAATTATTATAATTGAACACTAAGTTATTGAACAAAAAAAGCAACAAAATTTAATTTATTTTATTGCTTTTTTTAACAACATGGCGTTATTTAATGATTCTGTTTTAGACGTAATTTTTAAAAGTTTAATATTAAGGATTAGTTTTTGCCCTATACAACTTCAAAGCTGAGTTCAAGTGCCTATTAATCAAGCTTTGTTACTGTTACATGCTATAATTGCGACATTAAAGAGTTAATAATAAGAAAAGAATTTTTCAAAATAAAATCTGCTATATCCCTATTTTTTATCTAAATAAAATTCAACAGGGTTGGTCGCTGCATTAAGTTCCCTTAATTTAAGGCTCTTAATTTCCCCTAAAAAATTATAGATAGGAAGACCTGCGTTAATCCAATATTCAAGACCAATATGAGATTTTACATTTTTGTAACCCATTCGTTTAAGAGTTTTAACTACTAAAGCAGAACGATTCCCTTTCAAACAATAAACAATTATTTCTGCATTGGGATTTCGTAAAGTACGAGCCAATGTAAATTCCACAACACCTCTGTCTAACCATGTTGCTCCTTTAAGATGTCCTGCATCAAATTCATCTTTACCACGCACATCAATTAAAATAAGTTTTGAATTAGCATTGATGCGTTGTATCAGTTCATCATTATTAATAAAATCAACTCCTTCGCGTGCATCTTTTATAAGTTGCTGAATGGTCATGAGTGCTTGTGCTGTATCTGGAACGGTAACTGCGCTGTTTTGTGAATAGCACAATTCCATTGCAAATAGCGTTATAAACAATAAAATAGCTATTTTTTTCATTTTTAAAAATTTTAAATTGATTACTAATTTATGGAAACATAATTATTTTTAATTTTTAATATGTTTTGTTTGTATTGTGTATTTTATTTAAATTCTTTCCGAATAACATTTCCTTTGATAGATAAAGATACTTGGTTTTGGTCAGAATTATTGCTTACAGAGATTGTTTTATTAAATGTTCCCGGTCTGTTTTCCGGATTATAAGTTACTTTAACAAAACCTTTTTTGCCTGGAAGAATCGGTGTTTTGCTCCATTCGGGTACAGCACAGCCACAAGAACCTTTCACATTTGTAATCAACAGAACATCCTTCCCTATGTTGGTTACTTCGAAGGTGTGGCTTATTTTTCCATCGGTTTCGAGAATGTTTCCAAAATTATACATAGTTTCGGAAAATGAGATGACTGGTTTAAGAGTTTGATTTTCTTCTGTTTTTTGTGAATAAGCAAGAGCAAAAATATTCACAAACAACAACACAAATAATAAATTTTTCATACTAGCTAATTTTAAATTTTAATTACTTTTGCAAAGTAAGCTAATCGAATTATTGAATCAAAACGGTATTTTTCGATAGTCTCAATCGTAAAATTAGATAATGATGGAATTTAGAGAATTAAAGACATTTCAGGTAGTAGCCAATTTGTTAAGCTTTAACAAAGCCGCTAATGTATTGAATTATGCACAATCAACTGTTTCATCGCAAATTCAGTCGTTGGAAAACAGTTTAGGAGAAACATTGTTTATCAGATCGGGAAATAAGATTTTTCTAACTCCGTCAGGGGTGAAGTTGCTTAAATATACTCAGCGATTAATTAGTCTTGAAAACGAAATATTAAGTAGTTTTAGAAATTTGAATGAAACAACAGGGAATCTGATTATAAAAACGCCACATTCGGTTGCAGCGTATTATTTACCGGCTATTATTAAAGAATTCCAATTGAAGTTTCCTAATATAGGTTTTGACTTTGACGGGTGTGTGGGTTATAATGTGAATGATATTTTTAATGCAGGGTTAATAGATATGGCGTTTCTTTTTTGTGATAATTTCAGTGATAAACTTTTACATGTCGAAGAATTAACTAAGGTGGAACTTGCTTTTGTATCAAATCCGCAAGATGATGTGTTTAACAACAGTACGATAGATTCCGTAAACGATTTTCATGATAAAACACTTTTATTATCAAAGTCAGATTGCAGTTATCGGATGATTTTTGAGAAAATGCTTATGGGGGCTAATGTAAAGTTAAAGAAAACGATAGAAGTTAATAGTCCTGAAGCGGCAAAAAAAATGTTAATTTTTGGATGTGACGGCTTTGCATTATTGCCAAAAATTGCTGTTGACAAAGAATTATCGGACGGGGCTTTAAAAAGTTTAAAGTGGAAAGGGCCTGCTTTTAATGCTAAGTTGTATATGATATGGAAAAAGGATAAATATCAAACAGAAGCAACCAAAGCTTTTGTTAATGCTGTTCGAGTTTTTTTTGAAAAAAAAGACTGATGCTAAGAGTTTCAAAGAATACAAAGGAATCGGAATCCATTGTGAAAGGTTTTCGAAAATCTTTCAGGTGGGTGGGTAATCTTAAAACCGTTCTCAAGGGTGGTTACGTAGGGTAGTTCTTTGGTCGGTTTGGTGTGTTAGCTGGGGGGAAAGGCTATTTGATTAGGTGTTCGTGCTTTATTTTTCCAACCATTTATCCATATCTAAAAAATTAAATAATCCCGCTTTGTTTATTTTAAGTAAGCAATCAAAACAGTTAATTATCAATTCAGATTTTTCAATCAATTTGCCTCCAAATTCAGCACCATTAAAACTATTTTTCGATTTTCTAAAAATAAATCCAAAATAATCTGGCAAACCCAACAACTTAATCTTTTTTCTACTTAAAAAAATCATTCTCTTTATTGTTGAATTGGTCTCAAAATCAAATCCTTCAATGTCATTTTGTCCATATACATTTCTGTCACAAAACAATAATCCTTTTGATTCAAAATCATTTACATTGTCCAAATTTATTATCAAATTTTGAATAAAATAGAATAAGGCTTGGAATTCTTGATTGCTAAAATTCAATATTTCGTTGTTATATTTCTGAAAAGCAATCTTACTTGCTTCATAAAGTCTTGATTTATAATATTTAAAACAATAGCATCTCAATTTGTTTGAAATTATCAAGTCACAGAAATCAGACATCAAATCTTTATTAGGATTCTTTTCTTTAAATGCTTTTGTCGCATGGAATCCTTTTTCTAATCCATATTTATCAATAAGGCTATCATAAAGCAGGTTAATTTTATGAATTTCTGGTTTCCTTACTGCTACACCTAAATAATAGATAGAATCTTCAAAATCGCTATCATTTAGACTGAATTTTGTCTCATCGACAAAGAAAATGGTTTTTATATCTTCATATTCTGACATAACTGCGAGTCTGTTTTTCATTCTGACTAACGTTTTTACAGTACATTATCATTCAGGTTGATAACAAATTCAAATCTTCATTAGTCAATGCAAATTTATCAATTTGTTTTTGAATTCGCTTCACAATTCCAAGTTTTCTTTTTTGATCCAGAAACAGGTAGCCTTCAGGATTGTGATAAGGTGTGCCCTTGACAACCATATTCCAGATTATAACGGCGAGCTTTCTTGCTGTAGCACTGATTGCAGAGACCCTTCCTTTTCGGAAATTTATTCGTTGAAAGAAGTCACGTAAGGGTGTCGAATCCTTTAAATTACCAATTGCATTGGCTGCATTGCGCAAAGCAATTTTAAGCCGGTTACTTCCCTTTGGGACTTTACTTGACAGGACTTTTCCCCCACTTACTTTGTTGTTGGGGGCAAGCCGTAACCAAGAACAAAAGTGTTTAGCAGACGGAAATTTCCTAATCCCTTCAATACCCACTTCACTCATCAACGCCAATACGGTTGAATAACTCATGCCCTCAATGGCAAGTAAGTCAGTCCCTTCAAACATTTGGTAGGATTTCAGGTTCAGGTCAATGTTTTGCGGAGTGTTTTTGTTAATCCTTTTGTAAGGCTTGGGATCAAGATGGTGCTGGCGTTTTTTATCATCAGAGTTAATAATTTCTTCCAGCATTTTATCTATTTCCACATCACACTGCTGGATTTTCTTTTGTAAATGGTCATACGTATCCAGTTCCTGACCAAGGGCAAACAAATAGTCTTTTCGCCCATTGCTTTGCAAGGCTTTAGCAATTTCTTCTTCGCTTTTGCGGCAGTTTCCATGTCGCAGAGATGCAAGTTTCTCACAATTGGTTTCACCTTCGCATATTGTCCTAATAATTAGCAACCCGGTCAACCCGCAAATATCATTTACCACCACATCCAAGCGCAAGTTTAGCAAACGAAGGTTCTTCTGCATTTTTTTAGATGTAGCCGCAGCCTGATGAAGCAGATTGGCTCTTTGCCGGCAATAAGTGCGAAGTTCCTCTGTTTTTCCTTCGGGCAAAAAACTGCTTGTGAGCAAGCCCAGACTGTGCAACTTTTGTATCCACTGGCAGTCTTTTATATCTGTTTTTTTGCCTTTAATGTTTTTGGTGAATTTTCCATTACACAAAATCACATGAAAACCTTTGGAGATTAGCACCGCATAAAGATTTTGCCAATAAGTCCCCGTACTTTCCATGGCAATGGTTTTGACCTGTTTTTCTTTGAGCCAGTCGGACATTTCAAACAGATTCTCATTAAATACACCAAATTCACGAACATCTTTCTCCTGTTGTCCTATAGCCACCCAGTGTGAACGGCTACCTACATCAATCCCGGCAGCATAAGGGTTGACAATTTCCATTGAAATTTTTTCTTCTTCCATATCCTTTAGTTTTTTAAAAATGCTCTTAGGAGATGTGCTTTTGGCAGAGTAAATATTCTGAACGGGGTTGCCGAAGATTCGACACCACCACTGAAATCATCGCAAACATCTCAACCAGAATGACGCTCGTACTCGTGGTAACAGTTCTTAAATCGGCCTTGCAAAGAGCATTTGTTTTACTACAAAGATATATTGATTCCCGCTTCTTACGTTAGCAGACGAAATCATTTTTGCTGAAAAAGGGGGAATGACTGCTAACGTTTGCGCTACGAAAAGTTGCTGTTTGCGTGGTAGTCCCCTGTCAAACTGCAACGTAGTTTAAACGAGCTACAAATCTTGATAATTGGCACGTTTCATTGGATTTGCTTTGAAAAGTTAAACATCAGGTGATACAGGGTTATTTCGTTTAGTGAAACAGTCTGATGTGTTGATGTATAGCTGTATTTGAAATCTTCACTTATTTCGATTGGCTTAATCTCCTGAATTGGCATCGCATTTACATTTTCCTGTCTGTCGTTGGTTAAATCTTTATTTAGAAATAAATTAAGACAAGTGATGTTATTATCAATATCAAGGTTATCAACTACAAAACCAATCATTCCATTTATTCTGAAATAGGAAGAGTAGTAACTCGTCACAAAACGGCAAATGCCATTTTGTACATATTCTGCATTTAAGCCTGTGCTTCCCTTTAAGTTTTGATTATTTAATCTCTTACATTCAATAATATAATAAGCTTCATCATTGATATATTTGTTGATGGGTAAAATTCGGATATCTGCTCTTCCTGTATTTTCTATTGTTTCATAATCAAAGTGGTAGCTTGCTAAATTAAAGTGGGCATTTTTAAAAGATTCATTCTTTAGATATTTTAACAGCATTACATCCCTGATTTTATTTTCATCATTGGGAAGGGCTACTCCTGACGAATTAATACAATTAGAACAAACAATTATTCCCCTCAAAATATCTTCAAATTCATTTAAGTAAAACGAAGAGCTAAAACCAAAATTAGCGGCGTTGATATTTTCAAACATCATATAGAATCCCTCCCCGCTTTAAGAATGGCATCGGCAAACTCATTTACATCTAAATAGCCGATGGCTTTGTGCCAAAGTCGCTTCTCATTCGGTTTAAAAATATAGAAATAATCTTTTTCAAATCCCCGCACATCTTTTTGCACAAACAATTGTTCGGTTATTTTTTCGGCGCCGAGCTTGGCAATAAATTTTATGATTGCAGATTCATTTTGTTTGTTTTCCCATTTAATATCTTTTGTGTATTCACTGGCAGGGATAACTTTGAAAAACATCCCTATAATTTGATTGGTATGCCAGATCTCAACCACAAACTTTTTGCCATTATTATTGAGGCTTGGTGCAAACCTATTGATGTATAGTTGGGCATACTCTTGTAAAATTAATTCATCAGGTTTGATTGAGCTAAATAATTTAGCCTTTTCATTATCATTCCCAACAAACATAAACTTGCTTACATTGAGAGCATAATCAATTAGTTCTTTATCACAATCAGATAAGTTCAGCTTTTGTAATACTTTTTTGTCGAGATTATCAAGTTCTTCATTTATTTTTTGATTATCATGTTCAATTTCAGCACCATTTAAGAGACCATTCTTCTTTTTAGTAAATAACTCAATTTTTGCCTTTTCAATTTTTTCGATTTCCTGCTGCACATCCAATTCAAGATACGGCAAACTGAACTTGTTGTAATTTTTTACCCGTTCTCTCTCAATTCCGATTGATGAAAAAACATTCACTGCAAAATATGAAAACAAAGAACTATTGAAAACTGATGCAATATTGCATAACGCATCAATATTTGAATCGTCAAATACTTTAATGGATGTAATAGAGTCTTTAAATAAGATATTCCTTGTCGAAATTGCACATCGAGCTTTCAAAGACTCAAGTTCTATTCCTTCTCGAATCAGAAGCATCGGATAATGATAAATCCTTGTGTCTTTTATTATGTCAATTTTATCCTCTTCTAAAATATCTTCTTTTGAATAATCAATAAAGAAAGGCTCTACTGAAGAAGTTTCTAATAAGAGAATGCCCGAAATCGAGGATGTATCTTTTGGCTTTTCTAAGGGTTTTTTGCGGCTATGTAATCCAGTTGATGATATAAAGTATTCTTTATTACTAATCCTTGATCTAATACTTAATGGATATTCATCCTTTATCCTTTTTAAGAAATTAAAATCCAAATACGACCCATAAACCAAAGTTTTCCAGAGCCAGTCGTATTGTTTTAGCCGACTTTGCTCAATTTTCTTGTAGTCGCTTCTATTGATGGTAAATACTTTAAATATTGAGAAAAACCTACTTGGTTTCAGCGTAATATGTTCAACTGTGTTTTTATCGGTGTTTTTCCCGTTGGCATATCTATAAAACACAATTGCCGCAGGAGCAATGGCAGGTTTATTCGAGCGGTCAAATACTTCATGACGTACAGGTGCTAATTCAAATACCCTGTCTATGTAAAAATCCTGTAACCAATATGGTCTAAATGGACTTTCCTCAGTATATCCCAAATTGTAAAGAATCGAACTTCGGATAATAAACGCCGTTTGTGTGTTTGAATTACAAAAATCACTTGCCCGTAGCACAAAACCTTCGGCTATTTCATTGTTATTAATTCCTATCTCAAATTCTTTTTTTAGCTTTTTTTCTTTTGTGTGTCTCTGTTTTATATAGTTCTTGCCAACCTTATCCAATCCTTTTTTTGCCCCAGCCCAAGGCGGATTACCCAAGATAAAATCAAAGCTCTGTTTCTTTAATTCTTTATTAAAATCTGCTTTGGTCTTATCAGTTGCTTCTGTTTCAAAAAAATCAGCTACAAAAAAGTTGGTGTTCAGTAAAGTTGGAAATTTAAAATTCTCAATCTCGGCAGGTTTCTGATAATCCAACAAGGTGAGGTAAACTGAGAATATGGCAACCTGAACGGCACTTTCATCTTTGTCAATGCCAAAAATATTTTCCTGAGCCAATTCCTTTATGACTTCTTTAAAAACTTGCTTGTTATCTGGGATCCCGTGCAATGCGATGTGTTTCTCTATTATCTTACGCAACGATTCTACAAGGAAAATTCCTGAACCGCAAGCCGGATCAAGCACTTTACAAGAAGCTGTACTGATGTTTTCATTCAGTTTTTTTGCAACGGTCTGGCTGATTATGTAGTCAACGAGAAAAGTTGGCGTATAATAAGCTCCGGCTTCTGCCTGATTTTCTTTTCCAATAAATTTTTCATAGACATTGCTGATAAATTCGATGGGCAGGATGGAAAAGTCATACAATTGAAAAAACGATTTCTGTCCGGTTTTTATCTCATCTCCTTCTAATAGCCTTTTTATAAGATTAAAGGCATCATTCGGAATAGCATCAAAACAGGTTTTATCAATAGGAAACAAATCACCGTTAAAGCCTTTTTCTTTGTCGTGCAAATACTCAAAATAACTAAACACACGGGGTTTGTCTTGCAGCAAATTGCAAAACTCTGGATTTGTCCATACTTGCGATTTGCCTTCAAAATTCAATTTGACCTTTCGGTCAATTAAGTAGCGAATAAAAATTATTTTTCCAAGTAAGGCATTGGCTGTAGTTCGACTGCAATGATATGTTTTGCAAAGCTCCTTTTGTGTTTCCTCAATATTGCCCAACAATTTGTAATCAACCCTATTCTTGTAATTGAAATCTTCGTTATACTTCTCAAATGTTTTGCCTGTAACTAACTTGAAATAATTAAAGTCATTTAATATTTCTTCACCGCCAAGTTTATTTAACAACTCAGTTTTTTCATTTATTGCAAATCCATTATAAACTGTAACAGCATCGTCTTCTAAAATAATAACAATGGGTGCTTCGTTGAAGTTCCAAATGGCTTTATGTAACTCTTCTTTATTCTCAGGATTTTCAAAAAATAATATCAGAGGTTTATTATCGAAACAAAAAATAGCTTTGGGTGACCATTTTTCAGTATCTCCCAATAAACGGATAACCCGACTGGGAAAAGTGACTTTCTTTTTCCAATCTTTATCTGAAAGCAGGATTAAAGAATCACTCTCAATAATTTCTAATCTTGAAAATAATTGTTGTAAATTCATAATTAGACCTCCTTATATTGTTTTAAATTCCACGCCTGCATCTTTCATTTGCAGTACGGTATTGGTTTTTAGCTGGTCGTTGCCTTTAAAGAGTTTGTCTAAGGCGATTACTTTTTTTGGCTTTGATGCAATTACTTTCTCAATTATTTCTCGTGTTGCTTTCTCAAGCATCAATATCATTTCTTTTTCGTTGATAGAGAAAAAGTCGTGTTCCTTTTTAATTTTGCTATTCCGGTATTTTCCACTTTTTGAATTAATTGCAATTATTGTCAGCAAAAAGAGAGAGTACAGTACAACTATTATTATGCTTATTTTTAATATTTTGTTAAAATTTAGCTTTTTCATTAGCTGTTTTATGGATTTAGTACGCATCATCTCGTTTTTTTTATTCAACCCCGTTTGGTAGTGGTATTTTTATATAAAACGATGTCCCATTTTTAAACGGGTAGACATAACCCCAATTTCCCTCTTCGTCTTTTACAGCCTCCCCTTGCCAATGCAGTAAATCCATTTTTTTTACAGAAGTCAGATAAAATTCGTTGTCAACAAAAAAATAATTTCCTGTCGAATTTTCGGAAAAAGAAAATGCAAGATAGTTTCTGAATTTTAACGGAGTAGATGAGTAATCAAATTTTTCTTCGTAAACAGTTGCGTTTTTTCCCTCAAATATTGAAACTGGCTTATGGTTTCGGGGAACAGTTGTTTCTATTGTTTTCTTACTGTCCATTTTGTAATAATTAACTGGCATTAAATAAAACTGATACCTGTAAGATTTTGATTTTGGCGGGATAAAAGTAACTCGCTCAGGTTTTATAGTTTTTGATGTAGACGCGCTAACGCCTTTTTTTACTGAAAGTCCTGGCATAAGCGCTGGGCCATTGTAATAATACCCTCCGTAATAACTTTCGCCCTTCGATTGCAACTCATCAATCCAGTAATCAAGTTTATCACTGTTGTAGATGAATGAAGAATTTTTCCAATCAATATAAATCGGTTTGTTAAGTTTATTATAAACCGAAAAGGACATTACACCTTTATCCGCCCAAAAACTGTATGTTAATTTAATGCTGTCAGTTTCATACACCCAAAAACCATCTGTCAATTTTGTATTAGTGGTTGAAGTATCAAAAACTTGTATAAACTGCTTTGAACAGCTTGAAAATAAGGCTAAGGCTAAAGTGATGAGTAAAATTGTTTTTTTCATTTCATTTTTTTAACACTTGCAAATTAATTAATAATTTTGCAAATTAGCTTTTTCAAATGTAATTTTTAAGCAACTTCTTCCTTATTATCTTCTTCATTTTCAGAAGTTGTCAATGAAAGCAAGTTAAGTAACTTACTGATTTGTTTATCTTTCTCTTCTAATTGCCTTTTAAGAAATTCATTTTCTTTTAATAGCATAGTCATATCATTTTCATTTTTAGGCTCATAAATTGCTGGTCGTTCATTAGCAACTGTGTTTTTTATAAAAACATCTCCCTTCCCGATAGTAATATATTCTTTAGAAATTCCAAAATTTATACAAATAGCATTAATAAAATTGTCGGATAATTTTGCCTTATCACTAAGAATGTCGGATAAAAAAGTTCTGGTATAGCCAATTTTTTTAGCAAAATCCGACTTATTTATTATCCTTCCATTTGTTTTTAATGTATCTATAATATCTTTAATTCTCTCTAATGTAGACTTTTCCATTTATTATTAATAATGTTTGCAAATAATTGATAATAGCTTAATTTTAAATACATTATGTATATTTAATTAATAATCAGACAAATATAAATTATATTTTAAACTACCTGATATTCAGACATTATTATTTAGAATTTATGTTTTTATAAAAATAATTCTGATTTTCTTACATAAAATGTCGGATTAACCGAATTTTGCTTTACATTTGCATCGTTAATTAATCATCAAAAATAACACAAAAGATTATGCAAAGCAATAGCAAAAAAATATTAAAAAACAAAATTCGTGTAGACTTCATGAAATTGAGAGGTTTATATGAAGCATTGCCTCAAAATTCGGTAGGAACGATAGTTAAAAGGCTTGCGGCTAAAGACCGTAAGATTTGTAATCAGACAGTTATTAACTGTTTCATACAGTATAAGGTAAGTGGTTTATACGACAGGGAAATAATTGCCGAAGCTATCAACATATTGAATGAACATGGCTACAATAAGACTTTAGCCGATTATGAACTTCCCGAACCTTCAAAAAACTAAGCCATGACTGCAACTTTAAAGAACACAAAAATCCGGGTACTACTTCTCAAAAAGATAGAGTACCGGTACATCGCTCAGGTAATAGAATCGGGCGAAAAAATCCAGGTTTATGAAGATGAATTAACATTTGATCAGCCATGATAGAGAAAACAATTATCCAGTGCGATAAGGAAGATTTAGCCAGCATCTTCACTGAAACGACAAGTAAGTTAATTATTGAAAACGCTTTCAATAAGTTTTCAAACCGGATGGTTGACACACATACCGCCTGCCAGATTCTTGGGATTACAAAAAATACTCTGCTGAAATATGTAAACGAAGGCAGGTTAACCAACGACGGTACACCTGATAAATTCGAGTTTGACCTTTCAAGTATTCTTAAAACCGACACTAAGAAGTTTAGCAGGGTAGGGGTAATAAATTTTAAACTCTTAAAAAACTAAAGCCATGTTAGAACCTGATATTTGCCCTAAATGTGGGAGCGACGATATTAGATGTGTTGATAGTGAAGAAAGAATACTCTTCCATGCTACCCGTGAAACGCCCGAGGAGACGGAGCCTGTTTGGCAGGAATGGGAATGTCGGGATTGTGATAACGATTGGTTTGTGGGTAGCGAAAACCCGAAAGATGAATATGTTCCAGAATTAGAAATGGTATAAAAAAAGGGCAGAACCTACAATGTTCCACCCCCAAGAGTATGCACCAACAAAAGTACAACGAAATAATAAAATATTACAAAAACATAAAAACAATTATTAACAATTAAAAAGACAAGAGATGCAAAAGAGAATCGAATTTCATTACAATGACAAGACAAAAGAATTGTATGTCAGCACAACAGTCCCGTTTGAAGACGCAAACCCGGACGATCTGACGGAGGTTACCGAAGAGATGCTGGAAAAGCCAACGGTATTAAAAGCACTAAGACTGATGGGATGTAGCAGTTTTCCTCAACAACTGAAACAATATGTTACATGTCTCTATGGTGGCAACGATGATAAGCCGGATATTGAGGAAAACGGGAATGTTAACCCGGATTATAGCCACTGCGGAAAGCGCGGAAACTGCAAATTTGAGGGATTACCTGGTCTTTGCAGTTTACCGATAATTGACGGCAAAAAACTAACCAGATCAGACATTGACATTGCCCAAAGACTAACTGATGGCAAAATCAGAAAAGAGATAGCAGCCGAAAGATTTACCTCTATCCATACAGTAAATGCCCAAATCCGTAAATGGTGTAAAAACTTCGGAATACATCAGGCTGAAATTATAAAGAAATCAATTAAAGCAGGAATCGTAAACTTTTAGCCATGTCTTTTATATACAAAATACTGATTGTCCTTTCATCAACAGCTTTAATAGTTGTAGCTCTTTATCTAAGATTCTTACATAAAGAACATCGAACATCAAAGCGATCAAACAATCAAATTAACCTTTCAAAAATTGATAAACGCTATGAATTGTAATACAGCAGAACTGATAGAAGTACATCAAACAGCTATCAATATTTTAGAAACAATAAACTTGTATAAACGCAAAATTAATAGAGCGAGGGAAAATTCTAAAAAAATATTCCATGGATTTTTTTTCGCTGAACAATCAGCAGCATGGGAACATGATATAATTATATACAAGATGTGCATTGACAGACTGGAACAAAGATATAACAAAATATTAAATAATTAACAATATGGAACTTACAGGAATAGTAATTAAAGTATTGCCTTTACAGAGTGGTGAAGGCAGAAATGGAATCTGGAAAAAACAGGAATACGTAATAGAAACCGAAGAGCAATACCCTAAAAAAATATGCTTCTCGATGTGGGGAGAAAGGATTGATAACGCTAACATCAAAGAAGGTGAGCAAATCACTATCTCCTTCGATGTAGAAAGTAGGGAATATGAAGGCAAATGGTACACTCAGGTAACCGCTTGGAAAGCGGTTAAGATGTCCAATCAACCCGTCACTGGTAAGCCAAAACATTATTACAACATGGACACTGCGGAAACACCGCCCAAAGATGAAACACCGGGCAATGATTTGCCACCGGAAGCCCCAGAAGATGACTTACCTTTTTGATAACTAATTAAATAACAATAAATTAAACCTTTTAAAAAACAAAGAGCATGACACTAATTAAAAAAAGTACAGAATTGAACATCGACGTTAAAATTAAAATGTTGATTTACGGCCAGGCTGGAATCGGGAAAGCACAGCCCATTTATGCAAATGTTCTAACTCCAAATGGATTTAGGAAAATATCCGAATTGAAAGTTGGAGACAGCGTAATTGGATTGAACGGAAAAACACAAACAGTTCTTGGTATTTATCCGCAAGGAGTGAGACCTGTTTATAAATTAACTACAAATGATGACTCTATTGCTTTCTGTGATGAAGAGCATATTTGGACTGTAAGGCATTCAACAGGAAATAGCCGAAAAGCAGGATTCAGAAATTATACATTAAAACAAATGTTGGAAAAAGGTATAATTTGTCCACAAACTCCACGCGAAAAAGAAACAGGAAGAAAGGCAATGTCAAGATTTGAATTGCCTGTTATTGAGGCCTCTATGTTTGAAGAAAAGCAGTTTGATATTCACCCTTATATTCTTGGGGTTCTTATTGGTGACGGTTCACTAACAGAAAGTGTTGCCACATTTTCAAACCCTGATATTGACGATGAAATTTACCATCATGCATGCAATGTCATTGAAAAGGGATTTCTCATTGAACGCTACGAACATCCGAGTTGTCCGAAATGCCACATTGTTATGGAAGTAAAAAAGGGTAGTGGATATATTAATAGAATCAAGAAGCTGAAATTAAATGTTACTTCTGAAAATAAGTTTATTCCAGAACAATATATGCTTGGAAGTATATCTCAACGTTACGATCTACTTCGTGGGCTAATGGATACGGATGGCTCCGCAAACAAGAATCGTATTTGTTTTTCATCTTCGTCTGAAATATTAGCACATGATGTAAAAAATTTAGTATTGTCTTTGGGAGGAATTGCAAAAATACATGTTTACAAAAGAAAGGACAAAGGAACAGAATACAAGGTTAATATAAATACTCCTGAATGTCCATTCTTCTTAAAGAGAAAAGCCGAAGAATGGTCAAGACACACCATATCACGATATATAATTAATGCCGAAAAGGTAGAAAATTGTGAATGTATTTGTATTAAAGTGTCAAATGATGACGAACTTTATGTTACAGATAATTATATTGTAACACATAATACAACTATCGCAATATCAGCACCTAAGCCATTATTATTTGATTTCGATGGAGGTATTCATCGGGTGAACTTCGCACATCTGGAAGGGGTGGACACCGTTCAGGTTGGCAGTTACGATGACTTCCTTGAAGTTTTAAATAACGAAGATTTATCAGCTTATGAATCGTTAGTGATTGATACGGGTGGGAAGGCCTTGGATTATATGGCCACTTACCTGATCAAGAAAAATTCAAAGCTTGGTAAAAGTAACGGGACATTAACATTACAAGGATACGGCGAAAGAAAAGCCGAATTTTCCGCCCTGTGTAAGAGGGTTTCATCGCTAAATAAGCATATTATTTTTGTCGCCCATCGCGAAACAAAGCAAGATGGAGACGATATGAAATATGTGCCTTTATTTGGAGGCTCAAATTATGATTCGCTCGTAACCGAACTTGATCTTGTTGGCTATCTTGAAGCCAATGGACGCAAGCGTACCATTACCTTTGACCCGACCAGCCGGAATGATGGTAAGAACACCTGTAATCTGCCCGCACAGATGAATATTCCCAATATCGTTGACGAAAAAGGGAACGCCACGGCTCCAAACAACTTCTTAACTGAAAACATCATTAAACCTTACGTTGCACGGTTACAAGAGAGAAAAGAAATGGTCGCTAAATACGATGCTATTATCTCCGACCTCTCAGTACAGATAGACCTTATTACTGACGAAAAAACAGCTAACGAGTTTATCGGTAGGATTAACAATTTTGAACATGTTGGAAGCAGTAAACTGATGGCTGCCCATATGCTTAATATCCATTGCAAAAATTTAGGGTTGGTGTTAAATGCAAAAACTAAGAGATATGAGGCTGCATCCGTTCCACCAGCTGCACCAGCTGCACCAGCTGCAAAACCTGCATCCGTTCCAAAATCTGCACCCGTTTCAACAGCTAAAAACAGTTTATTATAATGGGTACAGAATTAATCAAAACAGAGATTCAGGAAAAAGACCTGCAATTGGTCGTAAGCAAGAAAATGCTTGGAAGCCTGACGACGAACGCTAAGCAGATTAAATCTTTAGTTGAAAACGCTTTGCCAAATTATAGCATTGCAAATTACAACGAAGACAACATAGACCTTGCGAAAAAAGACAAGGCAATGTTAAATAACGCTGCTAAAATTTTAACGACTAAAAGGATTGAAATAGAAAAAGAATTTGCAAAACCTTTTTTGGAATTTAAAGGGATAGTCAATGATACTGTTAAATTGATTTCTGAATGTTCCGGTAAAATTGATTCTGTCGTAAAACAGAGCGACCAAAAAGCAAAGGATAGTAAGCGAGCTTTGATACAAAAATACTGGGATAGCAAATCATTTGCCCTTGTAACTTTTGCAAAGATTTTTGATGATAAATGGCTAAATAAGACCACAACAGAAAAGGCTATTCAAACAGAAATTGATGCAAAAATTGTAAAAATCAATAATGACATTGCAACCTTAGAAGCAATAGGGGAGGATAGCGAATTACTAAAATCTCTTTATCTCGATACGCTTGATTTGAACGGCACAATTCAATATGCTAATACGTTAAAAAAGAACCGGGAAAAGTTAAAAACTAATCCGGTAAGTATACCAACACCACAACCTTCTATTACTTTTTTAAAACCCCAACCCACAACTCATTATCAGCCAATAGCCGATAATGAACTTATGACGAGAGTATTTAAGGTTATAACGACAAGGGATAACATAATTGCCTTAGGCGATTTTATGAATGCCAAGGGCATTGACTTTGAAAAAATAAGTTATGAAGCCTAATTACAGATTTTATGCAACATTGCTCGATGCATTTCAGGGGTATTTATCCTCCTCTGAAATGTACCAGCAATTTTGGGGATCATCTGAGAACCCTGCAAAGACAGAGGAAGAGTTTGAGCAAGAACAATACCAATCCCTCATTGATAACATTAACCGTGTACCTTTTGACAGCGAGGCAGCCGATAAGGGAACAGCATTCAATGAGGTTGTGGATTGCTTAATCGAACACCGTAAATCAGCGAAAATGAATATTAAATCAGACAAGGGGAATGGGATTATCAATGTAAACTATAACAGCAGAACCTTTGAGTTTCCCTTAGCTCTTTGCCTTGAATTTTCTAATTATTTCAGAGGTGCATTGACACAGCAACGAGTTTCTGGACTGGTTTATACAGGATTGGGGATCGTTGAAGTCTATGGAGTTACTGATGAGATAATGCCATTAAAAGTTCATGACATCAAGACAACAGGGAGATACAATGCCTTTAAATTTAGAAAACACTGGCAGCATATTGTTTACCCGTTCTGCCTGCTTCAAAATGGAAACGGGGTTTATGATTTTGAATATGACATTACCGACTTTCAGAAGATTTACGTAGAAAATTACACTTTCAACCCTGATATTCATATTCAACAGCTGGTCAATCATTGTGAAAGATTGATCCAGTTTATTGAAAATAACATGGATGAGATTGATTTAACTACAACCAAAATATTTGGTAATAATGACAATAACAGAGGAATTGCAGCAAATGCAATCATATTTGGAAATTAACTGCTCAAACTCGCCAGAGGAAATAGAGGAAAGAATCAGCACTCTTAACGTGTATATGGCACGTTCAGGGCAGATGTTGGCTGATGCAAAGAAGTTACTGCGAAGTAAAAGAACCGAACAGATAAGCCAAACCATCATTAAGATAGCGAAGGAATCCTGTTTGTCAGCTACCGTGCAAAACGCACTACTTGATAGCATTTGTGAAAATGAATCTTATCTGGTGGACTGGACGGAAAGAGTAAACCGGAGTTGCACCCATCAGATTGATTCATTACGAAGCCTTTTATCCTTTGAAAAAGAAGAACTAAGAATGACTAAATCAGAATGTTAAAATTAACACTTTTAAACTAACAATCAAAAACTTATAAAATGCCAGAAAAACAATTATTACCGGATGAACCGGAAGAAAAGCGGATTCAATATTTAACCAATTCCGCAGCAAAAATTGAAGAGAATTTTTCCTACACCCATCATTTTACGGAAGAAGAGCTTTCCGAAAAGAAGGATGCCCTATCTGAAACCGCCATTGATATTTCTAATGTCAATGCTGATTTTGCGGATGTTAAAAAGGAATTTAAGAAGCAGCTTAAAGCCAAAAGTCAAGTAATGGTTGATCTTATATCCGCCCTAAAATTCAAGTCAGAGCAGGTTACCGGAACCGTCTATATGATAGACTATCAGGACGAGGGTGTCATGGGCTACTATAACGAAAAGGGCGAACTCGTTTCACAACGTAAACTTTTACAAGGTGAGCGTCAACTAAGCTTGTTAAGAGCAATAGGCGAAAATTAATTAACTAATAATCAAACAACTAAATAATTAAACAAATGAATAACAACCAAGAAAAAATCAACGAAGATAAAATCAACGTAACTGTTGACGGAACAGTTAAAGAGTTAGTAATCCGTCATGGGGAAGCTGCCCCGATTTTGCAACCTAAAATGTTTGCGTTTACAGGAACTATTGATGCTCCGTTTTTATACGCCAAAGGAAAATCCTTACCCGTTGCTCCGGCAGTAGTGTATTTCAACAGAGATAATGGAGCAATTTGTTTACAGGAAAATCCTACCAATGAGCTTGCTGCTGCCATTTATGGGCAGATTGACATTAGTGAGGAAATTAAAAAATGGGGTATTAATAACCCGAAGGTTAGTTACACATCTCTTGAACTTGGACGGTTTATTAAACTTAATCGCTACTACTTTGAAAAGAAGGAGGTAGCAATAAATTTAGCCGGGATTTTGATGGATTTAAGGATTAAGGTTGAAAAGAACATTCAGGCGGCTGATGATAGCCGGGGTAATGTTCGTAAGGAGCTATCACAAAAAATCATTAATAACTCCATCCCTGAATCATTCGGTATCAATATCCCAATCATTAAGGGTGTCCCGCCTTTGACTATTGAGGTTTCAATTGAAATTGACCCCGACAACTTTGAATGCAGGTTGATAAGCTACGAACTTGAACAGAAGATAGAGGAGATCAAACTATCCATGATGGATGATGAGCTTAAGAAGTTTCGTGAAGCCGGGTTTGTCGTATTAGAAAGGTAATACTGGCATTTACGGGTGTAGCTCAACTGGTAGAGTGGCGGTCTCCAAAACCGAGAGTTGTGGGTTCGATTCCTTCCACCCGTGCAAAATTTAAACAACTAACTTAACAACAACTTAATACTTTTTAAAATGAACATGTCTAAAACAAAAGAAGGGGGATTAGCACTGAAATTCGACAAAAAGGAAACGCAATTAGTAATGACGGTGATAATAGGTGAACCTGACCCGGAAAAAATTATTGAAGAGAAAAAAGACCCGTTAAAATACCTACATGGCAACACAAGATTGTTGCTGTCCGAATTGCACAAAAGTTTCGGGGACAAGGCAATCAGCCGGGACGATAAACTTTTAAAGGAGCTAAGAAAGAGATATTACATTCCCGATTTTTCTCAAACATTAAAGGTTTGGGAAAAAAGAGGCTTGTGTTCAGTTCATAATAATGAACATGGCCACATGGATTTTTTCAAGTTATGTCTTTCATAAGATTTTTTGCAGGTTAAATCCAATTAAATGCGGGTAGGATAAACGGATAAATCGCTGGTCTCATGAGCCAGAAGTCGAGGGTTCGACTCCCTCACCCGCCACAAATTTTAATCAATTAACATTTAAAACAATTAAAAATATATAAGATGAAAAACTTAATAGGCAGGGTGATATATTTTGGAGACCTAATGGGCGATCTGGAGGAGGAGTCAAGAGATATACAAAGGAATCTCCACCGTCACGGCATCGAGTGTAATAAAATAGAAATACATGACACGCCTAAATTTTTTGATGAACAATTTGATGTGATGTTTTTTGACTGGGGTGGCATGAGTGTGGGCAATAGCTTAATGGATTGTTTTTGCCGGGAGATTATAAAGATGTCAGAAAATAGACCTAATACCGCCTTTGTAATGGTATCAAGATTTACTAAAGAAGCAATGGAGGATGCTATAAGGTATCTCGAAATTGATGAACATAATACGCCAACTAATATTTTCTTAACAATAGAAGATTTTGTAAAAAATTGGCTCAGAGATTACACATTTTAAACAATTTAAAAACAATTAAAAAATCACAAAATGGAAACAAAAACGAATGAAGAAAACCTTAAAATTATTAAAAGTAAAATAGCTGAAGCCCAGAAACTACTTAAAGGTTTGGATAAGGATAAAGTTAATTTACTGCTTCTTACACAAATAAATTGTGGCGATCATTATGATTGTGGCATTGCAGCAAAAGGCAACGTATTTAACTGCGCGAAAATGGTCTGCGAAGCCGCAGAAAAAAATGAGTTTATTGATAGGGTAGTTGATCTTATATCAAATAAATCTATAATGCCTATTATCGAAAAACTACATGAAAAACTACTGGAAGAAGAAGAATTTGAATCAACAGAAAAGGAGGTAGTGCCCGACGAAAATTTAAAAGATGTGCTGGTAACAGAACCAGAACTAACAGAAACCAGATAATATAGAGACGTCTATTTATTAATAGCAACGTATGGAAAGAGAGACAACTCTGACAAACTGGCGGCATGGAAAGACAGCTCCCGAAAGGGATAACCTAATTATAAGAAAATGACTAATACAGAAACAACGGCTACGGATGCCAGCCAATTAATAGACATTCCACCAGACAAGGTTAGGGACAGTGCCTTGTCAATCTATAAATCTGATATTAGTGAATCAAAGGATTTTCTTAAAGATTTTGATTCGCTAATTGAATCTTTTAAAAACAAGATTGTGCACAATAAGAGTGATATACAAAGGCTGTATGACTTTTATTACGCTTATCAAAATTTGGTTTACAATTCAAGGATTGCTGTAAAAGAGTTAACGAAGGCTTTTAGCAAGGATTTAACATTAAACTAAAGATTATGAATACTTACGCAGTAACAGGAACTTTACATGGTTCAATTGTTTACGCAGATACAGAAGGTGAAGCAAGACGATTATTTCATAAACATTACAACGGGGAGTCGATTTTATGCGTGAAATTAACTACCTCTTTGTTAGGATTTTAACATTAAAGTAAATGAAGCGATTTTCAGATTACAGTAACATCATTGGAATTGACCCCGATTTGCATAAAAACGGAGTTGCTATTTACGAACCAAAGTTAAGGAAGTTAACAGAATGCACCTCAATGTACATGTGGGATTTGTTTAATACAATTTTAGTGCAATCGCAGTTTAAAACCCTTTTTCGTTTAGAATTTCCCGATAATACCAATACATGGCATAGAGGGGGCAAAGGGGCTTCTCTGAACGTAGGGAAGAACCAGGGAACAGCAATTATAATTAAAGAGTTCTTGGACGCTCACGGGTGCGATTATGAGCTATTGGCTCCATCGGGATACTCAATCATCTTTAACGATGAAAATATTTTCAAAAATACTACTGGGTTTCAAAAAAAGACAAACAAAGATGCACGGGCAGCCGCAGCGATGGTTTGGGGTATAAATTAGAATAGGAGGAAATAAAGAGTTATAAAATGGCACGACCAAATAAAATAGGTTTGAGTTATTTTCCATTTGATGTTGATTTTTTTGACGATGATAAAATCGAATTGATTAATGCTGAATTTGGTATAACAGGTGAGAATATAATCATTCGATTGCTGTGTAAAATATATAAAAATGGATATTATTATCAATGGGGTGATGATGAGTGTTTGCTCTTTTGTAAAAGAGCGGGTGCTTCCTATCGTCCAAGTCAGATCGAGGAAGTTATATCCGGGTGTTTTAGACGTTCTTTTTTTGATGAAAGGGTATTTAAAATGTTTGGTATTTTGACTTCAAATGGTATTCAAAAAAGGTATTTAGCAGCTTGCGCCGAAAGAAAAAACGTTGAAATAATAAGTGATTATTGGGTTGGTGAACTACCAAAAGATGATAGATTTTTAATCATCGAGCATGATAAATTAGTTAATCCACCGGATAACCCCGTTAATCCACCGATTAACCCCATTAATCCGCCGGAAAATACACAAAGTAAAGTAAAGAAAAGTAAAGGAAAAATTAATACAATGCCGGAAGAAAAAATTCCGGCTTATTCTCCCTGCATGAAAATTTACAATGATTTTTGTTTAGAGAAATTAGGCGTAAAAGCAAAAATTGACGGGACACAAGGGAAAGCCTTAAAAAATATAATCAAATATCTAAAATCAAATATCAAAGAAAAACCAGCTTCGGAACAGGCAATTTGCGATGCCTTTGAAATTATTTTTCAAAAATATGATCGCTGGGGTAAATTTTATCAGGGGCAATTAAAATTAAATCAAATAGATTCTAACTTAATCAATATCATTAAATTAATAAAAAATGGAAGATCAACAAACAGTGGTTGTACCGATGCAGACGTTGTCAAACTCGCCGCAGAGATATTCGGAACCGCTGGTAGAAATTAGTATTTATAACGGGGACTTTAACCCAATAGAAACAACAAAATCAGTAATGAGGTTAAAGAACGCATTTCCAAATCTCGGAAGTGATTTTATTTCTGTTCTATTTGAGCGGGTACAGGAGCTTAATATTCCATGTGAACGGATTAAAGATGCTGTAAATTATCTGATAGATAATTATCATTATCCAACGATGACTATTGCTGACGTCGTTTCTTACGACAAAAAAATAAAATTACTTACATACGACGAAGTCATGAAAATTCATGCTCAAACCGGGAATGCTTTTAAAATTTATAAAGTTGTTGATTTAGGGCAAAAAACTACTCTATTTGCAAACATCAGAGATATAGAAGAATACAATTTGAAGCTTAAATAATGGCAAGAGCTGATCAATTACCCGCTGTGCCTTATTGGGAGTGCGAAAACTACCAACATGCCACTTACGGAACACTCCCGTGGTGTACGCTATTTAGTAAATACTGCCACTCGTTTACTTGCGAAAAATGTCCAGTCAGGCATAGCAGGCAACGGATAAACAATCAAAAAGATAAATAAAATGATACAAGACGGATATAAACTTTATTCGATTTACCAAAAATGGGTAATAGAATACAAAGACAGACAATCAAGATTTAGAGCTAATAACGACAAAGAGGGTGCGTACGAATGTCAAATTAGAATTGATACTATCCAATTATGTATGCACGAGTTGGTCAAAGAATGTGAATTGTGTTTTGCTACTTATTGATAAATAATTGATATTTTAAACTTTAAATTAAACAATTACAAACAATGGAAAGTCAAAATCAAATAGAAATAGTACAGAAAATAACTCATAGAATAAGTTCTACCGAAGGCTATCCTGTTAAAACCAACGAAGAATTTTACGCAGATTTCTGTATTAGGCTAAAGAGAGCTTTAGGTATTTCCTTTGTTTTTATCAATGAACCTAAACTTGCAGATATTGAAACATATGTTTGCAAGTATTTTAATCTGAGAAGCGATGCATTGAGAGAAAAGGGTAGGGAGGAACCGCTTATAACATACAAGATGATTTTACGTGCTATGCAGAGCGTTTTTTCTGGCGTCCCAGATTACCTTATTGAAAAGAGGTATGACTTATCCCATCCCCAGGTATCGCATGCCGTGGGCGTTGTGCGCAACTTTATTGATGCAAGAGATAAGACCTATTCTGATATTTTAAACATCTACACACACCTAAATGCCGATTTTATACGTCTCGAAAGTGCCATTAAACCAAACGAGAAAGAAAAGACATTTCAATACGATAAGCTGAAAGCTGAAATAGAAGCCCACCCTATTACAAAAAGCATTAAGAAAAGTATTACTAACAGTGTGATATCGCAAGCTGCCAATTACGAACATGTTCAACTGAATTAAAAAAGGGAACCCGATTAAGAGTTCCCTTTTTAGTTAGTATCGTTTAACCTTGTTTCTAAGGGAAATATACAAATCTCCAGTCATATAATCATAATTATAATCGTATATATGTGTGTAATTGTAGTTTGGAATATTAAAGGTTTTCCCCTGTAAAACCACAGTTGGACTTGAAACTGTGCCGGAAGCCTGATAAGCTACATCTATACGGAAAGTATTTAGATCGACCGATGTAAGTACATGTACGCCGTTATAAGCTACTTTGTTTCCTGAATACCCTGCGATTCTAATATGACTACCGGTAGCGTAGCCGTGATGTGTACAGGTAAATGTTGCGTAAGTCGGAGGCCCCGTTATGTATTCAGCAATACTTTTTGAAGGATTGTTAAAATTATCCCAAGCTCAAACGTCATCGCTGAGTAACAACTGACCTGCCGTGTAATCTGGAATCTTTAAACGATAAGAACTATTAGGAGCTTTAATATAGATAACGCCAGATGTTCCAGTATCTGTATTAAAGTTTGTAATAGAAAGAGATGAATACGTGGCAGTTTTTTCGTTGATGATAAAATTTGAAATAAAGAGTTTGGCGCAATCTAATTCTGTTGTTCCCGATACATCAATTACATTGCTTTCAGTGGGTGTTAAAAGTGCCATTTGGTCGATTAATAACATAAATTCACTTTGTGTCATTATCATTTTAGCATCATCACTACCAACTTTTGTATATAAATATCCATTATATACAAACAATCTGAGGAATCCGTCTTCTATTGTGCCACCAACAAGATTTGCTAATTGTCCTAATAAAAATGAGCCAATAAATTTCATAGTTTTAAATCAAATTAAAGGGAGGTTTTGCCCTCCCTTGGTTTATTAGTTAATTAAAATATTAGGTAGGCATACCCGATGCGATTACATCAAGAACCCCCGTAATTACAATTCGTCCATCAAAAGCTGAATTTGATTGAAGGCTTAGTGTCCCATTTGTATAGTTCATGACACTATCGCACTCAACTTGATTACCGGTAGTATCAAAAAGCTGAAAAACAACATTATTACCACAATGGTGTACGTCATTAGTAATTTGAAAAGATGTACTGGCTGGTAATGATATGTTTGCGGAATACATTTTAACCTTACTATCAGCATAAGCTTTTACAGCTTTTACGGTTGGAATTTCAGTATCAAGATTATCATCAAGAAAAGCCTTGACAACTCCTGTTTTAAAGTTGTCAATTTCAAGGTTTGAAATGGTATTATTGTCTGCGTTGATAGTTTTGTTCGTCAGCGTTTGAGTTGCTGCCAATTTAACCAGGTCGGCAGATTCGCTGTTATCTATTCCGTCGAACATCGCCGCCGTAATGCCTGTCGTTGCATCTTGGTTGGCGATAATCATATCTCCAATATTCAACCCGGTTCCACTGGATGGTGTAGTAATTCCCGAAGCGCTCCCGGCAACGGTTACCTTCCAGAAATAACCCTTCTTAATGGTAGTAATACCATTAGTAGCAATAGTTTTAGTCCCATCAAAACCTCCTGCCTGATACAGAAGCCCTCCTGCATATTGCGATTGTAAAGCTGCAATCTTAGTGTCTACATAGGTTTTTGCAGCCTTTTGAGACGCAACCTTAACATCGCTGTTCCCGGCCAATGCACCGTCAGTATCGAGATAACCGAGCGGCATTTGCTGGACATTGTCTACGCTTCCCAATCCAACCTGAGCCTTTGTAGTGTTGTGTGGGTTGCTGGTGCTGGCGATGTGCACATCAATTTGGGCGTGGGTATTTGTTCCTGCACCAGATAAGTTTTGATGCGCAATATTAGCTTCGACAACATCAACTTCAACTTCATCGGTGGCCGAAGCCGTAACAGCTATTTTGGTTGACTTAGCTTTAATTTTTTTAAAGTTGTGTACGCCGGCAACGGTATCTCTTCAAATGCCAACGCCAGCAGTTCCGACATTAGCTGCTGCATATGGAGCTTCATAGTAAACTCATGAAGTCCCATTATAACAGCCCTCCTTATTCAGGGTTGTATCGAAATACTTCTGTCCTTTCTTTGGGGAAGCAGGAGCCGCAGCCAAATTTTGCAAGGCTGCATTTTGAAGCTCGTTCCCGTTTAAATCTATACTTACTAAGAATTTTTTTGCCATAGTTTTTATTTATTAGTTTGCTTTTATGTTAATTACAGGTAACAGTCCCAGATGCCAACCCATTCCATGACAAAGTGCAAACATCTAAGCTATTATAGTCAACATCGACTTCTATTTCATTACCCTGTTCATCTTTCACTGTAACAGTTGGGTATTTACCCAGATAATGTTCCACAACCACAATACAAACATTTGTGAATGATTTAGTGTAAGTTGAATCTATATTATCACTTCCTGTTCGTGCAAATGGTGAGGATTTATGGACGATTCTAAAGCCAACCAAAGGGTCGGTCATTGCCGAGTTCATTGATACGTTCATATACTTCAATCCGGTAAATGGTGTTGTTATTTTACCGGAGATTACAGGACAATACCATTTACGATCACTTCATGCCTCTTCAAACCGACTTGCCCAATATTTTGAAGCTGATGGGCTATTTATTTGTTGTGTCGCTGGCAATCCGGCATTAGCTAACCCGCCACAACCCTTTATGAAAGTATTTGCGACAGGTAATACCCCGGCATTGGAATAATTGTCCATTGTGTCATCGGCAAACAGGTTGTCATTCGTGCAGACATAGGCTATTGCACTATCCTGAATAGTGTAGAAAATATTGATTCCATCAACCATTTCCCCTATGTCTCCAATGAATCCTTCGATTCCTCGATAGCTTACCTGAGCGGTGTTTATCGTTACTCCGTTGCGGGTATCTTCATAAAGAACGTAACCGGAACGATTACCTAACTTATTTGTCAACCCCGTTTTAAGGATGGGTTTTAAAAATCCATTATTGAAGGTTCTTATATTATCCTCATATTCACCATACGGGAAATTCCCTCCAAATATCGGGACGCTGGCAATGTCCCTTGTTTTAAACTCAATAACCTGCATTATAGTAAGGAATGCCTGCGTAAAAATATCATTGAGCTTTTTATTCCATAAAGCAACAATCGGTCTTACCGTAGCCTTTGTAACGCCAGTTGTCGGTATAACATTATCGCAGCTACTTCCAACACTGTCGTGAATATAACCCTTGTATGCACCGGGGTATATGTAATCATTTTCGCTGCCGTTAGAATTTAAGAAACATTCAAACGGCTTTAATTGTGAAAGGTGTTGATCGGAGATAAGCACAACATACCTGTTGTCGGAAGTTATAAAATCAGTGTAATACAGTTTTTTAATGCGGCTTACAAAATCAGTGTACTCATCTCCGTTGATTTCAAATTGTGTGCTTAGAATATCAAACGATTCTCCTGCATGGGCGAAGTTTCGGTATATGGTATATTTTGTGCCAACAGGGAAATTATGATAGTCTCCCGGGATGGAATACCATAATGTCATCTCATCGTCTATCTGTTTTATTTGAGCGTATGCGTAAGTAGTGGCATTCAGATAAAATCCTACAAGGTCTCCAACCTTTACTTTTCAGGTTAAGAATTGTGCATGACTATCATATATATAGCCGTTTATGTCGTCTCTTTGCGGTGGAGCGGAGATGTCTTTGTCCTCCTTTGTTCCGTAAGAATGCTCGTTAACCTTGATGTATCTTACCGGGTCGATAATCAGTTCGCCATTGGCATCACCGATAGTGCTTCCGTTGCCTAAGCCAATAATTTTAGCGTATTCATCGGTAGAAACATTATGAATATATCTGCTTCCTATATCATTAAGATTCAACTTGTCTATCATGGTATAGACATTGCCTTGGTTAGGGCAGGAAGAAAATTGACCGCTTTTTAAAACCCCTTGCCCGCCATCCAGCATGTAGGAATTAACCGGGTCGGTTTTGACCATAGTGTTTTTGCTTAGTGAAGGATTGAAAGTTACAATACCTCTTTCAAAGATATGGAAAGGAAGGGTGTTATGATACGCCATGTTCCCAATAGCGGTAACGGCGGCGGCTTCATCGTCAATATTCCAGGTTACCCCATAGCACTGTTTTAGCAATATACAATCCTCTATCTGTTCTGATTTTGTAACTACATGCCAGCTTCCCTCAGCATGGGCATAATAACTACCTGATGATGTACAATAAACATAAGACCCATCACTGGTATTTTCCAACCCCTGAAAGTCTTCAAAGGTGGCAAATTCTCCCATGTAAAACATGATTATCAATGTCGGTACGTATGGAGGGGTAGGAGCCTCGGTAGCTTTTATGAAAGTAAGTTTCCTCTTCATAAAATAGTAAAGGCTGTTATTGATAATTTTTTTCTTTCCCTGATAGGCTAATTCTATCGGTTCTTTTTCTTTTGGAGCTTTTAACCCGTACCATTCTTTCAACACCCATAGAGCTATTCCCTCAGTTATTATTTCATCTAACTGATATAGTAACTGATAGGTAACATAACCATAATCGTTAGCATTTATTCCAAATGTCGTAGTGTTGTTCTTTGTGAAATATGCCGAATCGCCTCCCTTTTTAGTCTTAAAAAATAAGTTACCAATGTCGACTAAAGCATTCTTTATTTCGGTTTTGATGAAAGATTCTTCATCAGCACTCATAAGAAGTTCTATAATAGGTTCTCCTGTCTTTTCATCTTTGAAGGTGCTAAGATGATACTGTGATAGCATCCTTATACGGTTAAGGATATGGTTATAGGTATAAGTAAACCCGACATCATAATACCCGCTTAAATTTATATCTCTCGTGTACATTATATGAATCTGGCTTTTAGTTTGGGACGTGTGTTTTTATCGTTATTGTGCATTACCGTATTGCGCATATCTTCCAAATTTTTTTGATACTTTTGGACATACAACTGGGTAGCTTGCGGCTTTTGGCTTCGGCTCATCCATTCGGCCATGGCGTAATTTATGATGCAGCTTTCAATTTCGGAATCCAATACGCCTATCATACTTTTTTGTAGTTTGCCGTCCATAAAATAGATTTTGATGTAATGATCATCTCCTATTTCTGGGTCTGGTGCATTAAATATCAGTGGCGTTTCTTCCGTAGGCGAAATGATGATTGATATTTGTTTCATAATTTCACCCATAACCTCCTGTATCGGAACTAAAATAATTTCGGTATCTTCATCGGGATTAAATGCGACATCAAATTGAGATTCGCCATCCTTATTTACTAAGGATTTAGCCTCATATAGTGATAGTTGGTTGATTTTGCCAAGTATCGGAGCTAACCCGTAGGCAAATACACAAATCGGGTCATAATTTCCGTATGTAAGTCTATAATAAGCCATTAGCTATTCAGTTTTTTGCTTAGTGAAGTTGCATAAGAAAGCAATGGCCGATAGTCCGATATACGCCACCGATTTATAATCGTTTCATACTGGATTAGCAAAACTGATTGAAGCAATGACCGGGATCATTGCTATACAAAATGCGCCAATGGTTTTCGCCACTACGTGGTCGGCTTGTTTGAATCGTTCAATTAACTTGTTCATTATATTTTGATTTTAAATTTCTTATAAATAATAAATCCGGCAACAGCCAGTATAATTATGGTTATGGCGACAACATAAACCCATCATGGGATAGTAAACCCCGTTTTTACGATGGTTTTGTTTGTTGTATCAGCCTGTTTTTTATCCTTCTCCTTTTTATTAAGGTCTGTCTTTTTATTCTCATCAGTCTTTGCCAATGACTGTTCTTTTACCGCCTTTTTCTCGGTAATTTTTCTATCAATGACTTGGGTAGCGGGGATTAGGTTTCCTGCAGAATCCTTAGTGGGTTGGTAGGTAGTTGTAATGTGCTCAATAGTAGTTGTTATTGAGCTGTCAGTTTTAGTGGTACTGTCAACTGTTCGAAAATTTCGACAAGTTGAGGAATCGGTAACGGTGTTACTGGTCTCCAATGCCTTTTCTTTGTTGACCTGTTTTGTAGTTGAACAGGAAAACAACATGATTGATAATAAGATAAGTATTAGTTTCTTCATTTCTTAATTATTGATAAGGTACTTCAAATAATGTATTCATTCCAGTATCTCGGCAATCAATATGAACTCATGTTGGGGTGTCTTTTTCGATAGTGGTTAATCCCATAGCCGATAATACAGCGAAATTTTTGCGTATGTAATTACGTACATCTTCCGGTTTTAATCCTTCAAAATGTAAGTCTGCCGCCCTACCATATTTGTGCTGGCTCCATGCGGCTCCGGTGGTAGTATTCCACGCCCTCAGCCCTGATTCGTTACGTTGCCCTCCAATATGCCAGTTGTTTATCGTAATAGGAGTTTTTAACGACTCTCTGAGATAATCCGCTATGGTTATTATTCGTTTATCCACGAACCATATTGATTTTTCCCCTCATTGAGTGTAAACCTCTTTACTTACAAATTCTTGTATAACAAAATTTTTTGCTATCATTTTCTAAAGTTTAAAATTAGCCCTACCAATACGATAGGGCTAATTGGTTATTTTTTAATTCGTTCTTTTAAGATCACAATGTCTTTTTCATGCTTATCAAGGCGTTCCCCATGTTCATCAAGCCGTTTATCTACGATTTTATGAGTTTTAGCGCAACTAACTTTCATATCTTCACTGCTTTGTTTATCTACGGCTTGTGTCCTACGAATAAAATCGACAAGGGTTTTCACTTCTTTAATGGTATTGATTTGTATTTTTAAGAAATACAGAATACCGCCTAAAAAAAACGTTATCAAAAATGCGGCGACACCTAAAAGAAATTTGTATGTTTCTACATTCATTACTGACTTGATTTTAAAAGTTCATTAACTTTTTCGTAACATATTTTTGAAGATGCATCACTACCCATAATTGCAAACACTCTTCCGGCACAGAACCAGGAGAACATGTCAATAAGCCTGTCCGGCAAATTTTCGGCTATTACTTTTTTTGAGTAGTGAAAATAATTTATTACAGGCGATGCTCCCGTTATCGTTTGTGGTAGTGGTATTAAATATCCTCTATCTACTGCGCTTTCTTCATCCGGGATGTATATCGCCATAGGCTTGTTGATGGTTGCTTTAAGATAATAAAATTGTTGTAGTCGGTTGCTTACCGAATCTTCATCGACAGTTTTATTAACATATTGGTTTCATCCAACAAGTCCAAAACGAATCATCCGGATAAAATCGACGGGCAGTTTATACACTCATTTATCATCCACCATGTCGGTTAATTGTACGGCAGATAACTTCCCGATAATAGCAAGGTTATTAGGCAGGAGTTCGCATAACGATTTAGCGGAATCGTCAAGTTCTTTTCCTATTTGGATGCTTGCCGGAGTATCGCCGGAGCCTAAAGATATTTCATCCATTCGGGCGGCCACTTTTATTATCAGGTTCGGAGTAGTCATTTACCTGTTAGTTTTTCCATTCGGGGAATACAATTCCTAATTTTTCAGCTTCCGCCCGGATCATGTCGTTATTTGTGAGAGACGCCATAGGAATATCGTAATTTTCATTCAGGAAGGTTTTTGCATCCTTGCCTGATGTAATTTTTGATAAATCACCTAATGGTTTTCCTTCATCAGGGACATCTTCGGTACCCACAAGTTTAAAGTCAATCCCGAAGGATTTTTTTGATTCGATAGCTTTCTGTTCGTCGACGTCTGTCGTTGCATAAATACCCCTTCCGAAGTATCGCTGGGAATGGCCGGTATCAAAAACAATCATCCTTTGTACTCCGTCAATAATAATTGGGGTTGCCATGTATCTATAACCCACAGATTCGTATATCTTTTTTGTCATTTTATTTAATGATTTTAAAAACAATATGAACGGATAGCGTTTAATTCTATCCGTTCATAAAAATTATTTATTACTAAACTGCTTTACTGATGATACAGTGAGTATCGGCATAGCGAGTTTCAAGCCCGAAGGTTTCCTCGATAACGTAAGCGTCAACATTACTCGTTCCTGTCTCTTTCAGATTTAATTTTCTGGTCTGCATGGCTTGGTGTACTCGTTTATTGATATTATTCATATCAACAACTACGCCCTTGGCTGCCCAACCAGCGTCATTTAACAGGACATGGTGTTTGAAAAGTAAATTTCCAAAGTTGGTCTGTACCTTGCTAAAGGTAATACCATAAACAACTTCCGTTGAATTGGCAGCTAACTGTTTCTGTATGGTTGGAACATTGGAAAGTTCCTCCATGAGGTCAGAACCTACAAAACAGTATCTTAAATCAGCCCCAGAGTTACCTACAAAAATTGTCTTCGCCCAGTTGTTAAACGTTTTATCATCAATGGCTCCCGAAGTGTACTGTACACCTTTCTTGATAAATCTGGTAATACCACCAGACATATATTTATAGTCGTTTCCTTCGGGGTCGAAGATTTTAGCCTTTGCACCGAACAATGAAGTTAATTCCATTGATCTACGAAGGTCAAACAGTGAAAGGGCTTGAATATCCCTTGCATCCCATTGCACCTCTTTATTGTGCATTTTTTCATACATAGATTCCTCAATCTGGCACATGTGAATCTGTGTGTAGTTCGACGAATCGAAAGGCATTAATCCAAAAGGAGAGGTTTTTGCATCCTTTTCAGCCTTAGCATTACCAATGCGGGTAAGTTTTGTGGAAGCGGCGATAGCCGGAATATCGGAGGCTTCGGCATCTGCCAGAGGATTTACAGGGATTACCGATAACTTACCTCCGGTTTCTTTTTTAACAATGTGTAAAACAAGCTCTTTCCCATCTCCACCCAGCACATTGTTAACAAATATGTTATCATCAACTTGCCAAATATTGGGCTTACTGACGGTAACTTGATATTCCTTATTAGGGTCTTTCGTTTGAGGGGGAACAAAAGGAACGGCAGAAGAAATAGTATCCATCGTGTCCCTTACATCCGAGGAATACCATTTAAACTCTCATGAGTTTGTGCTTTCATGGCCTCCGGCTTCCCTGATAAGTGTGTCCATTGGGAAAAGTGAAGGTTTCATCTGCGTAATTCGCTTCGAGATGTCAGGTCTTAACAGGTCAGGAGCGGCAGCAGCGGCAGTTTCCGTATCTACGGGCACATCAGCTATCACTGAACCGACAGGAGCAACAGCTATCATAGCTCCACCAGCCACCGGATAGATACTGGTGATAAAGTTATAGATGTCGGCAAACGAGTAGCCAACACACATGGCAACGAGAACGCTCATTGTGAGCAATACAGTCAGCCCTTTTAAAATTTTGATTGATTTTTTCATATTTACTAATTGATTAGGTTTTAAATAATTGATTTATTGATTAATGTTTAAGTGCGAACCTGTTTTGTTTAATGTTAAAATCTTCCAATGATCTTTCAATGGGATTCAATTCGGGTTTTGCTTTTTCGGTAGTTTTACCGGTAGATGAAATGGCTGGTGTGCCGTCGCCAATAGCTTTTTCCTCTTTCGCGATTTTCTCTTTTATGGCGATATTCTTACCTTTGATAACTCCGACTTCTTTAGCTTCCTCCACTTTTTTGTCATGGGTTACGCCTTTGTAAAGTTTTGTCAGAATATCAGTTGTAAACTTACCGTGAGATGTGTTATCCATGATGTCGTCAATAACCTGGAAAAAGTTTGCAGCTTCCTCATCGGATAGCTTGTTTTCCTTGACAAATTTTTCGATTTCCTGTGTACTGACGTTTAGATTCTCCTGAATGGCTTTCATCTGTGCATCGGATTCAGCTTTCATCTGCTTGCGTCCATCAGCATTTTTCTTCCAGCCTTCAAAATCGGGGTCGCCTTCTGCCGGAACCAGTGCTTTGATTTCATCTTCATCAAGTACATGAGGAAGGGCTTGTACGAGTGTAGCTCCTTTGGCCATAAGCCGAATAAGTTCGGCCACTTCGGGGTGGTCAGTGAAAACACTGATAATTTCAGCGTTCGCATCTGAATTTTTCTTTAATTTGTCATGGACTCCTGCTAAATGGGTGGATGTCAATTCATCAAGTCCATCACCATCTAAGTTTTCAACATCCTGATCGGGATAATGCTCTTTCAGGAGAGAAGCCGTTTTTCATACTTTTTTTGCCGGTGTACTCTCTGTTTCCGTTGGCAGTTCATCCGAAGCCGGTTTAACTTTCGGGGTAACGTCTGTTACTGTTGGGTTTTTATCTTCATCAACAATATCGTTATCAGCGTTTTTTGGATCAATTTCTTTACTCATTTTTACTATTTTTTAAAAATTGTATTTTTAATCAATTTGAGGCAGTAAAATTGTGGCTTTTGTTAATAAATGGCGTGCATTTATAACATCTTTTGGTTCAAACAATGCACCAACAAGGTACATTTGTGCATCATTACGGGACAAAATGGAACTTAATGGAAATTTTACAGATAATACGACCGGAAAATACCGTCGGCTTTACGCAAACTACCTCCTTATATTAAGGAAACATGGAGCTTATTCTAAGCTAATGCCTAAGAAAATCCTGTATGCAGAGGCGGGGGATACTGTGTGAATGGCTCCGAAAACAGCGGGAAAAATAATTAATAAGATGATTAGGGACAACGTTAAGTTGACCGAATTAGAAATGGCGGAAGCCGAAAAAGCATGAACGAATGAATCTTAGTAATGAGGAAATTCGTAAAATAATTTCGGAAAACAAGTCCCGAAATGCTGAAATAGATGCACCATACGATCCTGTTATTGGGATAGGTTCACCTATTTCAAGGTTCCAAATCAACATTGATAGCATAGGAGAACATTACTTAATGCTACCAAGGACAATGTTGGATATTGATATTATACGATTAATCCGTAGAACCGGGAGTATAGAGACTTTTGTACTTAAATATATCCCCGGATGCGGGAATTACGGAGATGCTATTTCTGATTTTGTAGGAAATATCAATAAGTTACGCCTTGAACATGACTTTGAATTTTGGGCGGCCACCTGTGCCAAAATAAAGCCTAAGGCTGGTGGCGAAATTCCTTTCATTCTCAACCGCCCACAAAGGAGGTTGCTTAAAAAATTTGAAAAGTTAAGATATTTAAGTAAACCTATAAGAATAATCTTACTGAAAGCTCGTCAATGGGGTGGCAGTACATTGGTACAGTTGTATATGGCATGGATACAGCTTTTTGTTAAAAAAGGTTGGAACAGTGCTATTATTACTCATGTAGAGAATCAGGCCCGGCACATCAGGGGTATGTTTAATACTGTGAGAAAGAATCACCCGAAAGATGTTCTTGATTTTTCATTTGCACCTTACGAGGGGAGTTCAAAGAATAAATACATCCCTGAACGTGATTGTATCATGGGTATCGGTAGTTACGAAAAGCCTGATAACTTAAGGTCGTTCACTTTCCAGATGCTTCATATTTCTGAAATAGGATTATGGACAGAGACATTGGGTAAAAAACCGGAGGATTTAACGCAGTCTTTACGATCTACTATTCCCCAGCTACCTCTTACTATGGTTGTACTCGAAAGTACAGCAAAGGGCGTAGGTAATTTCTTTCATCGTGAATGGAAAGCTGCCGAATCTGGGGAAGGGTATGATCCGGTATTCGTTCCATGTTTTGAAATTGAGGAATACAGGAAACCAATAAAAAATCTTGTCGAATTTATCAATTCGATGGATGCCTTAGATTCCGATGGTTATGCTTGGGAAATGTGGCGATTGGGAGCCACTCTCGAAAGTATTAACTGGTATTTCTATTTCAAAAATACCGAAGGTTACGACAAGTGGCGTATGCAGTCTGAATATCCGAACACACCGGGCGAAGCTTTCCAAACTACCGGACACCGTGTATTTCCATTACCTTATTTACTTAAAGTAAGAAAAAATAATACTGATCCTGTTTTTGTCGGAGAGATATTCGCCGATAGTACAACGGGAGCCAGCGCATTAAAAAACATTCAATTTCAACCTGTTAATAATGGCAATCTATGGATTTGGGCTAAGCCTGACACTACTCAGTTGGTATCTGACAGATATGCCGTGTTTGTTGACATCGGAGGAAGGAGTGCGGGAGCCGACAACTCGGTTATTCGGGTTATTGACCGACTGCCTTTAATTAAAGGATTGCCCGCCGAAATGGTATTAACATGAAGCGGACACATTGACCATGACCTTTTAGCATGGAAGGCAACACAGATAGCGGAATGGTACGGACATGCACTGTTAGCCATAGAAAGCAATACGCTAACGTCGGAATCGGAAGATACGGAAGGCGACCACTTCTTAACAATCATGGATACCATCTGCGATTATTACGACAATCTGTTTGCCCGTACCGACCCGGACAAAGTAAAGCAGGGTATACCGATAAAATACGGATTCCATACAAACAAACAGTCAAAGAGCATGATAATTGACCGTCTACTTGCCGCTATGAGAGATGATGAATACATAGAGTATGACGCAAGAGCCTGCGACGAAGAGGATACCTTCGAGACAAAACCTGACGGGAACCCTGGAGCCGTGGACGGGTGCAAGGACGATAAGGTAATTACGACGGCGGGTTGTGTATGGCTCGCATTGGAGTATATGCCACTACCACGGATAATAACACCTGGAAGTGGAAGAGTAAAAAGAAGAATTGTAGGAGAAGCAACAATTTAAAAATCAATAATATGGAAGCAAAATTAAACGCTCTTAAAATTTGGATGAGAGTTCATTTACAGGAACCAAAGTATTATCAAAAATCAATGAAGGAGGAGACTAAAATATGGATAAACCGGAACCAATAATGAAAACAAAATACGACAACTTTTTTTACCAGCAGTATCTTTATTTTCATGATCGTTTTGTGGCATGGAAGAAAAAACGGAATCTAAAACAAGCGATACGGCTTGCAATAGAGTGTAATAAGAGTGATAACCGCACCTATTACGTCTTACCTGATGCAGAGGGACGATACAGAGCATTGAATAACGACAATATCAAAACGCTGAAACGCTTTGGAGTGCTAAATAAGCGGGTAAATATTTACAACCTGTGCCGGGAGGCGGCTTTCATCGCTACCAGCAATCCACAAATTAAAAGAATGATAAAGTACAAAAAGCAGTAGATGAAATCTTTAGAAATATATAAATACGGGACGCAAGTAACGACTAAGTTAGGATGTATCCCCGCAATCATTACAGGAGTAACAATTAGAGGAGATTCTGTATCCTACGAAATAAGTTACTTCTATGAAGGAGAGCATATAACGGTGTGGATAAAGGACATCGAATTTACGGTATATGATGATGTAGAAAAAACCAAAATAGGATTTAAGAAATGATAGTACACGTAATTTGCTGGGACGGCATCGAATACGACAGAAATGCTACCCAAGAAGAAATTAACCATGAAAGAGAAGAGGGAAATGTGAAAGAGGAAAATGGAGCAATCACATTTGATTTTTCAATAATGAGAAAATATAAACAAATTAATCAACCAATTATAAATCAATAAATTTAAAACAATGAAGTATTACAAATTAAAATCAGGAGTAGGATTGCCTACAGGTGAATTACTCCTTAAATTGTTAAATGTGTTTGATATTATTTATCGTGAAACTGATAGCGTTCATGGAATGGCTATTAAAGATTATCTCGAATCTCTTGTTGAAGTCCCTGAAACTGATTGGGTACAACAAGAAATAGACGCAGGAAGATTAACCTCCCTACCTAAATATTGGTGTGTTAAGAATGATGGAAGTAAATTATTTAAAGACACAGTTATAAAATATTTGAATGATAAATATAATTCAAATTGGGCTGGTGTAGAAAAATTGTCTTTTTATGGTTATGATGGGAATATAAGAAATCACAGCAGAACAAATTTTTGGGAAGATAAATTAGATTTTGAAAACAATCCTATTGAACTAACCATTAACCAGTTTATCAAACTGTCCGGTTGCAATGACAAAAAAGAAACCGGGTTTAATCCTGCCAAGATTGTTACTACCACCTTTGAAAAGGTTTTATCGTCAATGGTTAAACACCCTAAAGCCAAATACGCTCTTGGGGAGTTGTTCCCGGAGTTAAAGGATTGCACCTTTAAGGTAGGGGATACATTTGAAATCAATGGTGGCAAATGGAAATTAATGCCCATAACCATAGACAAAGTACCCCATGTAGTTATGACGAAACATATAGATACGGGGCATTATGATTTTACAGAAATTCATTTCCCAGTTAAAGACTTTAACCGCATCACTTATTCCGAGATTGAACCAGGTTTAAAGGAGTTGATGGAACGCCCTCCCGAAAAGAAAGAGGACAAAAAGGAGGTGTTGTGCGCTGATTGTAAGTTCTGTGCAAGCGCCCCAACATCTATTTTTCCACTACCAACGGTATGTTCAAATCCATCAACCATATTTAGTGCCATATTCGCTGAACAACGATCTTATTGTCCATTGTTTCAGAAAAAAGAGGAAAGGGTATGCGCTAATTGCAAACATTGTGTAAAAGGTAAGTGTGCCCAACCTTCATGTCTAAACCCACTTTCATATTTTTGGGTAACTGACTGCCGAAGTAGTTGTGAATATTTCGAGAAGAAAGAAGAAAAGCCGGAACCGGAATGCAAATTTAAGGTTGGTGAAATATTAGATATTTGTGGATGTAGGTGTAGAATTTGCGATGCTGATAAACACAACGCTTATATTTGGAATATAACAAACGGAGGCATAAGCGATGATTTCTATGTGAATGATCCGAAAAGTATTACTATTCCAGAAATAAATCATGCAATTGACCAAATAATAGACCTTGAAAATGCAAGGAAAAAACGGGAACAGGAGAAAATAGAACGGGAGAAAGCCAAAAAAGAAATAACTTTCAGTATTGGCGACATATTTAGATCGAAAGACGGATGTGAGTATATGCTAATTGAATCAAATCTTGCTTCTGCTGTACGTTTTGCCAATATTAAAACGGGGCTTATTGTAACAGTGTCTGTATTTGTAAAAGATATTCGCAAAATTACCTTTTCCGAAATAAAGAGAGAAATGGAAATTTTGGGAATTGATGTTGAAAAATACAGCAAATCAGAAGAACTGTTTTATGAAAAATTAAACAAAGAAGCACTGGAAGGCTGGAGAACCACAGAATGCGCCCGTCAACGTGCCCATCAACGTGCCACAGCATACTTTGTTGGTATAGATTGGAGTAACTAAAACTCTTGGGCGGAGTATAATAAAACCCATGGACGATATGCCAGACGCAAATCAATATCAAGATAGCTCCTGATGCAGGGGCTAAACAAAAAAAGGCAAACATTACGTTTGCCTTTTTTATTATCTTAGTTTATCCTGCATCACCTGTTCGTAGACAAGCTCTATCCCGACAATCTCACTTTCCTTATTGACAAACCCCTGAAACTCGAAGATAAAATACTTTACCGGAACACTTGAACCTCCGGTAAGAACATCGCTTTCCCTTCCACCGGGTGAAGCAAGAAGATAATACTGTATTTCAGCCATATCCGACGGTAAAGCAATGAGGTTATTAGTTCCCGAAACCTTAAACTTGCAATCCTCAAAAGGGCTTGCACTATCTCCTGATATGTAAACAAACCTTCCAAATAATCTACTCTGAATCAATTTCTTAAAGTTCCGACTATCTATTGATAAGGGATTAGTTTTGAAATAAGTATGTAGAAATGACTTTGGAGTTATTGTTGTGATGGAATTTACAACGTCGGTTTCAACTACTTTGGATACATTTTCCGTTTCTTCCTCGTTCAGGTAGTAGATTACATGGTCTTTTATTCCGAGCCACTGGCCTTTATTATTGACAAACTTATCAAAGGTAATACCCTGATAGATTAGGGTTGTTGTTGCAACTCCGGGGTCTCCTCATGTAAGGGAATAGTCCTTAACCGATGAAATTGTAAACGAATCAAGGTTGATTAGTTTTACCTGCTTGGTACCATTGGCGATTATCAGTTCATTATGGTAATTGTCCCGTCCGAACATGATACCATCATTCAAAAAGTCATTTTTAAAACCGGAATCGAAGGCTGCTGAGAGTTTGTCGGCGATGTTGGTTACATTCCTCCCAAATAGAACAAAAATACTGTCCTGCGTAGCAAAAACAATTCCTTTGGCAACTGTAAGGGATTTGCCAACACAGGATAGATTACTCAACTGAATAATATTCTGGAAAAGCACTTCACCCGTTCCTTGTTGCATGGCATAGATTCCCGAATTGGTGAATACCACTAAAGGATATTGTCCGTACTGACCTTCCGATAACGGTTCAGACTGTGTATTCATGCTTTTTATAATAGTACTTCCATCGTTACCAATCATATAACTATTGATAGCAGGAAAAATATACGGATTGTTTATTTCCGTGGCCTGAATACGGTTACTTGTACTGTACTCATCCTTAATTACGATATTTTGTTGAGTTAAACCGGAATTGGTAATGTTGTCATAAATTTTAATTGGTGTGATAGCTGTATTGTAAACTCCATATGTATCTTTGGTAATATTTAATGCAAAAGAAAAGTTCAATAATGAATGCTGTGTTAAGTTAATCCTCTTGAAACGATACATTAGATTAGCTGAGTTTACAGTAAAAGGCAGGATCACATCAATATATTTTGCTTCGTTTGAAGGATAACAAATAACGCCGTCCAAAAGCCTATAATAAGAAATGTCATCGCTTCCAACATAACGACTTGACTTATCAACTGACCTCGATACAGCCATTTTTTTATAAGAAATATCTAAGTTTGCATTTAGGTTTATCTGTGGTGTGGCTCCTGTTTCATTAATTACAGATACGGTTTCATCATTTAACAGGAAACGAAAGAGATCGGTATATTTCTGATAAGGGCTAATTGCATTTGTAATATCTCTATAGTAAACATCATCAAAATAATATTGTGGGTTAATGATATGCGATGCACCACTCCCCGGTTTAAAATTACAAGCTGCGAGCGAATTAAAATCTGGGTCTCCAGTATAGGCTTCAAGACTTCATTTCCACGTTTTGACAGAAACATCATTAAATAGCAACTCTGCACTATCATTATCAAGGTCAATCCTATGAGTTATTTTAATAAAAGCACCATGCGCGTATGCTACTTCGGTTGCCGTATTGCTTCCGGCATGTATGTAAGCTGTTCCATCATCACCAAAATGTACAGCTAAGCCACATCCTCTGTTTGAAGGTATATTATTGTGCATTAATGCGTAATATCCACCATGACCAGCGAAAATAGTTATGGTAAATGAAAACTCGTATTTCCCTGTGGTTTTATTCCCCATATCAAAAACCATATTATTACCCGGTAAAATACTTACGTTATGTGTGCGCCCTGGTCCAGAATCATCAATTATGGCATCTTCTAATGTTCCCGGAAGATTACTTCACGTACTCCAATTCAGAGGGCGGGATTTTGCTAAATAATCTCCAACTTTAAGTGTTTCAAACCCGTTTTGATAAAGGAATGTTGTATTTCCATCACAAGGTAAATCTAAACAATTATCAAAACCCTCATATAATTTTGTTCTTATTCCTGCATGAAATACGCGACTATTGTATTGATATTTGACATCAGAAAACAATCTATTATGAGAACCTTGGAAACTGGATAATGCTAATTTGGTTACGATATTTTTTAGCGAAAGTGTCTTTTTTACAAACCTGCCAATTAATGAAGAATCTTTAATATCATTAAATGAAACCGATTCGCACAGATAGAACTCAGCATTTTTTAATTCTTCGTTTAGGTCGTTTGGTTTAGGGAGCCTAAGTGTCCATTTCCCTTGTGGCGGATTACTGTCGCCATAAAGACCCGTCCGTAATGCTTTAAGTTTTGTATCATTTGTTAAGTCATTATAGTTGTATTTATCAATACATTGTGTTGTATAAATATCTATTGATGAAATTATGGGTTCAAATGGAGCCAATTTTGTAAATTCAGTAGTATCAATATAAACATTGATATCCCCAAAGTTTGGTTCATAGGTTTCGTTAAGACTATCATCTTTACCACATTGAACTACGGCTCATCCGCTTTTTTTTGTTTCCAAGGTAGACACATATCCTCTTTCTAAAAATGCTGTATTACCGGTAATACTATTTCCAGCATGTATAAAACGTACTCTGGATTCCATAATCTGGGAACCATCGAGTAATTTATAAACCAAAATGTAAAATACATAACCAGTGTAAAAACCTCCCGCCTCAGCCAATGCACGTTTTTTTAAATAAGAACCTACGGCATCTTCTATCAAGTAAGGCGTGTCTGTATTACCATTAGCACAGAATGTTTCTATCGTGGTCGCTATTGGTTCAGCATCGTAATAATTTTCCGTTAATGCAAATGAGTTTAGCTGTGGCAGTGCATGTAATGAACGATTTACTTTATACACCCCATCAATGTAAACGCTGTAATAAATATCAAGGTTGGTTTCGATAATCAAAACATTATTGAAAGTATAAACCTGACTAAGTGTTTCCCCGGAAAGCATGGCATGCAACAACTGATAATTGTCAGGTGTACCATTGTTATTGGTATTTTGAAACATGTATATCCCAGTGGCTAAATGTGAAAATTTAGTGAAATTTCCAATGTAATATGCGCCACGGTTATAATCCTCAGGTAGAACATGGTGAACCCATATTTCTCCAATTTCACATTGAGTTACTCCGTTGGAATCAATAAATTCTACGATGGTATCCTTAACTTTCTTTGGGAATATCGGGCGCCATGCTCCTTTAAAATGACGGAGATTATCCATCTCGGCACATGAACCATCTGTGGCCGCCATAGCACTTGTATTACGTTCTATCCCTTTTAGTTCGATAGTTTTATATTCGTGGTTAGGATTCTGATTGTTCATTTTCTTCTGTTATTTTAGCTTCTTCTATAAGTTTCTGTACTTTTCCTTTTGTCTTTTCTCCCTTAGAAAGAATGAGTTGGTTAATTTGTGTAAACCAATTATTCGTTGCGCCGGATGGGTTAACACCTTCCGGGCTTCCATCGGGTTGTTTCTCTGCTTCGGTAATAGTGTGCAAAAGCTCAAGGCAAATCTTTATATTGAATAATGAAGTTTCTCTTGGTATTAGCGTCATTATTCTATCTACCGCTAATACTTTGGCTTCGTAAACCTTTTTTATGTACTCAATTTCCTTTTCTGCATTTGTCTGCAATATGTTGGTTGCAATCTGCATCGGTTGCTGTTTTTTTGCCTCTAACTTCGCTGCTCTTTCATCATAGGCTTTTTCCGTCTCAATCATCCATTCCTTTTTTCACCTCATTAAGGTTGTACTTGGTATACCTGTTCGCTTTTCGGAAGCAATCAGATTTCACTTATTACGTTTGAGTATATCTATGGCTAATTTTTTTTGTATTCTTGTATATTTCATTTTATTAAGCTTGTGTTTGTTGTTGTCCTAATATACTTTGTAATGCAGCCATCTTTCGGGGGTCTGCCTGTTGTTGTGCTGCCTGTTGAACCTGTCCTATCTGTTGCATCATCTCAGGAGAAGGTGGTTGTTGTGCCCCCGGAACTCCCGGCTGTTGTTGCATCTCCTGTTCACGTTTATTGATCGAATCAAGTAACTTGTCAGCAAAGGGAAGTGATGAATTTTCAAGGAACATCTTTACGTCAATGACACTCTTTTCAAAAAGCATCATCAAGGTATCGTCAATCATCTGGCGATATACCGGCGTATTGGTTCCCTGAACGACCTTTAACGACATGTCAATAGGTTTTATCTTGTCAGGGTCATACATCCTGTTAATGTTGCCTCTACTACCCGTAATTGTTAGCATTCTCGGCTCATTATAATATTGCTTAATGAGCTTCATAATCTTATTATCCCGCTTTTCTTTCCAAGTGATGAACGTGTCCACAAAATGCTTAACATTAATAGCACTGTTGACGGATTCCTGCTCATATAATGATGATGGCGTTCCGCTTGTCGGGGTTTTGCCTTGTATGCTTTCCTGAATCCCCGCGATGTCCTGCGCCATCTTAAGCTGCGTGGCTAATAGTTCACTGGCTCCGGGATTGATAGTATTAGAGGTTACCTGTTGCGGCAATGGCACACCCGGTTTTACCTTTATCCTAATAACACCTCCCTGTTTACTCCATTCATCGGCGAAGTCATCAATATGCATGTCCGCCGGAATACAATCTTCAGGTACGAGCAGTAAATCTTTTGCTCCCATGTCGATCATGGTACTCATCTGCGTAATCAGTCGGTTCACGTACCGCTGTTGGTCTATCACGTCTTCTACAATACCCCAGGTATCACCGTTGAGTAACGGGTGAAGGGTTGCTACAAATGGATGTTCCTTATGGTTGTAAGGAGTTTCAAACTCACGTAGAACATGGCCGTAAGGGTCAAGGTACTTAGCGTACCAAACTTCTACGTATTTCTCCCGTGCCTCAATCAGTGGTATTTCTTCCTGCGGAACTCCGGCTTTTAATCCTTCAACCACACGTTCGGCATTGATTATTCCAATTTCTTTCATGGTTAGGTCTACAATCTTGTAACTGCCATCTGCATAATCGTGTGCATAGATTTTGTGCATCCCTACCTTTTGCCATATCTCAAAGATTCGACATTTGCCGGGGTCGGAGGGGAAGTAAAAATCAAGGTTTTCAAGCATATTACTTGATAGTCCCTTGTTACTGTTAACATACATCTGGTAGTTGGAGACACTATACCATTGTTTTATTTTATCTTCGTCCTCTTTTGAAGATGCGAAGGTGGCTAAACAGGCTTGCAACGGCAAGTCAATAATCTGCCCAATAAGAGTTAAGTCGTTTAATCTAACATCTTCTATATCTGAATTAAAGAAGATTCTATTAAAGTTTATGTTCTCTTCGTACACATCTTCCATCTCTAATTGAGGGATGTAACGATATGTAAATTTACCTATGACTGCTCCTGATATTGCGAACGCCTCAAAATTAGCTGCCTCTAACTCAACGGCTAAATTGATGTCATGGACATTACGGATGGCATTACCCATCATGTCCGACAGGTCGTTGTCCTCTGAATTTTTAGCGTAAACGATTGTATTGGTAGGGTTGCTCCGGTACTGTCCTATCAGGTTTCTGATAAGCTGGCGTATAATATTCTGTTTCAGTGGAATCTTACCCTGCTTTTTGATATAATCCTCTTCGGTAATCATGTCTCCGGTGTCAGGGTCTTTTACCAAATCACTTCATTGCCGACCACGATAATAGGCAAAGGCTCTCATGGCACGTTTACGGAAGTCGGAAAGATTATCCCAGTGGATACGGCAGTTCTCCAATAAGGTGATATTATTATTGTCCAGTTCATCAGCGATTCACGAACCTTTAACACTTGAATTTTTAATGGAATTATCGCCTCCGATGTCGCTCATTCGGAGTGTCTTAAAATTTATTTTCTTTGTGTCTTTTATCATTACTATTTTAATTTAAGCGTTTTGGCATAATCAATAAGTTCTTTCATTTTTGCCTCTTGTTTATCCTGTGCTACATCTGCTTCTTTTGAAGTTTTTGCATTATCAATTTCATTCCATAAACCTTTCATTTGCTTATTTATACTATTATACTTATTGTATAAATTTTGCATTTCTTGGTTTCGATATTCATTCATTTCCTTGGTCATACCATTTTTTGCATAACCCAACATCATGGTATGATATTCTTTGGCTTTATCGACAAGTTTCTGATATTCTATCCATGAAGATTGGCTATTACCTTTCGATACAAAACTTGATGTAATGGGTATATCCCTTGTAGACAATTCGCTTCATGGAGTTGATACTAATTTACTCATTTGTAAAGCAAATTTACCCGAACCACTAAATATAAACTCAAGAGAGTGTTGTATTTTTGATGGGTTCCAATCCGTTAAATATCCAGAAGAACGCACCTTATCACCTCCGGCTAATTTATTTAATCCCTGCGCACCCTCTTTAAGGATCGGATTAACATTCTTTTTCCCAAGTTCACTTGCTGGGGCATAAGGATTATATGGACTTTCTTTATAAATAGACTTACCAGCCCAATCAGTGTTTGTTGAGATGTCATATGGTAGTATCCCAAGGAATGGGACAAATGGACGTTTAAGGTCAACACTTCCATCATCGGTAACCTTTGTACTGAATGGAGTAACCGTCTGCACTATATTACTTGCAACTTCTTTAGCGTATGATTCTGGTGTTATAAAATTCTGTGTTAAGTCATATGCGCCCGCTCCAATCATCCAAGGAAGATTCCACACAAAACCCATAGGGAAACTAATATTTGTTCCATTGATAGGGAATGTAATTGTTGCATACTTTCGCCACCCCAATCCATTGTAATCATCATCACCCATAAGTTCATGTAACATCATTTGCCACAGGAATCCTATTCCGGCAATGGCAATCATCATACCATAGAAACGTTTAGGATTTTGTTGCGCCATCCGGTAATGTGTGTAAGCGGATTGAATGGGCGGGTTCCAGAAAGGATATAATTTGCTCATTATTCCTGTACTTTTCCCTTTACGGTTGAAGTTACCGGACATTTCCTTTGACAGTAATACTTCTGAATCAATATTCCTTCCGTTATTTATCTCATTAATTGCCTGTTCCCAAATAGAAGTGTTTTTTGTAGCATCATAATGAGTATTTTTAGCTATTTGAGCAAGGAATATCCCTAAACGAGTTCTATTTTCTCCTCACATAGAGGCAAAATCAATGTACTTTTTAATAGTTCTTCCGGCGGCATTACGTCCACCACTTATAATTTCTTTTATGGTCCCGTCAGATTTTCCATTTAACAAGTCCTCAAAGGCTATTTTGTTATTAAGTTTCCTTAATTCCTTGTCAATATTTTTAGCTACGGTATGAATATCGTCCATACTTGCGTACATCGTAAGTCCTCCTCTGTTCATCCATAACGTTGTAAGCTTATCCAAGGGCTTATTAGTTCCTTTCTCAAAGAATACCCTTGCAAGGTGTTTATCGGCAAGATGAACATCGGTAAGGTATTTACCCATATTGCCACCGGTTACCCAGTAGGAGGGAACGGCTCCCATAATATCACGGATAGGATTTTTAAGTAAAAAGAAGTTAGGGTTCCATTGGGTTGTTAGTTTCTTCCATGCTTGTATTGGCTTACTCATGAAGTATTCAACCCACTTGTTATCCAAAAATTCCTGTCCAGTCTGATTCCTTCCATTTAACACTCTTTTCATCTCCGGGTCTCTGAAGACAAGCACTATTTTTGTGCCATTTTTATAAACACTCATCTCATTTTCTCCCGCCTGTTCCTGCGTAATCCTGTTCTTATTACCGGTAAAGTCAGGATAAAGGCGAACATTGCCATTGGCGATTTGTTTTGTTGTTGGGACTCCCTCACGTTCAACCCATGTACCATCTGGTAGTTTTTCTTCGTAGGTATTTTTAACATCAATGAAGTTTTCAATTCCTTTTAGGTTCCTGTTATCACGCCACATTTTAAGTACACGTAATTTAAGTTTATTCCTGTTGGCTGAATGTGTTGCACTTGTGGCTAATGCCATGGTATAGGCTAACGGATCACCAGCCTCCGAGCCTCTGCCTTCGGCTGCTTTTTGCAGTTCTTGGTAATTAGGTTCATCATGTTCATACTGAAATACCTTTGTGGGATCATCTGTTTCTGGGTTAGTAAAAGTCCATCCACGTAAAGGGACGTAATACTCTGACCTTTTGCGTAAACTGTCAGCATATTTAGGGGTTATTTTTTCACCCTCTTCTGCAATATCAATGATACGGTCTTGTGCTTTTTTATTGGCATCCCATAAGGCATTAATATCTCCTTTTGAATGTTTACCTTCAAAATCCTTAATGTATTTTTCAACATTAGGTCTGCTCCATCCATGGTTAGGGTCGGAATTAAAACTTTCCAGACCCTCTTTGTCCTGACGTTCTACTGAACGTTTAGCCTTCATGTAACGTTTTACTTCCCATGCTTCACTTCCTTCACGCATAAACTTAACTACTGCGTTCTCAAGTGGTAACATGTAATCTTTATGGAATTGCTCCACTTCTCTTGCGTTACGGCTGGCAAGGGTTGTGATGATCTGATAGGCGTCATTGTCTTTGGATACTTCCCCGCCCAATTCTTTAATACCCTCTTGGAGGTTCTTTAATGCAAGGTCTTGATCGGCATGGGAAAGGAATTTATCGCCACCTTTTACGAGTTTTTCCCCCATCAAAGAGGCATCTCTTTTACTTGGGATACTGACTTTTGCCTGTTCTGTTTCTTTTTTCTTTTTTGAAAACCGTACATCTTTTAGAAAATCCCCGGCGTACTCCGGCTGACTGTCGGGTTTTGTGGTTGGGTGTTCTATTCTTTCGGGAAGTACTGCGGATTTTCGTCGGCTAAATTGTTCAGTATCTTCAACCTTTCCGATAGCGTCTTTTTGTCCGGGTTCTTTTTCAACTCCTCGTTGTACATTCCCCAAATTGCTTTCGGCATTTCCCTGATTGTCATATTGCCGTCCGTCCCTATTACTTCTACTCTGTTGTAAGTTTCCATTTGTTATATAATTAAGCGTTTTAAATAATACTTCTTGAATTGGTTCTGGATACAAAGATAAATCAACAGTCCCACTTGCAATATCCTCTATCGTATAATTGTCTAAAAGTTTTTCAGCTGCAAAAGCCACTATCTCATCTGCTATCTCATAGTCGCTCATTTCATTTACATCGTACTCTTCCGGGAGTTGTTTCTCTTCTTCTGTTAAACGTGGGAGTATTGATACTAATTCATTATATTCGATAATATTACGCGCTGAATTGTGTGTTTGCTCGTGTAGTCATGTCCGTATTATTTCGTTTCCGGTTTTATGTGGGAGTGTATTTATGAATACTTTTCCATAAAGACTTAATCCACCAATAAAATAATGCTTTATTGCTTCTGTTACTTGCTCGTTGTAATTTATGGCATTAACGGAATTGGCCAAATCTTCGTTTGTTTTTACAATGATAGATGGATTAGCCGAAAACATTTTTTCTACTTCACGGATGATTTGCGTACCCTTCTCATACTTTTCTGATATAGTTTTGGCGGTGTCAAAGATTTTAGGTTTTATTTGAAATGAAGGGCTTTTCCCCGAATTGGCTTCATCTTTTTCAAAAAACTCACCCATTAACTTCTGAGCCGTATAAATTCCATCAGGTGTATTCTTTCTTTGCCATGCTCTTTGCGATGGAGACCAGTGAAATCCCCTTGATTTTAAGGTAGCAATTATTTCAGGAGTAGGTTTTTCATCAAACATGAGTTGCACCCGTTCCTGTGAATGGTTGTTCATAATAACTACGCCCTTGTACTTCCCGACTATTTCAGTTTCTTTATTCGTTAAATCCTCTTTCGGTTGTACTGTTTCGGCAAGTTTCCATATTTCGTTATTGGTTGAAAATATGGGCTTACTATGCTTATCGCCTACCGATTTAACATATTCAAGTGATTTTTTTACATCTTCTGCTTGTCCATTTGCAGCCATCCTTTTAATAAACCCGGATAGTGAACTGACAAATAACGGTCTTGCCCCTGGATATTCTCCCTTGTCAATAGCGATAATTGAAGCCATTTTACTATCAAGGGTCTTTTTTATACTCTGCCACCTCTCATCATCTTTCTGCTCCTGTGGTGCAGCGTCTTTTATCGCTTTAATTGCCGTCTTTTCTGCTTTATCATCCCAATCTGAAAATTCAACACTGCGATTATGTTCTGCATTTAACGCTTTTTGATTTCTTGCTGTCGGAAATCTTGCCGGGCCTGTAATCATTGGACTCGCAGTACGACTTTTTGCAGATAATACAGCGTTTTCGTGGCTTAAATATCCTTCTTTGTACCTTTCAAGTTGTTGCCACATTACGGAGATCTGTTCGGGCGACTTAGCCAGTGTGGACAATTTATTATACAACTCCTCCATTGTATCTACATAATCACGTTGAGTTTGTGCCGCCCTTTTTTCAGGGTCAAAACTTATTGCTGAATATGCATTGTAAGCGTGTTGATAATTAATGTCCGATGGTTCCCATGTTACAGGATTGTTATTTAACCCTAATTTTCTCCTTGTGCTTTCAACCGCTTCCCTTACCATATTCAATTCATCATCTGCCATTCGTTTACCTGCTGCGTTATGCTTTGATGAAAGTATCATTTCACCTTCACGGAGACTATTCATCAATTCTTGTCTGTCGTGTTGATCGGTAACGATTGGTTCTTTTACATTCGCTTTTTGAATGTCCACATACTCGCTAAAAGGTTTAGCCTGTCTGTGGCCATCACCAAGCCACGTCTTAAACGTGTCAATGTCAATAGGTGTAATTGCTCCTAATCCCTTCCAACCTTTGTCGTAGTTCTCCAAATAGGCTTGTTTGGCTTCTTCAATGGAGTTATAACCTAACATCACCTTGCTTTCGTCAAACTCTCCGGTCTGTGGATTGTTCTGGTCAACGACAAATACCGTTTTACTTTCAGGATGATCACCAACAAACACATCTATCTGGTCTCCGTCTTTTCCTTTTGTACGGTTGAAATAGCCGTAATGGCTTTGCATCGTATGGCTTCATGGTTTTCCGTCTGGATCAACTCCGGTTCTTTCGGTTCCGGTTGGGTTCTCAATGGCTATATCCAACCCCTGAACTTTGATGTGAGCTTTTTTGTAATTACCGGCTGCCTGTTGTGCAGGGGTAGGAGTGGTGTTTACTTCGTCGGGAGCAATCTGGACGGGTTCGTTAATTGGCATCTCTACCTGTGAGAGAACGTCCTTTATATCGGCGTTTCTTTCAGCTTCTAAGTCCTGTATTTCCTTTTCAATATCATTAATCCTTTTATCGAAAAGAGCTAATGCGGCTTTCTTGGTATCTTGGGAATAAAGAAATGTACCTGCGAATAACTTATCTTGTTGTGATTCGTCAGTTTTAGTATCTCCGAATAATCCGTTTCTACTTTCAAGGAATGCCTCTTTCTTAGAACGCTCTATCTTAGCGTTTTGAAGTCTTGTTTTAGCATCTTTAATGCTCTCATCATAGAGGGTATTAATACGGTCTACTTCTCGCTGTTGGGTGTCGGTGAGGGCTGTGGGTTCTGCGGATGGTCTTTCTCCCAATCCAGGCGATCCCGGCACATCTCCACTAATCCCGTTGCTATCTCCATTGCCTCCGATAGAGGGATGCCCTGCTTCTTCGCTATCTCCTGCGATTTCTGCATCATGTATGCCTTGAACTCTTCCCTTGTTAATATCTTCGTCATAATCTGCAAATGTATTATTATATTCATTAATTTCTTCGTCTGGTATTTCTTTTTGCGAATAAATTTCATCCCAAATTTTATCTTGTTCCTGTTGTTTATCAACTGCTACCTGTTTTTCGTAGGCTTCCATCTCTGCGATCTCTTCGGGGGTATAACCTTGGTTAGCTATTTCATCATTACTTACCTCATGGTTAGCTAACAAATCCTTTGCCATCTGTTGGGGACTGGTGTAACTATTGATAACGTCTTCTATTGCTTCCCTATAATCCTGATCGGTATAACGTAACTCTTCGGGTTGGTTCTCTCACAGGTAATGTGCAATCTGGTTAATGGTTTGCCCTTGGCTTTTACTTACCCATGTGAACCTTGGTCTGCGTTCAGATTCAACTTTTTTCCTTACTATTGGGTCGTTCTCTTTTCCTTTCGTCCCGTATAGTTCGAATAATGAATCAGGGTGTAACTTTCCACCACTTGCGAAATATTGCATTGCCAGCGAACGAGGGTCATTGTATGTTTTAAGCTTAACCTCTCTTTGTAAAAGTGAAAGTACTTTTTTACGTTTTACAACTGGTGTAACCTTCAAAGGATTTTCTTCTGCATTTTGTCCCGTTTTTTGCGTCATTTGCTGGACAATTTCAGGCGTAACTTTGAGAGGTTCAGTTCCATCACCAGCCCCCGCCACCGGCTCGTTAATAGCAGGTGCAGCGGGGTTGATGGGTTCGGATACAGTCGGTGGAACCTCTTTTGTTTCTGGCTTGGTAGGTTGTGGCTGTTTTTCCGGTATTGGTTGTTTATTCTGTTCTATATCAGCGTTATCCCACGACCCTTTTAATTTTCCTATTAACTTGATTTTAACAGGTTGCTTACGTGGGATTCCATTTTCATCTATGAAAGATTCACCCCCTGTTGTTACTGGGCGAATATCCATATCAATGGTTGTCATTAATTTTTTGGCAGCCGCATTAGCGGTAGATGTATTTTTAAAGTCATAAAGAACTTCAATAGACTTGTCGGGATTAATAGCAATTTCATGTTCAAAAGTTCCAACTTTTTCCTTAAAAGTCTTACGTTGCTCTGTCGGCTGCTCTTGTTGTATGTCATTTACCTGTGTAGGAGGTGGGATTAGTTCCGGTGCTGTTACTGCTTGCGGTTGTCCTTCCCTAATAATTTCGTTATATTGATCTTTAGGTATCCATTTTCGAGTTCAGTCTTCGTTATTCTCAAACATCACGACTCCGTCGGGGTCATCTTGATTGTCTACATAAACCAACGTTCCCTTTTCTCCATTAAAGGTTACCGGCTCATCAAGTGCAAATGGGATAGATTCGCCAGAGGACGCCGTCTCATTTACAGGTGGTTGTGGAGTAGGTACAGGTTCATTATCTACTTCAGTTTGTGATTTCTGTCGTTCAAACTCTCCATTGGCATTAAAGATATAACCATCTATAAATGATTGTCTTGGCATTGCGTCAATCTCACTAATCATTTTTCTGTCAATGGGAACCACCTTTCCTTCTGGATCGTTAGGGTTTACACCATACAGGATGTTTGATAGGTTATTAAGTTCATTTACATCGCCTTGCTTGATATAAAACACATTGCCACTAAAATCCTTTACGCGTATAATATCTCCGGTGTCATTATGCCCGTAATTATCTGCTACATTATTTGCTTGTTGTTTTATATTTTCACCGATAATTTCCTGTTCAATCTTAGCAGCTTCCTCTTTTTGTTTAGGAAGCGCTTTCATAAATTCATTGTATTTCTCAACAGGAATATTTAAGGTTTCTCCGATGTTTTCGTCTTTAACAATAACCCTGTTCCCTTTGGCGGTGTACCCTACAAATCCATCATCGGTTTTCCCTATGATTTCAATTGGAATTTTATTCTTCTTATCTTCCGCAATTGTTATTTGCCCGGTTTGTTGTCGGGATTGGTTTACTTCGTTAGCTCCTGCAAGATATTGTCCACCTGCAAATAGTCCACCAGTGAAGAAGGTTGGAAGTGCCACATCAATAGCCGCCGTCTTAAGCATTTGATTCATCCCTTGCTTATCTTCAGGACGCTTGTATAAGTTATTCATCGCATCTTGCGCAAACTGTGTTACACTTTCCTGTAGAGATTCTTCCGCCCCCTGTTTAAAACCTTCTTTGGTTAATGGAGTAAAGGATTTAACGGCGTTTATGTACTTAGTAAATCCCTTCGGGCTTGCTTCCGCAAATCTTTGTAACAGTTCTTTACCTATCAATGGGTTTTCAACAATCTTTTCGACAATCTTCTTACCAAGTATCTTCTTAATTGGATTGGTCATAGAAGGTACACGAAGTCATTCAAACGCTATTTCTGCTGCCGCAGAAGCTACCGGAATAGCATAACGAACATCATTATCTATCTTTATTCCTTTTTCTTTTGCGTAGTTATCAAGTTCTTGTAGCGTGCTACCGTATTGTGCAGCGGTCTGTCCAGCAATAGAGCCATAAATCAATGGCATCCCAACCTGTGGCGCACCTAATCCAGAAACGATTGTCCCGGCCACCATCGGAGCTACGGAACCTAAGATACTACCGAAATTAAACCAAAATCCTTCGCCTTTTGGTGCGGATTCATTTAGCCGGTTAGCTTCTTCCATCATCCTTTCCCCACGAGTAGGGTTTTTAGGCACTACCTCGTTAAGATATTTCTGTACTACTTTCGGCGAATGTGTTGATATAAGCCTTTTATATTCGGTTACGGATTTTATAAAATTATCGAGTTCTGAAATATTTTTTGCAGCATCACTGTTAACTCCATTACTCGGCTGTTTAATCATTGCACCCATCGGCATAAATCCTACCGATGGTATTGTCGGTTGATTGTCATTAATCTTCTTTACCCAATTATCCCGTTCTGTCTTAGCGAGATTGATAAGCATATCATAATCTGCTGGGTTACCAGATTGGAATAAGTTCCCCTGCTTTTCAATTAAAGAACGTAGATCGTCCTGAACCTTTTTGTTTGATATTTGATACAGGAAGTCGCCTAATCCATGCTCTATACCTGCTACTGACCCAATAGCAGATGCCTGCGCTCCCCTTAAGGGGTTATGATAGATCGTTTCTTCTGTATCTTCTGGACGGAGAGGACGAAGATTTGCTGTCTTAGTGTTCAGCGGGTCGGCGTCATCTACCGCCGGCTGCGGAACAGGTTGTTTGGAAGTAGGTTTAAGTATCCCTAACGGATCATTAACTGCCGGTTGTTTTGCAACTGGTTGTGGAGCCGCTTTTGCTTGTGGCTTTAAGATTCCTAAAGGGTCGTTGTCTGTACTGATATTTAACGAATTGTCATCCATTAATTTATTCTTTGAATATTACCTAATTGCAGGGCTTGGTTGAATTGCTCACTTCCATACCCCATTTTCAATAATTCGTTTCTTGTATAAGTTTTTCCGGCTGCGCTTCCGGTTACTATTTTATAAGTATCTGGTTTGAAACTTATCTTAGCAGATGTCGGAGTTTGTTTAGGAACCAATGTTCCGTTTTTGTCAACCGTATAATATTTATTTAGTAAGTCGTTGAATAAACTATTTTTGTAACCAACGGCTGCTGCCGGATTCGTTATTGATAGGTTATCTATTGTAGCTTGCTGCTCTTTGGTTAGATATTTAGGCGACATAAGGTCATTGTACGCACCTTTTGAAACCGTTACAGTCTTACCGTCTATCATTCCCTGAGTGTAGTGATTCAACTTGTTCTGTTCAGTTTGTTGCTCTTTCGTTAAAGTAAATTGTTGATTATTCTGATTCTGCCCTGCGGTGAAACTTCTGCCTTTTGCTGCTTCATTAGCGGAAAATGTTTGTTGATCCTTCGCTCTTGCTTCTGCTGCTGTAATGTTAAGACCTGCAACTTTCTCGGATGTTGCGTTGTTACCTTCTGCGATTGTTTTAGCGTTATCACGATCTTTACCTTTCTCGTCAGTCTCCCATGCTTGTTTAGCTGCTGCAGCCTTATATGTCCTGTAACCGTTTAGCGTATTCAAAGCAGATTGATACTTCATAAGATTATACTGTTTCTGCTTTTCCTCCTGCTTAGCTTTCTCTTGTTCCGAGGCTCCTATCAATTGTTGAGTAGTGTTGTTCTGCTGTGGTGCGTAAATCTTTGCTCCGTGTGAAGCTCCTACCATGTTGGCAATTGCCGCAAGCCCTTGCCCGATAGCGTTAAGTTTCGCGTACTTTGCAAATCTTGCTGATCGGTCATCGTTAGGGTTTGGCTTGAAACTTTCAACGTACTTTTGAATAGCATCATCAGGATACATCTGTTTGTATTGCTCAAACTCACTAAGTGCGGGCTTTTGCTTAGGCGCTGGCGTTGCTGCCGGGGTTGGAGTTGTAGGCGTAACTGTGGTTGCTGGTTGATCATTGGAAATAATATCCTGAAAATCGTTATCGCTGGTTGCCGTGGGAGGGATAGTTTGGTTTTCCTCGTCATCTGGCATTGGGTTTATGTTAAATATACTCATTGTTTTTTTGTTTTGTTTTCTATACTGAGAGAGTGTGACTAATCAATTAATTTACAAACTCTCTAAAATATTCATTTTTAATCAATGTTATACCTTTTAGTAACCCGTATTAAACCCGCCTTGACCGATAATTCCTTTCATGGTTGGTGTAAGGGTAGACTTTGTTCCGCTTCCGTAGGCGTCTGCTAAGGTGTAAGCACTTGCAGCGTTCCCAATTCCTTGAGCAACATTTCCCCATGTGCTTTGAGTAGAATTAAGAGAATTGTCTGCGCTGTTGATCTTTTGACCATATAAGGCGTTCATACCGTTAAGGTAGTTCTGTTTTACCTGATTTTTATATTGCTGTCCGTAACCGTATAGCTTGTTTACGGTCCCGGCGTAGGTCTTATTTGCTTCTGTATTAGCTGCGATTTTAGCTTCCGGTGTTGCTCCGCCGGCTGCAAATTGGTTAGCATACTTCTTTGACTGCTCTTGTAACTGATCTCTGACGGTAGCTAATGCCGATTGAGTATCACCGTCCTTCATTCTATCACGGTAATATTCATCATTGTAATAGTTAGTCAGGTCGTTTTCGCGCTTATTGAACAAGTTGTTTACTTCTGAATCATGTTTCTTTTGCGCATTCCCAGATTTGATGCTGCTGTATAAACTTGAAATAGCTGAAATAGCCATCGGGATAAATTGCACCCAGCATTCTTTTACATTGCTATTGCCCGAAAACAGATATTTCTCAAAGAATATAGGAGCAAAGGCAGTAATTATAAAAAGTGTTATCGCTGTGAATCTTACAAATCTTTTCATTGTCGTTTATTTTGTGCGTAAAAGAATGAATCTTTGAATTAATTGAAGTGTTAAAATGACGCTAATTGACGACATTTTGGAACGATTAGGTGCATTAAATGCACTTTATTAAAAAAAGTTAGATGGGAGCAATGAATTTTTATCCTCTCGTTTTATCCTAATAATTTTCATCTTTCAGTGTTTCAATTATTTCTCTCGAATCAAACCCCAAAAATCAGACGAATTACACGTTACTTACTAATAATTAGCATACTATATTTTGGAAAAATAATATCATAACTTTCAATGTGTTATCTGTATTTGATTGCTTATAATATTGATATATAACATTATAAAATTACATCATACATGCCCACAATCACACTATTACAAAAAACATCAAATTTGTAGTATATTTTAACTCTTTTTCAGGATGTATACGGGTAATAATATTCTTAAAACACATAAATAATGTTACAATAGTTTGAAATATAAAATTATACAGCGTTGAAGATAATTTTATTGTATGTTACAAATGTGTTGTAAATTTGTAAATTAAAACAGACCTGATTATAAGATCAATCAAATGAGTAAAGAACAAATAAAACAAACGGTTTCCGAATACATGACGTTTTTACGGGAGGAAGCTAAGAAGCAAGGAATCTCCGCTGAAAAGATCGGAGCGATAATAGGGAAGTCGGGGAACAGCGTTCGACGGTCATTAACAGGAAAGCACTGTCCACAACTTGATACTCTTTTAAGCATCAGTAATGTTTTAGGGGTTGAATTTATCCCGAAACTAATCACGTCGGAAGAACCTGAAGAACCTGAAGAAGAATTGGAACCAGTGGTGTACACTGCACCATTTTTATTATGTATCAATCCTGTAAAACAAGAGTTTTATATTCTACACAGGGGAATTCCAGCCTGTTTGTTGTGGGTAAGGCAATCAGAACCGCTTAGATTTATCGTTGAAGAAGTTTACGACGAAGTAAACGATCCCGATTCTGTTTTATCTATGCCTTTTATAAAAGAAGCACAACAATTTTTTAAGAAATGGTATGAAAAATATAAAGGAACGTTATTATTTTAATCGTATATTTGTTAAGGTTGATTTTTGATCTAAAATAAACCAGTTTTCCGGCAAACGTTCCCCTACATGTTCCCCTAATAAAAAAATCGCCCTGCAATTATTTGATTTACAGGGCGATTAAAATATTATTTGTGATCCAGACAGGATTCGAACCTGTGACCCGCAGCTTAGAAGGCTGCTGCTCTATCCAGCTGAGCTACTGGACCGCTTTGTTATTGCGGCGGCAAAGATAGTAATTTTTGGGAAAGAATAATTATTAACAATGGATTGTTATTAAATTTTTATTTGGCTTTGAAATAACGGGATTTTATTGCATAAATTTGACCTTTTGATATTTAATTTAGGGTTTTTATATCCGAAAATGAAGAAGACACTTCTTTATAGCATATTAGCCTGTCTGGCGATTACCGGGTACGGACAGCCTTTTTATGATATTCATGCTCCGTTAACAGGTATGATGCACACGGCAGTACGCTGGGCCGATTACGATATTGACGGTAATCCGGATGCTATACTAACAGGCGAAAATTATTTGGCAAAAACCAGAAACATCTTCACCAAAACGTATCATAACGACCGGAATGATAAATTCTCGGAACATCGGAACAACTTCATCAGTGTTACACACGGCGCCATGGACTGGGGCGATTATGATAACGATGGAGATGAAGATTTGCTGATAACCGGTGAAACGGCTAAAGGGAAACTCGCTACAAAACTGTATAATAATCACCGCAACGGAAGTTTTTCGGAAGTAAAAACAAATTTTGTGGGCGTTCGCGATGGCTCTGCACGTTTTGCTGACCTCAATAATGATGGCTGGCTCGACATCATCATTTCGGGACAGGCTGTAAATGGCTTGCCGATCATTAAAATTTACCGGAATTTGGGAAAAAATTGCTTTTCGGAAGTGTATACTTCTATTGCGCCTGTGTTTGATGGCAAAATTGATGTGGGTGATTATGATGGCGATGGGGATATTGATGTTTTGGTTTGCGGTAAAACCATCAACAACCAGATTATTTCAAAAGTCTACCGTAACGATGGATTGTTCAGGTTTTACGATATCAAAGCTCCTTTGATTGGTGTTTACCAAAGCGATTGCCAGTGGGGCGACTATGACCACGACGGCGATCTTGATATTGCCCTTTGCGGGGAAACGGCCAATCACCAGATCATTACGAATGTGTACCGGAATATTGGCAGTAACCGTTTTGTGGATACCAAGGCAAACATCGTCGGAGTGAGAGCTGGCTCGGTAGATTGGGACGACTGCGATGCGGATGGCGATCTGGATTTATTGCTAACCGGCGAAACAGCCGGTAAAAGCATCGTTTCTTTAGTCTATCTGAATTATGGAGCCCGGGGATTTGTTGATTGTAACGCCGGTTTGCATGGGGTGTATTTAAGCTCGGCAAAATGGGGCGATTATGATCACGACGGCGATCTTGATATTCTTCTTTCAGGTTTGGATGCTGACTATCATTTTATCTCTAAAATTTATAAAAACCAGCGACGTTCCGCTCTGTTAGCCGGTTGCGAAAAAGCCGGTAAAGCCCCTGCCATTATCGCTCCTAAATCCATCTGGAGTATTTCGGTAGAGATTCCTGAAAAGAAAAAGCCAGTGTATTACTATGTGTATGCCACCTGTTATTGTACACCGGATACCGTTCGCCATACGGATTTAAATGCTTTTGTCAGCGACGTTTTTTATTGCAAACCCGATTCTTATATATTGCATGAACTGTATAATGGAAAGGTGATGATTGATTTGCCCAACTGGCCTGAGATTGATGAAGGATACCGTTGTGTGGGATTTTTAACTAAAGCAGAAGCCGAAAAATCACGGATCAAGGTCATAAAAGAATACCAGTCGCAGGATTTTAAAGTCCAGGAAATTGTCTGGAAAGAATCGGAAAGTGGTAAAATAATTTGGTTTCCCAAAACGTATGTTCCTATTCCAAAATACTACGACCCCCTCGATAAAGAATATTATTATTCAGACGATAATCTGAAAAGTGAAAAGTGACGAGGAAAAAGTGAAAAGTGACGAGGGACGAGAGAAAAGGGAAAAGGGAAAAGAGAAAAGAGAAAAGAGAAAAGGGCTTAGCGTTAGCTTTGATAAAACAAGCGAATTATTTTAGTGATTGGCGCCGTTTCTATCAAAAAGCCATCGTGTCCGTATAAGGATTCTATTTCGACATAACGGGCATCGGCCACATGGCCGGCAATAAATTGTTGTTCTTCCACGGGAAATAATAAATCGGATGCAATGCCTATTACAAGGGTTTTGGCTTTAATACTGTTCAAGGCAGCGATGACTCCGCCCCGGTTTCGTCCCACATTATGCGTATCAAGTAGCCTGGTTAAAACAAAATAGGAGTGGGCATTAAAACGTTTCACTAACTTATTGCCTTGGTATTGTTGGTAGCTCGAAGCCTTGAAGTTATCGGTTTTATCTGGGTCTTCTTCAGTCTGGGTTTGGTTATAGATGCGATGATTGCGATACATGGCAATGCTTCGTGCTGCCTGCAACCCTTTCTGACCGGCAGTGGGGGAGAGGTCGAAAAAAGAAGGATCGGCTGCAAGGGCGAGCCGCTGGGCTTCGTTAAAAGCAATAGCCCAGGGGGAGTATTGAGCATTGGCAGCAATGATTATCAGATGTTGAATCGTTTCGGGTCTCATTATGGCCCATTCCATGGACTGTTGCGCTCCCACGGAACCGCCAACTACGGTATGGATTTTATCTATTTCTAAATGTTTCCTGAGTAATTCGTGGGCGGCCACCAAATCGCGCACGGTCAATGCCGGAAAATCAAGGTAAAACGGTTTGCCGGTAATGGCGTTGATGGACAATGGTCCGGTAGTTCCATAGCAGGAACCCAGAATGTTGGCGCAAACAATAAAATGTTGTTCCTGATCCCACAAGCAGCCTTTTCCTATCATGCCGGGCCACCAGCTTTCTGCATCTGAGTTGGCAGTAAAAGCATGACAAATCCAAATCACATTGTTTTTGGCCTCGTTCATCTTTCCCCAGGTATGATAACAGATGTCAATCCCGGGTAAAACGGAGCCGTTTTCCAATTGAAAATCGGTTTGGCTGTGGAAATAATGTGGCTGGCTCATAGAAAATTTGTTCAGATGGCAATTTTTTTAAAAATAATTCACTGATTTTGAGATTCGATAATTAAAAGAAAACCAATGACGATATGCAATGATATGAAAACATTTTTAAATCAAAATAATTTTACGAACAGAAGTGATTTTTGCTTTGACAAATTATTATCTTTGTTCATCATATTAATACGATAAAACCATGAAGCCAAGACTATTCATCCTCTGCTTTGCTTTTACGCTGATGTATTCATTTACATCTGCACAACAAACCAAGCCCTTAAATAATGCAAATGTACAATCGGAAAGTCCGGAAATGCTTGATAAAGCTGGCCTGGCAAATCAGGTACGCAACGAGTTTCTGCATGCCTGGCAGGGATATAGACAATATGCCTGGGGTTACGATGCCTTGATGCCTTTGAGCAAAAAAGGACATAACTGGTATGCCCATTCGTTGCTGATGACTCCGGTGGATGCCCTCGATGCCATGCTTATTATGGGTTTGAATGACGAAGCAAAAGATGCCGAAAAAATCATCCTCGACAGTTTACGTTTTGATTATGATATGGATGTTCAGAATTTTGAAGTCTCTATCCGTATTTTAGGCGGATTGATTTCGGTGTATGAATTAAACGGCGACAAACGATTTCTCGACCTGGCTACTGACCTGGGCAATCGCCTGATCAAAGCCTTTGATTCACCAACCGGAATGCCTTACCGTTATGTGAATTTATTAACCGGAAAAACCAGCGGCAACATCTCCAATCCGGCCGAAATTGGCACTTACATTGTTGAATACGGCGTTCTCAGCCGCCATACCGGGAATCCAAAATATTTTGAAACGGCAAAAAAGGCTATGCTCGCCCTTCATAAACTCCGTTCGCCAATAAACCTTACGGGAACCAGCATCAATGTGGAAACAGGGGAGTGGACGGAAACCGACAGCCATATTTCGGGTTGTATTGATTCATACCTCGAATACATGCTCAAGTCTTCCATTTTGTTTAATGATAAAGATATGCGCGAACTATGGAATACAAGCATCGTTGCCGTGAATAAATACCTTGCCGACACGCAATACGATGGTTTTTGGTACGGACATTCCGATATGAATACCGGCAAGCGTTCGGCTACCGTTTATGGTTCGCTGGATGCGTTTTTTGCAGCATCTCTTGCGATGAGCGGTGATTTGACGCGTGCCGAAAAACTCCAGGAATCAAATTACAAGATGTTTATGCTTAACGATATTGAACCTGAAGAATTGAATTATGCCACCATGGAAATAACAAATGCCAATTATATCCTCCGTCCCGAAAATATCGAAAGCGCGTATTACTTGTATAATTATACTCACGATGAAAAATACTTACGCCAGGGACGCGATATGTTTCTGAACATTGTTACCTATTGCCGCACTCCCGAAGCATATGCCGCGCTTAAAGACGTAAAGACCAAGGAAAAGAGGGATTATATGGAAAGTTTTTTTCTTGCCGAAACCCTGAAATATGCCTTTTTACTTTTCGACGATAACCGGTCGCTCGATTTTAATAAGGTTATTTTTAATACGGAAGCTCATCCATATAAAAGGTAAGTTTGAAGGTTCATAACGTTTATAAAGTTTATAAGGTTATAAAGTTAATGATTAAATTAAAGAAAAAAATGATTAAAAAGATACTTTTTGTTTTATTGGTAAGCATTGTGGGAACAGGATGTTTTGCTCAGGAAACGATCCCGTTGCCTGTTCCGCAAAAAGAAGGCGGAAAGCCGCTGATGACGGCATTAAACGATCGCCATTCTTCACGCAATTTTACGGCAAAGGATTTGACCGATCAGCAGCTATCCAACCTGCTATGGGCAGCCTGGGGAATAAACCGGACGAAAGAGGGTAAACATACGGCTCCTTCGTCGCGCAATACGCAGGAAATGGATGTGTATATTACTACCTCCCGGGGTGCGTTTCGTTACGACCCTATGGGGAATACACTCATCCATATAACCTCCGACGATGTACGTTCCAGTACAGGGGCACAGGATTTTGTGAAAGTGGCAGCGCTGAACTTAGTATACGTGATGGATAAAAAACGAGCTACTTTCACTAAAAATGAAACGGACAGAATGGTCGCAGCATCCATTTGTACCGGAGCCATCGTTCAAAATGTCTATTTATGGTGCGTATCCGAGGATTTGGGTTGTGTGGTTAGAGCTATGTTTGACAAGGATCAGCTTGCCAAAGCATTAAAATTATCGGAAGATCAGGTAATAATCGTAACACAGACGGTGGGCTATCTTCAATAAATTTTATGAAAAATTAATGTTTAAAATATACGCTCATCTCAATTCTTTGATTATTTTTGCTGCCTTAAATGAATGAGTATTCACTCAAAATATGGCACGGCTCGTTGACGAATCAAAAATAGAACGTATAAAACAATCCGCATTGTTGATGGTGGTGGAAAACGGTTTTGGCGGTGCTTCCATTTCTTCAATAGCTGGAAAAGCAGGCGTTGCCGAAGGGTATCTCTACCGTTTTTATAAAAGCAAGACGGATTTGGTTAACAGCTTATTATACGATATTTTAAACGATATTACTAATCGGCTCGAGCCCATTATCTCCGGCGGACAATCTGTTAAGAACATTTTTGGGGAATTTATCCCGATTTTATTTAACTTTGCTATAAAAAGACCTGAAAAGATTAAGTTTCTGTACGTCTTAATGAATGATTACAATTTTAATATACATGAGGATCAGCGTCAGCGTATATTTTTGTTGTGCAAAGAGTTAAAGGAAAAGGGAATTATTTCAAATGAAATAGGCAGCGGTATAAACGAAGAGCATATTTTTCTGATTGGCGTTGTATATCCAATTCAGTTTATAAATCTTCGGATAAAGAATTTTTTTTATAAGTCCCAACTTGGGGATCAAGAGATTACTGAAGTGATAAAAATTATATTGAAACTTTTAAAATAGACTGATTATGAAGTTTAAAATCCGTACAACGGTTTTATTCCTGCTTTTGATTTTTTACCTTTCGGAATGGACGGTAACAGCTCAAAACACGGTACCCGTCAAAACGCTTACTTTTGAACAGGCGTTGGAGATAACCAATGGCAACAGTCATGTTCTGAAGCAAAACCAGTACCTTCAAAAAGAAAAAAAGCAGGAAGTCAAAGCGGCAAAGGGGCTGTATCTTCCCAAAGTTGGCATTTCGGCAAGTTATATGAGAATGTCGGATAATCTGCATCTCGACCTCACTCAGGTACGTGATGCGATTACTCCTTTGTATCAGGCTTTGGGTAATTATGGCAATTTTTCCGGTGTTCCTAATCCTGATCCCGCCACCCACCAGCAGATGCCTATCTTGCCTGATAATCTTTCTACACAAGCCGTAAGAGGTCAATTATTGGAAGGATTGACCAGCGTACAAAACGGTGACTGGGATAAAATGATACAAAAAAAAGAATTTGGATTAGTCGCTGCTACCATGCAATGGCCCATTTATACCGGAGGAAAAATTGCTGCTGCCAATAAAGTTGCAGAAATTCAGAAAGGTGAAGCCGATGAAGTTGCCAGACAGAAACAAGGCGAACTGATGAGCGAACTTACGGAAAGATATTTTGGATTATGTCTTGCACGGCAGGCCGTGATGATTCGTCAGGATGTGCTCGACGGGATGAACAAGCATCTGGATGATGCCATAAAAATGGAAAAGCAAGGCATGATCGCTAATGCGGATGTATTGCATGCAAGAGTTTTTCAGGCACAGGCAGAACGAGAATTCAGCAAAGCCAAACGGACTCAGGAAATTGTAAACCAGTCGTTATTAAATACCCTTGCCATGGAAGAAGAAATAACGCTGGAACCCTCATCCAGGCTCTTTTATCTCGACACGATTGAACCCTTGGATTATTTTATTAAAAATGCGCGGCAAAACAACCCGCTTTTGCAACAGGTAAATAGTAAAAAGAAGCTGGTGATGCAAAACTATAAAGTTGAAAAATCGGAATATTTTCCCGCAATAGCGCTGGAAGGCATGTATAATATTGTGGATAAGGATTTATCGCCCTATACTCCGGATTGGACGGTTGGCATTGGTTTAAACTGGACCTTGTTCGACGGCGCTGCCCGTTACCGTAAGGTAAAAGCCGCAGCCCTAAAAACCGATCAGGTGGAAGAAGTGGAACAAAAAGCACAATCCGATATTGAAACGATGATCAATAAATTGTACCAGGAACTGAACATGTACCGTGAACAGCTTGTAGAACTGGAATCGTCAAAGACATTTACAGATGAATATTTACGTGTACGTGAAAAAGCATTCCACGAAGAAATGTCGAATGCTACCGAAGTAGTAGATGCCCGGTTGGCGCAGTCGCAGGTTCGTATCGAACGTTTGCAGGCGATGTATGGCTATGATTTAGCACTTGCCCGTCTTTTGGAATATGCCGGGATTTCCAGTCAGTTTCCTGATTGTCAGAAACGGCTTAGCGTAAAAATGGAAAGTTATAAGTAATAAAGGTATTAAAATCAGTAATATAAATTTGGTATGAATAAAAAAGGTATTTTACTTGTTGTAATAGGGGTAACCGCATTGGTGGTTTTTCTGATTGTTTCTGCAGTGCTGATTAATAAACCCCGTCCTTTGGAGGTTCAGGGCGAAATGGATGCCACGCAGATAAAAGTAGCTTCAAAAATAGTAGGACGTATCGACAGCCTGGCTGTACACAAAGGCGATTTTGTTAAAAAAGGGCAGCTACTGTTTACCTTTCACAGTCCGGAAATGGATGCCAAACTTGCTCAGGCACATGCTGCATTGCAAGGCGCTGTAGCACAGAATAAAAAAGCCACGAATGGTGCAGAATCGGAAGACATTGAAGCTGCTTACGATACGTATTTGAAAGCTGAGGCCGCCCTTGAATTGGCTCAGAAAACTTACGACCGTGTGAATAATTTATATAAAGAAGGCGTAGTTCCTGCCCAAAAGCGCGATGAAGCGGAAGCCCAGTATAAAGCAGCACGCGAAACTTCCAATGCCGCCAAAGCTATCTGGAATAAAGCGAAAAAAGGAACCCGTATCGAAGATAAAGAAGCTGCAAGGTCGTTGGTGGCACGGGCAGAAGGCGCAATTGATGAGGTAAAAAGTTATCTGAGTGAAACCTGTATTTACGCTCCTGTTGATGGCGAAGTGGCCGATATCATTGCCGAATCCGGAGAACTGGTTTCTGCCGGATATCCGGTGGTTACCATTGTTAAATTACAGGATTGCTGGGCTACGTTTAACCTTCGCGAAGACCTTTTGGCAAACATTAAAATGGGAAGTGAATTTACTGCTAAATTTCCGGCTCTTGGCGATAAAGAATTGAAATTGAAAGTAACATATATTCACGCTCTGGGAAGTTTTGCTACTTGGAATGCCACCAAAACTACCGGCGATTTTGATATGAAAACTTTTGAAGTGCACGCTGTTCCTATAGAAAAAGCAGAAGGTTTACGTCCAGGGATGAGTGTTTTGGTTGATTGGGATAAGGTGAGGTCTGCTGAAAAATAAATAGTAAATATTTGAGAAAGAATAGCCATCCATGAGACATTTATTGGGAAGAGTAATTAATCGCGAGTTAGGCAGAATGCTGAAAGAAAGAACCTTTTTCTTTATCACATTTCTTGGCCCTTTGTTTGCGTTTTTTATCGTATCGTGGATATTTTCTTCCGGTGTGCCACGCGATTTGCCGGTAGCGGTAGTTGATTTGGATCATACATCTCTTTCGAGAAAAGTAGCTCAAATGGTAGATGCTACTTCCATCGCCGCTGTTGACAGAAATTTTATAAGTCTGGAAGAAGCCCGCATTGCGCTTAAAGAAGGAAAGGCGGATGCCGTGATTTATATTCCTAAAGATGCCGAAAAAGACATTTTAAAAGGGCAAAATGCAAGGATTGCTCTGTATTTGAATAATGCAAATGTGATAACTGGCGGCTTGCTCAATAGTGGCATCCGCAAAGCCATTGCTACTTTGTCGGCCGGTATTAGTTTGCATTCTCATTTACAAAGCGGAGAAACGGAAAAGCAGGCCATATCAAATGTGCTTCCCATTCAGCTCCGTTCGGTTTTACTTTTCAATCCGTTTACCAGCTACGCGTATTTTCTTACCATTCTTTTGTTGCCTGTTATGCTTACGGTATTTACTCTTTTTGGAACCATTTATGCCGTAGGAACAGAACTGCAGTATGGAACAGGCAAAGACTGGCTGGGAGCTGCAGATAACAATATCGTTATCGCGTTGACCGGTAAAATTCTGCCTTATACCTTCTTTTATTGTTTGGTTGCCGTGTTTATGAACCTAGATTTTTTCTATGTGCTGGGACTTCCATTAAAAGGAAGCATGTTCACCATTCTGATTTCTGAGTTGTTGCTGATATTAAGCTATCAATCAATGGCTATTGTGTTTATTACGCTTACTAAAAATCTTCGCTTGGCGTTGTCGCTTGCCAGTGCCTACACCATGTTAGCCATAACCTATGCCGGATTTTCTTTCCCGTTCATGGCAATGCCTGCCATAGGCTGGATATTCAGCCGGATATTCCCGATTGTGTACTGGATACAAATATTTGTCGGACAATCTGTACGAATGGAACCGGTAACAATGGGAATTTACCAGATGTATTACTTATGGGGTTTCATAATTCTCGGCTTTCTTTTTATACCAAGGCTGAAATATCTTCTTCAAAACAAAAAGTATTGGGGCAAAATTTAATGTATATGTTATGTTGAAAAAATTGTTGTTGTTTTTGAATGATACAGCCCATGTTTTCACCTCCGAACTGAAAGAAACTTTTTTGGATGCCGGTGCATTCCTTATTTTTATCATAGCAATGGTCGCCTATCCGGTGGCTTATTCCATAGGATATGTTAAAGAAACTGTCAGAGAAATTCCTGTTGCTATGGTCGATATGGATCACACAGCTTTAAGCCGTCAGTACAGCAGGATGGCTGATGCCACAGAACAAGTGAAAATACTTTGCAAATCCGGGAGTCTAAACGAGGCGGAACAATTGTTTTATTCGGGAAAAGTTGACGGTATTGTTTTAATACCCGATAAGTTTGAAAAGGATGTTTTAAGCGGAAAGCAAACCAATATTACCGTGTATTGCGATGCCGGTCATTTATTGCTATACAAACAGGTTTTTGCAGCAAACAGCTATGCTTCCGGTATGTTGAATGCCGGAATTGTTGTCCGGAATCTGATGGCAAAGGGGAAAAACATGAATCAGGCCTTGGTTACACGTGAACCTTTGGAGGTGGAAACGTATAACCTTTTCAATCCTTCGGGGGGATATGGCACTTTTGTTGTTCCAAGCATACTTCTCATTGTTATTCAGCAAACATTAGTCATTGGCATTGGCTTGCTTTTTGGTAAGAATTACGAAAAAAGAAAAAATAAACATTTTATCGAAATGCTTTCCCGAATGGGTCGAAGCATTAGTATTGTGGTGGGAAAATCCTTTGCTTATATTTTTGTTTATCTTTTTACTACGCTTTTTTTATTGGGATTTTTCTACCGATGGTTGCACTTTCCCGATAAAAACAGTTTCCTCGAAGTTTATTACCTGTTAATTCCATTTTTATTTGCAGTAGCGTTTATGGGAATTGCCATTGGGGTATTATTCCGAAAGAGAGTACAGTCTCTGTTGTTTATTGTATTTATTTCGCCTACGGTATATTTTTTAAGCGGAGCTTCCTGGCCTGTACAAGCCTTACCGGGATTGTTAAAGGGAATATCCTATATTTTACCAACTACTCCCATGATAGATGCCTTTTTTAAGCTGAGAATTTGTGGCGCGGATTTGCATTCCTTATCCTTTGAATGGAATATGCTTTGCATCCAGATGATTGTCTATTTTATTTTGGCATGTCTGGCTATAAAATTCGGATTAAAGGATAAACCGTTATCAGAAACGGAATCTGATGGGGTAACGGTAGAAGCAAAATAATTGAGATTCTATTTCATCCCTTTTTTAGTTCAAATAATTAACCCAAGCAAACATATTTTTTCTTTAATTTGTCAGATAAATAGAAACGTTTGTTGCAGACAAATCATAGCTAAGCATAAGCATAAAAATTTCAGGCATGAAAGTAAGATCAAAAATTTTGTTGGGTTTGTTCCTTTTTACCGTTGCAGTCATCGCCGGCTGTAATAAAAAAAGTGATGACAATGTGGGTAACGGGTATTTCAGCGTAGGTAGCACAAGCTATCCATTATTCACGGGTTTTTTGGTTAATAACGGACATTGGGGAAGCGCCACTGCTTATTCTTACGATTTATCGTTGCTTACACGCGATTTTTACCTGTATGTAACCGACGACGTCATTGACTCCATCCGTGGTCATGGCCAGATGCTTCATTTTAACTTCTACGCTTCCGATTCGCTTTCGCTAAACCCGGGAGTATATGTTTATGATGCTGAACAATTGGGGACTGCCGGAACTTTTACCAACGGCAATGTGTTTTTTAACTTTTATCCCGTCTCCCTTCGTTATGATTCTATTCGCAAGATAACCTTCGGCCAGATTACTATATTAAAAAACGGTAATGACTACCAGCTTTCTTTTGAGGGAAAAGACGAGAGAGGACAGAATTTAACGGGCTATTATGAAGGTCCGTTTTATCTTGGAAACTCCGTCAAAAAAGCATTTAAGACTATTTACCATTCCCGGTAAAAGCAAACGCAACCTTCCAAAACCTGACAGCGTACGAAGTACCTGTCAGCGTTTAAATGAAGAGAAAAAATAAGCAAATTAGGAACTACAAAAACCTTCCAATCCCAAACATCGGGATGGAAGAGTTATTAGGTTGTTTATTAATATTCGTCGCCCATTTTCTTCATCTGCTCATAGGTAAACACCGGACCATCCTTGCAAACGTAGGTGCTACCGATGTTGCAGCGTCCGCATTTGCCGAGGCCACACTGCATCTTCATCTCAAGAGTAGTAATGACATCTTTGGGCGCAAAACCGAGCTTGTCGAGCGACTGAAGCGTAAATTTTATCATGATGGGAGGTCCGCAGGTGATCACCCGTGTATTGGGGATAGAGGGTTTCACTACGTCTTCCAATATCTTGGGAACTACGCCCACATTATCTTTCCAGGTTTCTTCGGGACGGTCGATGGTGAGGGTGGTTTTGATGGTCGGGTTATCCTGCCATTCCTTCAGTTCGTTTTTATAGACAAGGTCGGAGGAAGAACGTGCGCCATAAAGAATGTTGATGTCGCCATAATCCTTACGGTTATCGAGGCAATATTGTATCAACGAACGCAGTGGAGCCAATCCGATACCGCCTCCGATAAAGAGAAGGTTCTTGCCTTTGAGTTCTTCAAAAGGGAACCAGTTCCCGAAAGGGCCGCGTATGCCGATGTCCATTCCTACATCGAGCAGCGAATGGATATGGCTGGTTACTTCGCCCGCTTTTTTGATAGAGCAATCAAAATACCCCTGGCGGGTAGGAGAGGAGGCGATGCAGAACGTACATTCACCAAATCCGAAAATGGAAAATTCGACAAACTGTCCCGGATTCCAGTGGAATTTCTCCATCTGTGCCGGGTCTTTAATCTTCAGTCTGAATGTTTTTACATCCGGGGTTTCATCAACTACCGAATCAATGCGGCAGAGTATAGGTAATAAAAGTTGTTCCATGACTGTTGTGATTTACGATGTACAATGTACAATTTACGATTTTAGGGTTTTTAGTGTTTGTGTAAAAATAGAAACCAATTCATTTGATTCTTCATCTGAACTAAGTATGAACTTAAATTTATCCATTTTGGATCTTTAAATCGTACATCGTAAATTTACTTCGTACAATTTCTATTCAATAGCTTTTACATATTAGGCTTTTTCCGCAACCTGGTTCACTACTTCAAAAATACTGATGTTTACAGGGCAGGAGTTGGCACAACGGCCGCAACCTACGCAAAGATTCACGCCGAAGCGTTCCTTGTAATAAACAAATTTGTGCATGGCGCGCTGACGCCAGCGGCGGTATTTTACCGGACGGGGATTATGTCCACCGGCCATCAGGGTAAAATAAACGTTGTTGCAGGAGTCGTAACTTTTGTAGCGTATGCCGTTATCTTTAATTTTTTCGTCCGAAATTTTAAAACAGTGGCAGGTAGGACAGATAAAGCTACAGGTGTTGCAGCTTATGCAACGGTTGGGAGCTTCTTCAAAGGCAGGGGAATCAACATTTTCCTGCAGTTTAGCATTGATGAGATTGTAATCCATCTTCAGCTTGAACGAGGCGGCAAACTTTTGGTAATGTTCCTTTATCTTGGCATCCGCATCAGTGCCGGCAGCTTTCAGTTGATAGTCTTTAAGAAACTGTTCTCCTTTTTCGGTATGAGCCTGAATATGGTAATCGTTTTCTGATGTCTGGGCAACCATCACATCATAGGCGTCTGAATTTTCTACGTCATAATCCAGCGAAGTGCAGAAACAATGAGTATCGGCCTTGTTGCAGCAGGTGGAAATGATGACGGTGTTTTCGCGACGTTTAAAGTAGTCGTCGTCCACGTAATCCCATTTGTATACTTTATCGAGAACCTGCATTCCGCGGGCATCGCAATGTTTGGCTCCAAGGATGACTTTCTTCTGCTGCAACGTGTCGGCTTCTTCGGGCAGGGAAACTTCCGTTCCGGCGCTCGATTCGTTGTATTTCAGAATTTTGGAAGTCTTTGGAAAAAACAATGGTTTGATGCTCATGGTAGAAGCTATGGGCGAATCAGGATTGCATTCGGCGAGGCTGCTGACCTGTCGGAAATCAAACTTGCTGAATTTTTCAACCGGAGCAAAGGTTACGTTTTTGGCTATGATATCTTCATAGAACTTATCACGACCGGCTTTATCTGTTTGGTATATCTGGAAACTCATGATTTAGAGTTAAAAAGTTTGTAAAGTTTGTAATGTTCTTAAAGTTTATAAAGTTTGTAAGGTTCTTAAGGTTTATAAAGTTACAAGGTTTACAAACTTCGAATATCATTAAACATTAGTCATTAATCATTAATCGTTAGTTATTTATTCGCTACATAATAAAATCGTCAGGGTCTTTCAGATTATATTTATAGAAAGCGCCTGGTTCGTCTTTTTCCATACCCGAAAGGTGATTCTGGAAGTTTTCGTAAATAACCATTTCATTTTGTTTATGAAGCAGATGAAGCGGCAGATGGCTTGGACAGGCGCGTTCGCAATTGCGGCAATCCACGCAACGACCGGCAAGATGAAGCGACCAGGTAAGCAGGGCGTGAGCTGCATTGGGCAGCGTATTGGCGCCGTTATACAAAGTGGAAGTTTCCTGATCAATACAGCATTTGGAACAATAGCAAAGCGGGCAGGAGTGCCGGCAGGCATTGCAGCGGATGCAGTTTTCGAACACATTCTCAAAATATTCGCCACGTTCGGTCAGGCTTTTGTCGTGCCATGCCTTGACGTCAGCATTGGGAGCGTATTTTTTTTCGGGTTGCTTTTCGCCAAGAAGTTCATCATAAACCAAGGCATTAGGCATCACACATTCGGTGCAATTTTGTTGTTTGTTTCCATTTTCATCAACAATACCTTCGCAACAAATGCCAACGATGTATAAATTTTCGCGTTTTGCCTGATGTTCGGTAAGCAGGAGGTTAAGGGCACGGCTATCACAGCCTTTTACTATCAGACCTACGCGTTTGTTGCGGGTATGCTCAAACTTCAGATAAGTGGTAAGGTTGTAATTGGATTTATCGTTAAAAATCAGTTGGCTAATGCCGTCGGCATTGGTAAGTAACAAAGGAACCTGATTGGTATCAAAGAGGTTTTGTTTATAGCCGATAAAGAAATCAATCTTATTTTCGGCAAACAGACGGGAAGCAATTTCCTGTATTTGTTTTGTATAATCCATCAGAGCAAATCCTCCTTTCTGTATTTATGAAGAGGTCCTAATTTTTTGACGTCTTCGGTAACTTTGGCAACTACTTTGGCAAACTTGGGACCTTCGGCAGCCGAAACCCATGAAAACTGTACGCGGTTTTCGTGATAGCCGACAAATTTTAATAATTCCTTGGTAACCAAAAAGCGACGGCGGGCATAATAGTTGCCAGCGATGTAGTGGCAATCGCCTGGATGGCAGCCCGAAATGAGCACGCCATCGGCGGATGTTTGCAGCGATTTGATGATAAACCACGGGTCAACCCTTGAAGAACAAGGCACGCGGATAATCCGGATGTTGGGCGGATATTGCAGGCGGGAAGTTCCCGTAAGGTCGCTACCGGCATACGAACACCAGTTACACAATATGCCAATAATTACCGGCTGCCAATCGCTGGGCGCTTCCAGTGATGGATTTTCGGCACTTACAATTTTTTCAGTTATAGTATCGCTCATATAGCAAGAATCTCATTAATTATCTGTTTATCTGTAAATCCTGATAAGGTAGCAGCAAAACTGCGGCAAACAGCAACGCAGGAACCGCAACCCTGGCAAACGCCTTCGTTCACTTTAGCAACGGTGCGCATTTCGGTGGAACGAGGTGCAATTGGAATTTCTTCCGTAACGATGGCGGTATAGGGGCAAACCCTGATGCAGTTCTGACAACCTGTGCAGTTTTCCTGTACAATATGCGAAATCATCGGGTCTTTCTTCATCGTATCGCTGGCAAACAAACCGCATACTTTGGCGGCACAAGCCGATGCCTGGGATACCGTATCGGGAATGTCTTTGGGAGCCTGGGTACATCCGGCAAGGAAAATACCGGCTTTGGATGTTTCCACGGGGCGCAGCTTAGGATGAGCTTCCGAAAGGAAACCATATTTATCGTATGAAATACCCAATCGACGGGCAAGATCAGGATTGTCTTTTTGTGCCATGACGGCGGTAGCCAGTACCACTAAGTCGGCTTCCACTTCAACAATCTGTCCAATCTGTGCATCTTCGCCACGCACAATGAGCTTTTTACCTTTCTGGTAAATTTTGGAAACACGTCCACGAAGGTATGTTGCGGCGGTTTCCACCTGGGCACGTTTTACAAACTCTTCATACCCTTTGCCGGCGGCACGTATATCCATGTAAAATATAAAGGCATGCGAATCGTGGACTTTATGATGTAGCAGCATGGTGTGCTTTGCCGTGTACATGCAGCATATTTTGGAACAGTATTCTATGCCTTTGGCTTCGTCGCGTGAACCTACACATTTAATGAACACAACATTTTTAGGAATCTCGCCGTCCGATGGACGGATGGGCGTTCCGTTGGTTGGACCCGAAGCCGAAACCATACGTTCAAATTCAAGGGATGAAATCACATCTTTGAACCGGCCAACGCCATATTCTTCATAGGGACTGGCATCATAAAGTTCGTAACCGGTAGCAACCACCACGGCGCCAACCTCGCGTTCGATGATTTCGTCTTTCATATCGTAATCTATCGAGCCTTTTTCGCAGGTTTTTTTACAGATACCACATTTGCCTTTGGTAAGCATCAGGCAATGTTCGGCATCAATCACCGGCTTGTTAGGAACGGCTTGAGGAAAAGGGGAGTAGATAGCTTTGCGTTTGTCGTGTCCCAGGTTAAATTCGTTGGGAACTTTCACCGGACATTTCTGACTGCATGCACCGCATCCGGTACAGGAAGAGAAATTAACGTAAGAAGCTTTTTTCTTAATCTGAACCTTGTAATTACCCACATAACCGTCGAGTCCAATCACTTCGGAATAAGGTATCAACTCAATGTACGGATGAGTCGCAACATCAACCATTCTCGGAGTTAAAATACACTGTGAACAGTCGAGGGTAGGGAAGGTTTCATCCAGTTGAGCCATACGACCACCGATGGATGGGCTTTTTTCAACCAAGACCACGGGAATATGAGCATCGGCAATGTCGAGCGCTGCTTGTATTCCAGCAATTCCGCCTCCGATGACCAACGCTCGTTTGGTTACCGGAACAGAAATTTCGTGAAGTTGTTCGTTGGCTATGGATTTGGCTACAGCCATACGAACCAGGTCGCATGATTTGGCGGTAGCGCTTTTTTTATCTTTTTGATGAACCCATGATGAATGCTCGCGGATGTTGGCAATTTCGAGCAAAAAAGGATTCAGTCCGGCTTCGGAAATAGCACGCCGGAAGGTTTTTTCGTGCATACGCGGCGAACAGGCGGCAACCACCACGGAGGTCAGCTTATTTTCAATAATAGCCTGTTTGATTAAGCCCTGCCCCGGATCGGAGCACATGTACTTATAATTTATCGCAAACTTAACGTCTTTGATTTTTTTTGTTTCTTCCACTACTTCGTTTACATCAACGAAATCGGCAATGTTTGCTCCGCAAAAACATACAAAAACTCCTACTCTTGCCATTATTTTGCCTCCTCTGATTCAACGGTTTTTTTACTTTTTATTTTCTCTTTTTTCTCCGGTTCTTTTCCTATTTTGGCTAAGGCTTCTTCCACCGGAACAATATGTTTGCCCAGCATAAGATCTTTTTGGTCGTAGCCAAAAGCGAGGGCAAGGAGTTGTGTGAAATACATCACCGGAAGGTTTAATTTAACATGAAATAGTTTTTCGACACCCGGCTGGCGCATGTCGAGATTGCTCTGGCACAAAGGACAAGCAACCACTATCATGTCGGCGCCGCTTGCCTTGGCATATTCCAGAATTTTTCCGCTTAGCGATAATACAACGTCTGAGCTTGAAATAGAGAAAGATGCTCCGCAGCATTCGGTTTTAAAATCAAAAGGAACGGCGGTAGCTCCAAGGGCCTCCATGATACGATCCATGCTCATCGGATATTCCGGCGAATCGAACTGGGTAATGGCTTTGGGGCGGGTGAGCAGGCAACCATAATAGCAGGCAACTTTTAATCCCGTAAGTGGCTTTTTTACCAGACTCTTGATTTTTTCAATTCCAATTTCTTCATAAACAAACTGAAGCATGGATTTTACTTCAACGGTACCATGATAGGTTCCTTCATCAATGGTGGTATTTATTTTTTTAGCTAAAACGGGATCTTTATCCAGTTCATATTTGGTAACTTTATGACGGGCATAACAGGAAGCGCAGGCGATTCCCATCGAGTCGTTATGAAGAGCTTCGGCAAGAATCAGGTTTCGCAGAGGCAGAGCCAGGGCGAGATTTTCGGTCATGACGTGAGCCGAAGTAGCGCCGCAACAATTCCAGTCGGGTATCTCGTCCAATTCAACCTCAAGCGATTTCATGACCAGTTTCAGGGTATGGTCAAATTCCTCGCTGGTGCCGTGAGCTGAACATCCCGGGAAGTATGTTAATTTTTTCATTATCGGGTTCCGGTTAGATTTTTAGATTTGTGATTTTATCAAAATTTAAACGAATAGCAATGCAACGATTATTGTTTAGGTTGTTCTTCCAATTTTTTGGCCATAGCGAACATCCTTTTAATAGCGTTAGCCGTTTTCATACGGGCAGGAAAAAGTTTAATTTTCCCTTTTAAGAGGGCTGGTGGAGCTAAAAGCATATCTTTAAAATAATTACGGGTACGGATATTAAATTCTGCCATCAGCCGGAGTTCGTAGCCACGTCCGTAACGGCGAACCATATCGAGGAAAATGTCGTGGAATTTTCGGATGTCTTTCACTTTTTTTGATTTTGAAGAAACATTCTCTTCAATGGCAATATGCCTGATCGTTTCCATGACCCTGGGGATATCAATCTGGCGTGGGCAACGACCCGAGCAGGCTGCGCAGGTAAGGCAAAACCAACTGGTGTTTGCAACCAGCACTTCGTCCTTCATTCCCAACTTGATAAACTGCATCACCTGACGGGGAGTTATATCCATATACATGGAAACCGGACAGGTACCCGAACATTTTCCACACTGATAGCATTCCAGTATGTTGCAGCCGCTTTTCTTGTTTACTTCGTCCAGGAAGGTGTGTTGATCTTTAATACCAAGTGTTATCATTGGCTTATCTATATTTAATTATATCCAAACGTTTAATGCGAACTTGTAATAAATTTATTGTTTTCTGCAAAAGCAGGGTTCAAAAGTATAAAATCTTAAAAGAACTTAGCGTATTTAAATTGGAAAAAAATTAATAACCCGGATTTTTAGGTTTTAAATTACTCTCTTTCAGTTTCCAGTAAGGAACATCTTGTTTTACCTTCCATTGATTCCAATAGGCGGGTGAAACTTTGATGCCTTCGGGAGTGTATAATAAATGTTCGTAAACGGCAAGTACCGAATTAAAAAGAATGTCGGTAACGCCAATGCGATAGATTGGCTGTGCACCTTCCTCTTTTTTAGGTTCTTCTTCCATCAGCACTTCTAATTTATTGTATTCCAATAAACGTTTGAGAAAGTCAGCGCGATTTTTATCGGCGCCGCTTTCAACGAGTGTGCAACGGACTCCCTGAATTTCTTCAACGATATGTTTTCCTTTATTTAATGGCATATTTAATCGTTTTTAAAAAATAGAAATGGAATACCAGAATTCACTTATGCTTTGAATATAATCAAAAACCTGTCCCGAAAATCCAATGATCACGATGCCGGCCACACAAATAAGCAATCCGAGGCGGGTAATAAAATCATTTTTGAACCAGGCTATAGGACTAACGCTATGATTAATAAACATTGCTTTGATAATCAATAAATAATAGTACAAGGAGATGATTGTATTTAAAACGGCAATAAAAACTAAAATATACAATCCTTGTTGAGCGGCGGCCGAAAAGAGGAAAAATTTACCAAAGAAACCGGCTAAAGGCGGGATACCCGCTAAAGAGAACAAACTAAGCGTCATCACCCAGCATAATTTTGGATTGGTACGGTACATCCCGTCGTAATCGTCGATATTTTCCTTGCCCGTAGCATTGGAAACCGCAGAAATTACTCCAAAAACACCTAAATTGGAAAAGATATAAACCAGTATAAAATAAATTACCGTGGTCATCCCAAGGACGCTTCCGCCTATAATACCCAGAAGGATAAAACCGGCCTGGGAAATGGATGAAAAAGCCATGAACCGTTTTAGATTTTTTTGCCTTATGGCGAAAAGATTACCAATAGTCATGGTAAGAATGGCGATGACATAAATAATATCTTTCCACATCAGGGCAATGGGACTAAATACGGTATATAAAATAATTACAAAAATGAAAGCCGCAGCTCCCTTAGATATTACCGAAAGATAAGATGTTACGTTAATAGGCGCTCCTTCATACACATCGGCTGTCCAAAGGTGGAAAGGCACCAGCGAGATTTTGAATGCCATTCCGGCAAAGAAAAAGATAAAAGCAAGCGCCTGAAGAGGTGTATTGGAATAATTGGCGGCTACATCCTTAAAATACAATGAACCTGTAGTTCCGTAAATCATGGAAAGTCCCCATAACAAAATGCCGGACGAAAGGGCAGAAATAAGTATGTATTTAATACCGGCTTCCGCTGATTTTTCTTTGTATTTTTCGAAAGCGGCAAGGGCTGCCAAAGGTAAAGTCGCAAGTTCCAATCCGATATAAAACATCAAAAAGTCGCCCGAAGAAATCATAAAACTCATACCAATGAGTGTGAAGATCAGGAGGAGAATAAATTCACTTAGTTTATCCTTCATTTCATCCTTTTTCAGATATTTTGCCGATTGAAGGAGTACAACAAACGTACCGATGTTCAGGATACCTTTCATCAGTTGTGTCAGGCTGCTGCTTTGATACATTCCGCCGAAAAGGGTACCCGTTGGGGTAGGAAAGAATCCGGCAATAGTTACTAAACCCATCAGTATCAACGAAAGGTTAATGACTTTATGTTTTTTGGCGGCGCTATAACTTAATTCGGCTATCAAAAGGAGCAAGGAAACCACTATTAGAAATAGCTCCTGCCTCATCATCGCAAATTGTTCAAAGCTCATATTAAAATATTTTTCGATAATCAGTTCAAAAACGTTAAAAATTAAAACCCAACAGGTTCATACTTACCAATCCCAATTTATTGATAATAGGACGTAATCCATCGGTAATCATATTTGATAACCACAGAGGAGCAATCCCGATAGCGGCAATGGCAAAAATAAGCACACCTACCGACAGGCGTTCGTGCCATTTGGCATCGGTTAATTCCAGATAATGATCATTTTTAATGGGGCCGAGTAATAAAGTTCCCACCACTCTAAGGATATATACTGCTGTGATTACGATAGAAGTACATGCCGTAATGGTAACCACGCGGTGAAACAGATCCTGATGCTGGAAAGCGCCAACAAAAATGGTCATTTCGGCTACAAAACCGCTGAATCCCGGTAAACCTAAGGATGCCAAACCGGCGATAACATAACAAACACCCAAAAATGGCATAACCTTCATCAAACCACCCATTTCATTAATCAAACGGGTGTGAGTACGTCCGTAAATCATGCCGATTAATGCAAAGAAAAGAGCCGTCATAATTCCGTGGGAAATCATCTGAATGATGGCGCCGTTCAGTGCGGTCTGATTCATCATCAATATGGCAAACAACACCAAGCCGCAATGGCTTACCGAGGAATATGCATTAATATATTTTAAATCCTTTTGTACCACGGCGCTGAAAGCTCCATACACCACACTGATGGAGGTGAGAATGATAAATATCCAAGCCATTTCGTGGGCGGCTTCGGGTAAAAGAAACATGGCAACGCGAAAGCAACCATAACCTCCAAGTTTCATCAGCACACCGGCATGAAGCATAGATACAGCCGTCGGCGCCGAAGCATGACCATCGGGCGACCAGGTGTGAAAAGGAAATAATGCTCCCAAAACCCCAAAGCCGACAAATAGAAATGGAAAGAAAAAACGTTGAGCCTCAATGGGTATTTTGTATTTTGAAATTTCGACGAAATTAAAGGTGAAAATGCCTCCCGGGGCTGCGGAATGGAAATAGATTCCCAGTAAACCAACCATAATCAAGGCCGAACCACCCATAAGCATTAGGGTAAGTTTCATGGCCGAATATTCCCGTGGTCCGGTTCCCCAGATGCCAATCAATAAATACATGGGAATTACAGCAAGTTCATAAAACAAAAACATGGTGAACAGGTCAATGGAAATGAAAAAACCGAAAACGCCTGTGGAAAGCAAAATCAGCGAAGTGAAAAATTCCTTTGGCAAATCTTCTATTCCCCACGAAGCAAATACTCCGGCAAAAATGATGAGGGAGGTTAGTCCGATCATGGCTACCGATATTCCATCTACTCCAATGGCAAAGTGGATGTTTAAACTTTTATACCATAGATAATTCTGGGTAAACAACATTTGGTCGGTATTGCCCATATGACGTTGATACAAAAATGACAGTATCAGAACGGCTGCATTGATGAGTTGAGCGCTCATCCCGACGGCAGCAACTATTTTCACATACTTTTTATCTCTGCACGACATTAACCCGATCATGGTTAATACCGGAATAACGATAAATAAGGTTAGTATATTCATTTAAATAGCTTTTAGTATTTCAGTAAATAAATAAAAATAATGGCTAACACGACCACGCCGGAAACAAAAACATAGGCGTATTTTTGTAACTGACCCGACTGGAATCCTTTAATGGCATTAGAAACGCGATTGGTAACATTGGCAATGCCGTTCATGGTTGCATCAATAATATGGCGGTCGAACCAGGCTATCGGTGTGGAAATATACCTGAAAATAATTTTGTGAGTTACAAACTGGTATAATTCATCAAAATAAAATTTATGATAGGCTGATTTATAGAAGCCGCCTAAGGCATGAGTAATTTTTGAAGGTATTCCGGTTGGCTTGTAATAAAGAACAGTGGCTATGGCGATACCCACCAACGCAATCAAAACCGACGGGATGGCTATTCCCCATTCGGTAACGGTTTCAAAAGGCAAGCCGTCGGAAGTTACAAATTTGCTGAAAGGGATAAAACCGGTAGTTGCCGATGCGATGGCAAGAAAAATCAGTGGTAAAGTCATCGTTGCCGGAGCTTCGTGAGGGGTGGCGTGATAAACGGTTTGCTTGCCCCAGAATATATTGTAATACAACCGGAACATATAAAATGCAGTTAATCCGGCTACTAAATATTCGATTAAAAATAAGGCTTTGTTGCTTTCAAAAGCAGCTACCAAAATTTCGTCTTTGCTAAAGAATCCCGAAAAAGGAGGAATGCCGGTAATGGCAAGGCAGGCAACCAAAAAGGTAATGTGAGTGATGGGTAAATGTTTTCGCAAGCCGCCCATATCGGTCATATTGTTGCTGTGCACAGCATGAATAATGGCACCGGCTCCAAGGAAGAGAAGCGCTTTGAAAAATGCGTGCGTAAAAAGGTGGAACATAGAAGCCATATAACCTAATCCGTGTTCGCCGCCGTAGCCCGAAACGCCTAAAGCAAGCATCATATAGCCTATTTGCGACATGGTGGAAAAGGCAAGTACACGTTTGATATCTATTTGAGTACAGGCAATAACCGCCGCAAATAGCGATGTAAATCCGCCAACCCATGCCACGACTTCCAGACCAGAAGGAGCGGAAATGGCGAAAACCGGAAATAACCGGGCAACTAAATAAACGCCGGCAACAACCATGGTAGCAGCATGGATTAATGCCGAAACCGGAGTTGGGCCTTCCATGGCATCGGGAAGCCAGATATGTAAAGGAAACATAGCCGATTTACCCGCACCTCCCATAAAAATGAGTATCATTGCCCAGGTCATGGTGGATAATCCCATAAAAGCGATGGAACCACCTTTTAATATAGCCGCGCCATGAGGATCGGTAAGAAGTTGAAAATCAAAAGTACCCGTATTAAACGATAAAATCAATATTCCGATCAAAAAACCCAGATCGGCAAAACGGGTAACGATAAAAGCCTTTTTGGCTGCCGCCACTGCCGATTGTTTTTCATAATAAAATCCGATAAGCAAATAGGACGAAACCCCCACCAATTCCCAGAAAATATACATTTGGAAAATATTAGTGGCAATGACCAATCCCAGCATTGAAAAACTAAATAAGGAAAGAAAGGCGAAAAAATGTGAAAAACCCTTGTCGCCCTTCATATAGCCGATGCTGTAAAGATGAACCATCAGCGAAACGGTAGTAATTACAATAAGCATCATTACTGAAATGGGGTCTAACATTACGCCCAAATCAATGTATAATGTATCGGTAAATTGTAGCCAAAGCGTATGGAATCCAATAATTTTCTGGTAAGCACCATCAACTTTAATACTATTGAAAAAGTATTGATAGGCTGTGTAATACGATAATAGGGTGGATGCCAGCAAACCCAGAGTTCCGAGTATTCCCTGGGTTGGCGCTTTAAATTTATGTCCCGTCAATCCCAGAAAGATAAACATCAGTAAGGGAATGAGCGGGATAAGTATGGTATAAGTGTAATCTATCATGAGCTGGATGTGTTTTAATACTAATACTTCATTTCGTCCACTTCTTCAACATTAATGTTGTTGATTCGGCGATAAATATTGATAATGATAGCTATAGCCAGCGATGCTTCGGCAGCAGCAATAGCGATAATGAAAATGCTAAAAAAATGTCCCTGAAACTGGTCGGGATACAGATAGCGGTTAAATGCCACAAAATTGATGTTAACCGAGTTCAAAATCAGTTCGGTTGACATAAGCATGGTTATCAGATTGCGGCGTGTAAGAAAACCATAAATGCCAATAAAAAACATTAGCGTGCTGATAATCAAAAAGTATTGTAATGGAATTTCCTGATACATATCTTTTAAAATATTAGATTATTCTTTTTTCTTTTTAGCAATAACGATGGCGCCTATCATTACAGCCAGCAGCAAAACGCTGATGACTTCAAATGGCAGTGCATATCCCTTTTCTCCATAATTCAATAAGCTGTTGCCTATCACATCCATATTGATTTCCTTCGCAATAGCTTGATTGGCATGAAATGAAAATTGAAGGATAGCCGTTAAACAAACGATAGCGCCGGCAATAACAGCAATGGCTGCCGAAACTTTTTTTTTCCAGTCTACAGGCTCAAACTTTTGGTTAATGTGGCTGGTAAGAAGTATGGAAAAAATGATGAGTACGACTATACCACCGGCATATAACGTAAGCTGTATTGCCGCCAGGAACTGGTAGTTTAGCATAAAATACAAACCGGAAGTAGAAATCAACACAAAAAGCAGGTAAGTGGCTGCTCTCAGGATTCGTCGGCTGGTTACCGTGAGAATTGAAAATAACACAATAATCGCGGCAAATAAGAAAAACATAAATTGATTGCCTGTAAGTACCATTATTCTGCTCCTTTCATTAATGTTGAACCTTCGTGGTTTAATACTTTATTCAGTTTGGCGCGATTAAAAACGGCATGTTCAAAATGCGTGGAAAATGCCAGCGCTTTGGAGGGACACGTTTTTACACATAATCCGCAAAAAGTGCACATTCCCAAGTGATAAATGTGCTTGTCGAGTACTTTTTTCTTTTTCCCATCTTCGGTCGTGATAAACTTGGAAATGACTTCGATGGTACCATTGGGACAGTTCATCTCACAGATTCCGCAGCCGGTACAACGGTTTTCATTCTTTTCGTTGTGGGGCATGATGACCTCGCCCTTGCAACGTTCGAACATTTCCAGTTTTTTCCTTGTTCTGGTATTTTTACCAATACGATTTTCGGGATATTGCTGGGTAACGATTTCGCTGGGATGGAAAAAATAATATCCCGTTACTTTCATCCCTATAACCAGGCTTTTGACGCCTTTATATAATCCAGTGAAGTAATTAATAATACTGTTCATAATTTCTTAAAAATGCCAACCCATGAGTACTATAAAAGCCATCAACAGAACGTTAAACAGGTTGATGGGTAACAGATATTTCCATTCGAGTGTAAGAAGCTGGTCGATACGAAGACGGGGAAAAGTCCATTTAAACCACATGATAATAAAGATTATGAAAAATGTTTTTCCAAAGAACCAGATGAACGGAGGTATATAATCCATAATATTGTTGAATGCTTCCCAGCCCCCGATATGGAAAGGCATCCAGCCTCCCCAAAAAACAGTGGCAGCAATAGAAGCAACAATAAACATGTTAATAAATTCGGCTAAATAGAAGAATGCAAATTTGATTCCCGAATATTCGGTGTGATAACCGGCGGTTAATTCCGATTCGGCTTCGGCAAGGTCGAAAGGACCGCGGTTGGTTTCGGCGGTTGCAGCAATCAGATAAATGATAAAAGCAATGATAGCCGGAATATGACCTTTAAAAATAAACCAACCGTCGGCTTGTGCTTCCACTATGGTTGACAGTTGCATACTACCGGCAAGGACTATGATGGTAATCAACGACAATCCGACGGATAGTTCGTAGCTTACAATCTGGGCTCCCGAACGCATGGCGCCAATCAACGAATATTTGTTGTTGCTCGACCATCCGGCAAGTAAAACTCCAATTACGCTCATTGACGAAACGGCCAAAATGTAAAAAATACCGATGTTGAAATCAATGGCATGAAGCCCTTTTGCAAAAGGAATGGCTGCGATGGCTAAAAAAGTAGTAATGATGACGATAAACGGAGCTAAATTGAACAGGAATTTATCCGCATTTTTAATCGGAATTAATTCCTTCATCAGAAGTTTAAACAAGTCGGCGATGGTTTGGATAATTCCATAAGGGCCAACGCGGTTAGGACCGATCCGGCATTGCATAAAAGCACATACTTTACGTTCGGCATATACCAGAAACAACCCGATAACTGCATAAAAGAGCAAAAACGAAACTCCTATGATGGTCATTTCCCATATCATAGCCCATAATGGAGATAGCGAATCGTAAAGCGATTTATCTATCCATTGGGTAAATGAGGTAAAATCATAAATGTTAAACGGCATATTTTTCAGTTTTTATCTGTCAATATCTGGTATTACATAATCAAGCGAACCACCGATGGCTATTAAATCGGCAATTTTAAAACCTGAAGCTAATACATTCAGGGCGGATAGATTGCTTAAGTTGGGTGAACGGAGTTTCAACCGGTAAGGATATTTATCACCGCGACTGTTAATATATACTCCCAATTCGCCTCTGGCTGCTTCAACACGCTGATAATATTCGCCTTCCGGCAATTTAATCACGGGTTTCATCTTGGCGCAATAATCGCCTTCGGGGATATTATCAATTAATTGTTCGATTATTTTCATGGATTCCCACATCTCATCCATACGAACTTTATATCGCGCAAAAGTATCTCCTGTTTTATATAATGGCTCAACAAAATCCACTTTGTCGTAAATCCCGTAAGGATGATGTTTACGAACGTCGCACGAAAAACCGGAGCCTCTGCCCGATGGACCGGTTACTCCATAAGATATTGCATCTTCGCGCGAAATAATCCCGACATTTTTAGTTCGTTCCTGCATAATCACATTGCCGGTAAGCAATTGATCGTATTCCGGAAGTTTTTTGCGGAAATGCTTGAGAAATTCTTTTACTCTTTTCTGAAAATTGGGATGGATATCGTTCATCAAACCACCTGGTGTATTATAACTTACGATCATACGCCCGCCGCAGGTTTCTTCGAAAATATCGAGTACTTTTTCGCGGTCACGAAGTCCGTAAAAATAACAGGTGGTCGCGCCCATATCCATTCCAAACGAACACCACCAAAGTTCATGCGATTGAATACGCGTTAGCTCGCTGAGAATGGCACGAATATATTTTACCCTTTCGGGAACCTCAATTTCGAGAGCCTTTTCCACGCACAGGCAAACGGCTTCATTATTGATATGAGCCGATAAGTAATCCAACCGGTCGGTTAGGTGAATGATCTGAGGATAGGTGAGCTTTTCACACATTTTCTCAATGCCGCGATGAATGTATCCGCAATGGGGCTCTACACTTTTCACTGTTTCTCCCTTGAGCGATACTACCAGCCGAAGCACACCGTGAGTTGAAGGGTGCTGTGGGCCAATATTTATGATGTATTCTTCGTCTCTGTCGAGTCCTGAATTTTTGTTTTCTTCTGTCATAGCTTACCTTTCAACGATATTGATTTCGTCAACATAATCCTTACGGAAAGGAAATCCTTCAATGCGGGTTTCATCGAGGAAAAGTCTCCTCATATCGGGATGGTTGTTGAATTTAATTCCAAAAAAATCGAAAACCTCGCGTTCGTGATAGTCGGCTGTATGCCAAATATCGGTTACGCTGTCGAGTACCGGCTTGTCTCTGTCGGTAGTGCTGGTTTTTAGAACAATGCAATGATGGTATTTTGTTGATTCAATATGATATACTACCATAAGGCTGTCCATCAAATCCAATCCGGTAAGGCAAAATAAATAATCGAACGATGTATCCCCGGCTTCACGTAGATTTTTAGCTAAAAAGTGTAGCTTTTCTTTGGGAATGATAGCATTAAGATATTGCTTTGTTTCGACTATTTCGGCTTCGGGAACTAAAGATAAAATTCTTTCTTTGAGTTGTGAGTTCTCCATAAATCAGTTATTATAAACAATCTTTTAATGGATTGCGTGGTTCACGTATGCTTTCTAATTTAATTTTCCGTTGAAGTTGCATCACTCCATAAAGTAATGCTTCGGGACGTGGCGGACAGCCGGGCACGTAAACATCAACCGGAATAATCTGGTCAACGCCTTTAATGACGGAATATGAATTGTAAAAAAACGGACCTCCGGAAACAGCACATGCCCCCATGGCTATCACATACTTTGGTTCCGACATCTGATCGTAAAGCCGTTTTAACACTGGCGCCATTTTATGTACGATGGTTCCTGCCACAACAATAACATCGGCCTGGCGTGGACTGGCACGGTAAACTTCGATACCAAAACGTGAAAAATCGTGTCGCGAGGCGCCGCAGGCCATCATTTCTATTCCGCAGCAACTGGTTGCGAAGGTAAGTGGCCATATGGAATTGGAACGTCCCCAATTGATCAGTGAATCTACCGTTGTTAATAAAATATTTCCGCCACTTTTTTTAAAGATTTCCAGGGTTTCGCTATCCCTGAAATCTTCTTCCTTCATTGATTTTATTCCCATTTCAAAGCTTGTTTCTTCCAGGCGTAGAGCAAACCTAAGCCCAAAATAATAAAGAATATCAGTATTTCAACAAAACCGGTCATTCCAGCCTTACGCATAACCACTGCCCAGGGAAAAACAAACACCGTTTCGACTTCAAAAATTAAAAATAATATGGCAAAAAGATAATAACCAACATTAAACTGAAGCCAGGTGATACCTTTGGTTGGTATTCCGCATTCGTAGGGATCCGATTTTTGCGGGTTTGTTGAATGCGGAGCTACAAAGTGGGAGAACAATATTGCGCCTCCTACTAATACCACCGCCACTAAAAAGAAAACTATTAATGATTCACTGCTCATAATAACTATTAATGATTTATTGTATTTGATGTTATTTTTAAAACATCCATTAATGAACGTGCCAAAATTAAAAATTCATTTCCTAATTCCAAAAAAAAATAAAATTAATTTATTTCTAAATACTATGCTTAGTCAGTTAACTGATTGTGTAACCAGACAGTGCATCGAGTCTGCCTACCGCAAGGTAGATTTGGAATGCCTAAAGCCTGCTTACCGGCAGGCAAGAGTGAGCTAAAGTACTTAAAGTGTCTGATCGTAGGCCGATAGATGATTTAGTGGCAACTTTTTATTCTTTGACTTTTCAGCGCAGACTCAACATTCAAAGAAGTTCAACGGGGATGGCTCGGATATTTCCGTATGGCTAATATCCAGGGAAAACTCAAAGAACTCCCGTACGTATCCCGATAGTTATCGGGAGTGTGAGAGGCTCTCCCCGTCAGCTCAACTTGCGGGGCGGTCTCATATATAACGTGACAAATAAAATACAAATATAAGGATTCCTATAGATCTTTTTAATCTATTATTTAAAGCAGCAAAAAATCAAGTATTATTATACTTTAAAAAGATAATTCGTTTTGTCTTATTCCAAACTCAATGATAGCTTTTTGAATGTTTTTCATTTTCTTAATACGGAATAATTCTTCATTTTTAGCAGTTACAAAAGGGCTATATTCTTCTTTATTTGAAAGCATTTTCCAAACAATTATTGCAATTTTTCTTGCAGTTGCAGTAATTGCAACTGAACGACCTTTCTTTACTGCAATTCGAATAAAAAATGCTTTTAAAGGGTTTTGGATAACAATTCTTTCAATTGAATTTGCTGCATCACGAAAGGCTAATGCTACCCTATTCTTTTTAGAATCTGTGTGCGAAGAAATAACTTTTCCACCTGTTATTTTATTGTTTGGTGATAATCCAAGCCATGATGTAAAGTGCTTTGCCGTTTTGAATTTTGATAGATCAGTACCAACTTCGGAAATAAGAGTTAAGATTGTGCCTGTGTTTATTCCTGGAATTTTTAGTAGATCAACATCATAAAGGTGATAAGCATATTCCGCTATTTGTAGTGGGGGACAATTTTTGTAAGTAATATTCTTTGGTGGTTTGTAATTTTTAGTTAGAGAACAATCATCTAAATGAATAATTTCTTTCATTTTGACCCTCTGTTTAAGCAAAAGATTGATTTTTTCATCACACTGAGTAATTTGTTGTTGAAAATGATTGTAACTATCATAGCTTTGTTGAAGTTCAAATAGATACTCATCACGATAATTACCTTCAAGAGCTTTAACAAATTCTTCTGGAGAGTGCTTGCAATTAGGATGTATAAGTGTAACAAGTTCAATCGGGTCTCTTTTTCCTATTAAAATAGATTCAATTAATCTACGACCAGTTAACCCAACCAAATCACGCAAAATAGGCTTTAGCTGCAAGTTCATTAAAGTCAGATTTTTATTCATTTTCAATACTTGCTGCGATGCATGCTGAATAAGGTATTGACGTTGTCTGGTGTAAATTCGAAGTTCTTCTGTAATTAGGTCAGGCTGAAAACTAGCTGATAATAAACCTAAACTATGCAAAAGTTGTATCCATCTACTATCAACAACATCTGTTTTTCTTCCTTTAACATTTTTAATATGCCGTGCATTAACAAGAATTGTTTCAAAACCATAGTCTTGTAGTAATACAAAGAGTTGTTTCCAATAAAATCCAGTAGATTCCATTGCTACAGTCTCTATCCCCATATTTTTAAGGTATGTGGCTATTTCATGGAGATTACAGGTAAAAATGCCAAATTCATTAACATCATTTGAACCTTGACCTACACAGACAAAGTAAGATCGGCTACCAACATCAATCCCTGCTGCTTTGAGATTTACTATAGGCATTTCCATAAATATTTTTGATGTATCCTGATTTACATTTTTTTTAGTACCTGTAAGATGTGTTTTTTGTTTTTTCATAACTTCTAATTTTTAAGTTTAAAAAATAGGAAGTGCAAAACAAAAATGCAAAAAACATATAGTCTCATATTCGGGTTCTATAGTGTGTAGCTATTGACCCAATTAAGTTTTCACTGCATTTTCAATCCAGGCTACTCAAGGGGTTTATAAAACTCCATTGACTGCAACGGACTAAGAATTGCACTTCATAGACATAAAAGTACAAATTATTTGTTATTTATGGTAGTTTTCTTTTTTGTTGAAGGGGGGCTATTCAATTAGCCACAGTAATTTCTTGTCATTGTCTTTATTTCAAAAAAAGAGTCTTTCGAACTGAAATCATCTTCGAATAAAAGTATTGCATCCATTTCCTCTGGAATCAAATTAACTAGTTGATAAAAAAAGCGGTCTAAATTCAATATTCTCCTACTCATTGAAAATATGTCTGAATATAAAGTGTTTGCAACTAAAATTCGCTTCCCATTCAAATCACCTAAGTTAATGTCAGTAAATTTATCCATGACTTTAGTCTCGACTTTTCTCATCAATCTTTCACTATACTCTAGTGGATTAAAGAAACCATTAATCTCAGCTTGCTCGTTAGGTGCGTATACTTCAAGATACAGAACTTGTCCAAAATTATTTATAACCTTTATATCAATATCTTTTTTAGACCCGGTTATCTTTTTATACTTCTCTTCAAATGTGATATCCCATCCATTTGTTTTAAATTTATGAGCAACAGCTAACTCTGACATCGTAGACAAAAAATTAAATCCGTCAAGATTTCTAATTTTAGAGAAAAAAGACGAATCATGAATCAGGTTTGGAAAATCCAACAAAAAGAAATTTAATGTTTCTATAATTCGTTGAGCATGTTTGTATGGTTCAAAATCTGTTTTAAATTCATCCTCATAATCTGAAGCATACAAAACTGTTAATAAATTATACTTTACAGACTCAATGTATGAAATAGGCGCTGAATGTTTGTCAACTACTTTAGTCCATTCTCTTAATGTAATATCATCAACAATCTGATCAATCTGCGAAAACTTTGTTTTTGCTAATTTTATTCTTTCTATTAATTGAGTTGTCGTCATTATGTTGGTAGTTAATATTATTGTGGCTAACGATTGTGTAACCACCATTATGGCAGTTATTTCGTAATTTTTATCATTTTCTGCTCACAAATATAAAAATATTTTAAAGATCCAAATTATCCAACGGACTTTTTATTTTATCAAAACCTTCGGTTAAGATGTTTTTAAATTAGCCCCGTCAGGGTTTTTAACCCTGACGGGGCGGCTCCATTTTTTCATTTGCATCCCGTTCGGGACTTCGCTATGCGTAGCATTAGCAAATCATCCATTAGGCTTTCTAATACTTCAAGGCTCGGAAAGTCAAGCCAGCAAAATGCTTTTTATACTGCCGGCGGCGTTTCTTCGGGCACTTTGGCTTTTCTGCCTCCGCCGAAATCGTATATTTCGCGGGCATTAAAATAATTTTGGTAAAACTCGGGAGCCGTCTTCCTGAATTTCAGAATCAGCTTGTCCAACCTGTTTTTGAGCAGTTCATTATTTTCGGCAAGCAATTCGGCAATTTGTTCCGTAGCCGTCTGGGTTTCTTCTTTGCTGTAGCCTTTTTTGCCCACGATATCCGAAAATTCGGTAAGCTTCTGTTCCAACTGGGTAATATGGGTATTGTCGGTTCCGTAATCGGCAAGGTTTGCAACAATGTTTTTTGCTTCGTTATAAATAATGGTAACCCTGTTTTTTACCACCAAATCGCTGGCATGGGTGAGTTCGGTAAATGTAAAATCAACTTTCCGCGCTAATATATCGTCTTTATTTTCGTGAGCATAAGCAGCCACGCTTCCGGCAATCTCGATGGCAGAATCAGCCAGTTCGTTTTTAACCTGGTCGCGTTTTTCGGTATAGCCTTTGGTAGGCGTTTTCTGCTTCACTGTGGTATCGTCAATCTTTTGATTGTTGGCTTTAAACGTTGTGAAGTTGTTTGCAAATGCAGGAAGAGTTTGGTATACCGTTGTGTTTTCATCGCATGTCTGTTCCACATTTTTGTGCATGGCATGCTGGTTTTCCTGATGTTTGTTCATTTTGTTTAAAATTTAAGTTAATACTAAATGAATTGAGGTTTTTTATGGTTTATAAAGTTTGTAAAGTTTATAAGGTTTTTAAAGTTTTTAAGGTTTGTAAAGTTTGTAAGGTTTATAAGGCTGAACGAAGTGAAGTCCCGAGCGAAGCGATTCGGGATTCATAAAGTGCCTTGAGGTAATTTTTCTTTCCATAGTTTTAAACGTTAAGTACTCCAAACGTTAGTCCACTTTAAGTACTTTTATATTGGCATAAACCGTGATTAATCCGGCTTGAATTAAAATCAAATTGATTTAAATCAAATTCCAATTGACTTGAATTGGGTTTCAGTTGAGTTGAATTAAAGTTAAATTGAGTTGAATTGAATTCCAATTGAGTTAAATTGAATTTCAATTGACTTGAATTGGTTTTTAATTGAGTTGAATTAAGTTTCAATTGACCTGAATTGAGTTCCAATTGGCTTGAATCGAATTGCAATTGAGTTGGAACGATGTGCAGTTGATTTGAATTGACTTGAAATTGATTTGAAACGACGTGCAGTTGATTTGAATTGACTTGCAATTGATCCGAACCGGAGCTAAATTGATATGAATTAAATTGCAATTGGCTTGAATTATCCAATGGATGATTTATGAAGTGTACCCTATAGTTGAAGGCGAAAACCATAAATTAAAACAGCTAATTAAATCTTTTATCTATTTTATCTTTTGTTTGTCAAAAACAATAAAATTCTGATTTAAAAGCAAAGATAATATTTTTTTAAAATCCAAATTTATTTTCAAAAATTATGTAACTATTTTTTTTAAACAAAGCATAATTACTCATTCATAGTAATTTATGATCATTGATGAAAATTTGTCAGCCGGAGGTGAAAATAATATAAATAAGTGTTACTAAACTTTTTATAGTCCAGTTACGTACTTAAGACACTAATTAGTTAACTGATTAGTGATAAATGATCTTGCTGAAATTTTCTATTGAATTAAGAATCCATTCCGAAAACTGAAAAAGTAAGAAATGCCACCAAAACACCAAGACACTAAAACGCACCAAAACATCATAATCTGCATTTTATCTTTAGTGAAATTTGGTGTTTTCGTGATTTTGTGGCAATATTTGACTTTTCGGAGTGGACTCAATTAAGTAATTGGACAAAAAGAATGTCGCATATCAAAAAAAAATAGGACGCGGATTCCGCGGAAAAAAACAGATAAACACGAATTGTGCGGATTGAATGGATTGTGCGGATTGATATGATCCGTGTTCTATTTTTAAGGTTTTCAAATTTAATTATACGACAATTTATTGTTTCTATTACTTATTGAATTAAGAGTTTATTCCGAAAACTGAAAAAGTAAGAAATGCCACCAAAACACCAAGGCACTAAAACGCACCAAAACATCATAATCTGCATTTTATCTTTAGTGAAATTTGGTGTTTTCGTGATTTTGTGGCAATATTTGACTTTTCGGAGTGGACTCAATTAATAATTAAAAAATAAAAAGATAATTTAGCAATATAAAAACGGGCAAAAGGATGATAAGGGAAAACCGGAGGAGGTAACTCAGAAAACCGGGCATGGGAATATGATTTTCTTCGGCAATGGATTTTATCATAAAATTGGGACCGTTACCAATATAGGTCATGCTGCCAAACAAAACCGAACCGAGTGAAATGGCTCTGAGAAGATTTTCCGGTATCTGACCTACGATGGGTATCCCTGCAAAAAGCGATGATGATTGCTGGTAAATACCTAAAGCCAACGAATGAAAGGTTACTGCCGTGGGCGTATTATCCAAAAAACTGCTCAATCCGCCGGATAAAAAATAAAATGCTGTCGGTGTAGTAATATTCAGATGCTTTGCATTGCTTTCGAGGAATAAAATACATGGGATCATCGTGATGAATATTCCCAGGAACAGGTAAGCTACTTCCCTGATGGGTTCCAGACTGAAATTGTTGGCCTGGTGTAGTCTTTTGGGAGTTGTTTTTAGCGATGCAAAAAGCATGATCAGTAAAAACAGTTCGCGTATGAATTTCAGATAAACATTATCCTTCAAAAAAGGAAGGCTGTTTGGGTTAATAAATGCTACGGCCAAAAGTACGCCGGCCAGCCATAAAAAGTTTATTTTACCTTCTATTCTGATAGGTTTTATCTCGGTTTTATCTCTTTTGATATCAATGGGTGATTCCTTTTCGTGATAATACCAGTCGATTAAATAGAAAATTATCAATAATAATCCGTTAACAAATAGCCATTCGGGAAAAAGATTGAAGAACCAGCTAAATGGCGCGCCCCTCAAATACATCATAAAGAGCGGCGGATCACCGATAGGAGTGAGCAGTCCTCCGCAATTGGCAACAATGGCAATGGTGAAAAGAAAAATATGCGATTTTAGTTTTCGTTCCGAATTGATTTGAATCAATGGTCGCACCAAAAGCATGGCGGAGCCCGTAGTTCCAATCAGCGAAGCAAGCAAAGCGCCTATACCAAGAATAATCGTGTTTGTCAACGGCCGGGCTTCGATATCACCAGAGATATAAATACCTCCGGTAATGACAAATAAAGCTCCCAAAAGAATAATAAACGGCAAATAATCGAAAACCATCGTATGGAAAAGGTTATCCGAATACCCGTTGGAAATAAGATAAAAAACAACCGGAATGCCTAATAATAAAGCAATGATGAGTTTATTGGTATTTTTTGACCAGGTTTTTGCAAATAACCAGGGGCCAATGCTAATGGTTAGAAGCATTAGTCCAAATGGAATCAGGCTGTATGGTTGAATGATGGTCATAAAAAATTGCAGCGACTGTTAGGTCGCCGCAAATTTAGGATATTAATTACGAATGAAACAATTTCTGGCAATAAGATAATAATAGCATTTCAAAATTAAGGAAATACTATGCCAGGATATTTTGTAATGTTAATCTTTGGAATTTTTGCCTGATATTGCTGATTGATGGCATCAATAAAATAATTTGCTACAATGGCATTCCCCTGAGGATTGAAATGTACACCATCCAGCGAGAAAAAACCACCGGTAACAAAAGTGGCGGTAAATCTTAAGCCGTCGTATACGAGACCGGTTTTGGCTCCCTTCAATTTGCTGTTCAAATCAACCAGCGCCAGATTAAATTGCGATGCCAGCGAGGTAATGGTTTGGTTGTAGGAAGTTATGGCTGCAGAAATGGCATCTAATTCAGCCTTATCCAAAACGTACTGAGCCGGTATGGGCTTTGCACTGCCCCAGTATGCACATTTGAGCGAATCCTGTGGTAAATAAAGTGTCAACAATTCACCTTGTTTTATTTGGCGCAGACCACCCAATAAATTATACGGAGGCGTGTTGTCCTGAATTACGAATGGATTTGCTCCCAGGCTAAAGCTGATATGCGGTACGCCAAATTGATCGGCTCCGGCATTATATGGGGCATAGGCAGCATTTAATTGGTCAACCTGGGCTTGAGAAGTGAGGGCAAGTCCGTAAGCAGGGATTGTATTAAAAAAAGGCAGGCTGGTAATGTCAGGAATATTGGCAATGGCGCCTTTGGCTCCGTTGGCTGTAAGTTGCTGAAGAATTAATCCCATATATTGTCCGTAAGCTACCGGGTTGGTAATGCTATCGGATTCTCCTCCGGCCATTGCATAAGTTAACACATCATTATTGCCAATCCAGAGCGTAAAGAAAGTAGCTTGCTGTGCCAACGCATCGGCAATGATGGAAGTTGATGCGCTTGAAGCAAACCTTCCGAAATATGGATTCATCTGGCCATAGCCCGGTGCAAGAAGATGAAAAGACTTGGCTCCGGGAACGCCCATGTTATTAAACGGTCCCTGACCGGCAATAGAGGCAAAGTTTTGTGGGTTTGGCGTTCCGCTGGCAAGGGTAGGACTAAGCGAAGTATTCCCGGCACAATCGGTAACATAACCTAAAACTCTTTTGCCGCCGAATCCTAATTCATCCAGCATCAGTGGTTGCGTAAACTCACCGCCACCGGCTTTCTTAAACTGTTCGGCAAGCATATTAGGATAGGAATAAATTTGTCCCTGGCGGTATAAAGCTCCGTCGGCATAACCAGCGGTTGTCGAATTTCCGATAGCAATATATTTAGTGAAATCCGCTGTGCCTTTGGAAGGTGAAAAATTTTCAATATCGGGTTTGCATGACCATATCATGGCAAGCAAAATAAATAATACTAATGATTTGAATTTCATAATCTGATTTTTAAAGTTTAGAAATGATAATTAATGCCAAGACCCGGAATAATAGTTGTCATCTTGTAAGTGCCGGCAAAATCACCTGGTGTATACGTACGATCGCCTTTTAAACCACTCAATTGCAGATAGGAAAAATCAATATCAAAATGCTGCGATGGTTTATAGGTCATTCCGAGAGTAACTCCGATAGTATTCAGGCTGGTGGTTTCAGGATTAAAGTAATCCTTATTGGTAGGAGCGGGGTCGTAATAGCCGCCGCAACGAAGTGCTAATTTATCGTTGAGCGTATATTGCATCCCAACCCTTGTAACATAACTGTCATTATATTTCCGTGGATTGTGCGAGTTAAGTTTTTCAGGATTTTCCTTAAAAGTGAAGGTTAGTGAATCGTAAACTGACCAATGAACATAATCCAGTTCTATTGAAACCAGCATCTTTTTAGTTACCTGATACGAAATCCCGAAATCAAGATTGGAAGGAAGAGGCAGGGTTGCATTGAATTTGTTCTTTTCGGGAATGCCCATTTGCTGTATGGATTGGGGAACGGTAAATTCAGCATCGCCATTTTTGAGTTCCATCATTATTTTAGAGCGATAATCGATGCCTATGCTGAGTTTTTCAGTAGCTTTGAAAAAGATTCCTGCGTTGAACCCATAATCGGAAGCCGTACCTGTAAGTTTTACCTGTCCGTTGACACTGGCACTATTATATGGTAAGGCTTTGTTGATTTCGGCATCGCCGGTGGCATATACAAATCCCACGCCTATCCCTAACTTGTCGTTGATTTGATACGAAAGGGTGGGTTGAAAATAAAAAACTTTCAGCGAAATATCTTGGATAAGGTAGCGGCCTTCCCAGTCTTTGCCCCATTTGGCCGTGCTGCCATAAGGTGTATAAATGCCAAAGCCAACGGTAAATTTCTTGCCTATTTTTCCGCTTCCATAGAGATAAAGAGGTGTCCGCATAGGATTATCTGTACTTGCTGTATAATCGGAGCCTGACTTATGAAAGGTAGTGTTTGCAAAAACAGTACTCACGCCAAGCGAAAAACTGTATTTGTTTTTTAAAAATGACAGCGCTCCGGGATTGTAGAAGATGCTGCTTGCATCCCACGCTAACGATGTGCCCGTAAGCCCCATGCCGGATTGTTTTTGTCCCTGCACTCTTACCTGGTAACCTCCGGCATTTACATTGCCGATAAATATTACAAGAGTACATACTAAGGTACATAATTTTCTCATGTTTTCTCTTTTTAGTTAATATGAATAAGCGAAAATACGGGTTTTTTTAGAAATACAAATTTTTTTTTGGAAACTCTTTGTAAATATTTATTAACTAAAACGCAGATAATGATGGAAACTACAAATATGTATTTTATTGTTATTGGTTAAGTAAATTGTTGTTGTTTATTATGATTAAGCAAACAAAGGATAGTATTTGTAAGGGAAATTTGATAAAGTGATGCCAGCTTTTTTTGACGCTGATTTGTGTAGATTTTTTAACGAAGGACAAAGGTCGAGTGACGAGTGATGATTGGATTCCTGTGATAAATCTTAATGGGAATAATGGGACTAAATGCTTCTCTATTGTGAACGATTGTGTCTATGTGTTTACTATTTGGGCTTTTTATATCACAATAGGCACATTAGGGCACATAGGAATTATAAATAAAATTTCACCTCGTTCGTTACTTCTTATATTTGCCAATTATCCGTTCAATTCCAGTCAAACAGTAATTGATTTTTTATCCGCATCATTCTGCGCAAAAGAATGATAAAAACAAAAGACAAATACAATAGCTATTGCCCTTCTAATTATTAGCAAAGCCTTTTTCATTGAGATATTTTTAATGGTAAATTTTATTATTTCTGTGAATACGGATTTGCATACTTATCGCAACTGGTACATAAGAATTTTCCTTTCACAAACATAAATATATTGGGAAAACCATAGAATCCAACTTCTTGTGTTGGTTTAAATTTGAATTTGTAATATCCTTTTTTATAAAGAAATTTAGCTACATTCTGTTTATTGTCATAATATACCTCGAAAGGCCATTGATGTTGATCTGCAATTTGTTTTTCCAACTTTATGGAATCACCCTTGACAATAGCAACAGCAATGATCTGGTAATTTTTATATCGTTTGTTTGCTTTATAGGAATCCAGATATTTTTTACAAGAACCACACCAGTAGCTCCATGTAAATACCATAACCGTATCTTTGGTTACTTCAATGTTTTTAAGGTTTATTTCTTTGCCGCCCCCGTTTTTAACAAAGACATCTTCGGTGAATAACCCATTGTCATTTGCCGGCAATGTAAATAATGATAATAAAAGTATTAATAATGGTTTCATTGGTCAAAAGTTTATGTGATTACATTACAAAAATTGTATTTGTTAGCTTCTAATTCATATTCCGATATTGGTGAAAAAATATATCATTTATCCGCGCTTTTCCGCGTTCATCAACGTCTGTTTTTTTAGACGCTGATTTCAACGAATTTATTGATTTTTTAAAACAGCTTTAATGGGATTGAAAAAACGTTCCAATAACCGCATATCTTCAGTAACAATTTCAGCCGTACCGGTCATTTCGTTACTGAAAGGTAATGTCTTTTCATAGTTGGTTTGCAATCCGTTTGGCAATGCAACTTCAACGGAATAGTTATTATCTGCGGGAACTAATGAAACGGATACTACTTTTCCTTCAACCATCCCAAACTCAGTATAAGGATAGTTGGCTAATTTGATATTTACTTTTTGCCCGGGTTTGACTTTCCCTGCTCCCTGAACCGGTAATATTATTTTTGCCACAGGAAGAGGTTCGTCCTCGGGAACCACCGTAAATACTTGTTCACCTGCTTTTACCTGCTGATTTACGCTCCAGAAATGACTGGCAACAACAGTACCGCCTGCAGGACTTTTCAATACATACATCTGCTCCCATACCTGAAGTTGATTCTTTAGATTTCTAACGGCTACCAGGCAGGCTTCCGAAAGTTGTTTCTGTTGTTCGTTGTATTGCATTTCCAGATCCAGCGCTTGTTGATGCAATTGGGATAGCTGTATCTTTGTATTTATCAACGTAGCCCTTGAACTTTCAAAAGCATATTGCTTGGAAATAATCTTACTTTCCGACTGGTCATAATCGGCTTCCGAAATTACCTTCTGACAATAAAGAAGGGAGTCGCGTCGATATTGCTTATTGCTTAAATGAAAGTCATTTTTTTGTAAAGTGCTTTGGGTTTGCAATCTGTCAATATATTGATTGGTGAGCCGGGTTTGTTCTTCAAGTGCAGCTACTTTCTGATGCGAAACGTCATATTGAATAAAACGCTCATAATTCTGTATGCTTTTGAGCCATTCAGTAAAGGCAGATTGTAAATCACCAAGCGCTTGTGATGATATTAATTGGATTTGCCAGATGAGCTTTTTATCGGGAAGGCTATCCGTTAAACAAGTTTTTAGTGAGTTTATTGCATTAATATTTGCGGGATTTTCAATAACTGCGAGGTAGTCACCTGCTTTTACTTTTTGCCGGTCTTTAACATATAACGTCATTATTTTTCCTGTTGCTTTGGAAACAACGGGTCCTGGCGGATTGGAAGTGGTGATGGTAATGGTAGTGGCGATAACATCAGGATATTTAAAAAACCAACTTCCTGCCAGCAGCAGAATAACAATAATAAACAGAAGTATTATCCCTCTGCGTACGATCCAGCGGGGTGGACGACTCATGATGTCTTCCACTTCTTCGCTTCGTATTTCTATCGGGTTTTCTTTTATCTCTTCTGGCATATGTTTTCCTTTTGACGCGGATTTACGCGGGTTTAAACGGGTAAATTTTTTATCCGCACTTTTCTGCATTCATCTGTGTTTGTATATTTTTAATTTCCAAGTTCCAACTGATTTTTAACTAAATTATAATATGCGCCTTTTAATGTCGTAAGCTCTTCATGCGTTCCCCGTTCTACTATTTCTCCTTTTTCCAAAACCACAATCTGTCCTGCATTTTTAACCGTGCTCAGGCGATGAGCCACCACTACCACGGTACGTCCTTTAAAAAACTGTTCAAGGTTTTCCATGATTATACGTTCATTGTTTGCGTCTAATGAATTGGTAGCTTCATCAAAAAAGATGAATTCAGGTTGTTTATACACCGCCCGGGCAATCAGTATCCGTTGTCGCTGCCCCTGGCTGATGCCACTGCCTTCCTGACCGATTTTGGTATTGTAACCCAGTGGAAGTCCTTCGACAAATTCCCGTATGTTGGCAGTTTTTACGGCATTCAGCAACCGTGTCCTGTCAATGTTTTCCTCTCCCGGTGCAATGTTTTCGGCTATGCTATCCGAAAAGATGTATCCATCCTGCATCACCGCTCCGCATTTATCGCGCCAGAAACTGCTGCTGAAATTTTTAAGTAACGTATCGCCTACACGTATTTCGCCCTTTACCGGTTCGTAAAAGCCAAGCATCAGTTTAACCAAGGTTGTTTTCCCGCTTCCGCTGGTTCCCACAATGGCTGTAATCTTTCCTTCAGGAACAAGTAAATCAATATTATTTAATACCATTTCGCTGTGAGGTCCCTCGTACTGAAACAAAAGGTTTTGAATATGGATGTCTTTTTTCTCGGGAAGCATGGTAATTCTCATATCGCCTGGCTTTTCTTCGTCTTCTTTATTGTGAATCTCACCCAGACGCTCCATGCTTATTTTGGCATCCTGTGCTGCCTGCATAAAAGTAATCATCTGGTCAATAGGGCTGTTTAACTGACCGATGATATATTGTACCGACATCATCATACCAAGCGTCATATCACCCTTAATTACCGCTGCTGCCGATAAAAAAGTAATCAGAATATTTTTTGTTTCGTTAAAAAATAAGCCGCCTGCCTGTTGATACTGGCTTAAAGCCAATCCCTTTACATTTACCTTAAACAACCTTGCCTGTATGCGTTCCCATTTCCAGCGTTTCTGGCGTTCGCAGTTGTTCAACTTTATTTCCTGCATGCCTGTTATCAATTGATAAAGGTTGCTCTGGTTATCTGCCATCTGGGCAAAACGTTTAAAATCGAGTTCCCGGCGTTTCTTCATGAAAATCCACACCCATAAAAAATAGATAACACTTCCCACCAGAAAAACCAAAAGAATTTTCAAGCTGTAGATGGCTAATACGATGCCGAAGATGACTAAATTAAACATCGAAAACAATATGCTTAACGAAGACCCGGTAAGGAAGCTCTGGATACGCGAATGATCACCTATGCGTTGCATTAGGTCGCCTATCATTTTGGTATCAAAAAAGCCGATGGGCAACTTCATTAATTTGATAAGGAAATCGGAGATGAGCGAGATATTGATGCGTGTGCTGATGTGCAGCAATATCCAGTTGCGCAGAAATTCTACCGTAGTACGGCTTATAATTAAAACAAACTGTGCGATAAGCACAAGGTAAACAAATCCTAAATTTTGATTGCCTATACCTTTATCTACTACGCTTTGAGTAAGAAACGGAAGAATCAACTGTAGCAGGCTGCCAAGCAGCATGCCAATTATCAGTTGAATAAATAAACTTTTATGGGGACGCAGATAATTGAGCAGAAAAGTAAAGTGAGTTTTATCCGTCTTTTCACCTTCCTGGGTATAGAAATCAGCGGTAGGTTCCAACAATAATGCTATCCCTTTTTCTTCGTCATCGCTTTTGGTGCTAAGCCAACCTTTAAGAAATTCCTCTTCAGTATATTTTATTAGCCCATGAGCAGGGTCTGCTACCAGCATATGCCCTTTTTTAATTTTATAAACTACAATAAAATGCCGTTGTTTCCAGTGTACGATGCAGGGAAGGATAGCTTCTTCCGTTAACTGTTCGTAGCTTATCTTTACACCTACGCTTTTAAACCCTATATTTTCGGCTGCCTCACTGATACCTAATAATGAAACTCCTTTCCGCGTAATAAAACTCTTCTCCCTTAGCCCTTGCAAGCTGTAACTTTTCCCATAATACTTCGCTATCATTCGCAGGCAAGTGGGGCCGCAGTCCATTGAATCAAGTTGTTTGAAAGAAGGAAAAGTCATGCATTAATGGTTTATAATTATGGAAGATTATGGTTTCAAATATAAACTAATTTCTTTTATTTTGTTTTTCTTTTGCTATTTCAGATTCATAATAATTTCGTAAAAAAGTATATACTACTAATTCGTGCAAACGCTGCTTAGATTTAAATAAACGGTTACATAACATGTGGATATAGTTTCCCATTAATTCATTCATTGGAACTAATAAACTGTTTGCATTTTTTAACTGAATAATTTCATCAGCCACATCTTTTATCGAATTCGATTTTTCTGTAATCAGTTCTATTAAAGGTAAAATTTCATTAGTTGCATCGTTTGAATAATCCATTGTTTTACAAATCAACTGACGTTCTTTACGGTATTTTTGTCCCAAATTTGCTTTAGATTCTTTATTCATATTAAATTCTTTATTAAAGCCTTCGGACAACATTTGCATCAGTTCTTTTTTATCTGCCATTTTATAATGAAAATCATTGAGCAGAGTATCAATAGCTCTTATCCCAAATAACCAGCGATAGGTTTCTCCTTCGTCCCCTTCTATCATATCAAGCATGTTTATTATCATTTGGCTATCGTAAAAGAATAGCGTTTCGGCCGCATCCATAGTATTTATTCCATAGCGTTCCAATTCCCGCTGGTAAGTATCAATCTGCACTTTCCATGTAAGATTCATTCTGATAAAATCCGAAGTGTAATGATGGAGTTTTTCAATGACATCCGAATAAAAATTTGTTTTAGTACTATGGAATCTTACACGAATATGTTGTTTAGGATCGGTATAACGAATAAAGAACCATTTATCAATTACCTTTCTTTTTAACAATTCTTCAGTCAATGGTTTAAGAATAGTAGTAAGAAAAAGATCGGAGGTTTTAGGTCCCATGTAAAATTTAAAGTACAACCATTCGTCTCCTGTAATGTATGTTTGTTGAACATTGTTTTCTATAACGGATTGCTTGAAATTATTTACTCGATGTTCCGGCTCTTTTGGTTGATTTACTTCTTTTACTTTATAAAAGGTTACAATAGCCTGGTTCGCGAAGCTGCCTTCTTCGCTTTTAACTATTGCATTTTCAGCATCGAAAATGAATTCGGATAATTTAATTGAAGTTCGTTTTTTAATGGCATCAGCCAATGTTTTTACGCAAAGAATATTCTCCAAGTTTATTACCAATTCATTATCACCATCCACAAGTGCTACATAACGGGGTATATTGAATTTTTTACGCCATTCTTTTATTTTGCTTGGTAAAGTATTTTCTTCACAATTGATTAATTGTTCAAAATCTTCTTTTCTCAAATTCCATTGTGCCAGGGATAGAATAACATTTTGATAACAAACGCGCGGCAGAAATGTAAATTCGTTTTGGAGTGCACCCCAGCTAAAGCCTATACCTCCTCTGACATTTTGTGTCTGCAAATCGCAAAGAAAATGATAAATAGGTAGAGAATTGAACGAATAATTATGTGCTGTAGATAAGCGGGGAATTACTTCCTTATTTAATCGTTTGGATCGCAGCAATATTTTATTCCTATGTATAGAAATCATCAGATCACTTAATGGTATCTGATAACCCTTTTCCACATAAGATTTTGCCAGATATGGAATTTCATAATCACGTAATACCGGACGCAACAGAATATTTCCTGTTCGTGATTCGGGAAGATGAACAATCTCGGTAAATATTACATTCGGATTCAATAATTTTTCTTTTTCAGTAATCTCTTTTGTCATTTGATAAATAGCATTATCCGAATGACAAAAACGGCCTAAAAGATTTGCCGCACTTGATCCCCCAACAGATGATATGTAAATCTTGTCTTTATGCAACTGTACCATGCTTGCCACAGTATCGGGTAAATCATCAATATCAGTTTTAAATACTTCCAACTCCTTATCCGTAAAATTTATTTCATAAATTTCCTGTTTGTAAGCTTCAAGGTATTTTTTTAATAAAAAGGATTCTACAGCATTCCATTTAATTTCAATGTTTCCATTTTCAGGTCGGGGAGTAACCACATCATCCACTAAAGGTGTAATATCTCCCCATCCGGTGCCATTTTGTATGTATCCTATCCCCGTTTCTATATCCAATGCTTCTACCAAGGGTATTTCTTTGTCTTCATAGCGTTCGTAGAATGCTTCACGAAACTGACTAAGATTAGTCTTCGCTTGCTTTGGTGTAAATTTACCCATTACGGCAATAGCTTTAAGTATATCATCGGCATAGGATTTGTCTAAATGATTTTCCAGGGCAGGTTTTACCATATCGGTCTGGAATAAGAGATTTAGTTCATAATCAGTTTCAAGCCCTTTCAGATTTTCAGCAATAGAAAGATAATTTGAAACAGCTATTCCCGGAGGATTGTTATCAATGTTTTCAATATCTTTTTTCGTTTTTACAAGATATCCTTTGATTTCATCAATGCCGTCAATTTTTTCAAGTACTCTTATCATTTGTTCAAGGAACTCAGGTCCTGTTATAGCAGGTTCCAGTTCACTGACCAGAATTTGACTTGCGATCAGTTCATTGATAAATTCTTTTGCTTCTTCCGGACTGATTTCTTTATCAATAATTATACTTGCAAGTTTGTCAATGTATTCTCCTTTTTCTGCTTTCTGCAAAATACGTTGCAAATATTCTGAATCATCTACAGCTACCAGATGATGCACCCTGTTTTTGTTGACGTAGCGATACTCTACATAACGAAGTTGATTTCCATACTTGTAAATACTACTGTTAGGGGAAAAAAGAAGTTTCTCTCTGATCAGAGGGTGGTTTGTAAGGTTTTGTGCTAAAGCACAAAGATAATGCATGTCCAAACGGGTATGGCTTTTGTAGGATGATTGTGGACTAAGCAAAAACTCTTTTTGCATATCTTGTCTGTCTGTCCATTCTCCTGTTGTACATCCGGCAAAAAGGCCAAAAGGAGTACAGCGCGTTGTCATCCGTAACAAGTAACGCATAAGAGAATATACAATGCGACGTTCTTCCTTTTTTTCTTTGATTTCGTTATTGGTCCATTTAAGACATTCGTTGTGCAACACCGGCGAAGCAAGAAAAATGGCCTCGCTTATAACCGTATCTTGGAATAACGTTTTTAAACTCTCTTCCGTGAATGAAGAAATCTTTTGTAAAGGAAAAAGTGGAGAACGAAGTAAAAAATGATCAAAGGGCTGGTATTTATTTATTTTTAGTTTTTCTGTCATAGCCAGTCTTTATGATAGCAATAAGCATTCATCCCATTTTGGTTCTATATCTGAAACGGCAGAAATCAAAGCAAGTCCGATACCACTAATGCCTTCAAGTAATCCATAATCATTAACCCAACCTCCATATTTTTCTGTCTTCCATGATTTATACCCGACTAACCCATCTTCAAATTTTGCCATTTTCAAGGTTTCTTTATACCAAAATTCAGATGTCTCTTTGAATATTTCAATATTTGTATAATTATACATGCGATTGAATATATGAGCGATTCCTGTTGTTCCATGACAAATTCCTGCATCAATTATTCCATTTTGTTTTAAATTTCTACGTAGTGAGGAGTGAAGTAAAATATTAATAGCTTCTTTTTCCAAATTTTTATTCTTTAAAGCTTGTGAAGCATGCCATAATGATATGGCAATTCCCAAATCACCATAACACCAAGCTAAACGACTTGCTGTGATTAGATTTGAACTCTCAATCGCTAAATTTGAAAACAATGATGATTTATTATAATTATATATTTTTTGATCAAGAAGATAATTTATTGCTTCTTGCAGAAGATTTTTAATTTTTCCCCTATAAAAACAATCTAATTTTAACAATTTAGATAAAAATGCAATTATACTAGCCATTCCATGTGACATTCCGATATTATATCCAATTATATTTTTGTCATAGCGTATCGTTGATATCCATTTTCTCCTTTTATTTTCGGTTATAATACTAGACTTATCAAGTTCATCAACAAGTATATCAATATAATTATATATTTTTTCATCAGGCAATTTACTTACAAAATATAATCCATGACATAAACCTCCATGTAATAAATCATAATTATCATTTTTTATATTATCAATCATATCCTTAAATAATATGGTTTCAATTTCTTCTGATAATATACTTTCATTTATGTCAATAAATCCCGTTTTTCTTAAATTTTCGACAAGCCATCCAAACTTTGATAGGTTAATTGAAAATATTCTATTTATGTCCTTATTATAAAAATCAATTATATTAGAAATAATTTTGAAGCCTTTATCATAATAAATTTGAGATAATGTTAACCTAGAATAATATAAATAAAATAAAGCAATACCTATATTATCTCCAATTATATTATTACTATTATTATTATACATTGACAGACAATATGCAATTTCATCTAATTTATTTAATAAAATAGGTTGACATTTTAGGTTCATTTAATTTTAATTTAAATTCATTCTATAAAGTTTGTTTTTTGTATTTTCATCATTAAAATCATGATGTATAAAATATAAATATCCATTATTTATTTTGATATTATAGGGAAACATGATTGGAATAATGATATTATGGCACAACTTTCCATTAAGTAAATTTATTTCAGAAAGATTGATTTTTCCATCATTAGATAACGTAGTATATACTTTATTTGTTTCTTTATCAAAAATAATTTCTTCCTTCCAATTTTTATTTTTATAGTATTCTATTGGTATTTTTTTTATTAATATTAATTTTTCTGAATAGATCTCAATAAATCCTGACTCATGATTGAATAAGAATATTTTATTTCCAATTTTTGATATAAAAAAATATGAAGGGTTATACATTATTGTTTTTTCAAATCTTATTCTTGCAGAAATATTACCATTTAAAAGCCTGTTTTTAATCAACCATGATATATATTTCTTAAATTCTCTTTCTTTGTATCTTTCATCTAAAGTTATTAAATTTTTATATTCGCCATTAGTTTTTGATATACTATAATATTCATGTAAATATTCATTATTATTTTTCTTAAAAATTAAATAATCATCTATTTCACAAATACAGTCTAATATAGTTTTATTAAAATGTTCTATATCAACTTTAAATGGGAAGGATATTTTTAAAGAATCTATTTTTATCTGATATGCTGTATCGTTACAAATCAAATGACTATTTTCTAAACAATCAATATATAAATTTTTAGGTCTAAATGATTTTGGTAAATTTTCCTTAATAATTGTATCTTTAAAATTTTTTAGCAATAATATTTTATATTTTTTTTCGTACATATCATAATTAAGAATTAATATGTTGTCGTGTATAAAAATATAATCAATGGTAGATGAATGGTTATCTATATGTTTGGATTTTAAAGATGAGGATATTACCGTTTCTTTAAGATTAAATATATTCGGTTTTAAATAAATTGTTAAATTATTATTTTTATTATTTTTAAATAATAAAAATGAATCTGTTTGAAATGATATGTGAGAAAAATATAGAGCTATATCATTATTAGCATTATTAATATCTATTTTAAAATGGCCATTTTTGTCAGTAATATTACCGATATTTAATTTTTTTTCTATTATATTTACTCCTTCAATAGGCTTATTATTTTCAATGTTTAAAACTTTGCCAGATATTTGTCCTAGTCCCTTAATAGGTATGATGTTTAATAGTGATACAAAAAACATTACAATATATACATGTAATTTTAATGAAAATTTATAATTAATCGTTGTCATTTGTAGAGTAACGTTTATATATAAGCTGGTAAAATTATGCATTTTCTAAAGGAATACTCAAAATTCATTAAATTAATGTTGAAAATATTTTGATTTAATATCATAATAGTATTCATATCGATATAATCCATCCTTTTGTTTTTTTGCAACAAGTAACTTGTTTTAAATAATGAAAAAACTATATTTTTATATATTTTCTTGTTTTTTTCAATATGCTTATTCTTATTTTTTTTTACATTTACATTTCTATTAAAAAGGGTAATATGTTTTAATAAACCACCCTGCAACAGAGCTGATGAGGTATTACCTGAATACAATTTTTCTTTCGAAGCAGAGCTTCGGAGAATTTAACCCCAGAAATTAAATATTGATAAAGAATATTTTCATACCCATTGCTAATAAAATTCCTTAATTTATGCATACTATCAAATTGTTAGTAATGTTTTTTCACTTTCCAATATTCAATGACTAAAAAAGTCTCCTTTGTAAATGTCAATAAATGAATAGAATATGAATTCCAAAAAAGATAATAATAATCACTCATAATTATTTTTGCTGCTTTTAACATTTCTTGTATGCATATTACTCTTTGTCTCTTTTTAACAATATTCTCTATTTTTATAATTTCTATGTTGCATGAGCATTATTTGATTCTTTGAACAACTTACTCTTTACGAGTAATATAGATATAAAAATGCAAAAATATTTTATATATTTCAAGCAAAAACATTAATTTAAATAAATATAAGGGTATAATAATGTTATTATACCCTTATATTTATTAATCAACTAAGAACAAATACAAAATGATTCTCCTGTATCTGGGAAACAGGATTGTGCCCCCCAGCATCCAGAAATTCCACATATTGGATATTCTGTTGTTACTTTATCTCCGCCGTTTATTTCTAAAATTTCTTTATTATTTAATATGGCGATTTTTTTCTTATTTAATGTTATTTTTTTATTTAATTTTGCTTTTTTCATATCCTTAAAGTATTAGATTAGTTTCTTATTAAACGATTTTACCATTGCGGTCTTTAATCCCAATAGATCATTGGAAGAACCTCAAACTGCGTTGGTGTATAAAATTTACAGTATGCCACTGGCATTCCGTTTGGAGATTCATTTATTTTTTTATCTTTGCAGGCCTTCTTCGGTTTTAGGGTTATACTTATTCATTTGCGTGTTAAAGTGTGCTCCCGGAGGAGGTTTTTAATACTAAGAGGAGGGAGCCCAACCCTCATTTTGCAAGTTTTTTCTCTTATTATTAACGCTTCAAATGTAGTTGGTCTGAAAATAACAGGCAACAAAAATTATATAAACGTAGCAAAATATTTAGTTAACGTTATAATTATCGGAAAACCAGATGCGATTTTTTTTGAATAAAATGTTAATACCTTTCCAGAATTATTAGCATCTTTTTTTTGTTAGATGCGGATTTTTTAAAGAGTGACAAGTGACAAAAGTCGAGTGACAATTGAGCTGTATTTTGAACCTTAACAGATATACTTCTTATTAATTAGCTGTTCAATCCCTGTTAAACCGCAATTATTTTTTTGTTTTTCTGCGTTAATCGGTACCTGTAATTTATTTTTATAAACAAATGATATTTTTTTGTTTTTTTAAAAAGGTACACAGTAAATGTATCTTTCTTACGGCAACCGGAAGCTCCGTTTGATTATGAAGAATGATTTTATTTTCATTATGATTGGTAAAATGATGGATATAATTTGTGTTGACAAGGTAGGATTTATGTATTCTGAAAAAACAAGGATTCTTTTTCAAATGAGCATCTATATGCTTTAATGATTTGGTTTTTAATATTGTTTTTCCGTTTGATAAAAAGATCCGGGTATAACTTCCCTCCGCTTTACAGTACATAATTTGATCAACAAATTCGAGAGATATTCCTTTTTCGTCGTTTATGAATATCTTCGTAATAGTTTTAATTATATCATTACTAATGTTCTGTACGGTTTTCATTTGGCTATAATTTTTTTTATTGATCTGAATTTCCTTATGGAATCTGTTTTTTATCCGCGCCTTTCCGCGTTCATCAGCGTCTGTAATTATTTTCGGGAACAAATGAATAAAATTTGTTTTAACTTTTTTTTAAAAATAAATAAGTGCAGGCATTTTCCGGATATTCGTAGGGGTTTATCGAGTATTCGTAAGAAAAGTGGAGATTCCTTTATTTTATTTAAAAATCAAAAAATGTATGTTGCGGCAGGTACATCAGAAACTATATAATAGCGCCCTTCAAATGTGAAATGTTTTTTTAGTTCTCTTCACTTTTTGATTTAGAGAAGATTTATTTTATTATAAATCTGACATAATAGAATTTGATGAGGGCTGAAATTGATTTAAAATATTCTGAAATCAATTTGGAATACTCCAAAATTCATTTTATTTGTTTCCAAAATTATTATAAATAACATAAAATCAATTGTAAATATCATTAAACCAATTGTAAATATCTTTAAACCAATTGTAAATATCTTTAAACCAATTGTAAATATTCTAAAACTAATTGTAAATGTTCCAAAACCAATTGTAAATATTCCAAAACCAATTGTAAATGTTCTAAAACCAATTGTAAATGATCTAAAACCGATTGTAATTATCCCAAAACCGATTTAAAATATCTCAGGATTCATTTTATATGCACTGAAATTGATTGAAAATGGTCTGAAACCAATTTTATATGCACCAGAATTGATTGAAAATGTCCCAAAATCGATTTGAAATATGCTGAAATTGATTTAAAACTGACTAAACGTCATTTTAAATGCCCTGAAATCAATTTAAAATGTCCTGAAATCAATTTAAAATGTCCTGAAATTGATTTGAAATGAGCTGAAATTGTTTATATTATGCTTTTTTTATAATCTTCCATGCTCAGGAAGTGTTTGCAGAAGGCTGTTTCCTCCTGTTTGTGGTTGGAGCATACGATGATGAGCCGGTCGGCCGAATAGTCGTTGATTAAATTGTGATACCAGTCCGATCCCTGCCGGTCGAGGTTGGTGCAGGGTTCGTCTAATAGCAGGAGAGGGGCATTGCTCAGGATAGCGAGCGCCAGTTTTACTCTTTGTTTCATTCCCGAGGAATAGTATTGCAGTTGCCTGGATTCCGATTTCGGGAAAGCAAGCATTTCACAGATTTGATCCGGAGTAAATTGCTTCACGAAAGGTTTAAATTTCTGATGAAAATGCAGCATTTCGGGCAGGGTGAATTCTTCGATAAGCTGTTGGTAAGGCGTAGCAAGGGTGAGATAGCGGAAAATATTGTCGGGAGCAATTATTTTATCGTCATGCTCGTAGTTAATTTGACCTTCACTGGGAGTAATATTACCGGCAATGAGCTGAAGCAGGGTTGATTTTCCCGAACCGTTAGCTCCCACGACTGCATAGTGGTTGTTACTGTTAAATTCATAGTCAAGGTTCCTGAAAATCCAATCGGAATTAAAACGTTTACCGGTTTTTGTGAGCGTGATTTTCATGCCTTAGGTATTAAAAAAGCCACGATTATTCCGTGGCTTATTCAATCAAATATTATTGTTTATGGCTGTTGTCCGCGGGTATATCCTTTCATCACTCCACGGCTTGAATTGCTGATAAACGAAAGTATCTCGTCGCGTTCGGGCGTTGCCGGCATTTCGCGTTCTATGATATCGCAAGCCTGAGTTACATTTAATCCCTTTGCGTAAATATAACGGTACAAATCCTGAATTTCATTGATCTTTTCGCTTGTAAAACCTCTTCTCCGTAAACCAATAGAATTGATACCAACATAAGCTAAGGGCTCGCGGGCAGCCTTGGTGTATGGAGGAACATCCTTACGAACCAATGAGCCTCCGGAAATCATGGTATGAGCGCCTATGGTAACAAACTGCTGAACTGCCGTCATGCCTCCAATGATAGCCCAGTCTTCAATTTTTATATGCCCGGCAAGGTTAGTGGTATTGCCAAGGATGCAATTATTACCTACAATGCAATCGTGTGCAATATGCACATACGCCATCAAAAGGCAGTTATCGCCTACAACCGTTTCCCAGTTGGCTTTCGTTCCGCGGTTAACGGTAACAAATTCCCTGATGGTAGTATTGTTGCCTATTCTTACGATGGTATCTTCGTTATCATATTTCAGATCCTGAGGAATAGCGGCAATGACGGCTCCGGGAAATATCTTGCAATATTTTCCAATACGCGCGCCTTCCATAATGGTAACATTGGAACCTATCCAGGTTCCGTCGCCTATTTCGACATTGCGTTCAATATTAACAAAGGGCTCGATAACTACATTTTTAGCTAACTTAGCTTGAGGGTGGACGTAGGCTAAAGGTTGATTCATGGGGCTATGTTATTTTTTTTTAACAATCTGTGCAAGCATTTCGGCTTCCATTACAATTTTACTTCCCACATAAGCTGTGCCTCTCATGTGGCCTATTCCCCGGCGGATAGGTGAAACAAGATTTAAGTCAAACACCAGCGTATCGCCGGGTACCACGCGTTGGCGGAAGCGAACATTATCTATCTTCAGGAAGTAGGTAACATAATTTTCGGGATCGGGAACGGAACTCAGCACGAGAATGCCTCCTGCCTGAGCCATGGCTTCAATCTGAAGTACGCCGGGCATCACAGGTTCGTCGGGGAAATGTCCCATAAAAAAACTTTCGTTCATGGTAACATTTTTTACGCCTATCACGTGATGATCGTCCATTTCCATTATTTTATCAATAAGCAGGAAGGGCGGACGATGAGGAAGAATGTTTTTGATAGCGTTAATATCGTAAAGCGGCGCTTTCGTCAGATCGTATTTGTGAACTTTGCGTGTTTTTTTAGTCTCGCGTATCTGTTGTTTAATGAGCTTTGCAAACTGAACATTGGAATGGTGTCCCGGACGATTGGCAATGATATGTCCTTTGATAGGCATTCCTACCAAAGCAAGGTCGCCCAGAACATCGAGAAGCTTATGTCGCGCTGGTTCGTTGTTGAAAAGTAGTTTAACATTATTCAATATTCCTTCTTTCAAAACTTCTACATTGGGCTTATTGAAAAATTTTGCAAGCCTGTCCAGTTCGTCTTTTTCCATCAAACGGTTAACAAAGACGATGGCATTATTGAGGTCGCCGCCTTTGATCAGGTTGTTTTGGATAAGATATTCCAGTTCGTGCAGAAAAACGAACGTACGGCATGGAGCGATTTTGTCTTTAAAATCATCTATATTCAGGAGCGTGGCATTTTGAGTATCCAATACGTTGGAACCATAATCTATCATCACCGAAAGACGGTAATCCATGCTTGGTATGGCAATCATTTCAACTCTTTTTTCGGAGTCGGAGTAGGTGATGTTGGAAGTAATTTCAAAATATTCGCGGTCGGCATTTTGTTCAACGATGCCTGCTTCAAGTAGTGCTTCCACATAAAATTTTGAACTGCCATCGAGGATGGGAGTTTCTTCACAATCGAGTTCAATCAGGCAGTTGTCGATTTCCAAACCGGCCAGGGCCGCCAATGAATGTTCTACGGTGAGTATCTGAACGCCGTTGTGTTCTAAGGTAGTGCCACGGGCTGTTTCTACAACATAATCAACATTGGCATCAATCACGGGTTGCCCTTCAAGGTCAATTCGTTTAAATTTATATCCGTAATGTTCGGGAGCAGGATTATAAGTCAGCGTAACCTCTTTCCCGGTATGTAATCCCGCGCCTTTAACGGTTACGGGCTTTTGAATTGTTCTTTGTTTTTCAGTCATTCCAGTAAAATCAAATATTGTTTGCAAAAGTAAACTTCTTCTTTGTTATCTGTTTATTTTTGCTCATTTATTTTTTTAAGTTGTTTTTCCAATTCATTGATACGTTCAACCAATTTTGGAAGATTTTTATAATAAACGATTGAACGTTTGGCAATACTTACATCCAATGCAGGAGATCCTAACACCACTTCGCCTTCTTTAACATTGCTTCCGATACCCGATTGTGCACCTATCTGTACTTTATCGCCGATGGTAATATGTCCGACAATTCCCACCTGTCCGCCGATCATGCAGTTTTTTCCGATTTTTGTCGATCCTGATACGCCGGTTTGTGCGGCAATAACCGTGTTTTCCCCGATTTCGACATTGTGAGCTATCTGGATAAGGTTATCCAGCTTTACCCCACGCCGGATGATGGTTGACCCTAAAGTTGCCCTGTCTATGGTTGTGTTTGCTCCGATTTCAACATTATCTTCAATAATCACATTACCTATCTGTGGTACTTTTTGATAATTATTGTCTTCCTGAGGAGCAAATCCAAAGCCATCAGCGCCGATGACGACTCCTGCATGCAACGTACAGTTATTTCCGATTACGTTATCTGAATAAATCTTAACTCCGGCAAACAAGGTTGTATGGGTTCCAATTTTTACATTTTCGCCGATAAAAACCTGAGGATAAACTTTGGCATTATCATTTATCACAGCATTTTCGCTGATTACGGCAAATTCACCGATATAAACGTTTTTACCGACTTTTGCCGAAGGAGCAATGAAAGCTTTTTCGGAAATACCGGTTTTATTACGGTTGATCTGATCGTAAATTTCCAACAGCTTAGCGAAAGAAGTGTAAGCGTTTTCAACTTTTACCAGGGTACATTTCAGCGGTTTTTCGGGAACAAAAGTCTTATCAACAATTACTACCGACGCTTCGGTAGTGTATATGTACGGCGTATATTTTGGATTGGCCAGAAAGCTAAGGCTGGATGGTTCTCCATGTTCGATTTTTGATAATTTAGTTACGGTTTCTTCGGGATTACCATCAACCACACCTTCCAGCATGTCTGCTATCTCTTTGGCTTTGAGTTTCATCTGCTAAATTATTTTTTATTAAAAAAACGTTGCAATTTACCAAAAAATACAATCATTAATAATAATAATTGAGCTAATGGTTATTCTGAAATTTAAACCGTTGCTAACAGCTCATTTCACCGGCATTTTTTATGGCGGATAAAAGGCTGTAGGCTCCTTTGGTTACTATTTTGACCATTTTTTTATCAATATGTTCCGGCAAAACAACTTCAGTATATCCGTTATTGCTAACTCCTGTTTTTACTTCCACCTGTTCAAAATCGTTAACCACTTTCTGACCTTCGTTCCGTTTGCCTTTGTAGATGAAAATGAATTTTTTATCATCAAAACTTACAATAGCATCGTTTGGCAGGGCGTCGGTCTGGTTATTTTCAGTTTGAATAAAAGCATTAACAAACATGCCCGCAACCAGTCCGCTGGTTTTTGAATTTATTTTTGCATAAACTTTTACCGTTTTGTCTTCGTTGATGGCTTTGCCTATCTGAAAAACCGTTGCCGTTTGTGTTATTTCCGGATTGTTAGAAAGAACAAAATCGAGTTTTTGCCCGTTGGACACCTTTGTAATATCTTTCTCAAAAAGTGTCAGTTCCAAAGTGGCATCCTGATTATTAATTATCTCAAATAAAACATCGGTGGGGTTGATGTATTTTCCGATTGCTGCATTGGTCGTTTTTAAAAAGCCACTGATGGGTGATATAATTTCAATTTCGCGGGTTATTTTATCTTCTCTCAATTTATGAGTATTGATGCCGATCATGGCCAGCTTTTGTTCCAGGGCTGCAATTTTAACCTTCAGATTTTTATATTCGGCAAGCGATTGTTGATACGACTTGGCTGAACTTACGTTTTCCCTGTAAAGTTCTTTCTGCCGTTTGAAATCGGAATCAAGGTATTCCAATTGATTTTTGCTTTCGAGATACGTTTGCTGGAGGTCAATAAACTCCGCATTTTCAATGGTTGCCAGGATTTGTCCTTTTCTTACAGGGCTACCTTCAACGAGAGCGCTTTTTTTAACATAACCGCCCATGCTGGCACAAACGGAAACCATATTTTGCGGTGGAAATGTTATTACGCCGCTGACTTTAATGGTGTTGCTGAGTACTCTTTCTTCGAGAGAACCGAGGGCTATACCTGCAATTTTGTATTGATCGTTGTTTAATTCCACGGTATTAGCGGGAAGCACTTCGTGCTGGTCATCTTCTTTTGCTGTTTTGCTTTTGCAGGAAAAAAGGATGGTTATGGATAGTAGAGCGATAATTTTAATTGTTTTCATTTTCTGTATTTTTATTTTGTACCGATAAGATATTCTATTGAGATAATTGCCTGATTATAACCATTCAGATTTTCAAGATAATCAGATTCTATTTCGAGCGCTTTTTCAATGTTCTGAATATATTCCACATAATTGATGCTGCCGCCGAAATAACTTTTGCCTGCCTGTTTGATGATGAGTTCCGATTGCGGAAGGGCTGTTTTTTCATAAAAATCGAGCGATGTCTTGTATTTTTGATATTCTTCGTACAGTTCAGCTAAACGGTTGTTCATTTCGTTCTGCGAATATTCCAGGTTGTTTTTGGCAATGTTTTCGTTAATTTTTGCCGCCTGTATTTTTGCCGCCTGAGGACTAAACCACAGAGAAATTCTGACTCCTGCCTGCAATCCGGTAAACCTGTCGCTGGAGGAATAATAATGCGATTCGCCATTTGCTTCCTGATAACCGATGATAGACTGGCTGAAATAGCCTATGTTGAAATCGGGATAAAGTTTTGCGCGTTCCACACCGGTTTCTCTGCGGCTGATTTCAATTTGCTGACGCAACAACACTAACGAAGGATTTTCTGCCAAAGCAGAACTATCGGAAGGTAAAGTTAAATTCAGTTTTGCGGGCGATGATTCAGCGATTGCAACATCTTCTTTTTCATTTAGCATGGTTTGCAGCCGTTTGCCGAAAATGGTTATATCCGAAAGGATTTGGGACTTTCGTGTCTTCAGCTCCATCAACTGGGTTTCGGCAGACGTTTTTTCAAGCAGAGGACTTTCGCCTTTTTCAACTCTCAGGGAAGCTGCCTTATAAAATTCAGTATAAAGGCTATCCTGATGGTCGAGTTGCTTTAACCGGGCATTAAGATAAACTAATTGGTAATACGTGGCTTTTACGTTGCATTGTATTTCCTTTTTAGTGGCTGCAAGTTCTGTTTCCGAAAAGTTAACATTGGCTTTTGCTAATCGTGTTTGATTGATATACAATCCAGGGAACGAAAAATCCTGCGAAATGCTGATGTTGTTATCTTTCTTCAACGAGTTGCTTTGACCATAAACCAGGTCAATATTCGTTTTCCCGATATCCCAGGCTGCATTCACAAGTTTCTTCTGCAAATCCACACGCATGGTTGCCGATTTGATATTACCGTTATTTTGTAATGCCTGGTTTATTGCCTGTTCCAGTGTAATGGTTTTTATCGTTTTTTGCTGAGCCATCACTCCTTGCGAAAACATCATGGATGATCCTATCAACAGAATAGCAATAAGGCTTTTTAAAGTTATGCCTGAATTGATTTTCTTTTTATTGGAAAACAGGATGTAAAGCACCGGAAGTACGATAAGCGTAAGCAAGGTAGCCGAAATTAAACCGCCGATAACAACGGTGGCCAATGGTTTTTGCACTTCAGCGCCAGCCGAAGTGGACAATGCCATGGGTAAAAATCCCAATGAAGCCACCGAAGCGGTAATGATTACCGGACGTAGCCGTGTTTTCATTCCTTTGCGAACCCTTTCATAAATATCGGTAATACCACGCTCGTGTTCCAGTCGGTTAAATTCGGCGATTAACACGATGCCATTAAGTACCGCCACGCCGAACAGTGCAATGAATCCTACTCCTGCCGAGATGCTGAAGTTCATATTGCGTAAATACAACGCCGCTATTCCGCCTATGGCCGAAAGCGGCACGGCAGAATAGATCAAAAGGGTTTGTTTTATGGAGTGGAAGGTAAAAAATAGTAAAACAAATATCAGCAACAGGGCTACAGGAACAGCAATGGCTAATCGTTGTTTGGCTGCTTCCAGGTTTTCGAACTGGCCTCCGAAGGTAACATAATAGCCTGCGGGTAGTTTCAGTTGTTTATCAATCTTTGTCTGTACTTCATTGATAATTGTCTGCACATCCCGGTTGCGCACATTAAATCCGACATTGATTCGTCTCCGTGTGCTTTCGCGCGAAACCTGTGCCGTTCCATTTTTGATTTCTACCGAAGCAATCTGGTCCAATGGTATCTGGTTACCATTAGGCAACGGGACGTACATGCTTTTAATATATTCAATATCATTCCTGAAATCTTTATCGAAACGGACTACCATGTCGAAACGCTTTTCTTCATCATAAACCATACCGGCGGAATTTCCTGCGAAAGCAGTCTTGAGCAAATCGTTCACGTCGGCGATGTTTATTCCGTATTGGGCCATCTTTTCGCGGTTATAAACCACCTGCACCTGCCCCGATCCGGTAACTTTTTCCACATTGATATCCACTATGCCGGGAATGTTTTTAATGATGTTTTCAACCTGTGAGGCTTTTGTAGCAAGTGTTTCCAGGTTATCGCCAAATATTTTTATGGCCACGTCCTGTTTGGTACCGGTCATCAGTTCATTGAACCGCATCTGGATAGGTTGCTGAAATTCAAAAACCACTCCGGGAAGAACCGCAAGGGCTTTCTCCATCTTTTCCATCATTTCTTCGCGTGTAGAAGCGCTTGTCCATTCGCTTTTATCCTTCATCACGATGATATAATCGCCGGTTTCCATAGGGGTAGGGTCGGTAGGTATTTCGGCGGCGCCTATTTTACAGATGGCATGTTTTACTTCCGGAAACTGAGACATCAGTATTTTATTTGCTTTTTCAACGGTTTCGGTGGTATGTTCAAGCGAACCGCCCTGGAGTGTAATTACCGATGATGCCAGGTCGCCTTCTTCGAGATTGGGAAGAAATTCGCCTCCGAGAGAATTATATAACAATATACTCAGCACAAACAATACTACCGAAACGATGACGACCGTAATTTTTCGCTTTAGCGCAAGGTTTAACAAAGGCTCAAAAGCCCGGTTTAAACCAGCCATTATTTTATCGGAGATATTGGGTTTCCGTTGAGTTGACGGACTTAAGAATAATGCTGATGCCACCGGCACATAAGTTAACGAAAGTATCAACGCTCCGATGATGGCAAAGCTTACCGTTTCGGCCATCGGGCGGAACATTTTTCCTTCTGTTCCAACCAAAGCGAGTATCGGCAGATATACGATAAGGATAATGATTTGACCGAAAGTTGCCGAATTCATCATGCGTTTTGATGAATGATACACTTCTTCGTCCATCTGATTTTTGGAAAGTTTTGTTATGCCCGATGCAGCTAATTTCCCCTGCGTAATACGGTGAACCACACTTTCGACAATGATCACCGCTCCATCAACAATCAATCCGAAATCGAGGGCGCCAAGGCTCATCAGATTGCCCGATACTCCAAAAAGATTCATCATGGAAACGGCAAAAAGCATGGCTAACGGAATAACCGATGCCACGACGAGTCCTGCCCGTAGGCTTCCCAACAATAAAACCAAAACAAAGATAACGATCAGTCCTCCTTCGATCAGGTTTCTGGAAACGGTTCCTATGGCGCGATCAACCAAGTCGGTGCGGTCGAGATAGGGCACTATTTCTATACCTTCGGGTAATGATTTCTGAACCGTTTCTATCCTTTTTTTAACGTTGGCAATCACCTGCGAACCATTTTCGCCTTTGAGCATCATCACTACGCCACCTACGGCTTCGCCGATGGTATCCACCACAAACGTACCATAACGTGGCGCACTTCCGAATTGCACTTTAGCCACATCGCGTATCAGTACAGGCAAACCATTGCTTGTTGTTTTCACCGGTATTTGTTCTATATCGCTCAATGAGCTGACCAATCCGATGCCACGGATAAAAAAGGCTGTAGGATTCTTTTCAATATAAGCGCTGCCGGTGTTTTGATTGTTTTTGCCAAGGGCATTAAAGATATCTGTCAGGCTGATGTTCATGCTGTGCAGACGTTCGGGATTTACGGCTATCTCATATTGTTTCAGCATTCCGCCATAGCTGTTTACGTCGGCTACTCCGGGAGTTCCCAGCAGTTCGCGGCGAACGATCCAGTCCTGTGTCGTGCGCAAATCCATGATGGAATAATGATATCCGGGTTTTACGCGAAGAAAATACTGGTAAATTTCACCCAGTCCGGTGGATACCGGAGCCAGCTCAGGCGTGGTGAGTCCTTCCGGAATCTGACTTTCGGCTTCGCTCAACCGCTCGCCGATGAGTTGCCGGGCTTTGTAAATGTCTACATGATCTTTAAACACGACGGTTATTACCGACAAGCCCAATCTTGAAATGGAACGAAGTTCGATGATGTCGGGGATATTTACCACGGATATTTCGATGGGCGCCGTGATAAATTGTTCCACCTCGTTGGCTGCCAGTGTGGGGGCAACCGAAATAATCTGCACCTGGTTGTTGGTGATATCGGGTACGGCATCTACCGGCAGGCGGGTGAGCGAATATATTCCCCAGCCAACCAGAAACAGCATCATTAATCCGATGATTAGTTTATTATTTATGGAAAAGCGGATTATTTTATCTATCATAATTATTGATTTTAGCGCCGGATATAGTGAATCCGCGCCGGATGATTAATTAAATCAAGCCCAAACCATAGGATTACGGTTATACCGTAAGCGAAGGGCTAAAAAAACTTTTTGGAAAAGGGATAATTATTAACAGGCTAACTTAGGCGGTTGCCAGATAGGCGTTACTACTTCGGCCAGATGTACTTCTTTAATCCGGTATGCCAGTATTTGAGGGATAGTATATATGCCATCTAATGTCAGCTTAGTTCCCGTAAGGGTATTCACCTGGCAACAGTTGCACACGCAAAACGGAGAACAGTGATGACAACATTGATCATGCTGGGCGCTGTTTGCACTTTGCTCTGTATGAAACGTTTTGTCGGAATGCTCGCCATTATCCCTGCATGGAAATCCGCAGAGAATGATAACGTACATCGATAATATGAAGCAAAACAATTTCATTGTGGCAAAAGTAACTTTTTTTTAAAATATACAGTTAAAATTTTTACCTGTCTTTTGTTTTAAGTAATTGGACAAATAGAATGTCGTATATCAAAAAAGAATAGGACGCGGATTCCACGGAAAAAAACAGATAAACACTGATTATAATACAAAATAGATTTAACGCTGATTTTATTCATGCGAGCATGAATAATAAGAACGGATATATTTGAAAATCATTCCGGCTTGTCGGAATTAAAATCCGTTTTTAATCCGCTATTTTCAGTAAAAATCCGTGTTCTATTTTTAAGGTTTCCAAATTTAATTATACGACAATTTATAGGTACTATTACTTACCTGTTTGATCTGAAAAAAAATAAAAAAGCCTGCGGTGGTATCGGCAGGCTTTGGGTTTTTGTTAATCAACAAAAGAAATTACTTCAGTTTTTAGTACTTTCTGCGAAAAGGTTTCTTGCGGTCTTTTTGCCATTTGTTGTCGTCGCCAAACGATTTTTTTCCGGCAAAACCTTCTTTTTTTCCGTAGCCACCCGATTTACGTTCGCCTCTGTCGGAGCTGCGTTTTTTATCACTCTGGCGATATTCGGAACCTGAGTTGCTGCGCGGTCCTTTGTCCTGGTAGCGACTTCCTCTGGAAGGCTTTTCGTACGAGTCGGCCATAGGTTCGGCAACTTCAACTTTGATCTCGCGGTCGTTGTAAGTCTGGTTTTTCATTGACGAAAGAACGAGCGGAAGATATTCGTTTTCCACTTCAAAGAAGGAGAAACTGTTTTTGATATCAATTTTACCGAGGCGTACTTCGCGGGTATGAGTAACATCGTTGATGAGTCCGATAATATTTTGCGGACCTATGCCATCCATACGGCCAAGGCTGATGAATAAACGTGCATAGCTTTTGGATGAAGAGGAACGTTTGCCGCTACCGCGTGATTCTTCCCTGCTTTCGTCAATATTGAGGTCGGGAGCATTGCGGTAGTAATCGAGAAAACGGTTGAATTCCATGGATACAAAACGTTTGATAAGATCTTCGCGTTCGAGCCATTCTAATTTTTTAAGGATGGCGGGCATAAAAGAGTCAATTTCTTTATCGTTAACATCCACTTTTTCCATACGATCAATCATGTGGAAGAGTTGCTTTTCGCATACTTCTTTTCCACTTGGAATTTTCGACTGGCGGAAGGTTTTACCTATCTGTTTCTCTATTTGCTTGATGATATGTTTTTCCTTCAGATTGATAATGGCGATGGAAATACCCTGTTTTCCTGCTCTGCCGGTACGTCCGCTGCGGTGGATATACTGTTCGTTTTCATCCGGAAGATTATAGTTGATGATGTGGGTAAGATCGTCCACATCGATGCCACGGGCAGCAACGTCGGTAGCTACGAGCATCTGAATGTTACGTTCGCGGAATTTCTGCATCACACTGTCGCGTTGTGCCTGCGATAAATCGCCATGCAGCGAGTCGGCGCTGTAACCATCCTTGATTAACTTGTCGGCCACTTCCTGTGTTTCCATACGTGTACGGCAAAAGATAATGGCGTAGATGTTTGGATTAACATCGGCTATACGTTTAAGGGCAAGGTAGCGGTCTTTGGCATGAACCACATAATAGTAATGGTTCACATTTTCGGCTCCCGAATTACGCGTGCCTATGGTTATTTCCACAGGGTCGTGCATATATCCGCGGGCAATGCGTTCCACTTCGCGTGGCATGGTAGCCGAGAACAACAACGTCTGTTTGTCTTCGGGTGTTTGCGAAAGTATCGAATTGAGGTCTTCCTGGAAACCCATGTTCAGCATCTCGTCGGCTTCGTCGAGCACTAAGGATTGAATGGATGATACATCAACGGCACGTCGTTTCGACAAGTCGAGCATACGTCCGGGAGTCGCTACAATAATCTGTACGCCTTTTTTAATCTGGCGTACCTGAGTGTCAATGTTTGCACCGCCATATACGGCAACAACGGATAAACCTTCGATGTATTTTCCAAAGTTTTTGAGGTCGTTCGTGATTTGCATGCAAAGTTCACGGGTAGGGCAGAGGATTAATGCCTGAGGTTTGTCGGACTTCGTGTTAATGTTTTGGATAAGGGGTATTCCGTAAGCGGCGGTTTTGCCTGTACCTGTTTGTGCCAGGGCTACCAAATCGCTTTTATCGCTTAATAATACGGGGATTACTTCTTCCTGTACAGGCATAGGAGCATCGAAGCCCAAAGCGGTAAGGGCTTTTAAAATTCTTGGATCAATACCCAAGTCGGTAAATGAGGTCATTAGGAAATATTTAATTGAGCGGCAAAGATACGCAATTTCTTATTACCACGAACTATTTTATTTCTGATATGCTGGACTTTATTTATTTAGGAGAACGTAGCGCAAACTCCGTTCTTACTTATTTTCAAAAACCAATTGACCATTACAATGCACACTCTGCAATGTGGAGCCGGTTAGTCCCGTTGATATGCCAATAATACCATCATCCATACAGTCGATACCTTCAAAATTGGTATCCAACAATCCCAATAGCGAACCAATTCCTTCTATCCAGATTCTTGTAGAAGAGGGGGGAAGACATTTGTAGTTTAATACTATCTTTTTTCTATTGCTGTTGTTCACTACGATGTTTTCAACAGAAGCAACGGTAAGCTTTTGTTCGGAATAACCATTTTTTATCGTAACGGTATCGCCCTGCTGCACGCCAAAGTCATAGATAAGATACTCTGTTGCTTTATAACCATCGAGTTGATAAACTTTACCGTCGCTGATTTCACGCAGGTATGCGACTACAGTTTCTGTATTGTCGCCTGCCGTAATATTTTTACTCATCACCGATTGATAAACTTTGGAACCAAATACGGAATCTTTGCCGATACGGTATTCAAATATTACGGGACGATATGCATCTTTATTAAAACGTTTTTCAATGGTCCATCGTAAATTGGTATTAATAATCGGAGTATAAGCATTTGAAAGCTGTTTGTCGTTATTTTTTGTGCAGGCCATTGCGCATATCAGAAGGCAAATAGAAGCTAATGCTGTAAATTTTAATTTCATCGTTATACTCCTTATCAAGTTGATTTTAATTAAAATAAATCTGTTCCCTGCTCACCGGTTATGAAACTAAAAATCGTTTTATACGGTATTAACGGTATTATCAGACAACAAAAGAAAATCTAATGCAAATCTATAAATAAAATCTGACATACCTTTCCTGTCAGGATAAATATTTTTAAAAAATATTTTAAGCCACTGCACTGTGTCCTTTGTGGTTAATTTTTAAAGTATAGGATCACAAAGTTGCACAACGTTACACAATGAGGAAAAAGAGTTTCTTTTTTTGACCCCACCCATCCGGTACTACTGGGGCTGACTAAAAAATCTATGAATCCTTTGTGTAATCCTTAGAGCCCTTTGTGATTAATTTTTAAAGTATCGGATCACAAAGTTGCACAACGTTATACAATGAGGAAAAAGAGTTTCTTTTTTTGACCCCACCCATCCGGTACTACTGGGGCTGACTAAAAAATCTATGAATCCTTTGTGTAATCCTTAGAGCCCTTTGTGGTTAATTTTTAAAGTGCCGGATCACAAAGTTGCACAATGTTCTGCACAAAGTTACACAATGAGGAAAAAGGAAAAAAATTCCTTTAGTCGATCACCGGGGTGGAATACTAAAACGTATTCAACTTTTTTCAGCAACATTGGGATAAAAACCAATAGCATTACCTTTTACACAAAAAAACCCCACTCTGCTCCTTCCACCCGCTATGGAAGGAGCATTCGAGAAAGGAGGTATTTGATGTAGAGTAGAGTGAGGTTTAGGCTGTGAGGTTTATTTCGATGGTGGTTTCTTTATTGTTTTCCACATTAACAGATATTTCGCTGGCAGAGTACCCGGCAAGTGAGGTACACAGTATATAATCGCCCGATGCTATTTCGTCGATGAGAAATTCCCCCTTGGAATCGCTCATGTCGTTGTAGTCGGTATCTTTAATCAGCAATTCGGCTCCCTGTAAGGGTTTCAGCGTAAGGCTGTCCTTTACTATGCCCCTGATGATTCCGTAGCCTTTGCCGCCTTCGGTTGTTGACTTTTCGATGAGGATGTAATGCTGATACTTCACCGGGTCGTCGGCATAGGCTATTTTACCCACGTTGCAGGCTATGGTCATATAAGTCCACACTAAGTTGTAGGCTTTGATGCGGTTTTGGGAGTATTGTGTGCGTTTTGATTTATATTTTTCGTATTCGGTATGCGATAGCTCCAGAGCGGCTTTCAGTTGTTTAATCTCATCCATATACGATTGCACATAGCCTTTGGCAATAAGTTCGGCTTTGTGTTCTTCTGCGGTAATCATGAATTGGTTGAGCAATGCTACCATCAGTTCCGGGGAACGGGATGATTTTGCGTAAAGATCATATCCAAATTCGTTAATCTTTATAGGATAGTTAACAAATGTCTTCTGAACAAAATATTTGGCAAACTGAAATCTTTCGCAACTTAATTTTAAATTGTTGTCTAATTCCAGTTTTTTTTCCGCTTTCCATTTTTTAACTAAGTTATCCGAAGGCAGGGCATCGGCGCTGGTTACGGCTGTTAAAAAGGAATCGAGCCATGTCAGATTCAGGTCGGGATCAATCTTGGTTAGCTCCGGAAGCTCTTCGTTGAGGTACGAAATAAGCAAATGGGCGTTTGCCGACACTATGGGCATGGGGTAGGGAAACGATTTTTTGATTAATTCTTCCATGTTATTATACTTATGTTTGCGATTTGAAATCCGCGCTAAATTTACAACAAATATTATTTAACAAACAAATATTTTTTTTAAAAAATTTATTAATACAAATTATTGTTAGTTTATATTCACAATATCAGTTGTTTATATCTATTATAAAAATTAATTATTTTTAAAAATATTACCTTTAAAGGGTTAACCTAATATCCCTGATAAAATTTTTGGGTTATATTTTACCATGTAAAGCTTTTATGAAATTTTGAAAGCACTACTATGTTAGATTAAGTAAGCAATAGGAGATTTTAAAACGACTACAGACTACTATAAAACAACTACAGACTACTATAAAACGACTACAGAGTACTATAAAACGACTACAGAGTACTATAAAACGACTACAGAGTACTATAAAACAACTACAGAGTACTATAAAACAACTACAGAGTACTATAAAACAACTACAGAGTACTATAAAACGACTACAGGGTACTATAAAACGACTACAGGGTACTATAAAACGACTACAAGGTATAGTAAAACAAAAACAAGTTACTATAAAAGAAAAATAAGACTAAATAAGGGGGCGACAGCAAAAAATAAGGCGATGACAGCATTCGGTAAAGGGAAGATGTATTACTATAAATAATAGAATTACAGCAATTTATCTCCTAACGGATAAAAAGTGTATTAAAACCCCCAGGGTTTGCCAAACCCTGGGGGTTTTCTAAGGGGTTTTGATAAAATAAAAAGTTGGTTGAATGATTAATAAAAAAGTTTATTTTTACCATCTAAAAAGAGTAAATAACTTATATTTAACAGTAATCATACCTGTTAAGCCGGATAAGGATGGACTAGTATGATTTTGTAGTAGGTATAAATGAGTTGTATGCAACCTTAAGAAAAGAACTACGTCTATGAGAAAATGTTACAGATGTGATACTAAATTGACAGAGGATAATTCCTCCGACGAGCATATTATTATCAATGCTTGTGGAGGTAGACTAAAGTCAAAAGAATTGCTATGTAAGACCTGCAATTCAATATTTGGAGATTTTTTTGATAATGAATTGGCTAGAATAACAAATGATTTATCCAATTTGTTATTAATTAAGAGACATAGAGGTAACCCACAACCGATAAAGGGAAAAGCTTCCAAAACCGGCGAAGAATATTTCTTAGAATTCGGAGGTAGTCTGAAAAAAGTTAAACCAGAAATCAAAGAGACGATTGATGGTGATAATGTTGAGTTAACTATTTCGACAGATAATGAAAACCAGTTTCAAAAAATATTAAAAGGACTAAAAAGAAAATATCCCAATCTTGATATTGAAGCAATCTCAGCATCTACAACTATAAGCAAAGGATATTTAAATGATACCATTCATATTCAAACGCAAGTTGGAGGAAAAGAAGCTTTTAAAGCTATTGCTAAAACAGCTATTAACTATTTTATTCTAAAAGGTGGAGATAGTGTTTTTATCAAGCATTTATTGCCGTATCTTGAAAATAAAATCGACCTAGATATGGTATGGCTGCATTATCCTCAATGCTATCCTTATCAGTATGAAGAAACTGAAGTTACTCATATTTTAAGATTAGTTGGAGACTCAAAAGAAAGGATTTTGTATTGTTATATAGAGTTGTTCAATGTTCAGAATTACATTGTAAAGCTTAATGATGATTACAGAGGAAAAGATATGTCTTGTCAATACGTATTTGATGTTCTTCAAATGAAAGAAATTAAGAAAAAGTTGCCAGAAAAATTAACTAGGGAATCCCTACTTGACCTATTTATTAATAAAGACGGGAAACCTTTTAAGATAGTTCAAACAAGATATTTAAGAGTTTTAAAAATTGCAGATTCAAGACAAGTTTCTAAACATCAATCTGAATTGATTTCTAAAGGAATAAATAATTCATTAGGAAAAAAAGCAGATGGAGAGATAATTAATGAAGACATGATAAATGAAGCCGTGAATGAAATTATGAAGGAGATTACTCCATTTATACTTCATCGATTAAACATTAATAAAAGAAATAATAAATAAAAGCAGCATCCTCAGCTGAGCGGCAAAACATTTTCCGCTCAGCTAGCTTATCTACTCGCTAATTGCAAGTGTAAATAATAAAAATTATATGGTACTAAAATTATTAGAACACAAAAAAGGCGCTCAATCAATCGTAATAATTGACAAACAAAATAACTTAGCTTATAAAGTCTTCAAAAGTTATAAACATGATGATAATTCAGATGAAAAGGATTTATTTAAAAATGAAGACGTATTTAATAATTGGAAAAGACAAATTTTTGAATCAGAACTCGAGGCATATGAAAAAATCTCACAAAGTTCAATCAATGATTATTTCCCAAAATATTACAAACATGAACCCATTGATAAAATAGTTGATAGCTATGGTCAAGATATTTCTCATTTTTATCTGCTCGATTGCGTTTTGACACTAGAATTAATTCCAGGAGAGTGTTATAAACACAATGAAATGAGATGTAAATGTTGGGAACTTGGTGTCGACTTAAAAAAGATATTTTCTGAGTTAGACAAGATTGGTGTTAAATTCTATGAAGACAGTAGCGTGTTCTGTTCAGACAAAAAAGTAAAAATAATTGATATAGCAACAAATGATTTTAATGATTTTCAACCTCCTTTATAGATTAAAGCCTGGCTGAGCGGTAAATATTTTGCCGCTCAGCCGGGCTACTAAACATGAAAACATAAAAACAAAGATAAAAAACTTCTAAAATCTGCACTGTGGCTGTCGGCGGGTGTTATGGACAATATTAAAATTGAAAAAGTATGAACTTAAGAAGTTGTAAAGCAAATTTGCTAATTAGTATTTTTATTGTATTTCTTATTTTATGCATTCAAAAAGAGGTTAATGCCTCAAATAAAGTCTTGTTTGAAGTGAAAATCAATCATGAATTTTCAAATTTTAGCCTCAATGATACTTTCAAATTGTCTGTTATTGGTTCGGAAATTTTGAAGTCCAATGTTACTTTCAAGATTATATCATTCGATGGAACAGAAATTTACTCTGTTAACTTCCCTTCAATAGAATTAATAAATTATGATCTTCCTAAAGGAATTGAAGCATCTAAGAAAGATCAAGAACAATTTATTCTAAAAAGATTAAGAGAATTTTTCAATGAAAAGAATTTTTTCTCTCCAGCTATAAAAGAAGATGAAAAATTTGATAGTGATTATAGTGATAAAACCATATGGTTTGATATTAAAGAAGATAGAACTGCTATTGGGTTTTGCTATTCAATAGGTGAAGAAGATAATCGAAAAATTGCATTTTCAAAAAAGACAAAAAAAGTTTTACTCTATTATAATTGTTGCTAATTCATTGAAAATAAATTTTAATACTGCCCGGCTGAGCCAAAAATATTTTTTTGCTCTGCCGGGCTGATGGTACACTACTGTATGGTTTGAAAATATTATTTCGGCGGACACGTCTGCCAATGTAAGCAATGCTTAATTGTTAGACGCCATAAAAGAGAAAACATGAAATTAAAACTAAGGATAATTACTTGTTGGATTGCATTGATGTTAATTTCATCGAATGGATATTGCCAATTTGCTAAAATGTTAAGATTTACTTTTAATCATTACTATGCAATTGACGATTTACCAAATAGCTCCAATAAGTTTATTAATAGAAATGTTGATTTTCAATTGAAAAGAGACAGTATAAAAGTGATAATCGATGAAAATAAATTCTACTTTAAAAGGAGAAGTTTTAGAAAAAAGAACAAATCTGGTAGGAATTTAGGATTTTATCGACCCGAGCCATTATATATACGAAATGGTTTTAATGATTATAAATTGATTGAAAAATCAAAGATCGTTGATATTGAAAAGGATTTTATTAAATGTCAGGGCAAGATTAAAACCGTTTTAGGAAACAAAACAAAAATTAAAACAGAAACATTCATAATACCAATTGATGAATTAGGCGGTTTAGTGATTGGATTATAATTATTTATGGTATACGGATGCAATCTTTAGAACATGTCAGTAATGAGCACCCACCAATAATCTGCAAAACGAAAAAGGAGCTTTTCAAATTTATTAACCCATAAAATAAAAAATATGAATCACAACAAAATTATTCCCAGTCTTTGGTTTAGTGCTGATAGTGGTAACATTTCAAAAGTTGTTGAATATTACAAAAATATTTTTGGCAACAATTTTGAAGAGGGGGACATCATATCTCTTGGCAAGACACCCAGCGGAAATACAGAATTGTGTGAAGTGAAAATTTTTGGACAAAAGTATTCTCTCCTGAATACGGAAAAAGAACATCATCCATTTAACGATGCTTCGACATTTACTATCAATTGTGAGGACCAGCAAGAGATTGATAAATATTGGAATTATTTTACCCACGATGGCGAAGAATCACAATGTGGCTGGTGTATTGACAAATATGGACTTCGCTGGCAAGTGGTGCCTGGAAATTTAAAAGAACTGATGAATAAACCCAATGCCTGGGAGATAATGAGCAAGCAGAAGAAGATTAAGACCATTGCAAGGCAAAAATGCGTATAAAATATTAGATTAGTGTTATTTATAACAATGAATTTGTTATATTTGTAGCATGAAAAATGAGAAACACATAGGCTTTGCTGATTTAGCAGCAGAAAGAAGGAAAGTAAAGACAGAATTTTTTGATCAGGTAAATACATTGATCGATTGGCGACTTATTTCCAATATTATCAATAAGCACTATCAAAAAGGAGAAAGTGTAAGTGGACGTCCGGCTTATGAAGGGCTATTACTTTTTAAAATATGTCTTTTGGAGACCTGGTATAATTTGAGTGATTATGAAGTAGAAGACCAGGTAAATGACAGAATATCCTTCAGTCGTTTTGTAGGATTAAGTATAGATGACAAATGTCCCGATCATAGTGTTATCAGTCGTTTTCGTACCGAACTTACCCAAAAGAATGTGTACGAAAAATTATTCAAAGCGATGAATAAACAATTAGAGAAAAAGAAAATACTGGTTAAGGGAGGAGTCATTGTAGATGCGAGTATTACCGATAGTCCAAGAAAGCCAAAGGGGAAAACGGAATATGAAATAGTAGAAGATCGTCAGCAAGAGCCAAAGGAGGAAGAAAGAGAAAAAGAAGCCTCGCAATTTAAATTGATAAAGAAGACCCAGCCAGGAGTTGATTCCGAAGGCAGATGGGTAAAAAAAGCCGGGAAGCTCCGGTTTGGATATAAAAAACATACGATTACTGATGTCAATGGGTTAATCTTGGGAGTACTTACCACCTCGGCTAATGTGAATGAAATAAGCAATTTGGAGCAGGTATTGGATACATGTGAATTAACGGAAAGGACTTGGGTAAAAGCAGACAAAGGATATAAAAGTAAAAAGAACGATACAATATTACAGCAGAAACGACTTCGTAATCATATAATGAATAAAGCAGCCAAAAATAGAAAGTTAACAGAAAGAGAAATACAATTCAACAAAATAGTGAGTAAAACCCGGTATAAAGTAGAACGGACATTTGGGTCAATAAAACGATGGTTTGGTGGAGGAGTAGCCCGTTATGTGGGGTTGTCAAAAATGCATACCCAACATCTGATGGAAGCTATTGCATACAACTTATACCGTTCACCTGGGATCATTATGTCCCAATGCTAAAAATGAGGAGAAAATTCCTCATTTACAGCAATATTATAGAGATAAGGAGAATAAAAAACGGCAAAAAAAACATTTTAATGGTATAAAACTAAATATCTTCAGTAAAAAAACAAGAAAATTCACTCTCGCTTTATTTTGCAACGGTCTTAGATTGTAATAGGGGAATATTTGAAATAACCAATTCCGGCTAAGCGGCCAATGTTTTGCCGCCCGGAACATAGCGGTCCCGAGGATTTGGGATGTAATTCCGCTCAGCAGGGGGGGAGTTTTTTCTATTAAACCCCCAGGGTTTGGCAAACCCTGGGGGGGGGCTGAAGGTTTTTCTAAATTTTAATAAAGGATAGTACATTGGCTAATTAACCAATTACCCAAGCTTCATCGAAGCAATTATTCCTTTTAGTTTTTCGTCTAACAAGGCATCGGTTTCGGCAAACTGATTTTTATCTTTTAATTCGCCCTTTACACCGAAATAAAATTTAATCTTAGGTTCGGTACCCGACGGACGAACGGTAATTTTACTTCCATCGGCAAGGAAAAACTGAATAACATCTGATTCCGGAAGACCGAGTGGTTGTTCATATCCTTTTTCAAGGTTCATTTCTGTTCCTTTAAGGTAATCTTTGATCATCACCACATCAATATTATGGATTTTTGCCGGGGGTGCGGTCCGGTATCCAAGCATCATTTGCTGAATTTCTTCGGCTCCGGCTTTTCCTTTTTTGGTTACCGATAAAAGACTTTCCTTATAAAATCCAAACTGATGATAAATGGTGAGCAGAAGTTCGTATAATGTGATGCCTTGTGAAGCTGCCCAGGCTGCCGTTTCGGCTATCATGCTACACGAGATCACGGCATCCTTGTCGCGGACAAAATCGCCCACAAGGTATCCATAACTTTCCTCGCCGCCGCCGATAAAGGTTAATTCTCCTTCATGTTTACGGATGATTTCGGCAATATATTTAAATCCGGTAAGCACATCAAAGCATGCAACTTTATAATGATCGGCAATGTTCTTAAGTAATTCGGAGGTAACGATGGTCTTGACAATAAATTCCTTTCCTTTAATCTTTCCTTTGGCATTCCATTGGTTGAGCAGGTAATAAATAAGCAGCGAAGCCGTTTGATTGCCGTTGAGAAGGATGAATTGGTTATGGTCGTCCCTGATAGCAACGCCTACACGGTCGGCATCGGGATCGGTAGCCAGCACTAAATCGGCATCAAGTTCCTGAGCCTGCTCGATAGCCATACTCATGGCGGCGTGTTCTTCGGGATTAGGCGATTTTACGGTAGGAAAATCGCCATCCGGAATACATTGTGCCTTTACGGTGCTTACATTCCGAAATCCGAAGTTCTTTAAACTTTGCGGAACAAGATTTACTCCCGAACCGTGGATAGGTGTATAAACGATATTCAGGTCTTTATGCTTTTCGATGGCTTCGGGCGAAAGGGAAAGTCCTTTTATTTTTTGAAGATATACTGCATCTATTTCCTTTCCGATGGATATAATCCTGTCGTGTACGCCTTCCCATTTAACTTTATCCACGGAAGTGATCTTCTGCACTTCGTTAATTACATTTTTGTCGTGTGGCGGAACCAGTTGTCCTCCATCATCCCAATAGACCTTATATCCATTGTATTCTTTCGGATTATGTGAGGCAGTGATCACTATTCCACTCTGGCATCCCAGATGACGGATTGAAAAAGACAATTCGGGAGTAGGGCGGAGGTCATCGAAAAGGAATACGGTGCAACCGTTAGCCGAAAGAACATTGGCAGCAATTTGTGCGAAGAATCGGCTATTGTTGCGGCTGTCGTGTGCAATGGCAACTTTAATTTCCTTAAGGCCGGGGAACATCATCAAAAGATAGTTGGCTAAACCCTGAGTAGCCATGCCTACCGTATATTTATTCATGCGGTTGGTTCCGGCGCCCATGACGCCACGTAATCCACCAGTGCCAAATTCGAGATCGCGGTAAAAGGCATCCGTAAGTTCGTCGGTGTCGCGTTCAATCAGATAGCGGATTGCATCTTTGGTTTCAGCATCGTAATTCCCGTCAAGCCACTGGTTAGCCCGGGATAAAATGTATGGATCGATATTTTTCATAGATGTGTATTGTTTTTAGTTTGTAAGGTTTGTAAGGTTTATAAGGTTTGTAAGGTTTATAAGGTTTATAAGGTTTATAAGGTTTATAAGGTTTATAAGGTTTATAAGGTTTATAAGGTTTATAAGGTTTATAAGGTTTATAAGGTTTGTAAGGTTTATAAGGTTTATAAGGTTTGTAAGGTTTAGAAACTTTAAAAACTTTAAGAACTTTAAGAACTTTATAACTTTAAGAACTTTAAGAACTTTAAGAACTTTAAGAACTTTATAACTTACTAATAAGTGCAGATAGCATTTTTGAAATTATTTCTGATTTTTCAATTAAGCTTTTAAAACATTCTTCGTTAATATAACTTAATGATTTTGCAAGATAAAGCATACTCCGAACTTCACCGGCACTTCCTTTGGCAATAAACAGGTAATGTTTAAATTCATTATTGCTTTTTCTTTCAAATCCTTCAGCAATATTATTACTAATTGAGATAACTGCCCGTTGAATTTGATCTTTAAAACCAAAGTCTTTATTCGCACTAAATATTTTATAGATTTCCAAAACAAGCTCCTGCGATTTATTCCAAACAACCATATCTTCAAACTTGTCGAATTTCATGATTTAAAAACTTGATAAACATTTATAACTTTGAAAATCCAAGTTCTCCCGGGACTTCGCTTTGTTCAGCTTTATAAATCTTATAAACTTTAAGAATCCCGAATCGCTTCGCTCAGCTTTATGAACTTTATGAACCTTATAAACTTTAAAAACTTTCTGAACTCCCTAACTTTTTTAAACAAATTTTCAAACTGTCTTCCCAATGCGGAATTGCAATCCCAAAGGTACATTTTATTTTTGATTTGTTAAGCACGCTAAAATGAGGCCGGGGTGCAGGTAGAGGATAATCTTTTGTTTCGATAGGATTAATCTTACAGGGGCTGCCTGAGAGTTCCATTATTTTACGAGCAAAGTCATACCAACTGCAAACACCTTCATTGGTGTAATGATAGATGGTTATTCCCTGAGTATTATATTCCGGAAGAATATCGAGTATGGCTTTTGCCAGATCGGCGGCATACGTAGGCGAGCCCACCTGGTCGAAGACTACATTAAGCTCTTTTTTTTCTTTTCCCAGACGCAACATCGTTTTAACAAAATTGTTTCCAAATTCGGAATAGAGCCATGCAGTGCGGATGATCATCGCTTTAGCATCGGTTTTAAGGATTGCTTCTTCACCCTGAAATTTAGTAATGGCATAGTAGCCCTGGGGATTTACGGGGTCGTCTTCATTATAGGGTTTGTAGCTTGTGCCTCCGAACACATAGTCGGAGGAAATGTGAACCAGCATCGCTTTATGTTTCACAGCTATTTCTGCAAGGTTGCCCACTGCCGTAACATTTACTTTATAGGCTATTTCCCGTTCCGTCTCTGATTTATCCACGTTGGTGTAGGCGGCACAATTGATGATAGCATCAACAGGATTTGCGGTAACGAATTCATCTATTTTATTGATATCGGTGATGTCGAGCTCGGCAACATCGGTATAAATAAACGACATGGCAGGGTAATCTCCTGCAATCTTCCGTATTTCATTTCCGAGTTGTCCGTTGCAGCCCGTTACGAGTATTTTCATTTAGTTGTTTGTTGATAGTTGATGGTTGTTAGACGCTCCTTGTTTTGAAAGCAATAAATGGTATCATCGATTGTTGCAGATATAACGTTTTATTGATTTATTATTTGAAACATGGAATGTCTTTAAAATCCTAAATCGTAATTCAAAATTATTCTATAGATTTAAAGTATTCAATAGTCTTCATCAAACCTTCTTCCAGTTGAATCCTGGGTTCCCAGCCCAATTCTTTTTTTGCTAAGGAAATGTTTGGCTGCCGTTGCAAAGGATCATCCGAAGGCAGGGCTTGATAAATCAGTTTTGATTTCGATCCCGTAAGTTCAATCACCTTTTCGGCCAGTTCCTTAATGGTAAATTCGTTGGGATTACCCACATTAACCGGACCGATAAAATCTTCGCGGGAATTCATCAGACGGATCATACCATCGAGCAAATCGTCAACATAGCAGAAGCTGCGTGACTGGGAGCCATCGCCATAAATAGTTATGTCTTCGTTGTGCAATGCCTGCATGATGAAATTGGAAACCACTCGGCCATCATTGGGATGCATACGCGGGCCGTAGGTATTGAAGATTCGTATAATTTTAATACGGACGTTGTTTTGCTGATGGTAATTGATAAACAAGGTTTCGGCGCAACGTTTACCTTCGTCATAGCAGGCGCGTATTCCAATCGGATTGACATGTCCCCAGTAACTTTCCACCTGCGGATGAATGAGCGGATCGCCATAAACTTCGCTGGTGGATGCCTGAAGAATTTTTGCCTTGATACGTTTTGCCAGTCCAAGCATATTAATAGCGCCCATCACCGACGTTTTAATCGTTTTGATGGGATTATACTGATAGTGAATAGGGGAAGCAGGACAGGCAAGATTATAGATTTCGTCCACCTCAATTAAAAAAGGGGCGGTAACATCATGCCTTATCAATTCAAAGTATGGATTGGTAAGCAAATGAACGATATTCTTTTTTTGTCCGGTGAAGTAATTGTCGAGGCATACCACTTCATTCCCTTCATTTAGCAATCGTTCGCAAAGATGAGAGCCTAAAAATCCTGCTCCGCCGGTAACTAAAATACGTTTTCCCATTTTTTTATATTAATAGGGAGGGCTAAAACACAGGTTTTTTCTTAATTATTCGTCATGAAACACACCCTTTCGGGTAAACGGAATATTAGAACTCAAAAGTTTTTTAGCCAATCCCTGGTTTATATTATTTTAACTCTTAACTCTTAACTCCTATACAATAGTAATCGAATCCGGCAGCTTTCATTTCTTTGGGATCATAAATATTGCGTCCATCAAATATCACGGAAGTTTTTAGCAATTTTTTCATCACATTGAGATTAGGAAAGCGGAATTCCGTCCATTCTGTAACTAAAAACAAAGCATCGGCATCAATCAACGTTTCGTACTGATCCTTACAATATTCAATAATATTTCCGATACGGCGTTTTGATTCTTCGATAGCCACGGGATCGTAGGCTTTTATCTTGCATCCGGCTTTAATAAGCTTATCTATAAGAATCAACGCCGGGGCTTCGCGCATATCATCGGTCTGTGGCTTGAACGACAATCCCCAAAGGGCGATGGTTTTGCCTTTTAGTTTACCATTGAAGTATTTATTTAGTTTGTTAAACAAAACTGATTTCTGATCTTCATTCACTTCTTCCACCGATTTGAGTATCCGCATGGAATAGCCATTATCATCGGCAGTATGGATTAATGCTTTTACATCTTTCGGAAAGCATGAGCCGCCATAACCAATACCCGGATAAATAAACTTTTGTCCTATGCGCGAATCGCTGCCTATTCCTTTACGAACCATATTTACATCGGCGCCTATAATTTCGCAAAGATTGGCAATATCGTTCATAAAACTGATCTTGGTAGCAAGCAGGGAGTTTGCAGCATATTTTGTCATTTCTGCCGAAGGAACATCCATAAAAATGATGGGATGTCCATTAAGGGTAAAGGGCTTATAAAGGCGTTTCATAATCTCTTCGGCCTGTGCGGATTCAATTCCAACGACAATACGGTCGGGTTTCATAAAATCATCAATGGCATTGCCTTCTTTCAGAAACTCGGGATTGGAAGCGACATCAAATTTTAAATCTACGCCTCTTTTATCTAATTCTTCCTGTATAGCCTTACGCACTTTTTGTGCAGTTCCTACCGGAACAGTACTTTTGGTAACCATCAATAAATAATTATTCATGTTTTTACCTATGGTGCGGGCAACATCAATCACATATTTTAAATCAGCGCTACCATCTTCATCGGGTGGAGTTCCCACTGCACTGAAAACCACATCGGCTTCGGTCAGACAATTGGTTATATCGGTATCGAAATGCAAACGGTCTTTATTCACATTCCGTTCGATCATTTCATCCAAACCGGGTTCATAAATGGGGGAGATGCCCTTTTTTAAGTTTTCTATTTTTTTCTTATCAATATCAACGCAGGTTACATCGAGTCCAACTTCGGCAAAACAGGTTCCTGTTACCAATCCCACGTATCCGGTTCCAACTATGACAATTTTCATAAAATTATGCGATTAGAGAGTAAATGATCTATTAGAATTTGATTACAAATTTAAAATTTAATTCAATTTAACAAAAAAATGTTTGCATATTTATCATACTATTCCATAAATAGCGTTAATTATTTATTCTGGTTAACGTTTGTACTTTTCTTTGACTTGCCTTTGGATTATCTTTATTGTGGAAAAGCTGTAAATTAAGAAAAAACAAAGTACTCAGCATTTTTTGAAATCGTTTTAACCTGTTTTAAATTTTGATTTATCAATTCAATATTCATTTTGAGTAAAGCTTGGGTTAAGTTAATAATCATCGTTTTAATTATATTCCTGGGTAAATTGGTTCAATGCCAGGTAGTGAATGATTTTATTTTTCGCGGAATAACTGTGAACAAGGAAAATCTGATGGAAGCTTCATTTGTAACCCTTCAAAATGCCAGAACGAAGAAAATTGTTACTTCCGATAATAAAGGTTATTTCGAAATCAGGGTGCGTCTGACGGATACCTTGTATTTAGCCGCCATGTCCTATTATTCCATGTTGTTTTTTTTAAACGACAGTGTGTACAGCTATCCTAAAATCTTTAAAATTTATTTAAATCCGAAATATATTAAGCTCAAAGAGGTAGAAATTATTGCTTCCATGCCGGTGAGAAAGAAATATGATAGTCCATACAATCAGGCTCCGGCCACTCTGGCAAATCCTATTTCTCTGATATATGAGCGTTTTGATAAAAAACTGAAAGCCTACAAAAGAGTATCGAAGCTTGTGGCTAAGGATAATTACTGGGAATATTTGCAATGGAGGTTTAGCAATAATAATGTGTATAAAATCATTCACCTGGATGGAGAAAAACTGGATGACTTTATCCGCTTTTGCGATTTTGATGAATCTTTTGGCCGGAACGCTAAAGATTATGATTTTTTGATTGAGGTTAAGAAAAAGTTTGACGAATATCAGAAGACAATAAAAAAATAACTAATGGCCATTAGCCGTTGGCTATTTTAAAGATCATTTCATTAATCATTTATCATTAATCGTTAATCATTTATAAAGATAATTTTTGATTTTTGCCAGAATAATACCGGTGGCTCCCTGGTTCTGAATAACGTAATTCCGGCATATCTCCGAACATTTATCGTGATAGCTTTTATCGGAAAGTAATTCTCGGGTTTTGTAAATTAATTCTTCAGCGTTAGTTATGCTGAAGACCCCTTTGCGTTGAATTAAATCCACTGCTTCTTTAAATTTCTGATAGTTGGTGCCAAATATCACCGGGTTGCCAAAAGTTGCAGCTTCGAGGATATTATGTAATCCTTTACCAAAAGCGCCTCCGATATAGGCCATGGTAGCATAACGGTAAAGATGCGACAAGATGCCGATGCTGTCAATAATTAAAACCTGATAATCGGAAATTGTTTTTTCATTTGCCTGGGAATAGCAAAGGGCAGGGGCGTTTAAACGCGATAATAACTGATTAATTCTGTCCTTATCCGTTTCATGGGGAGCAATGATAAATTTTAAACCGGGCAGATGCTGATCTATCAACGAAATAAGCAGGTTTTCATCGGCTGGCCATGTGCTTCCGGCTAAGAATAGTTTATCGTTTCCGGCAAACTTCTCAATCAATGGAAATTGTTTGGCATTTCCGGCGATGGAAGCCACCCTGTCGAAACGGGTATCGCCGCTTATGGAAACATTTTCTATTCCTGCTGAATTTAATAAAGCCATTGAAACTTTGTTCTGAACAAAGATGTGCGTGATGTTTTTCAACATTTTTCTGAACCATCCGCCATACCAGGCAAAGAAATGTTGTTCGGGACGGAAAATGGCTGAAACGACCAAAACGGGAATGTTATTCTTTTTGAGTTGGGTTAGATAATTATACCAGAATTCATATTTGATAAAAATGGCAATGGATGGATGAACTAATTTAATGAACCGGCGGGCATTTGCAGGATTATCTATGGGCAGATAAAAGATAAAATCGGCTCCTGCATAGTTTTTTCTGATCTCGTAGCCGGAAGGGGAGAAAAAGGTAAGAAGAATTTTATAACCGGGAAATTGTTTACGGAAAGCTTCAATGATCGGTCGTCCCTGTTCAAATTCGCCTAAGGATGCGCAATGAAACCAGGCTATTTTATCCTTTTGGCTAACGGCAGTTTTAATCCGTTTAAAAATGTCTTTTCTTCCATTTACCCAAAGTTTTGCCTTGGGATTGAAAAGAGATGCAATGCGAATGGCCTGATAATAAAAGAATATGGCGAAATTATAAAGTAAAGGCATTGCTTGATAATCGTTAGTTGTTAGCTTCGGCAATTTACCGGATAAAGTTATTATTTTATAACGTACAGAATGAATTCCGGAAATTAATAATAATAATATTTTGCCGGTGCGGCTTTGTAAATAGGAATTATCCATCCGAATTTTATGCCCACAAGGTTATCTATCCGTTTGGCAAGGTCGGGTTTCATTTCATCATAATTATATTTTCGGTACGATTTCGTCCATGCCTGTGTAAACTCGACGCCACCAAAGAATGTCATAATTTTACGGTTTCCCATATACAGATAACCAAGGAAACCACTCACGCCCATTCCTCCCGAAAGTCTGTCGTAACCTTTTTTGTAGCTATCGGTAAGCTGAGCTACGTTATTGTCTTTAACATCAATCCTGATTTTATTTTGCATATAGCCACCCGAAGCTACGATCATAATCCCGGAATTGGGATTGGAACCAAAACATGGAATTACTTTTCCAAATTTCAGCGTAGCCCACATTCCACTTTCCCCAAAAGTAATGCTGGCAGGCGATCCGTTTTTACTAATTAAATAGCCGTTAGTGGTTGAAATATTGCTAAATATAGCATTTTTATTTTTCACCTTGTTTCCAAACAGGTAATCTCCTTCTACTCCGAACAACCAGTTGCCTCGTGTTTTGAACATTACCCCTCCGCCAATGTTGGAATTATTTCCGAAGCGTTTTACCAAATCTCCGCTGGGAAACTGGTAGGAGTATGTTGCATAAAACATCGTCGTAAAGATGGAAGAGTCTTTTATGCTGACTTGCGAACTTGCCTGCAAAAAAGGAAAACACAGTAAAACAGATAGTAGTAAATTTCTTACTTTCATTAGAATATGATTTGTCTTTTAAAGTATAATAAAACCCGCATGCCTGTAAAATGTGACAATACATCTTTGTTTACGTATTGCATCCGGGTTTCATATAGAAAATAAAAGAACGCAAAAATACTAAAATGAGTATACCAGTTTGAGATTTATTGACGTTTAATTTTGATAAAGTTTAAATAGCTTTATCTTTGCAAAAGGGAAAATTAATTTATAAAGATTCATAGAGATGAAAAAAATTCAAATGGTTGACTTAAAGAGTCAATATCAAAAAATTAAAGGTGAAATTGATAGTTCAATACAGGAAGTTATTGATTCCACTGCATTTATTAATGGGCCTGCCGTAAAACAGTTTCAGGAAGATTTGGAAAAGTATCTGAACGTTAAACACGTGATTCCTTGTTCCAATGGTACCGATGCTTTGCAGGTAGCCATGATGGCTTTAGGTTTGAAACCCGGCGACGAAGTGATCACTACTTCTTTTACATTTATAGCAACTGCCGAAGTCGTTGCCTTGCTTGGTTTGACTCCGGTTTTGGTGGATGTTGATCCCGACACTTTTTTAATTAGCCCCGAAGCGATTAAAAAAGCCATTACTCCCAAAACCAAGGCTATTGTTCCGGTTCATCTTTTTGGCCAGTGTGCCGATATGGAAGCCATCATGAACATTGCCAGGAAACATAATCTGTTTGTGATAGAAGATACAGCCCAGGCCATAGGCGCTGACTATATTTTTGCTGATGGCACTCGTAAAAAAGCCGGAACGATTGGCAATATTGGTTGTACCAGCTTTTTCCCTTCCAAAAATCTGGGCTGCTATGGCGATGGCGGCGCTATTTTTACTAATGATGATGATTTGGACAAACAACTGCGCGTGGTGGTTAATCATGGGATGGTTGTAAGATATTATCACGATTATATTGGTGTAAATTCGCGTCTCGACAGCATTCAGGCTGCCATACTAAAAACCAAACTTCGTCATCTGGACGATTATGCCGCTGCCCGCCGCGCTGCTGCCGATTATTACGACAAGGCATTTGCTGCCTGCCCAAAACTGAAAACACCTTTCCGGGCTAAAAATTCAACTCATGTCTTTCATCAATACACTTTATTACTGAATAATGTGGACAGGGCTAAACTTATCGAATATCTTAATTCAAAAGAAATTCCGGCAATGATTTATTACCCGGTTCCATTGCACATGCAAAAAGCTTATCTCGATCCCCGTTACAAAGAAGGTGATTTTCCGGCTTGCGAAATGCTTAGCAAAACGGTGATGTCGCTTCCTATGCACACCGAACTGGATGAAGAACAACTGAAACATATTACTTCGTCGGTACTGGAATTTTGTAAATAAAAGAAGACTATGGATAAAGAATATTTTGCCCACGAAACGGCGATAATTGACGAAGGTTGCACGATCGGCAAAGGAACCAAAATCTGGCATTTTTCGCATGTCATGGCTAATTGTGTACTTGGCGAAAATTGCAACATTGGTCAGAATGTTGTCATTTCACCGGAGGTTATTCTTGGTAAAAATGTTAAAGTTCAAAACAACGTTTCCATTTATACCGGTGTAATCTGTGAGGATAATGTTTTTCTGGGACCGTCCATGGTTTTTACCAACGTTATCAATCCCCGCAGCGCCGTTAACCGCAGGGGACAATATTCCAGAACCATCGTCAAACACGGAGCGTCTATCGGCGCCAATGCAACCATCGTTTGCGGACACGATATCGGCGAATTTGCCTTTATCGGAGCCGGTGCGGTAGTTGTGAAAACCATTCCTGCCTATGCATTGGTCGTTGGTAATCCGGCAAAACAAATCGGATGGATGAGCGAATTTGGTCACAGGCTGCATTTCGATAAAGATGGAATTGCCGTTTGTCCCGAAAGCAACGAAAAATATAAACTTGAAAACAATAAAGTTGTAAAACTTTAGCAAAGGATAATTTATGAAAATATTGGTTACCGGAGGTACCGGATTTATCGGTTCGCATACCGTGGTGGAACTTCAGCAAAAAGGCTATGAAGTGATAGTGGTTGATAATCTTTCCAACTCAACGATAGAAGTTCTGGATAATATCCAAAAAATCACCGGCATTCGTCCGGAATTCGAACAGTTTGATCTTGCCGATGAAAAACTGACCTCGGCTTTTTTCAGGAAACATACCGAGATTAATGCCATTATTCATTTTGCCGCCTTCAAAGCTGTGGGTGAATCGGTGGAAAAACCGTTGATGTACTATCGCAATAACCTTTTTTCGTTGCTGAATATCCTTAACGGGATGAAGGAAAATGGAATTAACAACTTCGTGTTTTCTTCATCCTGCACCGTTTATGGACAGCCCGATGAGCTTCCGGTAAAGGAAACTTCGCCCATCAAAAAAGCTTTTTGTCCGTATGGAAACACCAAGCAAATTTCGGAAGATATCATTTTCGATACCGTTGCTGTTACGGATTTAAAGGCGATAGCCCTGCGGTATTTCAATCCCATCGGAGCTCATGAATCGGCATTAATTGGTGAATTACCTTTGGGCGTTCCCAATAACCTTATTCCTTATATTACCCAGACGGCTATCGGCAAACGGGAGTTTCTGCGTGTTTTTGGTAACGATTATGATACGCCCGATGGCACGCCCATCCGCGATTATATCCATGTGGTTGATCTTGCCAAAGCCCACGTAATAGCCGTTGACCGTATGCTTAACGGAAAAATGAAGAAACAATGCGAGGTTTTCAACCTGGGAACGGGAAATGGATTCTCGGTACTCGAAGTGATTAATTCCTTTGAAAAAGTTTCGGGTGTAAAATTAAATTATAAAATTGTCGATCGCCGGCCGGGTGATGTTATCGAAGTCTGGGCCGACACCAGTTTTGCCAATAAAGAATTAGGCTGGAAAGCCGAAAAAGGACTCGACGAAATGATGCTTTCGGCCTGGAATTGGGAAAAAGCTTTGAAGAATAAACAATGCGAATAAAGGGTTAAGAATAATATGATATAGAAATTAACCAAATTATATAAAAGGTCATAGGGTGTGCAATGGTTCTCTGTATAATTTTACATATTATAACACAGAGTTACACGGAGGAAGCACAGAGTTGCACAGAGAAGGTTTCAACCCTTGATTAGCATAAATATTAAATCCAGACTATTAATTTTAAATTCTGAAATCTGAAATTATGAAGACCATACTTATTACCGGAGGAGCCGGTTTCATCGGATCGCATGTGGTGCGGCTTTTTGTTAACAAATATCCCGATTATAAACTTATCAATCTTGATAAACTGACGTATGCCGGGAATCTTGCCAATCTGACAGATATTGAAAAGAAACCAAATTACGAATTTGTGAAAGGCGATATCGTTGATGCGCCTTTTATCAACGCCTTGTTTGAAAAATATCAGTTCGACGGTGTCATCCATCTGGCAGCCGAGTCGCATGTCGACCGCTCCATCACCAATCCAACGGAATTTATCTTCACTAATATTGTGGGAACGGTTAATCTGCTGAATGCTGCCCGTTCGATCTGGAAGGAAAATCCGGAAGATAAACGCTATTACCAGATTTCTACCGATGAAGTGTATGGTTCGTTGGGTGCTGAAGGTTATTTTACCGAAACTACAGCCTATGATCCACGCAGTCCGTATTCTGCATCCAAAGCCAGCGCCGATCATTTGGTCAGGGCTTATCATCATACTTTTGGTCTGCCTGTAGTTATTTCCAACTGTTCCAATAATTACGGACCTTATCAGTTTCCTGAGAAACTAATTCCGTTGTGCATTAACAATATCAAACATGGAAAACCTCTGCCGGTTTACGGAAAAGGTTTGAACATTCGCGATTGGTTATATGTGGAAGATCATGCCAAAGCAATTGACCTTATTTTTCATAAAGGAGGAAATGGCGAGACATACAACATTGGTGGAAATAATGAATGGTGCAATATCGACTTAGTGAAAAAGCTGTGCGAGATCATGGATGGCAAACTTAACCGCGAACCTGGTGATTCGGCTAAGCTGATAACATTCGTAAAGGATCGTGCAGGACACGATTTGCGCTACGCCATTGATGCATTCAAACTTCAGAAAGAATTAGGCTGGCAGCCAACCATACGTTTTGCCGAAGGCTTCGAACAAACCATCGAATGGTACCTCGAAAATGAAGAATGGCTCGATAATGTTACTTCGGGCGATTACCAGAAGTATTACGATAAACAGTATGGAAAATGATTCAAATGAATAATGATTAATGAATAATGATTATCCGCTTTTCTGTTCAAATTTATAAAACAAATATTAATGATTTTTAATATGCTCCATTATATTTTCAACAAAGCAGGCTTTGCGGTTCTCTGCGTAATTCTTTGCGGTTCTCAGCGGTAAAAAAGATTTAAATGCAGAGCTACGCAGAGTTTTTCGCAAAGGACCGCAGAGAATTTTTATTAATAAATTGTTTGGGTAAGATATCAGATAATCATTATGATTAATAAGAATCAAGGGTTAAAAATAAACAAGAATATAGAAATTAATCAAATTATATAAAAGATCATCGGGTGTGCAATTAAACTCCGTGGCTCTCTGTGAAATCTCCGTGGTTCTCTGTGCAAATAAATATTTTATAACACTGAGCTACACAGAGGAAGCACAGAGTTACACAGAGAAGTTCCCAACCATTGATTTGCATAATTAATGATTAATGAGAAATTAATCGTTTTCAAGAGTAAAAGATGAATATTTTTAAAAATATCTTCCCTGAAAAGAAATTATCGCACCCGTTGAGTTTATCCTCCCTGTTTGCCGATATGCACTCTCATTTTATTCCCGGAATAGATGATGGTGCAAGAACGCTTGATGATTCCATCGAACTAATTCGCGGAATGAATGGAATGGGATTTGGCAAAATCATTACCACTCCTCATATTCAGGGCGATTTTTTTACCAATACTCCTGAAATTATCCTCAACGGACTGGCGCATGTAAGAGCCGGAGTTAAAAAAGCCGGGATTCCTATCGCGATTGATGCCGCCGCCGAATATCTTCTTGACGACCGTTTTGAGGAAAAACTAAAATCAAATAACCTGCTGACCTTCGGCGATAAGTATATCCTCGTCGAACTTTCCTTCTTCAGCCCCAATCCTAACCTTTACAACCTGATCTTTAACCTGCAGATCGAAGGATATAAAGTCATCCTTGCTCATGTGGAAAGATATTCCTATTGGTTCAACGATTTTAAAAAGTTTGAAGAACTGAAAGACCGCGGAGTGTTTTTCCAGGTAAACACCATTTCGCTGGGAGGCTATTATTCGGCTATGGTAAAAAAGATGGCTGAGAAGTTTATCGACCTGAATATGGTTGATTTCCTCGGCAGCGATATGCACAACGAAAATTATCTGCATGCTTTGGAAAATGCCCGTACAGAAAAATACCTTGAGAAAATACTTGCTTCGGGCAAATTATTAAACGCTAATCTTTAATCCGAATATTTATCATGAATGTTTAGCCTCAATGTTTATAAATATTTCTCTATGATCATCTTAAGGTTTTCTATTTCTAATGGTTTATTCACAAATTCTGTTATTTCTTTGCTCTCCGAAACTTTTTTTTCATTTTCCGAATCAAGAGAAACACTTAACATGATGATTACGATTTTTGACTTAAGTCCTTCATTCAATTCTTTATATTTTTCCAGGAAGTCAAAGCCATTCATTCCGGGCATGTTAATGTCAAGAAAAATAATGTCAGGTCGGGGATATTGCTCTGATAAATCGGGATTGCCAGATTGGGTAAGATAATCGAGAGCGTCGGAAGCGCTGGTAACCATTTTGATATGGTTGCATAGATTTGCTCTGATAATTTTTAGTTTGTGAATTTCATTGTCGGCAGGATTATCGTCAACAAGAAGAATACAATTAACTTTTTTCATAAAAAATAGATTTTATAGTTTTTTTGAAATACTAAAATAAAAAGTACTTCCTTTTCCTAATTCGGACTCTACCCATATTTTCCCATTGTGTAAGGAAACAATTTTTTTGCAAGTTGCCAGTCCGATACCTGTACCAGGATATTTGGTTGAATTATGTACCCGTTCAAAAATAATAAATATTTTTTCTTTGTATTTATCATTAATGCCAATGCCATTATCTTTAACCGAAAAAATGAATTCGCTCTCATTTTCATTGACTGCGATTTCAATTTCTATATTTTCATTTTTTTTACAAAATTTAATGGCATTACTTATCAGATTTTGGAATAATTGTTTCATTCCTGTCCGGTTTCCTTTAAAAACAGGTAATGTTGATATTTTGATGTGGGCATTGCTTTTAACGATGGATGCTTGCATCTCATTTATTACTTCTTCTACGATCTTGTTACAATCTATCCATGCTATGCTTAATTTATTTCCGATTTTTGACAGTTCTAATAAATCTTTAATCAGATTTTGCATTCGATGTGTAGCATCAATAATAAATCCAAAATACTGACGACTTTCTTCATCTGCCTGTCCGACGTTTTTTTCTTCAAGTATTTCGATAAAATTGGAAATTGTTCGTAATGGTTCCTGTAGATCGTGGGAGGCGACATAAGCAAACCGTTCAAGTTCTTTGTTGGCATAGGCCAACTCTTCCGATTTTTGTTTCAGTTTATTTTCCATTCTTTTTCGCTCTAAATCCAATTGCATTAAACGTCGGGAATTCCATAGAATGATAATGACGAAAATAACAAGATTGATGACACAAAATAATGTTTCTCCAAAAGCAGATTCGTACCATCCGTGATGTTCTCCCATAAAACGTAGCCAACCACATAATAAAGGTACGAAAATAATAACTGGTATCAGACGTCTTGCAATAATTCCTCCTGTGGTGGAATTTGTAAAAAGAGCCATTATTCCATGATTTTTCTGGGCACATAATACACCTGTAGAAAAAATAATCAATGCCAGAGCTGTATGCATGGCCATTTTGGTATGTAGCGAAATACCATAAAATTTTTCCACCCCATTAAGATAAGCACTGGTAGCTAAGATAGCTGTGGAGAAAACCAGTAAAATAAGCCCTTGAATGAGTTTATAATTTATTTTCTTTAGCGTTAAAGTCCATAACACAATGGCTAATATGCATAAGTCGAAAGCCGTAACGGAAGACATGCGTATAGGATCGCTATTATTGATGTCTGTATCAGCTTTGAGCAGTAGCTTATCAATATGAAAATTAAAATGAAATAAATAATCGCCAAGGATAAATAATCCTATAGCAAGAATGGTTAATAAAAACACATTCAGGATAATTTTTCCTCCTATGGAAAGGCGTTTCTTATTGTTTATCAAATATAGTGAAATGCCCAAAAGAGTAATACATAGGGCTGTGGTAACTTTCATGGCAATAAAACCTGGAATAATATTTCGCAGAACAGGAATATCAAAAATCCAACCCGCTAAAACAATAGCTCCTTGTATTGCGGTTAACAAAGCAGTCGTTTCCGATATTATTTTTAAATGGGCCTGCATAATGTCAGGATTTGATCCTTTATTTGCTTTTTTTATCTGCCTTTTGCCAATGTTTTCCCCTAAAACTTCAATTATTTTTCAATCAACATTTATTTATAATAAAACATGGCTAAGATACAACATTTTTTACTTTAGATAAGTTTTTTTGCAAAAAAAAAACAGATGTTTGTTTTTATTTTATTATTTTTTGTTTTTAAAAATTTAGCAATAAATTTCAGTAATTTGCAGTTTAGGGATCATCCTTTTTATAAGACAAAGATGATTTATTAGTTGTAAACAAGGATAAAAATTCATTGTATAAATTTTATTGAGTATTAAAAGAGTACATTATTACAGATGAGAAAAATTATGTTTATTTGCTTGATCTTTCTTCCGGGAATTATGTTAGGACAGGTAACTGATGCTGAAAAATTATTACGTAAGCAAAACAACGATACGGTTGATTTCTGGAAAACCGGAGGCGTAACGGCTCTCAACTTTTCGCAGACATCTTTGACCAATTGGGCAGCAGGAGGCCAGAGTTCGTTGGCCGGAAGTACTATGATTAATTTATTTGCTTATTATAAAAAAGGAAAATCCCGTTGGGATAATACTCTTGATTTTGGCTATGGATTGCTGAAACAGGCTGATAAAAAAAGAGCCTGGAAAACTGACGATAAGATAGAACTATTACTTAAATATGGGCAAAAAGCATTCGATAGTTGGTATTATGCCGTATTGCTGAATTTTAAAACCCAAATGTCGCCGGGATATAATTATCCGAATGATTCTGTAAAAATTTCATCGTTTTTTGCTCCGGCTTATCTGATCGGGGCAATAGGGGGAGATTATAAGCCTAATGATAAATTTAATATTTTTATTACTCCGGTTACCGAAAGGTTTACCTTTGTTTATGATCAGGAACTTGCCGATTTAGGTGCTTTTGGCGTGGATCCGGCAGTTTGTGATTCCACAGGAAAAATAATAAAGAAAGGCAAAAATTTGCGTACCGAATTCGGAGGATATCTTCGTATGCTTTATAAGCAAAATTTGATGGAAAATATTGCGCTTCAAACCAAACTTGATTTGTTTTCCAACTATCTAAAGGATGCACAAAATATTGATATCAACTGGGAAAACCTGATCTCGCTTAAAGTGAATAAATATATTTCAACCACAGTGTCTACCCAATTGGTTTATGATGATAATGTCATGATTGTGGATGGAAAAAATTCCGACGGAACCGATAAAAAAGGCCCCCGTACTCAGTTTAAAGAAGTTTGGGGCATGGGATTTTCGTATAATTTCTAATAAATAAAATAGTAATCTTAAAATTATTGCTTTATGAAGCTGATGAAAGAGTTTAAAGAATTTGCCATGCGTGAAAACGTCGTGTATTTCTTTTTTTACAAATCTGTGGATAAAAATTAAAATCTGACAGAAGGGGATAATATTGCAGATAATTATCAAATAATTTGTATTTTTGAAATAAAAAATCCCATGAAGAAACTATTACTCATTTATTTCATTTTTTTGTCCGGAATCATTTGGGGACAGGTAACCGATGCTGAAAAGTTGTTGCGTGCACAACGCAACGATACCCTGAGTTATTGGAAAACCGGAGGCGTAACGGCTCTCAACCTTTCACAAACATCTTTAACCAATTGGGCAGCGGGTGGACAAAGCTCTTTGGCAGGAAACACCATGATCAACCTATTTGCCTATTACAAAAAAGGAAACTACTGCTGGGACAACACCCTTGATTTCGGTTATGGATTGCTTAAGCAGGGAGATAAGAAGAAAGCCTGGAAAACCGACGATAAGATAGAACTGTTGTCGAAATACGGGCAAAAGGCTTACCGGAAATGGTATTATTCCGCTTTGATCAATCTGAAAACGCAGATATCGCCAGGGTATAATTATCCGAATGATTCCGTAAAAATTTCATCGTTCTTTGCTCCGGCCTATCTGCTTGGCGCCGTCGGTATGGATTATAAACCCAACGAAAACTTTAATGTTTTTATTTCTCCGCTTACCGAAAGGCTTACTTTCGTTTGCGACCAGACGCTTGCTGATAACGGAGCTTTTGGCGTGGATGCCGCCACCTATGATTCTACCGGCAAAATCATTAAAAAGGGGAAAAACCTGCGTACTGAGTTTGGCGGATATGTCCGTATGCTTTTTAAGCATAACCTGATGCAAAATGTAGCTTTTCAAACCAAACTCGATTTGTTTTCCAACTATTTGAAGGATCCGCAAAATATTGACATTAACTGGGAAGTCCTTCTCTCGCTAAAAGTAAACAAATATATTTCCGCTACCGTATCCACCCAGTTGGTTTACGATCACAATGTACTGATTGTGGATGGAAAAAATTCCGACGGAACCGATAAAACAGGTCCACGCATGCAGTTTAAGGAAGTGTTGGGCGTAGGATTTTCGTATAATTTCTAATAAATTAACTATTAATCTTAAAATTATTGCCTTATGAAGCTGATGAAAGAGTTTAAAGAATTTGCCATGCGGGGAAACGTCATGGATATGGCCGTAGGTATCATCATCGGAGCCGCTTTTGGTAAGATTGTATCTTCGTTTGTGAAAGATATTATTATGCCTCCCATCGGATTGCTGGTGGGCGGAGTAGATTTTTCCGATATCAAAATCAAGCTAAATAACGTGGTGGCTGAAATGGCTGGTAATGCCCATGCCCAACCGGTTACTATCAATATCGGGAATTTTATTCAAACCGTATTCGATTTCCTTATCGTGGCATTTGCTATTTTCATGATGATAAAAGCCATGAACCGGATGAAGAAGAAAAATGAGGAAGTTCCTCCGGCACCCGTTGATCCACTGCCTACCAATGAAGAAAAGCTATTAACCGAAATAAGGGATTTGTTGAAGACGAAATGAGTTTGTAAAGTTTGTAAGGTTTATAAGGTTTATAAAGTTTGTAAAGTTTATAAGGTTTGTAAGGTTTATAAAGTTGAGCGAAGCGAAATCCCGATATAGAGTCGCTTAGGAGGAACGACTTAGCGAATCTTCGTCGGGATAGAGCAGAAGGCAGAAAGCAGAAGGCAGAAGGCAGAAGGCAGAAGGCAGTAAGCAGTAGGCAGTAAGCAGTAAGCAGTAGGCAGTAGGCAGTAAGCGAATAAATTCTATGTGTCCTAATGTGCCTATTGTGGTTCAGAAAAAGACAGTAGGCAGTGTTGAGTGAAGTCCCGACATAGAATCGCTTGGGAGGAACGACTTAGCGAATCTTCGTCGGGATAGAGCAGAAGGCAGAAGGCAGAAGGCAGAAGGCAGTAAGCAGTAGGCAGTAAGCAGTAAGCGAATAAATTCTATGTGTCCTAATGTGCCTATTGTGGTTCTGAATGGGTGATTCTTTCCGTTATTTGTTGTTGGATAATTTATTCAGTTGTAATTGCGAAATGAACACAAGAATTGCCATTATTACAACCGATAGTAGTGAGGACATAAGGGTTCCCAGGTCTAATCCTCCTTTCGACAATGGCTTGGTAAGGAAATCGCCGAATGTCGCACCAAAAGGTCGTGTGAATATAAAAGCAATCCAAAACAACAGAATATGATTGATTTTGGTTAAGTAATGCAAAAGAACAATGATCAGAATAATTGTTCCCGTTATCATTGCGCCATGTATATAACTTAAGCCTGCATTATCGCTCAGGAAATCATGGTGCTGTCGCTGCGCGTTTGATCAAAATTAGCGAGGGTGAAAAGCCCCGAAAGCACATCGGGAGTGGCAAAAAAGATGATTACTTCCGGATTATCATTTGCGTTTAATTTATCCCATCGTTTAAAAATGATTTCTTTTCCTTTGCTGGGTAGCGTTACCTGTTTTTTGACTAATTCCAAAACCATTTCCGGAGTCCGGATATATCGTTCTCCTTCCAATTTGCCGGGGATTCCACAGGAAAGAAAATACTCAAACTCGGGACGAATAGTATCCGCATAGCCTAAAAATCTTTTAGCACCTCCGCACAAAACGGCTTGTTCATCAAAAGCCAAGGATTGTCCTCTGCGTACCTGGGATAACTCACAAATGATACAACTCCATTTTTTATTTGTAACAACTTTTGTGGCTGTGCCATCGTTATGTCCAAAAAAGAAAGATATGGGTAATTCGGCAATACCGAAATACTTATTCCATAACGTTAAAAATTTGTCTTTGAGTTGTAAGTCCATTGTTAAATTATTTTAATAAAAAAAAGCAAGGAAAATAAGACCTTGCTTTCAGATAATACGATAAAACGGATGCTACTGGTTCAACATCACAGGCATAACCAGCATAAGAATATCTTCATCTTTATTGTCGTTGTTTACAGGTACCAAAATTCCTGCCCTGTTAGGCAACGACATTTCAAGTCGGACTTCATCGGTTTCGAGATTGCTCAACATTTCCTGAAGAAAACGGGAATTAAATCCAATTTCCATGTCTTCACCTTCATAAGTACAGGTTAAGCGTTCTTTAGCTTCGTTGGAATAGTCAATGTCTTCGGCAGATACAATTAACTCACGTCCAGTAATTTTTAATCTTACCTGGTGTGTGGACTGATTGGCAAAGATGGCCACACGGCGTATGGAAGCCAGGAAAGGTATACGTTCAATAATCAGAACGTTAGGGTTTGTTGTGGGAATAACCGCATCATAATTGGGGTATTTTCCGTCTATAAGGCGGCAAATGAGATTAATGCTATTAAAACTAAAAGAGGCATTGGTTTGATTATAATGAATTGCAACAGGGCATTCTTCGTGCGAAAGAATGCTTTTTAGTTGATTCATAGGTTTCTTTGGAAGAATAAATGAGGTGGAAAACTCAGATTTTGCATCGGTGCGTTTATAACGGACAAGTTTATGAGCATCTGTTGCTACAAATGTCATATCGTCGGGAGTTAATTCACAAAATAATCCGGTCATTACAGGGCGAAGTTCATCGTTGCCGGCAGCAAAGAGCGTCCTTGAAATGGCGTTTGACAAGAGTTTTGAATCAATAGTTATTGAAGAAGTAGCTTCAATAGTTGATACACGGGGAAATTCTTCGCTATTATGACCTGTAAGTTTATATTTGCCTTCTCCTGCCGAAATTTCTATACCTAAAGATTCGTTGTTTATAGTAAAGCTCAAGGGCGTTTCTGCAAATGTTTTTAACGTTTCTAAAAGAATTTTTGCAGGAATGGCTACGCTTCCTTCTTCACCGGACATGGTTAAATCTATGGTTACTGACATGGTGGTTTCCAGGTCGGAAGCAGTTACGGTTAGTTTTTCACCTTCTAAGTCAAATAAAAAATCATCGAGTATCGGCAATGTGTTACTCGAATTTAATACTCCGGCAATAGCCTGTAAGTTTTTTAATAATAATGAACTGGATACTATAAAATTCATATTTTTTGTTTTTATAATTATACCAAAATAAACTTTTGTAAAAATATGAAATTTTTTAAACCAAAGAGTAAACTAAAAAAAACAAAATTTAAATCCTTAATTTATTACTCGAAGAGGTAATGTCGGTGTTTATTATTGATTTAAATTTGTAGGCTGAAAAGAAAAAATATTTGATCGGTTTTATTATGGTTGACGAAAAAAAGAAGATTATTAGAAAAAAAATAAAAGAGCTTAAAAATCAGTTAAGTAGTGAAGAAAAGGTTCGAAAATCGTATTGTATTTTCCAAAAAATAGAAACAACCGACTGGTTTATCAATGCCAAAACCATCATGCTTTACTGGTCAATGAATGATGAAGTTCAGACCCACGACTTTGTACAAAAATGGGCCGATAAAAAAGAAATTATTCTTCCTTCAGTTAACGGCAATGAATTGATATTAAAGAAATTTAATGGTATAAATAAAATGATTAAGGGCGAAAGTTTTGGAATTCCTGAACCCGATGGCGAATTTTATCCTTTTCCCGAATTAATTGATGTAATAATAGTCCCCGGCGTAGCTTTTGATAAACAAAACAACCGCCTGGGAAGAGGAAAAGCCTTTTATGATAAATTACTAAAGACGGTGAAAGCCAAAAAGGTGGGAGTCTGTTTCGATTTTCAAATGATCGATCAGGTGCCTACCGGTGAATTTGATATAAAAATGGACAGCGTTGTTTACGACGACTAACTTGTGATTAAAATTTTAAATTTAAATAACCTATGATATTAGAAGCTTGTGTTAATTCGACCATGTCGGCAATTGAAGCTCAAAAAGGGAGTGCCGATCGCATAGAACTTTGTGAAAATCTGCTTGAAGGCGGTACTACTCCAAGTGCAGGAAGTATTCGTATAGCCCGTAAACATTTGAAAATTCCTATCATGGTGATGATCCGTCCGAGAGGAGGCGATTTTCTTTATAGCGATACCGAATACGATATCATGAAAGATGATATCGTGATGGCAAAAGAATTGGGAGCTGACGGCGTGGTGCTTGGTATTTTAAATCCTGACGCTACGGTTGATGTAAATCGTTGCCGCGAACTTATTAAATTAGCTCATCCTATGCAGGTTACCTTTCATCGGGCATTCGACATGACCAGTGATCCTTTTAAAGCTTTGGACGATTTAATAATGTTAAAAGTCGATCGGGTGTTAACTTCCGGGCAAAAGGAAAATGCTCATGAAGGAGCGAAGCTTATTGCGGATTTAATTAGGTATGCCGATGGCCGTATTTGTATTATGCCTGGCGGAGGACTTAATGAAGAAAATCTACGTCAGGTGATAAAAACCACTGGTGCAACCGATTTTCATGTATATCTTCCGCATAAAATCAATAGCAAAATGATTTATCGCAACAGCGGAGTATTCATGGGTGATCCGGAAAATCCTGAATATGAATTGGAAATTACCGATCCTCAACGGATGCAGATTGCCAAATCAATGATTTTTTAGAAAGCCGATAATAATTTTCCATTCCAACAATAGTCAGACAAATTTGACCTGAATTGTTGAATGAGAGTGTAAAGTAGCGGATAAAATCAGCAATGTTTTAACAGCGTTGATGTCCTATTTCAATAAGTCTGGTTTTATAAAATAAGAATCTGGCTATTGGGGTAATAATTTTTCCCTATTTTTGGCAAAATTTTAAATTCAAACAGTAATGATGTCTCCATCTATCGACAGTAACCCCAAAATTAGCGGTAAAGGCTTAGTTTTATCCATGACCATCATCGGAATATTTTTTTTCATTTTCGGTTTTGTTACCTGGCTTAATGGTGTATTAATACCTTATCTTAAAATAGCCTGTGAGCTTACTAATTTTGAAGCTTATTTTGTAACGTTTGCTTTTTATATTTCTTATTTTGTGATGGCTATACCATCATCGTGGGTTTTGAAGAAAACCGGTTTTAAAAGAGGAATGTCAGTTGGCCTACTGGTGATGGCTTTGGGAGCATTGACATTTATTCCGGCTGCTTTGACACGTACTTATGGCTTGTTTCTTACCGGTTTATTTGTCATGGGCACTGGCCTTGCCATACTACAAACAGCTTCTAATCCGTATATTACCATTTTAGGTCCTCGCAATAGTGCTGCCAAGCGAATAAGTATTATGGGAATCTGCAACAAAGTGGCAGGAGTCATAAGCCCGCTCATTTTGGGCGCTATTATTCTTAAAGATACCGATGCTTTGGTGAACTCCATTAAAAGCATGGATTCGCTTCAAAAAGCTGCGGCACTCGACGGACTGTCCGAGAGAGTAATTATTCCTTATTTAATTATGGCAATAGTTTTAGTGGCATTAGCAGCTCTGGTAAAATATTCGCCTTTGCCTGATATTGATACTGAAGAGGAAGACGAAATTGTAGCAACCGCTAACCATTCCAAGAAAAATGTATTTCAGTTTCCACATCTGGTGTTAGGCGTCATCACTCTTTTCCTTTATGTAGGAGTGGAAGTATTGGCCGGCGATACCATTATCAATTATGGTAAACTTATTGGCATACCTCTTTCCGAGGCAAAAGTATTTACATCCTATACCTTAATTACAATGGTTGTCGGTTACATTATAGGCATCATTAGCATACCGCGTTATATTACTCAGGATAAAGCGCTTGCTTTTTCCGCTTTTCTTGGCTTTATACTTAGTTTATTTGCTTTATTTACCAAAGGGTATACCTCTGTTTATTTTATTGCCATGTTAGGATTGGCCAATGCTATCATGTGGCCAGCCATCTGGCCCTTAGCCATTGATGGATTAGGACGATTTACCAAAATAGGTTCTTCTTTGCTTATTATGGGAATTGCTGGAGGGGCGCTACTTCCTCTTCTTTTCGGAAAATTAGCCGATATGTTTGATCCGCAAATGGCATACTGGATATTGGTTCCGTGTTATATCGAAATATTTTATTACGCAATTTCCGGTCATAAAATCCGGACAAAGTAATCATCATGATAGATTTTCCTGTTCAGCAGATTTTTGAAAGCTTTGTCGAAAATGCTACAATAGAATCTGTTAATTGCCTTGGTTCAGGGCACATCAACGATACGCTGTTGGTTAAAACGCTGCCTGCCGATGGTCCGGATTATGTTCTCCAAAGAATAAATCATCATATTTTTAAAGATGTCCCCAGACTGATGCGCAATATTGAATTGGCTACAGTCTTTATTCATAAAAAATTGGAATGTACACCGGGCTGCGATGTTTCAAGAGAAGTGATGCAACTTGTGTATTGTCCTAATGGCAAAAGTTTTATGGAGGATGAGTGCGGAAATTACTGGCGTTGTTATTATTATATAAAAGATACTCAAAGTTATGATAATGTTGACAGTACAGCCAAAGCGCACGAAGGTGGAAAAATTTTCGGACGTTTTCAGGCGCTACTGTCGGATATGGATGCGCATCAGCTTACGGAAACTATTCCTCAATTTCACAATCTTGAACTTAGGTTGCAAACTTTTCGAGAAACGGTCGAAAAAAATCCTGCCGGAAGGGTAGGGGAAGCCCTTGCTCAAATCCGCTTTGCAGAGGAGCGTGCCACAGAATTATTATTGCTTAATGATAAGATAATTAATGGATTGATACCCTTACGCATCACTCACAACGATACCAAATTTAATAATATTCTTTTTGATAACGACGGAAAAGCGCTATGTGTAACTGATCTTGATACGGTCATGCCCGGTTCGGTATTGCATGATTTTGGTGATGCTATACGCACGGGAGCAAGCACTGCCGATGAAGATGAAGCCGATTTGCGTAAAATGAGTTTGGATATCAATTTGTTTAAAGCATATGCCCAAGGGTACCTTAGCGAAACTTACACTTTTTTACTTCCCATAGAAATTGAAAATTTAGCGCTTTCTGCTCGCTTTATGACTTTTATTATTGGTCTGCGTTTTCTTACCGATTATCTTGACGGGGATCATTATTTTAAAACCAGTTCTCCCGATCATAATCTCCGGCGTACCAAAGCACAATTCCGGCTTTTGCAAACAATGGAAGAACAATATGGTAAGATGCAGGAAATTATTACCGGCATTCATGAGTCCATTAAAATCTAAAACATGAAAAAAATCTACACCCTCGTTGTCATTGCCATTTTATTTATTCTTTCCGGAAGTTTAGTTCAGGCCTCTCCCTCCAAAAGGAAGATCTCTATTGTTCCTATTCCGGCTCATGTAAAGGAAAAATGTGGAAAATTTGTACTCAACAGTCGTACAGCCATCGTTATACCTGCCGATAGCATGGCAGCTAAAGTGGCTGATTTTTTTCAAAGCGAGATCCGTCAATCCACAGGCATTTCATTACTTACTGGTGGTACTGCTTCGCAGAATGTTATCACATTAAAACTTGATGGTGAAAAAGAACTTGGCGATGAAGGTTATCGTTTAACGGTAAAACGGAAGAATATTTCGGTTTCAGCATACAAACCACAGGGCTTATTTTATGGTATTCAATCGCTTTTGCAGATGTTTCCTCCGGAAATAATATCATCAAAAGTGGTAACCGGAGTAAAATGGGTTGTTCCCTGTGCCGAAATTAGGGATATACCCCGATATTCTTACCGGGGTATGCACTTGGATGTTTCACGCCATTTCTTTCCCAAAGATTTTATAAAACGTTACATCGATCTTCTGGCAATGTTCCGGATGAATACTTTCCACTGGCATCTTACCGACGATCAGGGCTGGAGAATAGAAATAAAGAAATATCCGAAGTTAACAGAAATTGGCGCCTGGCATGTAGATAGAGAAAATTTGCCATGGATGGAAAGAGAACCTCAGAAACCCGGCGAAAAAGCCACTTACGGAGGCTATTATACTCAGGACGATATACGTGAAGTTTTAAAATACGCTTCCGACCGTTTTGTTACCGTCATACCCGAAATAGAAATGCCTGCGCATTGTTTGGCGGTGTTAACTGCTTATCCGCAACTGTCGTGCACCGGCGGGCCTTTTACCGTCCCAACAGGTTCGTATTGGCCCAATATCGACATCTTCTGTGCCGGCAACGACAGCACTTTTATCTTTATGCAGGATGTCCTCGATGAAGTGATCGGCCTTTTTCCTTCCAAATATATCCATATCGGTGGCGATGAAGCAGATAAAACCAACTGGAAAATATGCCCTAAATGCCAAAAGCGGATTAAAGATGAAAATCTGAAAGATGAAAACGAACTTCAGAGTTATTTTATCAGAAGAATAGAAAAATATCTTATTTCAAAGAACCGTAAACTTATCGGTTGGGATGAGATACTGGAAGGCGGGCTGGCTCCGGAAGCTACCGTTATGTCGTGGCGTGGCGTCGAAGGTGGAATACAGGCTGCTAAAATGGGGCACAACGTCATCATGACTCCCGGTTCCCACTGTTATTTTGACCACTATCAGGCTGATCCCGATTTTGAACCCAAGGCTATCGGCGGTTTTACCACTCTTGCCAAAGTTTATTCCTTAGAACCTACGCCCGAAGAACTTTCTCCCGAGCAGCAAAAATATATCCTGGGCGCTCAGGGAAATTTGTGGGCAGAATATATTCCCACTCCCTGGCATGCTGAATATATGGCTATTCCACGGATGATAGCCCTTTCGGAAGTAGATTGGTCACCCAAAGAATTACGGAACTGGAATGATTTTAATTCCCGGTTAAATGCAAATATTTTTACCCGGCTTCAGATCATGGGCGTTAACTTTTCCAAAGGATCTTATAAAATAGATTTCCTTTCGACAGCCATTGGTCGGCATAAAATGAAAGTTTCGCTATCAACCGAAAGGCTAAATCCGGAAATCCGGTATACCCTGGATGGTTCCGTTCCCGGAATATCATCAAAAATATACCGCAGACCATTGAAATTATCGCAAAGCACCACGCTGAAAACAGCCATCTTTGAAGATGGAAAATTAATGGAAAAGCCATCCGTGCTGAGCCTCGTTTTTAGTAAAGCCACGGGTAAGAAACTGAAATTAGCTACAGCCTACAGCAATCGTTATCCTGCCCAGGGTAATGCACTGGTGGATGGGTTACGGGGATCAACCAATCACCGCGATGGTAACTGGCAGGGCTATCTTGCTACCGATCTTGATGCAATGGTTGATCTTGGCAAAGTAATGCCGGTGAATAAGATAAGTATCGGCTTTTTGCAAAATCAGAATGCCTGGATTTTTATGCCTTCGGAAATCATTTTCCAGGTTTCCAGCGATGGAATAAATTTTACCGAAGTAGCCAAAATTATCAATGATGCTACGTCGAAACAGGATGATATCTTAATCAGAGATTTTACCCAAACGTTAAACTCTGTCAAAGCCAGGTATGTTAAGGTGAAGACTGTGAGCATTAAAACCTGTCCTTCGTGGCACAAAGGAGCAGGGGATACCTGCTGGATGTTTGCCGACGAAATCATGGTGGATTAACCTTTTCATTTTATCATCCCGAATCGAAGCAGAAAGTTTATGTGAAGTTTATTCAAAAAAAAGACTTTCCTAATAATCATCATCTATTTAAAAACAGTAAAATTTTCAACAGATCTTCGTGGACTTACAGGCGCGGGGTAATCATTCACATATCCTATCCGGACGATAAACATTATTTCTCCAGAAAACCTGAGAAATGTACTGGTTTCTTTTTTGATAGCAGTAATTTCAATAATCTGGTTCATCGGATGAAATCCCAGCTCCATTTTCCGGCATTTCAGGTTCAAACGTTCATATAATATGCCGGCATTTATCCATTCCTTGATGTTATTTGCCTTCTGGGCCATCAGTATCCAACCGCCGCAATTTTCAACCTGGTTCTTAGTCTTTTTGATACCCGCTTCAATAAAAGATTCCTTTTTTGAATCTTCCGGGGAATAAAAATTTCTTACAATAAAACCACCAACTCCTTTAATGCCCATTCCTGCAGGAGTTAATCCGTCCTGCTTTTCTTTAATGTTCTTATCCGAGAACCGGATCCAACTGGCAAGTTCATCCTGTGCTGATTTTTGATAGGATTGTATCGTATAGGCTTCCAGTTCTTTTTTTGCTATAAAACCCCCGTGATCAGATTTTGCCGGTATAAAATGTATGGCGGAACTGTCTGTGGCAACCAGATTTCTCCAATCATTTTGTTCTATCTGACAGGTATCAAAGGGAATTCTTATCGTATTTCGCAATTCCAGTTCTTTCAGATCGCTTTTGTTTTTTGGGAAATGGTTTTTTAATAAACAAATTGTTGCAACAGGCAATATTCCATTCATATCCTGGTCATTAATGCTGATGACGGTTTTATACCCTAATGATTTTGCAGCTATATCCAGATTTTCGATAAATGCGCCCAAAGAAATATACAATTCCCTGCCGGTAGGATCTACAGCCGGTAATTTCCGGGACGTGTCGGCATAAATTTTAATCGTGTCATTGCCTAAAGTTTCCACCTTCCAGGGCTGGGAGTTATGTGAACTCCCGGCAAGAGAAGCGTAATATAATATTTGATAGATATCGTTTTTGTCGTTGATAAAAGCGGCATTTTTCCGGTAATATGTATTGCATGAGCTGAACATACCAAGTACAATCAGATAAATTATCAATTTTGCTTTCATAACACAATTATTTACTCCACAATCTGTAACCTAATCTGATAACCGGGGCAAGGTCGGTATTGGGGATGTTATATTTAGCTCCATTAAAATCGGCACTATTATCCTTTCGTAAATATATATGGTAACCTGGCTGAACATAAAAATGACGGCCAATAAAAAATTGATAACTAATTCCTCCTCCAAAGTCGGTACTGTGGATGTCTTTTTTTAGACCCGAACTTTTTTGTTCAATTTCGAAAGTATGAAGTTCGAGGAAGGTGTAAATTTCAAGGTTTTTCCAAATATTGTATCCAAAGAAGAATCCTGGCGAAGTTTTGTAGTATCGTTTAAAATCATCTGATGAATTTTTTATTCCGGCAGGTTCGGCATCATAATTTCCGCCGTTAATCACACTTGCCCGGAACCGGAATCTCTCGTATCTGTAACATACGGCAAAATGATATCCCCCGGTCATAAACATTGGGAAGAGACTTTCAATTTCAAAAGCCTGTTTTACCTTATAGTTTTCAGGTATCGGCTTCCAGAATGTGCCGTTAACGGTATCGGTTTGTGCTTTTGTTGTAATTGTAAAAGCAAGAAAAACAATTAATAAGAATGTCTGTCTTTTCATATCGTAAATTTCAAATTTAGGATACAAAGATCGGCAGCAGGCAATGCTGAATTGCACCACATTTGTTACCAAATTGTATTAGTAAAATAATTCTTTGCGAATCCGGCTTAAGGATTTGGGAGCAATGCCTAAATAGTTAGCTAAATGATAGAGCGGAATCCGGTGGAATGCTTCGGGAAATTTCTTCAGTAGGTTTTCATATCGTTCTTTTGCCGAAAACACCTGTAGTTCGATACTTTGCTGGACGATTCTTAAAAATGCCTGTTCTATTAATATTCTTCCCAATCGTTCAGTTTTAGGAATTTTGATATATAAATCCGATAAGGTTTGTTGCTTAATAACCAGCAATTCGGTCTTTTCAATAGCCTTAATATTTATCAGCGAGGGCGAATTATTTAAACGGCTTTGGTTATTGGTTACCCAGTCTCCATCGAATGCAAAATCGGTGGTTACTTCGGAACCACTTTCCGTAGTTTTAAAGTAAACAACTACGCCATTGTTGATAAAACCTATATAATCGCATACCTTGCCTTCTTCCAGAAAAAATTCATTCTTTTTAAGCTTTCTGACTTCAAGAACATTACAAAAAAACAGTAATTCCTCCTCCGAAAAGGATATAATTTGTGCCAAGCTGTTTTTTATTTTACTAAACTTATCCATAAGCTGTTTCAAATCATAAATCTTGGTATGTGGTACAAAAATCAAGCATATCAATTCAAATCCGGTATAGATTATTTGTTATTGTTTCATAATTCTTTAGGAATGTCTATCTCTTAAGGTATTTTCGATAAGTTTATGTATATTTTCTAATGATATTTCAAAAAAGTCCTTCACACATATAGTAGCACCAGCATCAATTAATTCATTATTTTTATGGCTTGTTGTTACACCAATTACTATTAAACCAGCATCTTTAGCAGAAATAATACCCGAAATTGAATCTTCAAACACAACGCAATTATCATTAGACAGACCGAGTCCCTGAACCGCTTTTAAATAAATTTCAGGATTGGGTTTACTGTTAAGCACCTGAGTTTTATCAATAATTAAATCGAAATAATTCAATATCTGGAACCTGTTCAGAATTAAATCCACATTTTCGGGAGGAGCAGATGTTGCAAGAGCTATTTTACAACATTCATCTGAAATAGATTTCAGAAATGGTAATAATCCATTTAAAGGTTCAATATTTTTTGATTTGCGTATAATAGTACGGTACTCTGAATCTATTTCATTGCTAAAAATCTCCAATTCTCTTTTTGAAAGTTCACAATTCAATAATTTGGTTATCGCTTCATCGCTCGTTGTACCAAAAATCAATTCCTTGAAAATAGAATCATTAACTACTATATTTTTCCTGTTTAGAAAATTTGTCCATGCTATTTTATGATATGGATTGCTATCGATTATAACGCCATCCATATCTAATATTACACCAATATTAAAATCTTTTTTTTGGATCATTCCTTTAGCGTTTACATAATAAGGTCAAAGATAGACTTAGCTATTTCTTTAGTCGTAACTCGTAAAGATCGTTTCTCCGGTCTTTCAGATTTCGTACACAGCCATAGGTGTGCAATTCATTTAACAGATCCAGGTCCACATCCGACACCAGAATCATTTCGGTGTTTGGCGTTGCTTCCGCACATTTTCCGTCGGTTGGAAAAGCAAAGTCGCAAGGCGTGAAAACCCCCGACTGGGCGTACTGAACATCCATATTGTGCACCCGCGGAAGATTTCCCACACTCCCGGCGATCACCACATAACATTCATTTTCGATGGCACGTGCCTGAGCGCAGATCCGTACACGGGAATATCCGTTCTGCGTATCGGTGAGAAAGGGTACAAAAAGTATCTGCATCCCCTGATCGGCCATGATACGGGAAAGTTCCGGATATTCCACATCATAGCAGATAAGTACCCCGATTTTTGCACAGTCCGTGTCAAAGGTTTTAATGATTTTTCCTCCGGAAAGGCCCCAGCTTTTGGTCTCATCCGGAGTAATATGTATTTTTTCGTAAGTGTCGAAGGTGCCGTCGCGGCGACAAAGAAAGCCTACATTGTACAGGTCGTCGCCACGAAGCTGCGGCATGCTGCCGGTAATAATATTGATATTATAGCTGATGGCAAGGCTGATAAAACGTTTTCGCATCTCATTGGTGTACTGAGCCAACTGTCGAATGGCCTGCGATTCACCCAGATGGTTAAATTTTGCCATCAGCGGAGCATTAAAATATTCGGGGAAAAGTATAAAATCGCTTTTGTAGTCAGATACCGCATCTACAAAAAACTCCACCTGTTCAAAGACATCATCAAGGGTTTTGTAACTGCGCATCTGCCATTGCACCAGTCCAAGCCGGATGGTTGTTTTTTGAGGAACAAAATCCTGTGTGGGTGGCTGGTAATAAATATTATCCCATTGCAAAAGACAGGCAAAATGTTTCGATTCCTCATCGTTAGGCAAGTAGTTGGTCATCACCTTGCGTACGTGGAAGTCGTTGGAAAGCTGGAAGGTAAGTACGGAATCGAAGATTTCTTTTTTACGCACCTTTTGGATATATTCTTTGGGGCGTAGCTCGTCGGAATAATTGTGATAATTGGGGATTCTTCCGCCAAACATGATCGCCTTCAGATTCAGTTTTTCACAGAGCTCTTTCCGGTATTCGTACATTCTCCGCGCCAGGCGAAGTCCACGGTAATCGGGGTGGATAAAGACTTCGATGCCATAGAGAATATTTCCATTGGGGTTGTGTGTGTTAAACGTTTCGTGTCCGGTAACGGAGTCGTAGGTGTGGTCGTTCTTCACCTTGTCGTAATCTACAATGATGGAAAGAGCGCATCCCACTATTTTTTTATCTGCTACCGTAACAATCTGGCCTTCTGGAAATATTTTGATTAACTTATCAATCTGCTCACGCGACCAGAACTCGTCGCTCCCGTTGGTGTAAGTTCTTCTAAATGATTGTGAAAGCAGGGAATAGTCTTCAATTTGCAAGGATCTGACTATTACTTTGTTTATTCTGGGCATCGATTCCATAATGCAGTTTGTTTAAAACAAAACAAAGGTAAGGGAAAAATGTGTTGAACTATGCCGTTTTGCTATGGGGATTCATTTTAGCAATAGGAATACCGATATTTTTTATTGGAATCGCTTAGTCAGGGCAAAACAATTAATCCCATACATATTTTTCGTTATATTCAACATTATATTTTTTCAGAAATGTTCTGTATTCGTCCTGAAAAGTCTTCTTCTTATGATGTTCATGTTGATTTTCGATGTATTGGATTACAATATCCGTTTCTGATGGGTTTACGGAAAAAGTTCCATAGCCATCTTGCCAATAAAAGTTCTTTAGTGATTCATCTTTGGTCTTCATCCATTTTGATGAATGTGATTTTATTTCTTCCAGAAGTTTTACTAATGCTATTTTTTTGGAGAGCATACAAAGGATATGAACATGATCTGTAAATCCGCCAACTTTAATTGGTTGGCACTCCATGTTTTTACATATCCCTGCCAGGTAAGCGTGAAGCTCTTGTTCGAAGGGTGGAACGATAAGGGGGATATGGTTTTTGGTGCTGAACACGATATGGATGTAGTTTTTTACGAGTGATTGTCCCATGGTGTATTTTGTATTACGCCCCTTCGGGGCTTGGTTATCATGTTAATTTATCTTTTACCGATGGGCTCCACCCGTCGCTTTTATATTACGTCCCTTCGGGACTTGGTTATCATGTTAATTTATCTTTTACCGATGGGCTCCACCCATCGCTTTTATATTGCGCCCCTTCGGGGCTTAGTTATCATATTAGTTTATCTTTTGCCGATGGGTTTCACCCACCGCTTTTATATTACGCCTCTTTGGGGCTTGGTTATCATGTTAATTTATCTTTTACCGATGGGTTTTACCTATCGCTTTTATATTACGCCCCTTCGGGGCTAATTTTTTTCTGTCCGGCAATCATTGCTCACCAGCCTAAGCCCTGAAAGGGCTTGATATCCTAACACAGGGTGAAGCCCTGTGGATAAAAAAACGGAGAGTAACCAAGCCCTGAAAGGGCGAGATAACTTTAGTGATGCAAGCAGGCCATAGGATTTGAAGCCCTATGCGGATTAGTTCTTTTTATGAACTCTCTTCTTCCGTCATCTTCACCTCGCAGTCGGTTTCCTGGTCGGCAACGATGACGATGTTTTCGAGCGTCAGGTTGACATAGCCATCCCTGGTAGCCGTCAGTTTATAGTTAGCCACAGGCACCTCGTCGATATAGAATTCACCGTTTTCGTCGGTTATGCTGTTGATTTCCGTACCGTCCAGTTCCACAATAGCATCTTCAATGGCTTTGTTGGTCTTGATATCGGTAACCATCCCCGTCAGTATGCCCAACCCTGAAGGTTTTCCAGTAGAAGGTTCGCTAATGGCAAACAACGACAGTTTATCGGGGTCGTTATCATAAATAAGGCGGGCGGCCTTGTTTATCATGACAATTTTTCCCCATAATGCGTCGTAGAGTTTAATACGTTTGCCGGTGGTAACGTATTTTTCCTTTTTATACAGTTCCTGATTAGTGTTCTGTTCGTCAAGGGCAACCGCACGAGTCTTTATTTCGGCTATGGAAGCCTCGTTAAAACCGGCAGTGTTAAGTTGAACGCTGTACTTTGTACACACCAGGTGGAACTCTTTCATAAACGGGATAAATTTCTTTTGCGAACGGCGCACTTTGCTTAAGTCATGAAAACCAAATTCATGCAAAATGTCGTCATCGCCCGGAAAGGCTTTGTCGAGGAAATAACGTACATGCTTCACCACGGTATACGATTGTTTCATCTCGCCCCATATTCCGCGGGTAAGTTGCACTAAGCGACTTCGCATCAGCCGGTCCGAAGGCAGCATTTCCACTTCTTCGATAGCGGCTTCGATGCCGGTAGCAAAGGTTAAATTCATATCCGGATCAAAGGGAGTGAAATCCGCGATATTGGCTTTAAAGCCAGCCATAATCACTTTTGACTTCTCAAGCATAAAATTAAACGGTAGCCCCGAAACCGGTTTTGTTCTTCTTTTCATTTTTTTAAGTTTTAAGTATTAATAATTTGGAATTTATATTCATTATTATCCGATAAAAAATTTCTTTGAAGGGCTAAAGCCCAATGTCTACTGTATTTTACTAACTCCAGGCTTAAGCCTGGAGTTACAAATCGTAACTACTTTAATGACTTTAGTCCGGATGCTTTTATCGGTCAACAGTAATTTATAATCTAACATTCATAAAATCGTACATCATAAACCATTTTTTACCCTACGCTATCCACTTTTTACCATACACCATAAAAGTTTTACCATAGTCTGTCCATTTTTTACCCTAGTCTGTCAGTACTCTTACCATAGTCTGTCCACTTTTTACCCTAGTCTGTCAGTACTCTTACCATAGTCAGTCCATTTTTTACCATACGCTGCAAAAGTTTTACCATAGTCTGTCAACTTCCGATGCATTACTGACCGGAATTACAGAATAGGATAAGCAATAAACAGAGGGTCATAAAAATTTAATAACTAAAGAACTTATGATACAAAGGTACAACAATGAATAGCTGGTTGTCAACAGGCTAATGACGGAAAAGGGACGAACCCGTGTTGAATGAGTACGAACTGCGAGACTTATTTACCGTAGCGGGCAAGTTATTTACCGGAGGATGGTGGTTGGCTGTTGGCAGTTAGCTGCTAAGCCGAAGGCTTAGTCCCGACCTTTTCGGGATTGGCGGTTAGCTATTGGCTATTAGCGGCTTTTCTTCTCCTTTTTTCAACGAACTCACCCTAAATCCCTCTCTTGGAAGTAAGAGAGGGACTTTTGCAGCTTTCTTCCATTAAATTAGCGCTATGGAATTTTGCAGCTTTCTTCTGCTCCCCCCTTCTCTTTTTTCCAAGAGAAGGGGGCCGGGGGGATGAGTTTTAGAAACTTACCCGATTCCTTTCTTGGAAGTAAGAGAGGGACTTTTGCAGCTTTCTTCCATTAAATTAGCGCTATGGACTTTTGCGGCTTTCTTCTGCTCCCCCTTCTCTTTTTTCCAAGAGAAGGGGGCCGGGGAGATGAGTTGGTTTTAAAACTCACCCGATTCCTTTCTTGGAAGTAAGAGAGGGACTTTTGCAGCTTTCTTTCATTAAATTAGCGCTATGGACTTTTGCCGCTTTCTTCTGCTCCCCCTTCTCTTTTTTCCAAGAGAAGGGGGGCGGGGGGATGAGTTGGTTTAGAAACTCACCCTAAATCCCTCTCTTGGAAGTAAGAGAGGGACTTTTGCAGCTTTCTTCAATTAAATTAGCGCTATGTACTTTTGCAGCTTTCTTCTGCTCCCCCTTCTCTTTTTTCCAAGAGAAGGGGGCCGGGGGGATGAGTTGGTTTAGAAACTCACCCGATTCCTTTCTTTGTAGGAACAGAGGAACTTATGCGGCTTTTGGATTATTGGAGATATAGCCTTATAAATCCCGAATCGCTTCGCTCGGGACTTCACTTCGTTCAGCCTTATAAACTTTACAAACTCATCCACATATCCAGCAGCAGCCTTTCTCCTTCAGGACTAAGGCGGAGCTTCACTTTGGTGCCGTTATAGGAAAGAATACAATAGTGGCAGCCCTTGTGTTCGGTGGCTTCCAGAAATGTGGTATTGATGATGCATGAACGGCTGATACGGATAAACTGAGGGTAAGGCAGCATTTGTTCGATGTGTTTTAGCGTAAAGGAAGCCGTGATACGATCGCCGTTGGTGCAGTGTATTTTGCAATAATTGCGTTGGGAGTAGCAATAAACCACCTGTTCGTATTTTGGTAGCTGGTAGCCGTTGCGCGAAGCTATTTTTAGTCTGGTTCCCGGCTTCCCTGAATTCTCCGCAGTCTGTGGCATTCCATTACGGTACATGGCTTTGTAGCGGGCAATGGCATTGCGCAGTTCCAGTTCGTCAATGGGTTTCATCAGAAAATCAAACGCCCGTTCGCGTAAGGCAGGAATGGTATATTCATAATGAGCGGTAAAAAAGATAATAACGGGATGTAAGGAAAATTCCTTCAGTTTATTGACCAGGTAAAATCCGTCTTTTCCCGGCATTTGCACATCAAGAAAGAGAATATCGGGGCACTGTTTAAGGATCATCGTCAATGCCTCATCGGCGCTGTGAGCAATGCCCGCAAGGTGGATTTCGGGGTAATCGTTCAAAAGAAAGGCAAGCACATCGCATGCCGCAGGTTCATCATCCACGATGAGAACAGTTATCTTTCCGGTAGCAATTATCATTTCAGCGTATACGTTAATATAAGTTTACTTTGCGGGTACACTACCATCCCTTTCCGGATTACAAAGCTACATTAAATGATTTTAACTGCAAAATAATTTTTAAGGAAATAAGAGGAGAAAAATGGAATAGAAAATAAAAAAGTGCATTTGATGATGTTTTTAACAGAATTAATTTACTTTTGTAAGAGGAAGCTGGATTTTTAGGGAGTTTCCAATAGAAATGGATGGATACTGCTGAAAAGATTAGGAGGTACAAAAGAGTGTAATGCTAAGAGAGATTGCCATGAACGAAATACAAGAAAAATATAAGTTACAAAAAGAAAAATTTGAGAGAGTACTAAAGATAGGAATTCCAATTTCTCAAAGCGTTGCTGGGAGATATGTAAATTACAAAAGCGCTATGACATCAATTTTATATACTCGACTTTGTACGACAGCTGTAAGCATTTCTAATTTATCACCTAATATTTTTAGTAATTGCACACATTGGGACTGTGTATCTTTGTTTTCTTTAACACGAAATTTGATTGAAAATTATCACGTCTTTTTTTACTTCTGTATAGAAGAGATCAGCCAAGAAGAATGGGAGTTTAGGAAATTGCTATTTGATCTAAATGACACAAAAAACAGATATGATATGTTTAATTTTTGGGGAGAAGAAAATTCCAAAATATATGAAAAAATGAAACTAAAACTATTAAGGCAAATTCAAGAGAATATGTTTTTTAAAAAACTTGATACTAAGAAACAAAAAAGCTTTTTAAATGGAAATAATACTTTTGCATTTAGTAGGGATGAAATTGAAGAGAGAATGGGGAATGATAAATTGTATTATAAAGGACTGTATAAGTTTTTGTCTAATCAAACTCATACTTTCCCAATGTCATTTTCGCGCATGTCTGAACAACAAAAAGGGAAAGGCATTGAAAGCGAAATAGAGGTTGGTTATTCGATGTTAGCACTCGAATTATCAACTAATTATTTTCTGGAAGCATGTAAAAATATGCTTAATGTATTTCCAGACATCAAATCTGATTTTGAAACAAAAATTAATGATGAAGAAAGCACTAATACCTAACAAAAAATATATCAATTATTGTTGTAATGGTAAGCGAGAAGTGGTTTTATACACAAACATTAGCAAAGTGCGAACGGTACAACACCCGAAAATATGCTACTATATATAGTTTCGAAAGTCAAAAGCAACCTTAAAAATGATTTACACTTCCGAGCAAATAGAGTTAATAGACAAAGTTTTTAACTATTATATCGACTATAACATTAATAGAACAGAAAGAAGAAATCCGACGGATTATCTTTTCTCTAAAATGTTCAAAGTAGACAGAGAAATAGCTAAATTTGCTATAAATACAGTCTGTGAGATTGGACAGGACCTTGGGTTGCTTAATGCTCATAAATTGGGTTACGGAGATTATCAATTAGTTCGTATGGATAAGATCTTGTCCATGAATTTCAAAGACCAAGGAGGTTTCATAAAATACTTCAGTGATATAGACAATAAAAATGAGAATAGTCAAAAAATAAATATTAGTAATAATTATGGTCAAGTAGTACAGAGTGGACAAAATTCTATTATTTCAGACAGTTTAAATGTTATACCGACATCGTCTATATCATATAATGATAATAAAGATAAATTTTGGATTTCAAAAATTTTATTTAATGGATGGACGGTAACAATCATTGGGACTGTTATAGGTGGTTTAATTTTGGCATATATTATTCTTAAATTAGGATGGAATAAATAAGGTCGCTACAATTTCTTTGCTGGGCGGAATTTGCAAATTCCGCCCATAGCATAGCGGTGTCGAGTACCCGGGATGTGTTTCCGTTCAATGAAAAACCGGGTAAGGCTTGTTAAAAGAAAAACTTGTTTTCTTTGTTAGAGATTCCTCCCTTCGGTCGGAATGACTGCCCACAAAATGGTGATAAGGGGGATGGAGCGTGGGCGGCTGCGCACGCCCACGCTCCATCCCCCTTAATTTTAAGAACGACTGGTCATTCCGACCGAAGGGAGGAATCTCAGGATCACACGCAATGTCATTCCAATTGAAGGGAGAAATCTCAGGATCATACAAAATGTCATTCCAATCGAAGGGGGAAATATCTCAGGATCACACGCGATATCATTCCAATCGAAGGGAGAAACCTCTCAACCATACAATATCTCATTCCGACCGAAGGAAAGAATCTCATCACCATACAAGAATACCCGTGTGAGGCCCCTTTGCCGGATATGTTTTATCTGCCAGATAATTTATAAAATAGCAGGAGGTTGGCCAGAACAAAAATGCTGGTGTAAATAATTTTATTATATTTTGCTAACCAGTTGGGAAGATAGATATCAAAGTTGTCCTTTCTTGATTCTGAATAATTTTCAGCGACCAACGTCAGCGGACATTTTAGTTTATTGATGGCTAACACTATTCCTTCAAAGACGACAAGCCCGTTACATATCCAGACCCATTTATTGATTCTGTTGGTAATTACAGCATATAACAAATAGAAAATAACAACATTGTAAAATATCCATATCAGGGTATGGAAAACTTTGATCAGTATAAGTTTGTTGTTACTGGTCATGGTTTTATGTATCAGATGTTGCCGGCTCTTGGTACCTTCAGCAGGTTGGCCTCCGCACCGGCTATATTTTAAACCAAGGCTTTATCAATGATGTTTTGTCTTCTGCTTCATTGATATTGCGAAATTCATTGGTATGTTTATTGTAAACGTAATCCTTTTCCCATTCCTTATGTTTTTCGGATACTTGCCGGATAGCATCAACGATGTAGTACAGTTCGTCGTTAGTCAGAGTAGGGTGGAGCGACAAGCGAACCCAGCCGGGTTTTTCCGAGAAATCGCCCCGGTTAATCTGCTGGGTGATAAGATTCGATTGTTCGTGAGATACATTTAATAAAAAATGCCCGTAGGTTCCGGCACAGGCGCATCCTCCGCGTACCTGTATCCCGAAATGATCGTTCAGTAATTTTACGATAAGGTTGTAATGGATATTGTCGATATAAAACGACAATATTCCAAGCCTGTTTTTTATATTATCGGCAAGGATGTGTATATGGGAGACTTTGGGAAGCTCTTTAAAGGCAATTTTCAACAGTTCGTCCTCTCTTTTGCGCATTTTATCTATGCCGATATTTTCCTTGAGTTTAATGCATAAGGCTGATTTTATTGCCTGGAGGAAACCGGGAGTGCCTCCGTCTTCGCGCAGTTCAATATTATCCACGTATTTATATTCGCCCCAGGGATTGGTCCAGTCTACGGTTCCTCCTCCGGGTTGATCGGGGGCAAATGGTTTATACATGGATGAATCAAAAATAAGAACGCCCGATGTTCCGGGACCTCCCAAGAATTTATGGGGGGAAAAGAAAATGGCATCTAATTTTTCCATAGGATCGCCGGGGTGCATGTCGATGTTGACATAGGGAGCCGAGGCGGCAAAATCCACAAAACATAACCCGCCATGCTGATGCATGATTTTGGCTAACTGGTGATAGGGTGTTTCTATTCCCGTTACATTGGAGCAGGCCGAGAAGGATCCGATTTTTAGTTTGCGGTCGGAATATTTACGAAGCTGGGCTTCGAGTTCCCGGGGATTGACCAGTAAGTTTTCATCAGGAGTCAGCACCACTACTTCGGCTACGGTTTCGTACCAGGAAGTCTGGTTGGAATGGTGTTCCATATGCGTCAGGAATACGACGGGCCGTTCGGATTGCTGAAGGCATTTTTTATCGCGCAGAATACCACAGGTTTTTAGTCCCAATATCCGCTGAAACTTGCTGATGACTCCGGTCATTCCAAAACCGGCAGTAATAATGACATCGTTTGGGCCTGCATTGACATGCTTTTTGATGATTTCATGGGCATAATGATATGCCTTGGTCATTAATGTCCCCGTTTCACTGGTTTCGGTATGGGTGTTTCCGACAAAGGGGCCAAAGGTCTTTGCCAGTTTGTTTTCGATGGGTTTATATAAACGTCCACTGGCTACCCAGTCGGCATATATTATCTTTTGTTTTCCGTAAGGAGATTCAAATTCCTGATCAATCCCAATAATATTTGTTCTAAACTTTTTAAAATATTGCTCCATTATTTATCGTAATTTTCTGATTTCTATTCGGGATTACAAATTTGCATTGTTTCTACTTCGATATCTCCCCCTGCCGGATACAGTCCTATCCATGAATTGTCGAGGCGAATCCATAAATCCTGGCTGCTGATGCGGATAAGGTAGAAGGATAAATTGGCATCCGTTATGTTTTTCAGCACAATGCCGCCATTCTTTTGTGCGTCTTTGCCATAGTTTACAAATATTTTGGGAGATTTATTTCCAAGAACTTTAGCTTTTAACAAAAGGTAATTGTTTTTCTTGTTTTTGAGGTCAGCGACCGGGAAATTAAACTTTTTCTCTGTATTTGCAGTGATTTTGGTATTGGCTTCGTTAAGTGTAGCGGCGATGTGAGCTGTAAATAAACCGATGATTCCGTTTATCTTTTCATTGGGATAGCTCTCGTTGGGCAGGAGATGAAGCGCATTTTTATAGGATTCAAGAGCCATATCGTAGGATTTGGAGGCAAGAAGTCTGTCTCCTTCGGCAATGGATTTTTTATAATTTTCCTGATTTTGAATTTGCTCCGGAGTCAGGCTCGGCTTTTCAATCACCGGTTCTTTTTTTATTTCCTTTACCGGATTTCCGGCTGGTTTACTGGCAAGGGTATCCAAAGTTTTGGTTGTTTTTCCTTTAGCCAGTTTTTTCACTTCAGGGGATTTGACCTCCTCTTTTTTCGTCAGGCTGTCTTTTTTAACTTCCGTTTTATTGTCAGGCAGCGAAGTTTCTTTTAATTTCTTTTTGGTATTTTTAATATCCTTTTTCAGCAAGTCCTTGGAAGTTTCGAAGGCAGATTTCAGATTATCCAGCTTGTTGGAAGTTTTTTGTTTTTGGGTTTGTAGCAATTCATTGACTTCCGGATTTCTTTCCGTATTGTCTTCTGTTTTGTTTTCTGCCTTTTCTTCTGATTTTATTTCCGTCTTCGTTTCAGTCTTTGTTACGGTATTATCCGCCAGTAGGGTTGGAGTTTGGGTAACAGAATCTTTAGGCGCGGGGTTTACAACTTCGGTTTTTTGAGCGACAATATCCGGGGTGGGAGTGGGGATGGTTTCAGTCTCGGTTTCTGTAGAATTTCCTTTAGAATTGATCTGCTCAATCATGTTGATGGGGTAATGTTCCGCGGGTTTGAGCTTGGATGCCAATAGATATTGGGAATTAGCTTTTTCGAAATTTTTTGCAATATAAAAATTGTCGGCTTCGGTTATGGCATTGTCGTATTTGTCCTGAATGGCTTTTTTATCGGCAAAAGTTTTTTCAATGGTGGAAATTTGTGTCTGGGGATACTCCTGATTGGGTAGCAGAGAATCCGCATGACGGTATTTTTGTAAAGCCGGGATCAGGTCTCCGTTTTTGTATAAATTGTCGGCTTCCGAAATGGATTTATCGAAAAGTTTTTTAATATCCTGCTGATTAGCAATAATCACTTTTAATTCTCTGATTTTGCTTCTGGAATATTTATCGTCAGGTTTTAAAGATAATGCCTTTTCAAATTCAGCTTTAGCTTTATCGGGATCATTGGCCGACAAATAATTGTTGCCGTTTTCTATGGCCTGGTTAAAAGCTTTTTCATCTTCGGGATCATCAAACAGCTTGTTGATTTGTTCAATTTTATCTTTTGGATAAATAGCTTCCGGGCGTATTTTAAGCGCATTTTTATATTCTATCTTGGCATTTTTATAATCTTTTGCTTTCAGAAATTCTTCTGCTTTCACGATGGAAGCTTCAAACAAGCGATATTGTTCCTGATTGTTATTCATGGCAATGTCCTGTGCCCATGTATTCAGAAATGCAAGTTGAAGCAAAATGAAAAATCCTGTAGTTTTAATTTTTAGAGCCATGTTTCGATGATTTGCAAATTCTTAATTTATGATAATGCCGTCTTTGATGGTTAACTTTCTATCCGCCATATGAGCGAGTTCCTCGTTGTGAGTAACTATTAAAAAGGTTTGGTTAAATTTATCCCGTAGTGAAAAAAAAAGCTTGTGAAGTTCCCTTGCATTTTCAGAATCAAGGTTACCCGAGGGTTCATCAGCCAAAATTACCTTGGGCGAATTAATTAATGCCCGAGCTACGGCCAGACGTTGTTGTTCGCCGCCCGAAAGTTGTGCCGGCTTATGATGGATGCGATCTGATAAACCTAAAAAATCAATAAGTTCAAGTGCCCGGGCTTCGGCTTCTTTTTTCGATTTTTTCGCGATAAAGGCGGGAATACAAACATTTTCAATTGCTGTAAATTCCGGCAATAAATGATGAAACTGGAATATAAAACCGATATTATGGTTTCTAAAATCCGATAACTTTTTGTCAGTGAAATTATTCACCTGTTCATCATTAATTTCTATACTACCAGAATCAACTTTATCAAGCGTACCCAAAAGATGAAGCAAGGTAGATTTTCCGGCTCCCGAAGCTCCAACAATTGATACGACCTCCCCTTTGTATATTTCAATATTAATGCCTTTTAATACATTAAGACTGCCATAGGATTTATGTATATTTATACCCTTTATCATAGAATAAGAAACGAAAAAAATACTTTTATGTTGCCTTTTTCTTTACTTTATGTTTACGAAGATATTGATAACCTGAAATATGATGTTGAAAAGATAAAATATCCATTTAGGACGGTATAATTATACTAAATCGGAAACGGGATAAATTATCTTCAAAATAGAAATGCAAATTTATAATTTCTTAACATAAAGCTGAGAAGTTTCTATTTTTGTAACGAGAATTTTTTCATTTTTTTCAATAACAGGAACTTCCGATGTTGCTTCATAAATTTCTTTTCCGATAATAATTTTTCCGGTAGGATACAATTTTGTATAAGCTATTCCACTTTTCCCAATCAAAAGATTTAATGGCTCTTTAGATGATGAATTATTCCGTTTTTGAATAATTTTAAAAGAAAAGTATTTCAATAAATTCGGATACGTATGTATTTTTTTACTTAAGTAAAAAGAACCAATCACCGAAAATATCATTGAGCAAATAACGACAGTTAACGATTGAAAAATAAGATAATGCGATGTTTTTGAGAAATCATAAAAAGAATTGTTTAGTAAACATAAAAAGAACCCCAAACCTATAAGAATGATGCCCGCAATCCCCGAAATACCAAACCCGGGGTTTGCAAAAACTTCAAGGCTTAATAAAATAATACCCCCAATAAAAACAAATATTTCCCAATAAGACGCAGAACCTTCTATGTATAATGAAGTAAAATAGATGGAAGCTGAAATGATTGAAGCAAAAAGGGGAAAACCAAATTCTGGGGATTCCATTTCGAAGTATAATCCACCAACAATAATTATTATTAAAATTCCACAAACTACCGGGTTCGTCAAAAATCCAATAATTTGGTTAAATAGGCTGGCATGTTGTCTAATAATTTTATAATTATTTATGCCCGCTAACTCAAGAACTTGTGAAATATTATTTGCACATCCTTCACTTAAATGATTTGCATAGGCTTCTGATGCTGATAACAGTATTGGCTTAGCTGATGCTAAATTTTGCTTTTGAAATTTGCTATTTTTTGCTGTTGATAGGTAATCTTGATATAATTGAAATTTAATTGATAAATTTCTTTTGTTCCGATCAATCATAAAGTCCCCGCCTATTTGAGCATAGGGTTTCATGTATAATCTTTTACAAGATAACGCAATAGTAGCACCAGCCGAAACAGCTTGATCATTGATGAAGGCATATACTGGAATTTTTGACTGAAGAATAAGGTTACTTATCGAATCGGATGTTTTTGTTAAATCACCATTAGCATTAATATCCAAAAGGATAATATCTGCATTTTGAATTTGAGCATAAGTAAATAGTGTTTCAATATTTTTTAAAGCAGCAAGATCAATTTTATCATTTAATTCGAATACGATAACTCTGCATTTATTACCGTGGTAATAATTTTGAGAATAAACAGTAAAACAACTTATTAAAATTAAAAATAGTGTGACAAAAAAATAGTTGAGAATTTTTCGTTTCATGAGAGGTTTTCGGAAAATCGAATTATTAAATGCAGAATAAAAAGTTTATAAAAATAAACAAAAAACAAAACAACAGCTCTTGGAATAAAAACTTCTTATTCAAATTGCTTTTTATACATTAATGACTAACCCATCATAAGCTAAATTTATGTTAGCCGGTAATTCCTTTTCAACATCTTGATGCAAACCCATTAAATGGCTAATATGAGTCAGATAGGCTTGTTGTGGTTTTATTTCCGAAATGATTTCAATGGCTTCATTTAACGTAAAATGCGAAATATGCTTTTCTTTTCTTAGGGCATTAATTACCAATACTTTTGTGCCCATTATTTTTTTCTTTTCATCATCCGATATGTAGTTGGCATCTGTAATGTACGTAAAATCACCAAAGCGGTATCCAAAAACATGGATACGATAATGCAACACGTCAATTGGGATGATTGGAATTTTATTTATTAAAAAAGGGGTATTTTCAATAGTGTGCAAAGTAATTTTGGGCACACCAGGATAACGATTTTTGGCAAAAGCATATGAAAATTCACGTTTAATTGATTCCTGAACATCGCTTCTTGAATATACATCTATGGATGTCCGTTGTTTATAATTAAATGCCCGGACGTCATCCAAACCACCAATGTGGTCTTTATGAGCATGTGTAATTAAAATGGCATCCAAACGCTTAACCTGTGCTCGCAACATTTGTTCACGGAAATCAGGTCCCGTATCAACAATAAACGTTGCGTTTTCATATTCAACTAAAATTGAAGATCTTAATCGTTTGTCCCTTGAGTCATGTGATTGACAAACATTACATTCACAAGCAATAACAGGTACACCCTGAGAAGTTCCTGTCCCTAAAAAAGTTATTTTCAAAATTATTAATATTTTTGTTTGTTAAATCATCATTTCTTTATTCGACAAAAATAATACTTATGGAAAATATATTCAAAGAAATTCAACCAGAAGAAATTTCTGAAAATCTATTTAAGTTACTTGATCTTGACTGGATGTTAATAACCGCAGGTAACCTCAATAATTTCAATACAATGACGGCAAGTTGGGGTGGCTTTGGTGTTTTGTGGAATAGGAAAATTGCAATATGTTTTATTCGCCCGCAGCGTTATACTTTTCAATTTGTGGAGAAAAACGATCTTTTTTCGCTTTGTTTTTTTGAGGAAACGCATCGGGATATACTAAACTATTGTGGGAGTAATTCAGGAAAAAATGTTAACAAAATCGAATCCACAGGGTTATTACCATTTTACACCAAAAACAATTGCATAGCATACAAACAATCGAAGCTAATTATGGAATGTCGAAAGATATATTCTGATGTTTTAAAGAACTGTCATTTCATTGATAAAATGATTCCGCATGAAATCTACCCAACAAATGATTTTCATCATATTTATATTGGCGAAACTCTTCAGTGCTACATCAAATAATTTAAATTAATTCTTCTTTGTCGTTTTTGATACGACAATAAATTTTAATTTTACATTTTTAACAATAATAGTAATTGCATGAAGTTTATTATTGCATAGTTTTAAATGACAACAAATTATAAAACCGTGAGATTATTTTCCAAACTTAAGAAAAGGGTAGGCAATTACTTCTTTCAAAAAGAATTGTTAAACAACAAATCTATTAGAAAGCGTCGGATTATTAATTTTACTGATGCAAAAAATATTGGAGTACTTTATTCATTTTCAGATGAAGAAGAGTATAAGATTGTGAATGAGTATATAAAGAAATGGCAGGATGAAAACAAAAAAGTGCAATCAATAGGATTTTTTAATAGCAAACGGATGCCTCATTATTTTATTCAAAAACTCTCCTGCGATTTAATTACAAAGGCTAATTATAACTGGTATGGGAAGCCGACATCAAAGTTTGTCGAACCATTCATTAGCGAACCCTTTGATATTCTTGTTGATTTTAGTCTTGAAAATAATTTTACCCTCCAATATATTTCAGGTTTATCCCAATCTGGATTTAAAATTGGGCTATTTGATTCTGGTAATTCCGATTATTATGATCTAATGTTTAAAAATAACGAAACAACTGATTTAAGAGATTATATACATCAAATTTTATATTATTTAAACTCATTAAACAATTAATACAATGTGGCAAAAATTTACGGGAACTGGAGTTGCTTTAATAACGCCATTTCATAAACAGGGTACCATCGATTTTTCTTCCCTTGGTAAAATTATTGAACATTTATTGCAAAATAATGTGAATTATTTTGTAGTTTTGGGTACGACGGGCGAAGCCGCAACGATGTCGTGGGATGAAAAAACTGCGGTTATAGATTTTATTTTAGAAACTGTTAACCGGCGGGTACCAATTGTACTGGGAATGGGGGGAAATAATACTCAGGAAGTTGTAAATCAAATAAAATCTACATCTTTTGATGGTATAGATGCAATATTATCAGTTACTCCTTATTATAATAAACCGCAACAGCGTGGTTTATATCTTCATTATAAAACGATAGCAAGTATTGCTCCTGTTCCTTTGATTTTGTATAATGTTCCTGGCCGAACGAGCGTAAACATATCTGCCGAAACAGTTATTACTTTAGCAAACGAACATAAAAATATTATTGGCATAAAAGAAGCTTCCGGGAATATGCTTCAGATTATGAATATAATCAGAAACCGCCCGAAGGATTTCTTAGTCATTTCCGGAGATGATGCGCTCACTCTCCCATTAATGTCTTGTGGCGCTAATGGCGTTATTTCTGTTGTGGCTCATTTATATCCAAAAGAATTTTCGGAAATGGTTCAGCTTTGCTTAAAAGGGAATTTTCAGAAAGCTCGCGAAATTCATCTAAAACTTTTACCCTTTATAGAAGCAATTTTTGCAGATGGCAGCCCTTCAGGCATTAAAGCAGCTCTCGAAATTGTAGGCTTAGCTCAAAACAATTTACGATTACCCATTGTAAAAGTAGGAAAACAAACATATAATCAAATAGAATCAATAATTAATGGATTAAAATAGCAGGACAATGAGAAGAGGGATTACGTTTATATTATTAATTTTAATAAATATTGCATTTATAGGGACGTGTAAGTCTCAGGAGTTTCAGGGGAATGACAATCTACTGAATCAGTTATTTTCGAAGAAGTCGGAGATTTATTTTCGGTTTACCATAGGCGGTAAGGAAGAGATACATAAATTAACAAAGACAATATCCATAGACAATGTAAAAGGAGATACCGTATGGGGATATGCAAATCGTAAAGAATTTTCGCGGTTTATGGAATTAGGGTATAAATATATCCTATTACCTAACCCGGGAGATTTGATTCATCCGGTAATGGTAGATAAGATCGATTTAAAGAGCAGGCAAAATTGGGATTACTATCCAACTTACAGTGCATATTTAGATTTACTAAGTCAGTTTAAGGCAGCACATCCGGATATTTGTAAGATAGACACCATTGGCGTATTAGCGAGTGGTCGAATGTTGCTGGCTGTAAAGATATCGGATAATGTAAACGAAGATGAAGGAGAGCCTGAGTTTTTATATACATCGTCCATTCATGGAGATGAAGTGTGTGGTTACGTGCTGATGCTTCATTTGATAGATTATTTATTGACGAATTATGGTACAGATACACGGGTAACCAACATGATAAATAATATGGTGATATGGATTAATCCGTTAGCCAATCCTGACGGGACTTATCATGGAGGAAATAATACGGTGAATGGAGCAACCCGATACAATGCCAATGGAGTGGATATGAACAGAAATTATCCTGATCCGGAGGACGGTCAACATCCAGACGGAGAAGCATGGCAACCAGAAACAGTCTTTTTCATGAATTTTGCATCGGCGCATCATCTTGTGATGTCAGCTAATTTTCATGGAGGAGCAGAAGTGGTAAACTATCCATGGGATACCTGGGCAAAACTACACCCGGATAATAACTGGTGGGTAAACGTAAGTCGGGAATATGCCGATACCGTTCATGCACACAGTAGTGGTTATTTGACCGATTTGAATAATGGGATTACGAATGGCTATGCATGGTATGAAGTAGCCGGTGGCCGGCAGGATTACATGAATTTTTTTCAGCATTGCAGGGAAGTAACAATAGAATTATCGAATACAAAATTGCTACCAGCAGGCCAGTTGGAATCGCATTGGAATTATAATTACCGTTCATTTTTAAATTATATAGAGCAGGCCAGTTATGGGATAACAGGAACGGTTACCGATTCTTTGACAGGAGAACCACTAAAGGCGAAAGTATTTATACAGAATCATGATGCTGACAGTTCGTATGTTTATTCGTCGGCGACCATGGGCGACTATCATCGTCCGGTCAAGGCCGGAAGTTATACCGTAGTTTTTTCGGCACCCTGTCATTATTCCAAAACAATTCAGAATGTAGCCGTTACCGATTTAAATGCAACCGTGCTAAACGTCCAATTACAGCCTTATAGTGGATTGAATCCTACATTTTCTGCAGATAAAACAAATATTACTTTTGGCGAAAATGTTCATTTTACTGATGTTTCATGTGGTAATCCTATAAGTTGGCAATGGACATTTGAGGGAGGAACTCCATCGACTTCTACGGAGCAAAATCCTGTGGTAACATATTCCGATGCTGGAAGCTATGATGTTTCTCTTACAATTTTTGATGGCGCCAACACTGCCACGTTGACAAAGCAAGATTATATCGTTGTTGCACAGAATATTTTAATGGGAAATAGTACGGTAACGACTTGCTCCGGTAACTTTTATGATTCGGGTGGTTCCAATGGAGGCTATAGCAATAATGAAAATTATGTAATGACAATTAATCCTGCAACCCAGGGAGCAATGCTTAAGGTTACTTTTAATCAATTTAGTACGGAAAGTGGGTATGATAAATTATATATATACAATGGTGCAAATACAAGTTCTCCCCAAGTTCAGGGAAGTCCATTTACGGGTTCCGCAAGCCCTGGTCAGATAACCGCTTCGAATACAAGTGGCGCTTTGACTTTTAAATTCACCTCTGATGGATCTCAAACGGCATTGGGCTGGGCTGCAACCATTGAATGTATAGGCGGTTCGGTCGGACATACAATCGGCGGCAAAGTTACATACCCCAATACATCTAACACTCCATTGAGTAATGTATCAATAAACCTGAAAAACAGTTCTGGAACTGTTATAGGAACAACAACAACTAATACATCGGGAGACTATGCATTTACAGAAGTAGCAGATGGAACATATACACTGGAAGTTTCGACAAACAAATCCTGGGGCGGCGTTACAGCAACAGATGCTTTATTATTTAAAAAACATATTGCAAATATTACCCTCTTATCGGGAATTTATTTAGCTTGTGGCGATATTAATGGAAATGGTTCCTTAACAGCAAGTGATATTTTAATGATTAAGAAAAGGATAGGCTCTATAATTACAACTTTCCCTTTGGGTGATTGGCTTTTTAATAATCAGGACGTTGTTGTAAATAATGAAAATGTTACTCAAAATTTCAATGGTATCGTTTATGGAGATGCTAATGCATCGTATTCGCTAACGGATAATAATTATTTAAATATAGAAGGAGATAAAACCGCTGCTGCTACTTCCTTGTCTTTTGATCGTGGAACTTTCTCCGAAGGAAAATGGATTATCCCCGTTCGTGCGATTGCTTTTTCCAACCTTGGTTCTTTCCAATTTACTGTCCAGTATGATCCTTCAAAGCTTTCTTTTGAAAACGTTATCCATTGGTTCAATGGAATAGAGCCGGCTATTGTAGGCAATACAGAAGCAGGTAAGATTACTTTTGTTTGGACTGCTGATAACAAAGGCGTTGATATTGATGAAGGCATCTTATGCAATATCGTTTTAAAATCAATCTCTTCCGATGCATCAAAAATTTCATGGTCGAATAATCCAACGGGATGTGAATTTAGTGATTTTGATGCAAATATATTTGACGTTACGCTTAAAGATGGTGTTATTGATGGTCTTACAGGAACGACTGTAAATTCTGCAGAGAACGTTTCTATATATCCAAATCCAGGAAACGGAATATTCCAACTTTACTCGTTCAATTCGTCAGATACCAAATCCTGCATTACTATTTATAACTCATTTGGTAAGTTAGTTTATAATGATAATCAAGTGCAATTGTGTCAAAATGATGTTTACAAAATTGATTTAAGCATTTTGCATCCTGGTGTTTATGTAATAGAAATTCAAATGGGAAATGTAAAAATTATAAAAAAACTGATTGTCAATAAATAGTTTTTAAAAAAAATTAGGAATAGGCAAATGTTTTTCATTTGCCTATTTTTTTTATCTTTGAAATAGTATTAAACAGACGGAGCAATGAGAAGAGGGATTACGTTTATATTATTAATTTTAATAAATATTGCATTTATAGGGACGTGTAAGTCTCAGGAGTTTCAGGGGAATGACAATCTACTGAATCAGTTATTTTCGAAGAAGTCGGAGATTTATTTTCGGTTTACCATAGGCGGTAAGGAAGAGATACATAAATTAACAAAGACAATATCCATAGACAATGTAAAAGGAGATACCGTATGGGGATATGCAAATCGTAAAGAATTTTCGCGGTTTATGGAATTAGGGTATAAATATATCCTATTACCTAACCCGGGAGATTTGATTCATCCGGTAATGGTAGATAAGATCGATTTAAAGAGCAGGCAAAATTGGGATTACTATCCAACTTACAGTGCATATTTAGATTTACTAAGTCAGTTTAAGGCAGCACATCCGGATATTTGTAAGATAGACACCATTGGCGTATTAGCGAGTGGTCGAATGTTGCTGGCTGTAAAGATATCGGATAATGTAAACGAAGATGAAGGAGAGCCTGAGTTTTTATATACATCGTCCATTCATGGAGATGAAGTGTGTGGTTACGTGCTGATGCTTCATTTGATAGATTATTTATTGACGAATTATGGTACAGATACACGGGTAACCAACATGATAAATAATATGGTGATATGGATTAATCCGTTAGCCAATCCTGACGGGACTTATCATGGAGGAAATAATACGGTGAATGGAGCAACCCGATACAATGCCAATGGAGTGGATATGAACAGAAATTATCCTGATCCGGAGGACGGTCAACATCCAGACGGAGAAGCATGGCAACCAGAAACAGTCTTTTTCATGAATTTTGCATCGGCGCATCATCTTGTGATGTCAGCTAATTTTCATGGAGGAGCAGAAGTGGTAAACTATCCATGGGATACCTGGGCAAAACTACACCCGGATAATAACTGGTGGGTAAACGTAAGTCGGGAATATGCCGATACCGTTCATGCACACAGTAGTGGTTATTTGACCGATTTGAATAATGGGATTACGAATGGCTATGCATGGTATGAAGTAGCCGGTGGCCGGCAGGATTACATGAATTTTTTTCAGCATTGCAGGGAAGTAACAATAGAATTATCGAATACAAAATTGCTACCAGCAGGCCAGTTGGAATCGCATTGGAATTATAATTACCGTTCATTTTTAAATTATATAGAGCAGGCCAGTTATGGGATAACAGGAACGGTTACCGATTCTTTGACAGGAGAACCACTAAAGGCGAAAGTATTTATACAGAATCATGATGCTGACAGTTCGTATGTTTATTCGTCGGCGATCATGGGTGATTATCATCGTCCGATCAAGGCGGGAAGTTATACCGTTGTTTTTTCGGCGCCCTGTCATTATTCCAAAACAATTCAAAATGTTGCCGTTACCGATTTAAATGCAACCGAGCTCAACGTCCAACTACAATCTGAAAATTCGGGAATAAAACAATTGGATGCAAATTCGATTAAAATATTTCCAAACCCTGTGACCTCTTATTTTTTTAACATAGAATCTCCTATGGAAATGCAGGAAATAATGGTGATTGATATTTATGGAAAGGTTTTAGAACGTGCTACTGCTGTGAATGAAAAGAATTTTATTTTTAAATTTAAAAACTCCAAGCAAGGAATTTATTTCCTAAAAATAATTACCAAACAAGGCGATTTTCTCAGAAAAATCATTATAAATTAAATCACTATTCAACAATTTATTAACATTTTTTTCATAACCTTAACCCGAACTCTGGTTAATACAAACGTATTTAACGTTGATTCTTTTCATGCAGGCATGAATGATATTGGAATGCAACAGCCCCCGCTAAAACTGTCGGGAGTCTTGTTGGAAAATGCAATAATCCATTTTACAACTGTCGGAAGCCTTATTACAAATGTAATAACCCATTTTACAACTGTTGGGAGCCTTGTTGCAAAATGCAATAACTCATTTTATAACTGTTGGGAGCCTTACTGCAAAATGTAATAACCTTAGTTCGAACTCAGTTTATTAATAAAAAATTTCTCAGAAAACCGCAAAACCTGTCTTGCTGAAAATATTATGGCATCCAACACAGTGGAAGTCTTCAGTCGCGTAACAAACGGGATCTACAATTGTGGAAGCCTTCAGTCACGTGACAAACGAGATCTACAATTGCACAAGATTGATATTCTGACAAAAAAAACTTTAGGTATGAATTGCATTATGGGTTAGAAAACAGAAAACATGTAATAGATGGCTTAATAGACAAAATTGATGCTGGCACGCCATTCAAATGCAGCAATAGTATAACTTTGGAGCATTTGAAAGCTATGAATAAAAAATTTGCTTTTATTGCGGTTCCAAAATCACCAAAAAAAGTGGAAAGATAAATGGTGTACAAAGGTTTAAATGTTATATTTGTGGTAAGCAGTTTCTTGGTGGAAATAGAATTGATAATCATATTCTGTGGCAGGAATACACAGAAGACAAACAGACCTATTTTCAACTATCTCAAAAATATAATGTTTCAATAAGAACCATACAGCGCAGACTCGACAAGGTTCAGGTAGATAGACAATTCTGTAAGCCAGAAGATAGTGTGATTCTTATGGATACAACCTATTTTGGTCGTAATTTTGGAGTGATGGTTTTTCAAAATACAAAGGGTCAATATCTGTATTGGAAATTTGTAAAATATGAGACAATAGCAGGTTATGTTGACGGCATTAAATATATAGAATCACAAGGCATCCAAATTAATGGCATTGTATGTGATGGAAGAAAAGGTCTTTTTAATGCGCTATCAAAATATTCTATACAAATGTGCCAATTTCATCAAGTAGCCATCATTACACGTTACATTACGCGAAAACCAAAGCTACAAGCATCTAAAGAGTTAAAAGAGGTGATGCTCTTATTAACCAAGACAGACAAGGAAAGTTTCATAGGAGTACTTAATCAATGGCACATTAACTGGAAAGAATTTATCAATGAAAGAGCTATTAACCCAGAAACGGGGAAAAGCAGATACGTTCATAAGCGATTGAGAAGCGCCTACAAAAGTCTTGAAAGAAACAAAGATTATCTGTTTACTTGGTATGACAAGATGGATCTTTGCCTGCCGAATACAAACAATCAACTTGAAGGAACATTCACAGATTTTAAAAATAAACTGCGTAATCATAATGGATTAAGCCGAAAAAGAAAGGAAAAATTTATCGATGGGTTTTTTAAGGCATCTGTTCTTGGAATAGTCAATAATAAAGGCTGACATTTGCCAGCCTTTATGACCATTCCAGTCAATCAAGTTATTCCTGACAGGTTGCTCCTCAGCAGAGCCTGCTTCCGCTTACTTGATAAACAAAACTATTAAATTAAACACAAGGTGAATAAAAATCATGAAAATAAACAGCATCAAAAATGTCCATTAGAGCATTTCGCACTCAAAATAGCATCAAAAATGTCCATTACGCCGAAATAAACTATTTTGGAGAGAAAAATGATTTTGTAGATGATAAATATGAGTTGTCAACCAACTATGGCTGTTCAAATTATTGATATAACTATTTCGAAATGAAATGATACTTTATTTTTTTAAATAGTTTCTTATCCCCCCAGGAACTTTATTGAAAACTCATTTTTCTTTCATCCAAAATATTTTCTTCTTAATCATTATTTTTTCTCCATCATCGCCGTAATTTCTGTTTCTTTTCCGCCGTTTATGCCGGAATATTCATTCTCGTAAACGATCAGTTATATTAATGTTAAAAAACAAATTATAATGTCAAATCTTCAATAATTTTTATTAGTTCGTTATGTCTAAATGGTTTGCTTAAAAATTGATCCATCCCTGAAGCAAGGCATCTTTCCCTGTCTTTTTCCATAGCATAAGCTGTTATAGCAACTATTTTTATATGATCTGCCTGATTAATATTATTCGATTTTTCCCATTCACGAATTTTAAGCGTTGCTTCTATACCATCCATTATCGGCATCTGAATGTCCATAAGTATTATGTCATATTTATTTTTATGATACTTATCGAGTGCTATTTTACCATTCTCGGCAATATCAACAATATGTCCTGCTTTTTGCAAGGCAGCAGTGGCAAATTTTTGATTGAGATGATTGTCCTCAACAAGTAAAATATTTAATTGGCGAAATAAACTAGGCCGTTTAGAAGAATGCTCCTGAATAGCTTCCGGATTTATCCTATCTGATTTTTCGAGAGTAATATAAAACCAAAAAGACGATCCTTTACCATAAATACTATCAAAACCAATTTCACCTTTAAATAATTCGATTAATTTTTTACTTATCGCCAAACCAAGTCCAATACCACCTTCGCTAAAATGTGTCTGAAGTTCATTGATCTGAAAAGCATTTTTTATTTTTTCCTTGTTGCTTTCGGGAATTCCAATTCCTGTATCAATAATGCTAAATTTAAGTTTAACAGAATTATTATTTTGTTCTTTTAACTCAACATTAATTTTTATACCACCTTCTTTTGTGTATTTAATAGCATTGTTTATAAGATTGATTAATATTTGTTTAAGCCGCACAGGATCAACGTTGATATATTCTGGTACAGATTCACTGACTGAATATTGCAAATATATGCCTTTACCCGTAGTTTTCATTTCTAAGAGGCTTACGATCTCCTGAATGCTTTTTCGCAGATTAATAGTTTTATTTTCAAGTTCAACGGCTCCGATTTGAATTTTAGAAAAATCAAGAATATCGTCCATAATTGTCATTAAATTATCTGCTGAATTGGAAATGACATGAACATATTCCTTTTGTTCAACGGTTAATTCCGTTTGGTTTAAAAGGTCAATCATTCCTAAAACACCATTCATTGGGACACGAATATCATGTCCCATATTGGATAATAATACAGAATTCGATTTATAGGCAAATTTTGCTTCTTCCTTGCTATTATATAATTCCATTTCCATTTGCTTTCTATAATTAACAAATGACTCTTCAAGAGTATTAATTCTATGTTGAAGAAGGGAAATTTCAGCAATTAATTCTTCATTACTTTTATTATTTTTGTTATCCATTTTCTTTGAAAAAATTTAAAGTTAAAAATCTTTTACAACTTTTAATTGATTATTAATCATGCTAATTAAATGACCTTGATTAATTGGTTTAGGAATGTAGTCATCAAAACCGGCCTCGAGCAATCTCTCTTTATCTCCACTCATTGCATATGCGGTTTGTGCAATAAAAGGAATATTATTATATTCTTTCCAGCGGCTTTTTATTTCTTTCATTAATAGAATTCCATCCCAAGGTACCGGCAAATTAATATCAAATAACATAATATCGAATAATTTACCTTCAGAATACGTCTCTGAAATAATTTTCAAAGTTTCCTCCCCATCTACAGATAAGGTAAGTTTAAATTTATTTTCGAGCATTTTCTTTAAAACCAAACGATTCATTCTATCATCCTCTACAATAAAGACTTCAACATCACGTTTAATAATCTCAGATGGGGTTGAAATATTTACAGGTATTGATTCTTTCAATGGCATTTTCTGAATAGAAGCCGGAATAAAAATTGTAACAGTTGTTCCAATCCCTTTAATTGAATCAATAGCAATATGTCCCCTCATCAATTCAATAAGTCTTTTAGCTAAAGGCAAACCCAAACCTGCACCTTGATATGCACGAGAATAGCCTAAACTTTCTTGACGAAAAGCATCAAAAATGTTCGGTAAATACGCTGACTCAATTCCTATACCAGTGTCTTTAATCCTGACATATGCTTCATTTTCGTTCAGTCCGATTGAGATATTTACAAATCCAGTCTCAGTATATTTAATTGCATTCTCAATAACATCACTAATAATTTTAGCCAGACTACTCGAATCGGCAATAACAAAAGGAATGTCAACTATTTGCAAATTGAATTTAATACCCTTTTCATTTGCCTTAAAAACATATAGCTCGGCAGCATTTTTAACGATTTCAGAAATATCACATGGTTTTAGCGAAATTTCCATATCATTTGCTTCAATACGGCTAATGTCTATGATATTATTAAGTAAATGCAATAAACGCTCACCACTTTGAGATATGCCATTTGCATAATCATAAAGTTCTTCGTTTTCCAATAATGATAATTCCGTTTCGAGTAAACTTGCAAAACCAATAATTCCATTAAGTGGAGTTCGAATTTCGTGACTCATATTTGATAAAAAAGCATTTTTTAAGTAGTTTGCATCTTCTGCTTTTTTCAGAGCTTTTTTAAGCTTATAATCTAACTGATTTCGTTCATTAACTTCTTCTTCCAATTCTTTGGTTCGCAATAAAACACGTTCATCAACCTGTTGACTAAATTCCTTAAACTGATTTTCGAGTTTATTAATTTCAGATTCTTTTTTTAATAATTGACTTTTTAATCGTTTTAATGATTTTGAATAAACAATTAGCATTCCTGAAATAACAAGAGATAAAAAAACGATTAACAAATATAAATAAATATACGACATGAATTTGTCTAAAAAATTTAATTTATTATTTAATAGCCATATAGATATTTTCGAGGGGGTTTATTGCTAGTTGTGCTATTTTTTCATTTAACCCTTCTTGTTTAGGATTAAATACGGTTATTTTAAATCCAAAATTTTCAAGGATTTTAGGATAATCCTGACCATAAATCCTGACATGGTCAAACTGACCAAACAATTTTTCTCTTTCCGCAGGTGATGTAGTGTCCACTTCAAAAGTCTTTTCCGAGTTTTTTGATATCGGAACCTGAAGTATAGCCCAACCGCCGGGTTTTAATACCCTATAAAGCTCTTTTATTGCTTGGTGATGCTCTTTTATATGCTCGAGTACATGGTTGCAAATTAAGGCATCAAATTCATTGTCAGGGTAGGGGATTTTTTTAATATCAACATAAGTAACTTTTCTGTCGTAATAATAATTATGATACCCCTCGGTAAATTTATCACCTTGGAAATAAGTAATATTTGTTTTTTTCAAAAGAAGCGATTTCAAGCAACCTTCCGGAGCGATATGAAGAAGTTTTATGTTTCGTGTAAACGCATCTGTTTTTTCATTTAAAAAATAATAAACAAGTCTATCACGATCAGTAGAATAACATCTTGGACAAACATTATTTTTTCGGTATCCGGCACCAATTATCTGTTTTTCCTTAATAATTGGAAAATCAAAACCGCCGGGTAATAATTTCCGAAAACTATTATTACAAAAAGGACAAAAATAATCTTCTCCTGAATAGTAAACTTTAAGAAGTTTTTGCCATCCTCCACGGAGTTTTACTCCGACTGAAAAAGGAATAAAATTTTTTATAAAAGTTTTCATCTTGTTTTTTTTAATTAATAATCAATATTTTTTCAGTAATAAACTTATTATTTGCCTCTAATTTTATATAATATAAACCCGAAGGGAATTCATCAAGCTTTAGTTCTATATTATTTATCCCTTGATGTAGATAAGATGAAAGTAATTTTTTAATTTCTTTTCCTGAAGTATCATAAATTTTCAGGTCAACAAATAAATTTTCAGGTAAATATATTAAAATATGTCCATTTTTATGTATCGGATTTGGTGAGACTTTAATAAAAAAATTATTTGATGCTGAGTATTCTGTTATGTCGGCGCCATCTTTATGACATTCATAAGCGCCAATGTCAAACAAATTTCCAAAAGGTCGTGAGCGGTTAAGAAGGTCGTAAGTTATTCCGGCATAGCTTAAATCTTTACCTCGATTAATAACTGGTGAGCTAACCTGTAGATCGTAATTTTGATTAAGAGTGTCATCAAATAGTATTTTGGATGAATTTGATGCGCAATAATTATCTAAAGTATCAAATGAGATATAAGGAATATCGAAAAAAACAGTTCCAGGATTAACTATTAAATTATTATATGCTTTATTTTGCGAGCTGCCCCAGTTAACAAATTTTATTCCACTTGTTTTGGGATTGACAATAGTATTATTATAAAAATACAAGCTGGTTCCAGCAGGAGCGTATTTGTCAGTCGCATATATACCGTGTTTAGGGTTTTCTGAGTTATAAGTTTGCCCTGAATTAATTATTAAATTATTAAAAATCTTGTTGTTTCCTAAACCAAAATAATCAATACCATCACCTTTGCCGTCTGAAATAATATTATTATAGCAATCGCACTGACTTCCACCTCCAACCAAGATTCCACTCATTTGATTTGTTGTGGCAGAATCGCTATCAAAAGTTATATTGTTATCATGAACCGAGCAATTAAAAGAGGCAGAACTAACCTGAATTCCATCCCAGCCAGTATGAGATACGATATTATTATAAATATTAACATCCGAAAGAAGATGGGGGAAAATTAAAGTATCCTTTCCATTACAATTTAATATAATTCCCGTATAATGAGCGTTTCCGACATACATTCCTTCATTGCCAACATTATGAATGTAATTATCATGAATGTTAAGTTTTTGTAATTCAAAACTATCTCTTACGGCAGAAAAAGAACAATCAGGATCGGTTTTTGCTATAATACCAGAAAAAGCTACATTGCAAATCTCAGTACGTTCAACTTCAAAATCAGTACTCAGATAATTAATGGATAATCCGCTACCATTTTCAACATGGTTTATTACAAAACCATATTCGATTCCGGAAGTACCGCTTCCCGTGAGTTTAATATTTGAACAATGACCAAAGGTTAAACCATAATTGCTATTATTATTAATTATTACAGGTCCTTGTTTATTTATAATAACAATTGGACTTTCACTTGTGCCATGTAAATTTTTAATATTTAATTGGTAGTATAACCCGCCTTGCAGGCAAATGGTATCTCCTGCCATAAGGTTATTTAATGAGTTTCCATCTATAACTAAGGTGCTTTGAGGATTGGCTTCAAACATAAAATCACAGCCATTAATTTGTGCCATTATCACAAAAAAGTGGTTAGTAAAAAGAAAAAAGAAAAATATGAATTTTATCTTTAAAGTCATAGTAAATGAATGTTTTAGGCTCTTTTTGCTCTTTCCCAATTAACAGATTGGCTGCCTTTTAAATATCTTATAAATCCAAGATATACTGCAAAATTCATAATAAAAAAGTAATACGGAATAAAGAAGATTTTTATTTTAATTTTTTGATTTTCAAAACACCAACCGCCCAAAGCCATAATGTAAAATAATACTTGCAAATCAAAAAGTATAGAATACAAATTTAATGAAAATATTCCCTGATTAATAGCAATTATCATGTTTATTATAAATATAAAAGGTAAAGAACCCGGAGCTAATGACCAACGTAACACACGATGTGAAATATATTGAAATGACAAAACTCCATATCGAAATGGATTTAGAAGTTCTTTTAGCCGGACAATAGATTGAATACCTCCGGCAGCAATCCTGATTTTACGTTTTAATTCCTCTTTGACATTAGACGAAGCGGTTTCAATAGCATAAGCATTTGGATTATATTGAATAGTGTATCCTTTTTGGGCAATACGAAGCGAAATAATAAAATCATCCAAAAGAGTATCCGGTTCCACTTCCTGATAAAGCTCTGTTCGAATAGCAAAAAGCTCGCCAGCAGCACCAACCACCGAAAACAATTCAGCGTCCCATTTCTTTAAAAGTGATTCATATTTCCAATAAATTCCTTCGCCTGCACCTGCTGCAGTTTCTTTTTCGTCAGTCAATATGCGCTTTTCTCCAGAAACACATCCTGTCATTGGGTTTTGAAAAAGTTTAACAATTTCACGAACAGAATCTTTACCAAGCATAGTGTTTCCATCTGAAAAAATTACAATAGGAGTTTTTACAAATTGCATTCCTCTATTCATAGCTCCGATTTTGCCTCCACGTTCAGGCTTATGATAAACCTGAATTCCTGGATATATTGCAAGCATTTCAGGTGTACCATCCGTTGAACCATCTGTTATCCAAATCTGTTGCATTTTTTCTTTTGGATAATCTAGCTCCTTAGAATTCTGCACTTTAGCTTTAACAAAATCTTTTTCATTATATGCAGCTACAAATAACGTAACTTCAGGTTCAAAGAGTGGCTCTGAAACTGATTTTGTTTTTTCTCCAATTAATCTTTTTATCCGTATAATTACAAACAACAGAATTCCATATCCAAGATAAGAATAGAATACAATAAATACTAATATCCAAAAAAGAATTTTAATTGGGATCATTTGCATTTAATTTTTAATGGTTAATTTTTTTTGCAGCCATATTGAAATGGTCAATTTTATAATATTCAAAATCAACTATACTATTTAATAACGATTTTATTTTCCCTTCACCCGAATGAATGGTTTCCATTACAATCAAAATATTAGGAAATGCTTTCAAAAAATTAATTGCACCTTCAATAACATTTATTTCCATTCCTTCTACATCAATCTTCATTAAAATTTTATCATCTCTTTTTAAATTTAAACTGTTGTATAAGGAATCCAATGTTTTAATTTCCACATTAACATGTTCCTGGTTATTTTCTCCTTTTTCAGCATGATGAGATGCTCCGGTATTATCAGGAATATATATGAAATCGTCTACTAAATTCTTTGAACCCAAACCAAAGTTAAAAGCAATGATTTCATCTTCGAGATTATTTAACATTATATTAAAAGTTAATGCCTTAAATGTTTGTTTAACGGGTTCAAAAGCAAAACATTTCATTTTTTTTTGTGCTAATAAAAAGGAATAAGTACCAATGTTTGCACCGATATCAAAAAAGATATTATAATCCGAATAATGATCTAAGATAAACCTTTTAACATTCCACTCATATGCGTAATTTGCAAACATGAAATCTATGGTATGCTTGCGCGAAATAAACAAACCAAGGCTGCTCTTATATAATCTTGTTTTACACGATGTTTTCTTAAAAAGAGTATATTTTATTGAAATAAAAATAAATAAAAATTCTCCATGTTTGATGTAATCAATTAAATATCTTCCAAAAGTGATGATTTTTCCCATTAATTTAAATTTATTATTTTTATTTGTTTACTTTTTCCCATTTAAGTGTTTCCTTATTATACTGTTTTATTATTTTTGCCGGATTACCTGCCACTACTGAAAAAGGTGGTACATTTTTGGTAACAATGCTTCCGGCGGCTACTATCGAATGCTTTCCAATGATAACTCCTGCAACTATTACACAATTAGCACCAAGCCAAACATCATTTTCTACAATAATTTCAGATTGTGTAGTTTTTTGACTAGCCGGTGGCTTTTCTATGTCTTCATAACCATGATTTAATCCTGAAAGTACAATATTTTGAGCAAATATAACATCATTCCCTATACAAATTGGACCAATTAACACATTTGACATTCCTATTCGGGTCCTATCTCCAATAATTACATCACCAACCAAATTATTAACTGTGGAAAAATCTTCAATAGTGGAATGTGCGCCCAAACGAAATTTATTCCATGGCATTATATCCATTCGTGTACGACGCCTAATTAATGAGCCCTTACCTTTTTTATGTACAAACGGATTAATAAATAATTTTACCCATAAACGAGGTCTTGCCTGATTTACCGGACATAAAGTCCAATAAACAAATCTTTTAATTTTTGAATTTGATTTAATTATTGATGTTAAACTCATAAAATATTTATCAAAGTTTAGAACGATTTACTAACTCAATTGCTTTATATAATTCTTTTAATGAATTTTCCCAGGAATGTGTTCGGGCAAAGTTTTTTCTCATCTTTTCTTTTTGTGGTGAATTTTCAGACAAAGCCTTTTCAATAAAATGAATATATTCGATTTTTGTGGTGGGTTGATAGGTATAGCCTTCAAAAACATCCATTGCTTTTGTCTTCGTTGCAACGACAGGCTTACCCATTGCTAAATATTCATCAACTTTTAATGGATAATTTCCAATGGTTATTTCATTAATAATTTGTGGGTTAATGGCAACATCAAAACTATTAATATAAGTCATTCTCTGATTAGTCCCTATGGGCCCAAGAAAAAAAACATTTGATATATTATGAAGTCTACTTTTTTTAAAGTTGTTGTCTTCAGGTCCTGCAAGAACAATACTCCAATCTGGACGGGCTTCAGCAATATATTCGAGTAAAGATATATCAAGTCGGATGGTTGTTAAGAATCCCAAATAGCCCACAATGGGTCTCGAAATATTAACCATATCTAATGGAATTTCTTTAGAATATGTTTCATTAAAAAAGGAATCATCACAACCTTGTCCAATATAAAATGTATTTTCATTAAATTTTTTTCCGTAATTCTGTAAAAAAGTAGAGTTACAAGCAATAATGTCAGCCTTATGCATAAATCTGGCTTCTATTTGTGCCCCATGCGCTTTCCACCAGTCTACTGCAATTAAATTATCTCGGGTATAATATATTAATGTTTTAGGTTTGAGTAATTCTTTGAGATAAAAACTGCGATACATGTCGCTGTCAACAAAAAGAATATAATCTTTAAATCCTAAACGATTAATGGCTTTTTTAATTTGTTTTGCAAAACGTTTATTGTTTATTTTGTTTAAATAATTAAATAAAAAGTCAGGTTTAAGTTGAGAAATTGATTCAAGAAGGGTTCGAGGGTATAAATTCCAAAAACCATTTTTAATTTCGATTAAATCATTTTCTTTACCTTTCAAAATGCTGATTCGTTTCTTAATTTTTGAATCTTTTCTATCAAATAAATATGTTTTTCTATCAAGAGGTGAATTAACATATAAAACACGGTTATTTTTTGAAAATTCTAAAGCAATACTTTTACAATTACTTCCTATTTCAACATCCCAAGCTTGTAAACCGGTAATGATTATATCCTGGTTTTTTATCATAATAAAAAATATTATTGATTGTTATGCATATTATCAGAAGAATAAACTTCTTCATATATTTTCAAAACATTTTTTGCCATAGCATTCCATGAAAACTTTTGAGATTGAATATACCCTTTTTCAATAAGATTTGCAGTAAAAACACTATCAATCAACAATTTATTAATTGCTTTAGTAATTTCTTCAGTTTTATAAGGATTAATTAAATATGCAGCGTCACCTGCAATTTCTGGCATAGACGATGTATTAGATGTTATTACAGGTGTTCCGCAAGCCATGGCTTCTAAAATTGGAATTCCAAAACTTTCACGCAAAGAAGGATAAAGGAAAATTTTACATTGACTATAAATAGCTGGTAAATCAGCATTCAATACATAACCAGTTAATTGAATATGGTTTATCAGATCAGAATCTCCAATTTCTTTGAGAATTTTTGTAAGTTCGATTCTATCAAAATCTAACATTACTAATGGGATTTTAGTGTCACTGGCTTTTAGAAATTCCGAATAAGCTTTTAGGACACCTTTTGTATTTTTTTTGGGGTCAGTATTACCTAAGTGAAAAAAGAATTCATCTGGAAGATTATATTTTTTTTTGGTTTGTGCAAGCAAAATCGGATCGTCAATTTTTTTGAAGTGCTCGCTAACTCCATTATAAACAGCGACCAAATTGTTTGAATCATTCATTTTAAAAAAATCCGCAATACGTTTTCGTTCAAATTTTGAAACTGTAATAATCTTTTTACTTTTTTTAATGATTGCTGGCACTACTAATCTGCGATATAGATTGCCAAATTTCTGATACCATGTACCTGCCTTTTTAAAAACGCTAATGCTTTCTAAATAAATAATATCATGAAGTGTAACAATTAATGGTATTTTAGTAAAAACGGGTGCAGTATTACTTGTACAATGAAGAATGTCACACTTATGGGCTTTGGCTGCTTTTAAAAGAGCATATTGTTCCCAAATAGGATAAAAACCTCCATGCAATTTTACAATTTTAAAATTTATCGTTTCCTTTAAACATTCATTATCCAAATCGGGTTTAACAAATATTACATATTGATTAATGGTGTCAATTTTTTGTAAATTATTTATCAATTCTAAAGCAACCATATCCATTCCGTGCTTTTTTTTTCTAAATAATCGTTGTCCTTCAATACCTATTTTCATAATTTTGAATTTGGTAAATTTCTATTACAATTTCTGATATAAAGATAATGATTTTTATTTAAATAGAGTTTTGTTAAGAATTATTTTTAAAATCACCATAGAAATTTATGCTTACTTAATATTTTTTATTGGTTTATTATTGGAATGTTCAGTATGAATAAAATTTTTATTTGCACCTATACTTCGAAATAAAGAAAAAAGCATTAAAAAAAATCCTTTAGGAAGAGACCATAGGGATAGTAAGGTTTTGTAATTATAAAATTTAATAGGTATTGAGAATATAAACACAAAAATACAACCTACGAACATTACAGACCAGCAAATACTTAGATAAACTGGATTAAATAATAATGATAAAATACAGAATATAAAAAGCAAACCAAGTAACAAAATCCGAGGAAGCTGGATAAATTGTAAGGCTTTATCGAAATAATCATAATTTCCCTTCGTTATTAAATGCCATACAGCTTTTGGAAAATCTTGTCCAAAATAATAAAACTGAGCAGAAAGCCATCTTCGTCTTTGATTTACAAAAACATCAGATTTTTGCACCTTTTCATCATAGACATAAGCATCTTCCAAATATTCAATTACATATCTCTCTTTTAAAAGTTTTAGTTCAATTTCTTTATCAAAACCGCCTACAGATTTGGCAGATTTCATTAGCTTTTTGAATATCTGATAATCAATTGCTATTGCTGAACCAATAAGAGCAGATGAAAATCCTAATACTCTATGACCCTTTCGAAAAATATTATTATTTATTTCTTCACTTATTGCATCAAGTATTGCAAACGAAGTATTTGCGTTTTTTGCAATTCGATGTCCCTGAACTGCAACATAATTATTATTAAATGCATTATTAATTTTTGAAAGGAAGTCCTTTTCCATAAGATTATCAGCATCCAAAATTACTGCCAAGTCGTAATTATTCGGCAATATTTCCATTGCCTTATTCAATGCTTTTGATTTTGTGCTAATTTCAAAATTCACTTCAATAAGTTTAATGGGAAGTTGTTTTAAGGAAGCGATGGAATTATCAGCCAATTTATCTGCAATAATAATAATATCAAAATATTCAGTAGGATAATTTTGATGAAGTGCATCTTTAGCAGTTTCAAGAATAACTGAGTCTTCTTTATAGCTTGGAATTAAAACTGCTATTTTTCTATATGTTCCCGAGAGTTTATTTTTTAATTTGTACGAAAATAAACTCGCAAATGAAAAAATAAGTACATAAATAATAGAAAATGCGAAATAGCAGATAATTACATATTGTAAAACATTAAAAAAATTCATACTGCTAATGTTTTAAAGAATTAAAATTATGTATTCTTTGAATCAATATCATTTGTGTCCACACCAATATTTCCCGAATGTTTAGTGGGGTTAAAACTTTTTATGGGTTGTCTTGCATTTATCAAAGAAAATAACATTAAAACATAACCGAGTGGTATTAAATAGAATATTCGTAATGTTTTAAAATTAATGAATTTTTTTGGAATTGCACAAAACATACTGACTATAAAAAGCATGAAAATAATAAGCCAGGCAAAACGTAATACATGATCATTGAATACAAAAGCCAAAAAGACAGCAAGAAACAAAGTCCCACCCAAAAAGATACGTGGAGGTTGGAAATGTTGCATAACTTTTTCGAAATAATCCATATTAAGTTTAACAAATAAATGATAGAATGACCTAAAAAAATATTTTTTAGCATACAATATCTGGTTAGATATCCATCTGGTCCTTTGACGAACAAAACTTTTAGATTTCTCAATTTTTTCGTCAAATACATATGCATCTTCTAAGTACTCAATACGAACATGGCGCTCTATTAAATTTATTTCGAGTTCTTTATCTTCTCCAAAAGAATTAATAGTAGACATGCTCTCTTTGAACAAATCATAATTAAAAGCCATACCCGAACCAATTAATGCAGAAGAAAATCCAATTACCCTGTGTCCTTTTCTAAATATATGGTTATTTATTTCTTCACTTATCGAATCTAAAAGTGCAATTGGGGTATTAAAATTTTTTGCCGTCCGGTGTCCTTGAATGGCGATGCTTTCATTTTCAAATGCAGTATTTATTTTTTTTAAAAAACATTTTTCCATCAAATTATCAGCATCTAAAATGACGGCAATTTCGTATTCGTTAGAGGGTAGGATTTGCATTGCTTTATTCAGGGATTTTGATTTTGAACTTATATCAAAAGCAACCTCAATAACTTTTATTGATAATTTTTTTAGTTTATTAAGAGTATTTTCTGAAAAACTGTCAGCAATAACAATAACATCATATTTTTCTGGCGAATAGTCTTGTTTTAGGGCACTTTGTGCAACATTAACTATTACATCATCTTCTTTATAACCAGGTATTAAAACCGCAATTTTTCGTTCATGTTTAGATGGCTGTATAGAAATATTGTATTTAAAAAGTCCCGCAATCGAAAAAAACAGAACATAAAATGTCGCCAATGACATATAAATGAATATAAGCCATTTAAAAATATTTGCTATAATAATTATTATTTCCATCATATAATTTTATTTACAACATTGGATTTTCGTGAATTTCAGAATTAAATAAATTGTGAATATGCCAACCTATAGCACGATAGTAGGCATGAAACAGTGAGAGTTTTCCCTTCATTAAAAACTTTAATGAATTTTTGGGAATGGCAATAAAAAATTGATATAAGATGGCAAAATAAAAAGTGAAACCAAAAATATTTCGTCGCATAAAAATAATACGATTGCGATTCAAATAATAAATTTTCATGGGACTAAGTTTTCCTGTAGAAATTGATTCTTTATGATAAACTAATGAATTATGAACATAGCATATGCGAAATCCTGCTCGTTTAATTCGTTCACACCAATCTGCTTCTTCATAATATAAAAAAAAAGAATAAGACATCATGCCAATTTTTTTTATAACATCCATTGGAACAAGCATGGCAGCCCCATGAGCATAAGCAGTCTCATAATCAGAATCATATTGCCCATTATCTACTTCACGAGACCCAATAGCAAAGTTTCTAAGAGTAAATGGATTCATTGTTGTATAACCAGCATATTGAATTGTATCTGGGGTATGAAAGAATCGAATCTTCGGGCTGACAGCTCCAAATATTGGATATTCTTCAAGTTTGTCGACTAATGGTTCTAGGAAATTTTCAGTAACTTCAGTATCAAAGTTTAATAGCATAACATATTTACCACGTGCTGCCATAATACCGAAATTATTTCCAGCAGCAAATCCATAATTAATAGGGTTTTTCACAAAAACAACACCTGGAAATTTTTGTTTTATTATTTGGGGATCATCTTTAGTTGACGCATTATCTACAACAATAATTTCAAAATTTGGGTAAGTAATTTTATTAAGTGATTGAATAAAAGCGCATGTAACATCAGAATGATTATAATTAACCGTTATTATTGAAACCAATGGATAATATTTTCGATGTTTTGTTGTATGCATACTTTCAGCTTAATATAATATATTTATCATTTTATTGAAATGAAGGATTATGATGCAAACTTTTATTAAAAATATTTCGAACATGCCAGCCAATAGCACGGTAATATGCAGATAGTAATTTAAATTTTCCTTTGATAATAAATACAAAAGAATTTTTGGGAATAGAAATAAATATTTGAAAAAGTAAACTAATTAGAAATTTAATACCATGTATATTTCGGCGCATGTACAATAGCCTGCTTCTATTTAAATAATATATTTTAAGCGGGCTTGTTGCACCTGTTGTTATCGATTCCTTATGATATACCAAAGAATTATAAACATAATAAATTTGATATCCAGCCTGACGTAGGCGATACCCCCAATCCAATTCCTCATAATATAAAAAATAAGCTTGAGACATTAAACCGATTTCTTTAATAATTTTTATTGGTAGCATCATTGCCGCCCCATGAGCATACATCGTAATCTTATCTATATCATATTGTCCTTTATCTTTTTCACAGTAAGCAATACTGTGATTACGAATTGAATACGGATTTATTGGTGTCATTCCTACATATTGTAAAGTATCCGGTTCAGAAAAGAAGCGAATCTTGGGGCTTACGGCACCAATTTTTGGATCAGATTCTAATTTTTCAACCAAAGGTTCTAAAAAATCACTTTCAACAATAGTATCATTGTTAAGCAATAGCACATACTTACCATTAGCATTTATAATGCCAATATTATTTGCACCGGCAAAGCCTAAATTTTCACGATTTGTAATAAGATGTATTGATGGAAAAGCCTGTTTCAGAATATTGGGATCACAATTTGGGGATGCATTATCAACAACAATAATTTCAATATTTGGATAGCTTATTTTCTTAAGAGAACTCAACATTTCTAATGTAACTTCCAATTGACCATAAACAACAGTAATTACAGAAACCAGAGGATAGTTTGGAATTTGTGTATTGCTTCCCATATATTTAGCAAAAATTAAAATTATTTATTACACTGAAAATAAAAATGTTTTTTGTAATGTCAATATATTTTCAAAAATAAGGAAAATTTTTGTTAAAAATAAGGATAAGCGATAAAGAATGAAAAATTATTTAATAATGGTTGTTTGAATATAATTATTTATTTGGAGCCAATAAAGATGTTTCCTTTATATGCAATTCATTATCAAAATCTTTTGACATAAACAACAGAGCCATGCTAATATAAATAATTATACCTGAAGGCATTTGTCCAAACACGCCATTTCCATAACTTGCAGCCATCATACCTACAATGCCAGAGGCAAGAGCACTCATTATTAATTTGAGCTCCTGATTATTAATTCTAAACATAATAAGGAAGGATGCTTTAATCATAATATAACCAATTATAATAAAATGTAATACTAACCCAATTATTCCTTGCTCAGCCCAAATTTGAACATACCAGCTATCTGTTGCAACATTGGCTAAAAATCCCTGAGGTGAAAAACGTTTTCCCCAGTCTCCAGCGCTCCCAATCCCTCCTCCAAATGGACGCGAAGCTAAATAAGTTTTTAAAAGTGCTCTATTTTGTAAACGTACTTGTAAGGATGCATCATCTAAAGGATTAAAAGCAGTTCTCATTCGTCTAATTTGAGAATTACTTTCACCAATATATGTATAACGAAAAAAAACATAAATTCCGGCAAATAATATTAAACCAATAAAAATCACTCGAAAATTTTTTCTGTGTATAAGATATAATAACATTCCTGCCATTGGTACAGATATTGCTCCACGTGTACCAGAAATCATCATCCCATATATACCACTTATTCCCATTAGAAAAAAGAAAAGTTTCTTTTTCCATCCTTTAACATTAAAAGCTACTAATAGCCCAACAATTCCAGCATGCCCCTGAGCTGCACCAAACTGACCGGCATCACTAAAAAAAGAAAATATTCGCAATTCACCAAAGATAATATGAGTAATTGCTCCTTTTGTGTCAAGCCAGTATTGTTCTGCATAATCAGGACCAAAATATAGCTGTTGAATTCCTTTTAATGTTGCTAAAATTGAAAATGCGCCCCAAATATACAGAAAAATATATAGGTATTTAACTTTATTAAACATTAAAAAAACTAACGGAACTGTTAATAGCATATATAAATTTACTCCCCTCATGGCATAAAACCAAGCCGTACGGCTTAGCGCTTCAGGATTAAAAAATTCAAACACTCCATATATAAACCAAATTAAAGATAAAAAAGTTAGGTCATTACGGATAGGAGCCCAATCTAATTTATTGTAAAATAATTTAAAAAATAAAGCAATATAAGTCAATACTAATATTCCATCAATAGACAACCCTAAGGGAACATTCAATATATAACGAGTCAAACCGATGGCAATAAATGCTAAAACAATAACTGTATAAAGGCCAATTCGTGGTTTAACAAATAAACGATTAAAATATAATAAAACTGGAGGTATTGCCAATATCGCAATAATTGATTTAGTACTACCTATAGATATTAGATATCCCAAACCTATGGTAAGAAATAATATTAAAATAATAACTGATGGAGAATTAAGCCATTTTGAGCCTGATTTAATCTCTATTTGTTGATTCATTTCTTCTATGATAGAAATATATTATTTGTTAATAAATTCATATAGCAAACCTTACCTAAATTTAGAAAATAAAATGCGATAAAATTTCCATCCTTCTGCAAACACTTCTTTGTATTTTACATTAATTTCCTTATTTAAATAGTTGAATCCAACAATTAATCCAATGAGTGTCATGATGATAGTTGCTAAAGCAACAAACATTAATATTAAAGTATGATCAATTTGTGGAAAAAAAGCTGGAATTACAAATACGGCGATTAAATCACCTATAATATTAGCAAGAGCCATAAAAATAACTTTGTAAAAATTTTGTCTGGGTTTATTAATACTATCTAATGCAACACCTGTAAACCTATCAATGGGTATTAACAATCCATATATGCAAAACATCCTAAATACGTCTGTCGCAGCTATATATTTGTGTCCACCTAAAATAATTACAAATTCCTTAGCAAAAATAAAACTAATAATTACAATTGGAATAAAAAGATAAGTTATTGACCCTGAATACGAATAAAAAAAACGTTTAACTTCTGAAATGTTATTTTGAATGCTGGCTTTAGACATGTTAGGAAAAGCAGTTGCTGCAAAACTCCGAAGTGGTATTTCAAGAATTTCGGTAAGTTTAAGAGGTACACTGAATAAGGCCACACCTTCTTTTCCTAAAATTGGACTTAAACCTATAATAAAAGTATCAGCACTTTTTAATAAGTTACTTCCAATTAAGGTACCAATAGTAAATTTTCCAAAGTCAAGAATTATTTTATTAGTAGCCCTATTAGCTTTTTTAATCAAATGGAAACCATCCCAACGCTTGATCATACAAATAATTGACGATAACACATTAACAATTAGATATGCATATAATACTTCAATAACTCCCCATTTAAACCAAAAAGCATTTGCCATTAAAAATAAAACAAATAAACCATTATTTACTAATCGAATATTTAATATTTTTTTAAATTCTTGATCAGCGCTAAGAATCGAAATAGCATTATTAAAAGGAAGATTTAGAAAGGATAGTAATGGATACCAGACGAAAAAAAGTTTAAAACCGGAATTCGCTATAGCATCTGTAAATGGTAAATAAGAAAGCCATATGATTGCAGAAATAATAGCTGTTGAATAAAATCCTATTACCCAATTGGATGCAATTAAACGCTGACGTTCCTCTGGTTTTGCTCCTGATAAAAAACGGATAATTGCTGTCCGTGTTATACCAAATCGCATCATTTCCAGAAAATTACCGGCTGTAATAAATAAAACCCATTCACCCATATCATCAAGTGAAAAGGAGCGTGCGAGAATAAAAAAACTTAAAAAACCAAAAACAGCAGCAACTAAATTCCCTAAAAGAGAAAGAACATTATTATTCTTGGCTATTGAATGTATTTTTATTAACACAACTCATTATTTTATGATACTTTTAACCGGACTCTAATGCGGAAAGGTAAAGTCAAAAATCTGACAAACTTTTGTCCAAATGTCACTTCTTCCTCTCCTGGAAATATATTTATAATATCCTCTAATACATATAATTCCGTAAAGTTAAGAATAACCAAAGGACTTTCTTTTGAAACTTCTTTAAATGTATTCAAAGCCGATATATCTGCTTTAAGCCAGTGATGATTTGCTTTTACAAACAAAATGGAAGCATCAACTGTTTTCATCAAATTAAGCGGGTATGAATGAGATAAAATAGGTGGAAGTTCAAGAAAAATATAATCGTAATTATAATTTTGTTCTCTTAAAAGTTTTGAATCAAAGAAATCTCCAATATTACAAATATCTGCAAATTTATTATCAACAATATATGAATAATTTATGTTGTTATCTTCAGATTTAATTATATTTTGATCAAGAGAATAGTTCATGTATAATACAGCCTCTTCATTTTCACGAAGTTTTTCTATTATTTTAGAAGCTATGAGCGATTTTCCGACTTCATTTTTTGTACTAAAAAATAAAATTAAATATGGTTTGTGTGGTGCAAATGCAGAATTATGATGAAGCTTAAATTTAATATTTTGTATCATAAGCTCAACCAAACGATTACTTAATAGGTTATAATCAATTTTCCCCATTTTTGATGGTAGTATCTTGGGATAGGCACCCGCTAATTTTAATCCTGTAAGTTTTTCAGCTCTTTCGGGCGTTTTAATTGTTGAATCAAAGTACTCTAAAATTATTATTAAAAATGCTACTAAAAGAAAACCAATAATGGCTGCAGCCAAAATAAGTAATTTTGCCTTAGATGGATTTGCTGATATGGGATAATACGGAGGATCAACAACTTTAATATTAGTGGACATTTCAAGATTCTGCTGATTCATTTTTGCTAAATTCAAACTTCGCAAAAGTTCAAGATATGATTGTTCAGCAACATTAATTTCTCGTTCAATGCGTTTAAGCATAGCTCCTAATGGAGCAAAAATTTGATAAGTTCGAAGAAAATCATTCTTTCTGTTGGTAAGAACTTTTAAACTTGCTTTAGCCTCTTCATATGTAATAGCATTTTTCAACCATTCGGATAGTAAATCTTTTATTGGTAAACCTTGTGTCGAATGGCTATATAAATATAATTGATCAACGTAAAATTTCAAATCATTTTTTACTTTTTTTGCTTGATCATTTAAATTTTTAAGTTTACTACTAACATATGGGTCATAATCATCAGAAATTTTATTTATAGCTATTTTTTCAGAAATATCTGAAAGCATATCTCGCTTTTTTGATATTTCACTGCTTTTCAAATAAATGCTATCTTTATTTGTGAGCTTATTTTCAATTTCCCTTAATGCAGCAGAAGCTCCTGACATTCTGATTTGTTCGTCCTGATAATATTTATCAAGGTCCTCCTTTTGAGCTGCAATATATTTACTTTGTTCGTAGTAATTAATAATGTTATTTGATTGATTAAATTTAAGTAATCTGTCCTCTGCATTTTTGAGTCGTAAATTAGCCAGTTTAACTTGTTCTTCAAAATATTTTACAACAGCATCGGTCTGATTGGCCTTAAGTAATCTGTAATTTTTCATAAATACTTCGTTCAGTATTCTTAATGTTTGCAAACAAATTCCAGGATCATCAGATTGAAACGTGATTTTTACAAGGTCGCTATTTTGTATTCTGCTTACAGTAATTTTTGAAGTAATTAGCTTTATACTATAATTTGGATGAGAAAAATTCAATAGCTCATAAACAAAATTTGTATCACTGCTCATATAATAAGCAGTAAGGTTATTTACCGTTTTTTCATAATCAGCAATGGTTATTCCCGGAGGAACAATTGGATCCTTTCCTGAATTATAAGATGCATATTCAGAAATAATTATTCTTGTGGACGGAGAATCAGATGTTGTGGACGTAGCAACTTCATTAGTAGAGTCTTCATATAATGACGTAGTATCTATTAGCGAATTATGAGCTTGATAAAAGCCCGAAGTATCAACAGATACATCTTTAGAAGCCTGTTTATTATTGGGATGATTAATAACTAAAGTTTGCCCAACAACTAAAGAGTTATTCTGTAAATTATTAAAACTAATTAAATCAGTAACAGTAACTCCATATTTTTGGGCAATTGAAAAAGTTGATTCACCTGGTTGAACGATATGATAAGTGTAATTATTTGCATTTTTTTTACGAACTATTATTGTTTGACCAGGTTTTACATTTCCGGATGTGATATTATTTATATCTCGTAACTCTCCAATTGATATGCCATAACGGTTTGCTATTGTTGATAATGACTCTCCGGGTTCAACTACATGATAATCATTAAGATCATTAGCATTCGCATTTTGAGGTGAAACTATTGTTTGGGAATGGGAGGGGGCTTGTTGATTTGATGGAGAACTATTATTTGAAGCCTGTATTTGCTCTAAATTACTTTGCCTTGAATTTATTTGATTTTCTAAGTCAGAAAGTTGTTTTTCAAGTGTCTTAATTTGTTCAATTTTTTCTCGTTCAGCACCTGTTTTATTATACTTGACAACTAAATTTTTTACTTCTTTGGGAACTATTTTTTGTAATTCATTCCAATTCTTCGTTGAAATATACTTTGGATCAGGTTTTTCTAAAATTAAATGCTGAGCTAATAACCTAATTGAAGTTTGTTCTATGGTTTGCCTCGAATATATAAGATTAATAAGATTATCAAACTGCATGTTTGTGGCAAAATAATCAATATTGGCACGCTGAGTTGTTTCAATGGAATATCCTGAACCTATTCCCGTATAAACAATTGTTTCGGATGAAAAAACCTTAGGACTATTTCGAGTAAAGAAATAAACCGTTGCTGCCAAAAATATTGGAACAATTATTAAAAGAAAAATATGCCTTTTAAATAAACGTAAAAGTTGGTTTATATCCATTATTTTAAATCATAAATGAGATTAAATTTAATACCAACAATTTCTTGCAAAATCAAATAGGCTGTTTTAAAATTTGTTTTGTATTGCTCATACTCCAATGCGCCTCTTGTTTGAATTTCTTTTTGACGAGTTAACTCAACAATAGCTATTTCGCCATTTTTAAATTCATTTTCAGCCATTTTCATTTGCAATGAGGTATATTGTTGATATTCATTACTAATTTTTAGTAAATTTTGCTGCTGTAAAAGCACCCCGTATTGTTGAATTACCATTTTTCGTACTTCAACAATTTGTTTCTCTTTTTGAGCTGTGGCTTGTTCTAATAATGTTTTTTTACGATTAATATCATTTTTGCGATCAATTATATAAAATATCGGAAATCGTAAAAAAACTCCTGCTGAATATTCATTTCTTTTCGAAGTTGTTAAATAAAAGCGATTTAAACGTGTTAGTTCGTCTTTATCATTATACCACCAAGTCCCATTTGAAGCATCGGCCTGAACACCAAAATACTGAGTCCAACTTCTTTTAGATGACAATATATCACATTTTTGATATTCAATATTGTAATGTTCATATTTTATCAAGGGGGAATTTTGAATAGCAGAGTCAAGTAATGCTTCTAATGGAGGCAATTTATCAGTTATATCGTCAGTTATGGGATCAAAAATATATAAACTATCCAAACTATTTTTATTGTTTTGTGGGAAAGAATAATTACTAAAAAATAAAGTAATTATTAATATAAAAATCTGAATTTTAAATGATTTTGATTGCATCAAATAATTCATAACTAAATGTTTAATAAACATAACAAAATCCAACACTAAAATACAACTCTTTTATAAATGAAATACTGTTTTATTTTAAAAGTTATTAAATAGTTTTTAACAATTAACTAACATTTCATCGCCCGATTTATTATACATTAAAACATTACATGCTATAATAAAAATTTAAACATTTTCTTTTTGAAATATAGCTGGAATTGTCATTAAAATAATTTTAATATCTCCCCAAAATGAGTTGTTTTGCGCATATCTATTATCCAACATTTTACGTTCATCTTCCGACATTTTGCTTTTTCCTCTTTTGTATACCTGCCATAATCCAGTTATTCCTGCAGGACCTAAAAAACGTTCGCCCCATTCATCTGATGTAAGTAATTCTGCTTCATATAGCGGTAATGGACGATTTCCAACTATCGACATGTCTCCACGGAAAACATTAATCAATTGTGGAAGTTCATCTAAACTTGTATTTCTTAAGAATTTTCCAACCTTTGTTACTCGAGGATCATCCTTGATTTTAATAAATGTAGAACTTGATTTTTCTTTTTTATGTTTTAAATAATAATCTTCACATGTTTCTTTTCCCGCTATAAAAAGAATTGGTGAACATGGATGTCCTAATTTTTCACATTTTTCACATTTTTCTTCAAAAACTGTTAACTCATTAGTATCTTCTTCTCCGATGTCATACTGATTTAAATGCTTAAGCTCTGTAAGCTTGGTTTCGGCCCCAACAAACATTGAACGAAATTTGTAAAAATTAAAAACCTTATAACCAGTACCAACTCGCTTAGAAATATAAAAAATCTTTCCCTTTGATTCTATTTTGATAGCAATAGCAATTAAAAAGAAAAATGGTAATAAAAAAAGTAGAGCTAATCCGGATAAAACAATATCAAACATCCTTTTAGAAAATGGTATTCTATATTCAAGTGATTTTGTTTTGGGTTGAAAATACTTTAATGAAAATTCTTTATATTTCTTTAAAAAATTTATTCGTAAAAAGATATTGTCAGGATTTAACGGAGTAATGTAATAATCATCAATTTTATTAATAAATGCCTCTTGTTTGTTTTTTTGTTCAAACACATGATTAATAAGTATAAATGGAGTTAAGGGATGTAAATTTTTTGACACCATGAATTTAAAAATATCTATTCCATTCATTCCGGGAATATACATTTCACATAAAATTGCATCAATATTTTTATTTTCGCCTAACCAACGTATCGCCGAAAGGCTATTCTCTTTTTTAGTAATTTCATACTTTTCGGAGGTTTCAAATAGACTAATTATATTAATATCTCCACCTATGTAAAGTATTTTTAATTTTTTATTTGGTTGTTCATCCATAGAATGAAATTTGAATACCGGAGAATATTATTATTTCCTTGATAGTAATAGTTCGATACGAATGGCTAACTCTTCAGGATTAAAGGGCTTTACCATATAGTCGTTAGCGCCAAGCTTTAAACATTTAACTTTTTCTGCACTACTTTCAATACCCGATAACATTATTAGTGGGATATCTTTAAAATAGCCACTAGCCCTAACATTTTCAATAAATTCATAACCATCTAAATTTGGCATCTGAATATCTGCAACAATTAAATCAGGTAAATTTCCTTCCTGCATCCAAGCCAATCCTTCCATTCCATCAGTCTTAGTTGTAACCTCGTACTCTTTGTTTAAAAAATTTTCGAGAAGTATTCTTATACTTTTTTCATCATCAATAACTAGTATGTTCTTTTTCATTCGATTAGAATTGATATTTTACTCCGATTAAATTATAATTAAATGATCTTATTTTATGTTTCAAAATAAATTTATTAAATTTTGCTTAAATCAAGAAAATCAATGAAGAACAATATCCGCCATTATCTCTATATTGCAAATTTATTATTTTTTTTTAATTTAATTTATAAAGTGAAAAAATAATAATTTTATAATGCATTTTTTTTTCGATTGGTCAAATGTAATAATGATTTTTTAACAAGAACAATGAATCAAAAATGATTTATTAACTTTATTATTAACAATTCGTAGGGCTTAAATATTTTATGAAAGCATTTTTTGAAGATCAAATAATTCATCACGTAACCTGGCCGCTTCAATAAAATCAAGATTTTTTACTGCATTTTCCATTGCTGATTTTGTTTTTAAAATGATTTTCTTTAATTGATCGGCAGACATGTATTTAATAACAGGATCAGCAGCAACATCAATTAGCTCACTTTCAACATAGGGCTTTTGAACAATCCCTTGGCTATTTGTAGTAACTGTTTGTCCAAGAATCGGATGATTTGATTTAACAATTTGAGTTGGGGTGATATTAAATTTTTGATTATATGCCATTTGTATTTCACGCCTTCTAAGTGATTCTAATATAGTATTTTTCATAGAATCTGTAATTTTATCAGCATACATAATTACTTTGCTATTAATATTGCGCGCGGCACGTCCAGCTGTTTGTGTTAGGGAACGTTCAGAACGTAAAAAACCCTCTTTATCTGCATCAAGAATTGCAATGAATGAAACTTCTGGCAAATCAAGTCCCTCACGTAATAAATTAACACCTATTAAAACATCAATAACACCAGTCCTAAGATATTGCATTATTTTTACTCTTTCAATAGTTTCAACATCTGAATGTATATAGCGACATTTTATATTGAGTTTTTTAAAATATTTATCTAACTCTTCTGCCATACGTTTAGTTAATGTTGTTATCAATGCTCTTTCATTTTTTGCAACTACTTTATTAATTTCATTTAAAATATCATCTATTTGATTTAAACTTGGACGAACCTCAATTGGTGGATCAAGTAATCCGGTTGGACGAATTAATTGTTCAACCACAATTCCTTCAGTTTGTTGTAATTCAAAATCAGCAGGTGTAGCACTAACAAATATTGTTTGATTTATTAAATTCCAAAATTCATCAAATTTTAAAGGACGATTATCCATTGCCGATGGAAGCCTAAACCCATAATCAACCAATGTTTGTTTTCTGGAACGGTCACCTCCAAACATCGCATGTATCTGAGGTATAGTAACATGGCTTTCATCTATTACCAATAAAAAATCTTGAGGAAAACAATCAATTAAGCAAAAGGGACGAGAACCTGGACTCCTTCCATCAAAGTATCTTGAATAGTTTTCAACACCTGAACAATAACCCAATTCCCGCATCATTTCAATATCATAATTAACTCTATCCTCAAGACGTTTAGCCTCTAAATATTTACCATTTTCTTTAAAATATGTACTTTGTTTAAATAAATCATTTTGGATTTCATATAATGACTTTTTCATTTTATCCTGAGATGTAACAAATATATTTGCAGGATAAATTGAAATATTATCCATTATTTCAATTTGTTGTCCATCAACAGGATTAAATGACTCTATAATTTCTATAGTATTATCTTGGAAAATTATTCGATATGCAAAATCGGCATATGCTGGAAAAATATCAACAGAATCACCTTTAACGCGAAAATTTCCCCTAATAAATTCTATTTCATTTCGAGAATAAAGACTATTTACCAATGAATTAAGTAACGTTTTTCTATTAATTGTTTCACCTATACTTAATCGAATAATACTTTTTGCAAAATCATCAGGATTTCCAATTCCATAAATGCAAGAAACTGATGAAACAACAATAATATCCCTTCTTCCAGAAATTAAAGCTGATGAGGCACTTAAACGTAGTTTTTCGATTTCATCGTTTATATTTAAATCCTTTTCAATATACGTATTAGTAGTTGGAATATATGCTTCGGGTTGATAATAATCATAATATGATACAAAATATTCTACTGCATTATTGGGAAAAAATTGCTTAAATTCTCCATAAAGCTGTGCTGCAAGTGTTTTATTATGGCTCAATATAAGTGTTGGACATTGAATTTGTTGAATTACATTTGCTATGGTAAATGTTTTTCCCGAGCCCGTTACACCAAGTAAAACTTGCTTTTGATCTCCCCGTTTAATGCCTTCTACCAATTGTTTAATGGCTTCAGGTTGATCTCCAGTTGGATAATAATCAGAAATTAATTGAAATTTCATCGCATTATTTTTTTGTTGATTTTCTTTGCAATATAAGGTTGCAATCTATTGGATAATGATCTGAAAGATCTTCTTTAATGGTTTTAAAATTATATGCTTTAAAATTATAATCGTACATAATATAATCTATTCTAAATGATGGAATATTACCAACATATGTTTTCCCCATTCCATTACCACTTTCCACAAAAGCATCAAATAAACTCGATGTCATTTTATTATATACAAAAGAAGATGGTGTATCATTAAAATCGCCACAAATAATTACAGGGTAGGGGGATTTATTAATAACGTTCATTGCAACTCTTACTTGTTCATCGCGCTTGATAAATGCAGATTTTAATTTCCAATAGATTTTTTTTGTTTTATTTGTCAGATCAATATTCTCTGTTCTATTATTTGCAATATCTGAAACAAAAAGCAAATCTTCTTTTCCAAATCGTATTGATTCGTAATGAATATTGAATATTCTTATTGTGTCTTTTTTAAAAAGAATGTCTGTATAAATAAGATAATTATTTTCACTATTCACAAACTGGACACGTTTTTTATTAATAATTGGATAAGAACTCATTGTAGCAACTCCCCAGTGTTGTACCCGCCCTCTATTTTTAAAATAATCAACATGATAGTATTTTGCTTTCTGCAACTGAATTAATGTATCCAACACATCAAATTTTCGAGAATCATCAGAATAAAATTCTTGTAAACATATTATATCTGGAGCCTCTTTTCGTATTAGTTCAAAAATTTTATTACGAGTTGTAATATTTTTACTATTAGTCCAATTGTATAAATCAAAAAGTCTGACATTATATGACATAACTTTGATTTGTTGTTCAGATGGAGCTATTTGTCTTAATGTATGAAATTGAATAAATGCTCGAATATGTTTCCAACCTAATAATATTACAAATAAAGATAAAAAAAAGTATTTTTTTTTATTGGAAATCACCCAAAATAGGATGAAAAATATGTTCAAAATGAAAAATATTGGGTATGCCAGTCCAAAAAAGGCAAATTGCCATATTCTATCTGCTGGAATCCAAGATGCTATGTATGATAAAATTAATAGTACTATGGCAATAATATTTAAAGTAAGCATTATTTTGCCAAAAATTGATACCTGCCTATTTTTACATTTATAATTCAATCTTTTTAGCTATTGTTAGAATTTTTAAATAGTAGTTCTTTTTCTTCTTTTGTCAAACTTCTATAACCTGATTTTGAAATTTTATCCAATATATTATCGATTTTTTTTTGTCTTTGAGCCTTTATAAAATTATACTCCTCATCAGTTAATGGTCGTTTATTCGAATATACTCCTTTGAAATGAGATCTTTTTTTAAAATTAAAATATTTCGATAGATTTTTAAAATTAAATTTTTTATTGTTTTTATTGAAGGTTAATTTTTTTATAAAAATATTAATATAAGAAAAGCCCCATAAAGCACCTCCAAGATGGGCAATATGTCCCCCTGGATTTTCTTTTTCAATATTTAAAATATCAAGAAGAACAAATGTGATTGCAATATATTTTAATTTTAATTTTCCAATAAATATAAAATTTACCTGATAGTTTGGAATGTACGTAGCAATGGCTATTAAAATAGCAAGTACCGAAGCAGATGAACCTAAAGCAACTGAATAAGGAAGAGAATCATGAAAAGCAGGAAAGACATTATATGAAGTAATATACAATAGAGCACCAAAAACACCTCCTAAAAGATAGGTTAAAAGTAATTGCAGTTCATTTAGATATTCTAAAAATATTTTTCCACTAAAATATAAGACTAATAAATTAATTAGAAGATGAAGTATATTCTCCTGTAAAAACATATATGAGATTATAGTCCAGGGTTTTAAAAATAGCAAATGTAAATTTGAAGGCACGGCCAACCACCCAATAATTTTTGAAATACCAACGCTCTGATTGTTTTCTGGATTAATCTGATATAAAAAGAAAAACAAAGAAATTATGTTAATTATAATAAACACAACTACATTTGTCATTATCAATAATGATAATGCAGATTTTTGTCTTAATAATTGTTTTAAAGAATCAAATGGAGAATGATAAAAGTTCATCTTTCTAATAATTGGGGTGTTTCATTTTTTTATTCCAGTAAATGATAAGAAAAAAACCAAAAAGCATACCTCCCAGATGAGCAAAATGAGCTACATTACTTGTATGATCAAAAAATCCCGAAAACAATTCAATCCCCCCATAAAGTATTACAAACCATTTAGCTTTAATCGGTATGGCAAAATATATGTATATCAGCGAATTAGGAAACATCATACCAAATGCTAACAATAACCCAAAAATTGCTCCCGATGCACCTATTACAACCGGTGCATTTAGAATATCTACCTTGTATTGACTGGCAAAATTAATCGCTTCCTGTAAAGCTTTTGTAGGATCATTTGCTAATAATTGATTATATTGTAAAGCAAATTCATTATAATGATTTTGAATATCGTATGAAGATATTTTAAAATATTGAGAATTTATAAAATAGTTGAATCCTTCGATGGACGGATTGTCAAGAAAAGTATTAACATTAGTTAAAACAGGATTTATTTGAAAATAGAAAATAAAATAATGTACTAAGGCCGCACCTATTCCACAAACAAAATAATATGTCAAAAATCTTTTGGGCCCCCAAACATTTTCAAGCACATTTCCAAACATCCACAGAGCAAACATGTTAAATAAAATGTGTGTGAAACTGCCATGCATAAACATGTATGTTATAAACTGAAATGGAAGAAATTTCGAAGCTGAAAAGTAGTGCAAACCAAGATAATCAGTTATATCTATCCCAAATGTTTTACCAAAAGCAAATGTTGCTACAAAAAATAATACATTAATAATCAAAATATTTTTTACAACCGGTGGTAGAAATCTAAAACCGGAAGGACTATATTGTTCCATAAAATATGTTATATTGGTTTAATAATTGGTTATTTAATAGTATGTATTACTTGAATTTATAATCAATTTCCTCGGTTTTCAAAATTATCAAACTTGGTTTTCCAGATAGAGAAATATTAGGAGCCTTACAAGTAAATAGTTCATCTATCAATGATTCCATTTCTTTTACATCTAAATATTTACCGCTTTTTAATGCCAAATTTTTTGCCATAGCATTTGCTAAATTAATTTTTTTATCAATGGTTAAATCAACAAGATTTAATTTATAGTTATCAAGTACTTTTTCAATTAAATCATTTATATTTTTTTCAGGGAAATTTGTTGGAGTACCGTTAATTATAAATGAATTCTTACCAAATTCATCAATATCAAATCCAATATGTTTTAGATAAGGCATTAAGTCTTTAACTAATTCTGTATCTAAAGGTGATAAATTTATTGGTTGAGGAAATAATAATTGTTGAGAATATCCTTGTTGATCGGAAAAAATATTCATAAATCGTTCAAATAAAATACGTTCATGAGCACGTTGCTGATCAATTATTAATAATCCAGATTTTATATTACATAAAATGTAACGATTTTGTAATTGGAAAAATGACCGGTTTTCGATTTTAAAAATATCATTTTCAAAGTCTGCTTGAATATTTTTGGTGTGTGAATAGACATCTGTTTTTATAGATTCATTATCAATTTGTTTGTTATCAAAATACTTGTATAATTGTTCCCAATTTTTTTTATTTGATAATTCACTCGAGGATAAGGCTGGGGTAGGGGGCGAATGCTTTGTTTCGAAAGGATTATAATTAGGATCTATTGTAATAGTAGGTTGTTTTAAAGGAAATTTTTCCAAATAGGTTGGCGTTTTAAAGCTTTGTTCAATATCAAAATCAATAGACGGAGTAATACTAAATTTTCCCAAGGACTGTTTTACCGCTGATTGTAATATGGCATATATTAGTTTACTATCCTGAAAATTAACCTCCGTTTTTGTTGGATGAATATTAATGTCTATTGTTTGTGGGTCTACATTTAAAAATAAAAAATATGTAGGAAATGAACCTGAAGGTAGAAGTTGGTTAAAGGCATTTTCAACAGAATGATGTAAATATGGATGCTTAATAAAACGATTATTAACGAAAAAAAACTGTTCACCTCGTGTTTTTTTAGCAAATTCAGGTTTTCCTATGAATCCACTGATATTTACTTGGTTAGTTTCTTGTTCAACAATTAACAAGCGTTCGTTGAATTGATTACCATAAATACTAACAATTCGTTGTTTAAGCGAAGATTTGCTTAACTGAAAAACGATTTTATCATTAATGTACATCGAAAAATCAATTTGTGGATAAGCTAATGCGATTCGTTGAAATGCTTCAATGATGTGATTATTTTCAGCATTATTCGATTTCAAAAAAATGCGTCTTGCCGGAACATTAAAAAAAAGATTCTTCACAGAAATTGAAGTCCCTTCCACACAACTTACGGGAGTTTGATTTTTCACTTCAGAACCTTCAATTTCAATCAATGTACCTAACTCATCACCAGTCCTTTTAGTTTTTAATTCTACTTGTGCAATTGCAGCAATTGAAGCTAAAGCTTCGCCTCTGAAACCCATTGTATGAATGGAATACAAATCATTAACTTGACGAATTTTTGACGTGGCATGCTTTTCAAAACTTAATCTTGCATCTGTAACCGACATTCCACAACCATTATCAATAATTTGGATAAGTGTTTTGCCAGCATCCTTAATAATTATCTTAATATCAGTGGCACCAGAATCTACTGAATTTTCCAGTAATTCCTTTATTACGGAGGCAGGGCGTTGAATTACTTCTCCTGCTGCAATTTGATTAGCCACAATATCGGGCAATAATCTAATAATATCGGGCATTTATTTTAAATATTGATTTGCTGGCAATTAAAAATGTAGATAAGCATTTGATTTTATTTTCAAAGTTACCAATAATTTCAACGAACTAAATGGCTTATTTTATTCTGATGCACTTATCTAAAAAAATATTTTTAAACATATTTATTATCAGTGCCTTAAAGTGAATAAAAAAGCCCTGTAATTAATTTACAGAGCTTTAAGTATCTAAAAAATCAATCTATTATTACGATTTAGCAAAAATTCGAAAATTTGCTTGTACAATATAAAAACTACCAAAGAATACAAAGTTATAGCCTAAAGTTCCAAGAATTTCATTTCTAAAAAAAGGTATGGCGGCTTCATAACATAGCATTAATCCAGAAAAATTCATTGGATAACCAACCAAGCCTGAACTCCATACTGCGAAATTAGTAATAATAAAAAATAATACTGAAGAACTAAGAGAGGCAACAATTACTGATCTAAAATTTACTCTATTACGAATAATAAATCCTATGGCAACTGTAATAATAAATGCTGCATAAACAGCCCACATAGTATTATGAAATCCAATAATAATATCACTTAAAAATAATGCACCCAGAGGAATTAAAAATGCAAAAACTTTTCGGTTAAAATAAGCACCACCAAATAATGCCATGGCAGCAATGGGCGTAACATTTGGCCAATGTGGAAGTATTCGTATAAAAGCTTCAATAGCAATTACTGATACCACTAAAAAAAAACGGGGAGTAAGTCTTTTTAAATTCATAAGGATTAATTTAAATTATTTCTTTGCTGACAAAAATATAAAAAATCCCCTTACATAATTCCATTTTGATAAAATTTTTTATTTTTTGCAAAATGAATAAATTTGTTTTAGTGATTTAAATACTTTTTTTTGTGTAAAATATTCAAATAAACGACCTCTCAGCGAAGCTGGCGAAAAATTAAACCAAACGAAATTAAGCCATTTTCTATTCAAGCATCACATGCAACTTCATAAATTATTGGAAAAGGGGAGAGGTTGTCAAAAAGAGAATTTCAATCACATAAATATTTGAAAGAATATAGATGTTTTTTCTGAATATTCTTTAAATATAAAAAACGTCTTAAATCCAATTTTTATCAGCAAATGAAATAGAAATAATACTGAAAATGAATTGCTCTATATGAATATTCATAAAATTTTCATTGCTTGTGATAAAGTTTTTTAAAAAGAATTAAAAAATCAGAGTGATTTTTTAAAAAAAAGTATACTTTTGCAGTCTCAAATGGCCTCGTAGCATAACTGAATAGTGCATCTGACTACGGATCAGAAGGTTGGGGGTTTGAATCCCTCCGGGGTCACTAAAAAGGGTTTGCATTCAAGCAAACCCTTTATTTTTTATAATACTTGTCTTATAATTAATATTATGTTAAATATAGAAATCAAAAAAGAAGAGCTACAGCTCTTCTTTAAATAAAATAATATTTTCCCTATTTTTTAATCTGATCTATTTGTTCATTTATTACTTTCAGTTTATCAGTAATATTCAAACGAGTATAAATTTCTTTTAATGAAATTAAAGTACTTAAATCCTGAGGTGTTATTTCATGAGCCTTTTCCAAATAAGGCAAAGCTTCCTGGAAATTGTTATTCGCACTTAGCTTCATTTCCTCATATTTTTTGGTTTCTTCAAATGGTAATTTATTAGCAGAATCAATTATCGATGCTGCTTTATTATAATATAAGGCACCGATATTATAATAGGAATCAAAAAAATCAGGCTTTAATTCAATTGATTTTTTGTATGAATTAAGAGCTTCATTGATGTTTCCCATATTATCATAATAACAACCTTGTGCATACCATATAATAGGACTTGTTGGATATAATGAAAGACCTTCTTTTATAACAACTTGAGCACTATTAAAATCTTTCTTAAGTCTGTATATATCAGATAATGAGGAATATATTTCCGATCTGTTATATTTTAAATTTTTCAACTGTGTAAAATAATCTATTGCTTGATCATAATTATTTGTTAATTGGGCACAAATTCCAGAAAGATAAATACATAGCGTATCAATATTTCCAAATGTTTTATTAACAGAAATAACCCGTTCAAATAATTTCTGAGCATCAGAATATTTATCATTTTGATATAATGTTATTCCCTTATTATATAATTGATTACCAATGGTAGCCAGATTCAGATAAATTTGGGTCTTATACTCCTGTTTGGTATCAAGATCTAATGCTTTTTTGTAAGAATCATATGCAATTTCCAACGCATTACTATCCAGATTTTTATATTCTGGCTTAGTATTCATATGGATTTGCAAAAAAATGTTACCACGATAAAACCAAGTTTTAGGGTCCATCATTGTTGCTTCGTTTGTAATACAGGGCTCAATGTTTTCTTTTGCTTTATCTAATTTTCCATTACGAAGATAATTATAAGCATCAGTACGTTTGGCTTTTTGAGCATTAACAAATGAAACTGCAAAAAGCACCAAAAATAAAATTGAAATTTTTTTCATATTTTTTAAATATTTAATGGATAATGGTTTAGATTTTTTTTGCAAAAATAATAAATTATAATATATCATCATCATCAGGGGCTTGATTTTCAGAAAAATTATTTTCAATTAATTTAATTTCAGAATTTTCTTCGGTACTATTTTCAATATTCTCTTCACTATCAAGCATTTGCTCTTCCTCTTCGACTTCTACTTTTGCAACCGCAGCAATGGCATCACCTTCTTTTAAATTAATTAACCGTACACCTTGAGTTGCTCGGCCCATCACTCTCATTTCAAGAATAGCTAATCGAATAATTAATCCTGATTTATTGATGATCATTAAGTCGTCATTGTCAGTAACGTTTTTAATAGAGATTAGATGCCCAGTTTTTTCAGTTATATTTATAGTTTTAACACCCTTTCCGCCTCTATTTGTAATTCTATAGTCATCCAATTTTGAACGCTTACCATAACCATTTTCTGAAACAACCAAAACGTCGTCTTGATCATTTTCGATACAAATCATGCCGATTACTTCATCATCTTTACCAGAAAGAGAAATACCGCGTACTCCTGTGGCATTTCTTCCCATTGGCCTAACGGTATTTTCATTGAATCGAATAGCTCTTCCCGATTTTAAAGCCATTAAAATTTCATTATTTCCATTTGTTAATTTAGCTTGTAAAAGTCTATCTCCGTCATTAATATTAATGGCATTAATTCCATTTTGACGTGGACGAGAATAGGCTAATAAGGAAGTTTTTTTAATGGTGCCTTTTTGGGTACAAAGTATAATGTAATTATTGTTAATGTATTCAGGGTTAGTAATATCTTTAATATTGATGAAGGCTCTGATTTTATCATCAGGTTCAATATTGATTAGGTTTTGAACTGCTCTGCCCTTTGATGTTTTAGTTCCCTCGGGTATTTCAAAAACTCTAAGCCAAAAACATTTACCTTTTTCTGTAAAAAATAGCATATAATTATGCATGGATGCAACGTAAAGATATTCTAAAAAATCAGCATCTCGAATATTACTTCCTTTTGCGCCGCGCCCTCCCCTATTTTGTCTGCGATATTCAGAAAGTGCTGTACGTTTAATATAGCCTAAGTGAGAAATTGTTATCACTACCTCTTCATCTGCAATTGTATCTTCAATTCTAAAATCCTTTGCGGAATAAACTATCTCGGTTTTAGCCTCGTCGCCATACTTTTCTTTAATTTCTTTTAGTTCGTTTTTAATGATATCCATCCTTAAAGAAACATCTGCCAAAACTTCGTGATAATATGATATCAACCGTTGAAGTTCCGCATAATCATTTATAATTTTTTCTCTTTCCAGTCCAGTAAGGCGTTGCAATCGCATTTCTAAAATTGCTTTTGCCTGAATTTCAGATAGACTAAATGATTCAATTAAACCAGCTTTAGCTTCGTCGGGTGTAAGCGAAGATCGAATCAATGCTATAACAGCATCAAGATGGTCGAGAGCAATTAGCAATCCTTCTAAAATGTGAGCCTTTTTTTGAGCTTCATTTAAATCAAATTGTGTTCGCCGGATCACTATTTCATGACGATGCTCTACAAAATATCGTATTAAATCTTTAAGATTTAACATAACAGGTCGTCCGTTTACTAAAGCGATGTTGTTAACACTGAAGGAACTCTGTAGAGGCGTAAGTTGGTATAGTTTATTAATTACGACATTGGTAATAGCATCTCGTTTTAAATCATATACTATCCGCATGCCATTTCTATCTGATTCATCTCGGATATCTACAATACCATCAATTTTTTTATCATTGATAAGGTCAGCAGTTTTTTTTATCAATTCCGATTTATTAACCTGATATGGGATTGAAGTTACGATCAAAGAAACCCTTCCATTTTCATTTTCAATTTTCGTCTCACCTCTAACAACGATTCGGCCTCTTCCCGTTTCGTATGCTTCTTTAACGCCGTCATAACCATAAATCAAACCTCCTGTGGGAAAATCAGGAGCTTTAATAAATTTCATCAATTCAGGTATGGTAATTTCTTTGTTGTCAATATACGCCATAATACCATCCACAACTTCTTTTAGATTATGTGGAGGCATATTGGTTGCCATGCCCACAGCAATTCCAGAAGAACCGTTAATTAATAAGTTAGGAATTCGAGTTGGTAATACCGTAGGTTCTTGTAAGGTATCATCAAAATTCAGTTTATAATCAACGGTATCTTTATAAATATCACTTAACATTTCTTCAGCAATTTTTTGAAGACGAGCTTCAGTATATCTCATTGCTGCAGGATTATCACCGTCTATTGAGCCAAAGTTTCCTTGTCCATCAACCAATGGATAACGCAAAGACCATTCCTGGGCCATTCTTACCATGGCATCGTATACCGAAGTATCTCCATGAGGGTGATACTTTCCTAATACTTCACCTACAATCCTTGCCGATTTTTTATATGGACGATTAGATAACACACCTAATTCATACATCCCAAAAAGCACCCTTCGGTGAACCGGTTTTAATCCATCACGCACATCTGGCAAGGCTCTTGTCACAATAACCGACATTGAATAATCAATGTAGGCTGATTTCATTTGGTTTTCAATGTTTACTTTAACTATTTTTCCGTGATCTTCCATTTTTATCCTTTAATACAAACATTTTAAATGATTTATGTTTATTCTTTTTCGCCTACGAATTTACAAAAATTTATGAATCAAATTGCATAATACCAATATTATTACTAACATTATCCTGTTGATAATTATTATTCTACTATAACGTTATAACTCATTTTTTTTTTACTTTTGAAGTGTAATGATTATTGTTATTATTTTTTTAATTGTTTAACTAAACAATGTAATTTTTCTTTTGTTACATAAAAAAGGAGATTTATTAATGGAGGCAAAATTTTCACAAAGAGTTAAAGATGTATTAACTTATAGTCGCGAGGAAGCTTTACGATTAGGAAATGACTATATTGGAGTAGAACATCTGCTTTTAGGTATTATTCGGGATGGAGATGGGATGGCAGTTCAACTTTTATCAATGCTTGGCTTAGATTTAGTAAATATACGTCGCATTATTGAAAAGGCAATTTTAGTAAAAAATCCTAAAGGGCAAACTAATTCGGAAGATTTGCCTTTAGTAAAGCAGAGCGAACGAGCACTTAAGCTTACTTACCTTGAAGCAAAGATTTATCATAGTGAACTCATTGGTACCGAGCATTTATTATTAGCCATCTTAAAAAATGATGATAATTTAGCTACGAAGATACTTCAAAAATTTGGAGTTGATTATGATTCTGTAAAAAAACGAATTAAAAAACTTTTATGTTGATATGGATTCAAACACGAATATAGAAAAGAAATCAGAATTTCCCTATGACGATATTTCAGAAAATGATCCGGAAGAAACGGAAAAAAGTTTTGAAAGAAGTCAGAAAAAAACCGAAGAATCAAAGTCAAAAACATCAGTACTTGATAATTTTGGAAGGGATATAACAAAAGCTGCAGAAGAAAACCGTCTCGATCCAATAGTTGGCCGGGAAAAAGAACTTGAACGCATAGCTCAAATTCTTTGCAGACGAAAAAAAAATAATCCAATTTTAATTGGCGAACCCGGAGTTGGAAAATCAGCAATCGCCGAAGGTTTGGCATTGCGCATCGTTCAAAGAAAAATTTCACGAGCATTATTTAATAAACGCATATACATTTTAGATTTAGCCTCACTTGTAGCTGGCACGAAATATCGCGGACAATTTGAAGAGCGTATTAAAGCTGTTTTAAATGAATTAGAGAAAAATCATGATATTATTTTATTTATTGATGAAATCCATACACTTGTAGGTGCTGGTAACGCATCGGGTTCTTTGGATGCTTCTAACATGTTTAAACCCGCTTTGGCTCGTGGTGATATTCAATGTATTGGAGCTACTACGCTTAATGAATACCGTCAATACATTGAAAAAGATGGTGCATTAGAACGCAGGTTCCAAAAGATTTTGGTTGAACCGACCACTCCAGAAGAAACAATTGAAATATTAAGTAACATTAAAGAAAAATACGAAGACCATCATTTAGTAACTTATACACCAGATGCCATAAAAGCCTGTGTTTCCCTTACTAATAGATACATGTCTGATCGTTATCTCCCCGATAAAGCTATTGATGCCTTAGATGAAGCTGGAGCCAGAGCTCACATTAGTAATATTAATGTACCTGCCCAAATTATAAATATTGAATCTCAAATTGAAGTCGTTAGAAACAACAAAACAAATGCAATAAATAGTCAAAAATTCGAAGAAGCAGCCAAGTTTCGCGATATTGAACGTAAATTGCAATCCGATCTTGAACTGGAAAAACGTCATTGGGAAGCAGACTCAAAAATTAACAGACAAATCGTTTCCGAAGAAAAAGTAGCCGAAGTTGTTGCTATGATGACCGGTATTCCTGTTCAACGTATTGCTAGAAATGAAAGTGAACGTTTAATAAAAATGGAAAAAGAACTGGAAAATACAGTTATTGGACAAAATGAAGCAATTAAAAAAGTTGTTAAGGCTATTCGACGAAATCGTGCCGGGCTGAAAGATCCCAATAAACCTATTGGATCTTTTATTTTTCTGGGACCTACTGGAGTTGGAAAAACACATTTAGCAAAAGTACTGGCTAAATATCTTTTTGATACTGAAGATTCGCTTATTCGTATAGATATGAGTGAGTATATGGAAAAATTTGCCGTTTCTCGCCTAATTGGTGCTCCTCCAGGTTATGTTGGCTATGAAGAAGGTGGTCAATTAACAGAAAAAATTCGTAGGAAACCTTATTCTATCGTTTTACTTGATGAAATAGAAAAAGCGCATCCAGATATTTTTCATCTTTTACTTCAAGTACTTGATGATGGCATGTTAACTGATAGTTTAGGCAGACGGGTTGATTTTAAGAATACTATTATTATAATGACCTCTAATATTGGTTCAAGGCAATTAAATGATTTTGGACAAGGTGTGGGGTTTGCTACATCTACTAAAATTGCTAACAGCGCCACCTATACACAGCGTGTAATTGAGAACGCTCTCAAAAAAACATTTGCACCTGAATTTCTTAACCGAATTGACGATGTCATTATTTTTAACTCTCTCGAACGAGAGGATATACATAAAATTGTCGACATCGAACTTTCATATCTTTATAAAAGAGTAACAGCCATGGGCTATGAAATCACCGTTACTACAAAAGCCAAAGATTATATTGTTGAAAAAGGTTGGGATGAACAATTTGGTGCCCGTCCATTAAAACGTGCAATTCAAAAATATGTTGAAGATTTATTGGCTGAAGAAATTATTAAAACCAAACTTCAACAAAATGATGTTATTATTATTGATTTTGACGAAGAAAGGCAAGAAATGTGTGTCAAAATTACCAAGAGTAAGAAGAAAGATAAACCCAACTAAAAGTTATTTATAACTTATCAAATAGCTGTTTTTGATAATCATTCTTAAGATTTTCTCCCTTATTAAATAGAAAATAATTCAATTCATTTTCTATTAATTTGAAATTTTCAGCATTCTTTTTATACATGTATTTTAAAGAGATTTCAAATCCATTATTTTCAAAATAAATTTGAGTTTTATTTTCATCTTCAATATAAAATGTTTCTGTATCTATTTTAGATTCAATTTTATACTTTTTCCATAGCAATTCTATTAAATTATCGGAATTAGTTCTACTTACATCTGAAAATATGTACTCGCCCATAATATATGAGTTGTTTACGCAATAATACAGAGCCTTAATATTATTTTCAAAAATAGTTTCCCTATAACCTATAACCTTTAAATCCAACCCATTAATTTGTATTGTATTGAAACAATTTGGCTTCCCATTAGCCTTAAATATTTGATTACAATTGGTTAAAAAAACAGAATTTCCAAATTGAATTATTTTTTCAGTATTAAAAATGTGTGATTTGTTATTTTTTTCAACAAAAACCAAAAACCTCAATAAAAGGTCATCTTTTAAACAAGGATCGTATGGACTCCGAATATTATGATCTTTAAAAAACTGAATATAATCATGGCTATACTTTCCATTCCTTAATTTAATGAAAAACAGACGAATCCTAATTTTATTTATAATAATTAAAACAATAATTATTATAATTAAACCAATGATTATTAAAAATCCTAATTTTAAATCCATAACGGTATTATATTATAGCAATAAACCTTAAATTGCCAAAGGTAAAATTAAAATTTATAACTCCCCAAATCTTTTGTATCAAAATTATTAATAAAACTTACCTTTTCAATGTTTTCAGCTCTTGCATTACGAATAAAAATTTCAGCTGATTTCCTGAATATATCATTTCTGTTGGCATCAAATAATAATAAATAGCCAATAATCACATTTCCAGCCATTTCCACTAAACGACGAGAATGAAAATCATATAATTCAACATCATTGTGTTCGTTAACTTTTTCAACACTTTTAGAAAATTGATCGGTCATCTTCATTAAAATGTTTTTTAAGAAATCAAGATCTGGCTTAATTTTTTTGGTCGAAAAGTCAGCCAAAACCTTTTGAAATAGACCATTTCCTACGTTTTTTATAGCTGCAACTACCTGAAGTTGAGATGTTCCTTCATAAATTGATGTTATTCTGGCATCTCGGTAAATTCGTTCAACCGGAAAATCTTTCATAAAACCGGTTCCTCCATGAATTTGAATGGCATCATATGCAATTTGATTGCAGTATTCGCTGGAAAAAAGCTTCAATAAAGGTGTAAAACCATCGGCAATTTTCTGATAATGCTTTTGTTCATTACGTTCGTCGGGAGTAAGATTTCTTTCTTTTTGGATAAAAGTGTACGATTTAAATATATCCACGTATCTTGATGTTTCGTAGAGTAAGGTACGTATGGCATCAATTTTAACCTTCATATTGGTAAGCAATTCATAAACAGCTGGATAATTGATTATTGATTTGCCAAATTGTTCCCGCTCCTGAGCATATTTAAGAGCTTCCCGATATGCTGCTTCTGCAATGCCAACCGATTGTGCTCCAACCCCTAATCGAGCAGAATTCATTAGCGACATTACATATTTAATCAAACCCATTTTGCGATCGCCAATAAGTTTTGCAGGAGCGTCTTTAAAAACCAGCTCACACGTAGGAGAACCTTTTATACCAAGTTTGTTTTCAATACGACGAACCGTAACAGCTTTAGCAGTACGATCATATACAAATAGCGAAAGTCCACGAGCGTCTTTTGTTCCTTCTTCAGATCTTGCCAAGACTAATGAAATATCAGCATCTCCATTTGTAATAAACCGTTTTACACCATTTAGAATCCAACACCCTTTATTTTCATCATAAGTTGCTTTTAATTGAACAGCTTGTAAATCGGAACCAGCATCTGGTTCAGTTAAATCCATTGCAGCAGTAGCACCTTTATAAAATCTTGGTAAAAATTCATTTTTAATTTCATCGGAAGCAAATTCATGAATTGTTTCTGCGCAATCTTGTAACCCCCAAATGTTTGCAAATCCAGCATCAGCTCGGGAAACTATTTCGGCAGCCATTACATATGGAACTAATGAAAAATTTAATCCACCATATTCTCTGGGTAAAGACATTCCTATCATTCCTGTTTCGACAAGAACATCAAGGTTTTTCCGAGTTCCCTCTGCATAAACAACTTCGTTATCTATTAATTTTGGCCCAGTTTTATCAACTTCATCAGCATTTGCACTAATAATTTCTCCCGAAATTTCACCAATAACTTCAAGAATTTTATCATAACTATCCATTGCATCTTCGTAATCCAATGGTGCATAATCATATTTATCTTTATCGGCAAAATTGTTTTCCTTTAATCGAACAATTTTTTCCATTAATGAATGATGCAAATGAAATTTTAAATTTTCGTTGTCTGTATAAAAATTTGACATGATATTTCTGAAATTTAAATGATTACTTCGAATTTTTTTTGTAATACTTTATCATTTTGGGTATTACATCCAATACACTTCCAATAACAACATAATCAGCAATTTGATTAATAGGTGCATTTGGATCGGTATTAATTGAAATTATTTGAGCCGATTGATCCATTCCTGCACGATGTTGAACTGCACCAGAAATACCACAGGCTATATAAAGTTTGGGACGAACTGTAATTCCAGTTTGTCCGATTTGGCGTTCATGTTCTATTAAACCACTATCTACAGCTGCCCTTGAAGCTCCAACCTGAGCGCCAATTAAATCGGCAAGTTCAAATAATAATTTGAAATTTTCTTTTGATCCAACGCCATAGCCTCCTGCAATAATGATTTGAGCGCCTTTTATATTAATTTTCTGAGATTCAACATGCCGTTCAATTATTTTTACAATAAAATCCTCAGGTTTTATCCATTTTTCTACGTCAATCTTTTTAATTGATCCTTTGTAAGTTAACGATAGAATTTCTTTCTTCATAACTCCCTCTCTGACAGTTGCCATTTGGGGACGTGTCTCGGGATTGACAATAGTGGCAATAATATTTCCTCCAAATGCCGGACGTATTTGATACAAAAGGTTTTCATATTCTTTCTGAGTACGAGTTTCATCATAATTACCAATTTCAAGGCTGGTGCAATCAGCAGTTAAACCACAACGTAAAGCTGAAGCTATTCGTGGGGCAAGATCTCTGCCGACGGATGTTGCTCCAAAAAGTACAATTTGAGGTTTTTCTTCTCTAATTAAATTCATCAGGATACTCGAATGGGGCAATGTTGTATATGGAAATAACCTGGAATCATTAGCATAATGAATGATGTCGACACCAAATGGGAAAAGTTGGCCTTCTAAATTTGAAATATTGTTTCCAAAAACTACAGCCTCAAGTTTACTATTCAACTGATTTGCAAGTTTCCGTCCTTTGGTCAATAATTCTAAACTAACATCCGCTATGCTGCCCTCTTCGGTAATTTCACAATAAATAAATATATTATTCACGTTAGTAATATTTTCTGTTTACGATTATGTTTTGAACTAAATAATTAGAAAAAAGAACTGATTAACCAATAACATGGCCATCAATCAATTCCTTCATTAAAGAATCGATATCTTGATCATTTGATGTAAATGATTTTGATTCTTTATGTTGAAAGACAACATTTTCAATTTTTTTTAACTTTGGTAGGCGAACCTGATAATCCTAGCATTTCCGTATCTGCATTAAGATCAATTACATTCCATTCCTCAATATTTAGATACGGGCGATGGGAATATAATTCTGTATAATCTTTAATTTCATCCTGAAGTTCCGTTATCGTTCGTGCATGTTTATACTTCATAATAAGCTTTGAATTTCTCGGACGACAAGCTGGGGCTGAACCGTGAACGGTAACTAATACTGGGAAAGGTGCGGAAACAATTTCAATTCCTCTTTCAAGACGACGCTTTACAATAATATGTTGTGTGTCAACCGACATAACATCTTCGACATAAGTAATTTGAGGTATATGCAGTTTTTCGGCTGTTTGTGGGCCAACCTGTGCCGTATCGCCATCAATAGCCTGACGTCCACATATTACCAAATCATATGGAACTAATTTCTTAATGGCTAATGAGATAGCATAAGAAGTTGCTAATGTATCGGAGCCGGCAAATTTACGATCAGTAATCAAATACCCGGCATCTGCACCACGATATAAAGCTTCGCGAATAATTTCTGCAGCGCGGGACGGGCCCATTGTTAAAAGTATAATTTCTGCACCATCAATTTGTGTTTTGATGCGTAAAGCTAATTCTAAGGCATTCAGATCTTCAGGATTAAAAATGGCAGGTAAAGCAGCCCGGTTTACGGTACCGTCGGCTTTCATGGCATCTTTTCCAACATTGCGGGTATCGGGTACTTGTTTTGCTAATACAATGATTCTAAAACTCATGGTTAAATTTTTCTATTAATTTAAAAACCGTTTTTTGTAAAAATTACGGAGGCACAAAATTATAAATTTAGCGTAAACTATCAAGAAAAAAGGCTATCAGCATTCATCGCAGCCTTCAAGGCTTTTCTGATAAACAAACATTGCCCTTTTGCTCATACCCATACTTGAGAAACCTCCATCGTGGTAAAGGTTTTGCATGGTAACTTTTCGTGTAAGATCTGAAAACAATGTAACACAATAGTTTGCACATTCTTCTGCAGTGGCATTACCTAAAGGAGACATTCTTTCGGTAAAATCCATTAATCCATCGATACCTTTAACACCGCTTCCTGCAGTAGTCAGAGTTGGCGATTGTGAAATCGTATTTATTCGTATTCTTTTTTCTCGCCCATAAATATATCCAAAACTACGTGCAATAGATTCAAGCACAGCTTTAGCATCGGCCATGTCATTGTATTCGAATAAAGTACGCTGAGCGGCTATGTAGGATAACGCAACAACCGAACCCCACTCATTGATTGCATCAAATTTTTTGGCTACTTGTAACATTTTGTGAAAGGATAAGGCAGAAATGTCAAGGGTTTTTTGGAAATAATCGTAATCAATATCATCATATGGTTTTTTCTTACGAACATTAGGTGACATTCCAATAGAATGGAGTATAAAATCAATTTTCCCATCAAAGAATTCCATTGATTTCACAAACAAGTTTTCTAAATCCTGAACCTGAGTAGCATCAGCTGGTATAACAATAGTATTACATTTTTTTGCCAAAAGTTCCGTTTCTCCCATTCGAATAGAAACGGGAGTATTTGTTAATATGATTGTTGCACCTTCGTCATAGGCTTTTTCTGCAATTTTCCATGCAATAGATTTTTCATTTAGGGCTCCAAAGATTATACCTTTTTTCCCCTTTAATAAATTATATGTCATAATTTTAATAGTTTAATAATTCTTTAGCAGTTTCAACGGCAGCACTGGTAACTGTTTCATTGCTGAGCATTTTTGCGATTTCTGTTATTCTTTCTTCCTGATTTAATAATTTAATGAAAGAAGTGGTTGTATTTCCTTTAATTTCTTTATATACAAAGTAGTGCGATGAGCTTTTCCCTGCAATTTGTGGCAAGTGGGTAATTGCAATTACCTGCATATTATTACCCATATTTTGAAGAATATTTCCAACTTTACCTGCAATATCACCCGAAACTCCTATATCAATTTCATCAAAAATAACGGTGGGCAGCAAATTACGTTGGGTAATTAAAGACTTTAGTCCTAACATCAAGCGAGACAATTCTCCACCGGAAGCAATACGTGAAATTTCGCTCACCTGCCCTCCCCTATTTGCATTAAAAAGAAATTTAATGATATCAATACCATCACTAGTTAAGTCTTTCGTTATAGAATGTTCTATTTTAAATTGTGCATTAGGCATTCCAACCTGAGATAAAACTTTTAATAATTCTTTTTCTATCTCAGAAAATGCATTTTTACGATTTTCGGAAATTTGCTGACTGAGTTTTATTAATGCTTCTTTTTGAAGTTGAATATCTAATTGTAATTCCGATATTTGCTTATCAGTAGATGAAATGGCAGATAATTTATCTATAAATGAATTTTTTAAATGAATTAATTCAATGATGGTTGTAACCCGATGTTTTTGTTCAAGACGATAAATGGAATCAAGACGATTGCTTATTGCTTCAATTTTAAGTGGATCGTAAATAATTTTATTTTGAAGGTGGTCAATTTCCGATGCAACATCATTTAATTCAATTTGGCAACTTTTTAATCGTTCGGAAATGTTTTTAATATCTGCATGAATATTCAATATGGGGTCAAGCAGAGAAATTAATTCTGATAAACGATTTAATAATGAATTGTCTGATTCGGATAGGCCTACATTTGCCAAAAATAAATTTGATTTTATTGATTCTGAATTTGTTAAGATTTTAAGTTCAGATTCCAATTCCTCTTGTTCATTTTCATTTTGAAAATGAGCATCTTCCAATTCATCGACAAGAAATTGATAATAATTCTGATCAGATTTCAATCGTTGCTCTTTTTCCAACAGTTCTTTCAAATTATTGTTCTTAGAACAATAAATATGATATTCTGATTTATACTCCTTTATTATTTGTTGATTTCCGGCAAAATCATCAACCAACGCTAACTGAAATGAGAAATCATTCAATGCTATGGTTTTGTGCTGTGAATGAATATCTACAAGTTTATCCCCAATTTCTTTTAAAAGGTTTAAATTTACGGGTGTATCATTAATAAAAGCCCTTGATTTTCCGGCAGGATTAATCTCTCTTCGCAAAAGAGCAATATCATCATAATCAAGATTATTTTTTTCAAAAAAATTTTGCAGTCCATAATTTTGAATAGAAAAAGTACCCTCTACATAACATTTTTTTGATTTGTCCAACAGCACAAAAGTATCTGATCGCTGTCCAAGGATAAGAGATAACGCTCCTAATAATATGGATTTACCCGCACCCGTTTCACCCGTAATTACAGAAAAACCTCTATTAAAATCAATTGACAGATTTTGTATAAGTGCATAATTTTCAATACGAAGGTGCGATAACATATCGTAGTTAGTTAACAATAAGAAACAAATGTAATAAAGAAAACCTTAAATTTTACTTTTAATTAAGTATTTTCTGATATTTTGAAGAATTTGACGGGTCAATTTCCTTCAAGATATTGATGGCTTTGGTTTTATCTATAGGCGCAGCTTGCGAATAAATATTGATTAACTCATCACGTTTGGCATCCAAAAATAGCTGTAATAAAAACAAACCAGGTTTTTGACGATTTACTTTGCGAAGTAATTCCAGACTTTCTGAGACAGCAGTTCGACCATTTTCGATATTTTCAGTCATTAAATCCAAACCTAAGCGATGAAATTTATAACTTGCTTCACGTATTGGGCTGTATGTTGTATTCATTATGTTTTCAATTAACCAATATCTATTTTTTGTACTTTCAAAAGCTTTCCATCCAGATTCAGTTGCATTTTGTGCAGAATTTAATATTGACTGAGCCTTTTCAAAATAAGGTGTACCACCAAATAGAGAATAAGAATCGCCATCATATCCAAGCACAATATTAACATAATAAGCCAATAAAGATGTGAGATTGGAGGTAAATGTATTTTCGTCGAAATCAAGAGGCTGATATTCAATGTATTTAAAATCAATATCATTATCTACATGATTGATTAGAACAGAGTTGTAATTGGTTTTATAGATCGGCCGGCGAATAACCAAATTTAATTTCCCTTTAAATTCATCACTGGAAACTCTTTCTGTAATTGTAATCATAAAAGTGCATTCAATGCGTTCTTCCACTTTATATTGATAATTCGACCATTTCCTATTGTTAATGAATTCATAAATAGCTTGTTGTAGGGTCTGATATATTTTTTTATCCGTACCTTCTACTTGCTGAGCGGTTACCTGTACAGAAGCATTAAATTCCTGAGCAAAAGCCTGAACTGAAAAAATAAAAAGTATAAATGAGAAAATGATTTTACGCATAAAAATTGAATTAAACAATTTTAGCAAATGGATCTTTTTCAATCATTTGCTTTATTAAATCGGCAATATCTTTAGCAACTTCATTTTTTGATTTCAAATCAAATTCAGTAATATTGCCTTCTTGGTCAATGGCAGTAATTTTGTTTGTAGCAACAGCAAACCCGGCTCCGTCATCATTTAATGAATTTAAAAGAATCAGGTTTAATTTTTTTTGAATTATTTTTTTTTGCGCATTTGCAATTTCATTTTCAGTTTCGAGAGCAAAACCAGCTAAAAATTGCGAATCGCTTTTTTGTTTTCCCAAATCAGCTAATATATCTATGGTCGGCTTTAACCTTAATGATAAATCCGAATTTGATTTTTTAATTTTTTGTTTGTTAACAGTTATCGGAGTATAATCAGAAACAGCGGAAGCCATAATTGTAATATCTGTTTTAGGAAATAAATCAAGACAACAGTCATGCATTTCCTTCGCAGATGTTACTTTAGTACAGCTAATTGAAGGATGATTAGCTGACAATTTAGATGGTCCGGAAATCAAATGAACATCTGCACCTCTGTTTGCAAACTCTTCAGCTATACAAAATCCCATTAAACCCGATGAATGGTTTCCGATAAAACGTACAGGATCAATATTCTCATATGTAGGCCCAGCTGTTACTAAAATGCGTTTACCACAAAAATCATTACGGGTTTTAAAATATTTTTCAATGATATTATAAATAATATCAGGTTCTTCCATCCTACCACAACCAAATAATCCACTTGCTAATTCTCCGCTAGCAGGTGCTATAATCAAATTCCCGTGCGATTGTAATGTTTCAACATTTTTTTGGGTTACCGGATGCAAAAACATATCAACATCCATTGCCGGTGCAAAGAAAACTGGGCATTTTGCAGCGAAATATGTAGCAAGAAGCAAATTGTCGACAATCCCATTAGCACATTTACCAATAGTGTTAGCTGAAGCCGGAGCTACAACTATTATATCCGCCCAATTGCCCAATTCAACATGGCTATTCCATTGTCCATTTGTAAGATTGAAAGGTTCGATTAAAACTGGTCGCTGAGATAGAGTTGATAAGGTTAGCGGAGTAACAAAATCAACAGCCTTAGGTGTTAATATAACCTGAACATCAGCTTCTTCTTTTTTTAATAAACGAATTAAAAAAGGTATTTTATAAGCTGCAATACTCGCAGTTATTCCAATTATTATTTTCTTTCCCTTAATCATCAAAATGTCAATTAATCCGATTTAATTAATGTGAATATTATTCTTTTAAAGGATTCCTAAAAAAGATATCGCCATCCAGAAACTCAGTAGTTGCTACTAAAGTTGCTTTTGGCAAATGCTCATAATGTTTGGCAATTTCAATTTGTTCTCGGTTTTCAAATACTTCTTCCAAATTATCACTGGGTAAAGCAAACTGAGAAATTTTGTTATTTAATTCTTCTTTCACTTCAGCAGAAATTTGGTTAGCTCTTTTTACAATAATATTGACAGATTCATAGATGTTATTTGTTGGAGCATTCAATTTTTCCACATCTCTGGTTATTGCAAACATTTCAACTTTTGATTTTTTACTTTCCATGTTAAAAATAGTTTTTAATAAATTTTAAAGAATTTTTTTGCATTATATTAGCCTGATTCAAATACGAGCTCTCAGGATAGGCCGAAATAAAGCTATCAAAAGCTTCAATTGCTGCTTGATACCTTTCTTTCTTCTTCGATTCTATACTTTTTATTGCATATTTATAATTAGCTTTAATTATATCAAACATAATCTCTTCTTTATGAGGAGTATCGGGAAAATCACTTAACACATTATTAAAAGTAGTAATAGCGGCTTTATAATCCTCCATTTTGAAATATAATTTAGCTGTTTCAAACGATTTTAGTTCTAGTTTTCCCCTCAACTTATCCATTAATTCATTACATTTCGGAATACGCTCACTTTGTGGATAAGCATTAATAAAAAGCTGAAATTCTTTAATCGATTCCGTAGTATTCGTCTGGTCGAGGTTATATTTTGGAGAATCCATATATTGGCAATAAGCACTCATATAAGCACACTCTTCGGCAAATTTACTATTTGGAAATTTTTTAGCAAATTGCTTAAAATAATAACTGGCTGTAATATAGTCATCTTGTTTAAAATAACTATATGCATAATAATAATTGATTTTTTCTACTTTATCGGTTCCCGCATAGACATTTATTAACTGATCAAAAAGTTGTTGCGCGCGATAATAATCTCCATGATCATAGTAAGTTATGGCACGTTCAAATTTTTCGTTATTGTCATTACTTTTTAGTAATTTTTGATATTTACTGCACGAAATGAATTGAAATGCAAATAATATTAGAATAAGGTATAAAAATCGTTTTACCATGCTGCAAAATTAATATTTTTAGTCGAATAAAAAACGTTAAAATTAAACAGTTATTATCATTTAAATAACATTAAAATAAATCAAAGTTATTTGCCTCTAAAAAAACATTTAGTTTTGCAGCGCAATTATATTTTTTTCAACAATTAATAAATCACACGAGATATGGATATATTTAAAAAAGTAAGAGCCAATTTAGGTCCCATTGGACAATATGCCAAACAAGCGGATGGATATTTTATGTTTCCTAAATTAGAGGGAGAAATATCTAACAAGATGTTTTTCCACGGAAAAGAGCGATTAATTTGGAGCTTAAACAATTACCTTGGAATAGCCAATCTTCCCGAAGTCAGAAAAGCAGATTCTCAGGCTGCAAATGATTGGGGATTGGCATATCCTATGGGCGCAAGAATGATGTCGGGACAAACAAATTATCATGAACAGTTGGAAAGAGAATTAGCTGAATTCGAAGAAAAAGAAAGCGCTTATCTCTTAAATTTTGGCTATCAGGGAATGGTTTCAATTATTGATTCCTTGCTCGATAGAAATGACGTCGTTGTTTATGATGCTGAAGCTCATGCTTGTATTATTGACGGATTACGCTTGCATATCGGAAAACGATTCGTTTATCCTCATAATAATATGGAAAAAATGGAAAAACAACTTCTTCATGCGCAACATGTAGTTGATCAAACGGGTGGAGGAATTTTGGTTATTACAGAAGGTGTGTATGGTATGTCGGGTGATCTTGGGAAATTAGATGAAATTATAAAATTAAAACAAAAATATCATTTTAGATTATTAGTAGATGACGCCCATGGTTTTGGAACGATGGGAAAAACCGGAAAAGGTACTGGCGAACACTTTAATGTTCAGAAAGAAATAGATATTTATTTTGCTACTTTTGCTAAGGCGATGGCTGGCATAGGCGGCTTTGTTGCATCCAATGCTGATGTCATTGATTTTCTAAAACATACTATGCGATCACAAATTTTTGCAAAATCATTGCCTATGCCAATGGTTATCGGAGCGTTGAAACGACTCGAAATAATTCGCACACAACCACAACTTAAAGATAAATTGTGGACAATTGTAAAGGCTTTACAATCTGGATTAAAAGAAAAAGGTTTTAATATCGGGAACACTCAATCTCCGGTTACTCCTGTTTTCCTGTCGGGGAGTGTACCTGAAGCTACACAGTTAACACTTGATTTGAGAGAAAATTATAACATTTTCTGTTCAATTGTAACCTATCCTGTAGTTCCTAAGGGTGTTATTTTACTAAGATTAATACCGACTGCTGTTCATACATTACATGATGTAGAATATACAATTGATGCCTTTTCGAAGATAAAAGAAAATTTGAATAATGGCAAGTATTCAAAAGGAGATATTCCCGATATTCAAAATCTATAGAATTTTTTTAATAAAAAACCTGATTTAGTAAACTTTATCAGGTTTTTTATTTTTGATTGATTTTTTAAAATGAGAGAAAACATCTATAATAGAATGGCAATTTCCATTAATTCCATTGCATATTTTACTATTTCATATTTGGTAGTGTTTTTTCTTTCTCAGTTTATCACTATTATTACAACATTATCATGTAATATTCCGGTACAACTTTTTTTCCATAAGATTGAATTTTTAGTACGAAGTACATCATGGACAAGTGATTCAGTTAAAGTCATTTTCAGCGCTGGGCCTATTTCTGCACTTGTTTTGGGATTTATTTTTTTAATAATTTATACGAAAGTAATAGATACCGATGGCTTGCTTAAGTTGTTCTTTTTATGGGGCTTTATACATGGATTCACTATTTTTTTTGGTTCTATACTTATTGGAACATTTATAAGCCAAGGCTTTGGATATGTTATTAACTGGCTCTATTTTTTTGATACAGCAAAATTATTAATAGTTGCCTTTTCAGCAATAATTATGCTTTTAATTGGACTAGCGGTTCCTAAATATTTTTTTACATCAGCAAACACATACTATAATAGTCAGCATCCGAAACAAAGAAAATCCTTCCTAATGGATCAAATATTAATTCCATGGTTGATTGGAGGAGTATTAATAAATCTATTTAAGATATCGAATAGCCAAGGGATTTATCAATTTAGAATTTATGATATAATGCTGTTTTCCTCTTCCTTATTAATTATTTTACCTTCTTTTTTCCAAATATATAAATATACTGAATTGTATTTTGATGAAGAACCCAAAAGCTTTTTTATATCATGGAAAAGTGTTGTTATTAGTATTGTATTGCTACTTGTCTTAAAAATAGGTTTATACCGGGGAATACGACTCGGATAGATTCTCGGCAAAATCGTATAAATTTAAATGATTGTCTGCTTTCCTGCCCCAAATTATAAAACAAATATTTTGGGAGGAAACTATTATTGATTTTTAGTGTGTTTAGTATCTATTAGGCGTAATGGACATTTTTGATGCTATTTTGAGTGCGAAATGCTCTAATGGACATTTTTGATGCTGTTTATTTTCATGATTTTTATTCACCTTGTGTTTAATTTAATAGTTTTGTTTATCAAGTAAGCGGAAGCAGGCTCTGCTGAGGAGCAACCTGTCAGGAATAACTTGATTGACTGGAATGGTCATAAAGGCTGGCAAATGTCAGCCTTTATTATTGACTATTCCAAGAACAGATGCCTTAAAAAACCCATCGATAAATTTTCCCTTTCTTTTTCGGCTTAATCCATTATGATTACGCAGTTTATTTTTAAAATCTAAGACCATTGCAAGGCAAAAATGCGTATAAAATATTAGATTAGTGTTATTTATAACAATGAATTTGTTATATTTGTAGCATGAAAAATGAGAAACACATAGGCTTTGCTGATTTAGCAGCAGAAAGAAGGAAAGTAAAGACAGAATTTTTTGATCAGGTAAATACATTGATCGATTGGCGACTTATTTCCAATATTATCAATAAGCACTATCAAAAAGGAGAAAGTGTAAGTGGACGTCCGGCTTATGAAGGGCTATTACTTTTTAAAATATGTCTTTTGGAGACCTGGTATAATTTGAGTGATTATGAAGTAGAAGACCAGGTAAATGACAGAATATCCTTCAGTCGTTTTGTAGGATTAAGTATAGATGACAAATGTCCCGATCATAGTGTTATCAGTCGTTTTCGTACCGAACTTACCCAAAAGAATGTGTACGAAAAATTATTCAAAGCGATGAATAAACAATTAGAGAAAAAGAAAATACTGGTTAAGGGAGGAGTCATTGTAGATGCGAGTATTACCGATAGTCCAAGAAAGCCAAAGGGGAAAACGGAATATGAAATAGTAGAAGATCGTCAGCAAGAGCCAAAGGAGGAAGAAAGAGAAAAAGAAGCCTCACAATTTAAATTGATAAAGAAGACCCAGCCAGGAGTTGATTCCGAAGGCAGATGGGTAAAAAAAGCCGGGAAGCTCCGGTTTGGATATAAAAAACATACGATTACTGATGTCAATGGGTTAATCTTGGGAGTACTTACCACCTCGGCTAATGTGAATGAAATAAGCAATTTGGAGCAGGTATTGGATACATGTGAATTAACGGAAAGGACTTGGGTAAAAGCAGACAAAGGATATAAAAGTAAAAAGAACGATACAATATTACAGCAGAAACGACTTCGTAATCATATAATGAATAAAGCAGCCAAAAATAGAAAGTTAACAGAAAGAGAAATACAATTCAACAAAATAGTGAGTAAAACCCGGTATAAAGTAGAACGGACATTTGGGTCAATAAAACGATGGTTTGGTGGAGGAGTAGCCCGTTATGTGGGGTTGTCAAAAATGCATACCCAACATCTGATGGAAGCTATTGCATACAACTTATACCGTTCACCTGGGATCATTATGTCCCAATGCTAAAAATGAGGAGAAAATTCCTCATTTACAGCAATATTATAGAGATAAGGAGAATAAAAAACGGCAAAAAAAACATTTTAATGGTATAAAACTAAATATCTTCAGTAAAAAAACAAGAAAATTCACTCTCGCTTTATTTTGCAACGGTCTTAATCTGTGAATGTTCCTTCAAGTTGATTGTTTGTATTCGGCAGGCAAAGATCCATCTTGTCATACCAAGTAAACAGATAATCTTTGTTTCTTTCAAGACTTTTGTAGGCGCTTCTCAATCGCTTATGAACGTATCTGCTTTTCCCCGTTTCTGGGTTAATAGCTCTTTCATTGATAAATTCTTTCCAGTTAATGTGCCATTGATTAAGTACTCCTATGAAACTTTCCTTGTCTGTCTTGGTTAATAAGAGCATCACCTCTTTTAACTCTTTAGATGCTTGTAGCTTTGGTTTTCGCGTAATGTAACGTGTAATGATGGCTACTTGATGAAATTGGCACATTTGTATAGAATATTTTGATAGCGCATTAAAAAGACCTTTTCTTCCATCACATACAATGCCATTAATTTGGATGCCTTGTGATTCTATATATTTAATGCCGTCAACATAACCTGCTATTGTCTCATATTTTACAAATTTCCAATACAGATATTGACCCTTTGTATTTTGAAAAACCATCACTCCAAAATTACGACCAAAATAGGTTGTATCCATAAGAATCACACTATCTTCTGGCTTACAGAATTGTCTATCTACCTGAACCTTGTCGAGTCTGCGCTGTATGGTTCTTATTGAAACATTATATTTTTGAGATAGTTGAAAATAGGTCTGTTTGTCTTCTGTGTATTCCTGCCACAGAATATGATTATCAATTCTATTTCCACCAAGAAACTGCTTACCACAAATATAACATTTAAACCTTTGTACACCATTTATCTTTCCACTTTTTTTGGTGATTTTGGAACCGCAATAAAAGCAAATTTTTTATTCATAGCTTTCAAATGCTCCAAAGTTATACTATTGCTGCATTTGAATGGCGTGCCAGCATCAATTTTGTCTATTAAGCCTTTATTTCGCTGAAAAAAAATATTCCTTATCGGCTTCCACCGTAACGCCATTTTCGTATTTAGCCTCCATGTTATGATAGGGCAGCAAACGCTGCGAAAACTGGTTATCGTCAATAAAAATACTCAGAAATCCGCTTTGCGGACTACGGAAATAAAAATACAAAGCATCGTTATTTTGGAAAGAGATGGTTTTGCAATTCAGTTTAAGGCAGGCTAAGGGTAAAGCATCAAACTGAACCGGAATAATCATCTGAGAGTTTGAAATGCTTGAAATGAATATCAACCTTATTTCATCTTCATATTCAAAAAGAGACCAGTTCTTCCCCGTCTGTTCACGAACATATTGCCGGGCATTTTCTTCCAAACGGATAATTTCTACTTCGGTGCTGCCCGTGCCAAAACTTTTTATAACCCGATAATGCCTTCTACTTTTATCTATGACCTGAATACTGATCGATCCTGTCTTATTGGTCTTCCTGCAAATAAACATGGCGCAAATATAGCTCAGGGACACCCAAAATCAAAATCTAATGACAACAACTTACTGTATTTGTGAAATGTAAAATTTATACCGAAAAATATGACGAAAACAGGAAAAGATTAAAGAATTTCTCGATAAAGAGTATAATCCGGACGTGCTGGAGAAATATATCGCGCTTTGCGACGAACACAATGCACCGGATAAAATCCGGCAGATGATAACCGATCGTTTAACCAAAATATATACCCTTTCTGCAAATCGGTAGCGCTTATGACAGCAAAAAATAAAAAACCGGTTAAGGTTAAGGTTAAGGCTCCCAAGATTATTAATCCACGCCTATGTTTTCGGTCATAGACCTATTGTAACTTAACCGGTTTATTCTTTTGCAAATATACAAAAACCTTAGTGTCTCTTCGTGCCTTAGTGGTTTACTCTTTTTTTAATCACTAAGAACACCAAGAATCACAAAGAAAAGAATACTTAGTGTATTCTAAGACTAAACCAATTTTTTTTAAAAATTTTGTGCATATAATGTTACATAAGGAGATTGTCGTTTAATTACTGAAAAAGCCCTGTAAACAAGTTTACAAGCTATGGCATTCATTACAGACTGATGATGTTTTCCTTCTTCTTTTTTTCTTTTATAATAATTGTTTATTTCCTTGTTATGAAGCGCAGCCGCATTAGCTCCATTAAACAAAAGGGACTTAATTGTTTTATTTCTCAATGAACTTGTTTTTGTTTTCCCCCGGATGCTTGATCCTGATGAGTGTTCAAAAGGCGCTATTCCGGCATAGCAATTGAATTTACGTGCATCAGTAAAAGATTCAAAATTTTGAGTTAAAGCCAGTAAATAAATTGAAATAATCGGACCTATTCCCTTGATGGTTTTCAATAAATTAAAATTATTTTCAAGGGATTTGTCTCTTTTTATTTCTGACATTAATAACTCATCAATGGATTCAATTTTTACCTTAACCTCAATTATTTGTTTTTTAATTTCATCAACTACATAATCAAAATTAGTTAACTGGCAAACTGCTTGATGACTTTTTAAACTATTTTGCAACTGTGTGGATGTCCTTACCATTTGATTACGATAAGTAAGTAATTGTTTTATTTTCTGAAAACAATCAGAACTCATCTTCGATGGTTGTAGCTTATCCCGAAAAGTATAAGCAAACATCGCTATCCTTTCGGCATCTACCTGGTCATTTTTTCCTCGAGTCATTCCAAGTGAAAGTTTTATCTGCAGTGCCGGAACTATGCTATACACACAGCAAATTTGTTCTAATTCATAACATAAGGAAAATCCATAATGACCGGTATGTTCGAAACAAAACCAGCAATCTTCCAAGTTTATCTTTTCTTTTTTTAATGTAGAAAACAAAGATTGTATACCATCTGCTTCGTTTTTAATCACAAATTTGTTGGCTATTTTCTTTTTTTCTGCATCATAAACAGCTACATCTAACTTGCTTTTTGAAATGTCAATGCCTACATAAAATTTTTTCATAACTTTGCATTTAAGGTTAAAACAAAAAACGTTACCGGATTGGTTGAGAAGCTGAAACCTTTAATAAGCCTTATAACTTAAGATTCTAACTGGCACATCTCAACTGAAAAAGGGCAGAGGACTAATACACAAAATAGAGATTCTTCTATGACTCTGTTTAGTTCACCTCTGCTCTTTCCGGTTAACTATTTTATAAAAGTAATACCTCTTTTTTAATTCGCAAAACTAAAGGCCTTTGTGGTTTATATTTTTTTAACCACCAAGAACACCAAGAATCACAAAGAAAAAACATCGCGTTCTTCGTGGTTAAAACAAAAAAACCGGCTATTCACCGGTTTTTGTTACCAAAAACAGTCTCATTTTTAAATCCTGAATAAGGCTTTAAACTACTGAAATCAATCCCATTAACCGGGAGTATGCTGTAATCAGTAAGTCAAAGATACAATTAGAAAGCAAATCAACGGCACGAAGGACTTAAAATCCTTTACCCATCCCCTATCGCATCCTGCCGGAATTAAAACGGATGTATCATAACCCTGACGAGGTTTGAAACCCCGTCAGGGTTGGAATTCGGTAAATTTTATTTCTTCTTCTCCACTGGCGTCAGTTTGATCAGTTTTACGCCATGGGCAGGAATTTTATAGGTAAGGCTGACGTTGGCAAAGCCAAGGTTCCGCTGCCTCCATACGTCGCGCACCGCCGGGCTACCTTTGATATTCAACCTTTCCAGCGAAACGCTAACATAATCGGCAAACATTCCCTTATTGAACAAGCCCACGGCAAGGGAACCATCTTCGAGGGGTTTTGCCCATACTTCCTTATCGTCCTCCGCTAAAACCTGCTTTGCCTGGATACCAAGCACATCCTGATTGATTTCGATCACTTCATCGTTGGAAAGCAGGTTAAAGGTAAAATCATCCATCTGAGTCATATCGCAGCCGATGAGCAAAGGCGATGCAAGCAACGACCAGAGGGAAATGTGAGTATATTGTTCGTTGGGCGATAAACGCGAGGGATGTAAATTACCCCACCCTACCATGCCAACCACCAGCATATCCGGGTCGTTCCAATGGCCGGGACCGGCAAACTTTTCCTTACCTGCCTGGCCGAATCCTATACCCGACATGCTTTCCCAGGTGTCGGTAATGTCGCCGGTGGTACGCCAGCAATTGCCGCCTACGGCGCTTCCCCATGTCCACACATTGCCCATGCCGTACTGGCAAAGACTGTAAACGATATCGCGTTTTTGTTTGTTTAGCGCATCATTCATGGTAAGATAAGGTTTTTGAAGCTCAATGAGGCTCTTATCCTTAGCAATATTGCCATAGGAGCACCAGTCGTATTTCAGGTAATCCATTCCCCAGTTGGCAAATTGTTTGGCATCGTCGGTTTCGTGACGGTAGCTGGCGGTATAATCGGCACAGGTCAACGGACCGGGCGAAGAATAGATCCCTATTTTCAAACCCTTGGAGTGAACATAATCCGAAAGGGCTTTTATGTCGGGGAATTTTTTATTGGAATTGATCATTCCGTTCTTATCACGAACATTTCCACTGACCATCGTATCGTCGGAGCCGGGTTTAATTGCCCAGCAGTCGTCAATATTGATGTATGCCCAGCCATGATCGGCTAAACCGGAAGAGATAAGCGCATCGGCTGCCGAACGGATTTTCTGATCATCCACCGCTTCGGCAAAGCAGTTCCAGCTATTCCAGCCCATGGATGGAGTGAGCGCTATCTTGTTTCCTACCACGATGGTAAACTGACGCTCCGCTTTTCCAAGGGAATTGGTAACGGTAAGCATTACTTTATGTTTTCCGACGTCTGAAGTACTGCCTGAGATGATCCCCGTGGAAGCGTTGATGGTTAAGCCTTGAGGAAGTCCTTTGGCGGCATATTTCAGGGGGCGTTTGCCGGTAGCAGGAATCCGGAAAAGAAACGGTGAACCGGGACGGACGCCATAAATTTTAGCGCCATTTATCCGGGGCTCCGGCGATGACTTGGGCGTCAGGATTTCTTCTTTTTCGCGCGGAGGATCTACGGTTTCGGGATGCAGACCGGCAACAATAAACTTAGCTTCCGCCCAGTCGGCATGATCCCAGTTGGGTCCGTCATCGGTAGTTTCAACCAGCAGTATCATTTCCTTAACTCCATTTAAATCCAGCTTTACCTTAGTCTTTTCGCCGGCTTTCAGCACTTCGCTTTTCCACGATTCTTTTTTGTCGCAATAAATTTTAAAACGAACGCTTCCGGCGGCTCCGTTGATTTCATCATCCAGGCCCACCTGCGATTCAAAAGACAAAGCGGTTCCCTTGAGATTGATATATAAAACGCTTCCGGCATGGGTACCGAAACCTTTGACATAGGTTGTTCCGGCAATTTTTATAGGGTTTCCATCCACCGACTTGTCGGCATGAGGGTCGCCCCATCCCTGACGGGCTTTGGTTACGTCGAGCGATGAAAGCCAAACGGTATCGGTCGATTGTGCGATAACAAAAGAGGCAAAACCAAGGGTTAATAAGCAGAAAAGGGCTATTTTTTTTACTGAGTTCATGATGTATAATTTTTATTCAATAGTGATTTCATCGGCAAAAATCCAGGATTTTTCCCCGGCAGAAGGATGCGAAGGAGGCAGAACTCCCGGGTTTTTAGCTACAACTTTTACAAACTGTGCCTGCAGATTCAGTCCGTCCAGCGTAAACGTTTTGATGATGCCGCCTTCCTTGTCGGCAGGGATATCATTGACCACGGTTCCAACAAGTTTATAGTTTACATCATCGGACGAAACATAAAAATCGACCTTCACGGGCATGAGTATCCACGAAGCCATATCCTGATTAAAACCAATGGCTAACTTATGGATGGACGAAGACTTGCCTAAATTCACCACGGCATTCACATCCACGCCCTGATAACCTTGCCATGAACCGGTATGAAAATCGCCTTTTCCATAAATCCCGTCGATCAGGGCAATATCGCCTCCGGCAGTGTAACTGTTGCTGTATCGGGTGTTCAGCCGCAGGGTTCTGCCCTTGGGGATTTTGTTGAAACAGGAAGTAACGGTAAAGCTGGGTTGATGATCAACATAAGCCACGGTTTTTAGCGTAGATGTATTGGTAAGCAAAAACGGTCCGGAATAAAGTGTAGAACTTTCCGAAGGCTGGCTGTCGTCGAGTGTATAATATATTTTGGCTTTATCATTAGCACAGCCGAGCACAACGAACGTGGAATCATAAAAGACCCTGTCGCCCTTTTCCACCATAGGATTAGGAGTAATAAAATTATCGGTAATGGCCGAGACGGGAGCATCTCCATCCGTGCTTCCCCATACTTTATTGGGCTGGGAAGCTAAATCCAGTTGAAGCTCTCCTCCCTTCATCAGGTCGGAATGGCGGAGATAGCAATGATTGGTTGCAGCGCCATTCAAACGGGAAGCAGAGACATAAAAATTATTATCCGAAAGGTTATTTGCCTTTATTACAAATTGCTTTCCGTTTTCGAGATGTATCGTAACTTTATCAAACAAAGGGGTTCCGATAGCGTAAAAATCGGAAGCCGGGGTAACGGGATAGAAACCCATGGCGCTAAGCACCAGCCAGGCCGACATTTGTCCGCAGTCCTCGTTGCCGCTCAGTCCGTCGGGTTGATTATGATATAGCGTATGAACGATTTCGTGAACCTTTTCCTGGGTTTTCCATGGCTGGCCGGCATAATCGTAAAGATAAGCTATCTGGTGGCTGGGTTCGTTGCCATGCGCATATTGCCCGATGAGTCCGGTGATGTCAGCCTGGTCGCGTCCGGTGGTTTGGGGTTTGGCGGCAAACAACCCGTCGAGCATGGTAGCCAGTTGAGCTTTTCCGCCAAGCATGGCAGACCAGTTCGTAATATCCTGCGGGACATAAAAACTGTATTGCCAGGCATTGGCTTCGGTATAATTGAAGTTTACTTCCGCCGGGTCGAAGGGTGAATACAGGCTGCCGTTTTTCCTTGCCCGCATAAATCCCGTGGTGGGATCGAAAAGATTTTTGTAATACTGAGCACGCCGGATATAGGTTTTGTAGTCTTCATTCTTACCCATTTTTTTCGCCATCTGAGCGATGCACCAGTCATCGTAGGCATACTCCAGCGTTTTGGAAACCGCTTCGCCTTCCTCATCGGAAGGAATATAGCCTAAGGTTTTATAAAATTTAAGTCCAAGATGATCCTGCTCGGCGCTATGTTTTACGGCTTCCAGGGCTTTCGACGCATCAAACCCGCCTATGCCTTTCATCAACGCATCGGCAATCACCGGAACGGCATGGTAGCCAATCATACATCCGGTTTCGTTAGCCGAAAGTTCCCACACTGGAAGCATTCCGCCCTGCTGATATTGCACAAGAAAAGTATTGATAAAATCGGCGGTACGTTTTTGTTCTATAATAGTATACAATGGATGTGCTGCCCGGTAGGTATCCCAGAGCGAAAATACGGTATAGTTTTCAAAACCTTTAGCCTGGTGTATCTTCAAATCGCGTCCGCGGTATTTGCCATCAACATCCATATACAGGTTGGGATTGAGCATGGCATGATACAAAGCGGTATAAAAAATGGTCTTTTGGTCGTTGGAACCACCTTCCACCACTATTTTATTTAATTCCTTGTTCCAGGCCTGTCCGGCGCTTGTGCGTATAGTTTCAAAACTTTTGTTACCGATTTCGGCTTCCAGGTTCCTGCGGGCGCCATCAATACTTACGCCCGAAATGCCCACCTTTACGGTGATCACTTCACCTTTGTATGTATTAAACGTTACAAAAGCTTTCACATTTTTACCATAAGCCGTTTTTAAATTTTTCAGTTCATCGTTCAATGCGACGCCTGAAGCAGTGAAGGGTTTTGAAAAACGAGCCACAAAAAATACTTGTTGGTCTTCCGCCCATGCCCGGGAACGGCGCATGCCCTGAATCTCGGTATTGCTGACGATGGTAACCGACGACTCGATGACTTCATCACGATGTTGCAGATCGATAATGATATTGGATTCTTTACTTAAAGGAAAAGTATATTTGTGGAAGCCGGTCCTGGCGGTAGCCGTCAGTTCGGCTTTGATATGATAATCATCCAAAACCACGCTGTAATAACCGGCCTGGGCGGCTTCATTTTTGTGACTAAACCTGGAACTGTAACCCGATTTGGGTTTTCCGGCTTCGCCACGTACCACTTTCACCTTGCCGGTGGTGGGCATAATCAGTATATCGCCATAATCGGAACAGCCGGTTCCACTGAGATGGGTGTGCGAGAAGCCATAAATCAGGCTGTCGGAATAATGATAAGCCGAGCATCCGTCCCAGCCGGTCAGCCGCGTATCCGGACTTAGCTGAACCATGCCAAAGGGAAATGATGCACCGGGATAGGTATGTCCGTGACCTCCCGTGCCGATAAACGGGTTTACATATTGTGTCAGGTTGCTTTCACAGGATTTGCCAGTGGGGCTTTTTTTTACTTTCTGACTCAATGCCGGAAGCGACAGCAGGCAAAAAGCCAGACTTAGTGTCGCGATGGTATTTTTTTTCATCTTAAATTTAATTTTTATTTGTTTTTTTAACGCGTTTCAACGTAAGTAAATTCATGGGATTACCGCCTAAATCGTGAATATTTTTCTGAACGAAGCGTAACACCTGGTCGTAATAAAGCACTACTACCGGCGCTTCTTCCATCACCAGCGCATCCATCTGCCGGTAATGCCGGTAGCGTAAGGTATCGTTCACTTCTTTTTGAGCTTTCAGATATAAAGCATCAAATGCTTTGCTGGAGAAATGAGTATAATTTGGTCCTTTGGGACAAAAATTATCGGTATAAAACAATGAGAGGTAATTCTCGGCATCCGGATAATCGGCTATCCAGGAACCGCGGAAGAAATTCACCTTCGATTGCGCGATCATCTCGCGTAAAGTTGCCGGAGGATTCACATCAATTTTAATTTTCATTCCCAGTTCGGTAAGCTGTTGCTGAATATACTGGCATAAGTCCAGGTAGGAAGCATTGGTGGACAGGGTTATCTCGGGTAAGCCTTTGCCTTGCGGAAAACCAGCCTGTGCAAGAAGCTTTCGCGATTTGTCGGGATTGTAATCGAATCCATGCCGGTCGTTGGTATCCACGCCCGGCATCCCTAACGGAATAAAGCCATAGATTCCCGGTATGCCAATGTTGTTGCGCAAATAACGCATCATCTTTTTCCTGTCGAATCCATAATTGATAGCCTGGCGGATAGCTTTTAACCGTAACGGACTTTTTTTAACAACATCAGAACCGGGATCGACCAAAAAACCAAGATATTCGGTATTGAGATACGGCTGGGTGAGCAAAGTAATTTTATTCTGGTATTTGGGATTTAATTCTCCGCTCCGCGTCAACAGTTCATCTTTATAACTGGCATCGATGCCCGACATAAAATCGAGGTTACCCTTGACAAATTCGAGAAAAGCGGATTGCTTATCCACGATAAACGTAACGGAAACGGCATCTAAATACGGCAGTCGTTGCTTACCGTCGGTTTCAAAATAATTGGGATTTTTTACCATCACCAGTTTAACGCCTTCTTTCCACATCTTAAACTGAAAAGGCCCCGTTCCCACCGGATTCCGGCGGAAATCATTACCGTAAACCTTCACCGCTTCCTGCGGTATCACCGAACAATAAGTCATGCTTAACAAACCCAGGAATGGCGGAAAAGCCTGCTGAAGTTCGATGCAGAATGTGGAATCGTTGATGGCGGTAAACGAAAACTTTCCTCCGTTCTGTTTCACATTGTTAAAGACCCAAGCCCCAACCGAAGCTACTGCCGGGTCAACAATGCGGTTGAAGCTGTAAACGAAATCGGAAGCAACTACCCTCCTGCCCTTTTGTCCTCGAAATGCCGGGTTGTTATGAAAATATACATCTTTGCGAAGATGAAACGTGTATAATGTGCCTTCGTCCGAAATGTCCCAGCTTTTGGCAATACAGGGTTCGATGGCTAACTTATCGCTGAGTTGAACCAGCCCATTGTACAATTGATTGCATGCCCAGATGTTTGCCTGGTTGCGGGCAAAAGCCGGATCGAGGGAAGTGATGCCTGCAGATTCATTGTATCTAAATACGGTAAGTAATCCTGTGCTTTTAGTCCGTCTGCCACATCCGGAAACGAAAATAATAAGAATAAAAAAAGGTAATATCCGCCGGTTCATTTCTTCAAAAAATACTTTGGGCAAATATAAGACAGCTTTAGCACTTGTGAATATTTTTTTGTAAATTTGTATTCTGTATTAACCACATTAAATAAAAACGGAGGTTGCGATGGAAAACATACTGTTAAAATACATGGACATTCGCTTTAATCAAGGCTCGGAGATGCTACCGGCTACTCCCGCTCCTTTCATAACCATTTCGCGGGAATTTGGATGCCCTTCCAAGCTTATTGCCAACAAACTTACCACGGAAATAAACAAGATGCAAAAAGCGCATTCTTGGCATTTTATCAATAAAGAAATTATTGAAGAATCAGCCAACAAGCTTAATGTGGATCCGATGAAAATCAAATCGGTGCTGAGCGCCGAAAAAAGAGGCATCATGGATGATGTTATTTCTTCATTTTCATCTAAATATTACATTAATAGCATTTCTATACGGAAAACCATCAGCGATATCATCAAAAGCATCGCCATCAAAGGCTATGTAATAATTGTCGGCAGAGGCAGCGTGGCTATCACCAAAGGATTTTCCAATTCCCTTCACATACGTTTGCAAGCGCCTTTGGAATGGCGTATCAACGAAGTTTGCCGGGTAAATGGCTTAAGCAGACCCGATGCCGAAAAGATGGCCAACGATACCGATACCAAACGGGCGGCTCTCATCGAATCCTTTTTGAAATGCAAACCCGACCAAAGCATCTTCGACCTGATTTTTAATTGTAAAACAATGGATGTTAACGAAATTGTGAAATCCATTATTTATGTCATGGAATTGAAAAAAATGATTTAATGTTATCAAATTAATTTTACATTTGTGCCGGTAAAGCTTATCATTGAACCGGCAAAACCATCATTTATAACCCTATTCAAAATCTAAAATCTGAAATCTAAAATTAATCTCCTCCGTCATGATAAAAAAACTATTTCCAGTTATTCTGCTGACTTTATTTACCATCACGCTAACATCGGCACAACAGTCAAGCTATAAAAGCGGTTCCGAATATTGTTCGTATAAAAAAATTCATAACGACAAACAATTAAGTCCGATAGAATCAATCTCACCTATCTCCGGACATACGTTTGACGTGCTGAATTACAAACTCCAGTTGGATATTTTCAATTGTTTTACCAGTCCCTATCCCCATACCTTCACGGCCAGCAACATCATGACGTTTAAGGTGGACAGCGTCCTCAACCAGATTAAATTAGATGCAGCCAATAATTCGCTTACCATCGATTCGGTAAGACTTGCCGCCGCTTCGTTTACGCATACTAACAACAAGCTTACCATCAACCTGAACCAGACCTATAATGCCGGCGACACCGTAACCATAAAAATCTATTACCGGCACAACAACGTAACCGATGGCGCTTTTAACGTCAGTGGCGGTTTTGTGTTTACCGATTGCGAACCCGAAGGCGCCCGCCATTGGTTTCCCTGCTGGGACAGACCTTCCGACAAAGCCAAACTCGATTTAACGGCAAGGGTTCCGCTTAATGTTAAGTTAGGTTCCAACGGCTCGCTGATGGATTCGACCGTTAGCGGCGGAGCACGTTATTATCATTGGGTTAGTCACGATCCGGTGGCAACTTATCTGATGGTGATGTCGGCAAAAGTCAACTACAACCTCGATATTGTTTATTGGCATAAAATATCTAATCCCAACGACAGCATTCCCATCCGTTTCTATTATAACCAGGGCGAAAATCCGCATGCCATGGAAAGCGAAATTGTTCCCATGACCACCTATTATTCGCAAACATTCTGTGAACATCCTTTTGAAAAAAATGGTTTTTGTACGTTAAATAACCTGTTTTCGTGGGGTGGAATGGAAAATCAGACGCTAACCAATTTCTGTCCAAACTGCTGGAGCACCTCGCTTATGGCTCACGAATTTGCTCATCAATGGTTCGGTGATATGATTACCTGCGGTACCTGGGCCGACATTTTCCTTAACGAAGGCTTTGCCACCTTTATCGAAGCCCTGTGGACAGGACACGAGCAAGGATACAATGCCTACCATAACGAAATAGTAGGCAATGCGAATACCTACCTCAGCAGCAATCCCGGCTGGGCTATTTCCGTTCCCGACTGGGCTGTTAATACTCCCTCAACCGACGTATTATTCAACTATGCCATTACGTACATGAAGGGCAGTTGTGTAATGGCTCAATTGCGCTATGTCCTGGGCGATTCGCTCTTTTTTGCCGGAATGAAAGCGTATGCCAACAATCCCGACCTTAGATTTCATTCGGCCATAATTCCCGATTTTAAAAACCAGATGGAAACAACTACCGGAAAAGAATTGGATTGGTTTTTCGACGAATGGGTTTATACTCCCAACCATCCGCACTATCAGAACTGGTATAGCTATCACAATATGGGACATGGCAAATGGATGGTTAAGTTTACGGCAAACCAGACGCAAACCAATACCGGTTTTTTCCAGATGCCTATAGAAATTAAATTCTCCTTCAACGGCAAAAGCGATACTACCGTGCGTGTGATGAATACTGCGAACCACCAGCTTTTTACCTGGATATTCAATGCCATTCCAGTCGGCGTGCCCCAGTTTGATCCCAACAACAACATTGTGTTGAAAGAAGCAACCATCATTCAGCACGAGGATAACCGCATGAATTATGAGCCGCCTTTAGATTAAAGCTCGTTGCCTGCGTTTTATCAGAAGAATATTCCGTTTTATCCTTTCCGGGAATGCTTTTATAGCAGTTCTGAACCCTATTATTCTATGGTAGAGTAATGGAATAACTACTATAAAACGACTACAGACTACTATAAAACGGCTACAGACTACTATAAAACAACTACAAGGTACTATAAAACAACTACAAGGTACTATAAAATGGCCACAAGGTAGTATAATACAAATATTGTTGTCCGGGTATTCTGGGTTACCTATAGTTAACCGCTTCATGGTTTTTTCAGCAAACCCTAAATAATCCGGATCAAACTTTTTTTCTCCGGCGGTGTTTATCAGTAAATCGGCTTGGAAATTAACCTTTCTGAAAAAAGAATAACTTTGCCACTTGAAATCTCTGCAATAAATATGTCGTTACTTAATCTGACCCAGGGCGAAAAAGCCATCATTACCAAGGTAAAAGGACGTGGAGCCTTCCGCAAACGTATCATGGAAATGGGTTTTTTGGCGGGTAAGGAAATTACGGTAGTTAAAAAAGCCCCGTTGGGCGATCCGGTGGAATACAACATCATGGGGTATAACGTAAGCCTTCGCAACAGCGAAGCCGGATTAATAGAAATAATCACCGAAGCCGATGCGATAAACCTGAAAGAATCGGAATATCATGGCACATTCAGCAGCGATTTTTTCAGGCAAACCGCCGAGGAAAAAGGGAAAACCATTAATGTAGCCTTGGTTGGAAATCCCAATTCGGGCAAGACCACCATCTTTAATTTTGCCTCCGGCTCGCGCGAAAGGGTTGGCAACTACAGCGGAGTTACCGTTGATGCCAAGGAAGCTCATTTCAAACACAATGGTTTTACGTTTAATGTTACCGACCTTCCGGGAACTTATTCCATCTCGGCATACTCGCCCGAGGAATTATTTGTCCGCGATTTTATTTTCGAAAAGCTGCCGGATGTGGTAGTTAATGTTATTGATTCATCCAACTTAGAACGCAACCTGTACCTCACCACCCAGCTCATTGATATGGACATCAAAGTCGTGGTGGCATTGAACATGTATGATGAGATGCAAAAAAACGGCGACCGCCTCGAAGAAACTCAGTTGGGTAAGTTGATTGGGATACCGTTTGTGCCCACCATCGGTTCCAGGGGTAAAGGCATCAACGAACTCCTGGAAAAGATTATCGAAGTATACGAGGATAAGGACAAAACGGTAAGGCATATCCACATCAACTATGGCAATACCATCGAAAAAAGCATTTCGGCAGTTCAGGAAAAAATACGTATCCCCGAAAACAGGGATATGCTCCATACTCTATCTTCAAGGTTTTTATCCATTAAACTTTTAGAAAAGGATGCTCAGATAAAATCAAAAATAAAGGCTCTTTTTAATGCCCCGGAAATTGAGCAAAGCTATACCAAAGAAATAAAAAGCCTCGAAACCGAACTCCTCGACGATACCGAAACGCTGATTACGGACGCCAAATATGGTTTTATTGCCGGCGCTCTCAAGGAGACCTTTAAACCCAGCCGCGAAGCAAGGGTGAAAAAAAGCGAATTGGTGGACGTATTTATCACGCATAAAATCTGGGGCATTCCCATATTTATCGGTTTCATGTGGCTGATGTTTTACCTCACGTTTCGTATTGGCAATTATCCTAAAACCTGGCTCGAAGAGCTTGTTTCGTTTATTGGCAACATCATCAGTCAGAATATGAGCGATGGAATGCTTAAGGATTTGCTTATTCAGGGCATCATCAGCGGTGTGGGAGGCGTAATTATATTCCTGCCCAACATCATGCTGCTCTTTTTGTTTATCTCAATAATGGAGGATACCGGATATATGGCACGCGCCGTGTTTATTATGGATAAAGCCATGCACAAAATCGGACTCCATGGTAAATCATTTATTCCTCTGCTTATGGGATTTGGTTGCAATGTGCCGGCTATCCTTTCCACACGCATCATCGAGAGCAAGCGCGACCGGTTGATCACCATGCTTATCAATCCGTTTATGTCGTGTAGCGCCCGTTTGCCGGTATATATTCTGATGATCAGTGCATTTTTTGCTTCTTACCAGGCAAGTATTTTATTTTCGCTTTATGCTATCGGAATAAGTATTGCCGTCATTTCCGCCTTGTTGTTACGCAAGACATTTTTCCGCCAAAGCGATGTGCCTTTTGTAATGGAGTTGCCGCCCTATCGTCTTCCCACCGCCCGCTCGCTGGTAAAACACATGTGGCAGCGTTCGGAACAGTATCTGAAAAAGATTGGTGGGATTATCCTGCTGGGAGCTATTATCGTGTGGGCATTGGGTTATTTTCCCCGTCATGCGGATAACGACCTTGCCCAGGAAAGCTCCTACATCGGACGTATCGGCAAGTTTATTGAACCGGTAATGCAACCCTTAGGTTTCGATTGGAAGATGAGCGTAAGCGTGGTTACGGGCGTTGCCGCCAAGGAAATTGTGGTTGGAACCATCGGCGTTTTACACCATACGTCAGCCGGCGACAACGAAAAGTCGGGAAGCATTATCCAAAAACTACAAAACGATACGTATGATTCGGGACCTAAAAAAGGTGAAAAAGTATACAGTCCACTCGTTGCTTTTTCGTTTATGCTGTTTATACTGATTTATTTCCCTTGCATAGCGGCGCTGGCAGCCATCAAGAAGGAATCGGGAAGCTGGAAATGGGCGTTGTTTTCTATCGTATACAACACTTCCTTAGCATGGTTGGTATCTTTTATTGTTTTTCAAACGGTAAGTTTATTTTAAAATGGAATCCTACGATAAGCAAACGGTTTTTTATGTTTTGTTGGGCATTTCGCTTTTGCTTACCCGTACGCCGGTCATCGGGAAGTATTTCCGCGTAGTTAATACCATGATTCATGAAAGCGGTCATGCACTGATGACGTTATTTACCAGTGGCAGCATCCTTAAAGTCGAACTTTTCAGCAGTACCGAAGGCGATACCGTTACCAAATCGAGTAGCCGTTTCTGCCAGATGCTGATTGCCTTAGCCGGTTATCCTTTTTCATCGGCGGCAGCTTATTTTTTCTTTTATCTGATAAAAACAGAAAACCAACTGATTGTTCTTTATCTATTAGTTGCGTTTTCGTTGTTAAATTTAATCTTTCTGGTCCGCAACGGATATGGTATTTTCTGGCTGATCACCTTTTCGGCTTTGCTTATTTTGGCTATTTATTTTAAAAATGAATTCATTATTTATGCCGGAGCCATATTCTTATCTCTCATTGTCCTTACCGATTCAATAATTTCCGCTTTTCATTTGTTTATTATCAGCATTGCCAAACCTCAAAATGCCGGAGATGCCAAAAACCTGAAAACCTTTACGGGAATACCGGCGGTTTTCTGGTCGTTATTGTTTATGGTATTGGCGCTTTGGGTCGGCTATAAATCCATCGCTTTGTTTTTTAATATTCCGTCAATTCCTTTTTTATGATACAGGAAATCATTGCTTCTTTAATTGTAGCTGCTACTGTTATAGTTGCTGTAATTTTGATTTACCGCAGATTAAAGAACCCGCTCAAGGATTGTGAGGGCTGTTCCAACGATTGTTCTTCGTGCAAGGTGCTTGAGATTAAAAAAAAGATGGAAGAAAAAAAGAACTTAAGCCGGTAGATTGGTATTATTTTTAGCTTTGCAGGCATTAATTCATTAAAAAATATAAAAATGATTAATAGAGAAAACTTCTTTAATGGTTTTAAAGCATTCGACAAATCGGTAGTATTGGAAATTATTGACCTTTTTATTGAAGAATATCCCGACAGGATAGCTAAACTAACTGCAAGTATCAAAGAAAAAGATTATGCCGCTTTAAAGTTTGCCGCCCACAGCCTTAAAGGAGTCGTTTCAAACTTTTTCGATCCCCAGGTAGTTGATCAGGCAAGAGAACTTGAAAATTTAGCAGCTTCAAAAGTAAACAATACGCAGGATGTTACCGATGAAATGCTGGATACAAAAATCAATCATACCTTCAACATTTTAAAAGAAAGTTTACTCACTTTTGTTGAAGAACTTAAACAATTAAAAGTGGAATATCCGGATTAAACCTAAACTCCGGCTTTATCCAATCGATTCAAGGCTTCGATGGCTTTGGGATAATTCACTTGTATTTCCAGTACTTTTTGATAATCGGCACGAGCTTTCACCGCATTTCCCATCAACTCATACAAAAAGCCCCTGTTATAAATAGCTTCATAGTATTTGGGATCCAGAGTAATGGCTTTTTCAAAAAATCCCACGGCTTCATTGTATTTTTTCAGGTAAACCATATTGAGATAGCCCAAATTATAATAGGCAACTTTGTAATTAGGGTCTATGGCTAAAATCCGGTTGTAATCATCCGTAGCTTTATCGTACATCCCGTTTTCCTGGCAAAATAACGCTTTTCCGTACAATGCTTCTATGCTCTTTGGATTTATCCGCAAAGCGTTATCGTAATAACCTCCGGCAAGCTTATCTTTCTTTATGGCGTACATATCGCCTAACTGCATAAAGGCTTCAAAATAATTCTGATTAAGTTCGACTGCCGATTTATAATTTTCGACGGCTTTTACCGTATCGCCGGTTTCCATAAAAGCAAATCCCTGGATAAAAAAAGCTTCCGGATTATTTTTATCCATTTGATGGGCTTTGGTTACGTACTCAAAGCATTTTTTATAATCTTTGATGATGAGAAAAAATTTCGATGTTTTTAAAACCGGTGTCGGATCGTCAGGAAAAGTCTTCATGGCCTTTAGTAAAATATCCTGCGCCCTGCTCGGCTTCTTCATCATCAGATAAACATCCGACAGTGTGCAATAATATTGTGACTTTGAAGCATCCATTTGCATTGCTTTATTAATATCAGCCAATGCTTCATTCCATTTATCATGCTTCAGATAATATTTCGCCCTTGCATCCAACAAATCAGCATTTTTAGGATCATCCTGAATTTGTTTGTTCAAAGCAGCCAATTCAGAAGGCAGGTTTTGATTCAAAGCCTGGTTATTCTTATTTTTACATCCCAAAATGGCAAACGAAAATGCAAAAGCAATAATAAGCGAGTATTTAAAAGCAGTATTCATCAGATTTTTTTTGCAAAAGTAAAAAAATAGCCCAGACAATCCATGTTTTTATTGACGAAATGTCTGGGATGTCAATAAATTGACAAATAATAAATTAAGCAGATTGTAATTTTTCCCGGATTTGTTTTTCGAGATCTTCGGCAAGCTCAGGGTTATCGGAAAGGAGTTTTTTTACGGCATCTCTTCCCTGTCCCAACTTGGTATCGCCATAGCTAAACCATGAACCGCTTTTATTGATAATCTTGAAATCAACGCCCAAATCAACAATTTCGCCATTTTTAGAGATACCCTCTCCAAACATAAGATCAAACTCTGCTGTGCGAAAAGGCGGAGCCACTTTATTTTTTACCACTTTCACTTTCACGCGGTTGCCTACGGGTAAATCACCATCTTTGATTTGAGCCATTCTGCGTATATCAAGCCGTATGCTCGCATAAAATTTCAGTGCATTACCACCTGTTGTTGTTTCGGGGTTGCCAAACACAATTCCGATCTTTTCACGAAGCTGATTGATAAAAATACAGCAACATCCTGTTTTACTAATGGTAGCTGTTAATTTGCGTAAAGCCTGCGACATCAGACGTGCCTGCAAACCCATTTTTGAATCGCCCATTTCACCTTCAATTTCACTCTTAGGAGTCAAGGCTGCTACTGAATCAATAACAATCACATCAATGGCTCCTGAACGAATAAGGTTATCGGCAATTTCCAGAGCCTGCTCACCATTATCGGGTTGCGAAATCAGCAAGTCGTCAATATTTACGCCCAATTTAGCGGCATAAAAACGATCAAAGGCGTGCTCGGCATCAATAAAAGCGGCAATACCACCTTTTTTCTGCGATTCGGCAATAGCATGCAAAGCTAACGTAGTTTTTCCCGAAGATTCCGGTCCGTAAATTTCGACCACTCTGCCTTTGGGCAAACCACCGACTCCCAGGGCGGCATCCAAAGCAATGGAACCTGTTGAAATAGCTTCAACGTTTACTACGGCATTATCGCCCAATTTCATTACCGTACCTTTGCCATAGGTTTTATCTAATTTGTCAAGCGTTAGTTGTAAAGCTTTTAGCTTTTCTGAATTTACTTCTGTCATGTTTTTATTTTTTATTCTATTTATACTCTTCTAAAATCTGCTGTGTATGGTTTTTGGTATCCACCTTCGAAAATATCTTTTCAATTTTTCCATCTTCCGAAACAATGAATGTAGTCCGGTTTATGCCATCAAAAGTTCTTCCCATAAATTTTTTAGGTCCCCAAACGCCATAAGCATTGATAATCTTCTTTTCGGTATCAGGAATCAAAGGAAAGGGTAAATCGTATTTCTCCGAAAATTTCTGGTGCTTTTTCTCATCATCAGCACTTATACCAATAATTTTGAAACCTTTACTAATAAGCTGTTCATAATTATCCCTCAAATTGCAGGCTTCGGCGGTACAACCCGGAGTATCATCCTTGGGATAAAAATAAACAATAACTTTTTTACCAATAAAATCCTTGAGCAATATCAGTATTCCATTCTGATCCTTAGCATTAATTTCGGGCGCTTCGTCACCGATTTTTAGTGTTGCCATAAGTCATAAGTTTTGTTTACGAATTTTCAATTAATTATTAATATTGCAACGCTATTTGATAGTTAATAGTTTTTTACAAAAATAAACGTTTTTTTTAAGTTTTTCATGTGTTATTAATTTTTTAATTATTGGGCACATGGAATATCCATAAAATATCATTTCGGTTTGTATTGGCATAGCCATTATGGATATTTCATTCCAAATAAAAATTGTGAACAACTTTCTTTTATTCGTGTTATATTAAACATTTGTTTTTACTTTTGAGCATTCAAATACTTAAATTAAATCATGTCTAAAATATTAGCTCTTTCCGAAGCCGCTTCCATTGGAATTCATAGTATTATTTTAATAGCCAAAGCCGATGCCAATATGAATGTTAATACCATTGCCGAACTAACCGGATCCTCAAAGCATCATGTAGCTAAAATTATGCAACGACTTGTAAAAGAAAACTATCTAACCTCCAACCGTGGTCCCACCGGCGGTTTTTCCCTTAAAAAAAATCCTTCAGAAATCACACTGCTCCAAATTTATGAAGCCATTGAAGGACAAATAGAAATAACTGCCTGTCCCGTTGATCATACCATCTGCCCTTTTGATAAATGCATCATGGGTACCATTGCACGCCAAACTACGCTCGAATTTAAGGATTATCTCCAAAACCATACCATTGAAGAAATGATGAAGAATTGATTTTTTGATTCTAAATTTCATTTTCAAAAAACTGATTATCAATATTATTAATTAATAATTAAATTTTTTTTAAATTTTCTGTATTAACGAACATTTTTGTTTATATATTTGCGTATTCAATTACTTAAATTCCTATTTAACGATGAAACGAACAATAATTAAGATAGACGATTCAAAATGTACGGGTTGTGGCGCTTGTATTCCTAACTGTCATGAAGGCGCTTTACAAATCATTGATGGAAAAGCGCGATTGATCAGCGATTTGTTTTGCGACGGGCTGGGCACATGCATCGGGCATTGCCCCGAAGGAGCCATAATATTGGAAGAACGTGATGCCGAAGCGTATAATGAAATAAAAGTGATGGAATCCATGGTGAAGCAAGGCAGAAACACCATTCTTGCCCATCTTGAACATTTGCGCGACCATAATGAACGGGAACTTTTAAAAGAAGCTGTAGCCTTTATCAAAAACAATAATATTGACATGAGCGAAAATACTGAAAATCATTTTTTGACAAAAAAAGAAGCAATAAAAGGACAAGAAGCTTCTAATGGTTGTGGAGGCGGTTGTCCCGGAAGCAAAGCCGTAGACTTTAAAATTGATCTGAAAAAAGTTGAAGAAGCCGGCGGAAGTAATAATCCTCCTGCCCCATCGGAACTACGCCAATGGCCGGTGCAACTTCATCTGCTGAATCCGATGGCATCGTATTTTAAGAATGCCGACGTGGTTTTAGCTGCCGATTGCACCGCTTTTGCAATGGGTAATTTTCATGCCGGTTTTCTGAAAGGAAAAACACTTGCCATTGCCTGTCCCAAGCTCGACTCAAACAAGGAATCGTACATCGAAAAGCTAACTTCGATGATAACGGATTCGAAAATCAATACCTTAACGGTGATAATGATGGAAGTTCCCTGTTGCGGCGGATTGATGCAAATGGCTCAATTGGCACTGCAACAATCGGGAAGAAAAATACCCTTGAAAAAAATTATTGTCAGCATACAAGGAGAAGTGATGAGCGAAGAATGGGTTTGATTTTAATGAGCTAAATCTTTAAAAGATTATACTTTAAACCTAAAAAATGATTATCTTTATAGCTTCAATTATTTTTAATAATTAATCAATGATTACTAATTATCCCAATAATAACCGGTCAATCTTGAATCAAATTCTAAAATCTGAAATCATAAATCTTAAATCTAAAATCCAAATCGTATGAGCATGTTTTGTTATCAATGTCAGGAAACAGCTAAAGGCACCGGCTGTACCATTAGAGGTGTTTGCGGAAAAACCGATGAAGTAGCCAATCTTCAGGACTTATTAATTTTTATGCTGAAAGGAATATCCATTTACAGCACGGAAGCCCGCAAAGCAGGAATCGAGAATCCATCGATAAATCATTTTATCATGGAGAGTTTGTTTACTACTATTACCAATGCCAATTTTGATAAGGAATCCTTTATTCCACGCATCAAAAAAGCCTTGGTTTACCGTTCGGAAATGAAAACTACTGTTGAAAAAGCCGGTATTAAGATGCCGGAAGTACTTCATGAAAGTGCATCCTGGTATGCCGATACCGTAGAAGCATTTGAAGAAAAAGCCAAGAGTGTGGGCGTGCTCGTAACGGAAAATGAAGACATCCGTTCGTTGCGCCAGCTTATTATTTATGGCATCAAAGGTATGGCAGCGTATGCTGAACATGCTTACAACTTAGGTTACGAAGATGCATCGTTGTATGAATTTATGCAACGCGGTCTGGTGGAAACCTTAAATGATGAATTAGGCGCTGACAAACTGGTAGCATTGGTTCTCGAATGCGGCAGCAAAGGCGTAACAGCCATGGCTCTGCTGGATAAAGCCAACACAACGTCGTATGGCAATCCCGAAATAACCAAGGTAAACCTTGGTGTGCGCAATAACCCGGGCATTCTTATCAGCGGACACGACCTTAAAGATATGGAAGAACTGCTGAAACAAACTGAAGGTACCGGTGTGGACGTTTATACCCACAGCGAAATGCTTCCGGCAAACTATTATCCTGCTTTTAAGAAATACAGCCATTTTGTAGGCAACTATGGCAGCTCATGGTGGCATCAAAAAGAAGACTTTGCCACGTTCAACGGACCGGTGTTGTTTACCACTAACTGTATCGTTCCTCCACCAGTAAATGCCACCTATAAAGATAAAGTATTTACTACCGGTGCTTCCGGTTTTCCCGGTTTCAAACATATTCCGTCAAGGGAAAATGGTAAAGCGAAAGACTTTTCGGAAATTATAGCCCTTGCCAAGACCTGCCCCGCTCCTACTGAAATTGAAACCGGAGAATTGATCGGCGGATTTGCTCACGAACAAGTATTTGCTTTGGCTGATAAAGTGGTTGAAGCCGTAAAATCGGGCGCTATACGTAAGTTCTTTGTGATGGCCGGTTGCGATGGGCGGATGAAAGATCGCGCATATTATACCGAATTTGCCGAAAAACTTCCCAAAGATACCGTAATCCTCACGGCCGGTTGTGCCAAATACCGTTACAACAAGCTTCCGCTGGGCGACATCAATGGAATTCCGCGGGTTTTAGATGCAGGACAGTGCAACGATTCCTATTCCCTGGCGCTGATTGCCCTTAAACTGAAAGAAGTGTTTGAACTAAACGACGTGAACGAACTACCCATCGCTTACAACATCGCCTGGTACGAACAAAAAGCCGTTATCGTCCTGCTTGCCCTGCTTTCGCTTGGCGTAAAAAATATTCATTTAGGTCCCACCCTGCCGGGATTTCTTTCACCCAATGTGGTAAAGGTGTTGGTTGAGAATTTCGGAATTGCCGGCATTACTACCGTGGACGACGACATGAAATTATTTCTGAACTAAGCTTCAAAGCCATGGACGAAGATATAGAAATCTGCCATTGCAATGGCATTATGAAAAGCGAGATCGTGAAAGCGATCATGGAGAATAAACTAACTACCGTGGAAGAAGTGCAAACCGAAACCACTGCCGGAACGGTTTGTGGCGGCTGTGTAGACGACATTGAAGATATTTTAAAAGAAGTTAACGGATAATTAATCACTTTAATACTTTTGATGATGGATAAAATGGAATATACCAAAGAAACAGTTTTTACTTTTGATGCAATTATTGATTATGCGCCGGGCGCTATCGTGAGCAAAACCATTATTAATAAAACGACCGGTACGGTAACCCTGTTTTCTTTTGATGCCGGACAGTCGCTGAGCGAGCATACGGCTCCCTTTGATGCATTGGTTCAGGTGGTGGAAGGAAAAGCGCTGATTACCATTAACCATATAGATCATGAATTAAAACAAGGCGAAAGCATCATTATGCCGGCCGGCGCTCCGCATGCAGTGATGGCTACCGAAAAGTTTAAAATGATACTCACGATGATCAAATCGTAATCTGTTTCTGTTGTAATAGCTACAGCAATTTGCGGGATTTAGCACAGCCCTGCGAATTGCTGTTTTTTTTGTTTTATCTGCAAATGCTTCGTTTTATAACCAACGTTAATGCAGTTGATTTATAACTCCAGGCTTAAGCCTGGTGCTAGTAAAACGCAGTAAAACATTGAGCTTTAGCCCTTCAAAGAAGTTTTTTTATAGGATAATGAGGAATTGCTGAACATTATCAAGGTCTTTTTTTCGGAAACGGAAAATATCCTGCAAAATTTGAATTTGCCACCCATCAAATAGCATTTGTCTCTCCTTAAATGGAAAGTGGCCGAAAAAAATAGCATTTGCTTCTCTTTAAATAGAATGTGGATGTGTTAAGTGCCAATGTGGCAGATTTGAAATAGAATGTGGCCAATATGAAATGGAAAGTGACCGAAAAAAATAGCATTTGCTTCTCTTTAAATAGAAAGTGGATGTGTTAAATGTCAATGTGGCAGATTTGAAATAGAAAGTGGCTGATACCTTCGTTAAGAGTTTAGTAAAAAATAGGTGTTAAACAAACGTTACCATCAAACAAAAAAGTCAATCAGATAATCTCAAGGCTATACCAAAAAATGATTATTTTTGTAGAATGAGTAGGCGAGATAAAATAATAAATAAGATTATCGGGATTACTGATACAAAATATCCTGACGCAGAGATATATTTGTATGGATCCCGGGCACGAGGAAATGCCAAAAAATTATCTGATTGGGATTTATTGATTTTGCTGAATTCAAAGAATATCTCCTTTGATCTTGAAACAAAGCTCATGGACGAATTCTATGAACTTGAACTTGAAACGGGAGCGATAATTTCTCCATTGATTTATTCAAAAATTGATTGGGTGCAAAACCATTCTTTGACTCCACTATACGACAATATTCAAAAAGAAGGTATAAGAATAAAATGACAGGTTCAAAGATAGATTTGATAAGATATCGCTTAGCCCGAGCAAGAGACACTTTTAATGATGCCGAGATTCTGGCGGATAAAGAAAAATGGAATTCAACCATAAATAGGCTCTACTACTCAGCATATTACGCAGTTATGGCATTGCTTTTAAATTCTGATTTAAAACCCACCACGCATAATGGAGCAAAATCAAATTTTTCGGAATACTTTATAAAAAAGGGAATAATACCTAAAGAATTTGGCAAGATGTATTCGCAGCTTTTTACCTGGAGACAAAAAGGCGATTATGATGATTTGTTCGATTTTGATAAGAATACAGTTATCCCATATTTTGAGCCGGTAAAAAAAATGATAGAAATAATTGAAGCAAAAATCAATTCATTTCCCGAAGGGGATCAACGGGTAAAATAATATCTTTATCACTGTTATCCGATAAAAGTATTCGGACTAAAGTCCCTTCAAGTAGTTACAATTTGTAACTCCAGGCTTAAGCCTGGAGTTAGTAAAACACAGTAAACATTGGGCTTTAGCCCTTCAAAGATTTTTTTATCGGACAACAGTGAAAATTTATGGCAAAAGGTATTTACAACGATTTTTTTTGTATGTTTGGTTATTATTTAAAAACCATAAGCCATGATCAATTTAACGCATTACGATGAAGCTCCTAGGGTAGATTTTGCCTTTGACGGACGCAAAATGTATTCTTCCGGCAGTGTCGAAATTATTCTTTTACGGTTGAAACCCGATGAACGGCTTGACAAACATACCAACAAGTTAACTACTGTTTTTTACGTGCTTGAAGGCACTTCATTGCTCGAGACCGATCAAAAAGCCGTGCAACTCAAAGCGAACGATTGTGTAGAAGTAGCCGCAAACACGCCCCGTTGTTTGTTTCAACAATTCGGTGCATGATTTTCGTGTGCTGGTCATAAAAAAACTCAAGGGAGCATAACACGATAACGTCCGGACATTGATGAAAGACAGAAAAAAAGTAATGATCATCGGTTCCGGTTTAGCCGGGATGTCGGCTGGCTATTATCTGCAATGCAATGGTTTTGATACCGAAATTTTTGAGCTACACTCTTCATCCGGCGGTTTATGCACTTCGTGGAAACGAAAAAATTATCTCATCGACGGTTGCATTCACTTCCTCACCGGCACTTCGCCCAAAGAAAACACTTACCAGTTCTGGAACGATTTGCTCGACATGTCCTCGGTGGATTTTATATACCAGGACACCCATGCCGTGGTGGAAGACGAATCCGGCAAAAGAGTAAGCCTATTCAGCAATGTCGATAAATTAACGGATGAATTATTAGCCATAGCGCCTGAGGACAAAAAACAAATCCTTTTCCTGGTAAAGGGAATTAAAAAGTTTACAGGCATGAAGATGCCGGTTGATAAGCCCTATGAATTGATGACACTTGGCGATAAACTGAAGGTGGCTTATCAGATGTTGCCTTATCTGTATTCGCTCCGCCGACTGATGATGATATCCAATGCCGGATTTGTTTCCCGGTTAAAAAATTCCCGTCTCCGTTATGCTTTTTCCACCGCTTTTATTGGCGAATTTCCCCTGTTTTATACCGTGATGCAAATGGTGTGGAGGCACAATAAATCTACCGGATATCCTAAAGGTGGGGCTTCATACATCAGCGGGCTGGTCGAAAATAAATACCGCAATGCCGGCGGCGTCATTCATTTCAATTCGCGGGTAAGCAAAATACTCGTAACTGACAACACAGCCGTGGGTATTGAGCTTGAAAATGGTGATAAACACTATGGAGACCTTATTATTTCCGCTGCCGACGGATATTCTACCATCTACTCCCTGCTCGAAGGCAGGTATAAGGACAAGCACATCATCGAACGATACGAAAGCGGCGTTTTTAAAACCATTGATAAAACACTTTACGTCTCCATTGGCGTCAACGCCGATTTTTCCGGACAACCGCATAAGTTATATATTACGCTCGCTAAACCTATCCATATTGATCCGCTTACCGAATTGAATCTTCTCGATATTACGCATTATTGCGACGACATCCATGCCGCCCCCAAGGGCAAATCGCTTCTAACGCTAATGCCCCAGGCCAATGATTGGGAATACTGGCACAAGCTAAGGATAGATGATCGCGTCCGCTACGACGAGGAAAAAAACCGTATTGCCATGGATATTATTGAGGCGTTGGAAAATCGTTTCGGAAATATCCGCAACAACGTTGAAATGATTGATGTGGTTACCCCGGCTACCTATATCCGCTATACCAACAACTGGACCGGAGGACAGATAAGCTGGAGTACAACCCGCAATACCTTTGGTAAACCCACTACCTGGCAAATCAAAGGCCTGTCCAACTTTTATATGACCGGACAATGGGCCGGAATCTCCGGCGGATTGAATAGCGTAGTGATGATGGGCAATCATCTCACACAGATTATCTGTAAAAAGGAAAGAATTTCCTTTAAAAGGAAATAATGTTTGTATTGTACAAATACTAAAAATGCTTTAATGGCTAACAATTACTTTTGTTCGGCCGTTAAAATTTAGAAAAGCCATCAGGGTTTGACAAACCCTGAGGGTTTAATAGAAAAAACTCCACCCCTGCCGAGCGGAATTACATCCCAAGTACCCGGGACCGCTATGTTCCGGGCGGCAAAATATTTGCCGTTCAGCCTGGTAATTGGTTAATTAGCCAATGTACGAATGTTTTAATGAGATAATTTGATAATGTGCTGATATACTAATGCTATCCAAGCATAATTTCGCGCAAAGCAAATGAAATAATATTTGCTGATTAGGATTTGCTGAAAGACATTTAAAAACCACGAAGTGGTTAACTATGAATAGCCCCGATAGCATATCGGGATAAAAACATTCTGCAAACCAGAAACCCCGATAGGGGTTCAATAGGGTTATCGTTGAACCCTTTCCGGATTCCTTGGCGATAAAATTGATTTATACCCCGAATTTCATTCAGGGCTATTCAAATTAAATCCTTTCAGGATTTTATAAATAACAAATATCAAGGTAAAGTTTTACAAGTACACGTATATTAATGATGTGTCGGACTTTTTTTGCATCGGATTCTATAAAAATGATTATTTGTTCATTAAAAAATAAGATGATGCAAATTTTTCAGCAATTCATGATTAGAAATTTGTATATTTGTACATAAATTAAATTGTTTTATGATGATACGCACTATCATCATTGAAGATGAAATAGCGGCGCAGGATGTATTGAAACATCAGCTCGATGTATATTGTCCGGAAGTGCAGGTGGTGGATATTGCCGATACCGTCCAAAAAGGGTTGGCAACCATCGAAAAACATCAACCGGAATTGCTAATACTTGACATCAAATTTTCCGATGGCACTGCTTTCGATTTATTAGAGAAATTAAATTATCGCCAATACAACATTATTTTTATTACGGCATTCAGCAGTTATGCTGAAATGGCTTTCAAATACTGTGCTATTCATTACTTGTTAAAGCCCATAATAACTGAAGATTTAATAGAAGCCATAAACCGGGTAAAAAAAGAATTGCTGCATCAAACAGATGCCAGTAAAATTGAATTTTTGCTCCATAACATGAACCCGGATAATCCAAGCTTTAACAAGATTGGCATTGGAACGAGCGATGCTTTCCACTTTGTATCTATTCCCGACATCCTTTTTTGCAAAGCCGACGGTTATTGCACCAAAATCAAACTTAAGAACGGAAAAGACATTTGTTGTACCAAAAATCTGAAACATTATGAAGAATTGCTTCGCCCCCATAATTTTATAAGAGTACATCACTCCTATATTATTAATCTCAATCATGTAATCCATTATTCGAAGGATGGGATGATTTACCTTCAACACAATGCCGAAGTTCCCTTAAGCGAAACCTACCATCAGTATTTTATCAAATACCTGAAAATATTTCGTCAATAATTCCCTTCTCCCCTACCTAAACATTTTCTTTTCCCCTGAATTATTTTTCTTTTATTACTCTTTTATTCCATTTTTTTAAGTAAACCGGCTATTTGTTGGCTAACACAGGGAAGTTATAGGATTTTGAGGGGGAGTTGTTGGATTTTTGGGGAGAGTTGTTGGATTTCATCCCTTTTCACTTTCCGGAGATGTATCTTTGTATTGCATTTTTAAAATCGTTCTTTGTTTATTTATTCTGCCCGGCGGTAAATAGCATTTCCAAAACTCATTAATCGCAGAACTTCCTTTTAAAATGGATATAGCATCCGGCATAATTAAATCATCACCCGGCGTAATTACAGGTTTACGTAGGCTAATTGGCATCTTGGTTAGTTTAACACTGTAATTCAAATATTTAACGAAATGTTAGAAAATATTAATGGAGTGTAAAGACAAATTAATGAACTCTTCGGACAAATAAATGAAGTGTAAAAACAAATTAACGGACTGTTCAAACAAATAAATGAAGTATAAAAACAAATTAATGGACTCTTCGAACAAATAAATGGAGTGTAAAAACAAATTAACGGACTGTTCGAACAAATAAATGGAGTGTAAAAACAAATAAATGCACTCTTCGAACAAATAAATGGAGTGTAAAAACAAATAAATGCACTCTTCAAGCAAATAAATGAAGTGTAAAAACAAATTAATGGACTCTTCGGACAAATAAATGAAGTGTGAAAACAAATTAATGGCAGAACACATTAGAACAATATAAATAGGAAAAAGAAAAGAATCCCAAAACCCGTGTAAACAGAGAAAAGGGATATAACTAAATGAATCAGGAAAACCGATTAAAACAGATTATATGATAATAAGCAGCATTTTATGCAAAAAAACTCCATATCGTAGAAAATATTATTATAATTAATTTATTAATAACCTTTTAAAATTAATAATTATGAATAATCAAACTGAAAATGTGATTGACTCTTTTGAGAGAACACAGAGTGTATGCATCAAAAACAAGACCTTATGGGAAAATTATAAACCCTTTGCCAATACTTACCTGGTTTTTGATGGAAAAATAATAACCATTAACGAAATCAGGGCAAAGCTTCAGCTCAAAAGCAACGGAGCTAGCAAATTAAAAAAGGAAAATCGAACCATAGCCACCGATTCGTGTATTTATATCGCAGGCAGATTACGTTCATTAGCTTCAGCCACCAATAACCTGTTGCTGATGGATCAGGTACGTTTTTCGCCTACCGAATTACTCATGCTTCGCGACAATGAATTCAAAGATAAGTGCAACAGCATCCTTAGCATTGCCACGCAAAACAAGGCAGCATTGGCCGATTACGAAATAACCGACGAAGTACTAGCACAGTTCAGCGATAAAATCAATGCCTATGCCGAAGTAGTAACCTTGCCCATTGAAACAAAGAAAAACCGAAAAATCTTTAACGGCAATATCCGCGCCTTAGTTAAAGAAACCAGCCTGTTGTTAAAGGAACGCCTTGACCTGGATGTTGAATATTTTAAAAAATCGCAGCCCGATTTCTACCAGGCTTACAAAGAAGCCCGTAAAGTGATTGACTATGGTATCCGTCATACTAAGAAAAATCCATTGCAATTGAGTGGAGTGGTTACCGATTTTGAAACCGAACAACCCATCGCCGGAGCTATGGTAAAGATTAAGGATTCTGCCCTCAATACCGTATCCGATGTTAGCGGTAAATTTGTAGTGCAACTTACCGCCGCCGGCAAATATACCCTCGAAGTTACCTATACCGGCTATCAACCCTATAGTCTCGAGTTTGAAATAGAGGAAACCGAAAGTCTGGAGATAGATGTGGAATTAGAAAAAGAGGAATAATTAAATAAAATGGGATAAGAGTTTATTATAAAAAATTAAAGCTATGAAAAAAATTAAGTTATTAACCTTCTTTTTTTGTGTTGTTATGCTGCCTTTTGAAGGTTTCAGCACCACCAGAAATGTACCCACTACGTATTCTACTATTCAGGCAGGGATCAATGCATCCGTGAATGATGATACCGTTTTGGTTGCTCCGGGAACCTATTATGAACACTTAAATCTCAATGGTAAGAACATTGTTCTGTGTTCAAACTACTTAACAACTGGTGATCCTGCTTATATTTCAAGTACCATCATTGATGGAAGTAATACGGATCGTGTTATTACTATTAATCAGGACGAAAATTCATCGTGCCAGATTGTTGGTTTTACGATTCAAAATGGAAATGCAATTGGTAATAATGGAGGGGGCATTTATATCGAGCTTGCATCCCCACAGATTTCACATTGTATCATTCAAAATAATATTGCGGCAGGAGGAGGTGGAGGATTAACGATTGGAGGCGATGAGGGAAGTGGTGGCAGTAATAATCATACAAAGGTTACCAATTGCATAATTAGAAATAATACAGCCGGTAGTAGCGGTGGTGGTGTTTTGATGGCTAATTGTAGTTCGAATGCCGAAATTATAAACTGTATAATTTCTGGTAACACCAATACATGCAGTACCTGTACATTTAATGGGGGAGGAGGAGGGGTCAATATCTATCATAGGGGAAAATTGGAAAATTGTCTTATTACCAATAATAGCGCCCCCAATGCACCGGTAGGTGGAGGTGGTGTTTATTGCGACTGGGGAACTTTTTATGGAAGCCAGGGTATTTTCATTACCGGATGTACCATTGCCAACAACACCGCCTTGAATTGGGGTGGGACAAATTATGTGATAAACGGCGGTGAGTTCCGGAATTGTATCATCTGGGGGAATACCGACCAGTACGGTAATATTTCTAATTATAACGGAAGTTCATTTGTTAATTGCTGTACTTCTCCATTGCCTGCAGGTATAGGGAATATTTCATCAAATCCAAATTTCATCAATCCAACATCAAATAATTTTAGGTTATCAGGCGGAAGCCCTTGTATCAATACAGGAAATAATGTTTACAATAACCAGACAGTTGACCTCGACGGAAATCCCAGAATAATGGAAAATACAATTGACATTGGTTGTTATGAATATGGAACGGGAATATTAAAAATAGTAACTCATGTCCCTTCAAAATATGCCGTAAATGTTCTTCCTAACAGCAATATAAGTATTACTTTTGACCACCAAATCAATCAAGCTACCTTAAGCAATAATATCAGAGTTCATGGATTGCAGACAGGCTTACATACTGGAATTTTTTCATATAATTCGGGTACAAGAACGGTTACAATTGATCCAATTAAAATTTTTACCTCAGGTGAGGTAGTTGAGGTAATTGTTACACAAAATGTTAAATCCATCACTGGAGATTCATTAATAATTCCTTATGTCTGGCGGTTTAATGTAAACGTGGATTCAGCAGCCACAACTTATCATTTGTCAGACACACTACATCAGCAATCACCCTGGTGTGCGGTTTTAAGTGAACTGAACAATGATAATCGCCTTGATGCCAGTTGTACGAATCATAATCATGTGTCTGTAGAAATTTATAAAAATGATAGCCTCGAGATTTATAAAAGAATGAGACCTTTAACGGGCAATGGGTTAAGTCCGGGAACTTACGATGCAGTAAGCGCTGATTTTGATAATGACGGTTTTATGGACATGGCAATAGCTGCCTGGTACAATTCCTCCTTTGGAAAAGTTAATATTTGGCATAACAATGGAAATCCGGCAAGTGACTCCATTGAATTTGATTCTGTCCAACAAGTGAATGTTACACCTAGCCCTAAGTACCTTGCTACTGGCGATTTTAATGGAGATGGCTTTCTGGATATGGTTGTAGGAAGCGTTTCAACAAGTAATGAGAATTATGATATTCTGCTCAATGATGGTGTAGGAAGGTTTGTTGTTTCTCAAACCCTTCATTTTAATCATGGTGGGTGGGGTAATGTAAGACAATGTATTGTAGATTATGATTCGGATGGAGACTTGGATATAATCGGTGGGCCAACTTGCACTAACAATAACTATTTAATGATCAATAATGGATTCGGAGTCTTTATACAATCAGAAATAAGCCTTGGTTTAGCTCGACTTGGTGCTTTTCAATCTGGAGATTTTGATGGAGATGGAGATGTTGACTTGATTGGATCACGATCCCATCTGTATTCCCAAGGAGAAATAGGGCTTTTAAAAAATAGTGCAAATGGTACCTCATGGATTTGGAGTCATATTGGTTATGCCGGAGATCCTTCACATTGCTATAAGGTCGTAAAAGATTTTGATGCAGATGGTGATCTTGATTTTGCCGTAGCAAATGATAATAAAATTGATTTCTATAAGAACGACGGAGCAGGAAATTTCACTTTCTTTCATACTATTTCTCCTGCCCTACGTGGTTCAGATGTTTTCGATGTTGGTGATATTGATAACGATGGGGATTTGGATATGATAGTTCCAAACGGCTACTATCCGCTTTCTTTATCCATCTATAAAGCAAACAATGCATTATCCATCATAGTTCAGCCAATAAGCCAGTCCAAGTGTATTGGAACCAGTGTAACATTTCACTGCAAAGCATTTGGAGAGAATATCCAATATTCGTGGTATAAAAACAATAATCTGATACAAGGACCTAATACAGATACAACCTATATAATTAATTCTGTCATTTCAGAGAATGCCGGGGATTATAAATGCGTTGTCAGGGATACTGTTTCAAATGACTCCATTACAAGTAATATTGCCACATTATATGTTGCTGGTACATCTCCAACAATTACTTCTCAACCGGTTTGTGCAATAAATGTGGAAGGTAAGAGTGCAACATTCAATATCACAGCCACAGGCTACCCTGCCTTGTTTTACAAATGGTATAAAAATAATATCTACATTCCGGGGGATTCAACACACAATTATTATTCAATCATCGCAATAAGTATACAGGATACAGGAACCTATTATTGCATTGTAAGTAATGGATGTGGATTCCTATCCAGTGATACCGTATCATTAAGTGTAATCCAACGGATTGATTCCCTGGTGATCAAATGTACCGGAGATGATATGTCTGTTTCTGCCCGTGTTTTCGGTCCATCATCTTACAGTTATCAATGGATCAAAAGAGGGGTACCTCCTCTGACAGGTGAAGAAGATTCCACTTTTTCCATTATCAATCTGGTTGCCGGCGATGCCGGATTTTATCAATGTCAAATAATAGATAATTGTGGTGCCATTGATACAACAAATTCAATAGAACTTATTGTAAACACCTCATCTCCAATAATTACAAACACATCAGGCTGTGGACTTAAATTAGAAGGCAAAAGCATGAATTTTAATACCACTGCTTCAGGTTCTTCCCCAATCTTTTACCAATGGTTATTGGATGGCAACATTGTTCCCGATGCAAATAATAATAGTTACATAATTGATAAAGTTACTGCAAATGATGCCGGAAAGTACCGGTGTGTAGGATATAATCCTTGTGGAAGCGATACAAGTATTATTCTTCCGTTAAGCGTAATTGATTCTATACCAATACTGATTACAAGTTGTGTTGGAGACAGTGCCAGTTTTATTGCTCATGTGCATGGTCCAAATATTTATTCGTATCAATGGTACAAAGAAGGTGAACCTCCATTGGCCGGAGGAAATGACAGTATTTATATCATTGATCCGGTTTCAGCTTTACATTCAGGTAATTATTTTTGTATAGTAACCGATAGTTGCGGAAGTGATTCAACAAATCTAATGAATTTTGTTGCAAATTCGTTTATACCAACAATTGCAACCCAACCATTATGTGCTTTGCATAGAGAAGGCCGGGATGAAGCATTACTTGTCACTGCTTCCGGAATTGGAACCAGACCTTATTCGTATCAATGGCTGAAACATGGTGCTGTATTGCCATTGCAACGGGATAGTGTTTTAAAAATGGATAGTCTATTAATTGGAGATGCAGGGGAATATCGCTGTATTGTTTCAAATGCATGTGGTAGTGATACAAGTAATATTGCAACCGTAAGTATTATAAAAACTATTCCTGAAACTTTAAAAATTTGTCTTAATGATGAGCTTCAACTTCAAAGCATTGTCATTCCGTTAGTAGGAGACAATACTTATCAATGGCGGAAAGACGGTTCTGATTTACTTGATGAAACGGATAGTATTTTTTATAAGCCGGCTGTTGCATTCTCTGATTCAGGTTACTATTCCTGTGTTATTTCCAACGCTTGCGGACAGGATACGACAAATAGAGTCCATGTTGAAGTTGGAGATTACACGGAATGGTATGGATATTCTATGGATTGGTTTAACACCGGTAATTGGAGTTGTGGAATTCCAACCTCCGTTAAGAATGCATTATTGCCTGAGCTACCAATTGGCGGATTCTGGCCCTGGCTTAATCCAAATGATGTTGCTGAATGTAAAGGTTTAATTATCGAACCAAATGTTTTGTTGACATTGGATTCAGGAGCGGTTCTGGAAATTCATGACACACTTAAAAATTCCGGTATGGTAAACTGCGCAGGTGTGATAAAAGCCCTTACGGGTAGTGTTATAATGACAGGAGATAATTTGGTACTTGAATCCTATGGAAGCTTGATGCATGGGCTTGGAACACCAGATGGTGGTGGAGATGTTATAGGAAAAATAAGAGTAAACAAGCGTGGGTGGACGGGATTTACTTACAATTTCTGGTCTTCACCTGTAAAAAATGCAAACACTGAACTGTTAACGAATTTATATGAAACCTTTAAATTCGATCCGGGTAAAGCTCATAATGACACAATTTATCCGGATAATGCTTTTCAGGATGGTTGGGTTATATGGCGAAATAAACCAATGACACCGGGAATCGGATATGCAACCCCAGGTGCTGATTTTGTTACATTCTATGATACTGTGAATGACGGTACCATAAGTGTTGATGTATATAATTATGGTTTTTGGGGAAATGACGGATGGAATTTGGTTGGGAATCCCTATCCTTCCGGAATCTCAGCCGTTGCATTTATTACTGATCCTGAAAATTATGCTACATTGGTGAACAAAGCAGTTTATTTGTGGACAGACGACTGGAGTAGCGGCTCTGATTATAACAACAGTTTAGCCGATTTCACTACGATAAATGAATTAGGTGTAATAACACCTTCCTGGGATCCCAATTGTATAGTGCCTCCCAACCCGGATACAATTATTTCAAGTTGTCAGGGGTTTGAAATAAGAACATCTCCGGATGCCGGTTTAATCCGGTTCACGAATTCAATGCGTAGGAACGCAAACAATGTATTTTACAAAGAGTCAGGTGAAATATTTCCTTCTCTAAAGCTGGGCATACTTGCACCCGAACAACTACTTGAAAGGCATAAATACAATGAAATTATCATTGCATTTAAAGAAGATGCAACCGAAGGAATAGATCTAACGTATGATGCTATAAAACGTATTGGAAATTCAAATATCGCATTGTATTCTTTTATTGGCAATGAAAAATATTGCATGCAGGCATTACCGATAGATATCAGTAATAAACATATTCCATTAGGTTTGCTGGCAGGAAAGGAAGGATTTTACTCTTTTACACTAAAAAATGTAGAGAACTTTCCACCACAAACGAAAATTATTCTTGAGGACAAATTTAATAATAGCTTTACAAACCTGCTTCAGACACCCGTTTGTGACTTCTCAATCAGCCAGACAGGCTATATCAATGACAGGTTTGTCCTTCACTTTAATCCAACCTTTGGAATTGACGAAATAAATAATCAGAATGATCTGATCATCTATTCGTACAATAAGTCGGTCATTATTAATAATACCAATTCCTTTGATGGCACAGTTTATATTTACAATACTCTTGGACAAATCAACTATTCCGGTATTCTGAAAAATGGAATCAATACTATCTATGTTGACTTTATACCGGGTATTTATCTGGTTAAAGTTGTTACATCGAAAAAAAGTTATACTAAAAAACTATTCATTTTTTAATTTTAACGTATATGAAAACAAAAATTCAATTAATTTCATTCATGGTATTTTTCTCGTTGTCGTTCTTTTTTAGCGTAAATGCTTATACCCAGCCAGGTTCAGGCCCAGGTTCAGGCCCAGGCCCAGTTCATCCACCTCCTCCTACAGTACCCATAGATGGTGGACTTAGCATTCTTTTAGCTTTAGCCGCCGGATTTGGAGTGATAAAAACCTTTAAGGCTCGAAAGAAGAAATCTGAAAATAGCTAAATGGCTAATTTACACAAATAAACATTTTTCTTTTTGCTCGGATTATTCACTAATCCAAAATCAAATAAAAGATATGATTATTTATAGAATTGATCAGGGGTTGATTTTTCGCAAAAAAAATATTGTATATCATGGTGAATTATTTGGCATTTTATAAACGCAAACAATACATGAATACATAGACACTAAATATTGTCGTATAATTGAATTTAAACAACTCAGGAACAGAATACAGATTTTAATCCTGATAAATCGGACTGATTTTTAAATATTTATATTTTTAGCATTCATGTTTGCATGAATAGAATCAGTATTCAATCTGTTTATATTATTATCAGCGTTTGTCTGCTTTATTTGTGGAATCTATGTTCTATTCTTTTCTGGCATACAACATTTTATTTGTCCAATTACTTAAAAAGATCATTCATAGATAAAACATTATGAAAATCTTAATGATTATCTTCTTTACTACCTTAACAATTATTTCAACTAATTGTATTGCTGATACCATACCTGATATAAACAACATCCTGAATAAACTGATAAAGAAAGGTTATGAAAATATATCTGTTGGTTTAAGAAATGATACCCTGTTTATAGTTTACGAGAACAGGGTTTACCGTTGGGAAGCTATGGCAATGGTTGATATTATTGAGAGTGCCATGCCATTGATAAAAAATAATGAAATAGTATGTCTTATTTGTCTTAAAAGAGGCATCCCGGTCATTTCAGGCATTCTTAGTAAAGCACATTATCTGAAATATATACGGGGAGAGACTACCCAAGATGAGTTTTCGGCATCTGTGCAGATAAACTATGATGTTAGCCAATGTAAAAAGAATGCCGGAGATAATCCATCCTTTAATAAATTTGATATTATTGTTCATCCCCAAATTCATGCACAGTTTGGAAATTTTTCCGATCCTCTTAAATCGCAGGTAAACATAGCTCCGGCAATGAATATCTCTTTCTGGAAAGGGATGAACATCACCACACAAGTAATTTTTCCTCTGCAAAACGACCTCGATAAAGAAGGTGATAATATTCGACCGGGGTTACTCACGATCAATCAAACCTTACGATTGCCTTCTGCTATATTTTCTTCAATTACCGTTGGGTATTTTACAAAAAACCGGTATGGAATAGACATAGAAACAAGAAAATTCACCAATAACGGGAAGATTTCGCTGAGCATACGTTGCGGTTATACCGGAAATGCCAGCGTACTTGCCGGGAGATGGACCTATTCCGAAGTTGATCTGTTCACCTGGTTTGCCGATGCAGGCTATCGCTATGCAGAATATGATTTAACCATAAAAGCCGGATACGGAAGATTTATGGATAAAGATGAAGGCTGGCGGTTTGATATTTACCGGCAGTTTGGAGAAGTAAATATCGGATTTTATGCCATAAATTCCGGAGATGTTCTGAACGGAGGCTTTAATTTTAGCATTCCTATCCCACCACGAAGATATTCCACCAAACATTTACTACGTATATGGCCGGCAAGCAGTTTTGCCTGGGAATACAGGGCCAAAGGGCTACCGGAAAAAGGGAAAATATATGAAACGGATAATGGAATGGAAGAGTATTTAAACAATCTGAACCCGGATTACATAAAAAAACAAATAATAAATAAGTTGGCTATTTATCATTAATCAGGAAAATGAAAATAAAAATTTACACTTCAAAATCACTAATTATATTCACAATCTTTTTAACTATTTTTTTATGGGCACAAAGTTGTGGTTCTGTTGATCCAATTGAAACAACTATACCTATTGATCCACATGGTCAAAAAACCATCCAGGTTCCCCCATCCTGCCCGGCAAATACTCGAGCAAAAGAAATAAATAGATTCACTCAAAAATATAATGGAAATTATGAATCTGTTAAAATAGGAAGCACTATATACAAAATAGGACCATTATATGGTAAGGTTACCATTATTATTATTCAATGCATTCCTCATGATCAGGGCGGAGGAAAATAATTATGAAAAAATGTCTGAAATTAAATTTTATAATTCACTAAATATTAACTAATGATTCCTTTGGTAATCAGTAAAAACAAGAAAGGAGGTTTAATGATTCGTAATTCTAATTCACATTTTTACTAATTTAATATTCAACAATTATGAAAACAAAAGTTTATATTACCATTGCATTAATGGCTTTCATTGCCTTTACAGCGGTTTTCTGGATACAAAGCTGCAGGAAACCGGTAGGGACTATTGATATTGCTATTCCAACAACAAAATTACTTTTAAAAGGCAAAGTAATTGATAATACTACGAAACTCGGAATTGCCAATGCAACTGTAACCATAAAAGGAATAGCAGAAGTAAATACCGATAAAGATGGAGTCTATATAACAGAAAAAAATGTGTCAAACTATAAGGAAGTTGAAATTTATGCTAAAGCTTCTGGTTATGGCTTAGGTTCTACAAAAGCATATATAAATAAAGAGCAAATCTACGTTAATTCAATACCCCTTAAGAAGCTTAATACACCGGTAACTATTGGCCCAAGTGGCGGAAAAATAGAAACTAATAATAACGAGGGTTTTAAGACAAATAAGATTGAATTAATAATTCCTGCAAATGCATTTAGCAGTAATGTTAATATCTCAGTAACCCCATTTGAAGGAATTGGAGTCCCAGGACTTGCACCCGATAGCATGCTTAATTTAGTAACTGTACATCTTGAATCAGATGGGAAAAATCCTACTTTACCCTTGAAATTATTTTTTCCTCTTCCATTTTCTGTATATTTGTTTGATAGCCTTCCTGTATTAATATTCAACCAAGATGAATTCTTATGGCAATATTCAGGTCATTATGCACAAATTGATAAAGTGTCAGGTATGGCTATATCTGAAATCGAGTCAATGGGTACATTTTCATTAGTAGTAGCGGGTTCATATAATGAAGTTCCTTCAGGTAAAATAGGTAAAGGAAGTAAGTTACTTGATAAGAACAAATCTTCATACGAATATAAATGGCTTGCAAAGGTTGAATACCCTAATGGAATTCCAGATAGTATTTCTCCAAATTGGTTAAAAAATGTTGTTTCTCAAAATACCCACTTTGCGAGTGGAAGAGTGAGCTTTTTCGATTCTACTTATACGACAATAAACTATATACCTTATAAACCGGACTCAGTTAGTACTTTGAAATCAACAAATGGATGTATATGGGTATATCATCCTAAAGCATGTTGGGAAGATCAAGGCCACTGGGAATGGGTGCGTATTTATCGTTGGACTGATCTCAACGGAAACGGAATTTATGATTTGGGAGAACCGCTTGTTCTTATTGGTGGTTATTGGGTATGGAATCAAGTTTGGAAAATAGTTTCATATGATTGCGGCTATTGGGAATGTATTCATGATCAGGGAGGAGGAAAATAACTATGAAAACAACAGTAAAAATCAGTTTAATGGTAATATGCTTTATGGTTTGTTGCATATTACCTTCGCTTCAGGCACAGGAAGAGGCAAACACAGCACAACAAACGTTTGGCATACGCACGGCTGGTATTACTGCCGGCTGGTATAATCCTGCCATGGATTACTGGAATGATACTTACTTTAAAGATAATGGCTGGGAAAACGACTTTAAAGGTTCGGCATATTACGGGGCTTTCTTTGACGTAAATATCATCAAAAATCTCAGGGCAAGGATTGGATATACTTACTGGAAAGAAACTGTGAAGTCAGGAGATATTCCAATAGGTGGCTATACAGGGAATGAAAAACTTGCTATTTCTCTTTCTTCAATAAATATTGATGCTCTGTATAATCTTACTTTTCTTGCTTTTGAGAAGTTTAAACCCTATGGCGGCATAGGAGGCAACTTCGTTTTTGTACAGGATAAGTTAACAAGAAATCTTCCTGATTTACCTGGAGAAAATATCAAGAAGCAGGGACAGGATTTCACCGGAAATATCATTTTGGGAATAGAACGACCTATCATTAATCATCTCTCGGCAGGAATAGAATTTAACTATATTCTGGGAAAATATATCCAGAAGGTGAAAGATGATTATGGTAATACCAAAAATAAGGATGTGTCATTATCCGGACCTAAAATCGGAATTGCTATTTCCTATGTATTTTAATTAAAAGCAGATGGCTAACCTGACAGCATCTAAAGAGCTATCATCGTTAGCCATCTGTATCATTTGAATTATTCATTCATGAGAAAACAACTTTTCCTTTCTTTTATTCTTTTAATCTTTATTTCATTATCTGTTAATGCCCAATCAATAACAGGTATGCCGGGCTATATCCATATCTCAACAGCAAATTTTAATCCAGATGGAACTCTTTATTTAGGAGCAAGCTTTTTACCAAGAAAATACCTTTCGTATACTAAAGATAAATATGATGCAATGGCATTTTATTCCAGTCTTACCTTTCTTCCTTTTTTGGAAGTAAATTTCAGGGCAACACGAATACTAAATTTACCTCATGAAGTCAATTATACTGTGGATAGAATGCCAAGCATAAGAATCAATTTATTAAAGGAACAAAAATATCTTCCAAGCGTGGTTATCGGAATCCATGATTTTATTTCCACTACCGATAATGGCACTGCCAGAAATTTCGGAGCTTCCTACTTAGTTGCGACCAAGGGATTTAATTACCCAACACTTTTTTTAAATAGTGAAATCACAGCCGGATATGGAACAAATTGGCTAAATTCAAGTCATAATGAATTTATCGGATTATGGGGTGGAATATCATTGAAGTGTAATAAATTAAAGTTTATTTCACTCATAATTGAATACGACGGAAAAACGACTAATGCTGGTCTGCAGTGTATCTTTTTTAAACATTTACATCTTACGACAGGAATGCTAAACTTCGATTCATTTACCGGATGCATTAATTATCATATACGCATCCTATCAGGAACAAACATAAAAAAACATCCAAAGATTACAGATTAATAACAAGGAAATACTGAAAAAATCTATCCGTATGATGAAAGTAGAATATAATAACCTTTATACCCATTTTGTTTTCACCACCCTCCGTCGCAAACCCATAATTACGGAAGAAAAAAGGCAACGAATAGAAAAATACATCACCGGCATCGTAAACAACAACAGTTGTCAGTTGTATGCCATTTATGCCAACCCCGAACACGTACATTTTCTCGTTTCGCGTTCGCCCAACATTGACGAGGAGCGTTTGGCAGGGATTGTGGCAAACAGTTCGGCACGGTTTATCAACGACAACAACCTTTGTAAGGGCGATTTTCAATGGCAAATGTCGTGTTCGGCATTTTCCGTTTCAAAAAAAGACGTCGATAACGTTTGCAAATATATTTTGAACCAGCCCGAACATCACCGGAAACATACATTTGCGGAAGAATACGAGGCATTTATTAAATTTTATGAAAAAACGATAAAACCAAAATAAGGTAATAAGGTTGGACAACGAATTGATGATTGCATTATTCTACTAAGGTTTTCGGACAAAAATAAGGTTTTAAGAAATTAAATGTGTTAAGGTTTCAGATAAAAATAAGGTTTTGATAATTAATAGAATTAAGCTTATTGATAAGAATATGGTTTTAAATGAATTCAACCTTATTTATTTTCTTAAACCTTAGTAGAAAAATAATAATCCGAACGGTATTTTAACTTTATTACATTATTATCAATGTTATTCCGACATCATAAACATGCATTAATAAGGTTAAATAATGGATTGATGGTTGCATTATCCTACTAAGGTTACTGACAGAAATAAGGTTTTAAGGAATTAATTATGGAAAGGTTAAATTAAAATAAGGTTTTGATAATTAATGGAATTTGGTTTATTGATAAAAACACAATTTTAAATAAATTCAACCTTATTTATTTCCTTAAACCTTAGTAGAAAGAAACATAAGTTGAACGGTATTTTAACCTTATTACATTATTATCAATATTATTCAGACATCACAAACATGCATTAATAAAGACCGAAATAAAGTTTTCAGGAATTGATTGAATTAAGCTTGTTGATAAAAACACGATTTTAAACAAATTCAACCTTATTTATTTTCTTAAACCTTAGTAGAAAAATAATAATTCGAACGGTATTTTAACCTTATTATCATTACGGAAGAAAACAGGCAACGAACAAAAAAATACATCACCGGAATTGTAAACAACAACAATTGTCAATTGTATACCACCTATGCCAACCACCAATATTTGTAAAGGAATTTACCTTTCCTTATTCTTTTAAATAATGTTAAATAAATCGAATAGCCTATTTCAATTTAGCAGGTTTTTTCTTATCTTTGTTAAAATTTTTAGACAATGAGTTCGGAACAAAATGAAGAGCAAAGGAATATTCAGGAAGGGAAAGTTGGCGAAGACTTGGTGCAACAGAACCTTAACCTGCGGTTTCTTAACGATACCGCTTTTCATCTTGCCAAATTAACGCAGGAACAGGATCTGAAGGTTTTTCTTTGTGCCCGTTTAAAGGAATTTACCGGAGCTGCTTTTGTAACTTATTCGGAATACAGTCACAAAAAGCGGGTACTAAAAACCCGGCATATTGAAACCGATCAGAAAATACTGCAAACGATAATTAACACCGTTGACAAAAATATCCTGAATACGGAATCTCCGGTGAGTGAGGCAATTTATCAGGAGTTGATTCATAATGTAGTAATACAAAGAAATTCATTGTCGGAAATAACCTTTGGAGCTATCCCAAATATTGCAGATTTTCCTATCAAAACACTAACGTGTACAGATCGTTTTTATAGAATCTGCTATGTAATAGCCGGTAAGATTTTTGGAACTTCGGTAATTGGAATTAAAAAAGGGCAAAATGCGTCTTCAACGGAATTGTTTGAGTCGTTTGCAAACCTTGCAGCCATTACTCTTCGCCGGGAAAATGCCGAAGAAGCTTTGCGTCAAAATGAGGAAAGATTTCGCTCATACGTTGAAAATTCGAGCGATATTATCTATTTGTTATCACCCGAAGGGATATTCACTTACGTATCTCCCCAATGGACCAAATTACTTGGACATCCGGTAAACCAGGTTATAGGCCAATTATACGAGCCATTTGTTCATCCGGAAGATGTTGTTTTAACACGCAGTTACCTGGAACGTGTCGTCCTTTCCGGCGAAAGCCAGGGCACTATTGATTACCGGGTCAGGCATCTCGACGGAAGCTATAAATGGCATTCGTCCAACACCTCCATTATCCGTAATGACCGGGGAGAAATTATTTCTTATCTGGGTTTTGCAAGAGATATTACCGAACAGAAAAATGCCGCTGAAGAACAGAAAAAATATTATCTCCGTTTAAATAAACAAAACGCCACAATAATAAAGCTGGCAACCGACGAGTATCTGACCAAGGGAAACCTGGAAGGTTTTTTCAATAAAGTTACCGAAGCGGTTGCCGAAACGGTGGAAGTTAGTCGTGCAAGCATCTGGCTTTTTCAGGAAAACGAATCACAACTTATGTGTGCTAATCTGTATGAACAGCCTGTGATGCGTCATTCCTCGGGACAAGTTTTACTTGCTAACAATTATCCCGAATTTTTTAAAAAACTTCGAACAAATCTGGTAGTGGCAGTCAACGATGTTTTGTCGGATATATTAACCCCGGAATTTAAGAACAACTATTTATTACCCCTGGGAATAAGATCATTGCTTAATGCTACGTTCCGGGTTTCCGGCAAGGTGCTTGGAATATTATGTCTGAGCCATACAGGTGAAATCCGCATATGGCATGAAGATGAGGTTTTTTTTGCCAATCAGGTCGCCGATCAGATTGCAATAGCAATCATGAATCATGAAAATACGATCATCAGAGAATCGCTGGCACGTAACGAAAAAAAATACAGAAGTTATTTCGAGAACGTCCAGGATGTTTTTTATCAAACAGATATGGAAGGTCAGATTGTAGAAATAAGTCCTTCTATCCAGCGGTACTCCAATTATACTCGCGAAGAATTGATAGGAAAAACATTGGAATCTATTTATGTCGACCCTAAAGACCGGGAGTCGCTGCTAAAAGAGATACAGGCAAAAGGAGAAATATTCGATTATGAAGTAAAATTGCTTGAAAAGCATCACAAGATTTTTTGGGCTTCTGCAAATGCACATTTTTTCCATGATAATGATGGGAAAATACTTGGCATAGAAGGTTCGCTTCGCGATGTTACCGAACGTAAGCAGGCAGAAGAAACGTTAAGACGCGAACGTATTTTGTTACGAACCTTAATTGATAACCTGCCCGATACTGTTTATATAAAAGATGCCGAAGCCAGGAAACTTTTAGCCAACCTTGCCGACGTGGAAGTAACCGGCTACAAAACAGAAGCAGATATTCTGGATAAGACGGATCTGGAAATCTATGATCCAATAGTGGGAGCACATGGATATAACGAGGACATGGAAGTGCTAAAAACCGGCAAGCCATTGCTGAATGAAGAGAGTGCCTTTCCCGATAGTAAAAGCGGAAATTTACGTTGGTTACAAACTTCCAAAATCCCTTTATTTGATGAATCGGGAAACATCATTGGACTGGTTGGCATTGGCCACGACGTTACCAAGCGCCGCCAAATAGAAGAAGCCCTTCGCGTAAGCGAAGAAAAATACCGTACGCTGATAGAAACCATACCCGATGGGGTTTACCGGAGTACACCGGAAGGTAGGTTAATGGAAGTAAACCCTGCATTGGTAAAAATTCTTGGCTACGACAGCAAGGAAGACCTGATGTCTATCAATATTAAAACCGATTTGTATTTCGATATAAATGACCGGGAAAGTGCCGTCTTAAAGGAGGAAAAAGAAGAAATGGCTATTTATCCACTTCGTAAAAAAGATGGTACCCGTATTTGGGTGGAAGACCATGGGTGGGTAAAAACCGATGAACAAGGGAATATTCTACAGTACGAAGGAGTACTACGTGATGTTACCGAACGAGTGAATGCAGGACTACAATTAAAAAAGTATGCCGATGAGCTAAAAATCGCCAACGATACCAAGGACAAACTATTCTCTATTATTGCCCATGATTTACGAAGCCCCTTCACGACCCTGATGGGCTATGCCGGGCTTCTCAACGACGACTATGACGAGTATTCGGAAGAAGAGCGTAAAGACATGATAAAGCACATTAAAAATGCGGCAGAAAACAATTTTCTGTTACTGGAAAATCTTCTCACCTGGTCGCGTAGTCAACGGGGGCAGATAAAAGTAAATGCCGTAAAAACAGATATTGGAAGAGTCTCCATGGAAGTGATTGGGATACTTAATCCGGTTGCCGCTGCAAAAAACATTCAACTGACGAATAAAATCACTTCCGGCACTTTTGCATGGGCGGATATTTCTATGGTACATACAATGCTGCTAAACCTTACCAATAATGCCATTAAGTTTACCAATCCCGGTGGATTTGTAATCGTTGAAGCCGGTATTGCCGGCAATAAAGTGCAGGTATGTGTAAGGGATAATGGAGTTGGGATGGCACAGGAAGAAGTGGAAAAAATCTTCAGACTCGATGCTGCACATTCCACTCCGGGTACGGCAAATGAAAAAGGCACCGGTTTGGGTTTACTTATCTGCAAAGAGTTTGCCGAAAAACTCGGCGGCACTATTTGGGTAGAAAGCGAACCGGGTAAAGGAAGTACATTTATTTTTACTTTGCCGGTTTCGTAAGATTAGCTCGTTAAGCTGTATTCACGAATAATTTAAACCGGTAATAATTTCTTTATAAAAATTCCGTTAATTATAAAAATTGATACACTATGGGAAAAAGAACTTTTATTGTACTGTGCATTGCACTGATGTTAGTTATGCCTTTTTATGGCAAAACTCAGGAAGTCAAAAAAGGAAGTGTAAATTTAGGAGTTGCCATGGGTCCGGCAGCCAATTTTTATGATTATTCTTCGGATATGCGGCCTGGCTTTTATGGATACATCGAACAAGGTTTTTGGGAAGCAGGACCCGGAACTATTGCTTTAGGAGCAGAAAGTGGTTTTTCGTTTTTGCATCACGAGGGCGGCGACTATAAGTATGACTGGATTAATTTTTTTCTGCTCGCCCGTGGATCATATCATTATTATATCAAGCCGGCACACCTGGATGTTTATGCAGGTTTTACCAGCGGCCCCCGTTTTACTGCTTTTTCTGACAAATACGACCATAGCATTCATCAGGATTCACCGGATTATAACACCGTAAATTTCCATTTTGGAGGATTTACCGGTGCGGCTTACCAGTTTAATAGCAAAGTTTCCGGATTTGTGGAATGCGGATATGATATTACCAATATTTCTGCAGGATTACGGTTTAAGCTACGTTAAACGTTTTGGTAAGAGGCTTTTTTATTGCATCATTTGCCTTATTACATCATAGAGTTTTATCTTAGAAATAGGCTTTGAAACATATCCGTCGCAGCCGGCTTCTATGCATTTTGCAATTTCTTCAGGCATAGTGTAGGCAGTTTGGGCAATAATTTTTAGCTTAGGTCTTATTTTTTTAATACTTCTGGTGGCTTCGTATCCATTGATTCCTGGCATACGGATATCCATTAAGATAAGACTCATCTCCGGATTTTCCGAAACCAGACGAATTGCCTCTTCTCCGCTTTTTGCCCAAAGAAGATGAGCTCCTGTTTTCCTCAGCATTGCTTCTATAAGCGAATAATTCGATTCAATATCTTCCGCAATCAGAAGGGTTGTATTTTTAAAATCCGGTATACTTAATTCTGCTATGTTTTCTGATAATTCTGCATCTTTCTGTACAACATCCGGAAGGCGGAAATAAAAGGAAGACCCTTCACCCTCTTCCGAATCTACCCATAGCGAACCACCTAATAAATTGGCTATTTCTTTACAGATAGCCAGTCCCAGCCCAATACCTCCGTGTTGGCGTGTATGAGTATCGTCCACCTGCCTGAAACGTTCGAAAATCAGATCTGTTTTATCTGATGGAATTCCAATTCCTGTATCCTGAACAAAGAAAGTTATATCTTTTTCGGTAAAGAAGTATCCAAACTCAATTTTTCCCTTTTCAGTAAACTTTACAGCATTACTCAACAGATTGGTAAGCATTTGGATTAACTTGGTTTTATCTGTAACGATGGTTGTTGAAGTGGTATTGGGTTCGGGCTCGAATAAAACAGATATGTGTTCTTTATTTTCGTTGTTAATTTCGGCTTCAACAACCGATTTCATTTCCAAAAATACATTATAAACGGAAAAACTTTCCGGCCTTATTTTCAATTCTTTTGTCTGAAGCATGGAAATATTGAAAATGGACTCAATGATACTAAGCAGATGGTTGCCACTTTTGTTGATTAATTTCGCCATTTCAAGTATTTCGTCGAGGGGCAAGCTGCCATCAATCAAACTGCTGAAGCCAATAACCGCATTTAATGGAGTTCGCAGTTCATGGCTCATGGTAGCAAGGAATGCTGACTTTAGGCGGTCGCTTTCCTCGGCTTTTTCTTTGGCTAATATGAGTTCTGCTTCTTTTTTCTTTATTTCAGTAATATCAGTAAAGGTACCAATGATGCCTGCAACTTCATCCTTTTCGTTATAAAAAACGGCTTTGTCATAAATTACCTGATGTTCTTTCTGATCTTTATCAAGAATAACAGATTCGTAACGTTGCCTGCTTTTATCCCGTAACAGTTCCAAATCCTTTTCATTGTATATTTGAGAATATCGTTCGGGCCATAATTCATTCACTGCTTTACCGCGAATTTCTTCAGCCAATTTGCCAAACAGTTCAGAAAAAGCCTCGTTGCAACCCAGGTATCGTCCTTCGGTATCTTTATAAAATAAGGGAATGGGTATGGAATTCAGCATGGCATCAATAAAATAATACTGCCGTTTGATTTCATTTTCCGCTATTTTACGTTCCGAAATATCCCTGACAATGCCCACCGCGCCATGGCCTTCGGAAAGTTGCATGCCAGCAAGGGAAAGTTCAATATCAATAGTAGTTCCGTCCTTTCGTAAAGCTTCCAATTCTACTACTTTTCCGAGCAAAGGGCCTTCTCCTGTTTCTCTGAAATGCTGGAATGCCGGTAAATGCTGTTGATGATATTTTGGAGGAGCCAGCAAGGAATGCATATTTTGATTTCTGATTTCTTCAATGGAATATCCGAATATTTTTTCAGCCCCGGGATTCCAGTAATTGATTTTCCCTTCATTATCAATCATGATGATGCCGTCCTGAGCCGAAGTAGTTATCAGTCGGAATTTTTCCTCACTTTCCTTAAGTTTTAGCTTTTCATTTTTAAGTTTTAAAACGCTTTCGATGGCTAAGGGCAAACGGTGAAGTCGTTCTTTTACCACATAATCCCAGGCGCCGGCTTTGATAGAGTCGGCTGCAGCTTCTTCCGTTAAAGTACCGGTTACGATAATGAATGGAATATTAGGATTGATTTCTTTTGATATCTTTAAAGCATCTATTCCGTTAAATTGCGGTAAATTGTAATCGCTTAATACAATATCAAATTTTTCTTCTGTAAGGGCTTTGATAAAATCATTTTTGGAAACGACCCATTTAAACTGAAAATGGTAGTCAGGTGTAGATGCTGCTGCCTTTTTCACCAGCTCCATATCATATTCATTATCTTCCAAAATCAGTACCTTAAGCGTTTTCATAACGTCCCCCCCTTTACACGGTTTTATTTACAATAGCCCAAAAAGAACCTATTTTTTTTACAGCTTCTATAAAATCACTATAATCCACCGGTTTCACCACGTAAGCATTCACACCTAAGTTATAGCTTTCAACAAGATCTGTTTCCATGGCCGAAGATGTCAGCATAACCGTTGGTATGGTTTTTAACTCTTCATCCGACTTGATGACTCTTAACGCCTGAATCCCGTCAAGTTTTGGCATTTTGATATCGAGCAATATTAATACCGGTTTTTCCTTTTCCCTGTTTAGGTATTTGCCGTTGTATCGCAGATAGTCCAAAACCTGAACACCATCCGTAACTACGTCAATGCGATTGCCTAATTTACATTGCTTAAAGGCACTTAACGTCAATTCGATGTCATTTTCATTATCTTCGGCATAAAGAATCGGAGGAATATTTTCCATAGAAAGTTATTTTATAATGTTATTAAAAATGTAGCCCCATTATCTATTTCGCTTTTGGCGGTAATGGTTCCGCCATGTTTATGAATTATTTGCTTCGCATTGGCCAAACCGATCCCCGTTCCTTCAAATTCACTTTGGGTATGCAGGCGCTGAAAAACGCCGAATAATTTGCTGGCATACGCCATATCGAAACCGGCTCCGTTATCTTTTACGAAAATAGTATTTTTTGGGTCAGTATCTTTATAATATCCTATTTCTATTATCGCTTTTTCTTTTTTGGATGTAAATTTGATGGCATTGGAAATAAGATTTTCAAAAACCATTTGTAAAAGCCCGTAATCGCCATGGATAACGGGAAGTTTGTCAATCGCTATTTCGATTTTCCGGCTTGTAATCTCTGGCTCAAATTGGTTGACAACATTTTTAACCAGAATATTCAGATCGACATCCGTTGTTTGTATAGGCTTTCGTCCCAAGCGGGAGAATTTTAGCAAATCGTCAATCATCCTTCCCATCTGGATAACCGAATCGCTGATTTTTCGGAAATATCTGTTGGTTTCGTCGGTGGAATCAGAAATTGTATCTTTTAAAATTTTGGAAAAACCATCAATATGACGGAGCGGAGCACGTAAATCGTGCGAAATGGAATATGCAAAAGCTTCAAGATCCTTGTTGGCATCTTCAAGCTGCATGGTACGTTCCTCTACTTTTTTCTCAAGATTTTGATTCAACTCGTTTAATTCAGTCATATCCCTGGAAATACCCAAAATACCTATCAGGCGGCCTTCTACATCGTACACAGGTGTTTTTATGGTTTCAAATAAACCTTTATATCCATTGCCGGCAAAAATTAATTCCTCGGTATTTATGGAAGGCTTTCCTGCCATCATGGCTTTACGGTCTTTTTCTCTGAAAAAATCGGCAAGAGGTGCATCTACAAAATCATAATCGGTTTTGCCGATAATATCTTTTTCTTTTGCTCCAAAAAGCAGTTCAAATTTTGGATTACATAGTATGTAAACGCCATCATGATCCTTCAGCCATACCAAATCTGGAATGGATTCAATAAGAGTACGTAACCGTTTACGCTCATTTTCCAGTTTTAGCTCGGCAGTTTTGCGTTCGGTGATATCGTGAATTACGCCAAGTATATATTCTTCTTCATTAAGGCTAATGATTTCTGCCGACACTAAACAATTCCTGACATTTCCCTTAAAATTGAAATCACATTCAAAATTCTGCACCCTGCCGTTTTTCTGTAAAAGAGAGGTAAATTGATTCCGCTGTTCGGGGATAATCCATAAATGAATGTCGATTGTTGTTTTTCCAATACATTCATCTTTGGTTAAGCCCGAACAAGCAATAAAAGAATCGTTTGCTTCCACGATCTTTCCTTCGTTAAGGATGGTGATTAAAATAGGATCGGGACTGCAACGGAAGGCTTTGGCAAATTTTTCCTCATTTTTTTTCAGATTATCCAGGGTGTTTTTAAGCAAAGTAATATCGCGCGAAAACAGAGCAACGTTTTCAATGGTACCATCTGCTTCCACTATGGGTTCTATCGTATTTTCGAACCATTTTTCATCATAGGTATCGGTAAACGTAACGCCCTCCCGAGCTTCGATACATTCATTGATAATCTTTACTCTGTTTTGAAAAACAGATGGCGGCAACACTTTGCCTGCCGAAAATCCAACGATTTCTTCTCTGGTTTTACCCCAACGCTGAAGCAATATTTTATTACATGCCTGAAACTCTCCTTTACGGTTAGTCATGGTAATGGCATCGGAAGATGCATCCAGAACTGCCTGTAAAAGATTGTTGGCATTGCTAAGTTTTTCTTCGCTTTCCCTGAGCCTTTGTTCTGTAATTTTTCTTTCGGTGATGTTGCGTACGGCGCCATAAATACTTTTTAATACATTTCGATCGTTGTCCCAAAGAGGATGTGCAAATACCTGCACCCAAATCACTTCTCCTCGTTTATTCAGTGTGCGGATTTCCGATTTTACGGCACGGTTACCAAAAAGGTTCTGCAAATCTTCATCATCTTTTGCCAGATCATCGGAATGAACAAAAGCACGCCAGCCTCCCTTAGCCTTGTATTCTTCGAAAGTAAAACCTGTGATATTCTCGAAAGCGCCGCTTACCCAATTTAATTCAAGGGAACCATCCGAAAGCACCATGGTGGAAAAAACATAATCGGAAGAAACCTCTGATATAAGCCGGTAACGTTCTTCGCTTTTGTTAAGTTCTTCCTGAATTTTTATTCTTTCCCCGATATTTCTGCTGACTCCGATAAATTCAAGCAAATTGCCCTGTTCGTCCCTGTTAGCAGAAGTAATTACTTCTGTCCAGACCGTTGAACCATCCTTGCAGGTTTGTTCTAATTCATAGCAACCAAAAACATCTTTTTTAATGCCTTTTGCTTCTTCACCCAACGTTTCCGCTAATAATTGTAAAGCTTTTTGGGCTGATGCGGGAGTGAGTACATCATTGATGCTTTGTTTGTAAACTTCCGCCGCCGTAAACCCCCTGAGTCGCTCTACCGACGGGCTGACATACGTAAATTGTCCATGTAAATTTAAAATCCAGATAACATCGGAAACTTTTGAAGTAAGTATTTGATAGCGGTTAAGTTCCGTCTTTTTTTGTGATAATTCGTTTTTTAAAGCAAGGTTTTCCTGCAGAAGCGCTTCGTAAGTTGGATCGTTTTCAATCATGGCGCACAATTTTTACATTGTAAAAAATTACCCCGAAAATTATTTTAATAATACCAAACCTTATGTTTTCAACATACCATTTTCACAACAACTATATTTCAATCTCTTAATTACCCATTTTAAAATGGCCTCCAAATATAAGCTTTTTTAATTAATTGTTATAAAAATTTTAAATTTTGACAGCTTCGAATAATTTCAAATCTGTTTGCCGGAGATTTAATTGCAATTGCAGATAGAAAAACAAGATTTAAAGAAAATTTTTGTTCTATTAAAAGAAGCAATCGATTTTTGTTTTTGAATCACTACTGATGCGTTAAAATTAATCACAAAATAAATCGTATTGTTCTTTCACATTTTGATTGACTTGTACCTCGGTAAGCAGTTCCTTAACTGAAGTTTTATCGAAAGCAGATATTCCCAAAATTTGCATTATTTCGTAAACCGACAAGTTGGTTTTGAGTGAATGCTTGATATATGCTACAATCAGATAAGTGCAGATAGCCACCCATATATGAATGTTTACTGCATTTTCTGAGTGCCCCCATAATCTTTTGATGGTGAGATTCTGCTTTATCCATTTGAAAAACACTTCTATTTGCCATCGATTTTTGTATAAACGTGCAACTTCAAGGGCTGATATGTCAAAATTGTTGGTTAAAAACACGAGCAATAAGGCTTTTTCTTGGTCGTAATATTCAACAAGCCGAAAGTTCTCCGGGTAAAGTTTTTTAGACTTATACCCATTAAGTTTGATGGTTTTATCACTTCTTAACCCCGATGAGTCATCAATATTGAAGTTTCTTTCGATTTCAATATAATTGAGCGATATTTTTGCTCTGGTTACAAAATATGCCCCTACTTTATGGATATTGTACAATGCGAGAAAATCGACATAAGCCTTATCCATCAAATAAATAGCATTAGGGATTGGAATGATCTCATCAAGTGCGTTGCTGTCATGGTATTTACCATCGGTAATAAGGATAAAGGTCGGTATGCTACCCCGCAAATCAAGCAAGGTATGGACTTTTATTGCACCCCGTGAGTATTTTCCATGTGCCCATTGGAACAACTTGATGCTAAGCGATATCGTCGTCGAATCTAAAGCAAACACATCATTGTCAATATCGATATTGGGGATTGGGGTATCTTGATAAAGAGGTCTTACCAGTTTTATCAGATACTCTCCAAAATCAGCAAATATGTGCCAATTACGATTTTCATTTGCCCGCGATAAAGTTGATTGTTCAACATGTTGCTTAATACCCAAATGATAGAGCTTCTTCTTGTGAACTTTCAGACATAAACAAATATCACGTAATGAATTAAGAGAAGTCAGTTGACCAAAGAAAAGTTGTAAAAACTGGTTCCAACAATTCAAATTTCTGATCCTGTGATCACCATTATACCGATTTACACATTTTTCAAACTCATACCTGTTGACAAATTGTAAAAGCTGGGCAAATACATACTTACCTGAATTCATAATCATGCACTTAAAAAAGTGCAAAACTACAGGTCAATTCAAATCAAAAAATCAAAGAACGATTATATTTGTTTTTATATCAATTATTTACAACTAATTTTAAAAAGTTAACGCATCACTAGTGTTTTTGAATAATAATTTAACCAAATAATCACAACTATGAAACGAATCATTTTATTACTGACAATTTTCCTGTTTTCGCTAGAAATACTTTTAGCAGGGAATTTTAAAGACAAAGCCGATACTGCTTTAATTTCTAAAATCAGGAATGAGGCTATGCAAAACAATAAAGCAAGCAGTATGCTTACGGGCTTGTGTGATAAGTATGGTCCCCGATTAAACTTTTCGCCGGCCTATCAGGCTTCTTCCCAATGGATAGAAGACAAACTTCATGAATTTGGTATTACCCAGGTGCAGTTTGAGCCTTTTGATTTGGAAGGTAAAAGCTGGGAATTAAACAAATTTTACCTCACAATGACGGAACCTTTTGTCAAACCCATCATTGCTTGTCCCAAAGAATATACCTACAGCACCAATGGAATTATAAAAAGTGAGGTTGTTTATCTGGAGGCAAAAGACGAAACGGAACTGGAAAAATATAAAGGAAAATTAAAGGGAAAAATTGTCATGATAGCCGATCCTTCGGGAATGCGCCCTTATACGGATCCGTTCGTAAAAAGACTTGCCGATTCTTCGCTTACAAAGTTACAGAATGAGAAAATCCCGACTGCCGAAGAAAGAGAAAAATCGATGCAGGAAGAAAAAAAAGGAGAAGAATGGTACTTACAATACATTCGCTGGATGAGTAAAAAAGTTGAGTTTTGTAAAGAAGAAGATGCGGCATTATTGCTTGATTGCACATACAGCAGTTACGGAATATTGCAGGTTTGGAGCAATATATCTCCGGTTGAACCGAATAATATCTATGATTATTTGGTGGACTATGCTCCGCGAACAGATTTACCGGCATCTTTACCTCAGGTTACCATTTCCATGGAACAATATAACAGTATAATACGATTGCTTAAAAAAGGAGAAACCGTTAAAATGGAAACCCAGATTGATGTTACGATGGGCAAGCCACAAAAAGGGTTTAATGTCGTTGCCGAAATTCCGGGAAGTGAACAAAACGGCGAAGTAGTAATGCTTGGCGCCCATCTTGATTCTCATTTTGCCGGATATGCTGCTACCGACAACACCATCGGAGTTGTTACCTGCATGGAAGTTCTGCGGATTTTTAAAACTTTGGGTATACAGCCGAAACGAACCATCCGGATCGGACTCTGGGGTGCAGAAGAATTAGGGTTGATAGGTTCAAAATCCTATATCAAAAACCATTTTGAAAACAATTCGGAAAAATGCTATGCTTATTTTAATATGGATAATGGCGCAGGAAAGTTTCGCGGAGTGTATGCCCAGGAAAATACCGGGGCTGCCAATCTGTTTTCCGATTGGATGAAGATCATCAATGAGCCATGTTTTCAAACCGTTTGTATAAGCAATACAAAAGACACCGATCATATTTCGTTTGATGAAGCCGGCTTGCCTGGTTTTCAGTTTATCCAGGATCCACTGGATTATTATAAAATTTACCATACCACAATGGATGCCGTAGAACGGATTCCGAAAGACGACTTAAAAGAAAATGTTTTTCTGATGACCATGATGGCATATCTGGCAGCCAATCATTCGGGAGATTTCCCGGTGAAATCCAAAGCAACCAAGTAACCATGAAATATATTTTAGAAATTCTCTTGCTTTGCCGGCAAGTTTTTGCCGGTAAAGCTTAGGGAATGGATTGGCTACAAGCAATGCGATAGGGAACGAAAGAAGTTGCCTATCGCTTGTATTACATTAACGATAAAACCTGTTACATTAACGATAAAACCTGTTACATTAATGATAAAACCTGTTACATTAATGATGAAACCTGTTACATTAACGATGAAACCTGTTACATTAACGATGAAACCTGTTACATGAAGGTATGATGATGAAACATTGCTGATGATTATCGTTACATGAAGGTATGAAATGTAAACAATCGCGTATGGATATCAAACATCAATGGATAAAAGTCAAGCATTGAAGGATGATAGCCAAGCATTGAAGGATGAATACCAAGCATTGAAGGATGAATGCCAAGCATTGAGGGATGAATACCAGGTATCTTAGGATGAATGTCAGGTATCTTAGGATGAATGTCAGGTATCTTAGGATGAATACCAGGTATCTTTAGATGAATGGTAGGGAATTTAGGTTTGGATATAATCAATTTTCTATGCCGGGCAAACAGCTTATAATCGTTGGGGTTTTGCCCTAATTCAACAAACTCAATCCCGCTTACTCTCTTTGTATCAGCAAACTCACCCCCAACTGCTCTCTTTGTATCAACAAACTCACCCCCAGCCCCTCTCTTGGGAAGAGAGGGGTAAGGGCGGTGGAAGACTGTTTTAGATTCCTCCCGGCGGTACCAATGACAACAAAAGCAAATGGTGATAATGAAACAGATTTCTCCCTTCGGTACCAATGACAGATTTACGCAACTGGTACATTTTCTGGTAGTTTAACATTCAGTTCTTTGACAAGTCTGTTTAGTGTTTTTATCTTATTGGCTAACAATTGTTCCTCATAATGGGTGACACCTTGTTCAACAAAATCGACTCCTTTAACCATCATGCGCCAATATAGTATTGCTAATTTTCGAGCCATCGCTTTTATCGCAATACGGGGACCTTTCCGTCCTCTTA